>JASGIT010000001.1:0-1037500 GCA_047601665.1 Acidovorax sp.
CTGGGCGCGGTGGAGACGCAGACGAGTCGATGGGGCGAAAACCTCCTTTCAACTCTACGTGACGCCTCCGAAGCCCGGCAAGCTGAGTGCGGCGATGCACGCCGCAGCAGACGCGAAGGCTGTCGAATCACTTGTCAAACAGGTCAGGGACAAGTTGAAGAAAAGGGCCGATCCCCCCAAGTGCATAGCGTACGTTCAGAAGTTCCTCGATGCGACTGACGCACTGCGTTTGGCGGTCGTTGGCAAGACCACCGTCTTTGCCACGGACGCTGACCCATTAGAGCCTCTTCGTGAGCTGCTAAGGCCCACGGTTCCAGAGGCGTCGCTCGACGTGATTTGTGCCTCGGCGATTGGCCAGGCGAAGGAAGCGGCCGACAAGTACATTCGCAGGAAGGCCCCAGCACTGCTGGATGTCGCGGAGTTCCGAAGAAACTTCCACGCCTTCGTCCGCCAGAACAATATGGCGGGCTATCTGCCGGCTTTCACGGCAGCCCCATCCAAAGACGCCGCGAAGGCGTTGTTGACGAGCCGCCCGGTCTTCGTGCGGCAACTGCAATTGATAGAGGCGTCTGAAGAGCAGCAACTCCGGGCGGCCAGTGACCTCATGCGCACGTCCGGCGAAAAAGTGAAGTGGGCGGACCAAGGTCTCGTCTTCGACGGCACCTTCGAGGACTGGGAAGACACCTTGCTACGCAAGCACGACGCGGCGCAGAGCGAGGTCCAAGATACCTACTCCGAGAAAACTCAAGAAGCTCAAGGCCGGATCGTCTACAGCCGCTGCGCCGCTATGGAAGTACCGCTGGACAGCCGTGTAGTGCCCGGATTCTTCACCCATGGCGGCTTTACCGACTTGGCCGACAGACGAAAGCTGGGGTGGCACCCCGAGCACCAGACTCTTCTGAATGAGGACAAGAAGTGACGGACGGAGCTCGTGTAGCGCGCCTCGGCGAAGCTGCAATTGTCCAGAACGAAGCGCTGGGTGCGTACGCCATCTGGCGATTCGGTCTTGGATTTCAGGAGCGCGACGGACAGGCTGTGACCCTGCCTCTTGCGTTTTTGCTCTTGCCGCTGATCCTTCATACGCCAACTTTGGACATGGTGCTGGGCACGCAAAAGGCTTCTGGTTTGCATCTCTTCGTGGGCAAGCTCGGCGAGCAACGCGAGAACCTGTTGGCGGTGCACGGTCGCACCTTGGCTCTCCGTCAGCTGACGCTTGGATCGCTCATGGTCGCCGAGCAGTCGCAGCTGGTTCGCATCGAACCGAGTACTGCGACCGTTCGAGCATTCAGCCCGCACCATGAACTGCAGGCTCCTGCGCTTCCTGAGCGAATCCGACGCATCGCACCAGCCTGCGAAAAGATCGGGTACTGGTTCGCAGGCCTGTCGGACCAACAGGTCGCCCACACATTGAAGGTAGGGTTCTGATGCACTTCCAACTGTTGAAAGTCATCTTGTGGCCGCGGAACGGCGGCGAGCCGAGGGTAGTCAAGTTCGAGCCGGGCATGGTGAACGTCATCAGCGGCGCCTCGAAGACTGGGAAGTCTTCGGTCATCCCCATCATTGACTACTGCCTGGGGTCAGAGAAGTGTGCGATTCCCGTGGGCGTCATTCGAGAGACGTGCTCATGGTTTGGCGTTCTGGTCGACACGCTTGAAGGTCAGAAGCTGCTCGCACGACGGGAGCCCGGTGACCTAAAAGCATCCGGAGAGATGCTGCTCCTAGAGGGTCCCGTCGTTGAGGTCCCTTCGGTCATCACGGGAAAGCACCAGAACGTCGACTATGTGAAGGGCGTTTTGAATAGGCTCTCCGGTCTGTCGAACCTGCAATTCGAGCCCGGAACAGATGAGAGATTCAAGTCGCGCGTGAGCTTCCGCGACCTAATGGCCTTCCTGTTCCAACCGCAGAACATCGTCGCCAACCCCGATGTCCTGTTCTTCAAGGCCGACACGACGGAACACCGCGAGAAGCTGAAGACCATATTCCCTTACGTACTCGGCGCGATAAGCCCTGAACTGCTTCAGGCTCGGCACGACCTCGACCGGCTGTCGCGGCTTCTACGTCGCAAGCAAGCGGAGTTGAAGGCGCGGCAGGACACAGGTGTCGCATGGCAGCGTGAGGGGTTCGCTTGGGCCCGTCTCGCGATTGAATATGGACTTCTTCCGGCGCACACAGTGGTGCCGGATGATTGGCCTTCGACCGTCGACCTGCTGCGCGAGGCGCTTCGCGGCGACACACGGTCCGCAACGCCTACGTTGGCGACGATGGACGTCATCATGAGCAGGCTCACCGAACTGCGCGCGGTCGAGTCAAAGCTGACTATGACCCTCAATCAGTCACGTCAACGCCTTCATGAACTGCGGCGTCTCGACGAAAGCAGCGACGAGTATCGCGATGGTCTCCGTATTCAGCGTGACCGCCTGAGCTTGTCTGCCTGGATTCGAGACCTTGCGTCAGAGCATCCTGCGGCGGTACTCGAGCCCAGTGAGGCAGGCCGTGCGCGAATCGACCAGCTATGCCAAGCACTGGAAGGCATTGAGTTGCGGCTGCGGTCCTATCCGGGAATTGCGGAATCGCTCGGAAAAGAGACGTTGTGCCAACGTGAGGCGATCGACACCGTGCTCAGCGACTTGGCCGCCGTGCGGGCGGAGATCCGCACCTTGGAAGGACAGTCTGATGAGGCACGGAAGGTCACCACGCGAGGCGAGGAAATCTCCCGATTCCTGGGGCGATTGCAGGAGGCCCTCAGGCTGTACGACGCTGCCGATACGTCTTCGGAACTGAACCAAGAGATTTCGACGCTACGGGCGGAGGTTGAAAGGTTGGCCAAGCTGGTGTCCGAACATGAGATTGGACGGAAGCTGGAGAACGCACTCAACACCATCCAGGACATCTCTGGCAGGCTAATTCCGCAGCTCGACGGCGAGTGGCCTGACGCACCAATTCGACTCGTCATCCAAGACCTCACCGTGAGAGTCATCCGCGAAACGCGAGACGACTTCCTCTGGGAGATTGGCAGTGGCGCGAACTGGTTGGCGTATCACGTTGCCCTCAGTCTGGCGCTGCAAGGGTACTTCTTGCGCTTGCCGCAGCACCCTGTTCCCGCGCTGCTGGTCTACGACCAGCCGAGCCAGGTCTACTTCCCGGCGCGTCGCGCCGGAACGTTGGCCGATAACGAGCTCGATCCGACTTGGAAGAATGAAGACGTTGTTGCAGTGAGAAAGGTCTTCGCGCTGTTCGACAACATTATCGCGAAGACAGATGGACGCCTCCAAATCATTGTTCTCGACCATGCGGACGAGGAGGTTTGGGGAGGGCTAGAGAACATTCACCTCGTCGAAGAATGGCGCGGCAAGGGGCTTGTTCCGGACGCTTGGGTTTAGGTCTGATGTCAGCCAGCCCCGTGAGGAAAGCGCGGCCTCCCATCGCCACACCACTTCTGCCTCAGCATGTTCCAACGCTGTTATGGGCGGCTGGCCTGGAACCCAATCTAGACAAAGCCCCAGGAAAAATCCCATCCCTGCTAACAAGTTTCCCTGTGGAGAATCGCGTGGCCCAACGCGCCGCTACACATCCATAAGGATGGGGAAAGCCCAACTTTTCGGAGGAGAAACTGCATGGCAGGCCCAGGTGATGAAGCTCGCCTCAACGTGAGCGTGTACCTGCTGAAGAAGTCAAAGACAGCGGAAGCTCAGCAACAGCTCGAAGCGGCAAGCACGGCGGTCTACCCGCTGATCGACGAGATTCCCGGCGGGGCGTTTATTGCACTCCCTGCCGATGCCGAGGCGCCCCGGTGGCTGGCCCCTATCTCGGCGCTGCTTGCACCGGGCAACGCCCCACAGCTCCAAGGCCAGTCGCCTGGCGCAATCTTGTGGGCGCCCCGTGGCGACAAAACCTTCGTGTTCACCTTCGGGTATGGGCACTCCAAGGTCAAGGGCGAGTGGGTCGAACCCGAGTTCGGAAAGATCGTCGCCTTGTCTATCGTCACGCAGGGACAGATCCGCGAGGTGCGCGCCGAACAGGTTTTCGCTAGACGCCACATCGCCAGCGAGCGTGCGCCGCGCGCTGCAGCGGTGCGGGAGTTCGGCTTTGAGGCGGATCGGGATCTGGTCACTGCCGTCGAGGGCGTGCCGGAGCCGGCGTACTGGCCGGCCTTTGGCACGAAGGTGCGCGGGGGCGTCTCGTTTAAGTTCGACCTGGAGGTTGCCAAGCTCGTCGAGACGCTGGATCGGATTATCGAGCGCTTCGACTCGAACGATCACCGTCTCCGCTGGCCCCAAGCCAACAACCTGGTGCCGGTCCGTGACGAGGACAAGGTCCAGCAGCTCGATGTGCTGTTGGATGGCCTTCTCACCGGCCCACACCCAGAAGCAGCCATCTCGTTGGCGGCGCCGAGTGAGCGCAGCGGCGACGTGGCCTATCCCCAGCACTTCGTCATCGGTCGCAAGCACAAGGGCGCCGCGACTTCGCCATATCTGATGTTTGCGAGCTGGCAGCGATACGTCGAGGACCAGGGCAACCAGCTTGGCGTCAACGCAGCTAAGAGCACGACGGTCCATCTGCTGGACGAGAACAAGGACGAGATCAACACATGCGTCATGTACCACTGCATGGGGACGGAGGTCGACCTCGGCGGGGTGACCCATGTGCTGTCCTCAGGCAACTGGTACGCGGCAGATCGGGATTTCATCGAGAGCACGAAGCGGACGCTTGCAACGCTTGGCGCACCTGCCGTCGCCCTCAAAGCATGGAATACCATCGACAACGAGGGGCCCTACAACGCGGACGCCGCGACCGCCGATCCCGAACTGTGGCTGTTCGACAAGGAGCTGGTGAGCTATGGCGGCGGATCGTCTCGCTTCGAGTATTGCGACATCATGCACCTGCGCACCAAGACGCTGTACTTCGTCAAGCACCCAGGAGGCTCGGCAGGCGTTAGTCACCTTTGCGAACAAGTTCGTCGCACGGCGGAGCTGTTCTTCGACACGGATCCCAGCTACCGAAATAAGCTGGCGGAGAAGGTTGCCGGCGTCGGCAAAGGCTGGCCAACCGACTGGCTAGACGAACGCCCGAAACAGCACGAATGGGATTTGTGCCTCGTTCTGATGGGGAAACACGTCGATGCGTTGCCGTTTTTTGCGAAGTGCGGTGTCGCTTGGCTGTTAGGTGAACTGCAACGGCGCGGCTTCAAAGTGTCATTCCAGGCGGTGTAAGCGCCGAATTTCCGCTACATGGTCGGCATCGGACACATGTCCCTCCAAAAAAACCACTCATAGCCGAGGATCGCGTCGGATGACAATCCGAAAACTCCTTCTAGATCAATACCTTACTCGACGTGTTGGCGGATGATTTGGAAATCGAACCGAGTTCTCGACCCCCGAATGCGTTGCGAGACGAGGTGAGACGGCCTGAGACGAGGTGAAGCAAAGGAAAAAGCCACAGCAATCTTGCTCTGGCCTTTCAAATTCACCAAATATGGGGCCCGATGAGACTACATGGGACCACATGAGACTGGTGACGGAGCGGCCGGAAGTCGAACTCAGCTCCCCCAGCAACCCTATGGCTACGCCATGCAACCCTCCTCGGTTGCAACCTCATTTCGTTGCCCACGACCGGCCCTGGGAAGTGTTGTCACCGGGAACAAAGCAGGCTTGTACGCTCCCCCTGCAGCCCACGCATCGACCATGTTCGCCCACTCCTGAAGCATGTGCCTGCGCGGCTCGGCATATTCCGCCTTGTTGTAGACCGATCGCGACGAATGTCCGCTTTCGTGTGCGAGACACTTTTCGATCCAGTCGCCATTGAAGCCGGCCTCGTTAAGCAAGGTAGACCCGGTCCGTCTCAGGTCATGAACCGTGAACGGTTCTAGCGGAAGCCCTGCAGCTTTCGCCCGCTCGACGATGAGGCTCGTCACGCGGTTCGGTGTGCCCTTCGACATGCATCGATCCGCGTCATAGCGAGAAGGCAGCACATACCTCGACCCAGCAGCATACGTGCGCAGCGCGATCATGGTATCAAGCGCTTGGGAAGACAAGTACACGTTGTGCGCCCTCCTCCCCTTCATTCGGGCCTTCGGGATGGTCCATATCGCTGTATTGAAATCCACCTCGTCCCAGGTCGCCTCGATCAATTCGCTCTTGCGCACCAGAGTCAGCAAGATCAAACGCAAGGCGAGCCGGATCGCAGCATCTGTCGCCACCAGGTCAAGCTGCCTGCACATCAACTGGATTTCAGCGGGAGACAGCGCCCGATCCTTAGGCACGAGCTTGGCGATGGACGCTGCGCCGACCTCATCCGCAGGATTGGCTACCTTTTCTCCATGCAGGTTGGCGTAGCTATAGATCTGCTTGACGACCTCTCGAACATGAATCGCGGTCGTCGGAGCCCCGCGCTCCTTCACGCGCATGCACAGCGCACGCAAATCTTCCGCGCGAACCTCGCTCAAAAGGCGCTTGCTGAAGTCCGGCAGGATGTCGCGGTTCAATACGCTCTTGCGCACCACCCGCGTCGATTCAGCCATGGTGGCTCCGTAGAGCCACTGGGTTGCATGGTCACCGAAGGTCTTGATTGCAGGACCGCGAGCTTTTTCTCTCTGTTTCTGCTGGGCCGGCGAAACGCCGTCACCAATCAAGAGGTGTGCAGATGCCTGCGAACCCGCATGAAACCTAGCTTCCGAGATCAATTTTTACCGTCACCGACGGTATCGCCGTAGCGATCCAGTTTCGGCCTGCATGGCCCTAGCGCAAAGAGCTCATTCGTACCGCCAGCCATACCGTCAAAGTCATCTTCTGGCAGCCCCTGATGGGCAAGAGATCCTGGGGAAGAATCCTTTGAAATCAACAACTTACGAGAGGGAAGTTGCCAATGAATTATCTTTGACGGTTTTCGTAAGTTGTTGATTTTAAAGGGAATTTTTCAACTTTCATTCCCACTCAATGGTCGCCGGCGGCTTGGAAGAGACATCGTAGGTCACGCGGTTGATGCCACGCACTTCGTTGATGATGCGCCCTGACACCTTCTTGAGCAGCGCATAAGGCAACTCCGCCCAGTCCGCCGTCATGAAGTCGCTGGTCTGTACCGCGCGCAGGGCGACCACGTAGTCGTAGGTGCGGCCATCGCCCATCACGCCCACGCTCTTGACGGGCAGGAAGACGGTGAAAGCCTGGCTGGTAAGGTCGTACCAGGTCTTGCCGCTGGCCTCGTCGCGGAAGTTGCGCAGTTCTTCGATGAAGATGGCGTCGGCGCGGCGCAGCAGGTCGGCGTATTCCTTCTTCACCTCGCCCAGGATGCGCACGCCCAGGCCGGGGCCGGGGAAGGGGTGGCGGTAGACCATGTCGGGCGGCAGGCCCAGGGCGACGCCGAGTTCGCGCACTTCGTCCTTGAACAGGTCGCGCAGCGGCTCCAGGAGCTTGAGGCCGAGTTGCTCGGGCAGGCCGCCGACGTTGTGGTGGCTTTTGATGGTGACGGCTTTTTTGCTCTTGGCGCCGCCGGACTCGATCACGTCGGGGTAGATGGTGCCTTGGGCCAGGAAGGTCGCGCCCTTGCTGCCGGGGCGGGCGGCCTTGAGTTTTTCGGCCTCGGCCTTGAAGACGTCGACGAACAGGCCGCCGATGATCTTGCGTTTTTGCTCGGGGTCGGCCACGCCCGCGAGTTTGCCGAGGAACAGGTCGCTGGCGTCCACGCGGATGACCTTGGCGTGCAGCTTGCCCTCGAACATGTCCATCACCATGTCGCCCTCGTTCAGGCGCAGCAGGCCGTGGTCCACGAACACGCAGGTGAGCTGGTCGCCAATGGCGCGGTGGATCAGCGCGGCGGCCACGCTGGAATCCACGCCGCCGGACAGGCCGAGGATGACTTCCTCGTCGCCCACCTGGGCGCGGATGGACTCGACGGCTTCGGCGATGTGGTCTTTCATGACCCAATCGGGCCGCGTGCCGCAGATGCCGAGCACGAAGCGCTCCAGCAGCGCCTTGCCCTGCACGGTGTGCGTGACCTCGGGGTGGAACTGCACGGCGTAGAAGCGGCGCGCCTCGTCGGCCATGCCGGCGATGGGGCAGCTGTCGGTGCTGGCCATGAGCTTGAAGCCGGGCGGCAGTTCGGTGACCTTGTCGCCGTGGCTCATCCACACCTTGAGCATTCCGTGGCCCTCGGGGGTGGTGAAGTCGGCCAGGTCTTTCAGCAGCGCCGTGTGGCCGCGCGCGCGGACTTCGGCGTAGCCGAATTCGCGGGTGTTGGAGCCTTCGACCTTGCCGCCCAGCTGCTGCGCCATGGTCTGCATTCCGTAGCAGATGCCGAGCACGGGCAGGCCGAGCTCGAACACGGCGTCGGGCGCGCGGTCGTCCACCTCGTACACGCTGGCGTGGCTGCCCGAGAGGATGACGCCCTTGAGCGTGCCGTCCTTGGCGTATTCGCGCACCCAGTCACTGCTCACGTCGCAGGGGTGCACCTCGCAGTACACGTGCGCCTCGCGCACGCGGCGGGCGATGAGCTGGGTGACTTGCGAGCCGAAGTCGAGGATGAGGATTTTCTGGTGTTGCATGGCGATTTTTAATGAAATCGGCCTCCAGCGCTTGACGGACAAGCGCTGGCAGCTATCGAAATGATAGTTTCAGTCGGCCCGGTAGTTGGGCGCTTCCTTGGTGATCTGCACGTCGTGCACGTGGCTTTCGCGGATGCCGGCGGTGGTGATCTCGACGAATTCGGCCTTGTCGTTCATCTCCTGGATGGTGGCGCAGCCGCAGTAGCCCATGCTGGCGCGCACGCCGCCCGCCATCTGGTAGACGATGCTGACCATGCTGCCCTTGTAGGGCACGCGGCCTTCGATGCCTTCGGGCACGAGCTTGTCGGCGTTGGGGTTGCCGGTACTGCTTTCCTGAAAGTAGCGGTCGGCGCTGCCCTGCTGCATGGCGCCGATGGAGCCCATGCCGCGGTAGCTCTTGTAGCTGCGGCCCTGGTAGAGGATGACCTCGCCGGGCGCTTCCTCGGTGCCCGCGAACATGCCGCCCATCATCACCGTGGACGCGCCTGCGGCCAGGGCCTTGGCGATGTCGCCCGAGTAGCGGATGCCGCCGTCGGCGATCAGCGGCACACCCGAGCCCTTGAGCGCGGTGGCCACGCTGTCGATGGCCATGATTTGCGGCACGCCCACGCCCGCCACGATGCGCGTGGTGCAGATGGAGCCGGGGCCGATGCCAACCTTGACCGCGTCCGCACCCGCCTCGGCCAGCGCCAGCGCGGCGGCGCCGGTGGCGATGTTGCCGCCGATCACGTCCACCTGCGGGTAGTTCTGCTTGACCCAGCGCACGCGCTCGATCACGCCCTTGCTGTGGCCGTGGGCCGTGTCGACCACGATGGCATCGACGCCGGCCTTCACCAGCGCCTCGACGCGCTCCTCGGTGCCCTCGCCCACGCCCACGGCGGCGCCTACGCGCAGGCGGCCATTGCTGTCGCGCGCGGCGTTGGGGAAGGTGGTCTGCTTGGTGATGTCCTTCACCGTGATGAGGCCCTTGAGTTCGAAGGCATCGTTGATGACCAGGATGCGTTCGAGCTTGTGCTTGTTGAGCAGCGCCTTGGCCTGCTCGGGCGTGGTGCCGTCGCGCTCGTTCACGGTGATGAGCTTTTCGCGCGGGGTCATGATCTCGCTGACCTTCACGTCGTAGCGCGTCTCGAAGCGCATGTCGCGGCCGGTGACGATGCCGACCACCTTGCCGCCGTCGCACACCGGGAAGCCCGAGACGCCCAGTTGCTCCGACAGCTGCAGCACCTGCAGCACCGTGTGCTCGGGCGTGATGACCACCGGGTCGCGCAGCACGCCGGATTCGTAGCGCTTGACCTTGGCGACCTGCGCGGCCTGCTCGGCGGGCGTGAGGTTCTTGTGCACGATGCCCATGCCGCCCTCTTGCGCGATGGCGATGGCCAGGCGCGCCTCGGTCACCGTGTCCATGGCGGCGGACACGAGCGGCAGGTTCAGCTGGATGTTGCGCGAGAGGCGGGTGGCGAGGGAGGTGTCCTTGGGCAGGACTTGGGAGTAGGCGGGCACCAGCAACACGTCGTCGAAGGTGAGCGCTTTTCCGAGAAGGCGCATGTGTAAAGCTCCAAAAAACGGATTGTACCCGTGCCAAGATACACTCCGTCACCATGAAAACGCCGCGCCTTCTGCTCGCCACCGCCCTGTGCTGCGCCGCCCTGAGCGCCACGGCCCAATGGCAGTGGATCGACAAGGATGGCCGCAAGGTGTTCAGCGACCGCCCGCCGCCGATGGACGTGCCGGACAAGAACATCCTCAAGCAACCGGGCGTGCATTCCAGGCCAGTGGCCGCGCCCTCGCCCGCCCCGGCGCCGGCGCAAGCCGCCGCCAGCCTGCCCCGCCCCAGCGGCCAGGACAAGGAATTGCAGGAGCGCAAGGCCAAGGCCGAGGCCGAAGAGGCCGCCAAAAAGCACGCCGAGGAAGAGCGCCTTGCCAAGGCCCGTGCCGACAACTGCGCACGCGCAAGGCAGGCCAAGACGACCTACGCATCAGGCCAGCCGCTGACACGGATCAATGCGCAGGGCGAGCGCGAATTCATCGACGAAGCCACGCGCGCGGCAGAAACCAAACGGGCCGACGAGATCATCGCCTCCAACTGCCAGTAAAGGCTTTCGCCAAGGCTTGCGTTTCAGTACCCGGCCTTGCCCCCGGGCCGCTGCCGCGCGAACAGCCCGGTGCCGCGCGTGCCCTGGCGCGCGAAGCGCTCGCGACGCGCCACTTTCGGATCCACGGTGAGCGCGCGGTAGGCTTCCACGCGGTCGCCGTCGCGCAAGGGCGCGCCGCGCTCCGCCGCCCTGCCCCAGATGCCACAAGGCGCATCGGGCGGAATGGCCAGGCCGCTGGCGGCCAGTGCATCGGCCAGGCGGCTGCCGGGCGGCAGTTCCAGGGTGGCTTCGCGGACCTCGCCCGGCGCCAGGCTGGCGCACACCACGATCCGCATCAGCCGTAGACCTGCTCGGCGCGCTGGATGAAGGCATCCACCAGCGTGCTTGCGATGCGGTCGAACACCGGCCCCACCAGCGCCGCCAGCGCGGCGCTGCCAAAGCCGTAGCGCAGGTCCAGCTCCACGCGGCAGGCGCGCTGCTGGCCGTCGCCCACGGGGCGGAAGTGCCAGTCGCCTTCGAGGTGCGAGAACGGCCCCTTCACCAACTGCATCTGCACGCGCCGGCCCGGCTCGTGCGTGTTGCGCGTGGTGAAGGACTGGCGCAGGCCGGCCATCGCAATGCCCACCTCGGCCGTCATGCCCTCGGCGTCCTGCTCCAGCACCTGGGCGCGGTCGCACCAGGGCAGGAAGTCGGGGTAATGCGCCACGTCCGTCACCAAGGCGAACATTTCCTCGGGGGCATACCAGATCAGGACGGACTTGTGGACGGTTTTCATAAGGCGACGCTGGATTAGTCTCCGCGATGCAGCGCGCCCTGGATTGGGATGGGATGCAAGGCGCAAAGCACAGCAATAGCCGTAGCTATTGCGAGCATTTGCAACGCCGCAGACCGCCCAAGCCAGGGGTGCGATGCGCGCGAGGGACTGATACAGCGTTGCCTACAATGTGCGGTTCTGCATCGATTATCCATGTCCAAGAAACCCGAAGCTCCCTCCCGCATCGCCGACAACAAGAAGGCCGCGTTCAACTACTTCTTCGAAGAACGCCACGAGGCCGGCATGGTGCTGCACGGCTGGGAGGTGAAGGCGCTGCGCGAGGGCAAGGCGCAGCTGACCGACGGCTACGTGATCATCAAGGATGGCGAGCTGTTCCTCATCGGCTGCCAGATCAACCCGCTCAAGACCGCGTCCACCCACGTGAGCCCCGACGCGGCGCGCATCAAGAAGCTGCTGCTCAAGAAGGACGAGATCAAGCGCCTGATCGGCAAGGTGGAGCAAAAAGGCTACACCCTGGTGCCGCTAAACCTGCACTGGAAGGGCAGCCTGGCCAAGTGTGACATCGCGCTGGCCAAGGGCAAGGCCGAGCACGACAAGCGCGACACCATCAAGGACCGCGAGGGCAAGCGCGAGGTGGAGCGGGCGATGAAATCCCGCAACCGCTGACCAGCCCTGCCCTCGCCTGTTCAGCCCAGCGCCGCCAGCGGGTGCGCGTGCGCGGGCCAGGGGCTGTCGAAGAACGGCTGCCACATGGCGGGCGTCACGTCCTCGATGCGCGCGGGGTTCCACTGCGGGCTGTGGTCCTTGTCCACGGCCAGGGCACGGATGCCCTCGATGGTCTCGCTCTGGCCGGGGCGCAAATAAAAGCAGTGGCGCACCAGGTCGCGCTCCATGCGCAGGTCTTCTGCCAGGGTCATGCCCCGCGCGCGGCGGATTTGTTCCAGCACCACGTGGAGCATGAGCGGCGAGCGCTTGCGCAGCGTGGCGGCGGTGGCGCGCTCCCAGTCGCCGGGAGCGGCTTCCAGCGCCTGGACGATGGCCTGGACGTTCTCCCCGCCGAAATAGAGGTCAAATGGGGCTTCAGCGCTTGCTGGACGTGCGCTAGAAGCTATGAATTTTGAAGCAACCAGGGCTTCCACCGCCTTGCCGTCGGCAAAGTCCTGCGTGCCCAGCGCGTCCCATAGCACGGCCTGCTGGTCGGAGGGCAGCAAGCCGTCGGCCAGGCCATACGCCACGGCGTTGGCGCCGGCTATGGTTTCGCCCGTCAGCGCCAGCCACTCGCCCGCGTGGCCGGGGCAGCGGCTCAGGAAGTAGCCGCCGCCCACGTCGGGGAACAGGCCGATGGCCGTTTCGGGCATGGCCATCTTGGTACGCTCCGTCACCACGCGCAGCGTGCCGCCCTGGCTGATGCCCATGCCGCCGCCCATGACGATGCCGTCCATGAACGCGATGTAGGGCTTGCCGTAGGTGTGGATCAGGTGGTTGAGGGCGTATTCCTCGGTGAAGAAGTCTTCGAGCTGCGGGTTGCCCGTGCTGCCCGCCTGGTGCAGGAAGCGGATGTCGCCGCCCGCGCAGAAGTGGCCGAAAGCGCCGTCCTTGCTGCTGCCGCGGATGGCGACGGCGAGCACGGCGTCGTCTTTCTGCCACGCCAGCAGCGCGCCCATCAACTCGCGCACCATGCCCAGCGACAGCGCGTTCAGCGCCTTGGGGCGGTTGAGGGTGATGCAGCCGACCCGGCCCTTCACCTCGGCGATCACGTCCGTCATCGTTGTTCCTTCCATGCCAAACATTCATTGACCAGCAGCGCGCCGATGACCAGCGCGCCGCCCGCCAGCACCTGGGGCGCGGGCCGCTCGCCGGCGCCGAGCCAGGCGAGCAGGATGCCGAAGATCACCTCCAGCAGCCCGAGCAGCGCCAGTTCCGGCGCCTTGAGCACACGCCCGCACCGCACCACCATCACGCTGGGGATGGCGAGCTGCACCACGCCCAGCAGCGCGAGCCACGCCAGGTCATGCGCCGTGGCCGAGAACGGCAGCGAGAACGGCAGCGTGGCGACCACGGAGATGACCGCGCCGATGAGCACGGCGGGCACCAGGTCCACCGCATGGCCGTGGCGCTGGGACGATTGCACCACCGTCCAGTTGGTGGCGGCGGCCATGGGCACGCACAAGGCCACCAGCGTGCCCGCGAGCGGCAGGCTGGACACCTGCGAGCCGTACATCCACGCGATGCCCGCGCCCGCGACCACGATGGCCACGCCGGTGCGCGGCGCGATGCGGTGGCCGATGAACAGGCGCGCGAACACCGCCGTGAGCAGCGGGCCGCTGGCCATGGTGACCAGCACGTTGGCCACGGGCATGAGCAGGATGGCGACCATAAAGGCCGTGAACATCACGCTCCAGCACAAGCCGGACAGCCACAGCGCGGCGCCGCCGCGCCGGATGTCGCGGAACACCGCGCGGCCTTGCGTCAGCGGCAGCAGCGCCAGCAGGCACAGCAGGCAGAACGCGCTGCGCCAGAAGGTCACTTCAAAGCTGCGCGCGGCCTCCAGCTGGCGCGTGACCACGCCCGCGATCGACCACATGAACGTGGCCAGCACCATCAGCCAGACGGCGCGCGCGTGGCTCATGGGCAGCGTCCTTACGCGCCTTCGCGGCTGGCGCGCTTGCGCTCGTGTTCCTTCAGGTGGCGCTTGCGCAGGCGGATGCTCTTGGGGGTGATCTCGACCAGTTCGTCGTCCTCGATGAACTCCACGCCGTATTCGAGCGTGAGGTCGATCGGCGGCGTGATCTTGATCGCGTCTTCCTTGCCCGAGACGCGGAAGTTGGTCAGCTGCTTGGTGCGCGTGGCGTTCACCACGAGGTCGTTGTCGCGGCTGTGGATGCCGACGATCATGCCCTCGTACACCGGGTCGCCCGCCTTCACGAACATGCGGCCGCGGTCGTCGAGCTTGCCCAGGGCGTAGGTGAAGATTTCACCGTCGTCCATGCTGATCAGCACGCCGTTCTTGCGGCCGCCGATCTCGCCCTTGTGCGCCTCGTAGCTGTCGAAGATGTTGCTGATGAGGCCCGAGCCGCGCGTCAGGTTCAGGAATTCGTTGGTGAAGCCGATCAGGCCGCGCGCCGGAATGCGGTACTCCAGGCGCACGCGGCCCCGGCCATCGGGTTCCATGTTGACCAGCTCGCCCTTGCGCTCGCCCAGGGCCTGCATCACGCCGCCCTGGTGGCCTTCCTCGATGTCGGCGGTCACGAGTTCGATCGGCTCGTGCTTTTCGCCGTCCACGTCGCGGAACACCACGCGGGGCTTGGACACAGCCAGCTCGTAGCCTTCGCGGCGCATGTTTTCGAGCAGGATGGTCAGGTGCAGTTCGCCCCGGCCGGACACTTCGAAAATGCCGTCCTCGTCGGTTTCCTTCACGCGCAGGGCGACGTTGGACTGCAGTTCTTTTTGCAGGCGGTCCCACACTTGGCGGCTGGTGACGAACTTGCCTTCGCGGCCCGCCAGCGGCGAGGTGTTGACGCAGAAGTTCATGGTCAGCGTGGGCTCGTCCACCTTGAGCATGGGCAGGGGCGCGGGGTTGGCGGGGTCGGTCACCGTCACGCCGATGCCGATGTCCTCGATGCCGTTGATCAGCACGATGTCGCCCGGGCCGGCGGCGGGCGTCTGCATCCGGTCCAGGCCCTGGAAGGTCAGCACCTGGTTGATGCGGCCCTTGGTCTGCTTGCCGTCAGGGCCTTCCATCACCAGCACGTCCATGCCGGGCTTGATGGTGCCCTGGCTCACGCGGCCCACGCCGATGCGGCCCACGAAGGTGGAGAAATCGAGTGCCGAAATTTGCAGCTGCAGCGGCGCCTCGGCGTCGCCCGAGTTGGCGGGCACGTGCTTGAGGATGGTGTTGAACAGCGCCGACATGTCCGGGCCCCACTGCTCGCCGGGCGCGCCCTCTTCGAGCGAACTCCAGCCGTTGATGCCCGAGGCATAGACCACGGGGAAGTCGAGCTGCTCGTCCGTCGCGCCCAGCTTGTCGAACAGGTCGAACGCGGCGTTGATGACCTTGTCGGGCGCGGCGCCGGGCTTGTCCACCTTGTTCACCACCACGATGGGCTTGAGGCCCAGGGCCAGCGCCTTCTTGGTCACGAAGCGCGTCTGGGGCATGGGGCCTTCCTGCGCGTCGATGAGCAGCAGCACGCCGTCCACCATGGAGAGGGCGCGCTCCACCTCGCCGCCGAAGTCCGCGTGGCCCGGGGTGTCCACGATGTTGATGTGCGTGCCTTCCCAGCTCACGGCGCAGTTCTTGGCCAGGATGGTGATGCCGCGCTCGCGTTCGATGGCGTTGTTGTCCATCACCGTGTCCACCACTTTCTCGTGGTCGGCGAAGGTGCCGGACTGGCGCAGAAGCTGGTCCACCATGGTCGTTTTACCGTGGTCCACGTGGGCGATGATGGCGATGTTGCGGATTTGTTTGCTCATGGCTTGCTCGTTTCCAGAATTTGTTGAATTTCGATAGGGCTCAACAACCGGCCCGGTATCAGTTCGCCGCGCGTGACATGGCCTACGCCCAGCAACGCGCGCGGCGTGTCGCCAAACACGGCGGCGGTAGGGGTATCGGCCCACGGGCCGCGCCGGCGCACGCCGGAGAGAAAGCGGCCCGCATCCTGCTCGCCCAGCGTGATGGACGTATGACCGGCCAGCAGCGATTCGACCGGCTGCAGGCAGGCCAGGCGCTCGTCCTCGGTCATGGCCTCCAGCTGGCCCAGCGACACGCAGCGGTCCACCGTGAGGCCGCCGGTTTCGATGCGGCGCAGCGAACCCAGGTGCGCGCCGCAGCCCAGCGCCTCGCCGATGTCCTCGCCCAGCGTGCGGATGTAGGTGCCCTTGCTCACGGTTGCTACGATCTTGATAGCTGTTAGCGCTTGCCCTTCATGGGCTGGGGCCAGATTCAGCTTGAAAATCTCGACCTCGCGCGGTGTGCGCTCCACCTCCACCCCGGCGCGGGCGTATTCGTACAGCGCCTTGCCGTCCTTCTTCAAGGCGCTGTGCATGGGCGGCACCTGGGTGATGCGGCCCGTGAACTGGCGCTGCACGCGCTCCAGGTCTTCGGGCGTGACGTGCACGGGGCGCTCGGCGATCACCTCGCCCTCCGCATCGCCCGTGCTGGTGCGAACACCCAGGCGCGCGACGGCCTCGTAGGTCTTGGGCGCATCCAGCTGCAACTGGCTGAACTTGGTGGCCGCGCCAAAGCACAGCGGCAGCACGCCCGTCGCCAAGGGATCGAGCGTGCCCGTATGGCCCGCTTTTTCGGCGCGCAGCAGCCACTTGGCCTTTTGCAAGGCGTCGTTGCTGGACAGGCCCAGGGGTTTATCGAGCAGCAACACCCCATGCACCGGGCGTCGCTGCACCCGGACACGAGGGGCGCGCGCGTTCATTCCGTGCCGTCGTCGTCTTTGGAGCGGGAGGCCACGGCGCGCGCGATCAGCGCATTCATGTCCGCCGCGCGCTCGGTGGTGCGGTCGAACAGGAAGTGCAGCGTGGGCACGGTGTGGATGTGCAGGCGCTTGAACAGGCCGTTGCGCAGGAATCCTGCCGCCTGGTTCAGCGCGTCCTGCGTGGCGTCGGCGTCGCCCACGAGCACGCTGAAGAACACCTTCGCGTGCGCGTAGTCGGGCGTGACCTCGACGGCCTGCAGCGTCACCATGCCGATGCGCGGGTCTTTCAACTCGCGGATCAGCTCGGTCAGGTCGCGCTGGATCTGGTCCGCGACCTTGAAGCCGCGGTTGGGCGTGGTGGATTTCTTTGCGGGCATGGTGATTTACAGATGCAGGGGCAGCCACCAGCGGTCGGCACGCGGCACATACAGATGGGCCGGATCGTGCGAGAGCACCACGCGCACGGCCTTGCCGGTGACCCGCCGCACGTCGATGAAGCCGATGAAGCGCGAATCGCGGCTGTTGTCGCGGTTGTCGCCCATCACCATCACGTACCCCTCGGGAACGCGCACGGGCGCGAAGCCCGTGAGGCGGTTCAGTTCGGGCAGGCGCGCCACCTCGATGGCCTTGCCATCCAGGGTTTCACGCCAGACCTCTTCCTTCATCCAGCCCTGCTCCGTGGGCACCCAGCGCTGCGCGTCTTCCAGCGTGCGCGGCTGCGGCTGGCCGTTCAGGACAAGCTGGTTGCCCGACATGGACACTTCGTCGCCCGCCACCGCAACGACCCGCTTGATGAGATTGACGTCATCCGCCGGCGAATCGAAGGTGATCACGTCGCCGCGTTGTGGCGTCGCCCAGCGCGCCACTTCATGCAGCGTGAAGGGCACGCGCAGGCTGTAGGCGCACTTTTCCACCAGCACGCGGTCACCCGCGTACAGGGTCGGGTTCATCGACGAAGAGGGCACGTAGTTCCAATCGGCCACGGCCGAGCGGAACACGAGCATCAGCCCGATGAAGAGCATGAAGCCTCGGTGCTCGCGCCACATCCTGTGCATGATTTGCATAGCGTGCCCTTTGCGTCCCGCTTACAGCGTGCGCGCGATTTCCTTGATCTCGAAGAGCTCCAACTGATCACCTTCCTTGATGTCGTTGTAGTTCTTGAGCTTGATACCGCACTCGAAGCCTTCCTTGACTTCCTTCACGTCGTCCTTCATGCGGCGCACCGACTCGACCTCGCCCGTGTAGATGACCACGTTGTCGCGCAGCAGGCGGAAGCGGCAGCCGCGCGTGACCTGGCCCGACGTGATGTACGAGCCCGCCACCGTGCCGATCTTGGAGGCCACGAACACGGTGCGGATCTCCGCCGTGCCGATGGCTTCCTCGCGCTGCTCGGGCGCCAACATGCCGGACATGGCCGCCTTCAGCTCATCCACCGCGTCGTAGATGATGTTGTAGTAGCGGATGTTGACGTCGTTGGTCTCGGCCGTCTTGCGCGCGCCGGCGTCGGCGCGCACGTTGAAGCCGATCACGATGGCCTTGGAGGCGATCGCCAGGTTCACGTCCGACTCGCTGATGCCACCCACGCCCGCGTACACCAGCTGCACGCGCACTTCGTCGGTGGACAGCTTGAGCAGCGAGGCCGCCAGCGCTTCCTGCGAGCCCTGCACGTCCGCCTTGATGATGATGGGCAGGTTCTGCACCTCGCCCGCCGTCATCTCGTTGAACACGTTCTCCAGCTTCGCCGCCTGCTGCTTGGCCAGCTTGGTGTTGCGGAACTTGCCCGCGCGGTAGGTGGCGATTTCGCGGGCGCGGCGCTCGTCGGCCAGCACCATGAACTCGTCGCCGGCCTGCGGCACGTCCGACAGGCCCTGGATTTCGACCGGGATCGACGGGCCCGCCGTCTTGGCCGGCTTGCCGTTCTCGTCGGTCATGGCGCGCACGCGGCCATAGGTCTGGCCCGCGAGCACCACGTCGCCCACCTTCAGCGTGCCGGACTGCACCAGCACGGTGGCGACCGGGCCGCGGCCCTTGTCCAGCTGCGCTTCGATGACCAGGCCCTTGGCCATGGCGTCGACCGGCGCCTTCAGTTCCAGCACCTCGGCCTGCAGCAGCACCTGTTCGAGCAGTTCGTCGATGCCCATGCCGGTCTTGGACGACACGGCCACGAAGGGCGAGTCGCCGCCGTACTCTTCGGGCACGACCTCCTCGGCCACCAGTTCCTGCTTCACGCGGTCGGGGTTGGCGTCGGGCTTGTCGGCCTTGGTGATGGCGACCACGATCGGCACCTTGGCCGCCTTGGCGTGCTTGATGGCTTCCTTGGTCTGGGGCATGACGCCGTCGTCCGCCGCCACCACCAGGATGACGATGTCGGTGGCCTGCGCGCCACGGGCACGCATGGCGGTGAACGCCTCGTGGCCGGGGGTGTCGAGGAACGACACCACGCCGCGCGGCGTCTCGACGTGGTAGGCGCCGATGTGCTGCGTGATGCCGCCGGCTTCGCCCGCCGCCACCTTGGCGCGGCGGATGTAGTCCAGCAGCGAGGTCTTGCCGTGGTCCACGTGGCCCATGACGGTGACCACGGGCGCGCGCGGCAGCGCCTCGGCTTCCTGGCCGGACACTTCCTCGTCGGTAAACGCCTCGGGGTCGTCCAGCGCGGCCACCACGGCCTTGTGGCCCATTTCCTCGACCACGATCATGGCCGTGTCCTGGTCCAGCGGCTGGTTGATGGTGACCATCTGGCCCATCTTCATCAGCGCCTTGATGACCTCGTTGGCCTTCACGGCCATCTTGTGCGCCAGTTCGGCCACGGTGATGGTCTCGGGCACGTGCACTTCGATGACGCGCGCTTCCACCGGCGCGGCGGCGGCCTGCTGGCGATCGTCGTCGCGGTCATGGCGACGGCCGCCGCGCGGCCCGCCGCGCCAGTTGTTGCGGCCCACGCCGCCCGTGCTGTCGCCACGGGTCTTGATTTCCTTCTTCTTGCCCTGGTCGTTGGCCCAGCTCGACGAGAGCTTGGCGGACTTGACTTCCTTGTTGCCGCCCGGGGCCGCGGGCGCGGCAGCGCCCGTACGCGCGCCGCCCGTGCCCGTGGCGGGCTTGTGCAGCGTGCCCTTCTTGGCGTCCGCCGCAGGGGCGGCGGGCTTGGGCTCCTCGGGTTTCTTGGCGACCAGCACCTTCTTGGGCGCGGCCATCATGGCGCGGATGGCCTCGGCCTCGGCCAGGGCCTTGCGGCGACGCTCGTCCAGGTCGGCGGCGCGCGCGGTTTCCTCGGCAGCGCGGGCCTTGGACTCGGCCTCGGCCTTGGCGCGGGCTTCCTCCTGCGCGGCGGCGCGGGCGGCGGCTTCGGCGGCCTGCTGCTGCTGCTGCTCTTCGCGCGCGGCGCTGGCCTGGGCCTTCTTCTGCGCTTCCTGCTCGGCGTAGGCGGCGGCGCGCTCCTCGGCCTCGCGCTCGCGGCGCTCGCGCTCTTCGCGGGCGGAGCGTTCGGCCACCAGGTCTTCCTCCTGGCGGCGGATCAGCTCGGCCTGGCGGCGCGCCTCTTCCTCGCGGCGGGCCAGTTCCTGGTCTTCCGCCGACGAGGCTTCCTGGAGCATCTGGGACGCGGGCGCGGCCGTTTCGGCCTCGGGCTCGTCGCGCTTGATGAAGGTGCGCTTCTTGCGCACCTCCACCTGGATGGTGCGGGCCTTGCCCGTGGCGTCGGCCTGCTTGATCTCGCTGGTGGACTTCTTCACCAGCGTGATCTTCTTGCGGTCGCCGCCCGCGGAGCCATGGCTGGCCTGCAGGAAGGCCAACAGCTTCTGCTTGTCGGCTTCGTTCAGCGCGTCTTGCGACGAGGCCTTGGACACGCCCGCGGAGCGCAGTTGCTCCAGCAGGGTTTCAGGCGATTTCTTGAGTTCGGCCGCGAAGTCGGCCACAGTGTTACTCGACATATTCGGTATGAACCTCCCTGACCTTTACTCTTGCCCCGTGAACCAGTGCTCGCGCGCCTTGAGGATCAAGGCTTTCGCTTCGTCAGCGGTCTGTCCGGTCAGTTCGGTCAGTTCATCAATGGCCAGATCGGCCAGGTCGTCGCGGGTGTGTACGCCGCCCGCGGTCAGCTTGGCGATGAGTTCGGGCGTCAGGCCTTCCAGGTCGCGCAGGTCCTGCGAGACGCCATCCACGCTCTCTTCACGGGCGATTTCCAGGGTCAGCAGCGCGTCCTTGGCGCGGGCGCGCAGCTCGTTCACGGTGTCTTCGTCGAAGCTCTCGATCTCCAGCATTTCCTGCAGCGGCACGTAGGCCACTTCTTCCAGGCTGGTGAAGCCTTCCTCGATCAGGATGTCGGCGATTTCCTCGTCCACGTCGAGCTTTTCCATGAACAGGGCGCGCGCGGCGCCGGTTTCGTCGGCCTGCTTCTGCGCGGATTCGGCGGCGTCCATGATGTTGATCTTCCAGCCCGTGAGGTCGGAAGCCAAGCGCACGTTCTGCCCGCCGCGGCCAATCGCGATGGCGAGGTTTTCCTCGTCCACCACCACGTCCATGGCGCGCTTTTCCTCGTCCACCACGATGGACGAGACGTTGGCCGGAGCCAGCGCGCCGATCACGAACTGGGCCGGGTCCTCGGACCAGAGCACGATGTCCACGCGCTCGCCCGCGAGCTCGTTGGTCACGGCATTGACGCGCGTGCCGCGCACGCCCACGCAGGTGCCGATGGGGTCCACGCGCTTGTCGTGACTCAGCACGGCGATCTTGGCGCGGCTGCCGGGGTCGCGGGCGCAGCTCTTGATTTCGAGCAGGCCCTGCTCGATCTCGGGCACCTCGTTGCGGAACAGCTCGATCATGAACTCGGGCGCTGAACGCGAGAGGATGATGGGCGCGCCGCGCAGCGTCAGGTCCACTTCCATGATCATGGCGCGCACGCGGTCGCCGTTGCGCAGGTTTTCCTTCGGAATCATCTCGCTGCGCTTGAGGCGGCCTTCCACGCGGCCCGACTCGACGATGATGTCGCCCTTGTCCATGCGCTTGACGGTGCCGGTGAAGATCTTCTCACCCCGGCTCATGAAGTCGTTGAGCAGCATTTCGCGCTCGGCGTCGCGGATTTTCTGCAGGATGACCTGCTTGGCCGCCATCGCGCCGATGCGGCCGATGGGCACGGATTCCACGCCTTCCTCGATGTACTCGCCCACCTCGATGCCGGGCACGCGCTCCTGCGCGTCCATCAGCAGTTCCTCGGCATCGGGGTTCTGCAGGCCCGCGTCATCGGGCACCACCAGCCAGCGGCGGAAGGTTTCGTAGTTGCCGCTGTCGCGGTCGATGGCGACGCGGATGTCCACCTCGCCCTCGTAGAGCTTCTTGGTGGCCTGGGCCAGCGCCAATTCCACCGCGCCCAGCACCACATCGCGCTCGACGTTCTTCTCGCGCGAAATGGCTTCCACCAACATCAACAGTTCGCGATTCATGCGACGACTCCTCTATTTCTCTATTCCCTGCGGGGCGGGAACCCCTGTTCCTGGCCCCATGTTCTTTACGTGCGAGCCTGGCGCCCCTTGAAGTTCACGATGGGCGCGAGCCGCGCCTCGCGCAGCTCGTCGAGCGTGAAGCCCATGGCCTGCAGCGGCGCGGGCGCGCGCTTCTTGCTCACGCGCTGGCCGGGCTTGACCGGCGGCTCGTCGCTCCACACGATCTGCCAGCCCCCGCCCTCCGCGCGCTCCAGCGTGCCGCGGAACTTCTTGCGGTTGGCGTTCACCTGGCCCGCCGCGGCCTCGCCGATCGGCGCCTTGAGCGTGAGGTCGATCACCTCGCCCACGAAGCGCTCGAAGTCCTGCGCATGGCGCAGGGGCCGGTCGATGCCGGGCGAGGCGACTTCGAGCCGCTTGTAGTCCACGCCATCGACTTCGAGCGCGAACTGCAGCTGGCGCGTGACCTTCTCGCAGTCCTCGACCGTGACGAACTGCTCCGGCGCCTCGGCCCCCTGCCAGGGCAAATCGATGGTGATGCGTAGCAGGCCGCCCGCGGAGCGCTCGATCTCCACCAGGTCGTAGCCCAGTCCGGCCACGGTTTGTTCGACGATTTGCTGCAATGCCACGTGTGATTCGAGGGGGTTCCAAAAGCGATCGACCAAAAAAAACGGGCGGTGAGTACCCGCCCGTTTGGTCGTGAAGCCTCAGATTATAGCCTGTAACGTGTTGATTTGCTAGGCTCTGGCGGCCCGTATGCGCCCGAACAACGCCTGGGCCTCGGCGGCGGCCGCGCCCTGCCCGTCCCGCAGGCTGGCCAGCAGCCGCTCCAGCACGGCGGCCTGCGGCAGCAGCGGCCCCAGGAAGCGGGCCTGGCGGCCATCGGCGATCAGCAGCGTGGGGAAGGTTTCCACGTCCAGATCGCCCGCTATGGTCTCATCGTCCTCCACGTCCACCCACTCGAAGCGCGCCTCGGGGTGCGCGGCAGCCAGCGCGTCGAACAGCGCGCGGTACTCACGGCAGGTGCCGCACCAGTCCGCGCACAGGCACACCACCCACCAGGGAGCTTGGGACGACGGGCTGGGCATGGGAAGGACGGGCAATGGAGCGAACGAAAGCGGCAAAGTCTACTGGAATCGCCCCCGCATAATCCCCGCCCATGGCCGCCTACATCCTCAAGCGCATCCTGCTCATGCTGCCCACGCTGCTGGGCGTGCTGCTGCTGACCTTCGTGGTGATCCAGTTCGTGCCCGGCGGGCCGGTGGAGCAGTACCTGGCCGAGGCCAAGGCCGGCGCGGGCGGGCGCGGCGCGGAGGGCGCGGGCCTGGCCTACCGTGGCGGCCAGGGCGTGGACCCGAAACGGCTGGAGCAGATCAAGGCGCTGTACGGTTTCGACCAGCCCGCTCCCGAGCGCTTCGCGCGGATGCTGGGCCAGTTCGCGCGCTTCGACCTGGGGCGCAGCTTTTTCCAGAACAAGGACGTGTGGCAACTGGTGAAGGAGAAGCTGCCCGTCTCCATCAGCCTGGGGCTGTGGACGTTTTTCATCAGCTACCTGGTGGCGGTGCCGCTGGGCGTGGCCAAGGCGGTGCGCGCGGGCTCGCGGTTCGACCTGGCGACCACGCTGCTCATCCTGGTGGGCTACGCGATTCCGGGCTTCGTGCTGGGCGTGGCGCTGCTGGTGATTTTTGGCGGGCAGCTGCAGTGGTTTCCGCTGCGCGGGCTGACTTCGGCGAATTGGGACGAACTGTCGTGGGGCGCGCGCATCGCGGACTACCTCTGGCACATCACCCTGCCTGTGACGGCGATGGTGGCGGGCAGCTTCGCGGTGACGGCCATGCTGACCAAGAACGCCTTCCTCGAAGAAATCCGCAAGCAGTACGTGCTGACGGCGCGGGCCAAGGGCTTGAGCGAGCGCCAGGTACTGTGGCGGCACGTGTTCCGCAATGCGCTCATTCCGATCGTCACGGGGTTTCCGGCGGCGTTCGTCGGGGCGTTCTTCACGGGGTCGCTGCTGATCGAGACGCTGTTCTCGCTCGACGGGCTGGGGCTGCTGAGCTACGAGAGCGTGATCCGCCGCGACTACCCCGTGGTGCTGGGCACGCTGTATCTGTTCACGCTGATCGGGCTGGTGACCAAGCTCGTCAGCGACCTTTGCTATGTATGGGTAGACCCGCGTGTCAAGTTCGATTAGTCCTGCATCCCAATCCCCCGCGCGCCGCGCCTGGCGGCGCTTCCGGCGCAACCGCCTGGGCTACTGGAGCCTGGTGCTGTTCGCCGCCCTGGTGGCCTTCAGCCTGTGCGCCGAGCTCATCAGCAACGACCGCCCCCTGGTGGTGCGCTATGAGGGCCGCACCTACTTCCCCCTGCTGAAGGACTACCCCGAGACCACCTTCGGCGGCGACTTCCAGACGCCCACGGACTACCTCGACCCCTTCATCCGCGAGCGCATCACGCGGGGCGGCAACTGGGCGCTGTACACGCTCAACCCCTACGGCCAGAACACCATCAATTACTTTGCCCAGGAGCCCAACCCCGCACCACCCTCGCGCGCCAACTGGCTGGGCACGGACGACCGGGGGCGCGACCTGCTCGCGCAGCTGATTTACGGCTTTCGCGTGAGCGTGCTGTTCGGGCTGGCGCTCACCGTCACCGGCGTGGTGCTGGGCGTGGCGACGGGGGCGGTGCAGGGCTTCTTCGGCGGGCGCACGGATTTGGTGTTCCAGCGCGTCATCGAGGTCTGGAGCTCCATGCCCGCGCTGTACCTGCTCATCATCTTCAGCGCCGTGTTCGCGCCCAGCGTGGGGCTGCTGCTGGTGCTGCTGAGCCTGTTCGGCTGGATGGGGCTGTCGGACTACGTGCGCGCCGAGTTCCTGCGCAACCGCCAGCTCGACTACGTGAAGGCCGCGCGCGCCCTGGGCGTGCACGGCGGGCAGATCGTATGGCGGCACATCCTGCCCAACAGCCTGACGCCGGTGGTCACCTTTTTGCCGTTCCAGATGAGCGCGGCCATTTTGTCGCTGACCTCGCTCGACTTCCTGGGCCTGGGCGTTCCGCCCGGCACGCCCAGCCTGGGCGAACTGCTGAGCCAGGGCAAGAACAGCATCGATGCGTGGTGGATCTCGCTGTCCACCTTCGGCGTGCTGGTCGCCACGCTGCTGCTGCTCACCTTCATGGGCGACGCGCTGCGCGATGCGCTCGACCCGCGAAAGGCCGACCGATGAACATGGCCCCCACGCTCGGCACTGGCGTGTCCTCGCTGCCCCCCGAGGGGGCTCTCGCCGCCTTGGGGCGGCCCGGCGGCGGCTCGTCGTTGCTGGAAGTACGCGGCCTGCGCGTGGCCTTTGGCGACAAGGAAGTGGTGCACGGCGTCGATTTCGCCATCGCCCCCGGCGAAAAGCTCGCGCTGGTGGGCGAATCGGGCTCGGGCAAGTCCATCACGGCACTTTCGCTGCTGCGCCTGGCGGGCGATGCGCGTGTCGAAGGCCAGGCCCTGCTGCGCGGGCGCGACCTGCTGGCCCTGAGCGAGCGCGAGATGCAGGCCGTGCGCGGCGGCGACATCGCCATGGTGTTCCAGGAGCCCATGACGGCGCTGAACCCGCTGATGACCGTGGGCCGCCAGATTGCGGAGGTTTTGGAGCAAAAAAAGGCGCTAGCCCCCGCCCAATCAGCGCTTGCAGCTATTGAACTACTAGCAAAAACCGGTATTCCCGAACCCGCGCGCCGCGCGCGCAGCTACCCGCACCAGCTTTCGGGCGGCCAGCGCCAGCGCGCCATGATCGCCATGGCCCTGGCCTGCGAGCCCGCGCTGCTGCTGGCCGACGAGCCCACCACCGCGCTCGACGTGACGCTGCGCGGCCAGATCCTCGACCTGCTGGCCGATCTGCAGCGGCAGAACGGCATGGCCGTGCTGCTCATCACCCACGACCTGAACCTGGTGCGCCGCTTCGCCGACCGCGTGGCGGTGATGGAGCATGGCGTGCTGGTGGAGCATGGCCCGGTGGAGCAAATCTTCAACGCGCCCCGGCACGCCTACACGCGCCGCCTGATCGCCAGCCAGCCGCAGCGCGACGTGGCGGAGCCCGCCGGTGGGACGCCCTTGCTGCGTGCCAGCCAACTGCGCGTGGCCTACCCCGTGCCCCTGCCCGGCCTGCGCGGCTGGTTCCGCAAGGGCGCGTTCGTGGCCGTGCAAGGAGCCGATCTGCAGCTGTCGCCCGGGCAGACGCTGGGCGTGGTGGGCGAATCGGGCTCGGGCAAATCCACGCTGGCCCAGGCCATCCTGGGCCTGCTGCCGCACGAGGGCGCGCTGGAAGTCGCGGGCCAGCCCTGGCAGCAGCCCGCCGCGCGCAACACGCCGCACAACCAGCAGCTGCGCCAGCGCGTGCAGGTGGTGTTCCAGGACCCGTTCTCGTCGCTGTCGCCGCGCCTGACGGTGGAAGAAATCGTGGGCGAGGGGCTGCGCGTGCACGCGCCGCAAGCGCCCGAGGCCGAGCGCCGCACGCGCGTGCAGCAGGCGCTGGCCGACGTGGGGCTGACCGAGGCCCAGTTCCCCGGCCTGCTCGCGCGCTACCCGCACGAGTTTTCGGGCGGCCAGCGCCAGCGGCTGGCGATTGCGCGCGCGCTCATCGTGCAGCCGCAGCTGCTGGTGCTGGACGAACCGACCAGCGCGCTCGACGTGACCATCCAGCAGCAGGTGCTGGGCCTGCTGCAGCGCCTGCAAAAAGAGCGGCGCCTGAGCTACCTGCTCATCACGCACGACGTGGAGGTCATCCGCGCCATGGCGCACGAGGTCATCGTGATGAAGGACGGCGCGGTGGTCGAAGCCGGGCCCGTGCAGCAGGTGCTCGAAGCGCCACGGCACCCCTACACGCAGCGGCTGGTGGCGGCGGCGCAAGTCCCGGCATAGCAGCGACCGCTACGCCGATTTGGCCTTGGGCACGCGGCCCATCAGATAGAACTCCGGGTTGGGCAACATGCCCGAAAAGCTCGCCATGCGGTTGGACAGGCCGAAGAACGCCGTGATGGCCGCGATGTCCCAGATGTCCTCGTCGTCGAAGCCATGCGCGTGCAGGGCGGTGAAGTCGGCCTCGTCGAGCTCGTGCGAGCGCTGGCAGACCTTCATGGCGAAGTCCAGCATGGCGCGCTCGCGCGGCGAGATGTCGGCCTTGCGGTAGTTCACGGCCACCTGGTCGGCGATCAGCGGCTTTTTCTCGTAGATGCGCAGGATGGCCCCGTGCGCCACCACGCAGTACAGGCACTGGTTGGCGGCGCTGGTGACGGTGACGATCATCTCGCGCTCGCCCTTGGTCAGGCTGCCTTCCTCCTTGAGCATGAGCGCGTCGTGGTACGCGAAGAACGCGCGCCATTCCGCCGGGCGGCGCGCCAGGCCCAGGAAGACGTTGGGGATGAAGCCGCTTTTCTCCTGCACCGCGAGGATGCGTTCCTGGATGTCCTGCGGCAGGCTGTTGAGGTCGGGGGTGGGGTAACGGGGCATGGACGGGTCTCCTTCAGGCCGCCAAGGTATCACGGGAGCGGGCCGTCCCTGCCGGGCCTTCAGGCGTAGGTATCGACCGAACCGCCCAGGCCCGCCGCCTTGCCGTCGCCGTGCGCCTTGGCCTGCTGCTGGCGCATCTGCTCCAGTTGTTCTTGCTGCTTCTGGTGCTGCAGGGCGGCGATCTGCTGCTGCACCAGCAGGATCTGCGCCTGCAGCAATTGCGCCTCCTGCTGCTTGGCCTGGGCCGAGCCGCTGCTGGAGGCCGCGCGCTCCAGTTGCTGGGCCAGGTCGTGCAGCTTGCGCTCCAGCGTGGCCAGGTCGCTGGAACTGAAAACGCCGATGGAGGACGAGGCGGAGGTGGTGGCGGAGATGGTGGTCATGCTGTCCTCATCGGCAGTGGGAGCCCATGGCTTTTCGGCGCGCCCCTGCGGAACTGAAGGCCCCAAACGTTTCCAGTGGTAAGGCTGCTGACGCTATGGGCCCGGCGCCTTCGCCCACCAGGTGTTGACGACCCAGAGTTCGCCCGGCGAATACGGCGGCAGCACCTCGGGCCGCGCCAGGCGCCAGGCGTTGTAGGCCATGCGGTGCGTGGGCGCCGTCCACTGCGGAATCAGGTAGTGGCCGTGGGCAATGAGGCGGTCGAGCGCGTGGCAGGCGGGCAGCAGTTGCGCCTCGGTCTTGGCGGCGGTCATGGCGGTGACCATCGCGTCCACCGCCGGGCTCTTCACGCCGGGCAGGTTGCCCGAGTCCTCCATGTCCGCCGCCTTGCTGCCGAACAGGTCGGCAAACTCCTGGCCGGGGTTGTTGGTGCCGGCGTAGGCGATGCTGGTCACGTCGAAGTCGAACTTCTGCAGCCGCTGCTGGTACAGCGCGAAGTCCACGGGGCGGAATTTCAGCGTGATGCCGAGCTTTTCGAGGTTGCGCTGCCAGGGCGCGACCACGCGGACGCCGGTTTCGGCGCTGTCCAGGTATTCGAGCACGAACGGCGCGCCCTTGGCCGCGCCTGCGGCGCTCACGTTCCGCAATACGCCGTCCTGCACTTCCCACCCCGCCGCGCGCAGCAGCGCCTGGGCTTGGCGCAGGTTGGCGCGCAAGGACGAGGGCGGGTCGGTGCTCGGCGGCACGGCCATGGGGCCGAAGACGGCGGCGGGAACCTGCCGGCGCCACGGCTCCAGCAGCGCCAGTTCCTCGGGCGACGGATTGCCGCGCGTCTCGCAGATCGTGTTGCCGAACAGGCCGTTCACGCGCTGGTACGAGCCGTAGAACATCTGGCGGTTCATCCACTCGAAGTCCAGCGCCAGGCCCAATGCCTCGCGCACGCGCAGGTCGGCCAGCAGCGGGCGGCGCGTGTTGAGCACGTAGCTCTGGAAACCCGAGGGCAGCTTGTGCCGGAACTCGCCCTTCACCAGTTCGCCCGTGTCGAACTTCTTGCCGTTCACGCGCCGCGCCCAGTCGCCCGCGCTGAAGAAGCGCATCAGGTCGAACTCGCCCGCCTTCAGCGCCTCCAGCCGCGCCGTGCTGTCCTTGTAGATCTTGACCGTCACGCGGTCGAAGTTGGCCGTGCCCTTGCGCGCGGGCAGGTCGCGCGCCCAGTAGTCCGGGTCGCGCACGTAGGTGATGTCCTTGCCAAAGCGCACCGGGCCGATCTTGTACGGGCCGCTGCCGATGGGTTCGTCCATCACCACCTGGTCGAACGGCTTGCCCGCCCCCCAGTCGCGGCTGAAGATGGACAGGCTGCCCACGATCAGCGGCAGTTCGCGGTTGGGCACCTTGAAGCGAAAGCGCACGGTGCGCTCGTCGACCACGTCCACACCCGCCACGTCGATCAGCATGGTCTTGTAGGCGGGCGAGGTATAGGGGCCGACGAGGGTGTCGTAGCTGTATTTCACGTCCGCCGCCGCTACCTGCTTGCCGTTGTGGAAGCGCGCCTCGGGCCGCAGGCGGAAGGTGGCCGAAAGGCCGTCCGCCGCCACGCTCACGTCCTCGGCCAGCAGGCCGTAGCCCGTGGCGGTTTCGTCCAGCGCGCCGGTCAGCAGGCTGTCGAACATCAAATCCGGCAGGTAGGCGGGCGCGCTGCCCTTGATGGTGAAGGGGTTGTACTTGTCGAACGTGGACACGCGCTGGTTGCTCACCAGCCGGATCTCGCCGCCCTTGGGCGCGGCGGGGTTCACGTAGCCGAAATGGGTGAAGCCGGCGGGGTAGCGCGGCTCGCCCCACAGGGCGTAGGCGGGGGCCGCCCATACCGGAAAAGCCGCGACAGACAACAAAAAGACGAGCCAGGAGCGCATGAGAGAATTCTGCACCACCGTTTTCAAGGAACAACAATGGGCTTCCTCGCAGGCAAAAAGCTGCTCATCACGGGCGTTCTGTCCAACCGCTCCATCGCCTACGGCATCGCCAAGGCCTGCCACAACCAAGGCGCAGAACTCGCCTTCAGCTACGTGGGCGAGCGCTTCAAGGACCGCATCACCGAGTTTGCCGGCGAATTCGGCTCCCAACTGGTCTTCGACTGCGACGTGGCCGACGACGCGCAGATCGACGCCATGTTCACCGGCCTGGGCGCGGCCTGGGGCCAGTTCGACGGCTTCGTGCACAGCATCGGCTTCGCGCCGCGCGAGGCGATCGCGGGCAACTTCCTCGACGGGCTGACGCGCGAGAACTACCGCATCGCGCACGACATCAGCGCCTACAGCTTCCCGGCCATGGCCAAGGCCGCCCTGCCCTACCTGAACGACAAGTCGTCGCTGCTCACGCTCTCCTACCTGGGCGCCATCCGCGCCATTCCCAACTACAACACCATGGGCCTGGCCAAGGCATCGCTGGAAGCCAGCGTGCGCTTCCTGGCCGAGGCCGTGGGCCGCACCGCCGACGGCCGCAGCATCCGCGCCAACGGCATCAGCGCCGGCCCCATCAAGACCCTGGCCGCCAGCGGCATCAAGGACTTCGGCAAGCTCCTGGGCCGCGTGGCCGACGCCTCGCCGCTGCGCCGCAACGTGACCATCGAAGACGTGGGCAATGTGGCGGCCTTCCTGCTGAGCGACCTGGCCAGCGGCGTGACGGCGGAGATCACCTACGTGGATGGCGGCTTCAGCCAGACGGCGGGCTTGTCCGCCGACCAGGTTTAAGGCGTTTTGGGCCGCCAGCGCTTGCCCACCGTGCGCTGGCTGCTCTCATTTTTGATGCATCCGTCATCTCGGCATGGCTGATTCCATCAAGAAAATCATCATCATCGCGGGCCCCAACGGCTCGGGAAAAACCACGTTCGCGCGCTCGTTCCTGCCTGCGGAGGCGCACCTTCCGCGCTTCATCAATGCGGATCTGATCGCCGCAGGGCTGGCGCCGTTTGCACCAGAAACCGCCGCCATCAAAGCGGGCCGTCTGATGCTGGAAGAGATTGAGCAATACGCCCGGCGAGGTGACAGTTTTGCCTTCGAGACCACCCTGGCCGGCTTGGGCTACCTGCGCCACATCCGGCAGTGGCGTGCGCTGGGATACCGGGTCAGCCTGTTTTTCCTGAGCCTGCCGGATGCGGAAACCGCCATCGCGCGCGTGGCCGAGCGCGTGCGCCAAGGCGGCCAGGGTATCCCGGAACACGTCATCCGCAGGCGCCATGCCGCCGGCCGCCGCAACTTCGAGCAGCATTACCGCACAGCCGTCGATGACTGGGCGCTGTACGACAATGCAGGCCATACGCCCGTGATGCTCGAATGGGGAGAAAACCCGTGAAACCGCAAGACCTGTCCCAAGCCAGAAATCCGGATTTGCGCGCATCGCTAACGGCCATGTTGCGGGCCGCGGAATTGGCGCGCCAAACCGCCGTGCAAACCAACACCGCGATCGTGGTGATGGAGCAAGGCAAGCTGCTTCGCATTCCCGCCAGCCAGTTGAAGCAAGCACGGCTCTGAAGCGCAGGATGCCCCTGCGCCGCTTCCTGCCGCTGTGGCTGTTCCTGGTCTGTACCGCACACGCGGCCCCGCCCTCCCCCACGCTCGCCCAGCGCTACGAAAAGGGCGTGGACGTTACCGCCTACTGGGTCAGCGAAAAGTACGACGGCGTGCGCGCCCTGTGGACGGGACGCGAACTGTTCTCGCGCCAGGGCCTGCCCATCCGCACGCCCGGCTGGTTCACGATGGGCTGGCCCGCCACGGCGCTGGACGGCGAACTCTGGGCCGGGCGTGGCCGGTTCGAGCAGGTGCAGACCGCTGTCGCCCAAGCCCGGCCGCAGGATGCGCAATGGCGCACGCTGCGCTACATGGTGTTCGACGTGCCCAGCCAGCCCGGCGGCTTCGGCGAGCGGCTGCCGCACCTGCAGCGCGCCGTGGCCGCCATCCGCCAGCCCTGGGTGCAGGCCGTGCCCCAGTGGCGCGTGGCCAGCCACGAGGCGCTGATGCAGCAACTGCGCGCAACCACCCAGGCCGGGGCCGAGGGCCTGATGCTGCGCCGCAACGATGCGCCCTACCGCGGCGGGCGCAGCGGCGACTTGCTCAAGCTGAAGAACTTTGACGACGCCGAGGCCAAGGTGGTGGGCCACCTGCCCGGCAAGGGCAAGTACACAGGCCAGACCGGCGCGCTGCTGGTGGAAATGCCCAGCGGCCAGCGCTTCGCCCTGGGCAGCGGCCTGACCGATGCGCTGCGGCGCGAACCGCCGCCCGTGGGCAGCGTGGTGACCTACCGCTACAACGGCCTGCACGCCAGCGGCCTGCCGCGCTTCGCGCGCTTCTGGCGCGTGCAGGCGGACACCCCGCCGGATTCATGATGAAATCGGCCTCCAGCGCTTATCCATCAAGCGCTGGCAGCTCTCAATATAGAAGCATCAGAGGGTACGCCCGAACGGCCCGTCGTCTCCCACCTGCACCAGCTTGCCCCTGGGCTTGGGAGTGATGGCGGCGCGCTCTGCCTGCGCCACGCAGTCGGCGTAGTAGCGCACCCCGCCGTGGTCGTCCTCGATCTCCACCAGCCCGTGGATGTCGGTCTCGAAGCCGGGGCACACCTTGGCGAACTCGCGCGCGAACTTGAGGTAGTCCACGATCTTCTTGTTGAACACCTCGCCCGGAATCAAGAGCGGAATGCCCGGCGGGTACGGCGTGACCAGGCCCACGGTGACGCGGCCTTCGAGGTGGTCGATCTCCACGCGCTCGGTCTTGCGCTGGGCGATGTGGGCGTAGGCGTCGCTGGGCTTCATGGCGGGCTGCAGGTCGCTCAGGTACATCTCGGTGGTGAGCCGCGCGATGTCGTACTTGGCGTAGAGCTGGTGCACGTGCTGGCACAGGTCGCGCAGGCCCATGCGCTCGTAGCGCCGGTGCTGCTGGCAGAACTCGGGCAGGATGCGCCACATGGGCTGGTTCTTCTCGTAGTCGTCCTTGAACTGCTGCAGCGCGGTCAGCATGGTGTTCCAGCGGCCCTTGGTGATGCCGATGGTAAACATGATGAAGAAGCTGTACAGGCCCGTCTTCTCGACCACCACGCCGTGCTCGGCCAGGTACTTGGTGACGATGCTCGCGGGGATGCCGGTCTTGTCGAACTCGCCGTCCAGGTTCAGGCCCGGGGTGACGATGGTGGACTTGATCGGGTCGAGCATGTTGAAGCCGTCGGCCAGGTCGCCGAAGCCGTGCCACTTGCTGGCGGCCTTCTTCTTGCCCTTGTTGCGGAAGATCCAGTCCTCCGCCGTGCCCAGGCCCTCTTCCACCAGTTCGTCCGGCCCCCAGACCTTGAACCACCAGTCGCCCTTGCCGAACTGGTCTTCCACCTGCCGCATGGCGCGGCGGAAGTCCAGCGCTTCGAGCAGGCTTTCCTCCACCAGCGCGGTGCCGCCGGGCGGCTCCATCATCGCGGCGGCCACGTCGCAACTCGCGATGATGCTGTACTGCGGGCTGGTCGAGGTGTGCATCAGGTACGCCTCGTTGAACAGGTGCCGGTCCAGCTTCTGCGTCTGCGAGTCCTGCACCAGCACGTGGCTGGCCTGGCTGATGCCGGCCAGCAGCTTGTGGATGGACTGCGTGGCGTAGACCACCGAGTGCCGGGGCCGCGCGCGCTTCTTGCCCATGGAGTGGTAGCTGCCGTAGAACGGATGGAAGGCGGCGTGCGGCAGCCAGGCCTCGTCGAAGTGCAGGTTGTCCACGTAGCCGTCGAGCATGGCCTTGATGGTCTCGGTGTTGTAGAGCACGCCGTCGTAGGTGCTCTGCGTGAGCGTGAGCACGCGCGGCTTCACCTTCTTGGCGTCCACGCCCTTGAGCAAGGGGTTGGCCTTGATCTTGGCCTGGATGGTGGCGGGCTCGAACTCGCTTTGCGGAATGGGGCCGATGATGCCGAAGTGGTTGCGCGTGGGCTTCAGGAACACGGGGACGGCCCCGGTCATGATGATGCTGTGCAGGATGGACTTGTGGCAGTTGCGGTCCACCACCACCACGTCGCCGGGGGCCACGGTGTGGTGCCAGACCATCTTGTTCGACGTGCTGGTGCCGTTGGTCACGAAGAAGCAGTGGTCGGCGTTGAAGATGCGCGCCGCGTTGCGCTCGCTCTCGCCGATGGCGCCGTTGTGGTCGAGCAGCTGGCCCAGTTCCTCCACGGCGTTGCACACGTCGGCGCGCAGCATGTTCTCGCCGTAGAACTGGTGGTACATCTGGCCCACGGGGCTTTTCAGGAAGGCCACGCCACCCGAGTGGCCGGGGCAGTGCCAGCTGTACGAGCCGTCTTCCGCGTAGTCGAGCAGCGCCTTGAAGAACGGCGGCTGCACGCCTTCGAGGTAGCTCTTGGCCTCGCGGATGATGTGGCGCGCCACGAACTCGGGCGTGTCCTCGAACATGTGGATGAAGCCGTGCAGTTCGCGCAGGATGTCGTTGGGCAGGTGGCGGCTGGTCTTGGTCTCGCCGTAGATGTAGATCGGCACGTCGCTGTTCTTGCGGCGCACTTCCTCGATGAAGCTGCGCAGGTTCAGCACGGCGGGGTCGAGGCCCTCGCCCAGCGTGAATTCCTCGTCGTCGATCGACAGGATGAAGGCGCTGGCGCGGCTTTGCTGCTGCGCGAACTGGGAGAGGTCGCCGTAGCTCGTCACGCCCAGCACCTCGAAGCCTTCCTGCTCGATGGCCTGCGCCAAGGCGCGGATGCCCAGGCCCGAGGTGTTCTCGGAGCGGTAGTCCTCGTCGATGATGACGATGGGAAAGCGGAATTTCATGGGGCCTCCGGGACGGGAAAACGGGCTAAGCGTCGCCCTCAAAATCAAATAGCCGCGAAGTGTAAGGACAAACCATGACACGCCGCGCTTTTCGCCCAGAATGTGGCGAAAGGAGGACAAATGGACGCATCGACCCTGTGGTGGCTGGCCAGCGGCGCAGCCGTCATCGCCGAGCTGCTGACCGGCACCTTCTACCTGCTGATGCTCGCCATCGGCTTCGTGGCCGGGGCGCTGGCGGCGCACGCCGGGGCCGCCGTGCCGCAGCAGTTCGTGGCGGCCGCGCTGACAGGCGCGCTGGCCGTGGCGGCCTGCTACCTCGTACGCAAGAAGCGCCAGCCCGCCGCGCCCGCCGCCAGCAACCCCGACGTGAACCTGGACGTGGGCGAAACCGTCACCGTCGCCGCCTGGAACGCCGACGGCACGGCCCAGGTCCGGTACCGGGGCGCGCAGTGGACGGTGGCGCTGCAGCCGGGCGCCGCCCTGGCCGACGCCTTGCCCGGCCCCTACCGCGTGGCCGAAGTAGTGGGCAACCGCCTGATCGTCAACAAAGCCTGAAGGGAGAAACAACCGCCATGGAAATCGCCATCGTCCTGTTCGTCATCGCCGCCATCTTCATCGCGCGCGCCGTCAAGGTCGTGCCGCAGCAGCACGCCTGGATCAAGGAGCGCCTGGGCAAGTACGCGGGCACGCTCACGCCGGGGCTGAACTTCCTCGTGCCCTTCGTCGACCGCGTGGCCTACAAGCACAGCCTGAAGGAAATCCCGCTCGACGTGCCCAGCCAGATCTGCATCACCAAGGACAACACGCAGCTGCAGGTGGACGGCATCCTCTACTTCCAGGTGACCGACCCGATGCGCGCGAGCTACGGCTCGTCCAACTACGTCATGGCGATCACCCAGCTGGCGCAAACCTCGCTGCGCAGCGTGATCGGCAGGCTGGAGCTCGACAAGACCTTCGAGGAGCGCGACATGATCAACGCCCAGGTGGTCGCCGCCATCGACGAGGCCGCGCTCAACTGGGGCGTGAAGGTGCTGCGCTACGAGATCAAGGACCTGACGCCGCCCGCCGAAATCCTGCGCTCCATGCAGGCGCAGATCACCGCCGAGCGCGAAAAGCGCGCGCTCATCGCCGCCTCCGAAGGCCGCCGGCAGGAGCAGATCAACATCGCCACCGGCGAGCGCGAAGCGTTCATCGCGCGCTCCGAGGGCGAGAAGCAGGCCGTTATCAACAAGGCCCAGGGCGAGGCCGAATCCATCAAGGCCGTGGCCGAGGCCACCGCCCAGGCCATCGAGCGCGTGGCCGCCGCCATCCGCCAGCCTGGCGGCGAGCAGGCCGTGCAGCTCAAGGTGGCCGAAAAGGCCGTGGACGCCTACGGCCGGGTCGCCTCCGACGCGACCACCACGCTCATCGTGCCCGGCAACATGACCGAGGTGTCGGCGCTGATCGCTTCGGCCATGAAGATGGTGCAGGCGGGCGGACAGCGAGGCTGAGGCCACGGCGGGCCGCGCCTTGCGCGGGGCCGCGGCCCGTGCGGTTGCGGCATGTCACAATCCCGGCCTGTTCCGTTCAGCCCCCACCCTTCCCTTGCATTTCCAGCGTCCGTCGCCCTCCCGCTCGCGCTGGCTGGCCTGCCTGCTGGCGTTGCTGCTGCTGCTCGGCCAGCAGGGCGCGGTGCGTCATGCGCTGTCGCACCTGCCCCAGGCCGGTGCGGCCTGGTCCTCGCCTGACGGCGGCGACGGGCACGGGCCAGCGCCCGAGCACGCGGCCTGCGCCGAATGCGCGGCGTTCGCGGCGCTGGACCTGGACATCGCCCTGCCCGTGGTGCTGCTGTGGTGCCTGGGCCTGGCGCTGCGCTGGCACTTCCCGCCGGACCGGCCCCAGGCGCGCGCGCCGGTGTTCGCGGTCGCGTTGCGTTCGCGCGGCCCTCCCGCCTTCCTTTGAGTCCGTTTCCTCGCCCGCCGTCCCGCGCCTTCGCGCCGGGGCGCCGCCGCCTGCACTCGTTCGATTCAAAGGTTTTTGTCATGATCCCCTTCCAGCCCCGTGCGCTGGCGGCGGCGCTTGCCGCCGTCCTGCCCGCTCTGGCTTCCGTTTCCGCGCTGGCGCAGCAGGCCAGCCCTTCCGCCGCCGACGCACCCGGTGCGTCCGGCACCTCCACCACGGTACTGCCCAGCGCCCCCGTCATGGGCGAGATGCGCGTGAGCGCCAAGCGCCTGGACGCCGCGCGCAACGCGCTGTCGCCCGACACCGGCAGTTCCATCTACAGCTTCGACAGCGACGACATCGCCCGCCTGCCGCAGGGCGACGCCACGGCGCTGAACCAGGTGCTGCTGCAGGCGCCCGGCGTGGTGCAGGACTCGTATGGCCAGCTGCACGTGCGCGGCGACCATTCCAACCTGCAGTACCGCATCAACGGCGTGGTGATCCCCGAGCCGATCAGCGGCTTCGGCCAGGTGCTGGACACGCGCTTCGCCAACGAGATCAACGTGCTCACCGGCGCGCTGCCGGCGCAGTACGGCTACCGCACTGCGGGCGTGGTGGACATCCACACCAAGGGCGCGGCCACTGACGAGGACGGCCAGCCCCGGCCCTTCGGCGGCGAGGTCGGCACCGTGCTGGGCAGCAACGGCCGGCGCGAGCTCAACGGCCAGGTGCAGGGCACGCAGGGGCGGCTGTCGTACTACCTGAGCGGCACCTTCGCCGAAAGCAACCTGGGCATCGAGAACCCCACCGGCGAGCGCAGCGCTATCCACGACCACACCACGCAGAACAAGTCGTTCGGCATGTTGTCGTACATGCTGGACGCCGACAGCCGCGTGGGCTTCATGTTCGGCACGGCCAACAGCCACTTCCAGATCCCGACCTGGCCGGGGCTGACGCCCGCCTACACGCTCGACGGCGTGGCGCCCCCGGCCTCCGAGGACCTGAACGCCAACCAGCGCGAGAAGACGGACTTCCAGATCCTGTCGTACCAGCGCCGGGTGTCGCCGCAGCTCGACTACCAGGTCTCGCTGTTCCGCCGCTCCAGCCGCATCGACTACGTGCCCGACCCGGTGGGCGACCTGGTCTACAACGGCGTGGCCTCCGACATCGCGCGCACCAACCGCGCCTACGGCCTGCAGACCGACGCCAGCTACCGGCTGAACGACCGCCACACGCTGCGCGCGGGCCTGTTCCTGCAGCGCGAGCGCTACGGGGTGAACAACAATTCGCTGGTGTTCCCGGCCGATGACGACGGCGCGCAGACCAGCGGCACGCCGGTCGCCATCACCGACAACGCGCGCGGCGCGGGCAACACGGTGGGCGTGTACGTGCAGGACGAGTGGAAGCCCACGGACAAACTCACCGTCAACTACGGCGCGCGCTACGACCATGTGAACACCATCGTCAGCGAGCAGCAGTTCAGCCCGCGCCTGGGCGTGACCTACGACGTGTCGAACCGCACGCGGCTGCACGCCGGCTACGCGCGCTACTTCACGCCGCCGCCGACCGAGAAGTTCGACACCACGACGGTGGACAGATTCCTCGGCACCACGAACGCGCTTCCGTCCGACGCCAACACCGCCGTGCGCTCGGAGCGCTCCAACTACTTCGACCTGGGCGTGTCGCACCAGCTCACCTCCAGCCTCACGCTGGGGCTCGACGCCTACTACCGCGACGTGCGCCACCTGCAGGACGAGGGCCAATTCGGCAATGCGCTGCTGTATTCGGCCTTCAACTACCAGCGCGGCCGCATCTACGGCATCGAGGGCTCGGCCAACTACCGGCAGGGCAACTTCGGCGCCTACATGAACGTGGCGCTGTCGCGCGCGCTGGGCAAGGGCATCGAGACGGGGCAGTTCAACTTCGACGACGACGAACTGGCCTACGTCAGCAACCACTGGGTCCACCTGGACCACGACCAGACGGTCACGGCCTCGGGCGGCGTGTCGTACCTGTACGCCGGCACCACCTGGACGGCGAGCGCGCTGTTCGGATCGGGCCTGCGCAACGGCTTCGCCAACACCGGGCACCTGCCGTCCTACTGGCAGTTGAACGTGGGCGCCGCGCACGACTTCGACCTGCCCATGGTCGGCAAGCTCAAGACCCGCCTGGCGGTGCTGAACCTGTTCGACCGCAGCTACGAGCTGCGCGACGGCACCGGCATCGGCGTCGGCGCGCCGCAGTTCGCGCCGCGCCGCACCTTCCTGGTGTCGATCAGCAAGCCGTTCTGAGCAGCCGGCGGCGGGCAGGCGCCATCAGCGGTGCGCGCGGATGGACGCCATGATGCCCGCCGTGAACAGCGCCACCGCCGCCCACTGCACGGGCGCGGGCCACTGCGCGTCCCACACGAAGGCGTAGAGCAGCGCGAACAGCGTCTCGCTCACGATGAGCTGGCCGCACAGGCTGCCGGACAGGCGCTGGCTGGCCATGTTCCACAAGATGGTGGCGAGCCAGGAGGAGCCGAACCCCACCGCCAGGCTCAGCAGCGCGAACGCCGCGAAGCCCGGCGTCCGCACCAGCAGCGCGGCGGGCGTGCCCGCCGCGAGCCACAGCAGCAGGCCGCCCAGGCCCGTGGCCGCGCCCAGCCAGTTGGCCCAGTCGGCCGCACCAATTTCAGGATGGCGCTGGAGCCAGGCGCCGTTGAGCAGCGAGAACGCCGTCCAGCTTGCCGTGGCGCACGCGGCATAGGCCAGGCCGCGCGCGAAGTGCTCCTCCTGCGCGCCCTGCTGCGGCTGCGCCATGCACACCAGCCCCGCCACGGTGAACACGAGGCCCGGCAGCAGCGCTGCCCAGCGCAGCCCCTGCGGCTTACCCAGCAGCATGACCCACACCGGGATGGTGCCGACGATGAGCGCGGGCAGGCCCACGCCCAGGTCGCGGATGGCGAGCACCAGCAGCAGGTAGTACCCCGTGAAGCCCAGCACGCTCAGGCCCAGCGCCGCGAGCGCCTGCCGCGCCGTGGGCAGGCGGCGGCGCGCCAGCATGAGCGCGAGCGCCAGCAGCCCGTAGGTGACGAAGCGCCCCGCCGCCACGTCCAGCGCCGCGAAGCCGCCGGCCATGCGCGGCGCGACGAACGACAGCCCCCAGAGCGCGCCCGCGCCCAGCCCGGCGAGGATGCCCGTGGCGACGCCGCTGCGCGCCGCTCCCCCAATGACTGCCGTTGCCTCAGGCGCCGAAACCATCGTCCGCTGCAATCACGGCTCCGTTCACGAAATGGCTCTGGTCGCTGGCCAGCAGGGTGATGAGCGCGTCCAGGTCCTGCGGCTGGCCCAGGCGCTTGCGCGGCAGCGTCTGGATGAGCTTCTGGCCGTGCTCGGTCTGCCAGTGGCGGTGGTTGATGTCGGTGTCGATGTAGCCGGGGCACAGCGCGTTCACGTTGATGCCGTAGCGGCCCCACTCCAGCGCCATCGCCTTGGTCATCTGCACCACGGCGGCCTTGCTCATGCAGTAGGGGCCGATGCGCGGCAGCACCTTGAGGCCCGCCATGGACGCGATGTTGACGATGCGCCCGCCCGTGAAGCTGCCCGGCGCGGCCCCGCGCGAGCGCGCGATCATGCGCCGCGCCACCTCCTGCGCCACGAAGAACGCGCCCTTGGTGTTGGTGTCGAAGATGTGGTCGTAGTCGGCCTCGGCCACGTCCAGCAGCTTTTGCGTGGCGGACACGCCCGAGTTGTTGACCAGGATGTCGATGGAGCCCATCTCCGTCTCGGCATGGGCCACGGCGGCCTTGATGGAGGCGAGGTCGGTCACGTCGAGCTCCACCACGTGCGCGTCGCCGCCCTCGCCCTCGATGCGCGCGCGCAGGTCCTTGAGGCGCTCCACGCGCCGGCCCGCGAGCACCACGCCCGCCCCGGCGCCGGCCAGCGTGCGCGCGAACTGCGCGCCCAGCCCGCCCGAGGCGCCGGTCACCAGCGCAATGCGGCCCGAAAGGTCGATGCTGTATGCCATGGCTGCTTCTCTCTTTTCCAGAAAATAGAACGATCGTTCGATTCTTGGCGCCACGGCTTACAATCCCGTCGCACGCAGGACAGGCGCGGTGCCGCCTGCCCTTCGAGAATCGTCACCCACCATTATCAAACCGCCCCGAGAGAGCCCCGCCATGACCAACGAAGAAATCCTCGCCCAATACGGCCCCCGCGAAGCCATGGAATACGACGTGGTGATCGTCGGCGGCGGCCCCGGAGGCCTGTCCACGGCCATCCGCCTCAAGCAGCTGGCGGCGGAAAAGGGCCAGGACGTGTCCGTGGTGGTGCTCGAAAAAGGCTCCGAGCCCGGCGCGCACATCCTGTCGGGCGCGATCATGGACCCGCGCGCGCTCACCGAACTCATCCCCGACTGGAAGGAAAAGGGCGCGCCGCTGACCCAGCCCGTCACCGACGATGCGTTCATGTTCCTGTCGGAGAAGTCGGGCTTCCGCGTGCCCAACTTCATGCTGCCGCCCAACTTCCAGAACCACGGCAACTACATCGTGCGCCTGGGCAACGTCACCAAGTGGCTGGGCGAGCAGGCCGAGGAACTGGGCGTGGAGATCTTCCCCGGCTTCGCCGCCGCCGAAATCCTCTACAACGACGACGGCTCCGTGAAGGGCGTGGCCACCGGCAACATGGGCATCAGCAAGGAGGGCGAGCCCACGGGCGACTTCCAGCTGGGCATGGAGCTGCACGCCAAGTACACCATCTTCGCCGAGGGCGCGCGCGGCCACCTGGGCAAGCAGCTGATCGCGCGCTACAAGCTCGACGCGGGCTGCGACCCGCAGAGCTTCGGCATCGGCATCAAGGAGCTGTGGGAAATCGACCCCAAGCGCCACGAGCCCGGCCTGGTGCTGCACAGCGCGGGCTGGCCCATGGACAACAGCACCTACGGCGGCGCCTTCCTCTACCACCTGGAAGACAACCTCGTCGCTTTAGGCTTCATCACCGGCCTGGGGTACAGCAACCCGTACCTGAGCCCGTTCGAGGAAATGCAGCGCTGGAAGACGCACCCCAACATCCGCTACTACCTCGAAGGCGATGAAAGCAAGGGCATCAAGCACGGCAAGCGCCTGTCGTACGGCGCGCGCGCCATCAACGCCAGCGGCCTCAGCGCCCTGCCCAAGACCGTCTTCCCGGGCGGCGCGCTGATCGGCTGCGACGCGGGCTTCCTGAACGTGGGCCGCATCAAGGGCAGCCACGCCGCCATCAAGACCGGCATGTTGGCCGCCGACGCCGCGTATGACGCCATCCAGGCCGGCCGCCAGCACGACGAGCTGAGCGCCTACCCCGAGGCCTTCGAGAAGAGCTGGCTCCACACCGAGCTGAACAAGGACCGCAACTTCAAGAACTGGTTCAAGAAGGGCCTCGTGTTCGCCACCGTCATGAACGGCTTCGAGCAGTTCGTGCTGCGCGGCCACATCCCCTGGACGCTGCACCGCGACAAGCCCGACTACGCCTGCCTGAAGCCCGCAGCGGAATGCAAGCCCATCGTCTACCCCAAGCCCGACGGCAAGCTCACCTTCGACCGCCTGTCCAGCGTGTTCATCAGCAACACCAACCACGCCGAGAACCAGCCCGCGCACCTGACGCTCAAGGACCCGAGCGTGCCCGTCAACGTGAACCTGGCGAAGTACGCCGGCCCCGAGAGCCGCTACTGCCCCGCCGGCGTGTACGAGTTCGTGCCCGACGAGGCCAAGGGCGGCGAGCGCCTGCAGATCAACGCGCAGAACTGCGTGCACTGCAAGACCTGCGACATCAAGGACCCGACGCAGAACATCGTCTGGGTCACGCCCGAAGGCGGCGGCGGCCCGAACTACGTGGGCATGTAAAAAAGATAGCTGCCAGCGCTTGCCCAGCAAGGGCTGGAGGCCGGTTTCATCCGAAATTGGCCTAGCGCTTACCCTCAGGTCGGGCAGGTGTCACAAGGCGTACACTTCGCCCCCGGCGCCGCGCTTACCCAGCGCGGCGCGTTTCATGTCAACGCAAACCATGCAATGAAGGACGGTTGGAGATGCAAATGAAGAAATTGCCCTGGATGACGATGGGCGCGCTGGCCCTGGCCGCCGCTGCCGTGGCCGCTCCTGCTGCGGCGCAGCAGAAGTCCGTGGCCGTGACGGCCATCGTGGAGCACCCCGCGCTCGACGCCGTGCGCGACGGCGTGAAGGACGCGCTCAAGGCCGCCGGCTACGAAGAAGGCAAGAGCCTCAAGTGGCAGTACCAGAGCGCCCAGGGCAACACCGGCACCGCCGCGCAGATCGCGCGCAAGTTCGTGGGCGACAAGCCCGACGCCATCGTCGCCATCGCCACGCCCTCGGCCCAGGCCGTGGTCGCCGCGACCAAGGACGTGCCCGTGGTCTTCTCCGCCGTGACCGACCCCGTGGCCGCCAAGCTGGTGCCGAGCTGGGAGCCGTCCAAGACCAACGTGACCGGCGTGTCCGACCTGCTCGCGCTCGACAAGCAGATGGACCTGATCAAGCAGGTCGTGCCCACCGCCAAGCGCGTGGGCATGGTCTACAGCCCCGGCGAGGCCAATTCGGTCGTCGTGGTGAAGGAACTCGAAGCACTGCTGCCCAAGATGGGCTGGACGCTGGTGACCGCCTCCGCCCCCCGCTCGGTGGACGTGAGCAGCGCCGCGCGCAGCCTGGTGGGCAAGGTGGACGTGATCTACACCAACACCGACAACAACGTGGTGTCGGCCTACGAGTCGCTGGTCAAGGTAGGCCAGGACGCGAAGATTCCGCTCGTCGCCTCCGACACCGACAGCGTGAAGCGCGGCGCGGTGGCCGCCTACGGCATCAACTACCACGACCTGGGCGAGCAGACCGGCCGCATGGTGGTGCGCATCCTTAAGGGCGAGAAGCCCGGCGCCATCAAGCCCGAGGTCAGCACCAAGATGGAGCTGTTCGTGAACCCCGGCGCCGCCGAGAAGCAAGGCGTGAAGCTGTCGGACGCGCTGGTCAAGTCGGCCGCGCAGGTCGTCAAGTAAGAAGGCGCAGCGCCCACGCGCCGCTGCCCATGCGCACAGGAGCCCCGCGGGGCTCCTGTTTTGTTATTGATCTTCCGCTTCTTTCGCACCCCATGTCCCTCTTTTCCTTGCTGGGCGCCGTCGAAATCGGGCTGATCTTCAGCCTGGTGGCATTGGGCGTCTACATCTCGTTCCGGCTGCTGCGTTTTCCCGACCTCACGGTGGACGGCAGCTTTCCGCTCGGCGGCGCGGTCTGCGCCGTGATGATCGCGGGCGGCCACAGCCCGCTGCTGGCCACCGTCTGCGCGATGGCGGCGGGCGCGTTCGCGGGCTTCGTCACGGGCTGGCTCAACGTCAAGCTCAAGATCATGGACCTGCTCGCCTCCATCCTGATGATGATCGCGCTGTACTCGGTGAACCTGCGCGTCATGGGCGGGCCGAACATCCCGCTGATCAACGACCCCACGCTGTTCAACCAGCTCCAGCCCGCGTCCATCCCCGACTACGCCTTCCGCCCGATGCTGCTCGTGGTGATCGTCGTCATCGCCAAGCTGGTGATGGACTGGTTCTTCCTGACCGAACGCGGCCTCGCCATCCGCGCCACGGGCACCAACGCGCGCATGGCGCGCGCCCAGGGCGTGAACACCGGCGCCATGGTGCTGCTGGGCATGGCGATCTCCAACGCGCTGGTGGCGCTGGCGGGCGCGCTGTTCGCGCAGACGCAGGGCGGGTCCGACATTTCGATGGGCATCGGCACCATCGTGATCGGCCTGGCCGCCGTGATCGTGGGCGAGGCCATCCTGCCCTCGCGCCGCCTGGTCATGACCACGCTGGCCGTGATCGTGGGCGCCATCGTCTACCGCTTCTTCATCGCGCTGGCGCTCAACAGCGACTTCATCGGACTGCAGGCGCAGGACCTGAACCTGGTCACCGCCGTGCTCGTGACCATCGCGCTCGTGGTGCCGCAGCTCAAGCGCCGCTTCAGCAAGAAATGACCGAGGGAGAACACCGATGCTGAGCGCCAAAGACCTCAAGATCACCTTCAACCCCGGCACGCCGATCGAGACCCGCGCGCTGTGCGGCGCGTCGCTGGAGATTCCCGCGGGCCAGTTCGTCACCGTCATCGGCACCAACGGCGCGGGCAAGTCCACCTTCCTGAACGCCATCTCGGGCGACCTGCTGGTAGACAGCGGCTCCATCGTCATCGACGGCGAGGACATGACGAAGAAGCCCGTGTGGGAGCGCTCCTCGCGCGTGGCGCGCGTGTTCCAGGACCCGATGGCGGGCACCTGCGAAGACCTGTCCATCGAGGAAAACATGGCCCTGGCGCACGAGCGCGGCAACTTCCGCGGCCTGAAGCGCGCCGTGAAGGCCGCGCACCGCGACCTGTACCGCGAGCGCCTGGCCACGCTGGGCCTGGGGCTCGAAAACCGCCTCACCGACCGCATCGGCCTGCTCTCGGGCGGCCAGCGCCAGGCCGTGAGCCTGCTGATGGCGGCGCTGCAGCCCTCGCGCATCCTGCTGCTGGACGAGCACACGGCGGCGCTGGACCCGCGCACGGCGGACTTCGTGCTGCGGCTGACCTCGCGCATCGTCCAGGAATCCAGGCTCACCACCATGATGGTCACCCACTCCATGCGCCAGGCGCTGGACGTGGGCGACCGCACCGTGATGCTGCACCAGGGCCAGGTGGTGCTGGACGTGAGCGGCGACGAGCGCAAGCGCCTGGACGTGCCCGACCTGCTGCAGATGTTCGAGAAGGTGCGCGGCGAAAAGCTCGCGGACGACGCGCTGCTGCTGGGCTGAGGGCATGGACGCGCGCACGCTCGAATCCGCCGCCCTCCCCGCCGCCGCCCCCGAAGAAGGCCCCGGCCTGCGCCGCGCGCTCAAGGCGCGGCACCTGTCCATGATCGCCATCGGCGGCTCCATCGGCACGGGGCTGTTCGTGGCCTCGGGGGCCACCATCTCGCAGGCCGGGCCGGGCGGCGCGCTGCTGGCCTACTGCGTCGTGGGGCTGATGGTCTACTTCCTCATGACCAGCCTGGGCGAGATGGCGGCGCACCTGCCCGTGTCGGGCTCGTTCGCCACCTACGGCGCGCGCTACGTGGACGAGGGCTTCGGCTTCGCGCTGGGCTGGAACTACTGGTACAACTGGGCGGTGACCATCGCCGTGGACCTGGTGGCGTCGCAGCTGGTGATGGCCTACTGGTTCCCGGGCGTGAACGGCGTGCTCTGGAGCGCGGTGTTCCTGGCCATCATGTTCGCGCTCAACGCGCTGTCGGTGAAGGGCTTCGGCGAGGCCGAGTACTGGTTCGCGGCCATCAAGGTGGTCACGGTGCTGGCCTTCATCGCGCTGGGCCTGCTGATGGTGCTGGGCATTTTGCGCGGCGGCGCGCCCGGAGGGCTGTGGGGCAGCCTGGCGCTGTGGACGCTGGGCGACGCGCCCTTCGCGGGCGGCTTCGCGGCGCTGATCGGCGTGGCGATGATCGTGGGCTTCTCGTTCCAGGGCACGGAACTGATCGGCATCGCCGCGGGCGAATCGGAAAACCCCGCCGCCAACGTGCCGCGCGCCGTGCGGCAGGTGTTCTGGCGCATTTTGCTGTTCTACGTGCTGGCCATCCTGGTCATCAGCCTGCTGATTCCGTACACCGACCCGCACCTGCTCAAGAACGACCTGGGCGACATCAGCGTGAGCCCGTTCACGCTGGTGTTCGAGCGCGCGGGGCTGCTCTCGGCGGCGGCGGTGATGAACGCGGTGGTGCTGACCTCGGTGCTGTCGGCGGGCAACTCGGGCATGTACGCCTCCACGCGGATGCTCTACACCCTGGCCTGCCAGGGCATGGCGCCGCGCGTCTTCGCGCGCGTGAGCCGGGGCGGCGTGCCCTTCATGGCGCTGCTGGCCACCACGGCGGTGGCGGCGCTGTGCTTCGTCACCAACATCTACAGCCCGCAGCTGGTCTACGTGTGGCTGCTCAACCTCTCGGGCATGACGGGCTTCATCGCCTGGCTGGGCATCGCCATCAGCCACTACCGCTTCCGCAAGGGCTGCGAGGCCCAGGGCTACGACCTCGCCCGCCTGCCCTACCGCGCCGCGTGGTTTCCGCTGGGGCCGGTCTTCGCCTTCGTGCTGTGCCTGGTCATCACGCTGGGCCAGAACTACGAAGCCTTCAAGGCCGACCGGATCGACTGGGTGGGCGTGATGGCCACGTACATCGGCCTGCCGCTGTTCCTGCTGATCTGGTGGGGCTACCGGTGGGTGAAGGGCTCGCGTATCGTTCGCTACGGCGAGATGCAACTCGCGCCGCACAAGGACTGACGGTATATTGGCGCGATGACCACCGCCTTCTACACCCATGCCGAGAATGCCGCGTTTCTGCACGACCTCGCGGGTACGCTGGAGCGCGCGGGTGCCGTGCCGCAGGAACAGATCGACCGCCTGAACGGCATGGCGGCCCGGGAGGCCGAGCAGGACCCGGCGTATGTGGACTACGTCAACGCCAAGGTGCGCGCCGCCCTGGCCCACCCGGGACAGCGGTACACGCAAGACGAAATCGACGCGCAAATCCAATCGTGGTGAAGTACGAGGTTCTGTGGACGGAAGCAGCGCGCGATGACCTGCGCGGAATCCACGACTACCTGCTGACCGTCACCAGCCGCAATACCGCCAAACGATTGACCCGGGAGATTCGCCAGTCCACGCGGTTTCTGCCGGAATTCCCCCGCATGTACCAGGTCTTTGAAGATTCCCAGGAGCGGGCGCGGCACATCGTGGTCCATCAATGGCGTGTGCTCTACGTCATAGACGACGGCGCGCATTGCTGCAACGTGCTGGCCGTGGTGCATACACACCAGCACATCTGACCTCTCAAGCCCAGGCCGCCTGCAGCAGTTCCTCGGGCTTGCCGGTGCCCGCGCTGATGCCCGTCACCGCGCCCCAGTCCGGGTCGAAGCGGCTGTTGATGAACGCCGCCGACGCCGCGCTGCCCGCCTGCTCCAGCATCAGGCACGCCTGCGCCGTGAGCACCAGCCGCTGCGTGAAACGGCGCGCCTGCGGCTCCAGCTGTTCGGGCGGCTGCTGGATGCTGCCGCGCAGCCACTGCACCTGGGCCGCTAGGCGCGGCTCCTGGCTGGCCACGCCGGCCAGGTGGTCGAGCACCCGATGCGCGTCGTCGGGGTTGCGGGCCACGGCGCGCAGCACGTCCAGCGCCATCACGTTGCCCGAGCCTTCCCAGATGGAGTTCACGGGCGCTTCGCGGAACAGGCGGCCCATGGGGCCGGTTTCCACGTAGCCGTTGCCGCCGAACACTTCCATCGCCTCGCCGGTCAGGGCCACGGCGCGCTTGCAGTTCCAGAACTTGGCGGCGGGGGTGAGCAGGCGGCGCCAGGCGACATCCAGCGGCTCCTGGCTGCCGAAGCGCGCGGCCAGGTCGAAGGCCAGCACGGTGGCGGATTCAGCCTCCAGCGCCATGTCGGCCAGCAGCGCGGTCATGACGGGCTGTTCGGCCAGTGCCTTGCCGAATGCGTAGCGGTTGCGCGCGTAGTGCAGGGCCTGCACCAGCGCCTGGCGCATGAAGCCGGCGCTGGCCAGCGCGCAGTCCAGCCGCGTGGTGGTGGCCATCTCGATGATGGTGGGGATGCCCCGCCCTTCCTCGCCCACCAGCACGCCCCAGGCGTCCTTGAATTCCACCTCGCTGCTGGAGTTGGAGCGGTTGCCCACCTTGTCCTTCAGGCGCTGGATGTGGATAGCGTTCTTGCCGCCGTCGGGCCGCCAGCGCGGCACGAAGTAGCACGACGGGCCGCGCCCCTCGGTGCGCGCAAGCACCAGGTGGCCGTCGCACATGGGGGCCGAGAAGAACCACTTGTGGCCGTTGATGCGGTATTCGCCGCCCCACGGGCCTTCGCCCGCGTACACGGCGGTGGATTCGTTGGTGCGCACGTCGCTGCCGCCCTGTTTCTCGGTCATGCCCATGCCCACGGTGATGGAGGGCTTGTGCAGCCAGGGAATGTCGCGCGCGTCGTGCTCGCGCGAGGCCAGGCGGGCGGCCACTTCCGCGTACAGCGCGGGGTTGCGGCGCAGCACGGGGATGCAGGCCTTGGTCATGGTCGTGGGGCAGGTGGAGCCCGATTCGATCTGCGCGTGCATGTAGAGCGACGCGCCGTAGGCCACCCAGGCCGATGGCCGCTCGTCGAAGAATGGCCGGTTGGCGATGCCGTTGCGCCGCGCCATGGCCATCATGGTGTGCCAGGCGGGGTGGAATTTCACGAAGTCGATGCGCTCGCCCGTGGGCGAGTGGGTGTGCAGTTCGGGTTCGTAGCGGTTGGCGTCCTCGGCCGCGCGCAGCGTGGCTTCCGCGCCGTATTCGGCGCCCTGGCGCACGAGTTCCTCGTCGGCCCACTGCGCGCCGCCCCGGGCCACGGCGCGGCGCAGCGCGGGGTCGCTGGCGTAGAGGTTGTAGTCCTTGAGTTCGGGGACCTGGTTGTGGGGGTGGATGCCTACGGTCATCGGTGGTTTCCTCGGGGTTGTCTGGGAAAATTCTAGGAACAACGCCCGTCCAGGGTGTTCGGATTTGCTGCCAGGAGCCTCCCATCCGCCGCCCCGCACCGCCCTCCCCCCGCAGGCGCCCCCGCCAGCCGCGCGCGCGCCAGACCGCGCAGGCGCTGCAGGACGCCTTTGTTCGGCTTGTGGTCGAGCGCGGCTACGCCCACGTCACCATCCGCGAGATCGTGCTGGTGGCGGGCACGGGGTTGGGCAGCTTCTACGAATACTTCGCCAGCAAGGAGGACGTGGCGCGCGTGTGCCTGCACCTGCGCTCCAAGGCGCTGCTGGCGGCGATGCAGGACGCCGTGGCGCCACGCCGGGGCGGGCCGCTCGCGGACATCCTGGACGCGCTGGTCGATTCGCAGATCGCCGCGCACCGCGAGCGCCCGCCGGAATGGGGCGCGCACTACCTGCTGGAGCGCCACCTCTCCGGCGCGGACGCCTACCGCAAGATGTACCAGCGCTTTCTGGACGCCTGGCGCGACGCCCTGGCCTCGGCCAGCGACCTGCCGCCCGGCTTCGCCCTGGACGACACGGCGCGCGTGGGGCACACGCTGGTGTACGGATTGGTGTCGCACGGCCACATCAGCGCGGCGAACGGCGCGCCCGACCTCGCGGAACTCGCGCGCCTGGCGCGGACCGCCGTGCGCGCGGCCTGCGGCGTTTAGCGCAAAAAAGGCCTCCAGCGCTTGTCCATCCAGCGCTGGCAGCTATCAATACCGGAGCAACTTGCCCGCTTCAGGCCGACAGGCCCACGCGGATGGCCGTGGTGTAGCCCTGGACGGGGTCGCCCTTGAACCGGGGCGTCTGCCACGCCAGTTCCTCGGCGGTGCTGTCGCCGAACACCATGTCGGAGGCCACGCTCACCGCGTCGAACAGGGCCCGGCTGCCGCCGTAGCCGGCGGTGTCGTAGACGGTGCGGCACAGGTCGGCGGGCATGGCCATCTGCGAGGTGAGCAGCTTGTTGCGGTAGCTGGTGGCGCTGTCCAGGCTGTCGTACACCTCGAAGTGGATGTGCGGCCAGCGGCCCATGTAGCAGGCCGGGAAGACGGTGGTGAAGGTGGCCTGCCCGCTGCCGTCGGTGACCTGCACGCCGCGCAGGTAGTTCTCGCCGCGCGCGCCGCCGTCGTAGAGCGAGTAGTTGCCGTCGCGGTCGCACTGCCACACGTAGACGGCGTAGCCCGCCAGCGGCGCGCACCGCTTCGCCACGTTGACCACGGTGACGGTGAGCGTGACCGGCACGCCCGCCGCCGTGCCCGTGGCGCTGCCAAAGCTCTTGCGGATGTCGCTGCGCACCACGCCGCTTTGCGCCAGCACGTTGACCACGGCGCCGCCGCCCATGGGGTGGGCGCGGTTGGAGCCGTCGGCGGGGAACGGGCCTTCGGTCTCCTCCGGGCTGGCCATGCAGGCGGCCAGGGCGGCCGGGCCCGCGGCGGTCCGGGAGGCGCACGCCGCCAGGGCCGCCGCCGCGCCGCCCGTGGCCATCAGCCCCAGCAGGCGGCGGCGCTGGGCGGCGCGCAGCGTCTCGCGGCGCAGCATGGCCTGCATGTCGTGCTGCAGGGCCAGGTCACGTCCGTACTGGATGCCGCCCATGGCGTCTTCTCTCCGCCGCCCGGTCATGCCGACAGCCCCACGCTGATCGTGGCCGTGTAGCCGCTGGCGGTGTCGCCCGAGAACGCGGGCGTCTGCCACGCGATCTGCTCGCTGCTGTTGTCGCCGAACACGTTGTCGGACGACAGGCTCACCTTGGACAGGTTGGCCACGCTGGCGCTGTAGCCGCTCACGCTGCCGTAGACGGTGTTGCACACGGCGGCGGGCATGGCCATTTGCGAGGTGAGCAGCTTGTTTTTGTAGCTGGTGGCGCTGCTGGCGCTGGCGTAGACCTCGAAATGGATGTGCGGCCAGCGGCCCGAATAGCAGGCCGGGAAGATGGTGGTGAAGGTGACCTGCCCGTTGCCGTCGGTGACCTGCACGCCGCGCAGGTAGTTCTCGTCCAGGAGGTCGCTGGAGTACAGCGAATACTCGCCGTCGCGCGTGCAGTGCCAGAGATAGATGGCGTAGCCCGACAGCGGCGCGCACTGGTTCGCCACGTTGACGAGCGTGATGGTCAGCGTAAGCGGGAGCCCCGCCGCCGTGCCGGTCAGGCTGCCGAAGCTGCTGCGGATGTCGCTGCGCACCACGCCGCTTTGCGCCAGCACGTTGACGGTGCTGCCGTTCACGCTGTTGGAGCCGTCGCCGGGGTACGGGCCCTGGGTTTCCTCGGGATCGACGATGCAGGTGCTGCTGCCCGACGAGCTGGTGCTGGACGTGGTGGACGTGCTGGACGATGACGAGGAGCTGGAACTGCTGCCCGTACTGCCCGTACTGCCCGTGGTGGTGGATGTGGACGTGGTGCTGGTGCCCGAATCCCCGCCTCCGCCACAGGCGGCCAGCGCCAGCGCGGCGCCGCCGCCCGCCATCAGGCCGAGCAGGCGGCGGCGCTCCTGCAGGCGGCGCGCCATGACCATCAGGTCGTGCTGCAGGCCCAGGTCGTGTTCTTCGGTCGCGTGGTGCGGCATGGGTGCTTCTCCTTCATCGGGTCGTTGTCGATGGAGGGCAGTGTAGGTTTGCACCCCTGTATTTGTGTTTATTTGTATCAATAGAAAATCCGAACTTACGCCTGTGGGGGCATTCCTCCCGATTGCATCCCCAATCCCTCCGAGATTTCTCCACGGCTATACTGCGCGCCATTCGTCAGGAGAGAGCGCCGGCCCCACGGCGCCGCCGAAGGCGCTTCGAACGCTCAGGCAAAAGGACTGGCGAGCCGCCTGCAACCGCAGGCGTCCCTGGCTGGAGAGAGGTGCCCTACGGGCATCCACCGAAGGAGCAAGCCGTCATCGCACGGTGAATCTCTCAGGTAAAGCGGACAGCAGGGCAAATCCCGTGGCCCCGGCCGCATTTGCTCTGGAGAACTGTCCGCATGTCCGACGATCTGCTCACCACCCCGCTGCACGCGCTGCACCTCGAACTGGGCGCGCGCATGGTGCCCTTCGCGGGCTATTCCATGCCCGTGCAATACCCCGCCGGTTTGATGGCCGAGCACCAGCACACGCGCAGCGCCGCGGGGCTGTTCGACGTGTCGCACATGGGCCAGCTGCGCCTCGCCGGCCCCGACGCCGCCGCCGCGTTCGAGACGCTGATGCCCGTGGACGTGATCGACCTGCCCGTGGGCAAGCAGCGCTACGGCCTGCTGCTGACCGACGAGGGCACGATCATCGACGACCTGATGTTCTTCAACCGGGGCACGGACCTGTTCGTGATCGTGAACGGCGCGTGCAAGGCGGGCGACATCGCGCATATCCAGGCGCGCATCGGCGCGCGCTGCGACGTCATCCCCCTGCCCGAGCGCGCTCTGCTCGCGCTGCAAGGCCCGCAGGCGGTGGATGCACTGGCGCGCCTCGTGCCCGGCGTGGACAAACTGGTGTTCATGACCGGCGGCGCGTTCGGCTGGAACGGGGCCGACCTGTTCATCACGCGCAGCGGCTACACGGGCGAGGACGGGTTCGAGATCTCCGTCCACCAAACCCAGGCCGAGGCCTTGGCGCGTGCCCTGCTGGCCCAGCCCGAAGTGAAGCCCATCGGCCTGGGCGCGCGCAATTCGCTGCGGCTCGAAGCGGGCCTGTGCCTGTACGGCAACGACATCGACACCACCATCACCCCGCCCGAGGCCGCGCTGAACTGGGCCATCCAGAAGGTGCGCCGCACCGGCGGCGCGCGCGCGGGCGGTTTTCCGGGCGCGGACAAGGTACTGGCGCAGATCGACAACCCCGCCACCCTGCCCCATAAGCGTGTGGGCCTGGTGGCGCTGGAGCGCGTGCCGGTGCGCGAGCACACCGAATTGCAGAGCCCCGATGGCCAGAAGATCGGCGAGGTGACCAGCGGCCTGCTCGGCCCCACGGTGAACGCGCCGGTGGCCATGGGCTACGTGGCGCCCGCCTTCGCCGCCATCGGCACGCGCGTGAATGCCATCGTGCGCGGCAAGGCCGTGCCGATGGAGGTGCGCGCCACGCCCTTCGTGCCCGCCAACTACCATCGCGGCTGACCCCTTTTTTCACCTTCTCAGGAATGTCCCCCATGACCCTCAAGTTCTCCAAAGACCACGAATGGATCAACGCCGCCGACGCCCAGGCTGCCATCGTCGGCATCACCGTGCACGCGCAGGACGCGCTGGGCGACGTGGTGTTCGTCGATCTGCCCGAAGTCGGCGCGCTCTTCGCCCAGGGCGAAGTGGCCGGCGTGGTCGAGTCCGTGAAGGCCGCCGCCGACGTGTACATGCCCGTGGCGGGCGAAGTCGTCGAGGTGAACGAGGCCCTGCGCGCCGACCCGGCCCTGGCCAACAGCGACCCGCTGGGCGCGGGCTGGTTCTTCAAGGTCAAGCTGGCCGACGCCAGCCAGCTCGATGGCCTGCTCGACGAAACCGCCTACAACGCCTTCGCCGCCAACTCCTGATTTGATAGCTGCTTGCGCTTGATGGACAAGCGCTGGCGGCCTTTTTCATTCAAAACCATGCTCGCCACCACCCTTGAAGCCCTGGAAAACGCCAGCGAGTTCCAACCGCGCCACATCGGCATCGGCGCCGCCGACGAGGCGCACATGCTGTCCGCCATCGGCGAGGCTTCGCGCCGCGCGCTGATCGACTCCATCGTGCCGCGCGCCATCGCGCGCAGCCGCGCCATGGACCTGCCCGCGCCCGCGACGGAAGCCGCCGCGCTGGCCGAGCTCAAGGCCATCGCGGGCAAGAACCAGCTGCTCAGGAGCTTCATCGGCCAGGGCTACTACGGCACGCACACGCCGGGCGTCATCCTGCGCAACATCCTCGAAAACCCCGCCTGGTACACGGCCTACACGCCCTACCAGGCCGAGATCTCGCAGGGGCGCATGGAGGCGCTGGTCAACTTCCAGACCATGGTGTGCGAGCTGACGGCCATGCCCATCGCCAATGCGTCGATGCTCGACGAGGCCACGGCGGCGGCGGAGGCCATGGCGCTGGCCAGGCGCTCGGTGAAAGCTAAGAGCAACCGCATCGTGGTGTTCGGCGACTGCCATCCGCAGACCATCGAGGTCATCCAGACCCGCGCCGCGCCGCTGGGCATCGAGGTGGCGCTGGCCAACTCCGAGCAGGAATGGCACGCGCTGCTGGCGGGCGACTTCTTCGCCGTGCTCATCCAGTACCCGGCCAGCACCGGCTGGGTGATGGACTGGCGGCCCGAGGTGGAGAAAATCCACGCCAAGCAGGCCGCTACCATCGTCGCCACGGACCTGCTGGCGCTCACGCTGCTCACGCCGCCCGGCGAGTGGGGCGCGGACATCGTGGTCGGCTCCACCCAGCGCTTCGGAATGCCCATGGGCGCGGGCGGCCCGCACGCGGCCTTCATGGCCTGCCGCGACGAGTACAAGCGCTCGCTGCCGGGCCGCCTGGTGGGCGTGAGCGTGGACAGCCACGGCCAGCCCGCCTACCGCCTCGCGCTGCAGACGCGCGAGCAGCACATCCGGCGCGAAAAGGCCACCTCCAACATCTGCACGGCCCAGGTGCTGCCCGCCGTGGTGGCCAGCATGTACGCCGTGTACCACGGCCCCGAGGGCCTTGCGCGCATCGCCCGGCGCGTGGCGCGCTATGCCGCCATCCTCAGCCGGGGTTTGGCGCAGCTGGGCTTCACCGCGCGCCACCACACCTCCGCCTTCGACACGCTGAGCCTGCACACCCAGGGCGCTACTGATTCCATAGCTGCCCGCGCAGTCGGCATGGGCGCCAACCTGCGAAAGTCCTGGGGCGAATACCTGTGCATCTCGCTGGACGAGACCACCACCCGCGCCGACGTGGAACTGCTCTGGAAAATCTTCGCGCAGGACGGCCAGCCGCTGCCCACCATCGAGGCCATGGACGCGGGCGACACGCTGATTCCCCCGGAACTGCAGCGCACCAGCCCCTTCCTGACCCACCCGGTGTTCAACACGCACCATTCCGAGACGGCCATGCTGCGCTACATGCGCCAGCTGTCCGACAAGGACCTGGCGCTGGACCGCAGCATGATCCCGCTGGGCAGCTGCACCATGAAGCTCAACGCCACCAGCGAGATGATTCCCATCACCTGGCCCGGGTTCGCGCAGGTGCACCCCTTCGCGCCCGCCGACCAGCTGCAGGGCTATGCGCAGCTGAACGACCAGCTGTGCCAATGGCTGTGCGAGGCCACGGGCTACGCGGGCATCAGCCTGCAGCCCAACGCGGGCTCGCAGGGCGAATACGCGGGCCTGCTCGCCATCAAGGCCTACCACGCCGCGCAGGGCAACGCGCACCGCAACATCTGCCTGATTCCGAGCAGCGCGCACGGCACCAACCCCGCCAGCGCGCAGATGGTCGGCCTGCAGGTGGTCGTCACCAAGTGCGACGAGAACGGCAACGTGGACATGGCCGACCTGCAGGCCCAGTGCGAGAAGCACAGCGCCAACCTCGCCTGCATCATGATCACCTACCCCAGCACGCACGGCGTGTTCGAGACCCAGGTGAAGGAGCTCTGCGCCCTGGTGCACCGCCACGGCGGCCGCGTCTACGTCGATGGCGCCAACATGAACGCCCTGGTCGGCGTGGCAGCGCCCGGCGAGTTCGGCGGCGACGTGAGCCACCTGAACCTGCACAAGACCTTCTGCATCCCGCACGGCGGCGGCGGCCCGGGCGTGGGCCCCGTGTGCGTGGTGGAAGACCTCGTGCCCTTCCTGCCCGGCCATGCCACGGCGGGCATCGCCTCGCCCGTGGGCGCCGTGAGCGCCGCGCCGCTGGGCAACGCCGCCGTGCTGCCCATCAGCTGGATGTACATCCGCATGATGGGCGCGCAGGGCCTGCAGGCCGCCACCGAAGCCGCCATCCTGAGCGCCAACTACATCAGCGCGCGCCTGAAGGACCACTACCCCACGCTCTACGCCTCGGCCAACGGCCACGTGGCGCACGAGTGCATCCTGGACCTGCGCCAGTTCAAGGAAACCTGCGGCGTGATGGCCGAGGACGTGGCCAAGCGCCTGATCGACTACGGCTTCCACGCGCCCACGCTGTCCTTCCCCGTGCCCAACACGCTGATGGTGGAGCCGACCGAGAGCGAGACGCTGTTCGAGCTGGAGCGCTTCATCGCCGCCATGATCGCCATCCGGGGCGAAATCCGCCGCATCGAGGAAGGCGTCTGGCCGCAGGACGACAACCCGCTCAAGAACGCGCCGCACACCGCCCACAGCCTCATGGCGGGCGACTGGACGCACCCCTACAGCCGCGAAACCGCCGCCTACCCCGTGGCCGCGCTGCGCCAATGCAAGTACTGGAGCCCCGTGGGCCGCGTGGACAACGTGTACGGCGACCGCAACCTGTTCTGCAGCTGCATCCCCGTGAGCGAACTGGTGGAAACAGACTGACACAGGCGACAGGCCCGGCGTACACTGGCACCCGCCATGAGCCGCCCCGACCTGTCCTTCCTGTTCCCGCGCCAGGCCGAGTCCGGACCCGGGCCCGACACGCCCCAGGAAGCCCCCACCCCTCCAGCCGCCCCCAGGGTGGAGCGCCGCTCCGCCGACCGCCCCCAGGGCGCGGTGGCCGAGCTGATCGCCGAGCTGCGCAGCTACCAGGCCGAGCTGGAGGCGCAGAACAAGGTGCTGCGCTACAGCCAGGCGGCGGCCGAGAGCGCGTCCGAGCGCTTCGAGGCGCTGTTCTCCAGCGTGCCGCTGGCGCTCATGGTGCTCGACGAGCACGACGTGGTGGTGCAGGCCAACTCGATGGCGCACCGCTCCTTCCAGCCCACCGAATACGACCGGCCCCTGACCGCGCTGATGCCCTTCGTGAGCCGCGCCGACGCCGCGCGCGTGCGCCGCGCCTTCGCCGAGGCGCAGGACCATGGCCGCAGCGAGAGCACCGAGGTGGTGTTCAACATCGGCGCCTGGGCGCGCATCACGGGCGACCTGCACATCGCCAGCATCGAGACCCAGGGCGACAACGGCGAGCCGCTGCGCCAGTTCCTCTGCGCCGTGATCGACCAGGGCCCGCTGATCGCCGAGCGCCAGACGCTGCAGCAGCGCAACGAGCAATTGCACGCGAGCGAGCGGCGGCTCGAAGCCGTCATCAACTCCGCGCTCGACGCCATCATCTGCGTGGACCAGCACCAGCGCATCACCGTCTTCAACCCCACGGCGGCGGCGCTGTTCCTGTGCGCCACCAGCGACGCGCTGGGCAGCCCGCTGGAGCGCTTCCTGCCCGAGGCCGCGCAGGCCCTGGCCTTCGCGCAGGTCACCACCCAGGCCCTGCTGGGCGAGATGACGGCGCGCACCGCCAACGGCGGCGCGCTGGCGGTGGAGGTCAGCGTCTCGTTCGAGCGCCATGCCGAGGGCGAGACCATCACCGTCTTCGCGCGCGACCTCACCAGCCGCAAGAAGGCCGAGGAGCACCGCAACGAACTCGAACTGCAACTGCGCGAATCGCACAAGATGCAGGCCGTGGGCACCATGGCCGGCGGCATCGCGCACGACTTCAACAACATCCTCGGCGCCATCCTGGGCAACGTGGAACTGGCCAAGGCCGACGCGCAGGCGCTGCTCGCGCACCTGGGGCCGCTCAGTTCCGCGTCGCCCGTGCTGGAGAGCCTGAACGAGATCGAGAAGGCCGGCCGCCGCGCGCGCGACCTGGTGCGCCAGATCCTCACCTTCAGCCGCAACGACCCCCCGAAGCGCGTGGCCATCCGCATGGCCGAGGTCATGCACGACACCGAGCGGCTGCTGCGCGTGACCCTGCCGCCCGCCATCAAGCTGCGCGTGCACGTCTCGCCCAATCTGCCGCGCGTGCAGGCCGACGCCACCCAGGTCGAGCAGGCGCTGCTCAACCTGTGCACCAACGCCGTCCACGCCATCGGCGACAAGCGCGGCACCGTGCTGATGGAGGCCATCACCCTGCGCCCCGACCTGCGCCTGCGCGAACGCCTGACGCTGCCCGAGGGCGAATACGTCACCGTCAGCGTGCGCGACAACGGCCCGGGCATGGACGCGGCCACGCTGCAGCGCATCTTCGAGCCCTTCTTCACCACCAAGCCCGTGGGCGAAGGCACGGGCCTGGGCCTGGCCGTGGTGCACGGCGTGATGAGCACCCACGGCGGCGCGGTGGACGTGCACAGCAGCCCGGGCCAGGGCTGCCGCTTCACGCTCTACTTCCCCGCCGCCACCGAGGCCGACGCGCCCCAGCCCGCCGCCGTGCCCCTGCCCGCGCCCGAACCCGCCGCCAGCGCCGAACCGGTGGAAGACACGCGCACGCGCCACGTCATGTACGTGGACGACGACCAGGCCCTGGTCTTCCTGGTGCAGCGCCTGCTGCGCCGGCGCGGCTACGAGGTCAGCGGCTTCACCAACCCGCACGAGGCCACCACCGCGCTGCGCGCCGACCCCGAGCGCTACGACCTGCTCGTCACCGACTACAACATGCCCGGCTACTCGGGCCTGGACATGGTGCGCGCCGCGCGCGAAATCCGGCCCGACCTGCCCGTGGCCCTGGCCTCGGGCTACGTCACCGCCGAAATCGAGCGCACCGCCCTCGCCGAAGGCGCGCGCGCCCTGATCCACAAGCCCAACGACGTGGAAGAACTCTGCGCCACGGTCCACGAACTGGCCCATGCCCCCCGCTGAGGTCGAGTGCGTATATGAAGACGGCGACCTGCTCGTGCTCCACAAGCCCGGCGGCCTGCTTTGCGTGCCGGGGCGCGGCCCCGACAAGCAGGACGCCCTGAGCACCCGCGCCGAAGGCCGCTGGCCCGGCGCGCTGATCGTGCACCGACTCGACCAGGCCACCTCGGGCCTGGTGCTGATGGCCCGCCACATCGAAGCCCAGCGGCGGCTCTCCGACGCCTTCGCCACGCGCCGCGTGGACAAGCGCTACCACGCCATCGTGCGCGGCCAGCCCGCTGCCGCCGGCGAGTGGAACCTGATCGACCTGCCCCTGGGCGCCGACTGGCCCAACCGCCCAAGGCAGAAGGTGGACCTCGAACACGGCAAACCCAGCCAGACCCTGTGGCGGCCACTTGCCTACGACACGGCCCGCGACGCCACGCGGCTCGAACTGCAGCCGCTCACGGGCCGCACGCACCAGCTGCGCCTGCACCTGGTCGCCATCGGCCACCCCATCCTGGGCGATACGCTCTATGCCGACGCGGCCACGCAGGCCGCAGCGCCCCGGCTGCTGCTGCACGCCACCTCGCTGGCCTTCGCGCACCCGATGCATGGCGGGGCCTGCGCGTTCTCCGTCGCACCCGATTTTTAAGCCAAATCGGCCTCCAGCCCTTGATGTACTAGCGCAAAAAGCTACCAAAACCATAGTAACCAGCATGTCCGTTCAACCCCTCACCTTCCACGGCCAGCCCGCCCTCCAACTCACCCTGCCGGACGGCGACAGCGCCATCGCCACCCTGCACGGCGGCCAGCTCCTGTCCTGGAAGGTGGCCGGGGCCGAGCAGCTCTACCTGAGCCCCCAGGCCCGGTTCGACGGCCACGGCGCCATCCGTGGCGGCGTGCCGCTGTGCTTCCCGCAGTTCAACCAGCGCGGCCCGCTGCCCAAGCACGGCTTTGCGCGCAACCTGCCGTGGCAGGCGGTGGAGGCGGGAGATAGCGCCCTCGCGCTGCACCTCGCCGCCAGCCCCGCCACCCGTGCTTTCTGGCCTGCACACTTCGCGGCCTGCCTGCGCGTGGAACTCGCGCCCGGCCAGCTGCGCGTGGCGCTGTCGGTGCGCAACACCGGCGATGCGCCGTGGACCTTCACCGCCGCGCTGCACACCTACCTGCGCGTCCACGATGCCACCCAGGCCCGCCTGGAAGGCCTGCAGGGCGCACCCCGCTGGGACGCCGTGCGCGACACCCGCTTCACCGAGCCCGACGCCGCCCTGCGCTTTGGCGAAGAGTTCGACAGCGTCTACGCCGCCCCGCCCCGCGCCCTGCACCTGCACGACGGCCCGCGCCGCCTGCGCATCGAACAAAGCCCCGCCTGTCCCCAGACCGTGGTCTGGAACCCCGGCCCGCAGCTGTGCGCCCAGCTGCCCGACCTGCCCCCGGACGGCTGGCGCCACATGCTGTGCGTGGAGGCCGCTACCATCGACGCGCCGGTCCCGCTGGCCCCCGGCGCAAGCTGGGAAGGCTGGCAACGGCTCACCCTCAAACGGCATCCCTGACACCCCCAAAAACTTCCAAGGAGACAAGCAGATGACCCCATCCCGGCCCCGCGCATGGCGCGCCCTCGCCGCCAGCCTCATCCTCGGCGCCCCGCTGGCCGTGCTCGCCCAGGCGCTGCCCACGGCGAAGCCCGAGCAGGTGGGCCTGTCCACCGAACGGCTGCAGCGCATCAGCACGCAGCTGAAGGCCGACGTGGCCGCCCGGCGCATTCCCGGCGCGGTGCTGCTGGTGGCGCGGCACGGCAAGGTGGCCTGGCTCGACGCCGTGGGCCAGCTGGACACGGCGCGCAACGCGCCCATGCCCGCCGACGGCATCTTCCGCATCTACTCCATGACCAAGCCACTGACCACCGTAGCGGCCATGATGCTGGTGGAAGACGGCAAGCTGCGCCTGGACGACCCCATCGCCCAGTACCTGCCCGAGTTCGCGCAAATGAAGGTGGGCGTCGAAAAACCCGGCCCCGACGGCAAGCCCGTGCTGGACCTGGTGCCCGCGCGCCGCCCCATCACCGTGCACGACCTGATGCGCCACACCTCGGGCCTGACCTACGGCTTCTTCGGCCCCGGGCTGGTCAAGGCGGCCTACACCCAGGCTAACCTGTTCGCGGGCGACCCGGACAACGCCGAGTTCTCGCGCCGCCTGGCCCGGCTGCCGCTGGCCTACCAGCCGGGCACGACCTGGGACTACAGCCATTCCACCGATGTGCTGGGCCGCGTGGTGGAGGTGGTGTCGGGCCAGAGCCTGTACACCTTCATGAAGGCGCGCCTGCTCGACCCGCTGGGCATGAAGGACACCAGCTTCTACGTGCCCGAGCCCGCGCGCCAGCCGCGCATCGCCGAGCCGCTGCCCGACGACCGCAACTTCGGCGTGGGCACCGACTTCAACGACCCGCGCGTGGTGCAGAAGGCCGAATCGGGCGGCGGCGGGCTGGTCTCCACCGCGGCCGACTACGCGCGCTTCCTGCAGATGCTGCTGTCGGGCGGCACGCTGGACGGCAAACGCTACCTCGGCCCGCGCACCGTCGCCTTCATGACGTCAGACCACGCCAGCGCGGGCGCGGGCATCACGCCCGGCCCGCTCTACCTGCCGGGGGCGGGCTACGGCTTCGGCCTGGGCTTCGCGGTACGCCGCGCGAACGGCGAGGCGCCCTACCCCGCCGCCGCCGGCGAATACAACTGGGGCGGCGCGGGCGGCACCTACATGTGGGTGGACCCGAAGAACGACCTGTTCGTGGTGTTCATGCTCCAGTCGCCCAGGCAGCGCCTGTACTACCGCAGCCTGCTGCGCGACATGGTGTACGCGGCGGTGCGGGACTGACTCACTCCTTGCCGATCTCGGTCAGCAGCCGCGTCATCAGGTACAGGCGCGGCACGATGGAGTCGGCCTCGATGTACTCGTCCTTGGCGTGGTAGCCCCAGCCCGCCAGGCCGAAGCTCTCCACCACCGTGGCCTTGCCGTTGCGGCCCGCGAAGGCCGCGTCGGTACCGCCGCCGACCATGGGCACCAGGGTCAGCTGCTCGCCCAGCTCCTGGTAGATGGCCTGGCCCTTCTTCGCCAGCGCCAGCCCTTTTTCACCCGCCAGGAAGGCGGGGCGGTTCAGCTCCAGGGTGACGGTGGTTTCCGTGTCCGGCACGTGCGGCGGGTTGTTCTTGATGGTGGCCTGCAGCGCCTCGATCAGCTTCTTCTCCACGCCGGGCTGCTTCATGCGCACGTCGGCCACGGCGCTGGCGCTGGCGGGAATCTGGTTGAACGGGTTGCCGCCGGTCTTCGCGATCGTCCAGCTCATCTGCGCGCCAGGAATGTCCTTGGCCAGGTTCTCGGTCTGCAGGATACGGTACGACAGCTCGGACAGCGCATTGCGGCCCTGCTCGGGCGCACCGCCCGCGTGCGCGGCACGGCCCTTGACCTCCATCTTGGCCTCGGCAATGCCCGCCGCACCCAGCAGCAGGATGTGGTGCGGCGACACCGCCTTGCCGCCCGAGGGCTCGAACGACAGCACCACGTCGTGCTGGTCGGCCAGCTTGGTGATCAGGTCGCTGGAGCCCTGCGAGCCCACCTCCTCGTCGGGGTTCATCATCACGGTAATGGTGTCGAAGTCGCGCCAGCCCGCGTCCTTGAGGATCTGCAGGCCCGCCACGATCACCGCCAGGCCGCCCTTGTCGTCGGCGATGCCGGGGCCGTAGATGCGGTTGCCGTCCACCTTGAACGGCTGCGTGGCCAGAATGCCGGGCTGGTACACCGTGTCCATGTGGCCCTGCAGCATGATCTTGCGCTTGCCGGTGCCCTTGAGCGTGGCCACCAGGTTGTCCGCCCCCGCGCCCGCCGTGGCGTGGATGCGCTCGGTCTTGAAGCCCAGCGCCTGCAGCCGCTTCTCCAGGCCGTCGGCCATCTTCAGCAGGCCGTCCTTCTGCTGGCTGCCGGACTCGATCAGCACCATCTCCTTCAGGTGCTCGATCACGGCGGGCTGCGCCTTCTGGGCGGCGGCGAGCAGGGGCGCGTCGGGCGCGGCCTGCGCGGCGCCGGCGGCCAGGGCCAGGGCGCCGACCAGGGGAAGAAGGCGGAAGGAAGGAATGCGCATCGGATGTCTCCTCTTGGTTATGAAGGCCCGCAGGATAGAGGCTGTGGCCACGGCCCGTGAGGAACACGGGCGACAGGACTAACATCGCCCGGATGACCCAGCACCTCTACCTTCTCACCGGCAGCTCGCGCGGCATGGGCATGGCCCTGGCGCGGCAGCTGCTGCAGCCCGGCCATACCGTGATCGGCCTGGCGCGCACGCCGAATGCCGGACTGGCGGCCCCCGCAGGTGGCGCGCTGGAGCAGTGGGCCACCGACCTGGCCCGGCCCGAGCAGGCCGCCGAGCAACTGCGCGCCTGGCTGGCCGCCCAGGACCCGGCCCGCTTCGCCAGCGCCACGCTCATCAACAACGCGGGGGTGATCCCGCGCCTGGAGCCGCTGTCCGCCAGCAGCCCGGCCGACGTGCAGAACGCCCTGCGCGTGGGGCTGGAGGCGCCCATGCTGCTCACCGCCGCCTTCCTGGGCGCGACCGAGGGCTGGGGCGCGCTGCCGCGCAAGGTGCTCAACATCTCGTCCGGCCTGGGGCGGCGCGCGCAGGCGTCGCAGGCGGCCTATTGCGCGGCCAAGGCGGGCATGGACCATTTCACGCGCTGCGTGGCGCTGGACGAGGCGGGCAAGCCGCACGGGGCCAAGGTATGCTCGCTGGCCCCCGGCGTGATCGACACGGACATGCAGGCGCAGTTGCGCGGCGCCGACCCTACAGCCTTCCCCGACGCGGCGAGCTTTGCCCGGCTCAAGGCCGATGGACTGCTCACCTCGCCCGAGGACGCGGCGGCGCGCGTGCTCGCGTGGCTGCGCCGCGCGGACTTCGGCGCGCAGCCCGTGGCCGATGTCCGCGAGGGCTGATTCACTCCTCTTTTGATAGCTGCCAGCGCTCGTCCTGCCTAGGCTGGCGGCCTATTTCGCTTGAAAGTACCGAAACACATGCTTCGCCGCCAACTCCTCGCCCTCTCCGCCCTGTCCCTTGCCACAGGCACGAATATCCCGGCCCTGGCCCAGACGCCCTACCCCGGCACCAAGCCCGTGCGCCTGATCGTGCCCTTCCCGCCCGGCGGCGGCACGGACATATTGGCGCGGCTGGTGGCGACCAAGCTGACGGAGGTCGACCACTGGACGGTGGTGCCCGACAACCGCGCGGGCGCGGGCGGCACCATCGGCATCACCGAGGCCGTGAAGGCCGCGCCCACGGGCTACGACCTCGTCATGGGCCAGAAGGACAACCTCGTCATCGGCCCCTGGCTGTACCGGAACCTGCACTGGAACCCGACCAAGGACCTGGAGGCCGTGGCGCACGTGGCCTACACGCCCATCGTCATCGCCACCGGCGCGCACTCCCGCTTCAAGACCCTGGCCGACGTGGTGGCCGCCGCCAAGGCCGCGCCGGGCCGCATCACCTACGGCTCGCCGGGCAACGGCACGTCCATCCACCTGGCGGGCGACCTGTTCGGCAAGGCGGCGGGCATCCAGCTCACGCACGTGCCGTACAAGGGCTCGAACCCCGCGATGATGGACGCGCTGGCGGGCAACGTGGACCTGCTGGTGTCATCCGTGCCCTCGGCCATGGGGCAGCTCAAGTCGGGCAAGCTGCGGGCGCTGGCGGTCACGTCGATCAAGCACAGCTCGTCGCTGCCCGACGTGCCCACGGTGGCCGAGTCGGGCTTCCAGGGCTTCGACGTGAGTACCTGGTACGGCGTGCTGGCCCCCGCGGGAACGCCCGCGAACGTGGTGCAGACGGTCAACACCGCCGTGAACCAGCTGCTCGCGCGGCCCGACGTGCAGGCCGCCATCAAGGACCAGGGCGCGGAGCCCGAGGCGATGAGCCCGGCGCAGTTCGCCGCGCTGCTCAAGAACGACTACGCGAAATGGAAGGGCATCGTGGAAGCGTCCGGCGCCCGCATCGAGTAATCAATCCCGCACCACGAGCACGGGCACGTGCACCACGCGCAGCACGCGCGCCGTCGTGCTGCCGAGCATGAGGTGCCGCAGGCCCTTGCGGCCATGCGAGCCCATCACGATCAGGTCGGCCCCGGTGCTCTTGAGCACGCGCTCCACGCCTTCGTGCACGGCGTGGTCTTCGTCCACCACGGTGGTCACCTTCACGCCCGCGTCCGTGCAGGCCTTGCGCACCATGTCCAGCGCCAGCTGGGCCTCGGTGTTGGCCGCGCTGATGTACTGCGACTGGCCGTAGGCGAAGTCCGCGCCCACGCCGGTGAAGGGGTACGGGTCGATCACGTACAGCGCCGTCACCTCGGCGCCAAAGGCCTTGGCCAAACCCACGGCCTTGTCCACGGCCTTGGCGGCGGTGTCCGAGCCGTCGACGGGAACCAGAATGTGTTGGAACATGGCGAGCCTCCGTTGGTTGTGAGAATGGGAACGGAACGTTCGACCCGCCCCGGCGCGCTATGGTTCCCCGTCGCCCTGGAAGGCCCCGCGCCGGCAGGTGACCACCAGCGTGTCGCGGCAGCCGCCCGGCGCGGCGGGCTGGATGGGCGTGGTCTCGTGGATCATGCGCGCGTCGTCCAGCAGCAGCACCGACCAGGGCTCGGTCAGCGTGAAGCGCTGGCCGCTCGGCCCCGTGGCCTCGAACACGCGGGTCTCGCCACCCTTCACGCCTTCGCGGCCCACCAGGAACACGGCCACCAGGTCCACGCCATCGCGGTGCGCGCCCTCGGGCGTGGGCCGGCCGATGCCGTCGGAGGTGTCGATGCGGAACTGGTGCGCCTCGACGTGCCACGCGATCGGCTCGCCGCGCGCGAACACCGCGTCGGACAGATGGCCCAGCGCCACCAGCAGCCGCTGCCACGCGGGCTGGGCCACCGTGGCGTCGAGCATGGGGGCGAACCAGCGCTGCATCCCGCCGTGCAGCGCGTTGTATTCCACGGGCTGCCAGTGGGCGCGGTGCGGCGTCTGGCGCACAGCGTCGCCCTGCACCACGAAGCACGCATGGCGGCGGCGGCGGTAGCGGCCGCCGTCCTTCAGAAAATCGTCGGGCGGCAGGTCGCGCCAGTCGGCGGCCAGCGCCTCCAGGTCAGGCAGCTTCACGCCGATCCAGCGCGCCACGTCCTCGGGCCGCAGCACGGCGTAGCCGGTGTGGCGCAGCGCCTGGGCGGCTTGTTCGGGGTCGGTATAGGGCGGGGAAAAGCTGACGTGCGACATGGCCGAATAGCTTAGCGCCCCCGGTCTACCATTGCGGGTTCCGACTGCTTTGCCCATTACATGACTTCATCTACCGAATTCGCCCCTGGCCTTGTTACCCAAGGCATCACCGCCCCGCTGCGCCTGGCCGACTACAAGCTCATCGCCTTCGACATGGATTCCACGCTCATCAGCATCGAGTGCGTGGACGAGATCGCCGCCGCCGTGGGCCGCAAGGACGAGGTCGCCGCGATCACCGAGGCCGCCATGCAGGGCATCATCACCGACTACAAGGAAAGCCTGCGCCAGCGCGTGGCCCTGCTGCGCGGGGTGACGGTGGCGCAGTTGAACGCGGTCTACACCGAGCGCCTGCGCTTCAACCCCGGCGCGCGGGAACTGGTCAGCGCCGCCAAGGCCGCGGGGCTGGCCACGCTGCTGGTGTCGGGCGGGTTCACCCATTTCTCCGACCGCGTGAAGGCCCATCTGGGCCTGGACTTCACGCGGTCGAACCAGCTGGAGGTGGCGAACGGCCGGCTCACGGGCCGCATGATCGACCAGCCCTGGGGCGACATCTGCGACGGCGCGGAAAAGCGCCGCACGCTGCTGGAGCTCGCCTCCCTCATGGGCATTCCGCCCGCCCAGTGCATCGCCGTGGGCGACGGCGCGAACGACCTGCCCATGATGGGTGCGGCCGGCCTCTCGGTGGCCTACCACGCCAAGCCCAAGGTGCGCTCCCAGGCCAAGGTGGCCATCAACGAAGGCGGACTGGACCGGCTGCTCGAAGTGCTGCGCTGATTTTTCAGATAAAGACCGCCGTCTTTATATTGATATGAATTTAAAGACGTAGCCCGCGCGCCTTCCAGCCCGTAAACTACGGCCCCTTTCCATTTGATACAGGTACAAGCCACATGCTGAAAAAAGCCCTCTCCGCCCTGGCGATCGCCTCGCTGGCCCTGGCCGCGCACGCCGCCGACGTGGTGCTCAAGGTCGGCGCCACCGCCGTGCCGCACGCCGAAATCCTCAACTTCGTCAAGCCCCGCCTCAAGGCCGAGGGCGTGGACCTGCAAATCCGCGAATTCAGCGACTACGTGCAGCCCAACGTGGCCGTGGAAGACAAGCAGCTCGACGCCAACTTCTTCCAGCACCAGCCCTACCTCGACAGCTTTAACAAGGACCACAAGACCCACCTCGTCACGGTGCCGGGCGGCAAGGTGCACGTGGAGCCCTTCGGCGCGTATTCCAAGAAGATCAAGGCGATCGCCGACCTGAGGGAAGGCGCGACGGTGGCCATCCCCAACGACCCGTCGAACGGCGGCCGCGCGCTGATCCTGCTGGCCAAGCAGGGCCTGATCGAACTCAAGGACCCCAAGAGCCTGACCCCCACGCCGCTGGACGTGGTGAAGAACCCCAAGAAGCTCAAGTTCCGCGAACTCGAGGCCCCGCTGCTGCCGCGCGCGCTGGACGACGTGGACATGGCCCTGATCAACACCAACTACGCCATCGAGGCCAAGCTCAACCCCACCAAGGACGCGCTGTTCATCGAAGGCGCGGACTCGCCCTACACCAATATCATCGTGGCCCGCGCCGACCGCGCCAACGACCCGGCCATCGCCAAGCTGGTCAAGGCGCTGCACACGCCCGAGGTGAAGAAGTTCATCCTCGACAAGTACAAGGGCGCCGTGGTCCCGGCGTTCTGAGCCCCGCTTCCTCCGCTACACGCCCCTCGTCCGAGGCAATGCCGCTCACTTAGCAGCCCGGACCTGCTTGAGCGGATAGCGCGAAGGCGGTTTCTTCACAACACGGGGGCACTGTCGCCCCCGTCGTTGTTTGAGCAGCAATTGGCCAGCCATGCGCTGGCGCCGCCTGATCAAGCTCTTGGGCAACAGCCCCGCACTGATGCTCGCCAGGCCGCCATGGCAATCCCTGGTGCGATGGCGATTTACAAACGTAGATTGATTTTGAACCCACCGAGGTCGTTTGACATATATGACTACTCTTGTGAGAATAGTCTCATGTCAAGCATTCGACTCTACATCCTCGGTGTCCTCGCCAACGAAGGCGAGATGCACGGCCACCAGATCCGCCAGCTCGCGGACAAGGAGTACGTCACCTTTTGGACCGACATTTCCGTCGGCGCCCTCTACGGTGCGCTTAAGCGCTTGGCGGGCGATGGGCTCATCGAAGAGGCGCGCATCGAGCGGGAAGGCGGTTACCCCGAACGCCAGATCTGGCGGATTACCGCCGAAGGCCGCGCCGCTCTCGCCCGGCTGCGCGAGGAAGGGCTCAGCGAAGTCGTGTTCCGCCCCGACCCTTTCGACCTCGCGATGTCGCGGCTGGACCAGGACCGACTCGATGAGCTACCGGCAGTGCTGGAACTGCGCCTGCAACGGCTGCGCGAGATGCTCGCCCACGAGCGCGCCGCGATCGAAAAGTTCGCGCAGAACCTGAGCGCGAACGAGAAGTTCGTCGCTCGCCACCGCGACGCCCGGCTCGCGGCCGAGATCACATGGCACGAGTCTTTGCTGGAGGGCCTGCCCGAGATCCTCGCCGACGAGAAGAAGCGTCAGAAAGACCACCGCCAATGACGACTGCCAATGAACCATTTTCGCCCGCTCTACGCCGCTCGATAGGCGTCGTAATGATCGGTGCGTCGCTGTCGTTTCTGGACACGACGATCGTCAACGTCGCCGTGCATACCCTCTCGGTTGACTTGCACGCCGGACTAGGTGCCGTGCAGTGGGTGGTGACCGCATACCTTCTCGCGCTCGCAGCCGTCATCCCCGTGACCGGCTGGGCGGCTCGTCGCGTTGGCGCCAGCCGACTGTATGTCGCGGCGCTCGCGATGTTCACCGTCGGCTCCGTGTTGTGCGCGTGTTCGCAGAACGTGGAGATGCTGGTAGCCTCCCGGGTACTGCAAGGCATCGGCGGCGGGGCGATCATGCCGGTCGGCACGATGATCTGGACTGCGCAGTCCTCGAAGGCGCAGATGGGACGGGTGATGGCCGTGATCGCGATACCGGTCATCCTTGCCCCTACGCTCGGCCCCACGGTCGGCGGCCTGCTTATTGAATACATCAACTGGCAAGCGATCTTCTGGCTTAACGTTCCCTTCGGCATCGCCGGTGTCGTACTCGCCCTGCGGCTGCTTCCCAAGGACGAGGGGGGCAACATGGGGCGGCTAGACGTGACCGGCCTGATCCTGGCCTCCGCCGGAGTCGTGGGTATCACCTACGGCTTGGCGGAGTTCGGCGCAGCGGCTGCGCTGAACATGGCCACTACCGCTGGGCTGCTGATCGGGGTGGCCGCCCTGGCCGCCTTCGTCGTGCACGCGCTGCGAGCGAAGCAGCCGCTGCTCGACCTCGGGCTGTATGCCAGTCCAATGTTCACTGCCGCATCGATCGCTACCCTCACACTCGGCGCCGCGAACTACGGCGGGATGATCCTCATGCCGCTGTACTTCCAGACCGTTCGTGGCGAGAGCGTGATCATCGCCGGGCTCCTGGTCGCGCCGACCGGGCTCGGCGCATTGCTCTCGGCGCCGCTGATCGACCGCCATGGAGCCGGAATTACCTCCTTTGTCGGCGCCGCACTCTTGGCGATCTGCACCATCCCGTTCGTGTTCTTAACCTCCACGACTTCCTACGCGCTACTGTGCTGCCTCATGGTCATCAGAGGGCTCGGGTTCGGCCTGTCGATCATCCCGGCGATGACCGCTGCCTATCGGGTTCTGCCACAGGACAAGGTTCCCGACGCCACCCCGCAACTCAATGTCCTCCAACGCGTGGGCGGCGCGATCGGCACCGCCGTGTTCACCGTCGTCCTCAACGACCAACTCCGCCACCAACCCACGCCCGCGGGACAAGCCAGCGGATTCGGGGCCACATTCCTATGGGTACTGGCGATCACGATCATTGCCACGGTCACCACGCTCCTGCTTGCCTACACCGAACGCCACGCCCCACAACGCGCCAACACGCCCTAAGTCGAGGGGGACAACGGTGCCGACCGCTAGCACTCAGCGGTGCCCATGCCCGTGATGGCCATGACCGTGGCCACGGTCGCCGTCCCAGCCGCCCCGGCCATGCTCCCACCCACCGCGGTGCCCATGCCCGTAGTAGCGGGGCGGAGGGTTCCGCACAAAGTACACGGGCCGCCCGCACATGCCGTAGTGGGCGCAATGCTGGCGCCAGTGCCGGGCGTGGCCCGGCGGCACGTACATGTAGACCGGCGGCGCGGCCACGTAGGCCGGCTGCGGCGCGATCAGCATGGCTGCGCGTACACCAGCGCGGGCGGCGGGCCGTTGCCGATGTTCACCTGGCCGTAGACGCCGGGGGCCAGCTGCCCGCTGACCGTGCCGCTCACGTACTGCGCCTGGGCACCGCCTGCCGCCAGCCCCAGGGCGGCAACGCCCAGCGCGGCAAAATAACGGCAACGGTTCGTCATGAATCCTCTGTAGCTCTGCAACATGGGCTGATTTTCCTGGTAAACGCTGGGTAAGCGCCCCGCCATCGCCGCCGGCTGACTGCTTTTGTGTTACCTGCGGTGACTCCCTCTTTCTATGATCCAACTCAAAAATGTGACCTTGCGCCGCAGCGCCAAAGTGCTGCTCGACAAGGTGTCCACCACCATCAACCCCGGCGAGAGCGTGGGCCTCGTGGGTCGCAATGGCGCAGGCAAATCCACGCTGTTCGCGCTGCTGAACGGCACGCTGCACGAGGACGAAGGCGAATTCCAGCGCCCCGCGCAGTGGCGGCTGGCCCAGGTGGCGCAGAACATGCCCGAAACGGATGAAAGCGCCACGGATTTCGTGCTGAATGGCGACACGCGCTTGTCCAGCGTGCGCGAGGCGCTACACAAAGCAGAGCAATCCGGCGACGGTATGGCCATGGCCCAGGCCCATGCCGACCTGCACGACGCCGGCGCGCACGACGCCACGGCGCGCGCCCAGGCGCTCATCCTGGGCCTGGGCTTCCAGGTCAAGGAACTGGACCGGCCCGTGAACAGCTTCTCGGGCGGCTGGCGAATGCGCCTGCAGTTGGCGCGCGCGCTCATGTGCCCGAGCGACCTGCTGCTGCTCGACGAGCCCACCAACCACCTCGACCTGGACGCGCTGGTCTGGCTCGAAGCCTGGCTCAAGCGCTACGAGGGCACGCTCATCGTCATCAGCCACGACCGCGAATTCCTCGACGCGGTGACCAACGTGACCCTGCACATCGACAACGCGCAGCTCACGCGCTACGGCGGCAACTACAGCCAGTTCGAGGAACTGCGCGCCCAGCAAATGGAACTGCAGCAGTCCGCTTTCGACCGCCAGCAGGCAAAAATAGCCCACCTGCAGAAATTCATCGACCGTTTCAAGGCCAAGGCCACCAAGGCCAAGCAGGCGCAAAGCCGCGTGAAGGCGCTGGAGCGCATGGAAAAGATCGCGCCCGTGCTCGCCAGCGCCGAATTCACCTTCGAGTTCAAGGAGCCGCTGAACCTGCCCAACCCCATGCTGGCGATCACCGACGCGGCCTTCGGCTACCGCGCCAGCGATGAGGAAGGCGGGGCCGAGACCACCATCCTGCGCGGCGTGAACCGCTCCGTGCTCGCGGGCCAGCGCATCGGCATCCTGGGCGCGAACGGCCAGGGCAAGTCCACCCTGGTCAAGACCATCGCGCGCACCATGCGGCCGCTCTCGGGCAAGGTCACCGAGGGCAAGGGCCTGTCGATCGGCTACTTCGCCCAGCAGGAACTGGACGTGCTGCGCCCCGATGACGACCCGCTCCAGCACATGACGCGCCTGGCCAAAGACCTGGGGCCGGACGCCAAGCAACCCAGCCGCGAGCAAGACCTGCGCAACTTCCTGGGCAGCTTCAACTTCAGCGGCGACATGGTCAAGCAGCCCGTGGGCACCATGAGCGGCGGCGAAAAGGCGCGCCTGGTGCTGGCCATGATCGTGTGGCAGCGCCCCAACCTGCTGCTGCTCGACGAGCCCACCAACCACCTCGACCTGGCCACGCGCGAGGCGCTGTCCATGGCGCTCAACGAATTCGAGGGCACGGTGATGCTGGTCAGCCACGACCGCGCCCTGCTGCGCGCCGTGTGCGACGAATTCTGGCTTGTGGGCCGCGGGCAGGTCGGCCCGTTCGACGGCGACCTGGACGACTACCAGCGCTACCTGCTCGACGAGGCCAAGCGCTTGCGCGAACTCGCGCGCACCGAGGAAGCGCCCGCGGCCGCGCCCACCGCCGCCGCCGCCCTGCCCAAGGACAGCCGCGAACAGCGCAAGGCCAGCGCCCAGGCCCGCCAGCAGCTGGCCGAGAAGACCCGCCCGCTCAAGCGCGAAATCGACCAGATCAACCAGCGCCTGGCCGCGCTGGGCGCCGAAAAGGCGCAGATCGAAGAGCGCCTGATGCAGCCCCTGCCCCCCGCCGAGATCGCCGATGCGGGCCGCCGCCTCAAGGCCTGCGGCGACGAAATCGACACACTGGAAGAGCGCTGGCTCGACCTGTCAACCACCCTCGAGACCCTGGAGCAGAGTTAGGACCCAGGCTTTCCCCAGGGCAGAATCGGCATTCCGCAAGGTAAAAACAAAACCAACCCCAACACGGAGACACAGGTCATGGCCAGTTCCTTTCCCGACCCCTTCCAGATGTGGCGCGACGCGCTCACCAAGCTCGAAAACGACACCAACAAACTCACCACCGGCGCCATGCATTCGCCCGAGGTCATGCGCTCGCTGAACCAGTTCGCCACCATGAACATGGGTATGCAGCAGGTGCTGGAAAAGGTGATGGACGGCTACCTGCGCCGCGCCAACCTGCCCAGCCGCAAGGAAGTGGCCGATCTGGCCGATGCGCTGCAGCGCATCGAAGCCAAGCTCGACCAGGCCCTGGGCCACACCCACACGGGCGGCAGCGCCCCGACCACACCCACGGCGGTGGCCGCCGCTCCGCGCCCCGCGCGCACGCGCAAGCCGCCCACGGCGGCGGCGCTGGCGCCCGCCGCCGCGCCTGAACCCGCCCCCACGCCCGCCCCCAAGAAGCGCGCGCGCAGCGCCGCCAAGAAGGGATGACCATGGCCACCAGCACCGCCCCCCAGGCAGCCGCCAAGCCTGCCAAGCCCAAAGAGTCCGACCTCGAACTCACCGCCCGCCTGCGCCTGGAGGTGGAACGCGCCGTGCAGCGCAGCCTCAAGAGCGTGGAATTGCTGGGCGCGCCGCCCGCCACAGTGGGCAGCACGCCCAAGACCGTGCTGCACCGGCGCGGCACGCTGGAACTGGTGCACTACCACGCCCAGTCCGACGAGGTCTACCGCGTGCCCATCCTGATCGTGATGGCGCCCACCAACAAGGGGTTCATCCTCGACCTCACGCCCGGCCAGAGCCTGATCGAATTCCTGCTGCAGCACGGCTACGACGTCTACATGATCGACTGGCACGCGCCCACCGCCGACGAGGCCCACCTGCAGATCGAGGACTACGCGCTCGACTTCATCCCCGACTGCATCCGCCGCGTGCAGCAGGACAGCGGCGAAGAGGACATCACCCTGATCGGCTACTGCGCGGGCGGTATGCTCTCCACCGTCTACCAGGCCACGCACCCCGAAGGGCCGGTGAAGAACCTCGTGTGCTTTACCACGCCCATCGACTTCAGCCAGATGAAGCTGTTCCGCGACATGTCGGACTCCGCCGCGTTCGACGTGGACCGCTTCGTGGACCGCGTGGGCGTCGTGCCCGCCGACATGGTGGCCGCGGGCTTCGACGCGCTGCGCCCCGCCAGCCGCATGGCCGGCCAGATACGCCTGTGGGACAACCTCTGGAACGACGAGTTCGTCAAGGCCTTCCGCCGCATGGAGCGCTGGGGCAACGAAACCCTGCCCCTGCCCGGCGGCTACTTCCGCCAGACCATCAAGGAGCTGATGCGCAAGAACGCGCTGTTCGAAGGCACGCTGGTCGTGGGCGGCAAGCCCGTGAAGGTCGAGAACATCAAGGTGCCGCTGCTGCACGTCATCGCGCAGTACGACCACATCGTGCCGCCCCCCGCCTCGTTCCCGCTGGTGGCCAAGGCCGGTTCCACGGACAAGACGGAAATCATCCTGCCCGGCGGCCACGTCAGCCTCGCCGCCGGCCCCAACGCCATCAAACGCATGTGGCCCGCACTCAATTCCTGGCTCGAAGGACGTTCCCTATGACAACCGCTCCCGCACGCACCTACCCGCTGAACCTCACCTGCGACGGCACCAGCATCACCCTCCGCCCCATGACCACCGCCGACCGCGAGGCGCTGGTGGCGCTGGTGGCGCAGCTGCCCGAGCACGACCTGCTGTTCCTGCGGCGCGACATTTCCCACCCCAAGGTCATCGACGCCTGGATGCGCCAGTGCGAATCCGGCGAGCTGCACAGCCTCGTCGCCTGGGACGGCGCGGCCATGATCGGCTGCACCGCCATCTTCACCGACGACCTGAGCTGGTCGCGCCACGTGGGCGAGCTGCGCATCCTCACCAGCCCCGCCTGGCGCGGGCGCGGCCTCGGGCGGCTGATGATGCAGGAATGCTTCATCCAGGCGCTGGGCCTGGGCCTCAAGAAGCTGGTGGCGCAGATGACCACCGACCAGCGCTCGGGCATCTCGGTGTTCGAGGACATGGGCTTCAAGGCCGAGGCGCTGCTCGCGGACCACGTGGCCGACCGCGCGGGCGGCCTGCACGACCTGGTGCTGCTCAGCCACCACGTGGACGCCGTGGCCGCCCGCAAGGACGTGTACGGCCTGGCCGAAGCGCTCGGCAACTGAGCCGCCAGACCACACAACCACCCCGTTTTATCAGGAGACAGTCATGGACATGGGCGCAATGCTCGCAGGCAAAAAGGTATTGGTCACGGGCGCATCGTCCGGCCTGGGCGAGAACTTCGCGCGGCTGGCCGCGCGCTGCAAGGCCAAGGTGGTGATCGCCGCGCGGCGCAAGGACCGCCTCGAAAAACTCGCCGGAGAACTCCAGGCCCTGGGCTCGCCCGAGGTCACCACGCTATCGCTGGACGTGGCCTCGGAAGACTCCATCGCGCAGGCCTTCGCGGCCATCGACGCATCGGGCCAGCCGCTGGACGTGGTGGTGAACAACGCCGGCATCTCGGGCGAAGGCATGGCGCTCAAGGTGCCCACGAAGACCTTCGACGACATCATGAACATCAACGTGCGCGGCGTGTGGCTGGTGGCCGTCTACGCCGCCCGGCGCTGGAAGGAAGCGGGGCGCGGCGGCAGCATCGTCAACATCGCCTCCATCCAGGGCGAGCGGGTCATGCCCGGCATCACGCCCTACTCCACCTCCAAGGCCGCCGTGGTGCACATGACCAAGAGCCTGGCGCTGGAATGGGCGCGCTACGGCATCCGCGTGAACGCCATCGAGCCCGGCTACATCGGCACCGAGATGACCGACGAGATGTGGACCACCGACTACGGCAAGGCGCTGATCCAGCGCATCCCCATGCGCCGCCTGGGCAAGCCCGAAGAACTGGACGGCCTGCTCCTGCTGATGGCGACCGACGCCGGCTCTTGGATGACTGGCGCCTGCGTGCCGGTGGACGGCGGACACCTCTGCTCGTCACTGTAAAGAGTTTTGAGCGTTTTTGGCCTCTAGCCCAATAGGAGCAAGCGGTAATAGCTCTCCTTTTGGGAGTAATTGAGGCCTTTTTCCTTCTCTGGCGAAAATTTTTTCGCCTCGCCGTCAACGCGGCGCCTTCTTGGTGCGTTGTTCACTCATCGAAGGAGTTATCCCATGAACACCACCACGAAACTGTCCGCTTGGCCCGATGACGAACGCGACCGCAAGCGCGCGCCCATGCTGGCTGCCTGGCCCGACGACGAGCGCGACCGCAAGCGCGCACCGGCTCGTTTCTGATACCTTTTGAGAGCGTCCGGCGCCCTCCAAGTTTCCGTTTACCCACAAAAAAACCCCGCATCGCGGGGTTTTTTGCTGCCTGGAGCCTGATCAGCCCATGTGCAGGCCGCCGTTCACCGAGAAGTCGGCGCCCGTGGAGTAACCGCCCTCTTCCGAAGCCAGCCACGCGATGATCGAGGCGATTTCGCTCGGCTCGCCCAGGCGCTTGACCGGCACGGTGGCCACGATCTTTTCGAGCACGTCGGGGCGGATAGCCTTGACCATGTCGGTGCCGATGTAGCCCGGGCTCACGGTGTTCACCGTCACGCCCTTGGTCGCCAGTTCCTGTGCCAGGGCCATGGTGAAGCCGTGCATACCGGCCTTGGCGGCCGAGTAGTTGGTCTGGCCGGCCTGGCCCTTCTCGCCGTTCACCGACGAGATGTTGACGATGCGGCCCCAGCCCTTTTCCACCATGTCGCCCACCACCTGCTTGGTGACGTTGAACATGGAGTTCAGGTTGGTCTCGATCACGGCGTCCCAGTCCTCGCGCGTCATCTTGACGAACATGCGGTCGCGGGTGATGCCGGCGTTGTTCACCAGCACGTCGACGGTGCCGTGCTCGGCCTTGGTCTTGGCGAAGGCTTCCACGGTGGAATCCCAGTCGCCCACGTTGCCCACCGACGCATGGAAGGTGTAGCCCTGGGCCTTCTGCTCGTCCAGCCACTTCTGGTAGTCACGCGTGGGGCCGCAGCCCGCGATGACCTTGAAACCTTCCTTGTGCAGGCGCTGGCAAATGGCGGTGCCGATGCCGCCCATGCCGCCGGTCACATACGCTACTTTCTGGCTCATTCTCGATGCTCCTTGTTGAATTGAAGTAATAAGTGGGGTAAATCAGCGTTCGATCGCCAGGGCCACGCCCATGCCGCCGCCGATGCACAGGCCCGCCAGGCCCTTCTTGGCGCCGCTGCGCTGCATTTCGTGCAGCAGCGTGACCAGGATGCGGCAGCCGGACGCGCCGATGGGATGGCCGATGGCGATGGCGCCGCCGTTCACGTTGACCTTGGCCGGGTCGGCGCCCAGCAGCTTGTTGACGGCGCAGGCCTGCGCGGCGAAGGCTTCGTTGAGCTCGAACAGATCGACGTCGCCCACGTTCCAGCCCGCGCGCGCCAGCGCCTTTTGCGACGCGGACACGGGGCCCAGGCCCATGGTGGCCGGGTCGAGGCCGGTGGTGGCGAAGCTGGCGATGCGCGCCAGGGGCGTGAGGCCAAGGGCGGCGGCTTTCTTGGCCGTCATGACGACCACGGCGGCGGCGCCGTCGTTGATGCCGGAGGCGTTGCCCGCCGTCACGCTGCCCGCCTTGTCGAAGGCGGGACGCAGGCCGGCCAGGGCTTCGGCGTTGGTTTTCTTGTTGATGAACTCGTCCGCGTCGAAGACGACGGGGTCACCCTTCTTCTGCGGAATGGTGACGGGGACGATCTCGTCCTTGAACTTGCCCGCGGCCTGCGCGGCGGCGGCCTTCTGCTGGCTCGCCAGGGCCAGGGCATCCTGCATTTCGCGGGTGATGCCTTCCTGCTTGGCGACGTTCTCGGCGGTGATGCCCATGTGGTACTTGTTGTACACGTCCCACAGGCCGTCGTTGATCATGGAGTCGATCATCTTCCAGTCGCCCATGCGCTGGCCGTCGCGGCTGCCCATCAGCACGTGGGGGCTGGCGCTCATGTTCTCCTGGCCACCCGCGACCACGATTTCGCTGTCGCCCGCGAGCACGGACTGGTAGCCCAGCATCACGGCCTTGAGGCCCGAGCCGCACACGGCGTTGATGGTCAGGCCCGGAATGGACTGGGGCAGACCGGACTTGATGACGGTCTGGCGCGCCGGGTTCTGGCCCGAGCCCGCGGTGAGCACCTGGCCCATGATGACTTCACCGACCTGGTCGCCGGTGAGCTTGGCGCGCTCCAGCGCGGCCTTGATGGCGATGCTGCCCAACTCGGGGGCGGCGATCTTGGCGAGCGAGCCGCCGAACTTGCCCACGGCGGTGCGGGCTGCGGAAACGATGACGATGTCTTCCATGACGATCCTTTCTGTGTTCTGGAAAGAGGGAGGAAATAGGTTCAGGCCTTGGCCTTGACGTAGCGGCCCGGCGCGGGTTCGGTGGCCTTGTAGCGCGGGGCATTGCCGTAGTTCTTGGGCGCGGCGATCTGCTTGCCGGCATGGCCCTTGAGCCATTCGGTCCAGTCCGTCCACCAGCTGCCGGGGTGTTCGGTGGCACCCTTGAGCCATTCGTCCAGCGTGGCGGGGAACTTGCCGTCTTCGCGGATCCAGTGCGCGCGCTTTTTCTTGGCGGGCGGGTTGATCACGCCCGCGATGTGGCCCGATGCGCCCATGACGAAGCGCTTCTTGCCCGGCAGCACCTGGGTGGAGGCATAGGCCGCGTTGATGGGCACGATGTGGTCCTCGCGCGAGCCGTAGATGTACACGGGCAGATCGACCTTGTTCAGGTCGAGCTTTTCGCCACACACGGTGAGCTTGCCGGGCTTGATGAGGTTGTTTTCGAGGTAGAAGTTACGCAGGTACCAGGCGTAGAACGGGCCGGGCAGGTTGGTGCCGTCGCTGTTCCAGTACAGCAGGTCGAACGGCGGCGGCGTTTCGCCCTTGAGATAGTTGCCCACCACGTAGTTCCACACCAGGTCGTTGGGGCGCAGGAAGCTGAAGGTGGAGGCCATGTCCTGCCCCTTCATCAGCCCGCCGTTGCCCATCTGCATTTCGCGGAAGCGCACGAAGGCTTCGTCGATGAACACGTCGAGGATGCCCGTATCGGTGAAGTCCATCAGCGTGGTGAGGAAGGTGGCGCTGGCCACCGGCTTCTCGCCGCGCGCGGCCAGCACGGCCAGGGCGTTGACCAGCAGCGTGCCGCCCACGCAGAAGCCCAGCGCGTTGATCTGCTCCGCACCGGTGATTTCCTGCGCGGTGCGGATGGCGGTGAGCACGCCTTCGTCCACGTAGTTGTCCCACTTCTTGGTGGCCAGCGACATGTCGGGGTTGCGCCAGCTCACCACGAAGGTGCGGTGGCCCTGCTCCGTCGCGTAGCGGATGTAGGAGTTCTCGGGCTGCAGGTCGAGGATGTAGAACTTGTTGATGCACGGCGGCACCAGCAGGAACGGGCGCTCGTACACCTTGTCCGTGAGCGGCTTGTATTCGATGAGCTGGAACAGGGCGTTCTCGAACACCACCGCGCCCTCGGTGGTAGCCACGTTGCGGCCCACCTCGAACTGGCTTTCGTCGGTCATCGAGACATGGCCCTGGCGCATGTCGTTGATCAGGTTGGCAATGCCCTTGGCGATGCTCTCGCCCTTGGTTTCCAGGGCCTTTTTCTGCGCCTCGGCGTTGAAGGCCAGGAAGTTGCTGGGCGACGTGGCGGCCACCCACTGCTCCACGCCGAAGCGGATGCGGGCGCGGATTTTTTCGTCGGCGTCCACCGCTTCGGCCAGGGCCATCATGGTGCGGGCGTTGAGCAGGTAGACGGCCGCCGAGAACGCGGCCACGGGGTTCTGCGCCCAGGCGTCGCCCGCAAAGCGCTTGTCGTTGAGGGTTGGAGGGGCTTGCAGGCCGCCCTGCCACAGTTGGCCCGCTTCTTTGAGGTAGCGCTCCTGCAGTTCCCGCAATTTGGCGGGCGCGAAACGCAGTGCCTTGGGGGCCTTGGCACTGCCCAGGTCCAGGTTCTGGAAGGATTGGAGGGCTTGGGACCAGCTGTTGGAAAACATCTGCTGGAGTTGTTGGGCGCTCTGGCCCCAGGGAGATTCAGGATTCATGCGCTGCGGCCTCGTTCGGTGGTCATCAGTTTGTGAAACTGTATACATTGTTGCCTACCGAAGAGGGTGCGGGCAGCGTGCAAACCCTGGTGTTTTCACCCATCTTTGAGACGGTATGTAGCCGTCCGCTCAGGACGCCAGCCATACGCAGGCCGCCAAGCGCCCGCTGCCGCCCAACGCACGGGTGTCGCGCCGGTGCGAGAAGAAGCGTGCGGCGTTGCCCACCGTGCACCAGGGGGCGCTGCCGTCGTTGCCGTAAACGGCGGTAACGCCCAGTTGCGCCAGGCGCCGGCGCGCCAGGCCCGCGAGATCGGCGAGGTATTTGCCACCGCCGTGCGCCGCGAAGCAGGCTGCGGCCCCTGCATCGCGGCCGCAGAACGCGGCGCGCACCTCGGGGCCGACTTCGAACGCCCGCGGGCCTATACAGGGGCCCAGCCACGCTATGGTTTCAGTAGCATCCAGCGCTTGTCCCGCTTGGTCCAGAGGCCAAAAACGTTCAAAAACCGCTTCCAGCACGCCATCGGCCAGCCCCCGCCAGCCTGCGTGCGCGGCGGCCACCACGCGGCCGCCGCGGTGCGCCAGCAGCACGGGCAGGCAATCGGCCACCATGATGGTGCAGGCTACGCCGGGCTGGGCGCTGATGCAGGCGTCGGCCTCGGTGCCGTCGGAGGTGTCAGCGCCCAAATGGACGACCTGCGTGCCGTGCACCTGGCGCAGAAACACGGGGCGCGCGCCGACGGCCCGGGCCAGCGCGGCGCGATTGGCCTGCACGGCGGCGGGGTCGTCGCCCACGTGGTCGCCCAGGTTGAGGCTGTCGAACGGCGCGGCGCTGACTCCGCCCTCGCGCGTGGTGCACAGGGCGCGCACGCCGGGCGGGGCGGGCCAGTCGGGTTCGAACATCACGCTTCGGCGTCCGGGCAGGCCGAGGGCTGGGCCTGCTGGAAGGCGGGCAGCGCCATGCAGGCGGCGTGCGCGGCCTGCACGCGCGGCAGGCCGTCCAGGCCCACGTCGAAACGCCGGGCGTTGAAGATCTGCGGCACCAGGCAGCAGTCGGCCAGCGTGGGGGCGTCGCCCCAGCAGTAGTCCGACGTCGGCAGGCCCGCCTGCGCGCGCTCGGCGGCCAGCAGCGCCAGTTGGCGCTCGAAGGCTTCCAGGCCGCTGCGCACCCAGTGGCGGTACCACCGGTTCTTGGCGTCTTCGTCCACCTTCAACTCGCGTACCAGGTACTTGAGCACGCGCAGGTTGTTGAGCGGGTGGATTTCGCACGCCACCATCTGCGCCAGCGCGCGCACCTGGGCGCGGCCCAGCGCGTCGGCGGGCAGCAGGCGCGGCACGGCGGGGCAGGTTTCTTCCAGGTATTCGATGATGGCAAGGGACTCGGACAGCAGATGGCCGTCGTCGGTCTCCAGCCGGGGCACCAGCGCATCGCCCTGCGCGTCCGCGTAGGGGGCCTGGCGGTGGTCGCCGCGCACGAGGTGCACGGGCAGGTAGTCGAAGGGCAGGCCCTTGAGGCGCAGTGCGATGCGCACGCGGAACGACGCGGAGGAGCGAAAGTAGCTGTAGAGCTTCATGCGGTCGAGCATAGCGCGCTGCGTCTACACTTGCCCGGATAAACAACCAAAGAGAGACACCGCCATGAGCTACGTGATTCCCCAGCCCCCCGTCGCCAGCCTGCCCGTGGTGGGCACGGACAGCCGCTTTCCGGTGCACCGCATTTACTGCGTGGGCCGCAACTACGCGGAGCACGCCAAGGAAATGGGCTTCACGGGCCGCGAGCCGCCGTTCTTCTTCATGAAGCCGGCCGATGCGGTGCTGGCCGTGAACGCGGACGAAACAGGCCAGATGCCCTACCCCAGCCTGACGGCCAGCCTGCACCACGAGGTGGAGCTGGTCGTCGCCATTGGCGTGGGCGGCAAGAACATCGCGGCGGCCGATGCCGCGCGCCACATCTACGGCTATGCCGTGGGCCTGGACATGACGCGGCGCGACCTGCAGAACGAGATGAAGAAGCAGGGCCGCCCGTGGTGCATTGGCAAGGGCTTCGAGCACAGCGCGCCCATGGGCCCCATCGTGCCCGCAGCGCAGGCCGGCAGCGTGGACAACGCCGCCATCTGGCTGCAGGTGAATGGCGCGGATCGCCAGCGCAGCACCACGGCACAACTCATCTGGAGCATTGGCGAGACCATAGAACACCTGTCCGCCGCGTGGGAGCTGCAGCCGGGCGACCTGATCTTCACCGGCACGCCCGAGGGCGTGGGCGCGGTGGTGCGTGGCGACACGCTATATGGCGGCGTGGATGGCCTGCCGCCCCTGCGCGTGACGATGGTTTGACCCTGGCTTGACGGAGCGCACGAATTGGCTACCTTCCCCCGCCGCCCCATACAGCACTGCAGCCAATGCGGTGCCGCCGTGGTCTACCGCCTGCCCGACGACGGCGACAACAAACCCCGCGCCGTCTGCACGGTGTGCCACACCGTCCATTACGAAAACCCGCTGATGGTGGTGGGCACGGTGCCGGTGCTGGGCGACAAGGTGCTGCTGTGCCAGCGCAACATCGAGCCGCGCAAGGGCAAGTGGACGCTGCCCGCGGGCTTCATGGAGCTGAACGAAACCACCTCGGAAGGCGCGGCGCGCGAGACGGTGGAGGAAGCCGGGGCGCAGTTCGAGATCGGCCCGCTGTTCTCGCTGCTGAACGTGCGCCGCGTGGGCCAGGTGCACCTGTTCTACCGCGCCACGCTGACCAGCGACCAGTTCGACCCCGGCCATGAAACCATGCAGGCCCGGCTGTTCACGGAAGACGAGATTCCGTGGGAGGAATTGGCCTTCCGCACCGTGCGCACCACGCTGGAGCACTATTTCGCCGAGCGGCGCGATGGCCCGCCGCACAGCCCGGGCGCGGTGTTGTGCGTGGATATCGAGTAACCGGGCGCACTCACTCGTCTTGCCGCCAACGGGTGAGCCCCATCAGTTCCAGCGTGGACTGGCCTTGCACCAGCGCCTCCATCATCCTGGCCTCCTTGTCCGCACGGGCTTGACCGTCCGCCAGGGTGCGCGCGGCATGGGCCGCGGGAATGACGAGCACGCCGTCATCGTCGGCCACCACCAGATCGCCCGCGGCCACGGGCGTGCCCGTGAAGCTGATGGGCCGGCCCGCCGAGGGCGCGCTGGCCTTGATGGTGCCGCGCATCGAGACTCCGCGCGTGAACACCGGAAAGCGCCGCGCCGTCAGCGCCGCGATGTCGCGCACGCCGCCGTCGATCACCAGGCCGATGACGCCAGCCGCCTCGGCCGCCACCGTCAGCACCTCGCCCCAGTAGCCCGCGACAAAGCCGCCCGTGGATACCACGAGAATGCTGCCGCGCGGCGCCTTCTCCATGGCGATGTGGATGGACAGGTTGTCGCCCGGCGAGCATTCCAGCGGATAGGCCGGCCCGGCGATGGACGCGCCCGCCCACACGGGGCGGATGGCGATGTCGGCGGCGCTGGTATCCAGGCCCGAAGCCTCGAACAGCGTGGAGGTGCCGAGCCTGCGGGCTTGTGCGAGTTGTTCCGTGGTGTAGGTCATGACGCTCACTCCTTGGTTTGCAGCGTGTGGTAGCCCAGCGCGGCGCGCGCCTCGCCCAGGGTCTTGCCCTGGCTGATCTGTTCACGGATGCGCGATTCGACTTCCTCGATCTTGCGGGCCGTTTCGGCCACCTCGCGGGCACGGCCGCGCGGCACGATGACCACGCCGTTGGCATCGGCCACCACGATGTCGCGCGCGGCCACGCGCACGGTGCCGATGGCGACCGTGGTGTTCACCGATTCGACCTGCACGCGATCCTTGCCGGTACGCATGAAGCGGCCTGCCGAGAACATGGGGTAGCCGTCGCCCAGCGCCTTGCCCACGTCGCGGCACACGCCGTCGATCACCGTGGCGGCGATGCCGCGCAGGCCGGCGTACTGGGTCATGATGTCGCCCCAGACGGTGCAGTCGGTGCGCCCGTCGTTGTCGATCACCACTACGTCGCCGGGCGCCACGTCGTCGATGAAGTCGCCCACCGTGCCGGGCGGATCGCCCGCCGGCACGTACTTGACGGTGAAGGCCGGGCCGACCACGGCCTTGCCGTAGTCGTCCAGCGGCATGATGCCCAGCGCCTGGCCGTGCAGGCCCAGCTTGTCCATGGCGTCGGAGACGCCGGGGGTGTCCAGCCCTTCGAAGAGGGCGACCAGTTCCTGGTCTTGTGCGTTCATGCGTGTTGCTCCTGGGTGCATATCAATCGACCTTCGCGCCCGTCCGCTGGACGAGCGCTTCCCACTGCGGCGCTTCTTGCTGCACGAATTGCTGGTACTGCGGCACGCTGTAGCCGGAGTTCAGCGAATCCAGCTTGGCGAGCGCCTCCGTCACCTGCGGCGTTTTGAGAACTTCGCGCACGCTGCCGTTCAGCCGCTCCACCAGCGGTGCAGGCGTGCCTTTGGGCACGAACACGCCATACCAGTTGGTCGCCACGAATTGGGGGTAGCCCAGTTCCTTCATCGTCGGCACGTTGGGCAGGCCGGGAGAGCGCTTTTCGCCCGTGGTGGCCAGGGCGCGGATCTTTCCGCCGGCCAGGTGCGGGATGATGGCGCTCGTACCCTCGAAGGCGAACGACACGTTGCCCGCCAGCACGTCCTGGATGGCCGGACCCGAGCCGCGGTACGGCACGTGCGTGGCCGCCGCGCCCAGGTCCAGCCGGAGTTGCTCGCCCAGCAGATGGTGCGGCGTGCCCGCGCCGGGCGAGGCGTAGGAATACTTGCCGGGGTTGGCCTTCAGCAGCAGGACGAACTGCTTCACGTCCTGCACCGGCAGTTGCGCGTTGACGTACAGCACCATGGGCATGGCCGCCACCTCGGCCACGGGCTGCAGCGCCTGCATGGGGTCGGTGGCCAGCTTGTAGAGGTTGCGGCTGATCACTACGTTGGTGGCGTTGCCCAGCAGCCAGGTGCAGCCGTCGGCCTTGGCCGTGGCAACCTGCGCGGTGCCGATGTTGCCGGAGGCCCCGGTCTTGTTGTCCACCACGATGGTCGCGCCCAGCCGCTGCGTGAGCCCCGGCACGAGCAGGCGCGCCAGCAGGTCGCTGGAGCCGCCCGGCGGGTACGGCACGATGAACTTGACGACCTTGCACGGAAAGGCCGCCGGGGCCTGGGCGAAGGCCGCGCCGCTGGCGGCGGCCAGCAGGGCGCAAGCGAGGGATAGGCGATGCAGGCGCATGGATGTCTCCTGTATGAAATTGGAATGAAATCAGCCTCCAGCGCCCGTCCATCAAGCGCTTCCAGCTATCACTTTTGAATTACTTCGAGGGAGCGGCGATGGCCTCGAACTCCTTGTCGTGCATCACCTCGGCCACCGGGCGGCCCGCGCGTACGGCGGCCACCATGCCATCCTGGCGGCGGGCGATGCGCTCGCCCAGGTCGAGCACGTCCCCGATGCGCGCGGCGGGCACGAAGACGGCGCCGCAGCGGTCGGCGATCACGTAGTCGTCCTCGTGCACGGTGACGCCCGCCATCCGCACCGGCGTGCCCGAGGCGGTCTGGACCACGCGGTTGCGCGCGCTGACCATGGTCACGCCCCGGCCATAGACCGGGTAGCCGATGGACGCGCTGCCGTCGATGTCGCGGCTCAGGCCGTCGATCACCGTGCCGCGCACCTGCCTCGCCTTCGCGGCGTTGGCCAGGATGTCGCCCCAGCACGAGACGCCCTCCGCACCGCCCGCCACCACCAGCACACGGTCATCGGTGGTCACCGCGTCGATCACGGGCGAGATCAGGTGCACCGTGGGCTGGGCATCGCCCTTGGGACCCAGCTGGACGGTGCTGGCGCGGCCCACGATGCTGGGACAGTCCCACAGCGGGCGCAGGCCACAGGTGGCGCCGGGCAGGCCGAGGAAGTCGAGCGCGTCGGAGATGGTGTTGGTGTCCAGCGCCGCGAGGCGTTCGAGAGGAGTGCGTGGGGTCGTCATGGCGATGGTTTCCGGGATGGGATGGCCGGATGATCGCGACGCGCGGCTGATACGTGAAATACTATTGAACTATCTGCCTCATACGAATTACGGAATCATGGGCACCATCGACTACCGCCTGATCCGCCAGCTCTGGATGTTCCTGGCCGTGGCCGAGGAACAGAACTTCGGCCGCGCCGCCGCACGCTTGGCCATGTCGCAGCCGCCGCTCACCGAGCAGATCAAGGTGCTGGAGCATTCGCTCGGGCTGCGCCTGTTCGAGCGCTCGCGGCGCGGCACCCAGCTCAGCCCGGCGGGCGCGGCCATCCTGCCCGCCGTGCGCCAGTTCGCGCTGCAGGTGGAGCAACTGGAGCGCGTGGTGCGCGAGGTGGCGGCGGGCCAGTCGGGCGTGCTGCACGTGGGCGCCATCACCTCGGCCATGCTGGAGACGGTGCCCCAGCTGCTGGAGCACCTCAAGCGCACGCACCCCAAGCTCACCGTGTTCGTGCGCGAGATCGACAGCGTGGACGCGATCGCGGGCCTGGAGGCGGGCGAACTGGACCTGGCCTTCGCGCGGCTCGATGGCACGGTAGGCGGCGAGGCCGGCGGCAACGGCATCTCCACCCTGCCGCTGACCGAAGACCGGCTGGCCGTGGCGCTGCCCGCCGGGCACGCGCTGGCCGCTCAGGCGCGCATACGGCTCAAATCGCTGGCCGCCGAGCCGCTGGTGATGTCGGCGCGGCAGGTCAGCCCCGTGTATTTCGACATGCTCACCCACACCTGCCGCGCGCACGGCTTCGCGCCGCGCGTGCTGCACGAGGTGCGCTCCGTCAGCTCGCAGATCGCCTACGTGGGCTGCGGCCAGGGCGTGGCGCTGGTGCCCGCCTCCATGCGCCGGCTGGCGCCCGCCAACGTGGTGGTGCGGCCCCTGTTCGAAAAGATCATGGTCGTCACCGCCGCCGCTGTGTGGAACGAGAACCGCCACCACCCGATGGTGCGCGAGGCCATTGCGTGGCTGCGGTCGCCCAGGCCGGCGAAGTAAGCGCCGCCTGCCTCTTTCTCATACCGCCAAAGTATCAGAGCCATTCGGAGAAAGGATTTTTCAAATCTCCTGCGTACGCCCACCATCGCGGCCACTTACAACCCAGGAGACTCCATGCCACCGTTCTTCCGCCCACTGGCCGTTGCGCTGCTCGGCGCCGCCCTGCTGGCCCCGGCCCTGTCGCGCGCCCAGGCAGCCGACAGCTATCCCAATCGCCCCATCAAACTGCTCGTGCCCTGGGCCGCCGGCGGCGCCACCGATGCGCTGGCGCGGCTGATCGGTGCCAAGCTCACGGCGCGGCTCAAACAGCCCGTGGTGGTGGACAACAAGGGCGGCGCGGGCGGCACCATCGGCACGAGCGCCTTCACCAAGGAAAAGCCCGATGGCTACAACCTGCTCATGGCCACCAGTTCGGCCAACGTGGCCGGGCCGTACCTGTACGCCAAGCCGGGCTTCGACCCGGTCAAGGATTTCACGCCCATCGCCTATGTGGCGATGATCCCCAATGTGCTGGAAGTCTCGTCCGCCTCACGCTTCAAGACCGCGCAGGACTTGATTGCCGAGGCGAAGAAAAACCCCGGCACCCTCACCTACGGCTCGGGCGGCAATGGCTCGTCGCAGCACCTGTCGTCGTCGCTGCTGCAGAAGGTGGCGGGCATCCGGATCACCCATGTGCCCTACAAAGGCAGCGGTCCGGCGCTCACGGATTTGATGGGCGGCCAGGTGGACTTCATCCTTGACACCGGCTCGCTCGGCCATGTGAAAAGCGGCAACCTCAAGGCACTGGCCGTGGCATCGAGCAAGCGCCTGCCCGCGCTGCCCGATGTGCCCACGTTCGCCGAACTGGGCTACAAGGACATGATCGCCTCGGCCTGGTACGGCGTGCTGGCGCCGGCAGGGCTGCCCAAGCCGGTCCAGGACAAGCTGAATACCGAAATCAACGCCGTGCTCAAAGACCCGGACACGCGCAAGCAGATCGAGATGACCCTCGGCGGCATCGTGTCCGACGGCGAATCGCCCGCCTGGTTCGGCGGCTTCATCCAGAGCGAACTCAAGCGCTATGCCGAGATCGTGAAGCTCTCGGGCGCCAAGGCGGAGTAAGGGCATGGGCATCCAAGACGAACTGGCCGCCCTCGTCGGCGCCGCCCACGTGCTCACCGGCGAAGCCGCCGCTCCTTTCCTCGTGGATTGGCGTGGCCGGTACAGGGGACAGGCCCAGGCCGTGGTGCGGCCCGGCAGCACGCAGGAAGTGGCGGGCGTGGTGCGCCTGTGCCGTGAGCGCAGGATTCCCGTCGTTCCCCAGGGCGGCAACACCGGCCTGTGCGGCGGCGCGACGGCGGATGGCTCGGGCCGGTCGGTCGTGCTGGTGCTCACGCGCCTGAACACCATCCGCGCCATCGACACCGATAACGACACTCTGGTGGCCGATGCGGGCTGCACGTTGCAACAAGTGCAGCAGGCCGCGCGCGATGCGGGCCGCCTGTTCCCCCTGAGCCTGGCCGCCGAGGGCACCTGCACCATCGGCGGCAACCTGGCCACCAACGCGGGCGGCACGCAGGTGCTGCGCTACGGCAATGCGCGCGACCTCGCGCTGGGGCTGGAGGTGGTCACGCCCGAGGGCGAGATCTGGCATGGCCTGCGCGGACTGCGCAAGGACAACACGGGCTACGACCTGCGCGACCTCTACATCGGCAGCGAGGGCACGCTGGGCATCATCACCGGCGCCACGCTCAAGCTCCACCCGCTGCCCGCCGCGCAGCGCACGGCCCTGCTGGCGCTCGAGTCCGTGGAGAACGCCATTGCGCTGCTGGCCCATGCCAGGAAGGGCTTCGGCCCCGCGCTGACCGGCTTCGAGGTGATGGCGGGCCATGTGCTGCACGACGTGGTGCGCATGTTCCCGCCACAGCGCCTGCCGTTCGACGGGTCGTCGAGCGAAGCGCCCTACTTCGCACTACTGGAACTGTCGGACATGGAGAGCGAGGAACACGCGCAGGCGCAGTTCGAGAACGTTCTGGGAGCCGCGATGGAAGAAGGGCTGGTGCTGGACGCGGCCATCGCCGAAAGCCTGGCGCAGAGCAAGGCGTTCTGGCACCTGCGCGAGAGCGTGCCGCTGGCCGAGGCCAGCCCCGGCAAGAGCATCAAGCACGACGTGTCGGTGCCGATCTCGGCGGTGGCCGAGTTCGTGCGCGAGGCAGACGCGGCGCTGCAAAAACACTTCCCCTCCATGCGCACCATCACCTTCGGCCACCTGGGCGACGGCAACGTGCACTACAACGTCTCGCGCGGCGCGGACCAGACCGAAGAGCAGGTGGTGGGGCTGACCAAGGAGGTATACGCCATCGTCCATGGCGTGGCGCACCGCCTGGGCGGCTCGATCAGCGCGGAGCACGGCATCGGCCAGCACAAGCGCGACGAACTGCCGCACTACAAGAGCGCACTGGAACTGCGGCTGATGCAGCGGATCAAGGCGGCGCTGGACCCGCAGAACCTGATGAACCCCGGCAAGCTCTTGCAGACATGAGCACATCGCACGCCTCTGGCGAAGCCGCCCTCGACATGGGCTTGCTTCGCACCTGGATCGGCAGGGAATCCCAGGACAAAGACACCTTGTCAGCCCGCCACGCGCGCCTGATGGCCGCTACGCTGGGCCTGCCGCAGGAGCCATTCGTGGAGGGCGCCGCGCTGCCGCCGCTATGGCATTGGCTGTACTTCCTGGACGGCCTGCCCGCCAGCGCGCTGGGCCGCGACGGGCATCCGGCACGCGGCGGGTTCCTGCCGCCCGTGCCGCTGGCCAACCGCATGTGGGCGGGCGGCCGCCTCGACTTCCATGCGCCGGTGGCCTTGGGCACGACCGTGCGCAAACGCTCCACGGTCACCTCGGTCGAGCACAAGCGCGGCCGCAGCGGGGACTTGGTGTTCGTCACGGTGCGGCATGAAATTCTGGATGGAGAAAAGGTCGCCATCACCGAAGACCATGACATCGTCTACAGGCAGCCCGCGCCGCCCGGCGCCACGCCGCCCGCGGCCGACGCCCTGCCGGCGCCCACGCACTGCGAGCCGTTCGAGGCCACGTCCACGCTGCTGTTCCGTTACTCGGCGCTGACTTTCAACGGCCACCGCATCCACTACGACCAGGACTACTGCCGCAACGTGGAAGGCTACGGCAACCTGGTGGTGCACGGCCCGTTGCAGGCCACGCTGCTGGCGGGGCTGGCGGCACGGCTGGGCGGCCAGCCGCCGCGGCGCTTCCAATACCGCGGCCTGCGGCCCAGTCTGCTGGGTACGCCGCTCACCCTCAACGCGACCCCCGGCGCCAACGGGCTGGTCTTGTGGACGGCGCTGCCGGACGGCAGCGCCTCCATGCGGGCCGAAGCGTCTTTTCAGGGCTGGTAGCCCATCACGGCCTTGACTTCGAGGAAGTCATGGAAGCCGTGCGCGCCCCACTCGCGGCCATTGCCTGACTGCTTGTAGCCGCCAAAGGGCGCGGCCGGGTCGGGGCCGGCGCCGTTCAAATGGACCATGCCCGTGCGCATCCGGCTGGCGACGCGGCGGGCGCGCTCCAGGCTGCCGGACTGCACGTAGCCCGACAGGCCGTAGACCGAGTCGTTCGCCATGCGGATGGCGTCTTCCTCCGTGTCGTAGGGCAGGATGGACAGCACCGGGCCGAAGATTTCCTCGCGTGCGATGGTCATGTCGTTCGTCACGTCGGCAAAGATCGTGGGCTTGACGAAAAAGCCTTTGGTCATGCCGTCGGGCCGGCCGGTGCCGCCCGTGACCAGGGTCGCGCCCTCGTCGATGCCCTTCTGGATCAGGCCCTGGATTTTGCTGAACTGCAGCTGGTTGACCACCGGGCCCATGTGCATCCCTTCGGTCAGGGCATCGGCCACCGGAATGGCCGATGCCACGGCCTTGGCCACGGCCACGGCCTGGGCGTGCTTCGCGCGCGGAACGAACATGCGCGTGGGCGCGTTGCAGCTCTGGCCGGAGTTCATCATCACGGCCTGCACGCCCTGGGTGACGGCCTGTCCCAGGTCGGCATCGTCCAGCACGATGTTGGCGGATTTGCCGCCCAGCTCCTGCGCCACGCGCTTGACGGTGTCCGCCGCCGCCTTGGCGACTGCGATGCCCGCGCGCGTGCTTCCGGTGAAGGTCATCATGTCGATGCCGGGGTGCTCCGACATGGCCGAGCCCACGCCGGGGCCGTCGCCGTTGACGAGGTTGAACACGCCGGGCGGCACGCCGGCCGCGTGCATCACCTCGGCCACCACGATGGCGTTGAGCGGCGACACCTCGGACGGCTTGAGCACCATGGTGCAGCCCGCCGCCAGCGCCGGAGCCACCTTGCACATGATCTGGTTGATGGGCCAGTTCCAGGGCGTGATCATGCCCACCACGCCCACCGGCTCGTGGGCGATGGCGGTGGTGCCTTGCACCTTGACGAACTCGAAGTCCTTTAGCACCTTGATGGTTTCGGCCAGGTGCGCCACGCCCATCGCGGCCTGCGCGGCCTTGGAGAGCCACAGCGGCGCGCCCATTTCGGTGGAAACGGCCTGCACCACGTCGCCGTAGCGCTGCTGGTAGACCTCCAGCACCTTGGCCAGCAGCGCCACGCGCTCTTCGCGGGTGGTCTGCGAGAAGGTTTCGAACGCCTTGCGCGCCGCGGCCACGGCGGCATCCACGTCGGCCGCCGAGCCCAGGCTGATCTGGGCGCAGACCTCTTCGGTGGAGGGGTTGACCACGTCGTGCGTGCGCGGCACGGCGGGGTCCACCCATTGGCCGTTGATGTAGAACTTGAGGTGTTTTTGCATGGACAGGTCTCCTTTCGGTTACTTGGCGGCGGCTTGCGGGCGGATGGCGTCAGCCGTGCCCTGGATGAAGGCCTTGATGGCTTCCACGTCGTCGTTCGACAGCTTGCCCGTGAAGTCGGGCATACCGCGCGAGGTGGCCGGGCCATTGAAGATGAAGTTGGGCAGGTGCTCGATGTAGGCCGCATCCAGGTACGCGAGGTTGGGCAGCGCGCCGCCCTTCTGGATGCCGGGCATACCGTGGCAGGCGAAGCAGTTCTCCACGTACAGGCTCATGCCCTGGGGCACCTTGGCGGGGTCGTACTTCACGCCCTGCAGCAGCTTGCCCATGCGGTAGTCCACGAACTCGGGCATCTTGGCCGTGCCGCCCAGGGCGAAGGTGTAGACGGTGCCGGGCATCTGCTTGTCCGACGCGCGGCCCGCCAGGCCGTAGACGCCGCCCCAGCCCACGGCGATGGACACGTACTGCTTGCCGTCCACCGTGTAGGTGTTGGGCGCGGCCACCACGCCGCCGCCCACGGAGGTCTCCCAGACCTTCTGGCCGTTGGCGGCGTTGTAGGCGATGAAGCGCCCGTCCGCCGTGCCCTGGAAGACGAGGTTGCCCGCCGTGGTCAGCGTGCCGCCGTTCCAGGGCGAGACGTATTGCACGCCCCAGGCTTCCTTCTGCCGGACCGGGTCCCAGGCCACCAGGCGGCCCATGGGCTGGCTCTTGACCTTGGCCGGGTCGGCCAGGGCGGTCTTGGCGGTATTCCAGCCCGTGCCCGAGCCGAAGGCCATGGGCTGGGGATGGTTGAACTTCCACTTCGGGTCGTCCACCATCGCCACGGGAATGTGCTGCGCCGGCAGGTACACCAGGCCCGTGTTCGGGTTGTAGGACATGGGGTGCCAGTTGTGCGCGCCGTTGGGGCCGGGCACGGCGTCGGGGTCGCGGCCGTCGCGCGCCGCGGCGATCTGGATGGGCCGGCCGTTCTTGTCATAGCCCTTGGCCCAGGTCACGTCCACGAAGTTCTTGGCCGAGATGAACTTGCCGTTGGTGCGGTCGATCACGAAGAAGAAGCCGTTCTTGGGCGCGTGCAGGATGACCTTGCGCGGCTTGCCGTCGAGCGTGATGTCGGCCAGGATCATGGGCTGGGTGGAGGTGTAGTCCCAGTTGTCCGACGGCGTTTCCTGGTAGTGCCACTTGTACTTGCCGGTGTCCGGGTCCAGCGCCACGATGGAGCCCAGGTACAGGTTGTCGCCGCCCTTGGGGCTGCGCAGCTTGGCGGCCCAGGGCGAGCCGTTGCCCACGCCCACGTACATGGTGTTGAGCTCGGGGTCGAAGGTCATGGTGTCCCACATGGTGCCGCCGCCGCCCGCCTCCCAGTACTTGCCGCTCGGGTCCCAGGTCTTGGCGGCGGCCTTCAGCTCGGGGGTTTCGTAGGGCTTGGCCGGGTTGCCGGGCACGCTGTACCAGCGCCACTTCTGCTCGCCGGTTTCGGCGTCGTAGGCGGTGATGAAGCCGCGCACGCCGTATTCCGCGCCGCCGTTGCCGATGATGACCTTGCCGTTGAACACGCGCGGCGCGCCGGTGATGGTGTACGCGCCCTTCTGGCCTTCGATGGTGTTCTTCTCCCACAGCACCTTGCCGGTGGCGGCGTCCAGCGCGATCAGGCGGCCGTCGAACGCGCCGACGTAGACCTTGCCCTTCCACAGCGCCACGCCGCGGTTGACCACGTCGCAGCAGCCGTTCTTGCCCTTGGTGGGATCGACCTTGGGGTCGTAGGTCCAGATCTTCTTGCCCGTGCGCACGTCGATGGCGTGCACCACGCTCCAGGAGGCGGTCTGGTACATCACGCCGTCGACCACCACGGGCGTGGCCTCCACGCCGCGCGTGGATTCGAGGTTGTACGACCAGACCAGGCCGAGCTGCTTGGCGTTGCCGTCGTTGATCTGGTTCAGGCGGCTGTAGCGCGTTTCGGAGTAGTCGACGCCGATGGCGGGCCAGTCGTTCGTGTTCAGCGCGTTGGCGCGGATGAAGGTGTCGTCCACGCGCTTCACGGACGCCAGGTGCGGGTTGTCCTGGGCGAAGGCGGAAAGCGCCACCAGGCTGGCAAGCGCAGCCGAGGCGATGGGGGTGATGCGACCAAGCATGTTGTCTCCTTTGTGATGTATCGCGGGTGAGGCAGTGAAATTAAATCCCCCGGTAGCATCGCGCACCGTCCCGCTTTGGACACCCCAGGGATTCCCCTGAGGCCCATCTGTTCCACAACAGAACACATTGACTGCCATGTCCCTCTCCAGCCCCCCGCGCCAGCTGTTTGCCACCACGCCCGCCGAGCGCGTGGCGAGGGCGCGGCAGCAATTCTTCGAGGAAGGCCAGCGCCCTTCCGGCCTGGTGAGCGAGGCGGTGCTCCAGTCGTGGATGCGCTGCCACCGCCAGCACCCCGACCGGCAGCGCGACGTGGCGTTCGACCCCGTGACCCCCAGCCGCCTGCACGGCGCGCTGGAGCGCAGCCGGGGGCTGCTGCACGCCGCGCAGCCCGAGCTGACGGCGCTGGAGCATTCGCTCGCCGGCACGGGCGTGGGCGTGCTGCTCACGGACGGCGACGGCATGATGCTCTACACCAGCGCGGCGGCCGCGGACGGCGGCCTGCCCGCGCGGCACGTGGGCCACGTGGGCTCGAACCTGGCCGAGCGCGCCTCGGGCACCACCGCGCCGGGCATCGTCGCCGCCACGGGCCAGGCCTGCACCGTGCTGGGCGGCGAGCACTACTTCGACGACCTGCGCGCCCTGCACTGCGCAGCGGCCCCCATCCGCGACGTGCGGGGCCGCGTGGCCGGCGTGCTGGACCTGACCGTGCTGCAGCCCTTCGGCTTCGACGCCGCGCAGCTCGTGGGCCTGTACGCCACCACGATCGAGAACGCCCTGCTCCAGGCGCAGTCGCGGGAGCACCTGGTGCTGGGCTTCCAGACCAGCCCGGCGCTGCTGGGCACGCCGCTGCAGGGGCTGGCGGGCGTGGCGGCGGACGGCACGGTGGCGTGGATCAACGCCGCGGGCGAGCGCCTCGCGGGCCGCCTGCCCGCCGCCGATGCCGGGCCGCGCCCCGTGGAGGCCCTGTTCGGCCACGGGCTGGAGGCGCTGCTGCACCTGACCCGCCACCCCGGGCCGCACGGCCTGCGGCTGGCCAACGGGCTGCACGCCTGGGTGCAGGCACGCCTGCACGCGCACGGCGAGCGCCTCTCCCTGCCGCTCCCCGCCGCCTCCTCCTGCGCCGAAACGCCGGAGCCCGAACCGGCGCCGCCGCCCACCCTGCGCGAGCACAGCCGCAAACTCATCGAGGACGCGCTGGCCGCCGCCGGCGGCAACATCGCGCAGGCGGCGCGCCAGCTGCGCATCTCGCGCGGCACGCTGTACCGGCGTATGCGGGAATGGCAGCAGCTACCAAATGAATAGCTGCCCGCGCTTGCCACACAAGCGCTGGAGGCCGATTTCGTTCAAAAACCCACCCTGGCTGCGCATCAGTGCGACGGCACCCTTTACACCTGCGCGCGCTTGCAAACGTGTACGTTCACGTATACCATTGGCACCCTACCCACCGATGCACCGCAGAGCGCTGGCATGAGCGACCCCGACCCCTTGCTGCTGACCGTGCGGGACGCCGCCCAGCGCCTGGGCGTGACCCCGCGCACCCTGAAGTACTACGAGGAGCGCGGCATCGTCACCCCCTCGCGCAGCGATGGCCGCTACCGCCTGTACAGCGAAAGCGACCTGGCGACGTACCAGCGCGTGCTGCGCCTGCGCTCCCTGGGGTTTTCGATAGACGCGACGCGGGAAATCCTCAAGCGGCCGCAGGAACTGCTGCACGAAGGCAAGGCTGGCTATTCGACCGAGGCGCTGCGCGACATTGCGTCCGCGGTGTCCCAACAGCGGGAGGCCCTGGTGCGGCGCATCAGCGACGTGCGCAAGGAGCTGCAGGAGGCCGAGGCCATCCGGGACGACCTGACCGACGACCTGAACTACCTGATGCGCCGCATCGAGGGCGCCACCTCGGAATCCATGGCCGGCGAGCGCCTGGCCATGCGGGAGCGGCGGAAGAAGAATTAACGGACTGGACTCCCCCATGACTGCTGCATCCGGCGACTCCGCCGGCCCCCACCCGCTTTTCCCCGTGGCGCTGGGCCTTCTCGTGGCCCTGGACTATTTTGACAACGGCGCGTTTTCCTTCTTCGCCAGCTATATCGCGGGCGGCCTGAACGCGCCGCCCGACGAGCTGGTGTGGGCCACGAGCGCCTATGCCGTCGCCTCGGTGCTGGGCATCCTGCAGCAGCAGTGGTGGATCGAGCGCGTGGGCCACCGCAGGTACCTCGTCGCGTGCCCGCTGCTGTTTTCCATGGCGGGCCTGGCCGCGATGTTTGCCGAGTCTTCCGTGGAAATGGCCTTCGCGCGGGCGTTCCAGGGGTACTTCATGGGGCCGATGCTCTGCGCCTGCCGCATCATCATCCAGGTCAGTTTCAGCGGGCCCTCGCGCTCCATCGCCACGCGGATTTTCCTCACCAACATCCTGCTGGCCAGCGCGACGGCGCCGCTGCTCGGGGCCTATCTGGTGGCCCACGCGGGGTGGCAGGCCCTGTTCGCCGCCACCGCCCTGGCGGGCTTCGGCCTGGCCGGGTTCGCGTCCGTCGCCATACCGGAGACTGGGCGCCAGGAAGAAGCCGTCCAGGGCGAGGCCCACTTCTGGGCCTACATCGTGTTCGCCGCCGGCATCGGCATGTTGCAGATCGCCATGCAGCAGATCCGGTTCCAGCTGTTCACGGGCTCGCCGCAGCTGATCGTGCTGTCCGCCTGCGGGCTGGGAGCGCTCGCGTGGTTCGCGCGCCACCAGTGGAGCCAGCCGCACCCCCTGGTTAAATTCCAGGCGATCAAGGAAAAGCCCTTCCAGACCGGGTTGATCCTGTATACGTTTTTCTATTACATCAGCAATGCGCTGGGTTACCTGGTGTCGCGCCTGCTGGAGGGCGGGCTCGGTTATCCGGTCGAGAACACGGGGAATCTGGTCGGGTTTTCCGCCCTGGCGGCGCTGCCGCTGGTGTTTCTCTATTTCAAGTATTCGCCCCTCATCGGCAACAAGAAATTCCTGATGATTCCGGGGTACATGATCACCATCCTGGTGTGCTTCTGGCTCTCGCGGCTGCCGCCCGACGTCAGCACCAGCTGGCTGATCGGCCCGATGTTCCTGCGCGGCGCCCTGCTGCTCACCATGGCGCTGCCGGTCGGCGCGGCGGCCTTCGGCATGTTCTCGGACGAGGAATACCACCACGGGTACCGCTTCAAGGGCATTTTGAAGCAGCTGACCTATTCGTTCTCCACGGCCACCATCATCATGCTCGAACAGCACCGGGGCGCGCTGCACTATGCGCAGCTGGCCGAGGCGGTCACGCCGAGCAACCCGTCAGTGCAGCCCCTGCTCGACAGCATGACGGGCAGCTTCATGGCCACCGGCCACAGCCTGGCCGAGGCCCATTCGCTGGCGCTGTTCAACATCTACGAAATGGTCGTCAAGCAGGCCAACCTGCTGAGCGTGCAGGACGGCTTCATCTACCTCGGCGCCATTGCCGTGGTGGCCGGCCTGTTCACCACCTGGCAACGGCATATCTGAAGCACCCCCTGTGTCGCTTCGCTCCATCCCCCTCGAGGGGGACGACGGCCTTTGCCGCGGGGCGGCCCTTGCTGGCCGTCCGCTGGCTTGGGCCGTGCCAGTTTTTGAGATGACGGAGCGTCGTCAGAAGCGGTACGCGCCCGTCACCCCCAGCGTGGCGCTGCGGCCCGGCGCGGGCTCGAAGTAGCGCGCGTTGCCCTCGTTGACGATCACCGAGCCGATGTAGCGGCGGTTGAACAGGTTGTCCACGCGCACGAAGGCGTTGAACTCCCAGTGCTCCCACAGCTTGCGGTAGCCCGCGTGCAGCGCGGTCACGGCGTAGCCAGGGGCGCGGGCGGTGTTGGCGTCGTTGGCCTGGGTGTCCGCCAGGGCCGTCACTTCGACGCCCGCGCGCCAGCCCTGCGTCGGCATGTAGCCCGCGGCGGCGTAGAGCATTCGCGGCGCGATGCCGGGGATGCGGTTGCCTGCCGGCACCAGGCTGCCGCCGCCGCAAGGCGCGGGGGAGCAGAAGGCGTCGCGGTAGCGCGCGTTGATGGCGGTAAAGGCCAGCTGGGTGCGCCAGCCGCTCTGCGTTTCGTGCTGCCAGGCCAGTTCCGCGCCCTGGCGGCGCGTGCGGCCCGCGTTCTGGTAGGTGGAGCGGCCGCCGACGTTGGTGTTGGTGACGATCTCGTTGCCAGTGCCGGTCTGGAAGAGGGCCGCCGTCAGCAGCCCGCCGCCCACGCGGGCCTTGGCCCCCAGTTCCAGGCTGGTGTTGCTGGCCGCGCCCAGCGCCGTGTTCACGCCCGCGCCGGTGGTGCTGTAGGCCAGTTCATTGAGCGTGGGGGTCTCGTAGCCGCGCCCGGCCGCGGCGTAGAAGGCCAGGTCGCGCGTGGCCTGGTAGCGCAGCGCGGCAGTGGGCAGCCAGGCGCTGAAGCGGCGGTTCCAGCTGTCGTCGCCGTTGGAGCCGACGATGTAGTGGTCTTCGGAGTTGACCTTCACGCCGCTGCGGCGCAAGCCCGCCTCCAGCCGCCAGCGCTCGGCCACCTGCCATGCGGCCTGCACGTAGGGGTCGGCATTGCGCGCGGTGTTCTCCTCGTCGCGGCGCAGCGCGCCCTGCACGCCCAGGGTGGGGCCGATGAAGTTCTCGTAGCCGCGCCGGTGCTCGCGCAGGCCGTCGTAGGCCAGGCCCGCGGTCAACTCGAACGGGCGGCCCGCGAGTTGCGTCTGGCCGCTCCAGCGCAGGTCGAAGCCCGCGTACTGGCGGTTCAGGTCGATCACGCCGCCGGGGCTGAGGGGGTTGGCCTGGGTGCTGGCGGGAATGGACTGGAATTGCACCGTGCGCCGCTGGCCGCCGTAGGCCATCAGGCGCAGTTGCTGGCCGGCGTCGATGTGGTGCTCGTACAGCAGGCCGACCTGGCCCTGCTCCACGCTCTTGCGCGTGTCGTACTGCGTGGCGAGCGCGGCGCTGCGCGGGTCCTGGGCCACCTGCGCGGCGGTCAGGCCCATGGGGTCCTGCGCGTTGATGTGCACGTAGTTGGCGATCAGGCTCAGCTTGTCGCCGCCGCCCAGCGCCTGGGTGAGCTTGGCGTTGAACAGGTCGCGGTCGGCGGCGCCGTGGGCGCGCCAGCCGTCGGTGTGGAAGCTGCTGGCGCTGACGACGTAGCCCAGGTCGCCGCTGCTGCCGCTGAGTTCGACGCCGTTGCGCCGCGTGCCCCAGCTGCCGGTGGAGGAGGACGCCTCCAGCCGGGGCGGGCCGGAGCCGTCTTCGGTGAACACCTGCACCACGCCGCCCGAGGAGTTGCCGTACAGCGCCGAGAACGGGCCGCGCAGCACTTCCACGCGGTCGGCGGAGGCGATGTCGATGTTCGACGTCTGGCCCTGCCCGTCCGGCAGCGTGGCGGGAATGCCGTCCACGTACAGCCGCACGCCGCGCACGCCGAAGGTGGAGCGCGCGCCGAAGCCGCGCACGCTGAGTTGCAGGTCTTGCGCGTAGTTCTGCCGGTCGCGGATCTGCAGGCCGGGCACGCTGGCGAGGCTCTCGGACAGTTGCACGCCGGGGCGGTCTTCGCGCATCCGGTCGCCATCCACGCGGTCGGCGGAACCCGCCGTGTCGAACAAAGGCTTGGCGCCGCCGGGGGTGGTCACCGTGACTTCGGGCAGCGCGGGGGTGGCGTCTTGCGCGTGGGCGGCCAAGGCGAGCAGCGCCGCGGCCACTGCCACGGCGGTTTTCTGGAACATGGGGTTTGTCTCCTTTTGGAACAGGCGGGGAATACCTGTTCTTTTGCAGGCAAGAGCTATACCACCGGTGCGGCGGGCGGCGAGTCGCCTTGGAGCAGGGCGAGCATCCCCGCCTCGTCCAGCACGGGCACGCCCAATGCCTCGGCCTTGGCGAGCTTGGTGCCCGCCTCCGCGCCCGCGACCACGTAGCTGGTCTTCTTGCTGACCGAGCCCGCCACCTTCGCGCCCGCGGCTTCGAGCATGTCCTTGGCCTCGTCGCGGCTCAGCGTGGGCAGGGTGCCGGTCAGCACCACGGTCTTGCCCGCCAGCACCTGGAGCGCGCGCGCGGCGGGCGCGCCCTCTTCCCAGGTGATGCCGCAGGCGCGCAGCTGCTCCACCACCTCGCGGTTGTGCGGCTGGGCGAAGAAGGTGTGGATGCTCTGCGCCACGATGGGGCCCACGTCGGGCACCTGCAACAGCTGCTCTTCGCTCGCATCCATGATGGCGTCCAGCCCGCCGAAGTGGCGCGCCAGGTCCTTGGCCGTGGCCTCGCCCACCTGGCGGATGCCCAGTCCGAACAAAAAGCGCGGCAGCGTGGTCTGCTTCGATTTCTGCAGCGCGTCGAGCACGTTCTGCGCGGACTTCTCGGCCATGCGGTCCAGCGCGGCCAGCGACGTGAGGCCCAGCCGGTACAGGTCGGGCAGCGTGCGCACGATGTGGCCGTCGACCAGCTGGTCCACCAGCTTTTCGCCCAGGCCCTCGATGTCCATCGCGCGGCGGTGAGCGAAGTGCAGCAGGGCCTCCTTGCGCTGCGCGGCGCAGAACAGGCCGCCCGAGCAGCGGTGGTTGACCTCGCCCTTGGCGCGCACCACGGCGCTGCCGCACACGGGGCATTCGCGCGGCATGTGGAAGTTGGGCACGTAGGCCGGGCGCACGCCGGGCACCACGCCCACCACTTCGGGAATCACGTCGCCCGCGCGGCGCACGATGGCCTCGTCGCCCACGCGCACCTTCTTGCGGCGCAGCTCGAACAGGTTGTGCAGCGTGGCGTTGGTGACCGTGACCCCGCCGACGAACACGGGCGCGAGCCGCGCCACGGGCGTGAGCTTGCCGGTGCGGCCCACCTGCACGCCGATGCCCTCGACGCGCGTCATCATCTCCTGCGCGGGGTACTTGTGCGCCACGGCCCAGCGCGGCTCGCGGGTCTTGAAGCCCAGGCTCTGCTGCCAGTCCAGGCGGTTGACCTTGTAGACCACGCCGTCGATGTCGTAGGGCAACTGGTCGCGGCTGGCCCCGACCTCGCGGTGGAACGCTACCAATTCAGGAGCGCCTAGCGCAATACGCACCTGGGCTGCAACCGGAAAACCCCATGATTTGAGCGCTTGCAGCACTTCATAGTGCGTGGTGAACGCGGGGCCGCCCTCATCCGCCGGCGTGATCGCGCCCAGCCCATAGGCAAAGAACGACAGCGGGCGCTGCGCGGCCATGCCCGAATCCAACTGGCGCACCGCCCCCGCGGCGGCATTGCGCGGGTTGACGAAGGTTTTCTCGCCCTTCTCGCGCTGGCGCTCGTTGAGCGCGTCGAAGTCGGCGCGGCGCATGTAGACCTCGCCGCGCACCTCCAGCACGGGCGGCGCATTGACCAGCGACAGCGGTATCTGGCGGATGGTGCGGATGTTGTGCGTCACGTCCTCGCCCACCTCGCCGTCGCCGCGCGTGGCGGCCTGCACGAGGCGGCCACCTTCATAGCGCAGGCTCATGGCCAGGCCGTCGAACTTGGGCTCGGCCACGTACTCGACGGGCGGGTCGGATTCGGCCAGCTTCAGCTCCTTGCGCACGCGCGCATCGAACGCCTCGGCGCCCGTGGCCGCGGTGTCCGTCTCGGTATGGATGCTGAGCATGGGCACCACGTGGCGCACGGGCGTCAGGCCCTCCATCACCGCGCCGATCACGCGCTGCGTGGGCGAGTCGGGCGTGACGAGTTCGGGGTGCGCGGCCTCCAGTGCCTGCAGCGCGCGGAACACGCGGTCGTACTCGGCGTCGGGCACGGTGGGCTGGTCGAGCACGTAGTACTCGTGCGCCCAGCGGTTCAGTTGGGCGCGCAGTGCTTCTATTTCTGTAGCTGCTTGCGCTTGACCATCCAGGGCTGGAGCGCCAAAAAGCTCCAAATTTTCAGTCATGATGTTCCAGATGGGGGTTCTTGGCGACAAACCCCAGTTCTCTGCCGCCCAGCAGCCCCACCGCTTCATACAGCCGATGCGCCTCGGCGCGCTGCGCGCCCGACAGCAGGAAGACCTTGCAGCACGCCGAGGCCCAGGCGGCGTCCAGCGCGAACTGAAGCGCGGTGCGGGCCAGACCTTTGCGGCGAAAGCGTTCGCCGGTGATCACGTGTTCGATGACGCCGATGGGCCTGCCCGCGCTGGCGAAATTGGGCAGCAGGGCCAACATGCAGGTCGCGCCGATTTCGCCGCCGCTCAGCGCAACGACCAGGCGCACGTTGTCGGCCCGCAGCACGGTGCGAAAGTGGGCCAGCGATGCCTCGTCGCTCACCACGGGGTCGTGCGGCCTGAGTTCGCGGTACAGGACGCGCACGGCAGCGTGGTCGGACTCGCGCGCCAAACGCGCCAGAGGCTCAATCATGAAAACAAGCGCCGCGCCAGCGCCGAGCCCGCCGAGAGTTCGCGGCTGTCGAGCTTGTCGTACAGCTGCTCCAGGTCGGTCACGATGGGCTCCATCGCCATCGCGGGCAGCGGGGTGCCGTTCTGGTCGCACAGCGCGGCGTCCATCACCTGGCACAGGGCGGCGGCCACTTCGCGCAGGCGGTTGAAGGGCTGTTCCGCGCGGTCTACCTGCGGAATGTCCAGGCTCAGGGCGATGTCGCGGATGGCGGACTGGTCGGGGTCTTCGGATAGCGCGGCCTGGGTGTCGTAGAACAGGGTGAACAGCGGCGGCAGGCCCGGCGCGGATGCGGGCAGCACCAGGCGGCCCGGCACGGCGCCCAGCACGAAGCCCTGCCGCTGCGCGCACTGCTGCACGTAGCCGGGGCTCCACGCCGCCACGCGGGCGCGCAGCAGGAAGGACAGCTGCGCGTCATGCTCGCTGGCGAACTGGTCGAGTTCGCGCGCGCGGGCCACTTCCTGGAGCATGTCGGGAAAATCTGGCGCGGCGTTGATCGCATCGGCGAATGCCTGGGTCTTGACGACGAATTCCGAGAATTCGATCTCGTTGAGCGCGCCCATGCGGTTGGCCAGCTGCACCCCCGCCTGGAACTGGGTGTAGCGCTGGCCGGGCTGGGGCGGCTCCCACTGCTGGGTGTCCTGGTTCAGCCCTTCGACCGCAAAGGGCTTGGTGCCCGCGCGGCGCGTGGGCGGCAGCGCGGCGATGGCGGCGTCGCCCGAGGCCACGCCCTCGATATTGAGCGTGGCGATCACGTCGATGAGCGGGTCGAGGCCGGGCCGGGCGGCCTGCGTGCTGCTGGCGCTCGGCAGCGGCGGCAGCGCGTCGGCGGTCAGCGTGGGCTCGATCGCGGACTCCAGGGGGCCGCCGGCGGGCGGCGCGAGGCCGGTGTCGAACGAGGGCTCCTGCCGCAGCGCGGGTTCCGCCGCCGCAGGGGCGGCTACAGGGGCCTGGGCCTGTTGCGCCGCGCCGTCCTGCGGCGGCGGCTCCGCGCGCCGGGGCGTGTTGCGGCGGGTGATCCAGGCGTTGTAGCCCACGACGACGGCCAGCACCACGCCGCCGATGATTGCCAAGCTCAGTTGCAAGGTACTCATATTCGAATTCTTGTTAAACCTCTGCCATGGAAAGCGCGGACTCCATGTCCACCGCCACGATGCGCGACACGCCCTGCTCCTGCATGGTCACGCCGATGAGTTGCCGGGCCATCTCCATCGCGATTTTGTTATGGCTGATGAACAGGAACTGCGTGCCGCCGCTCATGTGCGACACGAGTTTGGCGTAGCGCTCGGTGTTGGCATCATCCAGCGGCGCGTCCACCTCGTCCAGCAGGCAGAACGGCGCGGGGTTGAGCTGGAAGATGGCGAACACCAGCGCGATGGCGGTGAGCGCCTTTTCGCCGCCCGAGAGCAGGTGGATGGTCTGGTTCTTCTTGCCGGGCGGCTGGGCCATGACCTGCACGCCCGCGTCCAGGATTTCGTCGCCCGTCATGATGAGCCGGGCCTGCCCGCCGCCGAACAGTTCGGGGAACATGCGGCCGAAGTGGCCGTTCACGGTCTCGAAGGTGCCCGAGAGCAGTTCGCGCGTTTCGCCGTCGATCTTCTGGATGGCGGCTTCGAGCGTGTTCATGGCCAGCGTCAGGTCTTCGGTCTGCGCGTCGAGGAAGGTCTTGCGCTCGCGCGCGAGCGTCAATTCCTCCAGCGCGGCAAGGTTGACCGCGCCCAGGGCCGCGATCTCGCGGTGCAGGCGGTCGATCTCGCTTTGCAGGCCGTGGGCGCGCACGTTGTTTTCGGCAATCGACTGGGCGACCGCGGCAAGGTCGGCCCCCGCGTCGGCCAGCAGGCTGGCGTACTGCTCCAGGCCCAGGCGCGCGGCCTGCTCTTTCAGCTGGAAATCGGTGATGCGCTGGCGCAGCGGGTCGAGCGCGCGCTCGGTGGCCATGCGGCGCTCGTCGCTGGCGCGCAGCTGGGCCGTGAGGCCGTCGTATTCGCTGCGCCGCGCGGCCAGGGCTTTTTCGCGCTCCATCTTCAGGGCCAGCGCGTCCTGCAGGCCGCCTTGCGCGGCGGCGTCGGACAGGCGCGATTGCTCGTCGCGCGCGCGCTGTTCCTCGTCGGCCAGGGCGCGCGCTTGGCTGCTGGCGGTCTCGATGGTGCGCGAGAGTTCGCCGCGCCGCGCATCCAGGCTGCGCTGCGAGAAGGCGGCCTCCTGCGCCTGCCGCTCCAGCGTGCGCTGCTGCTCGCGGCATTCGGCCAGCTTGCGCTCGGCGGCGATCACGTGGTCGCCCAGCTGCGCCTCGCGCTCCTGGCTGTCGGCCAGTTGCATGTCGAGTTCCTCGAAGCGCGCCTCGGCGGCCACGCGGCGCTCCTGCAGGTCGGCCAGTTGCGCCTCGACCTCGGCCATGTCCGCGCCGATCTGCGCGCCGCGCGCGCGGGCCTGTTCGGCCTGCTGCGACAGGCGCAGGGTCTCGACCTGCAGCGCGTGCGCGCGGGCCTGGGTGTCGGTGGCTTCGCGGCGGGCGGCGGCCAGGCGCTGCGCGCCGTCGGCATACGCGGCCTCGGCGCGCACCAGGGCGGCGCGCGCTTCCTCGACGATCAGGGCCTGGGCACGCAGTTCCTTGTCCAGGTGCTCGATTTCCTGCGCGCGGGCGAGCAGGCCCGATTGCTCGGAGTCCTGCGCGTAGAAGCCCACGCTGTGCGGCCCCACGGCGTGGCCGGTGGGCACGTAGATGGTTTCGCCGGGCTGGAGCTGGCCGCGCTGGGCCAGGGCTTCATCCAGCGTGGGCGCGGTGTAGCAGCCGTGCAGCCAGCCCGCGATGACGGCCATGAGACCCGCGTCCTGCACGCGCAGCAGGTCGGACAGGCGCGGCAGCGCGGAGGCGTTCCGGGGCGTGGCTTCCGTGGCAGGGCTGAAAAAGGCCAGCCGCGCGGGCGGCGCGCCGGTGGCGAGAAAACCGCGCACCATGTCCAGCCGCCCGACTTCCAGCGCGCCCATGCGCTCGCGCAGCGCGGCTTCAAGGGCGTTTTCCCAGCCGGGTTCGATGTGGATGCGGCTCCACAGCCCTTGCAGGCCGTCGAGGCCATGCTGTGCCAGCCAGGGCTGGAGTTTGCCGTCCACCTTCACCTTGTCTTGCAGCGCGCGCAGCGCTTCGAGCCGCGCGGCCAGTTCGGACTGGCGCGCGCCCTCGGCGTTCACGGCCTGCTGGCGGGCGCGGCGCTCTTCGTCGCGCTGGGGCACGGCGTCCTGCAGTTCGACGTGGCGGGCTTCGGCTTCCTCGGCGGCCTCCTGTGCGGCGGCCAGCTGCTCCTGCAGGTCGGCCAGGCGGGCTTCGTCGGGCGCGGCCAGGGCATTGCGGTCGGCGCGCAGGCGCTCGAAGCGGGCGTCCTGCTGGCGGGCCTGCTCGTCGATGCTGCGCTGCTCTGCGGCCAGCACCTGGATTTGCTGCTGCACCTGCACCACCGCGCCGCGCTGTTCGGCGGCGCGCGACTGGGCCTGGCGCAGCGCGTCTTCCAGGTCGGGCAGTTGCGCGGCTTGTTCTTCCACTTGCGCCGCGAGCAGCATGGCCTGTTCTTCGGCGTCCACGCCCGCGCCGGCCAGGTGTTCTATCTCGCCCTCGGCCTCTTCCTTGCGGGCGGCCCATTGCACGATCTGCTCGGCCAGCTGCGCCAGGCGCTGCTCCACGCGCTGGCGGCCCTCGACCACGTAGCGGATTTCGGCTTCGAGCTTGCCCACCTCCGCCGTGGCTTCGTAGAGCTGGCCCTGGGCCTGGTTGACCTGGTCGCCCGCCGCGTAGTGGTTCTGGCGGATGGCTTCGAGGTCGGCCTCCACGCGGCGCAGGTCGGCCATACGCGCTTCCAGGTCGTTCACGGCCTGCAGGCCCTCGGTGCGCACCTTGTCCTGGTCGGCCTCGGCGTCCTGCTTCTTCAGGAACCAGAGCTGGTGCTGCTTGAGCGTAACGTCGGCGTGCAGCGCGTTGTATTGGGCGGCCACCTCGGCCTGGCGTTCGAGCTTGTCGAGGTTGGCGTTCAGCTCGCGCAGGATGTCTTCCACGCGCGTGAGGTTCTCGCGCGTGTCGGCCAGGCGGTTCTCGGTCTCGCGCCGGCGCTCCTTGTATTTGGAGACGCCCGCCGCCTCTTCGAGGAACAGCCGCAGCTCCTCGGGCCGCGACTCGATGATGCGGCTGATGGTGCCCTGCCCGATGATGGCGTAGGCGCGCGGCCCCAGGCCCGTACCCAGGAACACGTCCTGCACGTCGCGGCGGCGCACGGGCTGGTTGTTGATGTAGTAGCTGCTGTTGCCGTCGCGGGTCAGCACGCGCTTGACGGCGATCTCGGTGAACTGGCTCCACTGGCCGCCCGCGCGGTGGTCGGCGTTGTCGAACACCAGCTCCACCGACGCGCGCGAAGCGGGCTTGCGGCTGGTGGTGCCGTTGAAGATCACGTCCTGCATGGACTCGCCGCGCAGCTCGCTGGCCTTGCTCTCGCCCAGCACCCAGCGCACGGCGTCCATGATGTTGGACTTGCCGCAGCCGTTCGGCCCCACCACGCCCACCAGCTGGCCGGGCAGCATGAAGTTGGTGGGCTCGGCGAAGGATTTGAAGCCGGAGAGCTTGATGGAGTTGAGGCGCACGGGGCTGGCGGAGGGCGGCGGCCCAGGAGAGAGAGGCCCGAATGATACCGTGCGGCCAGGGCAGCGGCCCATGCCCCTTTTCCAAGACTGAAAACTGCCGCCAGCGCTCTACCGGCCTGCGCAAGCAGCTATGAAATCAAGAGTACATCAGGCCGGATTGCTTACATGGGAGAGGGTCATGCGGCTTCCTCTTCAAGAAACGTCTCGGCGCTTACCAGGCAAGCGCTGGAAGCTATTGTTTTGATAGTCAACGGCGCGCCGGCGGGCTCGATGGCCATCTCGTCCGGCACCGTGCCGGACCCGCGCTGGCGGCGGCGCCACTGCCAGCGCCGGCGCGCCGCGATGCACGCCACCAGCCCGCAGCCGGCCAGGTTGACGAGCGAGATGAGCAGGAAGAACAGGTCGGACACCACCAGCGTGCCGTAGAGCACCGCCATGCCGTTGGCCACCACCCACGACCCCCAGGTCACCAGCGACACCGCCTGGGCGCCGTCGTGGCAGCGCCAGACGACGACGATCTGCGGCAGGTAGGTGAACACGCGCACCGCGTTGGTCAGCAGGTAGCCCCAGGCGATGACCGCCTGCCAGGCGCCGGCGTCGGTAGTGAGGTTCAAGCCGTGCATCGGATGCCATGCCCTGTTGTTGTTTGAAGGGTGACTCTAGGCAGCGCGGCGCCCACGCGCCATGCCGCGTGGGCGCGATGGGATACCGTGTTCACGGGATGGCGGGGCCGGCGCCGGCCGGGGGCAGCGGCAGCTCCAGCCGCACGCGCGCGCCGTGCGGCGTGAAGTCCACCGCCAACCGGCCGCCGAGCTGGCGGGCGCGCTCCTGCATGTTGCGCAGGCCGCGCCCGCTGGCGCCCTCGGATGCGGCGGCGGGCGCGGCGCGCCCGTCGTCCTCGATGGCCAGCCACAGCGCGCCGCCCTGCTGGCGCACGTACACGCGCACCTGCGTGGCGCGCGCGTGCTTGAGCACGTTGGTCAGCGCCTCCTGGGCGATGCGCAGCAGTTGCAGCACGTCCTGCGGCTTCATCGGCGGCGCGCCGTCGGGCACGTCGATGGTCCAGGCCGGGCGCACGCCGGCGTCTTCCAGCACGCTCTGCCAGCGGAACAGGAAGTTGCCGAGGGCGGTGCGCAGGTCGTGGTCCTCGGGCATCAGGGCGTCGATGGCCAGACGCATGTCGGCGATGCAGCCGCGCAGCGCCTCGGCGATCTGCGGCGCGTCCATGTCGCCGCGCTCCACGCGCGAGAGCGAGGTGAACAGGCGCGAACCCAGGCCGTCGTGCAGCTCGCGCATGATGCGCTGGCGCTCGCCCGCCGCGGCGTGCTCCTGCCGCAGCGCGGCCATGCGCTCGAAGTTGGCGGCCAGGGCGCGTTCGCGGTCGGCCACGCGCGCTTCGAGCGTCTGGTTCAGGTCCTGCAGCGCGCTCACCGCATGAATGAAGCGCGCCGTGAGCAGCCCGCCCATGGCCAGCAGCACCAGGTTGGCGCTGTGGTGCAGCAGGAAGATGCGCTGGTGCGCCCATTGCGGCAGCGCGCGGACCAAGGCCCCTTCGCCCCAGGCCAGCATGTAGTCGTGCACGCCGGCCAGCACGGCCAGGCCCAGCGCCGCCGGCAGCACGGCGGAGGCCCAGGTGCGCTGCCGCACCACGGTGCAGATGCCGAGGCCGAGGATGCCCAGGCCGATGGGGATCAGCGCCGCGCTCCACACGCGGTTGACCAGTTCTTCGGCGCCCTGGCCCGCCAGCAGCAGCCACAGCGGGCCGACGACGCCAAAGGCCAGCAGCCCCCGCTCCAGCCCCACGCGGCGGATGCCCGCCAGACGCAGTGAGAAGATGGCCAGCACGACGATGAAGCCGCTGGTGGCGCCCAGGTAGGCCACGCGCCAGAGGTGCCACCAGGCGGCCGGCATCTGCCTGAGGACAAAGGTCAGCGTGCGCACGCCCCACAGCGCCGCCGCGATGCCGAACAGGCCATACAGCAATTCCCCCGGCCGCCGCCACCAGATGAACAGCACCAGCGCCGCCACCAACATGCACACTACGGCGCTGACCTGGGGCACGGTCTGGGTCCAGAACAGGCGCTGGTCATAACGGGGCATCAGCTCGCGGGTCGGCCCCACCTGCGGCTGCGGGGCGCGCAGCACAGGGCGCACGGGGCCGGCGGCCACGCGCAGCGCCAGTTCGTTGGCGCCCGGGTGCAGCACGCCGCCCGACAGGCCGAGCAGGTGCGGGCCTTCCCACATCACGCGCACCTGGCCGTCGTTCTCGCGCACGTCGCCCACCAGCACGCCGTTGAGCCAGACCTGCCCGCCCTGGTAAAGGTAGGGCAGGTACACGGCCCAGCTCTGCTGAAGCGGCGCGTCCGGGGGCAAGTCGAAATGCCCGCGATACCAGCGCACCGGCCCGCTGCCGCCGGTGGCGGCCACGTGGTCGATGTCGGGCATCGGCACCTCAGTGCCGACCAGGGCAGGCGGCGGCAGGCTGCGCGCGTCGGTGGCGAGCCGCTCCATGCGCGGCAGCGTGGCGATGGCGGCCTGCGCGAGCGGCGCGAGCACGCCCAGCCATAGGGCGGCGAGCGCGGACAGCCAGCGCCGCGCGCTCACAGCAGCCCGAGCTGGCTGGCCTCGTACACCGCCTCGCTGCGCGAGTGCACGGCCAGCTTGCGGTAGATCTTCTTCACGTGCGCCACCACGGTGTGCGGCGAGATGTCCAGCACCTGCGCGATGGTGTCGAAGGTGAAGCCCTTGGCGGTCAGGCGCAGCAGCTCGGTCTCGCGCGGCGTCAGCAGCGCGTCGGGCGACTCGGCCGCCAGCAGCGGCGCCGGCGCGCTGTCGGGCCGCAGGCTGAGGCGAAAGCGGCCCAGCACGCGCCGTGCGATGCCCGGGCTGATGGGCGCGCCACCGGCGCGCAGTTCGTGAATGCTGGCGATGATGCGCTCGGCCGAGGCGTCCTTCAGCAGGTAGCCGGTGGCGCCGGCGGCGATGGAGGCCACCACGTGCTCCTCGTCGCCGAACATGGTGACCACCAGCACGTCGCAGCCGGGGTGGTGCGCCGCCGCGTGGCGGATGATCTCGACGCCGTTCAGGTCGGGCAGGCGCAGATCGACCAGCAGCACGTCGGGCCGCTGCAAGTCGAGCATGGCCAAGCCGGCGCGGCCGCTGTCCACCGCGCCCACCAGTTGCAACGCCGGATCACCCAGCACAGCGCTGGTGAAGCGCCGCATGAACTCGGGCTCGTCTTCGACGATCAGGACCTTGCTGCTTGTCACCGTTTCTCCGCCAAGCGCCGCCGGGCGCGGAGCCTGGCCGGATTCTGCCCTGCCCGGGCGCTGCGGGCCATAGCGCCTATGCGGTACGCCCAGGGCGCGCCAAGGGGGCGCTGACGACGGCAGCGTGCAGCCGAATGGCTGGAAATTTTTAACCAAATCAGCCTCCAGCGCCCGCCCGACAAGCGCGGGCAGCTATCGATAAAGAAGCAGCCGGACCGGGTACATGCGCTCCACAGCACAACCCGCGAGCCAGCGGCTTTCCATATCGTTATCGACGACCGCTCGAAGCAGTGAGATCAGATACTCAGAAGCCTGCGCGCCAACACGGCCTGCATGTCGCGCCGGCCATCGGCGATCAGGTAGATGACGACCTGCCCGCCCGCCACGCGGTAGATCACCCGGTAGGGCTTGAAGCTGGTCTGGCGGTATTCCTTGATGCCCAGCGCCGCCAGTTCCTTCGGGTAGCTGCCGCGCTCGGGCATCCGGGCCAGCCCCTCCACCACCTGCATCAACTGGTCCAGCACATATTCGGCGCTGGCCGTGCTGTCGTACTCGGCGATGTAGTCGTATATGGATTCCAGATCCTGCTCCGCGCCCTGGGTGAGCAGCACCGTGTAATCGCCCATCAGGCTTGCACGCCCGCGTTGGCACGTTTGGCCTTCAGGCGCGCCACGACCTCGGCCACGGGCTTGACACGCCCAGCGGCCACATCCTGGCTGCCAAGCGCCAGCACCTTGAGCAAAGCCAGCGTTTCCTGGGTCTGCTCGAAGGAGGCCACGTCCTGCAATACGGCCCGGGCCTCGCCATTCTGGGTGATGACCAGCGGCTCGCGCTGCTCCGACAGCCGCGCCAGCACTTCGGCGGCGTGGGCCTTGAGGTAGCTGATCGGCTTGACTTGGGAGGAATAGCGCATGGTCTTGGCCTCGGCGTTTGGATGGAGACTGAATATAGTCTTTTTTCAGTTCTCCCATGGCATCAAGAACCCGTGCGGCAGTACTGGATGGGCGGACCCTGTCATGGCGTTGCGAGACCGGCCTGGGTCATGCGCGGCCTCGGGATATTTTGCCCGCCACCGGAGCATGATTGCGGGCAGACATCAACCTCAGAAAGAGGTTATTGCACACCAAAGCCAATCCCGTGAAACAAGCCCCGATGATTTGCACACGCGCGGGCACGACCCCTTGCAGAGATGAAACCAGGAAAGCCGTCATCGGAATGACATCCATGAACAGCACCGCATTCAGAGGGGTCAGTATTCTATTTCCAATATTCCAGCACAGCACGCCAACAACGCCCGCCACGAAAGCCATATAGAGAAGATGCGGCGTCACCGTTATCAATTGGTCCCATACCGGGAACGCAGTCACCCCGCTCCACCACAAAGCCACATTGACGACCAGAACACTGACAAGCCCCAAGCCCGTGGTGACCGTGGTGTATTTATAGGGTGACCAGGAGGGAAAAAAGGAGCCGCCAACCGTGTAAAGCACCCAGCATAAAGCCCCGAGCAATATGACAAGGTCCGCAGAGAAATTCGCGGGCTCGCTCAGCAAGGCGCCTACATCGCCCCGGCTGACAACCAGGGCTACGCCGCAAAATGAAAGCGCAATAAAGAAGATGGAATATGCAGGCGGCCTCACCTTGCGCAAAATCCAATTAACCAGAACCCCCAGCATGGGTTGGGTGGCCATAATGATACTGGCCGTCAACACCCCTTCCTTGCCTGCCATCTGTTGGCCCAGAAAGACAAGGAAACCAAAACCCGCAAAGCCCGCCGTACCAAACAGCCAGGCGAGCCAGGCACGCTGGCCTTTCAGCTTCAAAGAAGCCACGCCTTCCCGATGAACAAGAATGGCCAGAAACGCCAGGCCGGCCAGGCTATACCGTACCAATGTGAATACGAAGGGGTCCATGTGTTCCAGCGCTCCGCTCATGACCGGAAACATTCCTCCCCATGACAGGGTGGCAACGGTGCAGAACAAAATACCCTGGGCATAATTCTTCATGCCTGCCTCCAGAAAATAAAAATGCGATCAGCCCCTTTTCACTCATAGCCACGCAAAAGATCGTCCGCAAGACGCTCCATCGTGCGCAGGAACGGTCCCGGGTCGTTCTGGGCTCTTGCCAAGACCAATGCGCCTTGCACCCTGATGACCGCATCCTCCGCGCGCTGCGATGCCTCATCTGCAGGAACACCGCCCCGGACAAGGGCCACCGCTATCGCCTTCTGAAGTGCCAGAAGCGCGCCCTCCAGCCGTTGCTGGAACAACTCCAGCCCTTCCCCCATGGAGAAAAGACCTATCAGGCACGGGCTCTCACCGTTGCCATACAGCTGCTTCAGCATCTCAACCATCTGCTCCAGCTGGGCGCGCACTTCGCCAGGGGCATGGAGCGGTTCAAGAACCCGCATCGACATCCAATGCTTGAGGTCGTCCATGACGGACTCGGCCATTTCGCGCTTCCCTCCTGGAAAACGGTGATAGAGGCCGGCCTTTGCAAGGCCCGTGTCCTTGGCCAGATCGGCGATGGAGGTTGCGTCATAGCCTTTGCGCCTGAACGTGCGCAGCAGGCGAAGAGACATTTCCTCTTCAGAGATGGATTGCGGTCGCGCCATGTTGAATCCTTTAATTACCGAACGATCGGTATATTACGTTGGTTCGCCCAGCCCTGTCAAACGGCCTGCCTCCAGGCAACTCCAAGGCATACGGGGATGGGGCGGGCGTGTCGTGTAGGTTCTCCGGCCCCACAGGCCTGCGTGATACCGTGCCCCCGTACCACTGGAGACACCCCATGACCATGACAGTCACCCCTAAAAACGCCCCCTGCGGCGCCGTCGTCGAAGGGCTGGATCTGCGCCAGCCGCTGGACGCCGGCCAGATCGCCGACATCCGCCAGGCCTGGCTGCGCCATCAGGTGCTGGCCTTCGTCGGCCAGGACATGGCGGTGGAGGACATCGAGCGCTTCGCCCTCACCATCGGCCCGTTCGGCACCGACCCGTTCTTCGATGCCATTCCCGGCCATCCGCACGTGGCCCAGGTGCGGCGCGACGCCGATGAAAAGACGCCCCTGTTCGCCGAGGGCTGGCATTCGGACTGGAGCTTTCTGCCCAGCCCGCCCGCAGCCACCCTGCTGTACGGCAACGTGATTCCGCCCGTGGGCGGCGACACCCGCTTCGCCAACCAGTACGCCGCGTGGGACGCGCTGCCGCAGGCGCTGAAGGCGCAGGTCGAGGGCCGCATGGGCATCCACTCCGCCCGCCGGGCCTACTCGCGCGACGGGGCCTATGGCGAAAAGGACAAGGGCCGGTCGATGGCGATCCGCTTTTCTGACGAAGCGCTGAAGACCCACCCCCACCCCATCGGCCGCAAGCACCCCGAAACGGGCCGCACCGCGCTGTTCGTGAGCATGGGCTACACCATCGGCATCGAAGGCTTGCCGCAGGACGAGGCCGACGACGTGCTCAGGCAGCTGTTCATCCACCAGGGGCGGGAGGAGTTCGTCTACAGTCACCGCTGGTCGCAAGGCACCCTGCTGATGTGGGACAACCGCTGCCTGAACCACGCGGCCACGGGCGGGTATGACGGACATGCGCGGCTGTTGCACCGGATTACGGTGGCGGAGCGGACGGCCTGACAAGGTTCACGAGAAAATCGCCACCCAGCCCAATGGCAGCAAGCGCTGGCAGCTACTTAATTGGTAGCTAATTCCCCGTTGTGCCGCAGCACCAGCGCCTCGAACTCCGCCACCGGCACGGGCGGGCTCAGCAGGTAGCCCTGCCACGCCTGGCACTGGCTGCGCGCCAGGAAGTCGCGCTGGGCTTCCGTCTCCACGCCCTCGGCGATCACGCGCAGGCCCAGGCTCGCGCCCAGGGTGACGATGGTGCGGGCGATGGCGGCGTCGTTGGGGTCGGTGAGCACGTCGCGCACGAAGCTCTGGTCGATCTTGAGCTGGTCGAGCGGCAGCCGCTTGAGGTAGGACAGCGACGAGTAGCCCGTGCCGAAGTCGTCCAGCGAAAAGCCCACGCCGTAGCCCTTGAGCTGCACCATTTTCTGCACGGTGTCTTCCACGTCCTCCAGCAGCAGCCCTTCGGTGATTTCGAGCTTGAGGCGGTGCGCCTCGGCCCCTGAGCCGGCCAGCGCCGCGAGCACCTGCGGCACGAAGCCCTTCTGGTGGAACTGGCGCGGGCTCACGTTGACGGCCAGGTTCAGCGCGCCGAGCGCGGGGTGGTGCGCCCAGGTGGCGAGCTGCCTGCAGGCGGCGGTGAGCACCCATTCGCCCAGGGGCAGGATCAGGCCCGTTTCTTCGGCCAGGGGCACGAAGGAGGCGGGCGGGATAAAGCCCTGCACCGGGTGCCGCCAGCGCAGCAGCGCCTCGGCCCCGGTGATGGCGCCGCCTTCCATCTGCGGCTGGTAGAACAGTTCGAACTGGCCCTGGGCCAGGCCCGTGCGCATGTCGCGCTCCAGCGCGGCGCGGGCGCTGACCACGGCCTGCATGTGCGGGTCGTAGAACTGCAGCGAGTTGCGGCCCGCGGCCTTGGCCTGGTACATGGCAAGTTCGGCGCGCTTGACCAGTTCGTCCGTGCTTTCGTCGAGCCCCTGGAACAGGGTGGCGCCCATGCTCACGGTGGCGTGGTAGGGCTCGCCTTCCAGCGAGTAGGGCTGGTCGCGCAGCGCGGCCAGTATCTGCTGGCCGGTGTCTTCGGCGCGCGCGGCGGCCTCTTCGGGGCAGGCGGCCAGGTCTTCGAGCACCACCACGAATTTGTCGCCGCCGTGGCGGGCCACGGTGTGGTCCTCGTGCATGAGTTCGCGCAGGCGCTGGGCCACCTGGCGCAGCAGCGCATCGCCGCACTCGTGGCCGCGCGTGTCGTTCAGCGTCTTGAAGTTGTCCACGTCCACCATCAGCAGCGCGCCGCCGCGCCTGCGCCGCACGCCCGCAGCCAGGGCCTGGTGCAGGCGGTCGAGCAGCAGGCGGCGGTTGGGCAGTTGGGTGAGCGGGTCGTAGAAGGCGAGGTACCTGATCTCCTCCTCTGCGGCCTTGCGCTGGCTCAGGTCCGTCACGGTGATGAGCATTCCGTCGTCCAGCACCATGCCCGATAGCTCCACGGTGCGGGCCTGCCCGTTCTTGCAGCGGATCAGGCGCTCCACGGGCGCGACCAGGCCGCTGCCCGCCTGCGCCTTGGCGCGCGCCGCCGACCAGCCCTGGTGCGCGCGCTCGCGCGCATCCGCGTCGGGGTAGGCGTGCTCCAGCCATTCGCTCACGGTCGTGACGTCCGCTTCGGTGTAGCCGGTGATCTCCACGAAGCGCGCGTTGCGGTAGACAAAGCTGCCGTCGCGCACCAGGTACAGGCCCAGCGGCAGGCGGTCGAGGATGCTGCGCAGGCGCCGCTCGTTGTCCTGGAGCTGGTCCTGCATCCGGCGGCGTTCGGTCACGTCCTGCACCACGGCGATGTGGTGGTTGGGCGTTTCGCCGGGCCGCCACATGGGCGAGACGGTGAGATCGACCCAGATCTGCTGCCCGCCCTTGCGCAGCAGCCGCTTTTCCATGTGGTATTCGGTGATCTCGCCCGCCTTCAGGCGCTCCATCTGCGCCAGGTCCGGCCCCAGGTCTTCGGGGTAGGTCAGGGTCTGGAAGTCCAGCCGCAGCAACTCGTCCACCGTGTAGCCCATGATGGCGCTGTACTTCTGGTTCACGCGGACGAGGCGGCCCGTGGGCGTGTCGATCTGCGCCACGCCCACCGCCGCCTGGTTGAACACGGCGCGAAAGCGCTCCTCGCTGGCCAGCAGCGCCTCGTCCGAGGTCTGGGCGCGGGTCAGCGCCTGCGCGCGCTGGCGCGCCAGCGCCGTGACCAGCCCGGCCAGCAGCAGCGACAGCAGCGCCGCGCCGCCGCCGATCCACCAGGGCAGTTGCCGCTCTGCCTCCGAGAGCAGCCCGGCCTGCGGCGTGAAGGTCAGGCGCCAGCGCCGGTTGTGCACTTGCAGCTCGTGCACCGCCTGCGGCTGCCCGGCGGCGCCAGGGGGCGCGTCCACGGACGAGAGCAGCACGGGCGGCTCGGCGCCGCCCACGGCGCCCACGTCCTCCACGCGCGCCACCACGCTGCGCAGCGCGCCGGAGGATTCGAGCGCGCGCAGCATGTCCACCACGCGCAGCGAGGCCGCCGCCGCGCCCACGTAACGCCCGGGCTGCCCCGCTTCGGCGCTGCCCGTGAACACCGGCATACGCAGCACCACGCCCATGCGCTGGCGCTGGCCTTGGTTCTGTATGAGCGCGAACGGCGCGGACACCGTCGGCCGCCCCGAGTCGCGCCCCGCCAGCAGCGCGGCCAGGTTGGCGGGCTGCGAACTGATCTCCAGGCCGATCAGCGCTTCATTGCCCTCGTATGGCCAGGCGAATTCGTTGATGTAGTAGTCCTGCCGCTCGCTTTTGGGGTGGATGAGATCCGCCGCGTTTTTGCGCCCCGGCGGCGCTTCGGCGCGCAGGCGCGCCTCGAACGCGGGCAAGTCGCGCGCGGGCACCCAGCGGACGAAGGACAGGCTGCGCAACTCGGGATAGCGCTGCGCGTGGGCCGCCATCACGCGCTCGAACTCGGCGCGCGTGAGCCCGGGGTGCACCACGAGCAGGTCGCGCAGGCTGGTCACCATCTCGGTATAAGCCGCCATGCGCCCGGCCACGGCTTCGGTGGCGGAATGCGCCGCCTCGGTCAGGCGCGCGTGCGCCAGCCCGTCGGCCACCGCGCGCTGCTGCTGCACCAGCCCCGCGCTGACCAGCAGCCCCGCCACGGCCACCACGGCGCCCGGTAGCCAGGATCGGAACGGCGGGTGCGATGAAGTGGCTGCCGTCATGGAAGGGGTGTAGCTGGCATCTACAAATAGAGACCAGTGAGGATAACGGCTTTCAACCCGGCAACGGCCGGCGGACGCGCCCGCCATGCCCTGCGGCGCGGGCGCACGCTCCCGCGCGCGGCCCGGCATTTGATATCGAATCGGCCCACAGCCCAGGCACGGCAAGCGCTGGCAGCTATTGAAACAGGAGTCTCCAATCCCCTGCGGATCGCGCCGCGCACCATGAGAAAATCGCGGGTTACTTCCAACCCTCGACGAAAACACCATGGACGCAGAACGCATCAACCTCATCGGCACCACCCTCCAGGACCTGGGCGCGCGCACCCAGGACCTACGGAGGTATCTTTGACTTCGATGCCAAATACGAACGCCTGCGCACCGTCAACGCCTCGCTGGAAGACCCCAGCGTCTGGAACGAGCCCAAGAAAGCCCAGGAGCTAGGCAAGGAAAAGAAGGCGCTCGACGCCGTGGTGCTCACGCTGCAGAAGCTGAGCACCGAACTGGCCGACAACACCGAGCTCTACGAGATGAGCAAGGAAGAAGGCGACGAAACCGGCCTGCTCACCATCGAGGCCGAGGCCGACAAGCTGCGCCCGCTGATCGAAGACCTGGAATTCCGCCGCATGTTCAGCAACGAGGCCGACCCGCTGAACTGCTTCGTGGACATCCAGGCCGGCGCGGGCGGCACCGAGGCCTGCGACTGGGCCAGCATGTTGCTGCGCCAGTACCTCAAGTACGCCGAGCGCAAGGGCTTCAAGGCCACGGTGGAAGACGAAACCCCGGGCGACGTGGCCGGCATCAAGAGCGCCACCATCAAGATCGAGGGCGAATACGCCTTCGGCTACCTGCGCACCGAAACCGGCGTGCACCGCCTGGTGCGCAAGAGCCCGTTCGACAGCTCGGGCGGGCGCCACACCTCGTTCGCGTCGATCTTCGTGTACCCCGAGATCGACGATTCGATCGAGATCAACATCAACCCCGCCGACGTGCGCACCGACACCTTCCGCGCATCGGGCGCGGGCGGCCAGCACATCAACAAGACCGACTCGGCGGTGCGCCTCACGCACATCCCCACCGGCATCGTGGTGCAGTGCCAGGACGGCCGCAGCCAGCACAGCAACCGCGACGTGGCGTGGCAGCGCCTGCGCTCGCGCCTCTACGACTACGAAATGCGCAAGCGCATGGAAGAGCAGCAGAAGCTGGAAGACACCAAGACCGACGTGGGCTGGGGCCACCAGATCCGCAGCTACGTGCTGGACAACAGCCGCATCAAGGACCTGCGCACCAACGTCGAAGTCTCCGCCACGCAGAAGGTGCTGGACGGGGACCTGGACGTGTTCATTGAAGCCTCTCTCAAGCAGGGCGTATGAGAAATAGCCCCCACGCTCCCCACTTCGTGTGGTTCGCTGCCCCCCGGGGGGGCGCTTTTCATCTTGGGGCGGCCCGGCGATGAAAAGTTACCTCGTCCACACGGTTCGCAAGCTGGTAGGCACGCCCCAGATCCTGGGCGCGATTGCCGCGCTGGAGCACGCCATCCAGCGCGCCCCGGCACCAGCGCCCGAAGCCGCCGCCCTGCCCCCTTCGCTCCCCTCGCTGTGCGGCAGCACCTTCGATACCCGCAAGGTCATCGCCGAGAGCTTTCTGGCCGGCCACGGCATCGAGGTCGGCGCGTTCGCATCGCCCTTGCAAGTCCCCGCCAAGGCGGTGGTGCGCTATGTGGACAAGTACGACCTGGACGCGCTGGACGCGACGCACAAGGTGGCCGGGCTCACGCTGGCGGACTTTGGCGTGGACCTGTCCACCGTGGTGCGGCCTGACATCGTGGACGATGGCGAGTGCCTGTCCAAAGTGGGCGACTACTCCCAGGACTTCGTGATCGCCAACCACGTGCTGGAGCATTTCGAGGACCCGATCAAGGGCTTCAAGAACATGCTCCGGGTGCTCAGGCATGGCGGCATCCTGTACCTGTGCCTGCCCGAGATGCGCCACAGCTTCGACAGCGTGCGCCAGCCCACCCCGTTCGAACACCTGCTGCGCGACTACCAGGAAGGCCCGGCCTGGTCGCGCGCCATGGCGTATGCCGAATTCGCCAAGATCTTTGCCGCGCACGGCATGGACAAGGGCCTGTTCCCCAAGAAAACCGGCGCCGACCTGGCCGCATTCGAAAAGCAAACCGCCGACGAACTGGACCAGGCCGACTTCAGCATCCATTTCCACGCCTGGACGATGGACAGCATGATGGACATGTTCGCCCGCATCAAAGCCCTGTTCCACATGGCATTCGAGACAAAAATGGTCATGAAGAACAATGACGAAGTCATTTTTGTCTTTCAAAAATCCATTCCACACGTAGCACCATGAAAAACGGCAGCTCCATCGCCATCCACCGCGCCGACTACACCGCCCCGGCGTTCTGGATCGACACCGTAGACCTCACGTTCGACCTGGACCCGGCCAAGACCCGCGTGCTCAACAAGATGCGCCTGCGCCGCAACCCCGCCGTGCCCGCGCAGCCGCTGCGGCTGGACGGCGAGGACCTGAACCTCGCCCGCGTGCTGGTCAACGGCGGCGGCACCTCGTTCAAGATGGAGGGCGGCCAGCTGGTGCTGGAGAACCTGCCCGAAGGCGAAGAGCCCTTCGACCTCGAAATCTTCACCACCTGCTGCCCGGCCAAGAACACGCAGCTGATGGGCCTGTACGTGAGCCAGGGTGCCTTCTTCACCCAGTGCGAGGCCGAAGGCTTCCGCCGCATCACCTACTTCCTCGACCGGCCCGACGTGATGGCGAGCTACACCGTCACTCTGCGCGCCAGCAAGGCCGAGTACCCGGTGCTGCTCTCCAACGGCAACCTCGTCGAGCACGGCGACCTGGATGAAGGCCGCCACTTCGCCAAATGGGCCGACCCGCACAAGAAGCCCTGCTACCTGTTCGCACTGGTCGCGGGCAAGCTGGTGGCGCGCGAGCAGCGCATCCGCTCGCGCAGCGGCACCGACCACCTGCTGCAGGTCTACGTGCGCCCCGGCGACCTCGAAAAAACCGAGCACGCCATGCACTCGCTGATGGCCAGCGTGGCCTGGGACGAGGCGCGCTTCAGCCTGCCGCTGGACCTGGAACGCTTCATGATCGTCGCCACCAGCGACTTCAACATGGGCGCGATGGAGAACAAGGGCCTCAACATCTTCAACACCAAGTACGTGCTGGCCAGCCCCTCCACCGCCACCGACGTGGACTACGCCAACATCGAAAGCGTGGTGGGCCACGAGTACTTCCACAACTGGAGCGGCAACCGCGTCACCTGCCGCGACTGGTTCCAGCTGTCGCTGAAAGAGGGCCTCACCGTCTTCCGCGACCAGGAATTCAGCCAGGACCTGGCGGGCTCGCCCTCGGCCCGCGCCGTCAAGCGCATCGAGGACGTGCGCGTGTTGCGCACCGCGCAGTTCCCCGAAGACGCCGGCCCCATGGCCCACCCCGTGCGGCCCGACAGCTACATCGAGATCAACAATTTCTACACCGTCACCATCTACGAGAAGGGCGCGGAAGTCGTCCGCATGATGCAGACGCTGGTCGGACGCGACGGTTTCGCCAAGGGCCTGAAGCTCTACTTCGAGCGCCACGACGGCCAGGCCGTGACCTGCGACGACTTCGCCCAGGCCATTGCCGACGCCAACCCCGACAGCGACCTCGCCCGCCTGCTGCCCCAGTTCAAGCGCTGGTACAGCCAGGCCGGCACCCCGCGCGTGCAGGCCGTGGGCCAGTACGACCTTGAGGCGCGCCGCTACACGCTGACCCTCACCCAGACCTGCCCGCCCACCCCGGGCCAGGCGGAAAAGCACCCCTTCGTCATCCCCATCACGCTCGGCCTGCTGGCCGCCGATGGCAGCGCGATCGACGGCACGGCGCGCACCGTGGTGCTGAGCGACGGGCAGCAGACCATCACCTTCGACAATGTGGACGCGGCGCCCGTCCCCTCGCTGCTGCGCAACTTCAGCGCCCCCGTGGTGCTGGAGCACGACTACAGCGACGAAGCCCTGCTCACCCTGCTGGCCCATGACAGCGACGCCTTCAACCGCTGGGAGGCGGGCCAGCGCCTGGCGCTGCGTATTGCTATCAATGCAATAGCTTCCAGCGCAGACCAGACGGGGGCTACAGGCCAAATAGGCCAAAAAATCCTGCCCGCGGCCTTCGTACAGGCCATGCGCGACGTGCTGCGCCACCCCACGCTGGACGCCGCGTTCAAAGAACTCGTCCTCACCCTGCCCTCCGAGACCTACATCGCCGAGCAGCTGGACGTGGTGGACCCGCAGCGCATCCACGCCGTGCGCGAAGCCATGCGCGAAGAACTGGCCCTGGCGCTGGAACCCGACTGGCAATGGGCCTGGGAGCAGCACCAGTCCCACGGCGGCTACCAGCCCGACCCCGTATCCTCGGGCCGCCGCGCGCTCGCGGGCCTGGCGCTCGCCATGCTCTGCCTGGCCGCGCGCCATACCGGCGACACCGTCTGGCCCGGCAAGACCTACCAGCGCTTCAAGGACGCGGGCAACATGACCGACCGCTCCAACGCCCTGAGCGCCCTGGTCGGCAGCGGCCACGCGCTGGCCCAGCCGGCGCTCGCCCGCTTCCACCAATTATTCAAGGACGAAGCCCTGGTGCTCGACAAGTGGTTCGCCCTGCAGGCGGGCGCGCCCGACCGCGGCGGCAACGTGCTGCCCGCCGTGCGCGACCTCATGCGCCACCCCGACTTCAACCTGAAGAACCCCAACCGCGCGCGCAGCGTCATCTTCAGCTACTGCAACGCCAACCCCGGCGCCTTCCACCGCGCCGACGCGGCGGGCTACGTGTTCTGGAGCGAGCGCGTGCTCGAACTCGACGCCTTCAACCCCCAGGTCGCCGCCCGCCTCGCCCGCGCGCTCGACCGCTGGAAGAAACTGGCCGAGCCCTACCGCACCGCAGCCCGCGAAGCCATCGCCCGCGTGGCCGCCAAGGCCGATCTCTCCAACGACGTGCGCGAAGTCGTCACGCGCGCCCTTGCCGACTGAAAGAACCAGGAATCGCACATGGCCAAGACCATCAGCCTCACCCGCTACCTCGTCGAGCAGCAACGCGCCGACGGCCTCATCCCCTCCCAACTGCGCCTGCTGCTCGAAATCGTCGCGCGCGCCTGCAAGAGCATCAGCCAGTCCGTCAACAAGGGCGCGCTGGGCGGCGTGCTCGGCACGGCGGGCAGCGAAAACGTGCAAGGCGAGGTGCAGAAAAAGCTCGACATCATCGCCAACGAAGTGCTCATCGAAGCCAACGAATGGGGCGGCCACCTCGCGGCCATGGCCAGCGAGGAAATGGACAGCATCTACCTCGTGCCCAACCGCTACCCGCAGGGCGAATACCTGCTCATGTTCGACCCGCTCGACGGCTCCAGCAACATCGACGTGAACGTGAGCATCGGCACCATCTTCAGCGTGCTGAAAAAACCCGAAGGCCACCCCGGCGTCACCGTGGACGACTTCCTGCAGCCCGGCAGCAAGCAGGTCGCGGCGGGCTACTGCGTCTACGGCCCGCAGACCACGCTGGTGCTCACCGTGGGCGACGGCGTGGCCATGTTCACGCTCGACCGCGAGCAGGGCAGCTTCGTGCTCACGCAGGAAAACGTGCGCATCCCCGAAGACACCAAGGAATTCGCCATCAACATGAGCAACATGCGCCACTGGGACGCCCCCGTGAAGCGCTACATCGACGAATGCCTGGCCGGCAAGGAAGGCCCGCGCGGCAAGGACTTCAACATGCGCTGGATCGCCAGCATGGTGGCCGACGTGCACCGCATCATGACGCGCGGCGGCATTTTCATGTACCCCTGGGACAAGCGCGAACCCAACAAGCCCGGCAAGCTGCGCCTGATGTACGAGGCCAACCCCATGAGCTGGCTCGTCGAGCAGGCGGGCGGCGCGGCCACCAACGGCAAACAGCGCATCCTCGACATCCAGCCCACCCAGCTGCACGAGCGCGTGAGCGTGATCCTGGGCTCGAAGAACGAAGTGGAGCGAGTGACCAGCTACCATTCCGGTATATAATTGAAGTCTTAGCCGGTGTAGCTCAGTCGGTAGAGCAGCTCATTCGTAATGAGAAGGTCGGGTGTTCGATTCATCTCTCCGGCACCAAGTCAGTAAAGGAAACCCCGCTATCTAAAAGATAGCGGGGTTTTTCTTTTTCCTGCCTATGTAGCCACCATGTAGCCGCGCGCAACGCATAACCTCCGCGCAGGCTGGTCGCGAAAAGCAGGGGCGACTCCCATGCTCGTACCCATCACCCCAGCAGAATTTCATTTGGACATGCGGCCGATGGAGACATCGATGACCGCCGTTCACAAGTTCCCCCCGCTGGAACTGGAAAATCGCCCCCGTGTCCCGACCAACCAAGCTGCGTTCTGCATGGGGTGTCGTGTATAGGCAAGGCATAGGGACAAAACCGCATGAGAGCCTGATCGGCTCAGATCTACAGGCACAGCACGCAGATCAAGAATTTACGAAGAATTGATGCGCGTCCTCTGAGAAGGGAATAGAGACTTTACGGGGGACAGTTCAAGAATCCTGCCATTGCCGATCTGGCTTTCCGGGCAAGATTCATGACCGAGTTCCTTGTTGTCCTGGCGCTCGCCATCGCGCTGGGCTGGCCCTTGGGCCACTACCTTGCCGCGGTGATGCGCGGCGCACCGATGCGCGGCGATCGCGTCTTCGGTCTCGTCGAGCGCCCGCTGTATCGGCTGCTCGGCGTCGATCCCGCGCAGGGCATGGGCTGGAAGGCGTATGCCAGCGCGTTCCTGCTCAGCAACCTCGTGCTGGGCGTCCTGGTCTGGATCATCTTCATGACGCAGGCGTGGCTGCCGCTCAATCCCGACGGCGCGCCGAACATGCGCTGGGATCTGGCGCTGCACACGATGGTGTCGTTCCTCACCAATACCGACCAGCAGCACTATTCGGGGCAGGCCCAGCTCTCGTACCTGGCGCAGATGACCGGCATCGTTGGCCTGCAGGTCGTCACTCCGATGATGGGACTGGCCCTGGTGGCGGCGACACTGCGTGGCCTGTTCGGCGGGCGCAGGCCGCAGCATGAACCGGCCGGCGACGGCCCGGCCGATCTCGGCAACTACTGGGCCGACGTGATCCGCCCGGCCGTGCGCGTGTTCCTGCCGCTGGGCCTGGTGCTGGCGCTGCTGCTGGCCGGCCAGGGCGTTCCATCGACGCTGCAGGGCGGCCCGGTGGCCACACCCATCGACGCAACGGCCGGTATGAAAGAACAGAAGATCCCGCTGGGGCCGGTGGCGGCGATGGTCGCGGTCAAGCAGCTCGGCACCAACGGCGGGGGCTGGTATGGGCCGAACAGCGCCGTGCCGCTGGAGAACCCGACCCCGCTGTCGAACCTGCTGGAGACGCTGGCCCTCATCCTGCTGCCGGTCGCGGTGGCCTTCATGGTCGGCGCGTTCACCGGCCGCAAGAAGTTCACCGCGCTGGTGTTCGGCTCGATGCTGGCGATGTCGCTCGTGTCCACGGGCCTTGCGCTGTGGTCGGAAGGCCATTCCGCCACCGCGGCCGACATCGCGCTGATGGAAGGCAAGGAGGTGCGCTTCGGCGCCGACGCCTCCGCCCTGTGGGCCGCCCTGACCACGCAGACCAGCAACGGCTCGGTCAATGCCATGCACGATTCGCTGGCGCCGCTGACCGGCTTGGTGACGATGGGCAACATGCTGGTCAACGCCATCTGGGGCGGCATCGGCTGCGGTCTGCAGCAGTTCCTCGTCTACCTGCTGCTGTCCGTGTTCCTCGCCGGCCTGATGACCGGGCGCACGCCGGAGCTGTTCGGCCGCAAGATCGAGGCGCCCGAGGTGAAGCTGCTGGCGGTGCTGGTGCTGTTGCAGCCGCTGGTGCTGCTGGGCATGACCGCCGTCACGCTGGCCGTGCCGGCCATCACGGGCAACTCCAACCCCGGCTTTCACGGCATCAGCCAGGTGTTCTACGAATACACCTCGGCCTTCGCGAACAACGGCTCGGGCTTCGAGGGCCTGGGCGATGCAACCTACTGGTGGAACCTGAGCTGCGCCGCCGTGCTGGCGCTGGGCCGCTACCCGGCGCTGATCCTGCCGCTGGTCATCGCGGCCATGCTGGCGCACAAGCGCGTCGCACCCGAAGGCCCCGGCACCCTGCACGTCGAAACCCCGACCTTCGCCCTGACCCTGATCGCGGTCGTCGTGATCCTGACCCTGCTGCAATTCATGCCCGTGCTGGTGCTTGGCCCGGTGGCCGACCATCTGGCGCTGACGGCCCGTTGAGGCGACTCACCATGACAGAAGCATCCACCTCTTCCACCGCTCGCGGTCATCGCCCGGCGCTGCTCGACCGCGCGGGCTTCAGGGCGGCCCTCCTGGGCGCCTTCACCAAGCTCGCCCCGCAGCACGCCTTCAGGAACCCGGTCATGGCCGTGGTCTGGCTGGGCACGCTGCTGTGCGCCGCCTTCACCCTGCTGGGCAAGGCCGCGCCCGGCATGGGCTGGGGCGTGACGGCGCTGCTGTTCATCACCGTGCTGTTCGCCAACTTCGCCGAAGCCGTGGCCGAAGCGCGCGGCCGTGGCCAGGCCGCCTCCCTGCGCCATGCACGCAAGGATCTGGTCGCGCGCCGCATCGCCGATGCCGACGACCCCGGCGATGCGCAGAGCGTCGCCGCCACGGAACTGCGGCCGGGCGATCTGGTGGTGGTGTCCGCCGGCGAACTCGTTCCGGCCGATGGCGAGATCGTGCGCGGCCTGGCCACCATCAACGAGTCGGCCGTCACCGGCGAGTCCGCGCCGGTGCTGCGCGAGGCCGGCACCGACCGCTCCGGCGTGATCGGCGGCACCAAGGTGCTGTCCGACGAGATCGTGGTGCGCATCACCTCGCAGCCCGGCAACAGCTTTCTCGACCGCATGATCGCGCTGGTGGAAGGCGCGAACCGGCAGAAGACGCCCAACGAGATCGCGCTGGGCCTGCTGCTGGCGACCATGACGCTGACCTTCCTGATCGTGGTCGTCACGCTGCCGGCCATCGCCGGCTTCGTCGGCGTGCGGCTCGACCCGCTGCTGCTGGTCGCGCTGCTGGTATGCCTGATCCCGACCACCATCGGCGGCCTGCTGCCGGCCATCGGCATCGCCGGCATGAACCGGGCGCTGACCTCGAACGTGCTGGCCAAGTCCGGCAAGGCGGTGGAAGTGGCGGGCGACGTGGACGTGCTGCTGCTGGACAAGACCGGCACCATCACCCACGGCGACCGCCAGGCCACGGCCTTCCACGCGCTGGCCGGCATTGATCCGAACCAGTTGCACGAGGCGGCCATGCTGGCCTCGCTGGCCGACCCGACCCCGGAAGGCAAGTCCATCGTCAAGCTGGCCCGCCGCCCCGGCGAGTCCATCGAGGAGCCGGCGGGCGCGCACTTCATCGCCTTCAGCGCGCAGACGCGCATGTCCGGCGTCGATCTGGCCGAAGGCCGCAGCATCCGAAAAGGGGCCATGGACGCCATCGTCCGCCACGTCCAGGCCCAGGGCGGCGAAGTCCCGGCCGAACTCAACGCGCGCGTCGAACAGGTGGCGCGCAAGGGCGCCACGCCGCTGGTGGTGGCGCAGGGGTGCCATGTGCTCGGGGTGGTCGAGCTGTCCGACGTGGTGAAGCACGGCATCAAGGAGAAGTTCGCGCAACTGCGCGCGATGGGCATCAAGACCGTGATGATCACCGGCGACAACCCGCTGACCGCCGCGGCGATCGCCGCGGAGGCCGGCGTGGACGACTACATCGCCGAGGCCAGGCCGGAAGACAAGCTCGCGCGCATCCGCCAGGAGCAGGCCGGCGGCCACCTGGTGGCGATGGTCGGCGACGGCACCAACGATGCTCCGGCGCTGGCGCAGGCCGACGTGGGCCTGGCGATGAATTCCGGCACGCAGGCGGCCAAGGAGGCCGGCAACATGGTCGATCTGGACTCCGACCCGGCCAAGCTGCTGGCGGTGGTGGAAGTCGGCAAGCAGCAGCTCATCACGCGCGGCGCGCTGACCACGTTCTCGCTGGCCAACGACGTGTCCAAGTACTTCGCCATCCTGCCGGCGATGTTCGCCGGCGCGATTCCTTCGATGGCGGCACTGAACGTCATGCACCTGTCGAACCCGGCCCACGCCGTGCTGGCCGCGCTGATCTTCAACGCCCTCATCATCCCGCTGCTGATCCCGCTGGCGCTGCGCGGCGTGCGCTTCCGTCCGGCCGGCGCCACCGCACTGCTGCGCCGGAACATGTTGGTCTATGGCGTGGGCGGCGTGCTGCTGCCCTTCCCCGCCATCAAACTCATCGACATGCTGCTGGCCGCGACGGCCGGCATCTGAGGAAACCGCCATGACCACCCCTGTTCTCCCATCGACGCCCTCTGTACTGCGGGCCAGCGTCGGGCTGGCGCTGGTGTCGTTGCTGCTGTTCGGCCTGGGCTATTCGCTGGTCACCACCGGCATCGGCCGGGCGCTGTTCCCGCAGGCGGCCACGGGCAGCCTGATCGAACGCGACGGCCGGGTCGTCGGCTCGGCGCTGGCCGCACAGCCTTTTGCCGCCGACCGCTATTTCCAGCCGCGGCCTTCCGCCGCCGGCTACGACCTCATGGCGCTGTCCGGCAGCAACCAGGCGCGCACCAACCCCGACATGCGCAAGCGCGTGGACGAGGCACGCAAGGCGGTGGCCGCCCGCGAGGGCGTTGCCCCGGCAGCCGTCCCGAGCGACCTCGTCACCCAATCCGGCAGTGGCATCGACCCGCACATCAGCCCGCAGGCCGCGCGCATCCAGATCGCCCGCGTGGCCAGGGCGCGCAATCTATCCCCGGAACGCATCGAGTCAATGCTGGCGCAGCACATCGAAGGCCGGCAACTGGGCCTGTTCGGGCAGCCGCGGGTCAACGTACTGGAATTGAACCTGGCGCTGGATGCCGCCGCCCCAGGCGTACATTGACCGCATGACCGAAGACCGCGACGCGAAAGCCGATGCCCTGGTCGGCGCGCTGCGCCGCCAGGGCGCCGGGCGCCTGACGCTGTTCCTCGGCGCGGCGCCGGGCGTCGGCAAGACCTACGCCATGCTCTCGCGCGCCCGCGAATTGCAGCGCCAGGGCATCGACACGGTGGTGGGCATCGTCGAAACCCACGGGCGCAGCGAGACGGCGGCCCTGATCGACGGCCTGGAAGTCGTGCCGCGCAAGCGCTTCGACTACCAGGGGCACACGCTGGAGGAACTGGACATCGACGCGGTGCTGGCGCGGCGCCCGCGCGTGGCGCTGGTGGACGAGCTGGCGCACCGCAACGTGCCGGGCAGCCGCCACGAACGGCGCTGGCAGGACGTGGTGGAACTGCTCGATGCCGGCATCGACGTCTACACCACGGTCAATATCCAGCACCTGGAGAGTCTCAACGACATCGTCCACCGCATCACCGGCGTGCGCGTCGGCGAGACGGTGCCTGACGCGGTGTTCGACCGGCTGCGCGACATTCGCCTGGTGGACCTGCCGCCGCGCGAGCTCATCGAGCGGCTGCACCAGGGCAAGGTCTATGTTCCCGACCAGGCCGAGCGCGCACTGCAATCCTTCTTCTCGCCCGCCAACCTGGCGGCGCTGCGCGAGCTGGCGATGCAGACCGCGGCCGATCATGTCGAGGACGACCTGCGCGAATCGCAGGCCGCGCGCGGCCTGCCCGGCATCGCGCTGCGCCGGCGCGTACTGGTCGCCATCGACGGGCTGGGCGCCTCCGAATACCTGGTGCGCGCCGGCCGCCGCATCGCCGAACGCCGCGACGCGCCGTGGAGCGTCGTCACCGTGCAGCCCATCGGCAGCGTCGGCCCCGAGCGGCAGGCGGAGCTGGATCGCGCCTTCTCGCTCGCGCGCAGCCTTGGCGCCGACACGGACGTCCTGCACGGCAGCCACATCGCGGACGCCCTGCTCGACCATGCCGAACACGATGGCGCCTCCACGATCGTGGTCGGACGCACGCGCGAGCGCCCGTTCGCGCGCATGGCCAACCGCACGCTGACCCAGCAGTTGCTGCGGCGTGGCGCGCACTATGAACTGGTCATCATCAGCGCCCCGGAAGCCAGGGCACGCGCGCGCCACCGCGCGGCCGGCCCCGTGCAGTGGCTGGGCAGGCACGATCTGGCGCTGGCGTTCGCCGCCACCGTCGTGTCCACGCTGCTCGCATGGCTTGCCGAGCACTGGGTGGGCCTGGAAGACCTGTCGATGGTGTTCATCGTCGGCGTGGTGCTGGTGGCGGCGCGCACGCGGATGGCGGCGGCCGTGCTCGCGGCCATCCTGTGCTTCCTGGCCTACAACTTCTTCTTCATCGAACCCCGGTTCACCATCCTCATTGGTGCACGGCAAGGGGTGACCACCGTCGTCCTGTTCCTCGTGGCTGCCCTGGTCGCCGGCCGCCTGGCGTCGCAGCTGCGCATGCAGGTGCTGGCGCTGCGGGCGGCCAATGCCCATGCCACCGTCTTGCAGGGGCTCGGGCGGCAGCTGAGTTCGGCGGCCGATCTGGGGCAGGTGCTCAAGGCCGGCCGCAACGCACTGGAGCGGTCATTGGGCGTGGATGCCTGGCTGCGCGTGGGCGAGGCCGGCGAGGCATCCAGCGGCTCGGCTTTCGAGGCCATCGACCAGGCGGCGGCCGACTGGACACTCGCGCACGGCCAGCCTGCCGGGCGCCATACGGACACCCTGGCGGGCGCGCAATGGTGGTTCCTGCCGCTGCGCGACGGCCAGGCCGCCATCGGCGTGATGGGCCTGAGGTTCGGCACTGGCCCCGGGCGCTTGACGGCGGAGTCGCGCCGCCTGGCCGAAGCGATGGCCGAGGACATCGCCCAGGCCGCGTTGCGCACGCGGCTGGTGTCCGACCTGGAGGGCGCGCGGGTGGCCAACGAGACCGAGCGCCTGCGCTCGGCGCTGCTCTCCTCGGTATCCCACGACCTGCGCTCGCCGCTGGCGGCGATGGTGGGCTCGGCCAGCAGCCTGGCCAGCTATGCCAACGCCATGAGCGAGGACGACCGCAGGAGCCTGCTCGACACCATCCTGCTGGAAGGCGACCGGCTGGACCGCTACATCCAGAACCTGCTGGACATGACCCGGCTGGGGCACGATGGGCTGACGCTGAACCGGGACTGGATCGGGGTGGACGAGCTGGTCGGCTCGGCCGCGGGACGCCTGCGCCGCTACCAGCCGGATGTGAGGCTGCAAGTGAACCTGGCTGCCGATCTGCCGGCCATCTGGGTACATCCAGCCCTGGTCGAACAGGCCTTGTTCAATGTGCTGGAGAACGCCGCCAAGTTCTCTCCACCGGACGAAGCCATCGAAGTCTCCGCCCGTGTCGCGGATGGCCACCTGCAACTGGACGTGCGCGACCGGGGGCCAGGCATCCCGGAGCAGGAACGCCGCCGCATCTTCGACATGTTCTACAGCGTCGAGCGCGGCGACCGCGGCCGCCAGGGCACGGGCCTGGGCCTGACCATCGCGCAAGGCATGGTTGGCGCTCACGGGGGCAGTGTGGAGGCGCTGCCGGGGCCGGATGGGAAGGGCACCCTGATCCGCGTTACGCTTCCATTGCTCGAACCGCCCCCCTCATCGAAACCATTGGATGCCGACTGACCCCCTGCCCAACGCCGCAAGGATCGTGGTGATCGACGACGAGCCCCAGATTCGCCGGTTCCTCGACATCAGCCTGCGCGCACAGGGCTACAAGGTGGGCCTGGCGGCCAGCGGCAGGGAGGGGCTGGACATGCTGGCGGCCCACGGCGCCGATCTGGTGGTGCTCGACATCGGCCTGCCCGACATGGACGGACACGAAGTGCTGCGCGAGCTGCGCGGCTGGTCGCAGGTGCCGGTCATCATGCTCACGGTGCGCGCCGGCGAGGCGGAGAAAGTCGCCGCACTGGATGCCGGCGCCAACGACTACGTGACCAAACCCTTCGGCACGCAGGAACTGATGGCGCGCATCCGGGTGCTGCTGCGGCAGCACGCGGGGAGTCCCGAGGACGCGGCGGTATTCGACGACGGCCTCCTGCACATCGACCTGGCGAGGCGCGAGGTTCGGCTCGAGGGCGAACGCCTGGCGCTGGGCCGCAAGGAATACGCGCTGCTGGCATTGCTGCTGAAAAGCAGCGGGCGGGTCGTGACGCAGCCGCAGATACTCAAGGAACTGTGGGGATCGACCCACACCGGCGATACGCACTACGTGCGGGTGCTGGTGGGCAAGCTGCGGCAGAAGCTCGGGGACGATGCGGCGCAGCCGCGCTGGATCGCCACCGAGCCAGGGGTGGGGCTGAGGTTCCTTCCAAAGACCGACATGGAGTAACGCCGCGCCTTGGCTTTCCGCAAGTGCGCAGCACGCGCCTCCAGAGCCGGAGGCGGTCGGGTAGCGGCGGCGCATTGCTGCACCGCCGCCCCATAAGAGCCGGACGTGCGAAGGTACGGCGATGGCCCAGGTATTCAGTCCATTGCGGATCGAACGGTTGAGCGGCTGCGGGAGCCTTAATGTGGCGGGTTATCGCCACTGTCGATGCAAGGAAGAGTTCGGCTCCGGCAGTTACGCAGTCTGTCCATGCGAGCTGAGCATCTCGCTGATTGATTCGATAAGTCGGATCGGATTGGAGCTAGTCCCGTTGCCACTGGCGTTTGCGAGCACGCTGGCAGTCCAGCAAGGAGCAGAAGGCTTGATTGGGAACTTGGGGGCGGGGGAAAAGGGGTTGCCGCAGCAGGCGCAGCGTTTGGTCATGTCGGGGTCCAAGCGATACGCAGCCGCGCAGCGGAGTTTTAGGAAGTGGAGCCGATATTCCACTCACACATGACCAGGTGGTCCCTTCCTTCGCGATCACTCAGGCCGGTGATGTAACCAGTTGGAATTGCCCTGTGCGCATTCCAGCGATGCTGAACCGTCAATCTTGGAACGTGAACGCCCGAATGGCATGTCCACTCAGTTGACTCCAACCGGCCAATTCTGTTGAAAAACTCGCCTTGGAAGGCAGACTGGGTTCCCTGGTTCAGCACCAGCGAACGTCGCAATGAGTGTTGGGCATTGAGATCAGAAGGGGTTGCCCCCTTCCTGATCATCAAATCCCTTGCGTTGCCAGACCTTCCGCGGCGGGCATCAACCACTTCGCCGCAGATTCTGGGCCGTGGCCGCCATCAGGAACTCATCGCGTGCTCCGCTGAGGCCACGCAGTCTCAGACGATCAAGCTTCAGGATGCGTTTGAGATGGGCGAACAGCATCTCCACCTTCTTGCGATCGCGCCGGGACTGCTGGTACTCCGGTGTCTGGGCAATGGAACGTGCCACGTCACGCGCATTCTCGTGAATGCTGCGGGCGATCTTGCGGTGGGGCGTGTTGGGGCAGCAGCGCTCCTTGAGTGAACATGCCGCGCAGTCCATTTGGCTGGCCCGATAGATGACAGTATCGGCTTTGGTGATGTGGGTACGCGGATTCTTGAACTGGCGCCACTCGCTGCGCAGCGGGTGACCTTCGGGGCAGGTGTATTCGTTACGATCGGCGCTCCATTCAAAGTCGCTGATCGTCAGACTGCCATCCTTGCGGCCGGTCTTGTCCCACACTGGCACATGCGGCGCAATTCTCTTGTCCTCGACCATCCACGCGAGCATCGGTGCTGTGCCGTAGGCCGTATCTCCGACCAGGCAGCGTGGTTTGAGCTGGAATCGCTGCTCCACACGGTTGATCATCGTACGGGTGGAATCGACTTCTTCCGTCCGGTGCGCTGGCGTGGCCTCCACATCCACGATGATGCCTGCGGCCAAGTCAATCAGGTAGTTGGTCGAGTAGGCATAGAACGCAGGACCACCCGGTGCTGCAGTCCAGCGCGCAGCCGGATCGGTCAGAGAGATGTTCTTGGGCGGAACGCCCGGCCCCGAGCGCTCCGCAGGCGAGTCGTCTGCCACGGGGTTGTTCTCTTCAAGTCCAGCCAGGTACTCGCGAACCGCACGGCTGCATCCATTGCCCTTGCGCCAATCGATCTCTTCGTCGGAAACACCTCGTGCCCGGTTGGCATCGGCTTTGATGACGCTGGCGTCAATAGCGAAGCCTTCGCCGCGCACTAGTCCTTCAACCATACAGCGGCGCAGCACCGTCTCGAAGACAAACGGAAAGCATCGCTCTGACGAAACCGGCCATGGCGGTTCTTGGAGAAGGTGGAGTGGTCAGGCACCCGGTCTTCCAAGCCCAGTCGGCAGAACCAGCGATAGGCCAGATTCAGATGAACCTCCTCGCACAACCGGCGCTCGGAGCGGATGCCGAAGCAATAGCCCACGAGCAGCATGCGGATCATGAGCTCGGGGTCGATGGAGGGGCGGCCCGTGTGGCTGTAGAACGGGGCCAGATGCTGGCGCAGTGCGCCCAGATCCAGGAACCGATCGACACCCCGCAGCAGGTGGTCGCGCGGAATGTGATCGGCCAGGTTGAATGCGTAGAAGAGCTGATCCTGGCTTGCCTTCTGTCCCATCATGGTGTGCGCCTCCGTCAGTGACGAAGGACTACCCACCGCTGATCCGGTTCCCGGACAAGGGGAGTTTTTCAACACAATAGGCCATGAGCTGTCCTTCCGGATGCTGCGGGTGGGACCGCTTCAGGCGGCGGATTCAACCGGTCGATGCAACACAATAACCACCCCTGGCGGAAGGAGTGCTTGCATGAAGCAAAGGCCACGGATCTACTACACCGAGACGCAGAAGGCGCTGATGTGGGAGCGCTGGAAAGCTGACGATACCTTGCACCAGATCGGCAAGTTGTTCGATTGATCGCACATCTCCATTCAGAACATCCTGGCAGCGACCGGCGGCATCCGCCCCCCCGCGCGCCATCGGTTTTGTCTGGCACTACCCCTGGCTGAGCGCAAGGAAGCCTCTCGGGCATTGGCTGCGGGCGAGTCCATTCATTGCGTTGCGGCTCGTTTGGGCAGAGCCGCATCCACCGTCAGCCGCGAGCTTCACCGTAACGGGGGCAAGAGCTGCTACCGGACCGCGCGAGCCGAAGAGGTAGCATGGGAACGCGCGCACCGCCCCAAGCCATGCACATCGACATGCTGTGGCTATGCTCCCAGCCGCAGGACATGCGCGCCGGCGCTGACCGGTTGCTCAACATCGTCGGGATGGCGCGTGCGCACCACGACTACCTGTTTGCCAACCTGCGCACCACGCGCATCAAGCTGCTCGTGCACTACGGCTTCGGTATGTGGTGCGCCACGCGCCGTCTGCACGAGGGGCACTTCGTCTGGCTGGAGCGTGCGCCAGGGCAGGTTGCAACGCTGCAGCTCAGCACGCGGCCGTTCGAAGCCCTGACGGTCGGCCTGCCCTGGCAGCGCCTGGGCGAGTTCAGCGTCATCAGCCGGACGTGAGGATTACCGGCAGCCCAGCGCCGCCGTTGACATCGCATCTGCCGATGCGCAGCGCCTGGCAACTCGTGCAATATGCCGAACATGCTCGGCGATACCGCTGCTTCCTCCATCGACATGGCGCAATTGCCGTCGGAGGCGGCCGCGTTGGTCACGCGGTTGCACCAGCAGGTGCAGGCCCAAGCACGGGAGATAGCTTGAGCGCTCGCCAAGCTCGAGAAGGTCACCCTCAAACTCGTGGAGTACGTTGCCTTCGCCGGATCTACGATTGTCTCTTGGTGATCACGGGCGCAGAACCGCATCAAGGTGACAGGACACTAGCGTTCGCCTCCAGCTCAGGATCAGCGGGCACGTCGAGGGGGAGAGCAACTGCACCGCTTCTGGAACTGGACACTGCGCGAGCCCTAGCCTTGGGCACGCTACGCTGCGGCGACCGCCATCTCGATTCGTCGCATGGACATTGGCAAGGCCGCGTACACCGCCGAATGCAGGATCACAGATGAGGTGAAAGACGCGGCGTTAAAGCCGATCCAGGGATATGTGAACAGAGAGGAATCGACAAGCAAGGTCGCGACGCCTGGCATGACGGGGGCAGCGAAAGGCGGGATGGCTCCTGCCTCCAGTCCATCACTTGCCTCGTGTACCTCCTGCGCACTCGCGAAGCGGAAGGCGCCGAGCTCGCGCCGCACAGCGTTGCTGTCGAGTCTGTGCATGCCTGGCAGCACTAGTAGTACGAAGCTAGGCGTCTTGCGTGGCACCACGATCAGCGCCTTGGCACCCACCGCCTCGGGGTACCCGGCCTGGCTTCGTGCCGCGAGGCTCTCCGCTGAACTGCGACACGGGGGATGCTCGATCACTTGATGCGCCGCCCCTGTCTCTCGCAGAAAGCCGTGCAGGCGTAGTTGTGGTGCTTTCATGCCGGAAGAGCCTAGTTTTTGGGGGGCAGGGCATGGGACGGCCACAGCGACCGCATGGCTTTAGCGGCGTCGAAGCGATGGGACTCGCCCGGAGACGAAGCGAGTTTCCAGTGCAGACGAAGGTCCGAGTTGAAGTAGGCGCGCACAGCCGCGCGGTCGGCACTAGTAGTCGCTTCGCGTGCGTGGAGCCCATAGCGATTGGGCAGGACAAGCAACGTTCCAGGCTCAAGTGCTACCCATTGCATGCGGTCCATCGCTAATTCACGAAGGAATTCGATCACGGCATGACCCAGGCGATCATTCGGATCAGCCGGGCGGACTGCATAAGTCGCCAGAGCAATGCGCGGCACGACATTGCGTTCGCCGTGAACCAGGGGAACGGGGCCAATCCAGACTTCGCCCAGACCCAGGCTCAGCGGCGCACGCAGCAACCACTTCTTCGAGCGCGCGTGCTGTTCGAAGGCGCGTGGAGCGCCTTCGAACAGCTCTAAACCGCGCACCCAGCCGGTACGCACGCCAGAGACATTTTTCAGCCCGCTGAGCACAATGTCCTCCGGGGACAGAGGACCGAGAGCGCTGTCGTCAGCATGCGGCAGGAACTCCCCGGGTGTCGCATTGGTGTTGTCAGGCGCGCCAGCCTTCGGCTCCAGAAGCTGGAAGAGCCCGCCCTGCGAAACCCAGTTCCATGGCGAGCCGCGGCGCGCGATTGCGGCCACCGCGGCAAGAACGAGAGCCGCTTGCTGGTAGTCGGCATCATCGGGAATCGGCAGGCCGCTGACCAACGTTGCGTCATCCTTCGCCATCAGGCGCAGCTCATGGATCGCGGAGTCGAAGGGAAGCAAGGGCACGGCGAGATTGCTGGCCAGGTGAATATCGTGTTCGGAATTGATCCGGACGGTCTGGCGTGCCAAGTCGAGGGCGTGCGACAGTTGGTCGCGGCTCTTGGGCGAGAGAGAGATGCGTTGCATGGTCTAGCTCCTTTTCGTATGAGGTCCGTTGAGGTGGCGGGTGCAAAGGATGCGCACCGCATACAAGAAGAATCGCAAAAGCATCTCTCCATAGCCAGCGCTGTTTGGGGTAGCGATGGCGATCGGGACGCGACGACTCCCTAGTGGCGCGAGCGGAAAAATCAGGTTGCGACGAGAATCCCTAGCGGCTGGGGACTGTGGTTCGTCTCCGTGCCGCCTACGACCAGGAGGAACCCAGTGGCCGCCGGTACGAACAGAAGCAGTCCCTACAGCCAAGCTGAGATTGAGGCTCTTTGGGCTGCGCTCGTCGAGGATGCGCGCAGCCCCAAAAAGCAGCATGAGTTGCTGGAAACGCTGAAAATAAAACGCAGCCTTTCCAGCCTTATCGATCGCAAGATCGGGCTTGGCGTGCAATTGCGTTGGAACCTGGCGATGCTGATCCTGACGGGCCGCGCCGGTCCAGCACCCAGCGAGGGAAAGGCATTGCTTGTGAAAGAGGTCAGGAAGCTCCTGGAGCTCACGACTGACTTCTTTCAGCTCAATCACGCAAATAGTGGCAGCAAGAAGGACGATAAGTCTGCGCTCCAGACGCGCATGGCAACCCTTCTTGTCGCGGCGCGCGACATTGCGGCCCTCGAGCGGCTCTGCGGGGTGCTGGCCAAGCGCTTCAGGGACGCCTACTTAGAAGCGCTGGGCGTTGATCAACTAACTGCGAACCAATTCCTCAGCCCCGTCTTTGGTCCGCAAGCGGTGCAGACCTTCATCCACCTGCTATGTACCGGGCATCTTCCGCTTGAGGTGCACACAACCCTGGTTTCGCAGGTCGACTACATCCCCAGCGACGAAAGAGACCACGAGTTCATGGTCCTTCTGGCACGGCTCGCTGGGCCGACCGATCGCCCCATCCAGGGGATCGCGATGCCGGGCTCCCCTAGCGGCCAGTGCGCAGTGGCACATGAGCTGGTGCGACGCCTGCAGGCGCCTGGCTCGGCAGGCGACTCGGACGCGCGGCCGATTGTCATGCTGCCCTGCGGTCGCCAGTACCGCAATCCGCACCATTGCGGCTTGGACTTTCTAGTGCAGAACCTGCTTTCGTTCTACGAGCGCCGGGAATTGCGCCATGACGTGCCCTCACTCAGCGCCGACGAAATGCAAGGCGCGATCAAGGCGCTTCGCCAGCATCTTTGCCGCCGACCCATCATCGTCGTGCTGGTGGGCTATGAAGTAGTGCGTGGCTGTCAGCCGGCCTTGCGCCGCGCCATCCGCGACGAACCCTTGGCCCAGTTGCTGCCTCTCGTGATCCATCCCGGGGTCGGCAGTCTTGAGCTTCCGACTGCAGCCGCGACGTTTCAGAAGACAAGATGGATCATCTTCTCCGATGGCGAATTGGACTTGCTGGAGCCCTACTGCTCCAAGACCATCTGGATGCCGCCGCCCCCACCTGAAGCCGAAGAGAAAATCTTCAGCATGTTTACCAAGGAGCATCGGCATATCGCGCAGTTGCGCGAGATTTCCGCCTTATCTCCATTGCCGCTCTCCGAAGCCAAAGCCTGCACCGCATTGCAGATGATGGAGCTGAAGCAGTTTCGGGGGCCGCCTTTTGCGGGTGCATACGACGGCAGTGAACTTGGAAACGGCATTCTGGCTCGTTTTGCCGAGGTTGTGCGCACTTGTGCTCCTCCCTTGGAGGCCGCCGCACTTCACCTGATTGCATTGGCCGGTGCCGGGCTTCGCCATACCACGCTGTGGCAGTGCCTGCATGCATGGCGCCTCATCCCTCGCCCAACCGGCACGTTACCTTGTCCCGCACTACCTGAGGTCGAGGAGGCGGTGGCATGGATGGACGAACTGCTGGATAACTACCAACGCGTGATCTACGACGGTATTGATGAGAGTGAGCCCAGTCTGAATCCACTGGACCATCCTTTCGAGTATGTTGGTCATAGTGCCGCCTGCAATATGCAGGCGGAGTTGAAAAAGAACGACGCGCTCAAGAAGCAGGCTGCTTTCGTCCACAGATCGCTCGATTTTCGCTTCGTCGAAGTGCGAGAAGCGCTCACCGAGGACATGCGATTGCATGGTCCTTCCTGGTATGTGCAATCTCTCCACCGTGTATTGGCAAATGAAGCATTGCGGCAACACGCGCTGCTTGTGCGTCATGAGGCACCACAGTACCGCACGGCTCTGCGCGACGAGAGACGCGCACTCGAAGGGCTGTACCACGGTCTGCTGGCCCTTCCTGAGGTGGATACGTTACCGGAGACGACGCCGGAGCCCTGCCTTGCACATGCGGCTCCGGCCAGCGGCCTTCCGGGGGATTCCGTCGCTGCGTTTCAGTTCTTGCGCCGGGTGGTCTTTGGCAATCTTCTCGAGCGCAAGGACCAGTACCGTCTAAGCCGCCGCTGGGCTGCGGATGACATCAAGCTGGATGTCCTGGAGCTGATTCACTTGGCTTTCGCCACTACAGCGGATCGAGGGGCCGGGTTGAGCTTGCACCCCCTGTGGCACGCGAGGGGCCTGGTTCCCGATGCTGTGCTGACCTTGCGGCAGCACTGCGAGAGCATTGCCGTTGCTGCCTATGGCGCCAATGACATGGTGCGTTGGAACGACTTCACTGCCGGAGTTGGTGGGATGCATGAGCTGACCGGGGACATTCCACTGCTGAAGCGTGTGGCCTTTGACATGTCGATGATCAGTCATGGTCCTGGCGCCGATCGAACCATCAGCATGGTCATCCCCCCTCTTGAGGAGATGGGAGTCAAGGCCGAATCCTTCACCCGGGCGCCGTGGCGCAACGGCCGTCAGACTGGACTGGTCGTTCCTGACCCCAAGGAACTGGAGACCTTTCTGGCCGACTGTCTATCGAATGCCTGCCACTCTCCACCTGCGCAATGGACGTCGTTGTCGGACTGGTTTGTCCGCCTGGGCGAGCTTCGCTACCAGCAGGCGCAAGCGAAAGGCGCGCGAGAGACCGTCCGTTGGCAACTTACCATGGAGTGCTTCGTGCAGGCGCAGATCGCCACGCGCTTGCGGATGACTACATTGAATCACGAAGGGCTCTCAGGCAGTTCGCATCTTTCTGCAAGAGGCATCCGTCTGCTGGCCCGTGCAGCCCTGGATCTTCTGCGTTATCTGATAAATGTTCGTGCCGATGCGGCAGCCGGGTTGGCCCCCACGCTGCGCGAATACCTTGTGGCTCAAGCCCGCCAGGCTCTCGACGCCTATGCCCTAAGCCGGGGCTACAACGAGCCGGATTGCGCGGGCATGCTTATCCTCGAGTCTCGATTTGCGCGGGTGGCTGGGCGAGAGGGCCCGCATCGCCACAGACGCCACCGCATTGCACTCGATTTTCTCCATGAAGCAGAAGGCCGCCTTTCGGGCATGCGCACGCGACACCGCTTGTGGCTGCACCTGCTTATCGAGCACTGCGCCACTTTGCGTGGCCTCGCCGCCGAAGCCATGGAGGAGCCTAAGTGGCCTGGCGAGCGCCGCATGGAAGTCGCGCGTCGCCTGTTGGGCTTGGCCCTGGCAGACGTCCGCCAACTGGAAAATATCATTGAAGCAGCCTACCCTGCGCAGCACACACGCGACGACTCGCGACGAGCCCTTTCAAAGTCTTGGCGGGACGCTGTAGATCATCAGCGCAAACTGACGCATGAGCTGATCAAGAAGCTCCCTGCCGGATGAACACGCAGCTTATTGATTTCCATCGTGCTTGCGACGACGACTCCTACCTGTGCCGCAATCGCTGGCGCGCTTCGGAATTTGCTGCTCACTGCGAGCGAAGAGATTCTGGCGGATCGGATTTGGCTGACTGATGGCAGTGCCACAGCCAAAGCTATTGCAGCTTCAAGCGATGGCCGGCGCTGAGCGCATTCCAAGAATGACGACGACATCGCGTACGGGATGTAAACGTGACAGTCTTCTCACGCTAGCCATTCAAGGTTGCAAGCCCGCCCTCACCAAAGCCCCCTCTTGTTAATCTGCCCGAGCATCACCGTGAGCGCCTGCAGGACATCGGCCTCGCGAAATGCGGTTTCCACCACGGGCGCAACCGCCGCTGGACTGCCAGCAAGCTCCTGCACCCGGGCAAGCACTTGCTCCATCAGGCTGGTCCGAGGCACCAGCACATAGCGCACCTCGCAGTCCAGGCCACCGGCCAGGCGAGTCAGCGTTTTCAGTGAAATGGAGCCATCGGCCTCGGCCGCCTCCAGCTTGCGAACGCCCTGGCCACTCATGCGCAAGCGCTGGCCAAGTGTGTTGGAGCTCATGCCAAACGCCAAGCGGATGGTCTTCGTCCAGCCGCACCGGGGCGTGGCGTGCTGCTGCAGTTTGGCGAACTCGCGGAACTGGCAGTCAAGCTCGACCAGACGGGTGACGTTCAAGCGGTTTTTCAAAGAAGCGCTGGGGTAGACAGAGGCGGGCAACACGCAGGTTGCGTTGAGGCCCGGTATGAGCAACCGGGCAGTTTCCATTGGCGGGGCGGAACACGCAGGGTACGCCCTGACCATAGATGTTCCGCTATCTTCGCACGCCTGCCATGGGTAGGACCAATTAGTCCCATATTATTTTTGATAGCGAATCATGTTGTGTGTAGAGAGAACGCAGCTTGGGCAGTTTGATGAAGCCGATCTGGCATCCTTGGTCAGGGCGGATGGGTGGCAGTCGATCCTGCCCCACGCCCTGCGGGATGAGCAGCTACTGTGCATTGCCGACCAACTGCGGGCCTTGCTATCCGGCAAGGGCTGGGACACACCAGAGGAGTCAGGCAGTGCCGCGCTGGCGATGACACTTCTGCTGCTTTCCAAGGGGCGGGCAAAACACAGCCAGGGAAACGGCTTGGAGGATGTGGAAATGGCGACCTTGCACGAAGTCATGACGCTGCTCAGCGTCACCGTGGATCGGGAAATCGTCAACCGGGTACTGCATTACCGCGAGGAGCCAACGGGCCCTGGCCTGCTGCAGGGGATCAAGGAGCTCATTCAGTACAGAGCGATCCCAGCCAGCTCTCCCTGCCTAGCCTAGGCGGACTCGTCAGAGGCCAGTTCCAGGAAGTCGGCCTTGACGACCTCGAGGACTTTCTCGACCGCAGCGGCATCGAAGTCCGGGCAGTACGCGGCGGTGACGAGCGTCATGGGATGGATCTGCAAGGTCTCGGCCAAGTTCTCGATGACGCGAATGCTCGGCACCTGGTGGCCCTGTTCGATGCGTCCGACATGCCGCCGGCTGGTTGCAAGAAGCAGATCCTCCTGGGTCATGCCACTGGCCGCGCGCATCTGTTGCAAGGCGCGGCCAAAGTCGGCTTTGGGAGGAGGATTTTTGCGAGTCGGCATTGACTCGATTTCCGCCTCGCGAGACCAAAAAGACCACAACCAACTAGTCCCATTTGAAGATCTTGACGCAGACAAAGTATGCCAAGTGCCTCCATGCCTGACGCCGAGGAGTTCGTAGGTACCGAAGTACCCTTGGCCGTCACAGTCTGGCCCGAGTCACACTTGATTTCCAGGCCATCGGAACACCAGCGCAGGTCGCGGCGCGAGACCGCCACACGGCCCTCATGGGGCGTGCGGACTGGCGCCGGCGTGGTGCTTGGGCAGTAGCAGGTCGGCAGCCGCCATCACGCGATAAGCGACAAAGAAAGCCTACCTCGACGCCGAGCTTGGATTTCAACCCTTCCGGCCAGGCTGTCTGGCGCGTGCTGCTAGTGGCCATCGGCGCATTCGCGCTCACGATGGTGATACGTCAGTCGATGGAGCTGCATCTCTCATCATTGAACAGACACAGGTCTTGGTATTGCCAACATCAGCCTAGCCTTCGCCTTCGGGTATCGCTCGTCAACGCGGCTATGTTGCGGTCGGGCGCGCACGTTGGCTAATCCCTTCACCTTCACTACGGAGCCGGTCGGGTAGTTCACCAGCTCGTCGCGGGCGCCCATGCGTGCGTGCGCTCGACCACCTAGCGGTGGCGCCCGAGCCGGTCCTTGCGCTCGATGCCTTTGCGGGCAATGCGGTCCTGGATGCCTCGGCGCTTGAGGTGAGCGCGGCATCTCAGATAGTCATAACCCTTGTCCACATGCAGCTTACCGGGCCGCCAGCGCGGCCGCCCCTGTTTTCCAGCGACCGCCGGCAGCGCGTCGATCGGTTCCTCGAAGACCACCGAATCGTGGCGGTTGGCTCCGGTGACACAGAAGATCAGCGGGATGCCCTGGCGGTCGGTGACGACGTGGCGCTTGCTGCCAAGCTTGCCGTGGTACGTGGGGTTGGGGCCCGTGTGCGGCCCCCCGGGGCGGGTCACGCTGGCCCCATCGACGCTGACGCGGCTGAAGTCCAGCCTGTCGGCACTGCGCAGTTCAGCCAGCAGCAGTTGGTGCAGTCGATGCCACACGCCTGCAGCCTGCTAGTCGCGCAGGCGGCGCCAGCAGGTCATGTCGCTGCCAAAGCCCATCTCCTGGGGCAGCTCCTCCCAGGGAATGCCCGTGCGCAGCACGAACACGATGCCGTTGAGCGCCTGTTCGTTGCTCAGGCATGGCCGACCGCCCTTGGCAGAGGGCACCACCACGGGCAGCAATGGCGCAATCTTTGTGTACAGCGCCGCGCTAATTTTTCTGTTCTTGCTTCGACTCATGCACCAGCAACCGTTCAACCCAGCAGAGCCGATGACGGGTATTGTTAGCCGCTCTTAGAGCGTGTTTACGATCTCTTTCCCGACAATCCTTGTGTGAAGAGAAAGCAGTACCCAAGCGACATCAGTCGAGAGAAGTTTGCCGAGATCGAGCCGCTGCTGCGCAGCGTTCGGCGCAGCACCAAACCGATCAAGCAGGATCTGTACGAGGTGTTCTGTGCAGTGCTGTACCTGCTTCGCACGGGTTGTCAGTGGCGCTATCTGCCGCCGCAGTTCCCCAAGTGGCACAACGTCTATGCGTACTGGCGCAAGTGGAGCGAACCTGACCAGCACGGAGTGAGCGTGCTGGAGCAGGCTTTAAAAAAATCAGGTTGGCGCGGCCCGAGAGAGACTGGGGCGCAACGCTTGCAGCGCGTTCTTGATCGTGGACGCGCAGAGCGTGAAGAACACGGACACGGCAGGGTTTAAGGGCTATGACGCAGGCAAGAAAGTCTCGGGCATCAAGCGACACATCGCGGTGGACACCCAGGGGCTACCCCATGCAGTGGTGGTAACCACAGCCGAAGTGACTGATCGCAAAGGAGCGCTTGCGGCATTCAAGCGCTGCAAGCAGTCGTTGGGGCAGGTGCAAAGCGTGCTGACGGACAGCGGCTACACAGGCGAGCCCTTCGCGCAGGGCCTCAAGGACATCCTGGGTGAGCATGTGACGGTGCAGATTGCCAAGCGAAGCGAACTGCACGCCTTCAAGGTCATGCCCAAGCGCTGGATCGTCGAGCGCAGCTTTGCCTGGCTGGAGAAGAATCGCAGGCTGTGGAAGAACTGCGAGCGTTGGCTCAACACCAGCTTGCAGTTCGTCCACTTGGCGTTTCTGGCTCTGCTGCTCAGGAGATCGTAAACACGCTCTTAGAGCGGGCAGTTCGCACAGTACACAGCCGGCAGCTACCGCCGAAAGACAATAAACGCTCCGCAACTGTGATCACGATTCCGAAATAGCTGCTCAAGATCTTTCGGAGTCACGGCTCACGATCACCGGAAACTCATGCCCACACTGGCCCGAACCAAGCATATTCGCCAAGGCCAGTAACGGTTGCTCGATGAGCTGCGCAGGGCGGACAAGCTGGACTTCACCCTGCACCGCGAGGCCGGCCTGCTTGCAGAGACGGACTGAATTGAAATGCTCAAGCGGTACGCCGCTGCGAGGGTGTCCCCATCGATTGGTCTCGACCGATCGTCGTCAAGGGGACGGAAGAGACGGCGACATTGCGGTACGAAGCAGCCGAACCCGGCTGAACGCCAGCGCGGTGTTCGATCGTGTGCGGCCGGGCAACTGATCGGTATGAGCCTCAGCGTTGCCCTGTAGCTCTGGGTCAGTTATGGCTGCCTGTTGACGCTCGCGGTGAATTGCCCCAACAGAGAGAACTAAAGCGCGGCGCAGGCGCACCTCGCGAGCCATCGCGACGACGGGTTCTTCATTGTTTTCTGCCTCGTCCATCCTTGGACCGGGCATGAAACGAAAGTTCCGACGTTGCCGTGCAGATACGGCACGCCAGCAGAGCTGAGGGAGCACGTCGTCGATCGAGTAAGAGCGCCATCGTCGCCGTTGCCGCCGAAATCCGTGACCTCCGGCTAGAACTTTCGTTTAGCGTGCTTCGAGGCCCAATTGCATATGATGATGAAGAGGGGGTCTTCCCAGAATCCGAACGGGTGCCATGCACATTCTTGTTATCGATGACCATCCGCTGTACCGCGAAGGCTTGAAGGCTCTGCTGTGGGGGCTAAGTGAGAACGTGGATGTCACAGGCGCGTCGTCGCTGGACGAAGCGATACCGATGCTGCAGGGCGGTCTGAGTTTTGACCTCGTGCTGCTAGACATGAATTTGCCAGGAAGGTCTCACCTTGAAGCACTGACTGCCGTGAAGGCCGAAGTCGAGGACGCGCCGGTTGTCGTGGTGTCTGGAGACATCGAGCCGGTGCTCATCATGAAAACCATCGAGGCGGGTGCTGCCGGCTACATCCCGAAGACAACCGATCAGGCGGTAACGATCAATGCGCTCCGGCTGGTGCTGGCGCACGGCGTGTATCTGCCGCCGGAGGCGTTGCGCGCATCGGGCACGATGGAAGCACCGGCCGGGCAGCAGCCATTGCTCAACCTGGACGCACTGAGCGAGCGACAGCGCGCGGTGCTCAAGCGGCTGCTGCAGGGCAAAGCCAACAAAGTCATCGCTCGAGAGCTGTCCATCGCCGAGGGAACGGTCAAGGCCCACCTGTGGTCCGCCTACCAGGTACTCGGTGTTTCGTCGCGGATGCAGGCCATGTGTCGCGTGCATGAACTCGATTTGATGGACGCGCTGGGCGACTGAACATGCCCGCCCCGCTCGCGTCCACCGTCGAGCAGGAGCTTCTCGACGCCTATGCACAGCAGGGACCGCGAGTTCCGATTGCCGTGTTGCTGTCCGCGCTGTTGATCGTCGCAATGGCCTGGAGCACGGCGCCTCTGGGCCTAAGCATGGGGTGGCTTGCCGCCGTCGCCATGGTCCTGATCATCCGCAGCGCGGTGCATCTGTGGGCTTCCCGGTCGCACCGCGTGCCGACTCGGCGCCGCATGTGGGCGGTGACCGTGGTCAGCCTTCTGGGCGGCATCGCACACGGTTCGTCGATCCTCTTCTGGCCTTACCTGTCCGACCTCGAGCGTGCGGTGCAGTCCACTTATGTACTGGCGCTTTCTTCGGGGGCGGTCGCGGCGGTAATCGGCTACATGCCGGTCTTCGTGGCGTACATGCTGCCATTGTTTCTGCCGTTGGTGTACAGCTGGGTCGTGATGCTGGCCACAGCGGCAGACGGGATGCACCGTGGCACGGCGGCTGTGATCTTGCTGCTTTTCAGCATCTACGGCGGCCTGCTGATCGTGCTAGCGCGCGACACCTTCAACCATTACCGCGAGTCGTTCGACACTCGGTGGAAGCTGCACGAGGCGCTTGAGCGTGCCGAGTCGGCCAGCCGCGCGAAGACCCGTTTCCTCGCATCGGCCAGCCATGACCTGCGCCAGCCGATGCACACACTCACGCTGTTCGGAGCGGCGCTCGCAGTGATGAGCCTGCCCGACCGCGCGCGCCACGTGGTCAGCCAGATGAATCTGGCGCTGCTGGCCCTGAGCGAACAGCTCGACGCGCTGCTCGACGTGTCCAAACTGGATGCGGGCGTGATGCCCGTCAACCTGCAGCCGTTGGCACTGCACCGCTTGCTGGAGCCGCTCGGATTGGAGTACGAGGCCGCAGCGCGCCGCAAAGGCCTGGCGTTCAATTTGGCTTGCGAGCACGATCTGGTGGCGATGGCCGACCGGTCGCTTCTTGAGCGCGTGTTCCGCAATTTGATCGACAACGCTGTCAAGTACACGGTTGCTGGCCGCGTGCAGGTCGCAGCGCATGCCGAAAACGGCAACATCATCGTGCGCGTGAGCGACACCGGCATCGGCATTCCCGCGGTCGAGTGCGAACACGTGTTTGAGGAGTTCTACCAGATCGGCAACCCTGAACGCGACCGCAGTCAGGGCATGGGCCTTGGGTTGTCGATCGTTCGCCGTCTGGTGGATCTGATGCAACTGACGCTTGAACTTCGATCGACGCCGGGCGCCGGCACCGAGGTGACGCTGGGGCTGCCGCGCACGTCTCCGCTCGCGCCGATGGCCGAACCGTTAAAGCCGGTACCGGCCGATGTCGCCGGGTTACATCTGCTGGTCATTGACGACGAAGAACAAGTGCGCCAAGGTATGCAGATCGTGCTCGAAGGGCTGGGCTGCGAAGTGGTCACTGCCCGCGATCGCGCCACCGCGCATGCCGCCGCCGACCGGCACAGGCCTGACGTGGTGCTCGCCGATTTCAGACTGCGCGGACAGGACACCGGCATCGCGGTCATCAAAGAGTTGCGCCGCCGCTGGCCTGGTCTGCCGGCACTGCTGGTCAGCGGCGACACCGCGCCAGAGCGTTTGCGGGAAGCCGATGCTGACGGACTGCATTTGTTGCACAAGCCTGTGCAACCGCATGCCCTGATACAGGCGATCCGCGACGCAGCTGATGGCGTCGTGGGTCGCTAGATCAGGTGTGCAAAAGCATGGTCGCGGTCAGCGCCGTGAGCTGATCGGAACACCACCTCTAGCGGTGCGCCGTCGGTTCCGGTGATCTCGAGGAAGCCGTCGTCGAGGTGCTCAGGGAAGTACGCCACAACCGTGGCGGTCCAGCTTGCACCTGACGGGCTCACGAAATCGAACGAATCCATCTCAGCGAAGTCCTCCGGCACAGCGTTGGCGAAGGGGTAAGGTGCGTAAAGCGCCCCGGCGTGCACCGACCACAGCTTGACGACCGTTCGATCCACACCATTGCGCTGGAGCGTGATCTCCGCGACGCAAGGAATGTGCTCGTCGCCTGAGAGGAACACACAGTTTTTCAAACCGCAGTCGACAATGTGGCCGAGCACCTCGTGCAACGACGAGGGGTAGCCGTCCCACGCGTCGGAACGGATGGCCGCACCTGAGGTGCTTTCGACTGTGGTGAGGCGGCGAGGGAGCAATATGGACGACGTCGCGACGAATTTCCACGCTGCGGCGGGCGCTCGGCCAAGCGTGCTGACGAGAGCGCCCATCTGTTCGCTCGACATGATTCGCGCCGCTTTGAGGTCTCTGGCGTCGCGCACGCTGCGCTCGGTCCGCGAATCGCCGATGAAGAGGCAATGGCCGGAGAGAAGTTGCGCCGGCCCGAACAGCGACGGCCGCGCAGGCGGATGTTCTATGCCGCGCTGCTTCTGCAAGAAGAGAGAGATGGCGGCTGCCATATCCGCTTCGAGTTGGCTGTTCCGAGCGACATGCGCACTGGGTTCCCAGTTGTCTCCCACCTCATGGTCGTCCATCAAGGCCACGTGCTTGAAGTTCTCGATCGCCATGTTGCGCCACACCTCTTTGCCGAGGGTTGCGTAGGCTCGTTCCAACGGCGCGTCCCTTTGTCGGGGATCGAACAGGCCAGCCGTGGCATCCACGTAGATCTGATCACCGGTCATCACCAGATCGGCACGAGAACTTTGACTAATTTGGATCTCGCTGTTGCGGTGAAGCCATCGCCTGAAGGCATGATCGGATGGTCCCGGCAGATTGGCAGAGTCAGTCAGTGGCCCGTTAGGTTTTGGACGGCGCGATCGCTCAAGCAGGCCGCCTGGGTATTGGCAGGCGGCGAGCACCAGGTACACTTGGGTCGTCACGGTTGCGACCTCTTGATGACGGCACCGTATAAGGACTGCTCAAGCGCCTTCCTCAAAGCCTCCAGTTCCGTAGGCGACGCGGAGCCTTCGATCTCCTTAGATCCAAAAAGCAACTGTCCCGACGCGACATGCGCAAACGTCTCGGGAGGGGAGAGGTTGAGTTTGGCGGTGATGTCCGTCGCAATGTTGGAGACGGCTGTTGCTGTCTCCGGTTCTCCGACGTCACGCAAGACCTGGACAGCCGAAGCGAAGACCTTCATGTATTCCATGTAGAAAAGAGTGGGCGCCTGCACGATGAACACCACAGCGGCGCCCTCTGCCGTCCCGGTCACGCCGAAATCGAACGCCACATCAGCCGTGCACCCGCCATGCTGATCCCTCTTGGCGACGAACGACTTCTTCTTGACTTCCCAGTCGCTTGTAGGAATCCATTCCGGAGCTGGAGGGATCTTGCCTTCGGCGTCGCGTTGGAGCGCTACAGGGATGGCCCATACCCGCCTCGAATCAGCGTGGCTGTCCAGCTTCGCCGTTGCCTTCACGACCGTTCCGCTGGAAGTTTCGTTCTGCAGACCGTCTGCCGGGAGCGCGTGGTACCCATACAAAGTATCGAGAGTAGCCATGTTGCCTATCCTTTCAAGTAGGAGAGCTGAGGAATGACAGGATGACGTCGAACGCTTTGCCACGATCACGACCAATCAGTAGATCCTGATGGCCGATTCGTTCGAAAACCTGTGGAGGGGACATCTTTGTCAGCTGTTTATCTCTTTTCCACTCCATCAACATCTGCGCGTTCGCGCCGGTATCGGCCAGCCCGTTGGTACGCCCGTGCAGGCTTAGCATGCGTACGCCTGTCAGCAGATGCCAAGGGTCTTCACCGAACACACTTAGACCTGTTTGCTCGGCAGGTTCGCCGTACTTTGCAAAGTAAATGGGCTGCGAAATGGTCGCCAGGTTCAGCGGACCGAAGAAGTCGTCAATGCAAGCAAGCACTTCCTCGTCCATCGTGCGCGAATCGAAAGTGCGGCCAATCAGCGCATCCAGCCGGCGGCGCGTGCCAACCCATGGTCGGCGAAGCCACGGAAGTCGAGGGTTCTCGATGTCGAATTCAGACCCGTCCTCATCATCTAGGTACGGTAGCGTCGCGATGAGGCGGTCGTACAGCGTAGCGTCGACTCGACCGACGCGCTCCCCGGGGCGCAGGCTGTAGTGGAAGTCCGGCAACAGGTGGCGGAACCAGCTCAGCAGGTACGCACGCAGCAGGTTGGCCGGAGCGAAGCGCATCTTTGTGCCAAATTGCGACATCACCCAGCAGCGCATGCGTGCGGCCGTCGCTGCGGCGTGCGGCTGGCCTTGGTCGCTCAGCGTCATCGTCAGCATAACGGACCCCATGCAGTGCGAGACTACGTCCACCTGCGGCATACCGGTCCGTGCGCAGACCTCGCGCAGCGCGGCCGGAATGTCATGGCGTGCGATCTCCTCAAAGCTGTAGGCGTGATCGGCGGTCGGCATCCCGCAGCTCGTCCGCATGTCAAGCACCCAGGGTTCGCGGCCGTGGCGCCACAGATACTCCGCAAGGCTGGGCCGCAGCGCGGGATGCGCGAAGGTCGTTCCGCTGGCGCTGTAGCCGTGGATCATAAGCACCGGGGGGTGAAGAGCTTTGGCCACGGGATAGCGTGTCAGCCGGATCTCGCCGGCCGACGATCCGTCGGGTACGAACTCGAAGATCTCGGGCTCGGGTAGGCCGGGCAAAGCGCCAGGCAGGCGTTGGGCCGCCCGTACCGTGCGCGCCTGGTCAGGCTTTCGGCCACTCCACAAGTGGACGCTGACGAACACGCGAAGCACATAGAGCGTGAATGCCAGGACGTCGATCAGTGCCGCCGGCTGGTTTTCCTGCCCGACCACCCTTATCAGTGGTATCTGTCTGCGGGCGAAGTAATCAAGGCTGACGTCGATACTGCGCCTGGCGCCCAGCTGCAATCCGCCGAATGCTGCCAGCTTCATCCGCGTCAGCTGAGTCCAAGGGTTGGCGCGCCGATCGTAGGTAAAGCGCTTGCCGCCTTTCAGCACGAGGCCGTGCTGGCCGACCAGTTTTGCGAAGCGGCGTGTCGCTTCCTGCAAGCGCTGAGCATCGTCCTTGAACTTTGGATCGAAGGGCGGGATCAGTGGCGCTCCCAGCTTAAGGTCGTAATCGAAGAGTCGCACCTCGCCGGCACGTGTAGCCAGCGCCAGCGACTGGCAAAAGCGATCCCTCACCGAGAAGGCCGTGGCGCTCTTTCGACCCTGGATCTTGTCGAGCGCGACGTCGATCAACGCGAGGACGCTATCACGCAAGCCGCGGTTCCACAGCCAAGCGGTCCATGCGCGGCATCGGCGCAGCTTCCACGTCGACGACTCGCGATGCAGGAAGCGCAGTGTGCTGCCCGCGGCTAGGGGCACCCTGAGCATAGGCGGGTCGGATTCCAGATCTTCGGACATGTAGTCGCCGACCTTCCATCGGTACAGGCGGACCTCGCTGAGCGTGTCGTCAACGGCGACCTGCAGAACGTGCCCCTGCTGCGTGAAAGCTGGGCGGCTACCATCGTCGGGCGTTGGACCGGGAAATAGCGCACGCGGCTCGTAGACAAGCGAGAGTTGCATCCACGCAGGCTCACCGTCGAGGTCGACCGGCCCGGATAGCTTCTCGATCACCTGCACCTCGGTGCGTCGGGGAATCGGCCTGCCATTGCGCTGCGCGAAGACAGGACGCGGCACGGATAGCGGAACCTTTGGCGACGCTGGTCGGGTGAGCGCCCAGTGCACGTCAATCAAGCGTTCGATGGCGAGGTCCGCGAGCGTCGAAATGGTCAGTGCCGGGTTGATGCCGATCGACCCAGGAACGATGGCGCCGTCCAGCACCACAAGGCCTTCGTGGACTGCCGTCAACTTCGCCTCAGCCGCTCCGTCAAAGACACGTCCGTCCCGGTCGACCACGCCGTGACTGCGGTCGTCCGCCATGCAGCACCCGCCAAGTGGGTGGACACTGACCAACGGACCGCGTTCAGCGCCGAGGGTCTTTTCGGCTCCGGGCGGCAGGAGCTTCCACACAGGATTGGGAATCAGTCTGTCAGATGCCCCCAGCATCTCTGCAAAAGCCTTATGAGCCTGGTCGAAGCGTTCGTCGTTGCGCAGCCTGCGCCAGTCGATGCGCACCCCGGCATCGAGCGGAAGTTCGTGGTCCTGCGGAGCTGCCGTCATGACGCCGTCGGCGCCGTCGCGAGCAATCAGCGCGACCACCTGCGAACGCTCGATCTGCCCTGGATCGACAGCAAGCGGGTCGGGTGCGCTTGCCGCCCCTGGGTCGTCGTGAGCGAGGTGGACGTCGAGATCGGGCTCGTCAAGCTTGTGCAACAGCAAGGCCGTGGTCACGCCCTCCTCAAGCAGCCGCACGAGCGCGCCTGGCACGGCGAGGTCCTGCACGACGAAGCCCCCGCCGGCGTTGCGCTTGTCGATCATGGTCGTGATGGTCGGCCCAACCTGGCGCGCGGCCGGCGCCACCACCTCATCCGCCACTCCGTGGAACACGCGCTGCTGCGATGCCACGGTCGCGACTAGGTCGCCATTAGCCGAGAAGCGACGGCCGAGCGCGGGCGAAAACGACAAGCCCGACTCCTGGGAGCGCATCAACAGCTCAGTGGAACCAAGGGTGCCCGCAGCCAGCACCACGCGCCTGGCCGACAGCACGACCGGCCCCGCCATGCGCTTGCGTAGTGCCACATCGGTGTGCCAGACCTCCACCTCCCATTTGTCGGTGTCGCGCCTCAAACGGGTCACCGTTGCACCGGAGAAGATCTCTACACCGCGTACCTGGGCGCGACGCAACAGGCCGAGGTCCAGCGAGATTTTGGAGCCGTGGTTGCAGCCGGTGGCGCAGTCGCCGCAGGCAATGCAGCAATTCATCTTGACTCCGCCCACGCTCTGCAGGTTCTCGTCGAGCGCTACGGTAATCGGCACTGTGGCGGCACCGAGGGCTTTCATCGATCCTACGCGCCTTAGCGAATGACGCACCGTGTCCTTCGCATTAGGGTCAGCGCCAAGCTCGGCTTGAAGGCCTTCAGCGCGCTGAGCCAGCGTCAGGCCTTGATTTAACAAGCCGACCGGCCACATCGACTCCTGGAAAATCGCCGGTTCTGGAAATGCCATCACCCCGGCGTTGATCAAAGACCCGCCTCCAACGCCGTTGCCCACCAGCACCGACACGTCCGTGCCAATGCGTATGTCGAACAAGCCTTCGAGACGGCCACTCGCTTTGTCGCCCTGGGGCGTCGTAAAACGCACATGACCGGCGAGGTCGGCCGCACGATCGGGAAAAGAGCCCGTCAGGTGCTCGCGACCGCGTTCCAGCACCGCGATGCTCAATGGCCCCTGCGTATCCGAGGTGCCAGCGAGCCGGTCGGCCGCGATGGCCCCGCCGTAGCCAGACCCGATGACCAGCACGTCGAAGTCGGGTCGCCCCGAACGCTGCGTGCGACGCGCGTCCAAACCTTGGATCAAAGTCTCGAAGCCGTGGGACACCCAGCTGGTGCGGCGACTGTTTGTCTGCGGCGACTGGCCGTTGCTCTGCATTCGTGGTCCCTCCGTCAAGTCATCCGTCGTAGGCGTTTGCGGGTGGCAGCTTAAGTGAACCATCTGACTTTGCAATAGGCCGATGGTTTAGAGCGGATGATCCAGCGTTGTGAGCATTCTTCGCTCCTAAAGCGAGCTGGGCAACTCCCGATGCTGTTAAGCGGCGTGGAGGCAATGACGGCATCGGGGCAGCTAGCCGCCCACGCGGCATGGGCCTAAACCACCGTGATAACACGTCAGACCAATTGAAACCAAACGCCGCGTTACTGACACTTCGAGTACCCGCAGGCCACTCGGCCGCCACCGCCCAACACAAGGGAAAACATGCTCGACGCTCTCGCAACCGCGCCGCATCCGCACAGTGCACTAGCTGGTCTGAGCCGGCCAGCCGTGAAGTCCGACGTCACATGGGAATCGACCGGACTCTGGGCGGCGCTACTTGATGAACTGGACTACGGCATCATCCTCGTCGAACCGCACGGCGAAATCGTGCATGTCAATCGGCAGGCCAGGCGCCAGCTGCAACTGGAAGGACCGTCATCCATCTGGGGTTGTGCACTGTGCGCCGTCGATTCACTGCCAGGCCAACGGCTTAAACATGCCATCAGGCAATCGTCCGAACGGGGATTGCGCGGCGCGGTGCAACTGCGTTCTCCAAATGAGTCACTGGTCGTGTCGGTCATTCCACTGCAGTTGCGCGCGTCTTTGGACGGCAGCCTAACTATGCTGCTGTTGCAACGCCCGCAGATCTACACCGAACTCGCGCTAACGGGGTTTGCCAAGCTGCACGGCCTGACCGACACAGAGACAAGCGTGCTCAGCGCCCTATGTGAAGGCCGCGCCGCGCAAGGGATTGCGCAACGACAGGGGGTTGCACTATCGACCGTCCGCACCCAGCTGCAGTCGCTTCGCTCCAAGCTCGGGGTGGATAGCGTACGTGCGCTGATTCACTTGGTCGGGCGGCTGCCGCCCGTGATGGGCGTGCTGTGCTCCGAGCGGAAGTAAGCAACTGCGTAGCACTGGGAATTTCGGTTGAATCCGTCATAAACAGTCGGCTCGCCAACTTGAATGTCGAGTCCACTTGAATCGCCCCGTGTTCAATAGACACATTCGAGCCTCAACCGGAGGAGGCTAATAAAAGGTGCCATGACAAGCAAGCAACATACCCTGAAGAGTTCGAGAGCGAAGCGGTCAAGCAGATTACGGAGCGAGGCCACCGGGTGGCTGACGTGTTCGCCCGGATCGGCGTAAGCCAGCACAGCCTGTACAAGTGGATCAAGGCGTACTCGACGCCTGCAGCCGAACGATAGGTGCCAATTCACCGGCCATGAGTGGCAGACGTTCTTGCGAGCACAACCTGGTCACAGCCGCACCAAATACGTGTTTAACGACGGGAGGAACGAGATGAAAGCGTACGTAATCGCAAACTGCACCGCCGCACTCACCTTGCTGCAGGGGTGCACCAGCCTCAACGCCGTCAAGGTCACGGATGGCGTCATGAAGGTCGAAGGCGCACCTTACTTCTTGACCTTCACCCAGTACGACTTCACCATTAAACGCCGGTTGACAAGTTGCGCCGATGTCGATGAGAAGGTCGTCCCGCCCACGCGCATTCCCAACATGAGAGTCACGACGACGGTCAAGGCCAAGCGCAGGGAGGCGCGAGACCCTACTCGCGAGTACGTCATCGACTTCGCGGCATTGCGAAGCTTCTTCAAGACGACCGACGTGGCAGTGGACTACTACGAGAATGGCGCCCTCAAGTCGGTCAACGCAACGGTCGCGGACAGCACGGCTGAGTTTCTGGCCAGCACCTTCAAGGCCGCAGCGAAGGTTGCCGCATTGGGAACCGGTGTAGGCGGCGGGTCGCCGGAAGCCTGCACTGACGAAATCCTAAAAGCTGTCGTCGCAGCGAAAGATGGGGAAGACCGCCTCACCGCCAAGACGGCGTTGCTCGCGCAACAGACCCAGCGGTTGGAGGCACTGCAGTCGGTGGCTGTGGCCCTGGGACCTACGCGCAATGCAGCGGAGCGTCGAGAGTTTGCGGACCAGGTCAGGGCGTTATATGACCTGAAGGCGGAGGTAGACAAGGAGCAGAAGGAGCTCGCCCGCCTGTTGAAGAAGTTGACCATCACCGACACGGTGACTTGGCCGAAGGACGGTTCAACCTTCTCGGGAGAACTTGCCAAACCCCTGACCCTCGAAGCCCTTGAGCGATGGGGTGTCTTGGACGACCTCATCAAGGACCGGTTGGTAAAGGAGACGGGGGTCTACGCGCTGATCGGCACAGACTCGCCGCCTGCAAAGCATGTGGTATGCGTTGGCGACAGCTGCGAGAAGACGACGCCCGTCGAAGACCTCCCAGGTCTCAAGTACAGGATGCCCATGGCCGGAAATTTGAAAGCCTGTAGCAACGCTACGTGTGCCGGCAACGACGCCGAGCTGTACAAGGATGCGGGCCTGTTTAGCCAACTGGGACCGGTCATGACGCTGCCGCTGAAGAACTATCCGTTTATGACGCAAAGCATCGTCCTGACCATGAACGAAGTAGGGCAGCCCACGAAGATCGGCTACAAGTCCGAAGCCAATGCGGCCAAGGCGATGGACATGGTTAACAGCTTTGTCGATGAGTACGGCAAGGTGCGCCAGGCAGACAAGCCCAAGTCCGAACTGGACCGGGTTAACGAGGAGACGGCTTTGCTCGAGGCCAAGGCGAAGCTTGCGACAGCCAAGACGGCGCTGGACGCTAAGCCCAACGAGGAACAAACCACTGCGACGGATGCCCTGAAGGCCGACACGGCGCTACTGGAGGCGGAACTGGCAAAAATGAAGGCCCAAGCGGCGCTGGATGCAGCCAAGAAGCAGGCGACACCGTGACCGAGCAGTTGCCCGCGGACGATCTGGTGGCCGACAGCGCTCCATTCTCGACCGGGGTGGTCGACGAACCTGAGTGGCTGCCCGAGCGATCAACCCTGGAGTCAATGACGAGGTGGCTTCGCAGTTTCGTCACCCGAGCCTTCGAAGCCACGCCGCAACAGGCGTTCAGTTGGGACGACCAGCAGGTAGTGCCTCAACCCGGAGACCAGCAAAAGACGAACGCCTGCGTCAGCTATGCAAGTTGCCTGGCTGCTGCGTCACTGTACCGCATCAAAACTGGCAAACCGATCTCGCTTGCTCCCCGCGTCTTTCATGCGTGCACGGTGGGGCGCGGTTTGAAAGAAGGCTTCAATTCAAGCCTTCTGGAGAGAAAGGTAGTGGAGCATGGCCTGCCGACCACGGTCAATCCGGAACAGACAAGCCGGGCAGAGGCACTGACCGGCGAGGCGCAGTGCGGGTCCTTCGCCTCGACACCGCGGCTCAAGGTGTCTTCGGTACAACGGCTGTACAGCCCGGAGGAGGCCAAAGCAGCGCTCAGATCCATCGGACCGGTAGTGGTTCACATGGACCTCACCGAGGATTTTCTGGATTGCTACGTTGCGGGAAGCATTTACTCCGCTCCTCCTGGCACCAAGATCCTGACAAGCCACGCCGTGTGCGTCATCGGGTATGACGACACGCGGGGCTGCTGGATCTGCGTGAACAGCTACGGGCCGACGTGGAGACACACGAACCGTGGTCGGTTCTTCCTGAAGTACGGCGAATGTAGAGTGTTGGCGCCGGGAGCTGCCGCGTACCGATTGAACATCGAGGTCTGAGCATTGCGTCTCGCAGGGTAAACGTCCGGTTAGTCGTGAGCGTCCAGTCGCCCCATCTTGAATACTGACCGGCGGCATAGGAGTCTCGTGTCCACTAACTCTTGGTGGACACGTGAACACTATTTCCGATCAACAAGGCAGCCCGCGTCGGCGGCGTCGCCTACACAGCGATGAATTCAAAGCCGATGCCGTGGCCAGTTGCATGCAACCCGGCATGTCAATGGCGGCCGTGGCGCTGGCCCACGGCGTCAATGCCAACCTGCTGCGCCGTTGGGTCCGCGAGGCCGAGCTGAGGCCGCCGGGCATCGCCCCGGACAAACCCGCCGCTTGTGACATCGACACTCCAGAGGCCAAGCCGTTGTTCGTCCCCGTGAGCCTGCCGCCACCGGTTGCAGCAGCACCGGTCGCCGACATCCACATTGAGCTGCAGCGTGGTGCCACAGCGATCATCGTCACTTGGCCAGCCAGCGCCGCCAGTGAATGCGCCGCCTGGATGCGTGAGCTGCTGCGGTGATCCGCATCGACGCGATGTGGCTGGCGGTCGAGCCCATCGACATGCGCGCCGGTGCCGACCGGCTGCTCGCACGCGTGGTGCAGGTCTTCGGCGCCGCCCAGGCCTACCACGGCTACCTCTTCGCCAACGCTCGCGGCACCCGAATCAAACTGCTCGTGCACGACGGCTTCGGCGTGTGGTGCGCCGCGCGTCGCCTCAACGCAGGCCACTTCACCTGGGCCATGGTTACCTCGGGCGGTCCTACCGCGCTAGAACTTGGGCGCGCTCAGTTCGACGCGCTGGTGCTTGGCCTGCCTTGGCAGCGTCTCCCAGAGCTGCAGCGCATCTGCCGGGCATGACGGCCGTGCGCTGACAACGGCAGTTGTGCCAATGGTGCTGCCCGGCCGTGCCTGGCACGATGCCAGCCATGCTCGACCTGCGCGACCTCAAGGCCCATGACCTGCAAGGTCTGTCGCCCGATGACATCGCGGCGCTTGCCCGGCAGATGCTCCAATGCATTGAGCAGCAGGCTGGCGAGTTGCAGCAGAAGGATCAAGAGATCAAGCGCAAGGACCGCGAGATCGTGCTGCGTGAGGCCAAGCTGGAGAAGGTGCAGTTCGAGCTGGCACGCCTGAAGCGCTGGAAGTTCGGCGCCAAGACCGAGGCCATGAGCGCCGACCAGCGGCGCCTGTTCGAGGAGACCCTGGCCGAGGACGAGGCCGGCCTGCAGGCCCAACTCGATGCACTGCGCGCGCAGGCCGCGCGAGCCGGCCAGGGCACACCCCCGAAGCCCCCTCCGCGCCGGCCGCGGCGCCAAGCGCTGCCCGAGCACCTGCGTCGCGTCGAGCACCGTCACGAGCCTGCAGACACCACCTGCCAGAGCGAGGGCTGCGGCCGCCCTATGGTGCGCATCGGCGAAGACGTCAGCGAGCGGCTGGACGTAGTACCAGCCGAGTTCTTCGTGCACCGCCACATCTACGGCAAGTGGGCCTGCCGCTGCTGCCAAGTGTTGAAGCAGCAGCCCACCGTCCCCGAGATCATTGACGCGGGCCTGCCCGCCAGCGGGCTGCTGGCCCATACGCTCATCAGCCGCTTCGCCGACCACCTGCCGTACTACCGGCAAGAGGCGATCAACGCGAGGGCTGGCTTGCATACTCCACGCTCCACGCTCGCCAGTTGGGCCGGCCAGGCCGGCGCGGCCCTGGAGCCGCTGTACGAAGCGCAAAAGCGCTTCGTGCTCGCCAGCCGGGTGCTGCACGCCGACGAGACGCCGGTAGCGCTCCTGGATCCCGGCGCCGGCAAGACTCGCAAAGCCTATGTGTGGGCCTATGCCCGCAGCCACCATGATCCGACACCGGGCGTGGTCTACGAGTTTGTCCGCGGACGCGCAGCGCAGTACCCACGCGCCTTCCTGGCAGGGGACGAGCGCGCTGGGCTGCCCGCTTGGCAGGGCACGTTGCTGACCGACCGCTACGGCGCCTACGACCCGGTGCTCGACGAGCGGCTGTACCCAGGCCGCAAGGCAGCCGCATGTGTGGCACACGCCAGGCGAAAGTTCGACGAGCTCGCCAAGGCCGGCACCAGCGCCGTGGGCGAGGAGGCGATACAGCGCTTCGCAGGCATCTACGCGGTCGAACGTGAACTCATCGGCCTGAGCGATGAGGGGCGGCGCAGCGGGCGGCAGGCACTGGCCCGGCCACTATGGGAGCAGCTCGGCGCCTGGCTGCAACTGGAGCGCCGGCGCGTGGCCGACGGGGGCTCGACGGCTGCGGCCATCGACTACACGCTCAAGCACTGGGCGGCACTCACGCATCACCTCGATGACGGCGCGGTGCCGATCGACAACAACCACCTGGAGCGCCAGATCAAGCCCTGGGCGATGGGGCGCAAAGCCTGGATGTTCGTGGGTAGCGAACTGGCCGGGCAACGCGCGGCGGTGGTAATGAGCTTGGTGCAGTCCGCCCGCATGTGTGGCCGCGAGCCCTGGGCCTACCTGCGTGATGTTCTGCAGCGGCTGCCGACTCAGCTCAACAGCCGCATTGAAGATCTGCTGCCGCATCGCTGGCAACCCGCCTGACACGCGAGCCGCCCGCCACAAGGTGGACCGGCTGGACGCTCACGGTTAGTCCATGCGTCAGAAAACCTGCATTGTGTAGTGAAAACGCAACGTAGCGAATGCGTCGACGATGGGGCTGAGAGTTTGCATTTGACCAAAAGCTTCAACGCGCAGGCCGCCGTTCGAGGCCGGCTGCAGCCGCTAAGGATTCGACGAGGTCGAACAATCGAGGGAAGCTTGCACGTCGATCTCTAGCTGACCTTGAGCAGACGGTACATGAAGATGCAGTCCCAATAGCAAGAGTGCAGCCATGCGTTGTCCGCGTCTTCTCGCTCCCATTGCCATTGATGCAAGGGCGGCTCCGGAAGCCGGTCGCTCGCTGGACATCGAGCGAGAATCAGGTCTCGAACGGCTTGGGTCGGGCCTTCGGCCAGCCACTTGAAGAATGCGTTGTTCGGCTCCCTCGTCGCCAGCGTGTTGGCCGCAATATCCAATGCAATTTCCTTTGTTCCCTGGAGTCTCTCAAGAAGGATACCGACTGCCACCAGGTGCTGTGAGAAGCCCGGCCTATTCACTAGCGCGGCAGCTTCCAGCAACGATGGCATCTTTCCTGAGAACGTACCGAGATTCCCGCGTAGTGACCCATTGGGCAACTCCGACAGGCCGGCATTTTTCTGCAGCCAGCTCACCGTAGATGACAAGGCAGCCGAGTCCCCCGGGCGCAATGTGCACTCGAAGTTCTCCTTTTCGCCTTCTTTCGGCAGGTCCGTGCAAAACCGAGGAATTGGCGCCTGCACAATGCATGTTCCGCCGATCACCACCCAACATGGAACATGGTTGTGCAACCACATCAGCCACTTCCACCCCGAGTCGACATCTTTCGTGGTGACTAGATAGAGCTGAACTCCAAGTGCCATGTCAGGTGAAAAGCTGGCGCCACCGCGATCGTTGCCATTGACACGTATCCGAGGCGATCGGTGCCATTGACCAGAGTCCCTGTCGAGAGCCTCCTTCACACCCAAACACCCCAGTGCCTCGCCTGAAGCGCAAAGCAAGCCGTTGAAAAGTGTCATATCTCCGTCGTCACACGGTTGCTTTGCTTCGCCTGTCGGGCGACTTGGAAACTTCACACCATCCTTCCATGCCTCACAGAGGAACGCAGTAGGTCTCCACAGGTGTTCGTACCGACTCTCCAGTTCATCCGCAGAGACAGTCGTGAGAACGCAAAAGCCAATTAGCAAGCCAACGCTGAGCCGCCACAGCAACGTGTTCTTGCCAATCATGCATTCCTCCACAGGGCAGTCAGCGAACCGCGAATCGGTTGGGGTGCCAAAAAATGCCAGGGGCCTAGGCCCCATCACTCAGTGTCACTGGAACCCGAATAGAGCGAACTGGTCGTCACTCAATTGGGAAACAAAGGGTTGTCCCGCTCGTCCTTGTTCACCCTTGCCCCCGATCGGTCCACTCAAGCCCGAGCCGCCGGCACCACCGTTGCGTCCGGCACTGTTGCAGAAGTTGGCAAGCTGTCCCTCGGAGCCGCCGGTACCACCTTGACCTCCACCACCGCCTGGCCCGCCAGGACCGCCGTCGCCAGCAGCCATATTCACTCGAACTGCTTGGAAGAGCGTTGCAATCCTCTCCGGCGTGGACACCAGTGTCACGTTGCCGCCGTTACCCCCCTTGCCGCCAAGGCCGCCAGGACCGCCTGCCCCACCATTCCCACCGTTGCCACCCTGGCCCGGACCGGACTCACAGCTAGGCAGCCAGATCGTCGTGTTGAATGGACCGGATGCGCGAGCCTGTCTTGCTGACGATCCGCGGGTCCCTGGGCCGCCATTGCCTCCGATCTGGCCTAACCCCCCGGTGCCGCCAACGCCGCCAGCGAAATCGACGACCAAGCCGCCTTGTCCTACATTGCGAGTGAAAACAGTTAAGGCCGGTGCATTGGGCCCTGTAAGGCCGGTTGCTCCAGGGGCTCCGCTTGAGCCGTCACCGCCGCGCGCACCTTCTCCGCTGCCACCAGCTCCCGCGGAGGCCTGTCCACGATCGGCCGGGGCCGCTGGGACGTTGCGTTGCCAAGTGATGATGCCTGGATTGTTAGGATCCTCGACCAGGATCTTGTTAGCAACGATGTAAAAGGAACCAGCCGTGTTGGGCGTTCCATCCTGGAGGATAAGACGGCCCTTCGGCTTGAAAATCAATTCGTTGGCGGTCAGGAGCTGAGCCCCGAAGTACGTATCACCTTCAACCACAAAACGTCGATTCGGGCTGAGAACGAATGTCGCTTTCGCACGGGAAGCAATCTCGCTCAGTTTGTCCGCGTCGTCTGCCATGTCTACAGGCGTTGGGACTACGGGCTGAGCAAAACTCATGGACACGCCCGTCGCAGCCAAGCAGACACTTACCAGAATTCTAGATAGTGATCGCATAGAGTTCCTCACGTTAATGGATGATCAAGAAGATATCCGTCTGCCTTCCAACGAACATCATCAACATTGAGGAGATGCTTGGTAAGCATCCGTCCAAATCACTTGGAACGAGTGCGAAGCGCTGGCGAAGAACGTGTCCGCGCAACCTAGGTGGCGATGACAAACGAGAAGACCGTGGCCCTACGCCGGTACTGCAACAAAGGCGAGCGCGCAATCCACATTTTCGGCGACGTACTCCACGACCTCTTTCGTGATCCCGTTTTCCAGGGTCTTCTTGCCCCAATATGCGCTGCAACGTAAGCGGTAAGTCGCGGACGTCCTTGCCGGCCTGATCAGCGTTTGATACAAGCATCCTTGGGCAGCTACCAGAGAGTTGGGGTTCCGGAGGAACCCTACACATTCCCATCCGATTCTGCACACCTAAACCTAAGGGTTGCGAGCGAGTGATGTTGCTGACAACGGCGATCACGAGCAGGAAACTTGACGGGCCAGGAGCCCGCTCACGGCGAGCATTCAGAGTTGCACCCAACCTGTTTAGGAATTGGTCCTAACTATGTGTTTGCCCAGCCCTTGGAAATGTCACAGCTTGACATTGCGAGGGTGTATCGACGAGTTCTTCAGCCCGGTCGACGGCATCCGCGATCTGACGCGCCGCGCCCGGGCGATGCGCGAGAGGGTTCTTCAGTGGACAGGCACTCCCTGCGGCATCGGCCCGACCACGGCGCTGGCTAAGCTCGCCAATCACGTCGCCAAGTCGGCGGACAGCAGGAACAAACTGAACTTCCGCCGTCGTCAAGATGGGCTCACGGCACGCTTACACGCATCCAGCAAGCCAGATTGAAGAACTGCTGCCCCGTCGCCGGGTAGCACCGGCGGGGTCCTGATCACCGCACCCGTCGTCAAGATTGGATCGCCGGACGCTTACTCGCCCCCTATCTCGGCATCAACTGGTCGCCCTTGAGAAAAGCGGCCTGGAAGTCCTGCCAGCCGTGCGTTCCGCCGTTCACCAGCCTTCGCGCGGCCTGGTAATTCCCGTGCATGATCGTATCCTTGATGGACAGCTGACGGTCTGCGAGAAACAGGCTCAACAGGTCTGCGGCGATCGTCGCCGCGTTCGCGAGTGATGGGTTGGAAACGAGATCGACAGGCGGCGTAAGTCGAAGACCGTACCTCGCATAGTTTCCCTGCCAGTGAGCTGGACAAAGCCCCTTCCGCGAAAGTTTGCGCCATCGGGGGGTCCTTGTTTCCATAGTCCGGTCACTGATCTCGTACTTCGTGAGAGACGCAATCGTGATCGCCATGTATGCCGTATGACGCATCGCAGACGCGGCGGCGTTCCCGGCTCTGGGCTCGAACACCTTCCTGCCCCCTTCAACCGGAGGCATCATGGCGGCTATGCCTCAGTTCTCCCCATCCCTCAGCGCCGGCGTGGACATCGGCGGCACCAAGGTCGCCGTATGTCTGGCCGGTCCATCGTGCGGCGATGCGCCGCCGCCCCTGCTTACGCGCCTGAGCGAGCCCACGGTGAAGACCGGCGCGCCCGATGCGCTCGCCCGCCAGGTGCTGCGCCTGCTCGACGCGGCCTGCGCCGATTACGGCGTAGCGCGCGAGACCCTGGCGGCGGTGGGCATGGCGGCCTGCGGGCCGTTCGTGCAGGCGGCCGGGATGGTCAAGTTGGCCAACCCGAACCTCTGCGGCGGCCTGGCCGGCGCGCCGCGCGCGCTGGGCAACGATTGGACGCACGTGCCGCTCCAGGCGCCGCTGGTCCAGGCGCTGGGCGACACGCACCTGCGCATCGCCAACGACGCGCTGGCCGCCCTGGAGGCCGAGCGGCGCTGGGGCGCGCTGCGCGGCGTTGATGATTGCGCCTACGTGACCTGGAGCACCGGCATTGGCACCGGCCTGTGCGTGGACGGGCGCGTGCTGCGCGGCAAGAACGGCAACGCAGGCCATGCGGGCCATTCCTTCGTCAGTGACTTGGCCGGCGAGCCACCGTTGTGCGGCTGCGGCAACCGGGGCGACGTGGAATCGCTGGTGGCGGGCGGCGCGCTGCTGCGCCGGCTGGGCGCGGACGCGCCCACGCTGCTGCGGGCCGCCGGCGCGGGCGACGGTGCGGCGCTGGCGGAGGTACGCGGCCTGTGCGCGCTGATGGGGCGGTTGCTCTACAACCTGGTGGCCACGCTGGACCTGCAGCGCATCAGCCTGGGCGGCGCGGTGTTCCTGCACCATCAGGCGCTGCTGCTGCCGATGCTGCGCGCGGAGCTGGCGCGCTACTTTCCGGCACTGACCGACGGGGTGGAACTGGTAAGCGCGGGCCTGGGCGAGCGCGTGGGCGACTATGCAGCGCTGGCGCTGCTGGGGGAATCTTCTTGAGACTTACTCAAAAAACATAGCTGCCAGCGCTTTCTGCATAAGGGCTGGAGGCCAATTTTGCATGAATTTTCAGTCCCGCGCCTCGTCTTCTTCCAGCGCCTGCAGGAAGCTGCTCCGCCACCAATGCACGTCGTGCTCGCACACGCGCGCCATCAGTTGCTGGTGGCGCCGCTGGCGTTCGGCCAGCGGCATCCGCAGGGCGGTCTGCATGGCGTCGGCCATGTCCTGCGTGTCATACGGGTTGACCAGCAGCGCCTCCTTGAGCTGCTCGGCCGCACCGGCGAAGCGCGAGAGCACCAGCACGCCGGGGTCGGCTTCGTCCTGCGCCACCACGTATTCCTTGGCCACCAGGTTCATGCCGTCGCGCAGCGGCGTGACCAGGCCCACGCGCGCCGCGCGGCACAGGCCGGGCACGCGCTTGCGCGCCACCGTGCGGTGGATGTAGCGCAGCGGCATCCAGTCCAGGTCGCCGAAGTCGCCGTTGATGGCGCCGCACAGGCCCTCCAGCTCCTGGCGCAGGTCGGCGTAGGCGTGCACGTCGTCACGGCTGGGCGAGGCGATCATCACCAGCGTGGCGCTGTGCGCGTTCTCGGGGTAGCGCTCCAGCAACTGGCGGAACGCGCGCACGCGCTGCGGGATGCCCTTGGAGTAGTCCAGCCGGTCGATGCCCAGCAGCAGCTGGCGGCGCGAGTACTCGGCGCGCATGGACTCATAGGTCTGCACGGCTTCGGGGGCGGCGGCCAGGGCCTGGAACTCCTGCACGTCAATGCCGATGGGGAATGCCGCCACGCGCACCGTGGCGTTGCAGGCGCGCAGGCGCTGCGCGCCCAGCGTGTCGGCGCCCAGCTCGATGACCATGCAGCGGGTGAAGTGGGCCACGTCGGTCTCGCTCTGCAGGCCCACCAGGTCGTAGGCGAAGAACGAGCGCAACAGCCATTCGTGCTGCGGCAGCGCCGCCATGACCAGCGGCGGCGGCACGGGAATGTGCAGAAAGAAACCGATGCGCTGGCGGCAGCCCAGCGCGCGCAGCTCGGCGGCCAGCGGAATCAGGTGGTAGTCGTGCACCCAGATCACGTCGTCCTCGTGCAGCAGCGGCAGCAGCTTGCGGGCGAACATCTGGTTCACGCGCCGGTAGCCGGCCAGGTAGCCGGGGTTGAAGTCCGCCAGGTCCAGCCGGTAGTGGAACACCGGCCACAGCACGCTGTTGGCGTAGCCCAGGTAGTAGGCGTCATGGTCCTCGGCGCACAGGTCCACCGTGGCCAGCGTCACCTTGCCGGCCTGGCGCGTCTGCAGGCGGCCTTCGCCGGGCGTGCCGTCCTGGGCCACGGCGCCGCTCCAGCCGAACCACAGGCCGCCGGTGTGGTTCAGGGCCTCGCCCAGCGCCACCGCCAGGCCGCCAGCGGCGGTCTTGCGCGGGTCGGCCAGGCGGTTGGAGACGACGACGAGCCGGCCCATGTCAGATCACCGAATCCCACGGGGCCGACAGGCGCATGGCGGCGTTGATGATGCCGACCATGGAGTACGTCTGCGGGAAGTTGCCCCACATCTCGCCGGTGGTGGCGTGCGTGTCCTCCGACAGCAGGCCGAGCGGGTTGCGCACCGCCAGCATGGCCTCGAAGATCTCGCGCGCCTGTTCGCGACGGCCGGTGCGGGCGAGCGCGTCGATGCGCCAGAAGGTGCAGATGTTGAACGAGGTCTCGGGCTTGCCGAAGTCGTCCGCCGCCTCGTAGCGGCGCATGTAGGGGCCGTCGCACAGCGTGGCTTCCATCGCGTCGAGCGTGCTCATGAAGCGCGGGTCAGCGGGGTCGATCAGGCCGACCTCGGCCATCAGCAGCACGCTGGCGTCCAGCTCGCTGCCGCCGAAGCTCTCGGCGAAGGCGCCGCGCGCCGGGCTCCAGGCGCGCTCCAGGATCTCGGCGCGCATACGCTCGGCGTGCCCGTGCCAGAAGCGCGCGCGCTCGGGCAGCCCCAGCACGGTGGCGATCTTGCCCAGGCGGTCGCACGCGGCCCAGCTCATCAGCGCCGACGAGGTATGGATACGCGCGCGGGTGCGCAGCTCCCACATGCCGGCGTCGGGCTGGCCGTAGACCTGCACGGCGAGCAGGCCCACCGCCTCCAGCCGCGCGAACTCGGCCTTGCCGGCGGGGTGCAGCAGCCGCTGGTCATGGAAGGCCTGCGCGGCGCCGAGCACGATGTTGCCGTACACGTCGTGCTGGAAGTGCTCGGCCGCCTGGTTGCCCACGCGCACCGGCCCCATGCCGCGGTAGCCGGCCAGCTGCGGCACGATGGATTCGGGCAGTTCGTGCTCCAGGCCGATGCCGTACAACGGCTGGATGTGCCCGCCCTCGGCCCGGCTCACCGCGTTGCCGAGCCAGCGCAGGTAGTCCTCCATGGTGCCCACTTCCGACAGGCTGTTGAGCGCGCGCACGACGAAAAAGGCGTCGCGCAGCCAGCAATAGCGGTAGTCCCAGTTGCGGCCGCTGTGGGGCGACTCGGGGATGCTGGTGGTCATGGCGGCGACGATGGCGCCGGTGTCCTCGAACAGCGACATCTTCAGCGTGATGGCGGCGCGGATCACCGCGTCCTGCCACTCCAGCGGCAGGTGCAGGCGCCGCGTCCAGAGCCGCCAGTAGGCGATGGTTTCCCGCTCGAAGCGGTGCGCCGTGTCGCCGATGCCATCGGTGAGCGACTCGTCCGCGCCCAGCAGGAAGCTGTGCTCGTGCTGCAGCACGAAGGGCTGGCCGGAGAGCACGTAGGTCACCGGCGCGTCGGTGTTCAGGCGCAGGGCGAAGTTGCTGTCCACGTAGCGGATGTGGTTGCTGCCGCGCGTGATGAAGGGCGCGGCCTGGCCCCATTCGTAGCGCACGTTGAGCCGCACGCGGATGCGCGGCGAGCCGTGCACCGGCCGCACGCGGCGCACCAGCATTCCGGGCCTGAAAAAACGCGAGTGCGCGAAGAAGCGCGGCGCGAAGTCGGTCACCTCCAGGCAGTTGCCGTGCGTGTCGGTGAGTTGCGTGCGCAGCACGGCGGTGTTTGGCTCGTACCACTGCCGGCTGGTGGCGAAGTCCTCCAGCTCGATGGCGAAGCGCCCACCCTCCTCGCCCGGCTGCAGCAGGGCGTTGAACACCGGGTCGCCGTCGAAGCGCGGCATACAGCACCAGACGATGCTGGCGCGTGCGTCCACCAGGGCGCTGATGGCGCAGTTGCCGATCATGCCCAGGTTGAGCGAGGGCTCGTACGTCATGCCTGATCCTCCGTCTCCGTGGCCGATGCTTGGACGCCCTGGCCGAGCGCCTGCACGGCCTCCTTCAGCCAGGCGCGCACGCCAGCTGGTGTGTCGATGCGCGCCTGTGCCTGCGTGGCGCCCTCGCCCACCTTCACGCCCAGGCCGCCCAGCGCCTGCGCGGCAGCGAAGCCGGCCTCGTCGGTCACGTCATCGCCGATGAACAGCGGCACGCGGCCAGCGAAGGGCGGCCGGCGCATGAAGTCGGCGATGGCGCGGCCCTTGCTCGGCCCGGCGGGCTTCAGCTCCAGCACGCACTTGCCGTGCAGCAGCTCGGCGCCGGGTACGTCATCCAGCACGCGGGTCAGCGTCTGCACGCACAGCGGCTCCAGGTGCGGCGCCTGGCGGTAGTGCAGCGCAATGCCGGAGCTCTTGGCCTCCACCAGCAGCCCGGGGTGCCGCGCCACCAGGGGGCGCAGGGCCTCCAGCACAGGGGCCAGGTCCAGCGCGGGCGCAGTGCCGACGCTGCCATCGCCCAGGCGCGTGTGCGCGCCATGCTCGCAGGCCAGGGGCAGGCGCAGGGGTGCGAAGAAGTGGTCGATGTCGGCCATCGTGCGGCCGGTGACGATGGCCAGCGCCCCCCCCAGCGCCGCGTGCAGCGCTCGCAGGCTGCGCACCGTGTCGGCGTGAACCCGCACGGCCTGGGGCTGCGCGGCGATCTCGGCCAGGGTGCCATCGAAGTCGAGAAACAGGGCGTGGCGTGCGGTGAGCGCGAACGGCATGGACATTTGCGGCCGACTTTAGCAAGGTCGGCGCGGCTCCCTTGTAGGGATACGCGCCGTGCTGTGCCGGGCAGCGGAACTGGGCTTGTGCCTTGAAATCTGCGCAGGCACGTTCTTTACTACGGCCAGGGCCTCACGCTTGGGGGCGCGTGCGGATCGCTACCTGCATCAATCAGGAGTTTTTTTATTGAGCGCGCACCATCCCAGTGCCCCTTTCTCCAGGCGATTGGAAATGCACCATGCCGATGCACCTTTTCTAGTAAAAACCATGACAGCAGCCAGGCTTGGTTCTTGCTATTTTGGGTCTGCGAGAAAGGAAGCATCGATGACCAAATTCGACGAGATGTACGAGACGCTGCCGCTGGAGAGCGGCAAGGTACGGCAGCACTACCAGCAATACGCGCAATGGCTCAAGAACCAGCCCCTGGCCACCATGCAGGCGCGCCGCGCCGAGGCGGAGCTGATCTTCCGCCGCGTAGGTATCACCTTCGCCGTGTATGGAGAGAAGGATGAGGACGGCTCGGGCACCGAGCGGCTGATTCCGTTCGACCTGATCCCGCGCATCATCTCCGCCCCCGAATGGGCGCGTATGCAGCGCGGCCTGGAGCAGCGCGTGACGGCGCTCAACCGCTTCATCCACGACGTCTACCACGACCAGGAAATCCTCAAGGCCGGCATCGTCCCGAGTGACCTGGTGCTGGACAACGCCCAGTACCGCCCCGAGATGCAGGGCGTGGACGTGCCGCTGAACACCTATGCGCACATTGCCGGCATCGACATCGTGCGCGCCGCCAACCCAGACGGCAGCGGCGAGTACTACGTGCTGGAAGACAACCTGCGCGTGCCCTCGGGCGTGTCGTACATGCTGGAAAACCGCCGCATGATGATGCGCCTGTTCCCCAGCCTGTTCAGCAGCCACGCCGTGGCCCCCGTGGCGCACTACCCCGACCTGCTGCTGGACACCCTGCGCGCCAGCGCCCCGGCCCACGCGGCCACCAACCCCACGGTGGTGGTGCTGACGCCCGGCATGTACAACAGCGCCTACTTCGAGCACGCCTTCCTCGCCCAGCAGATGGGCGTGGAACTGGTCGAGGGCCAGGACCTCGTGGTGCGCAACGACATGGTCTACATGCGCACCACCCAGGGCCTGCAGCGCGTGGACGTGATCTACCGCCGCGTGGACGACGACTTCCTCGACCCCCAGGTCTTCCGTCCCACCTCCACGCTGGGCTGCGACGGGCTCATGCGCGCCTACCGCGCGGGCAACGTGGCCATCTGCAACGCCGTCGGCACGGGCGTGGCGGACGACAAGTCGGTCTACCCCTACGTGCCCGACATGGTGCGCTTCTACCTGGGCGAGGAGGCCATCCTCAAGAATGTGCCCACCAAGATCTGCCGCAAGCCCGAGGACCTGGCCTACACGCTGGCCCACATGGACCAGCTCGTGGTCAAGGAAGTGCACGGCGCGGGCGGCTATGGCATGTTGATCGGCCCGGCCGCCACCAAGGCGCAGATCGAGGACTTCCGCGCCGCGGTCAAGGCCAACCCGGCGGGCTACATCGCCCAGCCCACGCTGAGCCTCTCCAGCAGCCCCACTTACGTGGAAAGCGGCATCGCGCCGCGCCACATCGACCTGCGCCCCTTCGTGCTCAGCGGCAAGCGCGTGCAGATGGTGGCCGGCGGCCTCACGCGCGTGGCGCTCAAGGAGGGCTCGCTGGTGGTCAACTCATCGCAAGGCGGCGGCACCAAGGACACCTGGGTGCTGCGCGGGGCGGGCGAGTCCGTCGAACCCGGCGTGGCCGACCAGTAAGCCCGCACACAGCCCCCTACGCACCTGAGGAATTCTTTTTATGCTGAGCCGCACCGCCGACCATTTGTTCTGGATGTCCCGCTACACCGAGCGGGCCGAAAACACCGCGCGCATGTTGAACGTGAACTACGAAACGTCCATGCTGCCCCAATCGCAAGAGGCTGCCACCAAGGGGTGGAAAAGCGTGCTGTCCATCAGCGAGCTGCTGCCCGCCTATCACCAGCGCCACGACAAGATCACGCGCGAAGGCGTGCTGCACTTCATGGTGGCCGACGAGACCAACCCGTCGTCCATCCTCTGCTGCCTGCAAGCCGCGCGCGAGAACGCGCGCGCCGTGCGCGGCGCGCTCACCACCGAGCTGTGGGAAACGCAGAACACCACCTGGCTGGTGATGCAGCGCTACCTGCGCGAAAAGCGCCTCGAAGCCGATCCGGGGCAGTTCTTCGAATGGGTCAAGCACCGCTCGCACGTGTCGCGCGGCGTGGTGGTGGGCACCATGCTGCAGGACGACTCGTTCAACTTCGTGCGCCTGGGCACCTACCTGGAGCGGGCAGACAATACGGCGCGCCTGCTGGACGTGCGCTTCCACGCCATCACCAACGACCACTACGGCCTGGAGCGCCAGGCGGCGGACTTCGACTTCTACCACTGGAGCGCCATCCTGCGCAGCGTCTCGGCCTTCGAGGTCTACCGCAAGACCTACCGCAACGTCATCACGCCCGAGCGCGTGGCCGAAATGCTCATCCTGCGCCGCCCCATGCCGCGCTCGCTGCACGCCTGCATGGCCGAGGTGGCGCAAAACCTTGACGCTCTGGCGAATGACTATTCCGCCGAAACCCAGCGCCAGGCGGGGCTGCTGCTGTCCGAACTGCAATACGGCCGCATTGACGAAATCCTGGCCCAGGGGCTGCACGCCTTCCTGACCCGATTCCTCGACCGGGTGAACAGCCTGGGCGCGGGCATCAGCCGGGACTTCCTCACGGGGCACGACTAAGGGGTTGGGAGTGCACCGATCGGTGCGATTTCCGTGCGAAATCGGTGCGATTTTCAAGACACCGAGCGACACTTCAGGGCAAAGAAAAACCGCCACACACCTTGTATTTCAGTGTGTGGCGGTGTCTTGAGTGGTGGAGCTGGCGGGAATTGAACCCGCGTCCGCAAGCCTTCTTCGGGCAGATCTACATGTTTAGCGGTCTGTTTTGGATCTCGCCTCTGGCATCGCGCAGGCGCACGCTATGCCAAAAGCCAGCACCCTTGGATCTCGCCACGCGCCAAGGTGCCCGGTGCGCGGCCAGCTGATGTGGATTCCCTTGCAGCCGGGAGGCCTTGCGGCCCCCTTGCCCAGCCCATCAGCGTGCTGTTGCAAGGCTCACCGGTTTAAGCGGCGAGTGCGAAACGTTCGTCGTTTGCAGTTAGTTTTTTGAATGGAGATTTACGAGCGTCACTCAAGCTCGACATGCACCACGCCGATTCCGAACCCACGTCGAAACCAGGGCAGCCCCTTGGCCCTCATTCTACGCCCTGCCAATCAATGGCAGGAGTTCCAAGGGGTTATGGATGGCCGCATCCGCGCCCCAGGCGTGGGCATTCTGGTTGTGGCCCAGGTAGCCGTACAGGGCGGCGACCGTGCCCATGCCAGCAGCATGGCCCGCCTGGATGTCGCGTTCATCATCGCCCACGTAGATGCAGGCGCTGGGCGCCACGCCCAGGCGCGCGGCGGCTTCGAGCAGCGGCGCAGGGTGGGGCTTGGCGTGGGGCGTGGTGTCGCCGCTAACCACCGCGCCGACGGTGGCGAACAAGTCCATGCCGCGCGTGAGCGGCTCGGCAAAGCGGGCCACCTTGTTGGTGACCACGCCCCAAGGCAGGCGATGGTGCACGATGCGCTGCAGCAGTTGCGGCACGCCCTCGAAGGCATAGGTGCGTTCGGTCATGCAGGCTTCGTAGTTATTCAGAAACTCGTCGCGCAGCGCCGGAAAGTCGGGGTGGTCGGTTGCCATGCCGAAGGCGGCGTCCAACATGCCCCGCGCGCCTGCGCCGGCCAGGGGCCGGTAGCGGGCGAGCGGCAAGGAGGGCAGGCCCCGGGCGACGCGCATTTTGTCGGCGGCAGCGCCGAGGTCGGGCGCGCTGTCGATCAGGGTGCCGTCCAGGTCGAACAGCACCGCCTGGATATGGGCGAACGGGGCGCTCATGCGGCCCTCCGGGTGGCAATGAGGTAGTTGACGCCGGTGTCCGCGCTGAGCCAGTAGCGGCGCGTGAGGGGGTTGTATTCCAGGCCGCGCGTCTCTTGCAGGTCCAGCCCTGCCGTGCGGCAGAAGTGCGCGAGTTCGCTGGGTTTGATGAATTTGGCGTACTCGTGCGTGCCGCGCGGCAGCATATGGAGCACGTATTCCGCGCCCACGATCGCGAGCAGGAAGGCCTTGGCGTTGCGGTTGATGGTGGAGAAGAACACCCAGCCGCCCGGCTTGACGAGCCGTGCGCAGGCTTGCACCACCGAGGCGGGGTCGGGCACGTGTTCGAGCATTTCCATGCAGGTGACGGTGTCGTACTGCCCTGGCTGCTCGGCGGCCAGCGCCTCGGCGCTGACTTCGCGGTAGCGGATGTTCGGCGTCTGCGCTTCGATGGCGTGGAGCTGGGCCACGCGCAGCGCCTTGGTGGCAAGGTCGATGCCGGTGACGTTGGCGCCTTTGTGCGCCATCGAATCCGCGAGGATGCCGCCGCCGCAGCCCACGTCGAGCACGTTCTGCCCTTGGAGCGGCGACAGCGCCTGGATCCAGTCCAGGCGCAGCGGGTTGATCTGGTGCAGGGGGCGGAATTCGCTTTCGGGGTCCCACCAGCGGTGGGCCAGTTCGGAGAACTTGGCCAGTTCGGCCGGATCGGCGTTGACGGTGTCGCTCATGCCGGGATTGTCCTTGAATCCGGGCCCGTTCCCAATGAGGCGGGCACCTGGGCACCCGAAGCTCAGTCCAGCGCCAGCAGCACGCCCTGCCCGTCGCCAATGGGCACCACGTCGCAGTTGTCCCCCGGGCCGCCGCGGTCTACCACCAGAAAACGCGCAGGCCCGCCCAACGCGATCAGCGAGTGGTGCCAGACCCCGCTCCGGTAGTTCACGCCCTGGCGGCCATTGGTGATGAAGGCGCGCAGGTCGCCCGGCTCCACGCGCTCGCCTGCCGGGGCCACCACCACCACGAAGGGCTGCGGCTCCAGCGGCACGAAAGCCTGGCTGCCCAGCGGGTGGCGCTCCATCTCCGTCAGGCGCAGCGGCAATGCATAGGGCAAGCCGTGGAACAGATTGATGAGCGCATGGCCCTCTTCGCCGGTCTCCACGCGGGCCAGAGCGTGGTAGCGCTCGGTCATGCCGTTGTTGATGGGCAGGGGCGCGTGGCCTTCGCTGTCGATCACGTCGCCAAAGTCGGCAAAGGCGGCGGCCGTCAAGGGCTGCACACGCAGGCGGAACATGCCGCCCTCGTCGGGCTGGGCGGCGCTTTGAACAGAGGAGCTCATGGGTCTAATCCTATTGGTATTACCAGTATGAATCGTAGACAAACCCCTTGTCAAACGGCAATGCATAAGGGGAAGCACGGATGTGAATCAGGCCTCGCTCATCGTATGGTTCAACCAAATTTCATACCGGTCATACCAGTTAAACAACACAAGGACCCTTCCCTATGCCATCCCAGTCTCCCTCCTCTGCCGCCGCAGCGGCCTCGCTGGCCGACGAGACGCCAGCGGAAAGCGCCGTCTACCGGAAGGCGGCCTGGCGGCTGATGCCGTTCATCATGGCCTGCTACGTGGCAGCCTATCTGGACCGCGTGAACGTCGGCTTCGCCAAGCTGCACATGCTGGCCGACCTGCACTTCAGCGAAGCCATGTACGGCCTGGGCGCGGGGCTGTTCTTCATCGGCTACTTTTTCTTCGAGGTACCCAGCAACCTGCTGATGCACCGCATCGGGGCCAAGGCCACCATCGCGCGCATCATGATCATGTGGAGCCTGATCTCGGCGGCGATGGTGTTCGTCACCACGCCCGCCATGTTCTACGCGCTGCGCTTTCTGCTGGGCGTGGCCGAGGCGGGCTTCTACCCCGGCATGATCCTGTACATGACGTACTGGTTTCCGTCGTACCGCCGGGCGCGCATGGTGGCGCTGTTCATGTGCGCGATTCCGGTCTCGGGCATCATCGGCGGGCCGCTGTCGGGCGGCATCATGGACTGGATGCAGGGCATGGCGGGTCTGCGCGGCTGGCAGTGGCTGTTCCTGATCGAGGCCCTGCCCTCGCTGGTGCTGGGCCTCAGCGTGCTCTGGTATCTGGACAACGGCATCCGCAGCGCGCGCTGGCTGACGGAAGACGAAAAGACGCTGCTGGAGCGCAACATCGCCCGTGAAAACGCCGCCAAGGGCGACCAGAGCCACGTCACGCTGCGCGCCCTGCTGGCCGACCCGCGCATCGTCAAGATGGCGGTGATCTGCTTTTGCACCGTGATGGGCCAGTACGGGCTGACCTTCTGGCTGCCCACGCTGGTGGCCCAGTCGGGCGTGCAGGGTGCCTTCCACATCGGCGTGCTGACGGCCATCCCGTTCCTGGCCGCCGCCATTGCCATGAACCTGGTCAGCCGCAGTTCGGACCGCCGGCGCGAGCGCCGCTGGCACATGATCGTGCCCTTCTGCGCGGGGGCGCTGGGGCTCACGCTGTCGGCGCTGTGGCAGGGCAACGTGGCCCTGTCGCTGGCCGCGCTGGCGCTGGCGGCCGCGGGCAGCCTGTCCACCTCGCCGCTGTTCTGGAGTCTGCCCACGGCCATCCTGTCGAGCACGGGCGCGGCGGCGGGCATTGCCATGATCAACTCCTTCGCCAACCTGGCGGGCTTCGTCAGCCCCTACATGATCGGTGTGATCAAGGACGCGACGCACAGCACCAACGCCGCCATGTACGTGCTGGCCGGGGTGCTGCTGCTGGGGGCGGTGCTGACGTACACCATTCCGGCCAAGCTGGTGAACAAGTGACAGCTGCGGGGCTAAGATTCCCGCATGGAATCCAGCCCCAACGTCGCCGTCGCCAGCCACGCCGCCCGCGTCATCCGCGAATGGATAGAGGGCGGCCAGTACGCCGCCGGCTCGCTGCTGCCCTCGCAGCGCGATCTGTCCGAGCAATTGGGCATCAGCCGCACCTCGCTGCGCGAGGCGCTGTCCACGCTGCAAGGGCTGGGGCTGGTCGTGGCGCGGCCCGGCAAGGGCATGTACGTGACCGAAGCGCCCGCAGCAGCGGAAGCCCCCGCCGCCGAAGCCTGGCGCTTCGCCGACTCCCACGCGCTCACCGACGTGTACCAGCTGCGCTATGCGCTGGAAGGCTTTGCCGCGCGCCTGGCGGCTTTGGTCGTGCAGCCCGAAGACGTAGCGGCCCTGACGGCCAACCTGCACGCCCTGCGGCAGCACATCGAGGCAGCGGACTTCGCCCAGGCCAGCCGCCTGGATTTTGAATTTCACCTGCAGATCGCCACCATCTCGGGCAACCGCGCCCTGGCCGACGTGCTGCGCGGCAGCGGCGACGTGATGCAGGAAAGCCAGCGCCTGCCGTTCTACAAACGCGGCGCGCGCCACGCCACCTGCGAGGAACATGCGGCCATCATCGACGGGCTGGCGCAAGGGCGGCCCGAACTGGCGCAACAGGCCATGGCCACGCACATCGTGCAGGCCGCCCAGCGCGCGGGGGTGCACTTCCCCACGGGCTGCTAGCCCTTTACCATAAAGCGCCAGCAGCTATTCTTTTAATAGCTAAGACAATGGCGCGAAAGGCCGCCATTTCCAGCCATCGCCCCTTCCCGCATTGCCTATGCTGCCCCCAGCGCCAGGGCGGGGCGCGGGACTGTCCCGCGCTGCCCGGCGGCAGGAGCACACCCCATGACGATCAAGGTCGGTTCGACCAGCGTGCCATCGGCGCTGGCGCAAAAGCAGTCCAAAGACCAGGACACCACGGCGCAGGACGCCAGCCAAGCGTCCATCCTGAACGCTTCGCCGCTGGCGCAGGCCCACAAGCGGATCGGCTCGCAGGTGCAGGCGACGACCGCCACCTTGTCCACCCTGGGCCAGTTCAAGTCCGCCATGGCCGACCTGAAAACGGCCGCCTCGGCGTTGAACAACCCTGCCGGGGCGGACAACACGCAGAGCCTGATGGAAAAATTCGTGGCGGCCTACAACGCGACGGTGAAGGCCGCGGGGACCAGCGGCCAGAACGCCTCCGCGGACACCAGCGTCGCCCGCGAGCTGCGGCAAATGCGCACCGCCCTGCACGACGCGGGCGGGGCCAGCCTGTCGAGTCTGGGGCTCAGCCTGGGCAAGGACGGCACGCTGGCGCTGGACCGTGCGGCGCTTGAGAAAAACCTGCAAAGCAACGCCGCCGGCACGGTGGCCGCCTTGGGCCAGTTGGGCCAGCGCGTGGCGGGCGCCGCCGACAAGGCCTTGGCGCAAAACGGCCACCTGAACACGTCGCTGGAGCGCCTGGGCGACAAGAACAAGGCGCTCCAGCACCAACAGGACCTGATGGTGGACGCCGCGTCGCAGTTGAACAGCCTGTTCTCAGCATCCACCGCCGCGCCGGTCACAGGCTGGAGCCAGAAGGCGCTCAGCGCCTATTTGACCCAGTATTGAACCTGGAAACGGCTGTGAGCGCTGCGGCGGCCAGCGCTAGCGGCACGAAGGACACCCACAGCACCACGTTCCAGCCGTAGGCGGACAGCAACCCGCCGGACGAGAACGAGCCCACCGCCATCAGGCCGAACACGATGAAGTCGTTGAGCGACTGCACGCGCGTCTTCTCCTCGGGCCGGTGGCATTCGAGCACCAGCGCGGACGCGCCGAGAAAGCCGAAATTCCAGCCCAGCCCCAACAGGACCAGCGTGGCCCAGAAATGCGCCACGTCGATGCCGCCCAGCCCGACGGCGGCGGCCAGCGCGGTCAAGGCCAGGCCCGCGGCGGCCATGCGCCCCGCGCCGAACCGCGTGATCAGATGGCCCGTGAAAAAGCTGGGCGCGTACATGGCGATCACGTGCCATTGCAGGCCCAGGTTGGACGACGCCTGCGAATGCCCGCACAGGTGCATGGCCAGCGGCGCGGCGGTCATCAGGAAGTTCATCAGCATGTACGACACCGCGCCGCTGACGGCCGCGGCGACGAAGCGCGGCTGGCGCGCGATCACCGGGAGCGGGCGCCCGCCGGCCACTTCCGCCGCCGTGGGCCCGGGCAGCTTCACCCCCCGCAGGACGAGCGCCGACACCGCCGCCACCGCCGCCTGCGCCAGGAAGGTGGCGGCGAACAGGTGCGGCGGCCACCAGTCCATCGTCCAGGTCACCAGCTGCGGCCCTACCACCCCGGCGGCCACGCCCCCGGCCATGACGAGTGACAGCGCGCGTGCCCGCCGCTGCGGCTCCACGCCATCGGCGGCGGCGAAGCGGAACGACAGCACCACGGCCGCATAGCTGCCGCCGAAGAAAGTCGCCAGGCAGAACAGCCAGAACCAGCCCAGGACGACGGCGCCCATGGCCAGCAGGCCGGCGAGCACGCCCGCGCCCGTCCCCGCCAGGAAGGCGGCGCGCCGGCCATGGCGGCGGGTGATGGCGCCCACGGGCAGGATGCACGCGGCCATGCCCACCACGAAGATGGAAATGGGCAGGGTCGCCAGCAGGGGCGTGGGCGCCAGTTGGTCCCCGACGATGGCGCCGGTGGCATAGACCACCACCGAATTGGCGCACGCCAGCGCCTGGGCGAAGGCCAGCCGCCAGATGTTGCCGCGCTGGGCCTGGGCGGGCAGCGCGGAGGATGCGGGGCTGGAGGTGCTGTTATTTGTCATGGTGCCAATGAGGAAAGGTGCCCGGTCTTGAGGTACACGGTCGCCCCGGTGTCGCCCGCGGCCCATGCAGGGTACGCGCCGGGCGGCAGGCGGAGCCAGCTGCCGGGTGCGTACCGCTGCTCGCCCGCATACAGAGAGCCCTCCAGCACCAGTATCTCCGCACCCCCAGCCTGCCCGAAGCCAACGCAGGCGCCCGCCGCCAGGCGCTCCAGGGACACCTGTTCTGCCTGGCCGGCAAACAGCGGGCAGGAGGCCCGCCCGTCCCGCAGGGTCCACAGGGCGGCGTCGCGGGTGTCGATGCGCACACGCTGGTGCTCACCGGGGCACATCTGCCAGAGCTTGACGAAGAGCACCGCCCCTTCATCGCTGGCGGGCTGGTGGCTGGAGCCGGGCGGGCTGCGCAGGTACCAGCCCGCCGGGTAATCGACGCCCTCTTCGGAAAAAGTGCCGGAGAGCACCAGGATTTCCTCACCGCCAGGGTGCTGGTGGCGCGGGAAATGCGAGCCCGGCGCATAGCGCACGATGCTGGTCGCCCGCGCCGCCTCGCCGCCCAGCCGGTCGAGCATCACGCGCTGGACGCCCGGTTGCGGGGAGGCCACCCATTGGTACTGGTGCGGCAACACCACCGCGCACTGCGAAAAATCAGCGTTAACGAGCATGGGGCTGAGAGGGATGGACGGTGCGGCAGGTAGAAAAACAATTTCTTCCTTACCACTGGGCGGATGGAGGCCCGATTCTTTCGCTTTTCCCCACCCTGAACAAACGAGATAAAGTTTTCTTCACTGAAAGAAAATCTTTGCAGAAATGAAGATGCCCAGCCACCTGAACGCCTTGCGGGCCTTTGAAGCCAGCGCCCGCCACCAGAGCTTTTCGGCGGCGGCGGCGGAACTCCACGTCACCCCCGCCGCCGTGGGGCAGCTGGTACGCAGCCTGGAGGAATGGCTGGGCGCGCCCCTGTTCCTGCGCCAGCCCGGCGGGCGCAGCCGCCTGCTGGCCACGGAGGCCGCCTTGCGCGCCCTGCCCGAAATCCGGGCGGGCTTCGACCGTTTGCAGGCCGGCCTGGAGCGGCTGCGGGAAGACGCCGCCGGCGGGGTGCTCACGGTCACCGTCAGCCCGGCCTTCGCCGCCAAGTGGCTGCTGCCGCGGTTCGAGCGCTTCCAGGCCGCATGCCCGGACACGGACGTGCGCCTCGAAACCCACCTCAAGCCGGTGGACTTCGTGGCGCAGCAGGTGGACATCGGCGTGCGCTACGGCGCGGGCGCCTGGCCGGGGCTGGCGGCGGACAAGCTGATGGACGAGGAGATGTACCCGGTGTGCGCGCCCGCGCTGCTGCGGCAAGGCCCGCCGCTGCGCGTGCCCGGCGACCTCCGGCACGCCACCTTGATCCACGACCTGTCGATGGACGGCCACGCCGGCTTTCCCACCTGGGAGCTGTGGCTGCGCCAAGCCGCCGTGGCGGGCGTGGCAACGGCACGCGGCCTGCGCATCAACAACTCCGCGGCGGTGCTGCAGGCGGCAGCCGAAGGCCGGGGCGTCGCGCTCGCCCGCAGCGTCATGGCACGCGACGACCTGGCGGCGGGCCGGGTGGTGCGGCTCTTTCCGGACATCCGGTGCGCGTCGGAACTGGCCTATTACGTCGTGTACCGGGCGGAGCGCGCCGGCTCGCCCAGGCTGCGGGCTTTCCGGGACTGGCTGCTGCGGGAAGCGGCCCTTCAAAATAGTTAGGGGCCAAATCGGCCCCCAGCCCTTTCCAGTCAAGCGCTGGCAGCTATCAAAACTGATAGCCGATCAGGCCGATACCCCGACCGGCAGGTCGTCCACGTCGGCGATCTTGCCGTCCAGCGCGGCGTTGAGGCGGGTGTAGTCCAGGTCCTTTTCCCACTTCGACACCACCACGGCGGCCACGGCGTTGCCCATGAAGTTGGTCAGCGAGCGGCATTCGCTCATGAAGCGGTCCACGCCCAGGATCAGCGCCATGCCGGCCACCGGCACCTCCGGCACCACGGCCAGCGTGGCGGCCAGGGTGATGAAGCCCGCGCCAGTCACGCCCGCCGCGCCCTTGGAGCTGAGCATGGCCACGAACAGCAGCGCGATCTCGTGGCCCAGCGTCAGGTGGGTGTTGGTGGCCTGGGCGATGAACAGCGCGGCCAGCGTCATGTAGATGTTGGTGCCGTCCAGGTTGAACGAATAGCCCGTGGGCACGACCAGGCCCACCACGGACTTGCCGCAGCCGGCCTTTTCCATCTTCTCCATCAGCGACGGCAGGGCCGATTCGGACGACGAAGTGCCCAGCACCAGCAGCAGTTCCGCCTTCAGGTAGCGCGCCAGCTTCAGCACCGAGAAGCCGCACAGCCGCGCCACGATGCCGAGGATGACCACCACGAACAGCAGCGAGGTGATGTAGAACGAGCCCACCAGCCACGCCAGGTTGGCCAGCGAGCCGATGCCGTACTTGCCGATGGTGAACGCCATGGCGCCGAACGCGCCCAGCGGGGCCGCCTTCATGAGGATGTGCACCAGCCGGAAGACGGGGTTGGTGAGCGCCTCCAGGAACCGCAGCACCGGCTTGCCCGCCTCGCCCGACAGCGCGAGCGAGATGCCGAACAGCACCGCCACGAACAGCACCTGCAGGATGTTGTCGCCCACGAAGGGGCTCACCAGCGTCTTGGGGATGATGTCCGTCACGAAGCCGATCAGCGACATGTCGTGCGACTTGGCGATGTAGCCCTTGACCGAGTTCTGGTCCAGGTCGGCCACGTTGATGTTCATGCCCGCGCCGGGCTGCACCGCGTGGGCCACGAGCATCCCCACGATCAGCGCCAGCGTGGAGAAGAACAGGAAGTACGCCATCGTCTTGATGAACACGCGGCCCACCGTGCGCAGCTCCGTCATGCCCGCGATGCCGGTCACGATGGTCAGGAAGATCACCGGCGCGATGATCATCTTCACCAGGCTCACGAAGGCGTCGCCCAACGGCTTGAACTTGGCGGCCAGCACCGGCTCGAACTGCCCCAGCAGCACGCCGCAGATGATGGCGAAGACGACCTGGAAGTACAGCTGGCGGTACAGCGGCACACGCGCGGCGGGCGCGGCGCTGGGGCTCGGGGTGGGCAGCATGGCAATGTCTCCTGAAAGGGAAGTTTGTGTAAAGGTTTGGATTGGACTGTATGCCACGAAGTTCGCCCATAGCCTATTGGTAGTAGGCGGCGGCAGGCGGGCCGTGTCGCCCGCGCCACGGCCCCATACTCGCGCCCATGCGTTCGCTGCGCCGCCACCGCCTGTTCCTCATCGTGCTCGCCATCGCCAGCGGCATGGCGCTGGCGATGTGGGCGGCGGAACATTTCGCGCGCCAGCGCGCCCTGCAGCAGGAGGCCGACCTGGTGCGTCGCCAGCTGGGCCTGTACGCGCAGGCCCTGCAGCAGCGCATCGACCGCTACCGCGTGCTGCCCCAGCTGCTGGCGCTGGACGCGGAACTGCGCGACGCCGTCTCCCACCCCTTGAGCGCGCAGGACGTGGAGCGCCTCAACCGCAAGCTGGAACGCGCCAACGGCGCGAGCCAGTCCTCCACCCTCACCCTCATCGACCGCCACGGCGTGGCGCTGGCCGCGAGCAACTGGCATGACCGGCACAGCAACGTGGGCGTGGACTACAGCTTCCGCCCCTACGTGCAGCAGGCGCTGGCGCATGGCCAGGGGTACTTCCACGGCATCGGGGTGACCACGGGCGTGGCGGGCTACTTCCTCTCGCAGGCCATGTTCGACGCGCAGGGCGCGGTGCAGGGCATCGTGGTCATCAAGATCGACCTCGACGACCTGGAGCGCGAATGGCCGCAGACGCCCGACATCGTGCTGGCGTCGGACACGCACGGCGTGACCTTCCTGGCCAGCCGCGACGCATGGCGCTACCGGCTGCTGAAGCCGCTGACCGACGCCGAACGCCAGCAATTGCAAGCCACGCGCCAGTACGCCGACCGCACGCTGACGCCGCTGCGCTACCGGCGGCAGGAGGACATGGGCCCGGGCGGCGCCATCGTCCAGGCCCAGGACCCCGCAGTGCCGGGCCGCCTGCTCTGGCAGACCCTGGCCCTGGAGGACAACGGCTGGACGCTGCACCTGCTGCACGACACCCAGGCCGCCACGTCCGCCGGGCGCGCGGCGGCCATCGCGGCGGCGGGTGCCTGGCTGGCGCTGGCGCTGCTGGTGCTGTTTGTGCAGCAGAGGCGCCGCGTAAGCGCCATCCGCCAGCGCAGCCGGCAGGAGCTGGAAGCCGTGCTGCAGCAGCACGCGCGCGAAATGCGCACCGCGCAGGACGCCATCGTGCAGGCCGCGCGGCAGGCACAGGAGAGCGAGCAGGGCCTGTCGCGCAGCCTCGCGCACCTGCCGCAGGGCGTGGTGGTGATCGACGCCCGGCTGGAACTGGTGTCCTGGAATGCCCGCTACGCGGAGCTGTTCCGCTTCCCGCCCGAGCTGCTGCGCCCGGGCCGCCCCATCGCGGACCTGTTCCGCCACAACGCGCGGCGCGGCCTGCTCGGCCCCGGCCCCATCGAAGAAGCCATCGAGCGCCGCCTGAACCACCTGCGCAGCGGCAAGCCCCACCTGCGCGAAAGCGAGAAGGACGACGGCACGGTGCTCGAAATCCGCGGCACCCCGCTGCCCGACGGCGGCTTCGTCACCAGCTACGCCGACATCACCAGCTACAAGAACGCCGCGCGCGAACTGCGCTCGCTGGCCGACGCGCTGGAGCACCGCATCGCCGAGCGCACGCGCGACCTCGACCAGGCCCGGCGCGAGGCCGAGAACGCCAACCGCTACAAGACCCGCTTCGTCGCCGCCGCCGTGCACGACCTGCTGCAGCCGCTGAACGCGGCGCGCATGTTCGTCTCGGTGCTGCGCGGCCACCTGAGCGACGACGCCAGCCTGCGCGCCGCCGACCACGTGGAAGGCGCGCTGGCCGCGCAGGATGCCATCCTGGCGAGCCTGCTCGACATCTCGCGCATGGAGTCGGGCCAGCTGCGGCCCCAGGTGCGCGACTTCGCGCTCGCGCCGCTGCTGGAGGCGCTGGTGCGCGAATTCGGCATCATCGCCCACGGGCGCGGGCTGGAGCTGCGCGGCGTGCCCTGTTCCGCCACCGTGCGCAGCGACGAAGCCCTGCTGCGCCGCGTGCTGCAAAACTACCTGTCCAACGCCGTGCGCTACACCCGGCAGGGCCGCATCCTGCTGGGCTGCCGGCGCGACGGGGAGCACCTGCGCATCGAGGTGCACGACCAGGGCCCCGGCATTCCCGAAGCCTTGCAGCGCGAGATCTACGAGGAATTCCGCCGCCTGCAGGACGGCAACGGCCGCGGCGGCGACCGGGGCGCGGGCCTGGGCCTGGCGATCGTCGAGCGCATCGGGCGCGTGCTGCGCCACCCCATCGGCCTGCGCTCGCAGGTGGGGCGCGGCAGCGTGTTCTGGGTGCGCGTGCCGCTGGGCGACCCTGCCGCCGTGACCGCCCCCGCCCCGCCCGCCGTGGCCCATGAAGACGGCGACAACCCGCTGCACGGGGCCGTGTGCTGGTGCCTGGACGACGATCCGCGCGCCTGCGAAGCCATGCGCGCCCTGCTGCAGCGCTGGGCCTGCGCCGTGCCCGTGGCGGGCGGCCCGCCCGAGGCGCTGGCGGCGGCCCGCGCCGGCGAGGCGCCGCAGATCGTGCTGCTGGACGTGCGCATGGGCTCCGTGCACGGCCCGCACCTGTACGCCCGGCTGTGCGAGCTGTGGGGCCAGAGCCCGCCGCTCATCCTGGTCACCGCCGAAAGCGACGAGGCGCTGCGCCACGAGGCCGCGGACAACGGCTGGGGCCTCATCCCCAAGCCCGTGCGCGCGGCGGCGCTGCGCGCGCTCATGAGCCAGATGCTGCTGCGCTCTCGGGCTCCAGGCTCTTGACCAGGACGGCCGCCTGCGTGCGGCTGACGCACTCCAGCTTCTTGAGGATGGCGGTGACGTGCACCTTCACCGTGTTCTCGGCCAGGCCCAGTTCGTGGGCGATCTGCTTGTTGAGCAGCCCGTCCGCCAGGCACAGCAGCACGCGGAACTGCTGCGGCGTCAGGCTGGCCAGCCGGGCCGCCAGCGCCGCATCGGCATCCGAGCGCTCCGCCGCCATGGGCGGGAACCAGGTGCCGCCCTCCAGCACCTCCCGCACGGCGATGGCAATCGTGTCGACCGGCGCGGACTTGGGGATGAACCCCGCCGCGCCGAACTGCTGCGCGCGGCGTATCACGCGCGGGTGGTCGTTGGACGAAATCACCACCACCGGCACGCCGGGGTATTCGCCGCGCACATGCAGCAGAGCCGAGAAGCCGCGCGCGCCGGGCATGTTCAGGTCGAGCAGCGCCAGTTCCACCCCGGGGTGCGCGGCCAACGCCTCGCCCAGCGTGGCGGCGCTGGCGGCCTCCAGCACGCGGTAGTCCGGCAGCGATTCGCGCAGCACCTGCATCACGGCGGCGCGCATCAAGGGGTGGTCGTCGGCAACGAGCAACAGTGGGGACATGGCGCGGAAGTATGCGCCTTGCCGCCCCCCGGCCCCAGGCGTATCGTTGCACCCCATTACAACCACACTCCAGGCTCATATGCCATCCTCCGAAGCGAACGGGGCCGCCGAGGGCTCCGCCAACAACCATCGCCGCGGAGGCCACCAGCACGGCCTGGCCGCGCTCACCCTGGGGGCGATCGGCGTCGTGTTTGGCGACATCGGCACCAGCCCGCTCTACACGGTCAAGGAGATCTTCGAGCCCGCCACCCACGTGCCGCTGGACTCGCTCCACATCATCGGCGCGGTGTCGGTGATCTTCTGGGCGCTGATGCTCGTGGTCACGCTCAAGTACGTCATCCTGATCCTGCGCGCCGACAACCACGGCGAAGGCGGCGGCCTGGCCCTGACCGCGCTGGCCGCCAGCGCCACGCACAGCCGCCCGCGCCTGCGCACCACGCTGCTGCTGCTGGGCGTGTTCGGCGCCACGCTGTTCTATGGCGACAGCGTCATCACCCCCGCCATCTCGGTGCTGAGCGCCGTGGAGGGCGTGGAGCTGATCACCCCCGGGCTCAAGCCCTACGTGATACCGATATCGGTGGTCATCCTCTTCGGGCTGTTCGTGGTGCAGCGCAAGGGCACCAGCGTGGTGGGCAAGCTGTTCGGCCCCATCATCGTGCTGTGGTTCGTGATGCTGGCCGTGATCGGCGTGGTCCACATCGCGCAGCAGCCCGGCATCCTGGCCGCGCTCAACCCGCTGTACGGCCTGCGCTTCCTGGCCGACCGGGGCTGGCACCTGTTCGCGGCCATGGGCGCCATCGTGCTCGCGCTGACCGGGGGCGAGGCGCTGTACGCCGACATGGGCCACTTCGGGCGCAAGCCCATCCAGCTGGCCTGGAGCGGGCTGGTGCTGCCCGCGCTGGCGCTGAACTACATGGGCCAGGGCGCCATGCTGATGGGCGACCCGCGCACCATCGAAAGCCCGTTCTACCGCCTGTTCCCCGCCAGCTTCGTGCCGGCGGTGGTGGTGCTGGCCACGCTGGCGGCCATCATCGCGTCGCAGGCGGTGATCTCGGGCGCGTACTCCATGACCAAGCAGGCCATCCAGCTGGGTTTCCTGCCGCGCATGAAGGTCAAGTACACCTCGGCGCGCGAGGCGGGCCAGATCTACATGCCCGCCGTGAACTGGCTGCTGCTGGCGGGCGTGATCGCGGCGGTGCTGGGCTTCAAGAGCTCGTCGGCGCTGGCCTCGGCCTACGGCATCGCGGTCACGCTGACCATGCTCATCACCACCGTGCTCACCTTCTTCGTGGTGCGCGACGGCTGGCGCCTGCCCTCGCCGCTGGCGCTGGGGGCCACGGCGTTCTTCATCGTCATCGACGTGCTGCTGGTGTCGGGCTGCGCGGTGAAGTTCTTCGACGGCGGCTGGTTCCCGCTCACGCTCGGCCTGCTGCTGTTCGTGCTGATGAGCACCTGGAAGCGCGGGCGCGAAATCCTGTTCGACAACATCCGCAAGGAGGGGCTGGAGCTCCTGCCCTTCATCGAGAGCCTGCAGGGCCAGGGCATCCACATCGCCGAGCGCACCGCCGTCTACATGGTGGCCGACCCGACCATCGTGCCGCCCGCGCTGCTGCACAACTTCAAGCACAACCAGGTGCTGCACGCGCGCAACGTCCTGCTGAACGTGACCTTCAGCGAAGTGCCCTGGGTGCCCATGAACCAGCGCGTGAAGGTGGAACCGCTGGGCCACAACTTCTGGCACGTGACGATGCACTACGGCTTCATGAACGTGCCCGACGTGCCCAAGGCGCTGCCGCTGGCCGCCACGGCGGGGCTGAAGATCGACCTGTTCGAGACCTCGTTCTTCCTGAGCCGCGCCACCGTCATCTCCACCCCCGGCGACGGCATGGCCGACTGGCGCGAGAAGTTCTTCGCCGCCATGTACCGCAACGCGGGCAGCATGGCCGAATACTTCAAGCTGCCGGGCAACAACGTGGTGGAGTTCGGCGAGCGGGTGGAAATCTGAACTATGTGCTTTTTCGTATGAGCACAATTGAATGACACAAAAACAACAACCGTGTCACTGGTGGGGATAACCCTGTAATAATTATCACGAAACCGTTTTTTTCTATAGGAGTTCCCCATGAAGAAGTCGATCGTTGCTCTGGGCTGCGCCCTCACCTGCCTGGGCGCCGCCCACGCACAAAGCTCGGTCCAAGTGACCGGTCTCGTGGACGCCTACGTGGGCTCCATGCGCCTGGCCGGCGCGGACAAAAGCACCAGCGTTGTGGGCTCGGGCGGCATGACCACGTCGTGGTTCGGCTTCACCGGCACGGAAGACCTGGGTGGCGGCCTCAAGGCCAACTTCAAGCTGACCTCGTTCTTCCAGGCCGACAAGGGCACCCCCACCCGCGAAATTCCCGGCGACACCTTCTTCTCGCGCGACGCCAACGTGGGCCTGTCCGGCGGCTTCGGCGCCGTGCAACTGGGCCGCGGCATGGCCCCCAACTTCCTGCCCACCATCCTGCTGAACCCCTTCGGCGACTCGTTCACCGTTTCGCCCCTGGTGCTGCACGCCAACGTGCCCAACGTCGGCGCGGGCTGGTTCAACCAGACCACCCCGGTCGACACCGGCTGGAACAACCAGATCGTCTACTCGACGCCCGACATCGGCGGCCTGAAGGCCAACCTGCACTACCAGTTCGGCGAGCAGGCAGGCAAGACCGGCAAGAACAACGTCGGCCTGAACGCGATGTACTTCAACGGCCCCCTGGCCGTGATGGGCTTCTACGAAAGCGCCCAGATCAGCTACTCCACCGGCGGCGTGATGGACAAGAAGACCGACTGGATGCTCGGCGGCTCCTACGACTTCCGCGTGGTCAAGGCCTACGCCACCTACGGCCAGGCCAAGACCGACAACAACAGCAACATGGACCGCAAGACCTTCTCGCTGGGCGCCGACGTGCCCGTGAGCTCCGCCGGCGTGATCAAGGCCGCCATCGCCCGCACCAAGATGGACAACCTGGACCTGCGCCGCACCACCACCAGCATCGGCTACGACCACAACCTATCCAAGCGCACCGACCTGTACGCCGTGTACATGCGCGACCAGATCACGGCGCTGAACTCGGGCAACAGCTTCGTGCTGGGCATCCGCCACCGCTTCTGATCGCGGATTCAGCGCGTTACTCCCCTTTCCACGGCGCAAGGCTTCGGTCTTGCGCCGTTTTTGCTTTTTTAAGCCAAATCGGCCTCCAGCCCATAAAGGGCAAGCGCTAGCAGCTATTAAATTAGTAGCACATCAAACATGGCGATGGGCCGGCGCATTGCGCTGCGGCTGCGTCGCCTGGCTTTCGGCGCGCTCGTGCAGCGCCTCGATCACGTGGCAGTGCCCCGCGTCGCTGCCGTCGCAGCGGCTGCGCAGGCCGCGCAACTCCTGCTCCAGCACCTGCAATTCGGCCAGGCGCGTGCGCACGTGTTCCAGGTGCGCGTCGAGCGTGGCGCAGGCCGCATGGCCGCTCTGGCCGTCGAGCGCCAGCAGCGTGCGCACCTCGTCCAGCGACATGTCCATGGCCCGGCACAGGCGGATGAAGCGCAGCCGATGCAGGTCGGCGTCGCTATAGAAACGGTAGCTGTTATCGCTTCTGCCGCCTGGGCTGAGCAGCGATTCCTTCTCGTAATAGCGGATGTTGGCCGCCGATACGCCCGAGCGCCTGGCGGCCTCGCCGATGCGGTAGTGCGTGGCATCTGACATGGGGCTTGACCTTGAAGTGACTTTCAGCTTTCCAATCATGGCATGAACCACGCACACTCCCATGACCGCCCGGGCCATGACCATGCCCACGACCACGCCCATGGCCACCAAGCGCCCAAGGCTTCCGCCTGCGGTAGCTGCGGGTGCGGCAGCAGCGCCAGCGCCGGCGACCCGCACGCGGGCCACGACCATGGCGCCCTGCCCGGCTGGCCGCGCATCGGCGCCGCGCTGGCAGCGGCGGCGGGCGCCGAGGCGGCGCACTGGTTCCAGCAGGAAGCGCTGGGCATGGCGCTGGCCGTGGCCGCCATCGCGCTCGCGGGCCTGGGCGTGTACCGCTCGGGCCTCAAAGACCTGGCGCGGCTGCGCCTGGGCATCCATGCGCTGATGGCGGTGGCGGTGACGGGCGCGTTCCTCATCGGCCAGTGGCCCGAGGCCGCGATGGTGATGGCCCTCTACGCCGCCGCCGAACGCATCGAGGACGGCGCGATGGACCGCGCGCGCCACGCCATCCGCAGCCTGCTCGACCTGGCCCCCGAGACCGCCGAAGTGGTGCAACCCGACGGCAGCGCCACGCGCGTGAACGCCAAGGACGTGCCCTTGAGCGCCACCCTGCGCATCGCCCCCGGCGCGCGCATTCCGCTCGACGGCACGGTGGCGCGCGGCGAAAGCTCGGTCAACCAGGCCCCCATCACCGGCGAAAGCCAGCCCGTGGACAAGCAGGCGGGCGACCCGCTGTATGCGGGCAGCGTCAACCAGCAGGGCGAGCTGCTCATGCGGGTGACCGCGCCCGCCAGCGGCACGCTGCTGGCGCGCATCGTCCACGCGGTGGAAGAAGCCCAGGCCACGCGCGCGCCCACGCAGCGCTTCGTCGACCGGTTCGCCACCATTTACACGCCCATCGTCTTCGTGCTGGCCGTGCTGCTGGCGGCGCTGGCCCCGCTGGCGCTGGGCTGGGCGTGGCACGACGCGGCCTACCAGGCGCTGGCGCTGCTGGTCATCGCCTGCCCGTGCGCGCTGGTGATTTCCACGCCCGTCACCGTGGTCAGCGCGCTCACCGCCGCCGCGCGGCGCGGCATTCTCATCAAGGGCGGCAGCGCGCTGGAGGCGGCGCGCAACCTCAAGGCCCTGGCCTTCGACAAGACCGGCACGCTGACCACGGGCAGCCCCACGCTGGTTGACTGGCAGGCGCTGGGCGGCGTGGACGGCGCCGCCATCGCCGCCCTGCTGGCGGGCCGCTCCGACCACCCCGTCTCGCGGGCGATCGCCGCCGGCCTGCCGCCCGCCGACGGCGAGGTGCGCCACCTGCGCGCCCTGCCCGGCCGGGGCGTGGAAGGCTTCATCGACGGCCGCCGCTACGTGCTGGGCAACCAACGCCTGCTGCGCGAAATGGGCCTGATGACCGGCGCGCTGGAGCAAACCCTGTCCGCCCACGAACGGCAAGGCCGCAGCGTCACCCTGCTGGCCGACGAGCGCGCCGCGCTCGCCCTGTTCGCCGTGGCCGACCCGCTGCGGCCCGAGGCGCGCGAGGCCGTCGGCCAACTCCAGGCGCTGGGCGTGCAGCCCGCCGTGCTCAGCGGCGACAACGCCGCCACGGTGCGCGCCGTGGCGGCCGAGGCGGGCATCCCGCACGCCCTGGGCGGCCTACTGCCGCAGGACAAGCTGGGCGCGCTGGCCGACCTGCAGCGCCAGCACGGCGCCACCGGCATGGCGGGCGACGGCATCAACGACGCCCCGGCCCTGGCCCGCGCCGACGTGGGCTTTGCCATGGGCGGCGCGCACAGCACCGGCATGGCGATGGAGACCGCCGCCGTCGTCCTGCTGCACGACGACCTGCGCCGCATCCCCGACACCGTGCGCCTGGCCCGCCGCGCGCACGGCGTGCTGTGGCAGAACATCACGCTGGCGCTGGGCGTGAAGGCCGCGTTCTTCGCGCTGGCGCTGACCGGCAACGCCACGATGTGGATGGCCGTGGCCGCCGACATGGGCATCAGCCTGCTGGTGGTGGCGAACGGGCTGCGGCTACGGCGCGGGCTCTGACGCCGGTCAGCCGACGCCGTTATCATCCGCACCTCATGCGCCGCGCCCTGTCCTTCTTCCTGGTCACGCTGCTGCTCCTGCGGGGGCTGCTGGGCGACGCCATGGCGATGGGCATGGCGGCACCCGTGGCCCAGGCCGCCGCACCCGTCCACACGGCCATGGAGCACGGCGCGCACGGCAACCACGGCCATCACGCCGAGCACGCCGCCCCCGCGCACTGCACGCCCGAACCGGATGGCGGCGGCCATGCCGACCACACCGGCTGCACCGCCTGCGGCATCTGCCACTCCGCCGTCACTCCCCTCGAAGCCTTCGCGCCGCCCCTGGCGCCGTTGCCCGCCGCGCTGCGCCCATTCGGCGGCGCGCGCTTTGCCAGCGCCCTGGCCGCGCAGGCCATCAAGCCACCCATCTCCTGAGCGTTGACACCCTAGGTGCGCCCGCAGTTTGCGGGCGCTATGTCTCGCTTTTTCGGAGATGCCCATGCGCATCCGCATCCTTTTGCTCCTTGCCCTCACGGCGGGCACGGCCTGGGCGCAAGCCCCCGCGACCGATCCCGCCGCCCCCACCGCCCCGCTGCGCCACGAAAAACTGACGGCCAGCGGCACGGCGGCAACCCAAGAGGCCGACTGGCGCGCCGCCAACCAGGCCGTGGCGCAGTTCCCGCGCGGCCATGCCGACATCCTGAAATGGGAAGCCCGGCAGCGCGGCGACCAAAAGCCGCCCGAAGGCCATCCACACCACGGAGGCCACTGATGAAAAACACCATCCTCCTGGCCGCCGCGCTGGCCCTGGCGGGCTGCGCCAGCGTCTCGCCCGACGGCCTGCGCGGCGACGTGCAGGCCCTCGCCGCGCCGCGCCTGCCCGCGAACGCCGAACTGTCCGCCACCGACGCCCAGGACCGTATCGCCGCCTGGCTGCAACAGCCGGTGGACAGCGACACCGCCATCCGCATCGCCCTGCTGAACAACGCCGGCCTGCAAGCCCGCCTGGCCGAACTGGGCCTGCAAGACGCGCAGCGCGTGCAGGCGCTCACCCTGCTCAACCCCTACCTCACGCTGGGCCGCTTCGCCAACGGGCACGAGCGCGAGATCGAACGCCAGCTCTCGTTCGGCCTGGTCGATCTCGTCACCCTGCCCTGGCGCACGCGCTGGCTGGGCTGGCAGATGGAGCGCGCCAAGCTCGACGCCGCGCAGGACGTGCTGCGCCTGGCGGCGGACACCCGCCGCGCCTGGCTGCGCGCCGTGGCCGCCGAACAGGTGCTGGCCACCCGCGAACGGATGCACGAAGCGGCCGAGGCGGGCGGCGAACTCGCCCGCCGCATGGCCCGCGTGGGCAACTGGAGCCGCCTGCAGCAAGCCCGCGAACTCGCCGTGCAGCAAGACGCCAGCGCCCAGTTGGCCCGCGCCCGCCTGGCCGCCGCGCAGGAGCGCGAGCAGCTCACCCGCCTGATGGGCCTGTGGGGCGCGCAGACCGATTACCGCCTGCCGCAACAGCTGCCCGCCCTGCCCGCCGAGGCCGCCCTGCAAACCGGCGACGGCGTGGAAGCCGCCGCCCTGCGCGAGCGCCTGGACCTGCGCGCCCAGCGCCGCGACCTCGACCAGTTGGCCGACCGCGCGGGCTGGGCCGGCGTGGGCAGCGTGTTTGGCGACATCGGCCTGGCCTACACCCGCAACACCACCACCGCAAAGGACACCGGCCACGGCGACGTGAAGCGCGGCTGGGAAATCGCCGTGCCCCTCCCCCTGTTCGACTGGGGCGGCGCCGCCAGCGCGAGCGCCCGCGCCAGCGTGCGGCGCAGTGCCGCCCAGCTGCAGGCCACCGCCGTCAACGCCCGCAGCGAAGCGCGCAGCGCCTGGCGCAGCTACCGCACCGCGTGGGACCTGGCCCACCAGCAGCAGGCCGAGGTGCTGCCCCTGGCCCGCCTGATCCAGGACGAGACCCAGCTCCGCTACAACGGCATGTTCGCCAGCGTGTGGGAACTGCTGGCCCAGGCCCGCGACACCGCCCAGGCCGTAGCCGCCGCCACCCAGGCCCAGCGCGACTTCTGGCTCGCGGAGGCCGACTTGCAACTGGCCCTCAACGGCACATCACCCGGCGCGCTGCAAAGCCTCTCATCCGCCACCGCTCCCACCACCTCCTCCGCCGCAACCCCGCAAGGCCACTGAATATGAACCGCCGCAACTTCTTCACCGGCGTGGCCGCCGCATCCGTCGGCAGCGTGGCCCTGGCCGCGCTGCCTGAAGCCCCCACGCAGACCTCGCCCGACACCGCCCCGCCCCTCGTGCCGCCCAACGGCAGGCCCTACCAGCCCGTGGTCACCCTCGCGGGCTGGACCACGCCCTGGCGCATGAACGCGGGCGTCAAGGAATTCCACCTCGTCGCCGAGCCCGTGGTGCGCGAGATGGCCCCCGGCTTCTTCGTCAACATGTGGGGCTACAACGGCCAGTCGCCCGGCCCCACCATCGAAGTGGTGGAAGGCGACCGCGTGCGCATCTTCGTCACCAACCGCCTGCCCGAGCACACCAGCGTGCACTGGCACGGCCAGCGCCTGCCCAACGGCATGGACGGCGTGGCGGGCCTCACCCAGCCGCACATACCGCCGGGCAAGACCTTCGTCTACGAATTTGCCGCGCGCCGCCCCGGCACCTTCATGTACCACCCCCATTCCGACGAAATGGCGCAGATGGCCATGGGGATGATGGGCCTGTGGATCACCCACCCCAGGGCGAAGCACCCGTACATCGCCGCCGTGCAGCGCGACTACGCCTGGCTGCTGGCCGCCTACGCCGTGGAGCCCGGCAGCAAGACCCCGCGCGTCAACGAGATGACGGACTTCAACCTCTGGACCTTCAACAGCCGCGTGTTCCCCGCCCTCAGCCCGCTGGTGGCGCGCCAGGGCGACCGCGTGCGCCTGCGCGTGGGCAACCTCACCATGACCAACCACCCCATCCACATCCACGGCCATGAATTCGAGGTCACCGGCACCGACGGCGGCCCCGTGCCCCCCGGCGCCCGCTGGCCCGAGGTGACCGTGGACGTGGCCGTGGGCCAGATGCGGCAGATGGAATTCATCGCCGACGCGCCCGGCGACTGGGCCCTGCACTGCCACAAGAGCCACCACACCATGGGCGCCATGGGCCACGGCGTGCCCACCATGATCGGCGTGGACCACAGCGGCCTCGTCGGCAAGATCCAGAAGATCGTGCCCGACTACATGGTGATGGGCGAACGCGGCATGGCCGACATGGGCGCGATGGAAATGCCCCTGCCCGACAACACCTTCCCCATGATGACCGGCCAGGGCCCCTTCGGCCCGCTGGAAATGGGCGGCATGTTCACCACCCTCAAAGTCCGCCCCGGGCTGGCCGCCGGCGACTGGCGCGACCCCGGCCCCTACCGGCACCCGCCCGGCACCGTGGCCCGGGAATGGACGGGCGAAGCCCTGCCCCCTCTACGTCAGACCCCGCCCGGCCCGGCCCCCGGCGCGCCCAGCGTGCGCAAGCCCGGCCCCTCCCATGACCACCATTGAAAGGAAATCGCCATGAAAACTATCAAATTCATAGCTGCCAGCGCTCTACTGGCAAGCGCTGGAGCCGTTTTTTCTCAAAACCACACCCACCACGCCGAACCCGCCCAGGCCAGCGCGGAAAGCGCGGAAAACGCCCAGGGCCTCAGCGAAGGCGAAATCACCCGCTGGGACGCCCGCACCGGCAAGATCACCCTGCGCCATGGCGAACTGACCAACCTGGACATGCCCGCCATGACCATGGTGTTCACGCTGCAAGCCCCGGCGCAGATCGGCGACCTCAAGGTCGGCGACAAGGTGCGCTTTCGCGCCGAGCAGGTGAACGGCGCGCTCGCCGTCACGCACATCGAGGCGGCGCAGCCCCAGGAGCCATAACGGCTGGCCCACAACGCGCAAGCCGCACACAATACGGCCGTTGCAATACGCGCGGCCGCCCCCATGTGGGAGCGATCGCGCAGCTCTCACCCAAGGCAGCACCTCATGGAATTCAAGGACTACTACCAAATCCTGGGCGTGGACAAGTCGGCCAGCGCCGACGACATCAAGAAGGCCTACCGCAAGCAGGCCCGCAAGTACCACCCCGACGTGAGCAAGGAGCCCGACGCCGCCGCGCGCATGGCCGAGGTGAACGAGGCCAACACCGTGCTGTCCGACCCCGAGAAACGCACGGCCTACGACAGCGTGGGGGCGCAGGCCTGGGCGGCGGGCGCCCGCTCGGGCGACGACGTGCGCCCGCCCCCGGGCTGGAACGAGGGCTACGAATTCTCCGGCGGCGACGCCAATGCCGAGGCCTTCCGCCACGCCTTCCACGGCCAGTTCGGCGGCGAGGCGGGCGAGCACAGCGATTTCTTCGAGCAATTGTTCGGCCGCGCCGCCCGCGCCCAGGCCGGCCGCCGCCAGGGCGCCCACAGCCAGGGCCCGGTGCGCGGCGAAGACCGCCATGCCCGCATCGAACTGGAACTGATCGACGCCTACAAGGGCGCCGAGCGCAGCCTCTCCCTGCACGGAATGCGGCTGGACGAACAAGGCCGCCCCGTGCCCGAGGAGCGCACGCTGCAGGTCAAGATCCCGCAGGGCGTGAAGGAAGGCCAGCTCATCCGCCTGGCGGGCCACGGCAGCCCGGGCTTCGGCGGCGGCGCGGCGGGCGACCTGTTCCTGGAAGTGCACTTCCGCCCCGACGCGCGCTGGCGCATCGAGGGCCGCGACGTCACGCAGAAGCTGCGCGTAACCCCCTGGGAGGCCTCGCTGGGCGGCGGCGTGCACGTCACCACGCCCGACGGAACCGTGGTCGAAGTCACCGTGCCTGCCGGCTCCGGCAGCGGGCGCAAGCTGCGCCTGAAGGGGCGCGGCATTCCCTCGGCCAGCGCCCCGGGCGACCTGTACCTGGAACTGGACATCGCCGTGCCCGGGGCCATCACCGACGCGCAGAAGGCCGCCTGGAGCGCCCTGGCCGCTGCCTACCCCGGCTTCGAACCGCGCTGAACCCATCCGTGGAGCCGCCCATGACCGCCAACACCCCCACCCCCGTGCCCGCCGAACTGACCGAACTGCTGGACGACGCCGCGCTCACGCTCGAACAACTGGCCCGCTGCGTGCGCCAGGCGCCCGAATGGGTGCTCACCCACGTCGAGGCCGGCGTGCTGCACCCCGCGCACGGCCACGGCACCGCCGAATGGCGCTTCGCCAGCGCCACCCTGCTGCGCGCCCGCCGCATTGCCGACCTGGAACACAGCTTCGACGCCGACCCGCAACTGGCCGCGCTCACCGTCGATCTGATGGAGGAAGTGGCCGCGCTGCGCCGCCAGCTCGCGCGGCTCTGAGCGCGCTTCCGGCCCGCCCGGGGCCGGCGGACGCCCCGCCGTGATAATCAGGGGCCTATGGCAACAGGCTCCATCACCCAGGTCGCCGGCATCGAGGCCGGCCATTTCACCGACCCGCGCCGCCCCACGGGCTGCAGCGTGGTCATCGCCCGCCAGGGCGCGGTCGGCGGCGTGGACGTGCGCGGCGCGGCGCCCGGCACGCGCGAAACCGACCTGCTGGACCCCGCCAACCTCGTGGACAAGGTGCACGCCGTCATGCTCGCGGGCGGCAGCGCCTGGGGGCTGGACGCGGCCACCGGCGCGGTGCGCTGGCTCGAAGAACAAGGCGTGGGCCTCGACCTGGGCGTGGCCCGGCTGCCGCTGGTGCCCGCCGCGGTGCTGTTCGACCTGCACGTGGGCGACGCGCGCATCCGCCCCGATGCGCAGGCGGGCTACGCGGCCTGCGCCGCCGCCAGCGCCCAGTCGCCCGCCGAGGGCAACGTGGGCGCGGGCACTGGCGCGTGCGTGGGCAAGGCCTTCGGCATGGCCCACGCTATGAAAGGCGGCATCGGCACCGCCAGCGTGACGGTGGACGGCGTGACCGTCGGCGCGCTCATCGCCTGCAACGCCGTGGGCGACGTGGTGGACCCGGCCACGGGCCTGCCGCTGGCGGGCGCGCGCACGGCGGACGGCCTGGCGCTGCGCGATACGCGCCGCGCGCTGCTGGCGGGCGAGCCGCCCCACCCCATCCTGGCGGGCAGCAACACCACCATCGGCGTGATCGCCACCGACGCGCCGCTCACCAAGACCCAGGCCCAGCGCCTCGCCGTGGCGGGGCATGACGGGCTGGCGCGCGCCATCAACCCCGTGCACACCATGAGCGATGGCGACACGCTGTTCACGCTGGCCACGGGCCTCGCGGGCAAGAGCCCCGGCATGTTGGTGCTGGCCACCATGGCCGCCGAGGCCGTGGCCCGCGCCACCGTGCGCGCCGTGCAGGCGGCGCGCTCCATCACCACCGCCGGCGGCCTGGCCCTGCCCGGCCTCGCGGACTGGAAAGGCTCCCGATGAACAAGATGTCCCACACGCTGCGCAACATCCTGCTGTCCATCCGCGACCTGTTTATTTCCGCCGGGCCCATCGCCTTCCTGGGCGTGGGGCTGGTGGTGCTGGCCTTCTGGTGGATCAAGCCCACGCCGCCCAAGACGGTGACGCTGGCCACCGGCCCCGCGCAGAGCGCCTACGAGGAATTCGGCAAGCGCTACCAGCAGGCGCTCGCGGAGGACGGCATCGAGGTCAAGCTGCTGCAAAGCGAGGGCTCGTCCGCCAACCTGCAGCTGCTGCGCGACGGCAAGGCGGACCTCGCCTTCGTGCAGGGCGGCTCGGGCGAACTGCAGCCCGACGACCAGGACGAGCTGGTGTCGCTGGGCAACCTGTTCATGGAGCCGGTGTGGCTGTTCTACCGCACCGAGGCCGCCAAGCGCGTCACGCCCTCCGGGCGGCTCGACAGCGTGGCGCAGCTGCGCGGTATGCGCCTGAACGTGGGCGCTACGGGCAGCGGCGTGCGCACGCTGATGGAAAAGCTGCTCGACGCCAACCGCGTGCCGCTGTCGGCGCTGCAGCTGTCGCGGCTGGACCAGACGCCCGCCGTGGTCGAATTCCTCGCGGGCCGGCTCGACGCGCTGGTGTTCGTCTCCGCCCCCGAGTCGCAGATGGTGCAGATGCTGCTGCAGACCCCGGGCGTGCAGCTGCTCGACTTCGCGCAGAACGAGGCGTACAGCCGCCGCTTCCCGTTCCTCTCCCCCGTCACGCTGCCGCGCGGCGTGGCCGACCTGGCCAACAACGTGCCGCCGCGCAACGTGCGCATGGTGGCCTCCACCACCTCGCTGCTGGCGCGCGAGGGCACGCACCCCGCGCTGCTCACGCTGTTCGCGCAGAACGCGCAGACCATCCACAGCAGCGCGGGCTGGTTCAACCGCGCGCGCGAATTCCCCAACACGCGCAACGCCGAGCTGCCCATCGCCAAGGAGGGCGAGCGCGCCATCAACGAGCCCGTGCCGCTGATGCAGCGCTACCTGCCGTTCTGGCTGGCCAACCTGATCGAGCGCATGTGGCTGATTCTGGGCGTGCTGCTCGCGGCCATGCTGCCGCTGTCGCGCATCGTGCCGCCGCTGTACCAGTTCCGCGTGCGCTCGCGCGTGTTCCGCTGGTACGGCCGCCTGCGCGAGATCGAGGCGGACCTCGAAACGGGCAAGGCCAAGCCCGGCGAACTGCTGACTGAGATCGACAAGCTGGACGCGCATGTGGAAAAGGTGAGCGTGCCCCTGTCCTACGCCGAGGAACTGTATGCGCTGCGCAACCACATCCACCTGATCCGCAAGAAGGTGCGGGGGCTGCCGTCTTGAAGGTTTTTTGGCCTCCAGCCCAATAGGGACGAGCGCCAGCAGCTACCAAAAAAGAAGCGCCGGGTGACCGGCGCTTGCTTTTTCAGGTGATTACTTGAGGGCCTTGTAGCGCACCCGCTTCGGCTTGGCGCCCTCTTCGCCCAGGCGCTTCTTCTTGTCGGCCTCGTACTCCTGGTAGTTGCCGTCGAAGAACACCCACTGCGAATCGCCTTCCGCCGCGAGGATGTGGGTGGCGATGCGGTCGAGGAACCAACGGTCGTGGCTGATGACCATCACGGTGCCCGCGTATTCGAGCAGCGCGTCTTCCAGCGCGCGCAGGGTTTCCACATCCAGGTCGTTCGACGGTTCGTCCAGCAGCAGCACGTTGCCGCCCTGGATCAGCGTCTTGGCCAGGTGCAGGCGCCCGCGTTCGCCGCCCGACAACATGCCGACCTTCTTCTGCTGGTCCTGCCCGTTGAAGTTGAAGCGCCCGCAGTAGGCGCGGCTGGCCATCTGGAACTTGCCGATGTTCAACATGTCCAGCCCGCCGGACACGTCTTCCCACACCGTCTTCTCGTCCGACAGCGCATCGCGGCTCTGGTCGACAAAGGCCATCTTCACCGTCTGGCCCACCACCACCGTGCCGGAATCGGGCTTCTCACGGCCCGCGATCAGCTTGAACAGCGTGGACTTGCCCGCGCCGTTCGGGCCGATGATGCCGACGATGGCCCCGGCCGGCACGGTGAAGCTCAGGTTGTCGATCAGCACGCGGTCGCCGAAGCTCTTGGTGACGTTGTGGAACTCGAACACCTGCGTGCCCAGGCGCTCGGCCACGGGAATGAAGATTTCCTGCGTTTCGTTGCGCTTCTGGTATTCAACGTCGCTCAACTCCTCGAAGCGGGCCAGGCGCGACTTGCTCTTGGCCTGGCGGGCCTTGGGGTTCTGGCGTGACCATTCCAGTTCCTTCTTCAGCGCCTTGGCGTGGGCTTCTTCGCTCTTTTGCTCCTGCGCCAGACGCTCGCCCTTTTGCTCCAGCCAGGTGCTGTAGTTGCCCTTGTACGGAATGCCACGGCCCCGGTCCAGTTCCAGAATCCACTCCGCCGCGTTGTCGAGGAAGTAGCGGTCGTGGGTGATGGCCACCACGGTGCCGCTGAAGCGGTGCAGGAACTGCTCCAGCCATTCGACGGATTCGGCGTCCAGGTGGTTGGTGGGTTCGTCGAGCAGCAGCATGTCGGGCTTGGACAGCAGCAGCTTGCACAGCGCCACGCGGCGCTTCTCGCCGCCGGAGAGCAGGCCGATCTTGGCGTCCCACGGCGGCAGGCGCAGCGCGTCGGCGGCGATCTCGATCTGGTGTTCCGAGTCGGTGCCCGCGGTGGCGATGATGGCTTCGAGCCGCGCCTGCTCGGCGGCCAGGGCGTCGAAGTCGGCATCGGGCTCGGCGTAGGCGGCGTACACCTCTTCGAGCTTGGCGCGGGCCTCGAAGACCTCGCCCATCGCCTCTTCCACGCTCTCGCGCACGGTGTGGTCGGGGTTGAGCTGCGGCTCCTGCTGCAGGTAACCGATCTTCAGGCCCGCCATGGGGATGGCCTCGCCCTCGATCTCCTTGTCGACGCCCGCCATGATCTTGAGCAGCGACGACTTGCCCGAGCCGTTCAGGCCCAGCACGCCGATCTTGGCGCCGGGGAAAAAGGAAAGGGAAATGTCCTTCAAGATCTGCCGCTTGGGCGGCACGGTCTTGCTGACGCGGTTCATCGAATAGACGTACTGGGCCATGTGTTCTGGATAGGTGAGTAAGACGGGAAAACACGCGATTATCGACTCATGCCACAATAGCGTCTGCTTGCAAGGCTCCAGCCGCCTCGGGCAAAGCAGCTTTCCGGCTGCGGACGACGGACTTTTGCTCCTGGCTCCACCTTTTCAAAACCTCTTTGACAAACCTTTGGCCTGCGGCTGGCAGGCGACCCCAGCGTCCAGGTTGGACGCAATTATTCCCAATGACCTTTGAAGAACTGAACCTGGCGCCCGCCATCGTGCGCGCCGTGCGCGAACAAGGCTACGAAACCCCGACCCCCATCCAGGCCCAGGCGATTCCGCTGGTGCTCGCGGGCAACGACCTGCTGGCGGGTGCCCAAACCGGCACGGGCAAGACGGCGGCCTTCACCCTGCCCCTGCTGCACCGCCTGAGCCAGGGCGAGGCGCCCAAGAGCAAATTCGGCGGCAAGGGCGTCCGCGCCCTGGTGCTCACCCCCACGCGCGAACTGGCCGCGCAGGTCGAGGAGTCGGTGCGCGAATACGGCAAGCACCTCGACATCAAGTCCACCGTCATCTTCGGCGGCGTGGGCATGAACCCGCAAATCGACCGCATCAAGCGCGGCGTGGACGTGCTGGTCGCCACCCCGGGCCGACTGCTGGACCTGCAACAGCAAGGCTTCATGGACCTGTCCACCGTTGAAATCCTGGTGCTCGACGAAGCCGACCGAATGCTCGACATGGGCTTCATCCACGACGTGAAGAAGGTGCTGGCCCTGCTGCCGCAGGACAAGCAGAGCCTGCTGTTCTCCGCCACCTTCAGCGACGAGATCCGCGAACTGGCCAACGGCCTGCTCAAGACTCCGCAAAGCATCCAGGTCACGCCGCGCAACACCACGGTGCAGCGCATCAGCCAGGTCATCCACCCCGTGGGCCGCGGCAAGAAAAAGCAGGTGCTGCTGCACATCATCCAGCAGCACGACTGGAGCCAGGTGCTGGTCTTCACGCGCACCAAGTTCGGCGCCAACAACGTGGCCGACTACCTGACCAAGAACGGCGTCAGCGCGCTGGCCCTGCACGGCAACAAGAGCCAGAGCGCCCGCACGCAGGCCCTGTCCGGCTTCAAGAGCGGCGAAATCCGTGCCCTGGTCGCCACCGACATCGCCGCGCGCGGCATCGACATCGACGACCTGCCGCACGTCGTCAACTACGAAATCCCCAACGTGCCCGAGGACTACGTGCACCGCATCGGCCGCACCGGCCGCGCGGGCAAGGAAGGCCAGGCCGTGAGCCTGGTCTGCATGGACGAAGAAGGCTTCATGATGGAGATCGAGCGCTTCACCAAGCAGGAAATCCCCGTGCAGGTGCTCGAAGGCTTCGGCCCCGACGAGGGCGAGAAGGCCGAGCCCATCGCCATGGGCCGCCAGACCATTTGGGGCGGCGCGGGCAAGCCGCCCAGCCGCGAGGTGATGGCCGCCGCCGCCAAGGCCGCGCGCTCCGAGATGATGGACCGCATCCGCACCAACAAGGCCGCGCAAAAAGAACGCGGCGGCAGCAAGCCCAAGGGCGAGGCGCAGCAGCAGGGCGAGCGCGGCGAACGCGCCCCGCAGGCCAACGGCCAGCAGCGCCCCAGCCAGGGCCCGCGCAACGCGCACGGCCAGGCACGTGACGGCCAGGGCCGCAGCCGCCGTGGCGGCAGCGGACGCGGCCAGGGCGGCAACAACGGCGCGCCCCGCGAACCGCGCAGCTTCGACGAAGACTTCGACGACCAGCGCCAGCCCCACGCCAACGCCCACCTGGGCACGCAGATGGGCCACCCCAAGCCCGCCCACCGCCCTGCGGGCAGCGGCGGCGGCCAGCCCGACCCCATGCGCACCAGCGTGGACAGCATGGGCGGGCGCGGCGGACGCAACGGCGGCAACCGCGCCGGCGGCGGCTACCGCAGCGGCGGCGGCGGTGGCCGTGGCGGCAACTTCGGCGGCTACCGCTGACGTGAATCGGGTGGTTTCTTCTGGCATCCTCTAGCCCCATGCCGGAAACCACCCAGCCGCCAATCCTGGCCACCCTCATGGTGGCCACCTGCAACGTCCTGAACCTGGCCAACGCCGGGCGCAGCTTCTATCCCAACCAGGACGCCTACTCCGCCGCCGAGTTCGAACGCAAGCTCGCCTGGCTGGGCGACCGCTTCCATGCGCTCAACGCCGACGTGCTGGCCGTGCAGGAGGTGTGGGACGAATCGGCCTTCAAGGGCGCGATCGGGCGCAGCGGGCTGCACTACAGCTTCGTCGCCGTGCCCGGCGCCGAGAACGGCGCGCAGGGCACGCCCCGCGTCGGCCTGGCCACCCGCCTGAAGGTGGAAGACCTGCGCTCGTTCGCCGACTTTCCGGAAGACCTGCACGTCGAGGTTCCCGGCCTGGGCCCGCACCGCCAGTTCGAGCGCCCGCCCCTGCTCGCCACGCTGCGCATGAAGCAGGGCCAGGTGGTCAACGTCATCACCGTCCACCTCAAGTCCAAGCGCCCCAAGTTCCTGCAGGACGCGCAGGGCAACCCGCTCGAAGACCGCGATGACCGCAAGACCGCCGCCCTGGCCTCGCTGCGCTCGCTCATCATGCGCGGGGCCGAGGCCGCCGCGCTGCGCCACATCGTCATCGATCTGCTGGACCGCTCCCACACCCCGCTGGTGGTGATGGGCGACTTCAACGACACGCCCCACAGCGTGACCACGCAGCTCATCAGCGCCACCACCGAAGCCGCCTACGACCGCGGCGCGCGCGATGTGGCGCTGTTCAACGCCTACGACCTGCAAGGCGAGGCCGCGCTGAAAAAAGACGTGGCCTACTCCCACATACACCTGGGCACGCCCGACGTACTCGACCAGATCCTGGTCAGCGAAGAATTCCTGCCCCACGGCCAACGCAGCCTGGGCGACGTGCGGCGCGTGGACTACTTCAACGACCACCTGCACGAAGGCCACGACCGCACCCGCTCCGACCACGGCTTCGTGCGCGCGCTGCTGCGCCTCCAGCCGCCTGCCTCATGATGAGGATGAACACCATGACCACCCGTCCCACCCTGCCCCTGCTCATCGCCACCTCTGCCTTGTCCGCGTTGCTCGCGGGCTGCGGCAGCACGCCGCTGCCGCCGTGGCCCAGTTCGTCCACCGCGCCGCGCCCCACCGCACCCGCCCCGTTGCCGGCGCAACGCGGCACCGTCGTGCCTTCCACCGGCGCGCCACAGCCCGGCGTCACCATCACCCCCCTGGGCCGTGAGCCGCTGCCCCAGGGCGCCCCCGAGGCGGGCCTGACTGACAACGCCGCCGTGGCCGCGCGCTTTCCCGATCCCGCCGTGCGCTACGACACACCGGGCCTCGCCGATGGGCGTCGCAGCTTCACCACCAACGACGAAGCCTCGGCCTGGCTGCTGCGCCTGGCCGCGCGCTCCGCCGCGCCGGGCGGCACGCGCCTGGCCGTGCTGCCCCTGGGCCGCTCGCAGCGCGGCACGCCCCTCCAGGCCCTGCTCGCCACGCGCGCCCAGGGCACCAGCCCCGACAGCCTGGACGCCACGCACCGCCCCACCGTGGTGCTGATCGGCGGCCAGCGCGGTGACGAACCCGCGAGCACCGAGGCCCTGCTCGTCATTGCCCGCGAACTGGCCCCCGGCGGCCTGCTGGAACCCCTGCTCGACCGCATCAACGTCATCGCCGTGCCGCGCGCCAACCCCGACGCGGCTGAGCTCGGCCAGCGCGCCACCGCCAACGGCACCAACCTGGAGCGCGACCACCTGCTGCTCGCCACCCCCGAAGCCCAGGCCCTGGCCGTGCTGGTGCGCAACTACCGCCCCATCGCCGTGCTGGACGCGCGCGAATACCCGGCGGCAGGCGACATCCTGCAGAAATTCCACGCCCTGCCGCGCCAGGACGCGCTGCTGCAATACGCCACCGTGGCCAACGAGCCCGAGTTCATCACCAAGGCCGCCAACGAGTGGTTCTACTCCCCCATGATGGACGCGCTGCGCGCCCAGAGCCTCACCAGCGAGTGGTACTACACCACCACCCCAAACCCCGAAGACCTGCGCATCGCCATGGGCGTCACGCAGCCCGATGCGAGCGTCAACGCCAACGGCCTGAAGAACGCCGTCAGCCTGCTGGTCGCCACGCGCGGCGCGGGCCTGGGCCGGGCGCACATCCAGCGCCGCGTGCACACCCAGGTCACGGCCCTGTCCAGCGCCCTGCGCAGCGCCGCCGACCGCGCCGCCAACCTGGGCGAAATACGCTCCTACGTCAACCGCGACGTGAGCGCACTGGCCTGCAAAGGCCCGGTGGTCGTCGACGCCGGCCCTACCCCCAGCCAGCGCGACCTGACCCTGATCGACCCCGACACCGGAATGGACCGCACCACGCGCGTGGACCTGGATTCCTCACGCCCCTTGCGCCCCCTGAAGACCCGCGCCCGCCCCTGCGGCTACTGGCTGTCCGCCAACACCACCACCGCCGTGGAGCGCTTGCGCCTGTTGGGCGTGCAGGTCATGCACGTGGTCGAGCCAGGCAACGCCCTGGCCGAAACCTCCGCCGACCCCGGCAGCAACACGCCCCCCGCGCGCGCCGCCCTCGACATCCCTGCGGACAGCTACTACGTGCCCCTGAACCAGTCCCTCGCCAACCTCGCCGTGGCCGCGCTGGAGCCCGATGCACCCGGCGGCTACCTGGCCAACCACCTCATCCCCAGCCCCGCCGACACCGCGCGCATCATGGTTCCGCCCTCGCTGGTGTTCGACGAACAGGACTAAAGAAAGGAAAGTCACCCTCATGATCGACCTGCACTACTGGCCCACCCCCAACGGCTGGAAAATTTCCATCATGCTGGAGGAATGCGGCCTGCCCTACCGATGCATTCCGGTCAACATCGGCCAGGGCGACCAGTTCAAACCCGAATTCCTCGCCCTCAGCCCCAACAACCGGATGCCCGCCATCGTGGACAACGACCCGGCAGACGGCGGCGACCCCATCGCCATCTTCGAGAGCGGCGCTATCCTCGCCTACCTGGCCGAAAAAACCGGCCGCTTCCTGCCCGCCGACGTGCGTGGCCGCTACCAGGTCATGCAATGGCTGATGTGGCAAATGGGCGGCCTGGGCCCCATGTCCGGGCAGAACGGCCACTTCCGCAACTACGCCCCCGAAAAAGTCCCCTACGCCATCGACCGCTACGGCAAGGAAGTCAACCGCCTCTACGGCGTGCTCGACGGCCAGCTAGGCCGCACCGGCGCCTACGTGGCCGGCGCGGACTACAGCATCGCCGACATGGCCATCCTGCCCTGGATGCGACTGCACGCCAACTACGAAATCCCGCTGACCGCCTTCCCGCACATCCAGCGCTGGATGGACGAACTCCTGCAACGCCCCGGCGTGCAACGCGGCCTGGCCCTGCTGCAAGACCAGCGCCGCAGCGGCGCCATGACCGACGAGCAACGCAAAGTCCTCTTCGGCCAGACGGCAGACAGCGTGCGCCAAAGCGCCACACAGTCCAAGGTATGATCGCCCGCTTGCGCGCGGCTACCGCCATCACTGCCCGTAGCTCAACTGGATAGAGCAGCTGCCTTCTAAGCAGCAGGTCGGGGGTTCGAGCCCCTCCGGGCAGGCCAGATCAGCATCTCGCAACATCTCAGACCATCCCAAAACCCGCTCTCCTCCTAGGGAAGCGGGTTTTTCTTTGCTCGCTCAGTCAATGGCACGATGGCCCGTGCACGTTCGATCCACCCCAAAAGTCAGCGGACTGAACGGACCATTCAAAAAAGAAAAAGGCCCCGAAGGGCCTTTTTCTTGGAGCAATCCTGAAGGATTACTTGGAAGCGCGGGTACCGACCACTTCGATTTCCACGCGGCGGTTCTTGGCGCGGCCAGCAGCGGTCTTGTTGTCGGCGATGGGCTGCTTCTTGCCCTTGCCTTCGGTGTAGACGCGGTTCTTTTCGATGCCCTTGGAGACCAGGTAGGCCTTCACGGCTTCGGCACGGCGCACCGACAGCTTCTGGTTGTAGGCGTCAGAGCCGACGGAGTCGGTGTGGCCCACGGCGATGATCACTTCCAGGTTGATGTCCTTGACCTTGGAAGCCAGATCGTCCAGCTTGGCCTTGCCTTCGGGCTTCAGCACTGCCTTGTCGAAGTCGAAGAAGGCGTCGGCGGCGAAGGTCACCTTGGTGGCCACGGCGGGAGCGGGAACGGGTGCAGGAGCGGGAGCTGCGGCAACCGGTGCAGGAGCGGGAGCGGGCTGCAGGGCGCCATCGCAACCGACGGCGGCGGTGGCGGGCGTCCAGTTGGCATCGCGCCAGCACAGTTCGTTGGTGCCGTTCTTCCAGACCAGCTCGCCGGTGCCGTTCTGCCAGTTGTCGATCACGTTGCCGCCGTTGGCAGCTTGAACCTTGGTTTGTGCGCCAGCTGCGGTCGCGAGCACGGCAGAGGCCAACAACAGTGCCACTTTGTTCAGTTTCTTCATGGTTCTCCTCTTGGGGAATAAGCCGCAGCCGCGCTGCGATATCGGGGACGTAGGGACGTTGTCGGTGACCATCACCAAGAACGTTGAAATGATTGTGCCATACGTAACAGGGGAAAACCGCGCCGACAGGGCTGCGCACCGTAGGACAAAAGCGTATTTGCCTCCAAATGTTGCGCTGTAGCGACACCCCCGTTGCGCCTAAAATGCCCCACCCCTCCAGCCGGCCCGCCCTCCATGACCCAGTTTGCCAAAGAAACCCTGCCCATCAGCCTCGAAGAGGAGATGCGCCGCAGCTACCTCGACTATGCGATGAGCGTGATCGTGGGCCGGGCGCTGCCGGATGCGCGGGACGGTCTGAAGCCGGTGCACCGGCGCGTGCTGTTCGCCATGCACGAGATGAACAACGACTGGAACCGGCAGTACCGGAAGTCGGCCCGTATCGTGGGGGACGTGATCGGTAAGTACCACCCGCACGGCGACCAGTCGGTGTACGACACCATCGTGCGCATGGCGCAGGATTTCTCGATGCGCCACATGCTGGTGGACGGCCAGGGCAACTTCGGCTCGGTGGACGGCGACAACGCCGCCGCCATGCGCTACACCGAAATCCGCCTGGCGAAGATCGCCCACGAGATGCTGGCCGACATCGACAAGGAGACGGTGGACTTCGGCCCCAACTACGACGGCAGCGAACGGGAGCCGCTGGTGCTGCCCAGCCGTGTGCCGAACCTGCTGGTGAACGGCTCAGGCGGCATTGCCGTGGGCATGGCGACCAACATCCCGCCGCACAACCTGAACGAGGTGGTGGATGCCTGTCTGCACCTGCTGCGCCAGCCCGAGGCGACCCTCGACGAGCTGATGGAGATCGTGCCCGCGCCCGACTTCCCCACCGCCGGCATCATCTACGGCATCAACGGCGTGAAGGAGGGCTACCGCACGGGCCGGGGCCGCGTGGTGATGCGCGCCAAGTGCCACTTCGAGGACATCGACAAGGGCCAGCGCCAGGCCATCGTGGTGGACGAGCTTCCCTACCAGGTCAACAAGAAGACGCTGCAGGAGCGCATGGCCGAGCTGGTGCACGAGAAGAAGATCGAGGGCATCAGCCACATCCAGGACGAGTCCGACAAGTCGGGGATGCGCCTGGTGATCGAGCTCAAGCGCGGCGAAGTGCCCGAGGTGGTGCTGAACAACCTGTACAAACAGACGCAGCTGCAGGATACCTTCGGCATGAACATGGTGGCGCTGGTGGACGGCCAGCCGCGCCTGTGCAACCTGAAGGATTTGATCAGCGTCTTCCTGCAGCACCGCCGCGAGGTGGTGACGCGGCGCACCGTGTTCGAGCTGCGCAAGGCGCGCGACCGGGGCCACGTGCTCGAAGGGCTGGCCGTGGCGCTGGCGAACATCGACGAGTTCATCCGCATCATCCGCAACGCGCCCACGCCGCCGGTGGCCAAGGCCGAATTGATGGCGCGCAACTGGGACAGCAAGCTGGTGCGCGAGATGCTCACCCGCACGCGCGCGGACGGCGGCGTGGTCAACGCCGACGACTACCGCCCCGAAGGGCTGGAGCGCGACTATGGGATGCAGGCCGACGGCCTGTACCGCCTGTCCGATACGCAGGCGCAGGAAATCCTGCAGATGCGCCTGCAGCGCCTGACCGGGCTGGAGCAGGACAAGATCGTGGCCGAGTACAAGGAGATCATGGCCGTGATCGAGGACCTGCTCGACATCCTGGCCCGGCCCGAGCGCGTGTCCACCATCATCGGCGAGGAGCTCACCGCGCTGCGGACCGAGTTCGGCCAGACCAAGATCGGTGCGCGCCGCAGCACCATCGAGCACAGCGCGCAGGACCTTTCGACCGAAGACCTGATCACGCCCACCGACATGGTGGTCACGCTGAGCCATACGGGCTACATCAAGAGCCAGCCTCTGGGCGAATACCGCGCCCAGAAGCGCGGCGGGCGCGGCAAGCAGGCCACGGCGACCAAGGAAGACGACTGGATCGACCAGCTCTTTATCGCCAACACGCACGACTACATCCTGTGCTTCTCCAACCGGGGCCGCCTGTACTGGCTCAAGGTGTGGGAAGTGCCCGCGGGCTCGCGCGGCTCGCGCGGGCGGCCCATCGTCAACATGTTCCCGCTGCAGGAGGGCGAGAAGATCAACGTGGTGCTGCCGCTCACGGGCGACATGCGCAGCTTCCCGGCCGACCGCTACGTGTTCATGGCGACCAGCATGGGCACGGTGAAGAAGACCGCGCTCGACGAATTCAGCAATCCGCGCAAGGGCGGCATCATCGCGGTGAACCTGGACGAGGGCGACTACCTGATCGGCGCGGCTCTGACCGACGGCCAGCACGACGTGATGCTGTTCAGCGACGGCGGCAAGGCCGTGCGCTTCGACGAGAACGACGTGCGCCCGCTGGGCCGCCAGGCGCGCGGCGTGCGTGGCATGACGCTGGAAGAAGGCCAGGGCGTGATCGCCATGCTGGTGGCCGAGGACGAGCAGCAAAGCGTGCTGACCGCCACCGAGAACGGCTACGGCAAGCGCACCCCCATTGCCGAATACACCCGCCACGGGCGCGGCACCAAGGGCATGATCGCCATCCAGCAGAGCGAGCGCAACGGCAAGGTGGTGGCCGCCACGCTGGTGCACGCCGACGACGAGATCATGCTCATCACCGACAAGGGCGTGCTGGTGCGCACCCGCGTGTCGGAAATCCGCGAACTGGGCCGCGCCACGCAGGGCGTGACGCTGATCGCGCTGGACGAGGGCGCCAAGCTCAGCGGGCTACAGCGTATCGTCGAAAACGACGCCAGCACGGATGCCGACGACGCGGAAGAAGCTGTCTGACAACTCCTGAAACCATAGCTGCTAGCGCTTGATGGACAAGGGCTAGAGGCCGATTTGACCTGAAACCCTTTCCATGACCCGCCCCTACAACTTCTCCGCCGGCCCCGCCGCCATTCCCGAGGAAGTGCTGCACACCGCCGCCGCCGAAATGCTGGACTGGCACGGCAGCGGCATGGGCGTGATGGAGATGAGCCACCGGGGCAAGGAATTCATCTCGATCTACGAGCAGGCGGAAAGCGATCTGCGCCAGCTGCTGGCCGTGCCGCCGCAGTTCAAGATCCTGTTCATGCAGGGCGGTGGGCTGGCCGAGAACGCCATCGTGCCGCTGAACCTGTCGCGCGCGGGCACGGTGGACTTCGTGGTCACCGGCAGTTGGAGCCAAAAGTCGCGCAAGGAGGCGCAGAAGTACGCCGCCGAGGTACGCACCGCCGCCTCCGCCGAGGACTCGAACTTCACCACCCTCCCCACGCCCGCCACCTGGCAGCTGAGCCGGGGCGCGAGCTACCTGCACCTGTGCAGCAACGAAACCATCCACGGCGTGGAATTCCAGGAACTGCCTGACTTGAAGGCGCTGGGCTCGGATGCGCCGCTGGTGATCGACTTCTCGTCCCACGTCGCCTCGCGCCCGGTCGACTGGAGCCGCGTGGGCGTGGCCTTCGGCGGCGCGCAGAAGAACCTCGGCCCGGCAGGGCTGACCCTGGTGGTGGTGCGCGAAGACCTGCTGGGCTACGCCCTGCCCGCCTGCCCGAGCGCGTTCGACTACCAGATCGTGGCCGACAACCAGTCCATGTACAACACGCCGCCCACCTGGGGCATCTACATGGCGGGACTGACCTTCCAGTGGCTGCTGCGCCAGACGGAAGGCGCTGGAGACAATGCCGTCACCGGCGTGGCCGCCATGGAGCGCCGCAACATCACCAAGGCCCAGCTGCTGTACGACACCATCGACCAGTCCGCGTTCTACGTGAACAAGGTGGCCGCCAATTGCCGCTCGCGCATGAACATTCCGTTCTTCCTGCGCGACGAATCGCGCAACGACGCCTTCCTGGTCGGCGCCAGGGAGCGTGGCCTGCTGCAGCTCAAGGGCCACAAGTCGGTCGGCGGAATGCGCGCCAGCCTCTACAACGCCATGCCGCTGGCGGGCGTGCAGGCGCTGGTGGACTACCTGCAAGAATTTGAACGGCACCACGCCTGAAGCACCGGCCATGACGACCCCACAAGCCTCCCCCGACCTGGCCGACCTGCGCGTGCAGATCGACACCATCGACCAGCAACTGCTCCAGCTCGTCAACCAGCGCGCCCGCGTGGCCGAGCAGGTGGGCGAACTCAAGAAGCGCGAAGGCACGCCCTTCTTCCGCCCCGACCGCGTGGCCCAGGTCATCGCCAAGATCACCGAGGCCAACCCCGGCCCGCTCAAGGGCGCGCACGTGTCCGCCATCTGGCGCGAGATCATGTCGGCCTGCCTCGCGCTCGAATCGCCCCAGCGCGTGGCCGTGCTGGGGCCGCAGGGCACCTTCTGCGAGCAGGCGGCGATCGAATACTTCGGCGGCGCGGCCGACCTGATGTACTGCGCCAACTTCGACGAGGTGTTCCACGCCACGGCGGCGGGCAGCGCGCAGTTCGGCGTGGTGGGGGTCGAGAACTCGAACGAAGGCGTGGTCACGCGCTCGCTCGACATGTTCCTGCACACGCCCTGCCACGTGGTGGGCGAGGTGAGCCTGCTGATCCGCCACAACCTGCTGCGCCAGACGAATTCGCCCGAGGGCATAGAGGCCGTGCTGGCCCACCCGCAGGCGCTGGCGCAGTGCCAGGGCTGGCTGTCCAAGCACCTGCCGCACGCCGAGCGCCGGCCCGTGTCCAGCAACGCCGAGGGCGCGCGCCTGGCCGCCACCAACCCGGCCTGGGCCGCGCTCTCCAGCGAACGCGCCGCGCAGCAATACGGCCTGCACGTGGTGGCCCACGCCATCCAGGACGACGCCTACAACCGCACGCGCTTCGCCGTGATCTGCCTGCCGCACACGCTGGCCACGCCCGCGCCGTCCGGCCACGACTGCACCAGCCTCATCATCTCCGTGCCCAACCGCCCCGGCGCGGTGCACGACCTGCTGGTGCCGCTGAAGAACCACGGCGTGTCGATGACGCGCTTCGAGTCGCGCCCCGCGCGCACCGGCCAGTGGGAGTACTACTTCTACATCGACATCGAGGGCCACCCCGACCAGCCCCACGTGGCCGCCGCGCTGGCCGAACTGCAGCAGCTTGCCGCCTTCTACAAGGTGCTGGGCACCTATCCGGTAGCGGCTTAAGCCATGTTCGAGCAACTGGGGTTGATCGGCTGCGGCCTCATGGGCGGCTCGTTCGCGCTGGCGCTCAAGAAGGCGGGGCTGGTCCAGCGCGTGGTGGGCTACAGCAAGTCACCCTCCACCACCGAGCGCGCACGGCAGCTGGGCGTGATCGACGTGGAGGCACCCTCCGCCCTGCTCGCCGTGGCGGGGGCCGACATCGTGCTGCTGGCCGTGCCCGTGGCCGCCACCGAATCCACGCTCAAGGCCATCCGCCACCTGGTCACGCCGCAGATGCTGGTCATGGACGTGGGCTCCACCAAGGGCGACGTGGTGCAGGCCGCGCGCAACGCGCTGGAGGGCAAGCTCGGCTCCTTCGTGCCCGCGCACCCCATCGCGGGCCGCGAGGTCTCGGGCGTGGAGCATTCCGATGCCGCGCTGTACCAGGGCTGCCACGTGGTGCTCACGCCCACCGAGCGCACCTTCACCGCCCACCTGCGCCGCGCCGAGGAGGTGTGGACGGCGCTGGGCGGCCGCGTCACCAGCATGTCGCCCGAAGCGCACGACGCCGCCTTCGCCGCCGTGAGCCACCTGCCCCACCTGATCGCGTTCGCGGCCATGCAGGGCATCCTGGGCCAGACGCAGGCCGACCATTTCCTGTCGCTGGCGGGCCCCGGCTTCCGCGACTTCACGCGCATCGCCGCGAGCGACCCGAAAATGTGGCGCGACGTGCTGCGCGCCAACCGCGACGAGGTGCTGGCCCAGTCCCGCCACTTCCAGCAGGCGCTGCACGCCTTCGAGCAGGCCATGCTGGCCGACGATGGCGGGCAGGCCCTCGAAGACATGATCACCCTGGCGAGCTCCACCCGCGCCCATTGGCGCCTGGGCGCTGGCCGCACGCATTCCACCTGATGTACACCACCGCCTTTCTCGACCTGCCGCCGCTCGAAGCCGCCGGGGGCGAGGTCCGCCTGCCCGGCTCCAAGAGCATTTCCAACCGCGTGCTGCTGCTCGCCGCCCTGAGCGAGGGCACGACCGAAGTGCACGACCTGCTCGCCTCCGACGACACGCGCGTGATGCTCGACGCGCTGCGCGCCATCGGCTGCACGGTGGATGAAGCGGGCGACGCTGTGCGCATCACCGGCCTGGGCGCGGCCCCGCCCCGCTCCGCCAAGCTGTTCCTGGGCAACGCGGGCACCGCCATGCGCCCGCTGACGGCGGCGCTGACGCTGCTGGGGGGCGAGTTCGAGCTGTCGGGCGTGCCGCGGATGCACGAGCGGCCCATCGGCGACCTGGTGGACGCGCTGCGCCAGCTGGGCTGCCATATCGACTACCTGCGCAACGAGGGCTACCCGCCGCTGCGCATCCACCACGGCAACGGCCTGCCGCCGCTCGCGCTCGGCGCCCCCATCCGCGTGCGCGGCGACGTGTCCAGCCAGTTCCTGACCGCGCTGCTCATGGCGCTGCCGCTGGTGGCGCGCGAGCGCGACGTCGTCATCGAGGTGGTGGGCGAACTGATCTCCAAGCCCTACATCCACATCACGCTCGAACTGCTGGCGCGCTTCGGCATCCGCGTGGCGCACGACCACTGGCAGCGCTTCACCATTCCGGCGGGCAGCCGCTACCAGTCGCCGGGCAGCATCCACGTGGAGGCGGACGCCTCGTCCGCTAGTTATTTCATAGCGCTTGGCGCACTGGCGGCGCCGGCTGTGGGCCAGAATGGCATCAAAATCCTGGGCGTGGGGCTGGACTCCATCCAGGGCGACATCCGCTTCGTGGACGCCGCGCGCGCCATGGGCGCCGCCGTCACGGGCGGCCCCAACTGGCTGCACATCGCGCGCGGCGCCTGGCCGCTGCAAGCCATCGACCTCGACTGCAACCACATCCCCGACGCGGCCATGACGCTGGCCGTGATGGCGCTGTACGCCCAGGGCACGACCACGCTGCGCAACATCGCCAGCTGGCGCGTGAAGGAAACCGACCGCCTGGCCGCCATGGCCACCGAACTGCGCAAGCTCGGCGCCACGGTGGAAGAAGGCGCGGACTTCCTGCGCATCACCCCGCCCGTCAGCCTGCAAGCCTGGAAGCCCGCCAGCATCCACACCTACGACGACCACCGCGTCGCCATGTGCTTCTCGCTCGCGGCGTTCAACCCCGCCGGGCTGCCGGTGCGCATCGAAGACCCGAAGTGCGTGGCCAAGACCTTCCCCGACTACTTCGAGGCCCTGTTCTCAGTGGCGTACACGCCCGCCGACCGCATCCCCGTGCTCTGCATCGACGGCCCCACGGCCTCGGGCAAGGGCACGCTGGCCGCCGCCGTGGCCGAGCGGCTGGGCTACCACCTGCTCGACTCGGGCGTGCTCTACCGCGCCACGGGGCTGGCCGCCGCCGCCATCGCGCCGGAGCAGGAAGAAGCCATCGCCGCCATCGCCCGCACGCTGCCCATCCGCTTCCAGGACGACCGCGTCTGGCTGGACGGCAGCGACGTGACCGACGCCCTGCGCACCGAGGACGCGGGCATGAACGCCTCGCGCGTCTCCGCCCTGCCCGCCGTGCGCACGGCGCTGGTGGCGCTGCAGCACGGTTTCCGGACGCTGCCCGGCCTCGTGGCCGACGGGCGCGACATGGGCACGGTGATCTTCCCCGCCGCGCCGCTCAAGGTCTACCTGACCGCCAGCACCGCCTGCCGCGCCGAGCGGCGGTATAAACAGTTGATTTCAAAGGGAATTTCAGCTACCATTGACAGTCTTCGCGCAGACCTTGAGGCGCGCGACCAGCGGGACCAGTCCCGCGCCGTCGCCCCCTTGAAGCCCGCGCGGGACGCCCTGGTGCTGGACAACTCCGCGCTGACGATCGAAGAAGCCGTCAGCCAGGTGCTTGCCTGGTGGCAGGAGCGCCAGCCCTTCAAGGGCTGAAACCGGCCCACGCCGTCCCTGCCGCGCCGCTTGGCGCATGGCGGCGTGGTTCATCAACCACAACCCGCGGAACCTTCCGCCCCCCCTCGCGCAGACAGTCTTAGAAACGACAGCAATGGTGCTGCCGGAAACCTGTTTCATTGCGCACAAGGAACTACATGTCTGAATCTTTTGCCGCCCTGTTTGAAGAATCGCTGCAACGCACCGAAATGCGTCCGGGCGAGGTCATCACCGCCGAAGTCGTGCGCGTGGAGCACAACTTCGTCGTCGTGAACGCCGGCCTCAAGTCCGAAGCCTACGTGCCGATCGACGAATTCAAGAACGACCAGGGCGAGATCGAAGTCCAGGTGGGCGACTTCGTGTCCGTGGCCATCGGCTCCATCGAGAACGGCTATGGCGACACCATCCTGTCGCGTGACACCGCCAAGCGCCTGGCTTCGTGGCTGGCGCTCGAAAAGGCCCTCGAATCGGGCGAATTCGTCACCGGCACCACCTCCGGCAAGGTCAAGGGCGGCCTCACCGTGCTGGTCAACGGCATCCGCGCCTTCCTGCCCGGCTCGCTGATCGACACCCGTCCGATCAAGGACCTGACGCCCTACGAAAACAAGACCCTGGAATTCAAGGTCATCAAGCTCGACCGCAAGCGCAACAACGTGGTGCTATCGCGCCGCGCCGTGGTCGAAGCCTCGATGGGCGAAGAGCGCGCCAAGCTGATGGAAACGCTGAAGGAAGGCTCCATCGTCAACGGCGTGGTCAAGAACATCACCGAATACGGTGCGTTCGTGGACCTGGGCGGCATCGACGGCCTGCTGCACATCACCGACATGGCATGGCGCCGCGTGCGCCACCCGTCCGAGGTGGTCACGGCTGGCCAGGAGATCACCGCCAAGATCCTCAAGTTCGACACCGAGAAGAACCGCGTGTCCCTGGGCCTCAAGCAGATGGGCGACGACCCGTGGATGGGCGTCTCGCGCCGCTACCCCTCGGGCACCCGCCTGTTCGGCAAGGTCACGAACATCGCCGACTACGGCGCGTTCGTGGAACTCGAACCCGGCATCGAAGGCCTGGTGCACGTCTCCGAAATGGACTGGACCAACAAGAACGTGGCCCCGTCCAAGCTCGTGTCGCTGGGCGACGAAGTCGAAGTCATGGTCCTGGAGATCGACGAAGACAAGCGCCGCATCAGCCTGGGCATGAAGCAGTGCCGCGCCAACCCCTGGCAAGAGTTCGCGCAGAACACCAAGCGCGGCGACCGCGTGAAGGGCCCGATCAAGTCGATCACCGACTTCGGCGTGTTCGTGGGCCTGGCTGCCGGCATCGACGGCCTGGTGCACCTGTCCGACCTGTCCTGGAACGAGCCCGGCGAAGCCGCCGTGCGCAACTACAAGAAGGGCCAGGAAGTCGAAGCCATCGTGCTGGCCGTGGACGTGGACCGCGAGCGCATCTCGCTGGGCATCAAGCAGCTCGACCAGGACCCGTTCACCACCTTCGTGACGGTGAACGACAAGGGCCAGACGGTGACCGGCAAGGTCAAGACCGTGGACGCCCGTGGCGCCGAGATCGACCTGGGCGAAGACATCGTGGGCTACCTGCGCGCTTCGGAAATCTCCCGCGACCGCGTGGAAGATGCCCGCAACGTGCTCAAGGAAGGCGACGAAGTCACCGCCGTGGTGGTGAACGTGGACCGCAAGACCCGCAACATCCAGCTGTCCATCCGCGCCAAGGACCAGGCCGACCAGCAGGAAGCCATGGCCAGCCTGTCGGCCCAGTCGGCCCGCGAAAGCGCCGGCACCACCAGCCTGGGCGCCCTGCTGCGCGCCAAGCTGGACAACTCGGAAAAGTAAGAAGCGCTTTGAGCGTTTTGCGCGGCGCGCATGTGTGCGCCACGCCCGACGCCCGGCGCGCCCTGTCCAATGACCCGATCTGATCTAGTGGAAGAACTGGCTGCCCGTTTCAGCCAGCTCACGCACCGCGATGCCGAGGCTGCGGTGAAAACCATCCTCGACGCCGTGGGCGACGCGCTGGTGCGCGGCCACCGCATCGAGATCCGGGGCTTTGGCAGCTTCTCCGTCACGCACCGCCCGCCGCGCCTGGGCCGCAACCCGCGCAGCGGCGAGGCGGTGCAGATCCCGGAAAAGCGCGTGCCGCACTTCAAGCCCGGCAAGGCGCTGCGCGAAGCCGTCGCCGAACGGGCCGCCGAATAGAATCCCCACCACCCACCGGGGAGACGCATGAAATACCTCCTGTGGCTGCTCAAGGCAGCCATTTTTTTTACGCTGTTCGCCTTCGCGCTGAACAACCAGCAAGACGCCACCGTGCACTTCTTCTTCGGCACCGAGTGGCGCGCCTCGCTGGTGCTGGTCGTGCTCGCGGCCTTTGCGCTGGGCGTGATGGTGGGCGCGCTCGGCATGGTGCCGCGCTGGTGGCGCCACCGCAAAGCGGCGCGCAAGGCCCAGGCCGTGCCAGCACCCGCCGCCGACGCCGCGCCCGCAGCGGCAGCCCCCATCGAGCCGCCGCCGCCCACCGTTCATGGAATTTGACCTCAGCTGGATCCTGCTGGCGCTGCCGCTGGCCTTCGTGCTGGGCTGGCTGGCCTCGCGCTTCGACCTGCGCCAGCTGCGCGCCGAAAACCGGCAGACCCCCAAGGCGTACTTCAAGGGCCTGAGCCTGCTGCTCAACGAGCAGCAGGACAAGGCTATCGACGCCTTCATCGAGGCCGTGCAGAGCGACCCGGATACGTCGGAACTGCATTTCGCGCTGGGCAACCTGTTCCGCCGCCGTGGCGAATACAACCGCGCCGTGCGCGTGCACGAGCACCTGCTCTCGCGCGGCGACCTGACGCCCGCCGACCGCGACCGCGCCCAGCACGCGCTGGCGCTCGACTTCCTCAAGGCCGGCCTGCTCGACCGCGCCGAAGAAGCGCTCAAGCCGCTCGAAGGCACGGCGTTCGAGAACGAGGCGCGCCTCGCCCTGCTCGCCATCTACGAGCGCACGCGCGACTGGCCGCAGGCCGCCGCCATCGCCGCGCGCATCCAGGCCGCGGGCCAGGGCGACTTCAGCACGCGTCAGTCCCACTACCTGTGTGAGCAGGCCCTGGCCGCCGCCGCCCAGGGCGACGAAGCCGGCGCCGAGGCCCGCCTGCGCGAGGCCATGTCCGCCGCGCCCCAGTCGCCGCGCCCGCGCATCGAGCGCGCGCGCCAGCAGCACCGGCTGGGCCAGTCGAGCGACGCGGTGGATACGCTGGCCGCGCTGGCGCAGCAGGCCCCCGGCGCGCTGCCGCTGGCCACCACCCTGCTGCTCGAAGCCGCCGCAGCGGCGGGCCGCAGCGGCGACGCGCTGACCCTGCTGTCACGCCACTACGAGCAGTCGCCCTCGCTCGACCTGCTGGAAGCGCTGGTCGCGCTGGACCGCGCCAGCGGCGACGCCGCCCGCCCGGGCCGCACGCGCTATGCCCAACACCTGGCCAAGGAGCCCTCGCTCGTGGCCGCCACGCAATGGCTCACGGGCGAGCGGCTGGAGCACGAGCAGTTCCACCCCCAGGTGCAGCGCGCGCTCGACCAGGCCGCGCGCCCGCTGATGCGCTACCGCTGCGCCGCCTGCGGCTTCGAGGCGCGGCAGCATTTCTGGCAATGCCCCGGCTGCCAGAGCTGGGACAGCTATCCGGCCCGGCGGGTAGAAGAACTTTGAGGTTTTTGGGCCTGTAGCGCTCATCTAATAAGCGCTGCTAGCTCAGGTTTTCATAGCGCCCCTCCAGAGGCTTGCCCGTAAAATGGGCCGCACATGCCCCTGGTTTTCCTCATCCTCCTGCCCTTCATCGGCAGCCTGCTGGCCGCCGTGCTGCCCGCCAACGCGCGCAACGCCGAATCGACGCTCGCGGGCATCATCGCGCTGGCCTGCGCGGTGCAGGTGGCCCTGCTGTTTCCGCAACTGGCCGACGGCGGCGTGCTGCGGCAGGAGATCGCCTGGCTGCCCGCGCTGGGGCTGAACCTCGTCATCCGCATGGACGGCTTCGCGTGGATGTTCTCCATGCTGGTGCTGGGCATCGGCGCGCTGGTGGTGCTGTACGCGCGCTACTACATGTCGCCGTCCGACCCGGTGCCGCGCTTCTTCGCGTTCCTGCTCGCCTTCATGGGCGCGATGATGGGCGTGGTGCTGTCGGGCAACCTGATCCAGCTGGCGTTCTTCTGGGAGCTGACCAGCCTGTTCTCGTTCCTGCTGATCGGCTACTGGCACCACCGCCAGGACGCGCGGCGCGGCGCGCGCATGGCGCTCACGGTGACGGGCGCGGGCGGGCTGGCGATGCTGGCGGGCGTGCTGGTGCTGGGCCACATCGTGGGCAGCTACGACCTGGACCAGGTGCTGAGCGCCGCCGCGCAGGTGCGGGCGCACCCGCTGTACCTCACGGCGCTGGTGCTCATCCTGCTGGGCGCTTTGACCAAGAGCGCGCAGTTCCCCTTCCAGTTCTGGCTGCCGCACGCCATGGCCGCGCCCACGCCCGTGTCCAGCTACCTGCATTCGGCCACCATGGTGAAGGCGGGCGTGTTCCTGCTCGCGCGGCTGTGGCCGGTGCTCAGCGGCACCGAGCCGTGGTTCTGGATCGTGGGCGGCGCGGGCCTTATCACGCTGCTGCTGGGCGGCTACGCGGCCATGTTCCAGAACGACCTCAAGGGGCTGCTGGCCTATTCCACCATTTCGCACCTGGGGCTGATCACGCTGCTGCTGGGGCTGAATTCGCCGCTGGCCGCCGTGGCGGCCGTGTTCCACATCATGAACCACGCGACCTTCAAGGCCTCGCTGTTCATGGCGGCGGGCATCGTCGACCACGAAAGCGGCACGCGCGACATCCGCCGCCTGTCGGGCCTGCGGCACATGATGCCAATCACCGCCACGCTGGCGATGGTGGCCAGCGCGGCGATGGCGGGCGTGCCGCTGCTGAACGGCTTCCTGTCGAAGGAAATGTTCTTCGCCGAGACGGTGTTCCTCGACGCCGCGCCGCTGGTGCGCTGGGGCCTGCCGGCGGCGGCCACCGTAGCGGGCATGTTCAGCGTGGCGTATTCGCTGCGCTTCACGGTGGACGTGTTCTGCGGCCCGCCGGCCCAGGATTTGCCGCACACGCCGCACGAGCCCCCGCACTGGATGCGCGTGCCCGTGGAACTGCTGGTGCTGGCCTGCCTGGTGGTGGGCACGCTGCCCGCGCAGGTGATCGGCCCCTACCTCCATGCCGCCGCGCGGCCCGTGGTGGGCGGGCAGTTGCCCGAGTTCAGCCTGGCCGTGTGGCACGGCTTCAACACGCCGTTTGTGATGAGCCTGCTGGCGCTGTCGGGCGGGGTGGTGCTGTACCGGCTGCTGCGCGGGCCGCAGCGCACGGGGCGCATCACCGCGCCGCCGTTGGTGGGCCGCCTGAATGGCAAAGCCATGTTCGAGGCCGCGCTGGCGCTGCTGACCCGCGCGGGCCGGGCGCTGCGCCAGCGGCTTTCCACGCGCCGCCTGCAATGGCAGATGTTCTGGCTGGTGTGCGCGGCCCTGTGCGCGGGCGCGCTGCCGCTGCTGCTGCACGGCCTGCGGCTGGGCCACCGGGGCACGCTGCCGCTGTCGCCCACCTTCGCGCTGCTCTGGGGCATGGGCGCGGTGTGCGCGCTGGCGGCGGCCTGGCAGGCCAAGTACCACCGGCTGGCGGCGCTCACGCTCATGGGCGGCGCCGGGCTGGCGACCTGCGTGACGTTCCTGTGGTTCTCCGCACCCGATCTGGCGCTGACCCAATTGGTGGTCGAAATGGTGACCACGGTGCTGATGCTGCTGGGCCTGCGCTGGCTGCCCCGGCGCGAGGAGCGCCTGCGCCCCGCCCTGCGCCAGCGCGAGCGCGGCACGCTGCGCCGCCGCCTGCGCGACCTGGCGCTGTCCGTGGCGGCGGGCGGCGGCATGGCCTGGCTGGCGTTCGCCATGATGAGCCGCGACTTTCCCAAGAGCACGTCCACCTTCTTCCTGGAGCGCGCCCTGAGCGAAGGCGGCGGCACCAACGTGGTGAACGTGATGCTGGTGGACTTCCGCGGCTTCGACACCTTCGGCGAAATCGTGGTGCTGGGCATCGTCGCCATCACGGTGTACGCGCTGCTGCGGCGCTTCCGCCCCGCGCCGGAAACCATGGACCTGCCCGAGCAGCAGCGCAACCTGCCCGCCGACCTGCAGACCGACCTGCTGAACCCGCGCAACGCCGCCGACACCGCCGTGGGCTACCTGATGGTGCCCGCCGTGCTGGTGCGCCTGCTGCTGCCGTTCGCGGCGCTGGTGGCGGCCTACATCTTCATGCGCGGGCACAACGAGCCGGGCGGCGGCTTCGTGGCGGGGCTGGTGCTGTCGGTGGCGCTGATCCTGCAGTACATCATCTCGGGCGCGCAGTGGGTGGAGGCGCACCTGCCGCTGACGCCGCGCCGCTGGATCGCCATGGGCCTGCTGTGCGCGCTGGCCACCGGGCTGGGGTCGCTGGCGGTGGGCTATCCGTTCCTGACCACGCACACGGCGCACTTCACGCTGCCGTTGATCGGCGAAGTGCACGTGGCGAGCGCGCTGTTCTTCGACATCGGCGTGTTCACGCTGGTGGTGGGGGCCACGCTGCTGATCCTCACGGCCATCGCGCACCAATCGATCCGCGGGCACCGGCACCATGCCCGGTTGCAAGAAGAATCGGCCTCCAGCGCTGGCGCAGCAAGCGCAAGCAGCTATCAAAACAATAGTAACCAAGGAGGAGTAGGCTGATGGAAATCGTTCTCGCCATCGCCATCGGCGTGCTCACGGGCTCGGGCGTGTGGCTGCTGCTGCGGCCGCGCACCTTCCAGGTCATCATGGGCCTGGCGCTGCTGTCGTATGCGGTCAACCTGTTCATCTTCAGCATGGGGCGACTGGGTCTGGCCATCGGCAAGGCCCCGGTGCTCGCGGGCGGCGTGCCGCAGGACTTGCAGCACTACGCCGACCCGATGCCGCAGGCGCTGGTGCTCACGGCCATCGTCATCGGCTTCGCCATGACGGCGCTGTTCCTGGTGGTGCTGCTGGCGTCGCGCGGCATGTCGGGCACCGACCACGTGGACGGCAGCCACTGGCACGGCGAGCGGGAGGAGCCATGACCTGGCTCGACGCCCTCGGCGCGCTGGCCGGGCGGTTCATGCCGCACCTGATGCTCGCGCCCATCGCGCTGCCGCTGTTCACCGCCGCGCTGATGCTGCTGATGCGCGAAGAACGCTGGCGCACCAAGCTGGCGCTCGGCATCGTCTCCACCGGCGTCGGCCTGTGCGTGGCCCTGGCGCTGCTGGCCTGGACGGCGCGCGCCGGTTCGGCCGGCCTGGGCATCTACCTGCCGGGCAATTGGCCCGCGCCGTTCGGCATCGTGCTGGTGCTGGACCGGCTCTCGGCGCTGATGCTGGTGCTGACCAGCTTCGTCGCGCTCGCGTCCTGCGTGTTCGGCGCGTCGCGCTGGCACCGCGCGGGCGTGCACTACCACCCGCTGTTCCAGTTCCAGCTCATGGGGCTGTCGGGGGCCTTCCTCACCGCCGACCTGTTCAACCTGTTCGTGTTCTTCGAGATCATGCTCGCCGCCTCCTACGGGCTGCTGCTGCACGGCTCGGGCCGGGCGCGGGTCGAGGCGGGGCTGCACTACATCGCCATCAACCTCGCGGCGTCGTCGCTGTTCCTGATCGGCGTCTCGATGCTCTACGGCATCACGGGCACGCTGAACATGGCCGACCTGGCGCTGGCCATCCCGCAGGTCGCGCCGGGCGACCGGGGGCTGCTGCACGCGGCGGCGGGCATCCTGGCCACGGCGTTCGTCATCAAGGCGGCGGTGTGGCCGCTCAACTTCTGGCTGGCGCCCGCCTATGGCGCGGCCACCGCGCCCGTGGGCGCGCTGTTCGCGCTGATGACCAAGGTGGGCGTGTACACCCTGCTGCGGCTGTGGACGCTGCTGTTCAGCGCCCAGGCCGGGGCCTCCGCGGGCTTCGGCGGGCCGTGGCTGGTCATGGGCGGCATGGCGACCATGGCGTTCGGCGCCATCGGCATGATGGGCTCGCAGCGCATAACGCACCTGGCCAGCTACGCGGCACTGCTCTCGTCCGGCACGCTGCTGGCGGCCACGGGCTTCGGGCAGATAGGGCTCACGGCCGCCCTGCTCTACTACCTGCCTGGCTCCACGCTGGCGGTGAGCGCGCTGTTCCTGCTGGCCGACCTGATCGAGCGCTGGCGCAACGACGGCAGCACGGTGCTGGACGCCGACGACGAGGCCGCCCCCTTCCTCAACCCCGACCTGCAGCCCACCCAGGGCCTGAACCTGGACGAGGACGAGGAGGTGCTGACCGGCCGCGTGATTCCCGCCGCCGCCGCCTTCCTGGGTCTGGCCTTCATGGCCTGCACGCTGGTGGTCGCGGGGCTGCCGCCGCTGTCGGGCTTCGTGGGCAAGTTCGCCATGCTCACGGCGCTGCTCAACCCCCAGGGGCTGGGCGTACCGGCCCCGGTGCGGCCCGTGGACTGGGCGCTGCTGGCGCTGCTGATCGCCACCGGGCTGCTCGCGCTGCTGGCGCTCACGCGCGCGGGCATCCGCCACTTCTGGGCCGCGCATGGCCGCGCCGCGCCCCGGCTGCGCGTGGTGGAGGGGCTGCCGATCGCCGCGCTGCTGGCGGCCTGCGTGGCGCTCACGGTGCAGGCCGGGCCGGTGATGCGCTTTACCCAGGCCACGGCCCAGGCGCTGCTCGCGCCGGATACGTACATCCAGGCGGTGATGTCCGCACAGCCGAAGGAAGCCCGGCGATGAAAAAGCTGCTGCCCGCCCCCCTGCTGTCCGCCGCGCTGTTCGTGCTGTGGCTGGTGCTCAACCGCTCGGCCAGCGCGGGGCAGCTGGCGCTGGCCGTGCTGCTGGCGCTGCTCATTCCCGTGCTCACGCGCGGCCTGCGGCCCCTGCCGGTGCGCGTGCGCAGCCCCGGCGCGGTGCTGCGGCTGCTGGGGCGGGTGGTGGCGGACTCGGTGCAGTCCAACCTCGCCGTGCTGCGCCTGCTGCTGATGCCTGGGCGGCGGCGGCACCCGCCCGGCTTCGTGCCGGTGCCGCTGCGCCTGTCCGACCCGAACGCGCTCGCCGTGCTCGCGGTCATCGTCTGCATCGCGCCCGGCACCACCTGGGCCGAGCTGTCGCGCGACCGCTCGGTGCTGCTGCTGCACGCGCTGGAGCTGGACGACCCGGCCCACCTCATCGCCCACACGCAGGCGTATGAGCGGCTGCTGCTGGAGATTTTCGAGTGACCCATTCCGTGCTGTCCTGGGCGCTGCCCGTCGCCATGTTCCTGCTGGCCCTGGCCATGCTGTGCGCGCTGCTGCGCCTGCTGCGCGGCCCCACGGCGCAAGACCGCGTGCTGGCGCTGGACTGCATGTACCTCGACGCCATGCTGCTCATGCTGGCGCTGGGCATGTACTACGGCAGCGAGCATTACTTCGAGGCCGCGCTACTGGTGGCGCTGTTCGGCTTCGTCGGCTCCACGGCCATGGCCAAGTTCCTGCTGCGCGGCGAGGTGATCGAATGAACACGCTGCCGCTCTGGGCCGAATGGCTGGTGGCCGTGCTGGCGCTGGCGGGCGCGGCGGTGGCGCTGCTGGGCTCGCTGGGCCTGCTGCGCTGGCGCACCTACTTCGAGCGCGTGCACGCCCCCTCGGTCATCGCCACGCTGGGCTGCTGGTGCCTGGTGGCGGCCAGCTGCGTGTACTTCTCGCTCGCGGGCAGGCACTGGGCCGTTCACCCGCTGCTGATCGCGCTGCTGGTCGCCATCACCGTGCCGGTCACCACCATCTTCCTGATGCGCGCCGCGCTGTTCCGTGCGCGGCGGGCGGGGCTCAACGTGCCGGCCAGCGTGAGCCAGTCTGACAAATACTCCTGATTCCATAGCTGCCAGCGCACATTCCGCAAGGGCCGAGGGCATTTTTCATGCAAATAATCTAAGATAGCCCGCACCCCACAGGACAGCCCATCCACAACACCTGAAAAACCCATGTCCTCCAACACCGACCTGAACGAACGCCGCCTGGCCCACGCCTGGGAAGAACTGCACATCCAGGCCCACAACGGCAACCTGCCCCAGGCCGAATCGCACCGCCTGGCCTTCACCGACCCCGAGTTCCTGTTCCGCCGCGAAACGCGCGGCATCCGCCTGCAGCTTGAAATGCTCAAGCCCGACCTGGAGCAGGCGGCGCAGGGCATCGAGCACACGGTGGTGGTCTATGGCAGCGCGCGTTTCGTCTCGCCCCGGCAGGCCGAAAAACAGATGGCCGACGCCGAGGCCAGCGGCGACGCCGAACGCATCGCCCTCGCCCGCCGCGCCGTGAAGAACGCCCAGCGCTACGAGCACGCGCGCCAGTTCGCCCGCATCGTGGCCGAGCACAGCAAGCGCCAGCCCCCCGCCGAGCGCATCTACATCTGCACCGGCGGCGGCCCCGGCATCATGGAAGCGGCCAACCGCGGCGCGCACGACGCGGGCGCGCCCACCATCGGCCTGAACATCGTGCTGCCCCACGAGCAGAACGGCAACCGCTTCATCACGCCGCAGCTGAGCTTCAAGTTCCACTACTTCGCGCTGCGCAAGATGCACTTCATGATGCGCGCCAAAGCGCTGGTGGCTTTCCCGGGCGGTTTCGGCACGCTCGACGAGCTGTTCGAGGTGCTGACCCTGGTGCAGACGCGCAAGTCCAAGCCCGTGCCGATCGTGCTGTTCGGGGTGGACTTCTGGAAGCGGCTGATCAACTTCGATCTGCTGATCGAGGAAGGAACCATCTCGGCCAAAGATTTGGAGCTGTTCCACATGACCGACGACCCGCACGAGGCTTGGGCCATCATTCGGAACTTCTACGCGCTGCAGGCGTAAGAGTTCGTCTGTCTTTTTTGTGATTCTGCTGGGTGTTTGCTTCCCGAGGCCGGGACTCGCCCCGGCCTCGGAAAGCAACGCCCTAAAGAACTCCCAAAAAGACCCACACCCCCATTACAACAAATCATCCTGAACCAAAGCCGGCGGAGCAGACGGCGCATCAGGCGCAGGCAACTCCTGCACATCGCGCAGCTTGCGCTGAATGGCCCGGGTGCGCACCCCCACGTCGTCGAACTTCTTGGCCGCCGCATCGATGGATTTCTTGGTCGCATCCACAATCTCGCCGAACTTGGTGAACTCGGTCTTCACCGCGCCCAGCACGCTCCATACCTCCGACGAGCGCTTTTCGATGGCCAGCGTCTTGAAACCCATCTGCAAACTGCTGAGCATGGCCGCGAGGTTGGCCGGCCCGGTGATCATCACGCGGCAGTCGTTCTGCACCGCCTCGACCAGGCCGGGGCGGCGGATGACTTCGGCGAACAGCCCCTCGGTGGGCAGGTAGAGCACGGCGAAGTCGGTGGTGTGCGGCGGCGACACGTACTTGCCGTAGATCTTGCGCGCCTCCAGCTTGATCGAGGTCTCGAACGCATTGCCCGCCGACTGGATGGCGGCCTTGTCCGCCGCCTCCTGCGCGTCCAGCAGGCGCTGGTAGTGCTCCACAGGGTATTTGGAGTCGATGGGCAGCCACACCGGCTTTTCATCACCGCGCCCCGGCAGGCGGATGGCGAATTCCACCAGTTCGTCGCTACCCGGCACGGCCTTGACGTTGCGCGCGAACTGGTCGGGCGTGAGCACGTTGTCGATGATGGCGCCCAGCTGCATCTCGCCCCAGGTGCCGCGCGTCTTCACGTTGGTCATCACACGCTTCAAGTCGCCCACGCTGCCCGCCAGGGTCTGCATCTCGCCCAGGCCCTTGTGCACCTGCTCCAGCCGGTCGCTGACGAGCTTGAAGGATTCGCCCAGGCGCTGCTCCAGCGTGGCGTGGAGTTTTTCGTCCACGGTGCGGCGCATTTCCTCGAGCTTGGCGGCGTTGTCGGCCTGGATGGCGGCCAGCCGCTCGTTGAGTGCCGTGCGCAACTGCTCGGCGTTCTGCTGGCTGCCGCGCACCAGGCCCGCGAGCGTGTCGGACAGCTTGGCCTCGAACTGGCCGAACGCGGCCAGCAGTTCGGTGCGGCCGTGGCGCGACTCGGCCACGGCCTGGGTCAGGCGCTCGTCCACGGCGCGGCGCAGGGTTTCGAGCTGGCCCTGGGTGGACTGGGTGAAGGCCGCCAGTTGACGGGCCAGCGCGTCCATTTCGCCGTCGTTCTTGGCCACGGCGATCTGCGTGGCCTGGGCGGTGCGCTCCAGCGCCTGCAGGCGAGCGAGCCATTCGGGCGGCAGGTCCACGCGCGGGCGGCGCAGCAGCAGAACGGCCAACAGCGCCAGCACCAGGAGCAGCAGGGCCAGCAAGAGGATGGTATCGAGGGTCAATTTACTATCATTTCAGTAGCTTCCAGCGCTTGTTGGATAAGCGCTGGAGGCCGATTTGGCTTAAATCTGCTTGCGCACGGGCCGGTTGATGGGCGTGAGGGGCCCACGGCCCTCGAAGAACGCGATCAGATTGTCCGCCGCCAGGTTGGCCATCGCGCGGCGCGTGGCCGTGGTGGCGCTGGCGATGTGCGGGGTCAGCACCACGTTGGGCACGGTGAGCAGATCGGGGTGCACGCTGGGTTCTCCCTCGAACACGTCGAGCCCCGCCGCCGCGATGGTGCCCGCGCGCAGCGCCTGGGCCAGGGCCGCGTCATCGACGATGCCGCCGCGCGCGATGTTCACCAGCGTGGCCGTGGGCTTCATGCGCGCGAGTTCCGCCGCGCCGATGGCGTGGTGGTTTTCAGGCGTGTAGGGCAGCACCAGCACCACGTGGTCGGCCTGGGACAGCAGTTCGTCCTTGCCCACGTAGCGCGCCTTGCATTCGGCCTCCAGATCGGGCGCGAGGCGCGAGCGGTTGTGGTAGATCACCTTCATGCCGAAGCCGTGCGCGCCGCGCTTGGCGATGCCCTGGCCGATGCGGCCCATGCCGATGATGCCCAGCGTGCTGCCGTGCACCTCCGCGCCCGCGAACATGTCGTAGCGCCACTGCTTCCACTGGCCCGCGCGCAGGTAGTGCTCGCTTTCCATCATGCGGCGCGCGGTGGCCATGAGCAGCGCGAAGCCGAAGTCGGCGGTGGTCTCGGTCAGCACGTCGGGCGTGTTGGTGCCCTGCACGCCCGCCGCCGTCATCGCGTCCACGTCGAAGTTGTTGTAGCCCACGGCCATGTTGGCGACGATCTTCAGACGCGGGCAGGCGGCGAGCAGGGCCGCGTCGATGCGCTGGCTGCCGGTGGTGAAGGCGCCGTCCTTGTCGGCCAGGCGCTCGGCCAGTTCGGCGGGCGTCCAGATGGCGTCCTGGGGGTTGTCCTGCACGTCGAAGTGCCGGGCCAGGCGCTCCACCACGTCGGGGAAGATGGCGCGCGCCACGAGGATTTTGGGTTGGGTCATGGTGCCTTTCCTAGAACCAGATGAAGCTCATGGCGACGAACAGCGGCACGAGAATGCCGCCCGACCACAGCATGTAGCCGAAGAAGCCGGGCATCCGCACCCCCCGGCTTTCGGCGATGGCCTTGACCATGAGGTTGGGCGCGTTGCCGATGTAGGTGTTCGCGCCCATGAACACCGCGCCCGCCGAGATCGCGGCCAGCGTGGGCGCCAGCGCGGTCATGAGCGTGGCCGCGTCGCCGCCCGCGGTGTTGAAGAACACGAGGTAGGTGGGCGCATTGTCGAGGAACGAGGACAGCAGCCCCGTGGCCCAGAAGTACATGGCCGGGTCGGGCGTGCCGTCGGGCCGCGTCACGGCGCGCACCACCGCGCCGAACGGGCCGTCCGCGCCTGCCTGGAGCATGGCGATGACGGGAGCTATGGTCAGGAAGATGCCCGCGAACAGCTTGGCGACTTCGAGCATGGGCTCCCAATGGAACTGGTTGGCCTCGTGCACCGCCTTGGGCGTGAGCTTGAGCGACGCCAGCGCCAGCGCCGCCAGCCCCAGGTCTCTGGCCCAGCCCGGCAGGCCCAGGCCGCTGGCCAGCACCAGCGCCACCACGGCGGCCAGCAGCACGAAGTTGATGCGGCCCTCGATGCCGATGCGGTGCGTGTCGGGCGTGGGGTCCAGCGGCCGGATTTCGCCGTGGCGGCGGAAGAGCCACGCATCCAGCGCGAAGAACAGCACGAGCAGCGCGCCCACGATGAACAGCGCGGGCGCCCACAGGTGCTGCGCCGTCCAGAAAAAGCCCACACCCTGCAAAAAGCCCAGGAACAGCGGCGGGTCGCCCAGCGGCGTGAGCGCGCCGCCCGCGTTGCCCACGATGAAGATGAAGAACACCACCACGTGCGCCACGTGCCGGCGGTTGTCGTTGGCGCGCAGCAGCGGGCGGATCAGCAACATGCACGCGCCCGTGGTGCCCATGAAGCTGGCCAGCACCGCGCCCAGCGCCAGCAGCCCGGTGTTGAGCCACGGGCTACCGTGCAGGTTGCCGCGCACGTGGATGCCGCCCGCCACGGTGTACAGCGCCCCCAGCAGCACGACGAAGGGCACGTATTCATCGCGCAGCGCGTGCAGGAACTGCCCCGCCGCCACGCCCGGCCCGAACGCGATGGCGCAGGGCACGAGGAACGCCAGCGCCCAGGCCACGGCCACCTTGCCGTAATGGTGGTGCCACCAGCGCGGCGCCACCAGCGGCCCCAGCGCGATCGACAGCAACATGCCCGCGAACGGCAGGCCCCACAAAGGAGAGAGGCCCTGCATCAGGCGGGAATCTCGAAGACCTGGCGCAGGTAGGCCAGGTATTTCTCGTCGTCGCACATGCCCTTGCCGGGCGCGTCGGACAGCTTGGCCACGGGCTGGCCGTTGCAGCGCGTCATCTTGATGACGATCTGCAGCGGCACGTGGTGCGGCGCATCGCCCAGGTCGTTGGTGAGGTTGGTGCCGATGCCGAAGGCCAACTGGCAGCGGCCGCGGAAGCGCTGGAACAGCTCGATGGTGCGCGGCACCGTGAGCCCGTCGCTGAAGATCAGCGTCTTGGTGCGCGGGTCCACGCGCAGGGCGCGGTAGTGGTTCAGCAGGCGCTCGCCCCAGTCGAACGGGTCGCCGCTGTCGTGCCGCGCGCCGTCGAACAGCTTGCAGAAGTACAGGTCGTAGTCGCGCAGGAACGCGCTCATGCCGTACACGTCGGACAGGGTGATGCCCAGGTCGCCCCGGTATTCCTTGGCCCACATCTCGAAGCCGAAGACCTGGCTGTCGCGCAGGCGCGGCCCCAGGGCCTGGCAGGCCTGCAGGTATTCGTGCGCCATGGTGCCCAGGGGCGTGAGGCCGAGCGTCATCGCATACAGCACGTTGCTGGTGCCCGCGAACTGGCCGGGGCCGGGGCGGTCGGGCCTGCTGTCGCCCGTGCCCAGGCGGGTGCAGAGCACGCGCAGCACTTCTTCGTGCCACGCGCGGCTGAAGCGGCGGCGCGTGCCGTAGTCGGCGATCTTGAGGTCGTCCAGCCCCTCGGCCTGGAGCTGCGCGATCTTCGCCTCCAGCCTGCGGCGGCCTTCGGGAAAGTCGGGCACCTTCTGCGTGTTGCGGAAGTAGACCTCGTTGACGATGGCCAGCACCGGAATCTCGAACAGGATGGTGTGCAGCCACGGGCCCTGGATGGAGATCTCGATCTCGCCCGAGGGCAGCGGCGTGACGTGGATGTACTTCTCGTTGAGCTTGAACAGCCCGAGAAAGTCCACGAAGTCGCTCTTGATGAAACGCAGCGAGCGCAGATAGGCCAGCTCGGCCTCCTGGAAGTGCAGGCTGCACAGCGAGCGGATTTCGCGGCGGATCTCGTCCACGTAGGGCGCCAGCTGCACGCCGGGGTTGCGGCACTTGAAGCGGTATTCCACCTGCGCGCCCGGAAACTGGTGCAGCACCACTTGCATCATGGTGAACTTGTAGAGGTCGGTGTCGAGCAGGCTGGTGATGATCATGGCTTCAGGGCCTCCAGTACGGTGCGCAGTTTGTCCGGCAGCGGCACGGGGCGGCGGGTCTGCTGGTCCACGTACACGTGGATGAAATGTCCCCCGGCCGCCGACAGCGGCTCGCCCTGGGCGAACAGCCCCACTTCATACCGCACGCTGGACGAGCCGACGTGCGCCACGCGGATGCCCGCCTCCACCGTCTGCGGGAAGGCCAGCGGCGCGAAGTAGTTGCACTGCGTCTCGATCACGAGGCCGATGGTCTGGCCCGCGTGGATGTCGAGCGCGCCCTGCTCGATCAGGTGGGCGTTCACGGCGGTGTCGAACCAGCTGTAGTAGACGACGTTGTTCACATGGCCGTACACGTCGTTGTCCATCCAGCGCGTGGTGATGGGGCGGAACACGGGGTAGGCGCTGCGCGGCTCGGGCGCTCGGCGGGGGGTGGAGGTCATGGCCGTTGATTCTGCCAGCGCAGGTGGTATTGCGCGGCCACGCGCCAGGTGGCGCGTTGCGCCCGCACGGTGTCGGCCAAATCGCGCCCGTAGCCGCCCGCCATGGTGAAGGCCAGCGGCACGCGGCGCTGCCAGGCCCAGTCGAACACGCGGCGGTCGCGCGCCTCCAGCCCGTCGTGCGTGAGCGCGAGGCGGCCCAGGCGGTCGCCCTCGTGCGGGTCGGCGCCGGCCAGGTACAGCACCAGTTCCGGCTCGAAGCGCTGGGCGAGCTCGTCGAGCGCCTGGTCCAACGCTTCGAGGTACGGGCCGTCCGCGCAGCCGTCGGGCAATTCCACGTCCAGGTCGCCGCGCTCCTTCGTGAACGGGAAATTGCGCGCGCCGTGCAGCGACAGGGTGAACACACTGTCATCGTCCGCAAATATGCGCGCCGTACCATTGCCCTGGTGCACATCCAGATCGATCACCGCCACGCGCAGCGTCCACATCTGCATCCACTCGGCCTGCATGGCGCGCGCGGCCACGGCGATGTCGTTGAACACGCAAAAGCCGCTGCCCCGGTCGGCATACGCATGGTGCGTGCCGCCCGCGAGGTTGCCCGCCACGCCCTCGGCCAGCGCCGCGCGGCAGGCCGCGAGCGTGGCGCCCACCGAGCGGCGCGCGCGCTCGGCCATGGCGGGGCTCCACGGAAAGCCGATGTCGCGTAGCACCTGGGCCGGCACCGTGCCCTGCGCCACGGCGGCGATGTAGGCCGGGTCGTGCGCCAGCGCCAGCTGCGCATCGGTGGCCGCGGGCGCTTCGCGCCACGCAAGCTGCGGCAAATCCTGCACCAGCGCGTCGCGCAACAGGCGGTACTTGGCCATGGGAAAGCGGTGCCCCTCGGGCAGCGGCAGGACGAAGTGGTCGGCATAGAAAGCGCGCATGGCTGCATTGTCGTTTTTTGGCATCAACGAATTTTTTTGCTGCAGCGCAACAAAAACACTTGCAATCTACGGGAAACCCCTTAAAATTCGTTCCCATGCTGCACTGCAACATGACCAGATATCCAAGGGTCAGCCAGGGCAGGCTTTTTTGAAACTTACTTTTTTGGAGATCGATATGTCGCTGAACCTGACCGCTGAACAAATCCTGGCTGCCCACAAGGCCAACATCGAAACCATCTTCGGCCTGACCAGCAAGGCTTTCGACGGCGTGGAAAAGCTCGTGCAACTGAACCTGACCGCCACCCGCGCCGCCCTGAACGAAGCCCAGGCCCACGCCAAGGCCGTGCTGAGCGTGAAGGACGCGCAAGAGCTGATCGCCCTGCAATCGAGCCTGTACCAGCCCCTGGCAGAGAAGGCCGCCGCCTACAGCCGCCACCTGTACGACATCGCCACCGGCACCGGCGCCGAATTCACCAAGGCTTTCGAAGCCCAGACCGCTGAAGCCCAGAAGGGTTTCGCCACCCTGGTGGAAAACGCATCGCGCAACGCTCCCGCCGGTTCCGAAACCGCCGTGGCCGTGATGAAGAGCGCCGTGTCCGCCGCCAACAACGCCTTCGAATCCGTGCAAAAGGCCGTCAAGCAAGCCACCGAAATGGCCGAAGCCAACTTCAACGCCGTGACCGAAAGCGCCACCAAGGCTGCCAAGGCCGCTACGCCCGCCAAGCGCTAAGCCCTGCGCTGGACAAATCTAGGGAATACCCTTATCATTGAACTTATTCCTCAAGGGCGCGTCACAACGAATGCCTCTTGGGGACTCCAGTTGTCTCCTTGGATCCTCTCGAAACCCGGTTTCAGGGATCCTTTCAAAGCCCAGTGTCCGCACTGGGCTTTTTTTTGCCCGCGGCAGCGGTTCGACAATGGGCGCATGTCCACCCCCCTGCCCTGGCTGGAGCCGCACGCCCCATTTCCCCACCCGTCCCAGGCCTGGGGAGACGACGCCCCCGCGCCCGGGCTGCTCGCCGCGGGCGGGGCGCTGGATGTGGACAGCCTGCGCCGCGCCTACGCCCAGGGCACGTTTCCGTGGTTCAGCGAGGGGCAGCCCCTTCTCTGGTGGTCGCCCGACCCGCGCATGGTGCTGCCCGTGGCGGCCTTCAAGCTGCACCCGTCGCTGCGCAAGACGCTGAAGAAATTCCGCGCCGACGGGCGCTGTGAAATCCGCGTGGACCATGATTTCGGCGCCGTCATCCGCGCCTGCGCGCACGCGCGGCGGCCCGGCCAGAGCGGCACCTGGATCCTGCCGGACATGGTGGCGGCGTATGAAGCCTTCCACGCCGCCGGGTATGCCCACAGCGTGGAAACCTGGGTGGACGGCCGGCTCGCGGGTGGCCTGTACTTCATCGCCCTGGGCCGCGCGGTGTTCGGCGAGTCCATGTTCGCGCGGGCGACGGATGCATCCAAGGTCGCCCTCGCCGCGCTGGTGTGCCTGTGCCGCGCGCAGGGCGTGGAGATGATCGACTGCCAGCAGAACACGCGCCACCTGGCCTCGCTGGGCGCGCATGAGATTCCGCGCGCCGTCTTCCTGGCCCACATCCAGCGCGCGCAGGCGCAGGGCAGCGGGCCCTGGGCGTTCAATCCCGTACACTGGGGTGAGCTTTTGTCAGCCCCGGCATGACGCAACTCAACGATCTCCCGCTGCATACCCTGCAGTTCTACGCCACGGCGGCCTACCCGTGCAGCTACCTGCCGGACCGCCAGGCCCGCTCGCAGGTCGCCACGCCCAGCCACCTGATCCAGTCCAGCACCTATTCGGACCTGGTGACGCGCGGCTTCCGCCGCAGCGGCATGTTCACCTACCGCCCCTATTGCGACGGCTGCAAGGCCTGCACCCCGCTGCGCGTGCTGGCCGGCGGGTTCACGCCCGACCGCAGCCAGCGCCGCGCCTGGAAGCGCCACCAGGACCTGCAGGTACGCGTGCTGCGCCTGTGCTACCTGCCCGAGCACTACCGCCTGTACCTGCGCTACCAGCAAAGCCGCCACGCGGGCGGCGGCATGGACCACGACAGCATCGACCAGTACACGCAGTTCCTGCTGCAAAGCCGCGTGAACTCGCGCTTGGTCGAGTTCCGCGCGCCGGACGGGGCGCTGAAGATGGTGTCCATCCTCGACGTGCTGGACGACGGCCTGTCCGCCGTCTACACCTTCTACGAGCCCGACGCGGGCGCGAGCTACGGCACCTTCAACGTGCTGTGGCAGATCGAACAGGCGCGCGAACTCGGCCTGCCCTACGTCTACCTGGGCTACTGGATCGAGCAGAGCCCCAAGATGAACTACAAGGCCCGCTTCCTGCCGCACGAGCTGCGGGTGGATGGGACCTGGCAGCGCATAGAACAGGCCCCCACACCTGCTCCCTTCGTGTAGCCGTTGTCCCCCGACAAGGCGCTTTTTGCCTTGAGCAAACTCAGCCCCGGGGCCAAAGCAGCCGCAACCAGCGTGGGCGGCGTGCCAGCAGCATCGCGACACCGGGCGCCGCTGCGGCCATCAACATCACCCACACCAACGTGGCCATGGCGGGGCTGTCGGCCATCAGGCAGGCGCACAGCGAGAGCGTCAGCGCGGCAGCGCCCAATAGCTGCAAGCCCCGCCGCGTGCCGCCGGCCTCGCGGACATGCACGTTCCTCACCTGCGCCCAATGCACCGGCATTGCCATCGCCAGCCAAGCCATGCCGGCAAAGCTCAGCGCTGCGGCCAAGACAATCCACCCTGCTTCAGACATGGGCCGCCTCCGCATTGGCTGCTGGCAAAACAAGCTCCTGCTCTGATTCCAGCTGCAGGTTGCGCGCCAGCTTGCGTGCCGCCCAGATGGCGATACCCGCACCAGCCAGCAGGCTCAGGTCCGTGCCGGCCACCGGCCAATAGGGTTCGAGGAACACCGTCTTGACCAAATGATCGCCGGTGGTGAGCCAGTTCAGGCCTACCGCCGCCAGCGCCAGCACGGCGATCAGCCAGCACTGTTCGCGCCAGGCGCGCAGGTAGCCGCCCCGGCGCCATACCCGCAGCACCGCGTGCAGCGCGCACAGCAACCAGATACCGTAGAACGCATACACCTCCAGATCGCGGCTGGCCATGCCCGCCAGCTGGACCCGGTTGTCCAGGTAGCGGTTGGCCACGAGGAAGGCACCGGTCGCCGCCACGATGCCGGTGACCGACGCGATGGTCAGCGCGTTCATCAGCGCAACGTTGGCCTGCGTGGCGCGCTTGCCTTTGTTGCGCGACTGCGTCCAGTGCATCAGGCCCGTGGCAATCATCACGCAGGTGCCCAGCCCGCCAATGAAGTACAGCCAGCGCAGCAGCCAGTGCCTGAACTGCAGGTAGTGCAGCCCGCCGACGAAGTTCCACACGTTGACCGTCGGCGATGCCTGGAACGGCGCCAGCGGCTCGCCCGTGGCCAGGGAGAAGCGCTGGTTGTCGATGGATTTGGTGACGGTGTCTTCGCTGCCCTGCCGCAGTGCGACGACGCCGCCGGCATTGCCGGGGTTGCTGACGCGGACCATGTAGACCGAGCCCGGTCCCCAGGAACGTTCGGCGGCGGCGATCATCGGGTCGATCGGTGCCATGCCGGCCGGCTGCCCGGCCTTCGGCGGCTTGACTCGCCCCAGGGCCTGGGCCAGGAACTGGCGCCGCGCGGGGTTCTGGGCGCGCTCACCCCTGGCTTCGCCTTCGCCCCCAGCTTCGGCTTCGGCCCTGGCCATACCCTGCCGTTCGGCCCGGCGCTCGGCGCGCTGCCCGGCGCTCTGTTCAGTAGAGGCTGTGGCCCGCCCTGCTTCGTCTCGTCGAACGCGGCGCTGCGCGGACTCGGGCCGGGCCGCCGCGGCAGCGGCAACCTGGGTGGCGGCTGGACGGAAGACGGCACCCGGAGCCTGCGGGAAATAGATCAGGTGCTCGATCATCACCCCCGACAGCGTGATGATGATCGCAAACGGCAACAGCACAACCCCCGTCACGTTGTGCACGTCCAGGTTGGCCCGGCCGAAGCTGCGAAACAGCCTGAACGTGAAGAACTCGGCGAATATCTTGCGGTGGATCACGATCCCCGATACCAGCAGGCACAACATGCCCATGCTGGCGATACCCACCAGCCATGCGCCCACGTCTTTGCCGCCGCGCATCGTCAGGTTGTGGTGGAACGGGTAGATGAAGTTGCTCGCGCCCCGGGTATTCGATGCGCCCAGCGCCTCCAGCGTGGCGGGATGCAGGCGGTCGCGCGTAGGAATGTGCGATGCCGGGGAGTCGTGCCCCAGCATCAGGTACGGCTGGCGCTCGCTGGGCAGCAGGATGCTCCAGGCAGTGGATTGCGGCGCACGTTCGGCCAGCAAGGGCATGATGTCCCGGTCCACCGACAGCTTGGGAGCGCCATCCAGGCGGATGCGCGTGACCGGCATCATCCAGCGGTCGATCTCCTTGTCGAACACGGACAGCGTGCCGGTCCAGAAGATCGCGAACAGCAAGGCGCTCAGCACCAAGCCAGCCCAGGTATGGACAGGGTCCATCCGGGTGCGGAATCCGATTTTCTTCATGCCGCGGCTCCCATCATCCAAGTGGCGAGAAATGCCAGGCCCGCCAGCCCGGCCATGCACAACCAGGCGCGCATGGCGCCGTGGCGCGAAAACGCCCAGAGCGCCATGGCCCACAAGTACACAAAGCCGGCCATGCTCGCAGCCATCACGGCGTCGGCCTGCGCCATGCCCAGGCGGTGAAGCAACATGCCGCTCGCCTCCACCAGCCAGGCACTGGCCTGATAGGCCAGCAGGCAGATGCCGATGGCGTGCGCCACCCAGCCTGCGCGAGCCACGGCAGCCGAGGCGGATGTCTTGCCGGCTGCCTTGCTTGATGCCCCGCTAGGCGCGGGCACGGTATTCGGTAGGGTCATGTGGTGCTCCTCAGAAGCGCGCCTTGAGGCTGGCGTAGTAGCTGCGCCCGCGCTCCGAATAACGGTAGGCGCCGGTGTCGTTCGTCACCTTGAAGCGCTTCTGGTTGGTGATGTTGTCGATCGTGAAATTGAAGGTGAGAGAGCGGCTGATCGCCCAGCCCAGGCCCGCATCGAGGGTGACCAAGTCCTTGTCGCTGTTGCTGACGGTGTTGTTTTCGAAGCTGACCGTGGTGAGATGGCCTTCGTAGTTCAGCCGCAAAAAGCTGGAGAGCCCATTGCCGGGGCGGTAGTCCAGCGTCACCGAACCGTTGTGCTTGGGAATGCCGACCAGCGCATTGCCGTCGAGCAGCGCCAGCGTTTCGCCGAAGGCGCGGGGGCCGGCCGGAGTGTTGATCGTCACGTTGCCAGCGTTGATGCGCGAATGGGTATAGGTGTAGCTACCCTTGAGGGCCAGGGCCTTGTCGATGGTCCAGCGCCCGTCGAGCTCGATGCCGCGGATCTGCGCGTCGCGCATGTTCAGCCAGGTGCCCCAGAGGGGACAGAAGCGGGTTCCTGCCGCTCCCGAGGTGCAGGACACGGTCTGCCTGCCGCCATTGCCGTCGTCGAAGGCGTAGGCGTTGGTGTTGATGATTTTGTTGTCGAAGCGGTTGTAGAACAGCGTCAGGCTGCCGCTCAGCGACTCGCTCGCGTAGTGCGAGCCGATCTCGAAATTGCGGCTTTTCTCGGGCTGCAGATCGGGGTTGCCGACGATCAGGAACTGGCTGGTGCCCCCGCCACGCTGCGAAGCCGTGGTGCCGTCGATCTGCGTGATCTTCGGGCTCTTGTAGCCGGAGGAAAGGCCTCCCTTGAATGTCCAGTGCTCGTCGTGGTTGTAGACCAGGTAGGTCCTCGGCGAGAACTGCTTGCCGAAGAAATCGTTGTCGGTAAGGCGTCCGCCCAGGGTCAGGAACAGCTTCTGGTTCACCAGTTCCCATTCGTCCTCGACGAAATAGGCCCGTTCCGTGACACTGCGCGTGCCGTAGCTGCCGCTGAGTCCGCCGCCCAGGTCGTTGTTCGTGAGCCTGTCGTTCGTCCACTGCGCGCCGACGCTCAGCATGTGGCTGCCGATGCCGGTCACGAACTTGGCATCGCCCACCTTGTTCGTCGAGCCGGTTGTGTACGTGGCATTGGAGGGATAGGTGAGCCGTTCGTAGTCTTCCTGGTAGTACTTCAGTTCCAGCCTGCCCAGGCCGAAGCGCCCGGTGTAGGCGGCGCCCCAGTTGCGGCGCTCCCATTCGCGGTCCGCAATGCTGGCGCCCGGCAGCAAGGTTCCGCCCGCGGTGCCGGTGTAGTGCTGGCTGGATTTCGAGAAATTCAGGGTCAGGTCATGGTCGCGGTGCGGCGTGAAGCGCAGCTTGCCGCCCAGGGTGTTCTTCGTCGATTCCTGGTAGCCGCCGTAGTAGCTGTCCTCGTCCTGGTGCGTCCCGTTGCCCCACAGGGACAGGCCGAGCAGGTCTTTGGCGATGGGCCCCGAGAGATAGAAATCCTTCTGGTTCTGGCTGCCCATGGACCCGCTGTCCGGAGCCCGGAAGCCATAGCCGACGCTGCCGCCCCATTTCTCGGGCGTCTTCTTGGTGATGACGTTGATGATGCCGCCCATCGCATCGCTGCCGTAGAGCGAACTCATCGGCCCGCGGACCACTTCGATGCGCTCGATCGACTCCAGCGGCGGAATGAAGTTGCTGTCCAGGTCCTCGTTGTTCAGTTCCCGGGGATTGCCCGTCTCCGAACGCACCCGCATACCGTCGACCAGGATCAGCGTATAGCCTTTTTCCATGCCGCGGATCGAGATGCCGCTCTGCCGGCCGGAGCCGATCACGGCGACGCCCGGAACCTCGCGCGCGATGTCCTGCAGCGAACTGAACTGCTTGTTCTCAAGTTCCTCGCTTTTGATGACGCTGATGCTGGCGGGCGCATTGCGGATGTCCTGTTCGAAGCCGGCGGCGCTGACGACCTTGACCTCGGCCAGCGTGGCAGCCGGCTCAGCCTCCACGGCGGCTGGTGGCACCGGTGCGGAGGCGCCGGGCGCCTGCGCCGCGAGCACGTAACCCGCTGGCGTGCGCCTGGCCTGGTAGCCGCTGCCCTGCAGCAGCCGGCGCAAGCCTTCTTCCACCGTCACCCCGCCCTTCAGGCCTGCGGTGGTCTTGCCCCTGATGCTGTCGGCATCCATCACCATGGCCACGCCGGTCTGCAATGCAAACCGGTTCAGCGCATCGGCCAGCGGGCCGGCGGGAACGTCGACGTTCACGATGGCCTCCGAAGCCTGCGCCTGCACGGGCGGCACGCATACCCAGCCGCCAGCCATGGCGAAACAAGCCATATGCACCGCCAGCGCCACGGGGCGAAGGCCGGCGATGAAGGCGCGGCGTGGTGGAGCAGCGTGGCGCAGCGCGGCCTCGCCCAAAGCTGGGGACATGTTCGGTTCCTCTAGGATCAATGCAACAGGGATGTGGGCTGGCACTGGCGTGCCGCCCCCGAGAACCGGAACTGGCTGGGCTAGACCCTTTCAGGGCGCTTTCAGGGCGCTGGAGGAAATGCATTCCTCCACGCCTGCGCGGCATCAGATCACCGGGCGGTCCGATTTCTTCGTCTTCATGGGCATTGACGGACGAGAACGCAAAAGTGGAACCATGGACTGCAAATTTTTTTCCGCGATGCGCCCTTGCAGGATGCCGCACACGTTCAAGGAGCCCGATCGACGAGCACTATCCACGGGGTCAGGGTGCGCACCCGCAACTGCGGGAAGTTGTCCGCCAGCAGCCGCAGCGCGCGGTTGGTGTCGTCCAGCGGCAAGACGGCGGAGACCCGGATGTCCTTGAGCCTCTCGCGCTCATAGCGGATGAAGCCGCTGCGGTTGCGGGCCAACTCGTCCAGCACCTCGGGCAAAGGCCGGTCCTTCACCAGCAGCCGGCGATGCACGAAGGCGTCCTGCGTCTGCGCCGCGTCGATGGCGCCGAGCTTCTCGACGCCCCGGGCCGAGATGCGGACCTGCTCTCCGGCGGAGACCTTGACATCCAGGGTGTTCGCGGCGCCAGCCGTGCCCGCGTGGACCAGTGTGGCCGATTCGAGCATGGCCAGCAGCGTTGAGCCCGCTTCACGCCGAACAATGAAACGTGTGCCAAGCGCGCGGATGCGGCCATCCTCGGTCTCGACCACGAAAGGACGCGCCGCGTCTTTAGCGACCTCGACCAGGATTTCCCCGTTCAGCAGTTCCACACGGCGCAGGTCGGACGACAGCCGGTAGTTGACCGCACTGGCGGTGCCCAGCGTCAGGTGCGAGCCGTCCGCCAGCCATTGCTGGCGCTGCTCTCCTGTGGCGGTGCGCAGGTCCGCTGGCGCAAAGGCGTGCAGCGCGAAGACGGCCGGGAGCGCCAACACCAGAACCAGCGACAGCAGGCGCGTGGCGCGCCGGGCGCCCCGGGGGCGTATCGCCGGTGCATCGACCACGGCGCTGAGCGCTGCGCGGGCCGGCCTGCGCGGGCCCTCGCCACGCAGGCTGCGGGTCTGGTCAATGAAGCGCTCCATGGCGGCGGCGGCCGCAGCGTGCCGTGGATCGGCGCGCTTCCACGCCTCGAAGCCGACGCGGACCTGCTCGCGCTCGGCAGGATCATCGGCCGACAGGCGCACGATCCAGTCGGCTGCGGCCTGGGCGATGCCGTCGCCATCCAGGCCCGTGGGGGAGCGGTCGATCATGTCTGTCAGCGCTCCAGGCGGCTGCATTGCAGCAGCACCTGGGCCAGGTATTTCTGCACCATTTTTGTGGAAACGCCCAACTCCGCGGCCACGGTGGCCAGGGTCTCCCCGTCCAGGTAGTGGCGCACGAAGGCCGCGCGCGCCTTGGGCGACACGGCTGTGAGCACGGCGCTCAACTGTGCCAAGGCCTCCAGCGCGATCGCGATCTGCTCGGGGGACGGGTAACCCTCGCATTGCTCGGCAAGCGCGGCCAGTTCGGCCAGGTAGGCCTGCTCGATGCGCTCGCGCCGCACCTCGTCGACGATCAGCCGCTTGGCGATGGTGGTGAGCCAGGCGCGCGGCTGCTCCACGCCGCACATCGCATCGCGCACCGCGAGAACCCGCAGGAAAGTGTTCTGCGCCATGTCGGCCGCGCGGTGAGGGCAGCCCAGCTTGCGACGAAGCCAGCCATAGAGCCAGCCATGGTGGTCACTGTACAGCGCATGAACATCGCTCTGCGGAGCGAACTTGGCAGCAGACAAGGCTCCCTCCCTTTTCAGCGGCCCATTTAAAATTGAATGAAAATGATTCTTATTATAATCTTAAACCTGTATCCGGAGGTCGGGAATTGCCTTGCTCCATGGTTTCGGCCACCGCAGGCTTTGGAACAGTCCAGCAAAGTGCCTGGCCGAGGTCATCTTCCCTTGAAAATTTCACTGCGTAAAATGCTCTTTTTACGTTGCGCAACGCAGCCATGAGAAAGAGCGATTCCGACCTGCCCGCCAAGCCCAGCGTCCAAGTGCTGGAGCGCATGTTCACGCTGATCGACGTGCTGGCCGCGCGCGAGGAAGCCACCTCGCTCAAGGAGATCAGCGAGCGCTCGGGCCTGCACCCCTCCACGGCCCACCGCATCCTCAACGACCTGGCCGTGGGCCGCTTCGTGGACCGGCCCGAGGCCGGCAGCTACCGCCTGGGTATGCGCCTGCTGGAGCTGGGCAACCTCGTCAAGGCGCGCCTGAACGTGCGCGACGCGGCGCTGGGCCCCATGCGCGAGTTGCACCGCCTGACCCAGCAGCCCGTGAACCTGAGCCTGCGCCAGGGCGACGAGATCATCTACGTGGAGCGCGCGTACAGCGAACGCTCCGGTATGCAGGTGGTGCGCGCCGTGGGCGGGCGCGCGCCGCTCCACCTGACGTCCGTGGGCAAGCTGTTCCTGGCCATGGAAGACCCGCAGCGCGTGCGCGCCTACGCCACGCGCACCGGCCTGCCAGGCCACACGCGCAACAGCCTGACCAACCTGCCCGCGCTGGAGCGCGAACTCGCCAAGGCCCGCCAGCTCGGCACCGCGCGCGACAACGAAGAGCTGGAACTGGGCGTGCGCTGCATGGCCGCGGGCGTGTACGACGACCAGGGCAGGCTGGTGGCAGGCCTGTCCATCTCCGCGCCCGCCGACCGGCTGGACGAAGGCTGGCTGCCCAAGCTGCAGGCCACGGCGCGCGAAATTTCCACCGCCCTCGGCCACCACGGCGACGGCACTTCCCCGGAATGACCATGACGAAGAAACTGCTCCCCGCCCTGCTGCTGGGCCTTGCCGGCCTGAGCGCCTTGACCGGCTGCGGCTCCAGCCCGGACAGCGCCCCGCGCGGCGCCGACGCCACCGAGGCCGACGCCACCACCTACCGCCAGGGCCAGGCGCTCCAGCAGCTGCGCGCCCAGATCACCCCGCCGCTGGACGAGCCGCTGCGCCTGCTCGACTTCGCCGAGCCGCGCTACCCCTCGTTCCTGCTGAGCGACAACTCGCCCAGCGCGCGCGGCAACGTGACCGTCTCGTTCGAGATACTGCCCAGCGGCTACGTCGGCGCCGCCAAGGCCCTGCCCGGCCCCCAGAACGATGCGCTGAACCAGCCCGCGGTGGACGCCATCCGCCACTGGCGCTTCGCGCCGATCAAGCGCGGCGGCAAGCCCGCGCGCCTGTTCCTGCAGCAAACCTTCCGCATGGAGCCTTGAAGGAAAAATAGCCGCCAGCGCTTATTCATCAAGCGCTGGCAGCTATTATTTTGAGAGTAAAAAGCGGCTTACTCGTCCACGGCGACCATCACGGACGACGCCTTGATCACACCGTAGGCCGGCTTGCCCACCTGCAGGCCCAGCGCATCCGCCGAGGTGGTGGTGATGCTGGAGGTGATCTGCACGCCGGGCGCGATTTCCAGCGTGACCTCGGTGGACACCGGGCCGCGCACGATGGACACCACCTTGCCGGACAGAACGTTGCGGGCGCTGATTTTCATGGGGAACTCCTTCACAGATAAGGCGGCGATGGTGGCACAAAGCGCCCCGCCCGCCACGCCCGGCGGCGTATAGCGGCTATACGGCACGTTTGGGTGCCTGCGGCCCGCCGCGCGCGGCCACCACGGTGCGTGCGCAATCGACCAGCGCCTGGATCAACGGCAGCCGCGCCGAGGCACGCAGCCAGATCACGCCAAAGCGCCGCTGTTCGGGCGGCTGGTCGGGCAGCGGCAGGCGCGCCACGCCCTGGCTGTCGGGCAGGTTCAGCGCCGTGTCGGGCACCAGGGCCACGCCCAGGCCCTTGTCCACCATCATCGCGATCGCCACGAGCGAACTGAGCTCCAGCCGTTCGCGCGGCGTGATCTGCGCGGCGCGCAGGTAGCGTTCCACCATCTGGCCGCCGCCCAGGCTGCGGTCGTAGCGGATGAGCGGCTGCTGGCGCAGCAGGTCGTGCGGCGGCAGGTGCGCGAGGCGGCGCGGCGCGAGCAGCACCAGGGTCTCCTCGCGCAGCAGCGTCCAGTCAAACGTCTTGGCGAGCGCGAACGGCGGGTACAGGCACACGGCGGCGTCGAGCCGCCCCTGCTGCACCGCCTGGTACAACTGGCGCGTGTTGCCCGATTCGAGAAACACCTTCACCTCCGGGCAGCGCGCCACGAAGCCCGCCAGGATGTCCGGCAGCAGGCTGTGCAACGCAGTGTTGATGGTGCCGATCACCAGTTCGCCCGCCGCCCCCGCCGCATTCACATGCGTTCTGGCCTGGGCCAGTTCGCGCAGCAGCGCGGGCGCGCTGTGGGCCAGGCGGTGGCCTGCGGGCGTGGGCAGCACGGTGCGTCCCGCGCGGGCCAGCAGCGGCGCGGCGAATTCGCGCTCCAGGTTCTGGACCTGCTGCGCCACGGCGGCGGGGGTGATGCCCAGCTGCCGCGCCGCTTCGGCCAGCGAGCCGGTCTGCACGACGAGCAGGAAACTTTCAAGATAGCTGGTTTCCATGGTTTTTCCATCGTTTGAAAGCATATTTTCTATGCTTCAAACCGCCGCGCACTGCCCACAATGCGCAGCCATGAGAAGCAAATTGTTCGTCCCCGGCTCGCGCCCCGAGCTGTTCGCCAAGGCGCTGGCCAGCGATGCCGACGCCCTCTCCTTCGACCTGGAAGACGCCGTGGCCGAGCCGCGCAAGGCCGAAGCGCGGGCGCTGCTCGGCGCCTTCCTGCAAAGCCCCGAGGCGCGGGCGACGCGCAAGACGCTGATCGTGCGCGTGAACGCCATGGACACGCCCCACTTCGCCGCCGACGTGGCGGAGGTGGTGCGCCCCGGCCTGCACCTGCTGAACCTGCCCAAGCCCGAGAGCCCCGAGGCCGTGGCACACGCCGCCGCGCTGGCGGCCCAGGCCGCCCAGGCCCACGGCATGGGCGAGCCGCCGCGCCTGCTGCTCAACATCGAAACCCCCAAGGCCCTGCGCACCGCCGCCGCGCTGGCCGGCGCGCACCCGCTGGTGGCGGGCCTGCAGCTGGGCCTGGGCGATCTGTTCGAGCCCTACGGCGTGCACCGGCGCGAGCCCGGCGCCTTGCAGCAGGCGCTGTTCACCGTGCGCATGGCGGCGGCGGAGGCCGGCGTGTTCGCCTATGACGGCGCGTTTGCCGACATCCGCGACGCCGACGGCTTCCGCGCCGAGGCCGAACTCTCGCGCCGCCTGGGTTTCATCGGCAAAAGCTGCATCCACCCCAGCCAGATCGCGCTGGCCAACGCCGTCTACCAGCCCACCGAGGCCGAACTGGCCCACGCCCTGCGCGTGGTGCAGGCCGCGCAGGAAGCCGAGGCCAGCGCCACCGGCGCCTACGTGGTGGACGGCAAGATGATCGACCGCCCCTTCGTGCTGCGCGCCCAGGGCATCGTGGCCCGCGCGCGGGCCGCGGGACTGATTTCAACGTAAAGGAGACGACACCGTGCAAAAACGCACCCTCATCCTGGCCGCCGCGCTGGCTGCTGCAGCCAGCCTGGCCCACGCCCAGCCCTACCCCGCCAAGCCGATCACCATGGTCGTGCCCTACCCGCCCGGCGGCTCGAACGACGTGTTCGCGCGTGTCATCGCCAAGGAACTGGGCGACCTGCTCAAGCAGCCCGTTATCGTGGACAACCGCCCCGGCGCCAGCGGCAACACCGGCACCGCCTATGCGGCCAAGGCCGCGCCGGACGGCTACACGCTGGTGGCCGTGTCGTCCAGCATGACCACCAACGCCGCCGTGCAGGCCAAGCTGCCGTTCGACCCCGTGAAGAGCTTCGCGCCTGTCGCCATGTTCGCCCAGGGCCCGTTCGTGGTGGCGGTGAACAACGACTTCCCGGCCAAAACGCCCGCCGAACTGGTGCGCGAGGTCAAGGCCCATCCTAACCAGTACAACTACGCCACCTCGGGCACGGGCAGCGTGAACCACTTCGCGACCGAGCTGCTGCGCTCCATGGCGCCGGGCTTCGACATCACCCACGTGCCCTACAAGGGCCAGGGCCCCGCCGTCACGGACGTGATCGGCAACCAGGTGCAGATGATGATTTCGAGCGGCCCGTCCATCCTGCCCATGGTGCGCGGCGGCAAGCTGCGCACCATTGCCATCACCAGCCTGAAGCCCAGCCCCATCGCGCCCGACCTGCCGCCCATGAGCACGGCGGTGCCGGGCTACGAGTTCTCGCTGTGGTGGGGCGTGCTCGCGCCCGCGGGCACGCCGCCCGCCATCGTCAACCAGCTGAACCACGCCGTGAACCAGGTGCTCGCCAAGCCCGAGATCAAGGCCAACTTCCTGCGCGAAGGCGCAATCGCCAACCCGCTCACGCCCGCGCAGTTCGCCGACACGATCCAGAAGGACGTGGCGCGCTGGAAGGCGCTGGCCAAAGACCGCGACATCCACGCGGACTGACACCATGACCCCCATCGAACGTACCGGCCCGCGCGGCCCCCTCTCCGGCGTGCGCGTGCTCGACCTGAGCGCCTACATCGCCGGGCCCTACGGCTGCTCGCTGCTGGCCGACCAGGGGGCCGAGGTCATCAAGATCGAGCCGCCCGTGGGCGACAACCTGCGCAAGTACCCGTCCACGCTGGCCGCTGAAAGCCGCGCCTTCGTGGGCGTGAACCGCAGCAAATGGGGCGTGGTGCTGGACCTGAAGCAGGAGGCCGACCACACCGCGCTGATGCGCCTGGTGCGCGACGCCGACGTGCTGGTGCACAACTTCCGCCCCGGCGTGCCCGAGCGGCTGGGCATCGGCTTCGACCAGCTGACCGCGCTGCACCCGCGCCTGATCTATTGCAGCGTGACGGGCTACGGCCAGACCGGCCCGCTCAAGGCCAAGGCGGGCTACGACCAGGTGCTGCAAACGCTGACCGGCATGTGCACCATGCAGGGCAAGGCGGACGGCCCGCCCGAGATCCTCTACGGCTCGGTGGTCGACTACTACGCGGCGGCGCTGGTGGCGAGCGGCGTGGCCTCGGCCCTGTACGAGCGCGAGAAAAGCGGCCTGGGCCAGCACGTGGGCGTGTCGCTGCTGCGCGCCGCGCTCACCATGCAGTCGGCGCGGCTGGTGTGGGCCGAGGGCGAGCCGCGCGACGTGGGCGGGCGCGACATGCGCTCGGGCGGCATCACGGGCATCCACCCCACCAAGCAGGGGCACCTGTACCTGTCCGCCAACACCCAGCACTTCTGGGCCGCGCTGTGCCAGAAGGCGGGCCTGCCCCACCTGGCTGCCGACGAGCGCTACGACACCGTGCGCAAGCGCGCCCAGCACCACGCCGAACTGGTGCCCCTGCTGCGCCAGGCCCTGGCCGCGCGCACCGCGCTCGAATGGGAAGCGCTGTTCGGCGAGGAGGTGCCCTGCGCCGCCGCCCGCGCCGTCGAGGACATGTTCGACCACCCGCAGGTGCTGGCCGAGGGGCTGATCGAGCGCTTCGACCACCCCACGCTGGGCAGCTACCGGGGCTTTGCCGGGCCCATCGGATTCAGCCGCACGCCCGGCCCCGCGCCGTTTGCCGCGCCCACGCTGGGGCAGCACACGGCGGCGCTGAAGGAGCCCGGCGCGTGACAGCGGCCTGGCCCGAGCCGCCGCCCGGCGCCTGCGATGCGCACCTGCATGTGTTCGACGCGCGCTTTCCCGCCGAGGCGCCGCACGCCATGCGGGCCGGCGCCACCGCGGCCGACTACCAAGCGCTGCGCCAGCGCCTGGGGCTGCGGCGCGCCGTCATCGTGCAGCCCCGCGCACACGGCACCGACAACCGCGCCACGCTCGACGCCATCTGCGCACTGGGGCCACGGCACACGCGCGGCATTGCCGTGCTGCGGCCGGATGTGGACGACGCCCAACTGCGCGCGCTGCACGACGGCGGCATCCGCGGCATCCGCTTCTCGCTCTACACCGACCGCGACGCCATGGTGAGTCTGGACATGCTGGAGCCGCTGGCCCGCCGCGTGGCCACGCTGGGCTGGCACGTGCAGCTGCACTGGCGCGCCGACCAGATCGCGGACCAGCGCGCGCTGCTGCAACGCCTGCCCTGCGCCATCGTTTTCGACCACATGGCACGCCTGCCAGTGCACGAAGGCGCGCGCCACCCGGCCTTCGGCGTGGTGCGCGAGCTGGTGCAGCAGGGCCGCGCCTGGGTCAAGCTCTCAGGCCCCTACCTCAACAGCGCGCAGGGGCTGGCCATGGGCTATGCCGACAGCGACGCGCTGGCCCGGGCCTGGGTGCGCGAGGCGCCCGAACGCCTCGTCTGGGGCAGCGACTGGCCGCACGTGACCGAAACGGCCCACCCGCCCGACACCGCGCTGCTGCTGGCCCTGCTGGGCCGCTGGATACCCGACGCCGCCACGCGCGAGCGGGTGCTCGTGGCCAACCCGGCCGCGCTCTACGGATTCGAATGAAGCAATGACAACGACGCAAGGAGACATGGCATGAAAAAACCCGTCCTGACCCTGGCCGCGCTGGCCGCACTGGCCCTGGCGCATGGGGGCGCCAGCGCCGCCGGCTACCCCGAACAGATCATCACCATCGTGGTGCCGTTCTCCGCCGGCGGCGGCGCGGACAACGCGGCCCGCATCATCGCCCAGGGCCTGGGCCAGGTGAGCGGCCAGAGCGTGATCATCGACAACCGCGCCGGCGCCAGCGGCTCCATCGGCGCCGCCTTCGTGGCGCACGCCAAGCCCGACGGCTATACCGTGCTGTACGACGCATCGTCGTTCGCCATCAACCCGGCGCTGCGCAAGCTGCCCTACGACCCGGCGAAGGACTTCACCCCGGTATCGCAAGCCATCCGCGTGCCCAACATCCTGGTGGCCGCGCCGACCTCGCCCTACAACAACCTGTCCGACTTCGTGCGCGCCGCCCAGGCCCAGCCCGGCAAGCACACCTATGCCTCGTACGGCCCGGGCAGCCTCGCGCAGATGGCGGGCGAGCTGCTGAAGATCGGCGCGAAGATCGACGCCGTCCACGTACCCTACAAGGGCGGCGCGCCGGCCATCGTCGATGTGATGGGCGGCCAGGTGGACGTGTATTTCGCCAACGCGGCATCGAGCCTCTCCTACATCAAGGCCGGCAAGCTCAAGGCCCTGGCCGTGTCCTCGCGCGACCGGATGCCCGAGCTGCCGGGCGTGCCCACGGTGCGCGAGTCGGGCATCAAGGACTTCGAGGTCGAGGAATGGAACGGCTTCTTCGTGCCGGCGGGCACCCCTGCCGAGGTCGTCGCCCGGCTGCAGGAGCTGGTGCAGAAGGCCCTGGCCCTGCCCGCCACGAAAAGCGGCCTGGAAAAGCTGGGCCTCACGCCCGTGGGCAGCAGCGCGGCGCAGTTCTCCAGCTTCGTCACCGCCGAGCGTGCGCGCTGGGAACAGGTGGTGAAGACCAACCACATCACCGTCAACTGACCGGCGGCACAGGAGCAAGGCCCATGACCGATACCCGGCAAGACAGCCTGCGGCGTGGACTGGACAACCGCCGCCAGGTGCTGGGCGACGAGTGGGTGGAGCAATCCATCGCCCGCGCCAATGCACTGAACGTGGAGTTCCAGCGCATGATCACCGCCTATGCCTGGGATGGCATCTGGAGCCGGCCGGGGCTGGACCGGCGCACCCGCCGCATCATGGTGCTGGCCACCACCGCCGCCATGGGGCGCTGGGAGGAGTTCGAGCTGCACGTCCGCACCGGGCTGCTGGCCGACCCGGGCGACCCGCAGGCCGCGCCGCTGGACGTGGACACCATCAAGGAGGTGCTGCTGCAGACCGCCGTCTACGCCGGCGTGCCCGCGGGCAACACCGGCATGGCCATCGCCCTGAAGGTGCTGCGGGAGCTGGGCCGCACCCCGCCGCCCGTCGCCTTCCACCCCGGCAGGGAGGCCGCATGACGTCTAGGGTGTGTCATCAATCAATTCCCCCACGCGCTGGCCCCGCAATGCGGATGGATGCGCGAAGCGGGGCGCAGCCAATAGCCGTAGCTATTGGCAAGCCACGCGACAAAGCAGACGCCGCATTGCGGGGCCAGCCCGGAGGGAAGGTCATGCGGGCGGTACATTGCGTCGTTGCGGCTCGCTTGTGTAGCAGAGCTACACGGCACTCACCGCGCCTAGCACTGCACCGCCCGCATGACCTTCGCGTGGAGGAATTGATTGATGACACACCCTAGCCAGCACCCCGAAGCCCGGCTGCATTCCGTGGTCGAGGGCCAGGGCCCGCTGGTGGTGCTCAGCCATGCGCTGGGCTGCGATCTGCACATGTGGGACGAAGTGGCGGCCCTGCTGCGCCGGCATTACACCGTCGCCCGCTACGACCACCGCGGCCATGGCCGCTCCCCGGGCGGCGATACCCCCTTCTCGATGGATGACCTGGCGCACGATGCCGCGGCCCTCATCGCCCGCCTCGGCCTGGGGCCGGCGCACTTCGTCGGTGTCTCCATGGGCGGCATGGCCGCGCAGGCGCTGGCGGCGCTGCACCCGGCGCAGTTGCGCTCCATCGTCGTCGCGCACTCCGCCAGCCACTATGGCGCCGAGGCCCGCGCGGGCTGGCAGGCGCGCATCGAGACCGTGCGCACCCGGGGCATGGAGGCAATCGCCGACGGCGCACTGCAGCGCTGGTTGGGCGCGGCCTATGCCGCCGCCCATCCGCAGCGCGTGGCCGCGCTGCGCGGCACCCTGGTGCGCACCGCGCCGCTGCCCTACATGCACGCCTGCGCGGCCGTGGCCGGCATCGCGCTGCACGAGCGCAATGGCCGCATCCGCTGCCCCAGCCTGGTGATCGCCGGACGGCGCGACGAGGCGACGCCGCCGGCGCTGTCCGAGGCCATCGCGGCGCAGATTCCCGGCGCCCGGCTGGCCACCATCGACACGGCCCACCTCGGCTGCGTGGAGCAGCCCCAGGCATTTGCCGAGGCGGTGCAGGAGTTTCTGGGCCGCCAGCCTGCCTGAAGCGATATCACAAAAATCCGCTGGCAGCGGATGCGGCGGATGCGGGCTTTTTCGCCATCAAGACCAACCGCATCACCGTCCACTGAGCGCCTGGCCGGGCATCGCGCCCGGACATTCCATAAACTGTATATTTATACAGTTATGGAATTGCAACGCAAACTTTTCATCCTCGCCGACGCCGCCAAGTACGACGCCAGCTGCGCCTCCAGCGGCTCGCAGCGGCGCGACTCGCTGGACGGCCGGGGGCTGGGCTCGGTCATGGGCGCGGGCATCTGCCACAGCTACGCGCCGGACGGGCGCTGCATCTCGCTGCTCAAGATCCTGCTGACCAATTTCTGCATCTTCGACTGCCGCTACTGCATCAGCCGCAAAAGCTCGAACGTGCAGCGCGCGCGCTTCACGGTGGACGAGGTGGTGCAGCTCACGCTGGACTTCTACCGGCGCAACTGCATCGAGGGGCTGTTCCTCTCCAGCGGCATCATCCGCTCCAGCGACTACACGATGGAGCAGCTGGTCGAGGTCGCGCGCCGCCTGCGCGAGGAGCACGATTTCCGCGGCTACATCCATCTCAAGACCATTCCCGACGCGGCGCCCGAGCTGCTGGCGCTCGCGGGCCGCCATGCGGACCGGCTGAGCATCAACGTGGAGCTGCCCACGGCCAGCGGCCTGGCCCAACTGGCGCCGGAAAAGGACGGCCAGCGCATTCGCGCCGCCATGCAGCGCGTGGACGGGCACGTGCAAGCCTGGCGCGCGGCCGTGCGCGAGCAGCGCCAGGCGCAGTCGCTGCCCGGCGCGCCCGCGCAGCGCGCCGCCGCGCCGCGCTTTGCGCCCGGCGGGCAGAGCACGCAGATGATCGTCGGCGCCGACCGCGCCTCGGACACCGACATCCTGCAGTCGAGCCACGCTCTGTACGCCGGCTATGGCCTGCGGCGCGTCTACTACTCGGCGTTCAGCCCCATTCCGGACGCCTCGCGCGACTTGCCGCCGCAAGCGCCGCCGCTGCTGCGCGAGCACCGGCTCTACCAGGCCGACTGGCTGATGCGCTTCTACGGCTTCGAGGCGCGGGAGATCGCCGCCGGCGCGCGCCAGGGCATGCTCGACCTGGAGATCGACCCCAAGCTCGCCTGGGCGCTGGCCCACCGCCAGCACTTTCCGGTGGACGCCAACCGCGCGCCGCGCAGCCTGCTGCTGCGCGTGCCGGGCCTGGGCGCGCACACGGTGGACCGGCTGCTGGCGGCGCGGCGCGTACGCCGCTTGCGCCTGGACGACCTGCTGCGGCTGCGCGCGCCGGTGCACAAGGCGCTGCCGTTTCTGCTGATCGACGGCCACCGGCCCGCGCTGGGCGAGATGGACTCCGCCGCGCTGCGCCGGCAGCTGATCGCGCAGTCGCGCAATGGCCCGGCCCAGGCACGCCACAGCGGCATGCGCAGCGCCAGCCCGGCGCAGGCCAGCCTGTTCTAGAGCGTGTCATGCACGAGCAGGAGCTGATGCTGGAGCTTGACGGCCCCGACGACTGGCCCGGCTTTCGCGCGGCCTGCCGGGCGCTGCTGGCCCATGGGGCCGACCCCGCCGCGGTGCGCTGGCGCTGGCCGGCGATGGAGGGCGCGCAGGACCTCGGCGCGGGGCCGGATCTGTTTGCCGGCGGCCCCGCTCCCGCGCTGCCGGCGGCGATGCTGGCCACGCTGGCCGGCCCTGGCGCGGCGGGGCTGGCGCTGTCCCAGGCGCAGCTGTCCACGCTGCGCCAAGCCTGCCTGCACCGCGCGGCCGGGCGCTTCGAGCTGTGCCACCGCTGGCTGGCGCGCGCGCAGGCCCGGCCGGCGCTGCGCCTCGATGCGCTGGACGAGGACTGGCGCGCCATCGAGGCGCTGGCCCGGCCCGTCGCGCGCGAAATCCACAAGATGCACGCCTTCGTGCGCTTTCGCGCCACGCAGCGGCCCGGCGCGCCGGACCTGCACATCGCCTGGTTCGAGCCGGAGCACCACATCGTGCGCGCGGCCGCGCCGTTCTTTCGCAAGCGCTTTGCCAACATGCACTGGGCCATCCTGACGCCCGCCTGCAGCGCCCACTGGGACGGCGCGGCGCTGCGCTTTGGCGCGGGCGCGCGACGCTGCGACGCGCCGCCGGCCGATGCGGGCGAGGCGCTGTGGCTGACCTATTACGCCAGCACCTTCAACCCCGCGCGCCTCAAGGAGCAAGCCATGCTGCGCGAGATGCCGCGCCGCTACTGGCGCAACCTGCCCGAAGCCACGCTCATTTCCACGCTGGTGCAGCAGGCCCGCGCCCGCGCAGGACGCATGCTGGAGCAGTGACGGGAAACGACAAGGGCCCCGCAGGGCCTGGGTGTCGAAGAAGCCGGATCACCCCAGCCACTTGCGCGCATTGCGCCACACGCGCATCCAGGGGCTGAATGCGGACTTGTCGCCCGAAGTCCAGCTCATCTGGATATTGCGGAACACACGCTCGGGGTGCGGCATCATGGCCGTGAAGCGGCCATCCGCCGTGGTCACCGCCGTCAGGCCGCCCGCGCTGCCGTTGGGGTTGAACGGGTACTGCTCCGTCGGCTGGCCGTGGTTGTCTACGTAGCGCATGGCCTTGACCACCTGGTCCGCATTGCCCCGGAAGCGGAAGTTGGCATAGCCCTCGCCGTGCGCCACGGCGATCGGCAGGCGTGAGCCGGCCATGCCCTGCAGGAAGAGGCTCGGCGACTCCAGCACCTCGACCATGCTTAGGCGCGCCTCGAAGCGGTTGCTCTGGTTCTGCGTGAAGCGCGGCCAGTGCTGCGCGCCGGGGATGATGTCGGCCAGCTCGGCGAACATCTGGCAGCCGTTGCACACGCCCAGGCCGAAGGTGTCGGCGCGACCAAAGAATTGCTGGAACTGCTCGGACAGCCGCTCGTTGAAGGTGATGGAGCGCGCCCAGCCGATGCCCGCGCCCAGCGTGTCGCCGTAGCTGAAGCCGCCGCAGGCCACCACGCCCGCGAAGTCCTGGAGCCGGGCGCGGCCCGCCTGCAGGTCGGTCATGTGCACGTCCACGGCCTCGAAACCGGCTTCGGTGAACGCATAGGCCATTTCGACGTGCGAGTTCACGCCCTGCTCGCGCAGCACGGCCACGCGGGGCTTGGCTTGCAGATTCACGAACGGAGCAGCCACGTTGTCCTGCGGGTCGAACGTGAGGTGCACGTGCAGACCAGGGTCGGCAGGCTCGCCCGCGGCGGCGTGTTCGCTGTCAGCGCAGGCGGGGTTGTCGCGCTGCTGGGCGATCTTCCAGCTCACGGCGTCCCAGACCTGGTGCAGGTCGGACAGGCTCGCGCCGAAGACCTTCTTCGCGTCGCGCCAGACTTGCAGTTCGCCCTTGCCCACGTCCATGCCGCTGGCCTGCGGGCGCGTGGTGCCGACGAAGTGGCTGCAGGCGGCGAGGCCGTGCTCGCGCAGGGTCTGCATGACGGCGTTGCGCTCGCTGGTGCGCACCTGCAGCACCACGCCGAGTTCTTCGTTGAACAGCGCGCGCAGCGTCATCTCCTCGCGGCGGCCGCTGACCTGCTGCGCCCAGTTCTTGGCGTCGCCCGATTCCATGCGGCTGTCGCTGATGCCGTCGCCCTCGGTGACCAGCATGTCCACGTTCAGCGCCACGCCCACGTGGCCCGCGAAGGCCATCTCGGCCGCCGTGGCCAGCAGGCCGCCGTCGCCCTTGTCGTGGTAGGCCAGGATGCGGCCCTGTGCACGCAGCGCGTTGACGGCATCGACCAGCGCGATCAGGTCCCGGGCGTTGTCGAGGTCGGGCGTTTCGTTGCCGCTCTGGCCCAGCACCTGGCCCAGGATGGAGCCGCCCATGCGCATCCGGCCCCGGCCCAGGTCGATCAGCACCAGCGTGGTGGCCTCCAGCTCGGCGTCGAGTTGCGGCGTGAGCGTGCCGCGCACGTCGGCGATGCTGGCGAACGCGGTGATGACGAGGCTGACCGGCGAGGTGACTTTCTTGACGGCGCCGTTCTCGGACCACTGCGTGCGCATCGAAAGCGAGTCCTTGCCCACGGGGATGGAGATGCCCAACTGCGGGCACAGCTCCATGCCCACGGCCTTGACGGTTTCGTACAGCGCCGCGTCTTCGCCCGGTTCGCCGCAGGCGGCCATCCAGTTGGCGGAGAGCTTGACGCGCGGCAATTCGATGGGCGCGGCCAGCAGATTGGTCAGCGCCTCGGCCACCGCCATGCGGCCCGAGGCGGGGGCGTTGATGGCGGCCAGCGGCGTGCGCTCGCCCATCGCCATCGCCTCGCCCGCAAAGCCGCGGTAGTCGGCCAGCGTGACGGCCACGTCGGCCACGGGCACCTGCCAGGGGCCGACCATCTGGTCGCGGTGCGTGAGGCCGCCCACGGCGCGGTCGCCGATGGTGATGAGGAAGCGCTTGGACGCCACGGTCGGGTGCGCCAGCACCTCGATGACGGCTTTTTCGAGCGGCACGCCGTCCAGGTTCATCGCGGGCAGCGCGCGTGTGACGCTTGTCACGTCGCGGTGCATCTTGGGCGGCTTGCCGAGCAGCACGTCCATCGGCATGTTGACGGGGTATTTCTGGTCGCCAGACGCCACCGCCGTGTCTTCCAGCACCAGTTGGCGTTCTTCGGTCGCCGTGCCGATCACGGCGAACGGGCAGCGCTCGCGCTCGCAGAACGCGGTGAACTGCGCGAGCGACTCGGGCGCGATCGCCAGCACATAGCGCTCTTGGCTTTCGTTCGACCAGATTTCCTTGGGCGCGAGGCCCGATTCCTCCAGCTGGACGGCGCGCAGGTCGAAGCGCGCGCCCCGGCCCGCGTCGTTGGTCAGTTCCGGGAAGGCGTTCGACAGGCCGCCCGCGCCCACGTCGTGGATGGCCAGGATGGGGTTGTCCGCGCCCTGCGCCCAGCAGTGGTTGATGACCTCCTGTGCGCGGCGCTCGATCTCGGGGTTGCCGCGCTGCACGGAGTCGAAATCGAGTTCCGCCGCGTTCGTGCCCGTGGCCATCGAACTGGCCGCGCCGCCGCCCATGCCGATGCGCATACCGGGGCCACCCAGTTGGATGAGCAGCGTGCCGGCGGGGAATGCGATCTTCTTCGTCAGTTCGGCATCGATCACGCCCAGGCCGCCCGCGATCATGATGGGCTTGTGGTAGCCGCGCATCACGTCGCCGACCTGCTGCTCGTATTCGCGGAAGTAGCCGGCCAGGTTGGGGCGGCCAAACTCGTTGTTGAACGCCGCGCCGCCCAGCGGGCCTTCGATCATGATCTGCAGCGGACTGGCGATGTGCCCGGGCTTGCCGAACTCGCCGCCCCAGAGCTTGGAGACGGTGAAGCCCGTCAGCCCCGCCTTGGGCTTGGAGCCGCGGCCCGTGGCGCCTTCGTCACGGATTTCGCCGCCCGCGCCGGTCGACGCGCCCGGGAAGGGCGAGATCGCCGTGGGGTGGTTGTGCGTTTCCACCTTCATCAGCACGTGGTGGGTTGCGCTACTCTTTTGGTAGCTGCTAGCGCTCACCCCTTCTGGGCTGGAGGCCATTTTGGCTACAAACCGCTCGACCGCATGCCCTTCCATGATCGAGGCGTTGTCCGCATAGGCCACGATGGTGTGCCGGGGCGAGACGGCTTCGGTGTTGCGGATCATGCCGAACAGCGATTTGTCCTGCGCCACGCCGTCGATGGTGAACTGGGCGTTGAAGATCTTGTGGCGGCAGTGTTCGCTGTTGGCCTGGGCGAACATCATCAGTTCCACATCGGTGGGGTTGCGCTTCAAACTGTTGAAGGCGCTGACCAGGTAGTCGATCTCGTCGTCGGCCAGCGCCAGGCCCCATTGCTTGTTGGCAGCCTCCAGCGCGGCGCGGCCTCCGCCCAGCACATCAACGAACTCCATCGGCTGGGCCTGCAGCGCGGAGAACAACTGCTGCGCCTCCTCGCGCGTCGCAAACACCGATTCGGTCATGCGGTCGTGCAGCAGCGCGGCGATCTGGCCGCGCTGCTCCGCGCTCAATGCGGGCTGGCCGCCCAGCAAGCCCGATTTCAGTCCGATGCGGTATTCGGTGATGCGCTCCACGCGGAACACCTCCAGGCCGCAGTTGCGCGCGATGTCCGTGGCCTTGGACGCCCAGGGCGACACCGTGCCCAGGCGCGGGGTGACCACCAGCGCCGCGCCGCCCTCATCGCCCGTGCCGCCTTCATAGGGTTCGCCATAGGTCAGCAGCGCGGCCAGTTGCGCGCGCTGCGCGGCGGCGGGCTCGGCCCCGGTCGCCACCAGGTGCACGTAGCGCGCGCTGATGCCGGTGATCTTGGGGTGGATGGCCGCGAGGGCGCTGTGGAGTTGCCGGGCGCGGAAGGGGCTGAGGGCATTGCCCCCGTCAAGCGAAATCAGATGCAAGGTCACGGTAGCGGCCTGTAGTGGGGTGGCGGTAGGCGGAACCCGCGATTTTACGAGGGCAATGGGATAATCCCGCCCCATGACCTTCACCACCAAGTCCGCCCAAGACATCGCCGGAATGCGCGAGGCCTGCCGCCTCGCTTCCGAGGTGCTGGACTACATCGCCCCCCACATCAAGCCTGGCATCACCACCGCCGAAATCGACCGCCTGGGCGCGGAATGCATGGCCCAGCAGGGCACCGTGTCCGCCACCATCGGCTACCAACCGCCCGGCTACCCGCCCTACCCCGGGCACCTGTGCACCTCGGTCAACAACGTGGTGTGCCACGGCATCCCGAACGCCAAGCCGCTCAAAAAAGGCGACATCGTGAACGTGGACGTCACCGTGATCACCAAGGACGGCTGGTTCGGCGACAACAGCCGCATGTACCTGATCGGCGAATGCTCCATCGCGGCCAAGCGGCTGTCGGCGCTGACCTTCGAGGCCATGTGGCTCGGCATCCAGCAGGTCAAGCCCGGCGCGCGCCTGGGCGACATCGGCCACGCCATCCAGAAGTTCGCCGAAGGCCACGGCCTGTCGGTGGTGCGCGAGTTCTGCGGCCACGGCATCGGCAAGAAATTCCACGAAGAGCCGCAGGTGCTGCACTACGGCCGTCCCGGCCAGGGCGAAACGCTGGTGCCGGGCATGACCTTCACCATCGAGCCCATGCTCAACCTGGGCCGCCGCGAGGTCAAGGAGCACGGCAACGACGGCTGGACCATCGTCACCAAGGACCACAGCCTCTCGGCCCAATGGGAGCACACCGTGCTGGTGACCGAGACGGGCTACGACGTGCTCACGCTCTCCGCCGGCTCGCCGCCGCTGCCCGCGTTCGTCACCGCGACCGCAACCTGAGCCAGCCCGCCCCATGACCGATCTTGCCGCGCTGCGCGCCCAGTACCGCGCCGACAAGGCCGCGCTGCTGGCCGACTTCCAGACCCAGGGCGCATCCACGCGCGGCGTGCGCACCCTGCTGCGCAGACACTCGCAGCTGGCCGACCGGCTGCTGCAAACGCTGTGGCGGCGCGCCGAACTCCCCGCCGGGCTGGCGCTGGCCGCCGTGGGCGGCTACGGGCGCGCGCAGCTTTTTCCGCGCTCGGACGTGGACGTGCTGCTGCTGCTGCCCGACGATTGCAGCGCCGACGCCGACGAGGCCCTGCGCACGCGCCTGGAAGCCTTCATCGGCAGCTGCTGGGACGCGGGGCTGGAGATCGGCTCCAGCGTGCGCACCGTGGCGCAGTGCCTGGCCGAATCGGCGCAGGACGTGACGGTGCAGACCTCGCTGCTCGAAGCGCGCCGCATCGCGGGCAGCGCCGCGCTGTTCCGCGCATTCCAGGCGCGCTACGCGGAGCAAATGGACGCCCCGGCCTTCCTCGTCGCCAAGACGCTGGAAATGCGCCAGCGCCACACCAAGTACGAGAACACGCCCTACGCGCTGGAGCCCAACTGCAAGGAGTCGCCCGGCGGGCTGCGCGACCTGCAGATGATCCTGTGGGTGGCCCGCGCCACCGGGCTGGGCCGCAGCTGGCACGAGCTGGCGGCCAGCGGCCTGGCCACGCCGCTGGAGGCGCGCGCGCTGGCGCGCACCGAGGCGCTGCTGTTCCTCATCCGCGCCCGGCTGCACGCCATCGCGGGGCGGCATGAAGACCGGCTGGTGTTCGACCTGCAGACGGCAGTGGCCGAATCCTTCGGCTACCGCAGCACCTCGCCCGACGGCAAGCGCCTGCCCCAGCGCGCCAGTGAAACGCTGATGCGCCGCTACTACTGGGCCGCCAAGGCGGTGTCGCAGCTCAACCAGATCCTGCTGCTGAACATCGAGGAGCGCCTCAACCCCTCCACGCACGAACTGCGCCCGCTGCGCCCCATCAACGCGCGCTTTTCCGAAAAAGCGGGCCTGATCGAAGTCGCCAGCGACGACCTGTACCAGCGCGAGCCGCACGCCATCCTCGAAACCTTTCTGCTCTACCAGACCTCGGTGGGCCTCAAGGACCTGTCGGTCCGCACGCTGCGCGCGCTGTACAACGCGCGCAACGTCATGGACGCCAGCTTCCGCCGCGACCCGGTGAACCGCGCGCGGTTCCTGCACATCCTGCAGCAGCCCAACGGCATCACCCACGCCATGCGGCTCATGAACCAGACCTCGGTGCTGGGGCGCACGCTGTGGCCATTCCGCCGCATCGTGGGGCAGATGCAGCACGACCTGTTCCATGTCTACACCGTGGACCAGCACACGCTGATGGTGCTGCGCAACATGCGCCGCTTCTTCATCGCCGAGCACGCGCACGAATACCCGTTCTGCTCGCAGCTCGCGGGCGGGTGGGACAAGCCCTGGCTGCTGTACCTCGCCGCGCTGTTCCACGACATCGGCAAGGGCCGGGGCGGCGACCACTCCGTCATCGGCGCGCAGGAAGTGCGCCGCTTCTGCCGCCAGCACGGCGTGGACAAGGCCGACGCGCAGCTGGTCGAATTCCTGGTGCGCGAACACCTGGTGATGAGCACCGTGGCGCAAAAGCAGGACTTGAGCGACCCCGACGTGATCCATGCCTTCGCGCGCCGCGTGGGCAACGAGCGCTACCTGACAGCGCTGTACCTGCTCACCGTGGCCGACATCCGCGGCACCAGCCCCAAGGTCTGGAACGCCTGGAAAGGCAAGCTGCTCGAAGACCTGTACCGCGCCACGCTGCGCGTGCTCGGCGGCCGCGCGCCCGATGCCGCGGCCGACGTCGAGGCGCGCAAACGCGAGGCTCTGGTGCTGCTCGCGCTGCAGGCCCAGCCCCACGACGTGCAGAAAAAACTCTGGGACACGCTGGACGTGGGCTACTTCATGCGCCACGAGGCGGCGGACATCGCCTGGCACGCGCGCCACCTCTCGCGCCACGTGGGCGGCGCCCGGCCCATCGTGCGCGCGCGCCAGTCGCTCGCGGGCGAAGGCCTGCAGGTGCTGGTCTACGCCGCCGACCAGCCCGACCTGTTCGCGCGCACCTGCGGCTACTTCGACCGCGCGGGCTTCTCCATCCTGGACGCGCGCATCCACACCGCCGCCAACGGCTACGCGCTGGACACCTACCAGGTCGTCACCTCCACCCTGCCGGGCCACTACCGCGAACTGACCCACATGGTCGAAAGCGACCTGGTGCAGGTGCTGGAGGCCGGCGCGCCCCTGCCCGAGCCCACGCGCAAGCGCGTGTCGCGCCGCGTGCAGAGCTTCCCCATCGCGCCGCGCGTGGCGCTGCGGCCCGACGAAAAGGCCCAGCGCTGGCTGCTCACCATCTCCGCCAGCGACCGCGCGGGCCTGCTCTACCTGGTGGCGCGCATCCTGGCCCAGCACCACCTGAGCGTGCAACTCGCCAAGGTCAGCACCCTGGGCGAGCGGGTGGAAGACAGCTTCCTCATCCAGGGGCCGGAGCTGCAGCACAGCGCGCGCCAGATCCAGATCGAGACGGAGCTGCTGCAGGCGCTGGCGCAATAATCCCCGAATGACCACCCAGGCCCTGCTGGCGATCGTTGCGGTGCAGTTCTTCATCCACGCCCTGGGCTGGACGATGACGGCGCGCCTGGCACGGCGCTGGCGCAGCGCCGAGGGGTACCTGGCGCTGTTCTGGTTCCTCCTGGCGCTGGGGTTGGCGCTGCTCGTGCCGCCCTGGGACGGCGGCGGCGCCCTGCCCGGCCTGGCCGGCCTGCTCCTCGTCGCGGCGGCCATGGCGGAACACCGCGCCCTGGCGCTGCATTGGGGCCGCCCGACCAGGCTGCAAAGCTACGCGGCGGGGCTGGCGCTGGCCGCGGCCCTCATTGCCGCCAGCTTCGCGGTGCGCAACGGCCTCGGCCTGCGCGTGGCGGCCGTGGCCTTCGGCTATGCCGCCATGCTGCTGCTCAGCGTGCGCCTTTTGCTGCGCTATGGCCGGGCCAGTTCATCCGCCGTCACCACCATGGCTGCGGGAGGCTACGCGCTGATAGCCGCCCTGTTGCTGGCCTGCGGCGTGCAGGCGTTGCGGACAGACGCGCAGGCCAGCCTCTCCAGCGCTCCCGGCTACACCATCGCCTTTGCCGTGGCTTCGCTCCTGGTGGGCGGGCTGATCAATCTCCTGCACATACGCATCGTGCTGGGTCGGCTGGGGCGGCACGCCCTGACCGACGATCTGACCGGTATGCTCAACCGCCGCGGCCTGATGGAGCGGCTTCAGTCCGCGCACACCTGGGCGCGCGCAGGCCGCGCGGGCTATGCCTTGATGATGGTGGACGTGGACCACTTCAAGGCCGTCAACGACCAGCACGGCCATGCCCTGGGCGACCAAGTGCTGCAGGCCGTGGCCGCCAGCCTGCGCGCCGCGCTGCGCAGCACCGATCTCGTGGGCCGCTGGGGCGGCGAGGAGTTCTGCGTGCTGCTGCCGAACACCCGCCTGGCCGACGCCGAGCCGCTGGCCCGCCGCGTGGCCGAGCGCGTGGCCGCGGCCGACATCTGCGTGCGCGTGACGGTCAGCATCGGCGTGTCGGAACACGGCCCCGCCGACCTGGACCTGCACACCGTCATCCGCCGCGCCGACAGCGCGCTCTACCAGGCCAAGGAAACGGGGCGCAACCGCGTGGTCGCCGCGGCCTGAGCGGCGTCAGCCTTCGGGCGCCACGATCAGGTCGGGCAGCAGGGGCCGGATGCGCTCTTCCTCGTAGTAGCCGCCGTACTCCGTGTAGCGCAGGAACGCCGCCGCGCACTGGCGGCAGCGCCACACCGTGCAGCGGTTGTACGGGTGCCAGCCCAGGGCGATGGGCGCATCGGGCGACCACAGTTGCGTGCCCTGCGGGTGGAATTCGTCCAGACGGTCGTTGCCCTCCTGCACCAAGGTACCCACGCGCTGCAACTGCCCCACCTGCATCGCGCCGGAGATCGACTCCCAGCCCGGGTGCCGCCAGAGCTTGGCGCAATCGGCGCAGCGCGGCTGGGGTTCGTCGGCAAGGGAATGCAGTTCGGATGCGGTCAGGGCGGTCATGGGCCAAGCCTACTGCAAGGCAGCCCCCGTGGGCACGACCACGCCGTACAAATCGCCAATCGTCGCCAGCGCGCCGTGGTGCAACTGCTCGGCGGACACGCCCGCCACCGCCGTCGCCAGGGGGCGCGTGGCGCAGGCGTCGGCCACCACGGTGGGCTGGTTGCCGCGCAGGAACGCGCCTTCGGCGGTGAAGGTCACGCACATGTGCGTCATGAAGCCGATGATGATGAGTTGCTGGTGGCCCGCCGCGTCCACCAGCTCGCCCAGGTTGGTGCCCACGAAGCTGTTGGGGGCGTGCTTGACCACCACGGGCTCGCCCGCCACGGGGGCCACGCTGGGGTGGATCTGGCCGATGTCCGCCGTGATGTCGTAGGGCGAGCCCGCGCCGCCGTCGTGCATCACGTGGATGACCTGGGCCCCCGCCGCGCGCGCACGGGCCAGCAGGGCGGACGCGGCTTGCAGCGCGGGCTGCCAGCCGGTCAGCTCCATCACGCCGCGCGTGTAGGTGTTCTGGTAGTCCACCAGCACCAGCGTGGCATGGGCCAGCGTGGCGGGGGCGGCGTCGAGGGCGTTGATCTCGCGCAGGGTCTTGGAAGTCATCCGGGTTCCTTGAAGGGGTTGAAAGATGAAGGAATGGTAGGAACGCCAATCCATGTCCGCAATGTCATATAACATGCAGATTCAGACATTCCCGGCACGCGCGCAACATAGAACGCCTCATCGTCATCGTCCTGTTCGACCAGGTGGATCTGCTGGACGTGACCGGCCCCGCCGAAGTGTTTTCGCTGCTCCAGCGCGAGATGGACAAGCCCACGGGCTACCGCGTGGTGCTGGCGGCGGCCACGCTGGAGGCGGTGGCCACCTCCGCCGGGGTGCGCGTGCTGCCCGACCTGACCTTTGGCCAGTTGGCGCGCCAACGCATCGACACGCTGGTGGTGCCCGGCGCGGTGCAAAGGAACGCCGCGGGCGAGCCGCGCGCCGTGGTCGACCCGCTGATCGTGCAATGGGTGAAAAAGCTGGCCGCCCGCACGCGCCGCGTCACCTCGGTCTGCGTGGGCGCGCACGTGCTGGCGGCGGCGGGGCTGCTGGATGGCAAGCGCGCCACCACGCACTGGTCCACCGCGCGGCAGCTGGCGGCGGAGTACCCGGCGGTGACGGTGGACGCCGAGCCCATCTTCATCCGCGAGGGCAACCTGTGGACGGGCGCGGGCCTGACCGCCTGCCTGGACCTGGCGCTGGCCCTGGTGGCCGACGACTTCGGCGAGGCCGTGGCGCTGCGCGTGGCGCGGCAGCTCGTCATGTTCCTGAAGCGGCCCAGCGGGCAAAGCCAATTCAGCGTGGCCATCGCCCAGCCACCCACCACGCGCCGCATGGACGCGCTGCGCCACCACATCGCGCAGAACCTGGCCCAGCCGCTCGCCCTGCCCGACCTGGCCGAGCGCATCCACGTGAGCGAGCGGCAACTGGCGCGCCTGTTCAAGGCCGAGCTGCACACCACGCCCGCCGCCTACGTCGAATCCGCCCGCGTGGAAATGGCGCGCAACCGGCTGGAAACCACGGATGAACCGCTGGAGCGCATTGCCGCCGCCTGCGGACTGGGGACGACCGATACGCTGACGCGGGCGTTCCGCAAGCGGTTGAATACGACACCCGCGGAGTATCGCAGCCGCTTTCGCACCAATGAATGAAATATGCTCCCAGCGCTTGCCCATCAAGCGCTGGAAGCTATCAAAACAATAGTACCTACCCGCTCCGCGCCCGTTACGGGCAAGCCCGCAGGCCATCCGCCCGCGCCTGCGCGACCAGCCCCCGGCCCGAATCCGGGAAGGGAGCCAGCGGGCCGATCGGTGGCCCGTCGCGCCCCAGCGTGCTCAAGGGCTCTCCGCCGCGCGAGAGGAAGCAGAAGTTCTCGAACGGCGCGGCCACCGGCGCGCGCGGGCGGCCGAAGCGCGTGTTCTCCGGCGCGATGTACTCGCTCACCGGCGACGTGTAGCGGCCCTGCGCCAAGCCGCCCGCCGTGGCGGCGTCGCGCGGGTGGCCTTCGATGCGGGCCAGGATGTCGCGCGTGATCGGCAGGAAGTTGGACTTGGCGTCCAGCGTGATGCGCACCCGGCCGATCTGCGCCGTGGGGCTGGGCTGCAGCACGGTGAGCAGGCGCTCGCCCGGGCCTGCGTCGGGGTCCAGCGGCAGCGGCGAAGCCTGGGCCGGCGTGCCGGGGCTGTCCACCGCGTACACCTTTACGCGGCGCGACGGATCGGTGGTGAAGCCCACGATGCGAAAACGCGACGTTTCCTCCTGGTCGATCTGGGGCCACGGGTCGCCCAGCGTACCGACGATGGTCACCTCGGTGAACACGTAGGCCGGGTTGCGCCCCGGCGAGGTGTAGATGCCCAGCAGCGCCTCGATGGCGTGGGCGGCGTGGAAGAAGGTGCCGCTGCCGGGACTGTCCTCGGTCAACATGCCGGCATAGCTGATGAAATCGCCCTCCTTGAGCGGCGCGGGCTTCCTCGGGTCGCAGCCGGGGTGCGCCGGCGCCTGCGGCTCCGCCGCCACGGGGCCGCAGGTGTAGCGGCGGCCCTGGCTGGGGGCGAAGGCGCCGCCCTCGGGCGCGCGGTTGGCGGCCGGGCAGGCCGCGTCGCCCGCGGAGGCGGGAATGCACATGGGAAAGCCCGTGTTGGCCGCCACCCCCGCGTTGCCGGGGTCGGCGGCAAAGCGCTCGTCGAAGGCACTGCCGCCGGTCTTGTCGGCATTGCGCTTGCCATAGGCCCCGGTGGCGTCGTTGATGCGCACCCGCGCCACGGGCGGGCCGCCGGCGTCGGGGCCGACCAGCAGTTCGCCCTTGGCATGGTCTATGGCGCGGATGAAGCCCTGGCCGAGATTCAGCCCCTGCTGGCTCAAGCGCACCACGCCCGCCCGGTATTCCCCGTCCACGATGTTGCCCATCACCTCGACCTCGACGGGAATCGGCGCGCGGGTGGCGTCGGCCAGCGCCAGCCCGCTGGCGGCCTGCGGCGGCGCCAGCGCGGGCGCCATGCCGGGGTGCTTGCCACGGAACAGGTCAGACACCGTGAGGTACTGGCCCGGCAGGGTGACGTAGAGGTTGGCGGGCAGCCGCACCGGTATGCCGTTGACCGTCATGCGCCCGGCCGAAAGCGGGTTGTTCGCATCGTCCACGGACAGGGTCTGGAGATGGCCCAGCATGGCAAAGCCGGGGTTGGGCTGCTGCGCTTCAGCGGCGCCGGATGCGAGCAGCGCCAGCGCAAGGAGCGCGGCCCTGCGCTTCAACACGCTCTCAGCGCCGGGCGATGGGGGACGGGGTGCTGTGGTCATGGGGGGTTCCCTCCTTCCAAATCCAGGCTGGCTCGAAGCCGTGCCGCCGGTGCGGCCCGAAGGCCAGCGTGAGCCCCGGCGCGGACGCGACCGGCAGGCGTTGCAGCGAGTCCACGGCGGCCAGAAAGCGCGCAACGTCCAACTGGCGGCCCGTGCGCGACAGCGCCTCGACGGCGACCGCCAGGCTGCTGTCGGCCAGCAGGCTCCACAGGGCGGCGCCCCCCGCCGGCACGGCCGTGGGCGGCATGGGCAAGCCCAGCAGTTCAGGGACGCGCGAATCCGCGGGCGGTGCGCCGGACACCACGGCCAGCGTGCCCAGGCACTGGCCCGTGCCGCCCTGCGCGTCGCGGGCCTGCTGCGCCAGGGCGGGCGGCAGCAGCGCGACGGTGGCGCGCGCCGGGGCAGCGGCCAGCGCCTGTTGCAGATCCGCCGGGCCATCGATGGGCTGCCACGTGACAAGGGGGGCATCCGAGGCCAGCGCCGCCACGGCCCCCTGCCGCCAGTACAGCACGCGCAGCCCGTCACGCGCCGACGCGCAGTGCTTCGGCAGCGCGGCGGCCAGTGCCGCCGCCTGCTGCGCCAGGCTGGGCAGCAGCCAGGTGATGCGGGCATCCTCCTCCGGCTGGACGGGCTGGCCCAGCGCGGCGACCAGGGCACTGTCGTGCGCGACCAGCGCCTGGCGCAGCGGCGCGCCGGGCGCGGGCACCAGGCTGGCCACCAGCACGAAGGCGCGTTCGCTTCGCACCAGTTGCGTGGCCGCCGCCGAGGCGCTGGCGGCATCGGGCCCGGCATCGGCGACTTCCAGCGTGAGCCGCCGGCCAAACAGGCCGCCGCTGCGGTTGATGGATTCGATGCCGCGCTCCAGCGCTTCGCGCACGGCACGGCCCGCCGCCGCCTGCGGGCCGGACAGCGGCAGCACCGCGCCCAGCGCCACGCGGTCGGCCGTCACGCCGGGCACGGGGGCGGCCTCGGTGCCCATGGCGCGCAGCCAGGCCAGCAAAGCGCGGGCCTCGTGCGCATCCAAGTAGTAGCGCGGCATGGGGGCGGCCAGGGCGCGGCCCGCGGGATCGTGGCCGCTCTCCAAGGCCCGCAGCACTGCCGCTTCATTCGCGTAGGCAGGGCGCCGCGCGGCGGGCTGCGCCAGCCGCTGCCAGGTGATGGCGGGCACCGGCACGCCGGCCTCGGTGCGCGCCTCGCCATGGGGGCCGTGGCATTGCACGCACGCCGCCCCCGCGAGGGCCACGCCATGCAGTTGCGCGGCGCGCGACCATGCGCGTTCGCCCCGGTAGAGCGCCCGGCCTTCGCGCAAGAGCGCATCGCCGTCCACGGCCAACGACGGCGTGGCGGCCACCGCCAGCACGGCAGCCCAGGCCAGACGCCAGGGCCTCGCCGTGCGCAGGGCGGATGGTGCGCGGCGCATGGTCATGCGTCCTGCAGCGACGCCACCAGCGCCGCCAGCGCCTCGGGAGGGTTGAGGGAGGAACTGCGCGTCCAGCGCCCGCGCGCCGTGTCGGCCAGCCACAGCAGGCTGGGGTGCTCGCTCGGCGCACCCGGCGGCAGGCCAAACGCCGCCAGCGCGCGCTGCTGAGCGGCGCGCTCACCGCTCAGCAGCAGCCATTCGCCGTCCGCGCTGCGCTGGCCAGGCCGGGCCAGGGGCAGGTCGAAACGGCGGGCGTAGTCGCGCAGCTGCGCAGGCCCGTCGCCCAGCGGATCGACGCTCAGGGCCAGCCAGCGCAGGCCCCGGCTGCGGCCCTGTGCGTGCAGTTGCTGCCGGGCCTCGCGCAGCAGCGCCGTTTGCGGCGGGCATACGGTCTGGCAGCCGGTGAAAAAGAAGCTGACCACCACCACGCGCGTGCCCTCCAGCGCCTGGGCCAGCGTCCAGGTATTGCCGTCCGCGTCTTTCAGCGGCACGGCGGGCAGCGCGGGCGCGGCCAGCCAATCGGCGGAGCGCGCCATGCCCGCCGTGGCCAGCAGGGCCGTGGCGCACAGGCGGCGGCGCAGCGGGCTGGTGGCGTTCATGGCTGCCCCCCCGCCAGCGGCCAGGCGATGCGGCCCAGCCGGCCATCGGCATAGCCTACGTCCAGCGCGGGCGCTTCCACCAAGGCTTCGAAATCGCCCTGCGGCAGTCCGCGCAGCCGGGCGCTGTAGCGGCCAGCGCCCACAGGCTGCGCCGGCGCGTGCGACTGCCAGGCGCCATGGCGCTGTACCAGCAGCAGGCTCACCGGGCCGGGGGCGGCATCCCCAGTCAGGGCGAAATCCACGGCGACTTCGTCGGCCCCCAGCGCGCGCGCCTCCAGCAGCCGGGGCTTGGGGCGCATGGCGGCGGCGCGCTGCTCCGCCGTGGGCGGCGCGCCTTCCAGGGCCACGGTGAAGCAGGCCGTGAGGGCCGGGCGCAGGTTGCGCACCACCACGTCGTAGCGGCCCGTGGCGGGCGCGCGCAGGGGGGCCTCGAATCGGCCCGGCGCGCGCTCGGCCAGGCTGGCGTCCAGCACCAGCAGCCCCCGCGCCTGGCGGCGGTAGTTGCTGTGGCTGTTGACGGGCACCATCATCCCCTGCGCATAGCGGTAGATGCTGCCGTCGCCGGGGTTGGCCACCAGCATGGCATTGCCCTCGGGCGCCGGGGCCATCACGCCGGCGACGTTGAAAGCGTCCGGCGCTTCGCCGGGCGCGCGCCGGCCCATGGGGATGGACGGGCCTTCGAGCCGCCCCTCGCGCGCCGCGCCCAGCGCGATGAGTTGCACCGCAGGCGTGCCCTGCGAGCGCACGTAGGCGAATTCGCGGGTGAAGCCGAGTTGGTCCGGGTGCTCGGGCACCGTGCGTTCAGCCACCACGCGAGCGCTGGCCAGGTCCACCAGGGTGAGCGTGTGCGTGCGGCCATTGAGCACCAGCGCGCGCCGCCCTTCGTCGAATAGGCCCAGCGCCAGTGCACCGCGCGCCAGCGGCACCGCCGCATCCACGCGCCGGCCCTGGGCATCGACCAGCGACAGCTGGCCGCCGTTGGCCGACAGCACCGCGAGCCGCTGGGCCGCATCGCTCCAGGCGGCGGCAACCGGCGTGGCTGGCAGCGGAACATGGGTTGCCGTGGACAAGGTGGCGCGGTCGACCAGCGAGACGCTGTCGCTTTCGGCATTGGTGACGAAAAGCCAGGGGCCCGCGGGCGCCAGCGCCAGCGTGTGCAGGCCGCGCCCCACGGGCGCGCGGCCCAGCACCTGCGCGCTGGCCAGATCCACGGCCAGCACCTCCTGCGCACCATCCAGGCCGACCCACAAGCGCCGGCCATCCGGGTCCAGCGCCAGCCGGGTGGGCTGGCTGCCGGGGCCGGTGCCCACGGTGGCCACCAGCTTGCGCGAAGCCAGGTCGATCAGCGCCACCGCGTCCGCATCCCGCAGGCTCACGGCCAGCCGCTGCGCCGCAGGCGCCAGCACCCAGTCATGGCCCACGGCGGGCAACTGGACGATGGATTCCAGTTGCGTGCGGCGCAGGCTCACATGCGGATTGATGAAGGCCACCGTGCGGTCGTGGTTAAGGGTAACGAGCCGGTAGCCGTTCAGATCTACGTCGGCGCGCTGCCCCAGCGAGCCGCCCGCGTGCAGCGCGGCCTTGTCCTCGCAGCTGCTTTCATTGGCCACCTGCTCGGAGCGGCGGGCCAGCATCCAAGCGGCCGGGCGCGCGCCTTCGATGGGGCGGCCGGTGCGCGCGTCGGTGATCGTGAAGCGCGCCACGCCCGTGCCGTCCGGCCCGGCCTGGTGCTCGAAGGCCAGGGCCACGCCGCCTTGCTCGGTGCGCGCCTGCACCGCGCCCACCCCCGGCACGGCTGCGCACAGCAGCGCGGCCATCCAGGCAAGGGCGAGGCGGGGTGTCATACCGCCCCGTCGGGCACGAAGCACAGGCCATTGATGGCCACGCGCATGAAGTCCACCTGGTTGGCCGGGTCGACCACATCGAACCAGGCTTCCACGATGCTGCGGCCCGGCGCCGCGGTGCCGCCGAGGAAAGGCGCCGTGCCGCGCGTGCGGCTCAGCCGGGCCTGCACAGGTGGCACTTGCCACCACTGCCCATTGTCAAGCCGCAGCGCGCACTGGGCCAGGTAGTCGCGCCCCACCGGCCCTACGGCGGATACGGCCGCGCCGGCACTGCGCAGCGGCGTGGCAAAGCGCAGATGCACCGGCATGCGGCCAGCCAGGTTGTCACCCAGCAGCACGGAGTCATTGGGGGCGAAGTTGTAGTTGAACAGAAGGCGCGAGCAGCGCGAGATGCTCAGCGGTGGACCAGCAATGTCGATCTCGATGCTGGCCTCCTCGTACAACCAGCGGGCGAGCGAGTTGTCCACACTACAGGGCAAGTTGATCAGCGGGTTGAACTGCGGGGGCTCCGTCCAGTTGATGACGTAGTACTCATCGCCGAAGTCATCGGCAGTCGAAGCGGTTTGGATGCTCATCGTCGGCTCCGTGAGTTTGCGGGTTCAGGGCACCACGCGCAGCAGGCCCCAGATGCCTCCGTCGAATGGGAAAGCGGCGTCGCTGCGCCACAAACGGTCACCCGCCAGTGCCCAGCGCCCGCCAGCGGTCAGCAGCAGGTCGGCGCTCATTTGCGGGCCCACGCTGTTGTAGGCCCCCTGCAGGGTCCAGGCATCGCGCGTGGCATCGGCGTGGGTGGCGGCAATGCGCGAGGAATCGGCGTGGAACGGGTGCGGATTCCAATCGTGGCCCGAGAGCGAGATGGCCTGCTGCCGCGTGTGGCCGCCGGGATGCACCACACGCAGCCGCACCTCGGAGCCCGCGCGCGCGACGAACACGGGCGTTTCCGGGTCGCATGGCGCCAGGCCAGGCCGGGGCAGCGCGGCGATGCCCGCCATGCAGCGGCCCTGCGCGTCCCGCTGCGAACTGAGCACGCTGGCGTAGTCGAAGGCGTTGCGCTCCTCGAAGGGCACGGAGGGATCGCCGCCACGGCGCGCCCAGAGAGGCTCGCTGCGGTAGTTCACGGCCTTGATGCCATAGTCGTCCGGCTCTTCCGCGCCCTTGAGGTTGGGCACCAGCGAGCCATTGATCTTGGCGTCCACCGCGTCTTGCAGCACCATGACCAGGTCGCGGTACAGACGCTTGCCGCCCGCATCGCAGATCGTGGCGCTGGCGTAGGTACCGGCATCGGCCTGCCGCTCCTCGGCGGAAGCGGCTGGGCACACCTTGCTGCCCGATGGCCCGATCACCAGCGCGCCAATGGCGCCGTGGGCCGGGTGCTTGACCACGTCGCCGAAGCTGGACAATGGGATAGCGCCAAACTCGATGGGTTTGTCGAGCTGCTGGCCGTCGCGGTCCAACGCATAGTCGCCGGCATACCAGATGAATTCCTGGGAGGTGCAGCCATGTCCCAGCGCATCGTCCTTGCCGCAGGGCAGCACCAGGTTGGCCTGTGGCGGCAGCTGCACCGCGCTGGATACCGGGAACGGTTCGGCCGCGCCAAGCGGCGTGGGCCCGCGCGCGCCTGGCGCGGGCGGCGGCGTCTCTTCGGCGTCCATCCTGGCCTGCTCCTGTGCCTCGATGGTGGTGAGGCCGATATTGGCCCCGTCGGCGGCCGGCCCATACACCGCCACGCGCGGCGCATGCAGGCTGACGCTGGAAGACATGCGCACCTGGTTGTAGTTGAAGCCGTCGGTAATCATCGACAGGAAATTGTCGGCATGCTGGTCGAAGCTGGCGGCACCGGAGGCCGGCCCTTCGGCGATCAGCGGCGGCAGATGGTTGCGCAGCTTCACGCGCATGCACTGGCCCGCAGCGGCGCGCAACACCAGCGGCTCGATGCGGCGCTGGCCGCTCGCCACCTGTTCGCGCAGCATCTCGACGATCTGGTCGGGCCGCCGCCAGTTGAACCGGGTCGGCACGGGCTGGCCGGGCAGGTGGTTGTTGAGCACGTAGACGATGCCATTGGGGTCGTCCATGCCCATGCGCCGGTTGTAGGGGATCCCTTTCTTCTGGCCGTTCGGGCCGCAGTTGCCGGTGAGCTCGCAGGCGCGCAACACGCTGATATCGAAGGCCAGGGAGTTCTTGTAAGCACCGTAGTCGCCCTGCACATCCAGAAGACCGCATACCTGCACCGCGCGGTCGGCGATCTGCGGCTCGGGCGGCAACGGTATCGGCGTGCCGGGCAAGGCATTCAAGCGCGCCAGGCCGGGAGCGGTGGCGGGAATCGTCTCCCCGCTGCCAACCGGCTGCTCGCGCCCGTAGCTGCGCACCAAGCCCCACATGCCGTCCCACAACTGGTCGATGGACGAGCCCATGTACAGGCTATCCGCGCGCCGCGTGGCGATGGGGCTGATCTTCATGTCGAATTCGAAGTGCTCCGAGATGCCCAGCGGCTGCGCATTGATGTAGCCCGAGTTCGGGTTGCCCGGTTCGTGCAACCACTTGTGGCCGCTCATGGCAAAGACATGCTGGGCCTCTTGCGCACCCTGGACGAGGCGGATCTGCATCGGGTCGCCCTCATAGGCCGCGAGGATGGGCGTGGCCGGGTCGCCCATCAGGCGCCAGGGCTCATGGTTGGCCATGCTGCCGCAGCGGCTGCGGTCGACCAGCACCGATGCGCCGTACAGGCCGCAGTGAAAGAGCTTGCGCCAGTTTTCGACGTCGGCCAACGCGCCGTCGATCTTGTCCTCCATGGGCGTGCCGGCCAACAGCTCGCGCGTTTGGGGAGCGACCTGTACGCCATAGGACGTGGTAGCGATGGCTTGGTCGCGGGCGGCATGTGCACCGGTGCTGAAGAAGTTGGCCATGTCGCCGGTGCAGTCCGTCTGGCCATCCTTGCAAGACTGAAGGCTGTAGTGGACGCCACCCAGGGCCGGATCGCCCGCGCTGCGCTGGCCGAAGTCGAACAGGCGCAGCGGCACGGGCTCGTTGCGGTAGTTGACAAGTTGCGTGCCCGGGTCTTCGGACGAGATGGCCAGCGGACGCGGCACGTTCTGCGGCACCTGACGGTGGCCGAAGCGCAGTTGCGACAGGTCGCGCTGCTCGGGATTCACGGGCTCCAGCGCGGCGTTGTAGAGGATGGCGAAGTCCGCGATGGCCAGGGCGTATTCGCGCTTGCTGTCGTTCGTCTCCAGTTCTTTGCTGGCGCACTCCAGCGTAGCGGCATCTTTGTTCTGCGGATCCAGCGGGTTGCTGTTCTTCAGGGCTCCACGGACGGGGCCGCCATCGACTCCATGCAGGCACTTGGGCGCGACGATGTTGGCGCGCGTGGCAGTCGGGCCGCCGTCGTCGCGCAGCGCCAGCGGCGGGCGCAGTTCGCCGGCGGCCACCGTGCCGAAACGGGGGGCGCACTGGGCGTCGAAGCGGTCGCTCAGGTTGGCGCCGCCGATGACCTTGTCGCGCTCGGCGCGGCGCACGGCGTCGTCGCTGCTGCACAGCGCATTCCAGTCCAGCGTGTTGGCGGCGGGGTCGAGCCACACCGAATTGCTCGGCTCCACCACCAGGGCCGCGTAGAGCCCGTGCTGCTGATGCGAACTGGGGCCGAAGTGGTCATGGCTGAAGACGGTGCGCAGCGTGTTGTCCTTGCCGGTCTTGCGGTCGAAGATCGGGTCCGCGTACCAGCGCTGCACGGTGCGCTGCGCGCCGCAGAAGGGGTGCTTCTCGGCCAGTTCATGCAGGCTCAGTTGCGCCGCGTTGGCCGGGCAGCGCCCGCGCGCCTGCAGCGCCAGGCAGTTGGCGTCGCCCGCGCAGTCGCGCTCGAACAGCGGGTGGGTGCGCAGCGCCAGCGGCGTGCGGCCCATCTTGGCGGCGGCGGCGTTGTAGGCCAGCACGCGCTCGCGCACTTCCTCGGGCGAGAAGGTGCCGTCTTCGTAGTTCCAGCCGTTGCCCGAGCCGTCGGATGAGGTCACGTCGAACTTCACCAGGTGGATGTGCTGGCCGATGGTGTCGGTGGGGGTGAAGATCTGGAAGTCGTCCAGCGCCAGCGCATTGGGTGCGAAGTTGCTGTGCTTGAAGGCAATGCAGTCGCCCGAGTTGGCGCGGAAGAACAGAGGCTCGAGCAGGCGCGTGCGGGTGGCGGGGTCGATGAGGTCGGCCACGTCCTGCTCCAGCGCGAGGATGCGCGCCTGGGGGTCGAACCAGCCGTGGCGGTTCACCGTCAGTTCGGTCTGGATCACGCCGGCACGGTATTCGCGCTGCGGCACGCCTGCGGGGCAGGGGTCGGCAAAGGGCGCACCCGGCGCGGGCAGGCGGCCATTGACGCGGAACACGGCGGACTGCCCCGCCGCCACGGCGGGCTGCCCGGCCACGGAGGCTGCGCGCTCGGAGGCGTAGCCCTTGGCCTCGCGGCCCCAGACGGGATGGCCTTCCTGCGTGGGCGGCAGGACGGCGGGCACGAAGCCGCTGCCCGCCAGCGCGCCCGCGTGGAAGTCCATGGCCGTGCGTTCGCTGGCCTCGCCGTCGGGGTGGAGCAGGCGGATGCCCCCAATCTCGGCCCACTCCTCGGCCAGGGCGAGGTTCGACGGGTGCTTGTTGCGCGCATGAACGCGCTGGGCGTTGATGCGGGCGATGGTGCCGCCCTTGGCCAGCGCGGCCTCCAGCACGGCCTGGTTGGCCAGCGCGCGTTCGGTGCGGTTGAGCAGGGCCCCGCCCGCGCCGCGCTCGCTGGTGAGCACGTGGCGTTGCAGGCCGCCATCCGCGCGCGTGCCGTCGGCCAGGGTGTCCATGTCCAGCGGCGGCTGCGGCGGGCGGTGGCCGGGTTCGCCGGGAATGTAGTGCGGGTAGCCCATGAACTGCGGCGTGGGCATCAGCGCCAGCACGCTGCCGGGCAGGGGCACGATGGCAGGCACGGCTGTGCCGTCCTGGACTTCCGCGTCGGGCACGCGGCGGCCGGGCGAGCCATCCTCGAACACGTCGTGCACGCGCCACAGCTCCCACATGCCCTGGGCAAAGTGCGGATAGAGGTGGCAGTGGAAGATCGAATCGCCCGGCGAGAGGTTGAGGTTGCCCGAGCCGCCGAACTCGATCTCGTAGCTGAAGGTGGCGCCGGGCGAGATGGTCTGCGAGTCGAGGTAGTTGGAGCCCTGCGCGCTGGCATCGTTCACCCACTGGTGGGCGTGCAGGTGGAACACGTGCGTCTCCTTGGGGCCGGCGTGCAGGTTGCGAAAGCGCACGGGGTCGTTCAGGTACGAGTGGTGCACGTTGGAGGGGTCGTCGGGGTAGAGCGCGCCCACGGGCTTGCGGCCGTCGCGGCTCCAGTCGAGCACCAGCGCCGGGTCGCCGCCCGCCCAGGAGCTGAGGAAGAACTCCTCGGCGCGGCATTCCAGGCAGTCCTTGGCCGGGCCGGTGTTGCGTTGGCGGGCCACCACCATCGCGCCCATGCCGGCCACGCCGTAGTTGATGCCCATGCCGTCCTTGATGGCGTGCAGCGGGTCGGTCTCGTCCTCCAGTTCGGCGAAGGCCTGGACTGCCTTGACCTCGTCGTGCATGACGACGGTGAATTCGCGGTACGACTCGCCGCAGGACGTGCCCCAGGTGTAGCCGGTGCAGGGCCGCTCCCGGCTGGTGGTGTCGTGGCGGTCCTCGGATTCGCTGCCGTCGGGGTCGCGCAGGGCGACGATGGCGTTCAAGTCGGTATGCACCAGCTCCCAGGTGCGCGGGCCGCGCTGGTCGAGCATGGCCAGGATCGGCAGGCCTTTTTGCGGCCCGCCGGCATGGCGCGCGCCGTCGTAGTCGAGGTTGGCGTAGGGGTGCCGGGCCTCGCCGGGCAGGGGCCGCGCGGCGGCGCGCAGTTCGTCATGCGTGACCTGTGAGCGGTACCAGCGCGAATGCCGTGGCTGCACGTTGACGGCGCCGAACAGTCCGGCGCCGATCTGGCCGCCGTCGCCCTCGCCGCCGACCATGGCCGCCGTGGAGTAGGCGAAGTAGGTTCCCTCGCGCACGGCGTGCAGGCGGTAGATGGCGCTTTGGCCCGGCCTCACGCTGCCGGGCGTGTTCAGGCCCGCCGATATTCCGTCGGTGCCGCAAACCCAGCCGCGCGGGCATTCCCGCCGGGGCGCGGCGCCCATGGGCACCACGTCCAGGCCGTTGACGTGGAAGGACGCGGCGCGCGTCCAGGGCCGGTCGTTGCTGACCGACTCGGTGGGCACCAGATTGCGCCCCGTGGGGCCGCTGCCCGGCTGCCCGCCGGGCTCGTTGTAGCGCGCGCCGGGCGGGTCTTCCATGTGGGCGGGCACGCGGCCCTGGTAGCGTGGCGAGCCGTCGCCCTTGAGGGTGTCCAGCCGGACCTGGTACTGCTCGGGACTGCCGCTGAGTTCGTCAGGGGCCTCGGGCGAGAGCAGGTTGTGCAGCGTGACTTCCAGGCAGTCGCCCTCGTTGGCGCGCAGCACGATGGGGCGCGGGCGTTTGCCGGGGCGCAGCTTCACGCGGCCCGGCGCTTCGCCCAGGTTGGCCTGGGTGACGGGCGTGCCGTCGGCAATGCGTGGATGGCCGTTGAACACTACGTCGCGCCGCAGCGCGTAGAGCATTCCGGCCGGGTTGAATGCACCGAAGCGGTTGAGCACCACCGCCTGTTCGATGGCCACGACCTCCGCCACGATGGTGCGTTCGCAACGCGGGGTAACACCCCGTGTCGCCGCACCTCCGGGCGTGGCGTGGGCCGATGCGGCCGTGGCCGCAGTCGCTCCCAGGACAATGAGGCCCAAGCAGTACGGCCTCAGGGCATTGCTGCGCATCCCTCGCCCCCTCTCTCATCATCCATGCCGGGCTGGATCGCCACGGTCGGTTGAATTCAGTATAGGACGTGACCTGCGGTTAGCACATGGGCATAAGCACACAATTTTGAATGGTGTGCGTTGCAATGGTCAAGGAATGTAAATTTCAAACAAATATGCTCTCAGGCCTTGCCAATCAAGCGCCACAAGCTCTTATTTTGATAGCAATCAACCCTGCGCAGCCCCCTCCCCCCAGCCTCCGCCCAGCGCGCGGATGAGCCCCACCGTCGCCATGTACTGCGCCGTGCGCACCTGCAGCGCGGCACGCCGGTTGCGCAGTTCGCTGCGGCGGGCGTCCAGCAGTTCGAGCTGGCTGACCAGGCCGTTGCGGTAGCGCGTGTCCGACAGCGCGGTGGCGCGGTGGGCGGAGGCCACGGCGCGTTCCTGCGCCTGGGCCTGACCTGCCAGCAGGCGCAGGGCGCTGAGCTGGTCCTCCACCTCGCGGAAGGCGGTGAGCACCTGGCCGCGCTGCTGGGCCACGGCGGCGTCGAGCCGGGCCTGCGCGCCTTGCACGCCTGCCTCGCGCCGGCCGCCGTCGAAGAGGGGCAGCGACAGCAGCGCGGCGGCGCTCCAGGCGCGTGCGGACCATTGGAACAGGTCGGACAATTGCGGCGATGCAAAGCCGCCGCTGGCCGTGAGCGCGATGGCCGGGAACCACGCGGCCTGCGCCACGCCCACGCGGGCCTGAGCGGCCAGCACGGCGGCTTGTGCCGCCGCCACGTCGGGCCTGCGCGCCAGCACGGTGCTGGGCACGCCCGGGGGCACCACGGGCAAGGCGGCGTCGCTGGTGGCGGGGCGCACGCTGAAGCCGCTGGCGACTTCGCCCACCAGCACGGCGATGGCGTGGGTGAGCTGCTGTTCCTCGCGTTGCAGGGCGATGGCGTCGGACTCGGTGGCGGCCACTTCGGTCTGCACGCGGGCCACGTCGAGCTCGGCCACGTCGCCCGCCTGGTAGCGGCGCTGGGTGAGGCGCAGGGTGTCCTGGTAGGCGGCCAGGCTGTCGGCCACCAGCACGCGCTCGGCCTGCACGGCGCGCAGTTGCAGGTAGGCCTGGGCCACGTCGGCCTGCACGGCCAGGCGGGTGCTTTGCAGCAAGGCGGCCTGGGCCTCGGCGTCGAGCTTGGCGGCGCTGCTGGCCTGGGCGAGGCGGCCAAACAGGTCGAGTTCATACGACACGTTCAGCCCCGCCTGGGCCAGCGTGGCGGGCGTGGCGCCGCCCATGGTGTTGGCCCCGGCCTGCCGCGCCACGCCGCCCGATGCGCCCACCTGCACGGCGCGGTCCGCATCGGCGCTGCGCAGCAGGGCGCGGGCCTCGGCCAGGCGGGCCGCAGCCTGCCGGATGGTGGTGTTGGCGCTGCCTGCCTTTTCGACCAGCGCATCGAGCGCCGGGTCTTGGAAGGCGCGCCACCACTCGCCGCGCGGCTGGGCTTCGGCGGGCGGGGCCACGGTCCATGGCGTGCCTTCGGCGGCGCTGAACCGGGCGGGCACGGCCACGCCTGCGTTGGCGTCAGGCGGGGCCAGGGGCTGGGTCATGCAGCCCGCCAGCGCCAGGGCAGCGGCAAGAACGGAAACCTTGGGGGTCATCCAGGTGAAAAGTCGGTCCATGGTGTTGCTCCCATTCATTCGGCATCGTTGCGCGGCGCAGCCAGCAGGGGGTGGCCGCCGCCGGAGGCCCCGGAGGTGGCCACCACAGGCGCATGGCTTTCGCCGTGGTGCGCCAGCGGGCGGTTGCCTGCCAGGCGGCGCAGGGCCACGTAGAACACCGGGGTGAGGAACAGGCCGAACAGCGTGACCCCCAACATGCCCGCGAACACGGCCACGCCCATGGCGCTGCGCATTTCCGCGCCCGCCCCGGTCGCCAGCACCAAGGGCAGCACGCCCATGACGAAGGCCATCGAGGTCATGAGGATGGGCCGCAGCCGCAGGCGGCTGGCCTCGATGGCGGCCTGCACGGGGCTGCGCCCGGCGAATTCGAGTTCGCGCGCGAATTCCACGATCAGGATGGCGTTCTTGGCCGACAGTCCCACGAGCACGACCAGGCCGATCTGCGTGAACACGTTGTTGTCCCCGCCGGAGAGCCACACGCCCGCCATGGCGGCCAGCAGGCCCATGGGCACGATGAGGATGATGGCGATGGGCAGGGTCAGGCTTTCGTACTGCGCGGCCAGCACCAGGAACACCAGCAGGATGGCCAGCGGGAAGACCAGCACGGCGGAATTGCCCGCCAGGATTTCCTGGTACGTCAGCTCCGTCCATTCGAACGCGATGCCGGGCGGCAGCGTTTCGGCGGCAATGCGCGCCACGGCCTCTTGCGCCTGGCCCGACGAGTAGCCGGGCGCGGGGCCGCCGTTCACGTCGGCGGTCAGGTAGCCGTTGTAGCGCTGCGCGCGCTCGGGGCCGAAGGCGGACTGCATTTTCAGCAGGGCCGACAAGGGCACCATCTCGCCGGTGCTGGAACGCACCTTGAGCAGGCCCACGTCTTCGGCACGGGCGCGGAACTGCACGTCGGCCTGCACGCGCACGCTGTAGGTGCGGCCGAACTGGTTGAAGTCGTTGGCATAGAGGCTGCCCAGGTAGATCTGCAGCGTGTCGAACACGTCGGTCACGTTCACGCCGAGTTGGCGGGCCTTGGTGCGGTCGATGTCGGCGTAGAGCTGCGGCACGTTGACCTGCCAGCTGGTGAACAGCCCCGCCAGTTCGGGCGTCTGGTACGCCTTGGCCATGAAGGCCTTGACGGCGGCATCCATCTTTTCGTAGCCCAGCGAGGCGCGGTCCTCGATCTGCAGCTTGAAGCCGCCCGTGGTGCCCAGCCCTTCCACCGGCGGCGGGGGGAACATGGCGATGAAGGCGTCCTGGATGCCGCCGTAGGCCTGGTTCAACTGCCCGGCCACGGCGGCACCGCTCTGGTCCTTGCCCTTGCGCTGGTCGAAGGGCTTGAGCGTCGCGAACACGATGCCCGCGTTGGAGCTGTTGGTGAAGCCGTTGATCGACAGGCCGGGGAAGGCGATGGCGTCTTCCACGTTGGGGTTCTTGCGCGTGATCTCGCCCATGCGCTGGATGACCTCTTCGGTGCGGTCCAGCGTGGCGCCGTCGGGCAATTGCGCGAAGCCGATCAGGTACTGCTTGTCCTGCGCGGGCACGAAACCGCCAGGCACGGCCTTGAACAAGCCGGCGGTGACGGCGACCAGCGCCACGTAGATGGCGAGCATCAACGCCTTGCGCGCAATCACGCCGCGCACGCCGCCGCTGTAGGCTTCGGAGCCGCGGTGGAACACGGCGTTGAAGCGGCGGAAGAAACCGCCCAGCAGCTTGTCCATGCCGCGCGTCAGCGCGTCCCCGGGTTGGTCGTGCCCCTTCAGGAGCAGCGCGCTCAGGGCGGGCGACAGCGTGAGCGAGTTGATGGCCGAGATCACCGTGGAGATGGCGATCGTCACCGCGAACTGGCGGTAGAACTGGCCCGTGAGCCCGGTGATGAACGCCAGCGGCACGAACACCGCCACCAGCACCAGCGCGATGGCGATGATGGGGCCGGACACTTCGCGCATGGCGCGGTAGGTGGCGTCGCGCGGACTCAGGCCCGAGGCGATGTTGCGCTCCACGTTCTCGACCACGACGATGGCGTCGTCCACCACGATGCCGATGGCCAGCACCAGGCCGAACAGGCTCAAAGCGTTGATCGAGAAGCCCAGCAGGTGCAGCACCGCGAACGTGCCCACCACCGACACCGGCACGGCCAGCAGCGGGATGATGGAAGCGCGCCAGGTCTGCAGGAACAGGATCACCACGATGACCACCAGCGCCACGGCTTCGAGCAGGGTGTGGATGACCGACCGGATGGACGCGCGCACGAACTGCGTGGGGTCGTAGGCGATGCGGTATTCCACGCCCTCGGGCATGTGCCGGGCCAGTTCCTGCATGGTCTTGTGCACGTTGGCCGAGATGTCCAGCGAGTTGGAGCCCGGGGCCTGGAACACGCCGATGCCCACCGCCGGGTCGTTGTTGAGCAGCGAGCGCAGCGAATAGTCGGCCGCGCCCAGTTGCAGGCGGGCGATGTCGCGCAGGCGGGTGACCGCGCCGTCGGCGCTGGTCTTGACGATGATGTCGCCGAATTCTTCTTCCGTGCGCAGGCGGCCCTGGGCGTTGATCGAGAGTTGCATATCGACCCCTGGCAAGCTGGGCGATGCGCCCACCACGCCTGCCGCGGCCTGCACGTTCTGGCTGCGGATGGCGGCCACCACGTCGCTGGCCGAGAGGCCGCGCTGCGCCACCTTCTGCGGATCGAGCCACACGCGCATGGCGTATTCGCCGCCGCCCCAGATCTGCACCTGGCCCACGCCGGGGATGCGCGCCAGCCGGTCCTTCACGTTCAGCACCGCGTAGTTGCGCAGGTAGTCGATGTCGTAGCGGTTGTTGGGCGACACCATGTGCACCACCATGGTGATGTTGGGCGAGCTTTTGGCCGTGGTCACGCCCAGGCGGCGCGTTTCCTCGGGCAGGCGCGCCAGCGCCTGCGAGACGCGGTTCTGCACCAGCTGCTGGGCCTTGTCGGGGTCGGTGCCCAGCGCGAAGGTGACCGTGAGGGTCATCATGCCGTCGGTGGTGGCCTGGCTGCCCATGTAGAGCATTCCTTCCACACCGTTGATGGCTTCCTCCAGCGGCATGGCCACGGTTTCGGCGATCACCTTGGGGTTGGCGCCGGGGTACTGGGCATTCACCATCACCACGGGCGGGGCCACGTTCGGGTATTCCGAAATGGGCAGCGCGCGCATGGCGATCAGGCCGGAGAGGAAGATGAGCAGCGAGAGCACGCCCGCGAAGATCGGGCGGTCGATGAAGAAGCGGGAGAGATTCATGGTCTTTTCCTTCGGCGTTCAGGCGCCTTACGCGGGGTTGGCCGGGCTGGCCGCGCGCGCCTGCTTTTCTTTGTCATCCACTTCGGACTTGGCCGCCATGGGCACGGTCTGCGGCGCCACGACGGCCCCGGGGCGCACGCGCTGCAAGCCGTTGACGACGATGATTTCGCCCGCCTTCAGCCCGCCGGTGACCACGCGCAGCCCTTCATACGGCGCGCCCAGCCGCACTTCGCGCCACTCCACCTTGTTGCCCTGGCCCACCACCATCACGAACTTCTTGCTCTGGTCGGTGCCCACGGCGCGCTCGTTGATGAGCAGCGCCTCGGCGTCCTGGGCCTGGCCCATACGGATGCGCGCGAACTGGCCGGGCATGAGCGCGCCGTCCGCGTTGTCGAACGCGGCGCGCACGCGCACGGTGCCGCTCCTGGCGTCCACCTGGTTGTCGATGAGTTGCAGGCGGCCCTGGTACGCCTTGCCGCCCGAGGTGGCCGTGTCGATCAGCACCGGGATGCGGTCGATGGCGTTGCGCGGGTTGTCCTGCAGCGCGCGCGCCACCACGCTTTCGTCGGCATCGAAGCTGGCGTAGATGGGGCTCACCGACACCAGCGTGGTCAGCACCGGCGCGCCCGGCCCGGCGGCCACCAGGTTGCCCACGGTGACCTCGATGCGGCCCACGCGGCCCGCCACCGGAGCGCGCACCTGGGTGTAGCCCAGGTTCAGCCGCGCCGCTTGCAGCGCGGCCTGGGCGGCGCGCAGGTTGGCGTCGGCCTCGCGCTGGGCGTTCTGGCGCTCGTCGTGCTCGCGCTGGGCGATGGCGCGCTCGTCCCACAGGCGGGTGGCGCGCTCCAGTTCGCTGCGCGTGTAGGTCACGCGGGCCTGGGCGGCGGCCACCTGGGCCTCGGCGCGCTCTACCTCGGCGGCGTAGGGGGCGGGGTCCACGGTGAACAGCAATTCGCCCTGCTTGACCAGCGCCCCTTCGCGGAAGTGGACGGACTGCACCGCCCCCGCCACGCGGGCACGCACGTCCACGCGCTGCACGGCTTCGAGGCGGCCCGAGAACTCGTCCCACAGCGCGACCTTTTGCGCCACCACGGCGGCGACCGAGACGGGCACGGCCTGCGGGGCCTGGCTTGGCGCAGGGGCTTCGGCGTGCAATTGCCGCGTGCCGACCAGCGCGCCGCCCGTGGCGACGATGGCGGCGGCGGCCAGACCGGTGAGCCACCAGCGGCGGGAGTTGGGGTTCGTGTTCATGGTGATTCCTCCAAAAAATCCATCGGCAAAGCTCCGCCCTGCCGGCATCGCGTGCCAGAAAAAAACGTCACTTCCAGCGGGGAGCCGCAGTCTCCAACCTCACGCGGCGGCAAGGTCAAGCGGCTACTGGGTGCAACCTTGCAAGGGCAAGGTCATTCGCTACATCGCGTCTCTTCAAAGAAGCGTTCAAACTGCGCCTGCACCTGCGGGGCGCAAGGGCATTCGTATGCGCCCGGCTGCAGCAGCGCATCGGGCAGGGCCGCCTCGGGCTGGGCGCGCAGCACCTGCTTGCGTACCGTGATGCCCGCGGCCTCCAGGCGCCCGGCATAGGCCAGCGCCTCGTCGCGCAAGGGATCGTCCTCGCTGGTCAGCACCAGGGCGGGCGGCAGGCCCGCCAGGCGCTGGGCGTGGGCGGGCACGGCGTAGGGGTGTTCGGCGTCGCGCGCGCCGCACAGGAATTGCTTCCAGCCCTGCGTCCACTTGCACTGCGCGCCATCCGCCTGGGCCTCGCGCTGGGAGGCCGTGCCCACGCAGGGGTCGAGCAGGGGCGACACCAGCAGCAAGCCCGCCATCGGCGGCTGGAAGCGGTCGCGCGCCATCATGCAAACGCCCGCGGCCAGGTTGCCGCCCGCCTCCTCCCCCGCCAGATAAACAGGGGCGCCCTTGCCCGCGAGCCTGGTGCGGTTGCGCCAGGCCCATTGCAGCACGGCGTAGCCCGTTTCCTGCGGCTGCGGAAACGGCGACAGCGGATACGCCACGGACACCACGCGCGCGCCCGCCGCCCGCAGCAGGCCCGCCACGGTGCAGCCGTTATCCAGCCCGCCTGAGACGAAGGCGCCGCCGTGGAAATGCACGGCCAGCGGCACCACGGGGCCGCCCTTCTTGCGCTCGCCATACAGGCGCACGGCCACGCTCTGGCCCGGCGCCACCTCAATGGTGGCGTCGGCGCTATGGGGTGGCAGGCAAACGGGTACGGCGGACGACATGGTGGATAGGAATGTAGCGGCAGGGACTGGCACGATAAACCAGCGAAACGCCACCGCACTGTTTCCGGGTGGCGAACAATCGCGCCGTGTTCCTGCGCAAGAATGCCTTTCCAAGGAAGGGAAAGCCCATGGACTCCATCCAAGCCATGCGCGTATTCGCCCGCGTGGTGGAAGCCGGCACGTTCACGCGCGCCGCCGACTCATTGCAACTGCCCAAGGGCACCATCACCAAGCACGTGCAGGCGCTGGAAGCGCGGCTGCGCGTGAAGCTGCTGAACCGCACCACGCGGCGCGTGACGGTCACCGCCGAGGGCGCGGCCTACTACGACCGCGCCGTGCGCCTGCTGGCCGACTTCGACGACATCGAGGCCAGCATGACCAACGCCCGCGCCAACCCCAGCGGCCGCCTGCGCGTGGACGTGGGCACGGCCACGGCGCGGCTGCTGATCGTGCCGCGCCTGGCCGAGTTCCATGCGCGCTACCCCGACATCCAGCTGGACCTGGGCGTGAGCGACCGGCCCGTGGATCTGGTGAGCGACAACGTGGACTGCGTGATCCGCGGCGGCGAGCTGACCGACCAGTCGCTGGTGGCGCGGCGCATCGGCAACCTCGACTTCATCACCGTGGCCTCGCCCGACTACCTGCGCCGCCACGGCACGCCCGGGCACCCGCTGGACATAGAGCGCGGGCACCAGGTCATCACCTATTTCTCGCCGCTCACGGGCCGCCGCTACCCGCTGGAATTCCACCAGGGCGACACCGCCATCGAGGTGGGCCACCCTTACCGCATCAGCGTGAACGAGAGCAATGCCTACGTCGCCGCCGTGATGGCGGGGCTGGGCATAGGGCAAGTCGCCACCTTCCAGACCGAGCAGCACCTGCACACCGGCGAGCTGGTGCGGCTGCTGCCCGAGTGGAGCCACCCTCCCCTGCCCGTGTACGTGGTCTACCCGCCCAACCGCCACCTGAGCGCCAAGGTGCGCGCCTTCGTGGACTGGGCGGTGGAGCTGTTCGCCAGCGAGCCGCGGTTGCAGCGGGCGGGCTAGAACTTTTTGCTCCTTTATTAATAGCTTCTAGCGCTTTACCCTATTGGCCTGGAGGCCGATTTGGCATCAAATAAAGCGCGCCGCAGAGCCTCGTGGAAAGCCCCGGGCTGCTCGTACTGCACCCAGTGCCCGCAGCCCGGCACCATCTCCAGGCCCTGGAAGCGGTCGCCCAAGGCGGCGCGAAAGGCCCCGTCCAGCGCGCCTATCCAGCTTTTGTAGAGGGCATCCTGCGCGCCGTAGATGGCGTGCACCGGGCAGCGCGTCTGCGGCAGGCTGCGCGCCAGGATGTCGGTATGCGCCAGCCGCCTGCGCGGCAGCCGGTCGCGGGCGACGTTGTGGGCGTGCAGGGCCAGGGTGTCGCCGTCGATCAAGGCGGCATCGGACAGCATCAGCTCGGCCAGGTTGTAGCGGTGCACCGCCGCCTGCGCCTCGGGGCTGTGGAGGTGCCGCCAGCCCTTGAGCCGGAACTGCCGCTGCGGCGCCACGCCCATGGCCGGCGCGCCCACCAGCACCAGCCGCCGCACCGCCTGCGGAAAAGCCGCCGCCAGCAGCCCCGCCGTCAGGCCGCCGAACGAAAAGCCCACGAGGTCGCACGGCTGGCCGTGGAACAGGGTATGCAAACCGGCGTGCAGCGGCGCGATCATCGCGTCGGCGTCCGAGCCCTCGGGCAGCACGGACGAATCGCCGAAACCCGGCAGGTCGGGAATCCAGAGCTGGCGGCCCTCGGCCAGCAGCGCGTCGATGTTGCGCAGCCAGTGCGTCCAGCTGCCGCTGCCGCCGTGCAGCAGCACCAGCGGCGGCTGGCCCGAAGGTTCGCCCCAGGCGCGCCAGACGATCCGGCCCGCGCCCAGCGGCGTCGTAAAAAGCAAAGCGCGCGCCGCAAGACGGCGCGCGCTTTCAGGCAGGACGGAATCGGTCAATCAATAACGGTAGTAATGATGGCGATAGGGACGATAGTAGCCATAGGCCGGGGGGCCATACACCACCGGCGGCGGCGCGTAGTACACGGGGCGCGGTGCGTAGTACACCGGGCGCGGCGGCGCATAGACCACGGGCGGGGGCGGTGCGTAGTACACCGGGGCCGCCGGGGCATAGTAGCCATTGGTGGCGCCCACGGCCACTCCCGGCACGCCAATGCCGACCGACCAGGCCACGTTGCCGCGCGCCTGCGCGGCGGTCACGCCACCCAGGGCCGCCAGCGCCACGCCGGCGGCTAACACCTTGGCGAACAGGGAACGGGTTGAAGTCATGGCAAATCTCCTGAAAAGGTTGCGGGGCGCTCAGCCCACAAGCTGATAACGCGCCAAGTGCCCAAAAGGATGGCACGAAAACGCTTTACGCTTGTTTCGGGACGTACGCCCGCTCTTGTGCACTGCAAAACCCCTACACAGCCGCCCCCTAAAATCTCCCCATGAGTCTTCCCGAAGCCACACCCCGACCGAGCAACTTCCTGCGCCAGATCATCGAAGCCGATCTGGCCCAGGGCACTCACGCCCAGCGCCGCTGGGGCGGCAGCCCCGGCGACGCCGCCCACCACGCCGCCGGCGCGCCCGACCCCGCCAAGATCCGCACCCGCTTCCCGCCCGAGCCCAACGGCTACCTGCACGTGGGCCACGCCAAGAGCATCTGCCTGAACTTCGGCCTGGCGCGCGATTACGGCGGCGTGTGCCACCTGCGCTTCGACGACACCAACCCCGAGAAGGAAGACCAGGAATACGTGGACGGCATCATCGACGCCGTGCACTGGCTCGGCTTCGACTGGGCGCAGCCCGGCAACGACGCGCCCTACCAGGCCAGCGACTACTTCGGCTTCATGTACCGCGCGGCGGAATACCTCGTCGAGACCGGCCACGCCTACGTGGACGAGCAGACGCCCGAGGAAATGCGCGCCAACCGGGGCGACTTCGGCAAGCCCGGCGTGGACAGCCCCTTCCGCAGCCGCAGCCCCGCCGAGAACCTGGCCCGCCTGCGCGAAATGAAGGACGGCAAGCTGCCCGACGGCGCCGCCGTGCTGCGCGCGAAGATCGACATGGCCTCGCCCAACATCAACCTGCGCGACCCGGCCCTGTACCGCATCAAACACGCCGAGCACCACGCCACGGGCAACACCTGGTGCATCTACCCCATGTACACCTTCGCGCACCCCATCGAGGACGCGCTGGAGCACATCACCCACAGCATCTGCACGCTCGAATTCGAGGACCAGCGCCCGTTCTACGACTGGCTGCTCGACCGCCTGCGCGAAGGCGGCCTGATCGCCGCCCCCCAGCCGCACCAGTACGAATTCGCGCGCCTGAACCTCACCTACGTCATCACCAGCAAGCGCAAGCTCAAGCACCTGGTGGACAGCGGCATCGTCAGCGGCTGGGACGACCCGCGTATGCCCACCATCGTCGGCCTGCGCCGCCGCGGTTACACGCCCGAAAGCCTGCAGCTGTTCTGCGAACGCATCGGCGTGACCAAGGACTATTCGTGGATCGACTACAGCACCCTTGAAGGCTGCCTGCGCGAAGACCTGGAGCACAAGGCCCACCGCGGCATGGCCGTGCTCGACCCGGTGAAGCTCGTGCTCACCAACTGGGACGAGGTGATGGGCGCGGGCCACCTGGAGCCCTGCACCCTGCCCGCGCTGCCCCACACCGCCGAAGGCGAAGCCGCGCCGCAGCGCCACTTCCACCTGGGCAAGGAGGTCTGGATCGAGCGCGAGGACTTCGAGGAAGTGCCGCCCAAGGGCTACAAGCGCCTGTTCCCCGGCAACAAGGTGCGCCTGAAGGGCGGCTACGTCATCGAATGCACCGGCTGCGAGAAGGATGCCGACGGCAAGGTCACGCAAGTGCTGGCCACCGTCGTGCCCGATACCAAGAGCGGCACCCCCGGCGCCGACAGCGTGAAGGTCAAGGCCGCCATCACCTGGGTGGGCGTGGCCGACGGCGTGCCCGCCGAAGTGCGTCTATACGACCGCCTGTTCACCGACGCGCAGCCCGACGCGGGCGGCAAGGACTACCTGGCGCTACTCAACCCTGGCAGCCTCAAGGTGGTGACGGCCTACGTCGAGCCCTCGCTGGCGCAGGCCCAGCCCGACGGCAAGTTCCAGTTCGAGCGCTTCGGCTACTTCGTGGCCGACCGCAAGGACCACGCGCCGGGCAAGCCGGTGTTCAACCGGGTGACGGGGCTGAAGGACTCCTGGGGCAAATAAGCCACCCGCGCCGCAGGATGTAAAGCCAGCGCTCTGGAGGGAGCGCTGGCTTTTTTCATTCCATGGTGCATTGATAATACAAGACGACCGGTCATATAATAAACAGCAAAGCACCTCGCAGGCGTGCGGTCTGGTGCCGCCGCCCGCCCACGGGTGCCGTTGTGCGCCCAGGGCGCTGTGTTGTCCCTCTCAGGAGCGTCCTCGTGACCACGCCATCAAGAGTCTTTGCCATCGCGTGCGTAGGCACCGCGCTGCCCAACCTGGACCTGTTCGCCGTCAACATCGCCCTGCCCAGGATCGCGGCGGAGTTCAAGGGCGTACCGCTCGAAGACCTGTCCTGGATCCTCAACGGCTATGCGATCGCCTATGCGGCGTTGCTGGTGTTCTTCGGGCGGCTGTCCGAAGGCTATCGCCGCGACCGCAGCTTCATCCTCGGCATTGGTCTGTTCGCGGGGGCCTCGGCCGCCAGCGCCGCCGCCACCGGGGTTTGGACGCTGGTGGCTTTCCATATCGCTGCGGCGGCGGGCGCCGCGCTGATGACGCCGACCTCGATCGGACTGCTGCTGGCCACGTTCCCGCCTGAAACCCGGGCCGCCGCAGTACGCAACTGGGCCGGCATCGGCGGCTTTGCCGCTGCGCTCGGGCCGCTGATCGGCGGGCTGCTGGTGTCTATCGACTGGCGCTGGATCTTCGTCGTGAATGCCTTGATCGGCGCGGTCGCCGTGCTGATCGCCTGGCGCAATCTCCCCAGCGTTCCCGGCCATGAGGTGGAGCGGCCCAGCCTCCTGGCGGCGCTGCTGATTACCGGTGGCATCGCGGCGCTCATCTTCGCCATCATCAAGGTGAACAGTTGGGGATGGCGATCGCCGGGGATTGCGGCCAGCGCCACGCTGTCCGTCGTGCTGCTGGGGCTTTTTGTCGCGCACTGCCTGCGGTCATCCAACCCGCTGATCGACCCGGCGCTGTTCCGGATTCGCCCTTTCACAGGCGCCGCCCTGGCGATGATTCCCTACTCGGTCACGTTTGGCGCCATGCTGTTCTCGGTGGCGGTGTGGGGCCAGTCGGCATGGGGGTGGTCGGCGCTGCAAGCCGGGCTGGCCATCATCCCGGGGCCGCTGCTGGTGCCCGTCACCTCCACGCTGCTGACGGGCAAGCTGATCGAACGCTTCGGCGCCGCCTTTGCCGTAACACTGGGCATCGTGCTCGTGGTGCTGGGCTTCTGCGTCTGGGCCACGCTGATCGGAATGGAGTCCAACACCGGGCTCGTCATTGCGGGCATGGCGCTCAACGGCATCGGGGTGGGGCTGATCTTTCCGACCCTGATGGGCGCTGGCACCCAGGCCCTGCCGCCGGCGGCCTTCGGCACCGGCTCGGGCATGATCAACATGCTGCGCCAAGCCGCGATTGCCATTGGCGTGGCGATTTTCGTGGCGGTCATTGGCTCGCCCGCTTCCACCCAGGAGCGGCTGGGCGCCTTCCAGCTTGGCTGGTGGGTCATGGCGGCCATCACCGTGCTCGCCCTGGTGCCCACCTTCCTGTACCTGCGTCCTGCCAGCCGGAAATCAGCTCAGCCGGCATGACGCTGCGGAGGTGTTTATCCCCGTTTCAGGAAGCAGGTGGCCGTCGCGGTGGCCAGCAGTTTTCCGTCCGAGGTCTTCAAGGTTCCCTCCGACGTGGCGATGTTCCGGGCCACATGCACCGCCCGCGCCTCTCCGACCAGATCCTGGTCGCGCGGCACGGGACGCAGCATTTTCACGCTCAAGTCAATGGTGCCGTAGCCGACGCCCGCCTCCAGCATGGAGTGGACCGCGCAGCCCGTGACGGAATCCAGAACCGTGCAGGCAAAGCCACCGTGGACGCCTCCCAAGGGGTTGAGATGCCGCTCGTCGGCACGCGCCACCATCCTGACGTAGCCCGGATCGACCTGCACGAACGACATGGGCACGGTCTGCGCCATCGCAGACGAGGAGGTGGGGACGCCCACTGCGGCGCGCAGCAGGTCGAGCCCGGACGTTTCCAGGGGGTTCATCATGAATTCCTTTCGGGGGTAATGCTCAGACGAGAAGCGATCCGAAGACCACCTCGATGAATTGGTTCAGCGGGGCATCGCTTTTTTCCGCGCGCATACGCAGCAGCGCGCCCTCCCAACTGTTCAGCAGGAACTGGGCGAGCAATGCGGCGGACATCGGGTTGCGGAGGGCGCCCGTCCGCTGCGCCTGCTCGATACAGCCTTCCAGCAGGCCGCTCCATGTCTGGAAGTGCGCAGCGAGCCGGTCGCGGATCAGGGGGCTGTGGTCGGCCACCTCCAGGCTGAAGTTGCCCAGCAGGCAGCCCCTGGCGTAGCCCGCAGCCTGAAAGCCGCGCACCCTCGCCTCGAAATAGTTGCGCAGACGCTCAAGCGGGGGCTTGCTCTCGTCGCACAGCAGTTCGCGCAGCTTGGGAAGCGCGCTGTCGAAATAGAGGTCAATGGCCTCTTTGCCGAAGGCTTCCTTGTTCTCGAAGTAGTTGTAGAACGACCCCTTGGGCACCTGGGCGGCATCCACGATGTCCTTGATGCCCGTTGCCGTGTATCCCCCGTCGTGGAGCATCTTCATGCCCACGCGCAGGAGGTTCTCTCGCACCTGCGGCCGGGGCTTGGGGCCGCGCCGCGCGCCTGTTGATTGCGTTTCCATCGAATAGCTCAAATATCAAACGACTGGTCATCTAGAGTTTTGCCGATCCACGGGATTTGTCAAGCGGCCCGTCCGGAACACGGCAGCATGTCTTGAAAATTTAAGACGACCGGTCATATAATAATTCAGAAGCCCGCGTCTGTCCGGGACGCCAAGGGCGCGATGTTCCCTTCTTCCAAGGAGTGTGCCGATGTCTCTACCGTCCCTTTTCTCACCCCTGCGCATCGGTCGCCACGAACTGGCGCACCGCGTGGTGATGGCTCCGCTGACGCGCATGAGGGCCGGCCCCGGCAATGTGCCGAACGAACTGGCGCCCACGTACTACCGGCAGCGCGCCAGCAAAGGGGGCCTGATCATTGCCGAGGCCACGCAGGTCACGCCGTCCGGGCAAGGCTACCCGGCCACGCCCGGCATCCATTCCGCCGGGCAGGTCGAGGGCTGGAAGAAGGTCGTGGACGCCGTTCACGCCAAGGGCGGGGTCATCTTCCTGCAACTGTGGCACGTGGGCCGCGCCTCCCATTCCAGCTTTCAGCCGGGCAGCGTCCTGCCGGTCGCGCCTTCGGCGATCGCCATCACCGGCCTGAAATCGTTCACCCCGGAATGGAAGCAGGTGCCCTACGAAACGCCGCGTGCGCTGGAGTTGGGCGAGATTCCCGGCATCGTCAACGCCTACCGCGAGGGCGCCCGCAACGCCCTGGCCGCAGGGTTCGACGGCGTGGAAGTGCATGGCGCCAACGGCTACCTGCTGGAGCAGTTCCTGCACAGCCGCTCCAACCAGCGCACCGACGCCTACGGCGGAACGGTCGAGAACCGCGCCCGCCTGCTGCTCGAAGCCACCCAGGCCGTGACCGAGGTGTGGGGCGCCGACCGGGTCGGTGTGCGCCTGTCGCCGTTCAATGTCTACGGCGATGTGGGGGATGACGACCCGATCGCGCTCTACAGCCACGTACTCACCCGGCTGGCGGAACTCGACCTCGCCTATCTGCACATGATCGTGGAACGCGATGGCCCGGGATTCGATGGAGAGAAGCCGCCTGAAATCGACGACCTGCGCCCGTTCTGGCGCAAGCCCTTGATCCTGGCCGGCGGCTTCACCGGGGAGTCCGCGGACGCCGCCATCCACGCGGGCCGTGCGGACGCCGTGGCGTTCGGCAGGCAGTTCATCGCCAACCCCGATCTGCCTCGGCGGCTCAGGCTGGGCGTCGCGCTCAATGCCTACAACCGGTCGACCTTCTACGGGGGGAGCGCGGCCGGCTACACCGACTATCCGGCGCTTGAGGCGTAACGCTCACCCCTGCTCGAAAAGGAGTATCCCCATGCATGTCGTTCTATTGGCCGCAACCGGCCGCGCGGGCCACGCCATCCTCCACGAACTCATCCGCCGCGGCCACCAGGTCACGGCAGTGGCCCGCAACCTCGAAAAGCTCCCCGAGCCACTGCCCGCAAGCGTCCAGCGCGTTCAGGACGACCTGGGCAGCGCCGACCGGCTCGCGGACATCATCGCCGGGGCGGATGCCGTCGTCAGCGCATTCGGGCCGTCCTCCAGCGACCCGCGCTATACCTCGGACCCAGGCTATACCGATCAACTGGTCAGCCTCACGGAGCGCGCGATCGCGGCGGTCCGCAAGGCCGGCGTGCCGCGCCTGATCGTGGTCGGCGGCTGCGGCTCGCTCGAATTCTCGCCCGGCGTGACCGTGCTCGACTCCGGCCACTGGCCCCCGCAGTACGTGCCCATCGCCCAATCGCACGTGAAGGCGTTTGCGGCGCTGCGGGCGTCAAGCGTCAACTGGACGTACTTCAGCTGCCCCATGTCGATCACGCCGGGCGAGCGCACGGGCAAGTTCCGCCTGGGCGGCGACACGCTCATCAAGGACGCGGAGGGCAAGAGCCGGGTTTCCTTCGAGGACTATGCGGTGGCCCTGGTGGACGAACTCGAAAAACCGGCACACGAGCGCGCGCGTTTCACGATCGGCTATGCCTGAGACCGCCCCGACCATTCGGTGGAGTCTGAAAGGTGCGGTAGCGACGCATCGGCACCACGACCCCAGACCTCCTGAGCCAGCCAGGGACCACGCCGCCTCTATACACCCGCTACTTGCTGCACCATTGCTGCTCGCACGGCACGCCATCGCCGTTGCCATCGAGCTTCATGCCGGGGCAGTTTTGCAAGAACAGCGTCGCCTCGCGGCATGAGGTCATCTGGCTGCACAGATTGCGCCCATCGCACTTGAAATCAGGGGGCACGGGCAACTTGGCGGACGAGACGCTCACCGGCGGTGCGGGCAAAGCCGAGCCGTACCGGGCAGCGCGCTTTGCATACTGGCCGTACGCCAGCCAAGCCAGCGCACAGACGAACAAGACACCCACCAGCCACCCCAGGAAACCCGGGCCGTGATCCCGCTGCGTTGCATTGCGCCGCGCGTCGCGCCGGGGGGCTGCCGTGGAAGCGGCCGGCTCACCGGGGCGGCGCACACGGACGGCGCATTTCTTGCCATCGCGGCCCGGCTCCACCTCGAAGGAAAGCGTTTCGCCCACCACCGGCATCCGGCCATCGCGTGCAAAGGCGGAAATGTGCACGAACAGTTCTGCGCCGCCATCGTCTGCAACGATGAAACCAAAACCGCGCTCGGCGTTCCATTTCTTAAGACGACCTTCGTACCGCATAGCCCCGCCCTCTTTGACGCGGCGATTCTAGGGTGTGTCAGGACGTTGCCCACCACTTCTGCCAATACACTTTGCCCATGCACCCCGCCATCGCCCAGCACCTCGCTGGCATCTCCGCCATCTGCCAGCGGTATCGCATCCGCAGGCTGGAGGTGTTCGGCTCCGCCGCCAGGGTCGATGATTTCGACCTCGGCCGCAGCGACGCGGATTTCCTGGTCGAATTTGCGGACGATGCCCTGCCCGACCTGCACAGCTTCTATGGCGCCAAAGCCGATCTGGAGCAGTTGCTGGGCCGCCCCGTTGATCTGGTGGAACCCGGCGCAGTACGCAACCCCTACGTGGCGGCGGGCATCAACCAGCACCGCGAGAGCGTCTATGCCGCGTGACCCGCGCGCCAGGAATATTGCCCAAGGCTCTCTCTTCCAGCTCCTTGCAGCCATGCAAGCCCTGCTCGACGAGTTGAACGCACGCTGACTTCATGCCCCCGCAGCGCCAGGGCGCACTGGCATAGCGTTTGTGTATTTTCAAAATTAGTTTTCTTCAATGGATTTACAAAACTGATTGACATATCCTTCATAAGACCATCCACCCTCCCCCACGCACCCAAGGAGAACCCCATGAGCAACGAATCCAAGTGCCCCTTCGCCCACGGCGCCAAAAACGCCCAGGGCGCGCAGTCGAACCGCGACTGGTGGCCCAACCAGCTCAACCTGAACATCCTGCACCAGCACGCCCCGGCGTCGAACCCGCTGGGCGCGGAGTTCGACTACGCCGCAGCGTTCAAGGGCCTGGACTACGCCGCCCTCAAGGCCGACCTGAAGGCGCTGATGACCGACTCGCAGGACTGGTGGCCCGCCGACTGGGGCCATTACGGCGGCCTGTTCATCCGCATGGCCTGGCACAGCGCGGGCACCTACCGCACGGGCGACGGGCGCGGCGGCGCGGGCCACGGCAACCAGCGCTTCGCGCCGCTCAACAGCTGGCCCGACAACGGCAACCTCGACAAGGCGCGCCGCCTGCTCTGGCCCCTCAAGCAGAAGTACGGCAATGCGATTTCGTGGGCCGACCTGATGGTCCTCGCGGGCAACGTGGCGCTCGAATCCATGGGCTTCAAGACCTTCGGTTTCGGCGGCGGGCGCGTGGACCTCTACCAGCCCGAGGAAGACATCTACTGGGGCGCCGAGACCGAATGGCTCGCCACCAGCGACAAGCCGCACAGCCGCTACAGCGGCGACCGCGACCTGGAGAACCCGCTGGCCGCCGTGCAGATGGGCCTGATCTACGTGAACCCCGAAGGCCCGGACGGCAACCCCGACCCCGTGGCCTCGGGCCGCGACGTGCGCGAGACCTTTGCGCGCATGGCGATGAACGACGAGGAAACCGTGGCCCTGGTCGCGGGCGGCCACACCTTCGGCAAGACGCACGGCGCGGGCGACCCCACGCTCGTCGGCCCCGCGCCCGAGGCCGCGCCCATCGAGGCCATGGGCCTGGGCTGGCTCAACCGGCACGGCAGCGGCAAGGGCGGCGACACCACCACCAGCGGCATCGAAGGCGCCTGGAAGCCCAACCCCACCACCTGGGACAACGGCTACTTCGACATGCTGTTCGGCTACGAATGGAAGCTCACCAAAAGCCCCGCGGGCGCCCACCAGTGGGTGGCGCAGGACGTTAGACCTGAGCACATGATTCCCGACGCGCACGACCCGTCGAAGCAGCACGCGCCGATGATGACCACGGCCGACCTCTCGCTGCGCTTCGACCCGGCCTACGAGAAGATTTCGCGCCGCTTCCACCAGAACCCCGCCGAATTCGCCGACGCCTTCGCGCGCGCCTGGTTCAAACTCACGCACCGCGACATGGGGCCGAAGGCGCGGTACCTGGGGCCGGAGGTGCCCGCCGAAGACCTGATCTGGCAAGACCCGGTTCCGGCAGCCGACCACCCGCCGATCGACGCGGCGGACGTGGCCGCGCTCAAGGCGCAGGTGCTGGCCTCGGGCCTCTCGGTGGCGGAACTGGTGTCCACCGCCTGGGCGTCGGCCTCCACGTTCCGGGGTTCGGACAAGCGCGGCGGCGCGAACGGGGCGCGCATCCGCCTTGCGCCGCAAAAGGACTGGGAGGTGAACCAGCCCGCGCAGCTGGCCAAGGTGCTGGCGGTGCTCGAAGGCATCCGGGCCACGTTCGGCAAGAAGGTGTCGATGGCCGACCTGATCGTGCTGGCCGGCGGCGCCGCCGTGGAAGCCGCCGCGAAGGCGGCGGGCCATGACGTGGCCGTGCCTTTCACGCCGGGCCGCGCGGACGCCACCGCCGAGCAGACCGACGTGGAATCGTTCGCCGTGCTGGAGCCGCAGGCCGACGGCTTCCGCAACTACCAAAGCCAAGCCTTCAGCGTGCCCGCCGAGCACCTGCTGCTCGACCGCGCGCAGTTGCTGACGCTGAGCGCGCCGGAGATGACGGTGCTGGTCGGCGGCCTGCGCGTGCTGGGCGCGGGGGCGTCGCCGCATGGCCGCTTCACGCAGCGCGCGGGGCAGTTGAGCAACGACTTTTTCGTCAACCTGCTGGACATGGGCACGGCCTGGGCGCCTGCCGCCGATGGCCAGTACGAAGGCCGCGACCGCCGCAGCGGGGCCGTGAAATTCACGGCCACCCGCGCCGACCTGGTCTTTGGCTCCAACTCGCAGCTGCGCGCCATTGCGGAGGTGTATGCGCAGAACGGGGCGGAAAAGAAGTTCGTGCAGGACTTCGTCGCCGCCTGGGTCAAGGTGATGGAACTTGACCGGTTCGACCTGAAGTGATGCCGAGTGATGTCTACACTCGGGCGCCATGCCCTTGTTGACCAGACGCACTGTTCTCGCCCTGGGCCTGCCCTTCCCCTTGTGGGCATCGGCAGGCCCTTCCGCCGCTCCCTCCAACGAGGTCTGGCCCCGCGCCCTGGCCGTGCCCGGCGGCGTGGCGCGGCTGTCGCTCGGCCCCTCGCCGCAAGCGCCCGACGCCTCCACCCAGGTGAACGGCGAGCGCGTGCCGCTGCTGGTGGTGGGCGACGCCATCGAGTGGACGGCCCTGGTGGGCATTCCGCTGTCGGCCCCCGTCGGCGCCGCGCGCATCGGCGTGGGCGGCCGCGAAGTCGCCTACCAGGTCACGCCCAAGAAATACCGCGAGCAGCGCCTGACGGTCGCCCCGCGCACCGTCGATCTATCGCCCGAAGACAACGCCCGCTACGAGCGCGAACGCGCGCACCAGCAGCAGGTGACCGCCGCCTTCAGCCAGCCGCTGCCGCCGCGATTGCAGATGCGCGCGCCGGTGCCGGGGCGACGCTCCAGCTCCTTCGGCCTGCGCCGCGTGTTCAACGGCCAAGCGCGCAACCCGCACAGCGGCATGGACATCGCCGCGCCCACAGGCACGCCCATCCACGCGCCGCTGCCGGGCCGCGTGATCGACACGGGCGACTACTTCTTCAACGGCAACACCGTCTGGCTCGACCACGGCGGCGGCCTGCTCACGCTGTACTGCCACCTGAGCGCCATCGCCGTGCAGCCGGGCGACCAGCTCGCCACCGGAGACCCGCTGGGCGCCGTGGGCGCCACGGGCCGCGTGACGGGGCCGCACCTGCACTGGGGCGTGATGCTGAACCGCACGATGGTGGACCCGGCGCTGTTCCTGCCCGCATAGCCATGAACTATCAAAACCATAGCTGCCAGCGCTTGATGGATAAGCGCTGGAGGCCAAAATGACCAAAACCCCATGCAACGACTGACCTCGCTCCTCCTCGCCATGACCACCGCTGCCGCCCTGACCACCGCCTGCGCCAGCGCGCCCGCGCCCGATGCCGCCCGGCAACTCCAGGCCTACGACTGGGACCTGGCCGCCGCCTTCAACGCCCAGGGCCAGCCCGCGCCCCAATGGCGGCTGCCCCGGCACGCGCCCGCGCGGCTGCACTTCCAGGGCCGGCAGCTGTCGGTACAGAACCTGTGCAACGCCGCAGGCGCGGGCTACGCGCTGGACGGAGCGCACATGCGGGTCGACCGCCCCCTGTCCACCCTGCGCGCCTGCGCCGACCAGGATCTGATGGGCCTGGAGCAGCGCGTGCTGGCCCTGCTGCCGCAAGCCCAGCGCTACGAGCTGCGCCCCGCCACCGCTAGCACCGCCCCCGTGCTGGTACTGCACTTTGCCGAGGGCACCCGCTGGGAACTGGCGGGCACGCCCACGCCCGCCACGCGCTACGGCTCGGCGGGCGAGCGCGTGTTCCTCGAAGTCGCGCCGCAGCGCGTGGCCTGCAACCACCCGCTGATGCCCAACGCCCAGTGCCTGCGCGTGCGCGAAATCCGCTACGCCGACAACGGCGTGAAGCAGTCCACGGGCGAGTGGCGCATCTTCCAGGGCGAGATCGAGGGCTACCAGCACGAGGACGGCATCCGCAACGTGCTGCGCCTGCAGCGCTACGCCATCGCCAACCCGCCCGCCGACGCGCCCCGCCACGCCTACGTGCTCGACATGGTGGTCGAGTCCGAACGCGCGCGCTGATGCTCCTGCGCTTCAACAAGCCCTACGGCGTGCTGAGCCAGTTCACGCCCGAGGGGCGGTGGCGGGGCCTGAAGGATTACATCGACCAGCCCGGCGTGTACGTGGCCGGGCGGCTGGACGCCGACAGCGAGGGCCTGCTGCTGCTCACCGACGACGGCGCTTTGCAGGCCCGCATCGCCGACCCGCGCCACAAGATGGAGAAGACCTACTGGGTGCAGGTGGAGCACGTGCCCAACGACAGCGCACTCAACCAATTGCGTGCCGGCGTGCACTTGAACGACGGCCCCACCCAACCCGCCCGCGCGCGGCTGATGGATGCGCCCGCGATCTGGGAGCGCACCCCGCCCATCCGCGAGCGCCGCGCCATCCCCACGGCATGGATCGAACTCGTCATCCGCGAAGGCCGCAACCGCCAGGTGCGCCGCATGACCGCCGCCGTGGGCCACCCCACGCTGCGGCTGGTGCGCGCGGCCATCGGGCCGTACACGTTCGACGGCCTGGCGCCGGGCGCGTGGGAGCGCGTGGACTGATGCCCGCCGCCGCCCTGCTCTGCCTCGTCGTCGCCATTGCCGACGGCGACACCCTTACCGCGCGCTGCCACTCGCCGGACATGCCCGGCGCGTACCGGCAGGTGCACGTGCGCATCGCCGCCATCGACGCGCCCGAGCGCCGCCAGGCCTACGGCCAGCGCTCCCGCCAGAACTTGGCGCAGCTGTGCTTCCGGCAAACCGCCGCCATCACCCCCGTGGACACGGACAGATACGGCCGCACCGTCGCCCAGGTGCGCTGCCAGGGCGCGGACGTGAGCGCCGCCCAGGTGCGCGCGGGCATGGCCTGGGCCTACACCACCTATGCGCAGCGCTACCCCCAGCTCGCGGCGCAAGTCCAGGGGCTGGAGCGCGAGGCGCGTGCGCAACGCCAGGGCCTGTGGGCGCAGCCCCGACCCCTGCCGCCGTGGCAGTACAGGCAGCGGCATCAATAACACTCGTACTTCGATATTTCCGGGTCGGCGTACCGGCGCGTGTATATGTAGCCGCTCTAAATCAAATTCCTCAATTCCAGCGCCGTCTGCCGCAGCACCAGCAGCGGCCAGACAGGATTAGGTGATACAAAAATATCTTGCTGAAGACTTCACTCCTCTATCAAGATCACCTATTCCGCTTTGTTAAGCGAATCTCTTTTTATAGTCAATTGGATTAACCCCCATGTGCTTGAAGAAAGTTCTTCGGAAAGTTTCCACATGACCAAAACCACATGTTTGAGAAATATTCTCCATCGTCAAATCTTCGCGTGTCAACAAGGCCACTGCTCGCTCGACTCTAGTCTTTTCTATGTATTTTGACGGCGATAATCCTAGCTCACCAACAAATATTCTATGCAGAGTTCTTTGCGGAATATTAAATTTCTCAGAAATCAATTCTGCGTTGATCTCCAGATGGGTATTGATAGATATCCACTCAATGATTTCAATTAATTTAGAGGATGAAGCTTTTGCGAGAATCAGATATTGACTAAATTGAGCGTGATTGCCGGGTCTTTTGAGAAATACAATCATGTGCTTGGCAACAGCCAAGGCGAGAGGTCGCCCCAAGTCTTGCTCTACCAAAGAAATGGATAAATCTATTCCAGAAGTGACACCTGCAGAGGTAAAGATATGAGAATTTTTTGATGATTGTGGATCGAATGTATGAATGCACTCTAAATCAACAATGACAGCAGGAAAATTGCTACTTAATTCAATTGCTCGATCCCAGTGGGTTGTAGCCCGCAAACCATCCAATAAACCACATTGCGCCAATAAAAGGCTACCTGAACAGACGGAGCCGAAACGTCTAACTTTTGGCTCAACAGACTTGAGTCGGGAGAGAAAAACATCATCTCTCATGGCCTCGGTAACGCCAAGACCTCCAGGGATAATGACCGTATCAACAAGATCAAAATTAACAGAATCCCAGGTGGACGTTGCATATAAAGAATAACCGCCCGAAGATGCTACGGGGCCGACTGTATTAGCCAGAAAAAACAATTCATATGCCGGAGGTCTTCCGAGCTTCCCTAGCTCAGTGTTCGCTGTTGCAAAGACCTGCATAGGCCCTACAGCATCAAGGGCATTGAGGTTTGGGTAGAGAACACAAACAACACGTCTCATTGGTATAAATAGACTGGTGAGATTGATTTTTGCCAGAAATACAGCATTTTCGGCAGCCAACCAAAGAGTTTTGCCAAAAAGCCAGCATTTCCGGCCACGTGATTGCCATATTGCATCAAAAAAAGCTTGCGTATGCAATGAGTGAAATCCCCGACGGATTTGGCAACCTCTCGTCGCTAGCATGAATCACGCAAACTTTCTGCAGAGGAGCAGGCCGTGAGAAGTAGTGCTATTGAACTCAAAATGCGCAGCATTCATCAAGCGCTGAATAAAAATCTCAATGAAATAAAAGAGGTGCTTTTGGAACATGCGCACCATAGGGCAGTAGAGACAGAAATAGACTCGGCACTGCAGGCCATTGCCGGAGCTTCTGTAGAAATCAATGAATATACCAAGGGCAAGCGCATCAGGCAGATGGCGGTTTACATGCCTTCCAATATGGCATTGTATTTCTATGTGCTGTATGTGCTGATTCCAAGTTGCTATGCGGATGAGGTTCATTTTAGAGCTTCAGGCCACATAACAAATCAAACCAAAAGAATTCATCAAATCTTTTCTGTGGCAATCGGCACCAATGCATATATGCACGAGGTGACACAGAAAGATTTTACAGAGCTATACACAAGGACTGCTGATGTTGTTGTTTTCACAGGCACTTATAAGAACTCCGAAAAACTAAGGCACAACATTAAGCCAGGCGCGATGTATCTCTTTTTCGGACAGGGCGTGAATCCAGTCATTGTCAACGAAGATGCCGATATTGGCCATGCTGTACAAGATGTCATTTCTGCACGGCTCTTTAATACTGGTCAAGATTGCATGTGCCCCAATGCAATATTTGTGCATGAAAAGATTGTCCGGCATTTTACAGAAAAACTACTATTCAATCTAAAAGACCTGAAATTTGGCTCGAACAACAACCGAGAGGCGGACTATGGTCCAATTTACTATCAAGGGGCTTACGAAGAATTGCTTTCCTACCTTGCAAAGAATCATCAATATGTCATTCATGATGGGGTAATCAATATAAGAACTCGGCGTATTGACCCCGTGGTGATGCTCGGGAGGCTTGGCTCAATGGCGGAAATAAAAGAATATTTTGGACCAGTTTTTAATATTATTGAATTCTCAGACAATGAAATTCTTTTAATGGAATTGCACAAGAGCTTCTATGAAGACAGGGCAATGGGCATCAGTGTATATGGGAGTATGCCGGGCGATGGCATGTTTTCTAGGTATATGCTCTCAAGAAATAAAACCCTATTTGACATAGAAGATCCCAATAGACCATTTGGTGGGAAGGGGCAAATGGCCAACTATCTTTACTATGAAGGAAAAATTCTAACCAAGCCATTGCTTATCTCTGATGCCATTGGCACCTATTCACCGGGAGATGAAAAATGCGCCCTTGGGATGTGATCGCTTTTTCCTTGAAGGCAGCGGGCATTCATCAAGTCTTTGGATTGCCAAATGACAACTTGCTTTCGATAAACGCTCTTGTGAATGCTGGCATTGTGTGGCATCTGGCTCAAAATCAGACAAATGCGATGCATATGAGTGCCGCCTCAAGTCTAGCCACTGGGCAGTCGTCAGTGGCCATCGTTGGCAAAGGCCCTGCATTAGCTTATTCCATTGCTGGAATCAATGAGGCTCATTCCCTGTCGGCTGCGGTGTTGGTAATCGCTACGGGTACTGATAGAGAGAAAAAAGGGAACACATCATTCCAAGAGCTTGCACAAATGGAATTGGTGTCAAAAATAACAAAATGGTCACACCGAATCGAAAAGGGGAGCAGTACTTTCTGTATCATCAAAAAGGCACTGATGCTGCTGAGCAATGGATGCCCCGGAGTGGTATATCTAGAAATTCCAGAAGATGTGGAGTATGAAGAGGTTGATCTTGCTTTTGCAGCGCTGGAGAGCAATACATATCACCATATCGCCACCAGGCCAGCCCCCAATAAATTAAGTATCGACTTTGCTCATAACGCAATAACAAAGTCAAATCGTCCAGTTTTAATTTTGGGAGGGGGGAGCAAATGGGCGGTAAATAAGAAAATTTACGAAAATGTGGCGTCAAAATATGGAATGGCTGTTTTTGTGACTGCCTCTGGCAGAGGAGCGATGAATGAGGAGTGTGAGAATTTTTGCGGTCTTTATGGATTGTATACAGGGAAAATTTTCTTAGAAATCTTGAAAGGCGCAGACATATTCTTGGTACTCGGCTCTAGGTTTGAAGAAACAGCCAGGGAGGCGTATGGATTGGAGAGTAAAGAGTCTCGCTGGATTCAAGTTGATATTCAACCGGAAAATTTTTCACCGAATATCTCTGCGATGCTGATTCACGCGGATGCAGAGGAATTCTGTCAATCTTTGCTGGCAGTAGAAAATAATACCAAGAGCGCATCGTCCAAATTAAGTTGGCTTACTGATGTTAAAAAAGCAAAGAATCTGGCAAATAAGGGGGTGGACGAATTACCCCCCAATGTGTGCATTCGCGTTCTAAGAGCGCTAAATAGGCATTCGAGTGATGGAGCCATATTCATCCATGAAAATGGCTTGGCTGACATGTGGAGTTATTGTTATCCTATTTTTTCATTAAAACAAGGACAAAACTCTGTGGCGCCAAGTGAGCAAACAACACTTGGCTTCGGAGCGGCTGGTGCCATTGGGGTTGCCAAGACAGGCAAATATCAACAAGTAATAGCTCTTGTTGGAGATGGGGCAATGAAAAGTCTGGGATACGACCTGGAAACAGGTGTCAGTATTCAGTGCGCTCTTATATATGTGGTTTTTAATAATCGATCCCTAGGGTGGCTGCATTACGAGGAATTGAAACAAGAAAAAAAAGGCGGCGGGCACTTTGAGCCTAGTGGTGATATTTATTTCTTAATGAATAACTTAAAAAAATACGATCTTCGCGATGGCGATGATATCGAAGAGAGGATTTTTGAAATATTGAAATACAACTATCAAGGAGTGACTATTGTTAATGTTGATGTCGCCGGTTTTGACATGGCGCCTTCGGTTGAGAATTTCTTGCTTTCTAAGGAGTAAGTATGGCGAATGAAAATTGCCTTTCACCTTCCGAGGTTATTATTAGCCCGGAGGTTCCGGCCTGGGCCAAGAGTCAGTATTTGACAATCAAAGAAAAAGTGACTCAACAGGACTTCCCCTGCTATTTCGGAATGCAAGGCATGAAAAGAGAGGAGGTCAGAATTGGTTTTGGATGCCACCACAATTGGAATTCATTGGCTGTAGGGTTGAGGAGTTTTATTGAGTTCTTTGAAGGCAGCATTGGCAAAGGGATTAAATATAACTACATATATATATTTGAACCATTGCAAGATGCAAATGCCAAAGGCTTTGAGTTTTATGAGCGTGAGTTTTGGAGGGTACTTAATTGGCTTCATGAGAAAGACAGTCAACCCTGGCCGAAAGATATACCCAGTGACGTGAGGCACGAGGATTGGGAGTTTTGCTTTGGAGGGATGCCTTTCTTTCTCTTTGCAGGCTTCCCTGCGTACCGACGGCGAATCAGTCGAAAGTTTGGAAATTCAATGGTAATGCTATTCCAGCCAAAAGCTGTGTTTGAAGATATTGCCAGTGGCACGAAAGCGGGAACACATGCAAGGAAAATTATTCGCGATAGATTGGTGAAATATGAATTTCCCGTTCCGCTACACCCCGGATTTACAACCATTGATGAAGAAATGAAAGTTCGCTGGAAGCAATACATTATCCCCGATGACGAAGTATTGAAGCTGGGGGAGTGTCCTTTTAATCATCGTTCGGAGGTAGTATGTCGGTAAAAATTACACAAAAAAAATTCCCTATCGTAGTCTATGAAGAAATTATTCATGAACTTATCCCGGCACAAGGAAAAATATTAATTCAATCTGACCAGCCAGCAAAAGAGCACGATTGGCATCAGCATGAAACTGATGAGACACTGGTTGTACTGCAAGGGGCAATGGATTTTTATTATGACAATCAAAGAATGCGTTGCATGGCAGGAGACATGATACAGCTAGGGGTTGGGACTAGACATAAATCAATTGCATCACCCCAGGGCGCTATCTATCTCATTGCTCTTCATATATAAGCCGAGGTCAAAATGGAATCAAAACATATTGGGCTTGGGATTTCCGTTGCAGCGCTTTGGGCATTGAGCTTTGTTGCAGTGAAGGTGGGGCTTAAAGATGTTCCGCCTTTTGCGCTCATCGCATTAAGACTGTTTTTTACAGCTTTTCCGTTAGTATTTTTTATTAAACCTCCTAAAATTCGCTGGAGCTTATTGATTCCTTACGGAGTGCTTATGTTCACCTGCCACCTTGGCTTGTTGACGCTGGGTGTGTATTTCGGTGTTCCGGTGGGAATTGCTGCAGCAATGATACAATTTCAGATTTTTTTCACGGCGTTTTTTGCATGGTTCTTCTTACGCGAAAAAATCTCGAAATGGCACTTCATTGGAGCAATATTTTCGTTACTGGGATTGGGTATATTTGCGCTGAACTTTGGCAATCTGTCACTATATAAAAATCAAACAACAGTATTTATAGGAGTATTTTGCATATTGTTGGCCGCGCTATCTTGGGGTTGTGCAAATATATTGACGCGTAAGATTGGCAAGGTTGACCCTATTGCGCTACTCGTGTGGGGTAGTCTCGTGGCAGCATGGCCACTATTTGCGTGCTCAATTGCTTTTGAAGATTTTTCCAAAGTGATGCAAGCCATTCTACATATGAATTACAAGTCGATTCTGGCGATTGTTTATATGACCTATGGTGGAACATTTCTAGCTTTCACCTTGTGGAATAAGCTGCTTGGAGTCTACCCCGCCATGAAGGTCGCGCCATTTGCTTTATTGGTTCCGCCATTTGCATTAATGTTTTCGGCGACAATTCTTGCAGAGGATCTGGCCGCATGGAAATTGATCTGTACATTTTTCATAGTCTTTGGCGTTGCTTTTATTTTCTTCGGAAATGCTGTTGCTTCAAAGGCTCTTGATCGCCAGCCGTCATAAAGGTTTCTTGCCATGCCGATGATTGAAATCAATGAATTTACGCCCAAAAGGGCCTGGGATTTTTTGCCCATCATGAGCATGAATGGGGTTTCTGCCAGAGTGCATTGGACGGATCGTCCATTCAAATGGCATATCAACGTTGGAGATGAGGTTTTTGTTGTCCTCAGTGGATCTGTGGAGATGCATTATCGTGAGGACGTTACAGAGCAAAAATGCCGTTTGGGTGTAGGGGACGTGTTTTACGCTCATCAAGGAATGGTGCACGTTGCGTGTCCACTGGAGCCTTCGTATGTTTTGGTAGTAGAAAAAGAAGAAGGGTCATCCAAGTTTTTATAATTTTGTGTCACCTATGCGGGCGTAGACCAATCAAGTGCGTGCAAGTGGACAGAGAATTGAAAACGGTGGCAGCATAAAATTGCCCGCCTAAGAGTGGCTAATACGATTTACTATTAGAGGCTCGCAGGGCAGTTATGTGTCCCAATTGCTGCGCGGCCACCAACACGCGCTACCATTGGTGGCCCCCTCTTCGCTCCTCCCCGTGTCCTCCCCCTCCTCCACCGGCCTCTGGCCTTTTCTCGCCGCCCGCATGGCGGCCACCTTCGCGCAGCAGATGCAGGCCGTGGTCGTGGCCTGGCAGGTGTACGACCTCACGCGCGAGCCGCTGGCCCTGGCCTACGTGGGCCTGGCGCAGTTCATTCCCATGCTGTGCCTGCTGATGCCCGCGGGCGACCTGGCCGACCGCATGAGCCGCAAGCGCATCCTGGCCGGCAGCTGGTCCGTGAGCGCGCTGTGCTCGGCGCTGCTGCTGTGGCAGGCCCTGGCCGGTGTGCATGACGTGCGCTGGATCTACGCCGTGCTGGTGCTGTTCGGCAGCGCGCGCGGCTTCACCGGGCCCGCCATGCAAAGCCTGCTGCCGCAGATCGTGCCGCGCGAGGAGCTGTCGCGCGCCATCGCGGCCCAGTCCATGCTGCTGCGCGTGGCCTCCATCGCCGGGCCGGTGCTGGGCGGCGCGCTGTACGCGCTGGGCGGCGCGGCGCTGACCTACGCCATGTGCCTGCTGGGCTTCGCGCTGGGCGCGGGGCTGCTGGCCCGCGTGGCGGTGCGCCACGCCGCGCCGCGCCAGGCGCTCACGGGCTCGATGTGGCGGCGCTTCGGCGACGGCATCGCCTTCATCCGCACGCGGCCCATCATCCTCGGCACCATCTCGCTCGACCTGTTCGCCGTGCTGCTGGGCGGCGTGGTGGCGCTGCTGCCCGTGTACGCGCACGAGGTGCTGAAAACCGGCCCCGAGGGCCTGGGCCTGCTGCGCGGCGCCATGGCCGTGGGCGAAGTCAGCATGGGCGCCTGGCTGGCGGCGCGGCCCGTGCAGCGCCACGTGGGCAAGGTGATGTTCGCGGCGGTGGCCCTGTTCGGCGCGGCCAACCTGGTGTTCGCGCTGTCGCACTGGTTCTGGCTGTCGTTCGTGGCGCTGGCGGTGGCGGGCGCATCGGACATGGTGAGCGTGTTCATCCGCTCCTCGCTGGTGCAGTTTTCCACCCCCGACGAGATGCGGGGCCGCGTGAGCGCGGTGAACATGCTGTTCATCGGCTCGTCCAACGAACTGGGCGAATTCCGCGCGGGCAGCAGCGCCGCGTGGCTGGGCGCGGTGCCCGCCGCCGTGCTCGGCAGCCTGTGCACGCTGGCCGTGGTGGGCGGCTGGATGGCGCTGTTCAGGCCGCTGCGCACGGTGGACCGCTTCGAGGAAGCCACGCCCGCGGTGCGCTGATACTCCTGTTTTGATAGCTTCTAGCGCTTGTCCCTAAAGGGCTGGAGTCCTATTTGACTCAAAGTTTGCACATCCTCTGGCGCGACGAGCACCTCGTCGCCGTCTACAAGCCCGCCGGCTGGCTGGTGCACCGCACGGGGCTGGACGCGGGCGAGACGCGCTTCGCCGTGCAGACCCTGCGCGACCAGATCGGCCAGCGCGTGTTTCCCGTGCACCGGCTCGACAAGGGCACCTGCGGCGTGCTGCTGTTCGCCCTCACGCCCGAGGCGGCGCGGGCGCTGGGCCAGTCCTTCATGGAGCATCGCGTGCGCAAGCGCTACCTGGCCCTGGTGCGCGGCTGGGCGCCCGAAGCCGCCGAGGTGGACCACCCCCTGCGGCCCGACGATGCGCCGCCCGATGCGCCCGCGCAGCCCGCCCGCACGCGCTTCGCGCGGCTCGCCACGCTCGACTGGCCCGAAGCCTTCGACCCGCGCCATGCCGGCACGCGCCTGTCGCTGGTCGAGGCCTGGCCCGCCACCGGCAGGCGCCACCAGGTGCGCCGCCACCTCAAGCACCTGGCCCACCCCATCATCGGCGACGCCACGCACGGCAAGGGCCCGCTCAACCGCTGGTGGGCCGAACGGCTGGGCCGGCACCGGCTGTGGCTGCACGCCTGGCGGCTGGAAGTGCCGCACCCGGCGACCGGCGCGCCGCTCGCCATCGACAGCGGCGTGGGCGCGTGCGCCGCGCCCGCGCAGGCACGGGACTGGCAGCGGTTGCTGCAACTACCATTCGTTTTTCAACAAGGACCCACACCATGGCAATGGACGTGATCGACTACGAAATCCGCGGCGCGGAGATGCAGTTCGTGGAGGTCGAGCTCGACCCGGGCGAGGCCGCCATCGGCGAAGCGGGCAGCATGATGTTCATGGACGCCGGCATCGGCATGGACACCGTCTTTGGCGACGGCAGCGCCAACCAGGGCGGCTTTTTCGGCAAGCTGCTGGGCGCGGGCAAGCGGCTGGTGTCGGGCGAGTCGCTGTTCACCACCATCTACACCAACAACGCGCACGCCAAGCAGCGCGTGGCCTTCGCCGCGCCCTACCCGGGCAAGATTTTGCCCATGGATTTGCGCCAGTTCGGCGGCACGCTGATCTGCCAGAAGGACGCCTTCCTGTGCGCCGCGCGCGGCGTGAGCCTGGGCATCGCGGTGCAGAAAAAGCTCTCGGTCGGCTTCTTCGGCGGCGAGGGCTTCATCATGCAGCGGCTCGACGGCGACGGCCTGGCCTTCATCCACGCGGGCGGCACCGTGGTCAAGCGCGACCTGGCCCCGGGCCAGACCCTGCTGGTGGACACGGGCTGCGTGGTGGCCTACACGACCGGCGTGAACTTCGAGATCCAGTACGTGGGCAAGGTCAAGACCGCGCTGTTCGGCGGCGAGGGGCTGTTCTTCGCCAAGCTCACCGGCCCTGGCACGGTGTGGCTGCAGAGCCTGCCGTTCTCGCGCCTGGCCTCGCGCGTGTTCGCGGCGGCGCCGCAGCGCGGCGGCAGCAAGGAAGAAGGCTCGCTGCTCGGCGGCTTCGCGGCCGGCGGGCTGCTGGGCAGCGTGCTCGGCGGGGACAGCGACGAATAAACACCGGCAATGGCGACGAACACCACCCCCACGACACCCACCCTCTCCACCCCCGTCCTGCTGCTCATGGCCGTGGCCTGCGGCATCTGCGCAGGCGCCAACTACGTCAACCAGCCGCTGCTGCACTCGATCGCGCGGCACCTGGCCGTGAGCGACGGCACGGCCTCGCTGCTGGTGACCATGTCGCAGGTGTCGTACGCGCTGGGCCTGCTGCTGCTGGTGCCGCTGGGCGACCTGCTGGAGCGGCGGCGGCTCATCGTGGGGCTGATGGTGCTGGCCGCCATCGGCATGGCGCTGGCCGGGTCGGCGCACGGCTTCGCGCTGCTGGCCGCGGGCACGCTGATGACGGGGCTGTTCTCGGTGGCGGCGCAGGTGCAGATTCCCATGGCGGCCACGCTGGCCGCGCCGGGGCAGAGCGGCAAGGCCGTGGGGCTGCTGATGAGCGGGCTGCTCACGGGCATTCTGGCCGCGCGCAGCGTGGCGGGCATCCTGTCGGAGCTGGGCGGCTGGGCGCTGGTCTACCAAGTGGTGGCCGCCACGCTGCTGCTGCTCGCGGCGGCGCTGTGGAAGGTGCTGCCCCCATCGCGCAACGCCGCACCGCCGCGCTACGGCGAGGCGCTGCGCTCCATGGGCGCGCTGGTGGCGCGGCTGCCGCGCCTGCGCACGCGGGCGCTGCTGGGCGCGCTGTCGTTCGGCTCGACCAGCGTGCTGTTCTCCACCATGGCGCTGCTGCTCGCGGGGCCGCCGCACCACCTGGGCGACGCGGCCATCGGCCTGGTGGGCCTGGCCGGCGTGGCGGGCGCGCTGATGGCCAGCGTGGCCGGGCGGCTGGCCGACCGGGGCATGGCCCAGACCACCACCGCCGTGTCGGCGGCGGTGATGCTGGCCAGCTGGGGCGCGCTATGGCTGGGCCACGCGAGCGTGGCGTGGTTCGTGTTCGGCATGTTGATCATCGACCTGGCCCTGTCGGGCACGCACATCAGCAACCAGAACGTGATCTACGCGCTGGCGCCCGAGGCGCGCTCGCGCATCAACGCGGTGTACATGACCAGCTATTTCATCGGCGCCGCCGCGGGCTCGGCGCTGGGCTCGGCCGCGTGGCAGTGGGGCGGCTGGGCGGGCGCGTGCGCGGTGGGCTCCGCGCTGGCCGTGCTCAACGCCTGCGCGCTGTGGCGCGATCAGCGGCTGGTCAGCGCCGCCAGCCATTCCTCCTGAGGGCGGGGCCGCCCGAACAGGTAGCCCTGGTAGAGCATGTGCGGCGTGTGCCGCGCCAGGAAGTCGGCCTGCCCCTCGGTCTCCACCCCTTCGGCCACCACGCGCAGGCCGAAGCGGTCGGCCACGCGCACGATGGCCTCGACCAGCGCGGCGTCGTTGTCGTCCTCCAGCACGTCCTGCACGAAGGATTTGTCGATCTTCAGCTCCTGGATGGGCAGGCGCTTGAGGTAGGCCAGCGACGAGTAGCCGGTGCCGAAGTCGTCCAGCGCGAAGGACACGCCCAGCGCCGCCAGCGCGTGCATCTTGGCCACGGCGTCGTCGAAGTCGTCCATCACCAGGCCCTCGGTCATCTCCAGCGTGAGCCGCGCGGGGCTGGCCCCGGTACGCTCCAGCAGCGCCTGCAGCCGGGGCACGAAGCCCGCGTCGCGGAACTGGCGCGCGCTCACGTTGACCGACAGGGACAGCCCGCGCTCGCGCCACGCGGGCAAGGCCAGCAGCGCGCAGGCCTGCGCGAGCACCCAGTCGCCCAGCGCCACGATGAGGTCGGACTCCTCGGCCACGGGGATGAAGTCCATCGGCGGCACCAGCCCGCGCTCGGGGTGCTGCCAGCGCACCAGCGCCTCGGCGCCGATGGTGCGCCCCGCGCGGTTGACCTGCGATTGCAGGTACAGGCGCAGCCCGCCCGCCTGGACGGCGTGGCGCAGTTCGCGCTCGGTGCGGAAGCGCTGCTCCGCCGCCTCGGCCATGCCCCGCTCGAAGAACGCCACGCAGGCGCCGCCCTGCTCCTTGGCCTGGCGCAGCGCCGTGCCCGCGCGGCGCAGGGCTTCGTCCACGCCGTCGGCGCCGCTCTGGGGGTAGAGCGTGATGCCCACGCTGGCCGTCAGGCGCACCTCCTCCCCTTCGTCGCCCTGGCCTTCGCGGGCGATGGGCAAGGGCTGGCGCAGGCCCTGCAGCAGGCCGTCGGCGCAGGCCAGCGCCTGCCGCCCGGCGCGGTGCGCGTCCACGCCCAGGTTCTGCAGCACGATGGCGAACTCGTCGCCCGCCACGCGCACCAGCAGGCCGTCGCCCGGCATCAGGCCGCGCAGGCGCAGCGCCACAGCGCGCAGCAGGCGGTCGCCCAGTTCGTTGCCGCGCGCGTCGTTGAAGGTGGTGAAGCGGTCGAGGTTGAGCAGCAGCAGCGCATGGGTCTGGCCGGCGCCTTGCAGCGTCCTGAGCCGGAGCATGAGCGTATGGCGGTTGGGCAGGCCCGTGAGCGCATCGAAATGCGCGGCGCGGTGCGCCTCGTCCACGCGGCGCTGGTAGCTGCGCCGCGACAGCAGCGTGGCGGCGGTGGTGATGCCGACGATGCCCAGGAAGTAGGCCAGATAGGCCCACCGGCTGCCATAGCGCGCGGGGGGCAGCCAGCCTTGCACGTCGCCCCAGATGAAGAACAGGAACATCGCCCCCGTCATGCCCGAGAGCCACAGCGTGGCGCGCGCGCCGAGGATCCAGCCCGAAAAGACGATGAGCACCGGATAGGTGAGCATGTTGGGCCCGCGCAGGCCGCCGTTGAGCATGGCGACCACCGAGGTGACGAGCCACATGCCCCACACGAGCACCAGCGCCGCGAGGCTCTCGCGCCCCCAGCGCCCGAGCAGCAGCGAGACGCCGCCCACGAGCCCCGCGCAGAAGTTGAGCGCCATGTGCACCCCGTTCACGGGCGGGTCGAGCAGCAGCAGAAGGGCGATGGCGCAGCCCACGGCGAACGTCGTCCAGCCGCCGATGCGCACCAGGCGCTGCGCGGTGGCGTCTTCATGCATGGCCGGCAGGGCGGCATCGGTCATGGCGGGTGGTGGGTGGTGCGGCAGGTGTGGAATCGTAACTCCATCGCTCCCCGGTCAACCGCGACGTCCCCTCGCGCGTTCTTTGTCGCGCTCGGCCTTGCGGGCCAGGCGCTCGGCTTCCTGCTGGCGGCCTGTGGCGAGCCAGGCCTCGAATTCCGCGGGCGTCTCCAGGGTCACGCGGCCGATGGCGCCGGAGCGGAAGTCGGTCAGCACGAGTTCCGCCGCCTTCTGCACGTTCACGCGCCCGCCGCCCATCATGGCGCCGCGCCGCCGGCCGATGGCGTCGAGCAGTTCGTCGTCGTGCATCCGCGCCGCGCCCGCCACGCCGTAGCGCGCCTCGATGCGGCCGGCGTAGTGCTGCTGCAGGTAGGCCAGGGTTTCGAGCGCCACCAGTTCCTCGTCGTAGGCGTTGCGGCCCACCGCGCCGCTGGCCGCGAGCTTGTAGCCGCTTTGCTCGACGATGATGCGCGGCCAGAGCATTCCGGGCGTGTCCCAGAGGTAGAAGTCGTCGGCCACCACGATGCGCTGCTCCAGCTTGGTCACGCCCGCCTCATCGCCGGTCTTGGCCTGGGCACGGCCCGCCAGGGTGTTGATGAGGGTGGACTTGCCCACGTTCGGAATGCCGCAGATCAGCACCCGCATGGGCCGCGCCATGCCGCCGCGCTCGGGGGCGAGCTGGTGGCAGGCGTCGAGCAGGCGCCGCGCGGGCGCGCGCTCGGAGGCGTCGAGCGGCACGGCGCGCGTGCCGGGGCGGGCGTTGTACCAGGCCAGCCAGTCCTCGGTGCGCGCGGGGTCGGCCAGGTCCTGCTTGTTGAGCAGCTTGAGCGTGGGGCGGCGGCCCGTGAGTTCGGACAGCAGCGGGTTGGCGCTGGAGCCGGGCAGGCGCGCGTCCAGCACCTCGATCACCACGTCGATGGCTTTGATGCGCTCGGCGATCGCCTGGCGCGTGAGGTGCATGTGACCGGGGAACCACTGGATGGCCATGGGGTGCTACTTCGTTCTGGGAGGGACGCAAGGATAATCGCGCCCCATGCCTTCCCGTACTTCGTCCGACATGCTGTTCAAGGGCGTGGTCATTGCGCTGATCGGCGCGCTGATCCTGCTCGGCCCCTACGTGGCGCGCTCGCCCAGCGTGGTGGAGCTGCTGTCGCAGGCCCGGCTGGTGGGCTGGTTCGCGCTGGTGCTGGGGGCGGCGCTGGCGGGGCGGGCGCTGTGGGCGCGGCGCCCGCGCTGAATTTCAAGCATTTTTGGCCTCCAGCCCAGGTGTATCAAGCGCTGGCAGCTATTATTTTCGCAGCACATGGTCCGCTTCGACGCGCAGCTCGCGCGCCAGTTGCTCGGCCAGTTGCATACGGCGCAGCACCCAGGGAGCGAGGTCGCGCTCGTCCAGCGGCGCCGGCGGTTCGGCGGGCAGCGCGTCGGGGGCGATTTCCGTGGTGTCGGCGGGCGCCTGTGCGCCGGTCAGCGTGGCTTCGATGCGCGCCACGGCGGCCTGCATGGGGGCTTGCAGCGGCTCGGACTGGAGCCGCCCGCGGCGCAGCAGCAGCATGGTCTTGACGGCGGTCAGCTGGGCCAGCAGGCGATAGCAGTGGGCCTGCATACGCTGCAGCGGCAGGAGCGGCGGGCGCACGGCGCGGGGCTCTTTCCAGGCGCGCTCAGTGGCCTGCACCAGGGCGGTCAGGCTGTCGTAGGCCTCGCGCCGCGCCAGGCGCCAGGCGAGTTCGGGCGTGTTGTCCACGGCCTGCAGTTGGGCCAGGCCCAGCGCCTCGCGCGCATGGCGGGCCTGGGCCAGCAGGGTGCGCGCCACCAGGGCGGGAATCTGGTGCTTTTCCCACGACGGCAGCACGTAGGCGAAGGCCCAGGCGATGGCCGCGCCGATCAGCGTGTCGGCCAGCCGCTCGGCCAGCGCGAAGCTGGGGTTCACGCCCGCGTTGAGCAGGTGGGCCTGCACCAGCCCCAGCACCGTGGCCGCCATGGCGGTGATGACGTAGCGCCGCAGCGCGAAGCCGTGCGCCAGGGCCTGCGCCAGCGTGAGGCACAGCAGCAGCGCCGCCAGCGACAGGTGCGCCGCCAGCAGCCCCGTGGCCAGCACGCAGCCCACCATGGTGCCGAGCACGCGGGCGTTGCGCCGCTCCAGCGTCTGCGCGAGGTTGCCGCGCAGCACCACCACGATGGTGAGCAGCACCCAGTAGTCGTGCGTGCCCCAGGGCATGGCATAGGCCACCACGTAGCCCGAGGCCACCGCGAGCGTGGCGCGCAGCGCGTGGCGCAGCGGGGCGTTGCGCCAGCTCCACATGCCCAGGAAGGGCTGCCAGTTCCAGCCCGTGGGGCTGACGAACATCTGCCAGTTGGCGCGCACCACGGCCAGGTCGGGCGCGGCCTCGTTGCGCGCCAGGGCGACGAGGCGGTGGATCTCGTCGTGCATGTTAATGATGCGGTTGGTGAGGCCGCGCGCCAGGCGCTCGGGGGTGAAGCCGTCGCCCATGGCACCCGCTGCGCCGCCGCTGGCCGCCGGCATTTCCAGCTGCGGCAGCAGGTTGGCGAACGTGGCGGGGCGGCGCAGGAGCAGCAGAGAGTCGGCCAGTTCGTCCAGCTCGTCGGCCAGGGCCAGCAGCACGGATTGCTGGCGGGCCAGCAGTTCGGCGTGCTCGGGCTGCTCGCGCAAGGTGTCCAGGTCAAGTTCGCAGGCCACGATGTGGTCGCGCATTTCGAGCGCGATCATCAACATGCCCGCGAGCCGCTGGCGGCGCGGGGTGCGGGGCGATTCGAGCACGATGTCGCGCGCGGCCTGCATCTGGTCGGCCAGCGCGGCGTGGCGGCCCAGCAGCGTGCCGGTGACGGTGTTGGCCTCCTTGGCGGACTGGGGCGCCTGCGTGAACTGGCGCGCCTGCAGGCGCAGCAGCGCGGCCAGGGCCAGCAGCACGTCGGCCACCAGGAGGACGCGGTAGCGCGCGTTAAGCAGCAGGTTGGCCAGCACCGAATAGAACACGTAGGCGAAGGCCCCGAGGCCGAAGCTGCCCGCCGAGGCGGCGGCGGCGCGCCAGGTTTCGCCGCCGGACGGTATGGGCACGGCCATCGAGAAAATCATCGCCATGGTGGCGGCAATGGCGATGGGCGCGCCGCGCTTGCCCCAGGCCATGCCCAGGAAGGCGATGAAGGTGGCCGGTATCAGCAGCAGCCCCAGCAGCACGGGCCGGTCGTGCATACGCTGCACGGCGAAGAACAGCACCATGCCCAGGATGGGCGCGGGCAGCATCTGCCGCAACTTGCCGCGCCGGGGCGCGGGCGCGTCGGGCGGCGTGGCCGCCATGGCCCCCACGCCCGCCGCCGCGGCGGCGGCCGGCCCCAGCCACACGTGCGCGCCGACCGAGATCAGCAGCAGCCCCAGGGCCGCCACGCAGCCGATGGCGACGTAGTGGCTCAGCGCCACCCGCATCGCCCTGCGCAGGGGGGTGATGGGATCCAGGTGCAGGTTCAACCCAGTTCCTGGGGCGCCATGTATTGCTGGCGCCAAGTCTCGAAGGGCAGCGTGTCCGCCGCCTCGATGGCTTTTTGCGCGGCCCAGGATTCGTCGGCCATGCGCACGTAGCGCTGCTGCTGCGCATCCGTCCACGGCAGGGCCAGCAGGTGGTCGCGCGCCTGCTTCGACTGCGCGAGCGAGAAGGCGCTGAAGTTGCTGCCGTGCTGTGCGGCCATGGCGGCGAGCACGCGGGCCGACGGGGTGAGCGCCGCGTCCTGCACGCGCGCCTGGGCGTCCTGCAGGGCGGCGCTGTAGTCCTGCGTGGCGTGGGCGGCGTCCAGCGCGGCGGCCAGCGGGGCGCATTCGGCCAGCACCTGGGCGGCCCAGCCGGCCAGCGGCACCTGCTGGCCGTTGCGCAGCAGGGCCAGGCCGGGCTCGCGGCCCCGTTCGGCGGTCTGGTGCTGGTTGTGCTTGATTTCGCTGATTTCCTCGGGCGTGTCGGGCGGGCTGTCGGCCAGCAGGCAATGCAGCAGGAAGACGTCGAGCAGGCGCATGGTCTGCCCGGTGATGCCCACGGGCTCGAACGGGTCCAGGTCCATCAGGCGCACTTCCACGTACTCCACGCCGCGCTCGCGCAGCGCGTGCAGCGGGCGCTCGCCCCGGTGCACGGTGCGCTTGGGGCGGATGGTGCCGTAGAACTCGTTCTCGATCTGCAGCAGGCTGGTGCCCAGCTGGTTGTATTCGCCGCCGGGGTTGCGCACGCCCACGGCCTCGTAGGCGGGATAGGGGCGCGTGAGGGCGTCGTGCAGCGAGTCGGCGTAGCCTTCCAGGCCGTTGTAGCTCACGTTCAGGCTGGCCTGCGCGTCGCTCTGGTAGCCCAGGCGGCCCATGCGCAGCGAGGTGGCGTGCGGCAGGTACAGCGCCTGGCCGCCCTCCCCCATCGGCAGCAGGCTGTGGCGGCGGCCCTGCACGAAGCAGGGGCACAGCGCGGGCGACGCACCGAACAGGTACAGCAGCACGAAGGCATGGCGGCGGAAGTTGCGGATGAGCGCGAAGTACTGCTCGCTCGTCACGCCCGGCAGCGACCAGTTGTAGTGGATGCCCGAGATGGTCTGCATCCGCCGCCCGTAGCGGTGGCCCAGGCCCATGCGGTAGATGCTCTTGGCGCGGCCGATGTGCGAGCTGCCGTAGCGGCCGATGGGAATGGTCTCGTCCGTGGGCAGGCCGCAGGGCATGGAGGACACCCACAGCATCTCGCCGCCGTTCGCCGCCAGCGTGCGCAGCACGTACTGGTGGATTTCGGTGAGTTCATCCAGGCACTCGCCCACGCCGCGCGGCGCGCCGGTGATCAGCTCCACCTGCGATTCGCTGTAGTCCGTGGTGATGTGCGGGTGCGTGAGCGCCGCGCCCAGCGCCAGCGGATGCGGCGTGAGCGCCAGCCCGCCCTCGGGCAATACGCGCAGCCCCTCCTTCTCGATGCCGCGGCGAATGCCTCCCAGCGTTTGCGCCGGCAGGGCATTGATGCGCTCTTGGAATGTGCTCATTGTGGTTTTCGTCTTTTGGAAGGAACCGGAAGTTAGCACGCCCGGCCATTGCCTTGCCGGGCGGGGATTTGATGGCGGGCCCGCAAATTGCTATCGACTGATTCCGCCGCCATCCCCCAATCCAGGGTTTCCCCCTATTCAATCTTCCCAGGGGGCATCGCTACACTTTGCTTGTTTCATGAATTAATCAACGTTTCTTAGGTGAAACAATGCCCTTGACGCCCTCCATGCCCCCCATCGGCCAGTTGCAAGGCCGCCGCATCCTGGTGACCGGGGCCGCGCGCGGCCTGGGCCTGGCGTTCGCACAGGCGCTGTGCGAGCACGGCGCGCAGGTGGCGCTGGCGGATTTGCGTGAAGACCTGCTGCAGCAGTCCGTGGCCGAGCTGCGGGCGCGGGGCCACGGCGCCGTGGGCGTGCGGGTGGACGTGTCCGACCCCGCCTCGGTGCAGCACTGCGCCGACGAGGCCGTGCGCCAGCTGGGCGGGCTCGACGGGCTGGTGAACAACGCCGCCGTCACCGACTCCGGCGGCAAGGGCATGGACGACATCGCGCTCGACAAGTGGGACCAGGTGATGACCGTGAACGTGCGCGGCACCTGGCTCATGACCCGCGCCTGCCGCCCCGCCCTGCGCGCGAGCGGCCGGGGCGCGGTGGTCCACCTCGCGTCGGACACCGCGCTGTGGGGCGCGCCCAACCTCATGGCCTACGTGGCGAGCAAGGGCGCCATCGTCGCCATGACGCACTCGATGGCGCGCGAGATGGGCGCGGACGGCACCACGGTGAACGCCGTGGCCCCCGGGCTGGTGCTGGTGGAGGCCACGGAGTACGTGCCCGAGTCGCGCCACCGCCTCTACATCGACCAGCGCGCGCTGCAGCGCGAACAGCGGCCCCAGGACGTGGCGGGCGCGGTGGTCTACGCGATGTCGGACGGAGCGCGCTTCGTCACCGGCCAGGTTCTTGCCGTCAACGGCGGCTTTGTCATGCACTGAAACGAGGAGCACACGATGAGTGACAGCGACCAAAACACCCCCCGCAGCTGGGACCGCCCCGAGGGCGCGAGCTTCAAGGACTGGATGGAGACGCGCATCGCGCGCTTTTCCACGCGCAAGTACGACTTCGACGCGCTGAAGTTCCAGGCCGACTTCGACCCCAAGTACCGCCGTGGCCAGATGCGCTACATCGGCACCGGCGGCACGGGCGTGGCGGCGGACAGCAACACCATCCCGTCCGAGCACTTCACCTTCTCGACCATGGTGATCCCGGCGGGGCACGAAGGCCCCTCGCACCTGCACACCGACGTGGAAGAAGTGTTCTTCGTCATGCGCGGCAAGCTCAAGCTGGTGCTGGAGAAGGACGGCGAGCGCTTCGAGGCCATCCTGACCGACCGCGACGTGGTTTCCGTGCCGCCCGGCGTGTACCGCGAGGAAATCAACATCGGCGACGAAGACGCGCTGATGTGCGTGATGCTGGGCTCGCCCAAGCCTGTCACGCCCACCTACCCCGCCGACCACCCGCTCGCCAAGATCAAGCGCTGAGAAAGCCACGGCCATGGACTGGAGCCAAGCCCTGCACGCCAAGGCGCGCGAGATGGACACGCGCTTCCCGCAGCGCACCGTCACGCTGCCGGACGGCGCCATGCTCTCGATTCGAGAGCGCGCAGCGCACGCCACGCCTGCGCTGACGCTGGTTTTGCTGCATGGCATCAGTTCCTCCGCCGCCTCGTGGTACGACGTGGCCCTGGCCCTGCCGCCCAGCCTGCGCGTGCTGGCCTGGGACGCGCCGGGCTACGGCGGCAGCACGCCGCTGGCAACGGCCACGCCGGTCAATACCGATTACGCCGAACGCCTGCGCGCCCTGCTGGCCCAGGAAGCCACGGGCCGCGTCGCGCTGGTCGGCCATTCGCTCGGCGCGCTGATGGCCGCGCCCTGCGCCGCGCAGGCGGCGGGCCTGCTGCTCATCAGCCCCGCTGGCGGCTATGCCCAGAGCGACAAGCGCGAGCAGGTGCGCAGCCAGCGCCTGGCCTCGCTGGACACGCTGGGCGTGCATGGCCTGGCGCAGCGCATAGACCAGCGCCTGCTCAGCCCCGCCGCCGACGAGCCGGCCCGCGAATGGGTGCGCTGGAGCACCGCCCACCTGCACGCCGGCGGCTACCGCCAGGCCGTGAACATGCTCTGCGACAGCGACCTGGGCCGCCATGCCCCCGCGCCCGTCCCCGCCTTCGTGGCCGTGGGCGAGCACGACGTGGTGACCCCGCCCGCCGCGTGCGAGCGCTGGGCCGGCGTCTACCAGGCCCCCTTCGCCCTCCTGCCCGGCGCGGGCCACGCCAGCCCGGCGGAGCAGCCCGACGCGGTAGCCTCATGGATTGTTCACCACACATCGAACCTTCCATGACCCCCCCCGAAACCACCACTGAAAAATACATCGTGCCCGCCCTGGAACGCGGCTTGAAGCTGCTGCAAGAGTTTGGCCGTGACGGCCGCACCCTGGGCGCGCCCGAACTCGCGCGCCGCCTCGACCTGCCCCGCGCCACCGTGTTCCGGATGCTCAACACGCTGGAGCACATGGGCTTCCTCGAACGCATGGGTGGCGAATACCGCCTGGGCATGGCCGTGCTGCGGCTGGGGTTCGAGTACCTCTCGTCGCTGGAGCTGACCGAGCTGGGCCAGCCCGTCATCACCCGGCTGTGCGACGAGATCCGCTACCCCTGCAACATCGTGGTGCGCGACAAGCGCTCCATCGTCTACGTGGCCAAGGTCACGCCGCCCACGCCGCTGGTCAGCTCGGTGCGCGTGGGCACGCGCCTGCCCGCGCACGGCACGGTGTTCGGCCGCGTGCTGCTGTCCGACATGCACCTGGCCGAGCTGCGCCTGCTCTACCCCGAGGAGCACCTCGAAGCCTTCTCGGCCAACACGCCCGCCACCACCATGGCCCTGTTCAACCTGCTCGAGGCCGACCGCGAGCGCGGCTACGTGGTGGGCGAAGGGTTCTACGAGGCGTCCATCTCCACCATCGCCGCGCCGGTGCGCGACCACACCGGCCGCATCGTGGCCGCGCTGGGCTTGACCATATCGGCGTCCAGCGTGGACGAGGCGCGGGTCAACGACCTGGTCGAGCGCGCGCGCGCGCCGGCGGGCAATGCAGCAGCGTGCGCGAAAGTGAACACCCTGGTCGAACGCGTGCGCGCGGCGGCGGACGAACTCTCGGGCCTCCTCAACTACCGCCCCCAGTCCCACAAGGCCGCGCGGGTGCTTTCCATCTAGAAGGAATCGACAGATGAGTGCTTTCCAGGTCAAAGACACCGTGGCCGTGGTCACGGGCGGTTCGTCCGGCATCGGGCTGGCCACCGTGGAGCTGCTGCTAAGCCAAGGAGCCGCCGTGGCCTTCTGCGGCCGCAACGTGGAGCGCCTGCGCACGGCGGAGGCGGGCCTGCGCGAGCGCCACCCGCAAGCCCGCCTGCTGGCCGCGCCGTGCGACGTGCTCAACCCCGCCGACGTGCAGGCCTTCGCCCGGCAGGCGCAAGCGGCGTTCGGCACCGTGGGCATCCTCGTCAACAACGCGGGCCAGGGCCGCGTCTCCACCTTCGCCGACACCACGGACGAGGCCTGGAGCCAGGAACTGCACCTCAAGTTCTTCTCCGTCATCCACCCCACGCGGGCCTTCCTGCCGCAGCTGGCGCAGCAGGCCGAAAAGACGGGCGACGCCGCCATCGTCTGCGTGAACTCGCTGCTCGCGGCGCAGCCCGAGCCGCACATGGTCGCCACCTCGGCGGCGCGCGCGGGCCTCAAGAACCTGGTGCGCTCCATGGCCACCGAGTTCGCCCCCGAGCGCGTGCGCGTGAACGGCATCCTCGTCGGCCTGATCGAGTCGGGCCAGTGGCGCCGCCGCTTCGAGGCGCGCGAAGACAAGTCCCAGGACTGGGCCGCCTGGACCGGCCACCTCGCCACCAGGAAATCCATCCCCCTCGCCCGCCTGGGCCTGCCGCGCGAAGCGGCGCAAGCCATCGCCTTTCTCGCCAGCCCGCTGTCCTCGTACACCACGGGCAGCCATATCGACGTTTCCGGAGGTCTTTCCCGCCATGCCTAAGCAACAAGTCACTGTCGGCACCGTCGTCGCCGCCTTCCTCGAACAATGCGGCGTGCAGGCCGCGTTCGGGGTCATCTCGATCCACAACATGCCCATCCTCGACGCCTTCGCGCAGCGCGGCAAGACGCGCTTCGTCATGGCGCGCGGCGAGGCCGGCGCGGGCAACATGGCCGACGCCTATGCCCGCTCCACCTCCAGCCTGGGCGTGTGCATCACCAGCACCGGCCCGGCGGCGGGCAACATCGCGGGCAGCCTGGTCGAGGCCTATACGGCGGGCACGCCGCTGCTGCACATCACGGGCCAGATCGAGACGCAGTACCTGGACCAGAAGCTGTCGTACATCCACGAGGCGCCCGACCAGCTGACCATGCTGGGCGCGGTCTCCAAGGCCGCCTTCCGCGTGCGCAGCGCCGCCACCTGCCTCTCCACCCTCAAGGCCGCCGTGCAGGCCGCCATGACCGCGCCGACCGGCCCGGTGAGCGTCGAAATCCCCATCGACATCCAGCAAAGCGTGATGGAGATGCCCGACGACCTGGCCCCGCTGCCCGTGGCCGTGCTGGCCCCGAGCGAAGCCGCTTTGGACGCCTTGGCCGACACGCTGGCCCAGGCCCGCCGCCCGCTGCTGTGGCTGGGCGGCGGCGCGCGCCATGCCGGCGCCGCCGTGCAGCGGCTGAAGGCGCTGGGCTTCGGCATCGTCAGCACCGGCCAGGGGCGCGGCATCGTTCCCGAGGACGACCCGGCCTCGCTCGGCGCCTACAACATCCAGAAGCCCGTGGAGGCCTTCTACCAGCGCTGCGACGCCATGCTGGCCGTGGGCACCCGCCTGCGCAGCAACGAGACGCTGAAGTACGAACTGAAGCTGCCGCGCCCCCTGCTGCGCGTGGACGTGGACGCCGCCCAGCAAGGCCGCTGCTATGTGGATGACGGCTTCGTCTGCGGCGATGCGGCCCTGGTGCTGACGGGCCTGGCCGACCGGCTGGAGGCGCGCGGCTACAAAGCCGGCCCCGAACTGCTGGCCGACCTGCGCCAGACGCACGACGAGGTGGTCGCCGCCCTGCGCGACGGCCTGGGCCCGTACAGCACGCTGGTGGCTCAGCTGCAGAAGGTGGCGGGCCGCCACTTCAACTGGGTGCGCGACGTGACCGTCTCCAACAGCACCTGGGGCAACCGCGAGCTGCGCTTCTTCGCGCCCGACGCGGGCGTGCACGCCACGGGCGGCGGCATCGGCATGGGGATGCCGATGGCCATCGGCGCGGCGGTGGGCGCGGCCGTCACGCAGTCGGGCCGCAAGACGCTGGGCCTGGCGGGCGACGGCGGCTTCATCCTGAACCTGGGCGAACTCGCCACGCTGGTGCAGGAGGAGTGCGACTGCCTGATCGTGCTGATGAACGACCAGCGCTACGGCGTGATCCAGAACATCCAGGACGCCTCTTACGGCGGCCGCCGCTGCTACGTGGAGCTGCACACGCCGGACTACGCGCAGCTGTGCGCCTCGATCAAGCTGCCGCACGCCCGCGTGCAAGACCTGGGCACGCTGCCCACGGTGCTGGCCGACGCCTGGGCGCAAAAAGGCCCGTTCCTGCTGGAGATCGACATGCGCGCCATCGGCAGCTTCAAGACCGCGTTCTCCGGCCCGCCGGTGAACAAGCTCGACCAGATTCCGGCCGCGCCCGCCGCCTGACAACGCCAGGAAACCACGCCATGACTGTTCGATTCGCCCTGATCGGCTGCGGCGCCATCGGCACCGCGCTGCTGGAACTGATGCAGGACGATGCGGGCCTGCACACGGCCGCCATCGTGGTGCCGCCCGAATTCGCGGACGCGGCCCGAGCCGTGGCGCAGCGGCTCGCGCCGCAGGCGCGGGTGCTGTCGGCAGTGCCCGCCGACGGCATCGACCTGGTGGTGGAAGCCGCGGGCCACGCCGCCATCGAGCAGCACGTGCTGCCCGCGCTGCAGCGAGGCCTGCCCTGCATCGTGGCCTCGGTGGGCGCGCTGTCGGCCGAAGGGCTGCCCGAGCAGCTCGAAGCCGCCGCCCGCGCGGGCCGCACGCAGGTGCAGCTGATAGCAGGGGCCATCGGCGCCATCGACGCGCTGGCCGCCGCCCGCATCGGCGGGCTGGACGTGGTGCGCTACACCGGCCGCAAGCCGCCGCACGCCTGGAAGGGCACGCCCGCCGAACAGGGCCGCGACCTGGACGCGCTCACCGCCGAGACGGTGATCTTCGAGGGCTCGGCCCGCGAGGCCACCCGCCTGTACCCCAAGAACGCCAACGTGGCGGGCACCGTCTCCCTGGCCGGGCTGGGGCTGGACAAGACCACGGTGCGCCTGATCGCCGACCCCGGCGTGGCCGAGAACGTCCACCAGGTCGAAGCCGAAGGCGCCTTCGGCCGCTTTGAACTGACCATGCGCAACCAGCCGCTGGCCGCCAATCCCAAGACCTCGGCGCTGACCGTGTACAGCGCGGTGCGGGCGCTGCGCGGCAGGGCGGCGCCGCTGGTGATCTGATTCAAAAAAAGGAGCTGCCAGCGCTCGCCACACAAGCAATTCAGAGCCTTTTGTATCTGAAACCGGCAACAGACCAGCGCCAGCAGCTCACTTTTCAAGAGCAACCCCAAGAGGAACCCACGATGTCCGACACCGATCTGCTCCCCATCAACATCGCAGGCGAATGGCGCCTGGGCGGCGGCGACGAATCCGCCACGCTCTACCCCGCCACCGGCGAAGTGGTGGCGCGCCTGCGCACGCCCAGCAGCCAGGACGTGGAAGAAGCCATCCAGGGCGCCGACCATGCCTTCGCTACCTCCGGCTGGGCGCGCCGGAAGCCGCACGAGCGCGCCGCCGTGCTGCACCGCGTGGCGCAGCTCATCCGCGAACGCGCCGAGCCGCTCGCGCAGCGCCAGCGGCTGGACAACGGCAAGCCCATCAACGAAACGCGCGCCCTGGTCGCCAGCGCGGCGGGCACCTTCCAGTACATCGCCGCCGCGTGCGAGACGATGGAAGAAACCCTCACGCCCCCGCGCGGCGACTTCATGACCATGAGCGTGTACGAGCCCATGGGCGTAGTGGCCGCCATCACGCCGTGGAACTCGCCCATCGCCAGCGAGGCGCAAAAGCTCGCCCCCGCGCTGGCCGCGGGCAATGCCGTAGTGGTCAAGCCCGCCGAATCCACGCCGCTGATGGCGCTGGAACTGGCAAAAATCTGCGAAGAAGCCGGCGTGCCCAAGGGCATGGTCAGCGTGCTGCCGGGCCGCGGCTCGGTGATGGGCGACGCGATCACCAAGCACCCGCTGATCAAGCGCGTGTCGTTCACGGGCGGCACGTCCACCGGCAAGCACATCGCGCACATCGCGGCCGACAAGATGATGCCCGTGTCGCTCGAACTCGGCGGCAAGTCGGCCACCATGGTGCTGGCCGACGCCGACCTGGACCACGCGGTGAACGGCGTGCTCTACGGCATCTTCAGCTCGTCGGGCGAATCGTGCATCGCGGGCTCGCGCCTGTTCGTGGCCCGCAGCCTCTACGCCGAATTCATGGACCGCCTGGCCGCCAAGGCCGCCACGCTGCGCGTGGGCGACCCGGCGGACGAACGCACGCAAATGGGCCCGCTGATCACCGCCAAGCACCGCGAATCCATCGAAGGCTACGTGGCGCTGGGCCTGTCGGAAGGCGGCCAGCTGCGCACCGGCGGCCACCGGCCCGAGGGCGCGCTGTACGAGCGCGGCTACTACTACCGCCCCACCATCATCGAAGGCGTGAAGAACGACTGGCAGATCTGCCAGCAGGAGATCTTCGGCCCCGTGCTCGTCGCCATGCCGTTCGACGACGAGGACGACCTGCTCGCCCAGGCCAACGACAGCGTGTATGCGCTGGCCGCCGGCATCTGGACGCGCGACTACAAGGCCGCCTGGCGCATCGGCCGCGCCGTGCAGGCGGGCACGGTGTGGATCAACACCTACAAGCAGTTCTCCATCTCCACCCCGTTCGGCGGCTGGCGCGACAGCGGCCTGGGCCGCGAGAAGGGCCGCATGGGCATCCAGCAGTACATGGAGCAGAAGAGCCTGTACTGGGGCCTGAACGAGTCGCCCCTCGCCTGGGCAAATTAAGGACACGACCATGAGCGTACTGGGCATCGACGAAATCACCTACGGCGTGGACGACCTGCCGGCCTGCCGCCGCTTCTTCACCGACTGGGGCCTGAAGCTGGTGGCCGAAGAGGCCGACCTGCTCACCTTCGAATCGCTGAACGGCTGCCGCGTGCTGGTGGCCGCCAACACCCGCCCCGGCCTGCCGCCCGCCATCGAGGACGGCCCCACGCTGCGCGAAGTGGTCTGGGGCGTGGAAAGCGCGGCGGACCTGGCGCTCTACGCCGACCGCATCCGCGCGCTGCCGGGCTTCGTGGAAGGCGATGGCCGCATCGGCTGCACCGACCCCAACGGCCTGGCCGTGCGCCTGCAGGTCACGCGCAAGCGCGACGTGCAGGTAACCAGCGCCGAATACAACACCTGGGACCGCAAGGGCCGCATCGACCAGGCCAGCCCGGCCTACGAGCGCGCCACGCCCATCGAGGTGGGCCACGTGGTCTTCTTCGCCAAGGACGTGGCCGCGTGCGAGCGCTTCTACGTGGACAACTTCGGCTTCGCCGCGTCCGACCGCTACCCGGGGCGCGGGGCCTTCCTGCGCTGCGCGCCCGACGGCGGACACCACGACATCTTCCTGCTGCAGCGCCCCACGCGCGACGCGGGCCTGAACCACGTGGCCTTCACCGTGCGCGACATCCACGAGGTGTTCGGCGGCGGAATGCACATCTCCCGCTGCGGCTGGGACACGCAGCTCGGCCCCGGCCGCCACCCCGTGTCGTCGGCCTACTTCTGGTACTTCAGGAACCCCGCGGGCGGCCTGATCGAGTACTACGCCGACGAGGACCAGCTCACCGCCGCATGGCAGCCGCGCGACTTCGAGCCCGGCCCCACGGTGTTCGCCGAATGGGCCATCGACGGCGGCCTGGACGGCAACACGCGCCGCCAGAAGGGCGCGGGCGCGGCCGACGGCAAGTTCCTGACCGACAAGCGCCACTGAGCCGAAGAGCCAAAGAACCGCCGCCATGCTGCACCGCCGCCTGTTCACCACCGCCCTGCTGGCCTGCGCCGTGCCCGCCGCACCGGCGCAGGACGGCCCGGTCACCATCGTGGCCCCGTTCCCGCCCGGCGGGCCGGTGGACACGCTGGCGCGCATATTGTCGAACGGCCTCGCCACCCTGCACCGGCAGACCGCCATCGTGGACAACCGCACGGGCGCGAACGGCAACATCGGCATCGATGCGGTGAAGCGCGCCAGGCCCGACGGGCGCACGCTGCTCGTGGTGCCGCAGGGCAACCTGACCATCAACCCCACGCTGATGCCGCACCTGGGCTACAGCGTGGAGCGCGACTTCGCGCCCGTGGCCTCGCTGGCACGCACGGCCAACGTGATCGCCGTGAACCCGGCAGTGCCCGCCAAGACCATCGGCGAACTGATCGCGCTGGCCCGGCGCAAGCCCGGCAGCATCGGCTACGCCACGCCCGGCGTGGGCAGCAGCCTGCACCTGGCGGGCGAACTGTTCAGCCAGCAGGCCGGGGCCGAATTCCTGCACGTGGCCTACAAGGGCACGCCCCAGGGCCTGACGGACGTGATGGGCGGCGCGGTGCCCATGATCATCGGCAACCTGCCCACGCTGCTGCCGCACATCCAGAGCGGCAAGCTGCGCGCCCTGGCCGTGACGGACGCGCAGCGCGCGCCTGAACTGCCCCACGTGCCCACGCTGGCCGAGGCGGGCGTGAAGGGCGTGGCGCTGTCGTCCTGGTACGGCGTGCTGGCCCCCAAGGCCACGCCCGCGCCCGTGCTGGCGCAGCTGCGGCGCGACATCGAACAGATCTTCAACGCCCCCGCGAACAAGGCGCAGCTGCAGAAGACCGGCCTCGCGGTCTGGATCGTCGAAGGCCCGCAGTTCAGCGAACTGATCCGCCAGGAGACCGCGGCCTGGGCGCCCGTCATCCGCAGCCGCCACATCGAAGCGCAATAACCCCACCACCCCACGGAGCCCCCCACCATGCACCTCCACCGACGCCGCCTCGCCCTGGCCGCCGCCCTGCTCGCCGCGACCTGCGGCAGCGCCCTGGCGCAAGGCTATCCGCACAAGCCCATCACCATCGTCGTGGCCTACCCCGCGGGCGGCGACACGGACGCCATGGCGCGCCTGTACGCCGAAAAGCTCTCGACGCGCCTGGGCCAGCCCGTGGTGATCGACAACCGCCCCGGCGCCAGCGGCACCATCGGCACGGTGTACGTGGCCAAGGCCGCGCCGGACGGCTACACGCTGCTGCTCGCGCCCAGTACGTTCTCGATCGCGCAGTACGTGCTCAAGACCTCGCCCAGCACTAGCTACGACGTGCTGAACGGCCTGGCCCCCATCGTGCAGACCAGCGTGCAGCCGCTGTTCGTGGCGGCCGGGCAAGCCTCGGGCATCAAGGACGTGAAGGGGCTGATCGACCAGGCCAGGAAGACCGAACTGACCTACGCCAGCCCCGGCAGCGGCTCGCCCATGCACATCCTGGGCGAGATGTTCAACAAGGCCGCGGGCGTGAAGATCACCCACGTGCCCTACAAGGGCGTGGCCCCGGCGGTGACCGACCTGATCGGCGGCCACGTGCCCACCACCTTCATGACCTGGGGGCCGCTCGCGCCCTACGTGGGCAAGAACCTGGGCGGTGCCGGCGACGGCAAGATCGTCCCGCTGGCCGTGGCCGACGCGCAGCGCACCCCGCTGGCCCCCAACGTGCCCACCCTGGCCGAGGCCGGCATCAAGAACGTGGAAGTCGCCGCCTGGCAGGGCCTGTTCGCGCCCAAGGGCACGCCCGCCGAGGTGGTCAGGCTGCTGAACACGCAGCTGAACGACATCCTCAAGATGCCCGACGTGGCCGCCAAGATGGCCGTGTTCGGCGCCCTGCCCGCGGGCGGCGACCCGGCGCGGCTGGACAAGACCAACGCCGCCGACTACCACCGCTTCGGCAAGCTCATCAAGGACCTGAACATCCAGGCCGACTGACATCTTTTTTCGACAAGGAGACCACCATGGCCGTTGATCGTTACCTCGAACCGCACCAGGCGCGTCAGCGCCCCGCCACGTTGTTTGAAGACCTGCTGGGCGACGCCATCGAGCGCGCGTTCGGCGAAGGCGTGCAGACGCTGCCCGAACTCGTGGCCGCCATCAACCGCAGCGGCCCCGCCGGCGAAAACGGCGAGCCGTGGACGGAGCAGAGCTTCCAGGCGCTGATGGCGCGCCTGGGCCAGTAACAGCACACACAACAGGAGCGCCCCATCATGAACGTACAAACCATTGCGATCGACCCCGTGGATGCCCTGCTGGCCAAGGGCCTGCGCAAGCTCTGGTATCCGGTCTGCCCGTCGGAATTCGTGGGCACGCAGCCCATCTCGCTGCGCCGCTTCGGCATGAAGATCGCGCTGTGGCGCGACGCCGAGGGCGCGGTGCACGCGCTCGAAGACCACTGCCCGCACCGTGGCGCGCCGCTGTCGCAGGGCGTGATCCTGGGCGACCGGCTGGCCTGCCCCTACCACGGCGTGGAGGTGCGCTGCGACGGCACCGTGACCAAGGTGCCCGGCAGCCCCGGCTGCAAGCTCGAAGGCTCGCGCGCGGCGCTGGCCTTTCATGTGCGCGAGGCGCATGGCGCGGTCTTCCTCTATGCGAGCGAAAGCAACCTGGACGAGCCGCCGGAGTTCACCCTGCCCGAGGAACTGACCTCGCCCGAGTACTCCAACTTCATCTGCTATGCCGAGTGGCGCAGCGACTACCGCTACGCGCTCGACAACGTGATGGACCCGATGCACGGCACCTTCCTGCACAAGCAGTCGCACTCCATGGCGGAGGGCGACAGCAAGGCCACCTTCCAGGTACGCGAGACGGACCACGGCTTCGTGTTCGAGAAGGTGGGCCAGCGCGGCGTGAACTTCGACTGGACCGAATGGGGCGACACCGGGACGCACTGGATGCGCCTGGAGATTCCCTACCCCAAGACCGGCGGCCCCGGCGGCAACTTCGCCATCATCGGCTGCACCACGCCCATCAGCCCCGAGCTGTGCGCCGTGTTCTTCTGGCGCTGCCGCAAGGTGGACGGCTGGATGCGCGACACCTGGCGCTTCCTGTACCGCAACCGCCTGGAGGCGCGCCACTGGGCCGTGCTGGAGCAGGACCGCGTGATGATGGAACAGATGGAACTCGACGCCAACGAGCGCGAGAACCTGTACCAGCACGACATCGGCCTGGTGCGCCTGCGCCGCCACCTGCGCCGCCTGGCCGAAGACCAGGTCGAGGAAGGCAGCGCAGCATGACTGCCACCTTGCAAGCCCTGGTGCACACCCTGCGCTACGAGGCGCAGGACACCATCAGCGTCGACTTGCGGCCGGTGGATGGCGGGGAGTTCCCCGCCTTCGCGCCCGGCTCGCACATCGACCTGCACCTGCCCAACGGCCTGGTGCGCAGCTACTCGCTGTGCAACCCGAGCGACGAGCGCCACCGCTACGTGGTGGGCGTGCTGCGCGACCGCGCGAGCCGGGGCGGCTCGCGCTGCGTGCACGAGTCGCTGCGCGTTGGCAGCACCATCACCATCGACGCGCCGCGCAACCACTTCGCGCTCGATGAAAGCGCGGCGCACACGGTGCTGGTGGCGGGCGGCATCGGCATCACGCCGCTGCTGTGCATGGCACGCCGGCTGAAAAGCCTGGGCCGTTCGTTCGAGATGCTGTACTTCGCCCGCGACCGCCGCAGCGCGGCCTTCCTGGCCGAACTGCAGGCGCTGGGTATGCCGCTGCACCTGCACTTCGACGCCGAGGCGGGCGGCCCGCCCGACCTGCGCGCGCTGCTGGCGCGGCGCGCGCCCGACGCGGGCACGCACTACTACTCGTGCGGCCCCACGCTCATGCTCGATGCGTTCGAGAAGTTCTGCGCCGAGCTGGGCCACGCCAACGCGCACATCGAGCGCTTCGCGGCCGTGGAGGTCAAGGCTTCCAGCGACGCGCGCGCCAACTACACGGTGGAGCTCAAGCGCAGCGGCCGCTTCCTCCAGGTCACGCCCGAAAAGTCGCTGCTCGACACGCTGCTCGACGCCGGCATCGACGTGGACCACAGCTGCTGCGAAGGCGTGTGCGGCTCGTGCGAAACGCGCGTGCTGGCGGGCACGCCCGACCACCGCGACTCCGTGCTCAGCCCCAAGGAGCGCGAAAAGAGCAAGGTGATGATGGTCTGCGTCTCGGGCTGCAAGAGCGAGACGCTGGTTCTGGATCTCTGATTTTTCAACCACGAGGAGAAACACACATGAAAAGAATTATTTGGGCCACGGGCCTGATGGGCCTGGCCGGCGTGGCGTCGGCCCAGTCCAAGGTCGAGCTCTTTGGCGTGGTGGACGTGGGCGTGGCGCGCCTGTCCGGCACGGGCGTGTCGAAGGTGGGCCTGTCCACCGGCGGCGCCAACATCAGCCGCCTGGGCTTTCGCGGCACCGAGGACCTGGGCGGCGGCCTGAAGGCCGGGTTCTGGCTCGAAGCCGGCCTGGACGTGGACTCCGGCCAGGGCAAGGGCACCGGCGGCGGCCTGTCGTTCAACCGCCGCTCCACGGTGAGCCTGATGGGCAACTTCGGCGAGCTCCGCCTGGGCCGCGACGATTCGGCCAGCTTCCTGAACACGCTGATCTTCGACCCGTTCCTGACCAACGGCGTGGGCGGCACCATGGGCTTCACCATGCTGGGCATTCCCGGCGCGGCCAACGCCACGGGCGGCGCGCCCATCCAGATCAGCAACGCCATCAGCTACTTCCTGCCCGAGAACCTGGGCGGCTTCTACGGCCAGGTGCAGCTCGCCCTGGGCGAGCAGCCGAGCGGCACGCCCAACCACAAGCAGGGCGACTACCGCGGCGTGCGCCTGGGCTACCGCCAGGGCCCGCTGCACGCGGCGCTGGCGGCGGCCAAGCTGTACGGCGACACGTCGGGCAACGACCTCACGGCGGGCAACGTCGGCCTCTCCTACGACCTGGGCATGGTCAAGCCCATGCTGCTGTGGGCCAGCGAAAAACGCGGCTCGCTGAAGGTGACCATACTGCAGCTGGGCGCGACCGCGCCCGTGGGCAACGGCGAACTGCGCGCGTCCTACGGCCACTACAACACCGCCGACAGCAACGCGGACTGGAACAAGATCAGCCTGGGCTATGGCTACAACTTCTCCAAGCGCACGCAGGTCTACGGCACCTACGGCTACGTGAAGAACAAGGACGGCGCGAACCGCTCCATCGGCGTGCAGGGCCTGAGCGCCACGGGCACCTCGTACGGCGGCAGTTCCAGCGGCATCGAAGTGGGCATCCGCCACTTCTTCTAAAAACTATCAATTTGATAGCTGCCAGCGCACGGTGGGCGCCGGCCAGCGGCCAATTTCACGACAACAGAGGCTCGCCATGAAGGATGCTCGCTCATTGCGCTGGTGGGGTGTGATCACGCTGTTCGTGATCGTCGCCATCTCCTATGTGGACCGGATCAACATCTCGGTCCTGATCACCGACCGGGACTTCCTGTCGCACATCGGCCTGACGCAGGACGACCGCACGCGCCAGGGCCTGCTGGCCACGGCCTTCATGGTGGGCTACGGCGTGTCGTCGCTGGTGTTCACGCCGTTCTGCGCGGCGCTGTTCGGCGTGCGGCGCAGCCTGATCGGCGGGCTGCTGCTGTGGGGCGTGGTCACCTTCCTGTCGCCCGGCATGAACAGCTACGGGCTGCTGCTGGCCTCGCGCATCCTGCTGGGGGTGTCGGAGGGGCCGCTGTTCTCGCTCGCGGGCAGCTACATCAAGGCGCACTTCGAGAGCCGCGAGAACGGCAAGCCCAATTCGCTGGTCAACATGGGCACGGGCCTGGGCCTGGCGGTGGGCTACCCGTTCGTGGGCTACCTCGTCGCGGGGCATGACTGGGAGACGTCGTTCCACGTGCTGGGCCTGGTCAACGTGGCGCTGGGCATTCCGCTGGTGCTGGCCTTCATCCACATGCCCAAGGTGGAGACGGGGCTGCCCAAGCCCCGCTCGCTGGGCGAGGCGGTGGCGCAGGTGGGCGGCATCGTGCGCGGCGCCATGCACACGCGCTACCTGTGGCTCATCACCATCCTGACGGCGGCCTTCCTGTCGTACCTCTGGGGCAGCAGCAACTGGCTGCCCGCCTACCTCAAGGAGTCGCGCGGCTTTTCCCTGCGCGAAATGGGCTGGCTGGCCTCGCTGCCGCAGTACGCGAGCGTGGTGGCGGTGTTCGTGGGCGGCATGATCATCGACCGCATCCCGCGCCGCAGCGTGCCGCTGATCTTCGTCTTCGGCAGCGTGGGCGTGGCGGCGGCGGTGTGGCTGGCGATCCACATGGAGGACCGCTACGCGGCGGCCTACTGCCTGATCGCGGCCAACTTCTGCTGGGGCCTGATGAGCCCGGCCATTCCCAGCACCGTGCAGCACTGCGCGCGGCCCGAGCACATCGCCAGCGCCTACGGCGTGGTCAACGGCGCGGGCAGCCTGGTGGCGGGGTTCATGCCGGCCATCATGGGGGCGGTGATCGGCGCGTTGTCCAGCCGCAGCCCCGCGGCGGGCTTCTTCGCGGGCTTCGCGGCGCTGATCGGCACGCAGGTGGTCGTGCTGCTGTGCGGCCTGGTGCTGTGGGTGCGCGAGCGCGGCGCATCGGCCACGCCCGCAGTGGCTTGATCAACGGCGCGCCGCCAGCGCTTTTTCCACTTCCACCGCACCCTGGGCCGCGCCGCTTTGCGGCACCTGCTCGCCCGCGCGCTCGGTCACTTCGGCCAGGCGCGCGGCCAGCTGCTCGGGCACGTCGTCGCCCAGGCCCAGGTGGATGCCCTGGGTCAGCGTGATGTGCGCGGCCTCGAAGCTGCCGCCGCCCGCGCACAGGATGGTGCGCGTGGGCGCGGTTTCATGCGCCAGCACCAGCATGGCGGGCACCACGGCGGCGGGCTGCAGCGCGTCGAAGACTTCCTGCGGGAACAGGCCCTCGGTCATGCGCGTGGCCGCCGTGGGGGCCAGCGCGTTGACGCGGATGTCGTACTTGGCCCCTTCGATCGCCAGGGTCTGCATCAGGCCCACCTGCGCGAGCTTGGCCGCGCCGTAGTTGGCCTGGCCGAAGTTGCCGTACAGGCCGGTGGACGAGGTGGTCATCACGATGCGCCCGTACTTCTGCTCCACCATGTGCGGCCACACGGCCTTGCAGCAGTTGGCCGCGCCGATCAGGTGGACTTGAACCACGAGGTTGAAATCGGCCATGTCCATCTTGGCGAACGACTTGTCGCGCAGGATGCCCGCGTTGTTCACCAGCACGTCCACGCGGCCCCAGGCATCGACGGCCTGCTTCACCATGGCCTGCACGGCGGCGAAGTCGGTGACGGATGCGCCATTGGCCAGCGCCTCGCCGCCCGCGGCGCGGATTTCATCGACCACGGCCTGCGCGGCGCTCACCGAGCCGCCGCTGCCGTCCACCGCGCCGCCCAGGTCGTTGACGAGCACCTTGGCCCCGCGCTTGGCCAGCGCCAGCGCGTGCTGGCGACCCAGGCCGCCGCCCGCGCCCGTCACGATGGCCACGCGGCCCTGGAAGTCGATGTCTGTCGTCATGTTGGCTACTCCTTGTTGCAATGGGCGGGGACTGTAGCCGAGGCATAGGGATTTATCCCGTCCCGCGCTGGACAAGCGTGTGGATAAGTTTTGGCAAGTCCTGTATGGTGCGCACAAGTGGTTGATTCATAAGGAGAATCCTTGTCTTGCCGATTTTTTGGGCAGCCCGGCCACGGGTTTTCCCTGCGGATACTGGACAATCGTGTGGATAAGTTTTGACAAGTCCTGTATGGGCAACGCAAGTGCTTGATTTTTAAAGGATGAACCTGCGTTGCCCAATTTTTCAGCAACACGCCTTCAGCGTTGTTGCTCCTTTTTTCATAGCTTCTAGCGCTTGCTACATAAGCGCTAGCGGCCTATTTCGCTTGAAACCCATGAATTCCCCCATCACCCCGCCGCTGTACACCGCCCACTACAAGGACCTGCAATGCGACGCCTGGGCCGACCAGCCCCTGCTCACGTCGATGGAGCAAGGCGGCATGGACTGGCCCAGTTCCTGCCGCAACGGCACCTGCCGCACCTGCATCGGCCGCATGAGCGCGGGCAAGGTGCGCTACGACGCCGAGTGGCCCGGCATCACCACCGAGGAGCAGGAAGAAGGCTGCGTGCTGCCCTGCATCGCCTACCCCGAGTCGGACGTGGTGCTCGAAGGCCCGCTCTACTGGTAATCCCGTAAAATCGACCCTCTTTTCCCCCGCGCAGCCCACCCCATGCCCCACACCCCCGCTCCCATCTCCCCCGTGGAAGACATCGTGGCCGAAATGCGCGCCGGGCGCATCGTCATCCTGGTCGATGAAGAAGACCGCGAGAACGAGGGCGACCTCGTCCTGGCCGCCGACCACGTCACGCCCGAGGCCATCAACTTCATGGCCCGCTTCGGCCGGGGCCTGATCTGCCTGACCCTCACCCGCGAACGCTGCGAGCGCCTGCGCCTGCCGCCCATGGTGGCGCGCAACGGCACCAAGATGGGCACGGCCTTCACCGTCTCGATCGAGGCCACCGAAGGCGTCACCACCGGCATCTCCGCCGCCGACCGCGCCCGCACCGTGCAGGCCGCCGTCGCGCCCAACGCCACCGCCGACGACCTGGTGCAGCCCGGCCACATCTTCCCGCTGCAGGCGGTGGACGGCGGCGTGCTCATGCGCGCGGGCCACACCGAGGCCGGCTGCGACCTGGCCGGCATGGCCGGCTGCAGCCCCGCCGCCGTGATCTGCGAAGTGATGAAGGACGACGGCACCATGGCCCGCCTGCCCGACCTGCAGGTCTTCGCGGCGGAGCACGGCCTCAAGATCGGCACCATCGCCGACCTGATCGAATACCGCAGCCGCACCGAATCGCTGGTGAAGAAGGTGGGCAGCCGCACGCTGAACACGGCCTTCGGCGAATTCACCGCCCACGCCTTCCAGGACGGCCCCAGCGGCAACGTCCACCTGGCCCTGGTGCACGGCGCCTGGAGCGCCGACACCGAGGTGCCCGTGCGCGTGCACGAGCCGCTGTCGGTGCTCGACGCGCTGGAGGTCAACCGCTCCATGCACTCCTGGGGCCTGGACACCAGCCTGCAATACATCGCCCGCCAGGGCAAGGGCGTGGCCGTGCTGCTGAACTGCAGCGAAAGCGCCGAGCAGCTGCTGGCCCAGTTCGAAGGCAGCGCCCGCTCCGCCCAGGCCCCCGAGCGCGGCCGCATGGACCTGCGCACCTACGGCGTGGGCGCGCAGATCCTGCGCGAGGTGGGCGTGCACAAGATGCAGCTCATGGGCCAGCCGCGCCGCCTGCCCAGCATGGCGGGCCACGGCCTCGAAATCACCGGATACATCCCCAAGGAATAAGCGAAACACCATGCAAGGCGCAGACCAAGGCACCGCAGGCCCGCTCGACGGCAGCAAGCTCCGCATCGGCATCGTCCAGGCCCGCTTCAACGCGGGCATCACCAACGCGCTGGCCACGGCCTGCCGCACCGAACTGCTGGCGCTGGGCGTGGCCGAGGCCGACATCACCCACGTCTTCGTGCCCGGCGCGCTCGAAGTGCCGCTGGCCCTGCAGGCGCTGGCCGAAACCGGCGACTACCACGCCCTGGTGGCGCTGGGCTGCATCATCCGCGGCGAGACCTACCACTTCGAACTGGTCGCCAACGAATCGGGCGCGGGCGTCACGCGCGTGGGGCTGGACTACAACCTGCCCATCGCCAACGCCATCCTGACTACCGAAAACGAAGCCCAGGCCATCGCCCGCCAGACCGACAAGGGCCGCGACGCCGCCCAGGTGGCGGTGGAAATGGCGCAGCTCCTGTCCCAACTCCATGACTGAATCCCAAAAGCGCCCCCCGCGCCAATCGCGCAAGGGCCTGACCAGCACGGGCGCGCGCAAGGCCGCGTCCAAGTCCACGCGCAGCCGCGCGCGCGAGTTCGCCCTGCAGGCGCTGTACCAGCACCTCGTGGGCCGCAACGAGGCGACGGACATCGACCTGTTCACCCGCGACCTCGCGGGCTTCCACAAGGCCGACTCGGCGCACTACGACGCGCTGCTGCACGGCTGCATCGAGGCCGAAGCAGGCCTGGACGCGCTCATCGTCCCGCAGCTCGACCGCTCGCTGGCCGAAATCTCCCCCATCGAACACGCCGTGATGTGGATGGGCGTGTACGAATTCCAGCACTGCCCCGACGTGCCCTGGCGCGTGGTGCTCAACGAGTGCATCGAGCTTGCCAAGGAATTCGGCGGCACCGACGGCCACAAGTACGTCAACGCCGTGCTCGGCAAGCTCGCGCCCACGCTGCGCGCCGCCGAAGTGGCCGCCGACCAGGCCAAGGCGCCCCAGCAGGCATGAGGCTGTCGCAGCGCGCGCAGCGCATCGAACCCTTCTACGTGATGGAAATCGCCAAGGCCGCGCAGGCCCTGGCGCGCGAGGTGGCGGGCAGCGCCACGCCCATGATCTACCTCAACATCGGCGAGCCGGACTTCACCGCTCCGCCGCTGGTCCAGGAAGCCGCCGCCCGCGCCGTGCGCGGCGGCGCCACGCAGTACACCCAGGCGCTGGGCCTCGACGCCTTGCGCGAGCGCATCAGCGGCTGGTACGCGCAGCGCTTCGGCGTCAACGTGCCCGCGCGGCGCATCGTGGTCACGGCGGGCGCTTCGGCGGCGCTGCAACTGGCTTGCCTCGCGCTCATCGATGCGGGCGATGAAATCCTGATGCCCGACCCGAGCTACCCCTGCAACCGCCACTTCGTCAGCGCGGCGGAAGGCACGGCGGTGCTCATCCCGACGACGGCGGAAGAACGCTTCCAGCTCAGCGCCGCCAAGGTCGAAGCCGCCTGGGGCGCAAAGACACGCGGCGTGCTGCTCGCATCGCCCTCCAACCCCACGGGCACCTCCATCGCGCCCGACGAACTGCGCCGCATCCACGGCGTGGTCAAGGCGCGCGGCGGCATCACGCTGATCGACGAAATCTACCTGGGCCTGTCGCATGACGACGCCTTCGGCCAGACCGCTTTGGCCATCGACGAAGACATCGTCAGCATCAACAGCTTCAGCAAATACTTCAACATGACCGGCTGGCGGCTGGGCTGGATGGTCGTGCCCGAGCGCCTCGTGCCCGCCGTGGAGCGCATCGCGCAAAACCTGTTCATCTGCGCCAGCGCCGTATCGCAGCGCGCCGCGCTCGCCTGCTTCGAGCCCGAAAGCATTGCCGAATACGAACGCCGCCGCGCCGAATTCAAGGCGCGGCGCGACTTCTTCATCCCCGCGCTCGACCGCCTGGGCCTCACGGTGCCGGTCACGCCCGACGGCGCGTTCTACGCCTGGGCCGACTGCACCCAGGCCGCGGAAAAGCTGCGCGTGCAAGGCAGCTGGGACTTCGCCTACGAACTCATGCGCCGCGCCCACCTCGCCATCACGCCGGGCCGCGACTTCGGCACGCACGAGCCCGAGCGCTACGTGCGCTTTTCCACCGCCAACTCCCTGGCGCAGCTGCAGGAGTCCGTGGCGCGCCTCGAACGTCTGCTGGGCTGATGACGATCTTCCAGTTCCCCATCCGCATCTACTGGGAGGACACCGATGCCGGCGGCATCGTGTTCTACGCCAACTACCTCAAGTTCTTCGAGCGCGCGCGCACCGAGTGGCTGCGCGCGCTGGGCCTGAACCAGCAGCGCCTGCGGGAACAAACCGGCGGCATGTTCGTCGTAGCAGATGCCGCCATCCAGTACCATCGCCCCGCCAAGCTCGACGATGAACTCATTGTTACCGCCGCTTTGCATGAAAAAGGCCGCTCGTCCTTGACAATCGTGCAGCAAGCGCTCCTGAAACAAGAGCAACCCGACGCCATGCCCGCCCTGCTGTGCGCAGGCCGGGTGCGCATCGGCTGGGTAGACGGCGCCACGCTGCGCCCCGCCAGAATCCCGAACTTCCTCCTGGAACAATTCCCATGAATTCGCAAGACATGTCCATCGTCAACCTCGTGCTGCACGCCAGCTGGGTGGTGCAGCTCGTCATGCTGCTGCTGGTGGGCGTCTCGGTGGCAAGCTGGGCCGCCATCTTCCGCAAGCTGATCGCGCTGGGCCGCGTGAAAACGCTCAACGACGAGTTCGAGCGCGACTTCTGGTCCGGCACCAGCCTCAATGACCTGTACGCCAGCGCCGCGCAGAACGCCAAGCACGCTGGCCCCATGGAACGCATCTTCGCCAGCGGAATGCGCGAATACCAGAAACTGCGCGAGCGCCATATCACCGACCCCGGCACCCTGCTCGACGGCGCGCGCCGCGCCATGCGCGCGAGCTTCCAGCGCGAGATGGACGTGGTCGAGTCCAGCCTGTCCTTCCTCGGCTCCGTCGCGTCGGTCAGCCCTTACGTCGGCCTGTTCGGCACCGTGTGGGGCATCATGCACGCCTTCACCGGCTTCGCGGGCATGGAGCAGATCACCCTCGCCACCGTGGCCCCCGGCATCGCCGAGGCGCTGGTCGCCACCGCCATCGGCCTGTTCGCCGCCATTCCCGCCGTGATCGCCTACAACCGCTTCGCCCGCGACATCGACCGCGTGGCCACGCACCAGGAGACCTTCATCGAAGAGTTCTCCAACATCCTGCAGCGCAACCTGGGCGCCGGCTCCCCGTCGGGCCGCTGACGCGAACGAGGAGACGCACATGCCCGCAATGGCCTCGCGCACCGGCAGCCGCCGCCGCTCCATGAACGAGATCAACATGGTGCCGTTCATCGACGTGATGCTGGTGCTGCTCATCATCTTCATGGTGACCGCGCCCATGCTCACGCCCGGCTCCATCGACGTGCCCAGCGTGGGCAAGAGCAAGAGCCAGCCCAAGGCCTTCGCCAGCGTGATCGTGGCCAAGGACGGTACGCTGCGCTTCAAGACCAAGGACGCCGAGCGCAGCATGACCACGCGCGAGATCGGCCCCGCCGCGCTGGAGTGGCAGCAGGCCCAGGCCGGCGAATCCGCCGTCATCATTGCCGCCGACAAGTCCGTGTCGTACGACACCGTGGTGAAGGCCATGGACTCGCTGCAACGCGCGGGCGTGCAGCGCGTGGGCCTGTCCGTGCGGCAGGGGAACCACTGAGCGAGCTTCGCACTCCACAGCGCCCATGCACGCCATCGACGACCGCGACCAGTTCGCCCCTCCCCGCCCGCCCGGGCGCCTGCGCGCCATTTCGCTGGCCGTGCTCGCGCACGCCGCGCTGCTGGCCGCGCTGACCTGGGGCGTGAAGTGGAAAAACAGCGCCGACCAGCCCGCGGTCGAGGCTGAACTATGGTCCTCCATCCCGCAGCAGGCCGCGCCGCGCTACGTGCCGCCGCCTCCAGCGCCAGAGCCTCCGCCGCCCCCCCCAGCGCCGGTACCCGTACCGCCACCCCGCCCTGCTCCGCCGCCCCCCCCTCCGCCGCCTCCGCGCCAGGCCCAGCCTGACACGCGCGACGCCGACATCGCCCTTGAGCGCCAGAAGAAAAAGCAGGAAGAAGACAAGAAGCGCCAGCAATTGCTCGACCAGCAGCAGCGCGAGAAAGAACGCAAGGAACAAGAGCGCCGCGAACAGCAGGAACAGGCCAAGAAAGACCGCCTGCTCAAGGAACAAAAGGAAAAGGCCGAGCGCGACCGGCAACAGCAGCTCCAGCAACAGAAGGAGCAGCAGCAAAAGGAACAACAGCAAAAAGAGCAGCAGCAAAAACTCGCCGACCAGAAAAAGGCCGAGCAGGAAAAACAGAAGAAGCTCGCGGAAGACAAGCGCAAAGCCGATGCCGCGGCCGATGCCAAACGCAAGGCGGACGCTGCCGCGGATGCCAAGCGCATGGAGGAGCAGCGCCAGGCCAATCTGCGCCGTATGCAGGGGCTGGCGGGTGCGACGGGGGGCGAAACCGCCACGGGCAACGCCCAGCGCAGTTCGGGCCCGTCCGGCAGCTATGGCGGGCGCGTGGCCGCCAAGGTCAAGCCCAACATCGTCTACCCCGACGCCATCTCGGGTAACCCGCGTGCCGTGGTCGAAGTGCGCGCCGCGCCCGACGGCACCATCACCAGCCGCCGCATCACCCAGTCCAGCGGCAACAAGGCCTGGGACGATGCCGTGCTGCGCGCCCTCGACAAGACCGAAACCCTGCCCCGCGACGTGGATGGCCGCGTGCCCCCGCAGCTCGAAATCGGCTTCCGCCCGCAGGACTGAAAAACACAAAAGGCCCGTACGGGCCTTTTGTTTTGCGGTGCACCGGGAAAATCAGCGCTGCTCGATACGCCGGTTGATGCTCAAGGCCCCCAGCGTGCACGCCACCCCCGAAAGCAGGTACAGCGACACGGCCACCAGCCCGTAGCGCGACGACAGCCCCAGCGCCACCACAGGCGCAAACGCCGCGCCGATCAGCCAGGCGATGTCCGCCGACAGGGCCGCCCCCGTGTAGCGGTACTTGGCCGAGAAGTTGGATGTCACCGTGCCCGAAGCCTGTCCATACGACAGCCCCAGCAGCACGAAACCCACCAGCAGGAACATGGTGTTGCCCACCGGCCCCGAACCCAGCAGCCACGGCACGGTCAGGCTGAACACGCCGATCAGGCCCGCCATCGCGCCGAGCAGGTTGCGCTTGCCCAGCCGGTCGGCCAGCCAGCCCGACACCATCACGCCGCCAGCAGCCAGGAAGGCGCCCACGATCTGCACACCCAGCACCTGGGTGATCGGCTCGTCGGAGTACATGGAGATCCACGACAGCGGGAAAACCGTGACCAGGTGGAACAGCGCAAAGCTCGCCAGCGAGGCAAATGCGCCCAGGAACACGTTGTAGCCCTGGTCGGTCAGCACCTTGCTCACGCTCACGGGCTGCAGTTCCATGTCTTGCAATTTTTCGGTGTAGGAATCACCCACCACCAGGCGCAGCCGCGCGAACAGCGCCACCACGTTGATGGCGAACGCCACGAAGAACGGATAGCGCCAGCCCCAGTCCAGGAACTCCTCCCCGCTCAGGCTGCTGTACAGGTAGGCGAACAGGCTGGCCGCCAGCACGAAGCCCACAGGCGCGCCCAATTGGCCGATCATCGAATACCAGCCCCTGCGCTCGGGCGGCGCCGACAAGGCCAGCAGCGATGGCAACCCATCCCAGGTGCCGCCCAATGCCAGGCCCTGGCCGAAGCGCAGCAGCACCATGATCACGATGGCGGCGGTGCCGATCGAGTAATAGCTGGGCAGGAACGACATGCCCGCCGTGCAGGCCCCGAGCAGGAACAGCGACAGCGTGAGCTTGGTGGCCCGCCCCCAGCGCCGCTGCACGGCCATCGAAATGGCGGTGCCGATGGGCCGCGCGATGAAGGCGACGGCCAGCATGGCGAAGGAAGCCAGCGTGCCGTCGAGCCGCGAGAGGAAGGGAAACAGGTGGGCCGGGAAGACCAGCACGCAGGCGATGCCGAACACGAAGAAGTCAAAGTATTCGGAAGACCGCCCGATGATCACCCCCACGGCGATTTCACTGGGCGTCGCCTCTTCGTGCGGCCCCTCGTCTGAATGGCCTGGCACCGGCAGTGCCATGGATCCGTGGACGTTCATCGTTATTGCTCCTTGCTTGCAAACGTAAGTGACCATGTTCTACACCCTAAACAGCCCCCACGGCAACCGCACTTTCACTATTTAGGTAGCTGCCCCCCCTGGACAAAATGTCCCACCAACGGGGGGACTGGGCGTATACATTCAGCACGTTCCGTCATTCGCGTTTACACCCAGTAGGCTCCGCGCAAACCGTGCAGGGCCTGCTCAACGCTCTTTTGTCGCGCCCATAGCATGATGAAAACCCAAAAACCTCGCGGGCCTGCCTGGCTTGCCCTGGCTGGCCTCGTGGCCGGGCTTGTTGGCTGTAGCAAGGCCGTCGTTCTCAACCCGGCGGGCGACGTTGCCGCGCAGCAAGGCCAGATGGTCATCACGGCCACGCTGCTGATGCTCATCGTCATCGTGCCGGTGATCTTGCTCACGCTGTTCTTCGCCTGGAAGTACCGCCAGGGCAACAACGCCGAGTACGAACCCGAATGGCACCACTCCACCACATTGGAACTGGTGATCTGGACGATTCCCCTTTTCATCATCATCGCGCTGGGCGCGCTGACCTGGATCGGCACGCACAAGCTCGACCCGTACCGCCCGCTCGACCGCATCGACGCCACCCACCAGACGATGCTGGACGCCACGCCGCTCGAAGTGCAAGTGGTGGCACTGGACTGGAAGTGGCTGTTCTTCTACCCCGAGCAAGGCATCGCCACCGTGAACGAGCTGGCCGCGCCGGTGGATCGGCCCGTCCTGTTCAAGCTCACCGCCAGCTCGACCATGAACGCCTTCTACGTGCCCGACCTGGCCGGCATGATCTACGCCATGCCCGGTATGCAGACCGAGCTGAATGCCGTCATCAACAAACCTGGCGTGTACCGGGGCATGGCCTCGCACTACAGCGGCCTGGGCTTTGCGGGCATGACGTTCAAGTTCCACGGCCTGTCCACCGCGGATTTCAACCAGTGGGTGCAGCAGGCCAAGGCCGGCGGCAAGACGCTCGACAAGGCCACCTACCTGCAATTGGCCAAGCCCAGCGAGCGCGACCCGGTGCAACGCTTTGCCAGCGTGGAGCCGGGCCTGTACAACAAGGTGCTGGAGCGCTGCGTGGAAGACGGCAAGGTGTGCATGCACCAGCAGATGGCGATGGACGCGCAGCGCCAGGCCACCGCTCGCGACGTATGCACCGTCGGCAACGCGCGGCAGATCGTCGCCGCGCTGGAATCCTCCCAAAAAGCCCCCCAGTGAACCCGAGCCGAGAGATCCGATATGTCTGAACCAACCACCCCGGCAGCAGCACCGGCGCACTGGCTCCTGGGCCGCATCACCTGGGATTCCATCCCGATGGCGCACGAACCCATCGTGCTCTACACCTTCCTCGCCGTGGTGCTGGGCGGCATCGTGGTGCTGGCCGGCATCACCAAGTTCCGCCTCTGGGGCCCGCTGTGGCGCGACTGGCTCTGCAGCATCGACCACAAGAAGATCGGCATCATGTACATCATCCTGGGCATCGTGATGCTGCTGCGCGGCTTCTCCGACGCCATCATGATGCGCCTGCAGCAGGCCGTGGCCTTCGGCGACAACATGGGCTACCTGCCGCCGCACCACTACGACCAGATCTTCACGGCCCACGGCGTGATCATGATCTTCTTCGTGGCGATGCCGCTGGTCACCGGGCTGATGAACTACCTCATCCCGCTGCAGATCGGCGCGCGCGACGTGGCCTTCCCGTTCCTCAACAACTTCAGCTTCTGGATGACCACCGGCGGCGCGGTGCTGGTGATGATCTCGCTGTTCCTCGGCGAGTTCTCCACCTCGGGCTGGCTGGCGCTGTCCAACCTGGGAGCGCAGCCGCCGGGCGTGGGGCTGGACTACTACATCTGGGCCTTGCAGGTTGCGGGCGTGGGCACCACGCTGTCGGGCATCAACCTGATCGTGACCATCATCAAGATGCGCGCGCCGGGCATGAACCTGATGAAGATGCCCGTGTTCGTGTGGACCTCGCTGTGCACCAACGCGCTGATCGTGGCCTCGTTCCCCATCCTGACCGCAGCGCTGGTGCTGATGAGCCTGGACCGCTACGTGGGCACCAACTTCTTCACGAACGACCTGGGCGGCAACCCCATGCTGTACGTGAACCTGATCTGGATCTGGGGCCACCCCGAGGTCTACATCCTGGTGCTGCCTGCGTTCGGCGTGTTCTCCGAAGTGGTGGCCACCTTCAGCGGCAAGCGCCTGTTCGGCTATACCTCGATGGTGTACGCCACGGTGTGTATCACCATCCTGTCGTGGCTGGTGTGGCTGCACCACTTCTTCACGATGGGCTCGGGCGCCAGCGTGAACACGTTCTTCGGCATCACCACCATGATCATCTCGATCCCAACCGGGGCCAAGATCTTCAACTGGCTGTTCACCATGTACAAGGGCCGCATCCGCTTCACCGTGCCCATGCTGTGGACGGTGGGCTTCATGGTCACCTTCGCCATCGGCGGCATGACCGGCGTGCTGCTGGCCGTGCCCCCGGCCGACTTCGTGCTGCACAACAGCCTGTTCCTGATCGCGCACTTCCACAACGTGATCATCGGCGGCGTGGTGTTCGCCATGTTCGCGGGCATCAACTACTGGTTCCCCAAGGCGTTCGGCTACCGGCTCGACGAGTTCTGGGGCAAGTGCTCGTTCTGGTTCTGGCTGGTGGGCTTCTGGGTGGCGTTCACGCCGCTGTACATCCTGGGCCTGATGGGCGTGACGCGCCGCGCCAACCACTTCGAAGATCCTTCGCTGCAGATCTGGTTCGTCATCGCCGCCTGCGGCGCGGGTCTGGTGGCCCTGGGCATTGGCAGCTTCCTGATCCAATTGATCGTCAGCTTCCTCAAGCGCGACCAGTTGCGCGACACCACGGGCGACCCCTGGAATGGCCGCACGCTGGAGTGGTCCACCTCGTCGCCCCCGCCCAACTACAACTTTGCCTTCACGCCCGTGGTGCACGACATCGACGCCTGGTGGGACATGAAGAAGTACGGCTACCAACGCCCTCAGGGTGGCTTCGAGCCCATCCACATGCCTGCCAACACGGGCGCCGGGGTGGTCATCGCGGGCTTCTCCTCGGTGTTCGGCTTCGCCATGATCTGGCACATGTGGCCGCTGGCTGCCGCTTCGTTCCTGGCGACGGTGCTGGCTTCGATCATCCACACCTTCAACTACAAGCGCGACTTCTACATCCCGGCGGCCTACGTCGCCACCACCGAAGCCACCCGCACCCAGCAGCTTGCAGCAGCCCATGTCTAACGCACACATCCACGCCGGCGGCGCTGCCGCCCTGCCCGCACGCGAGTACCACCTCGCGCACGATCCGCACCCGGAGAACGGCACCGCCCTGGGCTTCTGGCTCTACCTGATGAGCGACTGCCTCATCTTCGCGTCGCTGTTCGCCACCTTCGGCGTGCTGGGCCGCAGCTATGCGGGCGGCCCCACGGGCGCCGAGCTGTTCGACCTGCCGCTGGTGGCCGTGAACACGGCCTTCCTGCTGCTGTCGTCCATCACCTTCGGCTTTGCCATGCTGCAAAAGCAGCAGAACAAGGTGGGGGGCACGCTGGCCTGGCTGGCCATCACGGCCCTGTTCGGCCTGGGCTTCCTGAGCCTGGAGCTGTACGAATTCCACCACCTCATCCACGAAGGCGCGGGGCCGTGGCGCAGCGCCTTCCTGTCGTCCTTCTTCACGCTGGTGGCCACCCACGGCCTGCACGTGACCTTTGGCCTGATCTGGCTCGTTGTGCTGATGATCCAGATCAGCAAGCACGGCCTGATCCATGAAAACAAGCGCCGCCTGATGTGCCTGTCGATGTTCTGGCACTTTCTGGACGTGGTCTGGATCGGCGTGTTCACCTTCGTGTACCTGATGGGGGTGCTGTAAAAATGAGCGCACAACTCGCACACAACTCGCACGGCCACGACGACCACGGCCATGGCCACCATGACCACGACGTCGGTCCGCACAGCAGCTTTTCGGGCTACATGGTGGGCTTCGTGCTGTCCATCATCCTCACGGCCATTCCGTTCTGGCTGGTCATGAACAAGGTGATTGCCGACCGCACCACCGCCGTGCTGGTGCTCGGCGCGTTTGCCGTGGTGCAGATCCTGGTGCACATGGTCTGCTTCCTGCACATGAACGGCAAGCTCGAGGGCGGCTGGACCATGTTGTCCACCCTCTTCTCGGTGATCTTCGTCGCCATCGTCATCTCGGGCACGCTCTGGGTCATGTTCCACATGAACGCCAACATGATGCCCGGCCACGACGAAAGGCCCACAGGCGTGCCGATGCCGTCCGGCGAACCCACCATGACGCCTTGACGCTGGCCCACAACGCGGGCGCTGCCACCAAGCGCCCGCGCTCTCCCTTCACTCTGGCGGTGCTCGCTTGCGCGGGCATCGCCTTGTTTTTGGGCTTCATGGCGCTGGGCACCTGGCAGATGCAGCGCCGGGCCTGGAAGCTCGATTTGATCGCGCGCGTGGAGCAGCGCCTGCACGCCGCTCCCTCCGCCCTGCCCCCGCCCGCCGAATGGCCGCGCGTGGATGCCGCGGGCTACGAATACCGCAGCGTGCGCGTGCAAGGCCGCTGGCTGGCCGACAAGACCGTGCTGACCCAGGCCAGCACCGATCTGGGCTCGGGCTTCTGGGTGCTGACCCCGCTGCAAACTGCCGATGGCACGCAGGTGCTGATCAACCGCGGCTTCGTGCCGCAGCGCGCAGCCTGGCCGCCCTCCTCCGATACCGCCCAGATCGTGGGCCTGCTGCGCATGAGCGAGCCGGGCGGCGGCTTTCTGCGCCACAACGACCCCGCGCAGCAGCGCTGGTATTCGCGCGACGTGGCCGCGATCGCACAGGCACAGGGCCTGGCGCGGGCCGCGCCGTTTTTCGTCGATGCGGGCATTCCTGGCTCCCAACCGGTTGCCTTGCCGGAAAACACCGCATCCCAAGGCCCTTGGCCTCGTCCTGGCCTGACGATCGTGCGCTTTCCCAACAGCCATTTGGTCTACGCGCTGACGTGGTACGGGCTGGCGCTGCTCACCGTCGTGGCGGGCTGGCTAGTGGCGCGGCATGAACGCCGGCTGCGGCAGGCATGAGCGCCGAGCCGCCGCGCAAAGTCAGCGCCGCCGATGCGGCCGCCGGGCTGAAGAACCTGTACCAGCTCATCCAGTTGCGCTGGATTGCCGCGGTGGGCCAGATCTTCACCATCGAAGTCGCCCACTTCACCCTGCACCTGCAACTGCCGCTCACCGAGATGTTCACCGTGGCGGGCTGCCTCGCGGTATTCAACGTCGTCAGCCTGCTGCGCTGGCGCACCGCGCGCGGGGTGCAGCAGGCGGAACTGTTCTCCGCGCTGCTGGTGGACGTGGCCGCGCTCACGGCGCAGCTCTACCTGAGCGGCGGCACCAGCAACCCCTTCGTGTTTTTGTACCTGCTGCTCATTGCCGTGGGAGCCATGCTGCTACGCGGCGCGCACATCTGGGCCATGGTGGCCGCCACGGCGGCCTGCGTGGCGGCGCTGGCCGAATACCGGCGGCCCCTGCCGCTCACCGCCGACGTGCACCACGGCCTGTCCAGCCCCTACCTCGTAGGACTGCTGGTGTGCTTCGTGCTCAACGCGGTGCTGATCGTGATGTTCATCACCCGCATCAGCCGTAACCTGAGCCAGCGCGATGCGCGCCTGGCCGCCGTGCGCCAGCGCGCCACCGAGGAGGAGCATATCGTCCGCATGGGCCTGCTGGCCTCCGGCGCGGCGCACGAACTGGGCACGCCGCTGGCGACCATGGCCGTGATCCTGGGCGACTGGAAGCGCGAGCCCCAGTTGGCCAAGGACCCGGTGCTGCAGGAGGAAATCGCGGAAATGCAGATGCAGGTGCAGCGCTGCAAGGCCATCGTGAGCGGCATCTTGCTCTCGGCCGGCGAAACGCGCGGCGAGGCGTCGGCGCAAACCACCGTGTGCCACTTCCTCGACACCCTGGCGCGCGACTGGCGCGCCACGCGCTCGGTGGATACCTTCGAGTACGACAATGCCGTGGAGGAAGACAGCCCCATGGTGTCCGATACCACGCTCCAGCAAATGGTCTTCAACGTGCTGGACAATGCGCGCGACGCATCGCCGCACTGGGTAGGCCTGTCGGCCTGGCAGGATGCCGACGCGCTCCACATCGCCGTTACCGACCAGGGACCGGGCTTCACCGAGCCTATCCTGGCGCAACTGGGCACCCCCTACCAGTCCACCAAAGGCCGCGCGGGCGGCGGACTGGGCCTGTTCCTGGCGATGAACGTGGCGCGCACCCTGGGCGGCAGCGTGCGGGCGCGCAACCGGCGCGGCGGCGGGGCACAGGTCACCATGACCCTGCCGCTCGCGGCGATTGCACTGCCCGGCCCGGAAAAGGAACCATGAACGACGAACGCCTGCTGCTGATCGTGGAAGACGACGAAGCCTTCGCGCGCACGCTCGCGCGCTCGTTCGAGCGGCGCGGCTACCGCGTGCTGCGCGCCGACTGCCTGCCGCGCATGGAAGAACTGCTGGCCAACCACCGCCCCGGCTATGCGGTGGTGGATCTCAAGCTCAAGGGCGAGGCCACGGGCCTGGCCTGCGTGCGCAGGCTGCACGCGGCGGATGCGGCCACGCGCATCGTGGTGCTCACGGGCTTTGCCAGCATCGCCACCGCCGTGGAGGCCGTGAAGCTCGGCGCCTGCCACTACCTCGCCAAGCCGTCAAACACCGACGACATCGAGGCCGCCTTCGGCCTCACCGAGGGCAATGAGGAGGTGGAACTGACCAACCGCTCCAGCTCCATCAAGACGCTGGAGTGGGAGCGCATCCACGAAGTGCTGGCGGAAACCGGCTTCAACATCTCCGAAGCCGCGCGGCGGCTGGGTATGCACCGGCGCACGCTGGCCCGCAAGCTGGAGAAGCAGCGGGTTTGAAGCGGTTCAGGCGGGCCGCTTGCGGGCCCATGCCCACAATGCCAGGCCGCCCACGATCATGGGCACGCACAGCCACTGCCCCATGCTCATGCCCAGCGACAGCAGACCCAGGAAGGCGTCCGGCTCGCGGAAATATTCGGCGATGAAGCGGAACAGCCCATAGCCCACGAGGAAGGCCGCCGCCACCTCGCCCTGCCGCCGCTCGCGCCGCGCGTAGAGCCACAGCAGCACGAAGAGCAGCAGCCCTTCCATGAGGAACTGGTAGACCTGCGAAGGGTGGCGCGGCAGCATGGAGCCGCTTTGCGGGAAGACCATGCCCCAGGGCAGGTCCGGGCTGCAAAAGCGCCCCCAAAGCTCGCCGTTGATGAAATTGCCCACGCGCCCCGCCGCCAGGCCCGTGGGTACGCAGGGCGCCACGAAGTCGGCCACCTGCAGCCAGGGCCGCTGGCGCGAGCGCGCGAACCAGGTCATGGAGGCGATCACGCCGATCAGCCCGCCGTGAAAGCTCATGCCGCCCTGCCACACGGCAAAGACTTCGAGCGGATGCGTGAAGTAGTAGTCCGGCTTGTAGAACAGGCAGTAGCCGAGCCGCCCGCCGACGATAACGCCGAGCACGCCCAGGAACAGGATGTCCTCCACGTCCCGCGCGCTCCACGCGCCCGGCCCGGTGATGCGGTTGAACGGCGGATGCCGCAGCCGCAGCCGCCCCAGCAACAGGAACAGGCCGAACGCGGCCAGATAGGTCAACCCGTACCAGTGGATGGCGACAGGCCCGATTTGCAGGGCGACGGGGTCTATGTGCGGGTACATCAGCATGGTGGCCGGTATTGTGCCCGCTGGCCATGGCCGTTCCTGTCCAACGCAAACGCTTCTGATCCCCGTGCGCATCCAGAGCGCCAGGCCAGGGACATTGCAGCGCCCACGTGCAAGGCACACACCGTTCGCGGGATACTCCGGGCATTCAAGAATCAAGGAAAAACACCATGCAAGGCAATCCCCAGGTCGTCGACTACCTCAAGGACTTGCTGCGCGGCGAACTGGCCGCGCGCGACCAATATTTCATCCACTCGCGGGTGTACGAAGACCAGGGCTTCACCAAGCTGTACACGCGCCTGGACCACGAGATGCAGGAGGAAACCCAGCACGCCGACGCGCTGCTGCGCCGCATCCTGATGCTGGGCAGCCTGCCCGACATGCGCCCCAAGGCATTCACCCCCGGCGTGACGGTGCCCGAGATGCTGCGCAAGGACCTGGCCACCGAGTACGAGGTGCGCGCCGCGCTGCAGGGCGGCATCGCGCTGTGCGAGAGCGCGCGCGACTACGTGAGCCGCGACATCCTGCTGGCCCAGTTGCGCGACACCGAGGAAGACCACGCCTACTGGCTCGAAAAGCAGATCGGGCTGATCGACAAAGTGGGGCTGGAGAACTACCTGCAAACGCAGTCTTCATAAGCAAAAACAGCCGCTAGCGCTTACCAGTCAAGCGCAGGCAGCTATCAATTTTGAAGAAACCGCATCCACACCGGATGCGGTTTTCTTCATTTGGTGGTGTAGCCGCCGTTCTGCAGCACCGTCTGCCCCGTCATCCACCAGCCGTCGGTGGCCAGGTGGCGGATCAGCGGCACCACGTCCTCGATGTCGGTCAGGCCCGTCTTGCTGTAGGCCGACAGCGCGGCGGCGGTCTTGTGGTAGGTCTGGGCCTCGGCGCTTTCCTGGCCGTAGAAGAACGGCGTATCCATGGGCCCCGGCCCCACGGCCGTGACCGAGATGCCGCGCGCGCCGAACTCCTTGGCCGCCGCGCGCGTGAAGTGCTCCACCGGCGCCTTGCCGCCCGCGTAGCTCGCGTAGAACGGCGTGAACGCACCCAGCAGCGAAGTCACCAGCGTGATGATCTTGCCGCGCTCGTTGAGCGCCAGGCCCGCCTGCTGGATGAAGAAGAAGGCCGCCTTGCTGTTAATGGCGAACATCTCGTCGTACTCGGCCTCGGTCACGTCGGCGATGGGCTTCTTGAGCACCTTGCCCACGGTGTTGATGGCGATGTCGATGCCGCCCAGGCGCTCCCTGGCCTCGGCGAACAGGCGCCGCACCGCGGCGGCGGTGGTCAGGTCGGCCTGCCAGGCATGGGCCTCGGCGCCCAGGGCGCGCACGGCCGCCAGCGTCTCCTCGGCGGCGGCGCGGCTGGCGTCGCTGTTGTAGTGGATGGCGATGGCGCGCGCGCCGCGCGCCGCGAAGTCGCGCGCCAGCAGGCCGCCCAGGTTCTTCGCGCCGCCCGCGATGAGGACGGACTTGCCGGGCAGGTCGTGGGAATATGCAGCGGTCATGGGAAAGCTCCTTGAAAGCAGTGAGGGGATGCCATGCAGTCTATTGGTGCGAATTGCCTGAATAAACCCAGCCGGACTGGATAGACTTTTCGCAATTCCTGACCAATCATCCCCTCTCCCATGGACCGCATCGACAGCCTCCACGTCTTCCTGCGCGTGGCCGAAACGGGCAGCTTCAGCACGGCGGCCGACGACCTGGGCCGCTCGCGCGCCAGCGTGTCGGCCACTGTGCAGCAGCTGGAAGCCCGCCTGGGCGTGCGCCTGCTGCACCGCACCACCCGCAGCGTGCGCCCTACGGCCGACGGCAGCGCGTTGCTGGAGCGTGCGCGCCAACTGGTGGCCGACATGGCGGAGCTGGAGGAGCAGTTCCACCCCGCAGCCACGCGCCTGCGCGGCCACCTGCGCGTGGACGTGCCCAGCCGCGTCGCGCGGCGCATCGTCGCGCCCGCGCTGCCGCGCTTCTTCGCCCTGCACCCCGAGGTGACGCTGGAGCTGCGCTCCAGCGACCGCGCCGTCGATCTGGTGCAAGAGGGCGTGGACTGCGTGCTGCGCGTGGGGCCGCTCGCGCCCAGCAGCCTGGTGGCGCGGCCGCTGGGGCACTTCGCCCTCGTCAACTGCGCCAGCCCCGCCTACCTCGCGCGGCACGGCACGCCGCAGGTGCCGGGCGACCTGGCCACGCACCGCGTGGTGGACTACCTCTCGCCCACCACGGGCCGCCCCGCGCCGTGGGAGAGCGTGCAGCCCGGCGGCCAGACCGCCGCGCGCACCCTGCCCGCCCAGGTGGCGGCCAACCACGTGGAGACCTACATCGCCTGCGCCCTGGCCGGGCTGGGGCTGATCCAGATTCCCGCCTACGACGTGCGCGAGCACCTGGAGAGCGGCGCCCTGGTCGAGGTGCTGCCCGATGCCCGCGCCGCGCCCATGCCCGTCCACGTGCTGTACCCGCACCGGCGGCATTTGTCGCTGCGGGTGCAGGGCTTCATCGGTTGGCTGCAGGAGCAGCTCGCGCCATGCCTGGACTCCACGGGCACGGGTTCATAAAAAAAGAGCTGCAGCGCCCGTCCAGCAAGCGCAAGCAGCTCTGTTTTTAATAGCAACCGATCAGTCAAGCAGCGACAGGTCGCGCACCGCGCCCTTGTCGGCCGACATGACCAGCTTGGCATACGCCTTGAGCGCGGCCGACACCTTGCGCGGGCGGGGCTTGGCGGGCTTCCAGCCCTTCGCGTTCTGCGCTTCGCGGCGCTTGGCCAGTTCCTCGTCGCTCACCAGCACGTCGATGGTGCGGTTGGGAATGTCGATGCGGATGCGGTCGCCGTTCTGCACCAGGCCGATCGCGCCGCCCGCCGCCGCCTCGGGCGAGCAGTGGCCGATGGACAGGCCCGAAGTACCGCCCGAGAAGCGCCCGTCGGTCAGCAGCGCGCAGGCCTTGCCCAGGCCCTTGGACTTGATGTAGCTCGTGGGGTAGAGCATTTCCTGCATACCGGGGCCGCCCTTGGGGCCTTCGTAGCGCACCACCACCACGTCGCCCGCCTTGACCTTGTCGGCCAGGATGTTTTCCACCGCCTCGTCCTGCGACTCGACCACGTGGGCCGGGCCTTCGAAGACGAGGATGGACTCGTCCACGCCCGCCGTCTTGACCACGCAGCCGTCCTTGGCGATGTTGCCGGTCAGCACGGCGAGGCCGCCCTCTTTCGAGAAAGCGTGCTCGTAGGAGCGGATGCAGCCCTCGGCGCGGTCCAGGTCCAGGCTGGGCCAGCGTGTGCTCTGGCTGAACGCCACCTGCGTGGGTATGCCCGCCGGGCCGGCCATGTAGAAGGTCTTGACCGCTTCGTCATTGGTGCGGGTGATGTCCCACTGCGCCAGCGCGTCGCCCAGCGTCTTGGCGTGGACGGTGGGCACGTCGGTATGCAGCTTGCCCGCGCGCTCCAGCTCGCCCAGGATGGCCATGATGCCGCCCGCGCGGTGCACGTCCTCGATATGGTATTTGTTGGTATTGGGCGCCACCTTGCACAGCTGTGGCACGGTGCGCGAGAGGCGGTCGATGTCGGCCATGCCGAAGTCGATCTGCGCCTCTTGTGCAATCGCCAGCAGGTGCAGGATGGTGTTGGTGGAGCCGCCCATCGCGATGTCGAGCGTGATCGCGTTCTCGAACGCCTTGAAGCCGACCGAGCGCGGCAGGATGGAGTCGTCGTCCTGCTCGTAGTGCTGGCGCGCCAGTTCCACGATGCGGCGGCCCGCGCGCTTGAAGAGCTGCTCGCGATCGGAGTGCGTGGCCACCACGGTGCCGTTGCCGGGCAGCGCCAGGCCCAGCGCCTCGGCCAGGCAGTTCATCGAATTCGCCGTGAACATGCCCGAGCAGGAGCCGCAGGTCGGGCAGGCGGAGCGCTCCACCTCGGCCACGTCGGCGTCGCTCACCTTGTCGTCGGCGGCCATCACCATGGCGTCGATCAGGTCGAGCTTCTTGATCTGGATGGTCTGCGTGCCCGGTACGGCCAGGCGCGCCTTGCCCGCCTCCATCGGCCCGCCGGAGACGAACACCACCGGGATGTTCAGCCGCATCGCGGCCATCAACATGCCGGGGGTGATCTTGTCGCAGTTGCTGATGCAGACCAGGGCGTCCGCGCAGTGCGCGTTGACCATGTATTCGACCGAGTCGGCGATCACCTCGCGGCTGGGCAGCGAATACAACATGCCGTCGTGGCCCATGGCGATGCCGTCGTCCACGGCGATGGTGTTGAACTCCTTGGCGACGCCGCCCGCCGCCTCGATCTCGCGCGCGACGAGCTGACCCAGGTCCTTCAGGTGGACGTGGCCGGGCACGAACTGGGTGAACGAATTGGCGACGGCGATGATGGGCTTGGAAAAGTCATCGTCCTTCATGCCGGTGGCGCGCCACAGGGAGCGGGCGCCGGCCATGTTGCGGCCGGCGGTGGAGGTCTTGGAACGGTATGCAGGCATCGTGGTTGTGCAGTAGTTATGGGAAAGGGCGCGACGAGTATGTGACGGATGGGTGATTTGATCCAATACCTTTGAAAATCTTGATTAATATGTTCTACATATGAGTCAACCCCTCATCGACGTGCGCGCCTGGCGGCAGTTCGTGATGGTGGCCGAGGAGCTGCACTTCGGCCGCGCGGCGCAGCGCCTGCACATCACCCAGCCGCCGCTGACCCAGGCCATCGCCGGGCTGGAGCGGCAGCTGGGCGTGCGCCTGTTCGAGCGCAACAAGCGCAGCGTGCAGCTCACGCCCGCCGGCGCCGCGCTGCTGCCGCAGGCGCAGGACCTGATCGCCCGCGCGCTCGCCCTGCCCCAGCAGGCCCGCGCGGCGGCCAGCGGCGAAGTGGGACGGCTGCGCCTGGCCTTCGTCTCCACCGTGGGCTTCGGCGGGCTGCCGCAGTGGGTGCGCGACTTTCGCGGCGCCTGCCCCGGCGTGCGCCTGGAACTGACCGAGGCCACCAGCGACGTGCAGCTGCAACTGCTGCGCGAGGGCCAGGTCGATGCAGGCATCGTGCTGCACGCGCTGGGCGAACCCGCGCCGCCCGGCATGGCGCGGCAGGTGCTTGGCCAGGAGCCGCTGCTGCTCGCCCTGCCCCAGCACCATGCGCTGGCCCGGGCGCGCACGCTGCGCTTCGAGCAGGTGTGCGACGAGCCGCTGGTGCTGTTCCCGCGCGCCATCCTGCCCGCCGTGCACGACGGCCTGCAGGCGCGCTACGCGGCGGCTGGCCGCACGTTGAGCGTGGCGCAGGAGGCGATCCAGATGCAGACCATCGTCAACCTCGTCTCGGCCGAGCTGGGGCTGGCCTGGGTGCTGCAGAGCGTGAGCCAGCTCCAGCGCGCGGGCGTGGTGTACCGCAAGCTGCACGAGCCGCCAGGCGCGCCCGCGCTGCCCATCTGCGAAACCAGCGTGATGTGGGAAGCCGGCCACGACTCGCCCGTGCTGCGGCGCTGGCTGCAGGTGGTGCACAGCGATGCTTTCCAGGCTGGCATGATCGGCGCCTGATACGGATTGCATTCGGAAAGAACCCCAGCCCATGCGCGTACTCGTCGTCGAGGATGATCCCGCCCTTCGCCTGGGGCTCAGCCGCACGCTGCAGGCCGAGGGCTGGCAGGTGGATGCCGTGACCGACGGCGAATTCGCCCTGGCCGCCACGGCCACCGAGCAGTACGACGCCGCCGTGCTCGACCTGGGCCTGCCCCGCCGCGGCGGCCTGGAAGTGCTGCGCCAATGGCGCGCGCAGAGCCGCACGCAGGATCTGGCCGTGGTCATCCTCACCGCCAGCGATGGCCTGCAAAGCCGCCTGCGCGGGCTCAACGAAGGGGCGGACGACTACCTCGCCAAGCCCTTCGAGCCCGAGGAACTCGTGGCCCGCCTGCGTGCCGTGGCGCGGCGGCGGCGCGGCGGCAGCAGCAACCTGCTGACGGCGGGCGCCCTGAGCTTCAACACCGACACCCGCGAACTGCGCCATGGCGAAGAGCGCCTGTCCCTCAGCCCGCGCGAAGCCGCGCTGGTGGAGCTGCTGATGGCCTCGCCCGGCACCGCCGTGCCCAAGAGCCGCATCATCTCCGCCATGTCGAGCTGGGAGTCGAACTTCAGCGCCAACTCGGTGGAGATCTACGTGCTCAAGCTGCGGCGCAAGCTCGCGGGCGCGGGGGTCAACATCGTCACCCTGCGGGGCGTGGGCTACGCACTGGAAATCGAATGACCACGCCCCGCGCCAGCCTGTGGCGGCAATTGCTCATGCCGCTGGTCGGGCTGTGGGTGGCCTCGGCCGTGGTGGCCGCGGGCGCCGCGTACTGGCTGGCGGGCCGCGCCACCGACCAGTCCTTCGACCGCCTGCTGGCCGACGACGCGCGCGCGCTGGCCGCCCAGCTGCGCTGGCGCGACAGCGTGGCACGCTTCGCCGCCAGCCGCGAGACCGCCGATTCGCTGGTGTTCGACTCGCTGTCGCTCAGCCACTACACCGTGCGCACCGCATCGGGCCGCAAGCTGATCGGCGACCTGGCGCTGCCCCCGCCCGTGGAAGAAGCTGCCGACAACCAGCCACTGTTCTTCGAGCACCCCGGCGACGGCCCCGCGCTGCGCGCCGTGGCGCTGCGCGTGCAGCCCGCGGCGGACGACGAGGCCGTGTGGGTGGTGGTGGCCGAATCGAAAACCAAGCGCCAGCAGGTCACCAACGAAATCGCCCTGGCGATCTTTCTGCCCGCTGGCATCGCGGGCTTCATCATCATTCCGTTGCTGTACTACGGCATCCGCCGCGGCCTGGCGCCCACGCGGCGCATCAGCGCCCTGGTGGTGCAGCATGGCGAAAACGACCTGTCGCCCCTGGCCGTGGAAGACGTGCCCGAGGAACTGCGCGACATCGTGCAGCACACCAACGCGCTGCTGGGCCGGCTCAAGGCCTCGGTGCAGGAGCAGCGCCGCTTCATCGCCGACGCGGCCCACCAGCTGCAGACGCCCATGGCCGGCATACGCCTGCTGGTGGGCGACCTGCGGCGCACCCAGCGCGCCGACCCGCGGCAGCCCATGGACGGCGAGGTGCTGGCGCAGCTGGACGAGGTGGCCGCGCGCGGCGCGCGCATGGTGCGCCAGCTGCTGGCCTACGCACGGGCCGAGGAAGAAACCGTCATCGAAGACCAGGTGTTCGACGCTGCCGCCGTGGTCCGGCAGGCGGCCCAGCGCTGGCAGGCCGCCGCCAGCGCGGCGGGCAAGACGCTGCACATGGACGACGGCGGCCCGGACGGCGCCCTGCTGGTCCAGGGCTCGCCCACGCTGCTGGGCGAGGTGGTGTCCAACCTCATCGACAACGCGCTGCGCTACGGCGGGGCGCACGTCGAAGTGGACGTGGCCGTCCACGGCAGAAACGGCAGCCGCGTCCGCATCCGCGTGAGCGACGACGGCCCCGCGCTCGACGCCGCCACGCGCGCCCAGATGCTGCTGCCCTTCTGGCGCCGCAGCCACGGCCAGCCCGAGGGCTCGGGCCTGGGCCTGTCGATCGCGCAGCGCGTGGTGGAGCGCATGGGCGGCCGGCTGGCCGTGCACGCGGGGCCGGACCAGCGGGGCACCAGCCTGCACATCACGCTGCCGCGCATCAAGCCAACGTAAAGCCGCCGCTGCCTAGACTGCGCCGCTCCAAAAAGGTGGTCGCATGGCTGCAACACAACAATCTTCTTCACCGGCGCGCCCCCCCGTTTCCCGCGCTCTCATCGCGGTGGCCGTGGCCGCCGCCTTTGCCGTGGCCGTTGGTGGCATCTGGGCCGTGGGCACGCACAACGCACAGGCCAGCGCCGACACGCCGCCCGCCGCCACTGCGGGCAAGGTCAAGGCCGACGTGGTGCGCGTGGCCCCCAACCAGGCCGCGGCGCTGGACGTGGGCGCGCCGCAAGAGCACCAGTTCGAGAACCAGCGCCGCGCCATCGGCATCATCGACTTCAACCAGGACCGCACCACGCGCGTGTATTCCGCCCAGCAGGGCCGCATCGCGCAGGTGCTGGTCAAGGCGGGCGACGACGTGAAGGCGGGCCAGACGCTGTTCACCGTGGCCGTGCCCGACATGGCGCAGGCCGCGTCCACGCTGATTTCCGCTTCGGGCACGCTGCGCACGGCCAACGCGGCGCTGCGCCGCGCCCAGGCCCTGGCGCAGGAGAACAGCATTCCGCAAAAGGAACTGCAGCAGAACCAGGCCGACCAGCAGTCCGCCCAGGCCGCCTACGACGCGGCGCGGCAGAACCTGCGCCTGTTCCAGCTCAGCGACGCGGACATCGCCCGCATCGAGCGCGACCATGTGGTGGGCAAGGAGATCGCGGTGAAGAGCCCCATCACGGGCCGCGTCACTGCCCGCGCGGCCCAGCCCGGCCTGCTGGTGCAGGCCGGCGCCGACCCGGCCCCCGTCACCGTGTCCGACCTGCGCACGCTGTGGATGGTGGCCAGCGTGCCCGAGTCGGACTTCAGCTACTACCGCCCCGGCCAGCCGGTGCAGGTACGGGTGCAGGCCTGGCCGGACAAGGTGTTCACGGGCAAGGTCTCCTACGTGGGCGACAGCGTGGACGCCGACAGCCGCCGCCTGGCCGTGCGCGCCGACGTGGCCGACCCGCAGCACCTGCTGCGCCCGCAGATGACGGCGGACTTCACCATCACCGTGGCCGCGCCGCAGACCTCGGTGGCCGTGCCCGCCGAGGCCGTGGTGCGCGAGGGCAATGGGTCGGACGTGGTCTGGGTCGCCACCGACGGCGACGAGCACGGCCCGCGCTTCATGCGCCGCAAGGTCACGCGCGGGATGACGGACAACGGCCTGGTGCAGATCACCGCGGGCCTGACGGGCAACGAGCGCCTGGCGCGCCGCAACGCGCTGTTCCTGAGCAGCCTGTACGAAAACGCCGCCGAGTAAGGGATTCATCATGTTCCGTCCCTTGCTGGCCTTCGTGCTGTCGCGCCGGCCCATCGTCCTGCTGGGCCTGCTGGCCTTCCTGGGCCTGGGCCTGGCGGCCTTCTACGAACTCAACGTCGAGGCCTACCCCAACCCCGCCCCTGTCATCCTAGAAATCACGGCCCAGGCCCCCGGCATGTCGGCCGAGGAAATGGAGCGCTACTACACCCGCCCCATGGAAGTCGGCCTGGCCACCACGCCCAACGTGGACAACATCCGCTCCACGTCGTTCTACGGCCTGTCGTTCGTGCGCGTCACGTTCAAGTACGGCACCGACTACTACTTCGCGCTGACCCAGGTGGCCAACAACCTGCAGGCCAACGTGAACCTGCCGAACGGCGTGCAGCCGCAGATCCAGGCATCCAGCCTGGTCGGCGAAATCCTGCGCTACCAGGTCAAGGGCCCTTCGACCTACAGCCTGACCGACCTGCGCACGCTGCAGGACTGGGTCATCCAGCGCCGGCTGCTCACCGTGCCCGGCGTGGTGCAGGTGGTGACCTGGGGCGGCACCACCAAGGAGTACCACGTGGAGGCCGACCCCAAGCGGCTCGAAGCGCACGGCGTGACGCTGCAGAACCTGATCCAGTCCATCGGCAACGCCAATCTCAACGTGGGCGGGCGCGCGATCAGCGTGGGCGACCAGTCGGTCAACGTGCGGGGGCTGGGGCTGGTGCAGAACCTGGACGACATCGCCAACATCGTGGTCGGCCAGAAGAACGGCCTGCCCACGCAGGTCAAGGACGTGGCGCACATCGTCGAAGGCACGGTGCCGCGCCTGGGCGAGGCCGGGCGCGACCTGCAGAATGACGTGGTGACGGGCGTGGTCATCATGAACCGCACGCTGCACACCAGCGACGTGATCAAGCGCGTGGAAGCGGCGGTGAACAAGATCAACGCCGACGGCTCGCTGCCCCCCGGCGTGAAGCTGGAGCGCTACTACGACCGCGCCGTGCTCGTGGGCGTGACCACGCACACGGTGCTGCACAACCTCATCTTCGGCTGCCTGCTGGTGTTCTTCATCCAGTGGGTGTTCCTGGGCGACCTGCGCAGCGCGGTGATCGTGAGCGTGAACATCCCGTTCGCGCTGTTCTTCAGCATCATGATGCTGGTGCTCACGGGCGAGTCGGCCAACCTGCTCTCGCTCGGGGCGGTGGACTTCGGCATCATCGTGGACGCGGCGGTGATCCTGGTGGAGAACGTGTTCCGCAACTTCCAGCGGCCCACGCCCATACGCGCCGCGCTGCTGCGCAGCATGGCCCAGGGGCCGGACGGCCAGCGCACCCTGCCCACCAACGGCTGGACATCGCGCCTGCGCATGATCTACCTGAGCGCCACGCAGGTGGACAGTTCGGTGCTGTTCTCCACCTGCATCACCATCGCCGCGTTCACGCCGCTGTTCGCCATGCAGGGCGTGGAAGGGCAGATCTTCGGCCCCATGGCGCGCACCTACGGCTATGCGCTCGCGGGCGCGCTGATCGCCACCTTCACCATCACCCCCGTGCTGGCCAGCTACCTGCTGCCGGCCAAGGTGGAGGAGAAGGAGACCTTCATCGTCCACGCCATCCAGAACGCCTACCGCCCCGCCCTGCACTGGGCGCTCCACCACACGCGCGCCGTGCTCGCGGTGGGCCTGGTCGCGCTGGTGGCCGGCGGCTTCATGGCGAGCCGCCTGGGCAGCGAGTTCCTGCCCGCGCTGGAGGAAGGCAACCTCTGGATACGCGCCTCCATGCCGCCCACGATCTCGCTGGAGGCGGGCCACGACAAGACCAACCGGATGCGCCAGATCATCAAGGAGTACCCGGAGGTCATCACCGTCGTCTCGCAGCATGGCCGCCCCGACGACGGCAGCGACGCCTCGGGCTTCAACAACGTGGAACTGTTCGCGCCGCTGCAGCCCTTCGACAAGTGGCGCCCCGGCATGACCAAGGAGCGGCTGGTGCGCGAGCTGCAGGACCGCTTCGAGGCCGAGTTCCCCGGCGTGACCTTCAACTTCTCGCAGTACATCCAGGACAACGTGCAGGAGGGCCTCTCGGGCGTGAAGGGCGCGAACTCGGTGAAGATCATCGGCCCCGACCTCGCCGTGCTCGAAAAGCTGGCCGAACGGGCGCAGGAGGTCATGTCGCACATCGACGGCGTGGCCGACCTGGGGGTGTTCCACATCCTGGGCCAGCCCAACATGAACATCCAGATCGACCGCGCCCGCGCCGCGCGCTACGGGCTCAACACGGGCGACGTGACCACCGCCATCCAGGCCGCGCTCGGGGGCGTGCAGGCCACCACGGTGCTGGAGGGCGACCGCAGCTTCGGCCTCACGGTGCGCTTCCAGGAAGGCGACCGCGCCACGCCCGAGGCCGTGCGCGCACTGCGCGTAGGCTACACCACGCCGGGGGGCAATACCTCGTACATCCCGCTGTCAGACGTGGCCACGGTCTCGCTCGACACCGGCGCGACCTACATCTACCACGAGAGCAACGAGCGCTACATCCCCATCAAGTTCAGCGCGCGCGGGCGCGACCTGGGCAGCACCGTCTCCGAAGTGCAGCGCCGCATCGCCGAGCAGGTGGAATTGCCGCAGGGCTACCGCATCGTCTACGCGGGCGAGTTCGAGGCGCTGCAACAGGCCAAGGCGCGCATGATGATCGCCATTCCCGTGGCGGTGATCCTGGTGCTGGCGCTGCTCTACGCGCTGTTCAACAACTTCACCTACTGCCTGCTCACGCTCGCGTCGGTGCCGTTCACGGTGTTCGGCGGCATCCTGGCGCTGTACATCTCGGGGCAGGTGCTGAGCATCTCGGCGGTGATCGGGTTCATCTCGCTGCTGGGCGTGTCGGTCATGGACGGCATCCTCATCCTGGGTTACTTCAAAGACCTGCGCGCGCGCGGCTACGACCACCTGCAAGCGATGGAAGAGGCCTACCGCAGCCGTATGCGCCCGCTGCTCATGACGGCGCTGTCCGCCTGCATCGGGCTGCTGCCGGCCGCCCTGTCGCACAGCATCGGCAGCGAGGTGCAGCGGCCCCTGGCCACCGTGGTGGTGGGCGGCATGTTGATCGGCCCGCTGTTCCTGCTGCTCGTGGTGCCCGCGCTGCGCCTGGCCGTGCTGCGCCGCGTGAAATTCGCCAAGAAGCGTGAAGGACTGGGAGGCAACCGTGCCCATGCATAACCCGACGTCGCTCGAGCGGCGCGCTTTTCTCGGCCTGCTGGGCCTGTGCGCCCTGGCCACCGCCGGCTGCGCCGTGGGGCCCGACTACCATCGCCCCGCCGTGGCCGCGCCCGGCGCGCTCACCCGCCAGCCGCTGGCGACGGCGGGCACCGCCGGGCCGGTGCAGCGCGAGTGGTGGCAGGCCTTCGGCTCGCCCGAACTGGATGCCCTGGTGCAAGAGGCGCTGGCGCACAGCCCCACCATCGAAGCCGCCCGCGCCACGCTGCGCGCCGCGCACCAGAACGTCATCGCCCAGCGCGGCTTCTTCTACCCGACGGTCAACCTCGGCTACAACCGCACGCGCCAGAACATGGGGCAGTCGATGGCACCGGCGCTGAACGACGGCGACACGGTCTACACCTACCACACGGCCCAGCTCAGCGTGGCCTACACGCCCGACCTCTTCGGCGGCAACCGCCGCCAGGTCGAGGGCCTGCAAGCCGCGGAAGAAGGCCAGCGCCTGCAACTGCAGGCCGCGCTGCTCACGCTGGCGAGCAACGTGGCGGGGGGCGTGCTCCAGGCCGCCATGCTGGAAGAGCAGTGCAAGCTGGTCGAACAAGCCATCGCCGCCGCGCAAGAGCAGCTGCGCCACATGCGGATGCAGCAGCAAAACGGCTACGCCAGCGGGATGGACGTGGCCACGCAGCAGACGCTGCTGGTGCAGATGCAGCAGGCCCTGCCGCCGCTGCGCAAGGAGCTGGAGCAGACCTACAACCTGCTCGCCACCCTGGCGGGCCGCACGCCCGACGCGGCGCCCACGGTGCCGCCGCTGTCGGCCTTCACCCTGCCCGCGCTGCCGCAGGCCGTGGCCTCCCGGCTGGTGGACCAGCGCCCGGACGTGCGCCTTGCCGAAACCGGCGTGCAGCAGGCCAGCGCGGCCATTGGCGTGGCCGAGGCGGCGCGGCTGCCGCAACTGTCCCTGACGGCCGCCATGGGCGGCGGGGCCACCAGCTTCCCCCGCATGTTCGCGGCGGGCAACCCCACCTGGGCACTGGGCGCGGGCCTGCTGCAGCCGCTGTTCGCCGGCGGCACGCTGCAGGCGCGCCAGCGCGCCGCCGAGGCCGAATACGATGCCGCCGCAGCCCAGTACCGGGGGGCCGTGCTGTCGGCCTTCCAGGACGTGGCGAACGCGCTCTACGCGCTCGACATCGACACCCAGGCCCTGCACATGGCCGCAGACAGCGAAAAAGCCAGCCAAACCACGCTGGACCTGACGCGCGCGCAACTGCGCCAGGGCTACGCCGCGCAGCCCGCGGCGCTGGCGGCGGAACAATCGTGGCTGCAGGCCCGCGCGGCGCACGTGGCCGCGCGCGGGGCCCTGCTGGGCGACGCCGTGGCGCTCTACCAGGCGCTGGGCGGCGGCGTGCTGGGTTGAGTGAACACCGCCCCTACCGCTTGCGGGGGCGCACGCCCAGCGCTTCCTTCTGGCGGTTGATGCGGTCCTGCTTGCGCTGCTCCATTTTTTCGGCCTCGCGCCGCTTGGTGTAGCCGAAGGTGTCGGCCCACCACCACCAGGCCGCCGCCGCCGCGTAGGGCACGGCCATCCACCACCAGGGCCAGTGGCCCACCGGGCCGATTTCCAGGTACTTGAGCAGGGTAAGAACGAGGGCCAAGCCCAACAGGTACATAGAGAGCCTCTGTCAACCAAGCTGCCTACAATGGCATTGAGTATTCGAGAATAAACCAACCCTCAAGGAAGACACGATGAAGCGCACCCTCCTCACCCTTGCGATGACCCTGGCCGCCGCGGCCCCCGCCATGGCCGACCAGGCCCTGGCGACGTCCAAGAACTGCATGGCCTGCCACACCGTCGACAAAAAGCTGGTCGGCCCCGCCTTCAAGGACGTGGCCGCCAAGTACGCCGGCCAGAAGGACATGGCCGACAAGCTGGCCGTCAAGATCATGAAGGGCGGCTCGGGCGTGTGGGGCCCGGTGCCCATGCCCGCCAACGCACAGGTCAACGAGGCCGAGGCCAAGAAGCTGGCGGCCTGGGTGCTGTCGCTGAAGTAAGCTCGCCGCGCAAAAAAGCCGCCTGCACAACGGGCGAATGCCGTTCACTGGAGACAGTGAACGGCATTTTTATTTGAGGCCTTTTTCGCCTCAAACCCTTATGCAGTAAGCGCTAGCAGCTATGAAATCAGAAGCGGTGCCGAATCCCCACCCCCACGCTGCCCGCACTGCCGTAGCCCGTGAGCTTGTCGTTCAGGTAGATGGCGTACACGTCGGTGCGCTTGGACAGGTTGTGGTCGTAGCCCACGGCCCAGGTGGTGCGGCGGGTGCTGGCGGCGTTGTCCACCTCGCGCTTGGTACTGGCGACGGAGGCCATGACCTTGCCCGCCGCGCCCACAGGCACGCCCACGCCCAGGTGGTAGGTGTTGGCGGTGGTGGCGAGATCGGGCGTGCGGGCGCGCTGCAGCTGGCCGTAGACCTGGGCCACGCCGAAGTTGTACGAGGCGGCGGCGAGCACGGCGTCTTGCCTGTTGATGGCCGGCGTCACGCCGTCCAGCCCCGGGCCGTATTCCACGCGCTGCGCGGCCAGCGCGGCGGCGAAGGGGCCGTTGGCGTAGTTCACGGTCAGGCTGGCGTTGTTCTTGTGGTTGCCCGTCTGCTCACCCAGGCCGTGCATGGCGTTCACGCGGAAGCCGCCGAACGTGGGCGAGGCGTATTGCAGCGCGTTGTTCCACACGCTGTCGCCCAGCACGGCGCGGTTGTAGGTGGCCTGCCACGTCTGCAGCATGATGGGCGAGAACTGGAGCGAGCCGCCGAACGGGTCGAACTGGCCGCTGGCGACGAACAGGCGGTTGGTCTGCCGCCCCAGGGCGAACTGGCCCCAGCCGCCCTCCAGGCCCACCCAGGCGTTGCGCGAGAAGTAGGGGTCGGCGGTGTTGCGGCCCATCGCGCCGGTGTCGGTCTGGAAGAAGCTCTCCAGCGCGAAGCGGGCCTTCAGGCCGCCGCCCAGGTCTTCGCTGCCCGCCACGCCCCAGTACGCGGTGGTCATGCCGTTGCTGTTGACCACGCTGGTGCGCGCGGCCTGGTCGCTGCGGCGCATGGAGCCGGCATAGGCGTCCACCAGGCCGTAGAGCTGCACGCTGCTTTGGGCGCAGGCGCCGCCGGCGGCGGCCAGGGCGATGAAGGCGAGAGTGGCTTTTTTCATGGTATGTCTCCTGTCGTCTTGTTTATTGCTTTGGAATGCCGGCGCGCTGGATCACCGCGCTCCAGCGCTTGATTTCGCTGGCCAGCAGCGCGGCCTGCTCCTGTGGCGTGCTGCCGCGCGCTTCCACGCCCAGGTCGGCCAGGCGCTTTTTCACGTCGGGCGAGGCGAGGGCCGCGTTCACGTCCTTGTTCAATTGGGCGATGACGGCGGGCGGCGTCTTGGCGGGTGCGGCCAGCGCGTTCCAGGAGGCGACGTTGAAGCCCTTGCCGGCCGGGTCGCTTTCGGCCACGGTGGGCACGTTGGGCAGTTCGTCGGCGCGCTTGTCGCCCAGCGTGGCCAGCGCGCGCAGCGCCTTGCCGCTGATCTGCGCCACCACGGGCGCCAGGATTTCGACCGAGGCGTCGATCTGCTTGCCGCGCAACGCGGTCAGCACGGCGGCGGAACCGTTGAAGGGCACGATCTGCACGTCGATGCCCAGGGTGGTCTTGAGCAGTTCCGCCGCCAGGTTCTGCGTGCTGCCGATGGCAATGGTGCCGATGTTCAGCGTGCCGGGCTTGGCCTTGGCCTGGGCGATGAGTTCTTTCAGCGAATGGAAGGGGCTGCCGTTGTCCACCAGCACGGCCAGGTCGAAGTAGCCGAGCATGGAAACGGGCGCGAAGTCCTTGGTGGCGCTGTAGGGCAGGCTTTTGAACAGCCCTTCGCTGACCGCGCTGGCGTTGGACATGAGCAGCAGCGTGAGCCCGTCGGGCGCGGCGTGCGCCACGGTGGTGGCGGCCACCACGCCGCCCGCGCCGGGCTTGTTGTCGATGATGACGGGCTGGCCGGTCATGTCGGCCATCTTCTGCGCCACGCTGCGCGCGGTGAGGTCGGCCACGCCGCCGGGGCCGAAGGGCACGACGATGCGGATGGGCTGCTTGGCGGCCCGTGCCGCCGTGGCCCAGGGGGCGGCGGCTGCGGCCAGCAAGGCGCTGGAAAAGTGTCTTCTTTGCATGGGTTCGTCTCCAAAGGTATGGGCTGAACTATGGCGGCAAGCCGCCGCGGCTGGCACTGCCTGCCCGCTCTAGCTGGTATACCGTCAAAGCATGGGGGTGCCGGGGTCATCCCACCTGAAGAACGCGCACACGTCCGCCCGCCGCGCCAGCGTGTCGGCCCGGCCAAGTTCCATGAGTTCGCGGGTATAGCCCTGCTCGAACAGCAGGTAGCTGACCAGCGCCGCGCCGCGCACGTCCCGCTCGTTGGAGGTGACGCCCAGCGAGCCGAGCAAGGTGCGCACCATCACCGGCAACTCGGCCACGTGGCGGGCGGCCACGGCGTCCAGGCGCTGCGAGGGGGCGATCACCAGCAGTTCCACGGGCCGCAGGCTGCTTTGCGCACGCAACTCGGGCGGGATGAGGGTGAGCGTGTGGTTCACGCGCTGGGCGCGCTCCACGTCCACCAGCAAGGCGTCCAGGAAGATGTTGGACAGCGCATGGCCCGCCACCTGCGCCAGCGTGGGGTAGGTGGCGGTGGGGGGCTCCGCGTCCGGCGGCTCGACCAGGCGGCCCGCGCCCACCACCAGCAGGCGCTCGGCCCCCAGGTGGATGGCCGGGGCCAGCGGCGCGGACTGGCGCATGGAGCCGTCGCCGAAGTATTCGATGCGCCCCTCCACCGGCACGGCCTGCGCCGGGAAGACGAACGGTATCGCCGCCGACGCCAGCAGATGCTCGGACTGGATGCGGCAGCGCACGGCGCGGCGCTGCGAGCGCGTCCAGCCGGGCATGTGGTCCTCGGCGTCGAAAAAGGTCACGTGGTCGCCCGTGCTGTAGCTGGACGCGGTGACCGCCAGCGCGCGCAGGTGCCCGTTCTGGATGAGGCGCGGCAGCCGGTCCAGCGGCACCAGGTGCGCCAGCAGCCGCTCCAGCGGCGCGTTGTTCAGCAGCGACTGCGGCCGCGTGCGCCGCCAGCGCGCCAGCGCCCAGCCCAGCGACAGCAGGGTGAGCCAGCGCGCGCCGCTCTTCATCACGCTGAGCGAATCGGCCTGGTACACCTCCTTGACGTGGACGTTGCGCCAGGCATGGGCGATGCGGCGCACGGCGCGGTCGAAGTGGTCCGCGCCGCAGGCCAGCGCCGCGCCGTTGATGGCGCCCGCCGAGGTGCCGGTGATGATGGGGAACGGGTTGTCCGCCCGGCCCTGGCCGCACAGGCGGCGCAGGTCGGCGATGGCTTCGAGCACCCCCGCCTGGTAGGCCGCGCGCGCGCCGCCGCCGCTGAGCAGCAGGCCCGTCAGAGGCTGCGGCATGGCTGCATCACCCTTTGCGCAGCAGTGCGGCCAGTGCGTCGCCGGTCAGCACCTGGAGGCCCTGGTCGCGCGCGAACAGGCGGGCGTTGTCGGACAGCGGCTGCAGGGCCACGTAGATGGCCGCCTGTGCGCTCTCGTCGGCCTCACGCGCCGCTTGCAAGGCGCGCAGCGGCTCCACGCCGTGGCTGGCGGCCTTCCAGCGGCGGGCGCTGACCAGGGCGCTCTGGCCGCCCTTTTCCAGCCGCAGGTCATAGGCCGCCGCGCTGCTGGCCTGCACGGCATAGCCCTCGGCCCGCCAGGCGCGGGCGAGGGCGTCGGCAAAATCCTTCCAGGGCTGGTAGGCGGCGATCTCCAGCGCCTGCTGCACCTGCGCCGGGCTGGGCGCGCGCGCCTGCCGCCACGCGGCCATGCAGAACACCACCCACACCGGCAGCGCACCCAGCGCGGCAAAGGGCGCGATGTGGCGCGGGAACAGCGCCAGCGCCGCCAGCGTCATCGCGGCGGCCACCAGCAGGCTCACCCACCAGCGCGAGCGCAGCAGGACGGCGAAGAGGGAGTTGGGGGAGGGTTTGAACAATTTCACGGCGGCTAGACTAGCTGACTCTAGGAGTTATCGACCCATGACATTCACGGAACAGGGCATTTTGTCCGCTATTTCTCAGGTAAAGGATCCGCACACGGGCCAGGATTTCGTCAGCACGCGCGCCGTGCGCAACGTGCAGATCAACGGCGACGACGTGGCCTTCGAGGTCGAACTCGGCTACCCCGCGCAAAGCCTGTGGGCCGACCTGCGCGGCCAGTTCATCGCCGCCGCGCGCACCGTGCCCGGCGTGGCCCATGTCTCGGTCAATATCTCGACCAAGGTCGTCGCCCACGCCGTGCAGCGCGGCGTGCAGCTGCTGCCGGGCGTGAAGAACATCATCGCCATCGCCTCGGGCAAGGGCGGCGTGGGCAAGAGCACCACCGCCGTGAACCTGGCGCTGGCGCTGGCGGCGGAAGGCGCCAACGTGGGCCTGCTGGACGCCGACATCTACGGCCCCAGCCAGCCCATGATGACGGGCGCATCGGGCAAGGTGGAGAGCCTGGACGGCAAGTTCATGGAGCCCAAGCGCGCGGTGGGCCTGCAGGTCAACTCCATCGGCTTCCTGGTCAGCGACGAGCAGGCCATGATCTGGCGCGGCCCCATGGCCAGCCAGGCGCTGGAGCAGCTCATCACGCAAACGCGCTGGGACGACCTGGACTACCTCGTCATCGACATGCCCCCTGGCACCGGCGACATCCAGCTCACCCTGTCGCAGAAAGTGCCGCTCACCGGCGCGGTGATCGTCACCACGCCGCAGGACATCGCGCTGCTCGACGCCAAGAAGGGCATCACCATGTTCCAGAAGGTGAACGTGCCCATCCTCGGCATCGTCGAGAACATGGCCGTGCACATCTGCACCCAGTGCGGCCACGTGGAGCACATCTTCGGCCACGACGGCGGCAAGAAGCTGGCCGAGGGCTACGGCATGGACTACCTGGGCGCGCTGCCGCTGCAACTGTCCATCCGCGAACAGGCCGACTCGGGCCGCCCCAGCGTGGCGGCGGAACCCGACGGCGAGGTGGCGCGCATCTACAAGACCATCGCGCGCACGGTGGCGGTGAAGATCGCGCAGCAGGGCAAGGATTTTTCGAGCAAGTTTCCGACGATCACGGTGAGCAAGGACACCTGATGAAGCTCCTGAAAAGTGAGCACCCAGCGCTTACGACATAAGCGCTACAGGGCAAAAATACCGAAAACCATCTCCCATGGCGAGCGAACCGACCATCCAGCCCTGTTCCCGCCCCGCCAACGTCCAGCGTTGGAATGGCGGGCACCGTACCGAGGACATGCGCGAACTCGCCGCCGAAGTACCCGTGGCCCTGGTGTTCAACGGTATTTCGCACGCGGTGATGATGGCCACGCCTCAAGACCTGGCCGCATTCGCCGTGGGCTTCGCGCTGAGCGAGGGCATCGTGGACGGCCCCGCCGACTGCCGCGACATGGAAGTCGCCACGCACAGCGAGGGCTGCACCATCCACATGGAAATCGCCCCGCGCCAGTTCGCCCGCCTGAAAGAACACCGCCGCGCCCTCGCCGGACGCACCGGCTGCGGCCTGTGCGGCGTGGACAGCCTGGCCGCGCTGGATTTGCACCCGGCCCCGCTCGCCCCCCAGCCCTGGCTGGCAAGGCTGGACGCCGCCACCGTGCTGCGCCCCTTTGATCAACTGGCCGCGCACCAGCCCCTCAACGCCCGCACCGGCGCGCTGCACGCCGCGGGCTGGGCGACGCCCGAAGGCAGGTTGACCGACGTGCTCGAAGACGTGGGCCGCCACAACGCGCTCGACAAATTGCTGGGCCGCCTGGCGCTGGCGGGCCGCCTGGGCGAACCCGGCTTCGTGGTGATGACCAGCCGCACCAGCTACGAACTGGTGCGCAAATGCGCCCGGCTGCATGTGGGGGCGCTGGCAACGGTCTCCGCCCCCACGGCGCTGGCCGTGCAACTGGCGCAAGAGGCCCACATGCAGCTATGGGCGCTGTGCCGCCCGCCCCATGCCACGCGGTATGCCTGACCATGAACATCCAACTCCTGTCCGACCTGCACCTCGAAGTCCACCCGCACTTCCAGCCCCGGCCCGCGCCCGGCGCGGATGTGCTGGTGCTGGCGGGCGACATCGGGTCGTACCAGAGCGGCTCGCAACTCGCTGACGAGGATTTCGGCCTGCCGCGCTTTGCCCGCTGGCCCGTGCCCGTGCTCTACGTACCCGGCAACCACGAGTACGACGCACAGGACTTCGACGCCGCCCACGCGCGCCTGCGCGCCGCCTGCGAGCGCTGGGGGCTGATCTGGCTGGAACGCGAAACCGTGGTGCTGCACGGCGTGCGCTTCGTCGGCGCCACGCTGTGGGCGGACTTCGACGCGCTGGCCGCCAGCGAGCCCACGCCAGCCCGCCAGGAGGCCCAGCGCAGCAAGGCCTTCCGCGCCGCCAACTTCTACCTGAACAAGACCGGCGGCACGCGCCACGGCCAGCCCTTCCTGGCCGAAGCCGTGCGCGCCGAGGCACAGGCCAGCCAGGCCTGGCTGCGCGCCGCACTGCAAGCGCCGTTCGACGGCCCCACCGTGGCCGTCACCCACTTCGCGCCCAGCCTGTTGAGCGCCGACCCGCGCTACGGCCTCACGCCCGGCACCGCGGGCTTTTGCAACGCGCTGGACGACCTGCTGCCCCACGCCCGCCTGTGGCTGCACGGCCATTTGCACGCGCCCAGCGACTACGTGAGCCGGGGCTGCCGCGTGGTGGCCAACCCGCTGGGGTATGCGAAGAAGGGAGAGCAGGCGGGCTTTCAGCCTGCGGGGTGCATCAGGCTCTGACCCGCGCTCAACGCCCTTCCGGCAGCTTCTCTATGCTGCCCGAGCGCTTCACGCGGCCATCGGGGCCAAAGGTCACGGTGAACACCATTTCGCGCGTGGGCGGGTCGATCCAGTTCCAGTCCCAGTCGGTCTCCTGCTTGAGCTGGAAGGTCATGCGCTTGGCGGGCATTCCCAACATGCGGCGTATGGTCTCCTGGTCCATGCCGGGCTGCACCTTCTCGAAGTTGTGCGGCGCCAGCACCTGGCGCAGCGCGGTCATCTTGCCGTTGGGGCCGATGGTGATCATGTAGTTCTGGTGGCCCATGGGCTGGCGGTTGTATTCCAGCGTGTGCGAGCCGTCGGCCTCCTGCCACACGTTGTCGGGCGCGCCGAAGCGGTCGCGCACATCCACTTCGGTGGACACGTCTTCTTCCAGTTCCTTGATGCGCTGCTGGTCGCAGGCGCTCAGGGCGGACAGGGCCAGCAGGGCGCAGGCAGCGGCGGCAAGGCGGAGCAAGGGCGTCATAGGGCGATAAAATTGAAGGCTCTTCGCAAAGGTTACCCCATGTCCATCTTCCGCCGCCCCGACTACCAGTCCGACGCCACGCAGTTCATCAACAAGCTCAAGGCCGACCGCCCCGAGCTGGACGCGCAGCAGCAGGCCGGCCGCGCGCTGCTGTGGGACAAGCAGGTGGACCGCACCGTCTGGCAAGACCTGCGCGCGGGCAGCGTGGCGCAGAAGCCCTACGTCTACTCCAACAACGCCTGACCCTGGTTTTGAGCGGCGACAGCCTGCCCGCCGTCGTGGACCAGGTGGCGCTCGCGCGCCTGTACGGCGAGCCGCTGTTCGCGCTGCCGAACGACCTCTACATCCCGCCCGACGCGCTGGAGGTCTTTCTCGAAGCGTTCGAAGGCCCGCTGGATCTGCTGCTGTACCTGATCCGCAAGCAGAACTTCAACATCCTCGACATCCCCATGGTCGGCGTCACGCGCCAGTACCTCGCGTATGTGGACGAAATCCGCAGCCGCAACCTGGAACTGGCCGCCGAGTACCTGCTGATGGCGGCGATGCTGATCGAGATCAAGTCGCGCATGTTGCTGCCGCCCAAGAAGCAGGAGGGCGAGCAGGAGGCCGAGGACCCACGCGCCGAACTGGTGCGCCGTCTGCTCGAATACGAGCAGATGAAGCTCGCCGCCCAGCGCCTGGGCACGCTGCCGCAGTACGGGCGCGACTTCCTGAAGGCGCAGGTCGCCATCGAGCAGAGCCTGCAGCCGCGCTTCCCCGACGTGCACCTGGCCGACCTGCAGGAGGCGTGGCGCGACATCCTCAAGCGCGCCCGGCTCGTGCAGCACCACCGCATCACGCGCGAGGAACTGAGCGTGCGCGAGTACATGGGCATGGTGCTGCGCGCGCTGCAGGGGCGGCGCTTCGTGGAGTTCGAGGACCTGTTCCAGCCCGAGAAAGGCAGCACCGTGCTGGTGGTGACCTTCATCGCGCTGCTGGAGCTGGCCAAGGAAACGCTGATCGAGATCACGCAGGCCGAAGCCTTCGCGCCTATCTACGTGCGGCAGGCGTTCACATCAAACCCAGCGCCTTAGCCTCGGCCTCGTAGTGCGGGTACGAGGCCTTCATGGTCGCGCCGTTCAGAATCATCTCGGCCGCCAGCTTGCGCGTGCCGGCCTCGAACACCTGGGTGCGCACCCACACGGATTCGGTGCGCGCGCTCTCGCTCAGGGCGATGATTTCGCGCTCCAGCTCGTAGTCCTGGTCGACGAACAGCGGGCCGTCGATCAGGCGGATCTGCTGCCCCGCGAACAGCCCCACGGCAGGCTTGCGCCCATGCAGGCCCGACTGCCCCACGGTGGAGCCCAATAGCACGCTGATCATCTCGGTGGGGATGATGGGCCGGCCCCAGGGCGACTTCGCGCCGCCCTCGGGCGTGTACCAGTCGCAGGGCTCGGTGATCACCTTGAGCTTGTCGGCCAGCGTGAACGGGTAGTAGTCGCCCATGTGCTGGTCGTAGCCCATGCGGATTTTCTCGACCGCCGCGCCGCGCTGGCCCACCTTCAGGTCGCGGTTGATCACCAGCCCCTGCGGCGGGCGCAGCTTGGCGATGCGCACCAGCAGTTCGTGCGGGTGCTCGTCCGCGTTGCCCACCGAGGCCGTGCCCGTCAGCACCGGCGTGCCGTCGGCCTTCTCGGCGTGCAGGCGCACGAAGCGCGCGCCCGGCGCGGGCAGCTCGACGAAGGCGCGCACCGATTCGCCCTCCACCACCATATTCTGGTAATGGGCGCTGATGCAGCCGGTGTGGAACCACTCGTTGCCGAACACGTGCGCCAGCAGCGGGTCGAACTGGCTGAAGTGCGTGGGCCCCTCGATGGGCCCGGCGCGCAGGCCCAGGTTCTCGGCGGTGTCGTCGTCGTGGATGGACTTGTGGCCGTCGTACTTCTGCTCGGCCAGCATCTGGCGCGGCTGGCGCAGCGGGCCAGCAAGGGTGATGGGGGTAGAAAAGGTCATGCCCGCCATGCTGCCCAATCCGCGCGCGAAGCGCTGTCGCGCAGGTCACTGCGCCCGGTCCGCAGAGGCCGCTAAGCTCCGCCACGCATCCCCATAAAACCACAGGAGACAACATGCACCCCCAGTCCCTCCGGGCCGCCCTGGCCTGCGCGGCGCTCGCCCTGCTCGCGGGTTGCGGCGGCGGCGATGACGACCGCATCCAGGTCAAATCCGTCACCGTGTTCGGCGACAGTCTCAGCGACGTGGGCACCTACGCCGCCGCCACGGGCGACCCCGCCAACCCCGGCAAGTTCACCGTCAACCCCGGCAAGGTCTGGGTGGAGAACGTGGCCGCCAATTTCGGCCTCGCGGTCACCCCCAACCGCTCGCTGACGCTGGACGCCACCGCCAGCGGCGTGGCCAGCGCCGGCACGGGCACGGCCACCGTGATCGGCGGCAACGGCTACGCCGAGGGCGGCGCGCGCGTGGCCATGCTGCCCAGCGAAAGCGGCGTGGGCAACAACCAGCTCGTGGCGCCCGTGCGCGACCAGGTCCAGCGCTACCTGCAAACCCACGCCGCGGGCTTCGGCCCCAACGAACTGGTGCTCGTCACCGGCGGCGGCAACGACATCTACGCCCAGTTCAGCGCCGTGTGCTGGCACACGGACGACAACAACCTGGGCGCGGGCAACACCACGCTCGACATCGCCACCGCGCAGATCACCGCCGCCGCGCAGGCCGAGGTGGCCCTGATCCGGCAGATCCGCGCCAACGGCGGCCGGCTGATCGTGGTGCTCTCGCAGGGCAACCCCATCGTGAGCCCGTTCTCGCGCTACTACGGCTCGGACGCCTACCAGGCCACCGGCTGCTACACGCCCGTGCCCGCCGCGCAGAGCAATGCGTGGACGGAGCAGTTCAACCAGATCGTGAAGACCGGCGTGGCCAACCTGCCCGAAGTGGTCTACGTGGACCAGCAGGTGCCCTGGGGCAACGCGCAGGCCAACCCCGCGAACTACGGCCTGACCAACCTGACCGACCCGGCCTGCACCGTGAGCAGCGCCGCGTTCTGCACCCAGTCCACGCTGACGGCCGCCGGCGCGGACCAGACCTACTTCTGGTCCGACGCCTTCCACCCCACGCCGCGCGGCCACAAGATTCTGTCGGACTACGTGCTGGAGCAGCTGAAGACCCGCACCCGCTGATCACCCCCCCTGGAGAACCACCCATGAACCACCTCCGTCCCCTCGCCACCGCCGCCCTGCTGGCCGCCGCCGCCCTGGCCGCGGGCTGCGCCAACACCTCCACCGCCCCTGCCGCTGCCGCGCCCGCGGGCGACTTCTACAGCTGGACCGCCGCGCTGCCCGCGACCCCCGGCAAGCTGCTGCGCCAGGAGCCGCTGGCCCCGGCCGAGACGCTGGCCGACGCGGGCCAGCAGCTGCGCGTGCTCTACACCGCCACCGACGGCGTGACGGGCCAAGGCACCGTGGCCGTGTCCGGCGCCGTGTACTTCCCCAAGACGCCGCGCCCCGCGGGCGGCTGGCCCGTGGTGGCCTGGGCGCACGGCACCACGGGCGTGGGCGACGCCTGCGCGCCGTCGCGCAACCCGCGCTCTCCGCGCGACACGGAATACCTGAACACCTGGCTGCGCGAGGGCTTCGTCGTCGTCGCCACCGACTACCAGGGCCTGGGCACGCCCGGCCCGCACCCCTACCTGCACACCCGCGCCCAGGCCTACAGCGTGCTCGACGCGGTGCGCGCCGCGCTCGCGCTGCCGGGCGTGGCCAACCAGGTCGTGCTCGTCGGCCAGTCGCAGGGCGGCGGCGCGGCCTTCGGCACGGCGGGCATCGCACCCGGCTACGCGCCCGACGTGAAGCTGCTGGGCACCGTGGCCACCGGCACGCCCTACCTGGGCCTGCGCCAGAACGAAACCGCCGTCCCCCGCGACACCGTGGCCCCGCAGATGGCCTACGCCATGTACGCGGTGGAAACGGCCAAGCTGGTCAACCCCGCGTTCGACCCGGCCACCATCTTCCTGCCCGCCGCCATGCCCGCGCTGCAGGCGTCCGCCGAGGCCTGCGTGATGCCCATGTTCCAGCGGCTCACCGCCGAAAAGCGCACCGAGCGCAACTCGTTCCAGCCCGGCGGCGCGGCCAAGCTGTTCAACGCCATCGGCCCGGTCACGGGCTACGCCACGCTGCACCTGGCCCAGCCGATCTTCATGGGCATGGGCGAGAAGGACATCGACGTGCCCACCGCCATGCAGAAGAAGCTCGCCGCCGACACCTGCAAGGCCGGCACGCAGGTGCAGGCACATGTCTATCCGGGGCTGGATCACAGCGGCACGGTGAATGGTTCGCTCAAGGATTCGCTGCCCTTCGTGCGCAATCTGCTGGCGGGCAAGCCGGTGGCCAGTACCTGCGGTTCTTGAGGTCGAATTGGCTGCCAGGGCTTATGGATTGAGCGCTGGCAGCTATCTTTTTTACAGTGCCTGTAGGTTTATTTTCCGAAGCCGGGATGTGCCCCCGGCCTCGGGAAGCAAACACACGACAACCGTCAATCCAGCAGCTCCGCAGCCAACCAGCCACGCAGGCTGTTGATAAAGGCCCACTCCCGCACACGCGGCAGATCGGCCACCCGCACCACCCCCTCCCGCACACGGCCTTCGCGCAGCGCCACAGCGCGGCCCACGCCGGGCAGCAGGCCGCATTCGAGCGGCGGCGTCAGCCATTCGCCATCGATATGCAGGGCGAGGTTGCCAAAGGTGGATTCGGTGATCTCCCCCGCCTCGTTGTAGAGCACGGTGTCGAACGCGCCCTCCTGCGGCGCAAACGCCGCATAGTGCGCACGGCGCGTGGTCTTGTGGCGCGTGAATTCGCTGTGCGCTTCGGGAAAGGGCCGGTCGGCCAGCCGCAAACGCACAGGCTCCTGCGTCGGCAGCAGCGCGAAGGCTTCGGCGCGCGGCAAACCCCGGGCGCCCAGCAGCAAACGCACGCGCCATGCGCCCTGGGGATGGGCACCAGCCAACGCATCCAGGCAGGCCTCAACCTCCGCCGCCTGCCACGGAACGCCAAAATGCGCGGCAGCCCCCGCCAAACGCGCCAGATGCTTCGCGCGGTGGCGGAAAACCCCATCCACCAGCGCCAGCGTTTCGAGCAGATCGAAGGGCGCGCTCGCACGCACCACAAAGGCGCGCTTGGCGGCCCATTCCTCCCACTCGGCCTGCGCGCTCGCACCCCAGACGATGCCGCTGCCGATGCCGCAGCGCACCGCGTCGCCATTCAGTTCCAGCGTGCGGATCGGCACATTGAACGTGGCCGCGATGCCGCCGGCCCCATCGGGCCGCACCAGCCCCACCGCGCCGCAGTACACGCCGCGCGGCCCGTTTTCGAGTTCGCGGATCAGCCGCATGGCCTGCACCTTGGGCGCGCCCGTGACCGAGCCGCAGGGAAACAGCGCGCCGAACACGTCCGCCAGCCGCGTGCCCGGGCGCGTGCGGGCCTCCACGTCGGACGTCATCTGCCACACGGTGGGCAGCGCCTCGGTGTGGAACAGGCGCGGCACGCGCACGCTGTGCGGCGCGGCGATGCGCGAGAGGTCGTTGCGCAGCAGGTCCACGATCATCACGTTCTCGGCGCGCTCCTTGGCGCTGGCGCGCAGCGCCTCGGCCTGCCGCGCATCGGCGCCGGGCGTCACGCCGCGCGTAGCCGTGCCCTTCATGGGCCGCGTGAGGATGCGCCCCGCGCCGTCCGGCCCCGCGCGCCAGTCGAAGAACAGCTCGGGCGACACCGACAGCACCCGCGCCCCGCCGCCGCAGTCCAGGTGCGCCGCATACCCGCCCGGCTGCGCGCGCCGCAGCGCGGCGAACAAGGCATCGGCCGAACCCTCCAGCCGCCCGTGCCACGGGGCCGTCAGGTTGACCTGGTACACCGCGCCCGCGCCAATGGCCTGCTGGATGCGGCCCAGCGCGGCATCGAACGCGGCGCGCTCCAGCCCTGCCGCCGGGGTCAGATGCCAAGGGGCGTCCACGGGCTCGGGCACCGGCGCTTCCATCTCATCGTGCACGGCGAACCAGGCCAGCGGGCCGTCCGGGGCATGGGCAACAAAGGCGGTATCGAACGCAGGCGCGGCCTCGTAGCGCAGATACCCCAGCACCCAGGCCCCGGCGCGCGCGGCGGCTTCGGCGGCGTCGAGCACGGGGCGCACCTCCTGCAGCCGGTGCGCCGCGAGCACGGCGCGCGCGGGGCCGAAGCGGCGGCGCAGGGGCGGGTCGGCAAAGTCGATACGGTTCATGCGGATTTTGAGAAAAAACAGCCGCCAGCCCTTTCACCACAAGCGCTGGCAGCTATCGAAACAGAAGCATGGGCACATCCTTGCGCACGCAGGGCGGCAAGCATATAGACTCGCGGCACTTCAGCCCAGGGAACACCCCATGACTACACCGACCCCTGTCACCGCCGTCGCCACCACCACGGGCACGCCCTATGGCACGCTGCCCACCGCGTCGCCGCTGCCGCAGCGCCGCCCCATGAGCCTGCCGCGCCTGGCGCAGATGCGCGCCGCGGGCGAGAAGATCACCATGCTCACCGCCTACGACGCCACCTTCGCCGCCGTGGCCGACGCGGCGGGCGTGGAGTGCATCCTGGTGGGCGACTCGCTCGGCATGGTCTGCCAGGGGCTGCACAGCACCGTGGGCGTCACGCTCGAACAGATGGTCTACCACACCGAATGCGTGGCGCGCGGGCTGCACCGCGTGCAGGCCACGGCGTGGCTGATCGGCGACCTGCCCTTCGGCAGCTACCAGGACTCGCGCGAACAGGCCATGCGCAGCGCCTGCCAGCTCATGCAGGCGGGCGCGCACATGGTCAAGCTCGAAGGCGGCGGCTGGACCGCGCCCATCGTGCAGTTCCTCGTCGAGCGCGGCGTGCCGGTGTGCGCGCACCTGGGGCTCACGCCGCAGACCGTCCACGCGCTGGGCGGCTACCGCGTGCAGGGCAAGGACGAGGACGGCGCGCGCCACCTGCGCCAGCACGCGCTGGAACTGCAGGACGCCGGCGCGTCCATGCTGGTGCTGGAGATGGTGCCCGCCCCGCTCTCGCGCCAGCTCACCGCGGAACTGCCGCGCTGCCACACCATCGGCATCGGCGCGGGCGGCGGCACCGCCGGGCAGGTGCTGGTGATGCACGACATGCTCGGCGTCAACCTGGGCAAGAACCCCAAGTTCGTCCACAACTTCATGCAGGACGCGGGCAGCGTGCGCGGCGCGATCGAGGCTTACGTGCACGCCGTCAAGAGCGGCCGCTTCCCCGACGACACGCTGCACGCCTGGTAATCCTTCTTTTTCTATGCAAATCGTTCACACCATTCCCGAGCTGCGCGCCGCCCTGGCGGGCCGTGGCCGTCCCGCTTTCGTCCCCACCATGGGCAACCTGCACGAGGGCCACCTCGCGCTGGTGCGCCAGGCCAAGCCGCTGGGCGACGTGCAGGTCGCCAGCATCTTCGTGAACCGGCTGCAGTTCCTGCCGCACGAGGACTTCGACAGCTACCCCCGCACCTGGGACGCCGACTGCGCCCGGCTGCGCGAGGCGGGCTGCGACGTGCTGTTCGCCCCGCGCGAGGCCGACCTGTACCCCGAGCCGCAGACCTTCAAGGTGCACCCCGACCCGCAGCTCGCCGACATGCTCGAAGGCCACTTCCGCCCCGGCTTCTTCGTGGGCGTGAGCACGGTGGTGATGAAACTGTTCTCCTGCGTATTCGCGGGCAGCGGCGGCGGCGCGGCCCTGTTCGGGCGCAAGGACTACCAGCAGCTCATGGTGATCCGGCAGATGGTGCGGCAATTCGCGCTGCCCATCGAGATCGTGGCGGGCCCCACCCAGCGCGCAGAAGACGGGCTCGCCCTGAGTTCGCGCAACGGCTATTTGAACGAGAAAGACCGCGCCGAGGCGGTGCACCTGAGCCGCGCGCTGCAGGCGCTGGCCCAGGCCGCCGTGCTGCCCGGCGCCGACGTGGCCGCGCTGGAAGCCAGCGCCCTGGCCGCGCTGTCGGCCCGTGGCTGGCAGCCCGACTACCTCACGGTGCGCCAGCGCGCCAATCTGCTGCCGCCCGAAGGCCAGCCGCAGCCCGGCACGCTGGTGGCGCTGGGCGCGGCGCGGCTGAACGGCACGCGCCTGATCGACAACCTGGAATTTTGAATCCATCATGCTGCGCAACGCCCGCAGCCTATGAAACCAGCGCGGCACAGGCGCGGGATGCCGAGCAAGGGCCGCCCCGCAGCGAGGGCATCGTCCCCCTGCCCGCAACGCGCAGCGTTGCGAGAGCGGGGGGAAGGCGCGCAGCGACTTAGGGGGGTGTCGCTTCAGACGCGGGGTCGCGCCCCATCAGATGGGCCACGGCCTCGCGCGGCTGCAGGCGGCCGTCCAGCAGCGCCACCACGGCCTCGGCAATGGGCATGTCCACGCCCAGTTGCGCCGCCCGCCCGGCCACGGTGCGGGCGCTGTACACGCCCTCGGCCACGTGGCCCAATGATTCCACCGCCTGCGCCAGCGTGCGGCCCTCGGCCAGCAGCAGGCCCACGCGGCGGTTGCGCGACAGGTCGCCCGTGGCGGTGAGCACCAGGTCGCCCAGGCCCGACAGGCCCATGAACGTCTCGGCCCGCGCGCCCAGCGCCAGCCCCAGGCGCGACATCTCGGCCAGCCCGCGCGTGATGAGCGCGGCGCGCGCGTTCAGCCCCAGCTGCAGGCCGTCGCACAGGCCAGTGGCGATGGCCAGCACGTTCTTCACCGCGCCGCCCACCTCCACGCCCACCACGTCGTCATTGGCGTACACGCGCAGGCTCGCGCCGTGGAAGGCGCCGACCAGCGCGTCGCGCACCCCGGCGTGGCCGCTGGCCGCGACCAGCGCCGTGGGCTGGCCGCGCGCCACCTCCAGCGCGAAGCTGGGGCCGCTGAAGGCGCCGCTCGCCAGTTGTGGGGCCACGGCGGCGCAGACCTCGTGCGCCATCAGCCCCGTGCCCGCCTCGAAGCCCTTGCACAGCCACGCCACGGGCGCGGCGCAGCCCTGCAAGGCCGCCAGCGTGGCGCGCAGGCCCGCCATGGGCGTGGCGACGATGACCAGATCGGCCCCGGCGGCCAGCGGCACAAAATTACCGCCCACCACCTCCAGCGCGGGCGGAAACGCCACGCCGCCGAGGTAGCGCGCGTTGGCCCGCGCCGCCTGCATGGCCGCCGCCTGGGCCGCATCGCGCGCCCACAGGGCCACGCGGTGCCGCGCCGCCGCGCTGACGGCCACCGCCGTACCCCAGGCTCCGGCTCCTATCACTACGATATTCATAGCTGCCAGCGCTTGTCCTGTAAGGGCTAGAGGCCTATTTCTCTTGCAGCGCCTTACTGCGTGACGATGGGCGAGCCGCCGTTGCCCTGCTGGGCCGCCACCTGCTGCTCGTACATGGCCTGGAAGTTGATTTCGGCCAGGTGCACGGGCGGGAAGCCGGCGCGCGTGATGGTGTCGGCCACGTTGCCGCGCAGGTAGGGGTAGACGATCTGCGGGCAGGCCACGCCGATCACCGCGCCCATCTGGTCTTCGGGCAGGTTGCGGATTTCGAAGATGCCCGCCTGCTTGGCCTCGACCAGGAACACGGTCTTGTCCTGGATCTTGGTCTGCACGGTGGCCGTCACGGCCACTTCGAAGATGCCCTCGGCCACGGGCGTGGCTTCCACGCCGAGCTGGATGTCCACGCTGGGCTGTTCCTGCTCCAGCAGGATGGCGGGGGAGTTGGGCTGCTCCAGCGACAGGTCTTTCAGATAGACGCGCTGGATCTGGAACACGGGGGTTGCTTCGTCGGCCATGGTGGTTCTTCCGGGAAAAAAAGTGAACAAAACAAAGCCCGCCGGAGGGCGGGCGCTTCAAAGAAGGATTATGCAGTCAGGCATTGAGCAGCGGCATGAGCCCGCCGCGCCCGTCCAGCGCCACCAAGTCGTCATGGCCGCCCACGTGCGTGTCGCCGATGAAGATCTGCGGCACCGTGCGCCGGCCCGTGATCTCCATCATGTGCTGGCGCGCGGCGGGGTCGGTGTCGATGCGGATCTCCTCGATCTGCTCCACGCCCTTGGACTTGAGGATCTGCTTGGCGCGGATGCAGTACGGGCAGACGGCGGTGGTGTACATCTTCACGGCTTGCATGGCGTTCAACCTTTCGCGGTGGCTGTTTCCTGGGATTTTTCGATGGGCATGTTCGCCTCGCGCCACGCGGCCAGGCCGCCCGCCAGCGCCTGGGCCTGCTCGTAGCCCATCTTTTTGGCCTGACTGGCCGCGCGCTGGGCGCGCGCGCCCTTGGCGCACACCAGCACCACGGGCAGCGCCTTGTTGCGCGCCACCACGGGCAGGCGCTCTTCGAGCTGGGCCAGGGGCACGTTCTTCGCGCCATTCACGTGGCCCGCGGCAAACTCATCGGGCTCGCTCACGTCCACCACCACGGCCTTTTGCCGGTTGATGAGCTGCACGGCGTTCTGCACGGTGAGCGTGCCGCCCCCGGCCCCCTTGACCACGGGCAGCAGCAGCATGGAGCCCGACACCAGGGCGAGGATGAACAAATACCAGTTCTCGACGATGAAATTCACAACAGTCCTTGGGAGGTAGCAGACCGGTAATTTTAGAATGCCGGGTTTTGGTCTGCGCACGCAAGGGAATCATGTACAAGCTCGTCCTCGTCCGACACGGCGAATCCACCTGGAACCTCGAAAACCGCTTCACGGGCTGGACGGACGTGGACCTGACCCCCACCGGCATCGAACAGGCCAAGCAGGCGGGCCGCCTGCTCAAGGCCGAGGGCTACGACTTCGACGTGGCCTACACCAGCGTGCTCAAGCGCGCCACGCGCACCCTGTGGCACTGCCTCGACGAAATGGACCGCACCTGGCTGCCCGTGCACCACAGCTGGCGCCTGAACGAGCGCCACTACGGCGCGCTGCAGGGCCTGAACAAGGCCGACATGGCCAAGCAGTACGGCGACGCCCAGGTGCTGGTGTGGCGGCGCAGCTACCACACCCCGCCCCCGGCGCTGGAGGCCACCGACCCGCGCAGCGAGCGCGGCGACCGCCGCTACGCCGGCCTGCCCGCCGAGCAGGTGCCGCTGACCGAATGCCTGAAGGACACCGTGGCGCGCGTGCTGCCGTTCTGGCAGGACACCATCGCGCCCGCCATCCGCTCGGGCCAGCGCGTGGTCATCGCCGCGCACGGCAACTCCATCCGCGCGCTGGTCAAGTACCTGGACAACATCTCCGACATCGACATCGTGGAGCTGAACATCCCCAACGGCCGCCCGCTGGTGTACGAGCTGGACGCCAACCTCCGGCCCATGCGCCACTACTACCTGGGCAACGCCGAAGAGATCGCCCGGGCCGCGGCCGCCGTGGCATCCCAAGGAAAAGCCTAGGAACCTCGCCGGGCGCGGGCGCTCCAAGGCGTGTATATTGGATCGGTTAAAGGTGATGTTCGTATGGGCCAGAAATTGAAAACCGCAGGCTGGGTGTCCGTGGGCGTGATCGCCGGGGCGCTCACCACTGTCTCCCTGCAAACCGTGGCGCGCGGCGCGATAACGCCGCTGCCGCTGGAGGAAATCCAGCAGCTTTCCGCCGTGTACGGCCTCATCAAGACCGACTACGTCGAGCCGGCGGACGACAAGAAGCTCATCACCGACGCCATCTCGGGCATGGTGGCGGGCCTCGATCCGCACTCGCAGTATTTCGACAAGAAGTCGTTCAAGGAATTCCGCGAAGGCACCTCGGGCCGCTTCGTGGGCGTGGGCATCGAGATCACGCAGGAAGACGGCCTGATCAAGATCGTCTCGCCCATCGAAGGCTCGCCCGCCTTCCGCGCGGGCCTCAAGACCAACGACCTCATCACCAAGATCGACGACACCGCCGTGCGCGGCCTGGCGATGAACGACGCGGTGAAGAAGATGCGCGGCGAGCCCAACACCAAGGTCACGCTCACCATCTTCCGCAAGGACGAGAACCGCACCTTCCCCGTGACCATCACGCGCGAGGAGATCAAGACCCAGTCCGTCAAGGGCAAGGTCATCGAGCCCGGCTACGCCTGGATCCGCCTGTCGCAGTTCCAGGACCGCACGGTGGACGACTTCGTGCGCAAGGTCGAGGAAATCTACAAGCAGGACCCCAAGCTCAAGGGCCTGGTGCTCGACCTGCGCAACGACCCCGGCGGCCTGCTCGACGCGGCCGTGGCCATCTCCGCCGCCTTCCTGCCCGAAGGCGCCACGGTGGTCTCCACCAACGGCCAGCTGGCCGAAAGCAAGGCCGTGTACAAGGCCGCGCCCGAGTTCTACGTGCGCCGCGGCAGCGGCGACCCGCTCAAGCGCCTGCCCGCCGCGCTCAAGACCGTGCCGCTGGTGGTGCTGGTGAACGAAGGCTCGGCCTCGGCCAGCGAGATCGTCTCCGGCGCGCTGCAGGACAACCACCGCGCCACCATCATGGGCAGCCAGACCTTCGGCAAGGGCTCGGTGCAGACCGTGCGCCCGCTGGGGCCGGACACGGGCATCAAGCTCACCACCGCGCGCTACTACACGCCCAGCGGCAAGTCCATCCAGGCCAAGGGCATCGTGCCCGACGTGATGGTGGACGAGACCGCCAACGGCGACCTGTACTCGGTCCTGCGCACGCGCGAGGCCGACCTGGAAAAGCACCTGGACAGCGGCCAGGGCGACGACAAGAAAGAAGAGGCCCGCGCCGGCGCCGAGCGCGAAAAGGCGCGCGAGGCCGCCATCCAGCGCCTGGAGAAGGACGAGGCCGCCAAAAAGCCCGAGCCCAAGCTGCCCGAGTTCGGCTCGGACAAGGACTTCCGGCTCGCCCAGGCGATCAACAAGCTCAAGGGCCAGCCCGTGGTCGTGAGCCAGACGCTGACCGAGCGCAAGGAAGAGAAGAAGGACAACTGAGGCCGAGGGGGCATACGCCCCAGCAGCCGCCAGGCCGGGCTTGCCCGGCCTTTTTCATCTCATGACAGACGATCAACTGCTGCGCTACTCGCGCCACATCCTGCTCGACGAGATCGGCATCGAGGGGCAGGAGCGCATCCTCGCCGCCCACGCCCTCGTCATCGGCGCGGGCGGGCTGGGCTCGCCCGCGGCGCTGCTGCTGGGCTCGGCGGGCGTGGGGCGCATCACGCTCGTGGACGACGACACGGTCGACCTGACCAACCTGCAGCGCCAGATCGCCCACACCACCGCGCGCGTGGGCCAGCCCAAGGCCGCCTCCGCCGCCGAGGCCGTGCACGCCATCAACCCCACCGTGCGGGTCGATGCCGTGCAGGCGCGCGCCGACGCCGCGCTGCTCGACGGGCTGGTGCCCACCGCCACCGTGGTGCTCGACTGCACCGACAACTACGCCACGCGCCACGCCGTCAACGCCGCCTGCGTGCGCCACCGCGTGCCGCTGGTGGCGGGCGCGGCCATCCGCTTCGACGCGCAGATCACCGTGGTGGACCCGCGCGACGCCGACGCCCCCTGCTACGCCTGCCTGTTCGCGCCCGACGCGGAGTTCGAGGAAGTGCAGTGCGCGCAGATGGGCGTGTTCGCGCCCCTGGTCGGCATCGTGGGCGCGATGCAGGCGGCGGAGGCGCTCAAGCTCATCGCGGGCGTGGGCCAGTCGCTGGCCGGGCAACTGCTGATGCTCGACGCGCGCAGCATGGAATGGAGCCGCCTGCGCACCCAGCGCCACGCGGGCTGCGCCGTGTGTGGCACGGGCGCAAATGCAGGTATCCAGACGTAGGAAAACACTGACACCCAACGCGCACCGCCGCTGTCAGCCGCGCCCCCAGGCGCCTTTTATAGTCGGCCTCCAAGAGGGGCGGCATATGTACCGTGCCATGCCCCCGCACCCTTGGGCCCTAGCCGTGAAACTCCGTACCTACCTCGTCGAAGACAACCCCACCATCCGCGAAAACCTCATCGGTACGCTGGAGGAACTGGCGTCCGTCGAGCCGGTGGGCATCGCAGAGACCGAGGACGAGGGCAAAGCCTGGCTCACCCGCCACCCCGGCCAGTGGGACCTGGCCATCGTGGACCTGTTCCTGCGCCAAGGCAGCGGCCTGGGCGTGCTCGCCGCCTGCCGCGAACGCCAGACGCACCAGAAAATCGTCGTCCTGAGCAACTACGCCACGCCCGAGGTGCGTATGCGCTGCGCACAACTGGGCGTGGACGCGGTGTTCGACAAGTCCAACGAAATCGATGCGCTGGTGGACTACTGCATCGAACACAGCCTCTCCCACCATTGACATGCCCTCCCCCACTGCGCTCGCCCGCCGCTGGCGCTGTGCCGGTTGGCTCCTGCTGGCACTGGGCTGGGCCGCCGCGCTGCTGATCTACGCCACCGCTGCGGAGACCCCCAGCGCGGCCACGGGCTACAGCCTGGCGGGCGGGCAGAGCATTGCCCAGGGCAGCACCCACTGGCAGACGCAGCAGACCGAGCGCCTGGGCGGCCAGGGCACGCTGCTGCTGGTGCAGCTGGACCACTGGCTGGGCTCGCTCTGGCACGGGCGGCGGCTGGCCGCCACGCTGGCAGTCAGCGCGCTGGTGCTGGCTCTGGCGTGCCGCCGGGTGGCCTCGCTGGTGGAGGAGTGAAGCGATGGCCATTCCGCTCGACCAGATCATCACCTTCGGCGCCGGCCTGTGGATGGCGATGGTCGGCTTCGGCCGCCTGAACATGCCCGGTCAGTCCCGCGACCGGCCCCAGGCATGGGTGCCCAGGCTCACCTGGCATTTCCGCTGGATGGGGCCGCTTTTGATGGCGCTCTCCATCGCCCTGCTGTTCGCGCCCAGGCCGTGACCATGGATCGGACGCTCCTCACCATCCTGGGATGCGTTCTGGCCTGGTGCGGCTTGATCGTGCTGGCGATGGCGCTCATCCAGCGCTCTTTCAGCCGCGATCGTGCGCGCCAGGAGCGCGCAGGCATCCTGGGCTCCTACACCCCTTGAGGAACGTGCGCGGCCTGCCGCCGCGCCCAAAAGTTCCATATGGCCCCCGCTGCCATCAGCACGCAGGTCGCCAGAAACACCGAGCGCATCCCCCAGTGCCCGCCCGCGTAGCCGCCCAGCAGCGGCCCCAGCACCTGCCCGGCGTATTGCGACGACGTGGACCAGCCCAGCATCCGGCCCGCCGCGCCTTCGGGCACGTTGTGGCGGATGACGGCGGCGATACAGGGCAGCAGGCCTCCCAGCGCCAGCCCCATCAGAAAGCGCAGCGCCACCAATTGCCAGCCCGCCTGCACGAACGCCTGCGGAACCAGCAGCAGCGCCGCCACCGCCATGCAGCCGATGATGACGCGCCAGTGCCCCACGCGGTCGGCCAGCCGCCCCAGGTGCGAGGACGAGAGGATGCTGCCCAGCGCCGCGGCGGCCATCACCAGTCCGGCCATCTGCGTGACGCGGCCCGGGTCGGGCACGAGTTGCGCCACGTACACGGTGATGATGGGCTCGATGGACATGTTGGCCAGCGCCAGCAACGCACCCGTCAACAGCATGGCGACGACGGGACGGCGGTCCGGCACATCGCCCCAGCCGCCGCTGCCCCGGGCCGCGCGCGCCGCTGCGGGGCCGCGTTCTTCGCGGATGAGGAACAGCGTGGCGAGAAAGCTCAGAAAAATGATGCCGCCCGCCGCGAAGAAGGTGTTGCGTATGCCGATCAGCGGCGGCAGCCAGCCGCCCGCCAGCGGCCCCGCCAGGTTGCCCGCCATGATGGCCGCGCTGAGCGTGCCCAGCGCCCAGCCGGTGCGCTCCTTGGGCGTTTGCGTGGCCACCAGCACCATCGAGCCCGAGGCGTAGCCGCCCAGCAGCCCGGCCAGCAGGCGCAGCGCCACCAGTTGCCATACGTTGTGCGCGAGGCCGATCAGCGCCATCGCCACCGCCATGCCCAGGCTGGCGCGGATGAGCATGAGCTTGCGCCCGTACAGGTCGGCCAGCCGCCCCCACAGCGGCGCCACCAGCGCGGCGGTGAAAAAAGTGGCCCCGAACGCCACGCCCGACCATTGCACGATGGCGGCATGGTCGCTCACGCCCAGTTGCTCCACGTACAGCGGCAGGAAGGGCAGCAGCAGCGTCATCGCCACGATGGTGGTGAACGAGCCCGCCATGCAGACGGCGAGGTTGCCGCGCCAGTGGCGCTGGGAGGTATCGGGAGAAGCGGTGCTGGCGGTCATAGGCCAGCCATTGTGTGGCGCAACACGCGCCCGCGGCCATGCCGGATGGCGGCGGGGGGCGTCGCCGCGCGTGGCCGCCGTGCGCTTATTGCTGCTGTTGCTGCTGTTGCTGCTGCACCTGGGACTGCGCCGTGCGGTCGCTCCACAGGCGCCCGGCGGTCGCCCAGTCCTGGGTCTTGATGTCGAAGAACAGGATGTCCACGCTGTCGGCGGAACTGCCCAGGGTCTTCACGACGGCGTCGGTCACGGCCTGGGCGCAGGCGCGCTTCTGGGCTTCAGTGCGGCCTTCGAACAGTTCGATGCGGATGGTGGGCATGGCAAAACTCCTTAGTTGCGGTAGTCAGGGGAAGTGCGGTCGAGGCGGCGCAGCAGCGAGGGCCATTCGAGGTCGCCGTCCCACTCGCTGCCGTCTCCGACCCACTGGCGGTAGGTGAGTGCGGCGAGATCAGGCGATGCGGTGCGCAGCGGCCCGCCGGTGGCGGCCATGGCGCGCAGTTGCGCCTGGGCGGCGCGCTCCAGCAGGTGCATGAGCATCCAGGCCTCGGCCACGGTGCGGCCCACGACGAGCGGGCCGTGGTTTTCGAGCAGCAGGCCGTCGAGTCGGCCCAGGTTGGCCACCAGGCGTTGTTGCTCTTCGGCGCCCAGCGCCAGCCCTTCGTAGGCGTGGCGGCCCAGCCTGCCGTACAGGCGCATGGCCCACTGCGAGGTGGGCAGCAGGCCCTGCGGCAGCGCGCACAGCGCCACGCTCCAGGGCGTGTGCAGGTGGATGACGCATTCGACCTCGGGCCGCGCCGCGTGCACCGCGCCGTGGATGGCGAAACCGCTGGGGTTGACGCGCGCGCCCGAGCCATCGACCACCTGCCCGGCCACGTTGACCTTGACCAGCGAGGAGGCGGTGATTTCGTCGAACCCCGCGCCGAAGGGGTTGATGAGGTAGTGCCCCGGCTCGCCCGGCACGCTGGCCGAGAGGTGGGTGTAGATGGTGTCGTCCCAGCCGTTGGCGAAGGCCATGCGGTAAGCGGCGGCGAGATCCATCCGCACCTGCCGTTCGGTGCGCTCGGGACGCGGGAGGAACTGGACGGCCATCAGTCGATCAATCGCTTAATCGATCAGGCTGTTCTTGAGCGCGTAGTAGGTCAGGTCGCTGTTGGACGACAGGCCCATCTTCTCCATCAGCCGCGTGCGGTAGGTGCTCACGGTCTTGACGCTCAGGGACAGCGACTTGGCGATGTCGCCCGCCGTCTCGCCCTTGGCGAGTTTCAGGAAGACCTGGAATTCGCGCTCCGACAGCTGCTCGTGCGGCGGCGCGTCGTCCTTGCGGTGCAACTGCTGGGCCAGCAGTTCGGCCACGGCGGGCGTGAGGTAGCGGCGGCCCAGGGCGATGGTGCGGATGGCCTCGACGATCTCGCCCGGCTCGCACTCCTTGTTGAGGTAGCCGCTCGCGCCCTGGCGGATGAGGTTGATGGCGTAGTGCTCCTCGGGGTAGCCGCTCAAAATCAAGATGCCCATGTCGGGCGCCTTGGCGCGCAGCATGGCGAGCGCGTCCAGCCCGCTCTGGCCGGGCATGGACAGGTCCATGACCAGCACGTCAATGTCGTGGGCGCGCACGAGGTCGATGGCTTCGCGGCCATTACCCGCCTCGCCCACCACGCGCAGGTCTACGTGTTCGGAGAAGAATTGGCGCAAGCCGGAACGCACGATGGCGTGGTCATCCACAATGCCGATGGTGATCATGAGAACGTGTCGTGTGAAGTAGCGGGCCATTATCCCGAATAAAGCAAGGAATCTTGAATGCGAATCCCCCAGCGCTGGCTGCAACAGCTTCGCAAGATGGCCGTGAGCCTGCCTGCCGCCCTGTTGGCCGTCCTGCTGCTGATCGGCGTGAACGAGATGGGCTTCCAGCGCTCGCGCAACGCGGTGGACGACATGGCGCGCACGCAGGACACCAGCGCCGCGCTCAACCGCCTGCTGCAGAACATGCTGGATGCGGAGACCGGGCTGCGCGGCTTTCTGCTCACGGGCGAGGAAAGCTATCTGCAGCCCTACCAGAGCGCCGTGGGCACGCTGCAAAGCAACCTGACCGAACTGCGCGACATCTTCGCCGGCTCACCCGAGGACCTGGGCGAATTCACGCAGCTGACGCAGCAGATTTCACGCAAGCTGTCGGAGATGGACCTGAGCCTGCGCCTGCGCCGCCAGGGCAACGAGGATGCGTGGCGCTTCGTGATGTTCACCGACGTGGGCAAGGAGAACATGGACGCCATCCGCACCCACGCGCTCACGCTCATCCAGCGCAACGACCAGCGCACGGCGCGCAGCCAGGCGGACATCCTGCGGTCGCTCCAGCTGTCGCGCCTGGGCATCATCACGGTGGCCGCGATCGGCCTGCTGGCGTTCTACATGTACCTGCTGCAGAGCACGGCGCTGCAGACCGCGCTGCAGCGCGAGCAGAAGATCCTGGAGCGCGAGCGCGACCGGCTGGAAGAGCAGGTGCGGCAGCGCACGGCCTCGCTGGCCGAACTGGCCACGCACCTGCAGCAGGTGCGCGAGGACGAGCGCGGCCACCTGGCGCGCGAGTTGCACGACGAGCTGGGCGCGCTGCTCACGGCCGCCAAGCTCGACGTGGCGCGGCTCAAGTCGCGCATCGACACCACGCCGCCCGAGGTCTCGGAGCGGCTGCTGCACCTCACCGAATCGCTCAACAGCGTGATCGCGCTCAAGCGCCGCATCATCGAAGACCTGCGGCCCTCGTCGCTGGAGAACCTGGGGCTCACGGCATCGCTCGAAATCCTGGCCAGCGAATTCGCGCAGCGCAGCAACATCGAAGTGGAGGCCAGGCTCGAGAACGTGGACTTGCCGCGCGCCGTGCAGCTCACCGTCTACCGCATCGTGCAGGAGTCGCTGACCAACATCGGCAAGTACGCCCAGGCCCGCCGCGCCCAGGTGAGCGTGCTGCGCCAGCCCGATCAGGTGGTGGTGGAGATACGCGACGACGGCGTGGGCTTTGCGCCCGGCGGCGTGCCCAGCAAGTCGCATGGGCTGGCGGGTATGCGCCACCGGGTGGAGGCGGCGGGCGGGCGCTTCACGGTGCAGTCGCAGCCGGGCGAGGGCACGGTGGTCTCGGCGATGATTCCCGCGCAGGGCTCGCCGGAAGCCGCCGGGTAAGGCCCGTCCTACAGCGCCAGCCGCGCGCCGCCTTCACTTCTGGCCCGGAACGCTGCCTTACCATGGCTCCTTCAACTCCCCATCCAGCAGACCCACAGGAGAGCCCATGAACGACACCGCCGCCGAACTCGCAGCCCGCGCCCAGGAATTCGCCACGCGCGGCCTCGGCTATGCCCAAGACGCCACCGACCGCGCTCGCCGCCAGCTCAACGATGCGGCGGACGCCACGGGCCGCTACGTGGCCGAGCAGCCGGGCAAGTCGCTGCTGATGGCGGTCGTGGCGGGCGCGGCGATGGGGGCAACGGTGGCAGCGCTGCTCTCGCGCCGCAGCCGCTTCTAAATTCCTGCGGGCAGCTGCGCTGCCCCAGCGGCAAAGGCCAGCGGTTCCGCTGGCCTTTTGCTTTTAAAAAGATAGCTTCCCGCGCTTGCTGGATAAGCGCTGGCAGCGTTTTTCATCGTAACTTTTCGACCAGCGCCGCCATCACCGCCGCGCGCAATACCCACGGCCTGTCAGGCCCGCGCCGCCCCAGCGCCGAGGGCTGTCGGCACCGGACTACAGTCGCGCGCGCCAGCCGCCGTCACCCCCGGCCTCCCCGCCTGCCTACAGTCAATGCACACGCTGCTGGAAATGGTCTCTGCCGGGGCTTTCCAGCTTTCACTCAACCCATGCGGCACGCGCCGCTATAAGGAGTCAGGTATGTTGCATTACGCAGTGGTATTCCTGGTCATCGCTTTGGTGGCCGCCCTCTTTGGCTTTGGCGGCATCGCCGCAGGCGCCGTGGGCATCGCGAAGGTGCTCTTCCTCGTATTCCTGATCATGGCAGTGGTCACCTTCGTCATGAGCCTCATGCGAAAGTAGCAACGGCGCACGCCGCGAACCTTCTTCCAACGCCATTTTTCCCGCACACCCTCTTACCGAAAGACATTTCCATGACGATCGAGAACACTACCCAGAAGGCCGCCGACGCCGCGCACAAGGCCGCAGACGAAATGCTCGGCACCGCCACAGGCGCGGTGCAATCCACGCGCAAGCTTGCCAACGAGGCCCTCGACAAGGCCGAGAGCGGTATGCGCCGCGTGCAGGACGGCGTGGATCCGCTGATCGATAACCTTGCCGCCAAGGCGCAGGAATTTGCCAGCCGCAGCATCAACTATTGCGCCAACGCCAGCGAGCGGGCCCGCAGGCAGTTCAACGACGCGACCGACGCCACCTGCCGCTACGTCTCCGACCAGCCAGGCAAGTCGCTGGTGCTGGCCGCAGCCGCTGGTGCGGCCGTGACCGCCGCCCTGCTGATGACGCGCCGGCGCGGCAGCCGCCCCTGAGGACCGCGCCGGAAAACCCCCAGGATGGGCTGCATCGCCGGCCCCCGCCCTTTGCTTTTTCCAACCTGTTCGACCACTGGAGGGTGCGAAAGGTCGCAACGGTTTCTCAAGCACCCGTGTTCACACCACAACCAAAGGAAACAACCATGAAATACGCACGTGCTCTCGCTTTCGCCCTGCTGGCCGGGGCCACCATCGTCTCCACCGGCTGCTCGGTGGCGCGCGACCAGCAGACCGTCGGCTCCTACGTGGACGACGCTGGCATCACCACCGCCGTCAAGGCCAAGATGGCCGAGGACAAGACCGTCTCCGCCACCTCGATCAGCGTGGAAACGCTCAACGGCACCGTGCAGCTCTCTGGCTTCGCCAAGTCGCAGGCCGAGAAGGATCGCGCCGATGCCATCGCACGCAACACCAAGGGCGTGCGTGACGTGCGCAACAGCATCGTCGTGCGCCCGTAAGCGCACCGCCCGAGCCACGGCCACGGCCCCAGCCAGGGCCGTGGCTTTTTCCGTCCACCCACCCTTACACACCCCACGCCATGCGCATATTCAATTGCAGCCATTGCGGCTGTGTCGTGTTCTTCGACAGCACGCAGTGCGTGAACTGCGGCCATGAACTCGCCTTCGTTCCGGAAACCCTGGACATGGCGGCCTTCCAGCCCGCCGCCGACGGCACGCCCGGCGTGTGGGAGCCCGTTGCTGCCGGCACCGACGCCGCCGCGCCCTCGCGCTGGCGCATGTGCGACAACCGCACGGACTACAACGCCTGCAATTTCGCCGTGCCCGACGACGGCGGCGACGGGGAGCATATGTGCGCCTCGTGCCGCCAGACGCGCCTGGCGCCCGACCTGAGCAAGCCGGAGAACCTGTTCCGCTGGACGGCCCTCGAATCGGCCAAGCGGCGGCTGTACTACACGCTGGCGCGCCTGGGGCTGGAGAACATCGAGGGCGAGGAAGGCCCGGCCTTCCAGTTCCTCGAAGACCTGCCGGGCGAGCCGCCCGTGCTGACCGGCCATGCGAACGGGCTCATCACCGTGAACGTGGCCGAGGCCGACGACGACGAGCGCGCGCGCCGCCGCCTCGAACTGGGCGAGCCCTACCGCACGCTGCTGGGCCATATGCGCCATGAGTCGGGCCACTATTTCTGGGACGTGCTGGTGCTGCGCGGCGGGCAGGAGGAGGCTTTCCGCGCCGTGTTCGGCGACGAGCGCCAGGACTACGCCCAGGCCCTGCAGGACCACTACGCCCAAGGCCCGCGCGCCGACTGGCAGACCGCCTTCGTGAGCGCCTACGCGGCCTCCCACCCGTGGGAGGACTGGGCGGAGACCTGGGCGCACTACCTGCACATGGTGGACCTGCTGGAGACGGCCGCGAGCTACCAGGCCCAGGTCACCATCCCCGGCGCGCAGGGCCTGCAGCACACCGTGGCCATCGACCCCCTCGGCACGCCTGCGCCCGATTTCGACGCGATGCTGCTGTGCTGGACGCCGTTCACGCTGCTGCTCAACAGCCTCACGCGCAGCCTGGGCCAGCAGGACGCCTACCCGTTCGCGCTGCCGCCCGCCGCGCTGGCCAAGCTGCGCTTCGTGCACGACCTCGTGCGCAGCCGCACATCGCTTCAAAAAACATAGCTGCCAGCGCTTGTCCATCAAGCGCTGGAGCCGGTTTTTATTCAAAGTCTTCGACGGGCGCCACCGTGACCGCCACGCGCAGCGTGTGGTGCTCGCCGCCCTGAATGACGCCGCGCAGGGGCGATACGTCGGAAAAGTCGCGGCCCCAGGCCAGGGTCACGTAGTCCTCGCCGGCGGCGCGGTCGTTGGTCGGGTCCAGGTCGAACCACTGGCCGCCCTCTTGCGCGCCCAGGCACCACACGGACGCCCAGGCGTGCGAGGCGTCCGCCCCCACCAGCCGGGGCTGGCCGGGCGGCGGCTGGGTCAGCAGGTAGCCGCTCACGTAGCGCGCGGCCAGGCCCAGGCTGCGCAGGCAGCCGATCATGACGTGGGCGAAGTCCTGGCACACGCCCCGGCGCAGGCGCAGGGATTCGAGCGCGGGGGTGCCGGCATCGGTCGCCTCCGACGCATAGGCGAAGTCGGCGTGGATGCGCGACATGAGGTCGCGCGCCGCGTCGAGCAGCGGGCGGCCCGGGGTGAAGCTAGGCCGGGCGTAGGCCACGAAGTCTTCGTGGCGCGGCACGTAGGGCGAGGGGTAGCAGAACTCCTCGGCGCTTTCATGCGCCGCGCCGCGCCGGTAGCTCAGGTGTTCGCGCACGGCTTCCCAGGCCGGGCCGCCCTCGGGGTCCGGGGGCGCGGGGCGGGTCTCGACCTCGCTCTCGGCGCGCACGCGCAGCACGTCGTGGTTGAAGGGCAGGCTGAAGAAGTCCCGCGTGTTGCCGAACACGTCTTCCGCCTGGGTGTGCCGGCTGGGTTCGGGCTCGACGTGCAGGCTGTGCGACAGCACGTTCTGCACCGCCGTGGCGCGGGGCCGCAGGTGCGCGATGTGCTGCGCGTTCTTGACCACGGGCTGGTAGTCGTATTCGGTTTCGTGGAGGACGCGCAGGCGCATGGGTTCAGGCCCCCACGCTGTAGCGCACGGTGTCCGCCGAATGGGTGAAGTAGCGCATCGACAGGCGGTCGGACAGCTGCCACGCGCCCGCCACGCAGGCGCCCAGGTATTCCAGCAGCGCCGTGTGGCGGCCCTTTGCGTCCTGCGCGCACAGGGCGTCCAGCGCGGGCTCGGGGATGACGCCCGTGTCCTCGGGCGTTTCGCCCGCCGCCTCGGCGATCTTGGCGATGCGCCCGCGCGCCGTCTGCGCCACCCAGGCCAGGGAGCGCGGGTTGTCGCGGTCGATCACCAGCAGGTCGAGCAGGGCGGGCAGGTCGCGCCGCTGCTGGTACTGGGCGTGGAAGGTGATGGTGCTGTCGAACAACGCCAGCATCGCCTCGAAGCCGCTTTCCTCGAAGACGGCGCCGGTCTCCACGCCGCGCGCCAGGGCGTTGGCCAGGAAGCCCAGGCGCTCCAGCTGGCGGCCGATGGAAAGCAGGCGCCAGCCGTCGTCGCGGGTCATGCGGTCGGTCTGCTCGCCGGTCATGGCGGCGGTGCGCAGGTTCAGCGCTTCGAGGGCGCGCAGCGCCTCCAGCGGCGAGAAGCCGTCGCTTGCCGGCCCCGTTTCGCCTTGCTGGAAGAACTCGGCCTCGGCGCGCACGATGAGGTTCCAGTGCTCCTGCGACAGCCGCTCGCGCACGCTGGCGGCCGCGCCCAGCAGGCCGCGCAGGTTGTAGCCCACGCTGGTGGCCTCGGCGCCGGTCAGCCCGGCGATGAGCGCGCGCTCGAACACGCGCCGCGCCTGGGCGGGCTGCGGCACGCGCTTCGGCACCATGCCTTGCGCCACGGCCATGCCGCCCAGCCAGGCCAGCAGCGGGCGGGAGGACTGGCCTTCGCCGTTCAGGCTTTGCAGCGCGATGCGCGCCAGCCGCGTGGTGTTCTCGGTGCGCTCGGTGTAGCGGCCCAGCCAGAACAGGTTTTCGGCGGCGCGGCTGCTCACCTGGCGGTTGCGGTGCGTGGCGGCGGGGGCGGCCTGGTTGTGCGCCAGCAGGGTGGTGGTGTCCACGGTGCCGTCGGTCAGCACCCACACGTCGGCGCTGCTGCCGCCGTGCTGCGTGGAGACGAACGCGCCCTCGTCCGAGGCGATGCGCGCCAGCCCGCCGGGCAGCACGCGCCAGGAGCCCGGCCCGTCGCTGACGGCGAAGACGCGCAGCATGAGCGAGCGCGGCTCTATGCGGCTGCCCTCGGGCCGCATCCGCCACGTGGGCATCTGCGACAGCGGCAGGTAGGCCTGCACGGTGGTTTCATCGCCCTGGCGCTGGATGCGGCTGGCCCATTCGGCCAGGTCCAGCTGCGACAGGCCGCCGCCCAGCACGGGCTGCTGGCCTTGCGGCCACGTGGGGCGGATGACGCTCTCGCCCAGCCGGGGCAGCACGTCGCCCAGGGCGGCCTGCTCGCCGCACCACCAGGTGTGCAGGGCGGGCAGCGTCAGCTCCTCGCCCAGCAGGTGCCGCGCCAGCGCGGGCATGAAGCCCATCAGCGCGCTGGATTCGAGGAAGGCCGAGCCCGGCGCGTTGGCCACCAGCACGTTGCCCGCGCGCAGGGCCTGCAGCAGGCCGGGCACGCCCAGGCGCGAGTCGGAGCGCAGTTCCAGCGGGTCGAGGAATTCGTCGTCCAGCCGCTTGAGGATGCCGTGCACCGGCTCCAGGCCGTGCATGGTCTTGAGGTACAGGCGCGCGTCGCGCACGGTGAGGTCGCCGCCTTCGACCAGCGGCAGGCCCAGGTAGCGCGCGAGGTAGGCGTGCTCGAAGTAGGTTTCGTTGTACGGCCCGGGCGTGAGCAGCACGATGCGCGCGTCCTGCCCCGCCGGGCTGGCCGCGCGCAGGCCGCCCAGCAGCGCGCGGTAGGTGGCGGCCAGGCGCTGTACCTGCATGTGGCTGAACGCCTCGGGGAACAGGCGCGAGATGAGCAGGCGGTTTTCCAGCAGGTAGCCCAGGCCGGAAGGGGCCTGCGTGCGCTGCGACACCACCCACCAGTCGCCCTGCGCGTCCCGCCCCAGGTCGAACGCGGCAATGTGCAGGTGCGTGCCGCCCACGGGCTGCACGCCGTGCATGGCGCGCAGGTAGCCGGGGTGGCCCTGCACCAGCGCGCTGGGCAAGAAGCCCTGCCGCAGCAGTTCCTGCGGGCCGTACACGTCGGCCATGATGCGGTCGAGCAGGCGCGCGCGCTGCTGCACGCCGGCTTCTATGCGCCGCCAGCATTCGGGCGTGAGGATGAGCGGGAACAGGTCGACCGTCCAGGGGCGCTGCGGCCCGTTGGCGTCGGCATAGACGTTGTAGGTGACGCCGTTGTCGCGCACCTGGCGCTGCAGGTTCTGGGTGCGGCGGTCCAGGTCCTGGAAGCCGTCGCGGCCCAATTGTTCAAAGAAAGTGGCCCAAACGCTGGATATGCCTGCGCTGCCAGCTATGGAAGCAGGAGCATTCGAGGCGCCCGCGCAGCCCCGCAGTTCGTCGAAATGCGCGGCGGCGACGGGCGGGGCCAGCGCCGCCGCCAGGTCGGCGGCGGAGTCTGGGTCGGTCATCAAGGGCAAGGTGTTGCTGGAGGTATCCACGGCGGCGGATTTTCCGGCATTTATGACCCGTTGATGTCAGTCAGGGACGCATCTTGCGGCGCAAATCCAGCGTGAACGGGAATTCGCGGCTGCCCGGCAGTTCCATGGTGGCGGGCGGCACGGCCAGCGGCCCCGGCGTGTGGCCCATGCGGAAGAAGCGCGCCAGGCGCCGGCTTTCGGCCTCGTAGGCGTTGACCGGGAAGGTGGTGTAGTTGCGCCCGCCCGGGTGCGCCACGTGGTACTGGCAGCCGCCCAGGGAGTGGTTCATCCAGGTGTCCACGATGTCGAAGGTGAGCGGCGCGTGCACGCCGATGGTGGGGTGCAGGGCGCTGGGCGGGTTCCAGGCCTTGTAGCGCACGCCGGCCACGAATTCGCCCTGCGTGCCCGTGGGCTGCAGCGGCAGCGGCTGGCCGTTGACGGTGACGGTGTAGCGGCTCTCGACCAGCCCGGTGACGTGCACCTCGATGCGCTCCAGCGACGAATCGACGTAGCGCACGGTGCCGCCGGCGGAGCCCTCCTCGCCCATCACGTGCCAGGGCTCCAGCGCGGCGCGCAGCGTGAGCTCGATGCCCTTCGACTGCACCGCGCCGATATACGGGAAGCGGAACTCGAAGTGCGGCGCGAACCACGCGGTATCGAAGGCGTAGCCGGCCTGGTTCATGTCGGCCAGCACGTCGCACATGTCCTGCCAGATGAAGGCGGGCAGCATCCAGCGGTCGTGCAACTCGGTGCCCCAGCGCGCGGCGGGGGCCTTGAACGGGGCCTTCCAGAAGCGCGCGATGAGGGCGCGCAGCAGCAGTTGCTGCACCACGCTCATGCGGGCATGGGGCGGCATCTCGAAGGCGCGCAGTTCCAAGAGGCCCAGGCGGCCCGTGCTGCTGTCGGGCGAGAACATCTTGTCGATGCTGAACTCGCTGCGGTGGGTGTTGCCCGTCACGTCCACGAGGATGTTGCGCAGCGTGCGGTCCACCAGCCACGGGGGCATGTCCTGGCCGTAGAGGGCGCGGTTGGATTCGATCTCGCGCAGGGCGATTTCAAGCTCGTACAACTGGTCGTTGCGCGCCTCGTCCACGCGCGGGGACTGGCTGGTGGGGCCGATGAACAGGCCGCTGAACAGGTAGCTGAGCGACGGGTGGTTGTGCCAGTACAGCAGCAGGCTGGCCAGCACCTCGGGGCGGCGCAGGAAGGGCGAGTCCGCCGGCGTGGCCCCGCCCATCACGAAGTGGTTGCCGCCGCCGGTGCCGGTGTGGCGGCCGTCGGTCATGAACTTCTCGGCGGACAGGCGCGATTCCCAGGCCGCGTGGTACAGGAATTCGGTGTGCTGCACCAGTTCGCGCCAATGGGTGGCGGGGTGGATGTTGACCTCGATCACGCCGGGGTCGGGCGTGACGGCCAGCAGCTTCAGGCGCGGGTCGCGCGGCGGCGGGTAGCCCTCCAGCACGATCTTCACGCTCAGTTCCTCGGCCGTGGCCTCGATGGCGGCGAGCAGGTCGAGATAGTCGTCCAGCCGCGCCAGCGGGGGCATGAAGACGTAGAGCACGCCCGACGCCGTGCCCAGCTGCTCGGCCTTGGGGCCGTTGGCGCGGCGCGGGTCGCGCGCCTCCACGCACAGCGCGGTGCGGGTGAGCCCGTGGGCGGAGGCGAAGCGCTGGGGCAGCGCGGCGAAGGGGTCGGGCTGGCCGCTTGCGCGTGCTTCGCCGCCGTCTTCACCGGCCTGGCGCAGCAGGCGCACGGGGGCGGGCTGGCCGTCCTGCGCGCTTTGCGCATAGCGGGCGCGCAGCGCCGCCGAAGCGGGCAGCACCTCGCTTGCCGCGACCGTGGGGTCTTGCGGAATCAGGTAGGGGTAGTCGGCCTGGCTGACCCAGGGCAGCGAGTCGAGCGGCAGGCGGTAGCCCATGGGCGAATCGCCGGGCATGAGGTACATGCGCTCGTCGCGGAAGAACCACGGGCCGGTGCTCCAGCGGCTGCCGGACAGCGACGGGCCATCGGCCTCGGAATCCACCTGCAGCGGTAGCACGTAGCCGACCACGGCGTCCAGCCCCTGCTCGAACACGCGGCGCAGGCGGGCGCGCTCCAGCTCGTCGTCCAGCCGCGCGTCGAACGGGTCCACGTTCACGGGCAGGCGGCGTTCACGCCACAGGTAGTACCAGGTGTCCTCGTAGCCGGGCTGGATGTAGTCGCCGGTCAGGCCCAGTTTGGCGGACAGGCCGTGGATGAAACGGTGCGCGTCTTCGCTGGTGTAGTGCGACGGGTCGCGCTCGTCGGCGAACAGCGCGGGGTTGTTCCAGGCGGGCTGCCCGTCGGCGCGCCAGCAGATGGACAGCGCCCAGCGCGGCAGTTGCTCGCCCGGATACCACTTGCCCTGGCCGAAGTGCAGGAAGCCGCCCTGCCCGTATTCGGCGCGCAGCTTGTGCGTGAGCTCCATCGCGAAGCCGCGCTTGGTGGGCCCGAGCGCGTCGGTGTTCCACTCGGGCGCGTCGCGGTCGTTCACGGCGACGAAGGTGGGCTCGCCGCCCATGGTCAGGCGCACGTCGCCCGCCTGCAGGTCGGCGTCCACCTGGTCGCCCAGGGCCAGCATGGCTTGCCATTGCTCTTCGGTGTAGGGTTTGGTGACGCGCGGCGATTCGTAAATGCGCGTGACCTTCATCTCATGGCCGAATTCGACCTCGGCCTCGTCCATCAGCCCTTCGATGGGCGCGGCGCTGGACGGCGTGGGCGTGCAGGCCAGCGGGATGTGGCCCTCGCCCGCGAGCAGGCCGCTGGTGGCGTCCAGCCCGATCCAGCCCGCGCCGGGCAGGTAGACCTCGCACCAGGCGTGCAGGTCGGTGAAGTCGTGGTCGGTGCCGCTGGGGCCGTCCAGCGCCTTCACGTCGGGCGTCAGCTGGATCAGGTAGCCCGACACGAAGCGCGCCGCCAGCCCCATGTGGCGCAGCAGCTGCACCAGCAGCCAGCCCGAGTCGCGGCAGGAGCCGCTGGCTTTTTCCAGCGTTTCCTCGGGTGTCTGCACGCCGGGCTCCATGCGGATGAGGTAGCGGATGTCCTGCGCCACCTGCTGGTTGAGCTTGACGAGGAAGTCGATGGTGCGCTGCGCGCTGCGGTCGATCTTGTCGAGGTAAGACTGGACCAGCGGCGTCATCGGCTCGGTCGCCAGGTACGGCGCCAGTTCCTGCCGCACCATGTCGCTGTACTGGAACGGCACCTGCTCGGCCTCGGGTTCCAGGAAGAAGTCGAACGGGTTGTAGACCGCCATCTCGACCACGAGATCGACGGTGACCTTGAACTCGCGCGTCTTCTCGGGGAAGACCAGCCGCGCCTGGTAGTTGGCGAACGGGTCCTGCTGCCAGTTGATGAAGTGCTGCGCGGGCTCGACCTTCAGCGAATACGAGATGACGTTGCTGCGGCAGTGCGGCGCGGGGCGCAGGCGCACGAGTTGCGGCCCCAGGTTGACCAGCCGGTCGTATTGGTAGTGGGTGACATGGTGGAGAGCGGCATGAATGGACATAGTGAAAACCATCCTAGCAAGACCCGAGCCATCGTGAAAAGCGGGAATGCCGCCCCATTCAGGGCCGCGTGCACCACATTGATTCCTACCAACGCTCCATGTAGGGGCGCAGGTCCAGCTCGAAGGTCCAGGCGTCGCGCGGCTGCTGGTGCAGGTGCCAGTAGTTTTCGGCGATATGGGCCGGGTCCAGGATGCCGCCCTCGTCCTTGAGCGCGTAGCGGTCGGGGAAGTTGGAGCGGATGAATTCCGTGTCGATCGATCCATCGACCACCACGTGCGCGACGTGGATGTTGCGCGGCCCCAGCTCGCGCGCCATGCTCTGCGCCAGCGCGCGCAGCGCGTGCTTGGCGCCCGCGAAGGCGGCGAAATTGGCCGAGCCGCGCAGCGCCGCCGTGGCCCCGGTGAAGAGGATGGTGCCGCGCCCGCGCTGCACCATGCGCTTGGCGACCTCCCGGGCGTTGAGGAAGCCGCTGAAGCAGGCCATCTCCCAGATCTTGAAATACTTGCGCGCCGTTTCCTCCAGGATGCTGCACGGCACGTTCGCACCAATGTTGAACACCAGCACCTCGACGGGGCCATGCTCCTGCTCGATCTGCGCGACGAGGGCGATCACGTCCTCCTCCTTGCGCGCGTCGCTGCCGTAGCCGAACGCCTGTCCGCCCGCGGCGCGGATGGCGTCGATGGCGGGCTGGAGCTTGTCCGCCGAGCGGCGCGTGAGGCAGGCGATGTAGCCCTCCTTCGCAAAACGCGCGGCGATGGCGCTGCCGGTGGAGTCGCCCGCGCCGATCACCAGCGCGACTTTGGGGGTTGCCGTCATTGCAGCGCCTCGCGGATGAAGTCGAGGCGGTCTTGCCCGAAGAACATTTCCGTGCCCACGAACATGGTGGGCGCGCCGAACACGCCGCGCGCCACCGCTTCTTCGGTGGTGGCACGCAGTTGCGCCTTGGTGTCTGCGTCGTTCGCCCATTGCAGGACCTGCGCGGGGTCGAAGCCCGCCGTCTGCAGCGTGGCGGCCACCAGGGCGGGCTGGTTGAGGTCTTGCGCATCCACCCACAGCGCCAGGAACACGGCGCGCAGGTAGTCCTGGAAACGTTCCGGCTGCAGCCGTTGCACGCCCACCGCGCCGCGCGTGAGCACCAGCGTGTTGACCGGAAAGAACGGATTGCGCTGGAGCGGCACGCCGTAGCGCCGCGCATGGCGCGCCAAGTCCATCAAGGTATAGGCCCCCTTGGCGGGCACGGCGGCGGGCGATGCATTGCCCGTGGCCTGGAAGACGCCGCCCAGCAGCATGGGCCGGTAGACCAGCTCCGCGCCGGCGGCTTCACACAGCGCGGGCAACTGCGTCCACGCCAGATAGGAAGCCGGGCTTCCCACATCGAAAAAGAACTCCACGCGCTGGCCCATTGCGACTCCTTTGATGAACGTTCATTTATACGCTGCTGGCGGTGTCGACGGGCTGGGTTGCGGCCAGGACACAGGGTGCCCCGGCGAATCTACCCCCGCTGCGGGTACTTGCTCCGCAGCTGCGCCAGCACCGCGGGCGACACCAGCGCGTCCACCGCCCCGCCCAGCGTGTGGATCTCGCGCACGAAGCTGCTGGAAAGGTGCGCGTACCGGTCGCTGGGGGTGAGGAAGACGGTTTCCACGTCGGGCATCAGGTGGCGGTTCATGCCTGCCAATTGGCGCTCGTAGTCGAAGTCCGTCACGCTGCGCACGCCGCGCACCATCACCGTCGCGCCGTGGGCGCGCACGAAGTCGCGCACCAGGCCGTCGAAGCTCTCCACGCGCACCTGGGGCCAAGGCTTGGCCACCGCGCGCACCAGGGCCATGCGCTCGTCCAGGGTGAACAGGGTCTTCTTGTGGTGGCCCACGGCCACGGCGACGATGACTTCGTCGAACAACTGGGTGGCGCGCTGCACCAGGTCTTCGTGGCCCAGGGTGACGGGGTCGAAGGTGCCGGGGTAGACGGCGATGACGTGGGGCATGGTGCGGGTCTCCTGAAGGTTTTTGGTCAAATCGGGCTCCAGCGCTTATCCATCAAGCGCTGGCAGCTATGAAACCAGTAGCAAATGAGCATGGACCGCGCCCGCTTTCATATGGCGGTGCAGGCTCAGTCCCGTGGTTTCGGCGCTCCATGGGGCGGGCGCTTCGAGGTAGATATACCCGCCTTGGGCCACGGCCTGTTGCGCGGCCTGCAGTGCGGGCGCGAACAGCTCCGTGGCGCCGAAGGGCGGGTCGAGAAAGACGAGGTGCTGACTGCGCGGCGGACATTGGCGCAGGGCCGCGATGCCGTCGCCGCGCTGCACGCGCACGGCGTCGGCCTTCAGGCGCTTCTGGTGCGCTTGCAGTTGGGCGGCCAGGGCCGGGTCCTGCTCGACGATCAGCACCGATGCGGCGCCGCGCGAGGCGGCTTCGAGGCCCAGCGCGCCGGTGCCCGCGAAGGCGTCCACGCAGCGCCAGCCGGTCAGGTCCTGGCCCAGCCAGTTGAACAGGGTTTCGCGCACGCGGTCGGGCGTGGGGCGCAGGCCGGGTTTGTCGGGCACGGCGAGGCGCGTGCGCTTCCACTGGCCGCCGATGATGCGGATTTCGCCCTTCAAGGCTGTTGTCCTCCGACCACCACGGTGACCATGCGGTCGGGCTGGAGGTGGCGCTGCAGGGCGGCGCGCACGTCGGCCACGGTGAGGGCCTGCACGCGCTCCGTCCAGTGGTCCAGGTAGTCGAGCGGCAAGCCGTTCCAGGCGATGTTGCCCACGTTGCCGAGCAGCTTGCGGTTGCTGTCAATGCGCAGCGCGAAGCCGCCGATGAGGTTGTCCTTCGCGGCTTTCAGTTCGGCCTCGGTGGGGCCGTCCTTCACATAGCGGGCCAGCGTTTCTTGCGCCACCTGCACGGCCTGGGCGGCCTGGTCGGGGCGGGTTTGCAGCGCGACGACGAAGGCGCCCGCGTTCAGGCCGGGCTGGAAGTCGCTGTATACGCTGTAGCTCAGACCGCGCTTTTCGCGCACTTCGTTGGTCAGGCGCGAGGTGAAGCCGCCACCGCCCAGGATGTGGTTGCCCACCAGCAGCGCGAGAAAGTCCGGGTCGCGCCGCGCGATGCCGGGCTGGCCGATGAGCACCTGGGCCTGGGCGGACTGGAAGGGGACGTTTTCCGTCACCGCCTTGGCCAGCGGCTGCACCTCGGGCACGGGGGCGGGCTGCGTGCAGTCGCCCGGCGTGGCGGGCAGGCGCGCGAGCAGTTGGCCGACCAGCGCCTGGGCCTGGGGCTTGTCCACCGCGCCCACGATGCTCACGCGCGCGCGGCAGGCGGCGACGGTATGGGCGTGGAAGGCTTTCAGGTCGTCCACGCCGATGCGCGCCAGCGTCTCGCCCGTGGTCTGCTGGCCGTAGGGATGGCTGCCGTAGACAGCGGCGGCGAAGGCCTTGCGCGCCACGGTGCCGGGGCGGGTGTCGGCCTCCTGGAGGGCGGCGGCCCAGCGCTTGCGCTCGTTCTGCCACACGGCGTCGGGGAAGGCTGGCTGGGCGATTTCGCGCGCGGCCAGCGCCGTGGCGCGTTGCAGCAGGGCCGGGTCGGTCAGCGAGCGCAGGGCGTAGCCAAAGCTGTCGCGGCCCGCCTGGGCCTCGAAGCTCGCGCCCAGGTCGGCCCAGGCTTCGCCCAGGGCGTTTTCGTCCAGGGCTTTTTCGTTGCCCTCGGCCAGCACGCCTTTACTGGTCATCAACGCGGCGGCGTCGGCCAGGCCGGCCTGGGGCGCGGGGTCGCGGCGGCTGCCGGCATCGAAGGCGATCTGCACGTCCACCATCGGGATGCCGGGGCTGTTGACCAGCCAGACCTGCGCACCGTTGGCTTCGCGCCAGTGCTGTATGGGCAGCAGCGCCCAGGCGGAATTTGAATAAAAAAGGGCGCCAGCGCTTATCAGTAGAGCGCTGGCAGCTATTTTCTTGATAGCAACCATGGTCGATTCAATCTCAATGCAGCGGGCCGTCGACAGGCACGCTGGGGCGCGGGCGCGGGCCCGCAGGGCGCGGCTGGGGCAGCAGCGTGGCGACGGTGAGGGTGTCGTCGCCGAAGTATTTGGCGGCCACGGCCTGCACCTGCTCGGGGGTGACCTGGCGCAGCGCGGCGATCAGGCGTTCCTCGGCGTCCACGGGCAAGCCCAGCACCCAGTAGCTGCCCAGTTCCTGCGCCTGGTTCATGAGGGAATCGCGCTCGTAGACGTTGGAGGCCATCCACTGCGTCTTCACGCGCTCCAGTTCGGCGGGGGCCACGCCGTCCCGGGCCACGCGGGCCACTTCGGCGCGCAGGGCGGCTTCCACCTCGGCGGCGGTCTTGCCCTGGGCGGGCACGCCGGTCAGCAGGAACAGGCCGGGGCCGCGGCTGATGACGGCAGCGCCGCTGTCGGCGCCGTCGGCCACGCGGTTGTCGCCCTGGGTCAGGGCGCGGTCGAGGCGCGCGCCGCTGTAGCCGTCGAGCACAGCGGAGAGCACCAGCAGGGCGAGCGCGTCGTGGTCGTCGGCGGTCATCTCGGTCACGTGGCGCAGCGTGGGCACGTGCCAGGCCAGCGCCACGTAGGCCTGCTCGGCGGGGGCCTTCACGGCTATGCGGCGCAGGCCGCGCTGCGCGGGCTCGGTGCGCGGCTTGCGCGCGGGCACGGCGCGGGCGGGGATGCGGCCATAGGTCTGCTCGGCCCAAGCGCGCACCTGCCGCGCGTCCACGTCGCCCGCCACCACCACGGCGGCGTTGGCGGGCACGTACCACTGGCGGTGGAAGGCGCGCACGTCGTCGGGCGTCATGGCGTCGAGGTCGCTCATCCAGCCGACGATGGGGCGGTGGTAGGGCGACGCGATGAAGCTCGCCGCATACAGCTGCTCCATCAGCAGCGCGCGCGGCTGGTCTTCGGTGCGCATCCGGCGCTCTTCCTTCACCACCTCGATTTCCTTCTTGAACTCGGCGTCGGGCCACTGGTTGTGGGCGAAGCGGTCGGATTCGAACTTCATCACGTCGGGCAGCCGGGACGCCGGAATCTGCTGGTAGTAGCCCGTGTAGTCGCGGTGGGTGAAGGCGTTTTCCTGCCCGCCCAACGCGGCCACGCGGCGCGAGAACTGGCCGGGCGGCACGGTCTTGGTGCCCTTGAACATCATGTGCTCCAGCGCGTGGGCCACGCCCGAGGTGCCGTCCACCTCGTCCATGGCGCCCACGCGCACCCACACCATCTGGATGGCCGTGGGCGCGCGCCGGTCGGGCTTGACGATGAGCTGCATACCGTTCTTCAGGGTGAATTGCTGCACGTCGTTTGCTGGGGGATTGCTCTGGGCACCCGCGGGTGTCGCCAGACAGGCCGCGAGCGCGGCAAGGGTGAGGGCGCGTTTCATAGAATGGCTGCGATTCTAAGAACCCGCCCAATGTTCAGTTTTTTCAAGAAAAAGTCCGCGGAACCCGCGCCGCCGGACGCCGCCCCGGCCCCCGCGCCCACGCCCACTCCCGAGGCCCCCGCGCCCGCCTCCAAGGCAATGACCTGGCTGCGCAATACCTTTGGGGGACAAGGCGAAGAGGCCCAGCCCGCTCCGGCGCCCGACCCTGCCCCCGAGCCCGCTGCGAAGCCCGTACCCGTACCAGCACCCGTCGCCATCACGGCGGAGCCCGCTCCAGAGCCGCTCCCCGGCCTGCCCGAACCCGAGCGCAAGAAGTGGCTGGACCGCCTCAAGACCGGCCTGCGCAAGACCGGCACCAGCATCACCACCGTCTTCACCGGCACGCGCATCGACGAAGACCTGTACGAAGAGCTCGAAGCCGCCCTGCTCATGGCCGACACGGGCGTGAAGGCCACCGAACACCTGCTCGCCGACCTCAAGCGCCGCGTGAAGGAAGCCAAGGCCACCGACCCCGCCGCCGTCAAGACCCTGCTGGCCGACGCGCTGGCCGACCTGCTGCGCCCGCTGGAAAAGCCGCTGGTCATCGGCCAGCACCAGCCCACCGTCATCATGGTGGCGGGCGTGAACGGCGCGGGCAAGACCACGTCGATCGGCAAGCTCACCAAGCACCTGGCCGACAGCCACCAGGCCGTGCTGCTGGCGGCGGCCGACACCTTCCGCGCCGCCGCGCGCGAGCAACTGGGCGTATGGGCCGACCGCAACACGGTGGAGATCGTGAGCCAGGAAGGCGGCGACCCCGCCGCCGTGAGCTTCGACGCCGTGACCGCCGGCAAGGCGCGCGGCAAGGACGTGGTGCTGGTGGACACCGCGGGCCGCCTGCCCACGCAACTGCACCTGATGCAGGAGCTGCAGAAAATCAAGCGCGTGGTCACCAAGGCCGATGCCACCGCGCCGCACGAGGTGCTGCTGGTCATCGACGGCAACACCGGCCAGAACGCCCTGGCCCAGGTGCGCGCCTTCGACGACGCGCTGCAGCTCACAGGCCTGATCGTCACCAAGCTCGACGGCACCGCCAAGGGCGGCGTGCTGGCCGCCATTGCACAGGAGCGGCCCGTGCCGGTCTACTTCATCGGCGTGGGCGAGAAGCTCGAAGACCTCGAAACCTTCAACGCGCGGGAGTTTGCGCTGGCGTTGCTGGATTGAGCGGCGGGGGGACGCGCAGCGCCCTGCGCCGCCTCAGCGCTGCATCGACTTGATCTCGGTGAACTCGGCCAGACCGTGCGCGCCCAGTTCGCGCCCGTTGCCGGACTGCTTGTAGCCGCCAAAGGCCTGCATCGGGTTGAAGACGCCGCCATTGATGTCCACCATGCCGGTGCGCAGGCGCCGGGCCACCCGCTCGGCGCGCGCGGCGTCGCCGCTCCACACGCCGCCGGACAGGCCGTAGGGCGTGCCGTTGGCGATGCGGATCGCCTCGTCCTCGCTGTCGTAGGGGATGATCGACAGCACCGGGCCGAAGATCTCCTCCTGCTCGATGGTCATGCCCGGCTTCACGTCGGAGAACACCGTCGGCTTGACGAACCAGCCCTTGGCCAGCCCCTCGACCGGCTCGGGTCCGCCGCAGACCAGCCGGGCGCCCTCCTCGATGCCCTTGCGGATGTAGCCTCGCACGGTTTCGCGGTGCGCCTGGGTCACCATCGGGCCGAGCGCCGTGTCGGGGCTGAACGGGTCGCCCAGCTTGGCGGCCTCGGCGGCGAATTTGGCGATGGCCTCCACCTCGGCCAGCCGCGCGCGCGGCACCAGCAGGCGAGTGAAGGCGGTGCAGGTCTGGCCGGAGTTGAGGAAGCATTTCTGGATGCCGTCCACCACCGCTGCCTGCAGGTCGGCGCCGGCCACGTCGTCCAGGATGATGTTGGCCGACTTGCCGCCCAGTTCCAGCGACACGCGCTTGATGGTCTGCGCGGCCAGCTCGCCCACGCGCCGGCCGGCGCGCGTGGAACCCGTCAGCGAAATCATGTCCACGCCAGGGTGCGTGGCCAGCGCCTCGCCCACCACCGGCCCGGTGCCGGTGACCAGGTTGAACACGCCGGGCGGTAGCCCGACCGCATCGATGATCTCGGCCAGCACGAAGGCCGACAGCGGCGCCACCTCGCTGGGCTTGAGCACGATGGCGCAGCCCGCCACGATGGCCGGCGCCACCTTGGCGGCGATCTGGTGCAGCGGGTAGTTCCACGGCGTGATGGCGCCGACCACGCCGACGGGCTCGCGCACGATCAGCGAGTTGCCGACCTCCTCCTGCCAGGTGAACTCGTGGACCAGCCGGGCCATGGTGCCGAACGACCAGGCCGGCAGGCCCGCCTGGATGAGCCGCGAGGTCGCCACGGGCATACCCATTTCGCGCGAAATCAGTGCCGCGATCTCGTCGCCGCGCGCGGCCAATTGGGCGTGGATGGCCGACAGCGCCTCGGCACGGGTGTTCAGGTCGGACTGCGACCAGGCTTCGAAGCCGGCGCGCGCGGCCTGCACCGCGCGGTCCACGTCGGCCGCCGTGCCCAGGGGCACGCGGGCGATGACCTCCTCGGTGGCGGCGTTGACCACCGGGTGCGTGGCATGGCCTTCGGACGGCGCCACCCACTGGCCGCCGATGTAGAACTTGTCGTGCGCCGGCACGCCCATTGCTTTTGCATTCATGTTCGGGTCTCCTGGTCAGGCCTTGGCCGCGAGCATGGCCTCGGCCGTGCGGTGGGCCAGCGCCATGGTCGAGAGCATCGGGTTGGTGCCGGTCGAGGTGGGAAAGGCACTGGCATCGCCAATCCACACGCCCGGCACGTCGTGCAGTTCGCCCTGCGGGTTGGCCACGCTGGTGGCCCGGTCCTTGCCCATGCGGCAGGTGCCCATCTGGTGCGCGCTGAACAGGCTGAAGCCGCCGAAGCGCAGCGGGATGTTCTTCAGCCGCGCGATGTAGACGTCCAGGTCGTCGCCCCAGCGCCAGGCCGGCGCCCCGGCGGCCAGCGCGATGATCTTCAGCGCGCCCGCCGCATGGTGCATACGCACCTGCGTCTCCACGCCTTTTTGCAGGTTGGCGATGTCGATCGGGTCCGTGACGGCGTAGGTCGGCACCGCCTCGCCGCTGGCGTCGATGGTGATGCGGCCATGGCCGTGGTCGCGCGTCAGCCCGATGGTGCTGGCGCCGTGGGCCATCTGGCTCATGGTCTCCTTGTGCGCCGCCGCCGTGGTGAAGGGCAGCAGCGCCGCCGAGGTGCCGATGGAATAGTGCGGCGCCTCGATGAGGAAGCCGTAGCCGTGGCCGGGGTGCTCGAACTCGTCGATCGCGGCCGTCATCGGCGCGCCCCACCAGGCGCGCTGGTCTTCGGTGTACATCCCGGTGACGGCGGTGCAGGGGTGCAGGCGCAGGTACTGGCCGACCGCCGGGCCGCCGATGCCGGAGCGCAGCAGCAGCGCGGGCGATTCGAGCGAGCCGCCCGCCACCACCACGCGCGGCGCGCGCACCGTGATCTTGGCGGTAGCGCCCGTGGCCGGGTCGCGGTACGTGGCCGCTACGCCCGCCGCGCGGCCACCTTCGACCAGCACCTTGTCGGCGCGGCAGCGCACCAGGATGTCGGCGCCGGCGTCGAAGGCGTCCTGCAAATAGGTCTTCATGGTGCCGAGCTTGGAGCCCGAGGGGTCGCCGAAGCCCATGTAGCCCGCGCAGTCCGCGTCATAGGCGGCCCGGTCGGCGTTGCGCGACAGGCGTGTGGACGACCAGCCGAGCCGCTCGGCGCCGTCCATGATGCGCTGGTTGGGGCCGTTGAAGTCGGAGCACGCATCGTTGACGCTGATGCGCGCGCTGACGGCGTCGAGATGGCGCTCGAACTCCGGCCCATCGACGCCTTCGAGGCCGTGCTCGCGCGCCCATTCGTCGCGCACCCAGTCGCGCGTGCGCAGGCAGTTGCTCCAGTTCACCGTGCTGCCGCCGCCCAGCGTGGTGCCCGCCATCAGCGAGATGTTCAGGTCGGCCGCCGGCGTGGGGCCGCCGCGCCAGTACATGTTCTGGTAGGCCCAGAGTTCGAGCTGGTTGAAGTCGGCCTCGTCGAAGTAGCCGCCGGCTTCGAGCACCACCACCTTCTGGCCGGCCGCCGCCAGCTTGCCCGCGATCACGCCACCGCCCGAGCCCGAGCCGACCACCACCACGTCGGCGGTCAGCGTCTGCCCGTCCTGCGGCACCAGGGGCCGGATCGGCTTGGGCGCCTGCGACGGCGCGCGCACCGGGCCGGGGTAGCCAAACTGGCGCCAGAACGGGTTCTGCCCCGTGGCGTCGGGCAGGCCGTAGGCCATCAGGCGCACCAGGCTGCCCAGCGAACCGATGCCGAAGGCCGCCTCCGGCCCGAGCAGCGCCGTGCGCGACAGGATCTGCTCGCGCGACAGCGGCGACGCGCCCACGATGCCCTGCGCCACCAGGCCGTCCACCAGGCCCAGCAGGCCGTCGCGCGAGGCGGGCGGCATCGCGGCCAGCGCGGCGATGATCGCCTCGTCCGTGCCTACGTCGGTGGCCTTGCGGGCCCAGAAGCCCGTGGGGTCGTCGGCGCGCGCGATGGCGGGCACCACGGTGTCGCAGATCGCGCGCAGCCCGGCGCGCCGTTGTTCGCTCATCCATTCACTCATGTGGAAACCTCTTTTGATGGTTCGGACGAATTAGGCCGCCACCGGCTGCGCCTGGCGGGCGAAGCCGCGCAGCGCCTCGGCCATCTGCGCACGGACGGACGCACCGCTGATGATGGCGTCGACCATCAGGAGCGAGGTGTGGATATGGCCGCGCGCCGCGATCTGCTCGACCGCCACGCCGGCCTCGGCCATGGCCTCGGCATAGGCCACGCCTTCGTCGCGCAGCGGGTCGAATTCGCAGGTTATCACGCAGGCCGGCGGCAGGCCCGCCAGGCGGCCGCGCAGCGGCGAGGCGCGCGGATCGCCGCGGCTGGCCGGCGGGCAGTAGGTGTCCCAGAACCACTGCATCAGCGAGCGCGTGAGGAAGTAGCCGTCCGCATTGTCGATATAGGACGGACGGCCGAAATCGGCATCCGTGACCGGGCACAGCAGCAATTGGCCCGCAATCCGCGGCCCGCCGCGCGCCCGCGCCAATTGGCAGGTGACGGCGGCGATATTGCCGCCCGCGCTCCAGCCCGCCACCAGCACGCCGTTCGCCGTGCCGCCCAGTTGCGCCGCGTGCTCGGCGACCCAGCGCGTCGCCGCCAGGCCGTCCTCGGCGGCGGCGGGGAACGGGTGCTCGGGCGCATGGCGGTAGCCGACGCTGACGAAGACCATGCCGGAGCGGCGGCACATGTCGCGGCAGAACGAATCGTCCGACCGCTCATCGCCCAGCACCCAGCCGCCGCCATGGAAATAGACCACGATGGGATGCGGCCCCGGCGTCGCCGGACGGTAGAGCCGGTAAGGCAGCGGCCCTTGCGCGCCCTCCAGCGTGCCGTCCGCCACTTCGCCGACCGGACGCCCCGGCGGCTGCGTTGCATTCATCTGCGCCACCAGGGCGCGCGCGTTCTGCGCGCCCAAACTTTCGAGCGGCGGCAGCTGCATCTGCGCCAGCAGGTTCAGCGCAATGCGCACGTCGGGCTGCAGGCGCACGATTTCGCCGTCGTTGCACTGCGCCGCGCCATCCGGGCCGCTCAGGCGGAAGCCCACCATGCCGCGGCTGACCACTTCGTCGCAAATGCCGCGGTAGTGGCCCACGCCGCCGGTGTACGGCATCACGCCCTGGGCCTTGCCGGGCACGTTGGCGCCGGTGTACCAGGTGTTGGCCAGCGAGAACAGGGTCATCGCCGCGCAGTCGTCCATGTGCCGCGCCCAGCCGGACTGCGCCGTCTCGGTCGCCTCGATGGCGGTGAAGCCGGCGGCGCGCATCTCGATCAGCCGGTCGACGATCCAGTCCACGTGCTGTTCGATGGACATGACCATGTTCGACAGCACCGACGGGCTGCCCGGCCCCGTGACCATGAACAGGTTGGGAAATCCGGCCACCGCCAGCCCCAGGTAGGTCTTGGGGCCTTGTGCCCAGACCTCGTTGAGCGACAGGCCGCCGCGTCCGGTGATGGGGTGCACCGCCAGGATCGCGCCAGTCAGCGCATCGAAGCCGGTGGCGAAGACGAGGATGTCCAGTCCGATGTCGCGCTGCGCGGTCCGGATGCCCGTGGCGGTAATGGCCTCGATGGGCTCCTGGCGCAGGTTCACCAGCGTGACGTTGGGCCGGTTGTAGGTGGCGTAGTAGTCGGTGGACAGGCAGGGGCGCTTGGAAGCAAAGGGGTGGTCGGTGGGGCTCAGGGCCTCGGCGGTCTGCGGATCCTTGACGATTTCGCGGATTTTTTCGCGGATCATGGCGCCGATGTGGGCGTTGCCCTCCACGTCATAGCCCTGGTCGGCCCAGAGCTGGGTGGTGATGCCCAGCAGGTCGCCGGTATTCCACCATTGCTCGAAACGTTCGCGCCGCTGCACTTCGGTCATGGCCCAGCTGTAGTCGGTTGCCGACGGCAAGCCCACGCCGCACAGCGACTGGCGCGCCGCGGCGCGGTAGGCGTCGCGGTCGCGCGCCAGATCGGCCGCGCGGTTGGCCGAAGGCGGGCCGTTGTGCGCCGGCGGAGCGAAGTTGGGCGTGCGCTGGAAGACGGTGAGCTGCGCCGCGTCCTGGGCCAGCAGCGGAATCGCCTGGATGCCCGAAGAGCCGGTGCCGATCACGCCGACGCGCTTGCCCTTGACGTTGACCCCCTCGTGCGGCCAGCGGCCCGTGAAATAGACCTCGCCCTTGAAGTCTTCGAAACCGGCGATTTCCGGCGGCTTGGGCGATGACAGGCAACCGCTGGCCATGACGTAGTAGCGGCACGAGACGGGCGCCCCCTGGTCGGTGTGCAGCAGCCAGCGCTGCGCCGCCTCGTCCCACGCCGCGCTCGTGACCTGGGTTCCAAAGCGCACGTCGCGCCGCAGGTCGTAGCGGTCGGCGACGAAATTGAGGTAGCGCAGGATTTCAGGCTGGGTGGCGTATTTCTCGGACCAGGTCCACGCCTGCTCCAGTTCCGGGTCGAAGCTGTAGGCATAGTCCAGCGTCTGGATGTCGCAACGCGCTCCCGGATAGCGGTTCCAGTACCAGGTGCCGCCCACGCCCTCGGCCGATTCGATGGCCACCGCGCTCAGGCCCGCCTGGCGCAGGCGGTGCAGCAGATACAGTCCGGAAAAACCGGCGCCCACCACGGCCACGTCCACCTGCTGGGGCGTGCGGGCGGCCGTTGCATCGCCGGACGGATGGGGTGCTTTTTGCAATGCAGTGTCTTGCATGGCTTGTCTCCTTGGGGTTTCAGGCGCTCGCCCGTTGCAGGGGCGACCGGGCCACTGTAAGGAAACGGCCGGCGCCACGTCTTGTCATTTCCAGGTCGCCATCTATCATTTCCCGACAGCTTCCGTCCGTGCTTCCCCTATGTCCCACATTGCCAATCCCCTGGTGCCCGCCCGCTACTTCCTTGCGATGGACGACTGCCTGCGGGCAGCCGGCACGTCGGTGGATTCCCTGGCGCGCGAGTTGGGCATCGACCCCGGGCAGTTCCGCCAGACCCACTTCGCCCTCACCCCGGCGCAGTTCGAGCAACTGCTGGCCCGCGCCCTGCGCCTGACCGGGCGCAGCGACTTCGGCTTCGAATGGGGACGCCGGCTCCGGCAGAACTCCCATGGCATCCTGGGATATGCGCTGATGTCGTATCCCACCATCGACCAGGGGCTGCGCCAGAGCGCCCGCTATTTCGCGCTGATGAACCCGATGTTCCGGATGGCCTACCAGCGCACCGGCCGGCTGGCTGAGATCGTCTTCCGGCCCGCGCTACCCATGCGCAAGGAAACGCTGGACCAGATGCTGGAGCTGCTGGCCGTGTCCACGCACACGCACTGCCAGCCCCTGCTGCAAGACCCCCTCGCGCCCTATGACATCCTGCTGCCGATGGCGCCGCCGCCGCACGCGCAGCGCTACCGCGAACTGGCGCCGGCGCGCGTGCATTTCAGCGCGTCGCCCGTGCCCGAGGTACGGATGCTGGTGAGCACCTGGAGCCTCGACGCGCCCTTGCCGATCCACAACTCGCACGCCGTGCGCGTCGCCGAGGAACAGTGCGAAATGCTGATGCTCCGCGGAGGCGGCCACGTCGACTGGACCGGGTGGGTCCGCATGGTGCTGAACGAAGTCGAAGACGGCCGGCTTTCGCTGGAAGAATGCGCGCGGCTGCAGGGCATCTCGGCCCGTGCGCTGGAGCGCCATTTGAAAAAGGAAGGCGGCAATTTCCGCGGCCTGGTCATCGAGGCACGCCACGCGCGCGCCCGCCAGTTGCTGGCGCAGCAGGGCACGTCCATCTCGCAGATTGCCTACCAGCTTGGCTTCACCGACGTGGCGAACTTCAGCCGCGCCTTTCGCCGCATCCACGGCGTCAGCCCGTCGGAGTACCGCAAAAACACGGCCTCCGGCCAGACTTGATAGCTATCAAAATATAGCTACTGGCGCTTGCTCCTGTTGGGCAAACTCAAGTCCACCTGCTGCGCCACCCACTGCGCGTAGTCGGCCTCGGCCTCCACGGTGTCGGTGAGCAGCTGCGGCACCTCATAGGGATGGTGCGCGCGCAGCCAGGCCCGTAGCGCGGGCGCGGCCTGGGGCAGGGTCTTGCAGACGAGGCGCCATTCGGCGTCCGCCTGCTGCGCGCCCTGCCAGACGTAGTGCGAGGTGATGGCCTCGACCTGCACGCAGGCCGCCACGCGCGCCTGCACGGCCTGGGCAGCCAGGCGCTCGGCATCGGCGGCGCTGGCCACCGTGGTGGTCACCACGGCGATGCGCGGGGTGTCCTGGGAAGCATCGGTCATCCCTGGAGTCTGGCATGTTCCCGTTCACCCTCCCAGCCGCGCAATGCGCTGCGCCGCCAGTGCCACATGGCCTTGCAGCGTGGCGATGCACGGGCCGAAGCGGGGACTGAAGCCTGGCGCGGCAAGCAGCCGCTGCATGTACGCCTGCGCCAGCGCCAAGGCCCGCTGCCAGACAGCCGCAGGCACCTGCGGAGCAATGTACGGGTCGAGCGAACGCTCGGGCAAATCGCCGCCCGCCGTGGGGGCGAAGGCCATGGGCGTCATGTCGTAGGCAGGCGCCACCCCATACGGCGGCTCCCCCATGAACGAAAGATTGCCGCCGTGCATGTCGGTATTGCCGATCAGCGTGCCAAAGGCCCAGAGCAGGCACGCGCCTTCCCTGGCATCGGGGGTGATGACCCGGGCCCGCTCCAGCGCCTGCGCCACATCGGGCCAGCGATGGCCCACGCCCGCGAATTCGGCGTCCAGCGCCGCCAGGGAATGCAGGGCATGGCGCCCCAGGGGGCCGGTGCGGTCAAAGCGCCGCACCTCCAGAAAGCGCTGCCCGCCCTGGTCGATGAGCGCGCTGCGCGCCGCGGGCACGCCGCCCTGGTGCAGGGTGTGCAGCGCCAGGTGCTCGGCCAGCAGCAGGTCGCGCCAGCGCTCGCTCACGGGGCCGGGGGTGGCGGCGGTGAATTTGACGAGGACGTGGGCGGCCTCCCCGCCTTCCACCTCGGCGTAGGCGGTGAACTTGGGCTGCTCGCCTGCGGCGGAGGAGCCCGCCACGTCGCCGCGGGCAGCGGCGGCGGCCATCTCCAGATAAGCCGCAGGCTTGCCAGCCAGGGCAATGGGCGCCAACGCAGGCGCGTTCACGAACTGCACGCGCGCCACCTCGCCCACCAGCAGGTCGCCGGGCAGGTCCGCCCCCTGGTGCAGCAGGGCGCGCATCACATGGGTGTCCTGCCAGTCACTCAACCGCTCGGGCAGGCCCAGGGCCGCGCCGTGGCGCTGGGCGTAGGCGCGGCCCAGGTAGCCCTGGGGGCGCATGTCGAACAGCCACCAGGGCAGGCCGTCGCTGTGCCGCCGCTCGCCATCGGCCCCCAGCAGCACGAAACCTTCGGGGCAGACGGGCACCAGCCGCCCCCATTCGCGCAACTGGCCTGCGGGGCTGACGCGGTAGATGGGGGCCTCCAACGCTGCACGGGCCGGGTCGCGCAGGGTGTATTGAATAGATCTGGCGGCCCCCAGGCGCACCACCGCATCGCCCAGCGCTTGCAGCGTGCGCGACACCGTGGGCTGGCTGGCCCCCAGGGCAGCCATCAGCGACTTGGCCGTCTGCGGGCCGGTGCGCAGCATCTTGCGGGTGCTGTCGGCCGGTGTTTGAATGGATGATTGCATAGATATTTGAATATATCAAACACCATCCGTCCCGTCCTACAGCCTTACGGGAACTCTGCCTTTAGCACTCCATCAAAGAGAGTGCTAACATCGTTGTGCAATGCAAGAAAGGACTGCTTCAATGGCCTCTCTGACTGGTTCCGCCGCCCTGGCCCCCGCCAACCCCTGGGCCCTGGTGCCCCCGCTGGGCAACCTGGACGCCTACATCTCGGCGGTGAACCGCATTCCCCTGCTCACCCACGAGGAGGAGCAGACCTATGCGCGCGACCTCAAGGCCCATAACGACCTGGACGCCGCCGGACGGCTGGTGCTGTCGCACCTGCGGCTGGTGGTTTCCATCTCGCGCCAGTACCTGGGCTACGGGCTGCCGCAGGGCGACCTCATCCAGGAAGGCAACGTGGGCCTGATGAAGGCCGTCAAGCGCTTCGACCCCGACCAGGGCGTACGCCTGGTGAGCTACGCCATGCACTGGATCAAGGCCGAGATCCACGAGTACATCCTGAAGAACTGGCGCATGGTCAAGGTGGCCACCACCAAGGCGCAGCGCAAGCTGTTCTTCAACCTGCGGTCGATGAAGCAGGGCTTCAAGGCCGATGCCGCCGACACGCACCGCGACACCCTGTCCGACCGCGAGATCGACGTGATGGCCGCGCAGCTCAACGTGAAGCGCGAGGAAGTCATCGAGATGGAAACGCGCCTGTCCGGCGGCGACGTGCTGCTGGACCCGGCCCCGTCCGACGACGGTGAGCAGGCCTTCGGCCCCATCGCCTACCTAGCCGACGCGGCGCACGAGCCCACGGCGATGATCGAATCGCGCCAGCGCGATGCGATGGCGACGGACGGCATCGCCACCGCGCTGGAGGGCCTGGACGAGCGCAGCCGCCGCATCGTGGAAGAGCGCTGGCTCAAGGTGAACGACGACGGCTCGGGCGGCATGACGCTGCACGAACTGGCCGCCGTCTATGGCGTGAGCGCCGAGCGCATCCGCCAGATCGAGGCCGCCGCGATGAAGAAGATGAAGAAGGCGCTGGCCGAATACGCCTGACCACCCTCCACCGCCACCCCGCGCGCAGCCCGGCTGCGCGTTTTCATTTCTGCCCATGCAACGCCGCACCCTGCTGACCCTGGCCCCTGCCTTCGCTTTTTCCGGTGCCTTTGCCGATGCCTGGCCAACCAGGCCGCTGCGCATCCTCGTGGGCTTTCCGCCCGGCTCGTCGCCCGATCTGACGGCGCGCACCCTGGCCGAGCCGCTGTCGCACGCGCTGGGCCAGCCGGTGATCGTGGACAACAAGGTGGGCGCGGGCGGCAACATCGGCGCGGATGCGGTGGCGAAGGCGACAGATGGGCACACCATCGGCCTGTTCATCAACGTGAACCTAACGATCGCGCGGCTCATCAACCCGCGCCTGCCGTATGACCCGGCCAGGGATCTGGCCCCGCTGTCGCTGGTGGGCGTGTCGCCGCTGGTGCTCGCCGCGCCCGTCTCACAGCCGGACGTGCCGGCCAGCGCCGATGCCCGCGCCTTCCTCGCCGCCGCCCGCCGCGCGGGCGACCGCTGGAGCTACGGCACGCCCGGCGTGGGCACGCAAGGCCACCTGGGCACGGAACTGCTGAAGGCGCGCACCGGCATCGCCCCCGTGCACGTCCCCTACCCTGGCTATCCGCAGGTGGCCACGGCCATGCTGGGCGGCCAGTTGCAGATGGCGCTGCTGCCCCCGGCGCTGGCCCTGGCGCAGGAGCGCGCGGGCAAGCTGCGCCTGATCGGGGTCACGTCCGCGGGCCGCAGCCCGCTGGCGCCCAACGTGCCCAGCCTGAGCGAACTGGGCGTGAAGGATGTGCAGGTGGAGATGTGGAACGCCTTTGCCGCCCCCGCCTCCATGCCCGCGCCGCACCGGGCGCGGCTGGCGGCGGCGATCGGCGAGATCGCCCGCACGCCCGACGTGCGCGCCCAGCTGTTCCAGCAGGGCTGGCAGGCGGTGGGCTCGTCCCCCGAGGCGCTGGCGAACCGCATTCAGGCGGAAACGCGCCAGATGGGCGACATCATCCGCCAGCAGCGCATCCGGCTTGAATGATCAGAGCTTTTCCGCCCCGCCCAGGTAGGGCCGCAGCGCCTCGGGCACGGTGATGCTGCCGTCCGCGTTCTGGTAGTTCTCCAGCACCGCGACCAGCGTGCGCCCCACGGCCAGGCCCGAGCCGTTGAGGGTGTGCACCAGTTCGTTCTTGCCCTGCGCGTTCTTGAAGCGCGCCTGCATCCGCCGCGCCTGGAAGGCCTCGCAGTTGCTCACCGAGCTGATCTCGCGATAGGTGTTCTGCGCGGGCAGCCACACTTCCAGGTCGTAGGTCTTGGCCGCGCCGAAGCCCATGTCGCCGGTGCACAGGCTCACCACGCGGTAGGGCAGGCCCAGCTTTTGCAGCACGGCCTCGGCGTGGCGCGTCATCTCCTCCAGCGCCTCGTAGCTCTTGTCGGGGTGCGTGATCTGCACCATTTCCACCTTGTCGAACTGGTGCTGGCGGATCATGCCGCGCGTGTCGCGGCCATAGCTGCCCGCTTCGGAGCGGAAGCATGGCGTGTGCGCGGTGAGCTTCACGGGCAACTGGTCTTCGGCCAGCACCACGTCGCGCACCATGTTGGTCAGCGGCACTTCGCTGGTCGGGATGAGGTACAGCGCCGCGTTGTCGGGCACGGGCTCGCCGTCCTGCCCGCCCTTCTTGGCGGCGAACAGGTCGCCCTCGAACTTGGGCAGCTGGCCCGTGCCCTTGAGCGAATCGGCGTTGACGATGTAGGGCACGTAGCACTCGGTGTAGCCGTGCTCGCCGGTCTGCACATCGAGCATGAAGGCGGCCAGCGCGCGGTGCAGGCGCGCGATGCCGCCCTTCATCACCGTGAAGCGCGAGCCCGAGAGCTTCACGCCCATGTCGAAGTCCAGCCCCAGCGGCTCGCCCAGGTCCACGTGGTCCTTGACGGGGAAATCGAACGCCCTGGGGGTGCCCCAGCGGCGCACTTCCACGTTGCCGTGCTCATCCGCGCCGACGGGCACGCTCTCGTGCGGCAGGTTGGGCACGGCCACGAGCATGGCCTGCAGCTCGGCCTGGATCTGCTCCAGCCGCGTGGCGGAGCCGTCCAGCTCGGCCTTGAGGCTGGCGACCTGCGCCTTGGCGGCCTCGGCGGCGTCTTTCTCGCCCTTGCCCATGAGCTGGCCGATCTGCTTGGAAAGCTGGTTGCGCTGGGATTGCAGTTCTTCGGTGCGCGTCTGCAGGGTCTTGCGCTCGGCCTCCAGCGCCTGGAAGGCTTCCACGTTCAGGAAGGCCTGGGGCTTCTTGCGGGTTTCCAGCCGGGCGATGGCCGTGGCGAGGTCTTTGCGGAGCAGGAGGATGTCTAGCATGGTTTTTCAGTCAAATGGGCCTCTAGCGCTTACACAGCGTGCGCTAGCAGCTATCAAAACAGGAGTATTCTCAGGCCTCGATCTTGAGGCCCTTGGGCAGCGGGAATTTCACCGTCTCGCTGATGCCGTCCATGCTGCGCACAGACAGGGCGCCCAGCGCCTTGATGCGGTCGATCACCTGCCGCACCAGGATTTCCGGCGCCGACGCGCCCGCCGTCAGCCCCACGCGCGCCGCGCCGGCAAACCACTCGGGCCGCAGTTCATGGGCGCCATCGACCATGTGCGCGGGCGTGCCCAGGCGCGCCGCCAGTTCGCGCAGGCGGTTGCTGTTGGAACTGGTGGGGCTGCCCACCACGATCACCAGGTCCACCTGGGGCGACAGCATCTTCACCGCGTCCTGCCGGTTCTGCGTGGCGTAGCAGATGTCCTGCTGCTTGGGCTCGCGCACGCGGGGAAAGCGCGCGCGCACGGCGGCGGTGATCTCGGCGGCATCGTCCACGCTCAGCGTGGTCTGCGTGACCACGGCGAGCTTGTCTTCCTGCCCCGGCTGCACGCGCGCCACGTCGGCCACGTCTTCGACGAGGTGGATGCCGTAGTCCAGCTGGCCCATCGTGCCCTCCACCTCGGGGTGGCCCTTGTGGCCGATCATGATGAACTCGTAGCCCTCCTTGGCGAGCTTGGCGACCTCGACGTGCACCTTGGTCACCAGCGGGCAGGTCGCGTCGAAGATGCGAAAGCCGCGCGCCGCGGCCTCGTTCTGCACCGCGCGGCTCACGCCGTGCGCGCTGAACACCAGCGTGGCGCCGGGCGGCACCTCGTCCAGTTCCTCGATGAAGATGGCGCCCTTGGCCTTCAGGTCGTTCACCACGTAGGTGTTGTGCACGATTTCATGGCGCACGTAGATCGGCGCGCCAAACTTGGCCAGCGCGCGCTCCACGATCTCGATGGCCCGGTCCACCCCCGCGCAAAAGCCGCGCGGCTCGGCCAGCAGAATCTCCTGCGGCATCACAGCACCCCGATCACCCGCACCTCGAAGGTCACGGGCTGGCCCGCGAGCGGGTGGTTGAAGTCGAACAGCACCGCGCCATCGTCGCGCACCCGCACCACCGCGCCCGCGTAGCTGCCCAGCCCGTCGGGCGTGGGGAACTGCACCACGTCGCCCGGCTGGTAGCGCTCATCCGGGTCGCCCAACTCGGCCAGCAGCTTCTTCGCCACCCACTGCTGCATGTCGGGGTTGCGCTCGCCAAACGCCTCGCCCGCAGGCAATTCGAACGTGGTGTGCGCGCCTTCGGGCAGGCCGATCAGGCGCTGCTCCACGGCGGGCGACAACTCCCCCGCGCCCAGCGACAGCGTGGCGGGCTTGCCCTGGAAGGTATTGATCACGTCCCCCGCCGGGCCCGCCAGGCGGTAATGCAGCGTGAGAAAGGAGCCGGGCTGAACCACGGCGTCGGTCAAGGAATCGGTCATGATGGTGGATTGTAAAAAATCAGGCCCCCGCCCATGCCGCTCAAGGACTTGCCGCCCGATGCCCAGCCGCGCGAAAAACTGCTCGCGCGCGGCGCGGGGGCCCTGTCGGACGCCGAACTGCTCGCCCTGCTGCTGCGCACCGGCATGGCCGGCAAAGGCGTGCTGCAACTGGCGCAGGAACTGCTGGACGGCTTCGGCGGCATTGCGGGCCTGCTGCACGCGGGCGAACCCGACCTGCGCCGCATCAAAGGGTTGGGCCCGGCCAAGCGCGCCGAAATGCTCGCCGTGCTCGAAATCGCCCGCCGCGCCCTGGCCCAGCAGCTGCGCGAACGCGCCGCCTTCGACACGCCCCAGGCCCTGCAGCACTACCTGCAGCTGCACCTGGCCGCCAAGGGCCACGAGGTCTTCGCCGTGCTGTTCCTCGACAGCCTGAACCGCTTGATCGCATTGGAAGAACTGTTCCGCGGCACCCTCACCCAGACCAGCGTCTACCCGCGCGAAGTGGTGCTGCGCGCCCTGCACCACCAGGCCGCCGCCGTGGTGCTGGCCCACAACCACCCGAGCGGCAGCGTGCAGCCCAGCCGCGCGGACGAGGCCATCACCCACAACCTGAAGGCCGCGCTGGCGCTGATCGACGTGCGCGTGCTGGACCATGTGATCGTCGCGCCGGGGGCGGCGCTGTCGATGGCAAGCATGGGGCTGGTCTGAACAACAAAAAAGCCCAAGTGCTTTCACACTCGGGCTCTGTTGCGTTTGGCGGAAACGGAGGGATTCGAACCCTCGATGAGGCTCTACACCCCATACTCCCTTAGCAGGGGAGCACCTTCGGCCACTCGGTCACGTTTCCGGAAGACCGCCATTATGCCTCAATTCGAGGCACTTTCCGCTCAGGCGGCGGGCTGATCCAGGTCGAAGGCCTTGTGCAGCGCGCGCACGGCCAGTTCCACGTACTTCTCGTCGATGACCACCGAGGTCTTGATCTCGCTGGTGGACACCATCTGGATGTTGATGCCCTCCTCGCTCAGCACGCGGAACATCCTGGCGGCCACGCCCACGTGGCTGCGCATACCAATGCCGACGATGCTGACCTTGGCGATCTTGGTGTCGCCCTCGATGCCGGTCGCGCCCAGCGCGGGCACGACCTTTTCCTTGAGCAGATCGACGGCGCGCGCGTAGTCATTGCGGTTGACGGTGAAGCTGAAGTCGGTCTTGCCGTCCTTGCTGACGTTCTGGATGATCACGTCGACTTCGATGTTGGCGTCGGCCACGGTGCCCAGGATCTGGTAGGCAATGCCGGGCTTGTCGGGCACGCCCAGCACGGAAATCTTGGCTTCGTCGCGGTTGAATGCGATGCCGGATACGACGGCTTGTTCCATTTTTTCGTCTTCCTCAAAAGTGATGAGCGTGCCGGAGCGGGCTTCTTCGTCGATGTTGATGTCCCAGGGCGTGAAGCTGGAGAGCACGCGCATGGGCACCCTGTACTTGCCCGCGAACTCGACCGAGCGGATCTGCAGCACCTTGCTGCCCAGGCTCGCCATTTCGAGCATTTCCTCGAAGCTCACGGTCTTGAGGCGGCGCGCCTCGGGCACCACGCGCGGGTCGGTGGTGTAGACGCCGTCCACGTCGGTGTAGATCAGGCATTCGTCGGCCTTCATCGCGGCGGCCACGGCCACGGCGGAGGTGTCGGAGCCGCCCCGGCCCAGCGTGGTGATGTGGCCTTCGGCGTCGATGCCCTGGAAGCCGGTGACGATGACCACGCGGCCCGCGGCGAGGTCGGCGCGCACGCGCTGGTCGTCGATGGATTCGATGCGCGCCTTGGTGTAGCTGCTGTCGGTGCGGATGGGGATTTGCCAGCCCGCGTAGCTCACGGCTTCCATGCCTTCGGCCTGCAGCGCGATGGCGAGCAGCGCGGACGACGCCTGTTCGCCCGTGGCGGCCAGCATGTCGAGCTCGCGGTGGTAGGCGGTCATGGCGCGCGAGGGGGCGAGTTCTTTCGCCAGGCCGAGCAGGCGGTTGGTTTCGCCACTCATGGCGCTGGGCACCACCACCATCTGGTGGCCGGCCTTGGCCCACTTGGCCACGCGCTTGGCGACGTTGCGGATGCGCTCGGTCGAGCCCATCGACGTGCCGCCGTATTTATGAACGATCAGTGCCATCTGGTATTGAGGATTTGAGGGTTTGCAAAGCCCGGCAGCGGGCTGCGGGCAACCAAAAATTATAACGAGGGGGTCTGGAAGGTCAGAACGTCGCCCGCGCGCACCACGAAGCCGCGCCCCGCCTTGAGGTGGATGCGGTGGCCGCGCGTGGCGCAGGCGGCAAGCTGGCGTTGCAGTTCGGCCAGCTGCGCGGCCTCGGGCGTGGTGTGGTGCGCGCTGCGCAGCCAATGGCGCAGCAGGTTGGCCTGGCGCGCGGGGCTCAGGGCGCGCAGCGCGTCGATGCGCGGCGGCTGGCCCGTGGCGGCCAGGTCCTGCGCGGCGATCTCCGCGATCAGTTCCTGCGCCTGCGCGGCGTGCTGGCTGCTGCGGGCAAAGGTGTCGCGGAACTGGGGAAAGGCGGCCTCCAGCGCGGGCAGCAGGCGGGCGCGGATGCGGTTGCGGGTGTAGCGCTGGTCGGTGTTGGTGGGGTCTTCGACCCAGGTGGCGCCGCGTGCGCGCAGCCAGTCGCGCACCTCGGCGCCGGGCACGCGCAGCAGGGGCCGGTGCCAGTCCAGCCCGGCGCGCCGCCAGTGCATGGGCATGGCGGCGAGCCCAGCCAGGCCCGCGCCGCGCGAGAGGGCGAGTAGCAGGGTTTCGACCTGGTCGTCCGCGTGGTGCGCCACAGCTATTGATTTGATAGCTGCTTGCGCTTGATGGGTAAGCGCTAGCGCCTCAAAAGCCTTGTAACGCGCCTGGCGGGCCGCGTCTTCGGGGCTTTGGCCGGGAGCGGGGTGGGCATGCACGCGCTGCACGGCCAGCGGCACGTTCAGGCGGTGGCACAGCGCGGTGCAATGGTCGGCAAAGCCGTCCGCCGCCGTTTGCAGGCCGTGGTGTACGTGGATGGCGCTGACCTGCCCTGGCCAGCGTTCGGCACAGGCGAGCAGCAGCGCGGTGGAGTCAGCCCCGCCGCTCAGGCCCACGGCCAGCGGCAGGGCGGGGGTGAAAGCGCGCAGCGCGTCGTCGAAGCGCTGCGTCACGGTCGATCTGGGCGCGGCTGCTTCAGCGGCTTTCTGCCTTGGTGTCGGTAAAGCGCCCATAGCTTTGCAGGCGCTCGTAGCGGCGCTCCAGCAGGTCCGGCGTCTTGAGGTCGGCCAGTTGCCGCCAGGCGTCGCCCAGGGCGCGCTTGAGGAAGGCGGACATCTGCTTGGGGTCGCGGTGCGCGCCGCCCACGGGTTCGTTGACGATCTTGTCCACCAGGCCCAGCGCCTTGAGGCGGTGGGCGGTGATGCCCAGGGCGTCGGCGGCGTCCTGCGCGCGGTCGCTGGTCTTCCAGAGGATGGAGGCGCAGCCTTCGGGGCTGATGACGGAGTAGACCGCGTACTGGAGCATCAGCACCTGGTCGGCCACGCTGATGGCCAGCGCGCCGCCCGAGCCGCCTTCGCCGATGATGGTGGTGATGATGGGCACTTCGAGCTGGGCCATCTCGTAGATGTTGCGGCCGATGGCTTCGGACTGGCCGCGCTCCTCGGCGTCGATGCCGGGGTAGGCGCCGGGCGTGTCGACGAAGGTGAACACGGGCAGCTTGAACTTTTCCGCCGTCTTCATGAGGCGCAGCGCCTTGCGGTAGCCCTCGGGCTTGCACATGCCGAAGTTGCGCGCGGCGCGTTCCTTGGTGTCGCGGCCTTTCTGCTGGCCGATGACCATGCAGGCGTGGCCGTTGAAGCGCGCCAGGCCGCCCACGATGGACAGGTCGTCGGCGAAGTGCCGGTCGCCGTGCAGTTCGACGAAGCCGGTGAACAGGTCGCGCACGTAGTCGAGGGTGTAGGGGCGCTCGGGGTGGCGGGCGATCTTGGTGATCTGCCAGGGGGTCAGATCGCTGTAGATGTCTTTGGTGAGCTGATGGCTCTTTTTGCTGAGCTGGTCGATTTCCTCAGAGATATCGACGGCGCTTTCGGTCTGCACGTAGCGCAGTTCTTCGATTTTGGATTCGAGTTCCGCAATGGGCTGCTCGAAGTCCAGAAAGGTCTTTTTTGCCATTATTTCTCCCGGCTCGGCGCTGCGGTCAGTAAGCCACGGGCAGCGGCGCGAGCGACCGCCAAATATACCAAGTCGCCACGCTGCACCAGGGCTGCCACGCGGCGGCGACTTCGCGCGCGTCGCTGCGGCTCACGGCCTCGCCCGAGAAGTAGTGCTGGCTGATGCCGTTGATGAGGCCCACGTCGTCCAGCGGCAGCACGTTGGGGCGCATGAGGTGGAAGATGAGGAACATCTCGGCCGTCCAGCGGCCGATGCCGCGGATGGCGATCAGTTCGCTGATGATGGCCTCGTCGACCATGCCCTCCCAGTCCGTCACGTGCAGCTTGTTGCCGTCGGCGAAGTGCAGCGCCAGGTCCACCAGGTAGTCCACCTTGCGCGCCGAGAGGCCGGCGGCGCGCATGTCGTCCACCTTGAGCTTGAGGACTTCGGCGGGCGCCATGCTGGCGGGCAGCAGGGCAAAGCGGTCCCACACGGTCTGCGCGGCCTTCACCGAGATTTGCTGGCCGACGATGCTGCGCGCCAGCGTGCTGAAGGCGTCGCCGCGTGATTCCAGCGCCACGCCTTCGAACTGGGGAATCAGGCGCTTCATCACCCGGTCTTTCTTGACCAGGTGCTTGCAGGCCTCGGCCCAGTAGGCGGGCGCGCCGGGCGGCGGCGGGGCCAAGGGTTTTCTGGCGGTGACCATGCTTACGCAGCCCCTTGCGCCACGGATTCCCAGGTGGTGCCGGTGGGCGAGTCTTTCAGGGCGATGCCCTGCTCCAGCAGTTCCTTGCGGATGCGGTCGGCCTCGGCGAAGTTCTTGGCGGCCTTGGCGGCGGCGCGCGCGGCGATCTGCGCGGCGATGGCGGCTTCGTCCAGGCCCGCGCCGGCTTTCAGGAAGGCATCGGCATCGCCTTGCAGCAGGCCCAGGCAGCCGCCCAGCGCCTTGAGCAGGCCGGCGGCCTCGGGCGTGCGCGTGCGGTTGACCTCGCCCGCCAGGTCGAACAGCACGGCCACGGCTTCGGGCGTGCCGAAGTCCTCGTCCATCGCGGCCTTGAAGCGGGCGGCGTGGGGCTCGGTCCAGTCGATCTGCACATCGGCGGGGGCCACCAGCGCCAGCGCGGTGTACAGGCGCTTGAGCGCGGCGCGGGCGTCGGCCAGATGCGCGTCGCTGTAGTTCAACGGGCTGCGGTAGTGCGTGCGGACGACGAAGAAGCGCACGGTCTCGGCGTCGAACTTCTGCAGCACGTCGCGGATGGTGAAGAAGTTGCCCAAGCTCTTGGACATCTTCTCGTTGTCGATGTTGATGAAGCCGTTGTGCATCCAGAAGCGCGCCAGCGGCTGGCCGCTGGCGCCTTCGCTCTGGGCGATTTCGTTTTCGTGGTGCGGGAATTGCAAGTCCGCCCCGCCGCCGTGGATGTCGAAGGTCTGCCCGAGCAGCGCGCCGCACATGGCCGAGCATTCGATATGCCAGCCGGGGCGGCCCGGGCCGTAGGGGCTGCTCCATTTCGCTTCCTGCGGCTCGCTGTCCTTGGCGGCCTTCCAGAGCACGAAGTCCAGCGGGTCCTGCTTGCCGTCCTGCACGGCCACGCGCTCGCCCGCGTTCAGTTCGTCCAGCGATTTGCCGCTGAGCTTGCCGTAGCCCGCGAACTTGCGCACGGCGAAGTTCACGTCGCCCGTGGGGGTGCGGTAGGCCAGGTCCTTGGATTCCAGCTGCCGCACGATGGCGAGCATCTGCGGCACGTAGTCGGTGGCGCGCGGATCGTGCGTGGGGCGCTCCACGCCCAGGGCGTCGGCGTCGCGGTACATCTCGTCGATCATGCGCGCGGTGAGCTGGCCGATGGTTTCGCCGTTCTCCACGGCGCGGCGGATGATCTTGTCGTCGATGTCGGTGATGTTGCGCACGTAGGTCACGCGCAGGCCGCTGGCGCGCAGCCAGCGCTGCACCACGTCGAAGGCGACCATGCTGCGCGCATGGCCCACGTGGCACAGGTCGTACACGGTCATGCCGCAGACGTAGATGCGCGCGTGGCCGGGTTCGAGCGGAGAAAACGGCTCCAAGGCACGCGACAGCGTGTTGTAGATACGCAAGCTCATGAGGGGACAGTGTTGGGGAGTTTGAAGGGCCGGGTGCCATGCCCCTGCGGGGGCCCCTTCGCTACAATCCGCCGCAGTATAAGCCCCCTGCCGACGGCGGCTGCTCCGTCCGGCCCTCTCCCGACCTCCATGCTCAAAGCCCTTCCTTCCCTGGCCCTGGCCGCCCTGCTGGCTGTTGCGGGCGCGGCGCACGCCGACGAGTACGCCGACGTGAACCAACTGCTGCGCACGGGCAAGACCGCCGAAGCGCTTGCGCGCGCCGACAAATACCTGGCCGCCAACGACCGGCAGGCGCGCGACCCGCAGATGCGCTTCCTGAAAGGCGTGGCGCAGACCGACGCGGGCCAGACCGACGCGGCCATCGCCACCTTCAGCCAGCTCACCGACGACTACCCCGAACTGCCCGAGCCGTACAACAACCTGGCCGTGATCTACGCGGGCCAGAACCAGCTCGACAAGGCCCGCGCCGCGCTCGAAGCGGCCATCCGCAACAACCCGGGCTATGCCGTGGCCTACGAAAACCTGGGCGACATCCATGCGCGGCTGGCGAACCAGGCGTATGCCAAGGCGCTGCAGCTCGACAGCCGCAACGCCAGCCTCAAACCCAAGCTCGCGCTGCTGCGCGAACTATTCCAGCAGAAGCCGCCCCAACCCAAGCACCACGCGCAATGAGGCGCAGGTCGAACACATAGGAGTGATCGGATGATTTCCAGAAGAAATTGGGCCCTGGCCCTTACAGGCTGTGCGCTGGCAGCTACTCTTTCAGTAGCAAGCGCGCAAGACGCGGCGCCCAAGGTCAAGCTCGCCACCAGCATGGGCGACATCGTGGTGCAGCTCGACCCGGCCAAGGCGCCGAAGACGGTCGAGAACTTCCTGCAGTACGTGAAGGACAAGCACTACGACGGCACCGTCTTCCACCGCGTGATCGACGGCTTCATGATCCAGGGCGGCGGCTTCACCCCCAACCTGCAGCAAAAGCCCACGCGCGCGCCGATCGCGCTCGAAGCCAAGAACGGCCTGAAGAACGACCAGTACACCATCGCCATGGCGCGCACCAGCGACCCGAACTCGGCCACGTCGCAGTTCTTCATCAACGTGAAGAACAACGACATGCTCAACGCGCCCCAGCCCGACGGCTATGGCTACGCCGTGTTCGGCAAGGTCGTCAGCGGCACGGACGTGGTGGACAAGATCAAGGCCGTGGCCACCACCAGCAAGGGGGCGTACCAGAACGTGCCCACCACGCCAGTGGTCATCAACACCGCCACCGTGGTCCAGTGATTTTTTGAAAGAAGCAACATGAGCAACCCCCAAGTCGAACTGCACATCGCCGGCCATGGCGTGATCACCCTGGAACTGGACGCCGCCAAGGCCCCCAAGTCGACCGAGAACTTCCTCGCCTACGTGAAGAAGGGCCACTACGACAACACCATCTTCCACCGCGTGATCCCCGGCTTCATGATCCAGGGCGGCGGCTTCGAGCCCGGCATGAAGCAAAAGGGCACCGACGCGCCCATCGCCAACGAAGCCAACAACGGCCTGAAGAACGCGAACTACACCGTGGCCATGGCGCGTACCAACGACCCGCACTCGGCCACGGCGCAGTTCTTCATCAACGTGGCCGACAACGGCTTCCTGAACCACACCGCCCCCACCGCGCAGGGCTGGGGCTACGCCGTGTTCGGCAAGGTGGTCAAGGGCGCCGAGATCGTGGACGCCATCAAGGGCGTGAAGACGGGCCGCAGCGGCTTTCACGACGACGTGCCCAAGGACGACGTGATCATCGAAAAAGCCGTCGCGCTGTAATGCCCCTGGCCGTGCCCCCGTTCGCTGAGCTTTCGGCGCCCGCGGATTGGCGCACGGTCGATTTCATTTCCGACCTGCATCTGCAAGCGTCGGAGCCCGCCACCTTCGATGCGTGGCGGCGCTACCTGGCCGAGACACCCGCCGACGCGGTGTTCATGCTGGGCGACCTGTTCGAAGTGTGGGTGGGCGACGATGCCGCCGACGAACCCGGCAGCTTCGAGGCCCAATGCGCAGCGGTGCTGCGCCAGGCCCGCCCTCCCCTGTTTTTCCTGCACGGCAACCGCGACTTCCTCGTCGGCGACGCCTTCCTGCGTGCCTGCCACGTCACGGGCCTGGCCGACCCCACGGTCTTCACCTTCGCCGGCCAGCGCTGGCTGCTGTCGCACGGCGATGCGCTGTGCCTCGATGACGTGGACTACCAGCGCTTTCGCGCCCTGTCGCGCAGCGCCGCATGGCGGCAGCAGGTGCTGGCCCAGCCGCTGGCCGCGCGCCGCGCCCTGTCGCGCACCATCCGCAACGAAAGCGAATCGCGCAAACGCTCCGGCACGGCCTATGCCGACGTGGACGGCCCCGCGGCGATGCAATGGCTGCACGCGGCCAACGCCCACGCGCTCATCCACGGCCACACGCACCTGCCCGCATCGCACGCGCTGGCGCCGGGTTTGGCGCGCCACGTGCTCAGCGACTGGGACCTGGCCGCCATGCCCCCGCGCGCCGACGCTTTGCGCCTGACCGCCGCGGGCTTGGAACGCATTGCGCTCGCCCCCACGTAGAGCGGATGCTCCAACGCCTCTGGAACCGCCTGCGCGCCACCGTCGCGCCCGTGCCCGACATTTCCGCCGAACTCTGGCTGCACACGCTGGCCCGCTACCCCTTTCTGGCCGCGCTGCCGCTGCACGACCAGGCCAAGCTGCGCGCCCTGGCCGCCTTGTTTTTGCAGCATAAGGAGTTCACCGGCGCGCACGGCCTGGAGGTGACCGACGCCATGGCCGTCGCCATCGCCGCGCAAGCCTGCCTGCCCCTGCTGCACCTGGGCGATCCGCGCCGCGCGCTGGCCTGGTACGACGACTTCGTGACCATCGTGGTCCAGCCCGGCGACGCCCTGGCGCGCCGCACCAGCGTGGACGAGGCCGGTGTGGTGCACGACTACACCGAAGTGCTGATGGGCGAAGCGATGGAGCGCGGCCCCGTCATGCTCAGCTGGCAGGCCGTCAGCCAAGCCGGCGAGAGCGCCGCGCGCGGCGCGAACGTGGTGATCCACGAGTTCGTGCACAAGATGGACATGAAGAACGGCACGCCCACGGGCTGCCCGCCGCTGCCCGCCCGCTTCATGGGCGCGGCCGGCCCCAGCGCCGCGCGCAGGCTGTGGCACGCGGCCTGGGAGCCCGCGTACCGGGATTTCCGCGAGCAGGTCATCATGGCCCGGCGCTTCGGCGGCGAGCCGCCGTGGCTGGACGCCTACGGCGCCACGGCCCCGGCGGAGTTCTTCGCCGTGGCCTGCGAGGCGTACTTCGTCAACCGCGAACGGTTCGCGGCCGAGTTTCCGGCCCTCATGCCCGTGCTGGACGCCTTCTTCCGGCCCGCCTAGCACACCGTCCCGGGGAGGGACGCAAGGGAAGGTATCGCTTTACGAAAGCAAATGAGAATATTTATCAATTGCCTTCATAATTACACATGTGAATGCCTGCCAGGCACACATCCTCCCCTTTTCATCCTCTTTCCTTCCCCATCCACCCATGTCCACCGCTGTTCCCTCGAAACCGCGCGCGCTGGTTTCCGCCCTGTCCTGCTGCGCGCTGCTGACACCCCTGCACAGCCTGGCGCAGACCACCGCCACCCTGCCCACGGTGACCGTCACCTCGCCCGATGAGTCCACCATGCAGGCGCCGCCGCCGAAGTCGTACAAGTTCACCGCCCCGCTGCTCGACACGCCGCGCTCCATCACCGTGGTGCCGCAGCAGGTGCTGCAGGAAAAGAACGTCACCACGCTGGCCGACGCGCTGCGCACCGTGCCGGGCATCACCTTCATCGGCGGCGACGCGGCGGCCAACCCGTCCGCCGACCGCCCGGTGATCCGCGGCTTCGAGTCGCGCAACTCCATCTTCGTCGACGGGATGCGCGACTCCGGCCTGCAGAACCGCGAGGCCTTCGCGACCGAGAGCGTCAACGTCATCAAGGGCGCCGATTCGGTCTACGCCGGGCGCGGCGCCGTGGGCGGCAGCGTGGACATCACCACCAAGACGCCGCAGAAGGAGAACTTCCTCAACGGCAGCGTGGGCCTGGGCACCGCCGACTACAAGCGCGCCACGCTGGACCTGAACCGCGTATTGAACGACACCACCGCCTTCCGCCTGAACGTGATGGGCCACGACGCCGACCAGGCCGGGCGCACCGACGTGTACAGCCGCCGCTGGGGCATCGCGCCCTCGATCAGCTTCGGCATGAACACACCCACCACGGTCACGCTGAGCTACTACCACCTCAACACCTCCGACATGCCGGACTTCAGCGCGCCCTTCCGCACCAGCGGCACGCCGGTGGCGTCGCCGCGCAGCGTGTTCTACGGCCTGAACGGGCGCGACTTCCGCGACGGCCAGACCGACACCGGCCAGATCCGCATCGAGCACCGGCTGGACGGCAACTGGAAGCTGCGGAACACGACCCAGTTCGGCCGCACCACGCTGGGCTACGTGGCCACCAACCCGCAGCTGATGGCGCCCGCAGCCACCTCCACCACGCTCAGCCTGCAGGCCAAGAGCGGCCAGTACGCCACCAACGGCATCGCCAACCAGACCGAACTGACGGGCGACGCCACGCTCTGGGGCCTGAAGCACCGGGTGACGGCGGGCCTGGAGCTCAGCGGCGAGAAAAGCCTGTACGAGGGCTACCTCGTCAGCGACGCGGCGGGCAACAACATCCGCAGCGGCGGCCCCTGCAGCGTGGCCTACAACTGCACGCCGCTGGGCACCTGGAACCCCAACAACCCGTGGACGGGCAGCCTGCTGCTCAACGGCGACATGAGCTTCCCCGGCCCCGCGACCAACACGCGCACCAACGTCGTCTCGGCGTATGCGTTCGACACCATGCAACTCGACGAGAAGTGGCTGCTGAGCGCGGGCCTGCGCTACGACCGCTTCGACGTGAAGGCGGTGCAGGCGGGCTTCCCCGACCTCTCCAACACCTCCAACCTCGTCAACGGCCAAATCGGCGTGGTCTACAAGCCGGTGCAGGCGCTGAGCCTGTACGCCTCCTACGGCACCTCGGCCAACCCGCCCGGCGCCAACGCGGGCCTGGGCGGCGGCACGGACCAGATCACGGGCAAGAACCAGGACCTGTCGCCCGAGCGCTCGCGCAACCTCGAGATCGGCGCCAAGTGGGACGTGCTGGACCGCCGCCTGTCGCTGACCAGCGCGCTGTTCCAGACCGAGAAGACCAACGCCCGCGTGACCGATGCCAACGGCAACACCGTCAACGCCGGCTCGCAGCGCGTGCGCGGCGTGGAACTGGGCGTGGCGGGCAAGATCACGCCCCAGTGGAGCGTCTTCGGCGGCTATTCGTACCTGGACGCCATCACCACCAACGCCGGCCCCGCCAGCCCCAGCGCCTCGGGCCTGCCCATGGTGATGGTGCCCAAGAACAGCTTCACGCTGTGGAACAGCTTCCAGGTGCTGCCCGAGCTGACGCTGGGCGCGGGCGTCACCGCGTCCAGCCTGGTCTACGCCTCGGTCGCGCCGACCGCGCGCAAGTGGATTCCGGGCTACGCGCGCCTCGACCTGTCGGCCACCTACCGCATCAACAAGTCCATGGACGTGCGGCTGAACATCCAGAACCTGACAGACAAGCACTACTACTCCAGCGCCTACCCGATCTACGCCACCTGGGCGCCGGGCCGCTCGGCGACGGTGACGCTGAACTTCTACCAGTAAGAAGAGCCTGAAAGCGGCTGGCCCTTACAGCGCCAGCCGCGCCCGCGCTTCCTGGTATTCGCGGCGCAGGCGCGCCACGAGGTCGGCGGTGCTCGTCACCCCGGTGATCGCGCCGATGCCCTGGCCGCAGCCCCAGATGTCCTTCCAGGCCTTCTTGGCGTCACCGCCGAAGTTCATCTTGCTCGGGTCGGACTCGGGCAGGTTCTCGGGGTCGAGCCCCGCCGCGCGGATGGAGGGTGCGAGGTAGTTGCCGTGCACGCCCGTGAACAGGTTGCTGTAGACGATGTCGTCCGAACTGCTGGCGACGATGGCCTGCTTGTAGCCCTCTGCCGCGCGCGCCTCGTGCGTGGCGATGAAGGCGGAGCCGACGTAGGCAAAGTCCGCACCCATGGCCTGCGCAGCCAGCACCGCGCCGCCCGTGGCGATGGAGCCCGACAGCGCGAGCGGGCCGTCGAACCACTGGCGGAGTTCCTGGATCAGCGCGAACGGGCTCTTCACGCCCGCATGGCCGCCCGCGCCCGCCGCCACGGCGATCAGGCCGTCCGCGCCTTTTTCCACGGCCTTGCGCGCGAACTTGTTGTTGATGATGTCGTGCAGCACCACGCCGCCCCAGCCGTGCACGGCCTGGTTCACGTCCTCGCGCGCGCCCAGGCTGGTGATGACGATGGGCACCTTGTACTTGGCGCACACCTCCATGTCGTGGTCGAGCCGGTCATTGCTCTTGTGCACGATCTGGTTGATGGCGAACGGGGCCGAGGGCTGTTCGGGGTGCGCCTTGTCCCACGCGGCCAGGGTTTCGGTGATTTCCGCGAGCCAGTCTTCGAGCAGCGAGGCCGGGCGCGCGTTGAGCGCGGGCATGGAGCCGACCACGCCCGCCTTACATTGCTCGATGACGAGCTGGGGGTTGCTGATGATGAACAGCGGCGAGCCGATGACGGGCAGCGACAGTTTTTGCAGTGCGGGCGGCAGTTGCGACATGGTTTGGAATGAAAAAGGCCGCCAGCGCTTATGTAGCAAGCGCTGGCAGCTATGAAGACAGGAGCAATCAGAACGCTTCGAGCGGCAGCGCGGTGACGCTGGAAGCGCCTTCGACGATGGCGTCGCGCTGCCCCGGCGCGCGGGTCAGCAGGTGCTCGGCGTAGAAGCGCGCGGTGGCGATCTTGGCCTGCATGAAGGGCACGTCCTGCCCCTTGGCTGCCAGGTCTTGCGCGACGAGCAGCGCGCGCGCCATCTGCCAGCCCGCGACGAGGTTGCCCGCGAGCATCAGGTATGGCACGCTGCCCGCGTAGGCGCCGTTGGGGTCGCTCTTGGAACTGCCCGCGATGAAGTCCACCGCGTCCAGGAACGCTTGGCGCGCCGCCGTCAGGCGCTTGGCCACGGCCAGCGCGTCGGCGCTGCCGTTGGCGCGCAGGTCGGCCTCGGTCTTCTCGATCTGCGCGGCGATGGCCTTCGCGCCCTGGCCGCCGTCGCGCGCCGTCTTGCGGCCCACGAGGTCGTTGGCCTGGATGGCGGTGGTGCCTTCGTAGATGGTGAGGATCTTGGCGTCGCGGTAATGCTGGGCCGCGCCGGTCTCCTCGATGAAGCCCATGCCGCCATGCACCTGCACGCCCAGGCTGGTCACTTCCAGGCTCATCTCGGTGCTGTAGCCCTTGACCAGCGGCACCATGAATTCGTAGAACGCGGCATTGTCGGCGCGGGTCTGGGCGTCGGGGTGGTGGTGGGCCGCATCGTAGGCCGCGGCGGCCACACTGGCCATGGCGCGGCAGCCCTCGGTGCTGGCGCGCATGGTCATCAACATGCGGCGCACGTCGGGGTGGTGGATGATGGTCGCGCTGCCCTTCACGCTGCCGTCCACGGGGCGGCTCTGCACGCGCTCGCGGGCGTAGGCCACGGCCTGCTGGTACGAACGCTCGGCCACGGCGATGCCCTGCACGCCCACGGCGTAGCGCGCGGCGTTCATCATGATGAACATGTATTCGAGGCCGCGGTTCTCCTCGCCCACCAGGTAGCCGATAGCGCCGCCGTGGTCGCCGTACTGCAGCACGGCGGTGGGCGACGCCTTGATGCCCATCTTGTGCTCGATGCTCACGCAGTGCACGTCGTTGCGCGCGCCCAACGAGCCGTCGGCATTCACCAGGAATTTCGGCACCACGAACAGGCTGATGCCCTTCACGCCCTCGGGCGCGCCCGCCACGCGCGCAAGCACGAGGTGGACGATGTTCTCGGCCATGTCGTGTTCGCCGTAGGTGATGAAGATCTTGGTGCCAAAAATCTTGTACGTGCCGTCGGGCTGCGGCTCGGCCTTGGTGCGCACCAGGGCCAGGTCGGAGCCGGCCTGCGGCTCGGTCAGGTTCATGGTGCCGGTCCACTGGCCGGAAATCAGTTTTTCAAGGTAGGCGGCCTTGAGCTCATCGCTGCCCGCGGTCAGCAGGGCTTCGATCGCGCCGTCGGTGAGCAGCGGGCACAGCGCAAAGCTCAGGTTGGAGCTATTGAGCATTTCGATGCAGGCCGCGCCAATGGTCTTGGGCAGGCCCTGGCCGCCAAAGTCCACGGGATGCTGCAGGCCCTGCCAGCCGCCTTCGCCCAATTGGCGGAAGGCCTCCTTGAAGCCGGGCGTGGTGGTGACGATGCCGTCCTTCCACGACGAAGGGTTGCGATCGCCCTCGGCATTGAGCGGCGCGACCATGCCCTCGTTGTACTTGGCGCATTCCTCCAGCACGGCGGCGGCGGTTTCCAGGCCCGCGTCCTCGAAGCCGGGGATTTGCGCAACCTGTTCGATGTGGGCCAGGTGCTCGATGGCGAACAGCATGTCCCTCACAGGCGCGGTGTAACTCATGGATATCTCTCCAACTCAGTAATAGGCGTTGCTGACGGGTGCCTCGTCCTTGTTCAGGACCACGCCCAGCATATGGAACTTTGAGAGGCGGTTCATGGACTCCTCGATTTCCTTCTTGGTCGATGCGCCATTGCCCACGACCATCAGCACGCAGTCGATGCGCGGCAGCACGGCCAGCACGTCGTCCGCAGCCAGCACGGGCGGCAAGTCCACCACGACGATCCGGTCAGCGTAGGTTCCTCGCAACTCGCTCATCAGCGCAGCCACCCTGTTGGAACCCAGCACTTCCGCCGAATTGGATATCGGACGCTGCGTGGGAAGCACGACAAACCGGGGGATGCCCGGGTTCACCATCGCCTCTTCGAAACGGGCGCTGCCCGTCAGCACCTGATTCAGCGAGACCTCCCTGGAAAGGCCCAGCGAACTGGCGACCCGGGGCCGCCGAAAGTCGAAATCGACCAACAACGACGTTCTGTTGGTTTGCTGCGCGATGCCGATCGCCAGGTTGATGGCAACCAGGGTCTTGCCCGACTCCATCACGGGAGAAGTGACAGCCAGCGTCCGCCAGCCGTTCTCATCCATCTTTTGAAGCACCTGCGTTCTCAGCAAATCGAATGCCCAGGAGGCAGGGTGCGCCTTCTGGTGAGCCACGATGCGATGCTTCTCCAGATGCACCGGATCCAGCGGCACCACGGGCGTCTGCCGGTATTGCACCTCCGCATCCGGTTCTATGTGCGGCCCTCGGTCAGCCGTTGTCTCGGGCTGTGCCGTAGCCAGACGAAGCTCCGGCTTGCGCGCTGGCGCACTGGGCGAGCCGCGTTGTTGGGTCTTAGCCTTTTCGATGGCTTCCTTGATGCGTTCCATGGGCGACCGTTCTCAGTCTTGGCGGGAAGTGAAGGGTCAGCGCGCCTGGGGACGGAACGCCGCCAGCAACGACGAAAAAAACGAGCGCTTGCCCGAATCTCCAGAGCCCCCGGCTTCCGCGCCGATAGCAATATAGGGAATCACGGCCAGAGGCCGCTGATTCACGGCTGCCGTCAAGGCATTGACCCCCCAGACACGTCCAAGCAGCATTTCCAGCAAAAGAGCAACGCCCAGCGCGGCGGCGATTCCCCCGACAATGCCTGCAGCGACCACACTCTTGCGATTGGGCTTGATCGGATACTCGGGCAACGTGGGGGGTTCCAGCAAAGTGAACCGCTCAGCCTGCGGCCCCTCTTCCAGATTTTCCACCACCTGAGCGGAAAGCGACTGGGTGCGCAGTTGCTCATATTTGGCCTTCGCAGCGTCGTAATCGCGCTGCAACCCGGCCAGTTCCTGCTCGCGCTGGGGCGCCTGGCTCGCTTGAGTGCGGATCCGCGCGATGCTGGCCCTCAAGGACGCCTGCTGGCTGGCCAGCAGTTCGGACCTGGATCTGGCAGCCTGCACCTGGGCTTCGAGCCGGGAAACGGCAAGGCCGGCCTGCTCTCTTGCCTCGTTCCGGGATGGCGTCTGCGCACGTGCCTCGTTGGCTGCTGCCTGCTCCAGGCTCGGAATTCGACGCATCAGCGCCCGGACGTCCGGATGATTCTCCGAGTACGTGGCGCGCAATGCAGCCAGATCCGTGCGTGCCTTCTCGAGCGCCTGCTCGGCTTGGTTAGGCATGGGGGCCGTCACCGCCCCAGGGGCCATCACCCCTCGCCTGGCGGCGGCCAAATCGACCTCCAGCGAGCGCAATTCGTTGACCGCCAAACGGTAGTCGCGTTCGACATTGCGCAGGTCGGTCTCCATGCTCAACAGCCCCCCCTCAGCCGCCGCCGCGCTCTCGGGTGATGCGCCTTGTGACTTGAAAGTTGCAATCTGCGCCTCGAGCGACTCCAGTTGCTTGCGAACCCGCTCCGCTTCGCCACTCAAAAACTCCGTCGTGCGCGAAGCCCGGTCAACGCGATCCTGGCGGTTGCTGGTCAGAAACATGTTTGCCAGCTCCTGGGTCACAGCCAGCGCCTTGGCCGGGTCTCCATGTTGGAACGACAGATTGAACGAGAGAGCCGATCTCTGATCCCCCCCCGCTCCAGGCATCAGGTCAACCCGAATGCCTGCGCGCATGGCCTGGGCAATGCTGGCATCCGGCAACCGCGGGAACAGTTGGTGATCGTTGGCAATGCGAATCAGGTTCTCCCGCGTCATCAGCCTTTGCTGGATGAGCCTCACGCGCTCCTCCGGCCGCGATCGGGGTGCGCCATCATCCGCACCGACCTTCACCTGCGGGTCCTCCACCAATATGGTGGCCGTGGACTCGTAAACCCTGGGCAGCACGAACGCGACGATCACGGAAGCCGTCAGAACGGCTCCGAACACCAGAATCATCGCCAGCGCACGCCGGCGCAGGATGGACAGATAGTCATGCAGACTGGGCTGGTAATCACCAAACATGTACGTGTCGCCTTCACTGACCAGGAAACAGATAAACCAACGCCGCCCGGGCTGCCCATCCTCTACCCGAACTTCCCTGGTCGCTCTTGGTGCGGCGATCATCGACCGCCAGCACCAACGACCAGTTCGCCGCCAGTTCTTGTTCAAACGTCAAGTTGAACACGGTTCCGACAGCACCTATAAAGCCGCTTGATCGACTGCGCATCACGCTTGCCGAAAGCGTCGCCCCCTCTGTGAGCCGATACCCGGCGCGAAACCGCAGCGACTCCGTCTTGGTGTACCCCGACATAGAGTCGATGGTCTGGATGATGCCCCCGACGGCCTGCACGCTCTTGGCCCACTCAGCCTCGGACGTCAGCCGGTTTCCAGAGTACACCAACCGCAGACCTCCAATAAGGTCCGAGTCCCTCTGGGAGCCATGGATGCGCGCCTGCCCCGCAGAGGCAACGAGCGCCCAGTCCGGCCCCAAGGCACTCTGCACCCCCACCAGCCAGCGGCTCATCAAGGAATCCTCGCCAACGCCAGAAGGAAGCAGCCGCCCATATCCCGGCTCGAAATAATAGGAAGTACGCTCGGTCGCCTCCCACCTGAGCCGGCTGGTGACCTGCTGCTCAATAAAATTCTGCCGCAGGGGAGAGTCGTAAGTGACCCGGCGGTTCTGCGCATCCAGCGTGAACCGCGTGCGCTCCGTCAGATCCTTGTTCCAGGCAGCGCCCGTCAGAAACTGACGTTCCACGGTATCAACCGTCACGAGCCCCAGATCCCGCAACTCCGTGTTCCGGGTGGCTGACTCCGTCAGATTGGCACGAAGTTCAAGGCTCGACGTGGGCCAGCTGTAGCCCCAAGTGTATCCAAGGCTGGGGTAAGTCCGGCTCGCCAACAGCACCGTGTTGCTCGACTTCTCAAGAATGGCTGACGCAGAAAATCTGGATTGAGAGCGGTCACTCTGCGTTTCATAGGTATAGCTGGGAACCAGACGCAGCACCGTGGCGCTACCAGGGCTGACGGGAGCCAGCATCGGGTTTTCGACTTGCTCGACCTCGGAGGAGATCCGCACCGAATGCTGCTGCGCATGCACGGCCGTCACGCCCGCACACATTGCGACGGCAACGCAAAGGAACGGTGCGCGGGATCTCCTCATGCTCATGGCACCATGATCGTGTCACCCGGAAGCAGGACGACATTCGTTTCCAGCGAACTGCCACGCATCAAGTCGTTGTAGCGGACAGGCAGCACCGCCGATGTTTCTCCCGTCTGGCGCAGAATCCGGATCGCGTTGGCATCGGCAAACCGGTCCAGGCCGCCTGCCTGGCTGAGCACCTGCAGGACAGTGGTCGAAGGCGAGATCAGGGTCACAGGGCCAGGACGTGCCACCTTGCCGAGCACGTATACGCGGCTACCGTCGATGCCAGTGACAGTCACGGTCACCACCGCCTCCGGGATGTATTCTTTGATCTTGCTCGCAATACGCTGCTCCGCTTGCGGTGTGGTCAATCCTGCCACCTCAACGCGGCCGGCCAGCGGAAAGGTGATGCTGCCGTCCGGGAGAACGCGCACCTCCGCCTTCAAGGCATCCTCCTTCCATACGGACACGATCAAGGCATCTCCATAATGCAGTTGGTAAGGCGCTGGCTGAGCCCCCGCCGCCACGCCCATCAGAACCAGCCACAGGAATAACAAGAACTGCACTGCGGATTTCATGTTTGTTCTCCAAAAATTGATGAAGCGCCACCATCCGAAGCCGGCGCACGGCAACGATGGTCTTGCGACCTTGCAGGGCACCATCTACGCAACAGACCTAGGGAAGATCCAGCTGTGCAATGAAACCATGTCACAATTTATTGCCAAGCGCTAATGTTAAACCAATGCGTGTGACCTCCGCGAAGAAGTGCAACCCCAGGTTAGGGCAACAGAAACGGATGGAGCAAAAATCCAATGACCATTGGGATGAAACTTGGAACTCCAGAACGCTACAGAGGACATGCCCACACAATCGCTGATTGGCGCCGTGATCATCGGCCGCAACGAAGGAGACCGCCTCCGCGTGTGCCTGGCATCGATCCTGCCTTTCATACAGGCTGCGGTCTATGTGGACTCGGGCTCGACGGATGGATCCGTGGAAATGGCACAGGGCATGGGAGCCGAAGTGCTGTCCCTCGACATGGGCACGCCCTTCACCGCTGCCAGGGCGCGCAATGCCGGCTACCGCCGCCTGCTGGCGCTGTATCCGCAACTCCGGTTTGTCCAGTTCATCGATGGCGACTGTGAGGTGGTCGCTGGGTGGATCGATGCGGCCTACCAGCACCTTGCGTCACAGCCTGACTGCGCTGCGGTGTGCGGGCGCCGCCGTGAACGCCATCCCGCCCGCTCCATCTACAACCACATGTGTGACCTGGAATGGGACACGCCGGTCGGCGATACCCTCAGTTGCGGCGGAGATGCACTCTTCCGAGCCGAAGCACTAATACAGGTAGAGGGCTATAGAGACGGCCTCATCGCAGGCGAGGAGCCTGAGTTGTGCCTGCGCCTGCGACGCCGCGGGTGGCACATCCACAGGCTGGATCAGGAAATGACGCGGCACGATGCGGCCATCACCAGTTGGAGGCAATGGTGGCGGCGAACGGTCAGGGCTGGCCATGCTTTTGCCGAAGGGGCATGGCTGCACGGCGCACCGCCAGACTGCCATTGGGTTCGTGAAACCATGCGCGCGCTTCTTTGGGGGTTAGGGCTGCCGATCGGAATCGTCTTGCTGGCCATGCTCGTGGACGCCCGCGCCTGGCTGCTCATCCTGCTGTACCCCTTGCAATGGCTCAGGCTATCCATCCGGAATCGCTCTCCGCAGGTCGCGTTTTTCACGCTGGCGGGCAAGTTTGCCGAGGCACAGGGTGCATTGCAGTTCTACCTGACCAGATTGCGCGGGCGCACCGGGCGCATCATCGAATATAAATAGGCGAAGAAAGCAGCACATGCATCAGGGATGGGTCGGCAATTGGTCGCCCGGCATTGGTGACCCTACTATCGGAGGCTGGGTCACAGTGGTGCTCTATGCACTGGCGGCGTGGGCCTGCCATCGGGTTCTGCACCTCGAACGCCAGCGACAGATCATCTTGAGCGCCAACGAGCGGCTAACCTGGCGCTTGCTGATGCTGGCAATGATCGCCTTGGGAATCAACAAGCAACTGGATCTACAGTCTGCCTTGACGGAATGGGAACGCATCCTGGCTTTTGAGCAGGGGTGGTACGGCAACCGGCGCCAGTACCAAGTGGCCTTCATCGCCGCAGTGCCTGTCGCGGGGCTGACAGTACTCGCAGCCATGCTGGTTCTGATCTGGGGCTCGCCGGCACCAACCCTGTGGGCCTGTACCGGCGCAGCAGGCCTGGTCGTTTTCGTGGCAATCAGAGCCGCCTCCTTTCACCATGTGGACGAAATCCTTGGCTGGCGCCTGGGAGGACTGCCACTGAACTGGATACTTGAAATGGGCTCTCTGGTCGTAATTGCCTGGGGGGCGTTCAGAAGAGCGCAGGTACAGGCATGAAGATCGCTTATTTCATCAACCAATATCCCAAGGTGAGCCACAGTTTCATCCGGCGGGAGATTTTGGCACTGGAGCGCCAGGGCATGGAAGTCACAAGGCTCGCCCTGAGAGGTTGGTCAGACGATCTCGTCGACCCGGACGATTTCGAAGAGCGCAACAAAACCCACTACCTCTTGCGCAGAGGCCTCCACGCACTGCTGCCAGCCACCTTTCGCCAACTCCTGAGCCGTCCCACTGCGTTTTTCCGCGCTATGGGCATGGCGCTGCGCCTGTCCCGCATGTCTGACCGGGCAGTGCCTTACCATCTCGTGTACTTGGTCGAAGCTTATGAACTCGTCCGGCTTTGCCAGCAGCGCAAAGTGACGCATCTGCACGTGCACTTCGGCACCAACCCGACCGAGGTCGCCCTGCTGGCCCGCATGATCGGAGGCCCCGCCTTTTCATTCACGGTGCATGGTCCAGACGAGTTCGACCGGCCGCTGGGGCTGCACCTGCGCGAAAAGATGGAAGCTGCCAAGAGCGTGGTCGCTATCAGCTCTTATGGACGAAGCCAGTTGTATCGCTGGGTCGGTCACAGCCATTGGCCAAAAATCCAGGTGGCGCACTGCGGCCTGGAGGCTTCATACTTCGCCACACCCACCGAACCCTTTCCCACCGCGCCTCGCTTCGTCTGCGTGGGGCGTCTGTGTGAACAGAAAGGACAACTTCTGCTGCTCGACGCCGCCCGCCAACTTCGGGACAACGGGGAGGAATTTCACCTGGTACTCGCTGGTGATGGCGAAATGCGGGGTGAACTCGAACAATTCATCACCCGACACAACCTCCAGTCGCATGTGAGCATCACGGGCTGGATCAGCAGCGAGCGCGTCAAGCAGGAGTTGCAGGCAGCCAGAGCCATGGTTCTTCCCAGCTTTGCCGAAGGTCTTCCAGTCGTCATCATGGAAGCCATGGCACTGGGCAGGCCCGTTCTGACCACCAGCATTGCCGGCATTCCCGAGCTGGTGCGCCATGGCATTGATGGCTGGCTCGTACCCGCTGGAGACGTGGACGCCTTGACCAACATGCTCTCTCGTGCACTCGCAACAGCCCCGGACAAGCTGCAGGACATGGGTCTCGCCGCCCGCGCCAGGGTCATTGAGCGGCACTCGGTCGACACGGAAGCCACAAAATTGCGGCACATCTTCTCTTCTTGACCATGATCACCACTTTCATCAGCTGGGCACTGCTGGTAATCGGTTTGGTTCTTCTGCTGCTGGTGACCCTGCTCACTCTTCAGGTAGCAGCAAGCCTCCTGCCGCAGCACACTGGCCAGGCTCCCAAGGCCGACGCTCTCCATCCATCGACCGTCGTCCTCATGCCTGCGCACAACGAAGCAGAGATCATCGAATCCATGGTGGCGCAAGCCTTGCGGGTTTTGCCCGCCGGAGCGAGTCTTCTGGTCGTGGCAGACAACTGCACGGACGACACGGCGGCCCGCGCACGCGCTGCGGGCGCCGAGGTGCTCGAACGGATCGACCCCCATCTCCGCGGCAAGGGTTATGCACTCGCCCATGGCGTAAGCCATTTGCGCCATGCCCCGCCCGAAATCGTTGTGATCATGGACGCCGACTGCGTAGCCGAGCCCGGCAGCCTGGCGGCCATTGCCGCCGAAGCCCACCGCCTGCAACGCCCCGTGCAAGCCATGTACGACATGGTCGCACCACCGAATGCCGGGCTCATGCAGCGCATGGCCGCCTTTGCCTGGGACTTCCGCACCCGCCTGCGTGCCGAGGGCTTCCGGCGCCTTGGCTTGCCGTGCCAGTTGATGGGCAGTGGCATGGCGTTCCCGTGGCCCTTGCTGCAGCAAGTCAACCTGGCTACCGGCCATATCGTGGAAGACCTCAAGCTGGGGTTGGACTGCGCCCTAGCGGGTAAGCCTCCGCAGTTGCTACCTTCGGCTTTAGTCAGCAGCAGCTTTCCTACCAACGAGCAAGGTTCCCAATCTCAGCGCAAACGCTGGGAACATGGCCATCTGAGCATGGTCGCCTCACAAGCGCCGGGCCTGCTGCGGAGGTCTCTGGCCCACCGCAATATCGGTCTGGCGACGCTGACGCTTGACATGTGCATCCCGCCCCTGGCTTTGTTTACCCTCTTGATTGGCGCTCAAGCGGTCGCTGCAAGCCTGCTATCTTGGCTGGGATGGGTCTGGCCCATAGTGGCGATCTTGTCCATCGCCGCCTTCTTCATCCTGGCGCTGACGGTGCTTATAGGCTGGTGGAAAGTCGGCCGCCGGTGGATTAGTTTTGGCGAATTGATGTCCATACCTTGGTACATCCTGCGAAAAATCCCGCTCTACCTGGGGTTTCTCACACGGCGCCAGATAAGCTGGATCAGAACCCGCCGGGACTGAGCAACAGCCAAACGCTTTTGGGTGAATTTAGCCTTCATGCCCCACCTTCAAAACTCCTCCCGACAAATTCTCACCTGGCGCCGAGCCATCGCTCTCGGAGCGGCCGCTGTGGCCGTTTTGTTGCTGCTACAGCGAGACATCATCGAACTTGCTCGACCAACACGCGCGAATGATCGCATGGCGATGGAACTGCTTCGCGCAGCCGAACGGGCCGACCTCTGTACCGCAGCAAATGCGAAGGGCGTGGGCTTGAGAGGAGAGTATTTTTCCGACACCTTGATGCGCGGCACCCCGAAGCTGGTGAGAGTAGACGAGGTAGTTGACTTTGATCAGTCCATCAGAGAATCCTCTGGCCCTGCTACCCCACCGATTTCCTCTGTCCGTTGGAGTGGCTGGATCAAAGCGCCTCTCACCGGGGCCTATCGCTTCCACGCCGATGCGCCAAACATGCGAATCACTGTCGCCAAGAAAATCGTTGCTGGTGTAGGCGCAGCACCAGAACAGAGATTTGACATGGCTGCAGGACGCTTCTATCCCATTGAAATTGTGGTGACCCAACTCACCCCTTCAGACGCAAGGATACGACTGGAGTGGACCGCACCGCATGGCGCGCGATACGTGGTGCCCAGGGCCTTGCTGTTTCTGCCGACGGAAACAGTTGCAGCGCCCAAGGCATAACTTGGGCGCCATGGGAAGCCATCAATAGAGTTCCCGACCGTCACCAAGCAAATAAGAGTGACAATCCAAAGCTTTCTGATCACAGTTCTCGACGAAAGTTTTCATGATGTCCGGTTGCCAACCATTGAACCAGTCACCATGCGCCGAATAACCACCAGGCAAAGAAGAACTATAGTTGTCCGACGACAGGCGCCACCGCAACGGAGAATTAGCCTCCGTGACTGCATAAATAATGTTGAAAGTAACCTCAGGCAGCGGCGTTGGATGAGAAGCAGGGCAACCTTGGCCAGGAGTGGCATACGCCATATGGCTCTTGTGATCCGGAGAATCAAGGTTTACACCATCCCAGCACTGCGGGAAGTAGATGTGCAGCCATACTTCTGAACCCATTGGGCAATTGGGAATGGCCGAGCCCGCCTGCTGCGGTATCTCTACATTATTCGTGGAGTTACAGCTATACGAGAAGTTACCCGGATTGGGGTAAGTGTTCTTTGCGTCTCCCGCAATCATCCGCAGGCCTTGGGGCATACTCTGCACAGAGCTGGGAACGACACCATTATAACCCGTTTTGTAATAAAACTGGGAAGATTGAGGTTGAAGCGGCCTACCATCTTTTGTATCAATCATCGCGGGGACCCAATAGGCCGTGCGATTCAGGATACCGCCAAAGCAAGTGGAATTACCACTGGAAGCAATCGATGACGCCGTTGAGTTAGCATTGGTGTCCGTATTGCCGAAAAACACATGAAGGTGAGAAACGCCAGGCTGCCCTGGATAAAGAATGGGATCGTCGAAGGCCATATGAGAATAGCTGCAGGAAGTGCGAAAGGCCCCCGTTCCATCACTAGGGCCGGGTTGCATAGTGGCGGGGCCGACCTGTGCGATGGAACTTCCGATTGATGCTGCCGGAATGAGAGCTTTATCGACAGTGGGCATTAGCATCTGCCCAGCAGAATCTGTAGACGTAGACGTAGACGTGGACGACGTGGACGTGGACGTAGATGGGGACGTGGACGACGTGGACGTGGACGTAGATGGGGACGTAGACGACGTGGACGTGGACGTAGATGGGGACGCAGACGACGTGGACGTGGACGTAGATGGGGACGCAGACGACGTGGACGTGGACGTAGAGGACGTGGACGTAGATGGGGACGTGGACGTGGCTAAAATTGCTCCAGCATTCTGACTTGAAGCAACTCCATCAGTCGATCCACCACCGCCGCCGCAGGCTGTCAGGAAAAGCGCTGCTGCCGCAGTCATTTTTAGTTTGTCCAGACGCGTGATCATAAGTTCGAGCCTTAAATAGGGCTTTGTGTTAATAAGCCAGTGCTGCATTCGGCACTGGGCAACATAAAGAAAATCAATGAACCCATCACTCTGCCTGGGCACAAACTATGACGAAGGCGCGCCCTATATAACCACCAGCACCAAATACGGCCAGTGGAACGCCAAGTCAAACTGCAAAAACTCAAGCGGCTGGACAACCAATACCACAGCGACCCGTCTTCGGCAGGCTGCATTATCGAGCACACTTGGCTTGGATTGTGACAAGCTGCATGTGCGACAGAAACAGCCACCAAGCCAGCCGCTACCAAGCGACGACTCAGCGCAACCTAGGCAGTCCAGTCAATACAGTCTCGCAGCTTGTCAGCGAGTCAAAATCGCAAAAAACAACATCTTTTGCGTACAGTTTCGCATTTGCGGCATGTACATGGAGCTTATGCGACTTGCAAGAGTGTCGGCGGCAAGCTCCCTTGGAGTTGTAGGGTTCGCCGCTATCAACGGGGCTCTACCGGATGATCACTTGCCGGCCGTCCAGCAATCCTTGATCAAAAACCAAGCCCCTTGCGGATAGTTGATCAGGTAGCGCCGCCAGAGGCGGCCCGGCTCCCGGGAGAGGCGGTACAGCCATTCCAGCCCCCCCTTTTGCATCCAACGGGGCGCACGGCTACCCTCCGGCCCCAGGATTTCAAAAGTGCCGCCGATGCCCAGCAGCACAAGGTGCGGCATTCGGCGCCGAAGTTCGACCGCTAGGCGATCCTGCTTGGGAACTCCAAGTGCGATAAAGACCACCCGTGCCCCGTGCCGGCCCAACTCGCCACAAAGCGACTCCAGCTGCTCCTCGGAAAGATCCACCTTGCCATCAAAGACAAATGCGCAGGCATCCATGGCCCGAGGGCCGTATTGTTGGATGGTCACGAGGGGGCTTTTGCCACCGATGACGGCGAAGCGGGGCACGCTTTCCAGCCGGAACATGGCGTCCACCAGATCGACTCCCGTGGTGCGCTCGGTGATCGCAGCCCCAGGATGCTTGATGCCCGAAGCCCAGACCAGAGGCATGCCGTCAGCCGTGACGATGTCAGCCTGCTTGATCAGGCTCCAATAGTCTGGCTCTCGCGCACCGCGCGCCAGCATCTCGGTGTTGAGCGTCAGGAGCCAGGCGCCTTCGCCAGTGGCCGCCCGGCTTGCAATGGCCTGAACGTGGCTGTTCAGGCTCCCTCGCGAGACCTTCAATCCACATATTTCACATACATCGGTCATGGGTGCGTTCAATTCGATTCGAGGTCATGCTGCGCGCCGGCTCCTGGCGGCATCGTAGTCGATAATGTCTCAGATGGGTCGCCGAACCGCATGGGCCATGCCCTCCCGACGGATCCCGTTGCAGGCAGGGCGGCCAGTCTCCCCCTGGCCCGTCGCGAGACTTGGGGAGACTTGTAGGCACGACCGCTTCCCGCCGCATGGGAGGCATTCACCACCACGCAGCATATGTACGAATCCTTCTACGGCCTGAAAGAAAAGCCTTTCTCCATCCAGCCCGACCCAGACTTTCTCTACATGGGAAAGCGCCACTCGCTGGCCTACACCATGCTGCAGTACGCCATCCACAACCGGGCGGGCTTCACGGTGATTTGCGGGGATATCGGCTGCGGCAAGACCACGCTGATCCGCCGTCTGCTCAACGAACTCGGCAGCGAGGTCAAGGTCGGCCTGGTCATCAACACACACCCAGACCTCGCTGATCTCACGGAGTGGATCATGCTGGCCTTTGGCCAGCCTTATGAAGGCCTGTCGCCGATCGCCCGCTATGACGCTTTTCAACGCTTCCTGATCAGCGAGTATGGCAAGAACAACAGGGTGGTGCTCATCGTCGATGAAGCCCAGAACGTCAACCCCGCGGCGATGGAGTCGCTGCGTATGCTCTCCAACATCAACGCGGACAAGGATCAGCTGCTGCAGGTGGTACTCGTGGGGCAGCCCCAACTCCGCACGCTGCTCCAGCGTCCGGAACTGCAGCAGTTCGCACAGCGGGTGGCCGCCGATTTCTATATTCCGCCCTTGAATTCCGTGGAAGTCAGGGACTACATCGAGCACCGCCTGAAGGTGGCCGGCCGGGAGCGCCCGTTGTTCACGCCGTTGGCCACAGCCAAGATTGCGAAGGCTGCGCATGGCATTCCCCGCAGTATCAACATCCTTTGTGACACGGCGCTGGTCTACGGGTTTGCCACCGAGGCGCAATTGATCGATATTCAACTGGTTGACGAGGTGCTCAACGACCGCAGCCAATATGGTGTACTGGGCACTACTAATTTCAGACACGGCGAGACTGGCGGTAGCCAACTTCAAGACGGATCGTTTTCGGCGGTGCCAACGCCATCGCAAAGGTGATTTCCAGATTCACAAGTAACAAACTGTTGAGCGATAATGACCCGCCCGGTGGGGTCAGGGTATGACCGGGGAACACCTACAAGAACTGTGTGAGCACGCAATCAGACGCATCGAACGACATTGCCATCGTTGGAATGGCTGCGCACCTGCCGGGCGCGGCCAATCCGGCTGCGTACTGGTTTAATCTGCGCCAGGGCATCGAGTCCATCCGCCGACTCTCGGAAGCCGAGTTGCTCGCCGCTGGCGAGAGCCCAGAACGTATGCGGCATCGCAACTACGTGCCGGCAGCAGCCGTGCTCGAAGGATTCGAGCAGTTCGATGCGGACTTCTTCGGCTTCAGCCCAAAGGAAGCGGCCATCATGGATCCGCAACACCGCCAGTTCCTGGAAGTGGCCTGGGAAGCGCTGGAGGATGCAGGGCATCCGCCCGAGCGTTTTCCCGGCCCCATCGCGGTCTATGCCGGGTGCGGCATGGGCAGCTATTTCTACTTCAACATCTGTTCCAACCCCGATCTGGTGGCGAGCACGGGCATGTTCCTGCTGCGCCACACGGGCAACGACAAGGATTTTCTCTCCACCCGGGTCAGCCACATCTTTGACCTCAAGGGCCCCAGCGTCAACATCCAGACGGCTTGCTCCACCTCCCTGGTGGCGGTGCACTACGCCTGCCAGGCGCTGCTCGGCGGCGAATGCGACATGGCCCTGGCCGGTGGCGTGACGATCGAACTGCCGCACGCCCGGGGCTATCTTTTCCAGGAAGGCGAAATCCTGTCGCCCGATGGCCATTGCCACGCCTTCGACCACCGCGCCCAGGGTACGGTGTTCGGCTCGGGGGCCGGGGTCGTGGTGCTGCGCCGGCTTCAGGATGCGCTGCGCGACGGCGATCACATCTGGGCGGTGATCAAGGGCACCGCCGTCAACAACGACGGGGCGGCGAAGGCAGGCTATCTGGCGCCCAGCGTGGATGGCCAGGCCAAGGCGATCGCCGAGGCGCAGGCCGTGGCCGGCGTGTCGGCCGACACCATCGACTACGTGGAATGCCACGGCACCGGCACCTACCTGGGCGACCCGATCGAAGTGGCCGCGCTGACGCAGGCATTCCGCGAAACCACGTCCGACACCGGTTTCTGCCGGATCGGCTCGGTCAAAACCAATATCGGCCATACCGACACCGCCGCCGGCGTGGCCAGCCTGATCAAGGTGGCGCTGGCACTCAAGCACCAGGAAATCCCGCCGAGCCTGGGCTATGAACGCCCCAATCCTGCTATCGACTTCGAGAGCAGCCCCTTCCAGGTCAACCACACGCTCAGCCCCTGGGTGTCTCACAAGGGCCCGCGGCGTGCCGGGGTGAATTCGCTGGGCGTCGGGGGCACCAATGCCCATGCCGTGCTGGAAGAAGCGCCGGTAGCGGCCGCCTCCGAGCCCTCCGACTGGCCTTTCCAGTTACTGGTCGTATCGGGCCGCTCGCGGGCCGCCGTGGAGGCCAATGCCAAGGCGCTCGCAGCGCATCTGCGCGCCCATCCGGAACAGGATCTGGCCGACGTGGCGTTCACGCTCAAGGAAGGCCGCCGCGCGTTCGAGCACCGGCGTGTCCTGGTGGCCGCCACCCACGAAGAGGCCGCGGCCCTGCTCGAAGGCTCCGACGCCCGCCGCGTCTTCGCGCACAGCTACCTGGGCGACGGCCCTGAAGTGGTATTCATGTTCCCGGGTGGCGGCGCCCAATACGCAGGCATGGCGCGCGAGCTCTATGCCACCGAGCCGGTTTTCCAGGACTGGATGGACCGGGGCCTGGACATCCTGCAGCGGCAGTTGGACTACGACATCCGGGCGCTGTGGCTGCCTGCAACGCAAGACCATGCCGCGGCGGTCGAACGGCTCAAACGGCCCTCGGTGCAGTTGCCGCTGATCATGATCGTGGAGCACGCTCTGGCGCAGCTATGGATGTCCTGGGGGGTGCAGCCTGCGGCCCTGGTCGGCCACAGCATGGGCGAGAACACCGCCGCCTGCCTGGCCGGCGTGATGTCGTTCGAGGACTGCATCGGCTTGGTGCTGCTGCGCGGCCAGTTGTTCGACACGGTGCCTCCGGGCGGAATGCTCAGTATTCCCCTGCCCGCCGCCGACGTGCGCGGCCTGCTCGGGGCCGAACTGGACATGGCGAGCGTGAACGCGCCGGAGCTCTGTGCGGTGTCCGGCCCGCAGCACGCGCTGGATGCGCTGGAGGCCACGCTGCGCGCACGCGAGGTGGAGCCGCAGCGCATCCAGATCGACATTGCCGCGCATTCGCGGATGCTCGAACCGATCCTGGGCCGCTTCGAAGCCTACCTGCGCGGCATCCGCCTGAGCGCGCCTCGGTTGCCCATCATTTCCAACCGCGACGGCCAGCCCTTGAGCGCGCGCGATGCCACCGACCCGCTGTATTGGGTCGGGCACCTGCGCAACACGGTGAATTTCTCCGCCTGCATGGAGACTTTAAGAGACGCCGACCCCAAGCGCGTCTACCTCGAGGTGGGTCCGGGCAAGGCGCTGGGCTCCCTGGCTCAGGCCAATGGGGTTCCGGCGTCCCAGGTGATCAACTCCCTGCGCCACCCCGATCACCAGGTGGCCGACGACGTCTGGTTCCTCGGTACCCTGGGCCGTCTCTGGGCCAACGGCGTGGCCGTTGACTGGGAGCCGATCTGGGGCGGGGCACAGCGCCGCCGCGTTCCCCTGCCCACCTACGCCTTCCAGCGCAAACCCTACTTCATCGAGCCGGGCAAGGCCCTTCAGGCCGCTCCCGCGCCGGTGCAACTGGTGCGCACCGACGATGTGGGCCAATGGGGCTACCAGCCGCGCTGGCGCCCGCGCCAGGCGGACGTGGAGTTCGACGTCACCCAGGATCTGGCCAGCACGCCGCCGCAGAGTTGGCTGGTGTTCATGGACGAGCCGGGCCTGGCCGATGCATTGGTGCAGCGCCTGCGTGCCGCGGGCCACCGCGTCACGGTGGTACGCGCGGGCGATATGTTCGCCCGTGTGAGCGAGCAAGAATTCCTGCTGGCCCCGGAGCGGGGCCGCGAAGGCTACGACGAGCTGGTGCGCGAACTCATGGCCGCAGGCCACCCGCCCCAGCACATCGTGCACGCCTGGCTGGTGACCCGCGAGGAGCGCTTCCGTCCGGGAAGCAGCTTCTTCCACCGCAACATCGAACAGGGTTTTTTCAGCCTGCTGTTCCTCGCACAGGCGCTTGCCGAAGAGAACCTGCCCAAGCCGCTGCACCTTACGGTGTTGAGCACGGGCGCAGTCCGCGTGCGGGACGAGGCCTTGCCTTATCCGGAAAAGTCCACCCTCATGGGCCCGGCCCGCGTGGCGCCGCGCGAGCTGCCCGGCCTGACCTGCACAGTGCTGGATCTCACCCTGCCCGCCCAGAACACCGGCTGGCGCGCCAAGCCGCAGCCCGGCGCCATGGGCGCCGTGGCCGATCGCGTGCTCGAAGACTTGTTCGCCCAGCCTGGCAACCGCGTGGCCGCGTTGCGCGGCGACAAGCGGTTCGAGCTCGGGTTTGCCCCCCTGGCCCTGCCCGCGACGGCCCAACTGCCACAACTGCCGGAGGGCGCCGTGTGCTTCATCACCGGCGGCCTCGGTGGCATCGGCCTGACGGTCGCGGAGCGCCTGGCGCGCGAAAAACGCGTCCGCCTGGTGTTGCTGACGCGACAGCCTTTGCCGGCGCCCGAGACCTGGGACACGGTCTTGCGCAGCGCTGACGCGCAGGGTTCGCTGGCGCAACGCATCCGTGCCGTGCGCAGGCTCCAGGATCTGGGCGCCGAGGTGCAGGTGGTTGCCGCCGACGTGTGCAACATCAAGGACATGCAGGCTGCGGCGGAGCAGGCGCGCCAGCGCTTCGGGCGCATCCATCTGGTGGTACATGCCGCCGGCGTGGTCAACGATGGGCCGCTGCTGACCAAGACCTCTGGCGCCGTGGAGGAAGTGTTCGCCGCCAAGGTACATGGCGTGCAGATCCTGCACGAACTCTTTCCCGACGGGAGCATCGACCAGTTGGTGCTCTTCTCCTCCAGCAGCACCGCCATCGCCCCGGCAGGCCAGGTGGACTATGTGGCCGCCAATGAATACCTCAACGCCTACGCGCACAGCCGTGCCGCGGGCCGTACACGGGTGCTGGCGATCGACTGGGGCATCTGGAACGAAGTGGGCATGGCCGCGAAGATGCTTGCCAACTGCCTCGGCGAACCCGTACCCGCGCCACGGTACGCCGCCGACGGTCCGCTCCTCGATGAAGCCACCTTCGATGCCGCGGGGCACCGGCTCTTCACCGCCACTTGGCGTACCCAGGATCGCTGGATCCTGGATGGGCACCGCACCGCCTCGGGCCAGGCGCTGCTGCCGGGCACCGGCTACCTGGAACTGGCGGCGCAGGCCTTGAGGGGCAACGGCGAAAAGGGGCCGTTCGCCATCCACAACCTGTACTTCTTCCGTCCGCTGGAAGTCCACGACGAGCAAAGCCGCGAGGTGCGGGTGAAGCTCGCGCGCAATGACGAGGGCTATGCGCTCGAAGTGCGCAGCGATGTGCTGTTCGAGGGACGCCAGGGCTTCCAGCTCAACGCGCAGGCCACGCTGGTGCCAGGCGCGCAGCCGCAGGCGCAAGCCCTGGACATTGCCGCCCTCGCGTCGCGCTGCCCGCAACACCGCGCGGCAGACCCCGCGGGACTGCGCTCGCCTCAGGAAGAGCATCTGCGTTTCGGGCCGCGCTGGCGCGTGCTGCACTCAGTCGCGTATGGAGAGGGCGAAGGCATCGCCCACTTGCAGTTGCCTGCCGCATTCCACGCAGACCTCGAAGAGGGCTACTTGCTGCACCCGGCCCTGCTGGACCTGGCCACCGGCTGGGCCATGCGCCTGATTGCGGGTTATGCGCCCGACCACCTCTGGGTGCCCGTGTCGTACCGCGAAGTGCGCGTGCACCGTCCGCTGCCAGCCCGCCTCTGGAGCTGGGTGCGCAACGCGCAGGACAACCGCGCCGATGCGCCCTTCGCGGTGTTCGACGTCACCTTGTGCGACGAACACGGCGAGGTGTGCGTGGAAGTGCTGGGCTTCTCCATCAAGCGCCTGCAAGAAGGCGGCTTCGCGGCCTCGGCAAGCCGACTCGATGCCCGCGAACTGGTGTTCGACGAGAGCGCGCGCACCGATGCCGAGGTGCGGCTCTCACCCGCCGAGGAGCAGTTGCAGCACAACATCGCCCAGGGCATACGACCCGCCGAAGGCGCCGATGCCTTCGGCCGCGCGCTGGCGACCGGGCTGCCGCAGGTGGTGGTGTCGTCCATGAACCTGGACGCGCTGATCCGCCAGGCCAGCCAGGCCGTGGCGGCCGACGCGGGCACGGGCCAGAAATTCCAGCGCCCCGATCTCGGCAGCGCCTACGTGGAGCCGCGCAACGACGTGGAGCGCACCTTGGTGGGCTTCTGGGAAGAACTGCTGGGCGTGAACCAGGTGGGCGTGGAGGACAACTTCTTCGACCTGGGCGGCCACTCGCTGATCGCGGTGCGCCTGTTCGCCATGGTGAAAAAGGCCTACCGGGTCGAGTTCCCGATCTCGGTGCTGTTCGAGGCGCCCACGATCGCCCTCTGCGCAGCGATGATCCGGGAACACATCGGCGACACCGGCACGGATTCCGGTACGCCTGCGACCAGTTCTGCCCCCAAGCGCCGCTTCACCCACCTGGTGGCCATGCACGACGGTGAAGGCGACAAACGCACGCCGCTCTTCCTGGTGGCGGGTATGTTCGGCAACGTGCTCAACCTGCGCCATCTGGCCCGCCTCATCGGTGTCCGGCGTCCCTTCTACGGCTTGCAGGCCCGGGGACTCTATGGCGACCATGCGCCCCACGCGACGCTGGTCGAGGCGGCGACCGACTACATCGCCGAGATGCGCCAGATCCAGCCCCACGGCCCCTATCTGCTGGGCGGCTTCTCCGGTGGCGGCATCACGGCCTACGAAATGGTGCGCCAACTCGAAGCCGCGGGCGAAAAGGTGTCGCTGCTGGTCATGCTGGACACACCGGTACCCGTGCGCCCCGCCCTGACCCGGCCAGACAAGCTGCTCATCAAGCTGGCCGATCTGCGCAAAGGCGGCCTTGGCTTCTTCAAGCAATGGGTGCGGCGCCGCATCGACTGGGAACTGCAACGCCTTCGCGGCGGCGGCGCGGCGCCCACCGCCAGCGCCCACCAGCTGCACAACACCGAAATCGAGGCTGCGTTCCGCGCTGCCCTGTCCGCTTATGCGCTCACATCCTGGGATGGCCCGGCCGTGCTGTTCCGCCCGCCCCTGGACCGGCGCTATAAAGTCACGAACGGCCGCTGGGTGAGCGCGGCGCGCGAATACGTGTTCGACGACAACGACTGGACGCGCTACATGCCCGCGCTGCGCGTGATCGAAGTGCCGGGCGACCACGACTCCATGGTGCTCGAGCCCAACGTGCGCGTGCTGGCCGAGCAGATCAGGCTCTGCATCAACGCCGTCTCATCGACGCTCAGGCCATGAAAAAAGATAGCTGCTCACGCTTGCTGCATAAGCGCTAGAGGCCAATTTCATCCAAAACCATTAAAACATGGCCATGAACGACAACCCTACCGTTCTCACCGTCCTCCTGAACTTTCGCACCGCCGACCTGACGCTGAAGGCGCTGGAAGTAGCCATTCGGGAGATGGCGGACATCGCCGGTGCCATCACGGTGGTGGACAACGACTCGGGCGACGGCTCCTACGAAAAGATCCGCGACACCGTGCTCGCGCGCGGCTGGGATCGGGAACGGGTGCGGGTCGTGGCATCCGGCCACAACGGGGGTTTCGGCTTCGGCAACAATGTGGCCATCCGGCTGGGTCTGCCGGACGGTTCAGCGCCCGACTTCGTCTACCTGCTCAACTCCGACGCCTTCCCCGAGCCCGGCGCCGTGCGCATCCTGCTGGGCGCCATGCAGGCCCAGCCCCGCTGCGGCTTTGCGGGCGGCTACACCTATGGCGAGGATCGCGTCTACCACAACACCGCATTCCGCTTCCCCGGGATCCTGAGCGAATTCGAGTCCGCGGCACGCACCGGCCCCATCTCACGCCTGCTGCGCGACCACATCGTGGCGATTCCCGAGCCCGCCGAGTCAATGACCGTGGACTGGCTGGCCGGCGCAAGCCTGCTGATCCGGCGCCAGGTCCTGGACGAGATCGGGCTTTTCGACGAGCGCTACTTCCTGTACTTCGAGGAGACCGACCTCTGCCTGCGTGCGCAGCGTGCGGGCTGGCTTGCCCGTTATGTGAAGGACAGCCGGGTCATGCACATCAGTTCCGCCTCCACCGGCATGAAGAACTGCAAGCGGATGCCGGGCTACTGGTTCGATTCCCGCATGTGGTACTACATCAAGAACCACGGTGTCTTCTACGCCGCCCTGGCCACCCTGTCCTATGTCGCAGGCTCGATGATCCTGAGGACGCGGCAGGTCCTCGGCAAGAAGTCGGCAAACGGGCCTGAGCATTTTCTGGGCGACCTGGTTTCCCATGCCCTGCGCAGCCTGTGGCAGCGTAAGCTCGTGGGCGGCCGGCCCAGCTGACCCATCTGCCCTTGTTCACGTTTTGGAGCGATAAATGACCGGGTTTTCCTGTGTGGTGATGGGCAACGAGTCCTTGCTGGTCCAGTGCGCAGAGCGCGTGCTGCAAGGCGGAGACAAGGTCGTGGCGGTAGTCACCCGCAACGCCGATATCCGCGCCTGGGCCATACACCAAGGCCTTCGGGTGGAAGCACCCGGCGAGGGCCTGGGGGAGCGCCTCGCCAGCATCCGCTTCGACTGGCTGTTCAGCATCGCCAACCTGTCGGTGATCCCGCAGGCGGTGCTGGACCAGGCCGCACAAGGCGCCATCAACTTCCACGACGGCCCGCTGCCGAAGCACGCCGGCCTGAACGCGCCGGTATGGGCCATCCTGGAGCGCGAAAAACAGCACGGCGTCACCTGGCACATGATCGAAGGAGGCATCGACGAAGGCGACATCGTCAAGCAAAAGCTGTTCGACATGGCGCCGCATGAGACCGCCCTGACGCTGAACACGCGGTGCTACGAGGCGGCGATGGAAAGCTTCGCCGAGCTGCTGTCCGACCTGCGCGGCCCCGGCCTGCAGCGCACGCCGCAGGACCTGCGCCAGCGCAGCTACCATGCGCGATTGGATCGCCCTGCCGCGGCTGCACGGCTCGACTTCGCACAACCGGCCGAAACCCTGGAAGCCCTGGTCAGAGCACTGGACCATGGCACCTATTGGAATCCGCTGGCCTGCCCCAAGGTGGAGGCCACAGGCCGTGTGCTACTCGTCGCCCAGGCGGCCATCGAACCGCCAACCCGCACTGCCGCCCCTGGGGAAGTGATTGAGGCCACGCCGGCTGGCCTGGTGGTGGGCACCGCATCCGCGCCCATCCGCCTGACCGGTCTGCGCGATCAGCGCAACCAGCCCCTCTGCCCCACAGCCATCGCCCAGGCGGGAGACCGCCTGCCCTTGCTCGATGCGGGTACAGCACACGCCCTGACCGAAGCCATGGCGCACGTGGCCGCTGGGGAAGGCACGTGGCGCCGCTGCTTGCAGACGCCGCAGGCCATCGACCTGCCCTCCGCGACGACCAGTACTGCCCCAGCCGCTCTGAAGCACATCGCGCTGTCCGTGCCTTCAGGCCTCGCCGGTGACCGGCTTCTGGCAGCCGTGGCCGCATGGGTGGCCCGCATCAGCGGCAAGACCACGTTCGATCTGGCCTACCGCGATGCGTCCGCACCGCAGGCGCCGGGTTATCTATCGACCTGGGTGCCGCTGCGCCTTACCGCGGCAGGCGATAGCGCTTTCTCGGCTTTCCACGAACACTGCGCCAGCGTGCTGGACAAGGCCCGCCGCCACCCCGCGTTCGCACTGGATCTCGTGGCGCGCGATCCGGCCATCAAAGGCTTGTCCGTGCCGCAGGTCGGCCTGTCGCACGACGCGGGCTTCATCGACGGCAGCGCCGTCACGGTGCAGTTCACCGCCGATGGCGGCCTCGCGCTGTGGCACGACGCCGCCCGCCTGCCCGATGAGGCCGCCCAGCAGCTCGCGCAACGCCTGCAAAGCGTGCTGGACGCGCTGGGCGACGCTTCCGCCGGGGCCATGCCCCTGGGGCTCTTGCCCATCATGTCGCCCGCCGAACGCGAGCAGGTGCTCTACGGCTGGAACGACACCGCCTGCGACTACGAGCGCCACACCTGCGTACACCAGTTCTTCGAGCAACAGGTGCGCAAGACCCCGGGCGCGCCAGCGGTGGTGTTCGAGGGCGAAACCCTCAGCTACGACCAGCTCAACCGGCGCGCCAACCAGGTGGCACACCGGCTGCAAGCCATGGGCGTGCGCCCGGGCACGCTGGTCGGCCTGTACTCGGCCCGCTCGCTCGACCTGCTGGTGGGCGCGCTGGCCATCCAGAAAGCCGGCGGCGCCTACGTCCCGCTGGACCCTGCCTACCCGCCCGACCGCATCGCCCTCTACATCGAGGACAGCGGCGCGCCCGTGATCGTGGCGCAGGCCGCGCTGCAGGCCAGCCTGCCCGCGCACCAGGCCCAGGTGCTGGTCATCGATGCGGACGCGCAGATCGCCGCCCAGCCCGAGAGCAACCCGGACAGCGGCATCCAGTCCTCCGACATCGCCTACATGATCTACACCTCGGGCTCCACCGGGCGCCCCAAGGGCGTGATGGTCGAGCACCGCAACGTGGCCAACTTCTTCCGCGGCATGGACGACCGCATCCGCCACGACCCGCCCGGCGTCTGGCTGGCCGTCACCAGCCTGTCGTTCGACATTTCCGTGCTGGAGCTCTTCTACACCCTGGCGCGGGGCTTCAAGCTGGTGCTGTCCAGCGACGAGAATCGCACGCTGGTCTCCGCTGGCACGCTGCCCCTGTCGGACGCGAAAATGGACTTCAGCCTGTACTACTGGGGCAACGACGACGGCGCGGGCCCGAAGAAGTATGAACTGCTGCTCGAAGGCGCGAAGTTCGCCGACGCGCACGGCTTCTGCGCGGTGTGGACGCCCGAGCGCCACTTCCACGCCTTCGGCGGCCCCTACCCCAATCCGTCGGTGACCGGCGCTGCCGTCGCCGCCGTCACGAAAAACATCGGCGTGCGCGCGGGCAGCTGCGTCGCGCCCCTGCACCACCCGGCGCGCATCGCCGAGGAATGGGCGGTGATCGACAACCTCACCAACGGCCGCGCCGCCATGGCCATCGCCTCGGGCTGGCAGCCCGACGATTTCGTGCTCCGCCCCGAAAACGCCCCGCCGCACAACAAAGCCGCCATGCTGGACTCCATCCAGGTCCTGCGCCGCCTCTGGCGCGGCGAAGCGGTGGACTTCCCTACCGCCGGCGGGAAAACGCTGTCCGTCCTCACGCAACCCCGGCCGGTATCCAAAGAACTGCCCGTATGGGTCACCACGGCCGGCAACCCCGACACGTGGAAAGAAGCCGGCGCCATCGGTGCCAACGTGCTGACCCACCTGCTGGGGCAGACCGTGGAAGAAGTCGGCGGCAAGATCAAGCTCTACCACCAGGCACTGCGCGACGCGGGCCACGACCCAGCGAAGTTCACCGTTACGCTGATGCTGCACACCTACATCGCAGGCGACCGCGAAGCCGCGCGCGAAACGGCACGCGGCCCGATGAAGGACTACCTGCGCAGCGCGGCCGCCCTCATCAAGCAATACGCCTGGGCTTTCCCCGCGTTCAAGAAACCCGCCGGGGTGAGCAACCCGCTCGACCTGGACCTGCGCTCCCTGAACGACGAGGAAATGGAAGGCATTCTGGATTTCGCCTTCCAGCGCTACTTCGAGGATTCCGGCCTGTTCGGCACCGTGGAGGACTGCCTGCAGCGCGTGGAAGAACTCAAGCGCATCGGCGTGGGCGAAATTGCCTGCCTGATCGACTACGGTATCCCCAGGGAACAGGTGCTGGAGGGCTTGCGCCCGCTGGCCGAGGTGCTGCGCCGCGCGAACCAGCCTGCCGCCCTGCCCGACGACGACTTCTCCATCGCCGCCCAGATCGTGCGCCACCAAGTCACCCATCTGCAGTGCACCCCCAGCATGGCGCGCATGATCGCCATGAACGACGAGGCCCGCGTGGCACTGGCCCAGGTGCAGCACCTGATGATCGGCGGCGAGGCCCTGCCCGGCACCCTGGTGGCCGAACTCGGGCAGGTCACATCCGCCTCCATCGAAAACATGTACGGCCCCACCGAGACCACGATCTGGTCATCCACCGAAACCGCCGGCGCCGGCGAAGCCGTGGTCAACATCGGCCGGCCGATCGCCAACACACAGATGTACGTGCTCGACGAGCACCAGCAACCCGTGCCGGTCGGCGTGCCAGGCGAGCTCTACATCGGCGGAGACGGCGTCACGCGCGGCTACTGGCAACGCGCCGACCTGACCGCCGAGCGCTTCCCCGCAGACCCCTTCGTCAAGCCGGAACGCGCCGCGCCCGCCGGCGCCCGGATGTACCGCACGGGCGACCTGGCGCGCTGGCGCAAGGATGGCCACATCGACTTCCTCGGCCGGGCCGACTTCCAGGTCAAGATCCGCGGCTACCGCATCGAACTGGGCGAGATTGAGGCCGTATTGGAGTCCGCCCCAGGCGTGCGCCAAGCAGTGGTGGCCGCGCGCGAAGACCAGCCCGGGGACGTGCGGCTGGTCGCCTACCTGCGCGCCGACCCGGGCTTCTCCGCCGAGCACCTGCGCGACTGGCTCGCCGGGCGCCTGCCCGAGCACATGGTGCCCGCGCACTTCATGACGGTGGACGAGTTTCCCCTTACCCCCAATCGCAAGATCGACCGCAAGGCCCTGCCCGCGCCCACCCAGACCACGCTGCGCGAGCGCACCGAAGCCTTTGTTGCGCCGGAAAACGAAATCGAAGGCAAGATCGCCGAAATCTGGTCGCGCGTGCTCGGCGTGCCGAACATCGGCGCCAAGGACAACTTCTTCGCGCTGGGCGGCCACTCCCTGCTCGCCGTGCAAGCGCACCGCGAAATCAGGCAAGCCCTGAACACCACGCGCCTGAGCATCACCGACATTTTCCGCTTCCCGACACTGTCGGCCCTGGCCGCCCACCTGGACGACAAGCCAAAGGACAGCCCGCAAGCAGCGGCAGAAGCCGCCGAGCGCGCGCAGATGCGCACCGATGCCATGTCGCGACGCAGGGCCATGAGGGCCGGCAGACAAGCGCAGGAATGAACATTTCCATCGCATACGAGCCGCTCACAGCGCCGCAGGCGTTGCGCGCGCGGCTGTCCGAACGTCTGCCGGGCATGGGCGTCGCCTGCACGGACATCGCCGGTGACCCACAGGCGCTGTACCCGGAAGAATTCGAGGCCATCCGAAACGCCGTGCCCCGGCGCCAGCGCGAATTCGCAGCGGGCCGCCAGGCCGCCCGCCAGGCCATGGCGCAGATCGGCTGGCCACCGGCGGCCATTCCCAGCGCAGCCGACCGGTCGCCCATCTGGCCCAAGGGCCTGGCCGGCTCCATCTCGCACACCAGGCAGGCCTGCGTGGCGGTCGTGGGACCGCGCGAGACCGTGCACTCCATAGGCATCGATCTGGAAAACGACGTGCCCATGGATCCCGCACTCTGGGGCACCATTTGCACCCCAGCCGAAACTGCATTCGTGAATACCCAACCCGTAGCGCTACAGGGTCGCCTGGTGACATGGCTGTTCTCGGCCAAGGAAGCGTTTTACAAGTGGCAGTACCCCCGTACCCGGCGCATGCTGGAGTTTCAGGACGTATGCGTAAGGCTGGCCCAACCTGGATTTCCGGTACGCTTCCAGATCAGCATGACCGCAAACCCGTCCGCAGTACATGCCGAGGGGCACTGCATGGCCTGCCACGAACACCTCGTCGCCTGGGTCATCGGCCATGCGCCGCCATCGCCTTGACCATGCCGTTTCATCCCATCATTCCTGACAAATTGGATGGCTGCCCCACTCTGTCCACCGTGAACGGCGCCTGACAAATGCTCCAAAATATCAAAGCCCTGATCGTAGTGTTGACCCTGGGCTCTTTCGTCTTCTTTTTCGGCCAGAAAATCTGGCTGAAAATGATGCCGAAAGAGGACTTCCGCCTGCGGCGGAACACCTGGTACCTCCTCACCATAGTGGCATTCCTCAGCCCCAATTTCTGGATTTTCTTTTTCATTGCCGCTCCAGTCATGGTACGCGCGGGCCAGCGCGATTCCAATCCGTTGGCGCTGTATGTTTTCCTTTCACACATTGTCCCCCCGACAAATGTTCTCATCCCCATGGTAGGGATCAATTATCTTTTTGACATCAACATCTATCGGCTGCTGGTATTAACCATTTTACTCCCATACTCCATCAAATTATTCAACACCAGAAGCCCAAGATACCCTGGCCAACCCGGCCTGGGTTTGCCCTATCTCTTCATATTCCTCTTCAGCGCCATACAAATAGTACAGCTGATACCATCCGAAGAGCCAACGAATACATTCAGGCGCACGTTTCTCATCTTCCTGGACTCCATTGCTTTGATTTACGCATTCAGCCGGGGAGCGGACCAAAAAGGAAAGATCCAGGAGATTTTAGGCACCTTTTTGCTTATTTTTTCCGTTATTGCACCCATTGCCCTTTTCGAGAGTCTGAAAGGATGGGTGCTCTACCTGGGAATAACGGAAAGATGGCAGACATTCATCATGACCCCCTACCTGATGCGAGGCGACTCCCTCAGAGCCCCGGCTTCGGTAGGCCATGCCTTGACATTGGGGTACCTGCTGGCGATAGCTTTCGGCATCTGGCTCTATCTTTCCAATTCATTGAAATTTTCAAAATTTCAACGGCTCGCAGGAGCGGGATGGATATGGCTGGGACTGATCGCCACTTACTCCAGGGCGCCATGGCTGATCGCCATCATGATTATGTTCCTTTTTGGTTTCTTCATGCCGCGCGGTACGATCCGGGTACTCAAAATGGGCACCTTGGCGGCCATTCTATCCAGCATGGCCCTTGCAACACCTGCCGGCAAAAAAATCCTTGACATCCTCCCCTTCATAGGAACGACCGACACCGATAATGTCATTTATCGGCAACGCCTTGCAGAAGCGGCGTGGGAGCTTTGGCAACAATACCCATGGTTCGGAACTCCCCATGCACTTCAGTACCTTGACTACATGCGCCAAGGCGAAGGAATTGTCGATCTTGTCAACACCTATGCGACCGTTGCCATATTCCATGGCTCCATTGGATTGTTTTTATTTTGCGGATATTTCCTCCTCTCTCTGTATCGCACCTGGAAGAGAATGAATTCCCTGAAGAAAACAGATCCTGACCAGTCTATGCTGGGAGCCTGCTTGGCGGCATTGCTGCTGGGAACGTATGTCTTCATGGCTACCGGGAGCTTTGGCACCGGGCTCGAGCAAACGGCATGGATCTTGTCTGCATTGGGATTGGCCTACAGCAGGCTCCCGTTATCCAACGAAAAACAGCCCCAAAGGTAACGAATTGATAAGAAGGCTCATCAACCTCAAAGGCGAGCTGTTTTCCGCTGCCTCGACCTCCGTGGGTATCGCCGTCGTGCGATTGCTCAGCAGTGTCGTCCTGACCAGAATACTGTATCCCGAAGCCTTTGGCCTGATGGCGATCGTGTCGTCCATCGCTTTCGTCGTGGAAATGCTATCCGATGTGGGCATCGTGGGTTTGATCATCCGGCATGAAAAAAGCGAAGAACCGCGATTTTTCAATACTTGGTGGTCGGTGCGCCTGGTACGCAGTTGGATCAATGCAGGGCTCATGTTCCTGCTCGCCCCCTACATGGCCCAATGGTACGGCGAGCCTGAACTCACACTGGCGCTGCGAATTTTTTCTCTCTCGTTCGTGATCCGGGGCTTCGAGTCCATGGCGGTTCCGCTTTCGATTCGGCGAAGACAGACCCAGAGAATGAATTACATCGAACTGGGTTGCCTGGCAGCGTCAACCTGTTTCTCCATTGCCTGGAGTTACTTCAGCCGCGATTATTTCGGTATTCTTTATGGGATACTGTTCAATCAATTGCTGGCCATTTTTGCAAGCTACTACTTCTACCCGCGCAGCCGAATCCAGCTTCACTTCGACCGTGAAGCCCTGCGCGAACAATTCCGCTTCGCGCGCTATGTCATGCCATCCAGCATGATCACCCTGGTGGTCAACCAGTCCGACAAATTCCTGTTCCTGAAGTTCTTCAATCTGCATTTGATGGGGTTGTATGGAATGGCGCTCAACATCTTGGCGCCCATAGAGGCGCTAACGTCACGGTTGAGCCGGAACATGCTTTACCCCAGATGCGCCGAGAATTATCGGAACGATCCATCCACCTTTGTCGAAAAGTACTACACCGAGAGCTGGAAGCTGCACGCACTCACCCTGGCAGCACCGGCGCTGCTCTGCGGCATGGGTACTTTCGTCATCCAAGTGCTTTACGATCCAAGGTATTCCCAAGCTGGCGTGATGCTTCAGCTTGTCGCCATACGCTCGGTCATCCACGTGTATGCATCCACCGCAGAAGATCTGCTGGTTGCCAGCGGATTGCTACGGATACAGCTCACCGGGAATATTCTGCGCCTGTTGTGGCTGGTTCCGGCCTTGCTGCTCGGTTCGTATTATTTCGGCCTGCATGGTTTTCTGGTGGCCATGATGCTCGAAATGGCGCCAACGCTTCTTTATTATCTCTGGATACTGGCAAAACAGAAAATGGTGATTTGGCGCTACGAAGGTGTGCGCCTGCTGTTCACCCTGGCGATAGCGGCCTTCGGCGCAATAGTTGCAGCAGCCGGAACCCAGCTCATATCCTACATCCGGGCGGCTTAAAAAGCCAGATTTGGAAAACCCGGTTTCCCGACCCGAAACCCATTCAGGAAGACTATGCACATAGGGTATTTTGTTTCCGGCTGGCCCCTGTCAGCGCGTGCGAGCGGCATCGTCACGTACATCGACGCCATGAAGCAGGAACTTGAAAGCGCAGGGCATGAGGTATCCATTTTCTGTGCTTCCCTGGAGCCCGCAACGGGCGGCGAGAACATCCACAAGGTGGAGCATCGGCGGACTGAAACACTGTGGAGCAGAGTCAGCGATCGGATTCTTGCAAATTTCAGACCCGACCAAGGCCCTTATCTCTATGGCAAAAGCATTGCCAATACAGTCGCACAAGTGCATTCCAGAAAGCCCCTGGACGTGTTTGAAGTCGAAGAATCCTTTGGCTGGTCGAAAGACCTGGAGGCTCTTGGGAGTTTTCCTGTCGTCGTGAGGCTGCATGGGCCCACCTTCCTGGTGCAGCAACACTCGCTCGGTGCAGCAGAGCGCTACAGGGTTGAGCGCGAAGGCGCTGCACTTCAGCAGGCCAGATTCATCACGGCTCCTGCGCGCTGCACTATGGAAGAGACCATTTCCCGCTATGCCTTGAAGCCTTTGCTAGCCCGGACGATCCCCAACCCTTATCCGTTGCCGGCCGAAGCATTACAGGTTCGCCAACCAATGGGAGATTCTCAAGAATTGCTTTTCGTAGGCAGGTTCGACACCGTCAAAGGCGCGGACAAACTATTGCAGGTTTTTGCGATATTGGCAGAACGCCACCCGAAACTGCATTTGATTTTTGCGGGGCCAGATATTGGCATACCGCAGCCTGGAGGTGAGTTGCTCAAGTTCGGGCCCTACGTCGAGCGGCATATGAAGGAAGATGTTCGCCAACGGATCCAGTTTCTCGGCCAGCAAACGCCGGATCAGATCAGGGCTTTGCGCGCCCGAGCCACCATGACGCTGGTGACGTCTCGCTGGGAGAACCAGCCGTATGTCATTTTGGAGGCCATGGCACAGCAATGCCCCGTGGTGGCGTTCGCTGCCGGAGGCATTGCGGAAGTCGTGCAGCATGAGCGCAATGGGCTTTCCGCGCCGCCGGGGCAAGTGGATGAACTGGCACGCCAGGCCGAGCGTTTGCTGCTGGAGCCGGAATTGCGGGAGGAACTTGCCCGCGCGGGGCTGCGTTACGTAAGCAGTGTCCATAACCCTGCCACCGTCGCTGCGGCGCTCGTCGATACCTATGAGGCCGCCCGTTCCGCTTGGACGTCGGAGCGGTCCGGCGTGTGATGATCGAGTCTTTTGAGATGGCCGACGCAAACGACACATTGCGGCTGTATGCGCCCATTCCGCTGAACTGGAATCCGCTGCAATCACCGCAATATGGGAAGGTGGCGGTGTTCAAGCACCGTGGCGAAGCCATCCGGGCGCGCCTGGGGTAGCCATCGGCACCGTTCCTGCCTCGAGACGCCCCTCTATACTGACTACTACCATGGTTCTACCCTCCCAGCCACCCCGCTCCATCCTCAAGCGCCGCGGCAGCATTTCGACCGCCGCCCAGGCCTTGCTCGACGCCGCCGCGGTCATGGGTCTGGCCTACTACCTGATCCGGCAGTACATCGGATCGCTCAACGCCGAGTACACCGTGCTGCTGCTACTGCTGCTCGGCGGCATGGGTCTGGCTTACGACCAATTCGGCCTGTACCGCAGCAACAGCGGCCATGCGCGCAAGGCCATCACCCTCTTCAAGGCCTGGACGTTGATCTTCGGCTGCCTGCTGCTGATCGGGTTTGTCACCAAGCACACCGACGTCTACTCCCGGTGGCTGATGGGCTGGCTGTACGTAGCGGGCTTCCTGGTGCAGGTCGTCCTGCACTATCTGATCCGGGAACTGCAGATCCGGCTGCTGCGCCACACCGTCACGCCCGAAAACGTGCTGATCGTGGGCACCGGCCGGCTGGCGCACTATCTTCACAGCAAGATCGCCAAGAACCCGTGGCTGGGCCAGCGAGTGATCGGCTGCCTTGAGCTTCCGGAATCCGAGCTCGAACAGAACAGCGGTTTCCACCGGCTGCAGGAGCCCTCGGGCTTCATGGGCCTGCAGGAGCCCAACATGATCGGCCGTTTCGAAGAACTGCTGACACACATCGACCAGCACGACATCGACACGGTGTATTTCGCGATCCCGCTGGACGCTTCCGACCTGATCAGGGAGATGTACTTCCAGCTGCTGGACAAGCACGTGGCGGTGCATTGGGTGCCGGACATCCACTCCCTGCTCCTGGTCAACCACAGCGTGCGCGAAATCGCCGGCCTGCCGGTCATCACCCTCTCCGAAACGCCCTTGACCGGCACCCGCCTGCTCTTCAAGGCTTGCGAGGATTTCATTCTCTCCTCCCTCATACTCCTTGCCATTTCGCCGTTGCTGCTGATCATTGCAGCGGCCGTCAAACTGGACAGCCCAGGGCCGGTCTTCTTCAAGCAGGCGCGCAACGGCTGGAGTGGCAAGACCTTCCACATCTGGAAGTTCCGCAGCATGTACGTCCACACGCCAGAGGCTGGCGTGGTGAAGCAGGCATCGCGCAACGACCCCCGCATCACCCGTGTCGGAGGGTTCCTGCGCAAGACCAGCCTGGACGAATTGCCGCAGTTGATCAACGTGCTGCGCGGAGAGATGTCGCTCGTGGGGCCCCGGCCACATGCCGTGCAACACGATGCCGAGTACTCCCAGCGCATCAACAGCTACTTCGCGCGCCACAACATCAAGCCCGGCATCACCGGCCTGGCCCAGGTACGCGGCTTCCGGGGCGAGACGCGCGACATCGAGCAGATGCAGCAGCGCGTGGAGTCCGACATCGAATACATCAACAACTGGTCCGTCTGGCTGGACGTGACCATTCTTCTGCGCACGCTGGGCGCACTCACGGGCAAGAATGCCTACTGAAAAATGATAGCTGCCTGCGCTCTCCACAAGCTATTTTCAGAAGGATTTCATATTGAAACCGTTTTACATCAAGCGCTGGTAGCTATCTTTTTTGAACCCCACCCTTCCCTGCCAAGTTAAGGGAATTGCAAGTTTTCAAAGATAAAATAAACAGCTGGATACGTTTTTGACGGCAACGCACTTTGGGCTCCACCTTGTCCACCCTTGTAAATCGTGTCCTCCAGCGGCCTGAAGCCCTCAAAACCAGACCGGCCATCGTTTTCTTGCAGCCGGATCTGGTGTCCACCGAAACGCTCACCCATGCCGAGCTGGCCCAGGCGTCCCAAGCCATCGCCGCACTGTTGCTGAACACGGTTCGCCCTGGTGATCGCGTTCTTCTGGCCTATGACAACTGCCTGGAGGCCGTGCTGCTTTTCTGGGGCTGCATGGTGGCCGGCGTGGTCGCCGTGCCCGCTCCGGCGCCTGACGCACGCCGCTCCACGGTCGGCTGGCGCAGGCTGCAGGCGATGTGCGAAGACGCCCAGGTCGCCATGGCCTTCACACGCAATGAACACCATGCCGCCGCCCTGGCGCAAATACCCAACGTCAGATGGTCCACGCTGGACGGGCTGGGCGACTGGCGCGGCGGCGCGCCCACCCCGGCCGCCTTCAGGCCAGCCGGCCCTCAGGATCTGGCCTATCTCCAGTACACATCGGGCTCGACCGGGCGCCCCCGCGGCGTCCAGATCACCCATGCCAACCTGTTGGCCCAATGCGAGGCGCTGACGCAGGACAACCCGTGGGACCCCCTGTCCTCCAGATTCCTGACCTGGCTGCCATGGTTTCACGACTATGGGCTTGTTCATGGCCTGCTGGCTCCCGCCTACACCGGGGCGGCGTCCTACCTGATGTCCACGCAGCAATTCCTGCTTCGGCCACTGCGGTGGCTCGAAGCCATTGCCCGGCACGGCATCACGTACAGCGGCGCGCCGGATTTCGCCTACGAAGCGTGCGTGAATGCCCTGACCCGCGCCAAAGGCTGGGATTTCCGGCTCGACCACTGGCAAATCGCCACCTGCGGCGCCGAACCCATCCGGCCGCGCACGCTCCAGCGCTTCTTCGAAGCGTTCTCACGCTTCGGTTTCAGGCCCGAGGTGTTTACCCCGTCGTATGGCATGGCCGAGACGGTCCTGTCCATCACCCTAAGCCGCCCCGGTGCCATACCGAAAACCCTTGTGGTAGATCGGCAGTCGATAGAACGAGGGCAGGTGCAGGAAGTGCAGGCTGCGGCGGCGGATTCGCTGACACTGGTCGGCAACGGCCGTGTGCTGCCGCGAATGGAAGTACGGATCGTCCACCCCGAAACCCGCCGCCCATGCCCGGCCAACGAGGTGGGAGAAATCTGGGTCCGGGGAGCCTGCGTAGGCCAGGGCTACTGGAACCAGCCCGCCGCCTCCGCTGAGAAATTCGCAGTACTCATCGACGAGCCTGGAGCCGTTGATACCTTCCTGAGAACCGGCGATCTCGGTTTTTTCAAGGACGGAGAGCTGTTCGTCACCGGGCGGTACAGCGACCTGATCATCGTTCACGGCCGCAATATCCACCCGCAGGATCTCGAAGACACCGCCCAGAGGGCATCCGAATGGATCCGGCCCAGAAGCGTCATCGCCTGCCCGGTCGAACATGCCGGTCGGGAATGCATCGTGCTGCTGGTCGAGTGCCGCAACCAATTGACGCCTGGCAATCTGGCCTCCCTGCAAGCGGACTTGCGCCATGCCATCGCGGACGCCCACCAAGTGGATCTGCTGGAAATCGTGCTCCTGCGCAGCGGCGTGCTGCCACGCACCTCCAGCGGCAAGCTGCAGCGGCGGGATGCACGCAGGATGTATCTGGCGGGCGAGTTGGCATCGAGCCAATTGCAGGCGACCCCGGAACCGGCGCGTGCAACGGACGAACCGGCAGGCGGCCTCGCCACCGAGCTCGCCGCGCTGTGGGCAGACGTGCTCAACCTGCCACACGTGCCGCCGGATGCCCATTTCTTGCACCTTGGCGGCGACTCGCTGACCGCCACCCAACTGCTGTCGAGGGTACAAACCCATTGGGGCGTGGATCTGCCCATCTCCACCCTGTTCGCCGATCCGAGCCTGCAAGGCATGACACGCGCCCTGGCCGCCAAGCTGGCAACGGCACGGCCGCCGGCCCAGGCGGACACCGCGCAGGCGGAGCCCGATTCGCCGGAACTGCTGTCGTACTCACAGGAACGCATGTGGTTCATGCAGGCGCTGGCGCCTGCCAGCAGTGCCTACAACGTACCCCTGGCCCTGCGGCTTCAGGGCGCGCTCGATGCAGACAGGCTCGAACAGGCTTTCAAGGCCCTGATCTCCCACCATGAGATCCTGAGAACGAGGTTCGTCACCACGGATCTCGGCCCCGTCGCGGAGGTGGTGGACGACTGGGACTTCCAGTTGACCCGGCTGGACGCCCCGCCAGGCGGCGAAGCAGGCCTCGCTGAACTGATGAGCCGCCTCAGCCAGCAGGCGTTCAAGCTCGACCGCTGGCCCCTGATGCGCGCCACGCTGATCCGGTTCTCGCCCGATGAGCATGTCCTGCTGACCGTTCTGCACCACATCGTGGCAGACCAATGGTCGTTCGCGGTGCTGGGACGGGATCTGAGCACCGCCTACCGGCAAGCACGGCCAGGCATCAAGCCGGCGCTTTCAGGCCCCCCTTCGCGTTTTGCCAGCTACGCGGGTTGGCACCGCCGCTGGTTCGAGACCGAGCGCCAGCAGCAGGAAGCCGCCTACTGGCGGCAGCGCCTGGACGGCCTGCAGCCCATCGCCCTCGCACCCGACCGACCCCGCCCTCGCCAGGCCAGTTTTCGGGGTGCGAGCGTCCGCTTGCCTCTGCCATCCGGGATCACGAACCAACTGGCCTCATTGGCGGCGAGCCAGGATGCCACGCTCGCCATGGCCTTGCTGGCGGTCTTCAAGATATTTCTGCGCAAGCACACCGGGCAGACCGACCTGGCCCTGGGAATGCCGATCGCCAACCGGCACCACCACGCCGGCGAAAACCTGATCGGTACCCTGGTCAACACCCTGATCATCCGCACGTCGCTGGAGGGAGACCCGGACTTCACGGAGGTTCTCCAGCGTGTCAAGGCCGCGGCCCTGGGTGCCTACGAGCACCAGGACATGCCCTTCGAACTGCTGGTGCGCATGTTGGATCACAAGCGCGAACCGGCCCAGACACCCCTGTTCAACGTAATGTTCAACTTGGTGAACACTCCGGTGCGCGACGTGGATTTCGGGGACGTCAGTTGGTCGCGCGTGGACGTGGAGCGCCAGGCCTCGCAGGTCGATCTGACCGTGGTGGTCGATCCACACTTCGACCACTCCATCGTGCTCGAATATGCGACAGACCTGTTCGAGGCGGAATCGGTGCAGCGCATGGGCCGTCAATTGCTGACGCTGTTGCAATCGGCGCTCCAGGGTGCCCACACGCCGATATCGCAATGGACTCTGCTCGATCCGGCGCAGCGGCAGCAGGTGCTTTCCTGGGGAGCCGGGCCGCAGCCGCCCTCTCCGGAGATGGGCCTGGCGGCCTTCCTGGAACAAGGCCTTGCACTCGCCCCGCAGGCCACGGCCCTGATCTTCGGGGAGCAGCGCCTTTCCTACGCCGAACTCGACCGGGCCTCGCAACAATGGGCCGGGCATCTGCAGGCCAGGGGCCTGTCGGGATGCCGTATTGGCCTGTGCCTGCCCCGATCCGCCGAACTGGTCATTGCCCTGCTGGCCACCATTCGAAGCGGCGCAACCTATGTCCCGCTGGATCCGCTCTACCCCGAAGAACGCATCGGCTACCAGATCGAAGACGCCGGCCTCTCCCTGATCATCGGCACCCAACAGACACTGGCTGCACGGCGTGCCGGGCCAGTGCCATGCCTGTCGATGGACGAGGACTGGCCCGACCCGCAGGTCTCTCTGCGTCCGGACGCTGGAACGCAAAGCCCCGCCTACCTGATCTACACATCAGGCTCGACCGGGCGCCCCAAAGGGGTATGCGTGCCACAACATGCCGTCGTCAACTTCCTGCGCAGCATGGCCCGGGAACCCGGCCTCCAGCACGGCGACCGGGTGCTGGCTGTCACGACCTTGGGGTTCGACATCGCCGTGCTGGAATTGCTGCTGCCCCTGAGCGTGGGCGCAACCATCGTGCTCGCGTCAGACAGCGAAGCCACCGATGGAACCGCCTTGAAAGCGCTCATCGAGGCCCATGCCATTACCTTGATGCAGGCCACGCCCTCGCGCTGGCGCCTGTTGATCGAGGCCGGCTGGTCGCGCCGGCCGGACATGCGCGCCCTGGTGGGCGGCGAACCGCTGCCGCCGGCGCTGGCCCATGAACTGGCGCAGCGGTGCGACGCCGTCTGGAACATGTACGGCCCCACCGAGACGACGGTATGGTCCAGTTGCTGGCGCGTACAGCCCGACGCCCCCATAACGCTCGGCCAGGCGATCGATCACACGCAGATCCTGGTGCTGGACGAGGCGGGCCAACTGGCTCCGGCGGGCGCTTGGGGCGAGATCTGGATCGGGGGCCGCGGCGTCGCCGACGGCTACTGGCAACGACCCGAACTCACCAGCGAGCGCTTCCGCGTACCCGCCTGCCTTGACGGCAGCGACGGCAAGGCCTACCGCACGGGAGACCGTGGACGCTGGCGCCACGATGGCTCCCTGGAGCACGGCGGACGGCTCGACGATCAGGTCAAGCTGCGCGGCTTCCGGGTCGAACTCGGTGAAATCGAGGCATTCCTGGCCAGCCAGGCAGATGTCCAGCATTGCGTTGCCCTGGTTCGGGAAGACAGTCCGGGGGATCAGCGCCTGGTCGCCTACATCGTTTCAGCGCAGGTCTCTGTCAATATGGGCTCCCTCCGCGCTCGCGCGCGCCGGTGGCTGCCGAATCACATGGTGCCCGCCGTGTTCATGCAAATACCTGCGCTGCCCGTCCTGCCGAACGGCAAGATCGACCGCAAGTCACTGCCGGTGCCCACCGGCAACGCAACGCCCGTCAATCGCCGGCAAACTCCTCGCAACGAGACGGAACAGCGCCTCTGGGCCATCTGGCAAGACCTGCTGCAGCACGGAGACTTCGGTGTCGATGACAGCTTTTTCGACCTGGGCGGCCACTCGATGCTGGCGGCACGCATGATCAACCGCGTCCAGACCGAATTCCGCAGCCCCTTCAGCCTGAGCATGTTGTTCGAGCAACCCACCGTTTCGGGAATGGCCCAGCAACTGGCAGTCCCGCACTCCGGGCCGGATCTGCCGACGGTGGTGCTCCGGCATGGACGGCAACAGCCCGCGCTATTCCTGCTGGCGGGGACACAGATGTACCAGGAACTGGCACGCCAACTCACCATCGACATGTCTGTGCATGGCCTGTTTTCCCAGGCCGAAATCGACCTGCTGGACTGGCCCGTGGATCAGCCGCTGCCGCCCTTCCCCATCGAAGTGCTCGCGGGTGCCTACGTCGATCTCATCAGGGCCCGGCAACCGCATGGGCCCTACTACCTCGGCGGCTTCTCCATCGGCGGCGTGCTGGCTTACGAAGTGGCCCAACGGCTGATTGCGGCAGGCGAAGAAATCGGCTTGCTGGTCATGCTCGACTGCGCGCTGCCAGGCCGGGGCTGGAAACGCCTGAAGGCCGGGATCACGCGGCGCGCCCGGATGATCAGGCGAGACGGCTGGGGGCACTTTACACACCTGTACCGTCAAATGCGTGTCCTGAAAGCATCCAGCGCCCAACCTGGCGGACGGCGCAATCAGGTATATGCCCAGGCCATCCTGGAGTACCAAGCACGTGCCAGCACGATGCCGGTCGCCTTTTTCCAGGCTGCCGGAGATGCCTCCACCGAGCCTGCCTACGGCTGGGGCGCACTGGCACCCAACATGACCATCGAGCTCGTCCCCGGCAAACACGCCGACATCCTGGAAACACCCAACGTTTCTGAACTCGCCCGGCACCTGAGCAGACAATTGTTGGCAGCGCAACACCCGGCGCTCGCCATGGACTCCTCGGCCACAGCACGGCCGATCTGCCATACCGACTGAAGCGGCCAATGGCACCGATGCCGATGTCCCCGAGGAAGCGACGGCGCGCCATGCAGCAGGTGGTCAGGGACGTGGTCACGCGGTACCCCAAAACCGGCATTGCGCAACGCTCTTAATCATGATCGACAGCACACAACCTGATTGGACCCGCGAACACCTCCACCCTGGGGAATGGAACCCCGGCAAGCGGCTGCTGTCCTGCATTCGCGACTACCAGCGGTGCCAGCAGGATCGCACGCCCTTCCAGCGCCTGCGCCGCGTGTGGATCGTCATGCGGCATCGCTTCTGGAGCGCCGTGAGCGGAGCAGACATTCCACTAGACTGCCAGATCGGAGGCGGATTATTGCTGCCCCACCCCAATGGCGTGGTCATACACCCGAGTGCCCGCATCGGGCCCAACTGCCTGATCTTTCAGCAGGTGACCATCGGAACCCTGGAAGCGGGTGGTACACCCCTCATCGGCGGGCACGTGGATATCGGGGCAGGAGCGAAACTGCTCGGTGGAATCGTCGTCGGCGACCATGCCAAGATAGGCGCCAATGCCGTCGTGCTGTCAGATATTCCAGAGGGCGCTGTGGCAGTGGGCATTCCGGCGCGCTGCCTGCCGCCGATCAAAAATTGAGCCGCCAGATCACAGCACCGATGCACAAACCACTTATCTGCAATCAAGGCAAGAAATCATTGGCCTTCAATCAGCGGCTTTGCACCTTGAATTGAAATCGCTTCAAGTCGATTGATTTAAAACCAATAATAACACGGCCCACCATGAATTTTCGCACAGATATTAATGGCTTACGCGCCATCGCCTTGATCGGTGTTGTAATTTTTCATTTCTGGAAACCAATTCTGCCAGGTGGATTTGCAGGTGTCGATGTTTTCTTTGTGATTTCCGGCTTCTTGATGACCTCCATAATTTTTCGAGGTCTGGAACAAGAAAGTTTTCGAATTTTTGATTTCTACCTGGCCCGCGCACGGCGAATTATTCCCGCCCTCACCGTATTGTGCGCTGTACTGCTGCTTGCAGGATGGTTCTATCTCCATCCCATGGATTTCGGAGTCCTTGGAAAGCATGCGCTTGGCAGTCTATCCTTTCTTTCCAATGTTGTATATCTCAAGGAAGTAGGATATTTTGACGAAGCTTCCAAGGAAAAATGGCTGCTGCACACATGGTCTCTGTCCGTGGAGTGGCAGTTCTATATAATATATCCAATTGTATTGGTGATACTCAAGAAGCTTTTCAACCTACGGTCGTTACGCTCTTTTCTAATCATCGGTACCATCACCTCCTTGATGCTGAGCATATATGCCACTCAGCATTGGCCTAGCTCTTCCTTCTTCTTGCTACCGACACGAGCGTGGGAGATGCTCGCAGGTGGATTGGCGTTTCTATATCCCATGCAGTTATCCATTTCAGCGAAAAAATGGATGGAAGCCTCAGGGATAGGTTTGATTTTATTGACGTATCTAGGATTGTCCGAGTCGACTCCCTGGCCGGGATACTGGGCTCTGTTGCCAGTAGCAGGTGCGCTCCTGGTCATTGCCGCTGATAGAGAGCATTCTTGGATAACGGGGAATGCCAGTCTTCAATGGCTAGGCATGACCTCATATTCCGCTTACCTATGGCATTGGCCACTTGCTGTTTGGCTTAATTACTCGGGCAATGAAAAAAATCCAGCCTGGGTAGTGGCAGGCATCGGAATTTCTGTCGGCCTCGGAGCGCTATCTTTTTATTTAGTGGAAAGCCGAAGGAATTGGGGCAGAGCTTCTCATGCTGTCGCATCCTGGGTCGGACCGAATCTAGGCAGGCTGTTCGTAGTGACTGCCGCAGCCAGTGCACTTGTTACCTATAAAGAAGGCTTTACTTCCCGCTTGAGCCCTGAATACCTCAGAATAACAGAACAACAAGTGATGCCTCGACGCAATAATGGATACTGCTTTTATGATTTCAACAATGATGCTGAATTAGAGATTTCAAATAAAGTGGCGAAATGCAGCTTAGGAGCACCTGGCCGCCCCGCCAGGGTGCTCTTATTTGGAGACTCGTTCATGGGGCATTTCGAGCCATTCTGGGATTTACTTGGAAAAATCAATAATGTTTCCATGGATGTCATAACTACGAACTGGTGCCTCCCCATTGCAGGAAAAGCATTTGAAGACCCCGCCGGCAATCCTGCTGCATATCAACAATGCATGTTGAATCGTCAAATTTTGGCCAATGAGATGGGGAACTATGAGCTGGTTGTTTTTGCCGGACATTGGAGTGATGCCAAAGGGGATGAATATCTGACGGAAGTAATGGAAACCATACGCCGGACCGCACGTACAGTGCCCCACGTCATCATCATGCCGGCGCCGACCATTTATGACACCAATATTCTTAAGCGTTTTCAGCGGGATATCTTCTATGGGACGCCCTTTGATTTGCAAAAATATTCCAGAACACATGACGTGCAGGAGCGGCTGGCTTACGAGCATCTCCGCCAGGATGCCCAAAACTTGAAAAATGTGATCTTCATACAGCGAGATCAGTTGTTCAACGCCTCGGATATGTACACCAAAAATGGCAGGGCCATCCCGTACAGTCTCGACGGCATGCACATCACGCTGGGGGGATCGTTAGCAGCCGCTCAGCATTTTCAGAACACCGCTTTGTATCGGCAGGTGGTGCAGCCCATGCTGGTCGAAATATCGAAGCATACGCAAAGATAATCCAGCCGCCGTGCCATGGTGATCTCAAACCACCTTGGCGACGCGATCCAACGCAATCGGACGCTTGTCCGCTCACATATTCCCACTATGCGAACTATCTAAGTCGCCAGAAAATATATTGCAAGGCAGGGGGCTTGGGCAACCCCGTGCTGGGACTGGACTTCAATCCTTGCCGAGTACGCCTTTTATGCCACGCTTCACATTGCGCCAGCCTTCCTGAAGGCCACGTGCTGCCTGCTCAACCGGCATGGCGATCTTGCCCTTGAAGTACTCCTCGGGACGCGCCTTGAAGATGGTCGAATGCGGCTCCCCCGTCCAATGGGCCGGGGCTTCCTTCGTGTAATAGTAGGCAGCAAAACTCTTGCGAACCGATTCTTCCGGGCAACGCACTGCCGCCACCCCGTGAAAACTGATATTGGAAGTCTCGAACACCACGCAACGATTGAAAATCGGCATCAAAGAATGGTGGCAGATTTTGACATTTTTATCCCAAAGCTCGATTTCCCCACCCCATTCACGCTGCCAGTCCTTGTTGAAATAAACCAGAATATTCAGACGCCGATGGAGGTGGCGCTCTGGAATATAGTTGAAGTCCACATGCACATCCAGATGACCTCTGGGACCGGTCTCATGTATACCGCCCCCTGCAAGTTCAGGGTCAGCAAGGAGATGAGGGACGTCCATGACATACGACATCAAATCGAGAAACTCCGGTGCCGCAAGAGCCTCGTGCAACGCAAGGATCGGGGCAGGAAAGAGCTTGGAATCGGTCACCTGTACCTTATTCCTCTCATTCACTGCCATGAATTTGTGCCCCAGGCGCTCCACATCTTCAAAGCTTGGGAATGCCGCATACACCTCCTCCGCAAACTTCGATTCGAGAAAATTGTCAATGACAAAAAACGGAAACGGCTTCGCCGCACGCACACTGGCACGAAGCGCTTCGCGGTCAATAGGATTGATCATGATGTATTAGCGGAACTATGAATTGCCCATGGTAGCACCAGCAATGTGCTGGGACCTTAACGAAGATCAACAGTTCTCATGGTGCTGGAAACCAGTAGCTGCGATCTGTGGAGGCATTGAAGTAGAACGGGTTGGTCTGCGTCATCTCAGCAAAAGGTTTGGAACACACTCCTGCCGGCTCGGAACGGTTGGCAAACTTCCAATAGGCGGGGCACACTGAATTGACCATGGCCGCACGGCACTGCGCAAGATCGGGCGCACGATAGCTGTTGAAGTGCGAAGATACTACCTGCCATGCCACCGCCTGCAATGACTGCGCCTGCTCCGCAGTGACCACGCCCGCGGGAGCCCACGCCCCCGCCGGCGAGCGGCGGTATACCGAAGCGTAGGTTACGAGTGCCATGTAGTAGACACCCACCGGGGTCAGGTGCACGTCGTCGGAGAAAATACGGTTGACCGTTTCACGAACAGTCACGCCTGTAAGGCCCGCAACCCCCGTCCCTTGTGTGGCTTGTTCGACAAGACGGGTCAACGCCAGCCCGGCAGGCAGGTACACCACGCGGTCGCTGCGCCCCTCCGCCTGAAGGGACTGATTGATTCTCGACGCAACGCATTGCCAAGCGGGTGCCACCGCCCGTTCGTACGCCACCCAACGGCCAGGGTTGCTCTTGTCGACATCGAGCCATGAGTGATACAGGTAGGTATTGGCTTGCGGGTTGCCTTCTATCAGACGCTCATGGAAGTGCCGGGCGTATCTGACCGTGTCCTCCCAGATCAGCGTATTCATGATGTCATGCCGCTCCGTGAGAACGAGGGTGTCGTAGCGCTGGCCTCCGATGGTTTTTGGCTGGCGAAGCTCGCTCACGACATTCATGCCTGAGCCATCACGGTTTTTCCCCACGCTGTAGCCGGGGAACGAAGCGCTTCCAGCCGCAGCATTGCCGCGAGTTCGGGCGGCGATGGTTGAACCCGGGTGATTCTGCTCATTCCACCATGCCGGCGTGCCAAGGCTCTTCGCGATGGAAGCAACGTACTCAGGCAGCGGGTCGTCCAGCAGGCTGTGGCCCGAAAAGAACATCCGTGCCGACGAGCGAGGCTCGCTCAGATTCGGCTCCGGTGCCGACGAAGGGGATGCGGCACTGCTGCCACCGGCATAAGCGCTCAACACAGCCCCACACATGAGCGCCACCAGAAAACGCAGTTGGCGTGGCCACGACCTCGTCGCCAAGTGTGATGGGGTGCTCATGGGATCTCTCAAGAACAGTTGAGCAGCATGGAGTCATGCAAAAGAAAAAGGCTCTGCATTATTGCAGAGCCTTTGCATACCGCTACGGCGGAAGCGGATTAGAGGGCGCTGACGAGTTCAGGCACAGCCGTGAACAGGTCCGCCTCCAGCCCGTAGTCGGCCACGCTGAAGATCGGCGCCTCGGGGTCTTTGTTGATCGCCACGATGACCTTGGAGTCCTTCATGCCCGCCAGGTGCTGGATGGCCCCCGAGATGCCCGCCGCGATGTACAGCTGCGGCGCCACGATCTTGCCGGTCTGGCCCACTTGCAGGTCGTTGGGGGCGTAGCCCGCGTCCACTGCCGCGCGGCTGGCGCCGATGGCCGCGCCCAGTTTGTCGGCCAGCGGGGTCATGACTTCCTGGAATTTCTCGCTGCTGCCCAGCGCCCGGCCGCCCGACACGATGATTTTGGCGGCGGTGAGTTCGGGGCGGTCGCTCTTGCTGACTTCGCGGCCCACGAAGCTGCTTTTGCCGCTGTCGGCGGCGGCGGCCGTGGTTTCGACGGCTGCGGAGCCTCCCGTGGCGGCGGCGGCGTCGAAGCCGGTGGTGCGCACGGTGATGACTTTGGTGGCGTCACTGCTTTGCACGGTGGCGATGGCGTTGCCGGCGTAGATGGGGCGCTCGAAGGTGTCGGCGCTGACGACTTTGGTGATGTCGCTGATTTGCGCCACGTCGAGTTTGGCGGCTACGCGCGGGGCGGTGTTTTTGCCGCTGGCGGTGGAGGGGAAGAGGATGTGGCTGTAGTTGCCGGCGATGGCGAGGACCTGGGCGGCGAGGTTTTCGGCCAGGCCGTCCTTGAGGCTGGCGCCGTCGGCGTGGATGACTTTGGCGACGCCGGCGATTTGCGCGGCGGCCTGGGCGGCGGCGCCCGCGTTTTCGCCGGCAACGAGGATGTGCACGTCGCCGCCGCAGGCCAGAGCCGCGGTGACGGTGTTGAGGGTGGCGGCCTTGATGGAGGCGTTGTCGTGTTCAGCAATAACGAGTACCGACATTTAGATCACCTTCGCTTCGTTCTTGAGTTTGTCGACCAGGGTGGCGACGTCGGGCACTTTGATGCCGGCGCCGCGTTTGGGGGGTTCGCTCACTTTGACGGTCTTGAGGCGCGGGGCGACGTCGACGCCGAGGTCGGCGGGCTTGACGGTGTCCAGCGGCTTTTTCTTGGCCTTCATGATGTTGGGCAGGGTGACGTAGCGCGGTTCGTTCAGGCGCAGGTCGGCGGTGACGACGGCGGGCAGGGCCACGCTGAGGGTTTCGAGGCCGCTGTCGACTTCGCGGGTGACGGTGGCTTTGCCGTCGGCGACTTCGACTTTGCTGGCGAAGGTGGCCTGGGGCAGGTCGGTGAGGGCGGCGAGCATCTGGCCGACCTGGTTGTCGTCGTTGTCGATGGCTTGTTTGCCCAGGACGATGAGGCCGGGCTGTTCTTTGTCGACCAGGGCCTTGAGCAGTTTGGCCACGGCCAGGGGCTGCAGTTCGGCGTCGGATTCGACCAGGATGCCCCGGTCGGCGCCGATGGCCATGGCGGTGCGCAGGGTTTCCTGGCATTTGGCGTCGCCGCACGAGACGGCGATGACTTCCGTCGCCACGCCTTTTTCTTTCAGGCGCACGGCCTCTTCGACGGCGATTTCGTCAAAGGGGTTCATGCTCATCTTCACGTTGGCGATGTCCACGCCCGTGCCGTCGCTCTTGACGCGCACTTTGATGTCTTTATCGACGACCCGCTTTACGGGAACCAAGACCTTCATTGCTGCGACTCCTGGAGTTGATTGATTGGCTGAAAGAATCCGGCGAGCATTCTAGGTTTGTGCAAACGCACAAAAAAGAACGATCGTGCTTTTTGCGAATTATAAGTGAGCGTAAGCGCTACGCAGGCAATTTGTTGTCGCCTACGGGCACGTCGGCAGCCTGCACGTGCACCACGCGCTGCGGGAAGGGAATGTCGATGCCGTGCGCGCGCAGCGCGCTCAGGATGGCGAGGTTGATCTGCGAGCGCAGGCCCAGCGTGCCGTTTTCGGGGTCGTCGATCCAGAAGCCGACGGTGAACTCCAGCCCGTCCGCCCCAAAAGCCGAAAGCGCCACGCTGGGAGCCGGGTCGCGCAGCACGCGGGGGCTGGCAAGCGCTGCCTCGCCCAGCAGCCGCATGACCAGGTCCACGTCGCTGTCGTAGCCCACGCTGACCACGCTGGACTGCCACACGCGCCGGTCGGCCAGCGAGAGGTTCTCCACCCGCTGGGTGATGAGCATCTCGTTCGGCACGATGGATTCGCGCCCCCCGCCCGAGCGGATGACGGTGTAGCGTGTGGTGATGTCGGAGATGCGGCCTTCGAAGCCGTCTACGCGCACGTTGTCGCCGATGCGCACGCTGCGCTCGGTCAGGATGACGAAGCCGCTGACGTAATTGGACGCGAGTTTTTGCAGACCAAAGCCGATGCCCACGCCCACCGCGCCGCCCAGCACGGACAGCGCCGTGAGGTCGATGCCCACGGCGGACAGCGCCGTGATGAGGCCCAGGAACAGCAGCAGCGCCCGCGTGGCGTTGGCCAGCGCCTTGCGCAGCGACAGGATGCTGCCCGTGGCCGAGCGCAGCAGGCGCTCCTCGATGGCGGCCGAGATCCACAGCGCCACGATAAGCACGCCCACCGCCGTCACCGTGCCTTCGAGCAGGGTGCGCACCGACATGGTGGCGTTGCCCATCTTCCAGGTGATGTCGTCCAGGTCGCGCAGCAGCACCGGCAGCAGGCCCGTGACCCACAGCACCATGCAGCCCCAGGCCAGCCACGAGATGGTGTGCTCGATGGGCCGCACCCAGGGCGCGTTGGGGAAGGCCGCCTGCAGCACCTTGGCGCCCGTGCGCACCACCACGAGCGAGATCAGCACCGGAATCGCCACCTTGAATGCCGCGATCGGCAGCCAGTGCAGCAGCGCGTCGCGCGCGATGTAGCCCAGGCCCAGCAGGATGACGGGGAACAGCACGCCGTCGAGCACGCGCTCGCCGAACAGGATGGTGCGCTTGGTGTGCAGCCCCAGGGCGCGGCGCAATGCAGAGACGATGAGCCACGCGACCACGGCGCACACGGCCAGCGCGCCAAGTTCGATGAGCACCGTGGGGTGGGTGAGGGAATCGAACCACGCGCCCACGTCGTCGAACATGGGCCTTTCCATCGCTCCCGCCATTCAGCCGGCCCTCCACGCGGGTTGGCGCTTTTCGGCGAAGGCGCGCGCGCCCTCCTGCGCGGCCTCATGCACCATGTTCACGGCCATGGCCTGGCCCGCCAACTGGTAAGCGGCGGCCACGCCCAGTTCGCGCTGCTGGTAGACCACGGACTTGCCCAGGGCGACGGCGGCGCGGGGTTTGTCGAGGATGGATTGCAGCAGGCGCTCGACCTCGGCGTCCAGGCCGACGGCAGGCGCCACGCGGTTGACCAGCCCTTGCGCCTGCGCGGTGCGGGCGTCGATGAAGTCGCCCGTCAGCAGCATTTCCATCGCCTGCTTGAGCGGCATGTTGCGCACCAGCGGCACGCTGGGCGTGGCGCAGAACAGGCCATAGTGGATGCCGCTGGTGGCAAAGCTGGCGGCCTCGCTGGCCACGGCCAGATCGCACTGCGCCACCAGTTGGCAGCCGGCAGCGGCGGCCATGCCGTGCACGCGCGCGATCACGGGCACGGGCAGTTGCTGGATGGCGAGCATCACGCGGCTGCACTGCGCGAACAGCTTCTGGTAATAGGCCAGGTCGGGGTGCGCGGCCATGTCCTTGAGGTTGTGGCCCGCGCAGAAGGCTTTGCCCTGGCCCGCGAGCACCACGGCGCGGGCAGATTCGTCCTGCGCCACCGCGTCCAGGGCCGCTTGCAGCGCGGCCAGCATGTCTTCGCCCAGGGCGTTGAAGCGGGCGGGGTCGTTGAGGGTGAGGGTGACCACGCCGCGCGGGTCGTGGTGAATCAAAAGCACATCAGTCATAGGTCGGCAAGTACGCGCACATGCGCTTCCACGCTGCGCGCCAGGGCTCCCATCGCATAGCCCCCTTCGAGGCAGGAGACGATGCGCCCCCGGGCAAAGCGCCGGGCAATGTCCTTCACGCGCAGGGTGATCCAGGCGTAGTCCTGCTCGGTCATGCCAAGGCGGCCCATGTCGTCCTCGCGGTGGGCGTCGAAGCCCGCGCTCACCAGGATCAGCTCGGGCCGGAAGGCTTCCAGGCGCGGCAGCCACGTCATGTCGATGATCTCGCGGATCTCCATGCCCCGCGTGTAGGCCGGCACCGGCACATTGCACATGTTGGCCGCCGGGTTCTTGTCGCCGCTGAAGGGGTAGAACGGGTGCTGGAAGATGCCGCACATGAGCACGCGCTCGTCGCCCGCGAGGATGTCCTCGGTGCCGTTGCCGTGGTGCACGTCGAAGTCCACCACCGCCACGCGCTTCAGGCCGTGGCGCTCCAGCGCGTAGCGGGCGGCGATGGCCACGTTGTTGAAGAAGCAAAAGCCCATGGCCTGGCTGCGCATGGCGTGGTGGCCCGGCGGGCGCACGCAGCAGAAGGCGTTTTCCAGTTCGCCGGCCATCACCGCGTCCACCGCCGCCAGCGCCGCGCCGGCGGCGCGCAGGGCGGCGTTCCAGGTGTGGGCGTTGATGGAGGTGTCGGGGTCCAGCTGCAGGTGTTGCGGGCCGCCCGCCAGTTGCTCTTCCACCAGCCGGTCGGTCAGCCCGCGCAGGGCGGCCACGTGCATCCGGTCGTGCGCCAACTCCACGTCGGCCAGCGCAGCCTCGGGCGCTTCGCGCCGGTCGAGCAGGTCGCGCAGGCCCATCATGAGCAGGTGGTCTTCTATGGCGTCCAGCCGTGCGGGGCATTCGGGGTGGCCCGGGCCCATTTCGTGTTTCCAGCAATCTTCATGGGTGTAATAGCCCGTCGCGCCCACTGTGTTTGTCCCCTGATATAACGCTGCGCCATGCACGCGCAGCAAAAAATTCAAGCACTTTTAACCCAGCTTAACACGGTGATCGTGGGCAAAAAGGCCCAGGTGCAGGACTGCGTGGCCTGCCTGCTGGCGGGCGGACATCTGCTGATCGAGGACGTGCCCGGCGTGGGCAAGACCACGCTGGCGCACGCGCTGGCGCGCACCTTCGGGCTGCAGTTCTCGCGCGTGCAGTTCACGGCGGACCTGATGCCCAGCGACCTCACGGGCCTGTCGGTGTACGAGCGCGGCAAGGAGGCGTTCGTCTTCCATCCCGGCCCGGTGTTCGCCCAGGTGCTGCTGGCCGACGAGATCAACCGCGCCAGCCCCAAGACGCAAAGCGCCCTGCTCGAGGCGATGGAGGAAAAGCAGGTGACCGCCGAGGGCGCCACGCACGCGCTGCCGCAGCCCTTCTTCGTGATCGCCACGCAGAACCCGCACGACCAGTTGGGCACCTTCCAGCTGCCGGAAAGCCAGCTCGACCGGTTTTTGATGCGTATCTCCCTCGGCTACCCCGACCGCGCCGCCGAGCGCCTGCTGCTCGCGGGCGAAGACCGGCGCGGCATGGTCGACGGGCTGCTGCCGCTGCTGTCGTCCGATGAACTGGCCGCGCTGCAACGCGCCGTGCTGGCCGTGCACACCGCCGAGCCGCTGCTGGCCTACGTGCAGGATCTGATCGCCGCCACGCGCTCGGGCCGCTGGTTCGTGCAGGGCCTGTCGCCGCGCGCGGGCATCGCGCTGGTGCGGGCCGCCAAGGCCCAGGCGCTGATCGAAGGGCGCGACTACGTGGCCCCCGACGACGTGCAGGCCGTGCTGCCGCAAACCATTGCCCACCGCCTGGTGCCCGTGGGCAGCGCGGGGCGCGGGGCGCTGGAGCAGGTACGCGCCATGGTGGAGGCCACCCCCCTGCCGTGAACCCGATTCGCGCAAGGTGGCGCGCCTGGTGGCAGGCGCGCCTGCAGCCCACCGACACCCTCACGCTCACCCAGGGCAACTGCTACATCCTGCCCACGCGCGCGGGGTGGATGCTGGCGCTCACGCTGCTGGTGCTGCTGGTGGCGTCGATCAACTTCCAGCTCAACCTGGGCTACCTGCTCACCTTCCTGCTGGCGGGCAGCGCGGCGGCGGGCATGTGGGTGGGGCACTCCACGCTGCGCGGCACGCAATTGCGCCTGCACCCGCCCGAGCCGCCGTTCGCGGGCCAGCGCGCGCCGCTGGCCGTGGAATTGACCAACCCGCGCCGCACGCCACGCCATGGGCTGGCCGTCGCCGCCTACGAGCCCCAGCCCCGGACAGGCATGGACTGGGCCTGGACCGACGTGCCCGCCGAGGGCAGCGCCACCGTGCACATCGCCTTCCACCCCGCGCGGCGCGGCCTGCACCCGGTGCCCATGCTGACGGCGCAAACGCTTTTCCCCCTGGGCGCGTTCCGCGTCTGGACGTACTGGCAGCCCGCCAGCCGCGTGCTGGTCTACCCCGCGCCCGAAACGCCCTGCCCGCCCCTGCCCCCGGGCGAGCCGCGCGCGGGCGGCCCGGCCGCCGCGCGCGCGGCCAGCAGCAGCGGCGAATTCGAAGGCGTGCGCGCCTACCGGCGCGGCGACCCGCTCAAGCTGGTGGTGTGGAAGAAGGCCGCGCAGTCCTTCGCAGCGGGGTCGCACGACCTCGTCAGCCGCGACGTGCAGCAGGCCCAGCGGCACGAACTGTGGCTGGACGTGGCCCGCTGCGGCCTGCACGACCCCGAGGCGCGCATCGCCCGCGCCGCCGCCTGGGTGCTGCAGGCCGACCGCCTGGGCCTGGCCTGGGGCCTGCGCCTGCCCGGCGGCGCGGAGATTGCGCCCGATGCGGGGGCGCAGCACAAGCGGCGCTGCCTGGAGGCGCTGGCGCTATGTTGAGACTCTTTTTGGCCTCCAGCGCTTATGCAGCAAGCGCTGGCAGCTATCAATACAGAAGCGCATGATGCCCACCCTGCCCCGCGACACCCGCGACACGCTGTTCCTGCTGGGCACCGTGGCGTGGACGATCGCGCCGCTCGCGCTCGCGGGCCACGTGCCGCCGTGGGCCAGCGCCTTCGCCGCCCTGCTGCTGCTGTGGCGCGGCCTGCTCGCGTGGCGCAGCCAGCCGCTGCCCGGCCGCTGGGTGCTGGGGGCCTTGCTGCTGCTGGCCGTGGCGGGCACGCTGGCCACGCACCGCACCATCGTGGGCCGCGACGCGGGCGTGACGCTGGTGGTGCTGCTGCTCGCGCTCAAGACGCTGGAGCTGCGCGCGCGGCGCGACGCCATGGCGATCTTCTTCCTGGGCTTTTTCACGCTGCTGGCCAACTTCTTCTTCTCGCAGTCGTTGCCCGTGGCGGGGGCCATGCTGGTGGCGCTGCTGCTATTGCTCACCGCGCTGGTCAACGCGCACCTGCCCGTGGGCCGCCCGCCGCTCCTGCAATCGCTGCGCACGGCGGGGCAACTGGCGCTGTGGGGCGCGCCGTTGATGGCGGTGCTGTTCGTGCTGTTCCCGCGCATCGCGCCGCTGTGGGGCGTGCCGGGCAACGACGCGGCGGGGCGCAGCGGCCTCTCGGGCGAAATGCGCGTGGGCGACATGGCCACGCTGGCGCTGGACGACAGCGTGGCGCTGCGCGTGCGCTTCCTGACGCCGGACGGCGCGCCGCCGCCGCAAAGCCAGCTCTACTTTCGCGGCCCGGTGCTGGATGCGTTCGACGGGCGCGAATGGCTGGCCGCGCGCCGCGACACGCCCACGCAGCTCGAAGTGGAAGGCAGCCCCATCCGCTACGAAGCCACGCTGGAGCCCCACCAGCGCCGCTGGCTTTTGCTATTGGACGCCGCGCGCGACGCCCCCACGCTGCCCGAGGGCCTGAGCGCCCGCCCCCTGCCCGGCCTGCAATGGCAGGCCAGCCGCCCCATCACCAGCGTCATGCGCTACCAGGCGCAGAGCTACCCGCACTTCCGCTACGGCCCGCGCGAATTCACGCCCGCGCTGCAGGCCGACACCGCGCTGCCCCCCGGCTCCAACCCGCGCACCCGCGCCCTGGCCGCCGAACTGCGCGCGCGCAACGCCGACCCGCAAGCCCTCGTGCAGGCCGCGCTGCAACGCCTGGCGCAAGGCGGCTACAGCTACACGCTGGAGCCCGGCGTCTACGGCCAGCACACGGCGGATGAGTTCTGGTTCGACAAGAAAGCAGGCTTTTGCGAGCACATCGCCTCCGCCTTCGTGGTGCTGATGCGGGCGGCGGGGGTGCCGGCGCGCATCGTCACCGGCTACCAGGGCGGCGAGCGCAACCCCGTGGACGGCTACTGGACCGTGCGCCAGAGCGACGCCCACGCCTGGGCCGAGGTATGGCTGGCGGGCCAGGGCTGGCGGCGCGTGGACCCCACCGGCGCCGTCGCCCCCGGCCGCGTGGGCCAGTTCCAGCGCCTGCTGGCGCCGCAAGGCGCCTTCGGCAACGCCGTCAGCGCCGTCATCAGCCCCGGCATGGCGCAACGCCTGCGCGACCTGTGGGAGGCGGCGAACAACGGCTGGAACCAGTGGGTGCTCAACTACACCCAGGGCCGCCAGCTCGACCTGCTGAAGTCCGTCGGCTTCGCGTCGCCCAGTTGGCAAGACCTGGTGCGGCTGATGGCGCTGTGCGTGGCCGCCGCCGCGCTGGCCGGCGTGCTCTGGATGCTGTGGGAGCGCCGCCGCACCGACCCCTGGCAGCGCCTGCTGGCCGATGCGCGCGCGCGGCTGGCCCAGGCCGGACTGGAGACCGGGGCGCACCTGCCGCCCCGCGCCCTGGCCCGGCGCGCGCAGGCACAATTCGGCCCCGACGCCGCCCACGCCGCGAGCGCCTGGCTGCTGCGGCTGGAGCAAGCGCGCTATGCACCCTCGTCTTCCAACACCCTCTCCACCCTGCGCCGCGAACTGCGCACCCTGCGCTGGCCCTTGAAATGAACCGACGACAGCTCGCCACCGCTCTGCTTTTAATAGCTGCCAGCGCTCAACCTGCCTGGGCTACAGGCCAAAAACACCCTAAAAAACCGGCCACGGCCAAAAAAGCCCCCAAAGCCCCAAAAACTCCCCTTGGCAACCCCTACGCCACCAGCGCTGCCGCCATGCAGTTCGCTGACGAGGCCGCCGCGCGCCAGGGCCTGGACGCCGGCTGGGTGCGCGCCGCCGTGGGCGAAGCGCGCTTTCTGCCCCAGGTGCCGCAACTCATGCTGCCGCCGCCCCAGGGCACGGCCAAGAACTGGCGCGTGTACCGCGGCCGCTTTGTGGAGCCCATCCGCATCCGCGCCGGGGTGCGCTTCTGGCAGGAGCACGCCGCCACGCTGGCCCGCGCCGAGGCGCAATACGGCGTGCCCGCCGAAATCATCGTCGGCATCATCGGCGTGGAGACCATCTACGGCCAGCAGATGGGCAGCCTGCGCGTGCTCGATACCCTGGCCACGCTGGCCTTCGACTTCCCCGCCGCCCACCCCCGCGCCGCCGAGCGGCAGGCGTTCTTCCGCGGCGAGCTGGAGCAGTTCCTGGCCCTGTGCCAGCGCACCGGCATGGAGCCCGCCGCGCCGCGCGGCAGCTACGCGGGCGCGATGGGCCTGGGCCAGTTCATGCCGTCGAGCTGGGCGCGCTACGCCGTGGACTTCGACGGCGATGGCCGCATCGACCTGTTCCGCAGCGCCGACGACGCCATCGGCTCCGTCGCCAACTACTTCCAGCAGCACGGCTGGGCCACGGGCCTGCCCACGCACTACCCGGTGGCGTTCGACGAAAGCCGCCTGAAGCTGGCCGAGCTGCTGGCCCCCGACATCCGCCCCACGTTCAGCGCCGCGCAGATGGGCGCCCTGGGCGCGCTGGTGCTGGGCGACGGCGCGCAGTCCCCCGGCCCGCTCGCGCTCATCGAGCTGCAGAACGGCGGCGACGCGCCCAGCTACGTGGCGGGCACGCAGAACTTCTACGTGGTCACGCGCTACAACTGGTCGAGCTACTACGCCATGGCCGTCATCGAGCTGGGGCAGGCCGTGGCGGCAGCGCGCGCGCCGGGCTAGGGCCGGTTAGGCCGCCCCCAACCGGTCGAACAGCGCGAACACGGCTGCCGCGTCTTCCAGGCGGCCCTGGGTCACCAGCACCCGGCCCGACTGCACCAGGGCCGCGAAGTCCGCCGGGTTCACGTAGAGCTGCGCCCAGGCCGCCGCGTCCACGGCCAGCGCAATGTCGGCCTGGCGCACGTGCCGGCTTGGCTCGGGCAGGAATTCGGCGATGCCATTGCGCACGTGCAGCCCCACCACCTTGTTGCCGAACTGGAACGTGAGCACCGTGTCCACACTCTCGCCCCGGCGCGGGTCGATGCGCACGCGGAACAGGTCCACGTAGCGCGCCGGGTCGGCCTCGACCAGCCCGGGCGCGGGCGGCACGGCGATGGGCACGTTCTCCTTGCCTTCGAGCGCGCGCGCCGCGCTGATCATGAAGCAGCGGCCGATCGACGACGGCGACACCTGCCCCAGCACGCGCAGCGCCCGCACCTTGAGGGCGCGCGCCGCGGCATGGTCCGGGTCGGTGCAGAAGACGTGCTGCACCAGCTCCGCCGCCCAGGCGTATTCCTTCTTGTCGAACGCCTCCTGGGCCGCGGCGACGACCTTGTCCGCCCCGCCCATCAGCGCCACCAGCCGGGCCGACGATTCGCGCGGGGGCAGCTTGGTGAGTTCGGTGGCGTCGCCGTTGTACCAGCCCATCTGGTACTGGTAGATGGCGGGCGGGAACCACGGCGTTTCGCCGTAGGTCTGGGCGTTGTAGTAGGGCTCGCTCAGCGCCTTGGGCTGGTAGATGAAGTGGCGCAGCTCCTCGGCGCCCAGACCGCGCAGGATGCCGCGCAGGGTCTGGTCGTAGGTGAGCGTGATGAGGTCCATGTAGCGCGTCAGCGCCTCATGCACCTGCTGCGCGCCGGAGATGGCCCGCGCATGGGTGTTCAGCAGGTGCTCGGGCTGCAGGTCGCGTATCACGCGCAGGCCGTCCCGCCACACCTGGGGGTCGCGGTAGATGGCGCCGCGCATGGTGTACAGGTTGGGCGTGCCGGGCCAGAAGAAGTTGTTCAGCGCCACCTTCTGCCGTGGCAGCCACACGGTGACGCAGTGGTCGTCCGACACGTGCTCGGTGAAGAACTGCAGGTCCATGCCCGCGACGCGCACCGTCTCGCCGTTCTGCACCGGGCGCGTGACCGGCAGGAACGTATCGACCCCCTTCTTCGTGATGCGCGCGCCCAGGGCGGCGTCCTCGCCCTCGTCGGGCAGGAAGTTGCCGAACTGCACCAGCAGCCGCGCCATCAGCACGGGCAGCAGCTCCGGAATGGCGGCGAAGGCGCTGCCGTCCATCGAATCGTTCAGCTTGGGGTGGCCGAGGATCACGGCCTGGGCCGGGTCGTCCACCAGCGCGCCCGTGCCGTGCACGTAGTGGCTGTGGCTGTAGATGACGGCGCGCACGGGCCGCTGGCTGATCCGCTCCTCGATGATGGCGCGCAGCCGCAGGCCCTCCGCCTCGTCGGAGCCGGTGTCGTAGACGATCAGACCCTCCGGCGCCTCGATGACGACGGAGTTGGCGATCGAATAGCCGCCCACCAGCCAGACGCCCTCGGCGACCTGCTCCACCATGAGATCGTGGTAGCCCACCGCCCTGCGTGCGTGAAACGCTTTTTCGCCGATGACGGCGCCGTTGGGCGCGGTGGTCATCGCCACCGGCTCGCCCATGTAGTGCATGGGGTAGTTGGCGAAGTCGCCGGACTGGGCTTCTTGGGACATGTGCGGGGGCTCCTTGGGGTGCGGGCAATGGGAAAACGCTCCGCATCGTAGGAGCCACCGGGCCACGCCATCCATCAAGCCGTTGACATTTGCCCTGGGGCGATTGCAGGGAATACCCTTGGTTGACCCAGGGATTAGAACAAAAAAAGCTGCCAGCGCTTGCCCATCAAGCGCTGGCAGCTATTAAATCAGAAGCAAAAACTACGCCGAACGCAGCGCCGCGCTGTCGCGCACCGCCGCCTTGGCATCTTCTTCGGACTCGAAAATGTGCGCCGCCACGCCGCGCTTGTCCAGCAGGTCGCCCAGCTTGGTCTTCATGAACGCGCTGGTGGTGTAGCGCGTGATGTCGAGGTAGAACTGCTCGCTGATCTTGCGCGCCTCTTCGAAGAACAGGTCTTCCACCGCGGGGTCGAGCTTGAAGCGGTCGTAATTGATGACGACGTGCACCTTGTGGCCCAGCGGCTCGACCAGCCGGCGCACGTAGTCGTTGCCCTCGTGGATTTCCTGCGCGGTCCGGATCTCCAGGTCCTCGAAGTTCAGGAACAGGATGTTGCGCTCCTCGTCGTAGGAGATGCGCGCCTCGGGCGGCAGCTTGAGCATGTCGTCGCGCAGCCCCATGGGGCCTTCGGCGAAGATGCGCGCGTCCATCAGCCGGGGGTGGTCCACGATGGGCTTGAAGTCCATGCGGTCGAGGATGTCCTTCTGCAGGTCGATGCCCGGCGCGACCTCGGTCAGCTGCACGCCCTCCCGGGTCAGGCGGAACACGCAGCGCTCGGTGATGTAGAGCACCTCCTTGCCCGCCTCGGCGGCGTGGGGCCCCGAGAAGGTGCGTTCCTCCACCGTATCGACGAACTTCTTGGCCTTGCCGTCGCGCTCGATCACCAGCTTGCCGTTGCGCACCACCACGTCCAGGTCGCCCGCGGTGAAGGTGCCGCAGAACACGACCTTCTTGGCGTTCTGGCTGATGTTGATGAAGCCGCCCGCGCCCGCCAGCTTGGGGCCGAAGCGCGAGACGTTGAGGTTGCCCTGCCGGTCGGCCTGCGCGAGACCGAGGAAGGTCACGTCCAGCCCGCCGCCGTCGTAAAAGTCGAACTGGTAGGGCACGTCGATCACCGCCTGGGCGTTGACGCCCGCGCCGAAGTTCAGGCCGCCCGCGGGCACGCCGCCGATGAGGCCGGTCTCGGTGGTCAGGGTCATGAGGTCGGAGGCCTTTTCCTCCGCCGCCACCACGGCGATGCCCTCGGGCATACCGACGCCCAGGTTGACGACCACGTTGGGGCGCAGCTCCATGGCGGCGCGACGCGCGATGATCTTGCGCGGGCCCATCGCCATCGGCTCCACCGAACTCAGCGGCACCCGCACTTCGGCGGAGAACGCGGGGTTGTACAGCGTGGCGCCGGCCTGCTGGTGCAGCTCGGGCTTGCTGGCGACGACGATGCAGTCCACCAGCGCGGCGGGCACCTTGACCTGCCGGGGGTTGAGCGAGCCCTGCTCGGCGATGCGCTCCACCTGGGCGATGACCAGCCCGCCCGAGTTGTGCGCGGCCATGGCCACGGACAGGGTGTCCGCCGTCAGCGCCTCGCGCTCCAGCGTCAGGTTGCCGCTGGGGTCGGCGGTGGTGGCGCGGATCAGCGCCACGTCGATGGGGAAGGTCTTGTAGAACAGGTAGTCCTTGCCGCCGATCTGGATCAGTTCGACCAGGTCCTCGGTGGTCATCGCGTTGAGCTTGCCGCCGCCGTGGCGCGGGTCCACGAAGGTGCCCAGGCCCACGCGCGACACCTGGCCCGGCTTGCCCGCGGCAATGTCGCGGTACAGCTGCGTGATCACCCCCAGCGGCAGGTTATAGGCCTCGGCCTGGCCCGCGAGCACCATCTGGTACAGCGCCGGCACGTAGGCCCAGTGCCCGCCGATGATGCGCTTGACCATGCCCGGCTGCGCGAACTGCTGCAGGCCGCGCTGCTGCGCGTCGCCCGGGCTGCCGGTGAACACCAGCGTCAGGTCGCGCGGCTTGCCGAAGGCCGCCGCCTGCGGGTCGGTCGCGCGGAACAGCGCGGCCAGCTCGTTCGTCAGCTCCTCGGCCATGCCGATGCCGCCGAAGCCGCCGATGGCGATGGTGTTGCCCGTGCGCACCAAGCGCACGGCCTCGCGCGCGCTGACGATCTTGCTCGTGTGCCCGCCGGTGCGCGCGGTGGGGACGATGGAAGGGGTAAAGCTCATGTGAATGTCTCCTGTGTGTTGCCGGGTCCGGGCCGCGGCAGGCCGGACGACGAGGTTCCGGAGGCCAGGGCATGGTAGGAGCGCGGGACGGACGGGGCCTGTCACCTGGATAACAAGGGACCGCCCTCCCCGCCTATGGGATTCCCTAGGTGCCTGGTCCGCGCCGGCGCCGCTCCTTCTGGGTGTCGAGATTCCGGCGGGCAGTCAGTCCACCCGCTTCACCGGCGGCATGGCCCAGCTTCCGTCGAAGATGGAGGGCGCCGTCTCCGACGGCCAATACATGCGCAGCATGGGCAGGAACGGGCCCTTGGGCGCGGGCAGCCAGTTGGCCTGCTTGTCCGCGCCCGGGGATTCGTTCTGCAAGTACAGCGTGATCGAGCCGTCCGCGTTCGGCACCAGCTTGTCGCGCGGGCTCACGGTGAACTTGTTAAGGGGGTTGGGCGTGAACCACCAGCCCTTGTCGAGTTCGTACATGGTGATCGACCAGAACGCTTTCACCGGCGGCAACGCGTCCTTGTTGGCGAAAGTCACCGTGTACTTGTATTGGCCGCTCAAAGGCCGGCCTTCGCTGTCCTTTTCGATGTAGGGATAGACGGCGTCTTCCTGCAGGTTCGACGGCCACCCGTAGGCCGCGACCACGGCGCGCTTCATGTAGTTGGTGCCGTAGCGGCCGGTGCCGGTGCGGTAGAGCCAGCCGTTCGAGTTGCCGTTCTGGAGCGCGGGGCGGCTGGCGTCGATGGTCTTCAGGGCCTCCTGCGGCAGATTCGCCAGCGCGCCGACGACCTCCGGCCCGAGCGCATCGAGCTTGAAGGGCTTGCAGGGCACCACGCCGATCTTCGCCATCTCGGCCACGATCGGCGCGTCTTCGGCGACGGGCGGCGCGTCATGGCACATGAGATCCGCCATGCGCTGGAAGTAGCCTTCCACGCCAAAACCCAGAATCACGTTCTGCGGCTTGTCGGTCATCGAATAGCCCGGGTCGATGACGGGCGCGACGGGCGCCTGGTAGTTCTTCTTGCCCAGCGCCGAGAGCGGGCGCACTTCCAGTTTCTCCTGCAGCGCGTTGGTCGCGTTGTAGTCCGCCTCCGTGCCGTCGGCGTAGATGCGGGCCAGCATGACGACGTAGCGGGAGGACGATTTCACCTGGGTCATGCCCTTGGGCACCTTGCCCGACCAGCCCGGCCCGGTGATCAGGAAGCTGTGGGCCTTCTGGCCCGTGGTGCGCGTGCCGCCCGATGCGATCACGGGCATCCACAGGCTGTACAGGGGGAACACGGCATAGCGCTTGCCCAGGTCCGGATAGCGGAAGATCCACGGCTCCTTGTCCACGTCCACCCAGACGACCGAGTACAGCGTGTCGGCGTTGGGGGCGGAAACGACGCGGTACTCCGCCGTCGGATAGCGCTTGAGATTGATGAAATGGCCCATCGGCGCGTGCAGCCCGTCGGCCTTGGCAACGTTGGTTCCCTGCACGCGCGTCACCTCGGTGGTGAGGAGCGAGTAGCCGTAGACATAGGCGTCCAGCGCGATCTTCTTGGCTTCTTCGACCGGCAGCGCATGGGCCGATCCTGCCGCGAGGAGCCCGCCGGACAGGAGCAGGCCCGCCAATCTGCGTTGTGTTGTCAAGTGCATAGTGGATTGAGGTTGAGTTGAGGTTGAAAAACCGTTGGTTGCGGCCCGCCGCGCCGCGCATCCGGCGCATGGCCGACATGACCTGCCAGGACGCTTACCCCGCCGGCGTCCACACGGCGCACTGGTGCTCCGCGCCGAAGGTGGTGCTGGGTGCGATGGCGCCCGGCGCCAGGGTCAGGTAGGTGTCGCCGGCCTGGGTATAGGCAGGCCAGGCCGGGCTGCCCGCGACGTTGGGGTTGCCGGTCTTGGCGAACTGCGCCCAGTACGCCACCATCTTGTTCGACAGGTCGGTCTGCGCCGCGGTGAATGGCGCGCCGTAGTAGATCTTCAGCGGCTGCGTCGGCCAGAGGTACTGGAGTTCCGACGCATGGTAGGCGCCGTAGCCATCCACGCGCGCGGGCAGATCAAACACCACCGGTGCGTTGGCGTCGGCGAATTCGTAGGCGTACACCGGCTGGCCCTGGGCCGCGACCAGCTGGGCGATCTTGCGGCCATTGCAGGAAAACCCAACGTCGGTCGCCAGGCTGTCGTAGGCCCAGGCCGGCGTGCGGGTCACCGGGTAAAGCGCCAGTATGTTGCTGGCAGCGGCCCCGAACTGGGTCCTTACCATCGTCTGGTATTCGTCGGCATTCATTTCCCGGCCCAGCGCCAGGTCGATCGAGGTGGCCGACTGCAGACTGTATTCGTGCTGGTTGGTGCCCTCGATGATGGGCATCTTGTTGAAGTTGCCGCTGGCAAAAGCCTGCGCATAGCTGGCCGGCAGCACCTTGCCGTCCACCGTGGGCAGCGTGCTGCCGGCGGGGTTGATCTTGGTCGTATTGGCCAGCACGTCCCCCACGGGCAGCGCGCGCAGGCAAGCGATGCTCTGATCCGCGCAACCGGCGCTGGCGGCGAAGGTTTGGCCCCGCGCCTCGGCCTGCGCCAGCGTGGGTGGGTTGAGGTTGTAGGCGCCGCTTTCAATGATGGCCTTGTGGAACAGCCCTGCCGCCAGCGGCGAGACGAGTTGCCCATGGACGGACAAACCGCCCGCCGACTCACCGAACACGGTGACGTTGTTGGGGTCTCCGCCAAACGCCTTGATGTTGGCCTTGACCCATTGCAGCGCAGCCTGCTGGTCCATCAGCCCGTAGTTGCCCGAGGCGCCGCCCTGCTCGGCGGACAGCGCCGGATGCGTGAGAAAGCCCAGCGCGCCCAGCCGATAGTTGATGGTGACCACGGCCACGCCCTGGCCCACCAATGCGGTGGGGTCGTAGTCGTCGCCTTCGCCGTTCATCAACGAGCCGCCGTGGATCCAGAACATCACGGGGAACGGCCCTTTGCCCGTCTTGGGCGTGTAGACGTTCAGGTACAGGCAGTCTTCCGCCGTGCTGGCCGTTCCGTAGGGGCCGGCCGGTTGCGCCGCCAACTGCGCGCAATGGGGGGCGAACCGGGTCGCATCCCGCGCGCCGGACCACGCGGCCGCCGGCTGCGGCGGCTGCCAGCGCAGCGCGCCGGTGGGGGCTGCCGCGTAGGGGATGCCCAGGAACTGGCGGTAGCCGGCGGTCTCCTTGCCCGTCACCACGCCCTTGTCGGTGGCGATGGTGTTGGCGTCACCGCCCGAACCGCCGCAGGCGGTCAGCGCACAAGCCAGCAAGGTGCCCATGGAAAAGGCCGCCAAACTATCCGCCAGGGCTTTCTTGAGTGGCAGTTGCACGGGTAGTCTCCTGTTATTGGCAGAAAAATGGAGCAGGCCGCATCGTAGAAAGCACAGGCCTTTTCCCTTTGCCAATCCGTTAACCAAATTTCCTTCTCTGCCCTATGGAATACCCGCGTCCGCCCGAGTCCCCCATCACGCGGGGATTGCGCGCCTGTCCGATCTTTGCCGGCTGGCCCGACCGTCAGTTGCAGGAACTTGCGGCACTGGCACGACTGCGCGACTACACGGCCCGCACGCAGGTCGCGCCGCTACCCGGCGGCCCCCAGGAGGTGCTGATCGTGACGCGCGGGGCCCTGGAGGTGTGCTCCGCCAACGCCGCCGGCAAGGAGTTCCTGCTGGGCGCGCCGGGGCCGGGGCAGGTGGTGGGCCTGGTGCACCTGCAGGAGTCGATGCGCAAGCTGGTCTTCACCCACCATGCGCGCAAGGGGGCGCAGATCATCCACCTGCCGATCGCCGACTTGCAGCGCCTGCTGGACGCCGACCCCCTGCTCTGGCGCCACATCGCGCTGTTCGTGCTGCGCCGGTTCCAGTTGCAGACCGATCTGCTGCAGACCCAGGCCATAGGCTCCACGCGCCGCCGCATGGCCGTGATGCTGGCCCTGCTGGCGCAGCACTATGGCGCGGCCGACCTGGACGCGCCCCAGGCCAGCCTGCAGATATCCCAGACGGACCTGGCCCACATGCTGGGCCTGTCGCGGCAGACCGTGGCCAAGGAACTGGCCCAACTCCGGAGCGAAGGCGTGCTGGGCGGCCAGGACGGCTACAGCCAGATCCTGGTGCGGGACCTGCCGGGGCTGCTGCGCATCGCGGACGATCTGTAGCCGCGCGGCGTTGGCCGCGCGCTCAGGGCAGGCGCTTGACCGGCGGGGCCAGCCACCGGCCGTCCAGCGCCTCGTTGGCGGCGTAGTACAGGCGCAGGTTCATGGTGAACGGGCCGGCGGGCGCGGGCAGCCAGTTGCTTTCCTTGTCCGCGCCGGGCGAGTCCTTCTGGATGTAGAGATCCAGCGAGCCGTCGGCGTTGTAGGCCAGCTTGTCGCGGTCGCCGATGGCGTAGCGGTTGAGGGCGTTGGGCACGAAGAACTGGTCCGCGCCGTACATGGTGAGCGACCAGAACGCCTTGACGGGCGGCAGCTGCGCCTTCTCGAAGTGCAGCACGTAGCGCGACGCGCCCGTGAGCGGCTGGCCGTCGCCGTCCTTCGCCGCCATGGGGTACAGCGCCTCTTCATTGGGCAGCGCGCCCAGGCCCGCATAGGCGATGAAGGCGCGCAGCAGGTAGTCGTTGCCGTACACGCCGAGCTTTTCGCGCGAGTTGTTCCAGCCGTCGTGTATGAAGCCCACGGTCTTGGCGCGCTCGCGGATGCGCCGCATGGCGTCCGGCGCGGCGCGCACGAGGGCGTTGCGCACAGGCTCACTCGCCTGGTTCAGGTCGAAGCTCTGCCCCGGCACGATGCCCACGCGCTTCAGGCGCTCGACCATGCCCACGTCGGTGGCGTGCGGCGGGTTGCGCTTGAGCAGTTCGGCGAAGAGGGCGAAGAAGGCGGCGGGCTCCATCTTCTCCACCAGGAAGGGCGGCGGGGTCTTCATGTCCACCGTGGGGTCGATCGTGCCCTGCGGGGGCTTGTAGCCTTGCTGGCCCCAGGCCGACAGGGGCACGGCGTTCAGGCCCGCCTGGAGCTTGTGCACGAAGCCGTAGTCGCTGGGGCCATTGGCCTGGATGCGGCCGATGATGTAACCCACGTCGGTGGGGCTGTCGATGCGCTCCACGCCCGCGGGCAGCTGGCCCTTCCAGCGCGGGCCGACGAGGGCATACACGCCGCCGCCGTTGCCGTTGCTGCGCGTGCCCAGCGTGGCGAACACGTCGGTGAACATGTCCATGAAGGGGATGACGTGGTAGCGGTCGCCCGTGTCCGGCAGGGTGAGCACGATCGGCTCCTTGCCCACGTCGAAGAACATGCTGGAGTACAGCGTGTCGGCATTGGGGCGCACCACGGAGCGGATGGTGGCGTCGGCGTACTCGGTGGCGTGCGCGAACTGGTTGAGGGGCTGCTGACGGGTCTTCGGGTCGGGCGCCACCGCGTTGGTGCGGTAGCGGCGGGTCATCTCCATGATCACCATCGGGTAGGCGTAGGTGTAGGCGTCCACGCCGATGGCGTAGGCGTCTTCCGCGCTGATGGCGGGCCGCTGCGGCGCGGCGCCCGCCACCGGGGTCAGCAGGGTGGTCATGGCAAAGGCCGCCAGGCTGGCGGCCAGGGCCTTCTTGAAAGGCAGGTGCATGGGTGGTCTCCGGTTTTTTTGCAGAAATACGAGGCAGGCCGCATCGTAGGAAGCGCGGGCCCGTTGCATCTGCCAAGCCGTTAACCAAATTGCTCCCCCAGCCCTATGGAATACCCTCAAGGCGATAGACCCGGGCCGCCGTGCCGCTGAAGAGGGCCGCCTTCTCGTCGGCGGAGCAGTTCCTGGCGAACACCTTGAAGGCGTTCCACAGCACGTCGTAGCCGCTGCTGCCGAAGTCCACCGGGAAGTTGCTCTCGAACATGCAGCGCTGCGGCCCGAAGGCCTCGATGCAGGTTTCGAGATACGGCGCCCATTCGGCCGCGAGCTGCGCCGAGGGCGCGGGCGGGTCGGACAGGAAGGACGGGAAGTTGCACATCGCCATGCCCAGGCCGCCCAGCTTCACCGCCACGTGGGGCAGCCGGGCCAGTTCCTGGATGTGGGCGCGCCAGAGGGAAACCCGCTCCGCGCGGCGGCCCTGGTAGCCGGCCAGGCCCAGCGGCGTGCCGACGTGGTCGAGGATGACAGGGATATCGGGGAAGCGGCGCGCCAGGTCGATGAGGTCCGGCAACTGCGGCTCCAGCAGCCAGGCGTCGAACGACAGGCCGTAGTCCGCCAGGTGCCGGTAGCCGGCGCGGAAGGCGTCCGACGCATAGAGGCCGGCGGGCGCGTGGCCCAGGGGGCCGAGCACGTTGCCGTCGGCGTCGTGCGCGGCGCTGTGCCGGATGCCGCGGAAACGGCCGCCGCCCGCGGCAATGTGCGCCTCCAGCACCTCCCGGACCGCGTCGCCGATGGTGCAGTCGGCATGGCCGACGATGCCGGCGCAGGCGCGGATGCCGCCATAGGCGCCGCTGGCGGACATGGCCGCCACGCCGTTGACGAACTCGGTCTCGCCCACCGGGCGCAGGTGCGCGGGCCCGTCCGCCTTGTGGAACGAGTGGCACTGCACGAAGACGGTGGCGCGCACGTTGTGGCCGCTCTGGAGGTCGGCCAGCAGTTCGGGCAGCAGGTACCTCGGGCGGCGGGCGATCACCTGGAAGAACGGGTGCGCCGGGGGCGGCGCGGCGCCCGGCTCCGGCGCCGGGAACTTCAGGTCCCAGAGATGGTGGTGCGGATCGATGATGGGCAGATCCGGTTCGAGGATGGTTTCAGCGCGCATGGCCGTACTTTCCGGGCGAATGCTACTTGGCGTAGCTGCTCCTGGCGCGAATGCCCCAGCGGCCATCGACCTTTTCCAGGATGTGCAGCGACGGCTCGGCCTTGATGAGGCTGTGGTCCTTGCGGTACCGGTTGAATGTCACCACGACGTGCACCTTGTCCTTGCCCGCCTGCACGATCTTGCGCGCCACCCATTCCGAATGGTCCCAGTCGGGCGGCATGGCCGCCAGCGTCAAGGCCCTTTCCTTGTAGGTTTGCGCGTCCGGCGCAAGGGCAATCCGCCCGCTGGCAATGCGCGCGTGGGGGAACAGATAGGTCTCCAGGTGCGCGTCGATGTGGTCTTCGAGCGGCAGGCGGAAGGTGGCCATGAATTGGTCCAGCACGGCCCAGATCTCGGCGGCGTCCTCGGGCGCGATGGCGACGCCGGGCTCGATCTCCTTCAGTTCCGGCTGGGGCGCCGGCGATGCGTGGGGCATGGGGTCTCCTTTTCGTGCAGTGCCCGGCAGGCACAAACACATATCGTAGGAACCGCAGGCCCGCGCCGAATAGCAAGCCGTTGACCAATTCTTGCGCGCCACCTCATGGAATACCCTCAGAGCGCGGCAAGGCTGGGTCAGTACCGCCTCATCTCGCAATTGGTCGGCATGGCCGCCTCGTCCGCCTGGACGGTGCGCACCACGCGGAAGCCGTAGCCCGAGCCTTCCACGTCGAACGGCACGCCCGGCGTGCCCTGCCGGTCCATCACGCCCACCATGAGCTGCTGCTGGAACTGGTGGTCCTGCGCGCGCATGTGGCCCTGCTGGCCCGCGAGCTGCACGCGGGCGTTCTCCAGCGCGCGGGCCACGGCGGTGGCCTCGGTGGTGCGCGCGCGGGCAATGGCCTGGGCCAGGGCCTCGACCATGAGTTGCAGGCGCATGTGCACGTAGTCGTCCGCGGGCTTGGGGAAGCGCTGGCGGAAGCTGCGGTAGAACGCCGCGCTCTGCGGCGTGGGCGCGTTGGGCAGCCAGTCGGCCACGGCCACCACCTTGCCCACGCCGGCCTCGCCCAGCGCGGCGGGCGCGCCCAGCGCGTTGCCGTAGAAGGTGTAGAAGCGGCCCGTGAAGCCCACCTCGCGCGCGGCCTTGACCAGCAGCGTGAGGTCGTTGCCCCAGTTGCCGGTGATGACGGCCTGCGCGCCGCTGGCCTTGATCTTGACGGCGTAGGGCGCGAAGTCCTTGATGCGGCCTATGGGGTGCAGCTCGTCGCCCACCACGGCCACGTCGGGGCGCTGGCGGGCCAGTTGGCGCCGGGCCTCGCGTAGCACGGCCTGGCCGAAGCTGTAGTCCTGGCCGATGAGGTAGACGCTCTTCACGGCCTGGTCGCCGCGCAGCACGTCCATCAGCGCGGTCATGCGCATGTCGGCGTGCGGGTCGAAGCGGAAGTGCCAGAAGCTGCACTTCTCGTTGGTGAGGATCGGGTCCACCGCCGCGTAGTTGAGGAACAGCACGCGCTGCGCGGGCGCGCGGTCGTTGTGCTTGTTGATGGCGTCGATCAGCGCCGCCGCCGTGGCCGACGAGTTGCCCTGCATGACGAAGTGCGCGCCGTCGTCGATGGCCGAGCGCAGCGCGGAGAGCGCCTCCTCGTTCTGGCTCTTGCTGTCGTAGCGCGCCACCGCCAGGGGCCGCGCGCCGCCGGGCAGGGGCACGCCGCCGCGCGCGTTCACGCGCTCCGTGGCCCAGAGGATGTTGCGGTACACCGCCTCGCCGCCGTTGGCGAAGGGGCCGGACAGGCCCTCGATCAGCGCGAGCCGGATGGGCTGCGCCTTCGCCTGCACGGCGCTTGAAACCGCCGCGCCAGATAGCGCCGCAGCACCCCATTTCAAGGCCAGCCGCCGCAATTTATTCATGCAAAAAATCCCTTGAAAAACCGCTTGCGCTACCTACCTGCTGTCCATGCGGCGACCACGTCGAGAGCCGCGCAGTGTATAGGAGTAACCCCCATGTTCTTCACCCCCTACGCCCGCCGCCACCCCTTCGCAAACGCTTGCGCCGTGCGCCCCACCGACCTGGCCTTGCAGCGCTTTTTGTGGAACGCCATCGACTCCGCCGCCGAGCGCGCGACCGGCGTGCAGGTGCAGCAGGACGAGAAAAGCGTGACCCTGCAACTGGACGTGCCGGGCCTGACCCGCGAGCAACTGCAGATCGACCTCGACGGCAAGACGGTGCGCCTGCAGACCGTGGAAGGCGCGCCGCGCCCGCTGCGCCGCGCCTGGGAACTGGCGAGCGAGATCGACGCCGCCGCATCGAGTGCCAAGCTGGAAAACGGCGTGCTCACCCTCACGCTGGCCAAGCGCGTGCCGGACGCCGCCGCCACGCGGCTGGATATCCAGTAACAGTAACTACGGTTTTGATAGCTTCCAGCGCTTACCCCATAAGCGCTAGCGGCCTATTTCATGCGGAAATAGCATCCAGCGGCCAGCGCGGCTTCACGTCGAAGGCGTAGTCGCGGCGGGCCTGCTGCCGGCCGCTTTGCAGGCGCATGGCGGCGGCCAGGGCGATCATGGCGCCGTTGTCGGTGCACAGGTGCAGTTCGGGGTAGTGCACGCGCACCCGCTGCTGGGCGCAGGCGGCGTTCAGCTGTTCGCGCAGCAGGCGGTTTGCACCCACGCCGCCCGCCACCACCACGCGCGAAAGGCCTGTTTCGCGCAGCGCCTTGAGCGTTTTCTTAACCAGCACGTCGACGATGGCGGCCTGGGTACTCGCGGCCAGGTCGGCCTTACGCGCTTCGAGCTGGTCGCCCAGCTTCCTGGCCTGGGTGAGCACGGCGGTTTTCAGGCCTGCGAAAGAAAAATCCAGGTCGCCGCTGTGCAGCAAGGGACGCGGCAACGGGAAAGCCTTGGCATCGCCCTGCCCCGCCAGCCGCGACAGCGCAGGCCCGCCGGGGTAGCCCAGGCCCAGCAGCTTGGCGGATTTGTCGAAGGCCTCGCCCGCGGCGTCGTCGATGGTTTCGCCCAGCATCTCGTAGCGGCCCACGCCGTCCACGCGCATCAGCTGCGTATGGCCGCCTGACACGAGCAGCGCCACGAACGGGAATTCGGGCGGGTCGGCGCTCAGGAAGGGCGAGAGCAGATGCCCTTCCAGGTGGTGCACGCCGAGCACCGGCTTGTCCAGCGCCGCGCCCAGCGCGCAAGCCACGCCCGCGCCCACCAGCAGCGCGCCCGCCAGGCCCGGCCCGCGCGTGAAGGCGACCACGTCCACCTCCCGCAGGCCCCGGCCCGATTCGGCCAGCACGGCCTGCGTGAGCGGCAACACGCGGCGGATGTGGTCGCGGCTCGCCAGTTCGGGCACCACGCCGCCGTAGGCCTGGTGCATGTCGATCTGGCTGTGCAGCGCGTGGGCCACCAGGCGCGGCACGCCCGCGCCGCTCGCATCCACCAGGGCCACGCCCGTTTCGTCGCACGAAGATTCGATTCCGAGTACCAGCATGGGCGCGAGTTTAGTTGGAGGGGCGCTGCTCCCAGGTTGCCACTCGCACCGCGCTGACTCTTTTTTGCTGCAGCGCAGCATCGACATGGTGCACCGGAGCACCAGAACGCGGCCCGGCGCGCCCTTCGCCGGCGCGCCCCAGGCGGCCCGCGCGGTTGGCACGCTTCATGCACCACGCCATGGCACCTCAAGTACCCGGCCCTGCCGCCTGCGAGCCTCCATGACGAACCTCCGCGACTTCCACCGCTCCGGCCACGCCCCCACGCTGTGGGCCTCGTTCCTCTACTTCGCCTTTTCGTGCGGCATCTGGGTCATCAATGGCGCAATGGCCCCGTTCATCAGCGAGACCTACCAGCTCACACCCGCGCAGAAGGGCCTGATGCTGTCCATTCCCATCTTCGCGGGCGCGTTCATGCGCTTTCCGCTCGGGGTGCTGGCGCAGTACATCGGGCGCAAGAAGGCCACGCTGGTCGAGATGGGCGGCATCGCGCTCGCCATGGGGTTCGGTTACTTCTTCGTGAACAGCTACCACGACCTGCTCGCCATGGGCGTGCTGCTGGGCATCGCCGGGGCCAGCTTTGGCGTGGCGCTGTCGCTGGGCGCGGGCTCCTTTCCGCCGCGCTACAAGGGCCTGGCCATGGGGTTGGTGGGCGCGGGCAACGTGGGCACGGCGGTGTGCGCGCTGGCAGCGCCGCTGCTGGCCCAGCGGTTCGGCTGGCAGTCCGTGTACGGCTTCGCGGCCCTGGGCATCGCCATTCCGATGGCGGTGATGATCGCGTTCGCGCAGGAGCCGCCCGACGTGGACCGGCATTCGAGCTTCCGCGACCACATCGCCTGCCTGTTCGAGAAGGACGGCTGGGCCTTCAGCCTGATCTACGCCGTGACCTTCGGCGGCTTCATCGGCCTGACCACCTTCCTGCCCAGCTACTTCTACGACCAGTTCAGCGTGAGCAAGGTGCAGGCCGGGCAGCTGACCATGCTCGCGGCCTTCCTCGGCGCGGCGCTGCGCATCTGCGGCGGCTGGCTGTCGGACCATTGGGGCGGCGTGAACACGCTCACGGTCGTGCTCTGCGTGACGGCCGTGAGCCTGGTGCTGTGCGGGCTGGCCGAGCGCTCGCTGCCCGCCACCATGCTGCTCTTCCTGCTGTGCTTCGCGGCCCTGGGCGCGGGCAATGGCGCGCTGTTCCAGCTCGTGCCGCTGCGCTGGCCGCTGACCACGGCGGTGGCGGGCTCGATGATCGGCGAGATCGGCGCGCTGGGCGGCGGGCTCATCCCGAACGCCATGGGCCTGTCCAGGCAGTACACGGGCACCTACCTCTGGGGCTTCGTACTGTTCGCGGCGTGCGCCGGGGCCATGCTGGCGCTGCTGCGCCTGATGCAGATCCGCTGGACGCGCACCTGGGCCGAACGCGGCGGTCGGGCGCGCGTGGCGGTGGCCTGAATCCCTAACGCGGCAGGAACAGCACCCAGACCACCAGCAGCAGGTTGAGCAGCACGCTCACCGCGAGCGCGACCTTCCAGACCGCCACCTGCGTGCGCGCCGCCAGCGGCGTGGCGGGCGGGGCCGGCAGCGGGCGCGAGGCGCCGCGCTCCAGCGCCAGCAGCAGTTCCTCGGCCGTCTCGAAGCGCTGCGGCAGGCCGCGCGCCACGGCCTTGAGGACGATATGGTCCAGCCAGATCGGCACGCCGGGGTTATGGCGGCTGGGCGGCTGGGGGTCGCGGTGGTAGCGGCCCGGCTGGTAGGGCAGGACCTCGCCATACGGCAGGCGCCCCTGGCCGAGCAGCTGGTAGAGCGTGACGCCCAGCGCGAACAGGTCGCTGCGCGCATCGGGCGGCAGGGCCTGCGCGGGGCCGTAGCCGGGCCACTGCTCGGGGTTCATGTAGCTGGGCGTGCCCGCATGGAGCAGCCGCGTGCTCTCGGGCTCGCGGCCCGTGAGCGCCACCCCCAGGTCGAGCAGGCGCAGCACGCCGTCCTGGCCCAGGTGCAGGTTGGCGGGCTTGACGTCGCGGTGCACCACGCCCTGGCGGTGCAGCAGGCCCAGCACGCGCGCGGCCTGGGCGGTGAGCTCGACGGCCTGCGCCACGCCGAAGGCATGGCGGCGCTCCAGCAGGTGCGCCAGGGTGTCGCCCGGATGCCAGTCGTAGAGCAGGTAGAAGGCGCTGGCCGTGCCGCCGCCGGGCGGCCCCGCGTGCAGAAAGGCCAGGTGGCGCCCCGCCTTGCCGCCCTGCATACGGCGCGCCACCCAGGCCTCGTGCGCGAGCATGGCGCGCTCCACGTCGTCGTGCGCGCGCTGCGGGTGCAGGGCCTTGAGGACGAACTGGCGCTGCGGCGCGGCCGCGTCGCGCACCCGGTAGAGCAGATGGGCCCCGGTATCGGCCAGCAGCGCCTGCACCTCCAGCCCGTCGATGCGCTCGCCGGGCGCCAGGCGCGGCGGCGCGGGCAGTTCGCGCGCGCGGCGCTGCTCGTCGCGCAGGGTGGCTTCGCTCACGCCGCGCACCCGCACCACCACGGCGCTCAGGTTGTCGGCGCTGCCGCCGCGCAGGGCGGCCTGCACGAGGGCATCGGCCAGCGCCTGGGCCGATGGCGTTTCGCACGCGACCCATGCGCGCAGTTCGCGCTCGGGCAGCACGCCGTGCACGCCGTCGGACAGCAGCACGAAGCAATCGCCCGCCAGCACGTCGCCCGCGCTGTAGTCCACGAGCAGGCGCTCGTCCGACCCCAGGCTGCGCGTGAGCTGGTGCCGGAAGTCGCGGTGGGGCACGACATGGTCCACCGTCAGTTGCTGCAGCGCGCCGCCGCGCCACAGGTAGGCGCGCGTATCCCCCACGTGCGCCAGCGTGTACGACTGGCCGCGCAGCACGAGGGCCGTGAGCGTGGTCAGCCCGAACGCGGGCCGGCGCTGCCGGTTCATGCCCGCCAGCCACTGGTTGTGGGCCAGGATCACGCGGTCGAGCGCCACCGTGGTGTCCCAGGTGTCGGGCGTGACGAAATAGTCGCGCAGCAGCGCGTCCACGGCGGTGCGCGCGGCCTCGCCCCCCAGGCCGCCGGCGCTCACGCCATCGGCGACGGCCGCCAGCGCGCCATGGCCCTGGCCGGCGCCGGTGCCGAGCCGATGGGCAGCGCAGTCTTCATGGGGGTGTTTGCCGCCGGCCTCGCAGGCGCGGCCGAATTCGAGATCGAAGCTCATGGCGGCGCCGCAGCAGGTTCCATGCCCGCCACGGTGCGCCCCTTGCGCCGCTGCGCACCGCCAGGGTGCGCGGGGGTTTGCCGGGCTATCCCTTGATGTACTGTTCGAGTTGCTCGATCAGGTACTTCTGCTCGGACATGATGTCCTTCACCAGGTCGCCGATCGAGACCAGCCCCACCAGCTTGCCGCCGTCCACCACGGGCAGGTGGCGCAGGTGTTTTTCGGTCATCAGGGCCATGCAGTTGTGGCTGGTCTGGCGCGGGTTGACGAACAGCACGTTGGACGTCATCACGTCGCGCACGTGCGTGGCGGCGGAGGTGCGGCCCGCCAGGGCGATCTTGCGGGCGTAGTCGCGCTCGGTGAAGATGCCCACGATGGCGCCCTGCACGTCGGTCACCATCAGCGCGCCGATGCCCTTGTCGGCCATGAGGCGCAGCGCGTCGAGCACGGTTTCGTTGGGGCCGACGGTGTGCACGGCGCTGATGGGTTTGGACTTGAGGATGTCTGCTACGGCGGTCATGGAAAGCCTCCCGGACTAAAAACAAAAACGGCCCTAGTGTGGGCCGATTTCGAGGAATTAAGCAACCCGGTTTGTTACTCAGCGCCGCCCGCCGCCGAGCAGGCTGCCGCCCAGCTGGATCAGTTCCGACAGCCCACCGCCCTGGCCCCCGCCCAGCAAGCTGCCCAGCAGGCCGCCGCCGATGCCGCCCTGCTGCTGCGCGCGGGCCTGCTCCTGGCCCAGCGCCGCGCCCAGGTCGCTCGCGTCCATGCCGTTGTTGTTGGCGTGGTGCGCCAGGAAGGACATGACCAGCGGCGCCAGCATGGCCAGCAGTTGCGCCGCGCCCGCGCCGCCCAGGCCCGTGGCCTGGCCCAGGTTGTCCTGCGCGGTCTGCTGGTGGTTGCCGAAGATGTGGCCCAGGATGTCCGCCGCGCCGCCGCCCGCCTGGCCGCCGCCCGCGCCGCCGAGCAGCCCGCCCAGCAGGCTCCCCAGGTCCAGCCCACCGCCGCCGCCGTGGTCCTGCAAGGCGCCGAACAGGTTCGCCGCGCCCTGCGGGTCGGCGGCGTTGGCCCCCATCTTGCCCAGCAGCATGGGCAGGGCGGCGCCCACGGCGCTTTCGGCTTGCTCGGGGCTGGTGCCCAGTTGCGCGGCCATCTGCTGCAAGGCGCCGCCGTCTTGCAGGTGGGCCATGAGTTCATCGGCGAGGGACATATGCGGTTCCTAAAGGAGGGTGGAAAAGCACCATCCTACTGCGCCGGCAGCGCTTTCAGCGACCCCTTCATGGCTTTGCGCAGCGCCACCGCGTCGGGCGCGGCGGCGCGCGACAGGTTGTCCACGCGGAAAACCTGCACCGTTTCGGCCACCGTCTGCGCCTGGCCTTGCAGCGCGATGGCGGCGGCGGCGTTCTCTTCGACCAGGGCCGCGTTCTGCTGGGTGATGCTGTCGAGCTGGGCCACGGCGGCGTTCACCTGCGAGATGCCCGAAAGCTGCTCGTCCGCCGCGCCGTGGATTTCACCGATCAGCGCGCCCACGCGCCGCACCACGGCCAGCGAATCGGCCATGCTCTGCTGCGCCGCGCCGGTCTTCTGGTTGCCCTCGCGCACGGTGGCGTCGGAGGCGTCGATCAGCGTCTTGATTTCCTTGGCCGCGCCCGCGCTGCGCTGGGCCAGGCTGCGCACCTCGCTGGCCACCACGGCGAAGCCCCGGCCCTGCTCGCCCGCGCGCGCCGCCTCCACGGCGGCGTTCAGCGCGAGGATGTTGGTCTGGAAGGCGATGCTGTCGATGAGCTGCGTGATCTCGCCGATGCGCGCCGACGCGGCCTGTATCTGGCGCATGGTGTCGGCCACGCCGTCCACGGCGCGGCTGCTGGTTTCGGCCCCCTGCGTGGCCTGCACGGCCAGCTCTGCGGCGTGGCGCGCGGAGTCGGCGGTCTGCTTGACGGTGCCGGTGATCTGCTCCATGGACGAGGCGGTCTGCTCCAGGTTGCTGGCCTGGGCCTCGGTGCGCGCGGACAGGTCCTGGTTGCCCGCCGCGATTTCGCGGGTCGAGCCGCGCATGGCGTCGGTTTCCGTGCGCGCGTCGCGCACGATGGACAGCAGGTTCACGTTGAGCTGGGCCAGCGCCTGCTGGAGCTTGCCCGCCGCGCCCGAGCGCGTGGCCGCGATGGCCTGGGTCAGGTCGCCTGCCGCCATGCGGTTGGCCTGGCGCACCATGTCCGCCAGCGGCGCCACGGTGAGCTGCGCCGTCCAGCGCCAGGCCGCCACGGCCACGGCGGCGGCGCCCAGCCAGGCCCAGGGGCCCACCCAGGCGCCCGCCCACACCGCGGCGGCGCACGCGGCCACCACCAGCGCGAACAGCAGGGCGATCTGCCCGCTGACGCCCAGGCTCAGCGCCTCGCGCACGCGGCCCCAGGGGGTGTTCATGAAAAGGCGGCCCGCGCGCAGCGTGTGCGCCCGCCGGCCCGCTTCTTTCTCGGCGCGCATGGTCTGGTAGAGCCGCTCCGCCGCCTGGACCTGCGCGCGCGTGGCCTCGGAGCGCACCGACATGTAGCCCGAGGGCTGGTCGCCGTCCATCAGCGGGGTGACGTTGGCCATGACCCAGTAGTAGTCGCCGTTCTTGCGCCGGTTCTTCACCGGCGCGGACCAGGGCTGGCCGCTGGCGATGGTTTCCCACATGTCGCGGTAGGCCTCCTCGGGCATGTCGGGGTGGCGCACGAGGTTGTGCGGCTGGCCCAGCAGTTCCTCGCGCGTGTAGCCGCTCACCTCGATGAACAACGGGTTGCAGTAGAGGATGCGGCCCTTGAGGTCGGTGGTGGAGACCAGCGTCTGGCCGGGCGGAAAGGGGTATTCCTGGGTACTGACGGGCAGGTTCACGCGCATGGGGAGACCTTCATGGAGACAGGGGACGGCGATATCTGGCCATCGTACAGACAAATTTTTGCATTTGATACACGTGGATATCCGCCTATGGTATTTCGGCAACATGGTGCCTGGCACCCATCCGGTGCGCAACCCCTGGCACGCTGATTGCTTGATCTCTCTCAAGGTCGCGGCGCAAAGGCGTGCACGCACCCAGGACAAAGGCGTCCTCCATCCGCACCGGCACGGGCCGTGCGCTGCATGGGGACGCCTTTTTGTTTTTCCGGAAAAAAGCGAGGTTCACTGATGAAGAAGCCCCGGCTGGTGATGGTGGGCAACGGCATGGCGGGCGTGCGCACGCTGGAGGAGCTGCTGAAGATCGCGCCCGGCCTCTACGACATCACCGTTTTCGGCGCCGAGCCGCACCCCAACTACAACCGCATCCTGCTGTCGCCCGTGCTGGCGGGGGAACAGTCGCTGGAGGAGATCGTGCTCAACGACTGGGCCTGGTACCGGGACAACGGCATCACCCTGCACGCGGGCCATGCGGTGACCGAGGTGGACCGCGTGCGCCGCGTGGTGCACGCCGCGAACGGCGTGAGCGCGGAGTACGACCGGCTCGTCCTCGCCACCGGTTCGCACCCGTTCATGCTGCCCATTCCGGGCAAGGACCTGGAGGGCGTGCTGGCCTACCGCGACATCGCGGACACGCAGGCCATGATCAGCGCGGCGGCCCGGTACGAGGACGCCGTGGTCATCGGCGGCGGCCTGCTGGGGCTGGAGGCGGCCAACGGCCTGATGAAGCGCGGTATGCGGGTCACCGTGGTGCACGCGGGCGCATGGCTGATGGAGCGCCAGCTGGACGAAGTGGCGGGCAGGCTGCTGCAAAAGTCGCTGGCGGAGCGCGGTATGCGCTTCCTGATGGGCGCGCAGACGCAGGAACTGCTGGGCGACGAGGCGGGCCGCGTGCGCGCCGTGAAGTTCAAGGACGGCAGCGAGACCCCCGCCCAGCTGGTGGTGATGGCCGTGGGCGTCCGCCCCAACACGCAACTCGCCGAGCAGATGCGCCTGCACGTGCAGCGCGGCATCGTGGTCAGCGACACGCTGCAGACCACCACCGACGCGCGCATCTACGCCGTGGGCGAGTGCGCGGCGCACCGGGGCATCGCCTATGGCCTGGTCGCGCCCCTGTTCGAGCAGGGCCAGGTGCTGGCCAACCACCTGGCCGGGTTCGGCATAGGCCGCTACCAGGGTTCGCTGACCTCCACCAAGCTCAAGGTCACGGGCATCGACCTGTTTTCGGCGGGCGACTTCCAGGGCGGCGAAGGCACCGAGGAAATCGTGCTCAGCGACCCCTTCGGCGGCGTCTACAAGAAGCTGGTGCTCAAGGACGACAGGCTCGTGGGCGCCTGCCTGTACGGCGACACAGTGGACGGCGCCTGGTACTTCCGGCTGCTGCGCGAGGGCCGCGCCGTCGGCGACATCCGCGACCAGCTGATGTTCGGCGAAGCCCACCTCGGCAACGCGGGCCGCCAGGGCCACGCCCAGGACGGCGAATGCATCGAAAACCATAGCTGCCAGCGCACGCCACACCTGGGCTAGCGGCCAATTTGACCCAAAAAATGCCAGAAACGCGATCCACCTGCCCCTACTGCGGCGTCGGCTGCGGCGTGCTCATCCAGACCGACGGCGCGCGCATCACCGGCGTGCGCGGCGACCCGGACCACCCCGCCAACTTCGGGCGGCTGTGCACCAAGGGCAGCACGCTGCACCTGAGCGCCGCCGAGCCGCTGGCACGGCAGACGCGGCTGCTGCGCCCGATGCAGCGCACGCGGCGCGGCATGGAGCCGCAGCCCGTGGCATGGGATGCGGCGCTGGACCTGGCCGCCAGCCGTTTCGCCCACGCCATCCGGCAGCACGGCCCCGACGCCGTGGGCTTCTACGTGAGCGGCCAATTGCTCACCGAGGACTACTACGCCTTCAACAAGCTCGCCAAGGGCCTGGTCGGCACCAACAACATCGACACCAACTCGCGCCTGTGCATGAGCAGCGCCGTGGCGGGCTACAAGCGCACGCTCGGGGCCGACGCGCCCCCGGCCTGCTACGACGACGTGAACCACGCGGGCTGCCTGTTCTTCGCGGGCAGCAACGCGGCCTGGGCGCACCCGGTGCTGTTCCGCCGCATCGAGGAGGCGCGCGCGGCCAACCCGGCCATGAAGGTCATCGTGGCCGACCCGCTGCGCACCGACACCGCCAGCCTGGCCGACCTGCACCTGCCCCTGCTGCCGGGCACGGACGTGGTGCTGTTCCACGCCATGCTGCACGTCATGCTGCGGGAGGGGTGGATCGACGCGGACTACATCGCCCGCCACACCACGGGCTTCGACGCCCTCCAGGCCCTGGTGCGCGAAGCCACGCCCGAGCGCGCCGCCGAGGTCTGCGGCCTGCGCCGCGAAGACATCCGCCAGGCCGCGCAATGGTTCGCGCAGAGCGGCCCCACGCTCAGCCTGTACTGCCAGGGCCTGAACCAGAGCGCCAACGGCACGGCCAAGAACGCCGCGCTCATCAACCTGCACCTGGCCACGGGCCAGATCGGCCGGCCCGGCGCGGGGCCGTTCAGCCTGACCGGCCAGCCCAACGCCATGGGCGGGCGCGAAGTGGGCGGCCTGGCGAATCTCTTGAGCGCCCACCGCGACCTGGGCAACCCCGCGCACCGCGCCGAGGTGGCCGCGCTCTGGGGCGTGGACAGCGTGCCCGAGCGGCCCGGCAAGACGGCGGTGGAAATGTTCCAGGCCGCCGCCGACGGCGAGATCAAGGCCCTGTGGATCGCCTGCACCAACCCCGCCCAAAGCCTGCCCCACCAGGCCCTGGTGCGCCGCGCCCTGGAGCGCGCCGAGTTCGTCGTGGTGCAGGAGGCCTTCGCCACCACGGCCACCTGCGCCTTTGCCGACCTGCTGCTGCCCGCCACCACCTGGGGCGAGAAGGTGGGCACCGTGACCAACAGCGAACGCCGCATCTCGCGCGTGCGCCCCGCCGTGCCGCCGCCCGGCGACACGCGGCACGACTGGCAGATCGCCGTGCAGTTCGCGCGGCGGCTCGAAGCCCTGCTGCCACGGCCGTTGCGCCCCGGCCGCGCCAGCCTGTTCCCCTACGAAGACGCGGAAGCGATCTGGAACGAGCACCGCGAAAGCACGCGCGGGCGCGACCTCGACATCACCGGCCTCTCCTGGAACATGCTCGACGAACACGGCCCCCAGCAATGGCCCCTGCCCGAAGGCGCCGCCACGGGCCGCGCCCGCCTGTACGACGACGGCCGCTTCCCTACCCCCGATGGCCGCGCGCGCTTCTCCGCCCTGCCCTGGCAGCCCGTGGCCGAGCCGCGCGACGCGCGCTACCCGTTCAGCCTGACCACGGGCCGCCTGCGCGACCAGTGGCACGGCATGAGCCGCACCGGCCAGCTGGGCCGCCTGTTCGGCCACGTGCCCGAGCCCTGCCTGCAGATGCACCCGCAGGACATGGAGCGCCGCGCGCTGCGCGAGGGCGACCTGGTGCACGTCACCAGCGCGCGCGGCTCCATCGTCGCGCCCGTGCAGGCGGACGCGGCCCTGGCGCCGTCGCAGGTCTTCATGGCCATGCACTGGGGCGGCGAATACCTCTCGGGCCGCTCGTCGGCGGGCGAGCGCCTGGCGGGCGTGAACGCACTGACCACCCCGGCGTTCTGCCCCGAGTCCAAGCAGCCCGAACTCAAGCACACCGCCGTGAAGGTGCTCAAGGCCGAACTGCCCTGGACGCTGCTGGGCATCGCCTGGCTGCCCGAGGCCCTGGCCGCGCGCGAGGCGCTGGCCGCGCTGATGGCGGAATTCGACTTCGCCGCCTGCGTGCCGTTCGCGAGCCAGACGCCGCTGGAAGACGCCGCCCGCGCGCGCCACGGCGTACAGCTGCGCGCCGCCGCCTACGAGGCGCCCGACCCCGCGCTGCTGCAGCGCATCGAAGCCCTGCTCGGCCTCGCCGGCCCCGACGTGCTGCGCTACACCGACAAGCGCCGCCGGCTCAGCCGCACCCTGCGCCTGGCCCGGCACGCGCAGGGCGCCACGGTGGAGGCCCTGCTGCTCGCGGGCGACACGCGCGCCGGCGCGTGGCTCGGCACCCTGCTCAAGGAGGGCCTGCCCGCGCAAAGCTATGGCCGCCTGCTGCTCACCCCCAGCGACCAGCCGCCCGTGGCCCTGGCCCCGCGCGGCGCGCAGGTCTGCACCTGCTTCAACTTGGACGAGCCGGCCATCGCCGCCGCGCTCGCGTCCATGGAGGGCGACGGCAGCGCGCGCCTGCAACAACTGCAAGCCCAACTGCGCTGCGGCACCAACTGCGGCTCGTGCATCCCCGAACTCAAGCGGCTTATAGCGAAAAGTTCTGAACCTTGCGGGAAAATAGACACCCCATGAGTATCAGCCAGTACCTGAAAGACCTAGGCCGCGGCGCGCGTGGCGCGAGGGCGATCGACCGCGCGCAGGCCGCCGACCTGATGGGCCAGGTGCTCGACGGCGCAGTGACGGACTTCGAGGTCGGCGCGTTCTGCATCGCCATGCGCATCAAGGGCGAGACCGTCGAAGAGATGTGCGGCTTCCTCGATGCCATCCACACGCGCACCGCGCACTTTCCCGCCACCAGCCAGCCGCTGGTCGTGCTGCCCAGCTACAACGGCGCGCGCAAGCTGCCCGTGCTCACGCCGCTGCTGGCGCTGCTGGTGGCGCGCGCGGGGCTGCCCGTGCTGCTGCACGGAATGCGCACGGAGGAACGGCGCGTTCTGGCCTCGGATGTGCTCGCAGCGCTTGATATACCTGCGCTGGCAGCTCCTGAAACCGTAGCGCCTGGCGCCGTCGCGCACATCCACACCGAACGGCTGCTGCCCGGTCTGGCCCGCCTGCTCGCCGTGCGCGAAGCCGTGGGCCTGCGCAATCCCGGCCACAGCGCCGTGAAGCTGCTCGCGCCGTGCGCGGGGCCGTCGTTGCTGGTCACCAGCTACACCCACGGCGAATACCTGCCCATGCTGCACGGCGTGTTCGAGACGCTCGCCATGAACGCCCTGCTCTCGCGCGGCCTCGAAGGCGAAAGCGCCGCCGACCCGCGCCGCCAGCCACGCTACGACGGCTTCGTCGCGGGCCGCCACCAGTTGCTGGAAGACCAGCGCCCCGGCACCGCCGACCACGTGCCCGGCCTGCCCGGCCAGATCGACGTGGCCGCGACGGCCCGCTACACCCAGGCCGTGCTGGCGGGCGATCTGCCCGTGCCCCCGGGGCTGGCGCGGCAGGTGGAACATATCCTGCACCTGGCCGGTCAGATACCTGCAAAGGCCCAGCCATGACACAACATCTCCCTGGAACCTGCACCCTCGTCGGCGCCGGCCCCGGCGACCCGGAACTGCTCACGCTCAAGGCGCTCAAGGCCATCCAGCAGGCCACCGTGCTGCTGGTGGACGACCTGGTAAGCGACGCCATCGTGGCCCATGCCGCGCCCACGGCCCGCATCGTCCACGTGGGCAAGCGCGGCGGCTGCAAGAGCACCCCGCAGGCCTTCATCGAAAAGCTGATGCTGCAGGCCGTGCAAGGCGGCGAGCGCGTGGTGCGCCTCAAGGGCGGCGACCCGTTCATCTTCGGCCGCGGCGGCGAGGAGGTGGAGCACCTGCGCGCCGCGGGCGTCGAGGTGCGGGTCGTCAACGGCATCACGGCGGGCCTGGCGGGCATTACCGCGCTGGGCGCGCCGCTCACGCACCGCGACCACGCGCAGGGCGTGCTCTTTCTCACCGGCCACGCCAAGCCCGGCGGCGAGGCCACCGACTGGCGGCAACTCGCGGCCACGGCGCACGCTGCCCGGCTCACGCTGGTCATCTACATGGGCATGAGCGGCGCGGCCCACATCCAGGCCGAACTGCTGCACGGCCTGCCCGCGCACACGCCCGCCGTGGTGATCCAGCACGCCAGCCTGCCCCGGCAGCGCCATGCGGTCACCACGCTGGGCGAACTGCACGCGACCATCGAGCGCGAAGGGCTGGCGAGCCCGTCCGTGATCGTGATTGGCGACGTGGTGCGCGGCGTGGCGGCGGCGCAGGCCGCGCCGCAACAGCCGCCGCAGCCGCTACAACGTCAGGCCTGAGCCGACGCGTCGCGCACCAGCGCGAAGCGCGCCGCCTGCTCGCGGCGGATCTCCTTGCGCATCAGCGCCGCGGCCCAGCGGCGGCCTTCGTCGGGCGTGGCGGGCGACAGGGGCGGCACCTTGGCGGGCTTGCGGTTCTCGTCCACCGCCACCATGGTGAAGAAGCAGCTGTTCACGTGCCGCACCACCTGCGTGCGGATGTTCTCGGCCACCACCTTGATGCCGATCTCCATCGACGACGAACCCGTGTAGTTCACGCTCGCCAGGAAGGTGACCAGCTCGCCCACGTGGATGGGCTGCAGGAACATCACCTGGTCCACGCTGAGCGTGACCGTGTAGCAGCCCGAGTAGCGGCTGGCGCAGGCGTAGGCCACCTGATCGAGCAGCTTGAGGATGGCGCCGCCGTGCACGTTGCCGGAGAAGTTGGCCATGTCGGGCGACATGAGCACGGTCATGCTGAGTTGGTGGGTGGGCTGGGTCATGGTGGGCAAATTCTAGAATCGGGCGCCTTTCGTTTCCCTTGCAATCTCCATGCCGTATTTCGATGCCGTCATCATCGGCGCCGGCGCCGCCGGCCTGTTCTGCGCCGCCCAGGCGGGCCGGCGCGGGCGCAGGGTGCTGCTGATCGACCATGCCGACAAGGTGGCCGAGAAGATCCGCATCTCGGGCGGCGGGCGCTGCAACTTCACCAACCGCGACCTCGACCCGGCCGCGCCGCACAAGCACTTCATCGGCCAAAACCCGCGGTTCTGCCGCTCGGCCCTGGCGCGCTACACGCCCGCCGACTTCATCGCGCTGGTCGACCGGCACGGCATCGCCCACCACGAAAAGCACAAGGGCCAGCTGTTCGCCGACCGCTCGGCGGAAGACATCATCGCCATGCTGCTGGCCGAATGCGCCGACGGTCGCGTGGAGCGCTGGCAGCCCTGCGGCGTGAAAAATATAGCGTTTTCGGCCTCCAGACCAGGCAGTGCAAGCGCTGGCAGCTATCAAATCGATACCGACAAAGGCCCCGTGGAAGCGGCCAGCCTGGTCATCGCCACCGGCGGCCTGTCGATTCCGAAGATCGGCGCGACGGACTTCGGCTACCGGGTGGCGCAGCAGTTCGGCATTCCCCTGGTCGAACGCCGCCCGGGCCTCGTGCCGCTGACCTTCGAGGGCGACTTCGCGCAGCTGGCGGGGCTGGCGCTGCCGGTGGAGATCAGCACCGGCGCGAAGAAAAGCCGCATGGCCTTCCACGAAGACCTGCTGTTCACGCACCGGGGCCTGTCGGGCCCGGCCGTGCTGCAAATATCGAGCTACTGGCAGCCCGGCACGCCCATCGCCATCGACCTGGCGCCGGGCGTGCGGGCCGCCGAGCGACTGCAGGACGCCAAGGCGCGCTCCAGAAAGCTCGTCGCCAACGAACTCGCCACCCTCGTCCCCAGCCGCCTGGCCGACGCCTGGGCCAGCCGCAGCGCGGACTGGCAGCGCCCCATCAACGAAGCCAGCGACAAGGCCCTGGCGCGGCTGGCCGAGCAATTGGCGCGCTGGGAACTCACCCCCACCGGCACCGAGGGCTACAAGAAGGCCGAGGTGACGCTGGGCGGCGTGGACACGCGCGCGCTCTCGCAGCAGACCATGGAATGCACGGCCCGGCCCGGCCTGTTCTTCATCGGCGAAGTGGTGGACGTGACCGGCTGGCTGGGCGGCTACAACTTCCAGTGGGCCTGGGCCAGTGGGCACGCCTGCGGCCAAGCGCTATAATCCTGGGTTCTGCTGGCAGACCCCGTCGGCCGGATACTAGTTACAGACGGGGACCACCGCCGCGCACGGCTTGCAGGCCCGATCTTCCTGCCAGCCCTCTGCGGGCAACTTTGAATCACATTCGCTAATGACCACCATCCGTGTAAAAGAGAACGAACCCTTTGACGTGGCCCTGCGCCGCTTCAAGCGCACCATCGAAAAGCTGGGCCTGCTGACCGACCTGCGCGCCCGCGAGTTCTACGAGAAGCCCACCGCCGAGCGCAAGCGCAAGAAGGCCGCCGCCGTGAAGCGCCACTACAAGCGCGTGCGTTCGATGCAGCTGCCCAAGAAGCTGTACTGAGCTACAGCAGCCTTCGCAAAAACCCGCGCTAGGGACGCCGAGCGCGGGTTTTTTGTTTTTCCCCGTGGAGATATCGACATGAGCCTCAAGGACCAGATCACCGAAGACATGAAGACCGCCATGCGCGCCAAGGACAGCGAGCGCCTGGGCACCATCCGCCTGCTCCAAGCGGCCATGAAGCAGAAGGAAGTGGACGAACGCATCACGCTCGACGACGCGGCCATCGTCGCCATCGTGGACAAGCTCATCAAGCAGCGCAAGGACAGCATCACCGCCTTCGAGGGCGCGGGCCGCCAGGACCTGGCCGACAAGGAAAAGGCCGAGATGGCGGTGCTGGCCGCCTATCTGCCCGAGCGCATGTCCGCCGACGAAGTGGCCGCCGCCGTCCAGGCCATCGTGGCCGAAGTGGGCGCCAAGGGTGCGGGCGACATGGGCAAGGTGATGGGCGTGGTGAAAACGCGCCTCGCGGGCAAGGCCGACATGGGCCAGGTGTCCGCCGCCGTCAAGGCCGCGCTGGCGGGCTGACGCCCCACTCCCGCGCGAAGTAGTCCTGTAAAAACTCCACGCACACGCGCACCTTGGCCGACTGCGCGCGCGTGGGGTATACGGCCCACACGTTCGCCTCCTGCCGCCATTCGGGCAGCAGTTGCACCAGCCGCCCCTCGCGCAGGTGCGCGCCCACGTCCCACAGCGAGCGCAGCGCAATGCCGCAGCCGTGCACGGCCCACTGCACCACCATTTCACCGTTGTTGGCCGAGAGCGGGCCGGTCACCTTCACCGATTCCTCCTGCGCGCCCGCGCGCAAACGCCACAGGCCGAAGGGGTGGTCGCGCTCCTTGATGACCAGGCAGTCGTGCGCCGCCAGTTCGGCCACGGTGCGCGGCGCGCCCCGGCGCTCCAGGTAGGCGGGCGCGGCGCAGAGCACGCGGTGGTTGTCCGCCAGGCGCCGGGCGATGAGTTGCGGCGCAATGTCGTCGCCCACGCGCACGTCGATGTCGAAGCCCTCGCCCGCCACGTCCACCAGCCGGTCGAACACCTCCAGCCGCACCTGCAGGCCCGGGTGGCGCGCCACCAGCCGGGAGAGCGCGGGCGCGACCACGTTGCGGCCAAAGCCGAAGCTGCTGGAGATGCGCAGCAAGCCCTGCGGCTCGCGGCGGGTGTCGGCCACTTCCTGCAGCAGCTGGTCCATGTCGTCGAGGATGCGCTGCGCCCAGTGGAACACGCGCTCGCCCTGGTCGGTGACCGCCACGCGGCGCGTGGTGCGGTGCAGCAGGGGCACGCCCAGGTCGCGCTCCAGCAGGCGGATGCGCTTGCTCACGTAGGCGGGCGACGCGGCCAGCGCCTGCGCGGCCCCGGCAAAGCTGGCCTTGCGCACCACGGTGCAGAACACGCGCAAATCGTCGGCGGGGGGAATTTTCTGCACGATGTGTGAACAATCAAACCACGATAGGCATGATTGTATGAACGGCGTAGCCAGTGAACAATGGCGGCCATCCCCCACTTCCCCAGGAGACCGCCCATGCAACGCACCTACAAAATCGCCGCCATCGCCGGAGACGGCATCGGCAGAGAAGTCATGCCCGAGGGCCTGCGCGCCGTGCAGGCCGCCGCCCGGCGCTTTGGCCTGAGCCTGGACATCCAGCACTTCGACTGGGCGCACTGCGACTACTACGCGCAGCACGGCAAGATGATGCCGGACGACTGGAAGGCCCAGCTCGCGGGCATGGACGCGATCTTCTTCGGCGCCGTGGGCTGGCCCGCCACGGTGCCCGACCACGTCTCGCTGTGGGGTTCGCTGCTCAAGTTCCGCCGCGAATTCGACCAGTACATCAACCTGCGCCCGGTGCGCCTGTTCGAGGGCGTGCCCTGCCCGCTCGCGGGCCGCAAGCCAGGCGACATCGACTACTTCGTGGTACGCGAGAACACCGAGGGCGAGTACACCGCGCTGGGCGGCATCATGTACGAGGGCACGGACCGCGAGATCGTCATCCAGGAGTCGGTCTACTCGCGCAAGGGGGCCGAGCGGCTGCTCAAATTCGCCTTCGACCTGGCGCAGAGCCGCAGCAAGAAGCACGTGACGCTGGCGACCAAGAGCAACGGCATCGCCATCTCCATGCCCTGGTGGGACGCGCGCGCCGAAGACATGGCGAAAAACTACCCCGAGGTCACGCTGGACAAGCAGCACATCGACATCCTCACCGCGCGCTTCGTGCTGCAGCCGGGCCGCTTCGACGTGGTGGCGGCCACCAACCTGTTCGGCGACATCCTGAGCGACCTGGGCCCGGCCACCACCGGCACCATCGGCCTGGCGCCCTCGGCCAACCTGAACCCCGACCGCACCTTCCCCAGCCTGTTCGAGCCGGTGCACGGCTCCGCGCCGGACATCTACGGCAAGAACATCGCCAACCCGATCGCGATGATCTGGTCGGGCGCGCTGATGCTGGACTTCATCACCCAGGGCCAGGGCGCGGGCCGCCAGGCGCACGATGCGATCGTGGCGGCGATCGAGGCGGTCATCCGGAGCGGCCCGCGCACGCCCGACCTGGGCGGCACGGCCCACACCACGCAGGTGGGCGAGGCGATCGCGGCGCGGATCGCCCAGGGCTGATTACTACTCTTTTGATAGCTGCCAGCGATTGATGGATAAGCGCTGGCGGCATATTTCATAGAAACCGCCGCAACCCGCATGGCGTGGAACTTGCTAGCCTGGGGCACATTGCACTTGCACGCCCAAGGAGAAACCACACCATGAAGAAACTCCCCCCCGTAGCCTGGATCCTGATCGCGATGGTGATAGGGATCGTGATAGGCCACATGATCTTCATCAACTTCCCGGACAAGAAAGCCGCCGCGGAGATGGCGGGCTACATCTCCATCCTGTCCGACATCTTCCTGCGCCTGATCAAGATGCTGATCGGCCCGCTGGTGTTCTCCACGCTGGTGGTGGGCATCGCGCACATGGGCGACGCCTCGGCCATCGGGCGCGTGTTCTTCAAGGCCATGGCCTGGTTCATGAGCGCCTCGCTGGTGTCGCTGCTCTTGGGCATGGTGCTGGTCAACCTCTTCCAGCCGGGGGCCGACTTCGGGCTGCCGCTGCCCGACATCGGCACCGCCACCAACCTGGCCACCGGCAAGTTCACGCTCAAGGACTTCATCGCCCACATGGTGCCCAAGTCCTTCGCCGAGGCCATGGCGCAGAACGAAATCCTGCAGATCGTGGTGTTCTCGATGTTCTTCGGCATCGGCCTGGCCGCACTGGGCAACACCGGCAAGGTGCTGTTCGACGGCATCGAGCAGCTCTCGCACGTCATGCTCAAGATCACCGGCTACGTGATGAAGCTCGCCCCCGTGGCCGTGATGGCCGCCATGGCCGCCACCGTGGCCACGAACGGGCTGGGCGTGCTGCTCAAGTTCGCCGTCTTCATGGGCGAGTTCTACATCGCGCTCTTCGTGCTGTGGTGCGTGCTGATCGCCGTGGGCTTCCTGATCCTCGGCCCGCGCATCGGGCGGCTGCTCAAGCTCATCCGCGAGCCCTTCATGGTGTCGTTCGCCACCGCCAGCTCCGAGGCCGCCTACCCCAAGATCCTGGACGCGCTGGACCGCTTCGGCGTCAAGCGCAAGATCTCCAGCTTCGTCATGCCGCTGGGCTACTCGTTCAACCTCGACGGCTCGATGATCTACTGCACCTTCGCCTCGCTGTTCATCGCGCAGGCCTACGACATCAAGCTGTCGCTGGGCACGCAGCTCACCATGCTGCTGGTGCTGATGGTCACCTCCAAGGGCATCGCCGGCGTGCCGCGCGCCTCGCTGGTGGTGATCGCGGCCACGCTGAACCAGTTCAACATCCCCGAGGCGGGGCTGCTGCTGATCCTGGGCGTGGACAGCTTCCTCGACATGGGCCGCTCGGCCACCAACGCCGTGGGCAACTCCATCGCCAGCGCCGTGGTCGCCAAGTGGGAGGGCGAGCTGCTGCCCGAGACCGAAGCCATCGCCAACGCCGAGCGGCTGGACGCCGAGTTGCAGGCCTCGGCGGCCCACGCCTGAGCCCCAAGGAGCCGCCGTGAAGTTGCAACGACTCTCCGTGCTCATCCTCTGCGCGCTCGGCCTGTGCGCGGGCGCGGCCCAGGCGCAGAACATGATGGGCAGCCCCGCGCGCGGCGCCGACGCCGAGCTGCGCGGCACGCTCGCCAAGGTGCGCAACAGCGGCACCATCGCGCTGGGCTACCGCGACGCCTCCGTGCCGTTCTCGTACCTGAGCGCGCGCAAGGAGCCCATCGGCTACTCCATCGAACTGTGCAAGGCCCTGGTCACCTCCATCGAAGACGCGGTGAACAAGAGCCTGAAGATCGACTGGGTGCCCGTGACCTCCGACAACCGCATCGACGCCGTCGCCAGCGGCAAGGTGGACCTGGAGTGCGGCTCCACCACCAGCAACCTGGAGCGGCAAAAGCGCGTGGCCTTCTCGCCCATCATGTTCATCTCGGGCACCAAGGTGATGGTGAAACAGGGCGCGGCCATCGGCGGCAACTTCCGCGACCTGGCGGGCAAGAAGGTGGCCGTTACGGCGGGCACCACCAACCAGAAGGCGCTGCAGGAGCTGGACCGCAAGTTCAAGCTCGGCCTCCAGCTGCAGGTCGTTCCCGACCACGCCCAGGGCTTCGCCCAGGTCGCCAGCGGCCAGGCCGACGCCTTCGCCACCGACGACGTGCTGCTGTACGGCCTGATCGCGCAGGACGCGGGCAAGAGCGGCAAGTTCCAGGTCGTGGGTGACTACCTCTCCTACGACCCCTACGGCATCATGTTCCGCAAGGACGACCCGCAACTGGCCGACGTGGTGCGCCAGAGCTTCCAGGTGCTGGCCGAGGATGGCGAGATCGAGCGCCAGTACAAGCGCTGGTTCCTGCGCCGCCTGCCCTCGGGTGAAAGCCTCAACCTGCCCATGAGCCCGCAGATGCAGACCGTGCTCGAAACCATGGCAGTCAGACCGGAGTAAAAACTCTCTTTTTGATAGCTGCCAGCGCTTATTCCATAAGCGCTGGCAGCTTTTTTTATTGCAAACATGGTGGAGGCGCGCAACTGCGGTCTGCGTCCCTCGGGGCAGGTTTGTCTATTCAATAGTAATTATGCAAACTACACTTCGTTTAATAAATTTCTTATACGAAGGAGACTGAACATGGCATCCATCACCACCCTGCGCCGCTGGCTCATCGCGGGCGCGGCATCGGCCTTCGTGGCCCTGTCGGCCTGCGGCGGCGGGGGCAGCGGCGTTGACCGCGGCCCGACCACGCTGAACGTGTCGGCCAAGCTCGACGGCCTGTACTGGGACAAGAACGAATCCAGGCTGTACCTGACGGACGCCAACGCGAACAGCATCCGCGTGTGGGACGGCGCGCAGGCCTTCAACACCTACGCCACGCTCACCGCCGCGCCCGCCAGCGGCGCCACGCTGGGCCAGATCACGCGCACCGGCGACGGCACCTTCTACACCACGCGCTTCGGCTTCGGCACCGACGGCGCGGTCGTCGCCGTGCCCAAGGGCGGCGCCGCCGTGAACCTGGCGGGCACCGACGCCACGCGCCGCCGCATCGGCATCACCACCGCGCCGGACGGCAGCCTGCTGGACGGCTGGTTCATCAAGGGCGGCAGCGGCGCGGTCAGCCAGTTCACCGTGAGCGGCCAGAACGCCAGCGAGCGCGAACTGGTCACCGGCCTGGGCAAGCCCGTGGGCGTGGCGGTGTCGGGCGACAAGCTCTACGTGGGCGACCAGAACAGCGGCAGCGTGCTGCTCTACTCGCTGAGCGCCGTGCGCGCCGCGCCCGCCACGCTGGCCGACGGCAAGGTGATGGCCACCTTCACCGCGCAGGACGGCATCGACCTGATGGCCACCGCATCCGACGGCACGCTGTTCTTCGGCGGCTCGGGCGGGTCGCTGTTCCAGGTCAGCCCCACCGGCGCCGTCACCCGGCTGGCGAGCGGCTGGCCCGCGATCATGGGCGTGGCGTATGACGAGGCCCACCGCCGCCTGTTCGCCGCCGTGGCCGCGGCGGACGCGGCCAGCAGCCCCAGCATCCGCATCGTGCCTGTACAGTAAAACCCATTTTTCCAAGGAGAGAACCGAATGCACGCGAAAACCGTCCTGCGCCCCCTGGCCGCCGCCCTGGTCCTGCTGGGCCTGCAAGCCCATGCCGGCGAAGTGGCCGTGGCCGTGGCCGCCAACTTCACCGCGCCCATGCAGAAGATCGCCGCCGACTTCGAGAAGGACACGGGCCACAAAGCCGTGCTCTCATTCGGCGCCACGGGCAAGTTCTACGCGCAGATCGTGAACGGCGCGCCGTTCCAGGTCTTCCTGGCCGCCGACGACACCACGCCCGCCAAGCTCGACAAGGAAGGCCGCACCGTGCCCGGCACGCGCTTCACCTACGCCGTGGGCCAGCTGGTGCTGTGGAGCGCCCAGCCCAACTACGTGGACGCGCAGGGCAACGTGCTCAAGACCGGCAGCTTCCAGCACATCGCCATCGCCAACCCCAAGCTGGCCCCCTACGGCGCCGCGGCCATGGAGACGCTGGCCAAGCAGGGGCTGACGGCCACGATCCAGCCGCGCATCGTCTCGGGCGAGAACATCGCCCAGACCTACCAGTTCATCGCCAGCGGCAACGCGGAGCTGGGCTTCGTCGCGCTGTCGCAGGTGATGGAGGACGGCAAGATCGCCAAGGGCTCGGCCTGGGTCGTGCCCAGCGACCAGCACGAGCCCATCCTGCAAGACGCCGTGCTACTCGCCAGCGGCAAGGACAACGAGGCCGCCACCGCCTTGATGAAGTACCTGCAAGGCGACAAGGCGCGCGCCGTCATCAAGTCCTACGGTTACGCCTTCAAGTAAAGCGTGCCGTTTTCGGCGGAAGACCTTTCGGCCGTCGGGCTGACGCTCAAGCTCGCGTCGGTCACCACGGTATTGCTGCTGGTGCTGTGCACGCCGCTGGCCTGGTGGCTGGCGCACACGCGCTCGCGCTGGCGCGGCCCCGTGGGCGCTATGGTCGCACTGCCGCTGGTGCTGCCGCCCACGGTCATCGGCTTCTACCTGCTGGTGCTGCTCGGCCCCAACGGCTGGGGTGGGCAGTTCACGCAGTGGCTGGGGCTGGGGCGGCTGCCGTTCACCTTTCCGGGCCTCGTGGTGGGTTCGCTGCTGTATTCCCTGCCGTTCGCGGTGCAGCCGCTGCAGCGCGCGTTCGAGGCGCTGGGTAGCCGCCCGCTCGAAGCCGCCGCCACGCTGGGCGCGGGGCCACTGGACCGTTTCTTCACCGTGGCACTGCCGCTGGCCCGCCCCGGCTTCATCACCGCCGCCGTGCTGAGCTTCGCGCACACCGTGGGCGAGTTCGGCGTGGTGCTCATGCTGGGCGGCAACATCCCCGGCGCGACGCGCGTGGTGTCGGTGCAGATCTACGACCACGTGGAGGCCCTGGAATATGCCCAGGCCCACTGGCTCGCGGGCGGCATGGTGGTATTTGCCTTCCTGGTGCTGCTGGCGCTGCACTGGCTGCAACCCCGGGAGCACCGGCTGTGATCGAAGCGCGCCTGCACATCGAGCGCCCCACGTTCACGCTGGACGTGGACCTGCGGTTGCCCGGCAGCGGCGTCACCGCGCTGTTCGGCCCCTCGGGCTGCGGCAAGACCACCTGCCTGCGCGCGCTCGCCGGCCTGGAGCGCGCGCCCCGGGGCCGCGTGGCCGTGAACGGCGAGGTCTGGCAGGACGACAACGTCTGGCGGCCCACGCACCGGCGCTCGCTGGGCTACGTGTTCCAGGAAGCGAGCCTGTTCAACCACCTGAGCGTGCGCGGCAACATCGAATACGGCCTGCGCCGCGTGCCGCCCGCGCGGCGGCGCGTGCCGCTGGAGCACGCGGTGGAGCTGCTGGGCCTGTCGGCGCTGATGGACCGGCGCCCCGCCACGCTCTCGGGCGGCGAGCGCCAGCGCGTGGGCATCGCGCGCGCGCTGGCCGCAAGCCCCGCGCTGCTGCTGATGGACGAGCCGCTGGCCGCGCTCGATGCCCCGCGCAAGGCCGAGGTACTGCCCTACCTCGACCGGCTCCAGCGCACGCTCGACATTCCCGTGGTCTACGTGAGCCATTCGCAGGACGAGGTGGCGCGCCTGGCCCGCCACCTGGTGCTGCTGCGCGCGGGCCGGGCCGTGGCCGTGGGCCCCACGCAGGATCTGATGGCGCGGCTGGACGTGGCCCTGGCCCAGGGCGACGCCGCGGCCGCCGTGGTGCCCGCCACCGTGGCGCGGCACGACGCGCACGACCACCTGACCACCGTGCGGTTCGCCTGCGGCGAGCTGCAGCTGGTCAGCACCCAGGCCCGCCCCGTGGGCCAGCCCGTGCGCCTGCGCGTGCAGGCGCGCGACGTGAGCCTGGCGCTCACGCGGCCCGAAAGCACCAGTATCCTCAACATCGTGCCCGCGCGCATCACCGCGCTGCGCGAGGACGGGCCGGGGCAGGCCATGGTGGCGCTGGACGCGGGCGGCACCACGCTGCTCGCGCGCATCACGCAGCGCTCGGCCACCACGCTGGCCCTGGCGCCGGGGCAGAACGTGTACGCGCAGATCAAGGCCGTGGCGCTGCTGGACTAAGCCGCCGGGCCGCTGGTCGGCGTCGTGCATCGGCCGCTTTTGTATGCTCCCGAACGGCAGGAACCATCGCGCCATGGCGTGCTCATAGAGCAGGGGCGCCGCCACCCCGACCCGGCGCCGCACCCGACAGACAAAAACCCAAGAACCCAAGGAATACGGATGCGTCTTCCCACGCTGCGAATGCTGACCGCCGCTCTCGCCCTGGCCGCTGCTCAGGCCGCCCTGGCGCAGCCGCCCAAAACCGTCCAGCTGGAAAACCTCACCTGGACCGAGCTGCGCGACGAAATCCGCGCTGGCAAGACCACCCTCATCATCCCCATCGGCGGCACCGAGCAAAGCGGCCCCTACGTGGCGCTGGGCAAGCACAACGCCCGCGTCAAGGTGCTGGCCCAGCGCATCGCCGAAGGCCTGGGCAACGCCATCGTCGCGCCGGTGATTGCCTACGTACCCGAGGGCGGCTACGCGCCAGCCACCTCGCACATGCGCTTCCCCGGCACCATCACCGTTCCCGACGACGTGTTCGAGAAGACCCTGGCATCCGCCGCGAACAGCTTCAAGGTGCACGGCTTCACCCACATCGTCTTCCTGGGCGATCACGGCGGCTATCAGAACGACGTCCGGCGCGTGGCCGCGCAGCTCAACAAGGCCTGGAGCGGCAGCGGCGCGCGCGCCCTCGTGCCGCCCGCGTACTACGGCACCAGCTCCGACGGCTACGCGCAGATCCTGCGCCAGCACGGCGTCCCGGACGCCGAGATCGGCACCCACGCCGGGCTGGCCGACACTTCGCTGCAACTGGCCGTCGCGCCGGGCATGGTCCGGCTCGACCAGCTCAAAAACGCCCCCAAGCCCAGCCCTGCGGACGGCATCTATGGCGGCGACCCGCGCCGTTCCAGCGCCGAGCTGGGCCAGCTCGGCGTCGATGCGATCGTGTCGCGCACAATCGCGGCCATCCAGAAGGAAACCGCCGGCCGCTGAGCCCGCTTCCGGTGCGCCTGTCCCCTCCCATCCACGGACCCGCCATGACCTTGTCTTTTCGCCCCCGCGCCTCCTGCACCCGCCTCGCGGCCGCCCTGGCCGTCGCGCTCGCCGGTTGCATCACGGGCAACGCCCTTGCCCAGCCCGCCGCCACCGTGCCCGGCATACCGCCGGTGGTGAACCCGGCCAACCTGTACAGCGAAGCCGGAGCCGGCCGCATGAGCCCGGCGGTGTCGGGCGCATTGCCGCGCGTCTACGTGCCGAACCTGCGCTCGAACGACGTCTACGTGATCGACCCGGCCACGTACAAGGTGGTCGACAAGTTCCCGGTCGGCCGCAGCCCGCAGCACGTCGTGCCGTCGTGGGACCTGCAGACGCTGTGGGTGGCCAACAATGCCGAGGGCCGCACCGACGGAAGCCTGACGCCGATCGACCCGAAGACCGGCAAGCCCGGCAAGGCCGTGCCCGTCGATGACCCGTACAACATGTACTTCACGCCCGACGGCAAGCAAGCCATCGTGGTGGCCGAAGCGCACGCGCGGCTGGATTTCCGCGATGCGCACACGATGGCGCCGCAGTCCAGCCTGGCCGTGCCGGAATGCAAGGGCATCAACCACGCCGACATGTCGATCGATGGCAAGTACGCAATCTTCACCTGCGAGTTCGGCGGCAAGGTCGCCAAGATCGACCTCGTGAACCGCAAGGTGGTCGGCTACCTTGAACTGGCCAAGAGCGGAATGCCGCAGGACATCCGCGTCTCGCCCGACGGCAAGGTGTTCTACGTCGCCGACATGATGGCCGACGGCGTGCACCTCGTCGATGGCGACAGCTTCGCGAAGATCGGCTTCGTCAAGACCGGCCCCGGCGCGCACGGGCTGTACCCGAGCCGCGACGGCACGAAGCTGTACGTGGCCAACCGCGGCTCCCACCGCGTCCATGGGCCGCGCCGCGGCCCGGGCAGCATTTCGGTGATCGACTTCGCGACGCGCCAGGTGCTCAACACCTGGCCGATCCCGGGCGGCGGCAGCCCCGACATGGGCAACGTCAGCGCCGACGGCAAGACCCTGTGGCTGTCCGGCCGCTTCGACGACGCTGTCTATGCCGTGGACACCACCAGCGGCGCGGTCAAGTCGATCCCCGTGGGCATGGAGCCGCACGGCCTGACGGTCTGGCCGCAGCCCGGACGCTATTCGCTCGGGCACACCGGCAACATGCGCTGAGCGGGCGGGGGGCGGCCCAGCCCCCAAGCCGCCCGGCGGATATAGGGAAATCCCGAAAAACCTACGCCATCCTTACAGCCGGTAACGGGCACAATCCACGGTTCGATTCCCACAAGGAAACCACCGTGTCAGGACTCCTCCAACTGGCCTTCGGCGTGGACTGGCTCTCCACCAAGCTCAGCAAGATCGCGGGCTGGGCCGTGCTGGCCGCCGCCCTCATCTCCGCAGGCAACGCCTTCATCCGCTACGGGCTGGACTTCAGCTCCAACGCCTGGCTCGAAATCCAGTGGTACCTGTTCGGCGCCACGGTGATGCTGGGCGCGCCCGTGGTGCTCAAGCTCAACGAGCACGTGCGCGTGGACATCATCTACGGCAAGCTACGCGGCAAGGGGCCCGTGCTCGTGGACCTGTTCGGGCTCATCTTCTTCCTGCTGCCCGTGATGGGCCTGCTCACCTGGCTGACCTGGCCCTTCTTCGTGAACATGTACGTCACCAAGGAGATGTCGGGCAACATCGGCGGCCTGATCCGCTGGCCCGCCGGGCTGCTGCTGCCCGTGGGCTTCGGCATGACCTTCTTGCAGGGCATCGCCGAGGTCATCAAGCGCGTGGCCTTCCTGGCGGGCAAGTACGAGATGAGCACGCACTACGAGAAGCCGGTGCAATAACCCCGAGGGAGACAACACGCAATGCACATGGAAAACTTCGCCCCGGTGATGTTCACGGGGCTGATCGTCATCATGCTGATCGGCTTCCCCGTGGCGTTCTCGCTCTCGGCGCTGGGGCTGTTCTGCGGCTTCTTCGCCATCGAGATGGGCTGGTTCCCGGCCAACTTCATGTCCACGCTGCCGATCAACATGTTCGGCATCCTCAGCAACGACCTGCTGCTGGCCATTCCGTTCTTCACGCTGATGGGCGCGGTGCTCGAAAAATGCGGGCTCGCGGAAGACATGCTCGACTCGATGGGCCAGCTGTTCGGCCCCATCCGGGGCGGGCTGGGCTACTCCGTCATCATCGTGGGCTTCATCCTCGGCGCCATCACCGGCACCGTGGCGGGCCAGGTGATCGCGATGGCGATGATCTCGCTGCCCGTGATGATCCGCTACGGCTACGACATGCGCTACGCCACGGGCGTGCTCGCGGCCTCGGGCACCATCACGCAGGTGGTGCCGCCCTCGCTGGTGCTGATCGTGATGGCCGACCAGTTGGGCCGCTCGGTGGGCGAGATGTACAAGGGCGCCTGGGGCCCGGCCATTTTGCAGGTGCTGCTGTTCGCCATCTACACCTTCGTCCTGGGCCGCGTGCGCCCCAGCTACGTGCCGGGCCTGCCCAAGTCGGCGCGCACGCTGCACGGCTGGGCGCTGTGGGGCAAGTGCCTGCGCGGCATCATCCCCTCGGCCGTCCTGATCTTCGCGGTGCTGGGCTCCATGGGCGGCCTGCCGTTCCAGGACCACGCCATCGCCACGCCGACCGAGGCCGGCGCCATGGGCGCGGTGGGCTCGCTGATCCTCGCGGCCATCCACAAGCGGCTGAACTGGGCGCTGCTCAAGGAGGCGATGGACGGCACCATGCGCCTGACGGCCATGGTGGTGTTCATCCTGGTCGGCTCGCGCGTGTTCTCGCTGGTGTTCCAGGGCGTGGACGGCGCGGTGTGGATCGAGCACATGCTCAGCAACCTGCCGGGCGGCCAGATCGGCTTCCTGATCGCGGTGAACGTGTTCATCTTCTTCCTCGCGTTCTTCCTCGACTTCTTCGAGATCGCGTTCATCATCCTGCCGCTGCTCGGCCCCGTGGCGCACAAGCTGGGCATCGACCTGGTGTGGTTCGGCGTGCTGCTGTGCGTGAACATGCAGACCAGCTTCATGCACCCGCCGTTCGGCTTCGCGCTGTTCTACCTGCGCGGCATCGCCGACACGCTGTTCAAGGAAAAGCGCATCGACAAGCCCGTGAAGTCCAGCGACATCTACATGGGCTCCATCCCGTGGGTGATTCTGCAGCTGGTGCTGGTGGCGATCGTGATCTTCGTGCCGCAGACCGTGACCATCTTCCTCGACAAGGAGGTGGTGGTGGACGTGGACAAGGTGCAGCTCGAAATCCCCGCCGAGGAACAGGCCCCCATCGATGCCGACATGCCCGACCCGAACAACCCGTTCGGCAACGACAGCAACGCGGCCCCCGCGCCGACACCGGCACCGGACGCCAGCGCGCCCCAGTGAGCTGCCCCGCCTACCCGCCGCTGCTGCGCGCGCTGGCGGCGGCCATCGTGGCCGCGCTGGCCGCCTTCGCGCTCTACACCCTGCCCGCGCTGCGCACGGCGCACTGGTCGTTCACCGCGCTGGCGGTCTACGGCCTCGCGGGCGTGCTCATCGGCTGGGTGGGCTGGTGGATCGGGTTCAGCCGCACGCGGCTGGAAGACGGCGCCATCGTGCAGACCTGGCTCTGGGACAAGCGCGTGCTGGCGCGCGACGTGGCCAGCTTCAAGATCGTGCACCTGCCGGGGCTCTCGGCCATCGTGGCCCCGCGCATCCTGCTGCGCCGCAAAAGCGGCCTCGCCACCTGGGTGCACGCGGCGGACGTGCGGCTGCTGGTGGCCTTTGGGGAAAGCGTGGTGCAGGCCCAAATGAAAAAGGCCCCGGTGACGGGGCCTGAGGGTTGATGCCGCAGGGAGCGGTCAGAGCTTCTGCTGCTGCATGAAGCGGTCGAACAGCCCTTCGCCGAAGCGGAACCAGGCGTTCTCGTCGGCCAGGAACTTGGAGTAGTCGGCGTAGACCTTGCGCCACTCGGGGTTGCTCTTGCTCAGGTCGGCGTACACCTGCTGGGCCGATTTGAACGCGGCGGTCATGATCTCGTTGCTGAACGGGCGCAGCTTGGTGCCCGAGCCCACGAGCTGCTTGAGCGCGATGGGGTTCTTGGCGTCGTACTTGGCCTGCATGGAGATGTGGGCGTGCGAGGCGGCCGCCTCGACCACGGCCTTGTACTCGGCCGACAGGCCGTCCCACGCCTTGTTGTTGATGTAGAAGTCGAGCTGCGGGCCGCCTTCCCACCAGCCGGGGTAGTAGTAGAACGGCGCGACCTTGTTGAAGCCGAGCTTCTGGTCGTCGTACGGGCCCACCCATTCCAGCGCGTCGATGGTGCCTTTTTCCAGCGCGGGGTACAGGTCGGCGCCGGGGATGGACTGGGGGATCACGCCGAACGGCTCCAGCACCTTGCCCGCGAACGGATTGGTGCGGAACTTCAGGCCCTTGAGGTCGGCCACGGTCTTGATTTCCTTGCGGAACCAGCCGCCCATCTGCGTGCCCGTGTTGCCGCCGGGCAGGTTGATGATGTTGTACTTGGCGTAGAACTCGCGCATCAGCTTGAGGCCGTTGCCCTCGTACATCCAGGCCGTCATCTGGCGCGAGTTGAAGCCGAAGGGCACGGCGCAGCCCAGGCAGAAAGTCGGGTCCTTGCCGTAGAAGTAGTAGGGCGCGGTGTGCGCCATTTCCACGGCGGCGCTCTGGATGCCATCCACCACGCCGAAGGCGGGCATGATTTCGCCGCCCGCGTGCACGGAGATCTGGAACTTGCCGCCCGTCATGTCGCTGACCTTCTTGGCGAACACTTCGGCGGTGCCGTAGATGGTGTCGAGCGACTTGGGGAAGCTGGAGGCCAGGCGCCAGCGGATCGCGGCCTGCGCGTGGACGGCAGGCGCCGCGCCCGCGGCGAGCACGCCCGCGATGCCGGCATGTTTGAGGATGGAACGACGATCCATGAAGTGGTCTCCGTAATGGTGGTTGTGAAACGAAAAGATTCTAGGAACTAGCCCGGCAGCGCCCTTACGGGATTTCCCTTGTCAGGAAACGCTCGCGGATGGAGCGCTCGATGCCCTCGGCGTCCAGCCCTTGCAGGGCCAGCAGCTTGGCCGGGTCGCCGTGCTCAATGAACCGGTCGGGCAGGCCCAGCTGCAGCACGGGCTGGACGATGCCGGCGGCTTGCAGCGCCTCCATCACCGCGCTGCCCGCGCCGCCCTGGATGCAGCCTTCCTCGACGGTGACCAGCGCGTCGTGGCTGGCGGCGAGCCGCAGCAGCAGTTCCGTATCCAGCGGCTTGGCCCAGCGCATGTTGGCGACGGTGGCATTCAGCGCCTCGCCGGCCTGCAATGCGGGGTAGAGCAGCGTGCCGAAGGCGAGGATGGCGATGCGCGGGCCTTCACCGTCCTGGCGCTCGCGGCGGATTTCGCCCTTGCCGAAGGGCAGGCCTTCCAGGCTGGCCAGCGGGGCCACGCCCGCGCCGCTGCCGCGCGGGTAGCGCACGGCCACGGGGTGGTTCTGCTCGTAGGCGGTGGTGAGCAGCTGGCGGCATTCGCGCTCGTCGGCGGGGCAGGCCAGACTCATGTTGGGAATGCAGCGCACGTAGGCGATGTCGTAGTTGCCCGCGTGCGTGGCGCCATCGGCGCCGACCAGCCCGGCGCGGTCGAGCGCGAAGACCACGGGCAGGTTCTGCAGCGCCACGTCGTGAATCAGCTGGTCGTAGGCGCGCTGCAGAAAGGTGGAGTAGATGGCGACCACGGGCTTGACGCCCTCGCAGGCCATGCCCGCCGCGAAGGTGACGGCGTGCTGCTCGGCGATGCCCACGTCGTGGTAGCGGCCCGGGAAGCGCTTGTGGAATTCGACCATGCCCGAGCCCTCGCGCATGGCGGGGGTGATGCCGACGAGGCGCGGGTCTTTCTCGGCCATGTCGCACAGCCATTGGCCGAAGACCTGGGTGAAGGTCTGCTTCGGCGGCGTGGCGGGCTTGACCAGGCCCACGCTGGGGTCGAACTTGCCGGGGCCGTGGTAGGCCACGGGGTCGGCCTCGGCGAGCTTGTAGCCCTGGCCCTTCTTGGTGACCACGTGCAGGAACTGCGGGCCCTTCAGGCCCTTGATGTTCTCCAGCGTGGGGATGAGCGAGTCGAGGTCGTGCCCGTCGATGGGGCCGATGTAGTTGAAGCCAAATTTCTCGAACAGCGTGGCGGGCACGACCATGCCCTTGGCCTGCTCTTCGAGCCGCTTGGCGAGTTCGCGCAGCGGCGGCACGTTCTTGAGCACGTTCTTGCCCACGTCGCGCGCCTTGGCGTAGAACTGGCCGCTCATGAGCTGCGCGAGGTAGCGGTTCAGCGCGCCCACGGGCGGGCTGATGCTCATGTCGTTGTCGTTGAGGATGACGAGCAGGTTCGCGTCGGCCACGCCCGCGTTGTTCAGCGCCTCGAAGGCCATGCCCGCGGTCATGGCGCCGTCGCCGATGATGGCGATGCTGTAGCGCGCCTCGCCGCGCTGCTTGGCGGCCAGCGCCATGCCCAGGGCGGCGGAGATGCTGGTGGACGAGTGCGCGGTGCCGAAGGTGTCGTATTCGCTCTCGGTGCGCAGCGGAAAGCCCGAGATGCCGCCCAGCTGGCGCAGGGTGGGCATACGGTCGCGCCGCCCGGTCAGGATTTTGTGCGGGTAGGTCTGGTGGCCCACGTCCCACACGAGGCGGTCGCGCGGGGTGTCGAACACGGCGTGCAGCGCCACGGTGAGCTCCACCGTGCCCAGGTTGGACGAGAGGTGGCCGCCGGTCTTGGAGACGCTTTCGAGCACGAAGGCGCGCAGCTCGGTGGCGAGTTGCTTGAGGTCCGCGCGCGGCAGGCGGCGCAGGTCCGCCGGGTCGTTCACGCGGGTGAGCAGGGGGTATTGGGTCGTGAGGGTCGTGGACATTTGCTATTTTTGTGATAGCTGCCAGCGCTTGTGGATAACGCGCCGGAGGCCATTTTGACCATAAATCATCAAGACGAGCGGTTGACCACCATATCAGCCAGCGCGCACAGCGCGCGGGTGTCGGGCAGGCCGCTGGTCGCCAGGGCTTGCAGGGCCTGGGCCAGCAGGTCGGCGGCATAGGCCTGCGCGCGCGGCAGGCCGAGCAGGGAGACGTAGGTGGGTTTGTCGTTGGCGGCGTCCTTGCCGGCGGTCTTGCCCAGGGTGGCGGAGTCCTGCGTCACGTCGAGGATGTCGTCCACCACCTGGAAGGCCAGGCCCAGGGCCGCGCCGTAGCGCTCCAGCGCCGGGTTGTCCACGCCGCCGCAGGCCGCGCCCATCATCACGCTGCCTTGCAGCAATGCGCCCGTTTTCAGGCGGTGCATGTGGCGCAGTTCGTCTTCGGTCAGCGCCTGGCCGACGCTGGCCAGGTCTATGGCCTGGCCGCCCGCCATGCCCGCAGAACCGGCGGCGCGGGCCAGCTGGCGGCAGAGCTGGGCCTGCACGGTGGCGGGGATATGGCCTCCCTCGGGCACCAGCAGTTCGAACGCCAGCGCCTGCAGGGCATCGCCCGCCAGCAGGGCCTGCGCCTCGCCGAACTGCACGTGCACGGTGGGCTTGCCACGGCGCAGCACGTCGTTGTCCATACAGGGCATGTCGTCGTGTACCAGCGAGTAGGCGTGGATGAGCTCCACCGCGCACGCGGCGCGCAGGGCCGCGTCGCCGTTGCCGCCCACGGCTTCGTTCGCGGCCAGCACCAGCAGCGGGCGCAGGCGCTTGCCGCCGCCCTGCACGGCGTAGCGCATGGCGTCGCCCAGGCCGGCGGGGGCGTGCTCGGGCACCCACTGCGCCAGCGCCGCTTCCACGCGGGCGAGGTGGCGGGCGCTCCAGGCGCCCAGGTCGAAGGCGGCGGTCACTCTTGCGTCCACGGTTGCAGCACTCCCTCGTCCAGCACCTTGATCTGGTCTTGCACGGCGGCCAGCTTGTCGCGGCAGAATGCGAGCAGCGCGGCGGCGCGCTGGTAGCCCGCGAGCATGTCGGCCAGCGGCATCTGGCCCGATTCGATGCGGGCCACAAGCTGCTCCAGTTCCTCCAGCGCGGCTTCGTAGCTGGCGGGGGTGTTGGCGGATGGCTTGGGCATGAAAGGGGCGGCGAGTCAAAACGGCGCATTTTAGGCGCAGGGGTCGGCGCCGCCAGTTGCCGCTATTCACGGTGCCGGGGTACGGGAATAACCCCACCGGCTACAATCCCATTCCCTTCTCAAGCCGGCCCCGGGCCGGTTTTGCTTTTTTATCCACCCCGTGCGCACGCGCACCCTCCCTGTGGGGAGTCTTTAGGTCAGGTCACCCATGTCTGATTTAAGTCTTCAACTGCAGCAGGCCGCAAGCCAACTACCAGTTTCCAGTTACTTCGACGAGGCGCTGTTCCGGCGCGAGCTGGAGACCATCTTCCAGCGCGGGCCCCGCTATGTGGGGCATCAACTCGCCGTGCCGAATCCCGGCGACTATTACGCACTGCCCCAGGAGGGCGAGGGCCGCGCCCTGGTGCGCAACGCGCAGGGCGGGGTGGAACTCGTCTCGAACGTGTGCCGCCACCGCCAGGCCGTGATGCTCAAGGGCCGTGGCTCGCTGCAGGGCCAGGGCAAGGGCCATGCGGGCGGCAACATCGTCTGCCCGCTGCACCGCTGGACGTACAGCCCCGCGGGCGAGCTGCTGGGCGCGCCGCACTTCGCGCACGACCCGTGCCTGAACCTGAACAACTACAAGTTGCAGGAGTGGAACGGCCTCCTCTTCGAGGCCAACGGGCGCGACGTGGCCGCCGACCTGGCCGGCATGGGCCCGCGCGGGCTGCTGTCGTTCGACGGCTATGCGCTGGACCGCGTGGAGCTGCACGAGTGCGACTACAACTGGAAGACCTTCATCGAGGTCTACCTGGAGGACTACCACGTCGGCCCGTTCCACCCGGGCCTGGGCAACTTCGTGACCTGCGACGACCTGCGCTGGGAGTTCCAGAAGGAATACTCGGTGCAGACCGTGGGCGTTGCGTCCACCTTCGGCAAGCCCGGTTCGGGCGCGTACCAGAAATGGCATGAAGCCCTGCTGAACTACCGCGAGGGCAAGATGCCCGAGCGCGGCGCGATCTGGCTGACCTACTACCCGCACATCATGGTGGAGTGGTATCCGCACGTGCTCACCGTGTCCACGCTGCACCCCGTCAGCCCGAGCAAGACGCTGAACATGGTGGAGTTCTACTACCCCGAGGAGATTTGGGCCTTCGAGCGCGAGTTCGTCGAGGCGCAGCAGGCGGCGTACATGGAAACCTGCATCGAGGACGACGAGATCGCCGAGCGCATGGACGCGGGCCGCAAGGCCCTGTTCGAGCGCGGCGACAACGAGGTCGGCCCCTACCAGAGCCCGATGGAGGACGGGATGCAGCACTTCCACGAGTGGTACCGCCAAAAGATGGGGATGAAGCAGGCGGCCTGACGCTGGCACGCCTCCATGGAAAGCCGCGTCCCGCAAGGCACGCGGTTTTTTACGCCTCCCCATCCGATGACAATAGGCACACCATCATGGCTAAGATGGCGCCATGAAGCCCTTTCGCTGGAGTGCAGAAAAGAACGCAACGCTCACCTCCGAGCGGGGGATTTCATTCGAGCGCATCGTCGTCGCCATGGAATCCGGCGGCCTGCTGGACGTTCTGGCCCATCCGAATCCAGAGCGGTATCCCCGGCAGCGCATCCTCGTCGTTGCCTGCGACGGCTATGCCTATCTGGTGCCCTTCGTGGAAGAAGAAGACTATTTCTTCCTCAAGACCATCATCCCCAGCCGCAAGGCGGCGCGGGACTATTTGTGAAGCGAGGTGATGCCATGTCCCCATCCGACGCCTATGAAGACGAGATCCTGAACGCCTTCGAGCACGGCCATTTGCCCTCCGTGGCCACCAAAACCGAGCTGGCCCGGCTCAAAGCCGCCGCGCGCGCCACGGCCATCAAGGATCGCCGGGTCAACATCCGCCTGTCCTCCGGCGACCTCAGCGACATCCAGGTGAAGGCCCTGGAAGAAGGCGTGCCGTACCAGACGCTCATCGCCAGCGTCCTGCACAAATACGTCACAGGCCGCCTGACCGAGCGACCCCACCCCGCCGCTGGCGCCTCCAGCGAACCCGGAGCCAAGCGCCGCGCGGCCTAGCGCCTGCCAACGCTACCATTACAATAGCTGCCAGCGCTTGATACATAAGCGCTGGCAGTCGTTTCAATACCCCAAACTCCCCATGCAAGCCCTCTGGATGGTCCTGGCCGCGTTCCTCTTCGCCTCGATGGGCGTGTGCGTGAAGGCGGGCTCGGCCTACTTCAACGCGGCGGAGCTGGTGTGCTACCGCGGCATCGTCAGCATGGCCATCCTGTGGGCGCTGGCGCGCTCGCAGGGCGTGACACTGGCCACGCGCTACCCCGGGATGCACGCCTGGCGCAGCTTCGTGGGCGTGGTGGCGCTGGGCACCTGGTTCTATTCCATCGGCCACCTGCCGCTGGCCACCGCCATGACGCTCAACTACATGAGCAGCCTGTGGGTGGCCGCCTTTCTCGTGGGCGGCGCGCTGCTGGCGTGGAAGCCCTCTGTCTCGCCGCGCCCGCCCATCCAGGCCCCGCTGGTGCTCACCGTGCTGGCCGGCTTCGTGGGCGTGGTGATGATGCTGCGCCCCAGCCTGGGCGGCGAGACCACGGGCTTCGCGAGCCTGATCGGGCTGATGTCGGGCGTGGCCGCCGCGTTCGCCTACATGCAGGTGATGGCCCTGTCGCGCCTGGCCGAGCCCGAGACGCGCACGGTGTTCTACTTCGCCGTGGGCTCCACGGTGGCGGGCGGCGCGGCCATGACGGTAGCGGGCACCTCGCCCTGGCCGGGCTGGCCCGCGCTGTGGCTGCTGCCCATCGGCGTGCTGGCGGCCCTGGGGCAGCTGTGCATGACGCGCGCCTACTCCCGCGCGCGCACGCCGCGCGGCACGCTGGTGGTGGCCAGCCTGCAGTACTCGGGCATCGTGTTCGCGGGGCTGTACGGGCTGGTGCTGTTCGGCGAGTCGATTCCGACGGTGGGCTGGCTGGGCATGGCGCTCATCATCACCAGCGGCGTGGCAGCCACCATCCTGCGCGCGCGTGGAGCGCAGTAAAGAACACCCCCCTGAGCCGCTGCGCGGCTTCCCCCCGCTCTCGGCTTCGCCGGGCAGGGGGACGCAACCCTCGCTGCGGGGCGGCCCTTGCTCGGTTGCCCTGGCCTGAGCAGCGCCAGTTTCAAGCGTTGCGGGCGGTACGCAACGCATAAGATGAGGAATGACCTCCACCACCCTCCTCACCGCCCCCGAACTCCAGACCTTGCAAGCCAGCGGCGCGCCGCTGATGGTGTTCGACTGCAGCTTCGACCTGATGCGGCCCGACGCGGGCCCGCGGCAATTCCTCGAAGCCCACATCCCCGGCGCGGTGTACGCGCACCTCGACCGTGACCTGAGCGCCAAGAGCGGCCCCGCCGCCTCGGGCGGCCGCCACCCGCTGCCCACGCGCGAGCGCTTCGCGGCCTGGCTGGCCAGCGTGGGCTTCACCAACGCCATGCAGGCCGTGGTGTACGACCGCAACGGCGCGAACTACTGCGGGCGGCTGTGGTGGATGCTGAAGTGGGCGGGCCACGACGCCGTGGCCGTGCTGGATGGCGGCCTGCAGGCATGGCAGGCGGCGGGGCTGCCCGTCGAGCAAGGCGAAGCGCCTGCCCGTGCGCCCTCCATCTTCACGCTGCACGCGCCTCTGCGCAGATTGGTCAGCGCTGGCGAGGTGCTGGCCGCCCTGGGCACGGACCAGACCGTGCTCGACGCCCGCGCCGCGCCGCGCTACCGGGGCGAGGTGGAGCCGCTGGACCCGGTGGCGGGCCACATTCCGGGCGCGCTGAACCGCCCGTTCACCGACAACATCGCCGCCGATGGCCGCTTCAAGCCCGCCGCGCTGCTGCGCGCCGAGTTCCAGGCGCTGCTCGCGGGGCGCGCAAGCCACACCGTGGTGCACCAGTGCGGCAGCGGCGTGAGCGCGATTCCCAACCTGCTGGCCATGGACGTGGCGGGCCTGCCTGACAGCGCGCTGTTCGCCGGCAGCTGGAGCGAGTGGTGCAGCGACCCGGCACGCCCTACGGAAAAGGGCTGAAAGCCTGCGCCCTCTGTCAGCGAAATTCCTACAAACGGGGTACGGCGACGAGACACGACGCACCGCCAAACCCCGACTTCAATTGGGATTGGGCCGGTTTCACAATCCATTTCACCGAATCGCACACAACCTCATCTCCCCGCCGCGCCGATTCGACTGAAAGGATGACCGCCATGACCAACGAACAGATCCTCGCCGAGATTCGCGAAACCAATCTCACCTACCTGATGCTGGCCCAGACCCTGATTCGCCAGGACAAGGCCGAAGCCGTGTTCCGCCTCGGCATCAACGAAGAAGCCGCCGACATCCTCAGCAGCCTGTCCGCTGCGCAGGTGCTCAAGCTGGCCTCGCGCAACACGCTGCTGTGCAGCTTCCGCGTGGACGACAACCTCGTGTGGAGCCTGCTGACCAGCCACAACCTGCCCAAGCGCGCCAGCAACGAAGCCACCAACACCCTGCACGCCAACATCCTGATGGCGAGCCGCGTGTCCGAAGTGCTCTGAACGCAGGAGGCCCGCCATGTCGTCGTCCACAACCCCCGTCAAAAGCGTCCTCAACGAATCGAAGCAGATCGAACGCGCCGCCATGCTCATCCAGATGGGCGCGCGTATGCAGGTGCTCGAATCGGAAACCACGCTGTCCTACGAACGCCTGATCCGCCTGTACAAGGAGATCGCGGGCAAGTCGCCCTCCAAGGGCCAGCTGCCCTTCTCCACCGACTGGTTCCTGACCTGGCAGGAGAACGTGCACAGCTCGCTGTTCCTGAACATCTACGAGTACCTCTCCAAGGGCGTGGCGCTGGACGCGGTGGAGCAGCTGACCAAGGCCTACCGCCTGTACAACGAGCAGATCGACGCCGCCGGGCTGGAGCCGCTGCTGTCCTTCACGCGCGCCTGGCGCCTGGTCAAGTTCGTGGACGTCAACATGCTCACGCGCACCAAGTGCACGCAGTGCGGCGGCCACTACGTGACCGAGCCCTACGAGAACGCGCGCCACTACGTGTGCGGCCTGTGCAACCCGCCGGCACGCGCGGGCAAGAGCAAGAGCGCCGGGGCACTCACGCTGCATTGAGAGATTTTTGAGGTTTTGAATAAAAATAGCTGCCAGCGCTTGCCCATCAAGCGCTGGCAGCTATTTTTTTGATAGTAGAAGGGGCTTCAGCGCCCCATCAGCAGCGCCCGCACGTTGTTGTCGATGGGCAGCACGTAGCTGTGCGCCGCCAGCACATCGCTGCCCGGCGCGCGCACCAGTTTCAGATTCACGAACACCTGGTTGGCCGAGACGGCGTAGGTGCCCGTCACCACGGCCTGCGCATCGTGCGCGCGGCCCACGTTGCGCAGTTCGCGCGACAGCAGCAGTTCGCCCTGGCCGGGCTGCATCGCCATGTTCTCGCGCAGCCGCACCTCGGTCACGCGCAGGCCGCGCTGGGTCAGGCGGGCCGCGATCTGCTCGCTCACCGTGCGCCCGAAGCGCGACGATTCGTCCAGCCTGTCCACGCTCACCAGCGTGCCCACCAGCACGGGCTGGTTCGGGTTCAGCGGGGCGTTCTGCAGCAGCGCGTCGGCGGCCTGCTGGCTGGCATCGACCAGGCTGCCGGCCAGGCCGAAGCCCGCGCCCGCCGATTCGCCGTAGTAGTACTGCGCGCAACCCGTCAGCGCGAGGCTGCCCGCCAGCAGCAGCGTGGCGCGCCGGTGCATGTGCTTCATCATGGCGCCACCACCTTCCAGGTCTGCATCGGGGCGGCCGGAGGCGGCGGGGGCGGGGGCGGCTGGTAGAGCGCCGCCTCGGCGCGCTCGATGTAGTACAGGTCCGCCGAGCCCGCGAGGTAGCGCTCCTGCGTCTTGAGCGTGGTGGTGATCAGCACCTCGGTGCGCGTGGGGCCGCCCGCCGCGGCGCCCTGCGTGTGGTAGCGCGCCAGGTCCAGCGCCAGGCCCGTGCCCAGGCCGATGGCCGTGGCCACGCCGGGCAGCAGGTAGCGGTCGCGGTAATGCGTGTCCCAGTCGCGCCACACGCCGATGCCGCCCGCCAGCATCGTCAGGGGCAGGGGGATGGGCGAATTCACCAGCCCGTCGTCCTGGTGCTGCACGACCTGCGTCTGCACTTCCATCTCGACTGTGGCGGGGCCGGTGGACAGGGCCACGCCCTTGTCGAGCAGGCGCACGCGCAGCAGCTTGAGAAAGCCCTGGTTGAAGCTGGAGTCGTCCGCCACGGTCAGGTGGATGGGGTATTCGCCCGCGGGCCAGGCGGCTATTTTTGTGGCCACGCGCGTGGCCACGTCCTCGGCCAGCACATCCCAGTGGTGCACGGCGCGAGCCTTCTTCTGGCCGGTGGCGGGGTAGTTGTCGGCGCGCGGCACGTCCAGCGTGCTGCAGCCGGCCAGCAGCGCCGCCGCTGCCGCCAGGGCAGCCAGCAGGGCGGGAGCGCGGGGGGTAAGGGAGTTCATGCACACGATCGTAGGGCGCGCCAGCGGGCCGCAATGGGCGCAACAGAGCGGGATTTGCGGCGCAGATCGGCGGCTTGAGCGCTAGGGGCTCACCTAACATGCACCGCGTCACCATTGCAACATTCCGCCCTACCCATGAAGACACTGACCACCCCTTCCGCGTCCCTGCGCGTCGCCTCCCTGCTGGCACTGACCGCCGCCCTGTCGGCCTGCGGCGGCGGTGGCGACAGCAACAACGCCTCGGCTCCCGCGCCCGCGCCGGTTCCGGCCGGGCCGCTCGGCATCAGCTTCACCGTGCCCACGGCGAGCCAGAACGTGCTGGACCTGGGCTCGTCCACCACCCTGGTCATGAACGCCAGCGTGAGCGGCGGCCCGGTGCCCAACGGCACCTCGGTGCTGCTGACCACCACGCCCGCCGCCACCGCCACGCTGTCGCCGGTCAGCCCCACCACGGTGGGCGGCACGGCCACCTCGGTGCTCAGCGCCACGCCGCTGGGCTCGCTGGTGGTGAACGCGGCCGTCACCAGCAGCTCGCAGGCGGCCAGCGCCAATCTGCAGATCTACACCCGCGTCAAACCCCAGCCGCTGCAAGTGCTGGTGCCCGCGTACTTCAGCACGTCAACCACGTCGTCCACCACCACATCGCCCTGGACGACGCTGGCCAACGGCGTGACCAGCTACCCGAACGTGGTGGTGACCGCCATCATCAATCCCAGCGGCGGCACCGGCCTGCTGACCAGCACCAGCAAGGCCGACAGCACCATCACCAAGGCCATTACTGCCTTCCAGGCCGCCAGCAGCAACGCCAAGGTGATCGGCTACATAGGCACCAACTCGGGCAACGGATCGCCCTCGCTGGCGGACATCAAAACCACCATCGACACCTACATCAGCCTGTACCCCACGCTGAGCGGCTTCTTCCTCGACAACATGGCGGTCAGCGCCAACCAGTTGTCGTTCTACATGCAGATCTATCAATACATCAAGGCCAAGAGCGCGTCGTACACCGTGGTGGGCAACCCCGGCACCTTCCCCGACTCGAACTACGCCACCGTGACCGATACGCTGGTGACCTATTCGGGCACGGGTGCGGGCTACCAGGGCATCGACCCGCAGGCCGGCGGCAACACCTGGGTCTACAACGAGGCCAACACCGCGCAGGCCATGATGGTGAACAGCGTGATCACCTGCAACACCTTGCAGGGTGCCATTGCCACCGCCAACCTGCCGCGCACCAACACCGGCATGGTGTACGTGACCGACCAGCCCGAGAGCTCGCCCTGGAGCACGCTGCCTTCATACTGGACGGCCCTGCTCAATACGGTGGACGCCTACAACACCGGTCGCACCAAGCCTGCATGTTGAAAAAAGAGGCGATGTTCGCCTCTTTTTCAGCCGGTATTGCGCAGCCCCGCCGCAATGCCGTTGATGCAGATGTGGATGCCCGTCTGCACCCGCTCGTCGCTCTGGCCGCCGCGCCAGCGGCGCACCAGTTCCACCTGCATGTGGTGCAGCGGGTCGATGTACGGAAAGCGGTGTTTGATGGAGCGCGCCAGCGCCGTGTTGTGCGCCAGGCGCTGCTTGTCGCCCGTGATGCGCGTGAGCGCCTCCGCCGTGCGCTGCCATTCGGCCTCGATGGCGCTGAACACCCTCTTGCGCAGGCGCGCGTCGGCCACCAGTTCGCTGTAGCGCGAGGCCAGGGCCAGGTCGCTCTTGGCCAGCACCATGTCCATGTTGGACAGCAGGGTGCGGAAGAACGGCCACTGGCGGTACATCTTCTGCAACAGCGCCAGCTGCTTTTTGGGCTCCTGGCCCTCCTGGTTCACGAACGCCTCCACCGCCGACCCGAAGCCGTACCAGCCCGGCAGCGTGAGGCGGCACTGGCCCCAGCTGAAGCCCCAGGGAATGGCGCGCAAATCCTCGATGCGCTGGCTGGCCTTGCGGCTCGCGGGGCGCGAGCCGATGTTCAGCTCGGCGATCTCGCGGATGGGCGTGGCATTGAAGAAGTAGTCGGTGAAACCCGGCGTTTCGTACACCAGCGCGCGGTAGGCCGCCATGCTGGCCTGCGACAGCACCGCCGCCGCGTCGTGGAAGGCGCGCGTGGCGGGCTTGGTGGGTTGCAGCAGCGTCGCTTCGAGCGTGGCGGCGACCAGGGTTTCGAGGTTGCGCCGGCCGATCTCGGGGTTGGCGTATTTGGAGGCGATGACCTCGCCCTGCTCCGTCAGCCGGATCTGCCCGCGCACCGTGCCCGGCGGCTGCGCCAGGATGGCCTGGTAGCTCGGCCCGCCGCCGCGCCCCACCGTGCCGCCGCGCCCGTGGAACATGCGCAGCGTGATGCCGTGCGCGGCGTGCAATGCGTCGAACAGTTCCACCAGCGCGATCTCGGCGCGGTACAGCTCCCAGTTGCTGGTGAAGATGCCGCCGTCCTTGTTGCTGTCGCTGTAGCCCAGCATGATGTCCTGCTCGGCCCCGCCGCGTGCCACCAGCGCGGCGATGCCCGGCAGCGCGTAGTAGTCGCGCATGATGGGCGCGGCATTGCGCAGGTCCTCGATGGTCTCGAACAGCGGCACCACGATCAAATCGGCCACCGAGGCATCGCTGTCGAGCGTGCCGCGCATCAGGCCCACTTCCTTTTGCAACAGCAGCACTTCGAGCAGGTCGCTCACCGTTTCGGTGTGGCTGATGATGTAGTGGCGGATGGCCTCGCGCCCATAGCGCGCGCGCAGGGTTTTCGCGGCCTCGAAGATGGCCAGTTCGCTCTGCGCCCACGGCGAATATTCGGCGCCCACCACGCGCAGCGGGCGCGCGTCGTTCAGCAGTTGCAGCAGCAGCGCGCGCTTGTCGTCTTCCGCCAGCGCGGCGTAGTCGGGCGTGATGCGCGCGCGCGCCAGCAGCTCGGCCACCACGGCCTCGTGCTGGTCGGAGCTTTGGCGCAGATCCACCGTGGCGAGGTGGAAGCCGAACACCTGCACCGCGCGGATCAGCGGCGCCAGCCGCTCGCCCAGCAGCGCCGCGCCGTGGTGCGCTGCGAGCGACGCCTCGATCACGCGCAGGTCGGCCAGGAAGGTCTCGGCGTCGGGGTACGGATTCTGCGGCGCGACGGCGTGGCGCGCGGCGTCGCCGCCCGTCAGGTCCTTGAGCGTGGCCGCCAGGCGCGCGTAGATGCCTGTGAGCGCGCGGCGGTACGGCTCGTCGCGGCGGTGCGCGTTGGTGTCGGGCGAGCGCTCGGCCAGTTCCGCCATTTCGGGCGACACGGTCGCCAGGTTCGTGGACAGCGACAGCTCGCCGCCCAGGTAGTGCACCTCGGTCAGGTAGTGGCGCAGCGCCACCTCGGCCTGGCGCGAGAGGGCGCGCGCCAGCGTGGCCGCGCTCACGTTGGGGTTGCCGTCGCGGTCGCCGCCGATCCACTGGCCCATGCGCAGGAAGCTGTGCACCGGCTGGCCCGCAAGTTCCTGTTCCAGCGCGGCGTAAATCTTGGGGATTTCGGTCAGGAACGTGGCCTCGTAGTAGCTCAGCGCGTTCTCGATCTCGTCGGCCACGGTGAGCTTGGAATAGCGCAGCAGCCGCGTCTGCCACAGCTGCATCACGCGCGCGCGCAGCTGCGCCTCGTTGCGTGCGAGTTCGCGCGGCGTGAGCGCGTCCTTGGCGGCGTTGTAGAGCGCGGCGCGGGCGGCGATGTCGTCGCGCTCCACCAGCAGCTGGGCGATCTCGCGCTCGGCGGACAGGATGCTCTGGCGCTGCACCTCGGTCGGGTGCGCCGTGAGCACCGGGGCCACGTAACTCCTGGCCAGCGCCTGCGCCACCTCGCCGGGCGCGATGCCCTCCCAGCGCAGGCGCGCCAGGGCCACTTCGATGCTGCCTTCCTGCGTGTCGCCCGCGCGCTCGTGCACGGCGCGGCGGCGGATGTGGTGCCGGTCCTCGGCCAGATTGGCCAGGTGCGAGAAGTAGGTGAACGCGCGCGTCACGCTCACCGTCTGGTCGCCCGTCAGGCCCTTGAGCAGCTTCTTCAGGGCCTTGTCGGCCTCCTGGTCCGCATCGCGCCGGAAGGCCACGGAAAGCTGGCGCACCTGCTCGATCAGCTCGAACGCGGCCACGCCCTCCTGCTCGCGGATCACGTCGCCGAGGATGCGGCCGAGCAGGCGGATGTCCTGAATCAGCGGGGCGTCCTTGTCGGTCTTGCGCACGGGCTTGTCGGAGGTCGGCATGGGCGGTTCTCGTCAGGGGTTGTTGCTATGCAACATGCTAGCATCCACGCGCCCTATGAACGCCCCTCAAACGCCCCCGTCTTCGCCCGTTCCGCCCCTCGTCATCGCCACGCGCGAAAGCCGCCTTGCCCTGTGGCAGGCCGAGCATGTGCAAGCCCTGCTGCGCGCGCGCGGCCATGCCGTGGAGCTGCTGGGCATGACCACGCGCGGCGACCAGATCCTGGACCGCTCGCTCTCCAAGGTGGGCGGCAAGGGCCTGTTCGTGAAAGAACTCGAAACCGCGCTCGAAGAAGGCCGCGCGCAGCTCGCCGTGCATTCGCTGAAAGACGTGCCGATGGAGCTGCCCGCGGGCTTCGCCCTGGCCTGCGTGATGGAGCGCGAAGACCCGCGCGACGCCTTCGTCTCGCCGCGCCACGCCACGCTGGCCGAACTGCCGCAGGGCGCGGTGGTCGGAACGTCGAGCCTGCGGCGGCAGGTGCTGCTGCAGGCGCTGCGGCCTGACCTGAAGATCGAGCCGCTGCGCGGCAACCTCGACACGCGGCTGCGCAAGCTCGACGAGGGGCAGTACGACGCCATCGTGCTCGCGGCGGCGGGGCTCAAGCGGCTGGGGCTGGATGAACGCATCCGCGCCATTTTCGAGCCGCACGAGATGCTGCCCGCCGCTGGCCAGGGCGCGCTGGGCATCGAGGTGCGCAGCGACCGTGCCGATCTCATCGCCGCGCTGGCCCCGCTGGCGCACCAGCCCACCTGGCTGGCCGTGGCCGCCGAACGCGCCGTGAGCCGGGCGCTGGGCGGCAGCTGCTCCATGCCCCTGGCGGCGCACGCGCGCTGGCAGGGTGCGGTGTTGCGGCTCGACGCGGCCTGGGGTGATGTGGAAGGGCAGCTTGCCCTGGTGCGCGCGCAGGGGCAGGCAGCGGTCACCACGCTGGGTGAAGCGGAAGCGCTGGGAAATGCCATTGCTGCACAGTTGCGGGCCAACGGAGCCCGTGCTGCGTGAGGGCATGGGTTTAGACGCTGCGCCTTGGTTTGATGCCTGCTGGCCGGGACTCGCCCCGGCGGGCGACTCACTTTCTTGCTCGTGCAAGAAAGTAAGCAAAGAACACGCCCCCTACAGTCCGTGTCCCTTCGCTGCGCTCGGCCTCCAACGCGCAGGCGCTGCGCGCCGCGAACGCGAGGCCGAGCGCAGCGATGGCCCGTGCGTCTTCGGGGTCCCCTCAGGCCGTGCCGAGAAGCGCAGGGCGCGGGGCGGCAGGCGCGTCGGAGCGCGCCTGCTTTGTAAACTGACTCGCCGGGGTTGTTTGAGCGAAGCGCGCAGCGCGCAGCGAGTTCCACGGCGCGCCCCGCGCACGAGCATCGCAGGTTGCCCCAACGCGCAGCGTTGGGGTCACGGCATGTGGGGTCGCCCTTTCTTTGGTGACTTTCTTTCGGCGAGACGAAAGAAAGTTACTGCGCCGCCGGGCGCACATCCCGGCCAGCGGAATTCAAAAAAGATAGCTGCCAGCGCAATCCCCACAAGCGCTACAGCCCAAAAACACACATAAAGGGGAAGAGATGCCTCCTTCCCCCTCCCTCCACAAAGCCATCGTCACCCGCCCGGCCCGCGAGGCCGCCGAGTGGGTGGCTGCGCTGCAAGCCCACGGCATCGATGCGATAGCCCTGCCGCTCATCGCCATCACCCCCCACACCAGCCTCGAACTGCAGGCAGCCCGTGAACGGCTGGCCGATTACCGCGCCGCCATGTTCGTCAGCGGCAACGCGGTACAGCATTTCTTTGAGCCAAATCGGCCTCCAGCGCTTACAGGTCAAGCGCTGGCAGCTATCAAAACAAGAGTATGGACACCCGGCCCCGGCACAGCGCGGCAGGCGCTTGCGCTGGGCGTTCCCGCCACGTTGATCGACGGCCCCGCGCCCGATGCGGCCCAGTTCGACTCCGAGGCGCTCTGGGCGCAGGTGGCCGCGCAAGTGCGCCCGGGCGACCGCGTGCTGATCGTGCGCGGCGTGGGCACGGGCCGCGAATGGCTGGCGGAGCAAATCCGCGCGGCGGGCGGCATGGTGGATTTTGTGGCGGCATACCAACGCAGCGCACCGGAATTCACCACGGCGCAGCTCGCCCTGGCGCAGGCCGCCGCGCACGACGGTTCGCTGTGGCTTTTCAGCAGTTCCGAGGCGATTGCCCACCTGCCCGGCGCGGACTGGTCGCACGCACGCGCCCTGGCCACCCACCCGCGCATCGCGCAAGCTGCCCGCGCCGCGGGTTTTGGCAAGGTGACCACCTGCAAACCCGCGCTGCCGGACGTGATCGCCGCCCTAAAATCCGCCGCATGAGCGAAGCGCCCCCCCTCGACCAGCCCCCCTCCCCTCCCCGATCGACCGGCAACGCCAGCCGCGCCGGCTGGTTCATCCTGGGCGTGGTGGCCGTGGCGGGCGCCGCCAGCAGCGGCCTGCTGTGGCAAAAACTCAGCAACATCCAGGAGCAGCTGGCCCGCCAGAGCGCCAGCACGGGCGAGCAGGCCATCGAGGCGCGCACGCTCGCGCGGCAGGCCGAAGACCTGTCGCGCGCCACGGCGGCGCGGCTCACCGTGGCCGAGTCGCGCCTGGCCGAAGTGGGCCTGCAGCGCACCCAGCTCGACGAACTGATGCAAAGCCTGTCGCGCTCGCGCGATGAGAACCTGGTGGTGGACATCGACTCGGGCCTGCGCCTGGCGCAGCAGCAGGCCCAACTCACGGGCACGCTGGAGCCCCTCGTGGCCGCGCTCAAGAGTGCCAACCAGCGCATCGAGCGCGCCGCCCAGCCGCGCCTGGCGCCCGTGCAGCGCGCCATCGCGCAAGACCTCGACCGCGTGGCCCGCGCCAGCGTGACCGACACGGCGGGCATCCTGGCCCGGCTCGACGACATGGCGCGGCTGGTGGACGAACTGCCCACGCTCAACGCCGTGGCCCCCGCGTCCGCCATGCGCCGCCCCGCGCCCGCGGGCACCACCGCCGCGCCCAGCCCGGGCGGCGATTGGCAAGACACCCTGCTGCAAGCCTGGGACAGCTTCACCGAGCGCGTGGCCCACGAGGCGCGCGGCCTGGTGCGCGTGAGCCGCATCGACCAGCCCGACGCCATGCTGCTCGCGCCCGAGCAGGCGTACTTCCTGCGTGAAAACATCAAGCTCAAGCTGCTCAACGCACGCCTGGCGGTGCTGGGGCGGCAGTACGACTCCGCGCGCACCGACCTCGCCGCCATCGCCGTGGCGCTGAACAAATACTTCGACCCCGCCGCGCGCCGCACGCAGAACTTCGCCACGCAGATGCAGCAGGTGCAGGGCAACCTGAAAACCGCCGAACTGCCGCGCCTGGACGAAACCCTGGCGGCGCTGGCCACCGCCGCCGCGGGCCGCTGAGGGAGAGCCGACGATGCGCGCAGCACTCTGGTTTCTGGGCCTGTTCGGCGTCGCCGCCGCGGTGGCCCTGTTCGCGGGCAACAACCAGGGCACCATCACCGTGTTCTGGCCGCCCTACCGCGTCGACCTGTCGCTCAACATGGTGGTCATCCTGCTGGCGGGCGGCTTCGTGCTGCTGCACACGGCGCTGCGCGCCCTGTCCGCGCTGCTGGCGCTGCCGCGGCAGACGCGGCGCTGGCGCCTGCTGCAAAAAGAGCGCGCCATGCACGGCGCGCTGCTCGAAGCGCTGGCCTACCTGCAGGCCGGGCGCTTCCTGCGCGCGCGCAAGGCGGCGCAGGCTGCCATCGCGCAAGAAGAAGCCTTGCACAGCGTGCCCCACGGCGACCGCCTGCGCGCCCTGGCCCACATCTGCGCCGCCGAAAGCTCGCACGCCCTGCAAGACCGCGCCACGCGCGAAACCCATCTGCAGGCCGCGCTGGCCGCCCACGCCGAAGAACCCGCCCTGCGCGAAGGCGCGCAGATGCGCTCGGCCCGCTGGGCGCTGGACGACCGCGACAGCGAAGGCGCGCTGGAGCGCCTGGCGGCCCTGCCCCAGGGCGCGGCGCGGCGCACGCTGGCGCTGCGCATCCGGCTCAAGGCCTCCCGCCTGGCGGGCCACACGCAGGACGCGCTCGAAACCGCGCGCCTGCTGGCCAAGCACCGCGCCTTCTCGCCCGTTGCCGCGGGCAGCATCGTGCGCGGCCTGGCGGCGGAGCAGATCCACGCCGCGCGCGACCCGGCGCAGTTGCAGGCCATCTGGATGGCTTTCGAGCCCGCCGAGCGCGCCATGCCCGAACTGGCGATCGAAGCCGCGCAGCAGTTGGCCCTGCTCGGCGGCGAAGACGTCCAGGTGCGCGCCTGGCTGCTGCCCGTATGGGAGCGCTGGGCCGAAGGCCGCGAGCCCCTGCAAGACCCCCTGCCCGACGCCCAGGCGCACAAGCTGGTGCGCGCGCTGGAAGCCAGCCTCTCGTCCATCGACGGCACCTGGCTGGCGCGCATAGAAGCCGCGCAGCAGGCCAACCCGCGCGATCCGCGCCTGGCCTACCTCGCGGGCGTGGCCTGCCGCGAGCGCCAGCTGTGGGGCAAGGCCCAGCAATTGCTGACCCAGGCCACGCAACAGCTGACCGCCAGCGACCGCCTGCACGGCAGCGCCTGGCGGCACCTGGCCGAACTGGCCGAGCAGCGCGGCGACCAGGAAGCGGCGGTGCAAGCGTGGCGCCAGGTTTGAAGGCTGGCTCGGCATTCAAATTATTTGAACTGACACGACAACCCCGCTGAACTTTTTCAGCGCGGCGGCTTTCTACACTGCCGCCATGTCTTCCGCTCCCCTCCGCTACACCCGCACCGCCGTGCTGCTGCACTGGGTGCTCGCGCTGGCGCTCGTCGCGCTGTTCTGCTTCGGCCTGTACATGACGGGGCTGAAGTTCTCGCCCCTGCGGCTCAAGCTCTACAACTGGCACAAGTGGGCGGGCATCACGGTGCTGGCGCTCTCGGCCCTGCGGCTGCTGTGGCGCATTACGCACCGCCCGCCCGAACTGCCCGCGCCCGTGCGGCTCGCCATGCCCGCCTGGCAACGCGCGGCGCACCATGGCACGCACCACCTCATGTATTTGCTGTTCTTCGCCGTGCCGCTGATCGGCTGGGCCTACAGCTCGGCGGCGGGCTTCCCAGTCGTGTTCCTGGGCCTGTGGCAGCTGCCCGACCTGGTGCCCGCCAGCAAGGAACTGGCCGAGGCGATCAAGCCCTTCCACAAATTCAGCGCCTACGCGCTCGCGGCCCTGGTGCTGATGCACGTGGGCGCGGCGCTATGGCACCAGTTCATCGTGCGCGACGGGCTGCTGTCGCGTATGCGTTGGGGCCGTTGACTTTTTCTTCTCATCCACCATGAAAAAACTCCTTCTCTCCCTGGTTCTCCCCTTGGCCATGGCCGGCACCGCCCTGCCCGCCCTGGCCCAGCAAAAACTCGTGCCCGCGCAGAGCGACGTGGCCTTCACCGCCAAGCAGATGGGTGTGCCGCTGCAAGGCCATTTCAAGAAATTCGACGCGCAGATCGCCTTCGACCCTGCCAAGCCCGAAGCCGCACACATCCAGTTCACCGTGGACACCGGCAGCGCCACCATCGGCTCGCGCGAGACCGACGCCGAACTGCCCAAGGCCGAATGGTTCAACGTGGCCAAGTTCCCGCAGGCCACCTTCCAGTCCAGCAGCGTGAAGGCGCTGGGCGGCGGCAAGTTCGAGGTGGCGGGCAAACTCACCATCAAGGGCCAGGCGCGCGACGTGGTCGCCCCCGTGCAACTGGCCCAGGCGGGCGCCACCACCACGGCCACCGGCACGCTGGCGCTCAAGCGCCTGCAATTCAAGATCGGCGAAGGCGACTGGACCGACACCTCGATGGTGGCCGACGAAGTCCAGGTCACCTTCAAGCTCGCGCTCACCGGCGTCAACAAGTTCTGATTTTTTCCTCAAGGAGTCTTTTCCCATGCGTACCTTCCTGACCGCAGCCGCCCTCGCCGCCGCCGGCCTGACCGCCAGCCTGGCCCATGCCGAAATGGCCACCTACGCCATCGACCCCACGCACACCTTCGCCACCTTCGAGATCGACCACATGGGCGCCTCGACCAACCGCGTGCGCTTCGACAAAAAGAGCGGCACCGTGCAGTTCGACAAGGCGGCCAAGACCGGCAAGGTCGAAATCACCCTCGACATGGACTCGCTGAACGCCGGTACGCCCGCGTTTGAAAAGCACCTCAAGAGCGCCGACATCTTCAACGTGGCCCAGTACCCCACGGCCAAGTTCGTCTCCGACAAGTTCATCTACGACGGCGACAAGCTCAAGGAAGTGACCGGCCAGCTCACCCTGCTGAACCAGACGCACCCCATCACCATCAAGGCCAACAAGTTCACCTGCTACGAAAGCCCCATGCTGCAAAAGCGCGAAGTCTGCGGCGGCGACTTCGAGGCCACCATCGACCGCAGCCAGTGGGGCGTGAACTACGGCCTGAACTACGGCTTCCCCAAGCAGGTGCGGCTGGTGCTGCAGATCGAGGCGGTCAAACAGCAATAATTCGTGCGGCGACGGGCCGGTAAAATCAAACCCATCCGTCATCCACCCACCAGACGGCATCCCACGGGATGCCGTTTTCATTTGTCATGAGCGACACCATTGCACAACCCGGCCTGAACAGCCTGTCCAAGTCCTTCGAGCCCGCAGCCCTCGAAGCCCACTGGGGCCCCGAATGGGAGCGCAGGGGCTACGGCGTAGCGGGCTACCGGGGCACGGGCCAGCCGCAGGCGGGCGCGCCCGCGTTCGCCATCCAGCTGCCGCCGCCCAACGTGACCGGCACGCTGCACATGGGCCATGCGTTCAACCAGACCATCATGGACACTCTCACGCGCTACCACCGCATGAAGGGCTTCAACACGGCCTGGGTGCCGGGCACCGACCACGCGGGCATCGCCACGCAGATCGTGGTGGAGCGCCAGCTGCAGGATCAGGGCATGAGCCGCCACGACCTGGTCCGCCCCGATTTCGTCGCCAAGGTGTGGGAGTGGAAGGAGAAGAGCGGCAACACCATCACCACGCAGATGCGCCGCCTGGGCGACAGCGTGGACTGGAACCGCGAATACTTCACCATGGACGACAAGCTCTCCAAGGTGGTGACCGAGACCTTCGTGAAGCTGTACCAGCAGGGCCTGATCTACCGCGGCAAGCGGCTGGTGAACTGGGACCCGAAGCTGCAGTCCGCCGTGTCCGACCTCGAAGTGGAGAACGAGGAAAAGGACGGCTCGCTCTGGCACATCGCCTATCCGCTGGCCGATGGTTCGGGGCAGCTCGTCGTCGCCACCACGCGCCCCGAGACCATGCTGGGCGACGTGGCCGTGATGGTGCACCCCGAGGACGAGCGCTACGCGCACCTGATCGGCAAGACGGTAACGCTGCCCCTGGTGGGCCGCGAAATCCCCATCATTGCCGACGCCTACGTGGACAAGGAATTCGGCACCGGCGTGGTCAAGGTCACGCCCGCGCACGACAACAACGACTACGCCGTGGGCCAGCGCCACAAGCTGCCCATGATCGTGGTGCTGACCCTCACGGCCACCATCAACGACAACGCGCCCGAGAAGTACCGCGGCATGGACCGCTTCGCGGCGCGCAAGGCCATCGTGGCCGACCTGGAGGCGCTGGGCCTGCTGGTCGAGACCAAGAAGCACAAGCTCATGGTGCCCATCTGCACCCGCACCGGCCAGGTGGTGGAGCCCATGCTGACCGACCAGTGGTTCGTGGCGATGAGCAAACCGGACGACACCGGCAAGAGCATCGCGCAAAAGGCCATCGACGCGGTGGCGGGCGGCCAGGTGCAGTTCGTCCCCGAGAACTGGGTCAACACCTACAACCAGTGGATGAACAACATCCAGGACTGGTGCATCTCGCGCCAGCTCTGGTGGGGCCACCAGATTCCGGCCTGGTACGACGGCGAGGGCAACGTCTACGTCGCCCAGACCGAGGCCGAAGCGCAGGCGCAAGCCCCGGGCAAGACGCTGACGCGCGACCCCGACGTGCTCGACACCTGGTATTCGTCCGCGCTCGTGCCCTTCAGCACCATGGGCTGGCCTCATCAATCCGACGCGGCCACCGACGACTACAACCTCTACCTGCCCTCCTCCGTGCTGGTCACGGGCTACGACATCATCTTCTTCTGGGTCGCCCGGATGATCATGATGACCACGCACTTCACGGGCCGCGTGCCGTTCAAGCATGTCTACATCCACGGCCTGGTGCTCGATGCACAGGGCAAGAAGATGAGCAAGTCCGAGGGCAACGTGCTCGACCCCGTGGACCTGATCGACGGCATCGCCCTGGAGCCGCTGCTCGACAAGCGCACCCAGGGCCTGCGCCGCCCCGAGACCGCGCCCCAGGTGCGCAAGAACACGCAGAAAGAATTCCCCGAAGGCATTCCCGCCTACGGGGCCGACGCGCTGCGCTTCACCTTCGCGGCGCTCGCGTCGCTGGGCCGCAGCATCAACTTCGACAGCAAGCGCTGCGAGGGCTACCGCAACTTCTGCAACAAGCTCTGGAATGCCAGCCGCTTCGTGCTGATGAACTGCGAGGGCCACGACTGCGGCCTGAAGGACCACACCGCCGCCGACTGCGCCGCAGGCTACATGCGCTTCAGCCAGGCCGACCGCTGGATCGCCTCCGTGTTGCAGCAGGTGGAGGCCGAGGTCGCCAAGGGCTTCGCCGAGTTCCGCCTGGACCACGTCGCCAATGCCATCTACGACTTCGTGTGGAACGAGTTCTGCGACTGGTACCTGGAGATCGCCAAGGTGCAGATCCAGACTGGTGGCGAAGCCGAGCAGCGCGCCACGCGCCGCACGCTGATCCGCACGCTCGAAGCCATCCTGCGCCTGGCGCACCCCATCATCCCGTTCGTGACCGAGGCGCTGTGGCAGAAGGTCGCGCCCGTGGCCAACCTGGCGGGCGAATCGGTCAGCATCGCGCGCTACCCCGAGGCGCAGCCGGCCAAGATCGACCCCGCCGCCATCGCCCACGTGGCGCGCCTGAAGGCCATGGTGGACGCCTGCCGCACGCTGCGCGGCGAAATGGGCGTATCGCCCGCCCAGCGCCTGCCGCTGCTGGCCGTGGGCGACGCCGACTTCGTGCGCGGCGTGGCCCCGGTACTGCAGGCGCTGGCCAAGCTCAGCGAGGTCAAGGTGTTCGACGACGAGGCCGCCTGGGCCCAGGCGGCGCAGAACGCGCCCGTCAACGTGGTGGGCGACACCCGCCTGGCCCTGTTCGTCGAGATCGACGTGACCGCGGAAAAGGCCCGCCTGGCCAAGGAGGCCACGCGCCTCGAAGGCGAAATCGCCAAGGCCCATGGCAAACTGGGCAACGCAGCTTTCGTCGCCAAGGCGCCGCCCGCCGTCATTGAGCAGGAGAAGAAGCGCGTGGCCGACTTCGGCGCCACGCTCGCGCGCATCCAGGAACAACTCGCACGTCTGGGATAAACAAGGAGACCCTCACGCCATGACCAACAACCACATCCGCAAAGCCGTCTTCCCCGTCGCGGGCCTGGGCACGCGCTTTTTGCCCGCCACCAAGGCATCGCCCAAGGAGATGCTGCCCGTGGTGGACAAGCCGCTGATCCAGTACGCCGTCGAGGAAGCCTACGAGGCCGGCGTGCGCGACATGATCTTCGTCACCGGCCGTAGCAAGCGCGCCATCGAAGACCATTTCGACACTGCCTACGAACTTGAGAACGAGCTCGAGAACGCGGGCAAGCAGGCCATGCTGGACCTGGTGCGCAGCATCAGCCCCGCGGACATGAACTGCATCTTCGTGCGCCAGGCGCGCAGCCTGGGCCTGGGCCACGCCGTGCTGTGCGCCGAGCCGCTGGTGGGCAGCGAGCCCTTCGCCGTGCTGCTGGCCGACGACCTGATGCGCGGCGAGCGTGGCGGCCCAGGCGTCATGGCGCAGATGACCGCCGCGTTCCAGAAGCAGGGCCGCTCGCTGCTGGCTGTGCAGGAGGTGCCGCTGGACCACACCAAGCGCTACGGCATCGTCAAGGGCGAGCCCGCCGGCGGCGCACTCATGCGCATCGACGAGATCGTGGAAAAGCCCGCGCCCGAGAAGGCCCCCTCGCGCATGGGCGTGGCGGGCCGCTATGTGCTCACGCCCCGCATCTTCGATGAAATCCGCAACCAGCCCAAGGGCGTGGGCGGCGAAATCCAGCTCACCGACGCCATCGAGCGCCTGATGGCGCACGAAACCGTGTACGCCTTTCAGTACGCGGGCAAGCGCTACGACTGTGGCAGCAAGGAAGGCTTCCTGGAAGCCACGGTGGAACTGGCGCTGGCGCACGAGCAGGTAGGCGGTTCGTTCCGCGAATACCTGAAGACGCTGGATCTGTAAAAACCGTGGGCGCCACCCGCCACACCCACCTCGACACCCGCGCCATCACCCTGCTCGTCGTCTGCTGCGGGTTCTGGGGTTTTCAGCAGACGCTCATCAAAAGCACAGTGGCCGAGGTGCCGCCCCTGTGGCAGGCCGCGCTGCGCATGGGCGGCGCGCTCGCGCTGCTGTGGCTGTGGTGCCTGTGGCGGCGCGTGCCGCTGTGGCAGCGCGACGGCACGCTGCGCGGCGGGCTGCTGGCGGGAGTGCTGTTCGCGGGCGAATTCGTCTGCCTGTACCTGGGCCTGCAGCACACCAGCGCCTCGCGGGTGACGATTTTTCTCTACACCTCGCCCTTCACCGTGGCGCTGCTGCTGCCCCGGCTGGTGCCGTCCGAACGGCTGCGCGCGGTGCAGTGGGCGGGGCTGGCGCTGGCCTTCGCGGCGGTGGCGCTGGCCTTCAGCGAAAGCCTGGGGCACAGCAGCAACACCCAGTTGATGGGCGACGCGCTGGCCCTGGCCGCGGGCACGCTGTGGGGGCTGACCACGCTGGCCGTGCGCGGCACGCCGCTGGCCACGGCCAGCGCCGAAAAGGCGCTGTTCTACCAGTTGGCCGTGACCACCGTGCTCATGCCGCTGGCCTCGCTGGCCAAGGGCGAGGCGTGGAGCCTGGCGTATCCCGTCCATGCGTGGCTCTCCATCGCGCTGCAGGCGGGCGTGGGCGCGTTTGCGAGCTACCTCGCGTGGATGTGGCTCATCCAGCGCTACCCGGCCACGCAGGTGTCGTCGTTCACCTTTCTCACGCCGCTGTTCGCGCTGGTGTTCGGCGTACTGCTGCTGGGCGAGCCGCTGACGGCGCGGCTGGTGCTGGCGCTGGCGGGCGTGGCGGCGGGCATCGTGCTGGTGAACCGGCGGGCCTGAGGCATTTCCAGCACGGCGGCATCCCATCCACCGATGCGTGCCTATCATGTCGGCAAGTGGCCATAGGAAAGGGTGCCCATGCGACCATCTGCTGTACTCGACATGAAACGAAGCGCTGTGCGCGAAGTGGTGAACCGCTTTCGCACGGCAAACCCGCGCACTTTCGGCTCGGTGCTGCATGGCACCGATCGGGACGGCAGCGACCTCGATCTGCTGGTCGACCCAATGCCAGGGGTGACGTTGTTCGACCTGGGCGGCCTGCAAGACGAACTGGAGTCGCTGCTCGGTGTGCACGTCGATCTGCTGACGCCTGACGATCTGCCGCCGAAGTTCCGGGCCCAGGTGCTCGCGGAGGCGCAACCGGTATGAGCGGGAGCCGCCTGACCGACTACCTCGACCACATGCAGCAAGCCGCCACCGATGCCTGCGGTTTCATGGCAGGCTTGGCCAAAGAAGATTTCCTGAAGGACAAACGCACCCAGCAGGCCGTCATCATGAGCCTCATCATCCTCGGAGAGGCTGCAACGAAGGTGATGGACAGCCACGCCGCGTTCGCGCAGACGCACTCCACCGTGCCATGGCGCAGTATGCGCGGCATGCGCAACCGCATCGCACACGGCTACTTCGACATCAATCTCGATGTGGTGTGGAATACCGTGCAAACGGCGCTTCCGGAACTGCTCGATCAACTGTCCGCCGTGCGCCGCGAAGCTGGCGACACCAACGTGAGGCCATAAGCACCTCTGGCCCTTGATGGACAAGCGCCAGCAGCTATTGAACCAGGAGCAATTGGCCTAGGAACTTGTCTCCATCGCCACACTCCAATCTGCCACCAACCACCCGGAGGACTTCCACCATGACAGGCACCTACCACGCCCCCCACTTCGACCCCACCGTGGACGAACTGCACGCCCTGAAGCTGCTGGAAATGGGCCAGCACATGGACCTGCACAACGCGCACAAGGAGCATTTGTCGGGCCGGCTGTTGGAGCGCGGCTATGTAACGCGGAACGGCGACGGCGAGATGGTCATCACCACGAGCGGGCGCGACCTGATCCGTCGCCAGTAGGCCACAGCGCATTGCCGGCGGGGCGGCGGCCCCTTAAAATGATAACAATTATCATTTGTAAACCGCCTCCATCCCGTCCATGTACCCCCACCCTGCCGCCGTGCCTTCCCGCACGGCTTTTTCGTTCCGTGCGCGCCCGACGGCCTGGGCCGCGCTCCTCGTGATCGCCGCGCACGCGGCCCATGCGCAGACGGCGGCGCCGGCCGCCGAGCCCGCGGCCGAAGCCTCCCTTTCCACCGTGCGCGTCGTGGGCCGCGCCTCCTACGTGCCCGTGGAGGCGGACGACAGCTACCAGCCCACGCCCGACGCCTCCACGCTGCGCACCCTCGCGCCCACGCTGGAGGTGCCCCAGGTCGTCAACGTGGTGCCCGCCCAGGTGGTGCGTGACCAGCGCCCGCGCAACATCGACGACGCGCTGGCGAACGTGAGCGGCATCACCCAGGGCAACACTCTGGCGGGCACGCAGGACACCATCATGAAGCGCGGCTTCGGCGGCAACCGCGACGGCTCCATCATGCACAACGGGATGCCGCTGGTGCAGGGCCGCGGCCTCAATGCGGCGGCGGAAAGCGTGGAAGTGCTCAAAGGCCCCGGCTCGCTGCTCTACGGCATCATGGACCCGGGCGGCGTGATCAACGTGGTGAGCAAGAAGCCCCAGCTCGACCCGCGCACCGCGCTGTCGCTCTACGGCTCGGGCTACGCGGGCGGCAAGGACGGCGGCGGCATCACGCTCGACACCACCGGCCCCATCGGCGACAAGGGCCTGGCCTACCGCGTGGTGGCCGACCACGTGAACGAGGACTACTGGCGCGCCTTCGGCAAGCACCGCGAGACGCTGTTCGCCCCCTCCATCGCCTGGTACGGGCGCGACACCCAGGCCGTGTTCTGGTACGAGTACCGCGACTACCTCTACCCCTTCGACCGGGGCACCATCATCGACCCGCGCACCCAGCGCCCGCTGGCCGTGCCGCGCACCGAGCGGCTGGACGACACCACCAACCAGATGTCCGGCCAGAGCCACCTGGCGCAGTTCTCGCTGGACCACCAGCTCGGCGGCGGCTGGGCCGCGCACCTGAACCTGAGCTACAACCGCGAGACCTACGACGCGGGCCAGCTGCGCGTGAACGGCATCAACACCACCAAGGGCACCCTCTCGCGCAGCAACGACGCGACGCTGGGCGCGCTCTCCACCGACAGCTACGGCACCGCCTACATGGACGGAAGCCTCCAGCTCGGCGGCATGAAACACGACCTGCAGTTCGGCGTGGACGCCGAGTACCGCAAGATCTACCGCCGGGACCTGCTGCGCCAGGCCACCACGTCCACCTTCAGCTACCTCAACCCCGTGTACGGGCTGGAACCCGCGTCGTCCACCGTGTCCGCCAGCGACAGCGACCAGACCGACAAGCTGCACGACCAGGCGCTGTTCCTGCAGGACAGCATCCACCTGAGCGACCGCTGGATCGCCGTGGCCGGCCTGCGCTGGCAGAACTGGTCGCAGATCGCGGGCAAGGGCCGCCCCTTCGTCGCCAACACCGACATCGACAGCCACAAGTGGCTGCCGCGCCTGGGCCTGATCTACAAGCTCGACAAGCACTGGTCGCTCTACGGCAGCTACACCGAGTCCATCAAGCCCACCTCCACCATCGCGCCGCTGTCCAGCGGCGTGGTCATCGACTCCAACGTCGCGCCCGAGCACGCCAAGTCGTGGGAAGTGGGCGCGAAGTTCGACGCGCCTGGCGGCCTGACCGCCAGCGTGGCGCTGTTCGACATCAAGAAGCACAACGTGCTCGTGTCGCAGTACAACGACGTCACCAAGCTCACCGACTGGCGCACCTCGGGCACGGCGCGCTCGCGCGGCATCGAGGTGGACGTGGCGGGCAAGATCAACCGCCGCTGGAGCGGCATCGCCAGCCTGGCGCTGATGGACGCCAAGATCACCCAGGACCCGCTCTACACCGGCAAGCTGCTCTGGAACGCGCCGAAGCAGACCGCATCGCTCTCCGCCGTGTACGACGCCGGCAACGTCTTCGGCGGCCAGGGCCGCCTGCGCCTGGGCGGCGGCGTGCAGTACGTGGGCCAGCGCCCCGGCGACTCGGCCAACAGCTTCTGGCTGCCCAGCTACACCGTGGCCAACGCCTTCGCCACCTACGACACGCAGCTCGGCGGCCACAAGACGCGCTTCCAGCTCAACGTGAAGAACCTGTTCGACCGCACCTACTACCCCAGCAGCGTGAACACTTACGGCGTGGCCATCGGCGACCCGCGCCAGGTGCAACTGCTGACCACGGTGGAGTTCTGACCATGCTGCGCCGAACCGTCATGCTGGCCGCCTTGACCACCGCAGCCACGGCCCGCGCGCAGGGCCAGGGCAAAAAGGCCCTGCTTGTCGTGCAGCAGGGCGGCCCGAACATCGCCGTGGACGAGGCCGTGCGCCAGCGCCTGCAATCGCGCGGCTGGCAGGTCGCGCTCGCCCACCAGAACGCCGACCCGGCCCAGGGCACGGGGCATGACCTGGTGCTGATCTCGTCCACCGTCTCGGGCAAGGACGTGCGGCCCGGCTGGCGGCAACTGCCCGTGCCCCTGCTGACCTGGGAAAACGACCTGCTCGACGACCTGGCCATGACCGGCAAGCGCCTCGGCACGGACTTCGGCGATACGGAAAAGGAACGCTACCTGTGGGTCGTGAACGCCCCGCACCCCATGGCCGGCGGCGCGCCCGCGGGCGTGGCGAACGTCTACGTCAAACAGGCCGCTATGGGCTGGGGCAAGCCCGGCCTGGGCGCCAGCACCATCGCCACGCTGTACGGCCAGCCGGACAAGGCCGCCATCTTCGGCTACGAAAAAGGCGCGACCATGGACTACGAATCGCTGGCCCCCGCGCGGCGCGTGATGTTCTTCCTCGACAACGGCACCTTCACCAACCTTTCGCCCGTGGGCCTGCAACTGTTCGATGCAGCGGTGGACTGGGCCACAGGGCAACGTTGATGACAATAGCCCCCACGCTCCTGCGCTTCGCGGGTCGCTGCACCCCGAGGGGGCCGTTTCATCTTGGGGCGGCCCGGCGATGAAACGCATCACCTTTCCCCGCCCGCGCCAGCTCTGGCGGCAGGTGCACTGGTTCGTCGGCATCACGGCGGGCACGCTGCTCATGCTGATCGGGCTGACCGGGGCCATCCTCTCGTTCCGCGAAGAGATCACCGACGCGCTCAACCCCGGCGGCCGCCAGGTCGCCCCGCTGGCCCGGCCCGTGCTCACGCCGCCCGAACTGCTGGCCGCCGCGCAGCGGACGTGGCCCGCGCGCGCCATGGGCACGCTGACCGTGTTCAACGAGCCCGGCGCGGCCGCGCGCGCCATCTTCGCGCCGCAGGCGGGCCAGCGGCGCGGCGACACGGTGTACCTGGACCCGTACACCGCCCAGCCCCTGCCCTCGCTCAAGGGCCACGAGTTCTTTGAAACGGCGGAAAGCCTGCACCGCTGGCTGCTGCTGCCGCGCGCGCCGGGCCGCGTGGTGGCGGGCGTGCTGGCCTTTTTGCTGCTGGGGCTGGCGCTCTCGGGCCTGTACGTGCGCTGGCCGCGCGAATGGCGCTCCGCGCGCGCGTGGTTCGCCATCGCATCGCACCTGAAAGGCCGCGCCCTGCTCACGCGCTGGCACGTGGTGCTGGGCACCGTGGTGCTGCCGCTGTACCTGGTGCTCACGGGCACGGGCCTGTACTGGGCCTACGACTTCGTGCGCGGCCCGGTCGATGCCTGGTTCGGCGCGCCGCCACGCGCCGCCGCCCGCGCGCCCGCCAAGGCCGAAGCCGCCCCGCCGCCCGCCCCGGCGGACCTCGCCCCCGCCTGGGCCGCCTTCACCCGGCGCGCACAGGCGTCGGACGGCTGGAGCCAGGCCATCCTGCGCGTGTCGGGCGGCAAGCAGCCCTCGGTGATGGTCACCTGGATGGACGCCCACCCCGCCCACGAACGCGCCCGCAACCGCATGAAGCTCTCCGTGCCCGGCGCGGAAGTGATGCTGGACGAACGCCACAGCGCCAAATCCACCGGCGAGCGCTTCCTCGCCGCCATCTACCCGCTGCACATGGGCAGCTACTTCGGCCTGCCGGGCCGCATCGCCATGCTGCTCGCGGCGCTGGCGCTGCCCGTGTTCGGCGTCACGGGCTGGTGGCTGTACCTGGACCGCCGGGCCAAGAAGCGCAAGCCCGCCGCACGGGCCGCTCGCCCCGATGGGCAGGCAGCCAGCCCTGTCTGATCGAATTGGCCTTCAGCCCTTACACATCAAGCGCTGGCAGCTATCAATTCAGGAGTCATCACCCGCCCATGCGGCGCAGCGCACCCAGGCGTTCGGCGATCGCGTCCAGGTCCAGCCCATCGCCCGCGTGCGCCACATAGGCTTCCAGGTCGGCCAGGGCTTCGCGCGTGTGGCCGGATTCGGCGTGGGCCAGGCCACGGTCGCGGCGCTCGTCCCAGGCCTCGGGCTGCAGGATGACGAGGCGGTCCAGCACCGCGATCAGGCGCGGCAGGTCGTGCTGCGACTGGTGGATTTCCTTGAGGTTGCGCAACATGCGCGCGAGGATGTCGCGCGGCGCGGCGGCCTGCAGGTACAGGCCCAGGGGCAGTTCGTATTCGCCCACGAGGCCGCTGCGGCGCTGGTAGGGCTCCAGCCGCTCGGCCAGCTCCTCGCGCGAGAGCGACTGGCCCGTCATCGGGTCCAGCACCACCTGCCCCTTGGGCAGCAGCGCCTTGACCAGGAAGTGCCCCGGAAACGCGACGCCGCGCACATGCAGGCCCACGCCCTGGGCCACTTCCATCCACACCACCGCCAGCGAGATGGGAATGCCCCGGCGCGTGCGCAGCACGGCGTTGAGGTAGCTGTTGTCAGGGTCGTAGTAGTTGTTCAGGTTGCCCGCGAAGCCCAGCTCGGCATAGAAGAACTGGTTGAGCATCCGCAGCCGGTGCAGCGCGGGCGCGTCGGCGGGCAGGCGGCGGCGCAGGCGGGCGATGAGCTGGTCCACGTCGCCCAGCAGTTGCTGCACGTCCAGTTCGGGGTATTCGTCGTGCGCGATGCAGGCGGCGGCTTCGAGCAGGGGCAAGTGCTCGTCGCTGCCGACCAGCGCGGCGAAGTATTCGAGCGCGGAGGGGACGGAGTAGCTCAGGGTCATGCCAAGGGTTGTACGGCGGGCGGGTGCCCGGTGTCAACGGCGATCAGCGGTGCAGGATCTGCCTTACTTTCAGGCCGGCGGCCCACAGTGCGCCAAAGTACAGCACGGCCGCACCCGCCAGGACGAGCGCCAGCAGCCCCGCGCGCCGGGCGGGCTGGTCGTGCAGCGCGATCCAGTCGAAATGCTGCCCCGCCCACACCAGCAGCACTGCCATGAGCGCGCTGGCCGCCAGCACCTGCAACGCAAAGCGCGCCCAGCCCGGCTGGGGCTTGTAGCTGCCGCGCCGCAGCAGGCCGATGAGCAGCCACAGCGCGTTGACCAGCGCCGCGAGGCCGATGGACAGCGCCAGCCCCGCGTGCTGGATCCACGGCACCAGCACGAGGTTGAGCAGCTGCGTGATGGCCAGCACCGCGATGGCGATGCGCACCGGCGTGCGGATGTCCTGGCTGGCGTAGTAGCCCGGCCCCAGCACCTTGATGGCCACCAGCCCCAGCAGCCCCACGCCGTAGCCCGCGAGGGCGCGCGCGATTTCGCCCACGTCGCCGTCGTGCAGCGCGCCGTGGTGGAACAGCGTGGCCACCAGCGGCTCGGCAAAGGTCAGCAGGCCCACGGCGCAGGGCACGGCCATCAGCACCACCGAGCGCAAGCCCCAGTCGAGCATGGCGGAATACTGCGCGCCGTCGCCCGCCGCCCGGGCCGCCGCGAGCTGCGGCGTGAGCACCACACCCAGCGCCACGCCCAGCAGCGAGCTGGGGAATTCCATGAGCCGGTCGGCGTAGAACAGCCACGTCACGCTGCCCGGCGCGAGGTACGACGCGATCTGCGTGTTGATCATCAGCGACACCTGCGCCACGCCCACACCCAGCAGCGCGGGCGCCATCAGATGCAGGATGCGGCGCACGCCCTCTTCCGCATAGGCGGCGCGCACCGCGCCCCAGCTGACGCCGATGCGCGGCAGCAGCCCCATGCGCAGCAGCACGGGCAGCTGCACCGCGAGCTGCAGCACGCCGCCCGCCATCACGCCGCCCGCCATCGCGTAAATGGGCTCGATGCCGCGCGCGGCCAGCTGCGGCGCGCCCAGCCAGGCCGCCGCGATCATGCAGAGGTTGAGCAGCACCGGCGTGGCCGCGGGCACGGCGAAGCGCCTCCAGGTATTGAGCACGCCCGCCGACAGGGCGACGAGCGACATGAAGCCGATGTAGGGGAACATCCAGCGCGTCATGACGACGGCGGCCTGGTAGCCTTCGGAGTTCTGCCGCAGGCCGCTGGCCAGCAGCCAGACCAGCAGCGGCGCGCCCAGCACGCCCACCACGCAGGTCAGCAGCAGCACCCAGAACAGCACGGTGGCGGCGCTGTCGATCAGACGCTTGGTGGCCTCTTCGCCGTGCTGCGCCTTGCTCGCGGCCAGCACGGGCACGAAGGCCTGGCTGAACGCCCCTTCGGCGAACAGGCGGCGGAACAGGTTGGGGATGCGGAACGCGACGTTGAACGCATCGGTCAACGCGCTGGCCCCGAACATCGAGGCCATGAGCAGGTCGCGCGCCAGGCCCGTCACGCGGGAGGCCAGGGTCAGCAGGGAGACGGTGGAGGCGGCTTTGAACAGGGACACGCACGGGAGTGTACGCGGGTTATAATGTTCGGCTTTGCTGACAACATCCTCAGACACAAGGAACATTTACCATGGCATCTGCCAAGCCCAAGAAAAAGAACCCCCGCCTGGCGTCGGGCCGCAAGCGCGCGCGCCAGGACGTCAAGCTGAACGCCGCAAACACCTCGCTGCGCTCCAAGTACCGCACCGCCGTCAAGAACGTCGAAAAGGCCGTTCTGGCCGGCAACAAGGACAAGGCGACCGAACTGTTCGCCAAGGCCCAGTCCGTGCTGGACTCCATTGCCGACAAGGGCATCTTCCACAAGAACAAGGCCGCCCGCGACAAGAGCCGCCTCTCCGCCAAGGTCAAGACCCTGGCCACCGCCGCCTAATCTTTTAGGCACCCGCCCGGATGGCCCTGCCATCCGCCGTTTGCACCGGGTGCGCTGTCAGCAAAAACGGGAAACCGCCTTCGGGCGGTTTTTTCGTTGTTGCTCGGCTCATGCGGGGCCACGCCTGCCGCGTGGCGATTCGCCCGCGAAGCGCCGGAACACGCGCCGGAAAGCCGCCGGGTCGGCATAGCCCACCTGCGCGGCCACCGCCTCGACCGAGGCGGGGCTCGTCTCCAGCAAATGCGCCGCGTGCGAGACACGCAGGCGCTGCACCAGTTCGTTCGGCGTCATGCCCAGCCCGGCCTGCACGCGCCGGGCCAGCGTGCGCTGCGACACGGCGGCGGCGCGGGCCAGTTCCTCCAGGGTGATCTGCCTGCCCAGGTTTTCGGTGATGAAGCGCTCGGCCTTCTGCAAGGCCGGGTCGGAAACCCGCAGGTGCTCCAGGACCATGTAGCGCGCCTGCGATGGCCGGTGATCGAGCACGAGGTACCTGGCCACCAGTTGCGCCAGCGACGGGCTGGCCATGCGCGCGATGACCGCCAGCATCAAATCCGCATGGGCGAAGGCCGAACCGGCGGTCAGCACGCGGCCCGCCTCGACCACCATTCGGTCCACCGTGAGCCCCACCGCCGGAAAGCGGCGCGCGAACGCGGCCGCCAGCCACCATGCCGTGGTGGCGTCCTGCCCGTTCAGCACACCGGCCTCGGCCAGCAGGAAGGTGGCGGAGCACGACGCGGCAAGCATCGCGCCCTTGCCGGCCGCGCGCTGCAGGGCCTGGGCGGCGCGCCCGGCATCGTTCTGCGCGAGCAGGCGTTCCATGGACGCGGGCGTGGCGGCAAACCAGCCCGGCACCACCAGCACATCCGCCGCCCCCATGCCGCGCAGGCTCAGGGCGCCGTCCACGGCGATGGAGCGGCCTGCGCCAGAGCGCACGGGCAGGCCATCCAGCGAAACGACGCGCTGGCGCAGCAGCCGTGCCGCCTGGGGCGCTTCCGCCAGCCCGCTGGCCGTCAGGCGCGCCGCCGAGCCAACGATGTCGATGCCGACGCCCAGCGAGCTTTCCGCCACGCCGTCCAGTACCAGGTGGGTGATCATTTTGGCAAGTATGAACCGAAAATAGTCATTCATGCCACTCGTGAGAATCAACGCCGCTACCTACGATCACCGGCATGAAAACCTTGACGACGATGGCGCAGGTGCTCGGGGCTGCATCCCCCGGCGCCCGGATGGAGTTGGACCGCTCCTGGTGGGGCTTTGGCGGCCTGCACGGCGGACTGGCCCTGGGGCTGCTCACGGCGGCCATGCAGGCCCGCGCGCAGGGGCGCCCGCTGCGGCAGGTCTCGGGCCAGTTCCGCCGCGCGCTGCGGGAGCCGTTCCGGCTGGAACTGCCGGAGCCGGATGTGGGCAGAACCGTGTCCTGGCTGGATGCGCGGGCAGTGGTGGACGGTGGCCGCATGGCCGTCGCGGCCAGCGCCCTGTTCGCCGCCGCGGGCGAACCCGGCGCCATGCCGGTGGCGCCGCACATGCCCGCCGTACCGCCGCCGCTGCAATGCCCGGTCTTTGCGCCCGCGCTGGCCCCGTTCTCGCGCCATACCGAAATCCGGCCCGTGGGCAGCGCCCGCCCGTTCGGCGGCGGCCCCGCGCCAGAGCTTCTGGCCTGGCTGCGCCTGGTGGATGACGATCTGCCGCCCGATGGGGCGCGGCTGGCCGTGCTGATGGATGCGCTCGCGCCTTCCTACTCGGCGGTGCTGGAGGAGCCGGTGGCGATTCCCACCGTCGCGTTCACCGTCACGCCGGGCAGCGGTCTGGCGACCGCCGCTTCGCCATGGCTGCTGCTGCGGGCGCGCACCGACGCCTGCGGGCACGATGGCTGGCTGCTGGAGCGGCTCGATGCCTGGGCGCCGGATGGCGCGCACCTGGGTTCGGGCGAGCAATTACGCCTGGTCCTGACCGGCAAGGAGGCGCCATGACAGGCACGCGCACCCAGGCTGCGCCGCCGCGCGGCACCTTGGCCATGCTGGCCAGCCTCGCGGCGCTGGGCTCTCTGGCCACCAACATCATCCTGCCGGCCTTTGCGGCCATCGGCCAATCGCTGGGCGTGTCCACCCGGGAACTGGCCGTCATCCAGAGCAGCTTCTTCATCGCCCTGGCGCTGGGGCAGATGCTGGTCGGCCCGGCTTCCGACCGCTGGGGGCGCAAAGGGCTGGTGCTGGGCGGGCTAGCGCTGCTGGCCGCCGGCAGCGCCCTGTGCGCCACGGCCGACCACCTCGCAGGCATGGTGGCCGGCCGCGTGGTGCAAGGGCTGGGGGCGTCCGCCACGTCGGTGCTGGCGCGCTCCATGGCCCGGGACTGCTTCGACGGCGCCGCCCTGCCCCGCGCGCTGTCGTTCATCATGGTCGCCATGGCAGCGGCGCCCGGGTTCTCGCCCCTAGCGGGCGGCCTGCTCAACCAATGGGCGGGGTGGCGCAGCGCGTTCTGGCTGGTGGCCCTGCTGACGCTGGCACTGGGCGCGGCCTACCTGGCCCGCATGGGCGAAACGCATCCGCCCGCAGCGCGGCGGCAGACAACGGCCGCCGCCATCCTCGGCAGCTACGCCGACCTGTTGCGGGATCGCCGCTTTATCTCGCCCGCGCTGGGCGTGGGCCTGGCCGTGAGCGGCCTGTTCACCTTTTTCGCCCTGTCGCCCGCCATCCTGATGGACGGGCTGGGGCTGACGCCCATCGGGCTGGGCGGCTTCTTCGCGGCCACGGTCTTCGTCGTGTTCGGCGCCGGGGTGGCCGCGCCCCGGCTGGCGGGCCGCTGGGGCGCACGGGCCACGGCGCTCGCAGGCTGCGGCATAGCGCTGGCCGGCGGCGCCGCGTTGCTCCTGGGTGCCGCCAGCCTGGCGCACTTCGGCCTGGCCATGGTGCTCTTCCTGTTCGGAATGGGCCTGGTGAACCCGCTGGCCACCGCCATGGCGCTGCAGCCCTTTGGCGCTCAGGCGGGCGCCGCCTCCGCCCTGCTGGGGTGCCTGCAAATGGGCCTGGCCACCATCGCCATCAGCGCGGCGGCGGCGCTGGACTGGCCCGCCTACCCGGCACTGGGGGGCGCGCTCGTGGCCTGCATGGGACTGGCGGGCGTGGCGCTGCGGCTCAAGCCTTAGGGGGCGGGTCGGGCAGCAGGCAGGCCTCGGCGGTCTGCAGATCGTTGTCCCTGGCGAAGTTGAGCACGAAGTCCCAGGCCATGGGCTCGCAGTCGCGCAGGTCGCGGTGCACCACCACGCACTTCACGCCGTTCAGCGTGGTCGGAACGCACCAGGGCGAGTAGCTCAGGTGGCTGCCGGGCTGGATGCCGCCGGGGCGGAACTGGCTCATCACGCCCGCCAGGCGCTCGGCCCAGTCGCTGGGCCGGAAGGTTCTCCCGTCGTGGGTGATGCCTTGGATGAAGACTTCTTTCGCGGTAGGAGAGATCATCGGGAGACTGCTTGTGGCAAGGGCACGGATTTTAACTCTTGTATAAGAGATAACCCTAGGTAGCCCCCAACAGGCACGCACGAATCGTGCCCGGCCCGCCGCATCGCTGTGATGCGCAATCGTCACCGTTGCGCCAAGCCCGCCCCTCTAGAATCGTGCTTCACTTTCTGGAGAACCACCGCAATGACCGAAGCCGCATCGCCCCACGTGATGAACACCTATGGCCGCGTGCCCATTGCGCTCGACCGAGGCCAGGGCTGCCGCGTGTGGGACGTGAACGGCAAGGAATACCTCGACGGCCTCGGCGGCATCGCGGTGAACACGCTGGGGCACAACCACCCCAAGCTGGTGCCCGCGCTGCAGGCGCAGATCGCCCGGCTCATCCACACCTCCAACTACTACCACGTGCCGGGGCAGGAAACGCTCGCGGCCAAGCTCGTCGAACTGACGGGCATGAGCAACGTGTTCTTCTGCAACTCGGGCCTGGAGGCGAACGAGGCCGCGCTCAAGATCGCGCGCAAGTACGGCGTGGACAAGGGCATCGCCCGGCCCGAGATCGTGGTCTATGAAAAGGCCTTCCACGGCCGCTCCATCGCCACCATGTCGGCCACGGGCAACCCCAAGATCCACAACGGCTTCGGCCCGCTGGTGGAGGGCTTCATCCGCGTGCCGATGAACGACATCGAGGCCATCAAGAAGGCCACCGAGAGCAACCCCAACGTGGTCGCCGTGTTCTTCGAGACCATCCAGGGCGAAGGCGGCATCAACCCCATGCGCGCGGACTACCTGCAGCAGCTGCGCCGGCTGTGCGACGAGCGCGGCTGGCTGATGATGATCGACGAGGTGCAGTGCGGCATGGGCCGCACCGGCAAGTGGTTCGCGCACCAGTGGGCGGGCATCGTGCCCGACGTGATGCCGCTGGCCAAGGGCCTGGGCTCGGGCGTGCCGATCGGCGCGGTGGTGGCCGGCCCCAAGGCCGCGAACGTGCTGCAGCCGGGCAACCACGGCACCACCTTCGGCGGCAACCCGCTGGCCATGCGCGCGGGGGTGGAAACCATCCGCATCATGGAAGAAGACGGCCTGCTGGCCAACGCCGCCAGCGTGGGTGCGCACCTGAAGGCCGCGCTGCAGCGCGAACTGGGCGGCCTGCCCGGCGTGAAGGACGTGCGCGGCCAGGGCCTGATGCTGGGCGTGGAACTGGACCGCCCCTGCGGCGCGCTGGTGGCGCGCGGCGCGGAAGCGGGCCTGCTGTTCAGCGTGACGGCGGACAGCGTCATCCGCCTGGTGCCGCCGCTGATCCTGACCACCGCCGAGGCCGACGAGATCGTGGCGCGGCTGGCGCCCCTGGTCAAAGCCTTCCTGGCCGAATGAACGTTGGAACGTTATGAAGCACTACCTGCAATTCACCGACCTGGCCGCCGACGAATATGCCTACCTGTTCGAGCGCGCCGCGCTGATCAAGAAGAAGTTCAAGAACTACGAAAAGCACCACCCGCTGGTGGACCGCACGCTGGCCATGATCTTCGAGAAGGCCAGCACGCGCACGCGCGTGAGCTTCGAGGCGGGCATGTACCAACTGGGCGGCAGCGTGGTACACCTGACCACGGGCGACAGCCAGCTGGGCCGCGCCGAGCCGATCGAGGACAGTGCCAAGGTCATCAGCCGCATGACCGACCTGGTGATGATCCGCACCTACGAGCAGAGCAAGATCGAGCGCTTCGCCGCCAATTCGCGCGTGCCCGTGATCAACGGGCTGACCAACGAGTACCACCCGTGCCAGATCCTGGCGGACATCTTCACCTACATCGAGCACCGCGGCTCCATCGCGGGCAAGGTGGTGGCCTGGGTGGGCGACGGCAACAACATGGCCAACACCTGGCTGCAGGCCGCCGCGCTGCTCGGCTTCACGGTGCACGTGAGCACGCCGCGCGGCTACGAGATTGATGAGAAATTGGCCGCTGGCCCAGGTGGGACAAGCGCTGGCAGCTATCAATTCTTTAGCAACCCGATGGACGCCTGCCGGGATGCCGACCTGGTCACCACCGACGTGTGGACCAGCATGGGCTACGAGGCCGAGAACGAGGCGCGCAAAAAAGCCTTCGCCGATTGGCGCGTGGACGCCGAGATGATGGCCGTGGCGAAGCCCGACGCGCTGTTCATGCACTGCCTGCCCGCGCACCGGGGCGAGGAGGTGGAGGCCGACGTGATCGACGGGCCGCAGTCAGTCGTCTGGGACGAGGCCGAGAACCGGATGCACGTGCAGAAGGCGCTCATGGAGTACCTGCTGCTGGGCCGGGCGGCCTGAATCAGCGCCGCGATTCCGGCATGGCCACCGTCTTCGGGGTGGCCTTTTTTTCGTCCGTGCCGCAGGCCCCGCCCTCGCTGCCGCAGTTGCTGCACCCGCCGCAGCCGGGGTCCTGCGCCAGCGCCGAGGGCAGGCGGCGGCGCAGGCGGCTGGGCAGGTAGCGCCACACCACGTAGGCGGCGGCCAGCGCCACGATCACGGCGACGATGAGTTCCTGGGTCATATCAACCTCCTAAGGCCAGCGCGGCGTGGTAGGTGATGAAGCTGGCGCCATAGGCCAGCGCGAACAGGTAGCCCGCCATGAGCAGCGGGTAGCGCCAGCCGTTGGTTTCACGCCGCACGGCGGCGATGGTGGAGATGCATTGCGGCGCGTACACGTACCACGCCAGCAGGGACAGCGCGGTCGCCAGCGACCAGCTGTGCGCGATCAGCGGCTCCAGCTGGCTGGCCACCTCGTCGCCCGTGGCGGACAGCGCGTACACCGTGCCCAGCGCCCCCACCGCCACCTCGCGCGCGGCCATGCCGGGCACCAGGGCGATGGCGATCTGCCAGTTGAAGCCGATGGGCGCGAACAGCGGCTCCAGCGCCTTGCCGATGCGGCCCGCGAAGCTGTACTGGATGGCCGCGCCCACCGCCCCCTCGGGCGGCGCGGGGTAGGTGGAGAGGAACCACAGCAGCACGGTGACCGCGAGGATGATGCCGCCCACGCGGCGCAGGAAGATCACCGCGCGCTCGTACAGGCCCAGCGCCAGGCTGCGCAGGCTGGGCCAGCGGTAGGCGGGCAGCTCCATCAGCAGCGGCACGGCGCCGCTGCCCGAGCGCGCCAGCTTGGCGACGAAGGCCACGGCCATGGCGCTCACGATGCCGCCCACGTACAGGCCGAACAGCACCAGCCCCTGCAGGTTGAACAGGCCGCCCACCGTGCGCTCGGGGATGAACGCGCCGATCAGCAGCGCATACACCGGAAGCCGGGCCGAGCAGGTCATGAGCGGCGCGATCAGGATGGTGACCAGCCGGTCGCGCCAGCTGGCGATGGAGCGCGTGGCCATGATGCCCGGCACCGCGCAGGCGAAGCTCGACAGCAGCGGAATGAACGAGCGGCCCGACAGGCCCACCGTGCCCATCACGCGGTCGAGCAGGAAGGCCGCGCGCGGCAGGTAGCCCGAGTCTTCGAGCACCAGGATGAAGAAGAACAGGATCAGGATTTGCGGCAGGAACACCAGCACGCTGCCCGCGCCCGCGATGATGCCGTCGGCCAGCAGGCTGCGCAGCACGCCCTCGGGCATGTGCGCGCCGACCAGGCCGGCGAGCGCGTCCACGCCGCCCTTGATGGCGTCCATCGGGACTTCGGCCCAGCTGAACACGGCCTGGAACATGAAGAACAGCGTCGCCGCGAGCAGCACCATGCCCCAGAACGGGTGCAGGGCGATGGCGTCGAGGCGGTCGTCCAGGCGGCGCCCGGCCACGGCCGTCTGGCGCACGGCCAGGCCCATCACGCGCTGCACTTCGCGGTGCAGGTCGAGCACGCGCTGCTGCGGGTCGGCAGAGAGGGCCAGCGCGCCGGCTTGCGGCGGCGCCAGGGCGGGGAGCTCCACCGCGTCCAGCCACTGCAGCAGCTCCTTCGCGCCGCCGGGCTTCACGCCCACGGTGGCGAGCACGGGCACGCCCAGCGCCGCGCTGAGCGCCGCGCGGTCGATAGCGATGCCCTGGCGCTCGGCCATGTCGCTCATGTTCAGCACCAGCACCAGCGGCAGGCCGAGCGCGCGCGCCTCCAGCACCAGGCGCAGGTTCAGGCGCAGGTGGGTGGCGTCGGTCACGCAGACCAGCAGTTCGGGCACGGGCTCGCTGGGCGACTGGCCCATGACGATCTCGCGCGTGACGGTTTCGTCCAGGCTATGCGCGTTCAGGCTGTAGGTGCCCGGCAGGTCGAGCACGCGCACGCGGCGGCCGCTGGCGGTGCTCAGCCAGCCCTCCTTGCGCTCGACGGTGACGCCCGCGTAGTTGGCGACCTTCTGGCGCGCGCCGGTCATCAGGTTGAACAGCGCGGTCTTGCCGCAGTTGGGGTTGCCCAGCAGGGCGACGCGAAGGAACGCCGTGCTCATGCCCACTCCTCGCACGCGCGCACCTTCACCATGGCGGCCTCGTGCCGGCGCAGCGCGAAGGTGGCCTGCCCCACGCGCACGGCCAGCGGGTCGCCGCCCGGAAAGCCCGCGGCCACCACGCGCACGGGCTCGCCGGGCAGGAAGCCGATTTCCATCAGGCGCACCAGCAGCGCCCGCTCTTCTTCGTCACGCGCGGGGGCCAGCGCCACCACTTCGGCGGACTGGGCACGGGGCAATGCGTCCAGGCCCAGGTCTTGTTGCTCGTTTACCACGGTTTATATGCAATTCATTCTCATTCAGGTGCATTGTCCCTCATTCACAATGCGCGCGTGAATTCCCCTACGCATGAACACCCCTGCCTGAGTTGCGGCGCGTGCTGCGCGAGTTTTCGCGTGGATTTCTCCGTGTACGAAGTGCAGGAACACGGCGGCAGCGTGCCCGACGGGCTGGCCGTGGAAGTGAACGGCAGCCTGTGCCGTATGCGCGGCACCGACCACGTGCCGCCGCGCTGCGCCGCGCTCACGGGCACGGTGGGCTGGCGCGCGGCCTGCGGCATCTACGAGTGGCGGCCCTCGCCCTGCCGCGAGTTCGAGGCGGGCTCGCAGGCGTGCAACCGCGTGCGCCAGCGCCACGGGCTCGCGGCGCTGGACTGATTCTGGAAAAGGCGGCTGGTATCAGTCGTCCATCCGCCGGCCCAGCAGCAGGCCGATGCCCAGTCCGATGGCCAGGCCGGCTGCCAGCGCGCCGCCGGTGGCGCTCCAGGGCTCTTCGCGCACGTAGGCGTCCACCTGGGTGGCGGCCTGCCGGGCCTTGCGCGCCGCCTGCTGGCGCTTTTCGCCGATGGCCTGCCGGGCGGTGTCGAGGCTGGCCTTCAAGTGCTGGCGCAGCGCCTGGATATGCGGGTTGGCTTCGAGTTCGGTCGCCGACAGCACCGCGCTGACGTCCGCCTCGAGGTCTGCCACGGCGTCGCTCGCGGTGGTGCCGGGGGTGTGGTGGGAATGGGTCATGGGAAGGTCCTTTCTGGGGGGAGGTGATGGGGCCCATCTATCGTAGACGCTGCCGCCGCTGGCGGGCGCCTCCTGCGCAACAGCATGGCGTTGGTCTTGATGGGGCTCTCCTGTAAAGATAGCTGCCAGCGCTTGCTGCAAGACAATTTCAGTGGGAAAACATGCTGAAAGTGGCTTGCAGCAAGCGCTGGCAGCTCCTGTTTTTATTCCGGTCTGACTGCCATGGTTTCGAGCACGGTCTGCATCTGCGGGCTCATGGGCAGGTTGAGGCTTTCACCCGAGGGCAGGCGGCGCAGGAACCAGCGCTTGTACTGGCGCTCGATCTCGCCATCCTCGGCCAGCACCTGGAAGCTCTGGCGCACCACGTCGGCCAGTTGCGGGTCGTCCTTGCGGAACATGATGCCGTAGGGGTCGTAGGAGAGGTAGTCACCCACGACCTGGAACTTGCCGCTCTTGCCCGCGTCCTGCGCGATCAGGCCGTACAGCAGCACGTCGTCGGTGGCGAAGGCGTCGGCCTGGCCGCTGGCGACCTGGGCGAAGCCCTGGGCGTGGTCGGGAACGACCTGCAGCTGGAGGCCGAGCTTGAACTTGCGGTCCAGCTCCTGCAGCGCCTTCTGGTTGGTGGTGCCCGCCGTAACGGCCACCTTCTTGCCCGCCAGGTCGCGGAAGTTGCCGCCGATGGCCGCGCCCTGTTTCACCATCACCTTGGTGCCCGAGATGAACATGATGGGCGAGAAGGCCACGCGCTTTTGCCGCTCCAGGTTGCTGGTGGTGGAGCCGCACTCCAGGTCCACCTTGCCGCTGGCGACGGCGTCGATGCGGTTGTCGGAGGTCACGGGCACCCAGTCGATCTTCAGGCTCTTGTTCACCGCGTCTTCGATGGAGGTGACCAGGGCCTTGCACAGTTCGATGGAGTAGCCGATGGGCTCCTTGCGCGCGCTCAGGTACGAGAACGGCACGGAGGCGTCGCGGTAGCCCAGCGCGATGGTGCCGCTGTTGCGCACCTTGGCGAGCGTGCCGCGCAGCTCGGCGTCGGCGCCGCGCGCGGGGCTGCCCATCATGTTCTGCGCCTGGGCCGCGCCCGCGCACAGGCCGAGCGCGCAGAGGATGAGCACGGAGAGTCGTTGCAACTTCACGGCGGCTCCTTGGGGCTCAGGCGTGGGCCGCCGAGGCCTGCAACTCGGCGTCCAGCCGCTCGGCGTTGGCGATGGCTTCGGTCTCGGGCAGCAGCTCGCCCTCCCACTTGGCGACCACGGCGCTGGCGATGGAGTTGCCCACGGCGTTGGTGGCCGAGCGGCCCATGTCGAGGAAGCTGTCCACGCCCAGGATCAGCAGCAGCCCCGCCTCGGGGATGTTGAACTGGTTCAGCGTGGCCGCGATCACCACCAGCGAGGCGCGCGGCACGCCGGCGATGCCCTTGGAGGTGACCATCAGCACCAGCAGCATGGTGAGCTGCGTGCCCAGCGACAGCTTGATGTCGTAGGCCTGCGCGATGAACAGCGAGGCGAAGGTGCAGTAGATCATCGAGCCGTCGAGGTTGAACGAGTAGCCCAGCGGCATGACGAAGCTGGAGATCTTGCGCTTGACGCCGAAGCGGTCCAGCGCGTCCAGGATCTTGGGGTAGGCGGCCTCGGAGCTGGCGGTGGCGAACGACACCATGAAGGGCTCGCGGATGAGCTTGAGCAGCCGCCCGATGCGCGGGCCGAGGATCAGGAAGCCCACGGCGATCAGCACGCACCACAGCACGAAGAGCGCGATGTAGAACTCGCCCATGAAGACGGCGAACTTGAGCAGCACGCCCAGCCCGTTCGTGGCCACGGTGGCGGCCATGGCGGCCATCACGGCCACGGGGGCGAGCTTCATCACGTAGCCGGTGATCTTGAGCATGACGTGCGAGAGCTGCTCGATGCCGTCGAACAGCACCTTGCCGGTGTTGCCCAGTGCGGCCAGGCCGATGCCGAAGAACATCGAGAACACCACGATCTGCAGGATTTCGTTCTGCGCCATGGCCTCGGCGAAGGACTTGGGCACCATGTGGGCGATGAAGTCCTTGAGCGTGAACTTGCCGGTCGCCAGGTTGGTGGCGGTGCCGATGTCGGGCAGCGGCAGCCCGAAGTCGGCCCCCGGCTGGAAGAGGTTGACCAGCACCATGCCCAAGAGCAGCGACACCAGCGAGGCGCTCATGAACCAGGCCATGGCCTTGAAGAACACGCGCCCGATGGCCGAGGCGTCGCCCATGTGCGCGATGCCCACCACCAGCGTGGAGAACACCAGCGGGCCGATCAGCATCTTGATCAGGCGCAGGAAGATGTCGGACAGGATGGAGATGTAGCCCGCCATCTCCGCGGCGGCTTTCTTGTCCGGGAAGTTGATGAAGATCATGTGGCCTATCACGATCCCTATCACCATCGCGATCAGGATCCAGGCTACGGGGGGGAGTTTCTTCCGGGCGGGGGCTCCGCCGGGCACGTGGGTAGCTGGGCTCATGACGTTGTCTCCTTCAAAAATCCATTGTTATGCGTTGGGGGCGCCGGGCGGCTCGTTCGCGTAGACGATGTCGCGGCTGCCCTCCTCGAAGGCGTTCAGGGCCTGCGGCCAATGCTGGCCGGGCCAGTGCAGTTCCACGCGGCCGGAGCGCGGCGCATAGACCGCCGTGTACAGCGTGCCGTAGCCGCGCAGCCAGGCGGGCTGGAACAAGGGCGCGCTCAGCAGCGCCCCGACCGCGGCGGCGGCTGGCGCGCCGGACTCGACCCGCGCCTGCAGCGCGGACAGCCGCTCGCAGGCGCTGGTGGCCTGCGCGTGCTGGGGCCACTCCACGGCGTGCTGGAAATTCGTCACGGCGCGCCGCCGGGTGACTTCGGCGGGCCGGTCCGGGTTCAGGAACACCGTGGCCCAGTCGCCCTTGGCGTCGAGCAGTGTGACGCTGTAGCACATGTGCACCGGCACGCGCTGCAGGATGGCGATGGCCGAGGCGGTGTCGATGGCGATCTCCAGCACGTAGCGCATCACCAGCGGAATGCCGAAGCCGTCGCCGCAGACGGTGCGCCCGCCGAACGACAGCGAGGCGGAGAGGCCCGATTCGTTCAGCCCGTCCAGCGCGCCCCACAGGCAGTCGCCCATGGCCGCCACGCGCTGGCCGCTCCAGTTCGAATGCAGCCAGGTGCCTTCGAGCAGCGCGGGCGCGAAGTCGTAGTTGCGCAGCAGCAGGGGCTCGCTGCCGTCGCCTTCCCCCGGAAGCCATACGGCCTGCGAGCAGCCGGTGATGTAGGCCGGCGGGCACCACAGCGACAGGAAGCGCGCCTCCACGTCGCCGCCGCCCGCCAGCTCCACCAGCCGCTCCCAGGTGGGCACCAGCTCGGGCATGTGCTGGCGCAGCGCGCGGCGGCACTCCAGGAAGCTGGCGCGCGCCACCGCGCCCTGGCGCAGGAACCAGGCGCGGTAGGACGGCCAGAACCGCTCGCACAGCGACTTCCACTGCGCGCCGGGCAGGGCCTCGGCCAGGGCGCGGAAGTGGATGCGGGTCGGCGTGTGGATTTCCGGGCGGCTTTCCATGGAGTCGCTGGCCCTTGGCGTCAGAGGATCTTGAACGAACCAGGCGCGGGCGCCGTTTCCTGCTGCGTGGTCAGGATGGGCTTGCCCGCGTAGTAGTTCTTGATGCCCCGGATCCAGTCGCGCGCGCGGACGTTGAGCTTGAAGTTGTCGTCCATCGAGCGCCCGCGCGTGATCAGGATGCCCAGGTCCGCGCCTTCGTAGCGGTAGTCGCCGGGGCCGGTGATGCGCAGGAAGAACGCCTCGCGCTCGGAGTCGATGGCGCGGCGGTGGTAGTCGAAGCGCTGGAAGGCGACGCTGCCGTCCTCGGCCATGCGGTAGATGCCGGTGCCGGGCGCGTGGGTCACCTGGTCCACCTTGTCTTCGGTGAACTTCATGACGACCTGCGACCAGGAGTCGATGAAGTGCGGCTGTGCCCAGCGCTCGTTGATTTCCTTGACGTTCAGGTCGAACGGCACGCCCGAGAATTCGAGCAGGTGGAACAGGAACAGCGGCGCGTCGGCGTAAGCGAAGGCGGCGTGGTTGGTCATGGGGCTGGCGCCGCAGATGCGCGGGTTCAGCTCGCCCAGGTAGACCTCGCCGTTGTCGGTGTCGATCAGGAAGTCGAGGTCGAAGTAGCCACGGTAGCCCTCGGCCAGCAGCTGGTTGCCGAAGCGCTCGGCCATGTCGCGCGCCTTGGCGCGCACTTCTTCCGAGAACGCGCCCGGGAACACCTCGTTGCCGCACCAGCCGCCCTTGTAGGGCGTGAGTTCGCGCGCGCCCACCACCTCGGTCAGCAGCGGCCCGACCAGCGTGCCCGACTGCGTGGCGCAGGCTTCGAGTGTGGCGCCGCGGCAGTTGATGCGCTTCATGATCTTGACCTCGGGGTCGTTGACGATTTCGTCCTTGTGCTTGTTGAAATCGTCTTCCGAGGCGATGAAGAACGTGGTGTGGCCCGAGTCGCCAAAGGCCGACTGCACCACCAGGTCCCGGCCCAGATTGTTGCGCTCGGCGATCTGCATCAGGTGCTGGTAGCTGTCGACCTTTTCGAGCGCGTTGGGCACCGAGTGCACGCCGGCCTTGTTGCCGATGCGCACGGTCTCCATCTTGTTGTCGCAGCGCTGGCGCAGCTTGGCGGGCGGGAACCAGACCTCCATGCCCAGCTCTTTCGCTAGCTCCTCGGTCTTCTCGTCGAACATCAGGAAGGTGGCCACGGGCTTGCCGCCGCGCCGCTCGATCAGGTCGACCACGTCCTTGTGCTGGAGCAGGTAGTTGTTGATGTCCTCGATGGACTGGAATTCCTCGTGCGGCAGCTCCTGCGGCACGAAGACGTTGGGGTGGCGCCCGTCGAAGCAGTCGATGTAGTTGATGTAGCGGAAGCGGTTGACCCACCGGTCCATGCCCAGCAGGTTGAAGTTGGTCGCGCTGATGAAGTAGATGGGCCGCTCGTTGCGGTGGAACATCAGCAGCAGATCGGAAATGCTCTTGACTTTTGCGCTCACTTTTTGCTCCTTGGGGTGGTTTTCTTGGGGGTGGCGGGTTCGCCGGCGAAGGCCAGCTCGGCGGGGGCCGGCGCGTTGCCGCTGCCGCCGCTGGTCTGGGCCGCGGCGCGGTCCGACAGCGCGAGCGCCGCACGCGCGGCGGTGGCGTGCGCGGCGCGGTCCAGCGCGGCCTGGCTGAAGATGCGGAAGCCCAGCTCGGGCCGGAAGCCGTGGATCTCGCGCACGTCCAGCGCGGCCATGAACTGCAGGATTTCGGCGCTGATGACCTGGCCCGGCACCAGGATGGGGAAACCCGGCGGGTAGGGAATCACGAACAGTGCCGACACCAGCTCGCGGCCCGCCGCGATGGCGCTGGCGGCCTCCTTCATGTCGATGTATTCGCAATTCACGTCGTCGTACGAGAGGAAGAAGGCGCTGCGGATGTCGCCGTCGCGCGTGTCGGCGCGGCCTTCGACGCTGCGGCCCCGGAACGCGAAGTGGAAGCTGGAGAAGTCCGGCAGCGGCGGCTGCTCGTGCATCAGCGAGTTCACGCGCTTTTCGTGGATGCGGCGCTCGATCGCGCTCATGTCGGCCACGCGGGCATCGACGTCGCGGGCGATCTTGATCAGCACCTCGATCAGGTAGGCGATCGCGGAACGGGTGCTGCCGATGTTGGTCATGAACAGCACGGTGTTGCGCGAGGTCTTGTTGATCTGGATGCCGTATTTGTCCATCAGCTCCTTGTTCTTGAAGGTGTCGCCGTCCAGCCCCGTGTCGCCGATGACCAGCGTGGCGCGCGAGGGGTCGAGCACGAACTCGTCGCTGCGCCAGGCGGCTTCCATGTTGTCCCAGCCGGTCTCGTCGTTGTAGTAGCTCTCCACGGCGGACTCGCGGTATTTGGGCGGCACCAGGTCGCCGATGCGCAGGAAGCGGAAGTAGCGCCTGAGTAGCGGGTGGTTGAGCACCTGCTCGCGCAGGCTCATGGCCAGCTCCAGCTGGCGCTGGATGAGCTCGTAGCCCTCCAGTTCCACCTGGCGGCGGCCCACGTCCAGCGAGGCGAGGATCTGGTAGTTGGGCGAGGTGGACGTGTGCGTCATGTACGCCTCGTGGAACGACTCCTCGGCCTTGTCCTTGAAGTCCTGGTCCCACACGTGGATCATCGAGCCCTGGCGCAGCGCGGCCAGCGTCTTGTGCGTGGAATGCGTGGCGTAGACGCGCACGCGGGCCTTGGCCGGGTCGGGCAGCAGGCGGGTGTTCAGCACCTGTTCGTCGTCGTCCCAGTCGATGCCGGCGGCAAAGGCCGCGTAGCGCTTGGCGTAGGCCGGGTCTTTGAAGGTGTCGGCCAGCTTGGCCGCCGTGGCCATGCCGGTGCGCTGGCGGTAGACGGGGTGGCAGCGCGCGAAGGCGAACCAGGCTTCGTCCCACAGGAAGATCAGGTCGGGCTTGATGGCCAGGCATTCGAGCATGACCCGCTCCACGTCGTAGACCAGGCCGTCGAAGGTGCAGTTGGTGAGCAGCACCATGCGCACCTTGTCGAGCGTGCCCGCGCGCTTGAAGCTGAGCAGCGTTTCCTTGATGTGGCGGATGGGCACGGCGCCGTACATCGAGTACTGGTCGAGCGGGTACGAGTCGAGGTAGGCCACCTGCGCGCCCGCCAGCACCAGGCCGTAGTGGTGGGACTTGTGGCAGTTGCGGTCCACCAGCACGATGTCGTCGGGCCGCACCAGGGCCTGCACCACGATCTTGTTGCAGGTGGAGGTGCCGTTGGTGGCGAAGTAGGTGCGCCGCGAGCCGAAGGCGCGGGCCGCGTATTCCTGCGCGACCTTGAGCGGGCCGACCGGGTCGAGCAGCGAATCGAGGCCGCCCGAGGTGGCGGAGGTTTCGGCCATGAACAGGTTCATGCCGTAGAACTGCGCCAGGTCGCCGATCCAGTTGCTGTTCATGATGGCCTTGCCGCGCGCCAGCGGCAGCGCGTGGAACACGCCGGTGGGCTGCTTGGCGTAGTCGCGCAGCGCGTGGAAGAACGGCGTCTTGTGGCGCTCGCCCACGCCTTTCATGATGGCGCTGTACAGCTCGATGTGGTCTTCCTCGCCGAAGAAGATGCGCTTGAACACCTCGCCGGCGCGCGCGGCGATGTCTTCGACGCTGACGTCGGTGACCAGGTACAGGTCGAGCTCGGGGCGCAGCTGCGCGATCTGCTGGCCCAGCAGCGGGCCCCGCTCGAACTCGGGCATGGCCTCGATGGTCTCGTCCATGCCGTCCAGGAAGCGGCGCAACATGCCGCTGCGGTTGGCCGAGCGGAACGGGAAGCCGTGGCGGATGACCACGGCCTGCAGGTTGAAGTTGACCAGGGTGGCGATGAGCGCGTCCTCGTAGCTGGGCACCACCACCACGTCGAAGATGAAGTCGTCGTCGGAGCTGCGCTTGCGCTGCACGCGGCGGCGCAGGGCGTCTTCCTCGCTGGCGGACATTTCATCGACGATCAGCACCTCGAAGTAGGGCCGCGCCAGCTGCGCCTGGTGCTCGCTGTCGGTCTCGATCTGCGAGGGCAGTTCGTTGTCGCTGCTGTCCAGCGTATTGGGGTCGTGGCGGTAGGTGCGCGCGGCCAGCGCGCGGTGGATGCGCCGCGCCGCCTGGTGGGCGCGGGCCAGTTCCTCGCGCTCGATCCACTGGCACAGCTCGCCGAACACGCGCCCGCCGGGGAAGGCCCAGTAGTTCTCGATGGGCGCGAGGCGGTCGAGGATGTTCTGCACGTGCGCGAAGCGCGTGGCGCGCTCGGGGTGGTCGGCGGGCAGGATGGCGAGGCGGCTCAGGTCGTCCACCAGGCTGATCCAGCCGTCGGAACGCATTTCCCAGACGCTGCGGTGGCGGCTGAGGGAGGCCCGGGTACGTGTTGCCGCTGAGGGCTTGGTTGTCATGTTTGTCTCCTGAAACGCCGGATCGGGAAGGCCCGTCCGGCTTATGGGGTCACGTGGCCCTTGATGGATGGAAGTGTGCGGTCAATGAGGCTTGGTCAGTGCTCCCAGGCTGTGCAGGTAGGGAAAGTCCGCCGCGTTTTCCCTGCGGTAGACGGCGAAGTCGCAGTCGCGGTCGCGGAAGCTCTTGAGCGGCTGCCCGAGGTTGCTGCGCAGGCCGCGTTCGCGCTCGCGGCGCAGCCTGGCGAAATCGACGTCGATGGCCATGATCTCGGGATTGCTGTCGGCCTGGTGCAGCACGTAGCCCGACGGATCGACGACGATGGAGCGGCCCACCCCGCCCTGCCCCGCGCCGTTGATGTCGAAAAAATACACCTGGTTGGTGGCCGCCGAGGCGCGCGCGATGGCCAGCTCCACGTCGCGGTCGATGGTGTCGGTCATCGTGGGGTGCAGGATCACCTCGGCCCCCATGGCTGCCAGCGTGCGCGTGGTCTCGGGGAACCACATGTCGTAGCAGATCGACACGCCGAAGCGCCCCGCGCCGGGCACGTCGAACACGCAGAAGCCCGTGCCGCCCAGCACGTCGCGCTCGTACGGGCGGAACGGAAACAGCTTGCGGAAGCGCGTGACGACCACGCCCTCGGGGTTGATGACCGGTGCGGTGTTGTAGACCACGGCGGTGCCGTCGGCGTTGGCGACGCTCTCGAACAGCGAGCCGGGGACGAGCCACAGCCCGGTCTCGCGCGCCAGTTCGCACAAGCGCGCCTCGGTGGGGCCGGGCAGCGGCTCGGCCTTGTCGTGCTTGGGGCCGAGCGCGGCCAGTTCCGAGAACAGCACCATGCGCACCCACGGAAAGCGCTGGCGGATGTGGCGCAGGTAGTTGCCCATCAGCTCGACGTTGCTGTCGAAGGCGGACACCTGCATCTGCACGCCAGCCACGCCGAAATTCGTGTCAACGCCTCCCGTCATGCATCCAACCCCGCCAGGCACACGTACTTGATCTCCAGGAACTCCTCGAGCCCGTACCGGGAGCCCTCGCGGCCCAGGCCCGACTGCTTGACGCCGCCGAACGGCGCCTCGGCGGTGGAGATCAGGCCGGTGTTCACGCCGACCATGCCCGATTCGAGCCGCTCGGCCACGCGCATGACGCGGCCGATGTCGCGGCTGTAGAAGTACGCGGCCAGGCCGAATTCGGTGTCGTTGGCGCGGGCGATGACCTCGGCCTCGGTGTCGAAGGCGAAGATCGGCGCCAGCGGGCCGAAGGTCTCCTCGTGCGCGACCAGCATGTCGGCGGTGGCGCCAGCCACCACCGTGGGCTCGTAGAACTGGCCGCCCAGCGCGTGGCGCTTGCCGCCCGTGAGCACCTTGCCGCCCTTGGCGATGGCGTCGGCCACGTGCTCCTCTATTTTTGCGACGGCCTTGGCGTCGATCAGCGGGCCTTGCGTCACGCCCGGCTCCACGCCGTTGCCCACCTTGAGCGCCTCGACCTTGGCCACCAGCTTGGCGGTGAAGGCGTCGAGCACGCCCTTTTGCACGTAGATGCGGTTGGCGCACACGCAGGTCTGGCCGGTGTTGCGGTATTTGGAGACCATCGCGCCATCGACGGCCGCATCGAGGTCGGCGTCGTCGAACACGATGAAGGGCGCGTTGCCGCCCAGCTCCAGCGAGAGCTTCTTGATGGTGTCGGCCGACTGGCGCATCAGCGTGCGGCCCACTTCGGTGGAGCCGGTGAAGGTGAGCTTGCGCACCAGCGGGTTGGCCGTCATCTCGCCGCCGATCTCGCCGGATGCGCCGGTGATGACCGACAGCAGCCCCTTGGGCACGCCCGCGCGTTCGGCCAGCAGCGCGAAGGCCAGCGCGGAGAACGGCGTCTGCGTGGCGGGCTTGACCACCATGGAGCACCCTGCCGCCAGCGCCGGGCCGGCCTTGCGCGTGAGCATGGCGGTGGGGAAGTTCCACGGCGTGATCGCCGCCGTGACGCCGATGGGCTGCTTGAGCGCCAGGATGCGGCGGTCGGCCAGCGGCGCGGGAATGGTGTCGCCATAGACGCGGCGGGCCTCGTCGGCAAACCATTCGATGAAGGACGCGGCGTAGGCGATTTCGCCCTTGGCCTCGGCCAGGGGCTTGCCCTGCTCGCTGGTCATGATCAGGCCCAAGTCGTCCTGGTTGGCCAGCAGCAGGTCGTTCAGGCGGCGCAGCACGGCGCTGCGCTCCTTGGCCGGGCGCGCGGCCCAGGCGTGGCGCGCGGCTTCGGCGGCTTCGATGGCGCGGCGGGTCTCGGCCGCGCCGCAGACGGGCACCGTGCCGATCTGCCCGCCGGTGGCGGGGTTGGTGACGGCGACGGTGGCGCCGTTGTCGGCATGTACCCATTCGCCCGCCACGAAGGCTTGTTGGCACAGCAGGGTGGGGGCGTTCAGTTGCAAGGACATAGATAAAAATGTGAGCTGCCAGCGCTTGTTGGCATTGGGTTTGAAAGGGTTTTCTATACTAAACCCAGCAATGACAAGCGCGGGCAGCTATGTTTTTTGAGTACTGAGGTTTAACCGCGCATCGCCGCGGCCAGGATGTCCAGGCCCTCGTCGAGCAATGGGTCCTCGATGGTCAGCGGGAACAGGAAGCGCACCACGTTGCCGTACACGCCGCAGGTCAGCAGCAGCAGACCGGCGTCGCGGGCGCGCAATTGCACCTGCTTGGTGTATTCGGCGTCGGGCTTGCCGTCGGCGCCGTTGAACTCCACCGCCACCATCGCGCCCAGGCCGCGCACGTCGGCGATCTGCGGCACGCTGGCGCGCAGGCCGTTCAGGCGCTCCTTGAGGCGCTGGCCCAGCTGCTCGGCGCGCTGGGGCAGCCGGTCCTGCTCCATCACGTCCAGCACGGCGTGGGCTGCGGCAATCGCCAGCGCGTTGGCCGCGTAGGTGCCGCCCAGGCCGCCGGGCAGCGGGGCGTCCATGATCTCGGCGCGGCCCACCACGCCCGACAGCGGCAAGCCGCCGGCCAGGCTCTTGGCGATGGTCATCAGGTCGGGTGCCACGTCGTAGTGCTCCATGGCGAACAGCTTGCCGGTGCGGCCGAAGCCGGTCTGGATCTCGTCGGCGATCATCACGATGCCGTGGCGATCGCAGATCTCGCGGATGGCGCGCATGAACTCGGGCGGCTGCACGTAGAAGCCGCCCTCGCCCTGCACGGGCTCCAGGATGATGGCCGCGACCTGCTCGGGGTCGATATCGGCCTTGAACAGCTTGTCGAGCGCGGCCAGCGAATCGGCCACGCTGGTGCCGTGCAGTTCGACCGGCGCGGGCACGTGGTAGATGCTGCCCGGGAAGGGACCGAAGCCGGTCTTGTACGGCACGACCTTGCCCGTGAGCGCCATGCCCAGGTAGGTGCGGCCATGGAAGGCGCCGGTCAGCGCGATGACGCCGGGGCGGCGCGTGTGGGCGCGGGCGATCTTGATGGCGTTTTCCACGGCTTCCGCGCCGGTGGTGAAGAAGGCCGTCTTCTTGGCGTGCTGGCCGGGCGCGAGCGCGTTCAGGCGCTCGGCCAGCGACACCACGCTTTCGTAGGGCACGACCTGGTAGGCGGTGTGGGTGAAGCGGCCCAGCTGTTCCTGCACCGCCTCGACGATGCGCGGGTGGCGGTGGCCGGTGTTGAGCACGGCGATGCCCGAGCCGAAGTCGATGTAGCGCCGGCCCTCCACGTCCCAGAGCAGGGCGTTCTCGGCGCGCTCGGCATAGAAGGGGAAGCCGATGGCCACGCCGCGCGGCGTGGCGGCGGCGCGGCGGGCGTCGATGGCGGCGTTGCTCACAGTGGCGGAGCGTTCCGCGGCGGTGGATGCGTTCATGGGGTCACCTGGGGGGCGCGTGACGCCCCGGGTCGTTGGACATGGGCAAAAGTCTAGGCTTATATTGATACCAAAAGAAGAGCCAAATATCACAAACCATATGGAACCAATTTCCAGAGCCGCCCATGCCACGCTGCCCGACTTCGTGCTCCGGCATTTCCAGCGCAGCGACGCCGAATACAACCACCGCCAGCTCTACCGCATCCTCAAGGACGGCATCCTGCGCGCGGCGCTGGCCGCCGGGTCGAAGCTGCCGCCCAGCCGCGAAATGGCCCGGACGCTGGGCATCGCCCGCAACACCATCGTGCAGGTCTACGAGCAACTGGCGCTGGAGGGGCTGGTGCAGGCGGGCGTGGGGCGCGGCACTTACGTGGCCGAGGTGGCCCCGGCCTTCGCGGGCCAGCCGCAGCCCGCGCCGCGCCGCGGCACGCCGCTGTCACGGCGCGGCGCGGGCATCGTCGGGGGCGCGCGGGCCAGCCCGCTGCAGTGGGGCGCATTCGCGCCGGGCGTGCCCGAGCTGCGCATGTTCCCGGGCGCCGTCTGGAGCCGCCTGCAGGCCCAGGCCTGGCGCGAGCACGAGCCGCCGCAGCTGAGCTACGCCACCGGCGCGGGCCACCCCCTGCTGCGCGAAGCGATCGCCGAGCACCTGCAGGGCACGCGGGGCGTGGCGTGCAGCGCCGGGCAGATCCTCGTCACCAGCGGCGCCCAGCAGGCGCTGCACCTGATTGCGCAGCTGCTGGCCGACCCGGGCGACACCGCCTGGCTGGAAGACCCGGGCTACTGGGGGGCGCGCAGCGTGTTCGGCATGGCCGGGCTGCAGCTGGAGCCGGTGGCGCTGGACGGCGAGGGCCTGGCGCCGACGCCGCAGCAGCTGCAAACGCCGCCGCGGCTGATGTTCGTATCGCCCTCGCACCAGTACCCCAGCGGCGTGCTGATGGGCCATGGCCGCCGCCGCCAGCTGCTGGACTACGCGGCGGCGCACAACGTCTGGATCGTCGAGGACGACTACGACAGCGAATTCCGCTTCGCGTCGCGCCCGCTGCCAGCACTGCAGGGCCTGGACGATCAGGGCCGGGTGATCTACCTGGGCACGTTCTCCAAGACCATGTTCCCTTCGCTGCGGCTGGCCTATCTGGTACTGCCGCGCGATCTGGTCGACAGCTTTGCCCGCGCGCTGAACGAACTGTTCCGCGAGGGCCAGACCCTGCAGCAGGCCGCGCTGGCGCAATTCATGCTGCAGGGCCACTACGTCAACCACATCCGCCGTATGCGCCTGGTCTATGGCGAGCGCCGCCGCGTGCTCATCGACGAGATCGCCCGCCGGCTGGGCGGCGCCGTGTCCGTCCTCGGCGGCGATGCGGGCCTGCACCTGGTGCTGGGCCTGCCGCCCGGCGCGGATGACGAGGCCATCGCCCGGCAGGCGCGGGAGCGAGGCGTGCTGACGCGGCCGCTGTCGCTGTACTCGCTGCGGCCCGGCCCGGCGCCGGGGCTGGTGCTGGGCTACGGGGCGGTGACGGAGGATGAAATCCGCCACAGCTTCCGCCTGCTGGCGCAAGCCATCGAGCCGCATCTGGCCTGATGGGGCCCGATGGGGGTCAATGCCCGTCGGTCAGGGTGCGCAGGAAGGCCATCACGTCGCGGATCTCGGCGTCCGACCAGATCGGCTTGCCGCCGCGCCGCCGGTCGAACGGCACGTGGATGCGGTCGACGTTGTCCTGCAGCGCCACGGGCAGGTCGTCGAAGGGCTGGGGGCCGCCGGGGTGCGGGTACCACTTCTGCGGCGCGGTGTCGCGCTGGGCGTAGAAGCGCAGCGCCTCTTCCAGCGTGTGGAAGCGCCCGTTGTGGAAGAACACGCCGCGCGTGGCCACGTTGCGCAGCGTGGGGGTCTTGAACTGGCCGCAGTAGGCTTTTTCGTCCTGCCGGTCAGTGCGCTGGGGGCCGCACAGGCCCAGGTCGTAGTAGGCCGGGTCGGCGTTGGCCGGAATCTCGGGGTTGCGCGGCACGCCCAGGGCCTGGAAGCTGAAGTCGGTGAGCAGCGGGTGCGCGCCGTTGGCCCCCGGCTCGACGAGGTGGCAGGAGGCGCAGTTGCCGCCGTCGGGGTTTTTGAACAATTCCAGGCCGCGCCGCTCCTGCGCGGTGAGTTGCGCCTTGCCGTCGAGCACTTGGTCGAACTTGCTGTCGTAGGGCTGGAAGCTCGGGTCGTCGATCTGGAAGCGCTGCAGCGACTGGCCCAAGGCCGCGAAGGCGTCGCCCTCGCGCGCGAAGATGTCCGGCCCGAACAGCTGCCGGAAGCGGTCCGCATAGGCGGCGCGGGACAGGCGCCGCACCACGTCGGCCACGCTGGCGTTGGCCATTTCGTTGGCGGCCAGCAGCGGTGCGGCCATCTGCTCGGCCAGGGTGTTGAAGCGGCCGTCCCAGGTGAAGCCGCCGACGGGCACGTGGTCGGTGTCGGTCAGCCGTTCGCGCAGGTTGGACTGGTAGGAGTGCGTCCAGACGGGCGTGCGGCGCAGGTAGCGCAGCGAGGGCACGGCGCGCGTGCCCGCGTCTTTCAGATCAGGCCCGCCCAGCTGCACGGCCAGCGCGTTGGGCGGGCCGTAGGCATGGTCGGGGCTGTGGCAGCTGGCGCAGGACTGGCGGCCCGAGGCCGACAGCGAGGGGTCGAAGAATGCCAGCCGCCCCAGTTCGGCCAGCGCCTGCGGAGGTGGCGGGGCGGGCGGAGTGGGCGGCGGCTCCGGCTGGCAGGCGGAGAGGCCGCACAGCGCCGCCGCCACCACGGCGGCGCTGGCCGCGGCCCGGAAGACCGTCTTCACCACACCAGGTTGGTGAACACGTCGTTGCCGAAGGGCACGAGGTTCTTGTCGTCCGCGTAGCCCAGGTAGCCGTTGGTCTGGAAGATGTTCTCCAGGCTCTTGAGCAGCGAATAGTGGTTGTATTGCACGTCGCTCACGGTGCCGGGCTTGATGAACTTCGACAGCAGCACGGCGCCCACGCGGTCGCCGCCCACGCCTTCGTAGTGCAGCTGGTATTGCATGGTGGGCGACACGGGCAGGATGGCGTCGTCCGGGCGCGTCACGTTCGGGCCGGCCTGCTGGCCGCAGCACGATGCGCCCGGCAGGTTTAGGGTGACCGTGGTCATGCCGTTGGCGGTGCTCTGGCCGGCGGGCAGGATGTCGGCAGATTCGTCGAAGTTGATGACGATCAGCCCGTCCTTCTGGTACGCGGGCGAGGCCTGGATGATGGGCACCCACTTCTTCAGGAAGGCGTTGATCGAGGTCAGCCCGCCCGGGTCGCCGTTCACGCAGGGCTTCTTGCCCGTGCCGTCGCCGTCGTGCCCGTCGTCGCACAGGTTGGGCGTGATGAACACGAAGTTGGGCGTGGTCTCGATGGCCCTCAGGTCGTTCTGCAGGTGCGCGTCCAGGTTCACGACGTGGCTGTCGCAGTAGGCTTGGTCGTCGATGATGGAGTGGAAGTACACGAACGGGTTGTGCCGCGTGGCGTACTGGTCGCCCTTGGGCACGTCCGCTGTGGGGGCCTGGGCCGACTGGGTGTTGTCGATGGCGCCGATCTTGGGATGGCCGCAGGTGGCGGATTCGCGCGTGGGGTCGTTGCCCATGTCGCCCATGTAGCCCTTCCAGGTCATCTTCACTTCGTCCAGCTGGTTGGCGAAGGTCTTCACCTCCTTGGGATACACGCAGCCCATGCCGCCCTTCGTCTTGAGCACCTTGGGGTTGGCGGCGTCCCACCCGTCGGCCACGGCGTCGTTGAAGCCCTGGAAGCAGTCGCTCTGCGTTTCCTTGGTGGAGGGCTGGCCGCTCATCATGGCGATGTAGTTGTCCAGGCTCACGTGGCCGGTGCCGTAGTACTGCGTGAGCAGCGCGCCCTGCTTGGCCATGGCCTGCAGGTCGGGGTCCTGCGTGCTGGTGCCGAAGGTGTCGCTGAAGTTCTTGTTCTCCATGGTCAGCACGAACACGTGCTTGATCGACTGCTGGGTCGGCGGCCCGTCGTCGCCGCCGCCGCAGGCCGCCAGCGCAGCCCCCAAACCCAGCGCACCCGCGCACGCCCAAACCCAGCCCTTGCGGCCCCAGGACTTCATCATGGAAAACTCCTCGTCTGTTATGTGTTGCCGGGGAGCGTAGGGAGGGCATGTGACCGTGCCGTGACGGGCGTCGCGCAGCGGACAGGCACGGGGGCCGCCGCGCCATACAGAAATGGCGCGGCGTGCCGATAACCTGTTCTTTGCGAGCGATTCCATGACAAGCGTGCTGCAAACCGTGCGGTTCAAGATCATCCTGACACTGGCGCTCTGCGGCGTGCTCCTGGCCGCCGTGGGCGGCTTCGGCGCGTTCGGGCTGCTGCGGCTCAACACCCTGGCCGCCAGCCTGTATTCCGACGTCACCGTGCCCATCATCCAGCTGGCGGAGATCCGCGGCACGCAGATCACGATGCGGCTGCAGCTGCGCCAGATGCAGGTGCAGGACGACCCGGGCACGCTGGGCACCCTCACGGAGTCGCTGCACAAGAACGGCGACAAGCTGCGCAAGGTCTGGAGCAGCTACTACCCCGCCGGCGTGACCAGCGAGCGCGAGCGCGTAGTGGCCGACAAGATCAACGCGGCACTGCCGCCGTTCTACGCCGCCGTCCAGCAGACCGCAGAGGCCCTGGGCGCCTGGAAGAGCGACGAGGCCAAGGCGCTCTTCGCCCAGCACGTCGATACCTTCCAGGTGCTGACCCAGCTCCTGACGGAAGACATCGAAATCCACCGGCACGAAGCCCAGACGGCCGTCGAGCAAGGCAACCAGACCTACCGCACGACCCTGGGCGTCGACGTGGCGCTGCTCGTGGCGGGCCTGCTCATCATGGCCGTGGCGGGCATCTGGCTGCTGCGCGCCATCCTGAAGCCGCTGGACCGCGCCATCCACGTGGCCGGCGAGATCGCGGGCGGCCAGCTGGACAACCACATCGCGGTGGACGTGGGCGGCGAATTCGGCCAGCTGCTCACGGCGCTCAAGGCCATGGACGGGCAGCTGGCCGCGACCGTGCGCCGCATCCAGGCGTCGGCGGAATCGGTGTCCACCGCCTCCAGCCAGATCGCCAGCGGCAACATGGACCTGTCCTCGCGCACCGAGCAGCAGGCCGCGTCGCTGGAGCAAACCGCCGCCAGCATGACCGAACTGACCGAAACCGTGCGCCAGAACGCCGACAACGCCACCCAGGCCAACACCCTGGCGGGCAACGCCGCGCGCCTGGCGGACTCGGGCAACGAGGCGGTGCAGGCCATGGTGGGCACCATCGGGGAGGTGAGCAGCAGCTCGACCCGGATCTCGGACATCACCGGCGTGATCGAGGGCATCGCGTTCCAAACCAACATCCTCGCCCTGAACGCCGCCGTGGAGGCGGCCCGCGCGGGCGAGCAGGGCCGGGGCTTCGCCGTGGTGGCCAGCGAGGTGCGCACGCTGGCCCAGCGCTCGGCGGCGGCGGCCAAGGAGATCAAGGATCTGATCGGCTCGTCGGTGGTGCTGATCGAGAACAGCGCCAGGCAGGCCGCCGGCGTCAGCGCGAGCATGGGCCAGGTGCAGCAGGCCATCCGCAGCGTGTCGGGCATCGTGTCGGAGATCACCGCCGCCTCGGGCGAGCAGAGCCAGGGCATCGCGCAGATCAGCCAGGCCGTGCACCAGATGGACCAGATGACGCAGCAGAACGCCGCGCTGGTGGAAGAGTCGGCCGCCGCGGCGCAGTCGCTGCAGTCGCAGGCCAATGGCTTGACGGAGGCGGTGTCGTCGTTCCGCTTCGCGGGCGGGGCGCGGCGGCTGGCACACTAAGGGACGTCGAGCGTTTGGCGTGGGGTGTCTGGCGTTGAGCCTGGGCCCGGGCCCTGCGGCCCGCCCGCCGGACGCTCGGCCCTCAACCCTCAATCTCTGTGCACATGACCGCATCCATCTTCTCCCACGTCCCGGCCTACCCTGGCGACCCCATCCTGTCGCTGATGGAGGACTTCCAGAAAGACCCGCGCCCCAACAAGGTGAGCCTGAGCATCGGCCTGTACTTCGACGAGCAGGGCCGCCTGCCCGTGCTGCAGGCCGTGCAGAAGGCGGCGGACGCCCTGGCCGCGCACCAGGGCCCCACGGGCTACCTGCCCATGGAGGGCATGGCGCAATACCGCCAGCTGGTGCAGAACCTCGTGTTCGGCGCCGGCCACGAAGCGGTGCGGTCCCGGCGCATCGCCACGGTGCAGACGCTGGGCGGCTCGGGCGCGCTCAAGGTGGGCGCGGACTTCATCAAGCGCTACTTCCCCAGCGCCGAGGTCTGGGTCAGCGACCCGACCTGGGACAACCACGTCGCCGTGTTCGAGGGCGCGGGCCTGCCCACGCACACCTATCCCTATTACGACGCGGCCACGGGCGGCCTGCGCTTCGACGCCATGCTGGCCGAACTGCGCCAGATTCCCGAGGGCAGCGTGGTGCTGCTGCACGCCAGCTGCCATAACCCCACGGGCGTGGACCTGTCGCGCGCGCAGTGGGAGCAGCTCATCCCCGTCATCGTCGAGCGCGGCCTGATTCCCTTCGTGGACATGGCCTACCAGGGCTTCGGCGACGGCCTGGACGAAGACGCCTTTGCCGTGCGCGCCCTGGCCTCGGCGGGCGCGCAGGCGTTCGTGGCCAACTCGTTCTCGAAGAACTTCTCGCTGTACGGCGAGCGCATTGGCGGCCTGAGCGTGGTCTGCGCCGATGCCGCCACGGCGGACAACGTGCTCGGCCAGCTCAAGGCCACGGTGCGCCGCAACTACTCCTCACCCCCCACGCAGGGCGCGAAGCTGGTGCAGCAGGTGCTCGCATCGCCCGAGCTGAGCGCGCTGTGGGCGCAGGAGCTGGCCGACATGCGCGGCCGCATCAAGGACATGCGCGCCCAACTGCACGAGGCGCTGACGCAGCGCTTCGGCGGCCGGCGCGACTTCGGCTTCCTGCTCACGCAGCGCGGCATGTTCAGCTACACCGGCATCACCGAGCCGCAGGTGAACCGCCTGCGCGAAGAGCACGGCGTGTACCTGATCCGCTCGGGCCGCATGTGCATGTCGGGCCTGGCGCCCAGCAACGTGCAGTACGTGGCCGACGCGATCGCCCAGGTCATCGGCTGACCATGGCGCTCTGGGACATCTCGCCGCCGGTGCACGGGGCCAGCCCCGTGTTCCCCGGCGATATGCCCTACACGCAGCAGTGGAGCGCCACCATCGGCCCCGGCTGCCCGGTGAACGTGAGCGCGATCACGCTGTCGCCCCACGTGGGCGCGCACGCCGACGCGCCGCTGCACTACGACCCTCATGGTGCGGCCATCGGCGCGGTGGAGTTGGCGCCCTTCCTCGGCCCCTGCCGCGTCATCCACGCCATCGGCTGCGGGCCGCTGGTCGAGTGGCGGCACATCGAACACGCCATCACGCTGAGCCTGCCGCCGCGCATCCTCGTGCGCACCTATGAGAAAGCGCCCGAGGCGTGGGACGCCGGCCTGGCCGCCTACGCCCCCGGCACCGTGCACCAGCTGGCCGACCGGGGCGTGCTGCTCATCGGCATCGACACCGCGAGCATCGACCCCGCCGACAGCAAGCAGCTTCCCAGCCACCAGGCCGTGCGCCAGCGCCGCCTGCGCGTGCTCGAGAACCTGGTGCTCGACGACGTGCCCGAGGGCGACTACGAACTCATCGCGCTGCCGCTCAAGCTCACGCAGGCCGACGCATCGCCCGTGCGCGCTGTGCTGCGTTCGCTACCGAATTCATAGCTTCCAGCGCTTGATACGCCAGGGCTGGAGGCCGATTCAATGCTCCATCCCGGTGGAGCGTCTCCTGCGGCATTGACAAACGCCATGGCCGGTTCGATAGTGCCAAGCGCTCTTCAGCCCCACCACCCCGGCAATCCGCAACAACAACCCTCAAGAGCGGCGGCGCTTGCCGAGAGGAGACATCGATATGCCCACCCAGCCATCCCCAGGCCGCCGGACGGTTCGCCAGGCCGCCCGCGCATTCCTCCTGCCCTGCGCCATCCTGGGCGCGGCGGCCTCGGCCCTCACGGGCTGCGGCACCGCCCCGCAGGCCTCCACCGCCGGCACGCAGCAGTCCATCCGGCACGTGTTCATCATCACGATGGAGAACAAGAGCTTCGACGACACCTTCGGCACCAGCAAGCAGGCGCCCTACCTGCAGGCGCTGGCCAAGCAGGGCGCGCTGCTGCGGCAGTACTACGGCACCGGCCACGTGAGCCTGGACAACTACCTCTCGATGATGAGCGGCCAGCCCTCCACGCGGGAGACGCAGAGCGACTGCTTCCAGGGCTTCAACGACATCGTGGCCGACGGCTGGGACGCCGCCAACCCCAAGGTGCTCAAGGCCAAAAACGGCATGGGCTGCGTCTTTCCCAAGGAAGTGAAGACCTTCGTCAACCAGCTCGACGAAGTGAAGATGACCTGGAAGGGCTACATGGGCGACATGGGCAACGACCCCGCGCGCGAATCCGCCACCTGCGGCCACCCCAAGATCGGCGCCATCGACAACACGCACGCGGCCCAGGCCCCCACGGCGGACGTGCCCAAGGGCGACCAGTACGCGACCCGGCACAACCCGTTCATGTACTTCCATTCGATCATCGACGACCAGGCGTACTGCGACAGCCATGACGTGAACCTGGACGCCCACCTGCAAAACGACCTGAAATCGATCGACACCACGCCCAACTTCTCGTTCATCACGCCCAACCTGTGCGACGACGGGCACGACGGCGACGGCACCGGCAAGAAGACCTGCGCGAACGGCGCGCCGGGCGGGCTGACCTCGATCAACGCCTTCCTGGAAAAGTGGATTCCCATCATCCAGGCGTCGCCCGCGTACCAGAAGGACGGGCTGATCATCATCAACTTCGATGAATCCGGCGACCTGGAGGTGACGGGCAAGCACGTGGAGAACGGCGTGACCACGGTCACCATCAACCTGCCCGGCGCATCGTGCTGCGGCCAGCAGGCCGGACCGAACGTGAAGCGGCCGGACGAAGTGGTCATCCCCGTGTCTGCCAAGCTGCGCTACAAGATGCACTACCAGGGCGTGGGCGGCGACCGCACCGGCGCCGTGCTGCTGTCGAAATTCATCCAGCCCGGCACCGTGAGCGACACGCCCTACAACCACTACGCGCTGCTCAAGAGCCTGGAGAACATCTTCCAGACCCACGGCTACCTGGGCTACGCGGACGACAAGAACCTCGTGCCCTTCGGCAACGACGTGTTCACCAACCTGCACTGACCATGCGGTGGAAACCCGCGGCGCGCGCGGCCGCCGTCGCGGCAGGGCTGGGGCTGGCGGGCGTGGCCGTGCAGGGCGTCCAGCCCGCCACGCCACCCGCCTCGCCATCAAAGCAGGCGCAGGCTGAGCTGGGGCGGCTGGCGTTCTTCGACCCCTCGCTCTCGGCCTCGGGCCGCCAGTCCTGCGCCAGCTGCCACAGCCCCGCCCACGCCTACGGCCCGCCCAACGCGCTGGCCGTGCAGCTGGGCGGGCCGGAACTGAAAGACGCGGGCACGCGCGCCGTGCCCTCGCTGCGCTACCTGCGCCGCACCCCGGTCTGGAGCCATGCCTTCACGGCCAACCCGCGCGAGCGGCTGACCGACACCGACAACGTGCCCGTGGGCGGCTTCATGTGGGACGGGCGCTTCAACACCCTGGCCGCGCAGGCGGCGGCGCCGCTGCTGGCGGCCAACGAGATGGCCAACGCCGACGCGGCCAGCGTGGCGCGGCGCCTGTCCCGCAGCGCCTACGCCGCGCGCTTCCAGGGGGTGTATGGCCAGGACATCTTCACACGCCCCGACGACGCCCTGGCGGCCCTGGGGCAGGCCCTGCAGCGCTTCGTGCTCGACGACCCGAGCTTCCAGCCCTACGACAGCAAGTTCGACCGGTACCTGGACGGCAAGGCGCAACTCACCGCGCAGGAACGGCGCGGCCTGGAATTGTTCAAAAACCCCGACGGCGGCAACTGCGCCTCCTGCCACCTCGTGGACACCGGGGCCAACGGCGCGCACCCGCTGTTCACCGACTTCGGCTTCAAGGCACTCGGCGTGCCGCGCAACCCCGAGATTCCGGCCAACGCCGACCCAAACTATTACGACCTGGGCCTGTGCGGCCCCCAGCGCACCGACCAGCAGGACGAAAAAGCCTACTGCGGCCAGTTCAAGACCCCCACGCTGCGCAACGTGGCCACGCGCGGCGTGTTCTTCCACAACGGACGCTTCCACACGCTGGAGGAAGCGCTGCGCTTCTACGTGCAGCGCGACGGCACGCCGCACAAGTGGTACCCGCACCCCGACGGCCCGCAGCCCTTCGACGACCTGCCCGTGGCGCTGCAGGACAACGTGGACCATATCGACGCCCCGTTCACGCAGCAAAAGGGCGACCCGCCCGTCTGGTCGGAAGCCGACATCCGGGATGTGGCGACTTTTCTGCGCACCCTGACCGACAGCGATGCGCCGGCACTACCGCCTAACGCAGCCCACTGAATGCAATGGCCTCCATCGTGTGTGAAGAGTACGTGATCGGCTTCAAGCACGGCACGGGCGGCGTGAGCTACCTGCGCAAGCTGCTCGATGCCGTGCCGTTCCCCGAGCGCTGGAGGCTATTCACGGATTTGTAAACTTCGTTACATACAGTCGCCCAAGGCGGCACAATAACAGCCTGTTGACAGCTTTTACCCATAACGTGAGAAGGTTTCGCCGCAAGGAGCCCGGCCGGGAGACATGATGAACAAAAGCCTATGGATCAAAATCGCCGTGCTGGTGCTTGCCATTGTGGTGGGCCTTGCCGCATGGCAGCGGTGGGGGCGCTCCACGGCGCTGGAGGAAGCCCGCAAGCAGCCGCCCCCGTCCGCGAACCCGGCGCACGACCGCGTGCGCTACCCCGAGGGCGCCGCGCAGTTGACCATGATCCAGTCGCGCGCGATTCCGGCCTCCCCCATCCCCACCACCGACCCTTTGAGCGCGCGCATCGTCTATGACGAGAACGTGACGGCGCGCATCGGCGTCGGCTTCTCGGGGCGCATCGTCGCCCTCAAGGTCGCGCCGGGCGACAAGGTCAAGGCCGGGCAGGTGCTGGCCGAGATCGACTCGCCCGACTACGGCAGCGCGCGGGCCGACCTGGACAAGGCCCGCGCCGACGAGCAGCGCAAGCGCCTGGTGCTGGAGCGCGCCAAGGAACTCATCGCGGGCGAAGGCGTGGCCGCGAAGGACATCGAACTGGCGCAGGCCGACTACGAGCAGGCCCGCGCGGAAACGGCGCGCGCCGAGCTGCGGCTGAAAAACCTGAACCCCGCCAACCTGCCGGTGCGCGGCCAGCGCATCGGCCTGGTCAGCCCCATGGCCGGCGTGGTGACCGAACGCGCCGCCACGCTGGCGCTGGAAGTGAGCCCGGGCCAGCCGTCCTCGCTGTTCGTGGTGACCGACCCGAGCCGGCTGTGGCTGTTAATCGACCTGCCGGAGCGGCTGCTCAGCCGCCTGACGCTCGGCAACACGGTGGTGGTCGAAAGCGACGCCTATCCGGGCGAGAGCTTCGACGCAAAAATCGTGCAGACCGGCCAGGTGATGGACCAGAACACGCGCCGCGTGCCCGTGCGGGCCCGGCTGGACAACCCCGGCAACGCGCTGCTGCCCGAGATGTTCGTGCGCGCCACGCTGTACCAGGACCGGGGCTCCGGCGTGCAGGTGCCCAACAGCGCCATCGTGCACCGCGGCGTGTACGCCTACGTGTTCGTGGAAACCGCGCCGGGCGAATTCCAGCGCCGCGAAGTCAAGCTGCTGGCGCAGGGCAGTGAAACGACCTACGTGGCCGAAGGCCTGAAGGGCGGCGAGCGCGTGGTCGTCACCGGCGCCCTGCTGCTGGACGCCGAAATCAGCGCGCTGGCCTCGGGCTCCGCATCATGATCGACCGCCTGATCGTCTTCGCGCTGACGCAGCGCGCGTTCGTGCTCGTGCTGGTGGCGGCGCTGATCGGCTTTGGCGGCTATGCGCTGTCCAACCTGCCCATCGAAGCCTTCCCGGACGTGCAGGACGTGCAGGTGCGCGTGATCTCGCAGCTGCCGGGCCAGGCGCCGGAGGACATGGAGCGCTCGGTCACGCTGCCGATCGAGCGCGAGCTGGCCGGCACGCCCAAGCTCACCAACATCCGCTCGGTCACGATGACGGGCCTGTCCATCATCACCCTCACCTTCGCCGAGGACACCGACAACTACTTCGCGCGCGCGCAGGTGCTCGAAAAGCTGGCCACCGTCGATCTGCCCACGGGCGTGCAGCCGCAGCTGGCGCCGCTGTCCACCGCCGTGGGCGAGGTGTACCGCTACACCATCGAGGCGCCCAAGCTGTCGGACACCGAGATCCGCACCATCCAGGACTGGGTCATCCGCCCGGTGCTGCGCATGACGCCCGGCGTGGCGGACGTGGTGAGCTTCGGCGGCGCCATCAAGGAGTACCAGATCGAAGTCAACCCGCTGGCGCTGCGCAAGTACCAGATCACGCTCAAGCAGCTGAGCGACGCGGTGGGCAACGGCAACGGCAGCGCGGGCGGCAACCTGCTGCGCAAGGGCGACGCTTCGCTCGTGGTGCGCGCGTCGGGCCTGTTCAGCGAACTCGAAGACGTGCGCAAGGTCGTCATCACCGCGCGCCAGGGGCGGCCCATCACCGTGGGCGACGTGGCCACCGTGCGCGTGGGCGAGCGCCCGCGCTTCGGCATGGTGGCCGCCGACCAGCGCGACAGCATCGTCGAGGGCATCGTCTCCATGATCCGGGGCGGCAACCCGTCGGTCATCAACGCCGACCTGAAGGCGCGCATCGACCAGTTGCAGACCCGGCTGCCCGAGGGCGTGAAGATCGTGCCGATCTACGACCGCACCGAGCTGGTGCGCCACACCGTCACCACGGTGGCGGAGAACCTGCTCGTCGGGGCGCTGCTGGTGATCACGGTGCTGGTGGTCTTCCTGTCGAGCTGGACGGCGGCGCTGGTGGTGGCCACGATGATTCCGCTGGCGCTGCTGTTCGCCTTCATTTTGATGAACGCGCGCGGCGTGTCGGCCAACCTCATCTCTCTGGGCGCGGTGGACTTCGGCATCATCATCGACAGCGCGGTGGTGATCGTCGAGGCGCTGATGGTGCGCCTCACCGTCAACGCGATGCAGGACGCCACCCCCCGCGCGGCCAGCAAGCACCGTATGCACGTACTGCACCAGACCATGACGGACATGTCGCGCCCGGTGCTGTTCTCCAAGGCCATCATCATCCTGGCCTTCGTGCCGATCTTCACCTTCCAGCGCGTGGAAGGAAAAATCTTCACGCCCGTGGCGCTCACGCTCAGCTTCGCGCTGCTCGGCGCGGTGCTGCTCACCTTCACGCTGCTGCCCACGCTGCTGTCATACCTGGTGGAAAAGCGCCCGCTGGTGGAAAAGCACAAGCGCTGGCTGGAATGGCTGGAGCAGCGCTACCACGCGCTGCTGGATCTGACGATGCGGCGCGCCACCGCCACCCTGGCGCTGGCCATCGTGCCGCTGGCCATCACCTTCGCGCTCGCGTCGCGCCTGGGCACGGAGTTCATGCCCAAGCTCGACGAAGGCAACATCTGGCTGACCATCACGCTGCCCACCTCGGCCTCGCTGGAGACCACCAAGTCGGTCGAGCGCATGGTGCGCGCCAAGATGCTGGCCTACCAGGAGGTGTCGCACATCATCACGCAGGTGGGCCGCCCCGACGACGGCTCCGACCCCAAGGGGCCGAACAACCTGGAAAACCTGGTGGACCTGAAGCCGCGCAAGGAATGGCGCTTCAAGACCAAGGAGGCGCTGGTCGCCAGCATGTCGGAGAGCCTCGCGGAGATTCCCGGCATCACCACCAACTTCTCGCAGGTGATCCAGGACAACGTGGAGGAATCGCTGTCGGGCTTCCGCGGCGAGATCGTGGCCCGCATCACCGGCAGCCACCTCGACATCCTGGAAGACAAGGCCGAGCAGGTGGTGAACGTGGTGAAGGACATCCGCGGCGCCACCGACGTGGAGGCCACCAAGATCGGCGGGCAGACCGAAGTCGTCGTCACGCCCGACCGCCTGAAGCTGGCGCGCTACGGCCTCGCCGTGGACGACGTGAACGACCTGCTGACCCAGTCCATGGCCGGCGCCGCCGTGACCAGCTTCTTCGAGCAGGACAAGCGCTTCGACGTGGTGGTGCGCGTGGCCGAGAAGGACCGCAACAGCATCGACGCCATCGGCCAGCTGCAGCTGGCGCTGCCCGACACCCAGGCGGGCAACGGCCAGAGCACCATCGCGCTGGCCGACGTGGCGGCCATCGAAGTGCGCCAGGGCGCGTCGCGCATCCTGCGCGAGAGCGGCTCGCGCAGCGTCATCGTCAAGATGAACCTGCTGGGCCGCGACCAGGGCAGCTTCGTCAAGGAGGCGCAGGCCGCCGTGGCCGAGCAGGTGAAGCTGCCGCCGGGCTACGACCTGACCTGGGGCGGCCAGTTCGAGAACTCGCAGCGCGCGGCCAAGCGGCTGATGGTCATCATCCCGCTCACGGTGCTGCTGATCTTCTCGCTGCTGTTCTGGGCCTTCCGCTCGATCTCCCTGGCGGGCCTGGTGCTGGGCATGGTGCCGTTCACGCTGATCGGCGGCCTGGCCGCGCTGGGGCTGGCCGGGCTGAACCTGTCGGTGTCGGCGGCCGTGGGCTTCATCGCGGTGGCCGGCATCTCGGTGCAGAACGGCGTCATCATGGTCGAGGAAGTCATGCACCGCGTGCGCGCCGGCGCGGAAGTGACCGCAGCCGCCGTGGAAGGCGCCGCTATCCGCCTGCGCCCCATCCTGATGACCGCGCTGATGGCGGGCCTGGGCCTGCTGCCCGCTGCGCTGTCGCAAGGCATTGGCAGCGAAACGCAGCGGCCCTTCGCTTGCGTCATCGTGGGCGGCATCGTGACCGGAACGATTTTCACCCTGCTGGTGCTGCCGGTGGCGCTGCGCCGCTTCGGCGACTTCTCCAAGCCGCAGGAGGACGTATGAAACCCCTGACGAAACGCCTGACGCTGCACACCATCGCCGCCGCCACGGCCCTGCTGGCCGCCGGCTGCGCGGTCGGCCCCGACTACAGCCGCCCGGAACTGCCCGCCACGCAGGGCTATGCGCAGGCCCCCCTGCCCGCCGCCACGGCCTCTTCCCCTGCGGGAGGCGCGCAGCATTTCGCCGCCGGGCGCGACATCGAGGCCGACTGGTGGACGCTGTTCCAGTCCCCGCAGCTGAACGCGCTGATCGACAAGGCCCTGGCCGCCAACCCCGACCTGGAGGCCGCGCAGGCGGCGCTGCGCGCGGCGCAGGAGAACGTGCAGGCGCAGCGCGGCTTCTTCTTCCCCACCGTGGCGGCCAACTACACGCCGCAGCGCACCAAGATCGCCGGCAACCTGGGCGGCAATTCGCCGGGCATCCAGGGCAATGGCTCGGTCATCAGCACCGGTGCCGGCACGCCCGCCAGCGAGGGCGGCACGGCGCCGTTCAACAGCCCGGTCATCTACAACTTCCACACCGCGCAACTCTCCATCGGCTACGCGCCGGACGTGTTCGGCGGCAACCGCCGCCAGGTGGAGTCGCTGCAGGCGCAGGCCGAGGCGCAGCGCTTCGAGTGGGAGGCCGCGCGCATCACGCTGGCCACCAACATCGCCGCCGCCGCCATCCAGGACGCGCTGCTGCGCCAGCAGATCGCCATCACGCAGCAGATGGTCGACGCCAATGCCGCCGCCGTGGACCTGGCGCAACGCCAGCTCAAGGCCGGCTACGCCACCCGGCTCGACCTGGCGGTGCAGCAGCGCGCCCAGGCCGAGGCCCGGCGGCTGCTGCCGCCGCTGCGCCAGCAGTTCGAGCAGAACCGCAACCTGCTGCGTATGCTCTCCGGCGCGCCGCCCGACACCGAGCTGGCCGCCTTCGAACTCAGTGCGCTGCACCTGCCCGAGGAACTGCCGCTCAGCCTGCCCTCGCAGCTGGTCGAGCAGCGCCCTGACGTGCGCGCCGCCGAAGAACAGCTGCGCGCCGCCACCGCCGACGTGGGCGCGGCCCGCGCGGCGCGGCTGCCGCAGTTTTCGATCAGCGCCACGGCCGGCGGCGCCGCGAGCCACTTCGGCCAGATGTTCTGGCCCAGCGGCAAGTTCTTCGACCTGGCGCTGGGCGTGACGGCCCCGCTGTTCGACGGCGGCACGCTGAAGCACCGCGAGCGCGCGGCCCAGGAACTGCGCCGCAGAGCGGCGGCGCAGTACCGCTCCGCCGTGCTCGCGGCCTGGCAGAACGTGGCCGATGCGCTGCACGCGATCCACACGGGCGCCGACGCGCTCCAGACCGCCGACGACGCCGCCCAGGCCGCGCAGGTGGCGCTCGACCTGACGCGCCGCCAGCACCAGCGCGGCTACCTCGACCGGCTGGCGCTCATCCAGGCCGAGCAGGCCGCCCGCGAAGCCACGCTGAACCAGTTGCAGGCGCAAGCCAGCCGGCTGGGGAGCACGGCGGCTTTGTTCCAGGCGCTGGGCGGCGGCTGGTGGCAGCGCCCGGACGCCGAAGCGCACTGATTCAGATTCGCAGGGGACAGCGCGGCTCGCGCTGTTCGGGTAGCCTCGCCGCCACGTATGAGCACCGCTTCCTCCCCTCCCCTGCCTGCGCGCGCCGCCTGGGCCATGCTGCTGGCGCTGATTTCGGGCTTCGCCTTGAGCCAGGCGTTCCGCACCGTCACCTCCATCATCGCCACGGGCCTGCAGGCCGAGTTCGCGCTCTCGCCGCAGCAGCTGGGCACCTTCGCCAGCCTGTTCGCGTTCGCGTTCGGCATCATGCAGCTCGTGATGGGCATCGCCCTCGACGTGTTCGGGCTGCGGCGCACGGTGCTGGCGGCATTTCCGTTCACGGTGGCGGGCGCGCTGCTGTCGGCATGGTCCAAGGACTGGAGCCTGGTGCTCTGGGGCCAGGCGCTGATCGGCCTGGGCTGCGCGCCCGCGTTCCTGGTCTGCACGGTGTTCATCGCGCGCTACTTCGCGCCGCACCGCTTCGCGGCGGTGTCGGGCTTGGCGCTGGGCATGGGCGGGCTGGGCATGGTGTTCACGGGCACGCCGCTGGCGTGGGTGGTGGAGCATTCGTCATGGCGCATGGGCTTCGTGGTGCTGGCGGTGATGTCGGTGGCCGCGTGGCTGCTGATCTGGCGCTACGTGCACGAGCCCGCCGAGGCGCGCGCCGCCCACCCGCCCGAGCCGCTGGGCCAGGCGATCCGCGGCTTTGGCGCGCTGTTCCTGCTGCCGCACACCTGGGGCATCCTGCTGCTGGCGCTGGTCACCTACGCCTCGCTACTCACGCTGCGCGGGCTGTGGCTGGGGCCGCTGCTGATCGACCGGCACGGCTTCTCGCTGGTGGAAAGCGGCAACGTGGCGCTGCTGGTGTCGCTGGTGGCGCTGTTCAGCCCCGGGCTGTTCGGCCGCTTCGACCCCGGCGTGCACAAGCGGCGGGCCTGGATGGTGTGGGGCACGCTGATCGTGGCCGCCGTCTTCTTCTGCATGGCGTTCGCCACCAACGCCTGGCTGGACGTGGGCTGCGCGCTGGCGGTGAGCTTTTTCTCGGGCTACGGCGTGCTGCAGTACGCCGACGTGCGCTCGGCCTACCCCGCAGCGATGACGGGGCGCGCGATGGCGGTGTTCACCATGGCGCTGTTCCTGGGCGCGGCGCTGATGCAGTGGGTGTCGGGGCTGGCCGCCTCGCTCGCCAAGGCCAACGGGGGCAATCCGTATGCGATGGTGATGCTCACGATCGCGGGGATGCTGGTGGCCGGGGCGCTGGCGCTCAAGTTTCTGCCGCAGCCGGATTTTTCAAGCCAAAACGGCAGCTAGCCCAGGTACATCAAGCGCTAGCAGCTCCTAATTCAGGAGCATTCAAGTGCTTGCACCATAGAGCCATGGCAGGTCGATCAGCCGCTGCCCCAGCAGCCGCAGCCCTGCATCGCGCCCCCAGCGCAGCGGGCCGGTGGCGTGGAAGATGCGCCCATTGCGCTGCGCCCGCTCCTGCACCTGGGCGTTGCGCCGCCAGCGGTTGAGCGCGTAGCGCTGCAGGCGCAGCGGCACGTCGATGTCCTGCATCGCCAAGGCGCGCCCCAGCTCCGCCGCATCCTCGATCGCCATGCCCGCGCCCTGCGCGAGGTAGGGGAGCATGGGATGGGCCGCGTCCCCCAGCAGCGCCACCCGGCCGCGCGCCATCTGATCTGCTCTGGCCACGGGGGCGCGGTCGGCCAGCGGCCACAGGCGCCAACCGCCTGGACGGTCGCCAGCGCTGCGCACCAGCACTTGCAGTTCGGCGCAGGCGCCCGCCAGGGCGGCGTCGAGATCGGCGGCGTTGGCGGCGTGGTCCCAGGTGTCCATGTCCTCGGATGCGGGGCCTTCGACGATGGCGACGAGGTTCAGCAGTTCGCCCCGGCGCACGGGGTAGCTCACCACATGCAGGCGCGGGCCCAGCCAGGCGGTGACCTCGCCGGTGTGCAGCGGCTCGGGCAGCGGCACCAGGGCGCGGTAGGCCAGGTGCCCCGTGGCGTGCGGCGGCCCGTCGTCCAGCAGCGCCGCGCGGGTGCGGCTGCGCAGGCCGTCCGCGCCCAGCAGCATGTCGCCTTCGACGAATTTCTGGCCGCTGGTGCGCACGACGACGGCGCTGCCCGTGTCTTCATGGTCATCAATGGCGCAGCCCGGGTTCAGGTGCGCGCCCTGGTGCCACTCCAGCCCGGCCAGCAGCAGCGCGTGCAGGTCGGCGCGGTGCACGGTGGCGTAGGGCGCGCCGTAGCGCTGCACGCAGCGCTGGCCCAGCGGCAGCTCGGCCAGCTGCGCGCCGCTGCGGGCGCAGCGCACGGACAGGCGCTCAGGATAGGCGGCGATGAGGTCCAGCCCCTCGTCCAGCCCCCAGGCCTGCAGCACGCGCACCACGTTGGGCCCCAGCTGCACGCCCGCCCCCACTTCGCTGAACGCGGCGGCGCGCTCGAACAGGCGCACTTCCCAGCCCGCGCGCACGGCAGCCAGACCCGCGGCCAGGCCGCCGATGCCGCCGCCCGCAATCAGAAGCTGCTGCAGCGCCATCAGTTCAGCAGTTGTTTGAGCACATAGGGCAGGATGCCGCCCGCGCGGTAGTAGTCGGCCTCGATGGGGGTGTCGATGCGCAGCGTGACCTTGACCTCGCGCTCGCTGCCATCGGCGCGGCGGATGACCAGGGCCGCGTCGCTCTGCGGGGTGAGCCGCGGGTCGGGCCGCACGCTGATGCGCTCGTTGCCCGTGAGGCCCAGCGACTCCCACGAATCGCCCGCCTTGAACTGCAGCGGCAGCACGCCCATGCCGACGAGGTTGGAGCGGTGGATGCGCTCGAAGCTCCTGGCCACCACGGCCTGGATGCCCAGCAGCTGCGTGCCCTTGGCGGCCCAGTCGCGGCTCGACCCCGTGCCGTATTCCTCGCCCGCGAAGACCACGGTGGGCGTGCCCTGTTCCTGGTAGCGCATGGCGGCGTCGAAGATGAACATCTTCTCGCCCTGCAGCGGCCCCTCGTTCTGGAACAGGGTCACGCCGCCCTCCTCGCGCGAGCCGTCGGCCAGCGGCGGGATCATGAGGTTCTTGATGCGCACGTTGGCGAAGGTGCCGCGCATCATCACGTCGTGGTTGCCGCGCCGCGCGCCGTAGCTGTTGAAGTCCGCCTTCGCCACGCCGTGCTGCAGCAGCCACTGGCCCGCGGGCGAGCTTTCCTTGATGGAGCCGGCGGGCGAGATGTGGTCGGTGGTGATCGAGTCGCCGAACAGCGCCATGATGCGCGCGCCCTCCACGCTGAGGGCCGCGGCCTGCGCCGCCTCCAGCCGGAACTGCGCGAAGAACGGCGGCTCGGCGATGTAGGTGCTCTGGGGCCACGTGTAGGTGGTGCCCGCCACGCCCTTGATCTTCTCCCAGAGCTTGCCCGGCTCGGCCTTGACCTTGGCGTAGTTGGCGCGGAAGGCCTTGCCGCGCATGGCATGGCGCAGCAGGGCGTGCACTTCGTCGCTGCTGGGCCAGATGTCGCCCAGGTACACGTCGCGCCCGCCCTTGCCACGACCCACGGGTTCGGTCATCAGGTCCTTGAGCACCGTGCCCGCGAGCGCGTAGGCCACCACCAGCGGCGGGCTGGCGAGGAAGTTGGCCTTGAGGTTGGGGTGGATGCGCGCCTCGAAGTTGCGGTTGCCCGACAGCACGGCGGCGCACACCAGGTCGTTGCCAGTGATGGCCGCGTTGAGCTCGGGCGCCAGGTCGCCCGCGTTGCCGATGCAGGTGGTGCAGCCATAGGCGGCCACGCCGAAGCCCAGCTTTTCGAGGTAGGGCAGCAGCCCGGTGTCGGCCAGGTACTCGGTCACGATGCGCGAGCCGGGCGCGAGCGAGGTCTTGATGCGCGGGTGCACCTTGAGCCCCGCCTCCACCGCCTTCTTGGCGAGCAGGCCCGCCGCCAGCATCACGCTGGGGTTGGAGGTGTTGGTGCAGCTGGTGATGGCGGCGATCAGCACGTCGCCGCTGCCCACGTCGTCCACGCCATCGGCCACGCAGTGGCGCTGCGGCAGGCGCTCGGCGGGCTGGTTGAAGCCGTTGTCCGCCGCGCCCTGGCTGAACAGCAGCGTGAACTGGTCCTTCACGTGGCCGATCTCGATGCGGTCCTGCGGGCGCTTGGGGCCCGCGAGGCTCGGGGCCACGTCGCCCAGGTCGAGCCGCACCACCTGCGAATAGTCGATGTCGCCCGCGCGCGGAATGCCGAACAGGCCCTGCGCCTTGAAGTACGCCTCGAAGGCTTCGATCTCGGCCTTGGTGCGGCCCGTACCCTGGAAGTAGTCGATGGTCTTCTCGTCGACCGGGAAGAAGCCCATGGTCGCGCCGTATTCCGGGGCCATGTTGGCGATGGTGGCGCGGTCGGGCAGCGCGAGCGTGCGCGTGCCCTCGCCGAAGAACTCGACGAACTTGCCCACCACCTTGTGCTGGCGCAGGATTTCGGTCACCGTGAGCACGAGGTCGGTCGCCGTCACCCCTTCGCGCAGGCGGCCCGTCAATTCAAACCCCACCACGTCAGGCGTGAGGAAGTACACCGGCTGGCCCAGCATGGCCGCCTCAGCCTCGATGCCGCCCACGCCCCAGCCCACCACGCCGATGCCGTTGATCATGGTGGTGTGGCTGTCGGTGCCCACCAGGGTATCGGGGTAATACACGCCGCCCTTGCGCTTGTGCACGCCGCGCGCCAGGTATTCCAGATTCACCTGGTGCACGATGCCGAAACCCGGCGGCACCACACCAAAGGTGTCGAATGCCTGCATTCCCCATTTCATGAACTCGTAGCGCTCGCGGTTGCGCTGGAATTCGAGTTTCATATTCAGGTCCAGCGCTTTCTTACCCGCGTAATGGTCGATCATGACCGAGTGATCGACCACCAGGTCCACCGGCACCAGCGGTTCTATTTTTTTCGGATTTTTACCTAACTTTTGCGCAACGCTGCGCATCGCGGCCAAATCGGCCAGCAAGGGCACGCCGGTAAAGTCCTGCAATACCACGCGCGAGACCACGAACGGGATTTCGTCCTTGCGTTCGGCCTGCGGCTGCCAGTTGGCCAATTGCTCCACGTGCTGTGCCGTGACCTTGCTGCCGTCGCAATTGCGCAGCACCGATTCGAGCACGATGCGAATCGACACCGGCAAGCGCTTCACCGACGGAAACTTCTTGGCCAACTGAGGCAGCGAATACAGCTTGCCGGTGCGGCCCGAGGCGGTTTGAAAGTCCTTCAGGGTGTTGGCAAAGGCGTGGCGGGATGCAGAAGACGACTTCGAGGCCATGAATGGAGCTCCGTGGGTGGTGGTTATGCGGCTATTTTGCCCCCATCAACAAAAAAGTCCGCGCTTGCGGACTTTTTTGTGGGCATGGGATGGATTCAAATCGCAAACGCGGCGCGATCCTGGCCCTGGATCCACTTCGGCGGCTTGCCCCGGCCCGTCCAGGTCTGGCCCGTGGCGGGATCACGGTACTTGGGGGCCACCTTGGCATGGCCGGCCGGCGCGCTGCGGGCGCGGCCCGCGGGAAACACGTCATCCGCCGTCAAGCCATTTTCAGCCACAATGGCGCGCACCGTCGCCACGGCATCCGTTTTGGCCTTGCGGCGGGCTTCGGCGATTTGCTGTTCCAGGGCGGCTTGCTGTGCCAGCAGTGCTTTGAGTTGATCAGACATGGTGCATATCAAGGGTGGTGAATGACGCCGCTGATTATAGGATTGATTTTCCACAATGGCGACCATTCACACGCCCGTATCGTCCATTCGATTCGGCTGCGCCAATACCTTGTCAATGCGGCGGCCATCCAAATCCAGGACTTCGAATACCCAGCCCGCGCAGGCGATGCGCTCGCCCACGCCGGGTAAATGCCCTGATTCAGCCAGCAGCAGGCCCGCCACGGTGTTATAGCGGCCCCGGTCTTCTTCAGGCAAATCGGCAATATCCAGGCGCGCTTTCAGTTCGGAAATGGGCATCAACCCGTCGAGCAGCCATGAGCCGTCTTCACGCTGCGTCGCCCAGGCATCCGTCTCCGCGCCGGGCTGCAATTCGCCGGTAATGGCTTCGAGCAAATCGCGCGGCGTCATGATGCCCTGCACCACGCCATATTCGTCCACCACGAATACCAATCGGCCCGAGCGTGCCCGGAATTGGTCCAGCAATTCCATGCCGCTCAAGGTTTCGGGCAGGAACGTGGCGGGCTGGACATGTTCCTGCAATGGCCCCGGCGCACTGTCCCCCAAGGCAATCAATTTCGCCACGCTGACCACGCCTACCACGTCGTCCAGCGAGCCGCGGCACACGGGGTACCAGGAATGCGCGCCCTTGCCCCCTCCCGCGCCCGCCAGGCGCAGCGCCTCGGGCACGCCGAGGCTGGCGTCCAGCCAGTCCACGTCCGAGCGCGGCACCATCAGCGACGTGAGCGGACGGTCGTCCAGGTGGAACACGTTCTGCACCATCTGGTGCTCGTGGTGCTCGATGACCCCGGCCTCGCGGCCTTCGCGCAGGCTCGCGACAATTTCCTCCTCGGTGACCGAGCGGCCAGCGGTGTTGTCGATGCGCAGCAGCTTGAGCACGCCCTGGGTAGACAGCGACAGCAGCCGCACAAAGGGTTTGGCGACCCGCGCCACCCCGGCCATGGGCCGCGACACGAAGCGCGCCACGGCCTCGGGGTACAGCTGGCCGATGCGCTTGGGTACCAGTTCGCCGAACACGATGGTGATGAAGGTGATGCAGGTGACCACCAGCGCCGTCGCCGCCACGTCCGCCGCCTTGACCGGCACGCCCAGCGACTGGAGCCACTGGCCCAGCCCGGCGCTGAAAGCGGCCTCGCCCAGAATGCCGTTGAGCATCCCGATGGAGGTAATGCCCACCTGCACGGACGAAAGGAACTGCGTGGGGTTGCCCAGCAGGTCGAGCGCGGCGCGTGCGCCCTTGTCACCCCCGTCGGCCATGGCCGTCAACCGCGCCGTGCGGCTGGCGGCGAGCGCCATTTCCGACATTGCGAACACGCCGTTGAGCAGGGTCAGCAGCGCGATCAGCAGAAAATCCATACATCAAGGAACGTAACGAACACAATGGCACTGTACTGTATTGGCGATCTGCAAGGCTGCGACGGCGCGCTGGAGCGCCTGTTGGCCCACATGGGCTTTTCCCCCAGCCGCGACACGGTGTACCTGCTGGGCGACCTGGTGAACCGCGGCCCCGACTCCGCCGCCGTGCTGCGCCGCTGCATGGCGCACGAGGGCGCGCTGCGGCCCCTGCTGGGCAACCACGACCTGCACCTGCTGGCCGCTGCGCACGGCGCGCGCAAGCCCTCGCGGCGCGACACCCTGGCCGCCGTGCTGCAAGCGCCCGACCGCGACGCGCTGCTGGGCTGGCTGCGCGAACAGCCGCTGGCGCGTGAACATGCGCACGCGGGCGAGCGGCTGCTGATGGTGCACGCGGGCCTGCTGCCCGCCTGGAGCGCCGACGACGCGCTGGCCCTGGCCGCCGAGGTGCAGGCCGTGCTGCGCGGCCCCGGCCTGCCCGCCTTTTTGCACGCCATGTATGGCAACCAGCCCGACCGCTGGAGCGACGGCCTCACGGGCACGGAGCGGCTGCGCGTGATCGTGAACGCGCTCACGCGGCTGCGGTTCTGTACGCCCGAGGGGGTGATGGATTTCGAGAGCAGCGAAAGCGCCGCCACGCCGCCCGCGGGGCTGGTGCCGTGGTTCGACGCGCCCGCGCGGCGCAGCGCGGGCACGCTGGTGGCCTTTGGCCACTGGTCCACGCTGGGCTATCTGAATCGGCCCGACGTGCTGGCGCTGGACACGGGCTGCGTGTGGGGCGGCTGTTTGAGCGCCGTGCGCTTCGGCGCGACGCTGGCCGAGCGCGAACTGCTGCAGGTGCGCTGCGCGCAGGCGCAAGCGCCCGGCTAGGCCGACGCCTTGAACAGCGCCGCCACCTTGCGCTTGGGCTTGATGTTGGCCGACAGGCTGCCACGGCCCGGCATGGTCTTGGGAGCGGCTTCCCAGCTCGGGGTCGTGTCGCGCGCGGCGGCTTCGTAGGGCCGGTCGAAGAAGGGGTCGCGCGGCGGGGCGGCGGGGCGCGGGCTGCGGCGCTCGCGCGGTTCGCCGTCTTCGCTCCACACGCGGCGGCCTTCGTTGAAGCGGCCGCGCGGGCGCTCGTCTTCGATTTCGATGGCCTCGATCTCGATCTTTTTCTTGATCAGCTTCTCGATATCGGCCACCAGGCGCGCGTCGCTCGACGACACCAGCGTCACCGCCAGGCCCGTCGCGCCCGCGCGGCCCGTGCGGCCGATGCGGTGCACGTAGTCTTCGGCGTTGAACGGCACGTCGTAGTTGAAGACGGCGGGCACGTCCTTGATGTCCAGGCCGCGTGCGGCCACGTCGGTGCAGACGAGCAGATCGACATCGCCGCGCTTGAAGGCGTCCAGCGCCTTCAGGCGTTCGTCCTGGCTCTTGTCGCCGTGCAGCGCGGCGGTGCGCAGGCCGTCGCGCTCCAGCGCGCGAGCCAGGCGCGCGCAGCCCAGCTTGCTGTTCACGAAGATGAAGGCCTGGCGGATTTCGCGGTCCTTGAGCACCTTGCGGATGGCGCGGCGCTTGTCGTCGTCGTTGGCACTGAAGAAGCGCTGCTCCACGGTGGAGGCCGTCTCGTTCGGGCGCGCGACTTCGATGGTGACCGGGTTCTGCAGGTAGCTGCCGGCCAGCCGCTTGATCTCAGGCGAGAAGGTGGCGCTGAACAGCAGCGTGGTGCGCTGCTTGGGCAGGTAGCTCAGAATGCGCTGCAGGTCGGGCAGGAAGCCGATGTCCAGCATACGGTCGGCTTCGTCGAGCACCACGTATTCGACCTGGTTGAGCACGGCGTTCTTGGCCTCGATGTGGTCGAGCAGGCGGCCCGGCGTGGCCACCAGCACTTCCACGCCCTTTTTCAGTTCGAGCGTCTGCGGCTTCATGTCCATGCCGCCGAAGACCACGGTGCTGCGCAGCTTGGTGTACTTGGCGTACAGCGCGATCTGCTGGGCCACCTGGTCGGCCAGTTCGCGCGTGGGCAGCAGCACCAGGGCGCGCACCGGGTGGCGCGCGGGGGAGGTGGAACTGTTTTCGTGCTGGAGCAGGCGCTGCAGCAGCGGCAGCGAGAATGCCGCCGTCTTGCCGGTGCCGGTTTGCGCCGCACCCATCACGTCCTGGCCCGTGAGCACCACGGGAATGGCCTGGGCCTGGATGGGCGTCATGTTCTCGTAGCCCATTTCGGCTACGGCGCGCTTGAGCGGTTCAGCCAGCGCAAGTGTGGAGTAGGGTTGTGTCATTAACCCGCTATTGTCGCAAAACCCGGTTGCAAAGGTGTTGCAACTGCGCTAACGCGCTACAGCGAGCGGGCCGAGAAGGTATCGCAGGCCTTCATGTTGCCCGTTTGCATCCCTGTCTCGAACCAGTGCTGGCGCTGCGCGCTGGTGCCGTGGGTGAAGGTGTCGGGCCGCACGGTGCCCGTGGCCTCGCGCTGGAGCTTGTCGTCGCCGATCTGCTGCGCGGCGTTCAGGGCCGATTCGATGTCGCCCTGCTCCAGCCAGTTCTTGGCCTGCTGCGACTTGGCGGCCCAGATGCCCGCGTAGCAGTCGGCCTGCAGTTCCAGCCGCACCGACAGCGCGTTCTGCTCGCGCTCGCTCACGCGGCCGCGCATGGCATCCACCTTGCCCGAGATGCCGAGCAGGTTCTGCACGTGGTGCCCCACCTCGTGCGCGACCACGTAGGCGCGCGCGAACTGGCCCGGCGCGCCCAGCTGGCGGCTCATGGTGTCGAAGAAGTCCATGTCCAGGTAGACCTTGCGGTCCGCCGGGCAGTAGAACGGCCCCATGGCCGACTGGCCCGTGCCGCAGGCCGTGGGTGTCATGCGGCGGAACAGCACCAGCTTGGGCGGCTGGTACTGCGCGCCGCCCTGGCGGAAGATGTCGCTCCACACGTCTTCGGTGGAAGCGAGCACGGTGGACACGAAGCGCGCGCCCTGGTCGTCCGCCGGCGGCTTGTGCGCGGGCGCGTTGTGCTGCTGCACCACGGCGGGGCTGCCGCCACCGCCGCTCAGCAGGCCCAGGATGGTGAGCGGGTTCACGCCGAACACCCAGCCGCCGAGCAGCGCGATGACGATGGTGCCGATGCCGATGCTGCGCCCGCCGAACAGGGGGCTGCCGCCTCCGCCACCGCCGCCATAGTCCCCATCGCGCCGGTCTTCGACGTTGTCGGATTCGCGGTTGCCTTCCCATTTCATGGTGTGTTTCCCGATTTTTGGAGTGGTGCGATATTACGCCGATGACCATTCTGCTCACAGGCTTCGACCCCTTCGGGAACGCCACGGCAAACCCCAGCTGGCTGGTGGCGCAGGCGCTGCACGGCCAGCGCATCGCGGGCCGCACGGTGGTGGCCGCGCAGTTGCCCACGGAGTTCGGCGCGTCGCTCGCGCAATTGCAGGACCTGCTGGCGCGGCACCGGCCCGCGGTCACGCTGTGCCTGGGGCTGGCGGGCGGGAGGCCGGCCCTGTCGATCGAGCGCATCGGCATCAACGTGAACGATGCGCGCATTCCCGACAACCAGGGGCGGCAGCCGGTGGATACGCCCGTCGTGACGGGCGGCCCCGCCGCCTACTTTGCAACGCTGCCCGTGAAGGCCATGCTGCGCGCCGTGCTTGCGGCGGGCGTGGCGGGCGAGGTGTCGCAGACGGCGGGCACCTTCGTCTGCAACCACGTGCTGTACGGGCTGCTGCACCTGCTGGCGCCGCAGCCGGGCGCGCGCGGCGGGTTCATCCACGTGCCATGGCTGCCGGAGCAGGGCCAGCCCGGCATGGAACTGCGCGACATGGTGCGCGGCGTGCACGCGGCGCTGTGGGCCGCCATGCTCACGCAAGAAGACGTGGCGCTGGGCGCGGGCGCCACGCATTGACGGGCGCCCGGCCCGATCAGGCCTTGGGCAGCGTCACGCCCACCTGGCCCTGGTATTTGCCACCGCGGTCCTTGTAGCTCACGTCGCAGACCTCGTCGCTCTCGAAGAACAGCACCTGCGCGCAGCCCTCGCCCGCGTAGATGCGCGCGGGCAGCGGGGTGGTATTGCTGAATTCGAGCGTCACGTAGCCTTCCCACTCGGGCTCGAACGGGGTGACGTTGACGATGATGCCGCAGCGCGCGTAGGTGCTCTTGCCCAGGCAGATGGTGAGCACGTTGCGCGGGATGCGGAAGTATTCGACGGTGCGCGCCAGCGCGAAGCTGTTGGGCGGGATGATGCAGCTGTCGCCATGGAAGTCGACGAAGCTCTTTTCGTCGAAGTTCTTCGGGTCCACCACGGTGCTGTGGATGTTGGTGAAGACCTTGAATTCGGGCGCGCAGCGGATGTCGTAGCCGTAGCTGCTGGTGCCGTAGCTGATGATCTTACGGCCCTCGGCCTCGCGCACCTGGCCGGGCTCGAACGGCTCGATCATGCCGTGGCTCTCGGCCATGCGGCGGATCCATTTGTCGCTCTTGATGCTCATGGGGCCCGATTCTAGGCCGCGCCCGTTATGCTTCAGGCTGTTACCAATCCTCACGAACAGGAGCGCAGCATGTTGTGGAACGGGATGACCGTGGCGGTCCTGCTGGGCAGCGCCGCCACATGCGGCGCGGCAACGCTGACCGAGGCGCAATGCCGCAGCGAAGTGTCCCGGTTCGAGCAGGCCATCGGCACGGTGCGCCAGACCTCGGGCACCGAGGCCGCCGCCAAGCTCAAGGAAAAACTGCTGCCCGCCGCGTTGCAGGCCCGCTTGCTGGAAAAGGAGGGCTACTGCGGCATGGCGCGCTACCTGCGCGAGAAAAAGCTCACCGACACCAGGCCGCAGCTTTAGGAGATCACGGTTTCTTCGATCAGCCGGTCGTCGCCCAGCACGATCATCGCGAACAGCAGTTCGTCCAGGTTGTTGGCCTGCGTGGTCTTGCGCTCCAGCAGCGGCGTGCAGCGCGGGTTGAGGACGATGAAGTCGCCCTCGCAGCCCGGCTGCAGGTTGCCCACCACGCCTTCCAGGCCCAGCGCGCGCGCCGCGCCCGCCGTGTGCTGGTGCCACAGTTGCGACGGCGTGAGCGAGAGGCCGCGCTTGGTCTGCCCTTCACGCCCCACGTAGTAGGCCGCCATCATGGTGTGGAAGGGGCTGAAGCTGGTGCCGCCGCCCACGTCGCTGGCGAGGCCGTAGCCGAAGCCCGCCTCGTCCGCGCCCCGGTAGTCGAAGAAGCCGCTGCCCAGGAACAGGTTGCTGGTGGGGCTGACGGCGGCGGCGGTCTTGCGCTCGCGCATCAGCGCGCGGTCGGCGTCGTCGAAGTGGATGCAGTGCGCATACACGGCGCGCTCGCGCATCAGGCCGAAGTCGTCGTACACGGCCAGGTAGCTGCGCGATTGCGGGAACAGTTCGCGCACCCAGGCCACTTCGTCGAGGTTCTCGGCCACGTGGGACTGGATCCACACGTCGGGGTGGCGCGCGGCCAGTTCGCCCGCGCCGCGCAGCTGCTCGGGCGTGCTGGTGGGCGCGAAGCGCGGGGTGATGGCGTAGCCCAGGCGGCCCACGCCGTGCCAGCGCCGGATGAGGGCCTCGGTGTCGATCAGGCTCTGCTCGGTCTCATCGCGCACGCCGTCGGGCGAGTGGCGGTCTTGCAGCACCTTGCCGGTAATCAGGCGCATTCCCTGGCGCTGGGCTTCGGCGAACAGCGCCTCGACCGACGCGGGGTGCGAGGTGGCGAAGGCCAGCGGCGTGGTGACGCCGTTGCGCAGCAGTTCGGCGATGAAGAAGCGGGCCACTTCCGCCGCGTGCTCGGCGGATGCGAAGCGCGATTCGGCGGGGAAGGTGTAGTTCTCCAGCCAGGGCAGCAGGCCGGGCGCGGGCGCGCCGATGATGTCGGTCTGCGGGAAGTGAATGTGCATGTCCACGAAGCCCGGCGCGATGATGCGGCCCGGCAGGTGGGTGACGGGGTGGCCGCCGAACTGGCCGCTCAGCGCCGTCCACGCGCCCGCGGCCACCACGCGCTGGCGGCCCGTGGCGTCGGGGGCGATGGCCAGCAGGCCGTCTTCGTCGTACACGGCCTGGCCGTCGGCGTTGAAGCGCAAGAGCGCACTGCGGTAGATCTTCATGGCCGCAGAGCTTACGCCGCCGGCGCCGGGGCGCCATACGGGCGGCGTGATGGCGGCCATCACACGGCGGATACCACGCCGCGCCCCGCGAAATGCCCTTCGGCATTGGCGAGGAAGCGGTCGATCGTGGCCTGCACGGCCTCGGGCGAGCGGCCCGCGACGTGGGGGCTGAGCAGCACGCTGTCCAGGCCGACGAGTTGGCTGGGAGGCTGCGGCTCGCTTTCGTACACGTCCAGCCCCGCGCCCGCGATGCCGCCGGTGCGCAGCGCGGCGGCCAGCGCCTCGGTATCGACCACGCTGCCGCGCGCGATGTTGACGAGGTAGCCGCGCGGCCCCAGCGCGGCGAGTACTTCGGCGTTGACTGCGTGGTGCGTGGCCGCGCCGCCCGGCGTGGCGCAGACGAGCACGTCGCACCACGCGGCCAGGTCGAGCAGGCTGGCGAAGTAGCGGTGCGGCACGTCCGCGCGCGCATGGCGGCTGTGGTAACCCACGGGCATGTCGAAGCCCGCGGCGCGGCGCGCAATCTGCTGGCCGATGGCGCCCAGGCCGAACAGGCCCAGGCGCTTGCCCGACACGCCCGGCAGGTCGCCCAGCGCGTCGCGCCACACGCCGTCGCGGCACTGCCGGTCGAGCCGGTGCAGGCCGCGCACCGCGCCGATGAGTAGGCCGAAGGCGTGGTCGGCCACGCTGGCGGCGTTGGTGCCCGCGCCGTTGGCGATCACGATGCCGCGCGCGCGGGCGGCGTCGACGGCGATGTTCTCGTAGCCCACGCCGAGCGCGCAGACGAGTTCGAGCGCGGGCAGGCGCGCGATCTCGTCCGTCGTGAGGCCGACGGTGCCGATGGTGAGCACGGCGCGGATGCGCGCGCCGTGCGCCGCGATGGCGGCGGCGCGCTCGGGCGGCGTGGGGGCGTAGAGGACTTCATACGCCGCCGCGATGGGGGCCAGGTGCTCGGGCGCGAGGGGTTGCAGCACCAGCAGGGGGATACGGCCAGCGGTCACGGATACTCCTTTTTTCATAGCTGCCAGCGCTTTTCCATAAAGCGCTGGAGGCCGATTTGGCTCAAATATCAATCGTCGTATTCGTAGCAGTGTTCGAACACTTCCTTGAGCCGGTGTTCCCAGCGGTGCTTGTCGGCGTTGCCCGCGAAGCTGGCCTCGAAGCTGTTCCACGCCAGGTGGTAGGCGTGCTTCGCGGTCAGGCCGGTGGCGGCGAAGACCTGGGTGAAGTTCTCATTGATGTAGCCGCCGAAGTAGGCCGGGTCGTCGGAGTTGACGGTGGCGGCCAGGCCAGCGTCGAGCAGCCTGCCGAGGTTGTGGTCGGCGAGGTTGGGGAACACGCAGAGTTTCTGGTTGGACAGCGGGCACACGGTGAGCGGGATGCGCTCGCTGGCCAGCCGCCGCATCAGCGCCGCGTCGTGCACGGCCTGCACGCCGTGGTCGATGCGCTCGACCTTCAGCACGTCGAGCGCGCTCCAGATATAGGCGGGCGGCCCTTCCTCGCCCGCGTGGGCGACGAGGTGCAGGCCCAGTTCGCGGCAGCGCGCGAACACGCGGGCGAACTTCTCGGGCGGGTGGCCGACCTCGCTGCTGTCCAGCCCCACGCCGACGATCTTGTCGAGCAGCGGCTGGGCCTGCTCCAGCGTGGCGAAGGCGTCTTCCTCGCTCAGGTGGCGCAGGAAGCACAGGATCAGCGTGGCGCTGATGCCCCGCTCCGTGCGCGCGTCCTCGCAGGCGCGGTGCAGGCCGTTGACCACCGTCTCGATCGGCACGCCGCGCGCGGTGTGCGTCTGCGGGTCAAAGAAGATTTCGGCGTGCGCTACGTTATCCATAGCTGCCCGCGCAAGGTAGGCGCGGGCCATGTCGTAAAAGTCCTGCTCATGCAGGAGCACGCTGGCGCCCGCGTAGTAGATGTCGAGGAAGCTCTGCAGGTTGGTGAAGGCGTAGGCGCGGCGCAGGTCTTCCACGCTCGCGTAGGGCAGCGGCACGCCGTTGCGCTGGGCCAGCGCGAAGATGAGTTCGGGCTCCAGCGAGCCTTCGATGTGGATGTGCAGTTCGGCCTTGGGCATGGCGCGCAGCAGCGCGGGCAGGCGGCTGGCGGGAACGGGGGGGACTTTGAACATCAGCGGACTCCGGTGAGGGGCATGTCCGCATTGTTACCGTTGTGCGGCCCCCGCGTCACGGTCCGTCAGCGTGCCGAGGAAGGCGACGATGTCCCGGATTTCGCGCTCCGTCAGCGACGGCTTGCCGGGCCGCTGGGCCTCGAAGGGCGCTTCGCGGTTCACGTTGTCGCGGTAGCGCGCGGGCAGGTCGTCGGGCTGGCCGGCCTTGCCGTAGTAGCGGGCGGGGTGCGCGTCGCGGTCGGCGTAGAAGCGCACGGCGTCCGCCAGGGTGTGGAAGCGCCCGTTGTGGAAGAACACCCGGCGCGTGGCCACGTTGCGCAGCGTGGGGGTCTTGAACAGGCCGCAGTACTCGGGGTGGCCGGCCAGGTCGGTGCGCAGCGGGCCGCACAGGCCCAGGTCGTAGTACGCGGGGTCGGCATTGGCGGCGATCTCGCGGTTGCGCGGCATGGCCAGCGCGATCAGGCCCCGGTCGGTGAACTGCGGGAACGCTCCGCGCTTGATGGCGCTGACGTGGCACTCCGCGCAGTTGCCGCGCTGCGGGTCGTTGAACAGCGCCAGGCCGCGCTGCTCGCTGGCCGTCAGCTGCGCCTGGCCGCGCAGGTAGCCGTCGTAGCGGCTGCTGTAGGGGTAGAAGTCCGCCGGGCTTTGCTGGAACACCTCCAGCGCCAGCAGCAGGCCGTTCCAGGCCCGCTTCGGATCGTCGAACACGTGGGGGCCGAAGGCGGCGCGCAGGGCGGAGGCAGAGGGCGAGGCGGCGAGCCGCGCCACGGCGGCGGCCTCGTCGGCGTTGCCCATCTCGAAGGGCGAGAGCAGCGGCAGCGCCGCCTGCGCGTGGGCCGAGTTGGCGCGGCCGTCCCAGGTCCAGCCGCCGACGGGGCCCTGGTCGATGCTGTCGTCGCCTTCGTTTTCGGCGTAGTGCGCGTTGAAGGCGGGCGTGTCCTGCGCGTAGCGCAGCGAGGGCACGGCGCGCAGGCCCGACTGCGCCAGGTCGCCGCCGCCGCGCTGCGCGGCCAGTCCGTTGGGCGGGCCGTAGGCATGGGCGGGACTGTGGCACGACGCGCACGACTGCCGCCCGGACGCGGACAGCGCCGCGTCGGAAAACAGCGCGCGGCCCAGCGCGGTGAGCGTGGCCGCGTCGGGCGTGCGCTCGAAGCGCGTGCCGTAGAACGAAGGCGGCGGCGCGGCGTCCGCTGATGGTGCGGGGTCATGGCGCTGGCAGGCCGCCAGCAGCGCGCAGGCGCCGCACACCAGCCAGGTCGTGATGCGGAAGAAGGGGCTCACCGGTGTCCGGATGTCAGGCAAAAGGGCGATTGGACGGCAGCGGTGTTGCAGTTTCATGACGCGGCTTCGGTGTCATGCCAGGGTCACATGGGCGCGCCACATTTCCGGGCGGAAGCAACCACTCATAACAGCCCCAAGAGGAAACCTCCCATGTCTTTCACCAAGCTCTACAAGCTCTCGCCCGTCGCGCTGGCCTGCGCCCTGGCCGCCTGCGGCGGCGGCGACGACAACGGTGGCGCGGTCACCGCGTCGCTGCAGAAGAACGTGCAGAACATCGTCGTCATCTATGCCGAGAACCGCTCGTTCGACAACCTGTACGGCGGCTTCCCCGGCGCCAACGGCCTCGGCACCGTGCTGGACGCCAACGGCAAGCCCACCGGCGCCTACGTGCCGCAGAAGGACCGCGACGGCAAGACCGTGCTCGCCACGCTGCCGCAGACCTGGGGCGGCGTGACCATGCCGGGCCAGGCCCAGGTCGTCACCCAGGCGCAGAGCGCGGGCCTGGCCAACGCGCCCTTCCGCGTGGAGACCGCCTTCCAGCAAAGCGCGGGCGTGACGCTGGACAAGAGCACCGTCACGCGCGACCTGTACCACCGCTTCTACGAGAACCAGATGCAGATCAACGGCGGCAAGAACGACATGTTCGCCGCCTATGCCGACGCGGGTGGCCTGACCATGGGCCACTTCGACTACAGCGGCTCGGCCCTGTACAAGCTGGCGCAGCAGTACGTGCTGGCCGACAACTTCTTCCAGGGCGCGTTCGGCGGCTCATTCCTGAACCACCAGTACCTGGTGTGCGCCTGCGCGCCCGAATACCCGAACGCCGACACGGCGGCCGCCAAGCCCAGCATCACCGTGCTGGACAAGGACGGCAGCGGCAACTGGCTGCCGCGCCTGACGCAGACCGCCGCCAGCCCCGCCTCGGCCATGGACGGCCCGCCCGCCTTCGTGAAGAGCGGCAACCTCACGCCGGCCAACTACTTCGGCGACGGCAAGTTCTACGCCGTCAACACCATGCAGCCGCCCTACCAGCCCAGCGGCAATGCGCCGGCCTCTGCGGATGCGGCGGCCTACGCCACCTCCGCCAGCGCCACCACGCTGCCGCCGCAGACGCAACAGAACATCGGCGACCTGCTGAACGCCAAGGGCGTGAGCTGGACCTGGTACGGCGGCGCCTGGAACGCCGCGCTGGCCGACGGTATGCAGGACCCGGCGGCCAAGCGCTCGGTGATCTACGCGGGCGACGCCAACGGCGTGGCCACGGCCTCGGCGGTGGACTTCCAGCCGCACCACCAGCCCTTCAACTACTACGCCAACATGGACCCGGCCACGCACGCCGCCGACCGCAAGGCGCACATGAAGGACTACACCGACCTGGTGGCCCAGGCGCAGGCCGGCACGCTGCCCGCCGTGAGCTTCTACAAGCCCGAGGGCCTGTACAACCAGCACGAGGGCTACGCCAACCTGGCCGATGGCGACGCCAAGATCGCCGACCTGGTGCAGAAGCTCCAGGCCAGCCCGCAGTGGAAGAACATGGTCATCGTCATCACCTATGACGAATTCGGCGGCGTGTGGGACCACGTGGCGCCCCCGAAGGCCGACCTGATCGGCCCCGGCACACGCATTCCGGCGCTCATCGTCTCGCCGCTGGCCAAGAAGGGCACGGTGGACCACACGCAGTACGACACCGCCTCGGTGCTGCGCCTCATCACGCGCCGCTTCGGGCTCGACACCCTGCCCGGCCTGAAGAAGCGCGACGACGCCCTCAAGGCCAACGGCCAGCCGTCCATGGGCGACCTGACCAACGCGCTGGCGCTGTAACCGGGCGGCGGACGAAAAAAAGGGCTGCCCGAGGGCAGCCCTTTTTGCTGGGTGGCGCAGAGCCAGGATTACTTCTTGTCCCCGCCCGGCACCTTGCCTTCCACGCCCTTGACGTAGAAGCTGATGTTGCGCAGGAAGTTGTCGTCGGCCACGGCGTCCTTTTCGAGCACGTTCTTGCCGGTGTTGTCGGCGATCGGGCCCTTCCAGATCACGAAGCTGCCGTCCTTCAGGCCGGCCTTCACGGCGTCGATCTTGGCCTTGGTCTCGGCGGGCACGTCGTCGGCCAGCGAGACGAGGTCGATCGCGCCTTCCTTCACGCCCCACCAGGCGTGGCCGGGTTGCCAGGTGCCGTCCATCACGTCCTTGGTGGCCTTGATGAAGTACGGGCCCCAGTTGATGACGGCCGAGGCCAGGTGGGCCTTGGGGCCGTAGGCGGTCATGTCGGAGTCCCAGCCGAAGGCGCGCTTGCCTTTTTCTTGCGCGGTCTTGAGCACGGCGGGCGAATCGGTGTTCTGGAACAGCACGTCGGCGCCGCCGTTGATCAGGCTGGTGGCGGCCTCGGTTTCCTTCGGCGGGCTGAACCATTCGTTCACCCAGACCACCTTGGTCTTGATCTTGGGGTTCACGCTCTGCGCGCCCAGCGTGAAGCTGTTGATGTTGCGGATCACTTCCGGAATCGGCACCGAGCCGACCACGCCCAGGGTGTTGGTCTTGGTCATGGCGCCGGCCACCACGCCGGCCATGTACGCGCCTTCGTAGGTGCGGCTGTCGTAGGTGCGCACGTTGGCGGCGGTCTTGTAGCCGGTGGCATGCTCGAACTTCACGTCGGGGAAGTCGGGGGCGACCTTCTGGATCTGCTCCTGGTAGCCGAAGGTGGTGCCGAAGATCAGCTTGTTGCCCTGGCTGGCCATGTCGCGGATGACGCGCTCGGCGTCGGGGCCCTCGGGCACGCTCTCGACGAAGCTGGTGACGATCTTGTCGCCGTATTCCTTTTCCAGCGCCTTGCGGCCCTGGTCGTTCGCGTAGGTCCAGCCGCCGTCGCCCACGGGGCCGATGTAGGCGAAGGCGATCTTCAGCGGCTCGGCCTTGGGCGCGGGGGCTTCAGCGGCGGGGGCGGGCGCGGGGGCCGGTGCGGGCTCCTCCTTCTTGCCGCAGCCCGCCAGCGCGGCGGCGGCCACGGCGGACAGCGCGGCGGCCTTGAGCAGAGAACGTTTCTGAAGATCGGTCATGGAGCTTCCTTTAAGGAGAGGGTTGAAACAACGAGAAACAAGGATTTTAGGAGCCGGGATAGAACGGCTTGCCCAAAGACGCCGGCATATTGATGCGAATCCACGCCGGATTGCGCGAGATCAACGCCAGCACCACGATGGTGGCCAGGTACGGCAGCATGGACAGCAGCTGGCTCGCCACCTGCACGCCCGTGGCCTGCAGGTGGAACTGCAGCATGGTCACGCCGCCGAACAGGTACGCGCCCAGCAGCACGCGCGCGGGCCGCCAGGTGGCGAAGGTGGTCAGCGCCAGCGCGATCCAGCCGCGCCCGGCCACCATGCCCTCCACCCACAGCGGGGTGTAGACGGTGGAGATGTACGCGCCCGCCAGCCCGCACAGCGCGCCGCCCGCCACCACGGCGGCCAGGCGGATGCGGCGCACGGGGTAGCCCAGCGCGTGGGCGGACTCGGGCGACTCGCCCACCGAGCGCAGCACCAGCCCGGCGCGCGTGCGGTACAGGAACCAGACCAGCCCGCCGGTCAGCAGCATGGCGACGTACACCAGCGGGTGCTGCTGGAACAGCGCGGGGCCGATGAACGGAATGTCGGCCAGCCCCGGAATGGCGTACTGGGGCAGTTCCGGCAGCTTGGCCTGCACGTAGTTGATGCCCGCGAAGGCCGAGAAGCCCACGCCGAACAGCGACAGCGCCAGCCCCGTGGCGTACTGGTTGGTGTTGAGCCAGATCACCAGCACGCCGAAGATGGCCGCGAGGAAAGCACCCGCCGCCATGCCCGCCGCGAACCCGAGCCAGGTGCTGCCCGTGTGCACCACGGTGGCGAAGCCCGCGATGGCGGCGCAGAGCATCATGCCCTCGGCCCCCAGGTTGACGATGCCCGACTTCTCGTTGATCAGCAGGCCCAGCGCCGCCAGGGCCAGCACGGTACCGGCGCTCAGCGTGGAGCCGAGCAGCAATGCGTAGGCTTCCATCACTGGCCTCCCTTTTTAGAACCAACCCACCGCACGCGGTAGGCAATCAGCGTGTCGCAGGCCAGCAGCGTGAACAGCAGCAGGCCCTGGAACACGCCCGTGAGCGACTTGGGCAGGCCCAGGCGCGACTGCGCGATTTCGCCGCCGATGTAGAACATGCTCATGAGCACGGCGGAGAACACCATGCCCACCGGGTGCAGCCGCCCGACGAAGGCGACGATGATGGCCGCGAAGCCGTAGCCCATGGGCACGTAGGGCGTCAGCTGCCCCAGCGGCCCGGCCACCTCCAGCGCCCCGGCCAGGCCCGCCGCGCCGCCCGAGACCAGCAGCGCCACCCACAGCGCCTTGCGCGAGGAGAAGCCCGCGTAGCGCGCCGCCGCCGGGGCCAGCCCGCCGACCTGCTGCGCGAAGCCCGCGCGCGTGCGGAACAGGAACACCCACAGCGCCGCCACGCCCGCCAGCGCCAGCAGCACGCCGATGGACACGCGCGCGCCGGGGTAGAGCTTGGGGATTTGCGTCACGCGCTCGAACATCTTGGTCTGCGGGAAGTTGTAGCCCAGCGGGTCCTTCCACGGCCCGAAGACCAGGTAGCCCAGCACCAGCGTGGCCACGTAGACCAGCATCAGGCTGACCAGGATTTCGCTCGCGTTGAACTTGTCGCGCAGCAGCGCGATGATGCCGGCCCACACCATGCCGCCGAGCACGCCCGCGATGAGGATGGCGGGCACGATCCACGGCCCCGTGGTCTTGTCGGCCAGCAGCGCCACGCCGCCCGCCGCCACCGCGCCGATCACGTACTGGCCCTCGGCGCCGATGTTCCACACGTTGGAGCGGAAGCACACCGCCAGCCCCAGCGCGATCAGCAGCAGCGGCGTGGCCTTGATGGCGATCTGGCCCAGCGCGTAGGGGGTCTTGATCGGGTCCCAGAAGAACACCTGCAGGCCGCGCACCGGGTCTTTGCCCAGGGCGGCGAACAGGGCGATGCCGATCAGCACGGTGATGGCGAGCGCGAGGATGGGCGAGCCGTAGCTCCACAGGCGCGAGGTTTGGGGGCGGGCTTCGAGCTTAAGCATGGGCGGCCTCCTGGTTGCCGGCGTTCCACAGGCCGCTCATCCATTCGCCGATGCGCTCCACCGTCGCCTCGCTGCGCGGCACGGAGGGCGAGAGGTGCCCCTTGGCGATCACGTGCAGCCGGTCGCAGATTTCAAACAATTCGTCCAACTCCTCGCTCAGCACCAGCACGGCGCAGCCGCTGTCGCGCAGCGCCAGGATTTCGCCGCGTATCAGCGCGGCGGCGCCCACGTCCACGCCCCAGGTGGGCTGCGAGACGATGAACAATTTGGGATTGGCGTCGATCTCGCGGCCCACGATGAACTTCTGCAGATTGCCGCCCGACAGCGACTTGGCCGCCGCGTTCGGGCCGCCCGCCTTCACGCCGAAGCGCTGGATGATGGAGCGCGCGTGCGCCTCGATCTGCCCCATGCGCAGCCAGCCGCCCGCGCCCACGGCGTTGTCGCGGGTCAGCAGCAGGTTGTGCGCCAGGCCCATGGTGGGCACCGCCCCACGGCCCAGCCGCTCCTCGGGCACGAAGTGCAGGCCCAGGGCGCGGCGCTGGCGCGGGTTCAGGCGGCCCACGCCCTTGCCCACCATGCGGATCATGTCCGGCGCGGCGCGCGTGTCTTCGCCCGAGAGCGCGTAGAGCAGTTCCTTCTGCCCGTTGCCCGACACGCCCGCGATGCCGACCACCTCGCCCGCGCGCACCTCGAAGTCCAGGCCGGCCAGGTCCACGCCGAACTGGTCGGCCTTGGGCAGCGCGAGGCCCTGCACGCGCAGCACGGCCTCGCCCACGTGGGCCTCGCGGTGCGTGAGCGCGGGCGGCTCGGCCCCGATCATCAGGCGCGAGAGCGAGGCGTTCGACTCCTGCGCCGGGTTGCACACGCCCGTCACCTTGCCGCCGCGCAGCACGGTGCAGGCGGTGCACAGTGCACGGATTTCGTGCAGCTTGTGGCTGATGTAGAGGATGCTGCAGCCCTCGCTGGCCAGTTGGCGCAGCACCACGAACAGCTTTTCGACCGCCTGGGGCGTGAGCACCGAGGTGGGCTCGTCGAGGATCAGCAGGCGCGGGTTGGTGAGCAGCGCGCGGATGATCTCCACGCGCTGCATCTCGCCCACGGAGAGGGTGTGCACGGGGCGCTCGGGGTCGATCTCCAGCCCGTATTCCGCCGCCTTGGCCGTGATGCGGCGCGCCACCTCGGCCAGCGGCAGGCTCTTGTCCAGGCCCAGCCACACGTTCTCGGCCACGGTGAGCGTATCGAACAGGCTGAAGTGCTGGAACACCATGGCGATGCCCAGGTGCCGCGCCTCCTGCGGGTTGCGGATATGCACCGGCTTGCCGTCCACGTGCACCGTGCCCTCGTCGGGCTTGACGGCGCCGTAGATGATCTTCATCAGCGTGGACTTGCCCGCGCCGTTCTCGCCCAGCACGGCGTGCACCTCGCCGGGCTGCACGGTGAGCGAGACGCCGCTGTTCGCCACCACGGCGGGGTAGCGTTTGGTGATGCCCGCCAGCTGCAAGCGCGGCGGCGGCGAAGAAGTGGATTCCATCGGCATATTCTCTCTCGATTTGTAACCCTGTTCATGCACAAAAACCCATTGCAGCGCTTGCTGGCCGAGCGCTGGCAGCTATTCTTTTCGTAGTGACGACGCCACGTTGCGCACCGCCTCGCGCAGCCACATGGTGGCGGCGGAATGGTGCGTGCGGGCGTGCCAGAGCTGGTAGTACATCAGGCGTGGAAACTCCACCGGGCACGCCAGCACCGCGACCGGCAGCCGCTCGGTGTAGCGCTCGCAGAACTGGCGGCCCGTGGTGAGCACAAGCAAGGTCGATGCCACGATGTCCGGAATCACGCTGAAATGCGCGCAGCGCGCCGTCACGTTGCGCCGCAGGCCCATGCCGTCGAGCTGCGAATCGATCACGCCGCGCGCGCCGGGGTGGGTGGGCGTGGGGGCGACGTGCTCGGCGGCCAGCCATTCCTCGGCCGTCCAGCCGCGGCGCACGGCGGGGTGCTCGCGGCTCACCAGGCAGGCCACGTCGTCGCTGAACAGGCGGCCCATGTGCAGGTCGTCGGGCGGCTGGGGCCAGTTGCCGATCACCACGTCGAGCTCGCCCTGGGCCAGGTGCGCGTGGTAGTGCGAGTCGGGCGACAGCGGCAGCACCTCCACCGGGCACAGCGGCGCGTGCGACTTGATGTGCGCCACCAGGCGCGGCAGGAAGAACGGGTCGAGGTAGTCGCTCGCGGCCACGCGGAAGGTGCGCGTGGCGGTGCGCGGGTCGAACCCGCGCGCGTCGGAGAACAGCCCCTCGGCCGCGCGCAGGATGCTGGCCGCCGGCTCCACCATGCGCAGCGCCGCGTCGGTGGGAATCATGCCCGGCCCCGAGCGCACCAGCAGCGGGTCGCCCGCCAGCTCGCGCAGCCGCTTCAGCGACGCCGACACCGCCGGCTGGTGCATCCCCAGACGGATCGCCGCACGCGACACGCTGCGCTCCGTGAGCACGGTGTGCAGCACGCGGATCAGGTGCAGGTCGATCTTGTCGAAAAGGGCTTGGTCTCTCATATGGTTATCGTGGGGCGTGCTGGCCAGCAACGTGCCTGGCCCATCCCTCGGAGGCTCGCCGGGGGCCATCTTGGCGAAAAGCATTTAACCACTCATAGCGCTCCAGGCATTTTCGTCATAAGGTGGGGCATATGGCGCGTGGCGCGGGCCTCTTTACCCTCTTTGATCGCGCAGCGCGCGAACTACCCTCCCCCACCACCGCCGTCATCCATGAACACCCGCCCCCTCCAGTTCGTCCGCAGAGGCCAGACCGTCACGCGCCGCAACGTCCCGCCCGACCGCCGCCTGCTCGACCTGCTGCGCGAAGACCTGCACGCCACCGGCTGCAAGCAAGGCTGCGACGACGGCGGCTGCGGCGCCTGCGCCGTGGTGCTGGGCGAGGCCGTGGAGGGCCGGCTGCGCTACCGCACCGTGAACGCCTGCCAGCTGCCCGCCCACGCGCTGCACGGCAAGGCGCTGTGGACGGTGGAAGACCTGGCGCAGGACCCGCACATCCACCACGAAGACCCCGCCAACGCAGGCGCGCTGCACCCCGCGCAGGAAGCGCTGGTGCAGTGCCACGGCTCGCAGTGCGGCTTCTGCACGCCGGGGTTCGTGATGGGCCTGTTCGGCATGTACCAGAACCACCTCTGCCAGGGCCGCGCCATCACGCGCGCACAGGCGCAGCAGGATCTGGCGGGCCACCTGTGCCGCTGCACCGGCTACCGCCCCATCCTGGACGCCGCGCAGACCATGCACCACCTGCCCTGGGCGCGGGTGGACGAGGTGCAAGTGCTACAAAAACTGGAGCTTCTGGCGCTTGATGGATCAGGTCTAGAGGCCGATTCGGCTCTCTATCTGGCGCCCACCACCCTGCCCGCCCTGCTGGCCGCCCGCGCGGCCCACCCGCAGGCCCAGGTGGTGGCGGGCGGCACGGCGCGCCAGGGCGAGCGGGCCCGGGTGCTCGACGTGACCCGCCCCCCCGAGCTGCGCCGCATCGAGACCAGCCGCCACCACCTGCACATAGGCGCCTCCGCTCCACTGACCGAGGCGTTTGCCGCCCTGGCCCGCCACTGGCCGCCCGTGGCCGGCTACGCCGCGCGCTTCGCCGGGCTGGCCGTGCGCAACGTCGCCACGCTGGGCGGCCAACTGGCCCACTTTGCCGCCAACGGCGACGCCACGCCGCTGCTGATCGCGCTGCGCGCCCAGGCCGCCATCGCCAGCCAGCGCGGCAGCCGCCAAGTCGTGCGGCACATCGCGGTGGAAGACTTCGACGGCCTGGCGCCAGACGAACTCATCGTGCGCTTCGACATCCCCCTGCCCGCACCACACGCTCAGCTGTTCGCCCACAAAGTCTCCCAGCGCCGGGACAACGACGCCGCCACCCTCAGCCTCGCCGTGCAGTGGGACGGCCGCCGCGCTTCCATCGGCGTGAGCGGCGTCTGCACCCGCCCGCGCCGCGCCCTGCGGGCTGAAGCCGCGCTTACCGAATGGAGCGCCGGCGCCCTCGCCCGCGCGGGCGAGGCGCTGCAAGCCGAATTCACCCCGCCCACCGACCTGCGCGCCAGCAGCGCCTACCGCCGCGCCCTGCTCGCCAGCCTGATGCAGCGCTGCTGGCAGGAAAGCCAGGGCGCGCCCTCCCTCCAGACCCTGACCGAACTGGTGCCCGCATGAACCGCCAGGAACTCCCCGCCGTCGGCTTCCCGCACCCGCTCGCCAGCGCCCACGCCCAGGCCACGGGCGATACGGCCTATACCGGCGACCTGCCGGAAATCCTCGGCACGCTGCACGCCGCGCCCATCCTCTCGCCCGTGGCGCATGGCCGCATCACCCGCATCGACACCGCCGCCGCGCTGGCCCTGGACGGCGTGCACGGCGTGGTGCTGGCCCGGGACGTGCCCCACGATGCGCCAGACGCACCCGTATTCGCCCACGACCTGGTGCAGTACGCAGGCCAGGTCATCGGCCTGGCGGTGGCCGACACCGCCGCCCAGGCCCGCCGCGCCGCACGGCAGGTGCAAGTCCACATCACCCCCCTGCCCGCCGTGCTGACCCTGCAGCAGGCGCTGGCCGAAGCCCACTACGCGCTGCCGCCCGTCTTCCTGCGCCGCGGGCAGCCGGAAGCCGCCATCGCGCAGGCGCCGCACCGCCTCACCGGCCAGCTGGAAACCGGCGCGCAGGAGCACTTCTACCTCGAAGGCCAGACCGCCTACGCCCTGCCGCTGGAGCAAGGCGAATGGTGGGTCTACGCCAGCACCCAGAACCCTGGCGAAGTACAGCGCCGCGTGGCCCAGGCCCTGGGCCTGCCCGCCGCCAGCGTGCGCGTGGAATGCGCCAGCCTGGGCGGCGGCTTCGGCGGCAAGGAAACGCAGGCCGCCCCCCTGGCCGTGTGGGCCGCCGTGGCCGCGCACCGGCTGGGCCGCCCGGTGAAGCTGGGCCTGTTGCGCGGCGAAGACTTCCGCATCACCGGCAAGCGCCACCCCTTCGCCTGCGACTGGCAGGTGGGCTTCGACGGCGCGGGCCGCATCCTCGGCCTGCAGCTGCGCATGGCGGCGGACTGCGGCCACAGCGGCGCCGACCTCTCCGGCCCCGTGGCCGACCGCGCCGCGCTCAACGCCGACGGCGCGTACTTCCTCCCCCACGTGGCCATCGCCTCGTACCGCTGCAAAACCCACACGCAGAGCCACACCGCCTTCCGTGGCCTGGGCGCGCCGCAGGGCGCGATCGTGATCGAGACCATCGTGGGCGACATCGCCCGCGCCCTCGGCCTCGACGGCCTCGCCGTGCGCCGCGCCAACCTCTACGGCGTGCAGGAGCGCAACACCACCCACTACCAGATGCCGGTGGAAGACAACATCCTGCACGATCTGCTACCAAAACTGGAGCTGTCAGCGCGCTACCAGCAAAGGCAGCAGGCCATTTTGGCCTGGAACGCGCAGCACCCCGCGCTCCAGCGCGGCCTGGCGCTCACCCCGGTCAAATTCGGCATCAGCGCCCCTGGTGCCACCACCGCGCCCGCCGCTGGCGTGCGGGTGCACATCCACGCGGATGGCGGCGTCCAGGTCAGCCACGGCGGCACCGACATGGGCCAGGGCCTGCACACCAAGGTGGCGCAACTGGTGGCCGACGCGCTGGGCGTGCCCCTGGCCCGCGTGCGCGCCCTGCCCTCGGACACGCTGCAACCACGCTCCGCCGGCGGCAGCCGCGCCGCCCAGCAGGCCGCGCAATCGGCGGCCCGCCAGGTACGCGCCCGCCTCGCCGCCTTCGTCGCCGAACTGGACGGCTGCGGCGCAAAAGACGTGCGCATCCACGCCGGCCAGGTCGTCACCCCCCGCGCCCTGCGCACCTGGGACGAGGCCGTGCAAGCCGCCCACGCCCACCGCGTGCCGCTATGGAGCGACGGCGGCGGCCCCGGCACCCCGCCCGCCCCCTACGGCCAGGCCACGCCCGCAGGCCACCCCTTCTGCGGCTTTGCCTACGGCGCGGCCTGCGCGGAGGTGGCGCTGGACACCCTGACCGGCGAGTGCCGCGTGCTCGCCGTGGACGTGCTGCACGACGTGGGCCACAGCATCAACCCCGCCATCGACATCGGCCAGATCGAAGGCGGCCTGGTGCAGGGCCTGGGCTGGCTCACCACCGAGCAACTCGTATGGAACGCCAGCGGCCAACTCGCCACGCAGGGGGCCGACAGCTACAAGATCCCCGCCACGGGCGACGTGCCGCAGCGCCTGTCCATCCAGCTCTGGCCCCGCGGCCAGGACCGGGCACACGACAGCCGCCATCTGTGCAAGTCCGTGGGCGAGCCCCCCTTCCTGCTCGCCATCAGCGTGTACGAAGCCCTGCGCAACGCCGTGGCGTCCGCGCGCGCGGACGGCCAGCCGGTGCACCTGAACGTACCCGCCACCGCCGAGCGCCTGCTGCGCGCACTGGGCCGGCTGGAAGACCGCCTTTAGGCGCACAGCGTTCGCAACGGGCGCACCCCAAGCGAGGGCAGCCGAGCAAGGGCCGCCCCGCAGCGAGGGCTGCGTCCCCCTGCCCGGCGAAGCCGAGAGCGGGGGGAAGCGGCGTCAGCCGCTCAGGGGGGTGTTCATAGCTCTCCGAAGACAGACTGCCCCTGGTGGTGCACCACCACGCAGTTGCGCCCCGCGCGCTTGGCCGCGTAGCAGGTCATGTCGGCCGCGTGCAGCAGCTCGGCCACGGTGGGCCAGCGCAGGCTCAGCACCACCAGGCCGATGCTCGCGCCCAGCGTGAAGGTGCGCTCCTGGTAGGCGGGCTGCCAGTCGCGCAGGGCGGCGCACAGCTGCTCGGCCACGGCGTGGCCGCGCGCGGGCGTGCAGCCGGGCAGCACCACGGCGAATTCGTCGCCGCCCAGCCGCGCGGCCCAGCCCACCTGGCGCACCTGCACGTCGATCAGGCGGGCCACGTGGCGCAGCACGTCGTCGCCCGCGTCGTGGCCCGCGAAGTCGTTGACCACCGTGAAATGGTCCAGGTCCAGGAACAGCAGCACGCCCGCGGCGTCCGGCGCGCCGTCTTCGCTGCCCGGTGGGGACATGGCCTGCTGCACCAGCATCTGCTGCAGGCGCTGCTCAAAGGCGGAGCGATTGGGCAGCAACGTGAGCGGGTCGTGCAGCGCGGCCCAGCCCTGCTGGCGCAGCGCCTCGCGCGCGGCCGTGAGGTCTTCGAGGAACCACACCGTGCCGACCTCGCCATCCGCGACGCCCGCCTCGTCCAGCCGGCGGCCCTGCACGCGCGCCCATACCGGGCCGCCGTCCTTGCGGGTGAAGCACACGTCGCCGTCGAACGCGCCGTGCGCCGCGAATTCGCTCTGCACGCGCTGGATCAGGGCGTTGTAGTCGGCGGCGGAGCCGCACAGCACGCTGGCCTCGCGCCCGCGCAGCAGGTCCGCCGCGTAGCCCAGCACGTGGCTCGCCTGGCGGTTCACCACCTCGATGCGGTCGCGGTGCGTGATCACGATGCCCACGGGCGCGTTGTCGAGGATGGCCTGGAACTGCGCTTCCAGCGCCGCGTGGTGGGCCTTCTGCCGCGCGCTCTGGCGCTTCAGGCCGCGGAACACGGCGGTCAGCGCATCCACCTCGCCGCGCGCGCGCGGCCAGGGGCCCAGCGGGTCGGCGTCGGGCTGCAGGAGCTGCGGCGCGCGATGGCGCAACTGGGCCAGCGGCTGCGCGATCCGGGCCATGCACAGCAGCGCCGCAATGGCGATGAACAGCAGCGCGGCGGCGGCCGTCCACCAGGCATCGCGCTGCGCGCTCTGCACGGGCGCGAGCAGGGCCTGCGCGTCGCTCACGCGGGCCACCATCCACTGCGGCAGCGGCATTCCCGCCATGCTCACGATGTGGCGCGGCAGCACTTCGGTGCCGGCGCCATCCGACACGGGCCGCGCCGCCCCCTGCCAGGCGGCGAACACCGGGGCCAGGCCCGGCTCGTCACGCACCTGGCCCAGAATGCGCGACGATTCGGAGTGCGCCAGGATGGTGCCGCCCCGCGTGAAGACGATGAGGCGCGAATCCTCGCGCTGGGGCAGCCCCATGGCCGGCGGCAGCAGCCCCTGCGACTGCAGGCGGATGGTTCCGCCCACCACGCCCAGCAGGCCGCCGTCCTCGCGGTGCAGGGGCATGGTGAACATCACGCGCGCATCGCCGCCCCGGCCCACGATGGGCTCGGACACCAGCGGCTTGCCGCCGGCGAGCGTGCGGCGCAGGACGTCGCGCTCCACGGGGTCGAGCGGGCCGCCCGCCTCCGCGCGGCCACGCCGCAGGCTGAGGCCCAATTCGCCATCGGGCCGCACCACGCGCAAGCTGTCGAAAAAGGTCGCGGCGGGCAGCCCCTGTTCCGCGACCGACGCAGGCGCATCGAGCATGGCCGGGGTAATGGCGGCCGCCACCGCGCCCAGCATTTTCTGGCTCTGCTCGACCTTGCTCGCCAGCACGCGCGCGAGCATCTCCACCTCGTCGTTCTGCTGGCCGACGATGCGCCGCACCGCCTCCTGCCCCGAAGCGCGCCCTACCAGCCAGGCCGACACGCCACCCGCCAGCGCCAGGGCCAGCGCCGTCACGCACATGAGGCGCAGCACCATGGCCCCCGGCGCCCACCAGAAGGCCATGGCGGCGGGGTCGAGACGGCTGTGCGCGGACAGGGGCATGGAACGTGGCAACGGAGGGTTCTCGAACGAATATACGCAGCACGTCCCGTGCCATGCCTGAGGTCGAACCCTGTTGGGTGGAACCCTGAACTAACGGCAAAAAGCCGCCAGCGCGGCTGCGCTGGCGGCTTTTTTCACGATCTCGGAGGGAGCGCCTACTCCGTCTTGGCTCCGTCCTCGTACCACTTCTTGATGAGCGCGCGCTCGTCGTCGGTCATGCCGGTGGCGTTGTTCATGGGCATGAGTTTCTGCACCACCACCTGCTGGTACATGGCCTGGGCGTGCTGCTTGACGGAATCGACGTTGTCGAAGCGCAGGCCCTTCATCTGCACGGCCGGACCGTGGCACATGAAGCAGCGCTGCTCCAGCACCTTGTGCACGGCGGCAAAGCCGGAGGCCGGTGCGGCGGCGGCGACCGCCTCGCCGGAGGCCGCCGCGGCGGGGGCCGGAGCCGCCGCCACCGGGGCGGGCGAGCTCGGCATGGCCTTGGGAGCCAGGAAGCCGATCATCGCGCCGATCACGACGATGCCGGCCACCGCGAAGGGCAGCGGGTAGCCGTTGCGGCCCAGCTTGTAGCCGTGGCGCAGCACGAAGAACTGGCGGATGGCGGCGCCGGCGAACATCATGCAGATCAGCACCAGCCAGTTCTGCGGATGGCTCCAGGTGAAGCTGTAGTGGTTCGACAGCATGGCGAACAGCACGGGCAGCGTGAAGTAGGTGTTGTGCACGCTGCGCTGCTTGCCGCGCTTGCCGTAGATGGGATCGACGGGCTGGCCGGCCTTGATGGCGGCGACGACCTTGCGCTGGCCGGGGATGATCCAGAAGAACACGTTGGCGCTCATGGAGGTGGCGATCATCGCGCCGACGAGCAGGAAGGCGGCGCGGCCCGCGAACAGGTGGCAGGCCAGCCACGAGGCCACGCACACCAGCACCAGCACCAGCGCGCCGACGATGGAATCGCCGTTCTTCTTCTGCCCGAAGGTACGGCAGGCCAGGTCGTACAGCACCCAGAACACCACCAGGAAGCCCAGCGCCACCAGGATGGCGGTGGACGGCGCCCAGTCCATCTTGGACTTGTCGATCAGGTAGGTGCTGGCGCTCCAGAGGTACGACACGGTGAACAGCGCGAAGCCGCTGAGCCAGGTGCTGTAGCTTTCCCAGTAGAACCAGTGCAGGTGCTCGGGCAGCTTCGGCGGGGAGACGTTGAACTTGACGGGGTGGTAGAAGCCGCCGCCGTGCAGCGCCCAGAGTTCGCCGCTGACGCCTTGAGATTTCTCGTAATCGCCCTCGGGCGGCGTGAGGCTGCTGTCCAGGAAGACGAAGTAGAACGACGAGCCCACCCAGGCGATCGCTGTGATGACGTGGACCCAGCGCAACAGCAGGTTGGCCCAGTCGAGAATGTAACCTTCCATGTTTCTCTCTCAACTTTGCGGCGCGTGGGGCGCCGCGTTTATTTGCAACCTGCTCACCACTGCGGGCGCTCTGAGCAGAACGAAGTGGCCGCGCACCTGGGCCTTGTGTGGCAAGACCGGGGCACCGCTGCGACCATCAGTGCCACGAAGTGTATACAGTTGCGGTGTACATTTCCAGTAACCAACACCCTCATGCGACCTAGGGATATCCCTAGCCGCATTCTCCGTAAGCAAAAGTCATTCCACAGCGTGCAGGATGGCCCAGGCCGCCTGGATGCGTTCCGGGATGGGGACGTTCTTGTTGGCGAGCAGCACGAGGCCGACCTCCTTCGCGGGCACGAAGACGGCATAGGCGCCAAAGCCGTTGGTGGAGCCGGTCTTGTTGAACAGCGCGCCCTGCCGCGGCACGGCCAGGCGCACGGCAGGCTGGGGCTGCAAGGCGGTCTGCGCGGAATTGCCCGCCAGCACGCGCTCCAGCGACACCGGCGCGTCGTACATCTCCCAGCCCAGGCCCTGCACCAGGTTGCCGCCCACCTGCACCAGGCCGGTGTGCGTGGCGGCGATGGCGCGCCGCAGCGCGGGCTCCAGCGCCGGGCCGAGGCCCAGGTTGGCCTCGACGAAGCGCAGCATGTCGGGCGCGGTGGTCTTCACGCCGTAGGCCTGCGCATCGAACATGCCGGGCGCGACACGGATGGGCCGGTCGTCCTGCGTGTAGCCCTGGGCGTAGTCGCCCTGGCGCTCCGGGGGCACCTGCAGGTAGGTGCTGCGCAAGCCGAAGCGTGGGAACAGCGTGCGCTCCATGGCCGCGTCGAACGGCTGGCCCAGGCTGCGCGCCGCCGCCAGGCCGAACAGCCCGATGCTCGGGTTGGAATACTGCCGCTGCGCGCCCACGGGAAAGCGGGGCTGCCAATGGCGGAAGTAGTCGAACATGCGCGGCGCGTCGGTCACGTCGTCGGGGAATTGCAGCGGCAGGCCGCCCGCCGTGTAGGTGCCCAGCGCCAGCACGGGAATGCCGTCGAAGCGGCTACCCGCGAGTTCGGGCACATAGCGGCTGGCGCTGGCGGAAAAGTCGAGCTGGCCCCGCGCCTGGGCGTAGGCGGCCAGGGTGGCGGTCAAAGTCTTGCTGACCGAGCCCAGTTCGAACAGCGTGTCCTGCGTGACGGGCCGGCCCTCCGCCTTCGACGCCACGCCGTAGTAGAAAAAAGACCGCCGCCCGTGCACCGTGACGGCCACCGCCATGCCGGGCACGCCGTGGCGCGCCATCAGCGTGGGGATGGTGGCGTCCACCGTGCGGCGCAGCGCGGCGTCGTCCGCCTCACCATCGGCCCGGTGCGCGCAGGCGCCCAGCAGCAAGGCGGCGGTCAGCAGGAAAAGTCTGCGCATGGCCCTTGCTGCAGCAACTGCGCCGCCACGGCCACGGCGATGACCTCGGGCTCCTTGCCGGTGATGCCCGGCACGCCGATGGGGCAGGTGACGTGGGCGAGCTCCTCATCCGCGTAGCCGCGTTCGCGCAGGCGGCGGCGGAAGGTGGCCCATTTGGTCTTGCTGCCGATCAGGCCGATGAACGGCAGGTCGCCGCGCGCGCGCTGGCGCTTGAGGCAGGCGGCCACCACGTCCAGGTCTTCGGCATGGCTGAAGCTCATGATCAGCACGAGCGAACCCGGCGCCAGTGTGGGCACCGCGGCCTGCACGGGGTCGGAATGCTCGCACTCCACGCCTTCGGGCAGCGGGTCGGGGAAGATGCCGTCGCGGCTGTCCACCCAGGTCAGCGCATAGGGCAGCGGCGCCAGCACGCGCGCGATGGCATGGCCTACGTGACCGCCGCCGAACAGCGCCACGGGCCGGTGGTGCTGCGTGAGGCGCGCATAGAGCGCGTGCTTATCCGCCGCCGTGACCACGGTGAAGCGCAGAAACACCACACCGCCGCAGCACTGGCCCAGGCTGGGGCCGAGGGGATAGCGCAGGACGTCATTCCCCTGCCCGCCCGCGAGCCGCTGGCGGGCCTCGGCAATGGCCTGGTATTCGAGGTGCCCGCCGCCGATCGTGTCGATGGTGCCGCCCGCGTGCACGGCCATCCAGGCGCCGCGCTCGCGCGGCGCGGAGCCCTGGGTGGAGTCCACCTCAACGAGGCAGGCCGGCCCGTGCGCGAGCACGTCCAGCAACATCCGCAAGGCTGTCATCACTTATCCTCGGCCGTCATATGTTCCTTCGCATCTGCTCCATCATCGTAGCCGCTGCGGCCCTGCTGCTGGCGGGCTGCCAATCCACGCCGACGGCTTCCTCCACCGCCTCGCCCGCCGAGGCGCGCGCGTACCGGCAGCAGGCGGCGCGACACCTGTATGCCCTGAACGCCAGCCGCATCTACCCCGGCCAGCTGCCGCCCATGCTGTACGCGGTGGGCGTGCTGAACGTGGACATCGACAGCGCGGGCCGCGTGACGCGCCTGCACTGGCAGCGTGCGCCCAGCCATGCGCCCGAGGTCATGGCCGAGATCGAGCGCACGGTGCGCGCCGCCGCGCCCTTTCCCCGCCCCGGCACGCGCTCGGGGCGCGTGACCTATACCGACGTGTGGCTGTGGGACCAGTCTGGGCGCTTCCAGCTCGATACGCTGACCGAGGGCCAGCGCGGGGAATGAGTCAAGAGCCGCGGTAGGTGGAGTAGCTCCAGGGGCTGACCAGCAGCGGCACGTGGTAGTGCTGGTCGGTATGGGCCACGCCGAAGTCCAGGCTGACCTGGTTCAGGAAGTTGGGCTCGGGCAGTTGCACGCCGCGCGCCTTGAAATAGGCCGCCACGTCGAAGGTCAGGCGGTAGGTGCCGACCTTCAGGCTGTTGTTGTCGAACAGCGGCGCGTCGGTGCGGCCGTCGTGGTTGAGCACCAGGCGCTGTAGCAGCGTGGCCTGCTCCCCGTTGGTGGCATACAGCGCGACGGACATGCCCGCGGCGGGGCAGCCGTTCATGGTGTCGAGGACGTGGGTGCTGAGGCCCATGGGTTGTTCTCCTGAAATATCTGACCTGTTCAGTGAGCAGTTCCCGTGCCAGGCTGCGGCGGCTCTTTGGTGCGGCCCGTGAACTCGGATGGTGCACCGCACCATTACGCACGTCCCGGCGCGGTGCCGCCGGCATGGGCCGACGCCGCGTTGCAGTAGCCCTTAAGCGCCAGAAAATCCAATATTTTCAATAACTTAGCGGAAATTCTCCGCCCGCACGGCGCGGGGCGGCAGCGCTGGCCTGTTTCTTGCGCTATCCATGGAAATTCCAAAGGAGCACCCATGGCCATCCGCATCAGCACGTCGTTCCTGCAGCCGATGCTGCCCAACCGCGCCGCCGCGCTCGGCGCCAGCCTGCAGCCGCTGCTGCACCGGCTGCAGACGGCGGGCGTGTTGCAAACGGACGACGTCATCGCGTGCGAGGGTATGCACTTTCGCGTCGCGCGGCGCGTCTGGCACGGCGAGGACGACGCGATGGTGCTGGAAGTGATGCTGCAGTGCGAATCCTGGGCCCACCTCGCGCCCGGAGCCCTGCGCGCCGCCGCCTGACACCCCCATTCCATCCCGCTTGCCTCAAGAAACGGAGTTGCCATGCCCCCCTCTCCCCCTTCCCCGGCTCCGTCGCCGGTCGATCAAATGCTTCCCGCCGGCCAGCTCGCGGCGCTGGGCCTGCAGCACGTGCTGGTGATGTACGCGGGCGCCGTGGCCGTGCCGCTCATCGTGGGCCGGGCGCTCAACCTGAGTTCCGACGAAGTGGCCATGCTGATCTCGGCCGACCTGTTCTGCTGCGGCATCGCCACGCTGATCCAGTCGCTGGGCGTGACGCAGTGGTTCGGCGTCAAGCTGCCGGTGATGATGGGCGTGACCTTCGCCTCGGTCGCGCCGATGCTGGCCATCGCGGGCGCCAACCCCGGCCACGCGGGCGCGCAGCTGCTGTTCGGCTCCATCATCGGCGCCGGGGTGCTCTCGATCGCCATCGCGCCGGTGGTCAGCCGCATGTTGCGGTTCTTCCCACCGGTGGTCACGGGCACCATCATCACGGTCATCGGCATCACGCTGATGCGCGTGGGCATCAACTGGATCTTCGGCAACCCCGTGGGTCCGACGGCGCCTGCCGTGGTGGACCCGGCCTACGCGCAATGGCTGGCGCAGGCCAGTTCGCCCGGCTCACCGCTGCCCGCGCCCAAGGGCATGGCCATCATGCCCACGGTGCCCAACCCCAAGTACGCCGACCTGTCGGGCATGGCCATCTCGGCGGTGGTGCTGGCCTCCATCCTGCTGATCGTCAAGTACGCCAAGGGCTTCGTGGCCAACATCTCGGTGCTGCTGGGCATCGTGGTGGGCGCCGTGCTGGCCACCGTCATGGGCTGGATGCACTTCGACAAGGTGGGCAAGGCGCCATGGTTCGAGGTGGTGATGCCCCTGCACTTCGGTATGCCGGTGTTCGACCCGGTGCTGATCCTGACCATGACGCTGATCATGATCGTGGTGATGATCGAGTCCACCGGCATGTTCCTGGCCCTGGGCGAGATGACGGGCCGCAAGATCGGCCAGCAGGACCTGGCGCGCGGCCTGCGCACCGACGGGCTGGGCACGCTGATCGGCGGCATTTTCAACACCTTTCCGTACACCAGCTTCTCGCAGAACGTGGGGCTGGTGGCGGTGACGGGCGTCAAGAGCCGCTTCGTCTGCGTGGCCGCCGGCCTCATCATGATTCTGCTGGGCCTGCTGCCCAAGATGGCGGCGCTGGTGGAGTCGCTGCCCACCGTGGTGCTGGGCGGCGCGGGCATCGTGATGTTCGGCATGGTGGCGGCCACGGGCATCCGCATCCTGTCGGGCGTGGACTTCAAGGCCAACCGCCACAACCCGATGATCGTGGCGGTGTCCATCGGCATCGGCATGATTCCGCTGGTGGCGCCCAACTTCAAGCAGTGGATGCCGCACAGCCTGCATTCGCTGATCGAGTCGGGCATCCTGCTGACCTCGATCACCGCCGTGCTGCTGAACGTTTTCCTCAACGGCGCCGAGTACGACGAAGCCGCCGCCATCACGGCGGCGCGGCAGGCCGAGGCGCACTGAGCGCGGTTTGCGCCTCAGGAACCCCGGTAGGTGGAATAGCTCCAGGGGCTGACCAGCAGTGGCACGTGGTAGTGCTGGTCGGTGTGGGCCACGCCGAAATCCAGGCTGACCTGGTTCAGGAAGTTGGGCTCGGGTAGCTGCACGCCGCGCGCCTTGAAGTAGGCCGCCACGTCGAAGGTCAGGCGGTAGGTGCCGACCTTCAGGCTGTTGTTGTCGAACAGCGGCGCGTCGGTGCGGCCGTCGTGGTTCAGGGTCAGGCGCTTGACCAGCGTGGCCTGATCGCCTTGGGTGGAATACAGCGCGACGGACATGCCCGCGGCGGGGCAGCCATTCATGGTGTCGAGGACGTGGGTGCTCAGGCCCATGTGTTTTCTCCTTGAGGGGTTTGTCAACGTTTTGTCGACGAAAGTGTATACACTTTCTGTGTGCGCCTACTCAAGGGATTACCCGGCTTTTGCGCAGGCGATGCGGCTGCGCAAAAGCCGGAGCGAGCAATCATCAAAAACGATAGCTGCCAGCGCTTGCTGCATAAGCGCTAGCGGCCAAAAACGTTCAAGAATCAGCGTGCCGGGCGCGCGGTGCGCTTGTGGGCATCGTGGGGCTTGAAGGGCTTGCCGCCGCCCGCGCCCATGGGCTTCTTGGCGAATGCGGGTTTGTGGGCGGGCTTGCCGCCCCAGTCGCCACGCGGCGCGTCCTGGCGGCCTTCATAGCGGCCCTCGTTGCGGCCGCCGCCGAAACCGCCACGGTCACGGTCACCGAAACCGCCCCGGTCGCCGAAGCCGCTCTTGCGGCCATAGCCGTCACCGTCGCGGCGGGCGCCACCAAAGCCGCCACGGCGCTCGCGCGGGCCGCCACGGCTGTTGCCATTGCCAAAGCCGTTGCCGTCGGGGAAGCGCTGCTGCGGCTCCAGGCCCGGAATCACCTCGGCCTTGAATTGCTGGTGGCTGTAGCCTTCGATGTCGAAGATCTTGCGGCGGTCGCGGAATTCGGCGAACGTCACGGCCAAGCCGTCGCGCCCGGCGCGGCCCGTGCGGCCGATGCGGTGGGTGTAGTCCTCGGCCTTCATGGGCAGGCCGAAGTTGAACACGTGGGTGATGGTGGGCACGTCGATGCCGCGCGCGGCCACGTCGGTGGCGACGAGGATCTGCACCTGGCCGTTGCGCAGCGCCATCAGGCGGCGGTTGCGCAGGCCCTGGCTCAGCGCGCCGTGCAGGGCGACGGCGGAGAAGCCGTCCTGCTGCAGGTCGTTGGCCAGGCCGTCGCACTCGATCTGCGTGCTGGCGAACACGATGGCCTGGTCGATGGAGGCGTCGCGCAGCCAGTGGTCGAGCATCTTGCGCTTGTGCTGGGCGTTGTCGGCCCAGAACAGCTTTTGCTGGATGTTGGCGTGCTTTTCCTGCGGCGAGTCGATGGTCAGCTTCTTCACGCCGGCGCCGTTGTCGTGCATCACGCGCATGGCGAGCTGCTGGATGCGCGGCGCGAAGGTGGCGCTGAACATCATGGTCTGCTTGCGCTGGGCGGTGAGCTGGTTGATCTCGGCCAGATCGTCGGAGAAGCCCAGGTCCAACATGCGGTCGGCCTCGTCCACCACCAGGAACTGCACCTGGTCGAGCTTGATCTGCATGGAGCGCTGCAGGTCGAGCAAACGGCCCGGCGTGGCGACCACGAGGTTGGCGTTCTGCAGCTTGGCGATCTGCAACTGGTACGGCATACCGCCCACCACGTTGGCGATGCGCAGGCCACGGCAGTGGCGCACCAGTTCGATGGCGTCGTGTGCCACCTGCTGCGCGAGTTCGCGCGTGGGGCACAGCACCAGCGCGCCGGGCACGGCGGCCTTGAAGTTGCGCGGGTTGGTGGGGTCTTTGCGCTTGTTGCGCTTGGGGCCGGGCTCGCCCTTGGCGGCGGCGTCGGCGCAGGCCTGTTCGTATTCGGCGCGCTCGCGGGCTTGCTGCTCGGCCTGCTGCTGGATCAGCGTGTGCAGCACGGGCAGCAGGAAGGCGGCGGTCTTGCCGCTGCCGGTCTGGCTGGAGACCATGAGGTCCACGAAGCCGTCGTCGCCCGCGCCCATGGCCATGGGAATGGCTTTTTCCTGCACGGCCGTGGGCTGGGTGTAGCCCAGGTCGCGCACGGCGGTGATCAATTCTTCGGCCAGGCCGAGCTGCACGAAGCCTTCGGGCAGGGCCTGGGGGGCCGCTTCTTGCGGGGCTTGTTGAATGGAGGTTTGTTCAGCGGACGCGGCGGCGCCCGGCATTTCGAGGATGTCGGTCATTTCGTTCAATGATGAGGTTGCAAAACATCAACCATCAAACGAAACCGGGCCTTGCGAGGGACTGGTGGGCTGTTTCAGGTCAGCCCGATGCATGAAGGGAGATGCACAAAAAACGCCGCTGCGTTGCGGCGAATTGGCGATTATTGCAGATTCAGGGTTTTCCCGCAATCATTTTCTGTGGCTGAGCGCGTTCGACACCAGCTTGGAGGTGATGTCCACGATCTGGATCATGCGGTCGTAGGGCATCCGCGTGGGGCCGATGACGCCCAGCGTGCCCACGACCTGGCCGTCCACCTCGTAGGGGGCGCTGACCACGGACAGTTCCTCGAACGGAATCACCTGGCTTTCGCCACCGATGAAGATGCGCACGCCCTCGGCCTGGCTGGAGACGTCGAGCAGGCGCAGGATCTGCGTCTTCTGCTCGAACAGGTCGAACGCGCGGCGCAGGTTGCGCATGTCGCCCGAGAAGTCGCTCACGGCCAGCAGGTTGCGCTCGCCGGAGATCACCACCTCGTCCTGCGCCTGCGTCAGCGCCTCGGAGCCCACGTTCACCGCCGCCTGCATCAGCGCCGCGATTTCGCCGCGCAGCCGCTCCACCTCCAGCTTGAGCCGCTCGCGCACCTGCTCCATTGCCAGGCCCGCGTAATGGGTGTTGAGGAAGTTGGCGGCCTCGACCAGCTGCGAGGGCGTGTAGTCCACGCCGGTGAAGATGACGCGGTTCTGCACGTCGCCCTCGGGCGAGACGATGATGACCAGCAGCCGCCGCTCGGACAGCCGCAGGAATTCGATGTGCCGGAACACGGAGGTGCGGCGCGGCGCCATCACCACGCCCACGAACTGCGACAGGCTGGACAGCATCTGCGCCGCGTTGGCGATCACCTTCTGCGGCTGCTCGGGGGGCAGTTCCGGCGCGGCCAGCTGGCTGCGCTGCACGGTGAGCATGGTGTCCACGAACAGCCGGTAGCCCTTGGCGGTGGGAATGCGCCCGGCGGAGGTGTGCGGGCTGGCGATCAGGCCCAGGTCTTCCAGGTCGGCCATCACGTTGCGGATGGTGGCGGGCGAAAGCTCCAGCCCCGACGCCTTGGACAAGGTGCGCGAGCCCACGGGCTGGCCGTCCGCAATGTAGCGTTCGACCAGCGCTTTGAGCAGCAACTTGGCACGGTCATCGAGCATGGAAAACGATTCTACAGACTTCGGCTCCAGACTCCTGATTTGATAGCTGCTAGCGCTTACCCCAGGCTGGCGGGAGGTCTATTTCATTCAAAATTCATGCATCTATGGATAATGCCTGCGCTATGACCCTCCGCTTCCACCACGTCGCCCTGATCGGGAAATACCACTCGCCCGTCGCGAGCGCAGGCGGCCACGGCGCGCGCAAGGTCATGGAGGACATCGCGCACTTCCTCATGCGCCAGGGCTGCGAGGTGTCGCTGGAGGCCGAGACCGCCGCCAACACCGGCCTGGCCCACTACCCCGCGCTCGACCCCGACGCCATCGGCAAACAGTGCGACCTGGGCCTGGTGGTGGGCGGCGACGGCACCATGCTGGGCATCGGCCGCCGCCTGGCCCGGTACGGCACGCCGCTCATCGGCATCAACCAGGGGCGGCTGGGCTTCGTCACCGACATTCCGCTCGACGACTACCAGGCCACCCTGACGCCCATGCTGCGCGGCGAATACGAGGAAGACCCGCGCCCGCTCATCCACGCGCGCGTGCTGCGCGACGGCGAATGCGTGTTCGAGGCGTTCGCGATGAACGACGTGGTGGTCAACCGCGGCGCCACCTCCGGCATGGTGGAGCTGCGCGTGGAGGTGGACGGCCACTTCGTCGCCAACCAGCGCGCGGACGGGCTGATCATCGCCTCGTCCACCGGCTCCACCGCCTATTCGCTGTCGGCGGGCGGGCCCATGCTGCACCCGGCCATTCGGGGCTGGGTGATGGTGCCGATCGCGCCGCACACGCTGTCCAACCGGCCCATCGTGCTGCCCGACAGCAGCGACATTTCCATCGAGGTCGCGGGCGGGCGCGACGTGAGCGCCAATTTCGACATGCAATCGCTCGCATCGCTGCTGCACGGCGACCGCATCCTGGTGCGCCGCTCGGAGCACCAGGTACGCTTCTTGCATCCCAAGGGCTGGAGCTACTTCGCCACCTTGCGAAAGAAATTGCACTGGAATGACTGATGGCCTTACGGCGGATTGAACTGCGCGACTTCGTGATCGTGCAGAGCCTGGAGATCGATGTGCACGGCGGCTTCACCGTGCTGACAGGCGAGACGGGCGCGGGCAAATCCATCCTGATCGACGCGCTGCAACTCGCCCTCGGCGCCCGCGCCGACGCCGGCGTGGTGCGCGAAGGGGCCAGGCAGGCCGACATCTGCGCCGAATTCGACAGCCCCGCCAGCCTCGCCCCCTGGCTCGAAGAAGGCGGCTTCGACCCGCAAGACACCCTGCTGCTGCGCCGTGTGGTCGATGCACAGGGCAAAAGCCGCGCCTGGATCAACGGCAGCCCCGCCACCGCCACCCAGCTACGCACCGTGGGCGAGCAGCTGCTCGACATCCACGGCCAGCACGCCTGGCAAAGCCTGATGCGGCCCGAGGCCGTGCGCGGCCTGCTCGACGCCTATGCGGGCGTGAACACCGCCGCGCTGCGCCAGCGCTGGGCCGCGTGGCGTGCCGCGCGGCAGACGCTGGCCGCCGCCCGCGCCCGGCAGGACACCGCCCTGCGCGAGCGCGAGCGGCTGCAATGGCAGATCGGCGAAGTGGACAAGCTCGCCCCCGCCGCGCACGAGTGGGACGAACTCAACACCCAGCACACGCGCCTGTCGCACGCCCAGGCGCTGATCGACACGGCGGAAAGCGCCCTGGGCCTGCTGGAAGACGACGAAAACGGCGCACACGCCCGCCTGGCCCGCGCGCACCACCTGCTCGCGCAGCAACAGCACCTGGACCCGGAATTCCAGGCCCTGGCCGAGGTGCTGGCCTCGGCCCTGGCGCAGGCCGACGACGCCAGCCACTCGCTGCACGCCTACCTGCGCCGCGCCGAGCTGGACCCCGGGCGCCTGGCCGAGCTCGACCAGCGCCTGTCGCAATGGATGGCGCTGGCGCGCCGCTACAAGCGCCCGCCCGAGGACCTGCCCGCCACGCTCGAAGGCTGGAAGCAGGAACTGCGTGAACTCGACGCCGCGGCGGACCTGGCCCAGCTGGAAGCCACGGAAAGCGAATGCGGCGCGGCCTACCAAAAGGAAGCCCAGGCCCTGTCCCACAGCCGCGCCAAGGCCGCCCCCCGGCTCTCGCGCGCCATCACCGAGGCCATGCAGGGCCTGGGCATGGCGGGCGGGCAATTCCACGTGGCCATCGAACCCGCCGAACCCGGCCCCGAGGGGCTGGACGCGGTGGGCTTCCTCGTCGCCGGGCACCCCGGCGCCACGCCGCGCCCCATCGGCAAGGTGGCCTCGGGCGGCGAGCTCTCGCGCATCTCGCTCGCCATCGCCGTCACCACCAGCCAGCTGGGCGCCGCGCCCACGCTGATCTTCGACGAGGTGGACTCGGGCGTGGGCGGCGCGGTGGCCGAGACCGTGGGCCGCCTCATGCGGCGCCTGGGCCGCGACCGGCAGGTGCTGGCCGTCACGCACCTGCCGCAGGTGGCGGCCTGCGCCGACCAGCATCTGCTGGTGGCCAAGCGCCGCACCACCGTGGACAAAAAGGCGGTCACCACCAGCACCGTGGCCCCCGTGCAGCACGAGGAGCGCGTGCGCGAGGTGGCGCGGATGCTGGGCGGCGAGAAAATGTCCGACACCACCCTGGCGCACGCCAAGGAGATGCTGGGAGCCACGCCATGACCCAGGAAATCGTCATCCTCACCGGCATGTCCGGCTCGGGCAAATCGGTGGCGCTGCACGCGCTCGAAGATGCGGGCTACTACTGCGTGGACAACCTGCCGCCCGAGCTGCTCGCCGCCTTCGTCGCGCTGGAGCACGCGCACCATGGCCGCCGCGTCGCCATTGCCATGGACGTGCGCAGCGCCACCGGCCTGCCGCAGCTGCCGGGCCAACTGGCGCAGCTGCGCAGCCAGGGCGTGGAGGTGAAGTCGCTGTTCCTCGACGCCACCACCGGCACGCTGGTGCGCCGCTTTTCCGAAACCCGCCGCCGCCACCCGCTCACCCTGGCCGACGGCCGCAAGGCGCTGGTGCAGACCATCGAACTGGAGCGCGAGCTGCTCGCCGACCTGCGCGAGCGCGCCCACGTGATCGACACCAGCACGCTGCGCGCCTCGCAGCTGCAAAGCGCCATCAAGAGCCTGATCGCCACGCCGGCGGGCCAGCTCACCCTGGTGTTCCAGTCGTTCGCCTTCAAGCGCGGCATACCGATGGACGCCGACTTCGTGTTCGACGTGCGCATGTTGCCCAACCCGCACTACGAGCCCGCGCTGCGCGACCTGACGGGGCTGGACGCACCCGTGGCCGACTTCCTGCGCCAGCAGACCGAGGTGCTGCGGATGCAGGAGCACATCGAGCAGTTCATGAACCGCTGGCTCGACCTGATGGCGCAGAACCACCGCAGCTACGTCACCGTGGCCGTGGGCTGCACGGGCGGGCAGCACCGCTCGGTGTACCTGGTGGAGCGGCTGGCGGAGCGCTTCGCGCCGCACTGGACGACGCTGCGGCGGCACCGCGAGCTGGACAACCGCTAGAACACAGGTCAGAACAGGCTCTGCCCCATCCGCTCCAGCAGCTTGCGGATGGGCGCGGGCAGGCCCAGTTCAGGCCACTGCGCGGGGCCATACCAGCCCTCTCCTTCCCCGTCCTCCTGCACGATCACCGGGTGCAGATGCAGGTCGCGGTGCGTGAGCACGTGGGTGAACGGCTCCAGATGCTGCGCGCCCTCCACGCAGGGCGCCTCAGCCAGCACCGGCGGGCAGTACAGCCCGGCCCAGATGCCCGTGGCGGGCCTGCGCTCCAGCCAGAAGGCGCCCGCCGCATTGCGGCGCAGCAGCAGCCACCACGACTCGGCGCTGCGCTTGAGCTTGCGGGTCCTGACCGGGTAGCGCTCGGCATCGCCCGCACGCCGGGCCGCGCATTGCAGCGCGAGCGGGCATTCGCCGCAGCGCGGGTTGCGCGGCACGCAGACGGCGGCGCCCAGGTCCATCAGGCCCTGCGTGTAGCGCGGCATGGCGTCGTGCAGGTGTTCACGCGGCAGCAGCGCCTCGGCCTGCTCCCACAGCAGCCGCTCGTTGCGCGCCACGGCCAGGTCAGCGCCAAACCCCAGCACGCGCGTGAGCACGCGGCGCACGTTGGCGTCGAGGATGGGCGAGCGCTCGGCAAAGCAGAACGCGGCAATCGCCCCCGCCGTGCTGCGCCCTATGCCCGGCAGCGTGGCCAGCACTTCGGCGGTGCGCGGAAAGGCCCCGCCGTGCAGCTCCATCACCTGCTGCGCGCAGCGGTGCAGGTTGCGCGCGCGGCTGTAGTAGCCCAGGCCACTCCACAGGGCCAGCACATCGTCCACGGGCGCCGCGGCGAGCGCGGCCACGTCGGGAAAGCGCGCCAGGAAACGCGGGTAGTAGTCCAGCACCGTGGCCACCTGCGTCTGCTGCAGCATGATTTCGGACAGCCAGACGCGGTACGGGTCGCGCGTGCGCTGCCAGGGCAGGTGGTTGCGGCCGTGCGTGGCCTGCCAGCGCACCACGGGCGTGGCGATGTCGGGGAGCTGCGCCATCACGTCTGCGGTGCCGCCGGCTCCGCCATCAACTGCTGCGTGGATTCGGCCAGGCGGTGCTCCAGTTGCTGCAACGCCAGTTCGGCGGACTCGATTTCCTCGATGCGGTCGGCCAGCCCGGTGGCCGCGTGCTGTATGCGGTCCACCGCCTCGATACGCCGCCCGAAGCTGCGCTTGCGCTCGCGCAGTTGCGCGTCGATCTGCGCGGTGGCGGACTTGCTCCACAGTTCCAGGTCGTTCGCCGCCGTTTCGAACACGGTGCGCAGCCGCATACCGAGCGCGCGCACCAGGCGCTGCGCGAACTCGGGCTGGGCGAGCTTGAGCGCGTTGCCCAGGCCCAGGTACTGCATGTGGCCCTGCTCGATCCGCGTCACCTCCTGCGCGAAACCCTCCAGCCTGGGGGCCGCCGTCACGTGCAGCGAGAAGCCGTGCTCCGCATTGAGTTGGCGGAAGGTGCCGTCGAGCATGGACTGGATTTCGGCGGCCGATGCCTGCGCCTGCCCCGCGATGGCGCGCAGCCGATCGAAGGTCTGCGCATACACCGGGCGCACGCCGAGCTTGAGACCGCGCGCCAGCAGGGCGGCTTCCAGCTGGGCGAGTTCGGCCTTGAGCGAGCGCGCGCCCAGCCGCTGGAACAGTTCGCGCAGCAGCTTCAAATGCACCGCGCGCACGGCCTGGATCTTGCCAGCGCTGGCCTCGAACTCGCGCTGCTCCTGCTCGATGCGCGCGCGCATGGATGCGATGACCGAGGCGTTCTTGCCGCGCAGGCTGCGCAGCTCCAGCATCTGCTCGTCCAGGTCGCGGCGGCGCAGGTTGAGGACGCGCTGGGTCTCGGCGCGCAGCCCGGCCACGCCGGACGCCACGGCGGCGCGCAGCACCTCCTGCCGCCGGCCCAGAATGCCGTCGGCCAGCGCGGACTCCAGCGCGGCCAGGTTGCTGGCGGCCAGCAGGTCCGCGTCGTTCCCGATCTTCGCCACCAGCCCCTTCTGCGCCGAAAGCGGCACCACGCGGGCGCGCGGCAGGCCCAGCATGTCGGCGGACGTGGCGCACTGGCGCTCGATCTGCGCCGCCAGTTCCCCCGGCGAATTCAGCGTGTTCCACAGCGTGTCGATCTTGTTCAGCACCACCCAGCGCGCGCCGGCATCGCCCACGAGGTGCTCGCGCCAGATCGCCAGGTCCGACCGGGTCACCCCCGTGTCGGCCCCCAGGATGAACAGCACCGCCTGCGCCTGCGGAATCAGGTTCACCGTCAGTTCCGGCTCGGCGCCCACGGCGTTGAGGCCGGGCGTGTCGAGGATCACCAGCCCCTGCCGCAGCAGCGGGTGGGCGATGTTGATGAGCGCGTGCCGCCATGCCGGCACCTCGACCAGGCCGTCCGCGCCGGGCAGCGGGTTCTCGCCCGGCAGGTCGTCGTGCCAGAAGCCGAGCGCGCGCGCTTCGTCCTGGCCCACGCGGCGCACTTCGGACACCTTGGCGATCGCCTGGGCCAGTTGCCCGGCGTCATGCACGTCCAGTGGCAGGGTCACCCAGCTTTCGGGCCGCAGCCGCCATTCGGCCAGCCCCTGCGGCTGCAGGCGCGTGTCGATCGGCAGCAGGCGCAGGCTGGGCGCCACCTCGGCGTCGTAGCCCAGCTCCGTGGGGCACATGGTGGTGCGCCCCGCGCTCGCGGGCATGATGCGGCGGCCATAGCCCGCGAAGAAGATGGCGTTGATCAGTTCCGACTTGCCGCGCGAGAACTCGGCCACGAAGGCCACCATCACCTTGTCGCTGCGCACCTGGGCCTCGAGCCGCGCCAGGCGCTCCTCGACCGCCGCGTCCATCAGCTCATGCGACGCCAGCCAGCCCGACAACTGCCGCAACCGCTGGGCAAACCCGCGCCGCCATGCGCCGTGCTGGTCGAACTGTTCGTTGAAGGAAAGGGTCATACTTCAAAAATGATAGCTGCTAGCGCACGTTCCATAAAGGCTGGAGGCCGATTTTTCTTATATTTCAGGTTCTCTGGCATTGGGGGCAGAAGAAGGTGCTGCGCTGGCCCTGCCGGATGCTCTTGACGGCGGTGCCGCAGGCCAGGCACGGCAGCCCCTCACGCCCATACACGCGGGTCTCGTTCTGAAAGTGCCCCGCTACGCCATCGGCGTTGGAAAAGTCGCGCAACGTGGTGCCGCCGCGCTCCACGGCCAGCGCCAGCACTTCGCGGATGGCCTGGTGCAGCCTGCGCGCCCGCGCCGGCCCCACCCGGTTGGCGGCCGCCGTGGGCCGGATGCCCGCGAGGAACAGCACCTCGGACGCATAGATGTTGCCCACCCCCACCACCAGCCGGCCCGCGAGCAGCACCTGCTTGATGGGCGCGCGGCTGGCGCGCAGCCCGGCGTGGAAGGCGTCGAGCAGGAACGCATCCGACAGCGGCTCTACCCCCAGCCCGCCCAGCAGCTTGCGCGCCACGGGGGCCTCTTCGGACGCCGCGTACACCACCGCGCCAAACCGGCGCGGGTCGTGCAGGCGCAGCGTGCCCAGGCTGGTCGCCAAGTCGAAGTGGTCGTGCGGCCCCGGCGCGGGTAAATCTTGTGCAAAGCGCAGGCTGCCCGACATGCCCAGGTGCACCAGCAGCAGCCCGCCGCTCAGGTCGATCAGCAAATACTTGCCCCGGCGGCGCACACCCAGCACGCGCTGCCCCGCCAGGTGCTGCGGCGCGCAGCCCAGCGGCCAGCGCAGCGGCTTGCCCGGCGTGGCCGACCGCACCACGCCCCCCGCGATGCCATCGGCAAAGCTGCGGCGCGTGGCCTCTACTTCGGGTAATTCAGGCATCGGGGGCGTCCATCAGGCAAACAGGGCATCTCGATTATTATGGTTCGATGGTGCATTTCTTCCGCTTCCGGCCACTGGCCTGGGCCGCCGCGGCCCTGATCGCCAGCCCTTTCACGGCCTGGTCCCAACAGCCCACTCTCCGCCCCCACACGCCAGCGGCAGCCAAGCCCAGGCCCGCCATTTCCAGCCCCCAGGCCAGCGAAATGCTGAACGCCGAACTGTTCTACGAAGCGCTGGTGGGCGAAATGACCACCAGCGCTGGCGACCCCGCCACCGGCTACGCGCTGATGCTCGAAGCCGCGCGCCGCAGCAACGACCCCGACCTGTACCGCCGCGCCACCGAAATCGCGCTGCAGGCACGCTCGGGCGACTCGGCCCTGGACGCGGTGCAGGCCTGGAAGGCCGCGCAGCCCCAGTCGCGCGACGCCAGCCGCTACCAGTTGCAAATCCTGGTCGCGCTCAACCGCACCGGCGAAACCGCCGAGCCGCTGCGCCAGGTGCTGGCCAGCACGCCCGACCCGCTCAAGGCGGCGGTGCTGCAATCCATCCCCGCGCTGTATGCACGGGTCAGCGACAAGGCGCTGGCCGCATCGGTGGTCGAAAAAGCGCTGGCCGGCACGCTCAACGACCCGGCCCTGGGCTCCTCCGCCTGGGCCAGCGTGGGCCGCCTGCGGCTGGCGGCGGGCGACAAGCAGGGCGCGCTGGCCGCCGCCCGGCGCGCGCAAGCCTTCCCCCCCGTGAGCGACAACGCCGCGCTGCTGGCCATGGGCCTGTCGGAAGCCGGCGTGCAGGACGCCGAACCCCTCATCACCCAGTACTTCGACAACCCCGAGGCCTCGCCCGAGCTGCGCATGGCCTACGCGCGCTCGCTGATCAGCCAGCAGCACTACCCCGAGGCCACCCGGCAGCTCGACCTGCTCACGCGCGCAAAACCCGACCTGCCCGACCCCTGGCTGGTGCTGGCCATGCTGCAGCTGCAAAACAACCAGGTGGACGAGGCGTCGGCCTCCGCCGACCAGTTCAGCGCCGCCGTCAACCAGCTGCCCGAAGGCGACGCCCGCCAGGACGGCCTGAACCGCGGCTACCTGCTGCGCGCGCAGATCGCCGAAAAGCGCAAGCAGTACGACGAAGCCGAAAACTGGCTCGCCCGCGTGGACGGCCCCGCCCTGTTCGACGCCCAGGTGCGCCGCGCCTCGCTGGCCGCGCACCAGGGCAAACTGGCCTACGCCCGCGCCCTCATCCACAGCCTGCCCGCCAAGACGCCCGAGGAAGAGCGCCAGAAAACCGCCGCCGAAGTGCAGCTGCTGCGCGAGAACCGCCAATACCAGGACGCCTACGACCTGCAAGCCCAGCTGGCCGCCCAGTCGCCCGACGACGACGACCTGCTCTACGACCAGGCCATGCTGGCCGAAAAGGCGGGCAAGCCCGAACTCATGGAGCAGCTGCTGCGCAAGCTCATCGCGCGCCAGCCCGGCTACGCCCAGGCGCTCAACGCGCTCGGCTATTCGCTGGCCGACCGCGGCGTGCGCCTGCCCGAAGCCAAGCGCCTGATCGAGAAGGCTCTGGACCAATTGCCCGGCGACCCCTTCATCACCGACAGCCTGGGCTGGGTGGAATTCCGCATGGGCCGCCGCGAAAAGGCGCTGGAACTGCTGCAACAAGCCTTCGAGAAAAAGCAGGACCCCGAAATCGCCGCCCACCTGGGCGAAGTGTTCTGGAGCCTGAACCAGCGCGACGCCGCGCTCGCCGCCTGGCGCAAGGGCCTGCAAATGAGCCCTGACAACGAGGTGCTGCAAGAGACCATCAAGCGCCTGGGGGCGCAGCCTTGACCTGGGGACTCCTGCGGACACGTTTCTGGGCCGCGCTGCTGCTGGCGCTGCTGCTGGCGCTGGTGCTGGCGGGCTGCGCGCAACCGCCCCGCGCGCCTTCCGCGCCCGGGGCCTGGAGCGGCCGCCTGGCCCTGCAGGTGGAAGGCGAATCCTCGCAATCGTTCAGCGCCGCCTTCGACCTGCGCGGCACGCCCGACGCGGGCGAACTGCAGCTCTACACCCCGCTGGGCTCCACCCTGGCCCGGCTGCAATGGGCCGCGGGCACGGCGCGGCTGGAGCAAGGCAGCGAGGTGCTTGAATCCAGCTCGCTCGACGCCCTGGTGCAAGACCTGACCGGCAGCCGCCTGCCCATTGCCGCCCTGTTCGACTGGCTGCAAGGCCGCCCCGCCGCCGCCGCGGGCTGGAAGGCCGACCTGAGCCGCGCCCAGGACGGCCGCATCGCCGCCGAACGGCTGGACCCCCTGCCCACGGCCACGCTGCGCGTCGTCCTTTCCCGCTGATGCACACGCTGTACGACCTGCCCGCCCCGGCCAAGCTCAACCTGTTCCTGCACATCACGGGCCGCCGCGCCGACGGCTACCACCTGCTGCAGTCGGCCTTCATGCTCGTGGACTGGTGCGACACGCTGCACGTGGAGCGCCGCGCCGGCGGTTCGGTCACCCGCGAAGACCTGGGCGACGGCAACGCCCTCCCCCTGCCCGCCGACGACCTGTGCACCCGCGCTGCCCGCGCCCTGCAAGCGGCCACGGGCTGCAGCGACGGCGCGCACATCGGCCTGGCGAAGCGCATCCCCGCCCAGGCCGGCATGGGCGGCGGCTCGTCCGACGCGGCCACCACCCTGCTCGCGCTCAACCGGCTGTGGAACCTGCGCCTCACGCGCGCGCAACTCCAGGCCATCGCCCTCCCGCTGGGCGCGGACGTGCCGTTCTTCCTGTGCGGCGGCAACGCCTGGGTCGAGGGCGTGGGCGAGGCCATCACACCGCTGCCCGATCTGCCGCCCGCGCGCTTCGCCATCGTCAAACCCGCCGCGGGGCTGGACACGAAAACGATTTTTTCGCGCCCGGATCTGAAACGCGATTCGGATACTGCTACAATCGCAGGCTTTGCTGCAATGCACTACGGCTTTGGCCGGAACGACTTGCAGCCCGTCGCCGAGGCGCTCTGCCCCGAGGTCGGCCAAGCCCTTGAGTGGCTGGCGTCCCAGGGCTTGCAAGGCCGCATGACGGGCTCGGGCAGTGCGGTGTTTGCAAGAATGGAACACGAAGTTGATTTAACCGGCGCAAACAGCGCATGGCAGATCAAAACGTGCCATAATCTAGGGCTTCATCCTTTGGCGGGATGGGCAGTAGATTGAAAGTTTCCGGTGGGTTGCCATATCGTGGCGGTCCACCCGTGTAGGGGAGTCGCCAAGTTGGTTAAGGCACCGGATTTTGATTCCGGCATTCGAGGGTTCGAGTCCTTCCTCCCCTGCCAAATACCTCGTTGCGTACACGCAAGCTCTAACGGCCAAGACGCCCCATGCAAGCCAACCAACCCGATTTCCTGGTTTTCACCGGCAACGCCAATCCCGGTATGGCCGCAGACATTGCCAAGCACCTGGGCACCAGCCTGGGCGCGGCTGACGTAGGGCGCTTTTCCGACGGCGAAGTCACCGTCGAAATCAAGCAGAACGTGCGTGCGCGCGACGTGTTCGTGGTGCAGTCCACCTGCGCGCCCACGAACGAAAACCTCATGGAACTGCTGATCATGGTGGACGCGCTCAAGCGCTCGTCCGCCGACCGCATCAGCGCCGTCATCCCCTACTTCGGCTACGCCCGCCAGGACCGCCGCCCGCGCTCGTCGCGCGTGCCCATTTCCGCCAAGGTGGTGGCGAACATGCTGCAGGCCGTGGGCGTGGCCCGCGTGCTGACCATGGACTTGCACGCCGACCAGATCCAGGGCTTCTTCGACATTCCGGTGGACAACATCTACGCCTCGCCCGTGCTGCTGGGCGACCTGCGCCAGAAGAACTACGAAGACCTGATCGTCGTCAGCCCCGACGTGGGTGGCGTGGTGCGCGCCCGGGCGCTGGCCAAGCAACTGGGCTGCGACCTGGCCATCATCGACAAGCGCCGCCCCAAGGCCAACGTGTCCGAGGTGATGCACGTGATCGGCGAGATCGAGGGCCGCAACTGCGTGATCATGGACGACATGATCGACACCGCCGGCACCCTGGTCAAAGCCGCCGAAGTGCTCAAGGCGCGCGGCGCCAAGAAGGTCTACGCCTACTGCACGCACCCCGTCTTCTCCGGCCCCGCCATCGAGCGCATTGCCCAGGGCACGGCGCTGGACGAGGTCGTGGTCACCAACACGATTCCGCTGTCGGACGCCGCCCGCGCGTGCAGCCGAATCCGCCAACTGTCCGTCGCGCCGCTGATCGGCGAGACGATTGCCCGCATCGCCAAGGGCGAGTCGGTGATGAGTCTGTTCTCGGAATAATCCGCCGGGAACGTTGTCCGGGCCGGGTATTTCCGGCCCTTTTTTGTGAAACCAGGGCGAGGCTGGTCGCGGCCCGCCCCATCAGGAGTCAGTCATGCAATTCGTCGCTTTTGAGCGCGCCAAGCAGGGTACGGGTGCGAGCCGCCGTCTGCGCAACAACGGCAAAACCCCCGGCATCGTCTACGGCGGCGCCGCCGAACCCCAGCAGATCGAGCTGGACCACAACGCCCTGTGGCACGCCCTGAAGAAGGAAGCCTTCCACTCCAGCGTGCTGGACATGGAAGTGAACGGCCAGACCAGCAAGGTGCTGCTGCGCGACGTGCAGTACCACCCCTTCAAGCAGCTCGTGCTGCACGTGGACTTCCAGCGCGTGGACGCCAAGACCCGCCTGCACATGAAGGTGCCGCTGCACTTCGTGGGCGCCGAAGAGTCGCCCGCCGTGAAGGTGGACAAGTGCATGATCAACCCGGTGCTGAACGAACTGGACGTGACCTGTATGCCCGCAGACCTGCCCGAGTTCATCACCGTGGACCTGTCCAAGGTGGTCAAGGGTTCTTCCGTGCACCTCAAGGACATCAAGCTGCCCCGCGGCGTGACCCCCGTGATCCGCGGCAGCCAGAACAAGAACAACCCCGCGCTGGTCACCGTGGTGGCCCCCGAGGCCGAGATCGTGGCCCCCGCCGAAGGCGCGGCGGCTGCGCCCGCGGCACCCGCCAAGAAGGGCAAGAAGTAATTCTTCCGCCTGCATTCAGCCAACGGCCCGCCCTGCGCGGGCCTTTGTTTTTATGATCAAACTGTTTGTCGGCCTGGGCAACCCCGGCCCCGAGTACGAGGCCACGCGGCACAACGCGGGCTTCTGGTGGATCGACGCGCTGGCACGCGACCTGGGCGTGACGCTGGTGCCCGAGCGCGGCTACTCCGGCCTCGTGGCCCGCACGACGGTGAAGGGCCAGAACGTGTGGCTGCTGGAGCCGCAGACGTTCATGAACCTCTCGGGCAAGTCGGTGGCGGCGCTGGCGCGCTTCTTCAAGATCAGCCCCGATGAAATCCTGGTGGCGCACGACGAACTCGACTTCGAGCCCGGCCAGGTCAAGCTCAAGCGCGGCGGCAGCCACGGCGGGCACAACGGGCTGCGCGACATCCACGCCCAGCTGGGCACGGCGGACTACTGGCGGCTGCGCATCGGCATCGGCCATCCGGGCGTGAAGGCCGAAGTCGTCAACTGGGTGCTCAAGAAACCCGCGCCCGACCAGCGCGCGCTGATCGAGGACAGCATCATCAAATCCCTGCAGGCCAGGGACTTGCTGCTGGCCGGCGAGATGGACAAGGCCATGGCGCACATCCATACCAAGGAGCCGCCCCGGCCCAAGCCGCCGAAACCGCTATCTATTCAATAGCTGCCAGCGCTTTTCCCCTCTGGCCTGGAGGCCAAAAAGGCTTGAAATTCAGGCCGAAGCCGACTGCAGGCGCTGAAATTTCTGCCACAGCGTTTCACGGCTTTCCACATGCTGCGGATTGACGGGGATGCAGGCCACGGGGCAGATCTGCACGCACTGCGGCTCGTCGAAGTGGCCGACGCACTCGGTGCACTTGTCCGGGGCGATGTCGTAGTGCTCCTCGCCCATGTGGATGGCGTCGTTCGGGCACTCGGGCTCGCACACGTCGCAGTTGATGCACTCCTCGGTGATCATCAGCGCCACGAAACCACTCCACTTCTTGAAAACGGCAGGGCCGCCATTATCGTTGCGCCGTAGCCAGGCGCAGCGCCAGCCCCAGAAAGACCAGCCCCGCCGCCCGGTTGAGCCACCGCTGCGCGCGCGCCGAGCGCAGCAGCAAGGCGCCGAACGCGCCCGAGAAACAGGCGATGCCGCCGAACACCAGCAGCGTGGACACGATGAACACCCCGCCCAACACCAGGACCTGCGCGGCCACGCTGCCGCGCGCCGGGTCGGTGAACTGGGGCAGGAAGGCCAGGCAGAAAACCAGCACCTTGGGGTTGGTCAGGTTCATGACCATGCCCCGCCCCACCATGCGCCAGGGCGCGGCGGTGCCGGCCTGGCCCTGCGCCGGCCCGGCGCCCGCCGGAGCGCGCAGCGCCTGCCAGGCGAGCCAGGCCAGGTAGGCCGCCCCCACCCACTTGAGCGCGGTGAACGCGACGGCCGAGGCTGCGAACACCGCCGCCAGCCCCAGCGCCACGGCGGTGGTGTGCACCACCAGCCCCAGGCACAGCCCCGCCACCACGCACAGGCCCACGCGCCAGCCGCGCTGGGCGGATTGCATGAGCACGAAGAGGTTGTCCGGCCCCGGCGTCAGCGCCAGCAGCACGCAGACGCCGAAGAAGGAAGCCAGCGTCTGGAAAGAAAGCATCAGAGCAGCGCGCGCACGTCGCTGACCAATGCCGGCGCGCCCGACCCATAGCGCTCGTACAGCCGCAGGCGGCCCGACGGGTCATACACGTAGCTGCCCGCCGAATGGTCCATGGTGTAGCTGGTGGGCGTTCTGCCGTCCACTTTCTTGTAGTAGACCTTGAAGTCCTTGGCGACGGCGGCCAGTTGCTCGGGCGTGCCGCGCAGCGCGATGAAGCTGGGGTCGAAGTTGGCCATGTAGGCCTTGAGCACGTCGGGCGTGTCGCGCTCGGGGTCCACGGTGATGAAGATGGCTTGCAGGCGGCTGCCGTCCGCGCCCAGGGCTTTCTTGACCTCGGCCAGTTCCTGCATGGTGGTGGGGCACACGTCGGGGCACTGCGTGTAGCCGAAGAACACCACGACCACCTTGCCCGCGAAGTCCTTGATGCTGCGCGGCTGGCCGTTCTGGTCGGTGAGCGGGAAGTCGCGCGCGTAGTCCGCGCCCGTCACGTCCACGCCCTTGAATTCGGGCTTCTTCCCGGAACAGGCAGAAAAAAGGCCCGCAGCGCTTATGGAGAAAGCGCCAGCAGCTATGGCTTTAAGAGCATTGCGTTTGTTCATGCGCGGTGGGGCACCAGGGCGTAGTGGTCGATGAGCAGCGCCGCGAACAGCACGCTCAGGTGGATGAGGGAGAAGCGGAAGGTCTTGCGCGCCAGTTCGTCGGAGTACGAGCGCCACAGCCGCCAGCCGTAGCCGCAGAAGCCCAGGCCCAGCAGCACGGCGGCGGCGAGGTACAGCCACGAGCTCATGCCGTAGACGAAGGGCATCAGGCAGCCCGCGAACAGGATCAGCGTGTACAGGAAGACCTGCAGCCGCGTGAATTCGTTGCCGTGCGTGACGGGCAGCATGGGCAGGCCGGACTTGCGGTAGTCCTCCACGCGGTACAGCGCCAGCGCCCAGAAGTGCGGCGGCGTCCACAGGAAGATGATGAGGAACAGGATCAGCGCCTCGGGCCCCACGTCGCCCTTCATCGCGGCCCAGCCGAGCACGGGCGGCATGGCCCCGGAAGCACCGCCGATCACGATGTTCTGCGGCGTGAGCGGCTTGAGGATCACCGTGTAGACCACGGCATAGCCCACGAAGGTGGCGAAGGTGAGCCACATGGTCAGCGGGTTGACGAGCACGTACAGCAGCGCCGAGCCCGCGGCGCACAGCAGGGCCGAGAACAGCAGCGTCTGCGTGTTCGACAGTTCGCCCTTGGCCGTGGGTCGCCAGGCGGTGCGCTTCATCTTGGCGTCGATGCGCTGCTCGACCAGGCAGTTGAACGCGGCGGCGGCCCCTGCCACCAGCCAGATGCCGGCGGATGCGAGCGCCATGCGGCCCCACTGCGCCGCGCTGGGCAGGCCGGGCACGGCCAGCACCATGCCGATGAAGGCGCAGAACACGATGAGCTGCACCACGCGCGGCTTGGTCAGCGCGTAGAACTGGGACAGGCGCGACGGAAGGGCGACGGCAGCGGTACTCATGCGGGAACTCGGGATGCGCCCGGCTTGGGCGCGGTGAAAGATTGGCGGGCGCTGCGGCTGGCGCACAGCACCCAGGTCAGCACCACGGCCAGCGCGGCGGCCCCGCCCGTGTGCAGCACGGCGGCCACCAGCGGCCAGCCCAGCACCACGTTGGACAGGCCCGTGGCCAGTTGCAGCAAGGTCAGCGCGCCCAGCCAGCGGCGCTGCGCGGCCAGCGCAGGCGCGGCGCGCAGCCGCCACCAGAGCCAGCCCAGCGCCGCCAGCACCACGTAGGCGGCCAGCCGGTGCGCATAGTGGATGGCCGTGAGGCCCGCGAAGCTGATGTGGCTGCCGTCCTGCAAAAAGCCCAGCGCGCGCCAGACCTGGAAGCCTTCGCCAAACGCCATGTCGGGCCACCAACTGCCGTGGCACTGCGGAAAGGTGGTGCAGGCGAGCACCGCGTAGTTGGTGCTGACCCAGCCGCCCAGCACGATCTGCGCGGCCACCAGCGCGGCGCACAGCCACACCCCGCCGCGCAGCGCGCCTGGCACCGCGGCGGTCGGCAGGCCCTGTGCCAGCTGCGTCTGCCGCACGGCCTGCACGCACAGCAGCACCAGCAGCACGATGCCGCCGATCAGATGCAGGGTGACGATGGCCGGGAACAGCTTCATGGTCACCGTCAGCGCGCCGAACGCACCCTGCAGGCACACCCACAGCAGCGTGGCCGTGGGCCACCAGGGGCTGATGGATCGCCGCCCTTGCGCGCGCGCGCGCCACGCGCCCACGGTCAGCACGATGATGAGCACGCCCACGCCCGTGGCGAGGTAGCGGTGGACCATCTCCACCCATGCCTTGCCGTGCGTGACCGGGCCGGTGGGCATGGCCTGCTGCGCGGCGGAGATTTCGGCGTGCGCGCCCACGGGGCTGGCGTTGCCGTAGCAGCCGGGCCAGTCGGGGCAGCCCAGGCCCGAATCGGTCAGCCGCGTGAAGGCGCCGAACATCACCAGGTCGAACGTGAGGAACAGCGTGAGCACCGCCAGCGCCTGCCAGCGCCGCACCGGATGGTGGTGGCGGTTGCGCAGCCAGACCCAGGCCAGCGGGCCGAGCGCGATCACCGCGCCCAGCAGCATCACGCGCAGCATCGGGGCCAGGTCGTACAGAGACTGCTCCATATCAGTTATCCATAGCTTTGCACGCCACCCACGGCCCATGAAACCGGCGCGCGCCAGGCCAGCAGGCGGCCAGCAAGGGCCGCCCCGCAGCAAAGGCCGTCGTCCCCCTTGAGGGGGATGGAGCGAAGCGACATAGGGGGTGTTTCATGTCATCGCCCAGGTTGATCCCACGAGGCCGAGGCGCGCAGCAGCCGCTCCAGGTCGCGCTTGGCCTTGGCGGCCTGCGCGGCGTCCATGCGCGCGGGGAAGCGCATCATCCAGTGGCCTTGCGGATCGACCACGTACAGGTGCTCTTCGAGTGCATGGCCCGCAGCGGGCGCGAGCCAGTGCGCCACGGCATCGCCCGGCACGCGCAGCACGTCGGCCTGCTGCAAGCCGGGGCGGAGGGCGTCGGGCACCGGCGCATCGTCGGTGACGAGCCAGACCCAGTCCACGCGGTCTTTTTCCTTGCCCAGGGTTTCGCGCAGCTGGCGCTGCAGGTAGAGGTTGCTCTGGCACTGCGCATTGCACGCGCCGCCCGAGGCGCTCACGATCAGCCACTGACCATGGAGCTCGGGCAGGCGCTGCTCGCGCCCGTCCAGCGTGCGCGCGGCCACGTCGGGCAGGGGGCGCTGGGGCTCGATCAGTTCGCCGAAGCTGCGCCGCCCGTCGGGCCGCACCACGTAGTAGGTGAAATACGAGGCGATCACCGGCGCGGCGCAGATCAGCATCACGGCGAGCATCTTCCAGCGGCCTTGGGCGCGCTGGGCCACCAGCGCGTCGTCCGCCCCCGGCAGGCTGTGCACCGTGAGCCCCAGCGGCTGCGCGCCGCCGGGCTCAGGCCGCAGGCTTGCGGCGTCGGATGAATTGGAACCAGACATACAGAATTGCTATCAGGCTGCAAAGCCCGAACCATTGGAATGCGTAGCCGTAGTGCTTTTCGACGCCGGTGCCCACCACCGGCCATTCGCGCAGCAGGCCCTCGCTGGGCGCGCCCAGCTGCATGACGGTCAGCGGCGCGAGCGCCAGCCCCGTCTGGGCGCGAAAAGCGTCAAGGTCGAGATTTTGCCGGATGCGGGAATGCCCCTGCCCCACATCCGTGCCCGAGAACTCGAACAACTTGGACGGCGGCGGCGCAATACGGCCTGCAACCCGCACCACCCCGTCCGGCGTGGTGACGGGCGGCAGATGCTTGCGGTCTTCGAAATTGCGCGGCGCCCAGCCGCGCTGCACCAGCACCACGCCGGGGCCGGGGTCGAGCAGCAAAGGCGTGACCACGTAGAAGCCGGGGCGCGCATTCATCTGGCGGTTGTCGAGAAACACTGTCTGGTCGGCCAGCCAGCGCCCTTGCAACGCCACCATGCGGTGCTCCACCGCCGCATTGCCCGACAGAAGATTCGCCACCGCCACGGCAGGCAGACGCTCGCGCTGGTCCATTTCCGCCTGGAGCGCCTCTTTCTGCGCCGCGCGCGAGAGTTGCCAGCGCCCGAGCGAAGCCGTCACCCCCATCCCTATGAGGGCCGCCAGTGTGATGAGCCAAAACCGCTCGGAAAGGATAATGCGCGGCATGAAATACCTTGTGGTGCTTGCGTTCATCGCCATTCTTGCCAGCCTGGGCTCCGCGCTGTTCTTCATGATGCGCGGCGGCCAGAACGCCCAGGCGGACAAGGCCAAGGGCTCGCACATGGCGCGCGCGCTGGCCGTGCGCGTGGGGTTGTCGATTCTGCTCTTTGTCTGCCTGCTGGTGGCGTGGAAGCTGGGCTACATCCAGCCCACGGGGCTCCCGGTGAACGGCTGATTCAGCAAAAAAGCGCCTCGCGGCGCTTTTTTGTTGCGGGGTGCAGTGCATTACATCCAGTACACCAGCACGTACAGGCCCAGCCACACCACGTCCACGAAGTGCCAATACCAGGCCGCGCCCTCGAAGCCGAAGTGGCGCTCCGCCGAGAAGTGGCCCTTTTGCAGGCGCAGCGTGACGAAGAACAGCATCAACATGCCCACGAACACGTGGAAGCCGTGGAAGCCCGTGAGCATGAAGAAGGTGGAGCCGTACACGCCCGAGGTGAGCTTGAGGTTCAGTTCGCTGTACAGGTGGTGGTATTCATAGCCCTGCACGCACAGGAAGACGAAGCCCAGCAGCACCGTCGTCCACATGTAGCTGATGGTGTTCATGCGGTCGCCTTCGCGCAGCTTGTGGTGGGCGATGGTCAGCGTCACGCCCGAAGACAGCAGCAGCGCGGTGTTGATGGTGGGCAGCCAGAACGGCCCCACGGTGCTGAAAGGCTCCACGATGCCTGCGGGCGACGCGGTGGCGCCCGCCGCCATGCTGGGCCACACGGCCTTGAAGTCGGGCCAGAGCAGCGCGTTGTCCACGCCGCCCAGCGTGGGCACGGAGTGCGCGCGCGCCCACCACAGCGCGGTGAAGAACGCGCCGAAGAACATCACTTCCGAGAAGATGAACCAGCTCATGCTCCAGCGGTACGAGAGGTCGATCTTGTGGCCGTACAGGCCCCCTTCGCTCTCGCGCGCGGCTTCACGGAACCACTGGTAGAGCACGCACAGCCACCACACCAGGCCCAGGGCCAGCGAGTAGGAGCCCCAGTGGTGGCCATTGATCCATTGGGCCGCCCCCAGGATGACGAAGAACAGGCCCGCCGCCGCCATGACGGGGTGATGCGAACTGGCGGGCACGTAGTAGTACGGCGTCGTACCGGGGGTGGTTGCACTCATTTCAACTCCTCTGATTCTCAAAATCTCTTGTTGTCTCTCTCAGACGACCGCCTTCACGATGGCGATCAGCACCGCCACGAACAAAAACCCGGCCACGATGCCCACGGCCAGAATGTGCAGCGGGTTCAGCTTCTCGATGTCCTGCTGGTAGTCGGCGCCCTTGCGCAGCCCGATGAACGACCAGGCCACGGCCTTGATGGTGCGCCAGACCGAGCCTTTGCGCTGCACGGCGGGCTGCTCGCTCATGTTCCCGCCTCCGCCGCTGCCTTCGGGGCGGCTGCCGTGGTCTGCGGTGCAGGCGGCGTCTTGCCGCCCACCTCGAAGAAGGTGTACGACAGGGTGATCGTCGTCACGTCCTTGGAGAGCTTCGGGTCGATCACGAAGGTCACGGGCCAGTCTTTCTTCTCGCCCGGGTCCAGCGTGTACTGGTTGAAGCAGAAGCACTGCAGCTTGTTGAAGTGCGCCGCCGCCTGGTGCGGCGCGTAGCTCGGAATGGCCTGGGCCGACATGCGGCGGTTCTGCACGTTCTGGAACTCGTACATCACCGTGGCCAGTTCGCCCGGGTGCACCTGGATGGAACGCTTTTCCGGCTTGAACTCCCAGGGGCCGCGCGCATTGGCGTCGAACTCGACGGTGATGGTGCGGCTGGTATCCACCTGGGTGTTGGCGGGCAGCTTCACGTCGCGCCCCGCGGCGCCGTTGCCGGGCACCTGCCGCTCGGACAGCGACAGGATGTTGATGCCCGTGACCTCGCAGATGTGCTTGTAGATCGGGATGAGCGCGTAGCCGAAGGCGAACATGCCCGCCGCAATCACGGCCAGCTTGCCCACCATCTTGGCGTTCTCGCGCTTCATCACGCTCACAGTCACTCCTTCAGTGCGCAGACGACAGCCACGCCATCTTGACCATGAAGCCCACGAAGAAGGCCACGGCCACGGAGGCGAGTATCAGCGCCATGCGCCGGTTGCTCTTCTTCTGCTCGGGGGTCATGGGCATGGTTTTCAGCCGATCACCTTGGTGGCGGTGGCGTCCAGCTTGGGCGGGTTCTCGAAGGTGTGGAACGGTGCGGGCGAAGGCACTTCCCACTCCAGGCCCTCGGCGGCTTCCCAGGGCTTTTGCGGAGCCTTTTCACCCTTGCCGCGCATGGCGGGCACCACCACGAACAGGAAGAAGTACACCTGCATGAAGCCGAAACCGAACGCGCCGATGGAAGCCACCATGTTGAAGTCGGTGAACTGCATGGGGTAGTCGGCATAGCGGCGCGGCATACCGGCCAGGCCCAGGAAGTGCATCGGGAAGAAGGTCACGTTGAAGAAGATCAGCGAGCCCCAGAAGTGGATCTTGCCGCGTGTTTCGCTGTACATCACGCCCGTCCACTTCGGGCTCCAATAGTAGTAGGCCGCGAACATGGAGAACAACGAACCCGCCACCAGCACGTAGTGGAAGTGGGCCACCACGTAGTAGGTGTCCTGCAGTTGGATATCGATGGGCGCCATCGAGAGAATCAGGCCCGTGAAGCCGCCCATGGTGAACACGAAGATGAAGCCCACGGCGAACAGCATGGGGGTTTCGAACGTCATGGAGCCGCGCCACATGGTGGCGACCCAGTTGAAGATCTTCACGGCCGTGGGCACGGAGATCAGCATGGTGGCGTACATGAAGAACAGCTGGCCCGTGACCGGCATACCCGTGGTGAACATGTGGTGCGCCCACACGATGAACGACAGGATGGCGATGGACGACGTGGCGTACACCATGGAGGCGTAGCCGAACAGCTTCTTGCGGCTGAACGCGGGCACGATCTGGCTGATGATGCCGAAGGCCGGCAGGATCATGATGTACACCTCGGGGTGGCCGAAGAACCAGAAGATGTGCTGGTACATCACCGGGTCGCCGCCGCCGGCGGGGTTGAAGAAGCTGGTGCCGAAGTGGCGGTCGGTCAGCGTCATGGTGATGGCGCCGGCCAGCACGGGCATCACGGCGATCAGCAGGTAAGCGGTGATGAGCCAGGTCCAGCAGAACATGGGCATCTTCATCAGCGTCATGCCGGGGGCGCGCATGTTCAGGATGGTGACGATGATGTTGATCGAGCCCATGATGGACGATGCGCCCAGGATGTGCATGGCGAAAATGCCGCTGTCCATGCTCGGGCCCATTTGCAGCGTGAGCGGCGCATACAGCGTCCAGCCCGCGGCGGGAGCGCCGCCGGGCATGAAGAACGAGCTCACGAGCATGATGGCCGCAGGAATCATCAGCCAGAAGCTGAAGTTGTTCATACGCGCGAAGGCCATGTCGGAGGCGCCGATCTGCAGCGGAATCATCCAGTTCGCGAAGCCCACGAAGGCCGGCATGATGGCGCCGAACACCATAATCAGGCCGTGCATGGTGGTGAACTGGTTGAACAGCTCGGGGTTGACCAACTGCAGGCCGGGGTGGAACAGTTCGGCGCGGATCAGCAGCGCCAGGATGCCGCCGACGATCAGCATGGTGAAGCTGAACAGCAGGTACAGCGTGCCGATGTCCTTGTGGTTGGTGGCGAACACCCAGCGCCGCCAGCCCGTGGGGCCGTGGTGGTGATCGTCGTGTGCGTGGTCGTGGCCGTCGTGGCTGTGGCCGTGGGGATCGAGGACTGCGCTCATGGTTGTATCTCTCTAACTGGTACGACGGCCATCAGGGGTTGATCTTGGCGCGCTCGGCCTTGACCTCGGCAGGCTGGATCAACTGGCCCGTCTTGTTGGACCAGCTGTTCTTGGTGTAGCTGATGACGGCGGCGATTTCGGTGTCGGAAAGCTGTTTCCACGACGGCATCCCCTTGTCCATGCGGCCCTTGAGCACCACGTCGAGCTGGTCGGCATGGTTAGCGTCGAGCACCACGGGCGAGCCGTCCAGCGGCTTGACCGGGCCCGCGCCCTTGCCGTTGGCCTGGTGGCAGGCGGCGCAGTTGGCGGCGTAGACCTTCTCGCCGCGCTTGACGATGTCGTCCAGCGTCCAGACCTTGCTGGGGTCGTCGGCCTTGGCGGCGGCTTTTTTCTTCTCGGTGTCCACCCAGGCGGTGTAGTCGGCGGCGGACAGCACCTTCACGTGGATGGGCATGTAGGCGTGCTCCTTGCCGCAGAGTTCGGCGCACTGGCCATAGTAGTCACCCACCTTCTCGGCGCGGAACCAGGTGTCGCGCACGAAGCCGGGAATGGCGTCCTGCTTGATGCCGAAGGCGGGCACCATGAAGGCGTGGATCACGTCGTTGGCGGTGGTGATCACGCGGACCTTCTTGTTCACGGGCACGACCAGCGGGTAATCCACCTTGAGCAGGTAGTTGTCGGGCGCGTTGGCCACGTTGCCGCTGTTGGACATGTTGCGCTGTTCAGTGTCGAGCGTGGAGATGTACGACAGGCCCTCGCCTTCGCCATTGATGTAGTCGTAGCCCCACTTCCACTGGTAGCCGGTGACCTTGACGGTCAGGTCGGCGTTGGTGGTGTCCTTCTGCGCCACCAGCACCTTGGTGGCGGGCAGGGCCATGAGGATCACGATGATGAAGGGCACGATGGTCCACACCACTTCGACGGTGACGGACTCGTGGAAGTTGGCCGCCTTGGCGCCGCGCGACTTGCGGTGCTGCCAGATGGAATAGAACATCACCGCGAACACGGCGATGAAGATCACCGTGCAGATGATCAGCATCATCCAGTGCAGGTGGCTCTGCTCCTCGGAAATCTTGGTAACCCCCGGGGTCAGGTTGAGCTGGTTGACTCCTGGGCCTCCCGGAAGGTCTTGCACGGCGTGGGCTGCGGTGCCCACCCATGCACCGGCAGTCAGCAGCAGAGAAGCCAGCTTGTTGGAAATGCTCTTCATAGTTCTCACTTACTTCTTCACAATTTCCTTGCACACGCCTGCGTGGGGTCAGGCTGCGCGCAAAGCCATGCGGATCTCCGAGGCCAGGGCCTGGCGAAGCTCGGGCGCCACGTAGCGCCCCACTTCCACCGACCGCCCTTGCGCCGACACCATGATCAGCGAGCGGTCGCAGGCCTTGGGCTCCACATGAACCCGGCTTCGGTCAAATTCGGAACGTTCCTTGCGGCCTGCGGTTTCGCGCTCCACCACCAGGCGCGAGCCTTGCAGCGAGATCGTTTCCGCGTCCTTGGCGTGGCGGCCAAACACCACCAGCGCCCAGCCCGCGGCGGCGACGCAAAAGCCTGCCACCGACAGGGCGGCATGGACGCCGCACACCCACAGGGCAGAAGCCGCCGCAAGGGAGAACGTGCAGAACGCCAGGTACGCGCAGGCGAGCTGCGACAGCGACCACGGACTGTTGCGCGCTGAGCGCCAGTCAATCCGTTGGCCTGAAACCCTGGCGAAACGAAATGTCAAGCCCGTCACTTGTCCCCATCCATTGGCTTCTTCCCTGCATGTGCGCGCACCCAGGCGCACCGGGAGAATCCGAGTTTTCGTCAGGAATTGTAGCCTGCCTTACCGCCCGCCCCGGGCGGCCTGGAGCCAGTACGCAACATCGCGCGCATGTCCTGGAGCGAAACGGCGCTTTGCTCGCTCATGCGCACCTTGGGCGCGGGCTTGAAGGCGTGGCCATAGACGATTTCGAAGGTGAGCGCGATCTGGCCGCCCTGCCGCGCGTCGGCCATTTCCTCGGCCATGTGGCGCTCCAGCTGCGCGCGCCAGCCCCGTCCGCGCAGCCCGGCGAAGCGCTGCGGATGCAGATTCGCGCCCAGCTCGCGCAGTTCCTGCAGCGCACGCGCGGGGGTGGCGAAGGTGAGCGTGATGCGTTCCATGTCCATCACCGGCTCGGCAAAGCCGGCGTGGACGAGCATGTCGCCCCAGTCGTGCATGTCGGTGAACGCATGGCCCGCGGGCGGCCAGCCCAGGTGACGGTAGAGCGCGTGCAGTTCGCGGGCGGTGTCGGGCCCCAGGCAGGAGAACATCAGGTAGCCGTCCACCGCGATGGCGCGGTGCCACTGGCGGATGAGCGCTTCGGGGTCCGCCGCCATGTGCAGCGCCATGTTGGCCCAGAGCATGTTGACGCTGCCGTCCTGCGGCAAGCCGAAGCGCGGGCGCGCCTTGCTCCACCATTTCTGCCAGCCCTTGGCCTCCAGGGCGGCGCGGGCGGCGGCCTGGCGGGCCGGCGCCTCGTGGATGGTGCAGGCGGCCTGCGGATAGCGCCCGGCCACCAGCGCATGGCCCGCGAGTCCCCCGCGCACGGGTTCCCAATCGCACCAGGCGGCGGGGGCCTGGCGGATCCATTGCAGGCGCTCCTGCATACGGCGCGCCACTTCTTCGTGCAGCCAGGGGGAGGCGGCGAGCGCGGCGGCCTGCCAGCGGGCGGCGGCCACGGGGTCGATGGTGGGGGGGAGTTGGTGTTCTGGCATGGGGCGTGGCGAGTATATTGAGCCATGCCCTCCCTCCCCAGCCTGTGCGCGGTCTGCCATGCCTGGCCCGCGCAGCGGGTGTGCGATGGTTGCGTGTCGCGTTTTGCCATGCCACGCCCGCGCTGCGCCACGTGCGCCCTGGCCGTGCCGGAAGGCGTGGCGCAGTGCGGCGCCTGCCTGCGCGAGCCGCTGGGGCTGGATGGCTGCCTGGCGGCGGTGGATTATGGCTACCCCTGGGCCGGGCTGCTGTCTGAATTCAAGTTCCAGGGCGACCCCGGCTGGGCGGGCACGCTGGCGCGGCTGCTGCGCGCCGCGCCGGGGGTGGACGAGGCGCTGGCCGCCGCCGACAGCGTGCTGCCCATTCCGCTGGCGCCCGGGCGGCTGGCGGAGCGGGGGTTCAACCAGTCCTTGCTGCTGGCGCGGGCGCTGGCCCCGCGCAAGGCGGCTCCGCGCTGGCTGCTGCGCCTGCGCGATACCGCCGCGCAGAGCGGCCTGCCCCGCGCGGCGCGCCTGCGCAATCTGCGCGCGGCTTTCGCGGTGGAGCCGCGCGCCATTCCTCGGCTGCAGGGCCGGAGCGTGCTGCTGGTGGATGACGTGATGACCACGGGGGCCACGCTGCAGGCCGCCGCCGCCGTGCTGCGACAGGCGGGCGCGGCGCGGGTGCAGGCGGTGGTCGTGGCGCGCACGCCGGCCGGCCATAACGACGCACAATAAAGCCCATGTTTCATATCGTCCTGGTCGAGCCTGAAATTCCGCCCAACACCGGCAACGTCATCCGGCTTGCGGCCAACACGGGCTGCACGCTGCATCTGGTCGAGCCGCTGGGGTTTTCCATGGAAGACCGCCTGCTGCGCCGCGCGGGGCTGGATTACCACGAGTGGGCGCGTGTGCTGCGCCACTCGGGATGGACGACTTTCCTGCGCACCGCCCAGCCCGACCCGGCGCGCATGTTCGCGCTGACCACGCACGCCACGCAGTCGGTGTACGACACGGGGTTCCAGCGCGGCGACTGGTTCGTCTTCGGCGCCGAAACGCGCGGGCTGCCGCCCGAGTTGCGCGAGACCTTCGCGCCCGCTCAACGCCTGCGCCTGCCCATGCTGGAGGGGCAGCGCAGCCTGAACCTGTCGAACGCCGTGGCGGTCACGGTGTACGAGGCGTGGCGGCAGAACAGCTTTCTGGCCCCGTAAGCCCGATCACGTTCACGCCGGCCTGCTGCGCCTCGCGCACGGCCATGCGCGTGTGCTCGGCCAGGAATTCCAGGAAGGCGCGCGTGCGCGCGGGCATGAACTTGCGGCTGGGCAGCGCCGCGTAGATGGTGTAGCGCCCCACGTTCCAGGGCGCGAGCACGCGCACCAGCTGCCCGTCGCGCAGGTAGGGCGCCACCAGGTTGACCGGCTGGCCGGTGATGCCCGCGCCCGCGAGCGCGGCGGCCAGCAGGGTTTCGAGGTGGTTGGACACGAACACGGGCTGCGCCAGGCGCACGTCCACGGCGCGGTTGCCGTCCTCGGGGTTGAACAGGCGCAGCACGCCGTTGCGCGCGTCGGTGCGCGGGCGCAGCAGGCAGTCGTGCGCCGTCAGTTCTTCGGGGCGCTGGGGCATACCGCGCCGGCGCAGGTATTCGGGCGAGGCGCAGACCACGGCCTCGGTGGCGGCGATGGGGCGGGCGATGATGTTGGCGTCATACTGCTCGTCCACGCCCATCAGGGTGATGTCGTAGTTGCCCACGGGCGGGGCCATGAGCGTCTCGACGTGGATCTCGATGAGGATGTGCGGGTGCAGCCGCCGGAATTCCGTCGCCAGCGGCGCAAGGATGTTCACGGCCAGCACCGGCGGCGCCAGCAGCCGCAACGGGCCGGAAAGCTGCTCGGAATGCGCCTGGGCCACGTCGAAGGCGTCGTCCACGTCGGAGAGGATCTGCCGCACGCGCGCCAGGTACGCCTCGCCCGCCTCGGTGAGCGACACGCGGCGCGTGGTGCGTTGCAGCAGGCGCGCGCCCAGGTGGTCTTCCAGGTCGGCGACGAGCCGCGTGACGCCGGCGGGCGACATGTCCAACTTGCGGGCCGCCGCCGCGAAGCCGCCTTCGTCGGCCACGGCCTGGAACACGCGCATGGTCAGGAGTCTATCCATGGGGCAATAAACCAAGAGGTTGATCGCACCATTATTTCAGTTCCGGAAACGAAGCGTTCCCTGGGGGCCGATTTATCTAGGCATTAACCCTAGATACAGTGCATTCCATCGATGGACGACATCCCGCCGCCCGCGAACTTGAAGGAGTTCCACCATGCAAGTCTTCCGCACCCTGGCCACCGCTGCCCTGATCGCCGTTGCAGGCTTTGGCGGCATTGCCGCGCAGGCCCAGACCGCGCAGCCCCTGACCCGCGCCGAAGTCCAGGCCCAGGTGGCCCAGGCCATGAAGGACGGCACCCTGGACCGGGGCGGCGCCATCTACCAGCCCGCAAGGCCGTGATTGCCGGGCCAGCGCGCTACCGCCTACTTACTTAATAAGAAGCCCCTGCCCTCGACCCGGCCCCGTGCCGGGTTTGTTGTTTCAGGCCGCCGCGCCGAAGCTGCGCGAGATCGATTCGGCCACGCACACCGGCTTGTCGGAGCCTTCGCGCTCGATGGTGACCAGCCAGTCGATCTGCAGGCCGTCGGGCGGCAGCGGCTCGGCGGATTGCAGCTTCATGCGCGCGCGCAGACGGCTGCCCACGGGCACGGGCGCGGTGAAGCGCACTTTGTTCAGGCCGTAGTTCACGCCCATGCGCGCGCCCTTGATCTCCAGCGCCATCTGGAAGAACCGGGGCAGCAGCGACAGCGTGAGAAAACCGTGCGCGATGGGCGCGCCGAACGGGCCGGCCTTGGCGCGCTCGGGGTCGATGTGGATCCACTGGTGGTCGCCCGTGGCGTCGGCGAACAGGTTGACTTGCTCTTGCGTGACGGTGATCCAGTCGGTCACGGAGACTTCTTGCCCCACCAGGGCGCGCATTTCGGAATAGCTGTGGAAGGTTTTCATGGCGTGCACTGTAGTGGGCCTACGGGTGCGCGCCTTGGCCCCTAGGGGACAGTTTCAAGCCAAATCGGCCTCCAGCGCTTACAGGACAAGCGCTGGCAGCTATCAAATCAGGAGTGACCGCGCTTCACGAAGAACAGCCCCGCGCCCACGCACATCAGCAGCCCGCCGAACACGCGGTTCTGCGCGCGCAAAGCCTTGGCGCTGTTCAGCAGGCGGCGCAGCGCGCTCGCGCCCGCGGCGTAGCCGTGCATCACCGTCACGTCCACGGCCACGGTGGTCGCGGCCATGACCAGCAGCTGCGGCCACAGCGGGCGCGCGTCAGTCATGAACTGGGGCAGCACGGCCACCATGAAGACGATGCCCTTGGGGTTGGTGGCGTTGGTGAGAAAGCCCGTGAACATGCGCTTCTGCCAAGGCCCGGCGGGCGCCGCCTCGCCGCCCGCGAGCGGCGAAGCGCCGCCCGAGCGCCACTGCTGCCAGCCCAGGTAGATCAGGTAGCACGCGCCCAGCACCTTGACGACGCTGAACGCCATTTCGGACGCGACCAGCAGCGACCCCACGCCCGCCCCCGCCACGAACAGGATCAGCAGCAGCCCGGCCTGCAGGCCCAGGATGGTGGCCGTGGCGCGGCGCACGCCGTAGGCCAGCCCGTGGCTCATGGACAGCACCGCGCCCGAGCCCGGCGAGACGGCGATGAGGCAGGAAGCGACGAAAAAAGCGAGCCACGTGTGAAAGTCCATAGGGCCGCGATTAGATACGATTCCGGCATGGCGCACGCACCCACCTGGCTCACCTACGGATTCACCTACCTCGCCGCCGCCGTGCTGGCCGTGCCGATCGCGCGGGCGCTGGGCCTGGGGGCCATCATCGGCTACCTGGCGGCGGGCATCGCGCTGGGGCCGTGGGGGCTGGCGCTGGTGAGCAACGTGCAGGACATCCTGCACTTCGCCGAGTTCGGCGTGGTGCTGATGCTGTTCCTCGTCGGCCTGGAGCTGCAGCCCAGCCGCCTGTGGAGCCTGCGCCGCCCCATCTTCGGCCTGGGCTCGGCCCAGGTGCTGGGCTGCGCCGCCGTGCTGCTGGCGGCGGCCGTGGCCGGCGGCCTGCCCTGGCGCGTGGGGCTGGTGGGGGCGCTGGGGCTGGCGCTGTCGTCCACGGCGATCGCCCTGCAGGTGATGGCCGAGCGCAACCTGATGCGCACGGGCAGCGGGCAGGCGGCGTTCTCCATCCTGCTGTTCCAGGACGTGGCGGCCATTCCCATCCTGGCGCTGCTGCCGCTGCTGGCGGGCACGGGCGCGCACCACAGCGCGGGGGACACGGCGCTGGCCGCGCTCAGGACGGTGGCCGTGGTGGCCGCCATCGTGCTCGGCGGGCGGCGGCTGCTGCGCCCCGTGCTGCGCTGGATTGCCAAGAGCCGCACGCCCGAGATCTTCACCGCCGCGTCGCTGCTGCTGGTGGTGGGCATTGCCTATCTGATGGTGCTGGTGGGCCTGTCGATGGCGCTGGGCGCCTTCCTCGCGGGCGTGCTGCTGGCCGACAGCGAATACCGGCGCGAGCTGGAGACCGACATCGAGCCCTTCAAGGGCCTGCTGCTCGGCCTGTTCTTCATGGCCGTGGGCATGAGCATCGACTTCGGCGTGCTGATGCGCTCGCCCGGGCTCATGGCGCTGATCGTCGTGGGCTTCCTGGCGCTCAAGGCCGCCGTGATCTACGCGCTGGCGCGCGTCGCGGGCATCGGCTACCAGGAGCGGCCCGTGTTCACGCTGCTGCTCGCGCAGGGCGGCGAGTTCGCGTTCGTGGTGTTCCAGACCGCCGCGCAGTTCCAGGCCATCGACGGCGACACGGCCTCGCTGCTGATCGGCGCGGTGGCGCTGTCCATGCTGCTGTCGCCGCTGCTGCTGGTGGCGCTCGACCGCGCCCTGCTGCGCCGCCATTGCAACCTGCCCGCGGCCACCGCCGAGGAAATCTCCGAGCCGCAGGACGCGCCGGTCATCATCACCGGCTTCGGTCGCTACGGCCAGATCGTGGCGCGCGTGATGCTGGCCGAGGACATTCCCGCCACCGTGCTGGACCACGACGTGGAGATGCTCGAAGTGGCGCGCAACTTCGGCTACCGCGTGCACTACGGCGACGCCACGCGGCTCGACCTGCTGCGCATCGCCGGGGCCGAGCGCGCCCGCGTGCTGGTGGTGGCGGTGGACGACCCGCAGCAGTCCCTCTCTATCGTGCAGATGGCGAAAAAGCACTTCCCGCAACTCACCATCGTGGCCCGCGCGCGCGACGTGACGCACTGGAACGCGCTGCGCGACCTGGGCGTGGAACTGGTGCAGCGCGAGCTGTTCGAGTCCAGCCTGGCCAGCGCCCGCACGGTGCTGGAACTGATGGGCCAGAGCGCCGAAGAGGCCCAGTACGTGATGCAGCGCTTCCGCATCCACAACATCGCGCTGGTCAACCGCATGTACCCGCACCGCCACAACCGCGAAAAGTTCATCGCCGAGGGCAAGAAGGCGCGCGCCGAACTCGCGGAGCAGATGGCAAAGGAACGGCAGGAGCGGCAGCCGGCCAAGGTGGATTGATAGCCCAATTGGCCTCCAGCGCTTATCCAGCAATCGCTACAAGCTCTCATTACAATAGCAAACCATGGAACTGCTGCTCGAAGCCCCCTGGGCGCACACGCTGCGCGTCGTGCTCGAAATCGCCGCCACGGCGGCGTTTGCGCTGTCGGGCGTGATCGCCGCCGCGCGCAAGCAGCTCGACGCCGTGGGCGTGTGCGTGGCGGCCTTTTTCACCGCGTTCGGCGGCGGCACGCTGCGCGACCTGCTGCTGGACCAGCGCCCGTTCTTCTGGGTGGCGCACGTGGATTTCGTCTGGGGCATCCTGGCGCTGTGCGTGGGCTCCATGCTGTTCATGCGGCGGCGGCACGTGGCGCCCACCGAGCACGCCATGCTCTGGCCCGACGCCGTGGGCCTGGGCCTGTTCGCCGCCGTGGGCACCGACCTGGCGACGGCGCTGGACATGCCCGCGCTGGTCGCCGTGCTCATGGGCCTGATCACCAGCGTGTTCGGCGGCGTGCTGCGCGACGTGGTGTGCAACGAGATCCCGCAGGTCTTCCGCGACCACCGGCCCTATGCGCTGTGCGCGTTCGCGGGCGGCTGGTGCTACGTGGCGCTGCACCGGCTCGGCGCGCCGGACGGGGCGCCCGTGCTGGCTTGCGTGGTCGTCACCGCGGGCCTGCGCGGGCTGGCGCTGTGGCGCAACTGGCAGTTGCCGCAGTGGCGGCTCTGATCAGTCCGCCGTCGCGCCGGAGGCCTTCACCACCTTGCCCCACTTGGCGCTTTCGGCCTGGATGAAGGCCGCGAACTGCGCGGGCGTCTCGGCCACCGGGTCGCCGCCCTGCTCCGCGATCTTCTTCTTGACCTGGGGGTCGTTCAGCACCTTCATCAGCGCCGCGTGCAGCCGCTCCAGCACGGGCTTGGGCGTGGCGGCGGGCGCGAACAGGCCGAACCACGACGTGGCCTCGTAGCCGGGCACGCCGGCCTCGGCGATGGTCGGGATGTCCGGCAGCTCGGGCGAGCGCTTGGCCGTGGTGACGGCGATGGGCCGCAGCTTGCCCGAGCGCACGTGCTGGATGGCCGAGGGCATGTTGTCGAACATGACGGCGATCTGGTTGCCCAGCAGGTCCGTCATGGCCGGGGCGCTGCCCTTGTAGGGCACGTGCTGCAGGTCGGTGCCCGTCATGCTGGCGAACAGTTCGCCCGACACGTGCGGCGACGAGCCCGCGCCCGGCGAGCCGAAGGTGACCTTGCCGGGGTTGGCCTTGGCGTAGGCGATCAGCTCCTTCACCGTCTTGAACGGCTGGTTGGGGTTGGCCACCAGCAGGTTGGGCACGGTGGCCACGCGCGAGAGCGGGGCGAAGTCCTTCACGGGGTCGTAGGGCAGCTTCTTGTACAGCGCCTGGTTGATGGCGTGCGTGCCCACAGTGCCCATGAACAGGGTGTAGCCGTCCGGCGCGGCCTTGGCCACGAGCGACGCGCCGATGTTGCCGCCCGCGCCGGGCCGGTTGTCGGCGATCACGCTCTGGCCCAGCTGCGCGCCCAGGCCCGTGGCGGTGATGCGCGCCAGGATGTCGGTGGTGCCGCCCGCCGAGAACGGCACGACGATGGTGATGAGCTTGGACGGAAACGCATCCGCCGCCCATGCAGGCAATGTGGAGGCGCCGAGCCCCGCGAGGAAGGTGCGGCGTGCAATGGTCGGGTGCATGGGAAGGCTCCTTTCAGACTTTTTCGAGGATGACGGCAATGCCCTGCCCCACGCCGATGCACATGGTGCACAGCGCGTAGCGCCCGCCCAGCGTGTGCAGCTGGCTCACGGCGGTGGTGGCCAGCCGCGCGCCCGAAGCGCCCAGCGGGTGGCCCAGCGCGATCGCGCCGCCCCACTGGTTGACGCGCGGGTCGTCGTCGGCCACGCCGAGGTCGCGCAGCACGGCCAGCCCTTGCGCCGCGAAGGCTTCGTTGAGTTCGATCACGTCCATCTGCGCGAGCGAGAGGCCGGTGAGCTGCAGCACCTTGCGCACGGCGGGCGCGGGGCCGAAGCCCATGATGCGCGGCGCCACGCCCGCCACGGCCATGCCCACGACGCGGGCGCGCGGCGTAAGGCCGTACTGCTTGGCCGCCGTTTCATTGGCGAGCAGCAGCGCGCAGGCGCCATCGTTCACGCCGCTGGCGTTGCCGGCGGTCACCGTGCCGTCGGGCCGCACCACGCCCTTGAGCTTGGCCAGCGCTTCGAGCGTGGTGGCGCGCGGGTGTTCGTCCTGGCTGACGACGAGGGGGTCGCCCTTTTTCTGCGCGATGAAGACGGGCACGATCTCCTGGGCCAGGTGGCCCGCGGCGATGGCGGCGGCCGCCTTTTGCTGGCTGGCCAGGGCCATGCGGTCCTGCGCGGCGCGCTCGATCTTGAATTCGGCGGCCACGTTCTCGGCCGTTTCGGGCATGGAGTCGACGCCGTACTGCGCCTTCATCAGCTTGTTGACGAAGCGCCAGCCTATGGTGGTGTCGTACACCGCGTTGCTGCGGCTGAAGGCGGTATCCATCTTGGGCATGACGAAGGGCGCGCGGCTCATGCTTTCCACGCCGCCCGCGATCATCAGCCGCGCCTCGCCCGCCTTGATGGCGCGCGCCGCCGTGCCCACCGCGTCCAGGCCCGAGCCGCACAGGCGGTTGATGGTGGCGCCGGGCACGTCGATGGGCAGCCCGGCCAGCAGCGACGACATGTGCGCCACGTTGCGGTTGTCCTCGCCGGCCTGGTTGGCGCAGCCGTAGAGCACGTCGGTCACGGCGGCCCAGTCCACGCCGGGGTTGCGCTCCATCAGCGCGCGCAGGGGCACGGCACCGAGGTCGTCGGTGCGCACGCCCGCCAGCGCGCCGCCGTAGCGGCCTATGGGAGTGCGGATGGCGTCGCAGATGAAGGCTTGGGTCATGAAGGGGTCTCTCCTCTGTGTGGCTCGAAAACCGGCAGTGTGGGCTTCATTTTGGCGGCTGGCTGTCGATAGCGTTACAGGCACACAAAACCACACAACCGCCGGAGCCCGCCAGATGCCATTGCTCAAGAACCTCAAGATTTCCACCAAGCTGCTGCTGGGCTTCCTGGCCGTGCTGGCGCTCACCGCGCTGCTGGGCGCATTCGCCATCTGGCAGATGGGCCGCATCAAGCAGGCGTCGTCCGACATGGCCGACCGCTGGACGCCCGCGCTGAACGCGCTGAACGACATCCGCGCCCTGGTGCCGCGCGTGCGCTCGGCGGAGGCGCAGCACATCCTCGCCACCCAGCGCGAGGTGATGGACGGCTTCGAGAAAAACATGGACGCCTGGGGCGCGCAGATCAAGAAGCGCTACGCCAGCTACGCGCCCTTTGCCGACACCCCCGACGACAAGGCCCACTACGAGCAGCTGGGCCAGTTGCTGAGAAGCTATGGCGAGAACCACGCCAAGCTGATTGCCGAGTCGCGCCAGCTGCATACCGAAGAGGCGCGCACCTTCCTGTCGGGAACCGGGCTCAAGCTCAACCAGCAGATGGTGGCGACCATCGACAAGCTCATGCAATCTGCCCAGGAAGGCAGCGACCGCGCCAACGAGAGCGCCGACGCCACCTACGCCAACGCCCGCCTGTGGGTGCTGGGCCAGCTCGTGGTCACCATCGCCCTGGGCCTGGCGCTGGCGCTGGCCATCGCGCGCATGGTGTCGCGCCCCCTGGGCGAGGCAGTGAAGGTGGCGCAGGCGGTGGCGGGCGGCGACCTGAGCACGCGCATCGAGGCCAAGACCCGCGACGAGATCGGGCAACTGTTCGCCGCGCTCCAGGGCATGAACGAGAGCCTGGTCCACATCGTGGGCCAGGTGCGCCAGGGCACGGACTCCATCGCCACGGCCAGCGCGCAAATCGCGTCGGGCAACAACGACCTGTCGTCACGCACCGAGAGCCAGGCCAGTTCGCTGGAAGAAACGGCAGCCAGCATGGAGGAACTCACCTCCACCGTGCGCCAGAACGCCGACAGCGCCCGGCAGGCGAACCAGCTGGCCGCGTCGGCCTCGCAGGTGGCGGTGCGCGGCGGCGACGTGGTGGCGCAGGTGGTGACGACCATGGACGGCATCCACACCGCCTCGCAGAAGATTGCCGACATCATCGGCGTGATCGACGGCATCGCCTTCCAGACCAACATCCTCGCGCTGAACGCCGCCGTGGAAGCCGCGCGCGCCGGCGAACAGGGCCGGGGCTTCGCCGTGGTGGCCAGCGAGGTGCGCAGCCTGGCCGGGCGCAGCGCGGCGGCGGCCAAGGAAATCAAGGCGCTGATCGACGACTCCAGCGCCAAGGTCCATGCTGGCTCCACCCTGGTGGCGCAGGCGGGCGAAACCATGCAGGAGATCGTGGGCAGCGTGCGCCGGGTGACGGACATCATGGGCGAGATCAGCGCCGCCAGCCAGGAACAGACGTCGGGCATCGAGCAGGTCAACCAGGCCGTGGTGCAGATGGACCAGGTCACGCAGCAGAACGCCGCGCTGGTCGAGGAAGCCGCCGCAGCAGCCCAGTCGCTGCAGGAACAGGCGCGCGGGCTGCAGCAGGCGGTGAGCGTGTTCAAGCTGGCGCACGAACCGCTCAGCGCGACAGCGGCCACCCGCGCCGTGGCGCCGCCGCCCAAGGCCGCGCCCGCCCCGAAAGCCGCCGCCAAACCCATCGCGGCCAAGCCCGCTCCCCGGCCCGTGGCCGCGCCCCCGAAGGCGGTCGCCGCCACGCCCAAGGCCGTGGCCGCCGCCCGCAGCGACGACGACTGGGAAACCTTCTGACAGAGCGATGAATCTGGCGCGGCCCAGGCCAGCAGACGGCCAGCAAGGGCCGCCCCGCAGCAAAAGCCGTCGTCCCCCTTCCAGGGGGAAGGAGCGCAGCGACATAGGGGGTATTGCATACTTCCCGCCATGTTCAACCCCACCCAAGCCGATGTGCGGCGCTTCTTCTGCGCCGTGCACGCCAAGGCCCAGGCCGGCGCACCCATGGAAGCCATCGAAACCCTGGCCAGCCTCTGGATCGCCGAGCACCCCGAGTACCACGCCGACCTGGCCGACGCCGACGCCGCCGTGGCGCGCAACTACGGCGAGCAGCCGGGCCAGACCAACCCGTTCCTGCACCTGTCGATGCACCTGTCCATCAGCGAGCAGTGCAGCATCGACCAGCCGCGCGGCATCCGCCAGGCCGTGGAACTGCTCGCCAAACGCCTGGATTCCTTGCACGACGCCCACCACGCCGCCATGGACTGCCTGGGCCAGATGATCTACGAAAGCCAGCGCGCGGGCCGCCCGCCGGATGGCGAAGCCTACGTGGCCGCCGTGCAGCGCCGGGCCACCAGAGACTGAGCTACTTCCACCCGCGCCGCATCAACCACTGCCCGCTCGCCAGCGCCAACACCAGCGCGGCGTAGGTCAGCATCTTGCCGTCGCGCCCCAGCCACCACAGGCCCGCCGCGAGCACGGCGCAGCCCACTATGCTATTGATAGCTGCCAGCGCATACCACGCAAGGGCTGCAGGCTGTTTTTTACCGAAAAACCGCCCCAGCAGCGCCAACAGCACCGCCACGGCCACGGCGGGCGCAGCAAAGTTGAGTAGGTGATTCAGGGCGGCGAGCGGCGTCATCTTGGTGCAATTTTATAATTCGACCCCTATGGCAGTCTGGGCATTGGGCATCAACCACACGACCGCGCCGCTCGACCTGCGCGGCCGGTTCGCGTTCGCGCTCGACCAGATCGCGCCCACGCTGCAAGGCTTGCGCCAGTCGCTGTCCAGCCATGCGACGGTGGAGACGGCCATCCTCTCCACCTGCAACCGCACCGAGATCTATTGCGCCGCCGACGCCCCGGCCCTGCCCCACACGCTGGACTGGCTCGCGCGCAAGGGCGGCGTGAGCCCCGCCCTGCTGCAATCGCACTCGTACACGCTGGAAGAAAGCCACGTCGCCCGCCACGCCTTCCGCGTGGCCAGCGGGCTCGACTCCATGGTGCTGGGCGAGGCGCAAATCCTCGGCCAGTTGAAAGACGCCGTGCGCGCCGCCGAGGGCGCGGGCGCCTTGGGCGCCACGCTGAACCAGCTTTTCCAGCGCAGCTTCGCCGTGGCGAAGGAAGTGCGCACCAGCACCGACATCGGCGCGCACAGCATCAGCATGGCCGCCGCCGCCGTGCGCCTGGCGGGCCAGCTGTTCGAAGACCTGGCCAAAATCCGCGTGCTGTTCGTGGGCGCGGGCGAGATGATCGAACTCTGCGCCACGCACTTCGCGGCCAAGAACCCCAAGCACATCTCCATCGCCAACCGCACGCTGGAGCGCGGCGAAAAGCTCGCCACGCGCTTTGGCGGCGAGGTGATGCGCCTGGCCGACCTGCCCGAGCGCCTGCACGAATTCGATGCCGTGGTCAGTTGCACCGCCAGCAGCCTGCCCATCATCGGCCTGGGCGCGGTCGAACGCGCTTTGAAGAAGCGCCGCCACCGCCCCATGTTCATGATCGACCTGGCCGTGCCGCGCGACATCGAGCCCGAGGTCAAGGCGCTCGAAGACATCTACCTCTACACCGTGGACGACCTGGCCAGCGTGGTGCAGACCGCGCAGGCCAACCGCCAAGCCGCCGTGGCGCAGGCCGAGGCCATCATCGACGCGGGTGTGCAGAGCTTCATGCACTGGCTGGAACTGCGCGCTCCGGCCAGCGGCGAAGGCGTGGTGCCGCTCATCCAGCAAATCAACGCCCAGACCGACGAATGGCGCGCCCTGGAAATCGCCCGCGCCAAGAAACTGCTGGCCAAAGGCGAAAGCGTGGAGGCGGTGCTCGAAGCGCTGTCACGCGGCATCACGCAAAAAATGCTGCACGGCACCCTGGCCGAACTGCGCGCGGGCGACGCCGAAGCGCGGGCGCACACGGCGCAGACCGTGGCGCGGCTGTTCCTGCGCAAGGAGCGTTAGCTTTTCACGCCCCTCTTGGCGGCGCGCGCTGCTACCGCGCGCGCATAGACGGACTGGATGGCGTCGATTTTCTTCTCCCAGTCGAACTCCCGCTCCACCTTCGCGCGCCCTTGCGCTCCCAGCCGGCTTCGCAGCGCGGGATCGCGCGCAAGCGTGACCAGGGCCCGTGCCATTTCCTGCACCAGATAGCGGGCACTTTTGGGAGCGATCAGAATGCCGCAGGAGTCATCGAGATAATCCGCCGGCCCACCCCAGTCCACGGCGATCACGGGAAGGCTGGAGGCCATGGCCTCCAGAACGACGGCGCCGCCGCATTCGCGGATGCTGGGAAGCACCAGGCAATCCTGGGTGCCCAATTGCCGGGCCGCGTCGGCTTGCGCCATCCAGCCGGCGAAATGCACGCCTGACACCGTTTCAGGCTCCGGCGCCAGAATACCCTGCACCTTGGCTTGCCGCTGCAGTTCAGGGAGCAGGGGCCCGTCGCCAATGATCAGCAGCGACATGGGTTGCTGCCGGCAGGCCTGCGCAAAGGCATCCAGCAAAAGATCCACCCGCTTCACATCGACCAGCCGGCCCATGAATACATAGCGGGCAGGGCGTGCGCCTTGTGGTGCCTGCTGCGAGGGTGCGCGGGGTTGCCAAAGCTGCAGGTTGACGCCGTTCTCCACCATGTGCTCGACATGGGGGCTATGTCCCGACGGCAGCGCCAGACGGGTTCTCTCATTGGCCACGAGAATGGCCGCCGCCCTGCGCTTGCCCGGCGCGAGCACACTCAGTCCATGGGCCAGCCAACGTGATCCGCGCAGGAGGAGCCGCGTGAAAGCCGAATCGGCAGAACGAAAGGCGGGCGGGAAATCCATGCCACCGTTGAGCGGGCCGATCACCACCGGCGCATCGAAGCCATACAGCAACGAGGGCTCCTTGGGAGAGACCGGTATGGGCTGGTGTATGACGTCGATCGACAATTCCTTGACAAACTGGCGGATTTTCCTGCGCTGAACGATCTGCGTGAGCAACCGGGACCAATAGGCCGTGGTCAGGTTTTCGATACGGTCCGGCAGCCAGGCGCCGACCCGCCACAGGAATCGGTGAATCTTCCGTTCCTCGCTGTAGAACACATGGTCGGCGTGCTCGCTGCCCTCGAACTCCGGCTTCACCCTTTCGTGCGTGAGCAGCCACACGGGCACGCCGCGCCTGCGCAGGTGCTCGTAGTAGTGCATGGGCAAGGCAGCTTCTCCACCGAACCGCCGCGATGCGTTTTCCGCAACGATGAGAACGCGCAACGCGGACGGGTTTGGCGGCGTTGTCTCGGTGGCTTCAGTGGGATCGGGAACACGACTCATGTTGCAGGGTTAATCGATGATGCGTCCATTTGCAATTAATTGTAAACAGATCGACGGCCAGTTATTGAATGCGCATCATACGTGTCCAGCAAGTAACAGTCCGTTGCTCGGGAATAGCGCCGACGGTCACCCAGACCACGGGCGCCCAGAACTGGCTGACTGACGCCGTCGAACAGCGGTAATCGACGCCCCGCCGGTGCGCCAAATCATCGGGGTGGTACGCGATGATGTTGGCGACGATCACCTACTTGGCACCACATTCGCGTGCGAACTGCAGCGTCTCCAGTCGCTTTCTGTTGCGGTGGATGGCGGAACCGCCCCCCAATTGCTTAATGGGCGGCCAACGGCGTAAATTGATTCAGGAGGCCGGTCAGCGCCTGGAATTCGCGCGCGCGGCAGGCGTAAAAGGCTTCAGCGTACCCGACCCGGTGCTGGAGCCCGCGATACCGGTTGAGCCCCAGTATTCCCGACGCATAGTCGCGATCCGCCATCTGGGATGCGTACAGGCGGACGAGTTGCTCTTTCTCTTCGGCCTGATCGCTGATGTCGATCATGATGTTGGGCCACAGCGCGGTCCACAACTCATAGGCGTGGATTTCTCCTTTCCAGCCCATTTGGACCGTTGCGTCCGCCACGGCCAGGGCGCAGGCCTGGTGATCCGCATGTCCGTCCCCGGGGAAAGGACAATAGATGATGTCAGGCTTGAAGGACTGGATTTGGTCAATCAGTTGCTGGGCCAGCGGCGCTTCATGCCGGACAAGCCGTGAGTCCGGCCAATCCAGGCGCACTACCGACTCGAAACCCATTGCCTGGGCCACCAGCGCGGATTCATCGCGGCGAATACCCCTCAACTGCCCGGCCACTTCAGGATCGGACAGACCAGCCGCGCTGTCGGTGACGAAAACCACCCGGGTTGGACTCCCGAGTTGGCGGTGGAGCAGCAGCGTGCCGCCACAGGGGATTATCTCGTCGTCGGCATGAGGCGCAACGACGAGGATACGGGAGCGAACAGGCTTTTCGAGTGTCGATGGAAGCCTATGGGTGGCGCGCTTGAGCGCCACCATCAGCCGGCGGGCAACGGGCCGCCTGACAGCGTGTTCCAATCTTTGCTTGAGCTTTTTCAGACGAGGCTGCATGGATCACTTCGTGTTGTACCAGTCAGAAGAAAAGGGTCTACTGCCGGCCCCACCATGCATGCCTTCTGCCAAAGGCCAGCACTTGGCTTTCCCCCCAGTAATAAACCCTCGCGAAGACGATACCCACAATGATCGCGGAAAACAAGGCAATCCACGGCTGCGGACCATGGAATAGCCGGATGACGACCGAGTTGACCTGTGCATGGCTGAGGTACATGAACATGGTTGCGCCGGCAATCTCGCCCACCCACTTTTTCACGGGCGCGGGCACTGCGATCTCAGGCCAGAAGAGCAACAGCGCGCTGCCGCCGCAGATGTAGGCCGTGGCCGATGACACTCCGTGGTGCGCCATCACGGTCGCCGTCACGATGAGCATCGCCGCCAGGCGCTCTTTCATATGACGGTTTACCGCGCTGGCCATGAGCATTCCACAGGCCACTGTCCACAAATACCACTGCGGTGTGCGGTGGTATATATAGGTCGTATCCCACACCCGCTCCGACAGATAACTCAACACCATGGAAAAAATGATGAACACCGTCGAACTGATCAAAGGGGCCTTTTTGAAAGCATCCCGCACCGCCTTGATGGAGAATAGGACCGCCAGCACGATCAACAGCTGTATGTATATTTCCGCGAAATAATACCAGTAATACACCACATACTGAGACGGATCGAACCAGTTCGACATGAAGAACAATGTCTTTGGCTCTAGTTTCCTTGACAACACTTGCATTGCCACCACTACCATGAAAAAAGGAATGGCAATTTTTAAAATGGTGCCAAAAATCGCCGACACCCTCCCGGTTCGGCTGATCTCCGGCCACTGAAAGCGCATGAAACTGTATCCAGCCAACATATACAGAAAATATGCCGCACCCCAGGTTTTACTATAAACGAAGGTGTCAAGGTGCAGGGCAACGATACACACCATGAAAAACGCGCGCGTCAGCACGGAGGATTCCAGGCGCGGATAGGCCTTCGCGGGGGCTGTTGCGATGCTGCTTTGCAATTGCGCAACAGTCATGGCCTCCCATCCGCTGGGCAGCGGGCCAAAGCGCTCCTCGAAACCCATGGAGAACTGGATATATCCCAGCGAATCACCCCCAAGGGTTTCAAAGCTGGCGTCCGCGTCCACCTTGTGGCCAGGGAAGAAATGCTGGAAGAATTCCAGCACACTCCCCGCCTTGGGCCCGGCTGGCTTGCCGCTGTCGGGATTTGCCTTGTGCGCGCTGACGAATTCTTCCGTCAGCACCCGGCGCAATGGTTTGCCCGTCGCCGTCTGCGGAATCGACGGTGAAATCTTGACGTGCAATGCGTCCCCGACATCGAGGCCCTGCATTTTCAAGGCTTCGGTGGAGGCGGCCTTGAGCCGGTCTAAATCCATATCCGTGGATTCCGCCACCACCAGCACACCCTCACCGCGCAGCGCGTCGGGGACTTTGGCCACGACCACCTTCGCGCTTTGCTGCAACAGCTTGCTGATCTGCGCTTCCAGCATGTCCGGATTGATCTTTACGCCGCCGGAGTTGATCAGGTCGTCGGCCCGGCCATCGAAATAGAGGTGGCCATCCTTCAGGTGGCCCTGGTCGCTGGTCAGCAGCCAGCCATCGGGGCCGGATAACTCCACCAAGCGGTCGCCTTCTATGCGCCACCGGGCAACGTGCGGGCCCCGGATGCGGATGCGCCCTTCCGGGGATATCTCCACTTCGGTTTTGCCGACTGCGCGGCCCACGGATTCGAGCAGTTCATCCGGGGCTCCCGAAATGTGCAGGAATGTGCTGCGCGACGCCTCGGTGAGGCCGTAGTGCTGGACGATCCGGGCGTTGGGGAAGAGTTCGCGGACTGCCCGCTTTTCGGCAGCTGTCATGTACTGGGAGCCGATTTCCATCCAGCGCAGCTTTTTCCCCGCCTCGCCGATGACTTCGGGCCTTTGCAGCAGGATGCGCAGGAGGGTGGGCACGGCGGAAAGCGCATTGACTTCGCCGGCCCCGAGCATACGTGACAACTCCAGGGGGTCGAAGCCACGCGGCGGCAGGTATGAGCGCCCGCCCACCGCGCTGACGACGCGCACGCGGGCCATGCCGAAACTGTGCGTCACCGGGACGCCGACGTATTCGCGCACCTCGGACGTCAGCCCCATCTGGTCGATGATGCGCTCCGCGGCATCGGCGAGATTCGCGTAGCTGAGGACGATGCCCTTGGGCTTGCCCTCCGTGCCCGAGGTGAAGGTCACCTGCGCCGGCAGATCGTCATGGATCAGCGCATGGTGCTCGCTGAACCAGCCCCCGCCCGCGTCGGGAACGATGCACTGGTCGATGTCTATGCCGGCCGGCTCTTTGGCAGCCTCTTCGTCGGGAAAGCCGACCAGAGGCCGGCGCCGCGCATTGAGTGCGAAAACATGTTCGACATAGGAACGCGAATTTCGCCGAATCAGACCTGTTGCCTGCAATCTCGCACTCTGCATTTTCAGCACCCGAAGTTTGGAAACGAATTGTAGTCGGCACGTTCCCGGGCTCGGCGCAGGCCCACAGGCGGTTGGCGGCGGGAATTTTATAATCCGCCCCCATGGCAACCTGGGCCCTCGGAATCAACCGCCACGTGTGCAAAGAGCGTTAGCTTTTCACGCCAAATCAGCCCCCAGCGCTTATCCATCAAGCGCAAGCAGCTACCAAAAGAGTAGCAAACTCTCTTTTTGCCTCCTATGAAACCCTTTCTCCGAAGCCAGTTGGAACGCTACGCCCAGCGCCTGGCCGAACTCGACTTCCTGCTCTCGCGCGAAGACATCATGGCCGACATGGCGCAGTACCGCAGCATCTCGCGCGAGCACGCCGACGTGACCGCCATCGCGGGCCGCTGGGCGCGCTACCAACAGCGCGAGGCCGATGCCGCCAGCGCCCGCGAGATGCTGGGCGACCCCGACATGGCCGAGATGGCGCAGGAGGAAATCGCCAGCGCCGGGGCCGAACTCACGCAGCTCGAAGACGAACTCCAACGCCTGCTGCTGCCCAAGGACCCCGACGAAGCGCGCAACGCCTTCATCGAAATCCGCGCGGGCACGGGCGGCGACGAATCCGCGCTGTTCGCGGGCGACCTCGCGCGCATGTACACGCGCTACGCCGACGGCGCGGGCTGGAAGATCGAAATCCTGAGCGCCAACGAGAGCGAGCTCGGGGGCTACAAGGAAGTGGTGCTGCGCGTGGAGGGCGACAACGTCTACGGCGCGCTCCAGTTCGAATCCGGCGGCCACCGCGTGCAGCGCGTGCCCGCCACCGAGACGCAGGGCCGCATCCACACCAGCGCCTGCACCGTGGCCGTGATGCCCGAGCCCGACGAGCAGCAGGCCATCACCCTGAACCCGGCCGACCTGCGCATCGACACCTTCCGCGCCAGCGGCGCGGGCGGCCAGCACATCAACAAGACCGACTCCGCCGTGCGCGTGGTGCACCTGCCCACGGGCATCGTGGCCGAATGCCAGGACGGCCGCAGCCAGCACAGCAACAAGGCCAAGGCGCTGCAGGTGCTGCAGGCACGCATCCAGGAGAAGGAGCGCAGCGAACGCGCCGCCAAGGAGGCCGCGCTGCGCAAGGGCCTGATCGGCTCGGGCGACCGCAGCGACCGCATCCGCACCTACAACTTCCCGCAGGGGCGGCTGACCGACCACCGCATCAACCTCACGCTGTACAAACTCGGCAACATCATGGACGGCGACCTGGGCGACGTGCTCACCGCCCTGCGCCACGCGCGCGAGGCCGAGCAACTGGCCGAAATGGAAAACCAGTGACCCTGCAACAAGCCCTGGCCCGGCAACGCGGCCTGGCCCGCATCGACGCGCAGATGCTGCTGCTGCACGCCCTGGGCCGCGACACCCACGACCGCGCCTGGCTCATCGCGCACGACGGCGACGTGCTGGAGCCGTCGCTCCAGGCCACATTTGAAACCCTGTGCGCGCGCCGCGCCGCGGGCGAGCCCGTGGCCTACCTCACGGGCCGCAAGGCGTTCTACGGCCTCACGCTGCACGTGGACGCCCGCGTGCTCGACCCGCGCCCCGACACCGAAACGCTGGTGGACTGGGCACTGGAGCTTGCATCGGCCCATGCCCGCATGGCCGACCTGGGCACCGGCAGCGGCGCCATCGCGCTGGCCCTGCAAAGCCAGCGCCCGCACGCCCAGGTGCTGGCCGTGGACGCCAGCGCAGACGCTCTCGCCGTCGCCCGCGCCAACGCCGAGCGGCTGGGCCTGCCCGTGCGCTTCGCCCAGGGCGACTGGCTGAAGGGCATCGCCGGCCCCTTCGATCTCATCGTCAGCAACCCGCCCTACATCCCCGCCGCCGATCCGCACCTGGCCGCGCTCACGCACGAGCCGCTGCCGGCCCTGGCCAGCGGGGCCGACGGTCTGCATGACATCCGCGCCATCGTGGCCCAGGCCCCCGCGCGGCTCGCGCCCGGCGGCTGGCTGCTGCTGGAACATGGCCACGACCAGGCCCCCGCCGTGCAAGCCCTGCTGCGCGCCGCGGGCTTCATGGCCGTGCAAAGCCGCCCGGACCTCGCGGGCATCCCGCGCTGCACCGGCGGGCAATGGCCTGCAATGAAATAATCCCCCCATTCTTTGGAGATTCCCCATGAGCGACGTTCAGCAACGCATCGACCACCTCGTCAAGACCAACGACATCCTGCTGTTCATGAAGGGCAGCGCCAGCTTCCCCATGTGCGGCTTCTCGGGCCGCGCCGTGCAGATCCTCAAGGCCTGCGGCGTGGACCCCAAGAGCATCGCCACCGTCAACGTGCTCGACGACCAGGAAATCCGCCAGGGCATCAAGGATTACAGCCACTGGCCCACGATCCCGCAGCTCTACGTGAAGGGCGAATTCATCGGCGGCTCGGACATCATGATGGAGATGTACGAATCGGGCGAACTGCAGCAGGTGCTGGGCGCGCAGGGCTGATTCGCAGACCACGGCCCATACAACAATGCCGTTCACTCGCGGGAGTGAACGGCATTTTTGTTTCCGGGCTCGAAAAACCGCTGGGGCGGGGGATCAAGCGGCCTCAGGGTATTTTTGGCCTGTAGCGCTTGATCCACGGGCGCAGGTAGCTATATTTTCAATAGCAACCGCCCCGACACTCAATGCGCCGCCGCGGCGCGGGCCTGGGCGGCCTGGGCGGCGGTGACGGCGCTGCCCCGGTTGCCCCAGCCGCCGCGCACGAAGGTGGCGAGCGCTGCCGCTTCTTCGTCGTTCAGGCGGTCTGCGTAGCCTTGCATGACCAGGTGCATCGGGCGCTTGTCGGTCGATGGCGAGGCGGTGCCGTGCAGGATGACGGACAGCAGCGCGGCCGGGTCCTTGCCGTTGGCCTGGGCGTTGCCTTGCAGCTCGGGGAAGATGCCGGGCGCGCCCTTGCCGCTGGCGAAGTGGCAGGCGGCGCAGTTGTCCAGGTACAGACGCGCGCCCAGCGGCATGTCGGGCGATGCCTCGGTCAGCAGCTTGGCGGTGGCGGCGCCCTGGGCGTCGGCGGGCGGCACGGCGATGGAGCGCGGACCGGGGCTGGCGAAGCCGTCGGCCACCGCTTGCACCGGCTGGCCGTCCATGCCCTTGAGGAACGTGGCCATGGCCTTGACGTCGTTGTCGGTCAGGTATTGCAGCGAATGCTCGATGGCCAGCGCCATTTCGCCGTTGGCCACCGCGTGGGCGTTGCGGCCGGTGGAGAGGTACGCGGCCAGTTCTTCCGGCGTCCAGCGGCTGATGGAGGCATTGGGGCCGCGCAGCGCGGGCGCGTTCCAGCCGGCGACGTTGCCGCCGGTGAGGAAGTTGCCGTCGCCCAGCCGCTTGCCGTCCTGCGCCATGAAGCTGGTGCGCGGGCTGTGGCAGGCGGCGCAGTGGCCCGCGCCTTCGACCAGGTAGCGGCCGCGCGCCTGCAGGTCGGCGCTGTCCACAGGCTTCAAGTCGGCGTTGCCCGAGAGCGCCAGCCAGTTCCAGGCGCGGATGCCGAAGCGCAGGTTGAATGGGAAGCCCAGCTGCGTCTCCTGCACCTTGCTGCTGACCGGGGGCACGTCGTGCATCAGGTAGTCGTAGAGCGCGCGGAGGTCGCTCTCGCTCATCAGCCGGTAGTTCTCGTACGGCATGGCCGGGTACAGGTGCTTGCCGTCGGCGGAGATGCCATCGACCAGCGCGGCGCGGAACTGGTCGAGCGTCCAGTTGCCGATGCCGGTGTCCTTGTCGGGCGTGATGTTGGACGACCAGATCGTGCCCATCGGGCTGGCGATGGCGAGGCCCCCCGCGAGCGGCTGGCCGCCCTTGGCGGTGTGGCAGGCGGCGCAGTCGGCCGCGCGCATGACGTACTGGCCGCGGCCGGGCTCGGCCTTCCAGTCGGCGGGTAGGGTTTCATTGGGCGGCGTGCGCTTGACGGGCACGGCAATGAGCGCCACCGTGGCGATGATCGCCAGCACGATGAGGGCGATGAGGATGCGGAATGCTTTTTTCATGGCTCATTCCGTCCCATCAGACCAGCGGACGCGGGTTGCGCAGGTACTGGGTGCGGATGGCGTGCACCGTCCAGTACGCCAGGCCGCCGACCATGCCGGTCGGGTTGTACTGGGTGTTCTGCATGAAGTTGCCCGCGCCGAAGACGAAGACGTTGTGCTTATCCCAGGCCTGGCAGTAGCGGTTGACCACGCCTTGCGCGGGCGTCTCGGACATGATGTGGCCGCCAGTGTTGTGCGTGGTCTGGTAGGGCCGCACGTCGAACTGCGCGCCCGGGCCCTTGAAGCCGAGCTGCAATATGTCGGGCTTCATCGCCTTGGCGATGGGCTCGGCCTGGGCCTTCATGTACTGGTTCATCTTCAGGTCGTTGTCCTGCCAGTTGAAGGTCATGCGCATCAGCGGGCGGCCATGCGGGTCCTTGTAGGTCGGGTCCAGGTCCAGGTGGTTGGCGCGGTAGGACATGTGCGAGCCGTGCGTGCCGATCGACATGCTGTGGCCGTACCACTCGCCGATGGCCTTCTTCCAGCCCGCGCCCCAGCCGGGCGTGCCCGGCGGCAGCGCCATCGAGCGGATCGGCTGGCCGTTGAAGGTGCCCGCGCGCCAGTACGCGCCACCGATGAAGCCGAGCTTGCCGAAGTCGTTCTGGTTGACGCTGAAGTCGTCGATGCAGATGCCGTTGGCGCCGTGGCCGATGAAGGGGTTGAAGTTCGCGTCCTTGTAGAACAGCGTCGCGCCGCCGTTCATCTGGTAGGCGTAGTTCTTGCCGGTGACGCCTTCATTGGTCGCCGGGTCGTAGGGCTTGCCGATGCCCGACAGCAGCAGCAGGTGCACGTTGTTGAGCGGGAAGGCACACAGCAGCACCAGATCGGCGGGCTGGAAGACGACCTCCTGCGTCGCCTCATCGAAGTAGGTCACGCCGGTGGCCGTCTTGCCGTCGTCCGACGATTCGATGCGCAGCACCTCGGCATGGGTCTTGTAGTGGAAGTTGGGCTTGCGCTTGAGCGCATCGAGGATGCAGGTCTGCGGCGACGACTTGGAATACTGGTAGCAGCCGTAGCGCTCGCAGAAACCGCAGAAGTTGCACGGCCCCATCTGCATTCCGTAGGTGTTGACGTAGGCCGTCGATGCGATGGCCGCCGGCGCGGGAAACGGGTGGTAGCCCAGCTCCTTGGCGGTCTTGCCGAACAGCGTCGCGTCATACGTGGCGGGCTGCGGCGGCATCGGGTATTCCTCGGAGCGCCAGCCCTCGAACGGGTTGCCGCCTTCCTGGATCTGCCCCTTGAGGTTGCCCGCCTTGCCCGAGATGCCGGCCATGCGGTCGAACTGGGTGAAGTACGGCTCCAGCTCGTCGTAGCTGACGGGGTAGTCCATCAGGTTCATGCCCTCGGGGATGATCTTCTCGCCCCACTTCTCGCGCACGTAGGTGCGCAGCTTGATCTCCTCGGGCTGCGGGCGCCAGAGCAGGCCGTTCCAGTGCGTGCCCGCGCCGCCGACGCCATTGGCCGGCAGGAACGAGCCCATCGAGCGGTAGGGCAAGGCGACCTCGCTCTCGTTGCGGCGCACGGTCACGGTCTGCTGGCGCGGGTGCTGCATGTTCTTGAGGCGCACGCCCCATTCGAGCTCGTCGATCTGGTTCGGGTACTTGAACTCGGGCACGGTGTTCTGGTCGCGGCCGCGCTCGAGCGCCAGGATGTCCAGCCCTTCGGCCGACAGCTCCATCGCGGCGATCGCGCCCGTCCAGCCCAGGCCGACGACGACCACGTCCCTTTTCTTGTCGGTGCGGGTTGCTGTGTTCGCCATGGTCATGCCCTTTCACCGCTGATGGACACGGGGCCCAGCGGGTATTTCTTGTTGTGCTGATCGACCCATTCGCGGAACGACGCGCGCGCGCCGGGGAAGCCGATGTACTTCCACGACACCATGTGGTGGTTGCCGCCGTGGCGCGGGTCGGCGAAGTAGCCTTCCTTGGTGTTGGCCAGCAGGGTGCTGAAGAAGATGCTCAGCTCGGGCGCGAGCTTGGCCTCGCCCTTTTGCAGCCCGGTCAGCGCCTCGTCCTGCTGCGCGGCGTCGAGCTGGGCGAAGGACTTGGACCAGCGCAGTTGGCACCAGGCATCGACGGCGGGGATCGCCTGGCGGTAGAGCTGCGCGGGCGTGAGCGGCGTCTGCCAGCCGCGATCGGGCGCAGCGGTCGGGTCGTGCGGGCCTTCCATGTACCAGATGCCGGCGTTGCCGTAGTCGCCGGCCAGCTGCCGGTCGATGAAGATGGGCACCTGAGCCTCCAGCGCGCCGGGGCCATCGCCGTCGGACGGAATCAGCCGCGCCACCGCCGCCATGATGAAGGCCCACTCATTGGGCTTCAGGTAGACCGGCTTGTAGGCGTTCAGCGTGACGTCCTTGTCTTTGAGGTCATTGGGGTTGGCATGCAGCGCGGCCGCGCCCGCCAACGCCGCACCCGCGCCTGACGAGATCAGGAACGTGCGGCGATTCGATCGCCAGGGGTTGTCAGACATCGTGGAGTCCTTCGTTATATGTAGTTATGGTGTCACGGCACCGATCCGCCGCGCGCTGAACATAGGACAAAACGCCGCCATGTGCTGTCACTCGGGTTTTGGGGGGCTGCTCAAAACCGTGCGGCGGCAGCCCCGCAGCCCGCCGGGGCACTACACTTGCCTCGCGCACCGGCGGCCCGCGCCTGCCCTCCCCCATGACCCCGCTCCAAAGCCTTCTCGCCCTGCTCCTGCTGATCGCCGTCAGCTCGTTTTTCTCGATCGCCGAAATTGCACTGGCCGCGTCGCGCAAGCTGCGCCTGCGCCAGATGGCGGACGCTGGCGACAAGCGCGCCGAGTTGGTCATCCGCACGCAAGAGCATCCGGGCGAGTACTTCACCGTGGCGCAGATCGGCGTGAACGCCGTGGCCATCCTGGGCGGCGTGGTGGGCGAAGGCGCGCTCACGCCCTTCTTCTCCGCCTGGCTGGAGCCCTGGCTGTCCGCCGAGCGCGCGGGCACGGTGGGCTTTCTGGCCTCGTTCACGATCGTCACGGCGCTGTTCATCCTGCTGGCCGATCTGCTGCCCAAGCGCCTGTCGATGGCCGAACCCGAGCGGCTGGCCGTGCGCGTCAGCCTGCCGATGCAGTGGCTCTCGGCTCTGTTCAAGCCGCTGGTGTGGCTGTTCAACCGGCTGGCGGACGGCCTGGCGCGGCTGCTGGGTCTGACCACGGTGCGCGACGAGCGCATCACGCCCGAGGACATCCTGGCCATGACCGAGGCCGGCGCGCGCGCCGGGGTGCTGGCCGAGCAGGAGCAGCAGGTGATCGCCAACGTGTTCGAACTGGACTCGCGCACCGTCGGCTCGGCCATGACGCAGCGCGACCGCATCGCCTTCTTCCTGCGCGATGAGCCCGACTCCGTGATCCGCCTGCGCATCGCCGCCGAGCCCTTCTCCACCTACCCCGTGTGCGAGGGCGACATCGACCACGTGGTGGGCTACGTGGACGCCAAGGACCTGTTCCAGCGCGTGCTGAACAACCAGCCCATCTCGCTGGCCGACGACGCCCTGGTGCACAAGGCGCTGATCGTGCCTGACCGCCTCACGCTGGCCGAGGCGCTGGAGCAGTTCCGCCAGGCGCACGAGGACTTCGCGGTGATCGTGAACGAGTACAGCCTGGTGGTGGGCGTGGTCACGCTCAACGACGTGATGAGCACGGTGATGGGTGACCTGGTCGGCCCGGCGGACGAGGAGCAGATCGTGCGCCGCGACGAGAACTCCTGGCTCATCGACGGCGTGACGCCCATCGAGGACGTGCTGCGCGCGCTGGGCCTCGACGCCCTGCCCCACGCCGAGGAATACGAAACCCTCGCGGGCTTCCTGATGGTGATGCTGCGCCGCGTGCCGCGCCGCACCGACAGCGTGAACTGGGACGGCTACAAGTTCGAGGTGCTGGACGTGGACAGCTACCGCATCGACCAGGTCATGGTGTCGCGGCTGGCAGCCCCGCCTGCGCCGTGAGCAGGGGCGGCGGAAACGTCCAGTTGCGCTGCGCGGCGAACACCGCGTCCGGATACTGCGGCTTGCCCCGGCTGCCGTTGTAGCGGCCCAGGGCCATGAACAGGTCGCCGCGCTCGCGGTCGATGTAGTGCCGCAGGATCACGCAGCCAAAGCGCAGATTGGTCTGCATCTGGAACAGCTTGCCCGCGTCGCCGTCGCCGATCACGCGCGTCCAGAACGGCATGACCTGCATGTAGCCGCGCGCGCCCACGCTCGACACGGCGAACTTGCGGAACGCGCTCTCCACCTGGATCAGCCCGAGCACCAGCGACACGTCCAGCCCCGCGCGCTTGGATTCGTACCACACGGTCTGCAGGATGTCGCGCCGCAGCGCCCATTCGGGCAGGCGGCGGCGCAGGCGCTCGCTCATGGCGCCCAGCCAGCGCAGGTAATAGAGGCGCGCCTCGGTGGTGGCGAATTCGGGCTCGGGCGGGGCCTGATTGGCAATGGCGGAACTGAGCGCGGTGCGCACCGCATCGGCCAGGGGCTCTTCCAGTTGGCCGCCTGCGTGGGCGGCAGTGGGCGCCGCCAGCCATGCCGCCAGAGCCCCCAAGCAGGCACGGCGCGGAACGCCCTGCGGGCTCATAGCCCCAGGCGCCCCTTGAGGTAGATCGCCACGTAGTCGATGGCCACCTTGCTCGCGGCGGTATCGCGGCGGTGCTGGTATTCGAACTGGCCGTCCTTGAGGCCGCGGTCGGAAATCACCACGCGGTGCGGCACGCCGATCAGTTCCCAGTCGGCGAACATCGCGCCGGGGCGCTCGCCCCGGTCGTCCAGGATGACGTCCACGCCCAGCGCGGCCAGGTCGTCGTGCAGCTTTTCGGCGGCCTCCTTCACCTCGGCGCTGCGGTCCATGCCGATGGGGCAGATCACCACGGTGAACGGCGCGATCGCGTCGGGCCAGATGATGCCGCGCTCGTCATGGTTCTGCTCGATGGCGGCGGCGGGCAGGCGCGTCACGCCAATGCCGTAGCAGCCCATCTCGAAGAACGCGGGCTTGCCGTCTTCGCTCAGGAAGGTGGCGTTCATGGCCTTGGAATACTTGGTGCCCAGGTAGAACACATGGCCCACCTCGATGCCGCGCTCGATGGCCAGCTCCCCCTTGCCGTCGGGCGAGCGGTCGCCCGCCACCACGTTGCGCAGGTCGGCCACCAGTTCGGGCTCAGGCAAGTCGCGGCCCCAGTTCACGCCGGTCAGGTGGAAATCGACCGCGTTCGCGCCGCAGATCCAGTCGGCCATCACGGTCACCTCGCGGTCAACCACTATTTTTACGGGCTTTTGCAGGCCGATTGGCCCCAGATAGCCGGGCTTGCAACCGAAATGGTCTTCGATCTCGGCCACGGTGGCAAAGCGGAAGCCCTTGTCCAAGCCCGGCACCTTGCCGACCTTGATTTCGTTCATGTCATGGTCGCCGCGCAGCAGCAGCAGCCAGATCTGCGCACCCACGATGTCGCCCGCGTCGTTCAGCGTATCGGTGGCCAGCACCAGCGACTTCACGGTGGTGGACAGCGGCACGCCCAGCAGTTCGGCCACGTCGGCGCAAGTCGCCTTGCCCGGCGTGGGCGTCTTGGCCAGCGCCGCCGTGGCGGCAGGGCGCGGGCCCGCCGGAGCCAGCGCCTCGGCCTTTTCCATGTTGGCCGCGTAGTTGCTATTCGGGCAATAGACGATGGCGTCCTCGCCCGTGGCGGCGATCACCTGAAATTCCTCGGAGAGGTCGCCGCCGATGGCGCCGCTGTCGGCGGCCACGGCGCGGTAGGTCAGGCCGAAGCGGTCGAAGATACGGCGGTAGGCGGCGGCCATGACCTGGTAGCTGGCCTTGGCGGCGGCCTGGTCGCGGTCGAAGGAATAGGCGTCCTTCATGATGAACTCGCGCCCGCGCATCAGGCCGAAGCGCGGGCGGCGTTCGTCGCGGAACTTGGTCTGGATCTGGTAGAAATTCTTGGGCAGCTGCTTGTAGCTGCGCAGCTCCTGGCGGGCGATGTCCGTGACCACTTCCTCGCTGGTGGGCTGGATCACGAAATCACGCCCATGCCGGTCCTGGATGCGCAGCAACTCGGGGCCCATCTTGTCGAAACGGCCCGTTTCCTGCCAGAACTCGGCGGGCTGCACCACGGGCATGGTCACTTCCACGGCGCCGGCGCGGTTCATTTCCTCGCGCACGATGGCTTCCACCTTGCGGATCACGCGCAGGCCCATGGGCATGTAGTTGTAGATGCCCGCGCCCAGTTTCTTGATGAGCCCGGCCCGCATCATGAGTTTGTGGCTCACCACTTCGGCGTCGGCGGGGGCTTCCTTGAGGGTGGAAATGAAGAACTGGGAGGCTTTCATGGGAGAGGGGAATTGCGCTGGCTTTCCTTGGCAAGTGCAAGGCGCCATGCATAATGGATGCAGTTTAAAAATTGGGGTTAGATTATGCTTGACCGGGACGGTTTTCGGCCCAACGTCGGCATCATCCTGCTCAACCAGAGAAACCAGGTGTTCTGGGGCAAGCGCATCCGCACCCACAGCTGGCAGTTCCCTCAGGGCGGCATCGACCGGGGCGAAACCCCCGAGCAGGCCATGTTCCGCGAACTGCACGAAGAGGTGGGATTGCAGCCGCACCACGTGCGCGTGGTGGCCCGCACCCGGGATTGGTTGCGCTACGAGGTGCCTGACCGGTTCATCCGCCGCGACGCGCGCGGCCATTACAGGGGCCAGAAGCAGATCTGGTACCTGCTGCAACTCACGGGGCACGACTGGGACTTGAACCTGCGCGCCACCGACCATCCTGAATTCGACGCCTGGCGCTGGAACGATTACTGGGTTCCGCTGGATGTGGTCGTGGAATTCAAGCGCGGCGTGTACGAAATGGCGCTGACCGAGTTGGCGCGCTTCCTGCCGCGCCATGACCAGCGCAACCGCTACCTGCGCAGCGGGATGCGCGCGCGGGCAGAGCTTCACCAGCAACATGCGCCGCAAGATACGCTGCCACCAGGCATGGAACTGCCGCCAGGTGCGAGCTTCGATCCAGATCCGCACACAAATTAGCCCCCTGAGTCGCTTCGCGCCGTCCCCCCAGGGGGACGACGGCCTTTGCTGCGGGGCGGCGGCCCTTGCTGGCCGTCCGCTGGCTTCCCATCAGCGCCCCGTCAACACCAGGTTGTCGCGGTGCACCATCTCCGGTTCCGCCACATAGCCGAGCAGGCGCTCGAATTCGCTGGAGGGCTTGCGGCACAGCAGCCGCGCTTCGGCGCTGGCGTAGTTGGCGAGGCCGCGCGCAATTTCTTGGCCCTGGGCGTCGCGCACTGCAATCACGTCGCCGCGTGAAAAATCCCCCTCCACCGCCGTCATGCCGATGGGCAGCAGGCTCTTGCCCTCGCCCTGCAGCTTGGCAGCGGCACCGGCGTCCACCACCACCGCGCCGCGCAGTTGCAGGTGGTCGGCCATCCATTGCTTGCGCGCCTGGGTCTTGGCGGTCTGCGCGACCAGCAGCGTGCCGATGGATTCGCCCGCCGCCAGCCGCACGAGCACGTCGTGCTCGCGGCCCCAGGCGATCACGGTGGAGGCACCCGAGCCCGCCGCGCGCTTGGCCGCGAGGATCTTGGTGATCATGCCGCCCTTGCCGATGCTGGAACCCGCGCCGCCCGCCATGGCTTCGAGCGCCGAGTCGCCCGCGCGCGCCTCGTGCACGAATTGGGCAGCGGGGTCCTTGCGCGGGTCGGCGGTGTACAGGCCCTTCTGGTCGGTCAGGATGACGAGCACGTCCGCTTCGACGAGGTTGGCCACCAGCGCGCCCAGCGTGTCGTTGTCGCCGAACTTGATCTCGTCGTTGACCACCGTGTCGTTTTCGTTGATGACCGGCAGCACGCCCAGACCCAGCAGCGTGAGCAGCGTGGAGCGCGCGTTGAGGTAGCGCTCGCGGTCGGCCAGGTCGGCATGGGTGAGCAGCACCTGCGCGCTGCCCAGGCCCTGCTCACGCAGCTTGGTCTCGTACATCTGCGCCAGGCCCATCTGGCCCACGGCGGCGGCGGCCTGCAGCTCGTGCACTTCGCTCGGGCGCGTGGTCCAGCCCAGGCGCTTCATGCCCTCGGCGATCGCGCCGCTGGACACCATGACGACCTCGCGCCGCTGCCCGCCTTCGCCCTGCACCAGCGCCGCCAGTTGCCGGCTCCATTCGGCAATGGCCGTTTCATCGAGCCCCCGGCCCTCGTTGGTGACCAGACTGGAGCCCACCTTCACCACGATGCGACGGGCATCGCGCAACACGTTGGAAGCCATTTTTGAATGTTTTTGGCATCTAGCCCTTACGGAACAAGCGCTAGCAGCTATTAAAAGAGGAGTAATTTATTCAGGTGCATCGCCGGCAAAGCGCGGATCGACTTCTGCCACCCCGCCCTGCTCGGCCTGCTGCACGCCCTGCACGTGCTGGTAGATGGCCTTGATCAGCGGCTCGCAGCCTTCGCGCGTGAGGGCCGATATTTCGAACACCGGGCCTTTCCACTTGAAGCGCTTGACGAAGTCCTTCACCTTGGCCGCGCGCTCGTCCTGCGCCACCATGTCGAGCTTGTTGAGCACCAGCCAGCGCGGCTTGTCGTAGAGCGCGGCGTCGTATTTTTTCAACTCGCCCACGATAGCCTTGGCCTGCGCCACCGGGTCCACACCTTCGTCGAACGGCGCCAGATCCACGATGTGCAGCAGCAGCCGCGTGCGCTGCAAGTGGCGCAGGAACTGGTGGCCCAGGCCCGCGCCTTCGGAGGCACCCTCGATCAGCCCCGGGATGTCGGCCACCACGAAACTCTGCTCCGGCCCCACGCGCACCACGCCCAGGTTGGGGTGCAGCGTGGTGAAGGGGTAGTCGGCAATCTTGGGCCGCGCGTTCGACACCGCCGCGATGAAGGTGGACTTGCCCGCGTTGGGCATTCCCAGCAGCCCCACGTCGGCCAGCACCTTGAGTTCGAGCTTGAGGTTCTTCTTCTCGCCGGGCCAGCCGGGCGTCTTCTGGCGCGGCGCGCGGTTGATCGCGCTCTTGAAGCGCATGTTGCCGAAGCCGCCGTCGCCGCCCTTGGCGATGGTGATGCGCTCGCCGGGCGTGAGCAGCTCGTACAGCACCTCGCCCGTCTCGGCGTCGCTGATGATGGTGCCCACGGGCATCTTGAGCGTGATGTCGTCGCCCGCGGCGCCGAACATGTCGGAGCCCATGCCGTGCTCGCCGCGCTTGGCCTCGTGGCGGCGCGAATAGCGGTAGTCCACCAGCGTGTTCAGGCTCACGTCGGCCACCGCGTAGACATGGCCGCCGCGCCCGCCGTCGCCGCCATTCGGGCCGCCGAATTCCTTGTATTTCTCGTGCCGGAACGACACGCAGCCATTGCCGCCATCCCCGGCGGCAATGTCTATGTAGGCTTCATCGACGAACTTCATGGTCAGTCCCGAGTGTACAAATGACAAAGCCCCGACGACGCGGGGCTTCGCAGTGTGAAGGTAACGAAGCGCCTTAGGCGGCGGGCGTCACGTTCACGGTGTGCTTGTTCAGCGCACCCTTGGTGCCGAAGGACACGTGGCCGTCCACCAGGGCGAACAGCGTGTGGTCCTTGCCCACGCCGACGTTCGTGCCGGGGTGGAACTGCGTGCCGCGCTGGCGCACGATGATCGAGCCTGCGCTGATCAGTTCGCCGCCGAAAGCCTTCACGCCGAGCATCTTGGGCTTGGAATCGCGCCCGTTTCGCGTAGAGCCGCCGCCTTTTTTCTGTGCCATGACTTCAGCTCCTTAAGCGGCGATCGCGACGATCTGCAGTTCGGTGAACTGCTGGCGATGGCCTTGGCGTTTCTGATAGTGCTTGCGACGGCGCATCTTGAAAATGCGCACCTTGTCGTGCTTGCCGTGCGCCACGACGGTGGCTTTCACGGTTGCGCCGGACACCAGGGGCGTGCCCACCTTCAGTTCAGCGCCGTTGCCGACGGCCAGAACCTGGTCGATCACGATTTCCTGGCCTACGTCCGCAGCAATCTGTTCTACTTTGATTTTCTCGCCGGAAGCAACGCGATACTGCTTGCCGCCGGTTTTTATGACCGCGTACATGTTGACCTCTGTGTGTGAGTTCCACGGAACGGATTTTCCGCAGAGCCCAAGATTCTAGCACGCCCGCCAAGAGTCGTATAGGCGCGACAACCGGCGCAAAGGCGCTTCCTATAATCGCGCGCACTTACCCGCCGCCCATCTTGACCTCGACCCTCGCCCCCAGCCCCACCGCTTCGCCCCTCGCGCTCATCGCCGACGACATGCGCGAGGTCGACCGCGTCATCGCCCAGCGGCTTGCCTCCGGCGTTCCGCTGATCGGACAGATCTCGCAATACATCATCGCCGCCGGCGGCAAGCGCCTGCGCCCCGCCCTGCTGCTGCTGATGTGCGGCGCGCTGGGCTACCGCGGGCCGCACCACCACGGGCTGGCCGCCGTGGTGGAGTTCATCCACACCGCCACGCTGCTGCACGACGACGTGGTGGACGAATCCACGCTGCGCCGGGGCCGCCCCACGGCCAACGAGAGCTTCGGCAACGCGGCCAGCGTGCTGGTGGGCGACTTTCTGTACTCGCGCTCGTTCCAGATGATGGTGGAGGCGGGCTCCATGCGCGTGATGGAAATCCTGTCCGAAGCCACCAACGTGATCGCCGAGGGCGAGGTCATGCAGCTCATGAACATGCACGACGCCTCGCTCGACGAAGCGGGCTACCTGCGCGTGATCCGCTCCAAGACCGCCAAGCTGTTCGAGGCCAGCGCGCAACTGGGCGCGGTGCTCGCGGGCAGCCCCGCCGCCGTGGAAGCCGCCTGCGCCACCTACGGCCAGGCGCTGGGCACGGCCTTCCAGATCATCGACGACGTGCTGGACTACGACGGCAACGCCGCGGAGATGGGCAAGAACATCGGCGACGACCTGCGCGAAGGCAAGGCCACCCTGCCGCTGATCGCCGCCATGCAGCGCGGCACCAGCGCCCAGGCCGCCGTGGTGCGCGAAGCCATCGAGCAGGGCTCCACCGAATCGCTGACCGAGGTGGTCGCCATCGTGCGCGACACCGGCGCGCTCCAGGTCGCCCGCACCGCCGCCCAGGCCGAAGCCCAGCGCGCCATCCAGGCGCTGGAGCAACTGCCGAGCAATTCCTACGCCACAAGTTTGCTACAATTAGCGGCTCAGCTGCTTGAGCGCCGCACCTAGAAAACAGGGTGCGGCAAGCACATCGGGGTGTAGCTTAGCCTGGTAGAGCGCTACGTTCGGGACGTAGAGGCCGGAGGTTCGAATCCTCTCACCCCGACCAGATTTCTTCACAAGCCAGACCAGCGTCCAAGCGGGTCTGGCTTTTTCATTTCCCGCCTCATTTCCCAGCCTGCACCAGGAAAACCACAGCCGGGGCGCTTTCGCCTGCGGAAAGCGCCAGTTCCCGCGCCGGCGATGATAGGATGGTCCGTTACGTCCTTTCACGATTTTGCGCACATGGCAGCCGTCGATACCGCACAGAAGGAAACCTCGGCCCTGGCCCTTCCCGGCCTGGGGCGGGCGTTAATATCGGCGGGCCAGCTGACGCAAAAAACCGCGGAGGATCTGTACAGGAAGTCACAAGCCGGGCGCACCCGCTTCATCGCGGAGCTCACGGGCTCGGGCGCGGTGTCCGCGGCGGACCTGGCGCATACCGTCGCCTCGGTCGTGGGCGCTCCCCTGCTCGATCTGGACGCCATCGACCCCGAACGGCTCCCCAAGGATGTGCTGGACGCGAAGCTCTGCCAGGCGTACCGCGTCATTGCGCTGGCCAAGCGCAACAACCGCCTGATCGTCGCCACGGCCGACCCCACCGACCAGGAGGCCGCCGAGAAGATCAAGTTCACCACGCAGATGGGCGTGGACTGGATCATTGCCGAGTACGACAAGCTCACGCGGCTGGTGGAGGCGACGACCAAGAGCGCCAGCGAGTCCATGGAGTCGCTCACCGCTGGCGGCGACTTCGAGTTCGGCGACATCGCCGTGGAGGACGCGCCCGACAGTTCCGAAGACAACACGACGGAGGTCGAAGACGCCCCGGTCGTCAAGTTCTTGCACAAGATGCTGCTCGATGCGTTCAACATGCGCGCATCCGACCTGCATTTCGAGCCTTTTGAGCACACTTACCGCGTGCGCTTCCGCATCGACGGCGAGTTGCGCGAGATCGCCTCGCCGCCGATCGCCATCAAGGACAAGCTCGCGTCGCGCATCAAGGTGATCTCGCGGCTCGACATTTCGGAAAAGCGCGTGCCGCAGGATGGCCGCATGAAGCTCAAGATCGGCCCCGACCGCGTGATCGACTTTCGCGTGAGCACGCTGCCCACGCTGTTCGGCGAGAAGATCGTCATCCGTATCCTGGATCCGGGCAGCGCCAAGCTCGGCATCGACGCGCTGGGCTACGAGCCCGAGGAGAAGGAGCGCCTGCTGCGCGCCATTGGCCGCCCCTACGGCATGATTCTGGTGACCGGCCCCACGGGCTCGGGCAAGACAGTGTCGCTCTACACCTGCCTGAACCTGCTGAACAAGCCCGGCGTGAACATCGCCACCGCCGAGGACCCGTCCGAAATCAACCTGCCGGGCGTGAACCAGGTGAACGTGAACGAGAAGGCGGGCCTGACCTTCGCCACGGCCCTGCGCGCCTTCCTGCGCCAGGACCCGGACATCATCATGGTGGGCGAAATCCGCGACCTGGAGACCGCCGACATCTCCATCAAGGCCGCGCAGACCGGCCACCTGGTGCTGTCCACGCTGCACACCAACGACGCGCCCACCACGCTGACGCGGATGCGCAACATGGGCATCGCGCCGTTCAACATCGCGTCCAGCGTGATCCTGATCACCGCGCAGCGCCTGGCGCGGCGGCTGTGCAACACCTGCAAGGCCCCGGCGGACATTCCGCACGAGGCGCTGGTGGACGCGGGCTTCGCCGAAAGCGACATCGACGGCACCTGGATCACCTACCGCCCGGTGGGCTGCCCGGCCTGCAACAACGGCTACAAGGGCCGCGTGGGCATCTACCAGGTGATGCCGATCTCCGAGGAGATGCAGCGCATCATCCTGCAGGACGGCTCGGTCCTCGAGATCGCCGCACAGGCGCAGCGCGAAGGCGTGCGCACGCTGCGCCAGTCGGGGCTGCACAAGGCCCGGCAAGGGCTGACCTCGCTCGAAGAGGTGCTGGCCGTCACCAACGAATAAGAAGAGGGAGCGCACCAGCATGGCCACCGCCGCGTCCAGGAACATCAAGGACTTCGTCTTCGAGTGGGAGGGCAAGGACCGCAACGGCAAGATCGTGCGCGGCGAGGTGCGCGCCGCGGGCGAGAACCAGGTGAAGGCCACGCTGCGCCGCCAGGGCGTGTTCGCCACCAAGATCAAGAAGCGCAAGATGCGCGCGGGCAAGAAGATCAAGCCCAAGGACATCGCGCTGTTCACGCGCCAGATGGCCACCATGATGAAGGCCGGCGTGCCGCTGCTGCAGTCCTTCGACATCGTGGGCCGGGGCAACACCAACACCAGCGTGACGCGCCTGCTCAACGACATCCGCGCCGACGTGGAAACCGGCACTTCGCTGAGCGCCGCGTTCCGCAAATACCCGATGTACTTCAACAGCCTGTACTGCAACCTGGTCGAGGCGGGCGAGGCGGCGGGCATTCTGGAGGCGCTGCTCGACCGCCTGGCCACCTACATGGAGAAGACCGAGGCGATCAAGTCCAAGATCAAGTCGGCGCTGATGTACCCCATCTCGGTGATCATCGTGGCCTTCGTGGTGGTCACGGTGATCATGATCTTCGTGATTCCGGCGTTCAAGGAGGTGTTCACCTCCTTCGGCGCCGACCTGCCCGCGCCCACGCTGTTCGTCATGGGCATCAGCGACATCTTCGTGAAATGGTGGTGGCTGATCTTCGGTCTGCTGGGCGGCGGCTTCTACTTCTTCATGCAGGCCTGGAAGCGCAACGAAAAGGTGCAGGCCTTCATGGACCGGCTCATGCTGCGCCTGCCCATCTTCGGCGACCTGATCAACAAGTCCTGCGTGGCGCGCTGGACGCGCACGCTCTCCACCATGTTCGCCGCGGGCGTGCCGCTGGTGGAGGCGCTGGACTCGGTGGGCGGCGCGTCGGGCAATTCGGTCTACGCCAACGCCACCGAGAAGGTGCAGCAGGAAGTGTCCGTGGGCACCAGCCTCACCGTGGCCATGACCAATGCCAACGTGTTCCCGTCCATGGTGCTGCAGATGTGCGCGATCGGCGAGGAGTCGGGCTCCATCGACCACATGCTGGGCAAGGCGGCGGATTTCTACGAGGAAGAGGTGGACGACATGGTCGCGGGCCTGTCCAGCCTCATGGAGCCCATCATCATCGTGATACTGGGCGTGGTCATCGGCGGCATCGTGGTGTCGATGTACCTGCCCATCTTCAAGCTGGGCCAGGTGGTGTGATGGCATTGGACCCCGTGGCCGCCGCGGCGGCGGCAGCCGTTTTCGGGCTGCTCATCGGCAGTTTTCTCAACGTGGTCATCCACCGCCTGCCGCGCATGATGGAGCAGCAGTGGGCGGCGGAGTGCGCGCAGTACGCGGGCCAGGAAGCGCCGGCCACCGAGGCTGTCAGCCTCAGCCGGCCGCGCTCGAGCTGCCCCGCCTGCCAGCACCCCATCCGCTGGTACGAAAACATCCCCGTGCTCAGCTACCTGTTCCTGCGGGGCCGCTGCTCGGCCTGCGGTGCGCGCATCGGCCTGCGCTACCCGCTGGTGGAACTGTGCACCGGCGCGCTGTTCGGCTGGTGCGCATGGCGCCACGGCCTGACGCCCACGGGCGCGGCCTGGGCCTTGTTCTGCGCACTGCTGGTCGCCCTGGCCTGCATCGACTGGGACACCACCCTGCTGCCCGACGACCTGACCCTGCCCCTGCTCTGGGCCGGGCTGATCGCCTCGGCCCTGCGCTGGATTCAGGTTCCCTTGTTCGACGCCGTGATGGGCGCCACGGCGGGCTACCTGTCGCTCTGGCTGGTGTACTGGGGCTTCAAGCTCGCCACGGGCAAGGAGGGCATGGGCTATGGCGACTTCAAGCTGTTCGCCGCCTTGGGCGCCTGGTTCGGCTGGCAGGCGCTGGTGCCCGTCATTTTGATGGCGTCGGTGATCGGCGCCATCGTGGGCATCGCGCTCAAGTTCACGAGCGGGCTGCGCGAAGGCGGCTACGTGCCGTTCGGGCCATTCCTCGCGGGCGCGGGGTTCGTGGCCTTCCTGTGCGGGCCCGAGGCCGTGATGCACACCCTGCTCGGAGTGCTGGGGCTGTGAAGCGCATGATGCAACGGCTGGGCCTCACGGGCGGCATCGGCAGCGGCAAAAGCACGCTGGCCCGTTGCCTGACCGAATGCGGTGCGGTGGTGATCGACGCGGATGCGGTGTCGCGCAGCGTCACGGCCCCGGGCGGCGCGGCGATAGAACCCATCCGCGCGGCCTTTGGCGATGCCTTGATCGATGCCACCGGCGCGCTCGACCGCGCCCGGATGCGCGAACTGGTCTTTGCCGACGCCACGGCACGCCACCGGCTCGAAGCCATCGTGCACCCGCTGGTGGGCCAGCTGACCGTCCAGCGCGCTCATGAGGCCGAGGCCGGCGGCGCGCGGCTCCTGGTATTCGACATTCCCCTGCTGGTCGAAGCGGGCCGCTGGCAGCGCGATCTGGACGCGGTGGCCGTGGTGGACTGCCGCGAGGAAACGCAGATCACCCGCGTGATGGCGCGCAACGGCCTGACGCGCGAGGCGGTGCAGGGCATCATCGCCGCGCAGGCTCCGCGCGCGGCCCGGCGCGCGGCGGCGGACATCGTGGTCTACAACGACGGGCTGCCGCTGGCGGCGCTGGCCGCCGAGGCCCGGCAGATCGCCGCACGGTTCGGGCTATGATGCAGCCGACCCGAACGAGCCAAGCCGCCGCGTGATTCTCTACGAATACCCTTTCAACGAACGACTGCGAACCTACCTGCGCCTGGAGCAGCTTTTCCGCCGCCTGGGCGAATTGATTCCGCGCCCCTACCCGATCGACCACCATTTCGCGCTGGTCACGCTGTTCGAGATCATGGACGTGGCGGCGCGCGCCGACCTCAAGTCCGACGTGCTCAAGGACATCGAGCGGCAGAAGCAGCTGCTCGACAGCTACCGCGGCAACCCGTCGATTTCCGAGAACGTGCTCGACGCCATCATCGAGCAGCTGGACCACTGCTTCACCGAACTCAACGCGCAGACCGGCAAGGCGGGCCAGTCGCTGACCGAGAACGAATGGCTGATGAGCATCCGCAGCCGTGTGGGCATTCCGGGCGGCACCTGCGGCTTCGACCTGCCGGGCTACTACGCCTGGCAGCACCACGACGCGCCGCTGCGCCAGCAGGCGCTCGAAGCCTGGGCCGCCACGCTCGCGCCGCTGGCCGAATCGATCTACGTGCTGCTCAAGATGCTGCGCGACTCGGGCGTGCCCCAGCGCGTGGCGGCGGAGCGCGGCCAGTTCCAGCAGAGCCTGCCGCAGGGCCGCACCTTCCAGCTGCTGCGCCTGCGCATCGACCCGGCGCTCGACCTCGTGCCCGAGATCAGCGGCAACCGGCTCATCGTCTCCGTGCGGCTGATGCGCATGGAAGCCGACGGCAAGCTGCAACCGTGCCAGGACGATGCCGCGTTCGAACTGACGCTCTGCGCATGAGCACGGCGGCACGCACCGTCCCCTGCCCGACCTGCGGCGGCGACAGCCTGTTCAGCCCAGCCAACCGCTGGCGCCCGTTCTGCAGCGAGCGCTGCAAGAAGATCGATCTGGGCGCCTGGGCCGCCGAGGAATTCCGCGTGCCCGCCGAAGCGCCGCCCGAGGATGCCGAATTCGGCGACCCGCGCCGCCAGCGCGACGATTTCTAGGTCAAATCGCCCGCCAGCCCTTGTTCAGCGTGCGCTGGCAGCTATGTATTCGATAGTATCGAAGCCGGGTCGAACGCCACCCCGCGCTCCTGCGCCAGCCATTCCAGCACCGGTACCGCGCCCGGCAGCACGGGCCACACGGTCAGCGGCCATTGCTGCCATGCCATCTGCTGGCCTTCGCGCATTTCGAATTCACCCTGCCATGCGTGGACCTTGCACCAGTGCAGGCGCACCAGGGCGTGCGGGTAGTCGTGCTCGGTGACCTTCCAGACCTCCGCGGGTCCGATGGTAACGCCGAGTTCCTCGATCAGTTCGCGGCGCAGCGCCTGCTCCACGGTTTCGCCCGCTTCGAGCTTGCCGCCCGGGAATTCCCAGTAGCCCGCGTAGGGCTTGCCCTCGGGGCGGCTGGCGAGCAGCAGCGCGCCGTCGGCGCGGATGAGCACACCCACGGCGACTTCGGTGTGCTTGCGCTCAGCCACCGTGCCGCCCCGCGTAGTCGCGCGCGAACTGGTAGGCCACGCGGCCACTGCGCGAGCCGCGCTCCAGCGCCCAGACCAGGGCCTCGGGCCGCGCGGCGGCGATGGCGGATTCGGCCACGCCCAGGGCCGAGAGCCATTGCGCGACGATGGCCAGGTATTCCTCCTGGCTGAACGGGTAGAAGCTGACCCAGAGGCCGAAGCGTTCGGACAGCGAGATTTTTTCCTCCACCACTTCGCCGGGGTGGATTTCGCCGTCCGCCGAGGTGGTGTAGCTCAAGTTGTCCTTCATCTGCTCGGGCAGCAGGTGGCGGCGGTTGCTCGTCGCGTAGACCAGCACGTTGGGCGTGCTGGCCGCCACCGAGCCGTCGAGGATGGACTTGAGCGCCTTGTAGCCCGCCTCGCCCTCCTCGAAGCTCAGGTCGTCGCAGTAGACGATGAACTTCTCGGGCCGGCCCGCCACCACGTCCACGATGTCGGGCAGGTCGGTCAGATCGGCCTTGTCCACCTCGATCAGGCGCAGGCCCTGCGGCGCGTACTGGTGCAGGCAGGCCTTGATGAGGGACGACTTGCCCGTGCCGCGCGCGCCCGTCAGCAGCATGTTGTTGGCCGTGCGGCCCAGCACGAACTGCTCGGTGTTGCGCTGGACCTTTTCTTTCTGCGCGTCGATTTCCTTGAGGTCGTCGAGGCGCATCACCGCCACCTGGCGCACGGGCTCCAGCGTGCCGTGGCCGCTGGCGCGCTTGCGATAACGCCACGCCACGGCCTGCGACCAGTCGGGCGCGGACAGGGGCTGGGGCAGCACGGATTCGATGCGCGCGATCAGTTGTTCGGCGCGGACGATGAGGTGTTCAAATTTTTCGTTCATTTTGGCCTCTAGCGCTTATGCAGCAAGCGCAGGCAGCTATGGATTCAGGAGCGATAGTCCGCGTTGATGCTCACGTAGTCGTGGCTCAGGTCGCAGGTCCACACGGTGTCCGCCGCCGTGCCGCGGCCCAGCGCCACGCGCACGGTGATTTCGGCCTGCTTCATGACGCGCTGGCCGTCTTCCTCGCGGTAGTCGGGATTGCGCCCGCCTTGCACGGCGACGTGCACGTCGTCGAGGTAGAGGTCGATCTTGGTCTGGTCCAGGTCGGCAATGCCCGCGTAGCCCACGGCGGCGAGGATGCGGCCCAGGTTCGGGTCGCTCGCGTAGAAGGCGGTCTTGACCAGCGGCGAGTGGGCGATGGCGTAGGCCACCTGGCGGCATTCGTCGGCGGTCTGGCCGCCTTCGACGCGCACGGTGATGAACTTGGTGGCGCCCTCGCCGTCGCGCACGATGGCCTGGGCAAGCCGCTGCGCCACGCCGAGCAACGCGGCCTGCAGCGCCTGGCCCTCGGCGCTGTCCAGCGCGGTGATGGGCGCATTGCCCGCCTGGTGCGTGGCGATGAGCACGAACGAGTCGTTGGTGGACGTGTCGCCGTCGATGGTCACGCGGTTGAACGAGCCGTCGGCCAGCTGGCGCACCAGGGGCTGGAGCAGTTCGGGCGCAATGGCCGCGTCGGTGGCCAGGAAGCCGAGCATGGTCGCCATGTTGGGGCGGATCATGCCCGCGCCTTTGCTGATGCCGGTGATGTTGACCGTCTTGCCGCCGATCTGCACCTGCACGCTGAAGGCCTTGGGCAGCGTGTCGGTGGTCATGATGCCTTCGGCGGCGCGGGCCCAGTGGCCCGGCTGCGCGTCGGCGATGGCGGCGGGCAGGCCGGCGGTGATGCGGTCGACGGGCAGCGGCTCCATGATGACGCCGGTGGAGAACGGCAGCACCTGCCCGGGCGCGATGCCCAGCTGCTGCGCCAGCGCCGCGCAGGTGGCGCGCGCGCGCGCCAGGCCGTCCGCGCCCGTGCCCGCGTTGGCGTTGCCGGTGTTGACGACCATCGCCCGCACCGGGCCGGCCGCCAGGTGCTCGCGGCACACCTGCACCGGCGCGGCGCAGAAGCGGTTCTGCGTGAACACGCCCGCCACGCTCGCGCCTTCGTCGAGCAGGAAAACGGTCAGGTCCTTGCGATTCGCCTTGCGCACACCGGCTTCGGCCACGCCGATGCGCACGCCGCGCACGGCATGAAGGCTAGCGGCGTCAGGGGCGGAAAGATTCACGGGCATAGGTCATCGTCCTTAGAGAATGCAAAACACGGGCACAAGCCCGTGAAACTGGCGCGGCCCATGCCAGCAGACACCGCGCAAGGGCCGCCCCGCCGCGCTGGTGTCGTCCCCCTTCCCGGCGAAGCCGAGAGAAGGGGGAAGCGGCGCAGCCGCTCAGGGGGTTGTCACGCTAATTTTCCGTGGCACTGCTTGTATTTTTTGCCGCTGCCGCAGGGGCAGGGGTCGTTACGGCCCACGCGCATCCCTTCGGGGAGGCTAGCGGCCGCCACCACGGTGCTCGGGTCCACCGTGGACTCGGTCTCGCCGCTTTCGGTGGGCGCGGTGTAGGTCACGTTGTGGATGGCGTCGGCGCGGTGCTCCATGGCCTCGGTGGCCTGGTCGAGCTGCGTGGGCGACTGCACCTGCACCGTCATGGTGATGCGCGTGACCTCGTTCTTCACCTGGTCGATCAACTGGCGGAACAGCTCGAACGCCTCGCGCTTGTATTCCTGCTTGGGCTGCTTCTGCGCGTAGCCGCGCAGGTGGATGCCCTGGCGCAGGTAGTCGAGCGCGGAGAGGTGGTCGCGCCAGTTGCTGTCGAAGCTCTGCAGCAGCACGGCGCGCTCGAACTGGGTGAAGTTCTCGCGGCCCACCAGATCCACCTTGGCGTCGAACTGGTCGTTGGCGGCCTGCAGCACTTTTTCCAGTATCTCGTCGTCGGTGATGGTGTCGGAGCTTTCCACCTCGTGCGCCAGCGGCAGGGTGATCTGCCACTCGGCCAGGGCCTTTTCGAGGCCGGGAATGTCCCACTGCTCTTCCACCGAGTCGGCAGGCACGTACTGGCGCACTACGTCGGTCAGGCAGTCCTCGCGCATGGCGGCGATCACGCCCGACAGGTCGGCGGCGTCCAGGATGTCGTTGCGCTGCTGGTAGATGACCTTGCGCTGGTCGTTGGACACGTCGTCGTATTCGAGCAGCTGCTTGCGGACGTCGAAGTTGCGCGCCTCGACCTTGCGCTGCGCGCTCTCGATGCTGCGCGTGACGATGCCCGCCTCGATGGCTTCGCCGTCGGGCATCTTCAGGCGGTCCATGATGGCCTTGACGCGGTCGCCCGCGAAGATGCGCATCAGCGAATCGTCCAGACCCAGGTAGAAGCGCGACGAGCCGGGGTCGCCCTGGCGGCCCGAGCGGCCGCGCAGCTGGTTGTCGATGCGGCGCGACTCGTGGCGTTCGGTGGCGATGATGCGCAGGCCGCCCAGCGCGGTGACCTTGGCGTTCTCGGCCTTCCATTCCTCGCGCAGCTGGGCGATGCGCGCGGCGCGGTCGGCCTCGGGCAGCGACTCGTCGGCCTCGATGGCGGCGATGGCCTTTTCCACGTTGCCGCCGAGCACGATGTCGGTGCCGCGGCCCGCCATGTTGGTGGCGATGGTGATCATGCCGGGGCGGCCCGCCTGGGCGACGATGTCGGCCTCGCGCGCGTGCTGCTTGGCGTTCAGCACCTGGTGGGGCAGGCCGGCCTGGGTCAGCAGCTGCGCGATGATTTCCGAGTTCTCGATGGACGAGGTGCCCACCAGCACGGGCTGGCCGCGCTCGTGGCATTCGCGGATGTCGGCGATGGCGGCCTCGTACTTCTCGCGCGTGGTCTTGTACACGCGGTCAAGCTGGTCTTCGCGCTTGCTGGGGCGGTTGGGCGGGATGATGACCGTTTCCAGCCCGTAGATTTCCTGGAATTCGTAGGCTTCGGTGTCGGCGGTGCCGGTCATGCCCGCGAGCTTGTTGTACAGGCGGAAGTAGTTCTGGAAGGTGATGGATGCCAGGGTCTGGTTCTCGGCCTGGATGTTCACGCCTTCCTTCGCCTCCACGGCCTGGTGCAGGCCGTCGCTCCAGCGGCGGCCCGACATCAGGCGGCCCGTGAATTCGTCCACGATCACCACTTCGCCCTGCTGCACCACATAGTGCTGGTCGCGGTGGTACAGGTGGTTGGCGCGCAGCGCGGCGTACAGGTGGTGCACCAGCGAGATGTTGGCCGGGTCGTAGAGCGACGCGCCTTCGGCGATCAGGCCCTGGCTGGCCAGGATGCGCTCAGCGTTCTCGTGGCCCTGCTCGGTCAGGAAGACCTGGTGCGACTTCTCGTCGATGGTGAAGTCGCCGGGCTTGGTCACGCCCTCGCCCGTGCGCGGGTCGGCCTCGCCCTCCTGGCGCACCAGCAGGGGCACGACCTGGTTCATGGCCACGTACATGGCCGTGTGATCCTCGGCCTGGCCGCTGATGATGAGGGGCGTGCGCGCCTCGTCGATCAGGATGGAGTCCACCTCGTCCACGATGGCGTAGTTGAGGCCGCGCTGCACGCGGTCGCCCGGCTCGTAGACCATGTTGTCGCGCAGGTAGTCGAAGCCGTATTCGTTGTTGGTGCCGTAGGTGATGTCGGCGCCGTAGGCGGCCTGCTTTTCCTCGCGCGGCATCTGTGGCAGGTTGATGCCCACCGTGAGGCCCAGGAAGTTGTACAGGCGGCCCATCCACTGCGCGTCGCGGCCCGCGAGGTAGTCGTTCACCGTGACCACGTGCACGCCCTTGCCCGTGAGCGCGTTCAGGTACACCGGCAGCGTGCCCGTGAGCGTCTTGCCCTCGCCCGTGCGCATTTCGGCGATCTTGCCGTAGTGCAGCGCCATGCCGCCGAGCATCTGCACGTCGAAATGGCGCATCTTCATCACGCGCTTGGAGCCCTCGCGCACCACGGCGAAGGCCTCGGGCAGCAGGTCGTCGAGCGACTCGCCCTTGGCGGCGCGGTCCTTGAACTCCTGGGTCTTGGCGCGCAATTGTTCGTCGGTGAGTTTCTCGTACTCGGGCTCCATCGCGTTGATGCGTGCCACCGTCTTGCGGTATTGCTTGAGAAGCCGGTCGTTGCGGCTGCCGAATAGTTTGGTGAGGAAATTGGTGGCCATGCGAGCGAGGAACCGCCCCGGCGAGCGGGGCGACCCAACCTGGTAAGAATTTGGGTGAGATGGGGCCGGCGCGCAGCAATACAAGCACCGGCCCAAACGGACGATTTTACGCATGTCCGGGATAATCCCCACCCCATGCACCGCCGCCACCACGCCGTCCCCATCCTGCAAGCCGCCACGGACTCGCCCACGCTGGCCCGGCTGGTGTCGCTCACCCAGGATTCGAGCGCGCGGCTGCAGGCCATCGCGCCGCTGGTGCCGCCCGCGCTGCGCGCCCACCTCCAGGCCGGCCCCATCGAGGGCGACACGTGGTGCCTGCTGGTGAAGAACAACGCCGCCGCCGCGCGGCTGCGCCAGTTGCTGCCCGCGCTGGAGGCGCACCTGCGCAGCAAGGGGTGGGATGTGGAGGGGATCCGGCTGAAGATCCGGAGCTGAAGACCGCCCGGAAGACCGGAGGAGATGGTGCCGGTTGTCGGATTCGAACTGACGACCTACCGCTTACAAGGCGGGTGCTCTACCAACTGAGCTAAACCGGCAAAAGAGGCGGGATTCTAACCCGCCTATTTCACGCGCTTGAGCGCCGGGCGGCCACCGCCGGCCGGCGGCGGATGGGGGGCGTCGTCGTCCTCGTCCGCGCCGCCTTCGGCCACGGTGAGCTGCACCACGCGCTCGCCCGCCTTGCCGGGCTCGGGCTGCGACATGAGGGCGGGCATGGGCACCTCGGGCTGGTCGATGGGCGCGGGAAAGGCCATGCCCTGCCCGTTTTCGCGCGCGTAGATGGCGAGCACGCGGCCCACGGGCACCATGATGTCGCGCGGCTGGCCGCCGAAGCGGGCCTTGAACTCGATGTACTCGTTGCCCAGCTGCAGCGCGCTGGTGGCGTCGTAGCTCACGTTGAGCACGATCTCGCCGTCCTTCACGTATTCGCGCGGCACCTGCACGGAGTTGTCCACGCGCACGGCCAGGTAGGGTGTGAAGCCGCTGTCCGTGCACCACTCGTAGATGGCGCGGATCAGGTAGGGGCGCGTGGAGGGCAGTTCAGGTGCGTTCATGGACGGATTATTTGCGCATGACCTTTTCGGACGGCGTGAGCGCTTCGATGTAGGCCGGGCGCGAGAAGATGCGTTCAGCATACTTCAACAGCGGCGCGGCGTTCTTGGACAGGTCGATGCCGTAGTAGTCCAGGCGCCAGAGCAGCGGCGCGATGGCCACGTCGAGCATGGAGAAGTTCTCGCCCAGCATGTACTTGTTCTTGAGGAACACGGGCGCGAGCTGCGTGAGCCGGTCGCGGATGTGCGAGCGGGCCTTTTCCAGCGCCTTCTCGTTGCCCTTGGTGGCACGCGATTCGAGCGTGTTCACGTGCACGAACAGTTCCTTCTCGAAGTTGAGCAGGAACAGGCGCACGCGCGCGCGGTCCACTGGGTCGCCGGGCATGAGCTGCGGGTGCGGGAAGCGTTCGTCGATGTACTCGTTGATGATGTTCGACTCGTACAGGATCAGGTCGCGCTCGACCAGGATGGGCACCTGGCCGTAGGGGTTCATCACGCTGATGTCTTCGGGCTTGTTGTACAGGTCCACGTCGCGGATTTCGAAGTCCATGCCCTTCTCGAACAGCACGAAGCGGCAGCGGTGGGAGAAGGGGCAGGTCGTGCCCGAGTAAAGCACCATCATGGCGGGAAGCTCCTAAAAATCAAAAAGAGTGGAACGCGCTGGGCGTCCACTCTGCAAGAGGCGCGCCAGAGCCAGTCTGGCGCAAAGCCGGCAATTTTACTTGACGTCCTTCCAGAAGGAAGCGTTGAGCCGCCAAGCGATGAAGATGCACAGGCCCAGGTAGATCAGCACCCACACGCCCACCCGGGTGCGCGTGTTCTGCGCGGGCTCGCCCATCCATTGCAGGTAGTTGACGAGATCGCCCACCGCCTTGTCGTACTGCACGGTGGTCAACTGGCCGGGAGCGGTCTGCTCCCAGCCCTTGAAGACCTGGGTCATGTGGCCGTGGCTTTCTTCCTCGGCGAACACGGGGCGGCGGTCGCCCTGCAACTGCCAAAGCACGTGCGGCATACCGACGCTGGGGAAGGCCAGGTTGTTCCAGCCCGTGGCCTTGGTGTCGTCGCGGTAGAAGGTGCGCAGGAAGGTGTAGAGGTAGTCCGCGCCCGTGCCGTTGTGGCCGGCGCGCGAGCGCGCCACCAGGGTCAGGTCGGGCGGGTTGGCGCCGAACCATTCCTTGGCCTGCTTGGGGTCGATGGCGGCCTTCATGGTCTCGCCCACCTTGTCGGTGGTGAACAGCAGGTTGTCCTTGATCTGCTGCTCGGTCAGACCGATGTCCTTCAGGCGGTTGAAGCGCATGAAGTTGGCGGAGTGGCAGCTGAGGCAGTAGTTCACGAACAGCTTGGCGCCGTTTTGCAGCGAGGCGGTGTCGGTGGTGTTGACGGGCGCCTTGTCCCAGGCGATGCCGTCTTCCGAGGCGTGCGCGCCGGCGGCGATGCCGAGGGCCGCGATCAGCGTGAGGATGATTTTTTTCATGTGTGGGTCTCCCTCTGTGCTCAGTGCGCGGCGAAGGTCACGCGGTCGGGCACCGGCTTGGGCTCGCCCAGCTGGCTCCACCACGGCATCAGCAGGAAGAAGCCGAAGTAGAACAGCGTGCAGACCTGCGAAACGCGCTCGCCGATGGGCGACGGCGGCTGCACGCCCAGGTAGGCCAGCACCACGAACACGAACACGAACAGCGCGTACAGGTACTTGTGCCAGCTCGGGCGGTAGCGGATCGAGCGCGCCGGGCTCTGGTCCAGCCAGGGCAGGAAGAACAGGATGATGACCGCGCCGCCCATGACCACCACGCCCCAGAACTTGGCGTCGATGGAGAGCATCATGGCGATCACGCCCAGGGTCAGCACGCCGATGACGGCCTTGATGAAGCTGGGCAGCTTGCTCTTGAACACGCCGTAGCCGCCGCCCAGCGCCACGCAGGCGATCAGGGCGTACATCATCTCGCTGGTGATGGCGCGCAGCATCGAATAGAACGGCGTGAAGTACCACACGGGCGCGATGTGCGCGGGGGTCTTGAGCGGGTCGGCCGGGATGAAGTTGTTGTACTCCAGGAAGTAGCCGCCGAACTCGGGCGCGAAGAAGATCACCGCCGTGAAGACGAACAGGAACACGCACACGCCGAAGATGTCGTGCACGGTGTAGTACGGGTGGAACGGCACGCCGTCCAGCGGGTGGCCGTGCGCGTCCACCGGCTTGCCGGGGCCCTTGATCTCGATGCCGTCAGGGTTGTTGGAGCCCACGTCGTGCAGCGCCAGCAGGTGCGCCACCACCAGGCCCAGCAGCACCAGCGGCACGGCGATCACGTGGAAGCTGAAGAAGCGGTTCAGCGTGGCGTCGCCCACCACGTAGTCGCCGCGGATCAGCAGAGCCAGGTCGGGGCCGATGAAGGGGATGGCGGAGAACAGGTTCACGATCACCTGCGCGCCCCAGTACGACATCTGGCCCCAGGGCAGCAGGTAGCCCATGAAGGCCTCGGCCATCAGGCACAGGAAGATCGCGCAGCCGAAGACCCAGACCAGCTCGCGCGGCTTGCGGTAGCTGCCGTAGAGCAGGCCGCGGAACATGTGCAGGTACACCACCACGAAGAAGGCCGAGGCGCCCGTGGAATGCATGTAGCGGATGAGCCAGCCCCAGGGCACGTCGCGCATGATGTACTCGACCGAGGCGAACGCCACGGCCGGCGCGCCCAGCACGCCGCCCACGGGGTTGGCGTCGGGCTTGTAGTGCATCACCAGGAAGATGCCGGTGACGATCTGGATCACCAGCACCAGCAGCGCCAGCGAGCCGAAGATGTACCAGAAGTTGAAGTTCTTCGGAGCGTAGTACTCCGACATGTGGACCTTGTAGGCGTCGAAGGCCGTGGGGAAGCGGTTCTCCAGCCAGTTCACGGCCTTGGCGCTGGCCGAGGCGTTGGGGGAGATGTCCTTGAATTCGCGGTAAGCCATTTGTGCTGTCTCCCTCAAGCCTGCTTGTCTTCACCGATCAGGAGCTTGGTCTCCGACAGGTACATGTGCGGCGGCACCTCGAGGTTGTCGGGCGCGGGCTTGTTCTTGAACACGCGGCCCGCCATGTCGAACGTGGAGCCGTGGCAGGGGCACAGGAAGCCGCCCTGCCAGTCGTCGGGCAGCGAAGGCTGGGGGCCGGGCGTGAACTTGTCGGACGGCGAGCAGCCCAGGTGCGTGCAGATGCCCACGACGACGAGGATTTCCGGCTTGATGGAACGGCCTTCGTTGCGCGCGTAGGGCGGCGTGAACTCGTCGGGGTGGCGCTTGGACTGCGGGTCAGCCAGCTGGCCGTCGAGCTTGGGCAGCTCGGCGATCTGCTCGGGCGTGCGCTTGACGATCCACACCGGCTTGCCGCGCCATTCCACGGTCATTTTTTCGCCGGGCTTGAGGCCGGAGATGTCCGCCTCGACGGCCGCGCCCGCCGCCTTGGCTTTTTCCGAGGGCTGGAAAGTACTCACAAACGGAACGGCGGTTGCCACGCCGCCCACCGCGCCAGCGCAGCTGGACGCAATGAGCCACGTCCGTTTGCTGGAGTCGATTGGGGTCTCACTCATGGGGGGTGTCCTCGATGAACATCTGCTAAGGGTCAACCGCAAATTGTAGCGGAGTGAAAATGGTTATTCCGCGCCCCCGCGCGGCCCCACAATGCGGGGGTTCTGCACTATTCCAACGGGAAGGAGTTACGCACCATGAGCATGTTGAAGGAATTCAGGGAATTCGCCGTCAAGGGCAACGTCATCGATCTCGCCGTGGGCGTGATCATCGGCGGCGCGTTCGGCAAGATCGTCGATTCGGTGGTGGCCGACCTCATCATGCCCATCGTGGGGCTGGTGTTCGGCAAACTCGACTTTTCCAACCTGTTCGTGGTGCTGGGCACCGTGCCGGAAGGCACGGCCCACACGCTGGACGCACTGAAGAAAGCCGGCGTGCCCGTGTTCGCCTACGGCAACTTCATCACGGTGGCGGTGAACTTCATCATCCTGGCGTTCATCATTTTCATGATGGTCAAGCAGATCAACCGCCTGAAGCGCGAAGCACCCGCCGAAGCGGCTCCGGAAGAAACGCCCGCCACGCCCGAGGACATCGTGCTGCTGCGCGAAATCCGCGACAGCCTCAAGCGCTGACCGGTACAGGTACCTGACCGACACACAGCCCGTGGCCTGCGCCACGGGCTTTTTTACGCCGCCAGTTTGCGCGCCATGCGCACGGCCTCGATCAGGCTGGCCGCGTCGGCCACGCCCTGGCCCGCGATGTCGAAGGCCGTGCCGTGGTCAGGGCTGGTGCGCACCAGGGGCAGGCCCAGGGTGACGTTCACGCCCTTGTCCACGCCCAGGTATTTCACGGGAATCAGGCCCTGGTCGTGGTACATGGCGATGACCGCGTCGAACTCGCCGCTGCGGGCGCGCATGAAGACGGTGTCGGGCGCGTAGGGGCCGTGCGCCTGGATGCCTTCGGCGCAGGCCTGGGCGACGGCGGGGGCGATGTGTTCGATTTCCTCGCGGCCAAACAGGCCGCCCTCCCCCGCGTGCGGGTTCAGGCCCGCGACGGCGATACGCGGCGCGCGGCCCAGGCTGCGCGACAGCGCCGCGTGCGTGATGCGCAGAGTTTGCAGGACGTTGGCGCACGTTGCCGCCGCGATCGCGTCGATCAGCGAGACATGGATGCTGACGAGCACGGTGCGCAGCTCGTCGTTGGCGAGCATCATGCGCACCGGCATCTGGTCGACGGGCACGCCCGCGTGGCGAGCGGCCTCGGCCTGCAGCAGTTCGGTATGGCCGGGGAAGTCCACGCCCGCTGCGGACAGCGCTTCCTTGTGCAGCGGCGCGGTAACCAGCGCCGCAACCTCGCCGCGCAGCGCGGCGCGCGCGGCCCAGACCACGCAGTCGGCGGCGGCGCGGCCCGCCTCGGCGCACACCGCGCCGAAGGGCACGGGCCCCGGCAAATCCGGCAGTTGCCAGACGGGCAGGCAGCGCGGCGGCATCTGTCCGACCTCATCCAGCCCGCCCAGCAGCGCCACGGGCAGGCTGGGCTCGCCGGGCCGTTCGATGCACGCGGCGGCGCGGCGCAGCGTACCCACATCGCCCACCGCGAAGCAACCGCGCAGTTCGTGCGGCGCATCGCGGAAGGCCTTGGCGACGATCTCGGGGCCGATGCCCGCAGGGTCGCCTTGCGTGATGGCGATGGGGAGAATATGGGTCAAATCGGCCTCCAGCGCTTATGCATTAAGCGCAAGCAGCTATCAAAATAATAGTCACGCAGGGTTGTCGATGTCGATGAATTCATGCGACAAGCCCAGCTGCGCCGCCACGTGCGCCGCGACGGCGGGCGCGCCGTAGCGCTCGGTGGCGTGGTGGCCTGCGGCGATAAAGGCCACGCCCGTCTCGCGTGCCAGATGGGCCTGCGGCTCGGAAATCTCACCGGTGATGAAGGCATCGGCCCCGGCGGCGATGGCCGCCTCGAAGTAGCCCTGCGCGCCGCCCGTGCACCAGGCCACGCGGCGGATGGGGCGCGCATCTTCGGGCTTGGCCAGCGTCACGCTGCGGCCCAGCACGGCCTGCACGTGGGCGGCCAGATCGGCGGCACCAGCGAATTGCGCAGGCGCGGCGAAACCCAGTTCCTGGTCGCCGAAGCGCCGGTCAGCCCGCCAGCCCAGCACGCGGCCCAACTGCGCGTTGTTGCCCAGTTCCGAGTGCGCGTCCAGCGGCAGGTGGTAGGCGAAGAGGTTGATGTCGTGCGCCAGCAGCCGCTGCAGGCGCTGCTTCATCCAGCCGGTCACGCGGCCGTCCATGCCGCGCCAGAACAGGCCGTGGTGCACGAAGATGGCATCGGCCCCGGCAGCAATGGCCGCGTCGATCAGCGCGCGGCTGGCCGTCACGCCGCTGACGATGCGGTGGATTTCAGGCCGGCCCTCGACCTGCAGACCGTTGGGGCCATAGTCCTTGAAGCGCTCGGGCTGCAGCAGCGCGTCGAAATGAGAGAGCAGTTCCTGTCGCGTGGTCATGCCCGCGATTGTGCCTGCCAGCCCCGGCAGGCCAGGGGCCAGAACCCGATGGCCGCGCCCAGCACGCCCATCGCGGCCACGTAGTGCGCGGGCGCCAGCACGTCGGCCTGCTGCCACACCGACACCAGCATGGGCGTGAGCCCGCCGAACACGGCGTAGGCGAGGTTGTAGGCGAACGACAAGCCCGTGAAGCGCACCTGCGGCGGGAAGGCGCGCACGCTCACCACCGGCAGCAGCGAGATGGCGCCGACGAAGAAGCCCGCCAGGGCGTAGTGCCAGACGAGCGACGTCGCGTCGCCCGGCAGGCTCAGGTAGAACCAGTAGCAGGTGATGCCCATGCCCAGCCAGCCCACGACCATGGCCGTGCGCGTGCCCAGCCGGTCGGACAGCCAGCCCCACGACACGCAGCCCAGCGTGAGCGTGACCGTGGCCACCGCGTTGGCCTTGAGCGCCAGCGCCGGCTCGATGTGGAACACCTTCTGCAGGTAGGACGGCGCGAGCAGCACCACGACCACGATGGCGGTGGAGAGCACCCAGGTCATGAGTGCCACCAGCACGCAGGCCTCGCGGTGGTCGCGCAGGATGGTCTTGATGGGCAGCTCGCGCCCCTCGGCCTTGCGCGCCTGCAGTTCCTTGAAGATCGGCGTTTCTTCGAGGAAGCGGCGCAGGTACACCGACACCAGCCCGAACACGCCGCCCAGGATGAACGGGATGCGCCAGGCCCAGTCGTGGATCTCCGCCTGGCTGTAGGTGCTGTTGAGCCACACGCCGAGGATGGAGCCCAGGAAGATGCCGCCCGTGATGCCCGAGGTCAGCGCGCCGATGGCGAAGCCGTAGTGCCGCGCGGGCGCGTGCTCGGCCACGAACACCCAGGCCCCCGGCATCTCGCCGCCGATGGCCGCGCCCTGCAGCACGCGCATCAGCAGCAGCAGGATGGGCGCCGCCACGCCGATGGCGGCGTACGTGGGCAGCAAGCCGATGACCAGCGTGGGCACGGCCATCAGGAAGATGGAGAGCGTGAACATGCGCTTGCGGCCCAGGATGTCGCCGAAGTGCGCGATCAGCACGCCGCCGATGGGCCGCGCGAGGTAGCCCGCCGCGAAGATGCCCAGCGTCTGCAGCTGGCGCATCCAGTCGGGCAGGCTGGGCGGGAAGAACAGCGCGCCGATCACGTTGGCGAAGAAGACGAAGACGACGAAGTCGTAGAACTCCAGCGTGCCGCCGAGGGCGGAGAGGCCCAGGGTCTTGTAGTCGCCGCGGGTCAGCGGGCGGTGGGGCGTGCCGGCGCCCGGAAAGGGCGCGGCGGATGTCAGTGAGGTCATGGATGCGTTCCGGCAAACTCGAAGCAGGCGCTGCGCGGGCCCTGGCAGGTGGCAGGGCGGCGGGCCCGTTCGGGGAGCGATCCGGGTAGGGTCTGGGCAGGCGGGCCGGGCAGGTGTGCCGGGCCGCAGGGAACGGATGGCCATTGCAGCGGGCTGCATTTTAGGGATAACCCTATATTCTTGCAGGCCATGCGCATTTCACCCCGCGCCGCGCGGGGTCGGCCCGCAGAGTGCCCGGGTGGTGCAAACGCGCGACAATGGCGGCCTTTACCCACGCCCCTGCCCTGCTGCCCCTCATGAAGCGCTACTGGTTGCTGTTCTCCCAAGCCGTGACGGTGCTCGTCGCCGCGTATTTCGTCGTCGCCACGCTGCAGCCCGACTGGCTGCGCAGCGGCCCGCGCCTGGGCGGCGGCAGCGTGTCGCTGTTCGAGGCGCCGCCCACGCCCTCCGGCGGCGCGCCCGCGCCGGGCAGCTACAGCGCGGCGGCGCGCAAGGCGTCGCCCGCGGTGGTGAGCATCAACACCAGCAAGGCCGTGCGCAACCCGCGCAGCAACGACCCGTGGTTCCGCTTCTTCTTCGGCGACCAGGGCCAGCAGGCGCAGACGGGCCTGGGCAGCGGCGTGATCGTGAGCCCGGACGGCTACGTGCTGACCAACAACCACGTGGTGGAAGGCGCGGACGAGATCGAGGTCACGCTCACCGACAGCCGCCGCGCCCGCGCGCGCGTGGTGGGCACCGACCCGGACACGGACCTGGCCATCCTCAAGATCGACCTGGACAAACTGCCCGCGATCGTGCTGGGCAATTCCGATCAGCTGGCCGTGGGCGACCACGTGCTCGCCATCGGCAACCCGTTCGGCGTGGGGCAAACCGTCACCAGCGGCATCGTGAGCGCGCTGGGGCGCAGCCAGTTGGGCATCAACACCTTCGAGAACTTCATCCAGACCGACGCGGCCATCAACCCCGGCAACTCGGGCGGCGCACTGGTGGACGTGTACGGCAACCTGCAGGGCATCAACACCGCGATCTACTCGCGCTCGGGCGGCAGCATGGGCATCGGGTTCGCCATTCCGGTGTCCACGGCCAAGCTGGTGCTCGAAGGCATCGTCAAGGACGGCCACGTGACGCGCGGCTGGATTGGCGTGGAGCCGAACGAACTCTCGCCCGAACTGGCCGAGACCTTCGGCGTGAAGGCGTCCGAGGGCGTGATCCTGACGGGCGTGCTGCAAGGCGGCCCCGCCGCGCAAGGCGGTATGCGGCCCGGCGACGTGATCACCGAGGTGGCGGGCAAGCCGGTGCGCAGTACGTCGGAATTGCTCACGGCGGTGGCCGCGCTCAAGCCGGGCGAAAAAGCGCCGTTCACGGTGCAGCGCGGCAGTGGCACGGTGGAGTTGCAGGTGTCGCCAGGCGTGCGCCCGAACATGCCGCGCGCGGCGCGCCGGCCGCAGCCGCAGGACGACGACCAGCAGTGATCAGGAAGAAGCCGGCCCGTTCGGCTTCTCCGCAAGGTCTTTGCCCTCGGAGTTTTCTTCTTCGGGCGCCTTGGTCGCCTTGGCGAACCAGGCCGCGCCGATGATGCCGATCTCGTACAGGAAGCACATCGGAATGGCCAGCGCCAGCTGCGACATCACGTCGGGCGGGGTGACCACCGCCGCCACGATGAAGGCGACGACGACGAAGTAGCCCCGGAAGGACTTGAGCTTGGGGATGTCCACAATGCCGAAGCGCACCAGCAGCATCACCACGATGGGCACCTGGAACGTGACGCCGAACGCCAGGTACAGCGACAGGATGGACTCGACGTAGGACGCGATGTCCGGCGTGGCCGCCACGGCCTCGGGCGTGAAGCGCTGGATGAAGCCGAACATGCGGTCGAGCACGAAGAACTGCACGAAGGCGATGCCCGCGTAGGCCAGGAAGCTGCCGAAGATGATGAGCGGCAGCGCGAACTTCTTCTCGTGGCTGTACAGCCCCGGCGCGACGAAGGCCCAGGCCTGGTACATGAGCCAGGGCAGGGACAGCAGCACGCCCCCCATCAGCAGCACCTTCATGGGCACGAAGAACGGCGAGAACACGCCCACGGCGATGAGCTTGGCGTCCGGCGGCATGTGGTGGCGGATGGGCAGCGCGATGAAGTCGATCAGCCCGCTGGGGCCGGGCCAGATGGCCAGCAGCACCAGGGCCACGCCCACGCCGTAGAGGCAGTACAGCAGGCGGTCGCGCAGCTCCATGAGGTGCTGCACGAAGGGCTGCTCGGTGCCGGCGAGCTCGTCTTCTTTTTCGGGGGTGTCGGACATGAAAAAACGCGCCCGGCGGGCGCGCACGGTCAATGGAATTTCTGGGGCCGGAAGCGCGCCACGCGCGCCGCGCCCGACTGGGCCTTGGTGCGCACGCCCGCGCGCGCCTTGTACCACTGCGGCGTGGCGCCGCGCTTCAGGCGCCAGTTCTTGCCGGGGTGCCTGTAGGACGGGAGGGCGGGCTCGACGTGGGCGGCCGGCGTATCGAACGCGGTGGCGTCGTTCCAGTCTTTCTGGAACTCGCTGGCCTGGGTCTGGATGGAGTGCTGCACGTCGCGCGCCGCGCCTTCGACGTGGTCCTTCATCTTGCGCAGCTCATCCAGCTCCATGGAGCGGTTGACCTCGGCCTTCACGTCGTTGACGTAGCGCTGCGCCTTGCCCAGCAGCGTGCCCACGGTGCGGGCCACGCGCGGCAGCTTCTCGGGGCCGATGACGATCAGCGCCACAGCGCCGATCAGCGCCATCTTGGACAGGCCGATGTCGATCATGCGCGGCTATGCCTCAGCTCTTTTGCTTGGCTTCGACGTCGATGGTGGTCTTGCCGGCCACCTGCTGGTTGGCGACCTGGCCGGCCGGCGTGCCGGAAGCGGTGTCTTCCGGCGCGCTGCCGTCCTTCATGCCGTCCTTGAAGCCCTTGACCGCGCCGCCCAAATCGGAGCCGATGTTCTTGAGCTTCCTGGTGCCGAACACCATGACGACGATGAGCAGCACGATCAGCCAGTGCCAAATGGATAACGAGCCCATGGGGGACCTCCTAACAAACGATTCCTGGGATTGTAGAACCCGCGACCTGTCAAATCCCGGGTCGGAACCAGGGTCGCGGCCCGCCGATGACGTGCAGGTGCAGGTGGTGGACCTCCTGCCCGCCGTCGCCGCCCGTGTTGACCATGAGGCGGAAGCCCCCCTCGGGGTACGGGCGGCAGCCCTGCTCCAGCGCCAGCTGCGGGGCCAGGGTCATCATGCGGCCCAGCACGGCGGCGTGCTCCGCGCCCACCTGGGCCATGGAGGCCACGTGGCGCTTCGGGATCATCAGGAAGTGCACGGGCGCCCAGGGACTGATGTCGTGGAAGGCGAGGATGTCCTCGTCCTCATAGACCTTGCGGGACGGGATTTCGCCCGCGATGATCTTGCAGAAAATGCAGTGGGCGTCGTGGTGGGGGTCGTGCATCAGGTGTCTTCCTCGAGGTGGAGCGTGGGGCGCACGCCCACGTCGCTGCGGTGCTGCTGGAGCCAGTGCTGGCCGTGGGTACGGCCCAGGTCGAACAGCTGGCGGATGAAGGCGAGGTCGGAGCGCGTCTTGCTGGCCGCGCCGAAGCCGGCCAGCGGCGTGCCGCCGTCGATGCGGTGCAGGCGCACGCTCTTGTAGCGCTTGGTGTCCAGCCGCCCTTCCGCGAGCAGGCGGCGCACGAAGTCGATGGCGCGCAGCTCGGCCAGCAGGCTGGCGTTGAAGGTGACCTCGTTCATGCGGTCGTGGATGTCCTGCGCGCTGCTGGGCAGCGCCTTGTGCTCGATCGGGTTGATCTGCACCAGCAGGATGTCGGCGCAGCCGCTTTGCTGGAACAGCGGGTACAGCGCGGGGTTGCCGGAGTAGCCGCCGTCCCAGTAGTACTGGCCCTTGATCTCCACGGCCTGGAACAGCAGCGGCAGGCAGGCGGAGGCCATGACGGCGTCCACCGACAGGTTCTTGCCCGCGAACAGTTCGCCCCGGCCCGTGCGCACGTTGGTGGCGCACACGTAGACCTCGGGCCGGGCGAGCTGGCCGATGGCGTCGAAGTCGAGTTCGCGCTCCAGCAGGCTGCGCAGCGGGTTCATGCCCATCGGGTTGGTCTGGTAGGGCGACAGCCATTTGCCGACCCAGGACGACATGGGATTGCGCAGCGGCACGCCGAACATCAGGCTGCCCATGGCGCCCACGCCCTCCCACACGCGGCGCAGCGATTCGCGGGCCAGCGCGGCACCCGCGGCACGGGCCTCCACCGGGTCCTTGTGCTGCTGCGCGGCCTGAGCGAAGCCGTGGGCCAGGGCCACGGCGTTGACCGCCCCGGCGCTGGTGCCGCTCACGCCGCGGAGGTCGAAGCCGCCGTCTTCGAGCAGCAGGTCGAGCACGCCCCAGGTGAACGCGCCGTGCGAGCCGCCGCCTTGCAGCGCGAGGTTGAGCGGCTTGGGTTTCTGCGCGCCGGGCGCGCCGCCGGGTACGTCAGGCATATACGGGCCTGTCCTGGTTCATGGCGACCATGCCGCGCACGATGCGATACAGGAACCAGATGGAGATGATGCCCCACGCAATCCAGCCCGGAAAGAAGAACAGCAGCCACAGCGGCGCGGTGACCAGGTACAGCACGCCCGCCCAGAGCACGCTGCGGATGCGCCATGCGAAGTGCGTGCCCTGCCAGGTGCCTTCGGCCTCGCCCTTTTTCACGAGGTCGAGCACCAGCGCGATGACGAGCAGCGCGGCGCTGGGCTGCGCGCCCGGTATCACGGCGGCCACGGCCACGATGAGGTGCAGCACGTAGCTGACCCAGCCCCAGGCTTTCAGGCCCTCGGCCTTTTCCTGGTCCAGCGGTTGCAGGTCGATGATGTCGTTGGTCATGGCACACCTCCTTCACGTTGAACAGCTTTGCGCAGCGCTTTTTCCTCCAGGCCGCTCAGGCCCTCGCGGCGCTCCAGCTCGGCCACCACGTCGGCGGGCGCCAGGCCGTAGTACGCGAGCGCGATCATGGAATGGAACCACAGGTCGGCCACTTCGTAGAGCAGCTTGGCCTTGTCCGCGCCATGGTCTACGTCCTTGGCGGCCATGACCACCTCGGTGGCTTCTTCGCCGATTTTCTTCAGGAACGCATCCGGCCCCTTGTGCAGCAGGCGCGCGACGTAGCTCTTCTCGGGGTCGCCGCCGTGGGCGGGCTTGCGGCTTTCGATGATGGCGGCGAGGCGGGCGAGGGATTCCATATCAGTTATCCATAGTCCTATGCACGACCCGCAGCCCATGAAACTGGCAGGCCCTGAGCCAGCGGGCGGCCAGCAAGGGCCGCCCCGCAGCAAAGGCCGCCGTCCCCCTTGAGGGGGAAGGAGCGAAGCGACATAGGGGGTGTTTCATTATTTATAGATGGACTCGGGGTCTTTCAAGACCGGATCGACGGGCGTCCACTGCCCGCCCTGCAGCACACTGTAGAAGCAGCTGTGCCGCCCCGTGTGGCAGGCAATGCCGGGTTCGTGGCCGGTTTGCGTGACCTTGAGCAGCACCACGTCGTTGTCGCAGTCGATGCGGATCTCGTGCACGGTCTGTACGTGGCCCGACTCCTCGCCCTTGTACCAGAGCCGGTTGCGCGAGCGGCTGAAGTACACGGCGCGGCCCAGTTCGGCCGTCTTGGCCAGCGCCTCGCGGTTCATCCAGGCGAACATGAGCACGTCGCCCGTGGCCTGCTCCTGCGCAATCACGGGCACCAGCCCCTGCGCGTCCCATTCGACTTGGTCGAGCCAGTTCATGTTGCTACCTTTCCGATAGCTGCCAGCGCTTGTCCAGCAAGCGCCAGAGGCTAATTTGGCTTAAAAACGGACGGGAATGCCCCGCTCGGCCATGCGCGCCTTGGCCTGGCCCACGGTGTATTCGCCGTAGTGGAAGATGCTGGCGGCCAGCACCGCGTCCGCCCCGCCCTGCTGCACGCCGTCGGCCAGGTCGTCGAGGCTGCCCACGCCGCCCGAGGCGATCACGGGCACGCTCACCGCGTCGCTCACGGCGCGGGTCAGGGCCAGGTCGAAGCCGCTCTTGGTGCCGTCGCGGTCCATGCTGGTGAGCAGGATTTCGCCCGCGCCGCGCCGCGCCATTTCGGCGGCCCACTGCACGGCGTCGAGGCCGGTGTTCTTGCGTCCGCCGTGGCTGTACACGTCCCAGCCCGAGCCGTCCGCGCGGCGCTTGGCGTCGATGGCGACGACGATGCACTGCGCGCCGTACTTGCCGCTGGCGGCGTTGATCACGTCGGGGTTGGCGATGGCGGCGGAGTTGAAGCTGGTCTTGTCCGCGCCCGCGTTGAGCAGGCGGCGCACGTCTTCCACGGTGCGCACGCCGCCGCCCACGGTGAGCGGAATGAACACCTGCGAGGCCACGGCCTCGATGATGGGCAGGATGAGGTCGCGCCCGTCGCTCGTCGCGGTGATGTCGAGGAAGGTGAGCTCGTCCGCTCCCTGCGCGTTGTAGCGCGCGGCGATTTCCACGGGGTCGCCCGCGTCGCGCAGCTCGACGAAGTTCACGCCTTTGACGACGCGGCCGCCGGTCACGTCCAGGCAGGGGATGATGCGTTTGGCGAGCATGGGCCTCAACCGTTCAGCGCGTCGGCACGGGCCTGCGCGGCGGCGAAGTCGAGGTCGCCCGAGTAGATGGCTCGGCCGCAGATCACGCCCTCCACGCCCTCGTCTTCGACGGCGCAGAGCTTTTCGATGTCGGCCATGCCCGCGAGGCCGCCCGAGGCGATCACCGGGATGTGCAGCGCCTGCGCGAGCTTGACGGTGGCTTCGACGTTGATGCCCGAGAGCATTCCGTCGCGCCCGATGTCGGTGTAGATGATGGACTCGACGCCCCAGTCCTCGAACTTCTTGGCCAGGTCCACGACCTCGTGGCCGGTGAGCTTGCTCCAGCCGTCGGTGGCGACCTTGCCGTCCTTGGCGTCGAGGCCGACGATGATGTGGCCGCCGAAGGCGCTGCAGGCGTCTTTCAGGAAGCCGGGGTTCTTCACGGCCGCCGTGCCGATGATGACGTAGCGCAGGCCGCTGTCGATGTACTTCTCGATCGTGTCCAGGTCGCGGATGCCGCCGCCGAGCTGCACGGGCAGGTCGTCGCCCACCTCCTTCAGGATAGACTTGATGGCCGCGTGGTTCTTGGGCTGGCCCGCGAACGCACCGTTCAGGTCCACTAGGTGCAGGCGGCGCGCGCCCGCGTCGACCCACTTGCGCGCCATCGCGGCGGGGTCTTCGCCGAACGTGGTCGATTGGTCCATATCGCCCTGCTTGAGGCGAACGCAGTGGCCGTCCTTGAGGTCAATGGCGGGAATGAGCAGCATGGTGAAAGAGAGGGGAGGAAATCAGGGGTTCCAGTGCAGGAAGTTGCGGTACAGCGCGAGGCCGTGCGCGGCGCTTTTCTCGGGGTGGAATTGCGTCGCGAAAATATTATCGCGCGCCACGGCGGCGGCAAAGCGGCCGCCGTAGTCGGCCTCGCCCGCCACGTGCGCGAGGTTGGCGGGTTCGGCGTAGAAGCTGTGCACGAAGTAGAAGTACGCGCCGTCGGGCACGCCCTGCCACACAGGGTGGGCATTGCTCTGGAACACGCCGTTCCAGCCCATCTGCGGCACCTTGTAGCGGCTGCCGTCGGGCTGGGTGCGGCCTTCGAGTTGAAAGCGGCGCACGTTGCCGGGGATGAGGCCCAGGCCCGCCACGTCGCCTTCCTCGCTGTGGTCGAGCAGCATCTGCATTCCGACGCAGACGCCGAACAGGGGTTTGTTCGCCGCCGCTTCCAGCACCGGTTCGAGCAGGCCCGATTCGCGCAATTCCCTCATGCAGTCGGGCATGGCGCCCTGGCCGGGCAGCACGATGCGCTGGGCGGCGCGCACCTCGTCGGGCCGCGCGGTCACGACGACCTGCCAGCCCGTGCCCTGCGCCGCCGCCATCACGGCCTGCGAGACGGAGCGCAGGTTGCCCATGCCATAGTCGACCACGGCGACGGTTTTTGCTTCACTATTCATAGCTGCTTGCGCACGTTGGATAAGCGCTGGAGGCCGATTTGGCTCTAATTTCTACAGGGAACCCTTGGTGGACGGAATGACGCCCGCGCTGCGCGGGTCGAGCTCCAGCGCGGCGCGCAGCGCGCGCGCGAAGGCCTTGAACACCGTTTCGCACTGGTGGTGGGCATTGATGCCCTTGAGGTTGTCGATGTGCAGCGTGACGCCCGCGTGGTTCACGAAGCCCTGGAAGAATTCGTAGGTCAGCTGCGTGTCGAACCCGCCGATGCTGCCCGCCGTGAACGGAATGTGCAGGTGCAGCCCCGGGCGGCCCGAGAAGTCGACCACCACGCGCGACAGCGCCTCGTCGAGCGGCACGTAGGCGTGGCCGTAGCGGCGGATGCCCTTCTTGTCGCCCACGGCGCGCGCGAACGCCTGGCCCAGGGTGATGCCCACGTCTTCCACCGTGTGGTGGCCGTCGATGTGCAGGTCGCCGTCGCAATGGATGTCCAGGTCGATCAGGCCGTGGCGCGCGATCTGGTCGAGCATGTGGTCGAAGAAGCCGATGCCCGTATGCAGGCTGGCCTGGCCGCTGCCGTCGAGGTTGACGCGCACGGTGATGCGCGTCTCGGCCGTGTTGCGGGTGACTTCGGCCGTGCGGTCGGCCGGCTGCATCTGAGGGGTGGGAATGAGTGCGGAAGAGGTCATAAAGAGGCTTGCAGTGCCGCGAGCATCTGCGCGTTGGCCACCGAGTCGCCGACCGTGAGGCGCAGGCAGCCCGCGAGCAATGGGTGCATTGTAGAAACGTTCTTGATGAGCACGCCGCGCTGCTTCATGCCGTCGAACACGGTGTGCGGGTTATCCACGCGGATCAGCACCATGTTGGCCTCGCTGGGCCAGACTTTGCGCACGCCGTCCATCCGGCGCAGCCTGGCCACGAGGTCTTCGCGCTCGGCGCGCAGCGCGGCGGCCTGGGCGGCGAACAGGTCGAGGTATTCGAGCGCGAACAGCGCGGCCTCGCAGTTGAGCACGCTCACGTTGTAGGGCGGGCGCACCTTGTCGATCTCGTTCACCAGCGCGGCGGGGCCGATGAGATAGCCCAGGCGCACGCCCGCGAGGCCGAACTTGCTGAGCGTGCGCATCAGCAGCACGTGGGCGTTGCGCCGGGGCTCGGCGCGCATATTCGCGACCCAGCTGCGGCTGGCGAAGGGCTGGTAGGCCTCGTCCATCACCACGATGCCGCCCTGCGCGCCCACCGCGTCGACGATGCGCTGCACCGCCGCCTCGCTCCACAGCGTGGCCGTGGGGTTGTTCGGGTAGGCCAGGAAGGTGACGGCGGGGCGGTGCGCGGCGATGGCGGCGAGCATGGCGGCCTCGTCGAGCTCGAAGTCCGGCGTGAGCGGCACGCCGACGAACTCCAGCCCCTGCAACTGCGCGCTCATCGCGTACATCACGAAGCCCGGCAGCGGCGCGAGCACCTTGGCGCCCGGCTGCGCGCAGGCCATCACCGTGAGCGAGATCAATTCGTCCGAGCCGTTGCCGAGGATGGTGGCGCTGCCCTCGGGCGCGCCCGCGTGGGTGGCAAGCACCGTTTGCAGGTAGCGCTGGCGCTCGCCGCTGGGGTAGCGGTTCAGTTCCAGCGCGCCCAGCCGCTCACCCAGTTTGGTTTGCAGGTCGTGCGGCAGGGTGAAGGGGTTTTCCATCGCATCCATCTTCAGCAGGCCGGTGGCCGGGGCCACGGCGTAGGCGTGCATGGCGCGGATGTCGGGGCGGATGCGCTCCAGGGGGTTGGGCGGCAGCGAAGTCACGGATTCAGCTCGTGTGGGGCAGTGAGAAACGGGTTGATGATCGTCAGAGAAGCCACCTGCCGCCCGTGCTGCAAGTCCTCAGTCAGCAGGTAGCGGCAGCCCTGCTCCTGCGCAGCGGCCAGCATCAGGCAGTCCCAGTAGCTGTAGGCGGTTTCGTCCTGCATGGCCCATGCCAGATCCACCGTCGCCTCGTCCACCGCCAGCGGCTGCCAGCGGCGGTAGCTGCTGACCAGGGCGCGCGCGTCCTTGACCGGCAGGCCGGGCGCCACGCGGCGCAGGTTGGCGTACAGCTCGTGCAGCACCTGCGTGCTGATGCGGCCCGTGCGGGCCTGCCAGCACCAGGTGAGCCACGCGGCGGCGGCGCTTTGCTTGGGCGGATCGCGCGGGTCCTGCGCGTAGAGCAGGACGTTGGTGTCAACGAAAACGGTCGAGTCGCTCGGCATAGATCTCGTCGCGCCGCAGGTAGGGGCCTTGGAAAGGCAGGGGCTTGAACTTCAGCGCCTCGCGCATGGCCCGCTCGTAGGCGTCGTCATGGCGCATCTTCTCGGCCAGCATCTCGCCCACCAGCCGCGACACGCTGGTGTTGCGCTTGGCCGCCTCGATGCGCGCCCATTCGAGCGCGCTGTCTTCGACGGTGATGGTGACGTTTTTCATGAGGACGAGAATACACGAAGTTCGTGCTGCACGAAATCAGTGCCCATCATTCTCCAGTCTCCGGGTCAACGCGCACTGAATGTTCGGCTATGCCTCTGTCAGCGCCGTCAAGGCCGGAGCAGCCATGCTCGGGATGAACTCTACGATCTGATAGTCGGCGACACCGTGCCTGCGGAACGGATCCTGTGCAAGCACGGACTCCAACGCCTGGCGCGATGGCGCTCGCGCCAGGATGACGCCCCCATCCCTCGGTTCTCTACGTCCCGACAGCAAAAAGACACCTGCCGCATAGTTGCTCGCCAGAAACTCCCGATGGGCTGGCAGATGGCGATCCACCTGCTCAAGCGGTGCCGTATATGTCAGCAGAACCACGAACATTCGCGCCCTCCTATGGTTTCAAACGCATCTCCGCCGCCTGCGCGTGCGCCTGCAGGCCCTCGCCGTAGGCCAGTTCGGCGGCGATACGGCCCAGGGTCTGCGCGCCCTGCTCGCTCACTTCGATGAGGCTGCTGCGCTTCTGGAAGTCGTAGACGCCCAGCGGGGACGAGAAGCGCGCCGTGCCGCTCGTGGGCAGCACGTGGTTGGGGCCGGCGCAGTAGTCGCCCAGGCTCTCAGAGGTGTAGGCGCCGAGGAAGATCGCGCCCGCGTGGCGCAGCAGCGGCTCCCAGAGGTGCGGCTCGCGGCTGCTCACTTCCAGGTGCTCGGGTGCGATGCGGTTGCTGATGGCGCAGGCTTCTTCCATGTCCTTCGTGAGGATCAGCGCGCCGCGCCCGGTGAGGCTCTTGGCGATGATCTCGGCACGCGGCATGGTGGGCAGCAGACGGTCGATCTCGCGCTGCACGGCGTCAATGTAGGCCGCATCGGGGCACAGCAGGATGGACTGCGCCAGTTCGTCGTGCTCGGCCTGGCTGAACAGATCCATCGCCACCCAGTCGGGTGGCGTGCTGCCGTCGGCGAGCACGAGGATTTCGGACGGCCCCGCGATCATGTCGATGCCCACGGTGCCGAACACGCGCTTCTTGGCGCTGGCGACGTAGGCGTTGCCGGGGCCGGTGATCTTGTCCACCTTCGGCACCGTGGCCGTGCCGTAGGCCAGCGCCGCCACGGCCTGCGCGCCGCCGATGGTGAAGCCGCGCGTGACGCCGGCCACGTAGGCGGCGGCGAGCACCAGCGGGTTCTTTTCGCCACGTGGCGTGGGCACGACCATGATGATCTCGCCCACGCCCGCCACGTGCGCGGGGATGGCGTTCATCAGCACGCTGCTCGGGTACGCGGCCTTGCCGCCGGGCACGTAGATGCCCACGCGGTCGAGCGGGGTGACCTTCTGGCCCAGCAGGGTGCCGTCGGCGTCGCGGTAGCTCCAGCTTTCGCCCGAAGCCTTTTTCTGCGCCTCGTGGTAGGTGCGCACGCGCGCGGCGGCGGCGGTGAGAGCGTCGCGCTGCGCGGCGGGCAAGCCGTCGAACGCGGCCTTCAGTTCGGCCTGGGTGAGTTCGAGCGCCGCCAGCGACGCGGCTTGCAGGCCGTCGAAACGCTGCGTGTATTCGAGCACCGCCGCGTCGCCGCGCTTTTGCACGTCGGCCAGGATGTCCGCCACGCGCTGCTCGATGGCGGCGTCGGTGTCGGCGGACCAGTGCAGGCGCTGGGCAAAATCTTGCTCGAAAGTGGCGCTAGCGGTTGACAGATAAGCGGGAGCAGCTACGAATTTCATAGTCATTCAGCGTTCAGATCATGGGCGTTTTGCACGTAGAACTCGTGCAGCTTGGCCCGCAGCAGGGCTTTGTCGGGCAGTTGGGTCTGGTATTCGGCGATCAATGCGGGCGAGGTGCTGCGGCTCAGGGCATATTCGACGACTTCATCGTCCTTGCTCGCGCACAGCAGCACGCCGATGGCGGGGCGCTCGTGGGGCTTTTTCACGTCGCGGTCGAGGGCTTCGAGGTAGAAGTTGAGCTTGCCCAGGTATTCGGGCTCGAAGCGGCCTACCTTGAGTTCGATGGCGACGAGGCTGTTCAGGCCACGGTGAAAAAACAGCAGGTCCAGCGCGAAATCGCGCCCGCCCACCTGCAAGGGGTATTCGCTGCCCACGAAGCAGAAGTCGCGGCCCAGTTCGATCAGGAAGTCCTTGAGCCGGGCCAGCAAGCCACGGTGCAGATCGGCCTCGGCGTGGCCTTGGGGCAGGTCGAGGAATTCGACGACGTAGCTGTCCTTGAAGACGCTGGTGGCGTCGGAATGAATTTGTCGCACCAGTGATGAGACTTTTGGTGGATGCAGCACCGTGCGCTCGAACAAAGCCGTTTTGAACTGCCGCTCCAGTTCGCGCTTGCTCCACTTTTCCTGAGCAGTCAATCGCAGGTAGAACTCCCGCTCTTCGGGGCGTTTGCCCTGGCCCAGAATGATGAGGTGGTGCGTCCAGGGAATTTGTCTCACCAGTGGTGCGACTAATTCATTGCCCGCATACGCCTCATAAAACTGCCGCATCCTGAACAGATTGGCGCGCGTGAACCCGCGCAACCCCGGCTGCGTCTGCGCCAGGTAGCGCGCCAGTTGATCGACCACGCCATCGCCCCACTCCGCCGCAGCGATTTTGCGGCTGATGCGTTCGCCGATTTGCCAGTACAGCCCGATCAGCGCGGTGTTGACCGCCTGCACGGCCTGGTTGCGGGCGGCGGCGATCAGGCCCGCGATGTCGGCGAAATCGGCAGGCGGCTGGGCCATGGCCTTACCTGACGGCCCCGGCAAACGCCTCGATGATGCGCTTGAGCGGCGCCAGCTTGAGCTTGAGCGCCGCCTGGTTGACCACGAGGTGGGAGCTGATGTCCATGATGCGCTCCACCTCGACGAGGTGGTTGGCCTTGAGCGTGTTGCCCGTGGAGACCAGGTCCACGATCGCGTCGGCCAGCCCCGTGAGCGGCGCGAGTTCCATGCTGCCGTAGAGCTTGACCATGTCCACATGCACGCCCTTGGCGGCGAAGAAGTCGCGCGCGATGCTGGTGTACTTGGTGGCAACCTTCAGGCGCGCGCCCTGGCGCACGGCGCGCTCGTAGTCGAAGTCGCTGCGCACGGCCACGCTCACGCGGCATTTGGCGATGCGCAAATCCAGCGGCTGGTACAGGCCCTGCCCGCCATGCTCGATCAGCGTGTCCTTGCCGGTCACGCCCAGGTCGGCGCCGCCGTATTCCACGTAGGTGGGCACGTCGGTGGCGCGCACCAGCACCACGCGCACGTCGGGGCGGTTGGTGGGCAGGATGAGCTTGCGCGATTTCTCGGGGTCTTCGAGCACCTCGATGCCCGCGGCGGCGAGCAGCGGCAGGGTTTCGTCGAAGATGCGGCCCTTCGAGAGCGCCAGGGTGAGTTGCTGCGTCATTGGATTCTTTCGATGTCCGCGCCGAGGCCGCGCAGCTTGGCTTCCATGCGGTCGTAGCCGCGGTCCAGGTGGTAGATGCGGTCCACCACGGTTTCGCCATCGGCTACCAGCGCGGCGATGACGAGGCTGGCCGAGGCGCGCAGGTCGGTCGCCATCACGTTCGCGCCCGAGAGGCGCTGCGCGCCCTCCACCACGGCCACCTTGCCGTTGGTGGTGATGCGCGCGCCCAGGCGGGCCAGTTCGGCCACGTGCATGAAGCGGTTCTCGAAGATGGTCTCGGTGACCGTGGAGCCGCCCTGGGCCACGCAGTTCAGCGCCATGAACTGCGCCTGCATGTCGGTCGGGAAGCCGGGGTATTCGGTGGTGCGGAAGGTCTGGGCCTTGAGCGTGCCGCTGGCGGCGCCGGGGGAGCGCACGCGCACGCCGTCTTCCACCGCCTCGACGGTGACGCCCACGGCGCGCAGCTTTTCGATGACCGCGTCGAGGTGGTCGGCGCGGCCATGGCGCAGCACCACGTCGCCGCCCGCGGCGGCCACGGCGCACAGGAAGGTGCCGGCCTCGATGCGGTCGGCCACCACGCGGTGGGTGCCGCCGTGCAGCCGCTCCACGCCCTGGATGTGGATGCGGCTGGTGCCGTGGCCTTCGATCTTCGCGCCCATGGCGATCAGCATCTCGGCCAGGTCGGAGATTTCGGGCTCCTGCGCGGCGTTTTCGAGCACCGTCTCGCCTTCCGCCAGCGTGGCGGCCATGAGCAGGTTCTCGGTGCCGGTGACGGTGACCATGTCGGTGGTGATGCGCGCGCCCTTGAGCTTCTTCGCGCGGGCGACGATGTTGCCGTGCTCGAACTCGATGCTCGCGCCCATCGCCTGCAGGCCCTTGAGGTGCTGGTCTACGGGGCGCGCGCCGATCTCGCAGCCGCCGGGCAGCGAGACCACGGCCTGGCCGAAGCGCGCCACCAGCGGCCCCAGCACCAGGATGGAGGCGCGCATGAGCTTCATGAACTCGTAGGGCGCCTCGTGCGAGCGCAGGTCGGAGGCGTTGAGGACGAGGCGCGAGCGGGCTTCGTCCTCGAAGCTGCCACGCGCGCCCATGTGGTCGAGCAGGCGCAGCGCGGTCTTCACGTCCTGCAGGCCGGGCACGTTGGTGAGCGTGACGGGGTCCGCCGTGAGCAGGCTGGCGAAGATTTCAGGCAGCGCGGCGTTCTTGGCGCCGGAGACGGCCACCTCGCCCTCTAGCGGGCGCCCGCCGCGAATCAGCAGTTTGTCCATACGGTTTTCAGGTCTAATTGGCCTCCAGCGCTTATGCAGCAAGCGCTGGCAGCTATCAAAAGTGCAGTAACTAGCGCTGCGCGGCCCACTCGGCGGGCGTATACGTTTTCATCGACAGCGCATGGACTTCATCGGTATGCATCCGGCTGCCCAGCGTGGCGTACACGCGCTGGTGGCGCTGGATGAGGCGCTTGCCCTCGAACTCGGCGGAGACGATGGTGGCATACCAGTGGCGGCCATCGCCTTCGAGCGCGATGTGTTCGCAGGGCAGGCCGGCGGTGATGAGTTCCTGGAGTTGGTCGGCGGTCATAGAACACGCTCTAATTGCGGATTTTGTAGCCGGTGCGCAGCATACGCACGGCGATGAAACTGACCACCAGCCACGCGCCGCCCACGATGGCGAGGCTGAGCCAGGGCGAGGTATCGCTCTGCCCGAAGAAGCCGTAGCGGAAGCCGTCGATCATGTAGAAGAACGGGTTCAAGTGGCTCACCTTCTGCCAGAACGGCGGCAGCGACTGGATGGAATAGAACACGCCCGACAGCATGGTCATGGGCATGATGAGGAAGTTCTGGAACGCGGCCATCTGGTCGAACTTGTCGGCCCACAGCCCGGCGATCACGCCCAGCGTGCCCAGCAGCGCCGCGCCCAGGAAGGCGAACACTAGGATCCACAGCGGCGCGCCGAACTCGGGCCGCGCGAAGGCCAGCGTGACGATGAACACGCCCAGCCCCACGATCAGCCCGCGCAGCACGGACGAGCCCACGTAGGCCATGAACCACGCCCAGTGCGACAGCGGCGTGAGCAGCACGAACACCAGGCTGCCCATGATCTTGCTCTGGATGATGCTGGACGAGCTGTTGGCGAAGGCGTTCTGCAGCAGGCTCATCATCACCAGCCCGGGCACGAGGAAGGCGGTGTAGCTCAGGCGGTCGTAGACCTTGACGTGGTCTTCGAGCACGTGGCCGAAGATCAGCAGGTACAGCACGGCGGTGAGCACGGGCGCGGCCACGGTCTGGAAGCTCACCTTCCAGAAGCGCAGCACTTCTTTGTAGAACAGGGTCTGCCAGCCGGTCATGCGGTCTGCCCCCCGTGCTCGGCGGCCATGACCTGCAGGAACACGTCCTCCAGGTCGGGGCGGCGGATTTCCACGTCCTCGGTGGCGATGCCCGCCTCGCGCAGCGTGGCGAGGTAGCGTTCGATCTCGTGCGCGTCCTGCGCGGGCAGTTGCACGATGCGGCCCGTCACGCGGGCCAGCGGCGCTATGGAAGAGGGCAGCGCCACGTCGGTCTTGAATTGCAGCACGTTGGAGGTGGTGGATTGCAGCAGGTCGGAGGTGCTGGCCAGCGCCACCACCCGGCCCTGCTTGAGCATGGCGATGCGGTGGCATAGCGCCTCGGCTTCTTCGAGGTAGTGCGTGGTCAGCAGCACCGTATGGCCCTGCTTGTTGAGCTTGGCGACGAACTGCCACAGCGTCTGGCGCAGTTCCACGTCCACGCCCGCCGTGGGCTCGTCGAGCACGATGATGGGCGGCTTGTGCACCAGCGCCTGCGCCACCAGCACGCGGCGCTTCATGCCGCCCGACAGCTGGCGCATATTGGCCGTGGCCTTGTCGGCCAGGCCCAGGCTTTCGAGCAGTTCGTCGATCCAGGCCTCGTTGTTTTTCACGCCGAAGTAGCCGGACTGGATGCGCAGCGTTTCGCGCACGTTGAAGAACGGGTCGAACACCAGCTCCTGCGGCACCACGCCGAGTTTGCGGCGTGCGTCGGCGTAGTCGGCCTGCACGTCGGAGCCCAGCACCTGCACGCGCCCGCTGGTGGCGCGCGCCAGGCCCGCGAGGATGCTGATCAGCGTGGTCTTTCCCGCGCCGTTGGGGCCGAGCAGGCCGAAGAATTCACCTTCCTGGATGTCCAGGCTCACGCCGTTCAGCGCCTGGAAAGGGCCTTTGGGCGTCGGGTAGGTTTTGGAGACGGATTGGAAGGAGACGGCTGGCATAGGCAACCCGCCATTTTACGGGTTTGCCCTGAATCAGGCAGCGGCGGGCAGCAGTTCACCCACGCCATACAGCCCCGCCATGCCCGCCAGCGCCTGCGGCAGGCCCTTGACGGCGAAGCCCTTGCCGCGCTGCAGGGCCTCGCGGCGGCATTCGAGCAGCACGGCCAGGGCCGAGCTGTCGAACGTGGCGAGCGCGCCCGCGTCCACCACCAGCTGCGGCTCGCGGTGGGCCGCCAGCCCTTGCATCAGCAGGCGCAGGCAGGCGGCGGCCTGGCGGTGGGTGAGTTCGGGCGGGAGGACGAGCATGGCCGTTTATTTGCCCGCGGCGTTGCTCTTGTTGCGCGCGTCCAGCGAGGCGATCAGGCCGTCGATGCCCTTGGCGTTGATCTCCTGCGCGAACTGGTTGCGGTAGGTATCCACCAGCCACACGCCGAGCACGTTCAGGTTGTAGATCTTCCAGCCGCCGGCGGTCTTTTCCAGGCGGTAGTCCAGCTGCACCGGGTCGCCGCGGCCCTGGATTTCGGTGCGCACCAGCACGTCGGTATCGGTGGGCTGGGCGCGCAGGGGCTTGACGACGATGTCGGTCTGCGCATTCACCTGCGTGAGCGCGCCCGCATAGGTGCGCACCAGCAGGGTCTTGAATTCGTCCTGCAGGCGCTGCTGCTGGTCGGGCGTGGCCTGGCGCCATTGCGGCCCCACGGCGGCGGCGGTCATGCGGCGGAAGTTGACGCTGGGCATCACCGTCTTGTCCACCAGGGCCACGACCTTGGAGACGTCGCCGTTCTGCAGGGACTTGTCGCCGCGGATGGTCTGCAGCACATCGGTGGACAGGCGCTTGACCAGCGCGTCGGGCGCCTCGTCGGCGGCGAAGGCGGGCAAAGCCACGGGCAGGGCCGCGGCCAGGGCCACGGTGGCGGCCAGCCTGCCCAGGGAGCGTCGGTTCATCATCATGTGAGTGTCCTTTCTCGGGGCCCTGCACGGCGGCGGGGCCACGCCCAGTGTGGGCGAATGCGCCCGGGGGCGCGTGTAGGATTAATCCGGTTCGGGCGGTAAGCGCCCGTCATTCGCGTCGTCGTCCAGCTTGCCGTCGCCGCCCGCGGCGGGCTTGGCATCGGGCGTGCGCAGCTGCAGGTAGGCGTCGCGCGTGAAGCTGTATTTGTCCAGCGCCGCCGATTCGAGCACCGACTCCGCGCCCAGCAGCTGCGCGCGCCTGTCCACCACCCGCAGCACGTACAGCGAGTTGCGCACCGGCACGTCCTGCACGTAGGTGACCGGGTCGCCCCACCAGTCCACGGGCAGCGCCGCCGTGTCGCGCACGGTGGAGGGGCCGAGCACCGGCAGCACCAAGTACGGCCCACTGGGCACGCCCCAGGTGGCCAGGGTCAGGCCGAAGTCGGTCTTGTGGCGCTGGATGCGCGCCTCGGACGCCACGTCGAACAGGCCGCCGATGCCGAACACCGTGTTCACGTTGAAGCGCACGAAGCTGTCGAACGCCGCCTCGCCGCGCAGCTGCAGCAGGTTGTTGATGGACGACCACAGGTCGCCCAGGTTGCTGAAGAAGTTGCCTACGCCGGCGCGCACGGGGTCGGGCGTGACCGCCTTGTAGCCCGTGGCCACGGGCTTGAGCACGGCCTTGTCCAGCCCGTCGTTGAAGCTGTACATGGAGCGGTTGAAGCCCTCGAACGGGTCGGCGGGATTGGCCTGCGGGCCGGTGGCGCAGCCCGCGAGCAGCGCGGCGCACAGCAGCGCGCCGGCCAGGGGTTTGGTCGTGGTGGTTGTCATTTTTTCGCGCCTCCGGAGCCGCCCGAGCCGTTGCCGGAGCCGCTGGCTTCGGCCTTGCCGTAGAGGAACTGCCCGATCAGGTTCTCCAGCACCACGGCGGACTGGGTGGCGGTCACCGTGTCGCCGTTGGCGAGGTTCTTCTCGTCGGCCCCGGCCTCGATGCCGATGTACTGGTCGCCCAGCAGGCCGCTGGTCAGGATCTTGAACGAACTGTCCTTGGGGAAGGCGTAGCGGTCGTCCAGCGAGAGGGCCACGTCGGCCTGGAAGGTCTTGTCGTTGAAGCCGATGGACTCCACCCGCCCCACCACCACGCCCGCGCTGCGCACCGCCGCCTTGGGCTTGAGGCCGCCGATGTTGTCGAAGCGCGCCGTGACGCGGTAGCCCGAGTGGAAGTTGAGGCTGAGCAGGTTGGCCGATTGCAGGGCCAGGAACACCAGCGCCACCGCGCCGAGCATCACGAACAGGCCCACCCAGATATCGTTTTTGGATTGCTGCATTTTTTTCTGGTCCTTCAAATGCTGAACATCATCGCGGTGAGCAGGAAGTCGAGCCCCAGAACGGCCAGCGACGCCATGACCACCGTGCGCGTGGTGGCGCGCGACACGCCCTCGGGCGTGGGCTTGGCCGCGTAGCCCTGCAGCAGCGCCACGAAGGTGACGGTGATGCCGAACACCACGCTCTTGAGCACGCCGTTGCCCAGATCCTGGAGCATGTCCACGCCGTTCTGCATCTGGCCCCAGAACGCGCCCGCGTCCACGCCGATGAGCAGCACGCCCACGACCCAACCGCCAATCACGCCCACGGCGCTGAACACGGCGGCGAGCAGCGGCATCACGATCACGCCCGCCCAGAAGCGCGGCGCGAGGATGCGCGCGACCGGATCCACGGCCATCATCTCCATGGCGCTCAACTGCTCGCCCGCCTTCATGAGGCCGATCTCCGCCGTGAGCGAGGTGCCCGCGCGGCCCGCGAACAGCAGCGCGGACACCACCGGCCCCAGTTCGCGCACCAGCGACAGCGCGACGAGCAGACCCAGCGCCTCCGCCGAGCCGTAGCGCTGCAAGGTGTAGTAGCCCTGCAAGCCCAGCACGAAGCCGACGAACAGGCCCGACACGGCGATGATGGACAGCGAGTAGTTGCCCAGGAAGTGGATCTGGTCGCCCACCAGATGCGGGCGCCGGAAGGCGGTGCCGAACAGGCGCAGCAGCTGCACGAACAGCCGCGCGCCCGCGCCGATGCCGGCCAGCTTGCTGCGCACGGCGAAACCTACGTCGGAGGGGCGCCACCAGCTCATAGCCTGCCCCCCACGGCCCCTGCGGGGCCGAAGTCCTGCGCCGCCGTCGGGCCGGGGTACTGGAAGGGCACGGGGCCGGTGGGCAGCGCGTGCACGAACTGGTGCACCAGCGGGTCAACGCTGGCGCGCACCTCTTCGGGCGTGCCCTCGGCGGCCACGGTGCCGGGGCCGAGCACGATGACGTAGTCGGCCACGCGGAAGGTTTCGTCCACGTCGTGCGAGACGAGCAGCGTGGTCAGGCCCATGGCGTCGTTCAGCTGGCGGATGAGTTGCGCAGTGGTGCCCAGGGAGATCGGGTCCAGCCCCGCGAAGGGTTCGTCGTACATGACCAGCTCCGGGTCCAGCGCCACGGCGCGCGCCAGCGCCACGCGGCGCGCCATGCCGCCCGAGACCTCGCTGGGCATCAGGTCGCGCGCGCCGCGCAGGCCCACGGCGTGCAGCTTCATGAGCACGATGTCGCGGATGAGCTCCTCGGGCAGGTCGGTGTGCTCGCGCAGCGGGAAGGCCACGTTCTCGAACACGCTCATGTCGGTGAACAGCGCGCCGAACTGGAACAACATGCCCATGCGGCGGCGCGCGGCGTAGAGCGCGTCCGTGCCCATCGCGCCCACGTCCTTCCCGTCGAACAGCACCTGGCCCTGCTGGGCGCGCTGCTGGCCGCCGATCAGGCGCAGCACGGTGGTCTTGCCGCCGCCCGAGGCGCCCATCAAGGCCGTGACCTTGCCGCGCGGCACCTTCAGCGAGAGGTCGCGCAGCACCACGCGCTCGCCATACGAGAACGTGACGTTGCGCAGTTCCGCCAGAAGGGGTTGTTCAATCATGCAGGAAAGGTAATGAGGAAAAGTTGATCGTACCCCATACGGGTAAACGCTCAGTAACTACATATTTGATAGCTGCCAGCGCTTGCTGGATAAGCACTGGAGGCCGATTTGGTTGAAAACTGGTTCCTTGGTGCCTACAACATGCTGCGCAGGAAGGCCCGCGTGCGCTCGTGGCGCGGCTGGGTGAAGAACTCGGCGGCGGGGGCGGATTCGATGAGTTCGCCCTGGTCCATGAACACCACGCGGTGCGCCACCTCGCGCGCGAAGCCCATCTCGTGCGTGACGACGAGCATGGTCATGCGCTCCTGCGCCAACTGGCGCATGGTGCGCAGCACTTCGCCGGTGAGCTCGGGGTCGAGCGCGGAGGTGGGTTCGTCGAACAGCAGGATGTCCGGCTCCATGGCCAGCGCGCGCGCGATCGCCACGCGCTGCTTCTGCCCGCCCGAGAGGCGCGCGGGGTAGGCGTCCTGCTTGTCCAGCAGACCGACCTTTTTCAGCAGTTCCTGCGCGCGCGGCACGATGGCGGCGCGCGCCATGCCCTTGACGACCATGGGCGCCTCGATCACGTTCTCCAGCACCGTGAGGTGCGGGAACAGGTTGAACGACTGGAAGACCATGCCCATCTTGCGGCACATGGCGCGGATGTAGGGCTCGTTCTCGTACTCGGCCCGGCCCTTGCCGTCTTCGGTGAAGGCCATCACCTCGCCTTCGATGGCGATGTGGCCGCTGTCGATGGTTTCCAGGTGGTTCAGGCAGCGCAAAAACGTGCTCTTGCCCGAGCCGGACGGCCCGATCACCGCGACCACCTCGCCGCGCGCCAGCGTGAGCGACACGCTGCGCAGCACGGGCTGGCCACCAAAGGCCTTGCGCAGGTCGCGCGCCTCGATCATCGGGGCTTCAGTCGCCGTACTTGGCATAGCGTTTCTCCAGGCGCTGGAAGCCCCAGGTCAGCACCAGGGTCATGACGAGATAGAAGGCGGCGGCCACGATGAAGGGCGTGGTCGAGAAGTCGCGCTGCACGATGCCGCGCGCGGCGCGCAGCAGGTCGTTGAGGGCGAGCACGTAGATCAGCGACGTGTCCTTGACCAGCGTGATCGTCTCGTTGCTCATGGGCGGCAGGATGCGCCGCACCATCTGCGGCAGCACGATGCGGCGCATGGTCTGCCCGTAGGTCATGCCCAGCACCTTGGCGGCCTCGTACTGGCCCCGGTCGATGGACTGGATGCCCGCGCGGAAAATCTCGGCGAAGTACGCCGCGTAGTTGAGCGCGAAGGCGACGATGGCGGCCGGGAAATCGGGCAGCCGCACGCCCACCACGGGCACGAAGGGCAGCGCGAAGTAGATGAACAGCATCTGCAGCATCAGCGGCGTGCCGCGCATCAGCCAGATGTAGCCGTTCACCACCTGGCTCAGCGCCCTGAACCGCGACACCCGCGCGAGCGCCAGCGCCAGGCCCAGCGGCACCGCCAGCAGCAGCGTGATGGCGAACAGCCGCAGCGTGACCGTGGCTCCTTGCGCAAGAGGCCCCAGGATGGAGACGATGTAATCCATGGGCTGCGGCCAGGCGAAAAGCGGTTACTTGACGATGTTCTTGCCGAACCACTTCGTGGAAATCTGGCCCGCCGTGCCGTCCTGCTTCATGCCCTCCAGCGCCTTGTTCAGCTTGCCCAGCAGTTCGGTGTCGTCCTTGCGCACGCCCACGCCGTATTCCTCGGTGCCGAAGTTCTCGTCAAGCACCACGTACTCGCCGGGCTTCTTGGACACGAGGTAGCGACCCACCACTTCGTCGACCACCACGGCGTTCAGGCGGCCCGCGGACAGGTCCATCAGCGCGGTGATGTTGTCGCCGAAGGTCTTGAACTCCTTGAAGCTCTTGAACACGGCGTCGTCCTTCTTCACGGCGTCCACGGCGCTGGAGCCTTCCTGCGCGCCGACGACCTTGCCCGCGAGGTCGGCCTTGGTCTTGATGCCGGACTTGGCGTCCACCACGATGATCTGGTGGTTCTCCATGTAGGGCGCGGTGAAGGCGATGTTCTGCTTGCGCTCCTCGGTGATGGTCAGGCCGTTCCACAGCGCGTCCACGCGCTTGCCGGAGAGTTCGGCCTCTTTCGCGCTCCAGTCGATGGGCTTGAACTCGGCCTCGGCGCCCATGCGGCGCGCGGCCTCGCGGGCCAGGTCGATGTCGAAGCCCACGATCTCGTTCTTCTCGTCGCGGAAGCCCATGGGCGGGAAGTTGTCGTCCAGGCCGATCACGACCTTGGCCGCGGCGGCGGGCGCGGGCGCGGCGGCCTGCGGGGCGGGTTCTTCCTTCTTGCTGCAACCGGCCAGGACGGCACCGAGGGAGACGAGCAGGAGTGCGGCGAGTTTGGTCTTCATGGGGATGGAACGGTGTGGGATGGTGTGGGGTTGGGGGGCAAAGCCTTCGATTGTCGCAAAAACGAAACGGCGCCTTGCAGCGCCGTTTCACGGGGAGCGTAGCGCTGCCTCAGCGCGGCAGGTCGGAGTAGCCCATCAGGAACTCGTCGACCGCGCGCGCGGCCTGGCGGCCCTCGCGGATGGCCCAGACCACCAGCGACTGGCCCCGGCGGATGTCGCCCGCGGCGAACACCTTGGGCGCGCTGGTGGCGTAGCCGCCGTCGAAGTCCGTCGTGGCCTTGGCATTGCCGCGCGCGTCCTTGTCCACGCCGAAGGCGTCGAGCACGGCGGCCACGGGGCTCACGAAGCCCATGGCGAGCAGCACGAGGTCGGCCTTGAGCACCTGCTCGGAGCCCGCGACCTCGACCATCTTGCCGTCCTTCCACTCGACGCGCACGGTCTTCAGGCCCGTGACCTTGCCCTTTTCGCCGATGAATTCCTTGGTGGAGATGGCGAACTCGCGTTCGCAGCCCTCTTCGTGGCTGGAGCTGGTGCGCAGCTTGATCGGCCAGTAGGGCCAGGTCAGCGGGCGGTTTTCTTCCTCGGGCGGCTGAGGCATGAGCTCGAACTGGGTCACGCTCACGGCGCCGTGGCGGTTGCTGGTGCCCACGCAGTCGGAGCCGGTGTCGCCGCCGCCGATCACGATGACGTGCTTGCCGTCCGCGCGGATCTGGCCCTTGAGCTTGTCGCCCGCGTTGACCTTGTTCTGCTGCGGCAGGAACTCCATCGCGAAGTGGATGCCGTCGAGGTCGCGGCCCGGCACGGGCAGGTCGCGGCTCTGCTCGGCGCCGCCGGTGAGCAGCACGGCGTCGAAGTCCTTCTGGAGCTGCTCGGGCGTGACGGTTTCCTTGGCCCAGTTGGTGACCTTGCTGCCCTTGCCCAGGCCGTCCTTGGCCGCGCCGACGAGCACGCCGGTGCGGATGACCACGCCCTCGGCTTCGAGCTGCTTCGCGCGGCGGTCGATGTGCGACTTCTCCATCTTGAAGTCGGGGATGCCGTAGCGCAGCAGGCCGCCGATGCGGTCGTTCTTCTCGAACAGGGTCACGTCGTGGCCTGCGCGGGCGAGCTGCTGCGCCGCCGCCATGCCGGCGGGGCCGGAGCCGACCACGGCCACCTTCTTGCCGGTCTTGTGCTTGGCCGGCATCGGCTGGACCCAGCCCTCCTCCCAGGCGCGGTCGATGATGGCGTGCTCGATGGACTTGATGCCCACCGCGTCGTCGTTCACGTTGAGCACGCAGGCGGCCTCGCAGGGCGCGGGGCAGATGCGGCCCGTGAACTCGGGGAAGTTGTTGGTGCTGTGCAGCACCGCGATGGCGCTCTTCCAGTCCTGGTGGTAAACGAGGTCGTTGAAGTCCGGGATGATGTTGTTCACCGGGCAGCCGCTGTTGCAGAACGGCGTGCCGCAGTCCATGCAGCGCGCGCCCTGGGTCTTGGCCTGCGCGTCGTCCAGCCCGATGACGAATTCCTTGTAGTGCTTGAGGCGCTCGGCGACAGGCTTGTAGCCCTCTTCGATGCGCTCGTATTCCATGAAACCGGTGGTCTTGCCCATGATCGTGGTGTCCTTGTTCTGGTGGGGTTGCGGGCTTACTTGGCGGCGACCGCTTCGTTTTTAGGAGCTGCTACCGCAGGCGTGGCCTGCTCTTCGAGCACTTTCCGCTCATACATTTCGGACAGCGCGCGCTTGTATTCGGTGGGGAACACCTTGACGAACTTGCTGCGCGACGCGGCCCAGTTGTCGAGGATCTCGCGCGCGCGCTTGCTGCCCGTCCAGCGGTTGTGGTCTTCGAGCAGCTTCTTGAGCTGCGCCTCGTCGGTCTGGCCCTTGTGCCACACGGCGCGCGGCACGCTGACCTGCTGCTCGGCCTCGGGCAGCACGCGCTCCAGCGTCACCATGGACATGTTGCAGCGCGAGTCGAACTGGCCGTCCTCGTCGTACACGTAGGCCACGCCGCCGCTCATGCCGGCGGCGAAGTTGCGGCCCGTCTTGCCGAGCACGACGACGGTGCCGCCGGTCATGTACTCGCAGCCGTGGTCGCCCGTGCCCTCCACCACCGTGGTCGCGCCCGACAGGCGCACGGCGAAGCGTTCGCCGGCCACGCCGCTGAAGAAGGACTCGCCGCTGGTCGCGCCATACATCACGGTGTTGCCGACGATGGTGTTGCGCACGCTCTCGCCGCGGAAGTCGATGCTCGGGCGCACCACCACGCGGCCGCCCGACAGGCCCTTGCCGGTGTAGTCGTTGGCGTCGCCGATCAGGTACAGCGTGATGCCGTTGGTCAGGAACGCGCCGAACGACTGGCCGCCCGTGCCTTCGAGCTGGATGCGGATGGTGTCGTCGGGCAGGCCGTCAGGATGCACGCGGGTGACCTCGCCCGAGAGCATGGCGCCCACGGAGCGGTTGACGTTGCGCGCCACCTCCATGAACTGCACGCGCTCGCCCTTCTCGATGGCGGGCCGGCTGCGCTCGATGAGCTTGCGGTCCAGCGTGTGGCCCAGGTTGTGGTCCTGCACGTCGACGTGGAAGCGCGGCACGCCGGCGGGCGCGCTGGGCAGGGCGAACAGGCGGCTGAAGTCCAGGCCGCGCGCCTTCCAGTGGGCGATGCCGGCGCGCATGTCGAGCAGGTCGGCGCGGCCGATCAGGTCGTCGAACTTGCGGATGCCCAGCTGCGCCATGATCTGGCGCACTTCCTCGGCGATGAAGAAGAAGTAGTTGACCACGTGCTCGGGCTTGCCCGAGAACTTGGCGCGCAGCACCGGGTCCTGCGTGGCCACGCCCACGGGGCAGGTGTTCAGGTGGCACTTGCGCATCATGATGCAGCCCTCGACCACCAGCGGCGCGGTGGCGAAGCCGAATTCGTCCGCGCCCAGCAGCGCGCCGATGGCCACGTCGCGGCCGGTCTTCATCTGGCCGTCGGCCTGCACGCGGATGCGGCCGCGCAGGCCGTTGAGCACCAGGGTCTGCTGGGTCTCGGCCAGGCCGATCTCCCACGGGCCGCCCGCGTGCTTGATGGACGACCAGGGCGACGCGCCCGTGCCGCCGTCATGGCCCGCGATCACCACGTGGTCGCTCTTGCACTTGGCCACGCCCGCGGCGATGGTGCCCACGCCCACTTCGGACACGAGCTTGACCGAGATGTCGGCGTGCGGCGCGACGTTCTTCAGGTCGTGGATGAGCTGCGCCAAATCCTCGATCGAGTAGATGTCGTGGTGCGGCGGCGGCGAGATCAGGCCCACGCCGGGCACGCTGTGGCGCAGCTTGCCGATGTAGGCGGACACCTTGCCGCCGGGCAGCTGGCCGCCTTCGCCGGGCTTGGCGCCCTGGGCCATCTTGATCTGGATCTGGTCGGCGGACGAGAGGTATTCCGCCGTGACGCCGAAGCGGCCCGACGCCACCTGCTTGATCTTGGAGCGCAGCGAGTCGCCGTCCTGCAGCGGCAGGTCGACTTCGACGTTCTCCGCGCCGATCACGCTCTTGAGGCTGTCGCCCTGCTTGATAGGGATGCCCTTGAGCTCCTGGCGGTAGCGGCGCTGGTCTTCGCCGCCTTCGCCGGTGTTGCTCTTGCCGCCGATGCGGTTCATGGCCACGGCCAGCGTGGCGTGCGCTTCCGTCGAGATGGAGCCGAGCGACATCGCGCCCGTGGCGAAGCGCTTGACGATCTCCTTCGCGGGCTCGACCTCGTCGACCGGGATGGCCTTGGCCGGGTCGAACTTGAACTCGAACAGGCCGCGCAGCGTCATGTGGCGGCGGCTCTGGTCGTTGATGAGCTGGGCGTATTCCTTGTACGTGTTCCAGTTGTTGGCGCGCGTGCTGTGCTGCAGCTTGGCGATGGCGTCGGGCGTCCACATGTGCTCTTCGCCGCGCGTGCGCCAGGCGTATTCGCCGCCCGCATCGAGCATGGTGTCGAGCACCGGGTCGTCGCCGAACGCGGCCTTGTGCATACGGATGGCTTCCTCGGCGATCTCGAAGATGCCGATGCCTTCCACGCGGCTCGCGGTGCCGGTGAAGTACTTGCCCACGGTCTCGCTGTTCAGGCCGATGGCCTCGAACAGCTGCGCGCCGCAGTAGCTCATGTAGGTGCTCACGCCCATCTTGGACATGATCTTGGACAGGCCCTTGCCGATGGCCTTGGTGTAGTTGTAGATGGCCTTTTCGGCGGACAGGTCGCCGCCCAGGTCCTTGTGCATGTCGGCCAGGGTTTCCATGGCCAGGTAGGGGTGCACGGCCTCGGCGCCGTAGCCCGCGAGCACGGCGAAGTGGTGCACCTCGCGCGCGGAGCCGGTCTCGACCACCAGGCCCGCCGTGGTGCGCAGCCCTTCGCGCACCAGGTGCTGGTGGATGGCCGACAGCGCCAGCAGCGCGGGGATGGCGACCTGCGCGCTGCTCACGCCGCGGTCGCTGATGATGAGGATGTTGTGGCCGCTCTTGATCGCGTCCACCGCCTCGGCGCACAGCGACGCGAGCTTGGCCTCCACGCCGTCGCGGCCCCAGTCCAGCGGATAGGTGATGTCCAGCGTGTGGCTCTTGAACTTGCCCTGGGTGAAGGTGCTGATGTCGCGCAGCTTCACCATGTCGTTGAAGTCCAGCACCGGCTGGCTCACCTCCAGGCGCATGGGCGGGTTGACGTGGTTGATGTCCAGCAGGTTGGGCTTGGGGCCGACGAAGCTGACCAGCGACATCACGATGGCCTCGCGGATGGGGTCGATCGGCGGGTTGGTCACCTGCGCGAACAGCTGCTTGAAGTAGTTGTACAGCGGCTTGTTCTTGCCCGAGAGCACGGCCAGCGGGCTGTCGTTGCCCATGGAGCCGATGCCTTCCTCGCCGTTCCTGGCCATGGGGGCCATCAGGAACTTGATGTCTTCCTGCGTGTAGCCGAAGGCCTGCTGGCGGTCCAGCAGCGACACGGCGCTGGCCGGCGCGTCGCCCGCGCCTTCCACGTCGTCGAGCTTGATGCGCAGGTTCTCGATCCACTGCTTGTAGGGCTTGGTGTTGACGAAGTTGGCCTTGAGCTCGTCGTCCTCGATCAGGCGGCCCTGCTCCAGGTCGATCAGGAACATCTTGCCGGGCTGCAGGCGCCACTTGCGCACGATCTTGTTCTCGGGCACGGGCAGCACGCCCGACTCAGAGCCCATGATGACCAGGTTGTCGTCGGTGATGCAGTAGCGCGAGGGGCGCAGGCCGTTGCGGTCCAGCGTGGCGCCGATCTGGCGGCCGTCGGTGAACACGATGGACGCGGGGCCGTCCCACGGCTCCATCATCGCGGCGTGGTATTCGTAGAACGCGCGGCGGCGCTCGTCCATGGACTCGTGCTGCTCCCAGGGCTCGGGAATCATCATCATCACGGCCTGGCTGATCGGGTAGCCGGCCATGGTCAGCAGTTCCAGGCAGTTGTCGAACGTGGCGGTGTCGGACTGGTCGGCGAAGCTGATCGGGTAGAGCTTGGCGAGGTCCGCGCCCAGCACGGCGGAGGCCATCACGCCCTCGCGCGCCTTCATCCAGTTGTAGTTGCCCTTGACGGTGTTGATCTCGCCGTTGTGCGCCACGTAGCGGTACGGGTGGGCCAGCGGCCACTCGGGGAAGGTGTTGGTCGAGAAGCGCTGGTGCACCAGGCCCAGGGCGGACACGCAGCGCGGGTCGGCCAGGTCCTTGTAGTACACGCCCACCTGGTCGGCCAGCAGCAGGCCCTTGTAGACCACGGTGCGGCTGGAGACGGACGGCACGTAGTATTCCTTGCCGTGCTTGAGCTTGAGCGCCTGGATGTTGGCGCTGGCCGTCTTGCGGATGACGTAGAGCTTGCGCTCCAGCGCGTCCTGCACGATCACGTCGGGGCCGCGGCCGATGAAGATCTGGCGCAGCACCGGCTCCTTCTCGCGCACGGTGGGCGACATGGGCATGTCGCGGTTCACCGGCACGTCGCGCCAGCCCAGCAGCACCTGGCCCTCGGCCTTCACGGCGCGCTCCAGTTCCTGCTCGCAGGCCATGCGCGAGGCGTGTTCCTTGGGCAGGAAGATCATGCCCACGCCGTACTCGCCGGGCGGCGGCAGCGCCACGCCCTGCTTGGCCATCTCTTCGCGGTAGAGCTGGTCGGGAATCTGGATCAGGATGCCCGCGCCGTCGCCCATGAGCTTGTCCGCGCCCACGGCGCCCCGGTGGTCCAGGTTCTCCAAAATCTTGAGCGCGCCGCGCACGATGTCGTGCCGCTTCTCGCCCTTGATGTGGGCCACGAAGCCGAGGCCGCAGGCATCGTGCTCGTTGGCGGATGAATACAAACCGTGCTGTTGCAGGTGCTGGATCTCGGCTGCCTTGGTCATGGCGCACTCCTCAAACTTGTCTGTTTCGCGGGGATGGTGAATTTAGTGCATCGCAGCATTTTCAGCAAGCACAATAAATGGGGTCAGATTCCAATTTATCTCCTTGATTTTTTATCTTCTTTTTATTGGGGACGAATCAAAATTCATAGCTGCCAGCGCTGGATGGATAAGCGCTGTGCGCCAATTTGGTGCTAATCGCGCACCACGGGTGGGCGCCCGGCGCGCGCCTTGGTCACGCGGCGGCTGGTGCATTCCTGCAACGCGGCGATGAATTCCGGCTCGCCCAGCGCCCAGCCGGTCAGCACGGACTGGGTGATGTCCGCCTGCTCCTTCGCGCCCAGGCCCGCTGCGACCCGCGCGGCGTAGGCGGCCTCGCGCGCGAACGGCGTGTTGCCCAGCGCCCAGTACAGCGCGTGCGGCGTGACCAGCTTGTCGGTGCGCTGGCCCAGGCAGTGGGCGTGGCTGCTCCAGCGGTAGTCGGCGGCCTGCGCCGCCACGCCCGCGCGTACCGGGTTGAGGTCGATGTAGGCCATGCACGCGAGCAGGTGGCGCTCGGGCTGCACGACGGTGGAACGGTAGCGCCCCTCCCACAGCGTGCCGGTGCGCGCATGGCGGCGGTTGAAGTAGCGCACGTAGCTGCGCCCCACGGCCTGCATCATGAGCGGCAAGCCGTCCGCCGTCTGCGGCGTGGCGAGCAGGTGGAAGTGGTTGTCCATGAGCACGTAGGCATGGACGGCCACTTGCATTTTCTGTGCCTGCTCGGTCAGCAGGGCCAGCATGGTCTCGAAGTCCGCCGCGTCGATGAAGATCGGCTGGCGGTTGTTGCCGCGCTGGAGGACGTGGTGCACGAAGCCGGGGGCCGTGAGGCGGGGAAGGCGGGCCATGGGGGTCGAAAAATGGAATCCGACCCCGATTATCAATCCAGAGATGCCCCCGAAAATTTGGCCACGCGCGGCCAGCGCCCGGGCAAGTCCGCCTGGAAAGACCCCTGGCATGGATTTCCCCGCCATGCAGCCCGCCGTGCGGCACGGGTGCTAGAGTGATTCGCCCCCCCGAGAAGGAGACACCCCCGTGACCACCGTGACCGCACAACGCGCCCAGTCCGTCGCCGCCGCCATCGCGCGGATGAAAGCCGCCCTGGGCGCGGGCGAGCCCACGCGCCCCGCCCTCGCCGCCGTGCTCAAGACGCTCGAAGGCATTGCCGCCCGGCGCGGGCTCTGGCAGGCCGCCGACTACCCCCCGCCCGGGCCCGGCGAACACCAGGCCCGCTACCTGATCGCCGAAGACCCCGACCAGAGCTACGCGCTGTACCTCAACGTGATGCGCCCCGGCAAGAAGGTGGTGCCGCACAACCACACCACCTGGGCCTGCATCGCCGCCGTGGAGGGCACCGAGGTGAACCGCGTGTACGAGCGCACGGACGACAGATCACAACCCGGCGTGGGCATCCTGCGCGAGACGGGCCGCGTGCGGGTCGAACCCGGCCACGGCATCGCGCTGATGCCCGAGGACATCCACTCCGTGCAGATCGAGGGCGAGCAGGTCATCCGCCACCTGCACATGTACGGCCGCGCGCTCGAAACGCTGAGCCAGCGCACCAGCTACGACCTGGAAAAGGGCACCTGCCAGACCATGGACATCGGCGTCAAGACCCGCAGATGAAGCCCTGGCGGCCACGTGCTGCCGTCCGACGGAGCGGCCCGTAGTGCGCCTTCACCCGGCCACCGCGCTGACACAGCGCGCATACGCCGCGGCCGCCGCCGACGGCGTGTGCCCCGCGCGCGTGATGATGCCGTAATGGGTGTGCATGGCCTCCAGCCCCTGGATGCGCAGCGCCACCAGCGGCCGCGTGTCGCGCTCGAAGGCCCTTGCGTTGGGGGCGAGGATGGCCGCATCCGCCGACAGCGCGATCTGCCGCAGGGCAGCGGGGTCGTCGCAGGCCACGCTGAACAGATCCGGCCCCGCCTTGGCATCGAAGAACTGCGCCGCGTCCAGCGGCAGGCTCGGCCCGCCCACGGGGTAGGCGCGCAACTGCGCGAACGTGACCGCACCGCCCTCCGCCAACGCCGCCAGCGGGTGCCCGGCGCGCACGAAGAAGTCCACGGGCGCTGTGGGCAGCAGGGTGATGGCGAGCAGCGACTGCTGCACGCAGTCGCGCGTGTCGGCCACGAACAGGTCGAGTTCGCACCGTTGCAACCGCTCGCACAGCGTGGCGGCGTCGGCCATCTCCGCGTGCACGGTGATCTTCGGGTGGCGGCGCAGCAGTTCGGCCAGCGCCGTGCGGCCCAACATGCCCGCCGCGAACGGCCCCAGGCCCACGCGCAGGCTGCCCGCCTCCAGCCCCTGCAGTTGCTGCACTTCTTCGCGCAGGCTCTGCGCATCGGCCAGCAGGGCGCGGGCGCGGGCCAGCGCCCTGTCGCCCGCCTGGGTGAAGTGCGCGGCCCCGTAGGCGCGGTCCACCAGGCGGGCATCCAGGGCCTGCTCCAGCGCCTCGATGCTGCGCGAGAACGCGGGTTGCGAAAGGTGCACCGCCTGGGCGGCGCGCACAAAGCTGCCGTGCTCGGCCAGGGCCACCAGGTGCTGTAGCTGCTTCAGGCGCATATTGCAGAAAAGGTAAATTTGCTGAACGTATTTTGCATTGGACCCGGCTGGAGACCTCACGCAAGAATCAGCGGCTTTTCACCAGTCCACAACCGGAGACAACACCATGACACCACACTCCCTGCGTGCGCTCTCGCTCGCCCTGGCCGCCGCCCTGCCCCTGCTGGCGACGGCCCAATCGGCTCCACCCCCGACCCAGGCCCCGGCGGTGGATAGCAGGGCCGCGCTGGCCGCCGCATCCACCCAGCCTTCCGTCGCCAACCCCGCGACCGAGGCCACCGTGCAGGCCAACGCCGCGTGGCTGAACAAGCTGAACTTCGCCGACCAGCAGGACTTCGAGGACGCCGCGCGCGGCCTGGTCGCGCGCTTCAGCCAGGCCGACGTGCGCAACGCCGCCGGCCGCGTGGTCTGGAACTTCAATGCCTACGCCTTCGAGAAAGACGCCACCGCCCCCGCCACCGTCAACCCCAGCCTGTGGCGCATCGCCCGGCTGAACAACGAAGCCGGCCTGTTCAAGGTGACCGACCGCGTGTACCAGGTGCGCGGCGCCGACCTGTCGAACATGAACATCATCGAGGGCGACACGGGCCTGATCATCATGGACCCGCTGATCACCGCCGAGCCCGCCCGCGCCGCGCTCGACCTGTACTACGCCCACCGCCCGAGGAAGCCCGTGGTGGCCGTGATCTACACGCACAGCCACGTGGACCACTTCGGCGGCGTGAAGGGCGTGGTGGACGAGGCCGACGTCAAGGCGGGCAAGGTCAAGATCTACGCCCCCCAGGGCTTCATGGAAGAGGCCGTGAGCGAGAACGTGCTGGCCGGCACCGCCATGAGCCGCCGCGCGCAGTACATGTATGGCGGCCTGCTGCCCAAGAGCGCCACGGGCCAGGTGGACGCCGGCCTGGGCAAGGGCACGTCGCTGGGTACCGTGACCTTGATTCCGCCCACGGACCTGATCAGCAAGGCCTTCGAGACGCGCCGCATCGACGGCATCGACATCGAGTTCCAGCTCACGCCCGGCACCGAGGCCCCGGCGGAGATGAACCTCTACTTCCCGCAGTTCAAGATGCTGTGCGCCGCCGAGAACGCCACGCACACGCAGCACAACCTCCTGACCCTGCGCGGCGCGCTGGTGCGCGACCCCAAGGCGTGGTCGTACTACCTGAACCAGACGCTGGCGCGCTACGGCGACCGCAGCGACATCCTGATCGCCCAGCACCACTGGCCCACCTGGGGCAAGGAGCGCATCAATACCCTGCTGGCCGACCAGCGCGACATGTACCAGTGGCTGAACGACCAGACGCTGCGCCTGATCAACCAGGGCTACACGCCGGTGGACATTGCCGACAAGCTCAAGACCCTGCCCGGGCCGCTGGCGCAGAAGTGGTACACGCGCGACTACTACGGCTCCGTCAGCCACAACGTGCGCGCCATCTACCAGCGCTTCATGGGCTTCTACGACAGCAACCCGGCGCACCTGAACCCGCTGCCGCCGGTGGAAACCGCCCAGCGCACCGTCGAGTGGATGGGCGGCGCCGACGCCGTGCTCGCCAAGGCCCGCGACGCCTATGCCAAGGGCGAATACCGCTGGGTGGCGCAGGTCGTGAACGAGGTGGTGTTCGCCCAGCCCGACAACAAAGCCGCGCGCGAATTGCAGGCCAGCGCGCTGGAGCAACTGGGCTACCAGAGCGAAAACTCCACCTGGCGCAACGAATACCTGACCGGCGCCCAGGAACTGCGCCGCGGCGTCTTCAAGCTGCCGCCGAGCGCGGGCTCGCCCGACGTGGTGCGCGCCCTCACGGTGCCGCAGTTCTTCGACTTCCTGGGTGTGCGCCTGAACGGCGACAAGGCCGCCGGCAAGAACCTGGCGCTCAACTGGCGCTTCACCGACCTGAACCAGCAATACGCCATGACGCTGCGCAACAGCGCCCTGACCTACCTGGAAGGCACGCAGTTCGCCCAGCCCAACGCCACCATCACGCTGACCAAGGCGACGCTGGACCGCATCACCCTGCGCCAGACCACCATGGAAGCCGCGCTGAAGGACGGCAGCGCCAAGCTCGAAGGCGATGCCGCGGCCTTCGGCGCGCTGTTCGGCATGTTGGACGAATTCGACGGCTCGTTCGACATCGTGACGCCGCGCGGCATGAACAATGCCGCCAAGCCATGAGACCCGCTCCTGAATAAAGAGCAGCCAGCGCTTGATGCATGAAGGTTTCATGCACTTTATTGCCTGAAATCCTTGTATACCAAGCGCTGGCAGCTCTTGTTTTTGTAGTGCCCCACGGTGAACCGCGCCATTGGCATGGGTGCTGGATTAGGATGCCCTGCACGCATCGACGCGGTAAAAAGCGTGTTCGCGCCCGCGTGCAGGCCGCGTTCAACCCCCTGGCCCAGCCGGTCTGCACGGGCCAAGAAACAAAGGAGACCACCGTGAGCACACCCGCAACCATCCACCATTTCATCGGCGGCAAGCCCTACCCTTCCCAGTCCACCGAGTGGCGCGACGTGACCAACCCCGCCACGCAGGAAGTCGTGGCGCGCGTGCCCTTCGCCACGCGCGCGGAGGCCGAACTGGCCGTCGCCACTGCTGCGGCCGCCTTCCCGGCCTGGCGCGGCACCTCGCTGTCCGCGCGGATGCGCATCATGCTGAAGCTGCAGCACCTGATCCGCGAGAACACGGCGGAGCTCGCCGAACTCATCTCGCGCGAGCACGGCAAGACCGTGCCCGACGCCGAGGGCGAGGTGGGCCGTGGCCTGGAAGTGGTGGAGCACGCCTGCGCCATCACCACGCTGCAACTGGGCGAAATCGCCGAGAACGCCGCCGCCGGCGTGGACGTGTACAACCTGCTGCAGCCGCTGGGCGTGGGCGCGGGCATCACGGCGTTCAACTTCCCCATCATGCTGCCGTGCTTCATGTTCCCCATGGCCATCGCCTGCGGCAACACCTTCGTGCTCAAGCCCTCGGAGCAGGACCCGAGCTCCACCATGCGCCTGGTCGAACTGGCGCACGAGGCGGGCGTGCCGCCGGGCGTGCTCAACGTGGTCCACGGCGGGGCGGAGGTGGCCAACCTGCTGTGCGACCACCCCGACATCAAGGCGCTGTCGTTCATCGGCTCCACCCACGTGGGCACGCATGTCTACCGCCGCGCGAGCGAGGCGGGCAAGCGCGTGCAGTCCATGATGGGCGCCAAGAACCACTGCGTGGTGATGCCCGACGCGCCCAAGGAGCACGCACTGAACAACCTGCTCGGCTCGGCCTTCGGCGCCGCGGGCCAGCGCTGCATGGCCAACTCGGTGGCCGTGTTCGTGGGCGCGGCGCGCGACTGGCTGCCCGAACTGGTCGCCAAGGCCCAGGCCATGAAGGTGGGCCCCGGCTCCGACCGCAGCGCCGACCTGGGGCCGCTGGTGAACCCGCGCGCCAAGCAGCGCGCCGTGGACCTCATCGCCTCCGGCGTGGCGCAGGGCGCCCGGCTGCTGCTCGACGGCCGCGGCTGCGTGGTGCCCGGCTACGAGCAGGGCAACTTCGTCGGCCCCACGGTCTTCGCCGACGTGACCGAGCAAATGGACATCTACCGGCAGGAAATCTTCGGCCCCGTGCTCAGCGTGGCCTGCGTGGACACGCTGGAAGACGCCATCGCCTTCATCAACCGCAACCCCAACGGCAACGGCACGTCCATCTTCACCAGCAGCGGCTGGGCGGCGCGCAAGTTCCAGCACGACATCAACGTGGGCCAGGTCGGCATCAACGTGCCGATCCCCGTGCCCGTGGCCTACTTCAGCTTCACCGGCTCGCGCGCCTCCAAGCTGGGCGACCTGGGCCCCAACGGCAAGCAGGCCGTGCAGTTCTGGACGCAGACCAAGACGGTGACGGCGCGCTGGTACGAAGACCACGGCAGCACCAGCGATGGGGTGAACACCACCATCAGCATGAAATAACTAGGCCAGCCCGAAGCGCCCCGCCAGCGCCTGCGCCAGCCCGAACTCTTCGAGGATGGCCCCGAGCCGCTCGGCGGCGCTGCGCTTTTTCTGGCCGGTGTGGCGGGCGATGATGAGTTCGTTCTTCATGCTGTGCTCCCAGCCCACCAGTTCGGTCACCGTCACCTGGTAGCCGCTGGCCTCCAGGTGCAGGCAGCGCAGCACGTTGGTCACCTGGCTGCCCAGTTCGCGGGTGTGGATGGGGTGGCGCCACAGTTCGGCCAGCGGCGTGCGCGACAGGGCCAGCGCCTTGTTCTGGCGCAGGCAGGCGGCCACCTCGGCCTGGCAGCAGGGCACCAGCACCATCGCCCTGGCCTGTTTTTGCAGGCCGAAGGCAATGGCGTCGTCCGTCGCCGTGTCGCAGGCGTGCAGCGCGGTCACCACGTCGAAGCGCTCGGGCATGGCCTGGTCTTGCGCCGATTCGGCCACCGACATGTTCAGGAACTTCATGCGCTCGAAGCCCAGCCGGCGGGCCAGTTGCTCAGAGGCCTCGACCAGCGGCGCGCGCGTTTCTATGCCGTAGATGGCGCCGCGCCCCAGGGCCTTGAAGAACAGGTCGTACAGGATGAAGCCCAGGTACGACTTGCCCGCGCCGTGGTCGGCCAGCACCGGAGCGTGGCCGTCCTGCGCCAGTTCCTGCAGCAGCGGCTCGATGAACTGGAACAGGTGGTAGACCTGCTTGAGCTTGCGGCGCGAGTCCTGGTTGATGCGCCCGTCGCGGGTCAGGATGTGCAGCGCCTTGAGCAGTTCCAGCGACTGGCCGGGGCGCAGATCGAGTTGCGCGGCGACGTCCTGCGGGGCTTTCACAGCCTCGGCCCCACGTCGAGCTTCTTCCAGCCCTCGGCGCCCAGATCTTCGAGCACCTGCATGTTGCGCTCGTAGATCGTCTCGGCCTCGGGGAAGGCTTCCACCGCGCGGTCGATGCTGTCCTCGCGCAGCAGGTGCAGCGTGGGGTACGGCGCGCGGTTGGTGGCGTTGGTGATGTCGTCCGCGTCGGTGTCGGCGAACTGGAACTGCGGGTGGAACGAGGCCACCTGCAGGATGCCGCCCAAGTCCAGCGTTTCCACCAGTTCGTCGGCCAGCTCCAGGAAGTCATTGAAGTCCAGGAAGTCCTGCAGGCACTGCGGCGCGATGATCAGCGTGGTGTCGCGCTTTTCGGGGTTGGCCTCGGCCAGCGCCTCGAGTTCGCGGTGCAGGTCTTCGAGCAGGCCGCGCGCGTCGGTGGCCTCGCTCACCACGTAGTGGATCTGGCCCTTGGTGTGCACGGCCTTGGCGAAGGGGCAGAGGTTCAGGCCGATCACGGCGCGCTCCAGCCAGCGCACGGTGTCGGCGATCACCACATCGGGAGGGAATTCGGTCATCGTGTGGATTCCAGGAGTTGTTGTCCCGTGAGCCGCGCATGTTCGCGGCCCGCGAAGCGGTCGGTCATGCCCGCGATGAAGTCGGCCACGGCGCGGGCCTTGTCTTCCGTCAGCGCCCGCTCGGTATGGCGCGGCGGCATCTCGCGCGGCGCGGCCAGGTAAATGGCGAACAGATCGCGCACCACCTGCTGGGCGCGGCGCGTCATGTCCATCACCTGCGGGTGGCGGTACAGGTTGGCGAACAGAAAGCGCTTCAGCGCCTGCGACTCGGCGTGCATGGGCGCGCTGAAGCGCACGAGGGCGGGCGCGGCGCGCACGGCATCCACGTCCTGCGGCGCGGCCTCCTCCAGCGCCAGCCGCGTGGCGTCGATCACGTCGTAGACCTGGGCGCTCAACATGCGGCGGATGGCTTCCTTGAGCAATCGCCGCTCGTTCAGACCCGGGTATTCGCCCAGCGCCTCGGCGCGGTAGCGGTCGAACAGCGGCACCTCGCGCAGCTGCGCCAGCGTGAGCAGGCCGGAGCGCACGCCGTCGTCCACGTCGTGCGCGTTGTAGGCAATGGCGTCGGCCAGGTTGCACAGCTGCGCCTCCAGGCTGGGCTGTTGGCGCAGCAGGAAGCGCCGCCCCACGCCGCCCGGCTCGCGCGCCTCGATAGCGCGGGCGTTGGCGGCGGAGCAGTGCTTGAGGATGCCTTCGCGCGACTCGAAGGTCAGGTTCAATCCGTCGAACGCGGGGTAGCGCTCTTCCAGCTGATCGACCACGCGCAGGCTTTGCAGGTTGTGCTCGAAGCCGCCGTGCGCGGCCATGCAACCGTGCAGCGCGTCCTGCCCCGCATGGCCGAAGGGCGTGTGGCCCAGGTCGTGCGCGAGCGAAACCGCCTCCACCAGGTCTTCATTGATGCGCAGCGAGCGGGCGATGGAGCGCCCCAGTTGCGCCACCTCCAGCGAATGCGTGAGCCGCGTGCGGAACAGGTCGCCCTCGTGGTTCAGGAACACCTGGGTCTTGTAGACCAGCCGCCGGAACGCGGTGGAGTGCACGATGCGGTCGCGGTCGCGCTGGAAATCGGTGCGCGTGGGGGCCGCGGGCTCGGCATGGCGGCGGCCCCGCGAGCGGGCCGGGTCGCAGGCGTAGGGGGCCAGTTCAAGCATTTTTTGAATGAAATCGGCCTCTAGCCCAGGTGGAACAAGCGCTGGCAGCTATCAATCAAGGAGCACAGCAGGCGTCGATCACCTCGCGTACCAGCGCATCGGGCGCGGGGCGCACAGCGGCGCGGCCCGGGCCGTCGATGACCACGAAGCGGATTTCGCCGCCCTCGGCCTTCTTGTCCACGCGCATCAGTTCGAGGTAGCGGCCCGCGTTGTCCCGCGCGTCGATGACCGCGCCGCGCACCGGCAGGCCCGCGCGTTCGATCAGCGCCGTGAGCCGCCGCACGAAGGCCGCGTCCACCAGCCCCAGGCGCTGCGACAAATGCGCCGCCATCACCATGCCCGCGCCCACGCCCTCGCCGTGCAGCCAGGCGCCGTAGCCCATGCCGGCCTCGATCGCGTGGCCGAAGGTATGGCCGAAGTTGAGGATGGCGCGCAGGCCCGATTCACGCTCGTCCTGCCCCACCACGTGGGCCTTGATCTCGCAGCTGCGGCGCACGGCGTGGGCCAGCGCGGCGGGGTCGCGCGCCATCAGCGCATCGACGTTGCTTTCGAGCCAGTCGAAGAAGGCCATGTCGGCGATCGGCCCGTACTTGATGACTTCGGCCAGCCCGGCGCTGAGCTCGCGCGGCGGCAGCGTGTCGAGCACGCCCAGGTCGCACACCACCAGTTGCGGCTGGTAGAAGGCGCCAATCATGTTCTTGCCCAGCGGGTGGTTGATGGCCGTCTTGCCGCCCACCGACGAATCCACCTGCGCGAGCAGCGTGGTCGGCACCTGCACGAAGGGCACGCCGCGCATGTAGCTCGCGGCGGCAAAGCCCGCCATGTCGCCCACCACGCCGCCGCCCAGGGCGAACAGCACGGTCTTGCGGTCGCAGCCCTGGCCCAGCAGCGTGTCGAAGATGGTCTGCAGGGTCTGCCAGGTCTTGTGCTCCTCGCCGTCGGGCAGGCGCGCTTCGTGGATGTGCGCATAGCGCCCGGCCAGCGCGGCGCGCAGGCGCTCGGCGTACAAAGGGGCCACGGTGGTGTTGGTGACGATGAGCGCGGCGCTGGCCTTGGGCAGCGCGGCGTAGGTGGCGCCGTCGCCCAGCAGGCGGGCGCCGATGGCGATGTCGTAGCTGCGCTCGCCCAGGTCGATGCGAACGGTGGTCGTGTTGGAAGGCATGGGACGTTCGGTCAGGAAGCGCCGGGAGCGCTGGAAGCACTGGGAGCGCCGGGGGAAGGCGGGGCCCATTGTGCCTGCTCGGCCTGCATGGCCAGCAGGTTCACCACCGAGGCGGTGGAGCCGTGCCCGGCGTCCACCACGGTGTGGGCCGCCTCGCGGTACAGCGCGTCGCGGTCGGCCAGCAGCGAACGCAGGCGCAGCAGCGGGTTTTCCACCTGTAGCAGCGGTCGCTTGGTGTCGTGGCGCACGCGGCGCAGGATTTCCTCGGGCGTGGCGCGCAGGTACACCACCTGGCCCGCGGCGCGCATGGCCAGGCGGTTGGCCTCGCGTAAGACGGCGCCGCCGCCGGTCGCCAGCACGCCGGTGCGCGGATCGGCAGCCAGGTCGGCGATCAGCGTCTGCTCCACGTCACGGAACGCACTCTCGCCATTGCTCTCGAAATAGCTGCGGATGGAGCAGCCCAGGCGCGGCTCGATCGCCAGGTCCGCATCCACGAAGCCCAGCCCCAGCCTGCGCGCCAGCAGCCTGCCGATGGTGGATTTGCCGCAGCCGGGCATACCTACAAGAATGATCATAAAAAAATCCCCGGACGGAGCCGGGGATGGTTCTCGGATAGGTGGCGAGTTTACCTATCAACCTATTGCATGGCCCAGGGACATCCCGGGCCATCCAGAGTTACTGGCAGGCCGAGTCGTACGTGCCACTCACGGCGATCGACACGTAGCGGGTCACCGACATGGCGCCGCTGGAGGCCGTCACCGTGAAGGTGGAGCGCCTGCCCGTATCACCGCAGGTGGGCGAGCCGCCGCCGGTGCCGGGGAGCGTGGCCTTCGGCGTGCCGCTGATGACGCCGCTGCCGCCCGCCGTGCTGCTGCTCAGCCAACTCGGCAGGCCCGTGAACGTCCAGGTATCCACAGGCACCGAGGCCGAGAACGCATAGGTGTAGTTGCTGCCCGGATCGGCGTCAGGCAATGCACAGGCCTTGGCCGCGGTCGAACCATCGTTGCTGCCGGTGCAGAAGCCGAGGGTGAAGTTGGCAGCCGTCAGCGGCTGGCCCGTGAGCACCAGCGGAACGTCCACCGGCGTGGCGACCGTGCCGTTGGCATCGGTCGCGTTGAGCCGCACGGTGTAAGTGCCCGGCGTGGCCAGGGGCGTGCCGCTGATGACGCCCGAGCTGTCGATCGTCAGACCGTTCGGCAGGTTGCTCACCGTCCAGGCGAAGGGCGGCACACCACCGTTGGCCAGCAGCGCGTAGGCGAAGGGCACGCCGTTGGGCAGCGTGCCCAGGTCGGTCGTCGCAATGGTCAGCGGCGAAGTTGCCACTTGCTGCACCGCGTACACCTGGTACAGGGACACGATCGGGTCCTGGATGCCGTTGGCGACGTTGTTGTCGAACCGGTCCGCCGTGAGCTCCAGCACGATGGGGCCGGTTTGCGCGCCACTGATCAGGCTGAACGTGCCCAGGCCGTTGTTGGTGCGGACCTGGATGGCTGCGCCCGATACGCCCGATGCCAGGCGCGCGCCCGTGGCCGCGCCGCCGAGATTCTGGCGGATGGCGATCTGCAGGTTGGGTGCGGACGGGTTGGGTATGACCTGGTTGTTGTCGTCCCGCACCGTGGCCTGGATGGCCACGCTCGGGGGAATGTTGTTCGTGTTGCCCTGCACGCCCAGATAGCCCAGGGCCCCATTCGCTTTGGCGGTGGTCTGGATGCTGGCCGCCTTGCCCGAGGTGGCGCCCACCGTGATGCTCGTGCTGGCCGACTTCATCTGCTTGTCGCGCGGGTCCTGCACCGAGCAGGTGATGGTGGTCGTGCCGGTCTGGTTGCCTGCGTTGAAGTGGAAGCTGTTACCGCCCGAGTTGGAGTCCAGCGTGATGCTGCGGTAGGCAAGCGGGTTGCCGTCCGCATCCTCGTGCGCCGTATCGCCGTCGAGGTAGTACAGCGCGCCGGAGGACAGGCCCGCGGAGGTGTTGCAGCCAAAAATCCCGGTGCCGCCCGGAATGGCCGCGCCGTTCACGGTGGCCTGCACGTACAGCGTGGTGGTATAGGGCGCGTAGGCGCCAATGCCGGGGCCCTGGCTGCCGACGTTCAGCGGCAGCTGGGTGTTGTCCGCCCGCAGCGTGATCTGGTATTCCGCCGACACCGCTCCCGCACTGCCGCCGCCGCCGCCGCAGGCCGACAGCGCCGCCGTCAGCACGGCCAGCGCCATGAATTTGAGACTTTTTCTCATCGCTCTTCCTCTAGTGAAAACTCAGCGCCCGGCCACCCGGTCGCTCACCATCTTGGGGGTAATGAAGACCAGCACTTCCTGCTTGCTGGTTTCCTTGGTGTTGCTCTTGAACAGGTTGCCCACCACCGGCACGTCGCCCAGGAACGGGATCTTGTAGACCTGCTTGGTTTCCGTCATCTGGAAGATGCCGCCGATCACCACCGTTCCGCCGTTCTCCACCAGCACCTGGGTCTTGACGTGCTTGGTGTCGATGGCGATCTGCCCGGTGGACGTGGTTTCGCCCTTGCTATCTTTATTGACGTCCAGGTCGAGGATGATATTGCCCTCGGGCGTGATCTGCGGGGTCACTTCCAGCTTGAGCACGGCCTTTCTGAAGCTGGTGGTGGTCAGGCCGGTGAGCGCGTTGGTCACGGTGTAGGGGAACTCGGTGCCCTGCTCGATCAGCGCCTTGGTCTGGTCGGCGGTGATCAGGCGCGGGCTGGAGACGATGCGGCCCGTGCCGTCGGCCTCCATGGCCGAAAGCTCCAGCGTCAGGAAGCGGTTGGAGGCCGAGTTGAAGATCGACAGCGCGAAGCTGCCCACGCTGCTGGCGCTGGACAGGGCCGCCGGCAGGTTCACGAACTGGCCCGTGGAACTGGTGGTGGCGCCGGCCGCGCCGCTGCTGCCCACGGCGTTGTTGTAGTTGGTGCCCCAGGCCACGCGGTTGTTGCCGCCAATGGTGTAGCCGCCGTCGCCGCCGTTGGCGGCGCGCATGTCGGCCGCGCCCAGCTTCACGCCGAGCGAGCGGCCCCAGGTATCGCTCGCCTCGACGATGCGGGCCTCGATCAGCACCTGGCGCACGGGCACGTCCAGCTTGGCGAGCAGCGCCGCCACATCGGCCAGCTTGGAGGGCGTGTCGGTCACGAACAGTTGGTTGGTGCGCGGCTCGGCAATGGCGCTGCCGCGCTTGGTCAGGAAGCGCGCCGCCCCCGCGGTGCCCGCGCCCGCCGCCGAGCCGCCGGTGGCGGTGGTGAGCTGGGTCACCATGTCGGTGGCCTTGGCGTAGTTCATCTGGAACGCCTGGGTCTTGAGCGGCTCCAGGTCCTGGATGGCGGCCTGGGCTTCAAAATCTTTCTTGGTGCGGGCGTCGATCTCGTCCTTGGGCGCGATCCAGAGCACCGTGCCCGACTTGCGCATTCCCAGGCCCCTAGCGTCCATCACGATCTGCAGCGCCTGGTCCCAGGGCACGTCCTTCAGGCGCAGCGTGAGCGAGCCGGTCACCGTGTCGGACGTGACGATGTTGAAGTTGGTGAAGTCCGCGATCACCTGCAGCAGCGAGCGCACCTCGATGTTCTGGAAGTTCAGCGACAGCTTCTCGCCGGTGAACCCCGGCCCCTGCGTGAGCTTGTCGGGGTCCAGCTTCTTCTGGCGCACTTCCACCACGAACTGGGTGTCGCTCTGGTAGGCGTTGTGTTCCCAGTCGCCGGCGGCGTCGATCTGCATCCGCACGCGGTCGCCCTGCTGGGTGGTGACCACCGTCTGCACGGGCGTGCCGAAGTCGGCCACGTCGAGCTTGCGGCGCAGCGCCTCGGGCAGCGAGGAGTGCAAGAACTCGACCACCAGGCTCTTGCCCTGCTGGCGCACGTCCACGCCCACCTGCGCATTGGGCAGGCCCACCACGATGCGCCCGGCCCCCTCGGGCGAACGGCGGAAGTCTACGTCGCGCAGCGGCGCGGTTTCGGCATTCGCCGCCGCGTCCGGGAACAACGGCGTGGCCGCCGCCGACGCGGCAGGCGCGCGGGACACGGGGTCGAGCACCACGATCAGCGAGCGCCCCTGCAGCTCGGCCCGGTAGGTGGTGGCCTGCTTGAGGTTGAGCACGAGGCGCGAACGCTCGCCCGCCTCGACCACGTTCACGGACTTGAGGTTGCCCTGGTTCACCTCGACCAGCGATTTGCCCAGCGCGTTGGTGGCGTTCGGCAGGTCGAGCGCGATGCGCGCGGGCGACTGGATGGCAAAGCCCGCCGGCACCGCGGCCAGCGGCTTGGACAGCTCCACGCGCAGCACCTCAACACCGCCCTGCACCGCGCCCGTCATGGACTCGATGGCGGTTTGCGCGAAGGCGAGCGCCGGCAGCAAGGCCGCCGCAACCACGGCCCACGCAGCCGCGCAGCGCTGGAATACCCGGTGGTTCTTGTTCATCATTTCTTCCCCTCCTGCAAGTCCAGCGTTGCAGGCCGCTCTATCCAGTCCCCGGTCGCGTCCTGCACGATTTCGCGCAACTGGATCGAGGTTTCCGTAATCCGGGTGATTTTTCCGTAGTTCTGGCCCAGGTAATTGCCGACTTTGACCTGGTAAATCAGGTTATCTACCTTGACCAGGGCGGTGGGCACGCCCGCTTTGTTCAGGCTGCCGACCATGGTGACCGCGTCGAGCGGGTAGGCTTCGAGCGGTTCCTTGCGGCGCGACATCTCGGGCGCGATGAGCGCGGCGTTGCTGGCCGTCTGGGCCGAATCGCGCTTGAGCGCCTGCGTGAGCCGCTGGGCGCTGAAGGGGTCCAGCTCGCTCTGGGCCACGTAGTCCTGCGGCTGGAACTGCTTGGGCTCGGTCAGCGGCGTGACGTGGGGGCGCGCGGCGGCGCGCTGCTCGGCCATCCATTGGCGCAGTTCGTCCTCGCCCGAAGCGCCGCAGGCCGTGAGCAACAGGCCGCTGCAGGCAATGCACAGAAGGCGGCGGCTCATTTCTTCTTTCCTTGGCTGGCCTTGCGCTGGGCCTCGATCTCGTCGGCGTCGAGGTAGCGGAAGGTGCGGGCCGTGGCGTCCAGGGCCAGCGTGTCGCCAGCGGCGTCCTTGCCCGTGGCCGGCGCGATGGCGATGTTGTTCAGCGTGACGATGCGCGAGAGGTGCGCCACGTCGGACGCGAACGCGCCGATGTCGTGGTACTTGCCCGTGACACGCACGGCAATGGGCAGCTCGGCGTAATAGTCCTTCACCGCCACCTGGCCGGGGCGGAACAGCTCGAACTGCAGGCTGCGGCCCAGGCCCGCCTGGTTGATGTCGGACAGCAGCGCCGCCATCTCGGCCTTGCTCGGCAGTTGCTTTTCGAGCTGGATCACGTATTGCTGGATCTGCTCGCGCTGCTTTTTCAGCAGGTCCAGGCTCACGGCCTTCTGCAGCTTCTTCTGGTAGTCCTGGCGCAGCGTCACTTCCTTGGCGCGCTCGGCGTCGAGTTCGTCCTGGTAGTCGGTGAGCTTGACGAACCACAGCACCGCCACCACGGCGGCGGCGATGAAGGCGCACAGCAGCGCGCGCGGCGCCGCCGGCCAGAGCGACGGGTCTTTGGGGTCGAGGTTGGAGAATTGCCGCCGCAGCTGCTGCTGCAGCGCCGCGAAGTCCACCGAGGCGGCTTTGGTCTTGGTCTTTTTCTTCGCCATGGCTTATCCCTTGGCGCCGCTGGCCGCGCTGGCGCCCGACATGGCCTTTTGCGCCTCGCTAGTGCGCACCAGGCGGAAGCGCAGGTTGAACGACGCCGCGGGGCGCGATTCGCGCGGCGACAGCTGCACCTTGGCCGCCACGATTTCGGCCAGCTCGGGCTTGGAGAACCAGGGCGTGTTGTCGGCCAGGTTGCGCAGCAGCTCCGACACGCGCTCCTGCGACTGCGCCATGCCCTGTATGGTGACCACCTGGTCCACCTGTTTGAGGCTGGTGATGTAGACGCCGTCCGGCAGCTGCCGGGCCAGCTGGTTGAGCAGGTGCACGGGCAGGTTGCGGTCTTGCTGCAGGTCTTCCACGGCCTGCTGGCGCGCGCGCAGGGCGGTGATCTCTTGTTCGATGGAGGCGATTTCCTTGATCTGCCCTTCCAGCACCTTGATTTCGGACTGCAGGAAGCCGTTGCGCGCCTGCTGGTCTTCGATCATGTTCTGGAACCACCAGTACACGGCCCCGGCAATCAGCAGCCCGAGCAGGAGGGAGCCGAACATGGTCGCCTGGAACGCCTCTTTGCGGCGTTTGCGCGCCGCCTCGCGGTGCGGCAGGAGGTTGATCAGGATCACTGCAGGAACCTCCGCATCGCCAGCCCGCAGGAGGTGAGGTAGGACGGCGCCTCGCGCACCATCTTCTTGAGCCGCACGGCGCTGCCGATTTCCATGCCGTCGAACGGATTGATGGTGCTGCACGCGAAGCCGGTGTGCGCGGTCACGGCCTCGGTCAGCCCCGGCAGCGGCGCGGAACCGCCCGCGAGCATGATGTGGTCGACGCGGTGGTAGGGCGTGCTGGTGAAGAAGAATTGCAGCGCGCGGCCGATTTCCTGCGCCAGGCTGTCGACGAAGGGGCGCAGCACGGCGGACTGGTAGTCGTCGGGCAGGTCGCCGTTGCGCTTCTTGGACTCGGCCTCTTCCGCCGAGAAGCCGTACTGGCGCACGATCAGTTGCGTGAGCTGCGCGCCGCCAAACGCCTGATCGCGGTCGTACAGCACCTCTTCGTTGCGGATGACCTGCATACTGGTGGTCAGCGCGCCCACTTCGAACAGCGCCACCATCGCGTCCACGCCCTTTTTCGGCAGCGTCTCGATGATGCGGCCCGCCGCCAGGCGCGAGGCGTTGGATTCAATATCGACCACCACGGGCTTGAGGCCCGCCGCCTCGGCCAGGCCCTGGCGGTCCTGCACCTTTTCGCGGCGCGACGCGGCGATGAGCACGTCCACGTCGCCGGGGGAATTCCGGGTGGGGCCGATGATGCAGAAGTCCAGGCTCACTTCGTCCAGCGAAAACGGGATGTACTGGTTGGCCTCGGACTCGACCTGCACCTCGAGCTCCTGCTCGCTCATGCCCCCGGGCAGCGCGATGCGTTTGGTGATGACGGCGGACGACGGCAGCGCCAGCGCCACGTTCCTGGCGCGCGTGCCGCTTTTCTTGACCACGCGGCGCAGCGCTTCGGCCACTTCGTCGAACTTTTCGATGTTGCCATCGGTGATCCAGCCCTGCTCCAGCGGCTCGATGGCGCAGCGCTCCAGCACCAGGGCCCCCGCCTTGTCGCGCCCCAACTCGACCAGCTTGACACTGGAGGAACTGATGTCGATACCCAGCAAAGGCGCTGGCTGGCGACTGAACAATGACCCCCATGCGACCAAGATGGAACCCTCCGGAATGTGCGCCGACGGCGCAACATTAGTTAACAATTCACATGAATGCTAGCAGTAAGGTTCTTATCCCGCCAAGGTTTTTCCCCCTTCGGGCGGGCCGGGGCGTTGTCAAAAGCAGACACGGGTTTTACCCAGGCTTTGCCCCGCTGAAGCAGGCCGGGGCATGAAGCGCCGGAGGGGCGCATTTCTATAATGCCTGTCCCGTTTTGCCTGGAGCGATATGCCCGCGTCCCCTCCCAACGAGAAGAAAGACACCTCCCCGCGCGCGCGTCCCGCACGCTATGGCGTGGGGATGCACTGGTTTCCGAAGGCCCTGCTATGGCTGGGCGGCCTGGCCGTGGCGGGTGCGCTGGCGCTGGCGCTGGTGATCGCGGTGGCGCTGGCCATGGCCTACCCCAACCTGCCGGACGTTTCGGACCTGGCCGACTACCAGCCCAAGCTGCCGCTGCGCGTGTATTCGACCGAAGGCGCCCTGCTGGGCGAGTTCGGCGAGGAGCGGCGCACGCTCACGCCGATCCAGGACATTCCGCAGGTGATGAAGAACGCGGTGCTGGCCATCGAGGACGCGCGCTTCTTCGAGCATGGCGGCGTGGACTACAAGGGCATGTTGCGCGCCGCGCTGGCCAACCTGGGGCGGGTGAAGAGCCAGGGCGCCTCCACCATCACCATGCAGGTGGCGCGCAATGTGTATTTGTCGTCCGAAAAGACTTTCACGCGCAAGATTTACGAAATCCTGCTGACTTTCAAACTCGAGCATTTGCTGACCAAAAACCAGATTCTCGAGATTTACATGAACCAGATTTACCTGGGTAATCGCGCCTATGGTTTTGCGGCGGCGTCCGAGGCCTATTTCGGCAAGCCGCTCAAATCGATTTCGATTGCCGAGGCGGCCATGCTCGCGGGCCTGCCCAAGGCCCCCTCGGCCTACAACCCGATCAGCAACCCCAAGCGCGCCCGCATCCGCCAGCTCTACATCATCGACCGAATGCAGGAGAACGGCTTCATCACCGCGCAGGAGGCCGCCGCCGCCAAGCAGGAAGACCTGAAGATCCGCACCGGCAGCACCAACACCCGCGTGCACGCCGAATACGTGGCCGAAATGGCCCGCCAGCTGATCTTCGCGCAGTACGGCGCGGAGGCGTACACACGCGGCATCAACGTCTACACCACGCTGAACGCGGGCGAACAGGACACGGCCTACGCCGCGCTGCGCAAAGGCATCATGGACTACGAGCGCCGCCAGCAGTACCGCGGCCCCGAGAAGTTCGTGGCCCTGCCCAGCGCGAAGGACGACGTGGAGGACGCCATCGACGACGCGCTCGCCAACCACCCCGACAACGGCGATCTGCTCTCCGCCGTGGTGCTCGAAGCCGGCCCGCGCAAGATCGTGGCCGCGCGCGCCGACGGCGACCAGATCGAAATCACGGGCGACGGCCTCAGGCCCGCGCAGTCGGGCCTCTCCGACAAGGCGCCGCCCAACATCAAGATCCGCCGCGGCGCGGTCATTCGCGTGATGCACACGCCCAAGAACACCTGGGAGATCACGCAGCTGCCGCAGGTGGAAGGGGCCTTCGTCGCCATCGACCCGCGCACCGGGGCCATCCGCTCGCTGGTGGGCGGCTTCGACTTCGACAAGAACAAGTTCAACCACGTGACGCAGGCGTGGCGCCAGCCGGGGTCGAGCTTCAAGCCCTTCATCTACTCGGCGGCGCTCGAAAAAGGCTTCACCCCCGCCACCGTGGTGAACGACGCGCCCATCTTCTTCGACGGCGGCGCCACCGGCAGCCAGGCCTGGGAGCCCAAGAACTTCGACGGCCGGTACGACGGCCCCATGACCCTGCGCACGGCCCTGGCCAAGTCGAAGAACATGGTGTCCATCCGCATCCTGCAGTCCATCGGGCCGAAATACGCGCAGGAGTGGGCCACGCGCTTCGGCTTCGACGCGGACAAGCACCCGGCCTACCTCACGATGGCGCTGGGCGCGGGCTCGGTCACGCCCATGCAGATGGCGGCGGCGTACTCGGTGTTCGCCAACGGCGGCTACCGCGTGAACCCCTGGCTGATCGCCCGCGTGACGGACCACAAGGGCCGCATCCTGTCCGAGTTCACCCCGCCGCCGCTGCAGGATCTGCCCCGCGCCATCGACGCGCGCAACGCCTTCGTGATGGACAGCCTGCTCAACGAGGTGACGCGCAGCGGCACCGCCGCGCGCGCGCAGGCCACGCTCAAGCGGCCCGACCTGTACGCCAAGACGGGCACGACCAACGATGCGATGGATGCGTGGATCGCGGGCTTCCAGCCCACGCTCACGGCCATTTCCTGGATCGGCTACGACACGCCGCGCAGCCTGGGCCAGCGCGAGACGGGCGGCGGGCTGGCGCTGCCGGTGTGGATCGACTTCATGTCCAAGGCGCTCAAGGGCGTGCCCGTGGCCGAATACCCCGTGCCGCCGGGCGTGACCAACGTGGGCGGCGACTGGTTCTACGACGAGTACGCGCGCAACGCGGCCTCGCCCGCCGGGCTGCAAAACGGCCCGCTGGGCGGTGCGCCGGGCACGGCCCCCGCCGCGCCGCCGCCGGCCGAGGAGCGCAACCGCATCCTCGACATGTTCAGGAATTGAACGCGAGCGGCAGGCCCGCCTGCTCGCTCGCGCAGCGGCTCAGGTGGGCGAAGAACTCGCCCGCGCCCTTGGTGTCCATCCAGGCCGCGCCGTCGAAGCGGTAGTGGAAGCCCCCGGCGCGCGCGGCCATCCAGACCTCGTGCAGCGGCTTTTGCAGGTTGATGACGATCTGGCTGCGGTTGCGGAACGTAAGCGTGACCATGCCACCCGAGCGCTGGGCATCGAGGTCGGCCTCGGTTTCGTCGTTGAGGCGGTCGCAGCCCTGCTCCACCGCCAGCAGCAGGCGTTCGGCGCGGTCTTGGAATTCGAGGTCGGTCATTACAATTCTTAGAGTATGTTGAAAGCCTCCCAAATTCTAGTCACGGCATTAGCCCTTGCTGCGGTCGTGGGCTGCGGACAAAAGGGCCCGCTGTACCTGCCGAACGAGCCCGCCGCCCAGGGCCGTGCCACGCTGCCGCAGACGCTCGACCCGAGCCGCTCCGCGCCCGCGCCAGTCGTCCCTGCCGCCCCCGCTTCCGCCGCCTCCACTTCCCAATGAGCATGACCCTGCCCGGCCACCCCCACGTCGCCTACCGCGGCGCAGATTTGTACATTGAAGACGTGCGCCTTGCCGACCTGGCAGCGGCGCACGGCACGCCGCTGTACGTGTATTCCACCGCCGCGATGCTGGATGCGCTCGCGGCCTACCAGCGCGGCTTCGCGGGCCGCAAGGTGCAGATCTGCTATGCGATGAAGGCCAATGCCTCGCTGGCCGTGCTGCAGCTGTTCGCGCGCGCGGGCTGCGGGTTCGACATCGTTTCGGGCGGCGAGCTCGCGCGCGTGCTCGCGGCGGGCGGTGATGCGGCCAAGGTGATCTTCTCGGGCGTGGGCAAGACGCGCGCCGAGATGCGCCAGGCGCTGGCCGCCGGCATCGGCTGCTTCAACGTGGAGAGCGAGGCCGAGCTCGAAGTGCTGAGCGAAGTCGCGCAGCAGGCGGGCCGCACGGCGAACGTGAGCATCCGCGTGAACCCCAACGTGGACGCCAAGACGCACCCCTACATCTCCACCGGCCTCAAGGGCAACAAGTTCGGCGTGGCGCACGAGCGCACGCTGGCCACGTACCAGCGCGCCGCCGCGCTGCCGGGGCTGCGCGTGGCGGGCATCGACTGCCACATCGGCTCGCAGATCACCGAGGTCGGCCCGTACCTGGACGCGGTGGACCGCGTGCTCGACCTGGTGCAGCAGATCGAGGCGGCGGGCATCGCCATCCACCACATCGACTTCGGCGGCGGCCTGGGCATCGACTACAACGGCGATACGCCGCCCGCCGCCGACGCGCTGTGGGCGCAATTGTTCGAGCGGCTGGACGCGCGCGGCTTCGGCGACCGCCAGTTCATGATCGAGCCGGGCCGCTCGCTGGTGGGCAACGCGGGCGTGTGCCTGATGGAGGTGCTCTACCTCAAGCCCGGCGAGCAGAAGAACTTCTGCGTCGTCGATGCCGCCATGAACGACCTGCCGCGCCCGGCCATGTACCAGGCGTTCCACGGCATCGTGCCGCTGACCCAGAGCAGCACGCCCGCCGCCACCTACGACGTGGTCGGCCCCATCTGCGAAAGCGGCGACTGGCTGGGCCGGGACCGAGCGCTGGCCGTGCACAGCGGCGACTGGCTGGCCATGCTGTCCGCCGGCGCGTACTGCGCGTCGATGGCGAGCAACTACAACACGCGCGGCCGCGCCGCCGAGGTGCTGGTGAGCGGCCCGGCGGCACACGTGATCCGCGAGCGCGAAAGCGTGGAGGACACCTTCCGGGCCGAAAAGCTGCTGCCCTGAGAAGTTTCAAGCCAAATCGGCTGCCAGCGCTTATCCATCAAGCGCTAGCAGCTATTTTTTTGGTAGCAAACCGCCACACCCGCCAGCCCAGCAGCACGCCCAGGATGGCGGCATAGACCGCCACTTCGCTGAAGTTGTGCTTGCCCGCGCGCATCCAGAAGAAATGCAGCAGGGCCAGCCCCGCCACCGCGTACACGCTGCGGTGCAGCGCCTGCCAGCGCTTGCCGCCGAGCCAGCGGATGGCACGGTTCCAGGACGTGGCCGCCATCAGCAGGAGCAGCAGCAGCGCCAGCTGGCCCACGAGGATGAAGGGCCGCTTGGGGATGTCGCGCAGGATGTCGTCCAGCTCGAAGCCCATGTCGAACCACGCATAGGCCAGCAGGTGCAGCACGGCGTAGAAGAAGACGAACAGCCCCACCATGCGCCGGAAGCGCGCGAGCTGGGGCGTGTGCGTCAGCACGCGCAGCGGCGTGATGGCCAGGGCGAGGCAGAGCAGGCGCAGCGTCCAGATGCCCAGCGCGCGCTCCAGCGCTTCGGCGGGGTTGGCGCCCAGCTGGTCGGTGGCCGCCGCAACGAAAAGCCACGCGAACGGCAGCAGGCACAGCACGAAAACCAGGGGCTTGGCCCAGGGGCGCAGCAGCAGGGGGCGGAGCATCCGTGGATCGTAGCCCAGCCCCCTTTCACTTACGCGCGCCGCGCCTGGGCCAGCCGCCGCACCACGGCCACCAGCTGGTCGATCTCGTCGAAGGTGTTGTAGAACGCGATCGACGGGCGCACCGTGGTCTCCACCCCGAAGCGGCGCAGGCTGGGCTGGGCGCAGTGGTGGCCGGTGCGCACGGCGATGCCCTCCTGGTTGAGCGCCTTGCCCACCTCGTCGGTGCTGTAGCCATCGAGCACGAAGGACAGCACGCTGGCCTTGCCGGGCGTGGTGCCGATCAGCCGCAGGCCGGGGATAGCGCCCAGCTGCGCCATGCCGTAGTCCACCAGCGCGTGCTCGTACTGGCTGATGGCGTGGATGCCGATGCGCTCCACGTACTCCAGCGCCGCGCCCAGGCCCACGGCGTCGGCGATGTTGCCGGTGCCGGCCTCGAAGGTGTTGGGCAGGGGCTGGTACTGCGTTTTTTCGAAGGTCACGTCGGCGATCATGTTGCCGCCGCCCTGCCAGGGGGGCATGGCCTCCAGCACGGCGCGGCGGCCCCAGAGCACGCCGATGCCGGTGGGCGCGAAGATCTTGTGACCCGAGAAGACGAAGAAGTCCGCGCCGATGTCCTGCACGTCCACCGGCGTGTGTGCGATGGACTGCGCGCCATCGACCAGCGTGGCGATGCCGCGCTGCCGGGCCAGGGCGACGATTTCCTTCACCGGCACCACGGTGCCCAGGGTGTTCGACACGTGGCCTATGGCGACGATCTTCGTGCGGTCGTTCAGCAGCTTCTGGTATTCATCGAGCCGCACCTGCCCCTGGTCGTCGATGGGAATGACGCGCAGCTTCGCGCCCTTTTTTTGCGCCAGCTGCTGCCAGGGCACGATGTTGGCGTGGTGCTCCAGGTGGCTGACGATGATCTCGTCGCCCTCGCCCACCTGCTGGCCGCCCCAGGCCTGCGCCACGAGGTTGATGGCCTCCGTCGTGCCGCGCACGAAGATGACCTCGTTCACGTCGGGCGCGTGGATGAAGCGGCGCACCACTTCGCGCGCGTGCTCGTAAGCGTCCGTGGCGCGGCCCGCCAGGGTGTGGGCGGCGCGGTGGATGTTGGAGTTCTCGTGCTCGTAGAAGTGGCGGATGCGGTCTATGACCTGGCGCGGCTTGTGCGTGGTGGCGGCGTTGTCGAGCCAGACCAGTTGCTTGCCGTTGATGCGCTCGGACAGGATGGGAAAGTCGCGCCGCACGGCGTGCACGTCGAAGCCCGCCGCGTGGCCGCGGCCCGCCACGGGCGGCGCGCCATGCGGGTGCGCCTTGGCGGGCGTGACGTAGCCGTCGGGCAGTGTGACCGCATCGACGAAGTAGAACCGCGGCGCGCCGGGTGCAACCCCGGTCGCCAGCCCACCCAGGCGCGGCTCGTACGCGGGCAGCGTGGAGTACGCCTTGTCGGGCACGCCGTTGCCCGCCACCGCATCGGGCACGGTGACGTGGATGCGGTTCCCCAGCGACAGCGGCTGCGCGTGCGAACTGGGCAGCAGGTTGGCGCCGGGCACCAGCCCTTGCGGGATGGGGTTGCCCGGCACGTTGGGGGCCAGGCCCACGGGGCTGGCCAGCGGCGAGCCCGGCGGGGCCAGTTGGCCCGGCGGCTGCACGCCCACCGGGGGCTCGCCCGGCAAGGCGCGGAAGAGCGCGTTGGCAAGCTGCGCCAGATCGGCCGGAGCGATCGGCGCGCCGGCGTCGGCGGATGGAATGGCGGTCAAGGCGGCGTCCTCCCTTTACTTGTAGGTGTCCAGCGCGGAGTAGTCGTGGTAGCGGTTGATCTCCACGTCGTCCAGCACCGCGATGGCGTCGGGCGTGAGCACGGCCAGGGAGCAGTACAGCGAGATCAGGTACGACGCGATCGCCTGGTTGTTGATGCCCATGAAGCGCACCGACAACCCCGGGCTCTGCTCGCCCGGCAGCCCCGGCTGGTACAGGCCGACCACGCCCTGGCGGCGGTCGCCCACGCGCAGCAGGAGGATCTTGCTTTTGCCGTCGGCCACGGGCACCTTGTTGCTCGGAATCAGCGGCACGCCGCGCCAGGTGATGAACTGCGAGCCGAACAGGCTCACCGTGGGCGGCGGCGTGCCGCGCCGCGTGGCCTCGCGGCCAAAGGCGGCGATGGTCAGCGGGTGGGCCAGGAAGAAGGCGGGTTCCTTCCACACCTTGGTGAGCAGTTCGTCCAGGTCATCAGGCGTCGGTGCACCGTTGAGCGGAAAGATGCGCTGCTCGTCCGCCACCTGGGCCAGCAGGCCGTAGTCGGGATTGTTGATGAGTTCGCTTTCCTGGTTCTCCTTGATGGTCTCGATGGTCAGGCGCAGCTGTTCCTTGGTCTGGTCGTGCGGGCTGCTGTACAGGTCGGAGATGCGCGTGTGCACGTCCAGCACGGTCGAGACGGCGTTCAGGAAGTATTCGCGCGGCTTGTCGTCGTAATCGACGAAGGTGCGCGGCAGCTGGTTCTCCTCCTGTTTAGCCGTGCAGGTGACCTTGATGTCCTCGGGGTTCTTGACCTGGTTGACGCGGTAGATGCCCGCCTCCACCGGCACCCATTGCAGCAGGTGCGTGAGCCAGCGCGGGCTGATGGTGGACAGCTGCGGCGCGGTCTTGGTGGCATTGGCTAGCTGGCGCGCTGCGTTGTCGCCCAATGCGGTGGTGCTCATGGAAAAAACTCCGTTCGTTCGTGGTTAAAGGAAAAGCAGACAAGGCTCCGCCGCCACTCCCGCGCGGGCGGGAATGTGGTGGCGGTGCAGGGAAAAGGGGTTGGAAAAGTGCCGGGCTAGCCGCCCACGGCCTCCAGCGCCTGGATGGTCTCGGGCGACAGCCTGGACGGCGCGGGCTGCCGCACCTCCTGCCGGGGCGGCGGCTGCAGCACGCTGGCGCCGGGCGGAATGCTCTCGGTCACCCACACGTTGCCGCCGATGACCGCGCCCCGGCCCAGCGTGACGCGGCCCAGGATGGTGGCGCCCGCGTAGATGACCACCTCGTCCTCGACGATGGGGTGGCGCGGCTCGCCCTTGCGCAGGTGGCCGGCCTCGTCGGTCTCGAAGCGGCGCGCCCCCAGCGTCACGGCCTGGTAGATGCGCACGTCGCGGCCGATGCGGCAGGTCTCGCCGATCACCACGCCCGTGCCGTGGTCGATGAAGAAGCCGGGGCCGATCTCCGCGCCGGGGTGGATGTCGATACCCGTGGCGCTGTGCGCCTGCTCGGCGATCAGCCGGGCCAGCAGGCGCAGGCCCTGGCCATGGAGCACGTGCGCGATGCGGTGGTGGATCATGGCCTGGATGCCGGGGTAGGCCAGCAGGATCTCGTCCACGCCGCGCGCCGCCGGGTCGCCCCGGTAGGCGGCGAGCACGTCGCTGTCGAGCAGCAGGCGGATTCGCGGCAGCTGCTGCGCCAGCGCCTGCACGGCGGCGTCGGCCTGGGCGTGCAGCGCCGGGTCGGGCAGGCCCGTGTGGCGCGCGTGGAAGGCTATCTCCAGCCGCGCCTGGCGGTACAGGCCGCGCAGGGCCGCGCCCAGCGTGTAGCCCACGTAGTAGTCCTCGTTCTCGTGGTGCAGGTCTTCCGGCCCCAGGCGCATGGGAAACAGCGCGCCCGCCAGTTGCCGGGTGATGGCGCGCACCGCCTCCTTGGACGGCAGTTCACGCGCCAGGGGCTCGCGCGCGCGGCGCTGGGCGTCGCGCCAGTCGTTGCGGACGGCGCGCAACTCGGCCACGATGGTGTCGATCTGGTAGTCGGCCATGGTCGTCAGTCCCTTCAGAAGGTATGAATGAATCCGGCGTGCCCGAGCAGGCCGCGAAAACGCGGCTGATCTAGGCGCAAAGCGCAGCCATAGCTCGGGCTATGGCGAGCATTTGCAACGACGAGCGGGCGTGTTTTGGCGGCATGAGCGGGCATGTCGGGTTCTTTCACACCTTCTCAATCCTGCACCCAGGGCAGGCCGTGGAAGCGCCAGCCGTCGCTGCCGCCCCGGTGCTGCCGCGCGTCGATCTCGCCCTCGAAGCCTTCGAGCACGTTGAAGACATGGCTGAACCCGGCCTGCGCGGCCACCTTGGCGGCCTCCACCGAGCGCTTGCCCGAGCGGCACAGCAGCAGCGCCACGGCGTCCTTGCCGCCGAAGGGGGCGAGCTTCGCCTCCAGTTCCCGCGCAAAACGGGGGTTGCGGGTGAGCGCGGTGCCCGTCGCCCAGGCCACGTGCAGGCTCTGCGGCACGTGGCCGACGAACTTGCGCTCCTCGGCGGTGCGCACGTCGACCAGCACCGCGTCGCCCGCCTGCACCAGCGCCCAGGCTACCGGCGGCGCAATGCCGCCTGCGTAGCCCAGCTGGCGATCATGGGCTTCAAAAAGGGCCTGCTCCAGGGCCGGGGCAAGCTGAACGTCGAGGACTTCTGACACGGAGGACTCCTTTTTTTCGGGGTGGCGGCAGCGGCGGATACCGTCCATGCCCTGCACTCTAAAAAGAAGCGGTCAGATTGGAAACAAATAAAAAACTGCTTGTTTATTACCCAAACATCCTAGAAGGACTGTTTACTGCCGCCAGAAGAACACCCCCGCCATCACCAGCCCCGTCGCCACGATGCCCCAGCGCAGCACCGGCGCGGGCAGCCTGCGCGCCACGCGCGCGCCGCCGTAGCCGCCCAGGGTGGCGGCCACCATCATCAGCAGCGCCTGGGGCCACTGCACGATGCCGCCCGCCGCGTAGATGGCGACGGCAATCGCGGTGAGCAAGGCCGAGACGAGGTTCTTCATGCCGTTCATGGCGTTGAGCTGGGTCTGCCCCAGCAGTCCGAACAGCGCCAGCAGCAGGATGCCCAGCCCGCCGTTGAAGTAGCCGCCATAGCCCGCCACGGCCAACATGCCGAGGGCGGACTTCCACGGCGCGGCCGTGCCATGGCGGCTGCCCCCCGCCCATTGGCGCAGCTGCGGGCCGAAGGCGAACAGGGCCGTGGCCGCCAGTAGCAGCCAGGGCACGACTTTCTTGAACGTGGCGTCGGGCGTGAGCAGCAGCAGCGCCGCGCCGCTGGAGCCGCCGAGCAGCGACAGCACGACCACCGCGCGCATCGACAGGCCGGGCGGCGGCTGCATGTCTTCGCGAAAGCCCCAGGCGCTGGCCGCATAGCCCGGCAGCAGGGCGACGGTGCCGGTGGCGTTGGCGGCCACGTGCGGCACGCCGGTAAAGACGAGCGCGGGCAGGGTCAGGAAGCTGCCGCCCCCGGCGACGGCGTTGAGGGCGCCGGCCACGAAGGCGGCGGCAAGGAGCAAGGCGATGTCGAGCATGGGGTGATTGTCACGTGCGGGCCAGCGCCAGTACGGCGGCTGCGGCCACACTTGGGGGTTGTCTTTTGGAGGCCTCCCATGTTCAAAGCCCTGCTGCTCACCCAACCCGCCCCGCGCGCAACCCATGCCGAATGCGTGGAGCTCGACGAGGCGCAACTGCCCGAAGGCAATGTGCGCGTGGCCGTGTCGCATTCCACGCTCAACTACAAGGACGGGCTGGCGATCACGGGCCGCTCGCCCATCGTGCGGCAGTTCCCCATGGTGCCGGGCATCGACTTCGCGGGCGAGGTGCTGGAAAGCAGCGACGCGCGCTACCAGCCCGGCGACGCGGTGCTGCTCAACGGCTGGGGCGTGGGCGAGTCGCACTGGGGCGGCCTGGCCCAGCAGGCGCGGGTGAAGGGCGACTGGCTGCTGCACCGCCCCGCCAGCATCAGCGCGCACGACGCGATGGCGATCGGCACGGCCGGCTACACCGCCATGCTGTGCGTGATGGCGCTGCAGGAGCGTGGCGTGACGCCCGCGAGCGGCCCGGTGCTGGTCACCGGCGCGAACGGCGGCGTGGGCACGATCGCGATCGCGCTGCTGGCGCGCCTGGGCTTCGAGGTGCACGCGAGCACGGGCCGCCCGCAGGAGGCCGCGCACCTGCAGGCCCTGGGCGCATCGCAGATCGTGGAGCGCGGCAGCCTGGACCAGCCCGGCAAGCCGATGCAGAAGGAGCGTTGGGCCGCCGCCGTGGACAGCGTGGGCAGCCACACCCTGGCCAACGTGTGCGCCAGCCTGCGCTACGGCGGCTGCGTGGCGGCCTGCGGGCTGGCGCAGGGGCTGGATTTGCCCGCGTCGGTCGCGCCGTTCATCCTGCGCGGGGTGGCGCTGCTGGGCATCGACAGCGTGTACGCCCCGGTGGCGCGGCGCGAGGAGGCGTGGCGACGGCTGGCAGCCGAACTGCCGCGCGAGATGCTGGCCAGCAACACCGAGACGATCGGCCTGGGCGATGCCACCGCCGTGGCGGCGCGCCTGCTCGCGGGGCAGGTGCGCGGGCGGGTGGTGGTCGATACCAGCCGGTAAGGCTATTTTTCGTAGGGGTCCGCGAAGCCGAGCTCTTGCATGATCTCGGTTTCGTAGGCCTCCATCTCGTCGGCGTCCTCGGGGCTGGTTTCATGGTCCCAGCCCTGGGCGTGCAGCGCGCCGTGCACGAGCAGGTGGGCGTAGTGCTCTTCGAGCGATTTGTTCTGCTCGCGCGCCTCGCGTTCGACCACGGGGGCGCAGAGCACGAGGTCGGCCACGGCCACGGGCTCCTGCTGGTAGTCGAAGGTGAGCACGTTGGTCGCGTAGTCCTTGTGGCGGAATTCGCGGTTCAGGCGCTGGCCTTCTTCGCTGCCGACGATGCGCACGGTGATCTCGGCGTCCACGGCCAGCGCGTGGCGTATCCAGCGCGCGACCTTGTGGCGCGGCAGGGTGGCGCGGTGCCCGGCCGCGTCGCGCGCGAATTGCAGGGACAGGGTGAGGTGGTTCAGCGCCATTGCAAGCCTTTTTGGCCTCCAGCGCTTGATGGACAAGCGCTGGCAGCTATCAAAACAATAGTCAAACAATCACACCGCGCCCAGGTGCGGCACCAGCGCGCCGGCGGGCTGGCCGTTCTTCAGCGCGGCGGTGAAGGCCAGCATCCGGTCGATCGGCAGCCGCGCGCGCGGGATGAGCGCCGGGTCCACGTGCACGGCGTTGGCGCCGGTTTCCAGCACGCGGGCCAGGTCGGCCAGGCCGTTCATCGCCATCCAGGGGCAGTGGGCACAGCTTTTGCAGGTGGCGCTGTTGCCGGCGGTGGGCGCTTCGTGGAAGGTCTTGCCGGGGTTGAGCGTGCGCAGCTTGTGCATCATGCCGTTGTCGGTGGCGACGATGAATTCGCTCGCCGCCATCTCGCGCGCGGCCTTGAGGATGGCGCTGGTGGAGCCCACGGCGTCGGCCAGCGCCACGACTTCGGGCGGGCTTTCGGGGTGGACGAGCACCTTGGCGGCGGGGTGGGCCGCTTTCAGCAGTTCCAGCTCCACGGCCTTGAATTCGTTGTGCACGATGCACGCGCCGTTCCAGAACACCATGTCGGCGCCGGTCTGCTGCTGGATGTAATGCCCCAGGTGCCGGTCGGGCGCCCAGAGGAGCTTGTGGCCCGCGTCTTTCAGCGCCCGCACCACGTCCAGCGCGCAGCCGGAGGTGACGAGCCAGTCGGCGCGCGCCTTCACCTCGGCGCTGGTGTTGGCGTAGACGACCACGGTGCGGTCGGGGTGCTGGTCGCAGAAGGCGCTGAATTCATCCGCCGGGCAGCCCAGATCGAGCGAGCAGGTGGCCTGCAGGTCGGGCATGAGCACGGTCTTTTCGGGGCTGAGAATCTTGGCCGTCTCGCCCATGAAGCGCACGCCGCTCACCACCAGCGTCTGCGCGGCGTGGTCGCGGCCGAAGCGCGCCATTTCGAGCGAGTCGCTGACCAGGCCGCCGGTTTCCTCGGCCAGGTCCTGCAGGTCGGGGGGCACGTAGTAGTGCGAGACCAGGACGGCGTTTTTCTGCTTGAGCAGGCGGCGGATCTTGTCCTTGAGCGCCGCGCGCTCGGCGGCGGAAGGCTCGGGCGGCACGCGCGCCCAGGCGTTTTTGGTGGAACAGGCGGCCCCTTCGGCGGGCTGTTCGTATTCGACTTCGATCACGGCGGTCATGCCAGCTCCTGCAGGCGCATCGAGAAGTCGATGGCCTTGACGTCCTTGGTCAGCGTGCCGATGGAGATGCGGTCCACGCCGGTCTCGGCCAGCGCGCGCAGGCCGTCGAGCGTCACGCCGCCCGAGATTTCCAGGATGGCGCGCCCGGCATTCAGGGCCACGGCCTCGCGCAGCATGGGCAGCGGCATGTTGTCCAGCAGCACCATCTTCGCGCCCGCCTCCAGCGCCTCGGCCAGCTGCGCCAGCGTTTCGACCTCGATCTCGACGAACGCGGCCCGCGCCGCCACGGCCTGCGCGGCGCGCAGCACGGCGGTGACGCCGCCGGCGGCGGCGATGTGGTTCTCCTTGATGAGCACGGCGTCGTGCAGGCCGATGCGATGGTTCAGCCCGCCGCCCACCGTCACCGCGTATTTCTGCGCCAGGCGCAGGCCGGGCAGGGTTTTGCGGGTATCGACGATGCGCGCCCGCGTGCCCGCGATGGCGTCGGCGTAGGTGCGCGTCTTGGTGGCGACGGCGGACAGCAGCTGCAGGAAGTTGATGGCCGTGCGCTCGGCGGACAGCAGGGCGCGGGCGTTGCCTTCCATTTCCAGCACGATCTGGTCGGGCGCGCAGCGCTGGCCTTCGGGCACGTGCCAGGTCAGCTGCACGCCGGGGTCGAGGGCGCGCAGCGCGGCCTCGGCCCAGGGCGCGCCGCAGATAATGGCGGATTCGCGCGCCAGCACGCGGGCGCGGGCGCGGCGGGCGGGGTCGATCAGGCCGGCGGTGAGGTCGCCCGCGCCCACGTCTTCCTGCAGGGCGCGGGCCACGTCCTGGGCCACGGCATCAGGGTTGACGGCGAGGTTCATGGCGGTCACACCGTTTGCGTGGGCACGTGGTGGCGCAGGCCGGCCTGGCGGTTGTGCCCGTCCACGAACACCAGCCGCGGCTGGTGCGCGGCCACCTGGTCTTCGTGCACCTGGGCGAAGGCGGCGATGATGAGCAGGTCCCCCACGGCGGCGCGGCGCGCGGCGGAGCCGTTGACGGAGATCATGCCGCTGCCGCGCTGGCCCTTGATGGCGTAGGTGACGAAGCGCTCGCCGTTGTCCACATTCCAGATGTGGACTTGCTCGTTTTCGCAGATGTTGGCGGCGTCGAGCAGGTCCTCGTCGATGGCGCAGGAGCCTTCGTAGTGCAGTTCGCATTGCGTGGTCTTCACGCGGTGGATCTTGGATTTGAGCAGGGTGCGGAACATGGGGCGGACTCCTTGGAATGGCAGATTTCAACGCGGCACGAGGATGGTGGGGGCGGCGGGCGCGGCCAGGTCGGGCCAGTCGCGGCTGAAGTGCAGGCCGCGGCTTTCGTGGCGCATTTGCGCGCTTTGCACGATGAGGTCGGCCACCTGCACGAGGTTGCGCAGCTCCAGCAGGTCGCGCGTGACGTGGAAGTGGGCGTAGAACTCGTGGATTTCGCTGTGCAGCAGCGCGATGCGGTGCGCGGCGCGCTCCAGGCGCTTGCCGGTGCGCACGATGCCCACGTAGTCCCACATGAAGCGGCGCAGTTCGTCCCAGTTGTGCGAGATGACCACGCACTCGTCCGCGTCGGTCACGCGGCTGTCGTCCCACGCGGGCAACGTGGGCAGGCTGGCGGGGGCCGCGCCCGCGATGTGGGCGGCGGCGGCGCGGGCGAACACCATGCATTCGAGCAGCGAATTGCTGGCCAGCCGGTTGGCGCCGTGCAGGCCGGTGCAGGCGGTCTCGCCGATGGCGTAGAGGCCGGGCAGGTCGGTACGGCCCGAGAGGTCGGTCAGCACGCCGCCGCAGGTGTAGTGCGCGGCGGGCACCACGGGAATGGGCTGGCGCGTGATGTCGATGCCCAGTTCCGCACAGCGCGCCAGGATGTTGGGGAAGTGCTCGTGCAGGAAGGCCGGGGGCTGGTGCGAGATGTCGAGGTGCACGCAGTCCAGCCCGTGCTTTTTCATCTCGAAGTCGATGGCGCGAGCCACCACGTCGCGCGGGGCCAGTTCGGCGCGCTCGTCGTGGCGGGGCATGAAGCGGGCGCCGCCCGCCGACGGGGGCAGCTTCAACTGCCCGCCCTCGCCGCGCACGGCTTCGCTGATCAGGAAGGACTTGGCCTCGGGGTGGTACAGGCAAGTGGGGTGGAACTGGATGAACTCCAGGTTCGCCACGCGGCAGCCCGCGCGCCACGCGGCGGCGATGCCGTCGCCCGTGGCGGTGTCGGGGTTGGTGGTGTAGAGGTAGACCTTGCCCGCGCCGCCCGTGGCCAGCAGGGTGTGCGGGGCGCGGAAGGTGTGCACTTCGTCGGTCGCCTCGTCGAGCGCGTACAGGCCCAGGCAGCGCCGCGGGCCTGGCGCTCCGGCCTTGGCGGTGGTGACCAGGTCGACCAGCGTGTGCTGCTCGAACAGCGTGATGCCGGGGGTGGCGCGCACCACGTCGATCAGCGTGCGCTGCACGGCGGCCCCGGTGGCGTCGGCGGCGTGGACGATGCGCCGCGCGCCGTGCCCGCCTTCGCGCGTGAGGTGCAGCGCGCCGCCCTCCAGCGAGAACGGCACGCCCAGGTCTTGCAGCCAGCGGATGGCGGCGGGCGCGTTTTCCACCACGAAGCGCGTGGCGGCCAGGTCGCACAGGCCCGCGCCGGCCACCAGCGTGTCGCGCACGTGCGCGTCGAAGCTGTCGCCCTCGGCCAGCACGGCGGCAATGCCGCCCTGCGCCCGGCCGCTGGCCCCGTCCGCCAGGCCGCGCTTGGTGATGACGGCCACGCGGTGCGTGGGCGCGAGCTGCAGCGCGGCGGACAGGCCCGCCAGGCCGCTGCCCACGATGAGAACGTCGAAGTCCAGCGATTGCATTTTTGGGTCTTTTTGGCCTCTAGCCTAGGTGGAACAAGCGCTGGCAGCTATCAAATCAGGAGTTGTCGCTGCGTTTTCGCTGCGCGTCGTAGGCATCGACGATACGCGCCACCAGCGGGTGGCGCACCACGTCGGCGCTGGTGAAGCGGGTGACGGCGATGCCCTGCACGCGCTTGAGCACGCGCTCGGCGTCGATCAGGCCGCTGAGCGACCCCTTGGGCAGGTCGATCTGGCTCACGTCGCCCGTCACCACGCATTTGCTGCCGAAGCCGATGCGGGTGAGGAACATCTTCATCTGCTCGGGCGTGGTGTTCTGCGCTTCGTCGAGGATGACGAAGGCGTTGTTCAGCGTGCGCCCGCGCATGAAGGCCAGCGGCGCGATCTCCAGCGCGTTGCGCTCGAAGGCTTTCGTGACGCGGTCGAAGCCCATGAGGTCGTACAGCGCGTCGTACAGCGGGCGCAGGTAGGGGTCCACCTTCTGCGTGAGGTCGCCGGGCAGGAAGCCCAGGCGCTCGCCCGCCTCCACCGCCGGGCGCGTGAGCACGATGCGCTGCACGCCGCTGCGCTCCAGCGCGTCCACGGCGCAGGCCACGGCCAGATAGGTCTTGCCCGTGCCCGCGGGGCCGATGCCGAAGGTGATGTCGTGCTCGGCGATGTTGTGCAGGTACACGCTCTGGGTAGGCGTGCGCGCGCGCAGGTCGGCGCGGCGCGTGTGCAGGGTGAGGGCGCCGTCGGCGTCTTCCTCCAGCATGGCGGCGTCGCCCGCGAGCATGAGCTGCGCCTGCTCCTCGCGCAGGGGGCGGTCGGCCATTTCATAGAGCGCCTGGAGCAGCTCCATCGCCTGGGTGGCGCGGGCCTTGGGGCCATCGACCTTGAACTGCTCGTGCCGGTGGGCGATGCGCACTTGCAGCGCCTCCTCGATGCGGCGCAGGTGCGCGTCCGCCGGGCCGCACAGGTGGGTCAGGCGGGTGTTGTTGTGCGGGGTGAAGGTGTGGCGCAGGATCACGCTGGATAATTTCTGGCAGGAAAAAGGATTCGCATGATAGGCAAACTGACCGGAGCCCTGCTGGAGAAGGCCCCGCCCGAGGTGTTGATCGACTGCCACGGCGTGGGCTACGAGGTGCAGGTGCCGATGAGCACCTTCTACAACCTACCCGCCGTGGGACAGGGCGTCGCGCTGCTCACGCACTTCGTGGTGCGCGAGGATGCGCAGCTGCTCTACGGCTTCGGCACGCACGAGGAGCGGCAGGCGTTCCGCGAACTCATCAAGATCAGCGGCGTGGGGCCGCGCACGGCGCTGGCCATCCTGTCGGGCATGAGCGTGGGCGACCTGGCGCAGGCCGTGTCGCTGCAGGAAGGCGGGCGGCTGGTGAAGGTGCCGGGCATCGGCAAGAAGACCGCCGAGCGGCTGCTGCTGGAGCTCAAGGGCAAGCTGGGCGCGGAACTGGGCGGCAGCGCGCGCGCGCAGCCCGGCGGCGAAGCCCAGGCTGATATCCTGCAGGCGCTGCTGGCCCTGGGCTACAGCGACAAGGAGGCCGCCGCGGCCCTGAAGGCGCTGCCCGAAGGCGTCAGCGTCAGCGAGGGCATCAAGCTCGCGCTCAAGGCGCTGGCCAAGTAAACCGACAACAGAGAATCTTCCATGGACGCCAAACAAGCCATGCGCCTGGCCGCGCTGACCACCACCATTGCCATGCTGGCGGCCTGCGGCGGCGGGGGTAGCTCGTCGCCCGCGCCATCACCTTCGCCTTCGCCCTCCCCTTCGCCGGCCCCGGCCATCGACCGCATCGAGCCCTACGACACCAGCGCCGCCAAGGCCGCCCAGGCCGACACCGCGCCCGCCGCCAAGGCGCTGGCCCCCTCCGCCGCGCAGGTGCAGCTGGGCGCCCTGCAGGGCGGCTCGCTGGCCAAGGCCGCCGCCGTGGGCGGCGCGCAGCAGATCGGCGTGGCGCGTGCCGTGCCCGACCTCGCCACCACCGCGGCCACCGCCAAGCGCCTGGCCTGGACCAAGGCCGGCAACGGCACGCAGGTGGCGGCCATCAGCGTCACCTCGGGCGGCGCGCGCGGCTTGCGCCTGGGCGTGCTGGTGCGCGCGCTGCCCGAGGGGGCCGTGCTGCGCTTTTACGCCCAGGGCGGCGCCGACGTGATAGAGGCCAGCGCTGATCAGGTCAACGCCGCCATCGCGCGCAACCTCCAGGCGGGCGAGGACGACCTGGAGGCCCACACCTACTGGAGCCCGGACTTCGGCGGCGCCAACACCACGCTGGAGGTGCAGATCCCCGCCAGCGCCGCCCCCGGCAGCGTGCAGATCGCCATTCCCCGCGTGTCGCACTACCTGGTCTCGCCCAGCGAGGCCAGCGCGGGCATCACCAAGGCCACGGGCGTGGGCGCCTCGGGCAGTTGCGAGGTCGACGTGAATTGCACCGCCGGCTACCAGGACCAGAGCCGCTCCGTCGCGCGCATGACGTTCGTGAAATCGGGCGGCACATTCCTCTGCACGGGCACGCTCCTGAACGACCGGGCGTCGGACGGCAAGCCCTACTTCCTCAGCGCCAACCACTGCATCTCCACGCAGGCGTCGGCCTCGTCGCTGCAGACCGACTGGTTCTACCGCTCCTCCGCCTGCGGCTCCAGCAGCATCAGCACGGCCTATACCCGCCGCACGGGCGGGGCGCAGCTGCTGTACGCCACGGCCAGCACCGACACCTCCTTCATGCTGCTGAACGACGCGCCACCCGCGGGCGTGGTCTACGCGGGCTCGTACTTCGGCACGCCCGTCGCCACCGGCACGCAGGTCGCCGACGTGCACCAGCCCGAGGGCGACCTGCAGAAACTCAGCCTCGGCATCGTGCAGGGCTACAGCATCTGCACCACCACGGCGGGCTGCCTCGGCAGCGACGCCGGCAGCGGCACCTTCCTCAGCGTCGGCTGGCAGCAGGGCGCCACCGAGCTGGGCAGCAGCGGCTCCGGCGCATACACCACCATCGGCAGCACGCGCTACGTGGTGGGCCAGTTGTATGGCGGCCTCTCCAAGTGCTCCAACCCTGCGGCACTGGACTACTTCGGGCGCTTCGATACCGCCTACAACGCCGCCCTCAAGCAGTGGCTGAACCCGTGAGCATCCACACTGGCGGCATTGATAAGGCGCAGCGGTCCGCGTGCGGCGGGTGAGAGGGAGTACATGCGCCCCCTCCCCTCCTTTTCATAGCAATACCAGGCCCGGCGGCAGGCTGTCGCCCAGGCTGCGTTTCTGGTCTTCGGCGTCCATGGCCTGCGCCTGCTCGACCAGCGCGATCCAGCGCACGGGCGCGGCGGCGGCGCGCAGTTTGTCCACGACCTGCGCGCGCAGGCCGTCGGGCAGATCGCGCGCGCGGTCGCCCGTCATGCGGGCGATCTGCATGGCGGCGAACATCGCGTGCTCGTTCCTGCGCCAGTCCTGCGCCAGCGCGGCGACGAGGAACTCGCGCGCGGCCTCGGGCGGCATGGTCAGGTGGGCATTGGCGGCCAGCGGCTGGCGCGCGGCCAGGCGGCCGATGGCCCACCAGGTCTGCACCGGCTCGCCGGGTTTTTGCAGGCGCTGCAGCATCCACTGGCCCATCTCCTGGCGGTACTGCCAGGGCACGGCCTCCATCGCGGCGAAGAGGCGCAGCATGTCGTCGTAGCTGCCATATTTGGCGCTGCGCTGCGCGGCCTGCTGGACCGTTTTCTGCATCTTGCCGGCCACGTCTTCCAGCAGTTCCATCTGCCGCGCCTCGTCCAGCCCCGCCGCGATGCGGCGCCAGAACACCCACCACTCCGTCCAGTTGGCCGCTTCCTTGCCGTGGGCGAGGCCCTGCGCGTAGAGCTGCCACGCCTGGTCGACGCGCCAGCCGTCCAGCTCCGCGCCCACGCCGGGGCGCAGGCACCAGCCCGCGAGGTTGAGCCATGTGCGCTCGTGTTCGGGCGTGCGGCGGCGGCGCTTGGCGCGCGCGAGCAGGGCGTCGAACAGCGCGCGCAGCAGGGGGGCTTCCCAGCCCTCGCGGGGGCCGAGGACCTTTTCCAGCGTCTGGCGCAACTGGCGCACCTCCTTGGGCGGTACCTCCTGCGATTGGTTGCCGAAGATGCGGTCTATGGCCTCGATGGCGGGCTTAAGGTGTTTTTGGCCTCCAGCGCTTTCCTGGTCTGCGCTACCAGCTATCGAATCGGTAGCGCCGCGCAGGTTGAACGGCAGCAGCCATTGGCGGCTGTCGTCGTCCACCGCCACGCAGCGCACCTCCAGCGTGCCCACCTCGGTCATGCGCGCGTGGAGCTGCACCTCGACCTGTGCCTTCTCGCGCCCCTCGGGCGCGGGCAGCACGGCGGCGAGCGGTGGCAGCTCCACCCAGCCTTCGCCTTCGAGCGGGGCGATCTGCCCGGGCTGCGCGGGAGTCTCCAGGCTGTTGGCGACGAGCGCGAAGCGCACCGCCTGCCCCAGCTTCAACGCGAAGCGCCGCCCGGTGAGGACGATGCGCACGCCTTCCTCGGTGCCGCGCGGCAGCAGGCACAGGCCCTTGCCGCCTGGCAGCACCAGCCAGTAGCTGCGCGCCGAGCCACCGCCGATGCGGGGGACTATGTTTTTGATAGCTGCTTGCGCTTGTCCAGCAAGCGCTGGAGGCTGATTTGATTCAAAAGTGGTTAGCCCATGCGCCGCCGCGCCACGCGCCACGGCCCAGTCCGGGTGCGGGTTGTGCAGCACGCGCACCGGCGCGCCGCGCCATTCGCCGAGCAGTTGCGTGAGCCGCTCGGCCAGCGCGTGCGCGTGGAACACGCCGCCGTTGAGCAGCACAGCGTCCGGCAGCTCACCCTGCGCATGACGCGCGAGGAACTGCGCCAGATGCCGCGAGATGGCCGCGTCCGCCGGGTAGGGCAGTCCCAGCCCGCGCAGCGCGCCCTGGCGGCGTGTGGGCGCATCGGTGAGTTGCGCGTGCGGCAGAAAGCCTTCGACCACCCACGCGCGCACGTCATCGCGCGAGAGCGTGGCCGAGCGCGTCTGCGCCAGCAGTTGCGAACCGCCGCCGAGCAGGGTGACGGCGGCGCTCTCGAGCGCGTCCCGCGCCAGCAGCAGTTCCTTGGCGATGCGGCAGCGCTGCACGAGCTGGGCGAAGCGCGCGGCGGGCAGGCGCTGGCCTTCGCCCGCGAACCGTGGCTCCAGCCGGTGCGCGAGCGCCAGATCCATGTTGTCGCCGCCCAGCATCAGGTGCTCGCCCACGGCGATGCGCGTGAGCGTGGGCAGCCCGCCCGGCGTGGGCTCCACGCGGATCAGCGTCAGGTCGGTCGTGCCGCCGCCCACGTCGGCCACCAGTACGAGGCGGCAGCCTTCCAACTGCGCGGCCAGTTGCTCGCCCTGCAGCGCCAGCCAGTCGTGGAACGCGGCCTTGGGTTCTTCGAGCAGATGCACTTCGGGTAGCCCGGCCAACCGCGCGGCCTCCAGCGTCAGCGCCCGCGCGCCCTCGTCGAACGAGGCGGGCACGGTGAGCACCACGGCTTGCCGTTCCAGCGGCACATCGGGATGGGCCGCATCCCAAGCAGCCTTCACATGCGCGAGGTACGAGGCCGATGCAGCGAGCGGTGACACCTTCGCCACGCCCTCCGGCGCGCCCCAGGGCAGGATCGGCGCGGTGCGATCCACGCCGGGGTGCGACAGCCAGCTCTTGGCGCTTGCCACCAGCCGTCCCGGCACGGCCGCGCCCAGCTCGCGCGCCCAGCGGCCGAGGGTGGCGGGCGCTCCATCCGACGCATCCAGCGGCGGCCACGGCGCGCGCCACGCATCGCCCAGCTCCTGCGGCGCGGCCTGGTAGCGCACCGAGGGCAGCAGCGGTTGCGCCTGCACCTCGCTGGCCGATATGCGCTGGGGGATGGGCAGCAGCGCGATCTCCGCCGCGCCGCCGCCCAGGGGTGCGAAGGCGCAGACGGTGTGGCTGGTGCCGAGGTCGATGCCGACGGCGTAGCGTGGCGGCTGCATGGCAGGCGGGATCAGTGCGCGTCGGCGGGCGGGCGCACGTCGAATTCCACCTTCCAGCGCTCGCTGCCGCCCACGGGCACCGCGTCGAGTTCCAGCGTGCCGATATCGGTCACGCGCGCGTGCAGGGTGACGGGCACGACTTCGCCGGGCGTGCGGCCCTCGGCGGGCAACTGGGCCTCGATCTCCTGCAGCTCCACCAGTTCTTCCGGCCCCCAGAAGTCGAGCAGGGTGCCCACGGTGTCGTTGCGGCGCACGCTGGAGCCGAAGAAGCGCAGGCGCACCGGTTCGCCGACGACGAGGCCGAACTCCTGCGCGTCGAGCGCGACCTCGCTGCCTTCCTCCATGCCGAAGGGCGCGAGGCAGAGTGCGGAAATCGGTGGTTCCATGCCGGGGATGGCGGGCATGTTGCTCTCCACGCCCACGTAGTAGCTCTGCGCCGTGCCGCCGCGGATGCGCACGCCCTGGCCGCGTGCCGCGACATGGCCGTGGTAGGCCGCGCCGCGTGCGACGGCGAGATCCAGATGCGCGCCGTCGAGCAGCCGCGCGGGGGCTGCGCCATCCTGGGCCAGCCAGCCGTTGATGACCTGCACGATGCGCTGAGCGATTTGCGGCGCCTTGAGCACGCCGCCGTTGAACAGGATGGCCGTTGGGCGCGCGAACGTGGCCTGATCCAGCGCCCCGGCCTGCCGCGCGAGGAAGGCCGCGAGGTGGCGCGTGACGGCCGCGTCCTGCGCGTAGGGCAGGCCCAGTTGCGTGAGCGCGCCGCGCGCGCGGGTTTGGGGCTTGTCGGTCACCGCGACCTGGGGGAAGAAGCCTTCGACCAGCGTCTGCTGCACTTCTGCGCGCGTGACCTCGGTGCGGATGCTGCCGCCGATGAGCTTGCTGCTCCGGCTGGGCACCACGACGGGCACGCTCTGCACGTTCTCGTCCGCCAGCAGTTGCTCCTTCGCCGCGCGGCAGCCGTGGGCGAGGGCGCGGGTCTGCCAGGCGTCGAGCTGCCTGCCCTCCTGCGCCAGCTTGCGCGCCACGCCGTAGGCCAGCGCCAGATCCATGTTGTCGCCGCCGAGCAGGATGTGTTCGCCCACGGCGATGCGGCGCAGCTCCAGGCTGCCGGCGTTTTCCTGCACGGCGATCAGCGAGAGGTCGGTCGTGCCGCCGCCCACGTCCACGACGAGGATCACGTCGCCGCTCTGTACCTGCTTGCGCCAGCCGCCGCCGCTCGTCTGGATCCAGCTGTAGAGCGCGGCCTGGGGTTCTTCGAGCAGCGTCAGGCGCTCGAAGCCCGCGGCCTTGCAGGCCTCGGCCGTCAGCTCGCGCGCGGCGGGGTCGAACGATGCGGGGATGGTGACGGTGACGTGCTGCGCGGCCAGCGGTGCGTCGGGGTGGGCGTGCTCCCAGGCATCGCGCAGGTGCGTGAGGTAGCGCACGCTGGCGGCCAGCGGAGAGATGCGCGCGACCTCGGGCGGCGCATCGGCTGGCAGGATGGGCGCGCGGCGATCCACGCCGGGGTGGCACAGCCAGCTCTTGGCGCTGGCCACCAGCCGGATCGGCGTGGCCGCGCCGCGCGTGCGCGCGAGTTCGCCGGTGATGCTGGCCTCGGCCGCGCCCCAGGGCAGGGCGGTGTCGCGGGCGCTCAGTTCGCTCTCGTGTGGCAGGTAGAGGAAGGAGGGCAGCAGCGGGCGCGCCTCGATGGTCGCGGGCGCGGTGAGCTGCGGCACGTCGAGCACGCCCTGCACCACGCGGTCGCCATCGCTGGCGTGCAGATCCACCCACGACAGCGCGCAGTGCGTCGTGCCCAGGTCGATGCCGATGCTGAATCGGGCTCCAGCGCTTGTCCCGCCTACGCTGGCAGCTATCGTTTCCGTAGTCACAGCTCCACCTCCGCCTGGGCGATGACGGCGGCGGCCTTGTCGTCGGTGAGCTGCGGCAGGCGCACGTCGGCGGCGCGCCAGCCGCGATGGGCCAGGGTGCCGGTGAACGGCGGCTGGCCGACCACGTTGCCGCTCACGCGCACGGCGGCGGCGTCGAAGCCGGGGGGCAGGGTGACGCGGCTGCCTTCAGCCTCGGGGCGCACGGGCTCCAGCGTCAGGTGCTCGCGCAGCGCCTTGCGGCAGCCTTCGTGCACCACGCGCGCGGCGGCGCCGATCTCGGCGTCGGTGTAGCCGGCCACGTCTTCCTGCACGAAATCGACGAAGCGCGCCTCGCGCTGCAGCAGGCCGAGCAGTTGCAGCGCGGCGGTGGGAGTGGTGACTTCGACGCGCCTTTCGACCAGCTTCTCGACGACTTTTTCCACGGGCACTTCCACGCGGACTTCGACGATCTTCTCGACGGGAACTTCACGCGGCGGCACGTCGGCGGCCAGTGGCTCGCCGCCGCGCAGGCGGGCCGCGCCCAGGGCCAGGCGCGCATCGCCCAGCACGGCGAAAGCGAGGGCGATGCGGCTGAAAAAGGAGGGGGGTGTGGGGTCGGTCATGGCGCGCGGCCTGGAGTGAAGGGCCTGGGGAAAATGGGGGGCCGATGTTACCAATGGGGGACAATCGCCCCCGCCTATGACCATCCACACCGACGACTTCGCCCCCCCGCCGCCCAAGCGCGTGGTCAGCGCCGCCCCCGCCTCGCCGCAGGAGGAGGCGCTGGAGCGCGCGCTGCGCCCCAAGCTGCTGCAGGAGTACGTGGGCCAGGCCAAGGCGCGCGAGCAGTTGGAGATCTTCATCGGCGCGGCCCGGAAGCGGCAGGAGGCGCTCGACCACGTGCTGCTGTTCGGCCCGCCGGGGCTGGGCAAGACCACGCTGAGCCACATCATCGCCGCCGAACTGGGCGTGAACCTGCGCCAGACCAGCGGCCCCGTGCTCGAAAAGCCCAAGGACCTGGCCGCGCTGCTGACCAACCTGGAGCGCAACGACGTCCTGTTCATCGACGAAATCCACCGCCTCTCCCCGGTCGTCGAGGAAATCCTCTACCCCGCGCTGGAGGACTACCAGATCGACATCATGATCGGCGAAGGCCCCGCCGCGCGCAGCATCAAGCTCGACCTGCAGCCCTTCACCCTGGTGGGCGCGACCACGCGCGCGGGCATGTTGACCAACCCGCTGCGCGACCGCTTCGGCATCGTGGCGCGGCTGGAGTTCTACACGCCCGAGGAACTGGCGCGCATCGTGCTGCGCTCCGCCGCCCTGCTGGGCGCGCCGATCGACGACGAGGGCGGCTTCGAGATCGCCCGCCGCAGCCGGGGCACGCCGCGCATCGCCAACCGCCTGCTGCGCCGCGTGCGCGACTACGCCCAGGTCAAGGGCACGGGCCGCATCACGCTCGACATGGCGGGCCGCGCGCTCGCCATGCTCGACGTGGACCCGCAGGGCTTCGACGTGATGGACCGCAAGCTGCTGGAGGCCGTGATCCACCGCTTCGACGGCGGCCCCGTGGGCCTGGACAACATCGCCGCGAGCATTGGCGAGGAAAGCGGCACCATCGAGGACGTGATCGAGCCCTACCTCATCCAGCAGGGCTACCTGCAGCGCACCCCGCGCGGGCGCATCGCCACGCTGGCGGCCTACCGCCACCTGGGCGTGGCCGCGCCGCAGCAGCGCGAGGCGGGGTTGTTCTGATCGCTGGGGTAAGTACCAGCCAACAAACATGCGACGTGGGGCCTAATCTGGAAGATGCCCCCGACCGCACAGCACTGAAACTGAGAAGATGATCGTTCGTGACAGGCCAACGATTTGGCAGGTTTTCTTCGTGCTGCGCGGCTCGGTCGTGCTGCGCATTCTCCCGCTGATCGCCAGTGTGGCGGCGTTGTCCTTGCTCATCGTGGTGCTGCACCGGGCGGGCATGATCCACCTGATTGCGATCCAGCCGCTGGCGCTGTCGGTGATTGGCGCGGCGCTGGCCATCTTCGCGGCGTTCCGCAACGCCGCGGCCTACGACCGCTGGTGGGAAGCGCGCAAGCTGATGGGGCTGATCGTCATCGAGGTGCGCAACCTGTCGCGCCAGACGGCGTACATCGCCGCCAGCCCCGATGACGACGCCAAACGCCGGATCACCTACCGCTGCATTGCCTTTGCCCATTTGCTGAGCGACTTTTTTCGCACCCGGCCGATCGGCCCCAACGTGGCGCGCTACCTGAGCTCCGAAGAGTTTGCGGCGCTGGAGCACCGACGCAATGCGCCGAATTGCCTGCTGGAATTCTTCACCGCCGACATCGCGGCGCTGCTCGCCGCCGGGCGCCTGTTACCGGTGCAGGCGCGCGTGCTGGAGGAGCGTGTGCAGGGCCTGATGACGGGTTTCGCCAGCGCGGAGCGCACGAAGACGACACCGATGCCCTTCGTCTACACCTTGCTGGTGCATCGCACCGCCTACATCTTCTGCCTGCTGCTTCCGTTCGGCCTGGCCGATTCCAGTGGCTACTGGACCCCTTTGCTTGCCGCGATCGTCTCCTACACCTTCTTCGCCCTCGACGCGATCGGCGACGATCTCTCCGAGCCCTTTGGCGTTCACGTCAACGGGCTGCCGCTCGATGCGATCGCGCGTGTCGTCGAGGTCGATGCGCTGCAGAGCCTGGGCGAAGACGTGCCCGAGCTTCTGCGTGCACGGGACTACGTGCTGACCTGACCACGAGCGCCTGCCGGCGCGGGCGCAGCAGCCCGCGCCGGCAGGGCTCGCTCGCTCACGCCTCCAGCTTGAACGGCAGCGCCCGCAACCGCTTGCCCGTCAACTGCGCGATGGCATTCGCAAACGCCGGCGCCAGCGGCGGCACGCCCGGCTCGCCCATGCCGGTGGGCGCATCGGCGCTGGGCACGATGTGCACGGCCACGGTGGGCATGTCGGTCAGGCGGGCCACGGTGTAGTCGTTGAAGTTGCCCTGCTCCACCACGCCGTCCTTGAAGGTGATGGCCGCGCCGGGCAGGCAGGTGCCCAGGGCCATCAGCGCGCCGCCCTGCACTTGCGCTTCCACGCTCTTCGGGTTGACGGCCAGGTTGCAGTGCACGCCGGCGGTCACGGCGTGCAGTTTCGGCGTGCCGTCCTGTACCGAGGCCTCGACCACGTAGGCCACCACCGATTCGAACGACTCGTGCACCGCCACGCCCCAGGCACGGCCCTGAGGCAGCTGGCGCTGGCCGTAGCCGGACTTGTCCACCGCCAGCTTCAGCGCAGCGGTATGGCGCGGATGCTTGCCGCCGAACTGCTTCAGGCGGTATTCGACCGGGTCTTGCTGCGCCGTGCGGGCGATCTCGTCGATCAGCGTCTCCATCACGAAGGCGGTGTGGGTCGAGCCCACGCTGCGCCACCACAGCACCGGCGCGTTCAGCACGGGGTGGTGCACCGACAGGCGCATGGGCAGGTCGTAGGGCTCCTTCATGCCCTCCACCGCGGTGCTGTCCACGCCGTTCTTGACCATGAAACCCTCGAAGGCCGTGCCGTGGGCGATGGACTGGCCGACGATGGCGTGGTCCCAGGCCAGCACCTTGCCCTCGCCGTCGAAGCCGATCTCGGCGCGGTGCAGGTGCATGGGGCGGTAGTAGCCGCCCTTCACGTCGTCTTCGCGGCTCCACACCATGCGCACCGGCGCATCCACGCCCGCCGCGCGCGCGGCCTTGGCGATCTGGCAGGCCTCGGCCACGTAGTCGCTGGTGGGCGTGGCGCGGCGCCCGAAGCCGCCGCCCGCCATCTGCACGTTCAGGCGCACGTTCTTCGGGTCCACGCCCAGCACGCGCGCCGCCGTGGCCGCCTCCCAGCCGGGCGCCTGGGTGCCCAGCCACAGCTCGGCCTGGGTGGCCGCGCCCTGGCCCGTGAGGCGCACGGTGCAGTTGAGCGGCTCCATGGGCGTATGGGCGAGGTAGGGGAACAGGTATTCGGCGCTGATCTTGTGCGGCGCGCCGGCGAGCGGGGCCATGTCGGCGTCGTACTTCAGCGCGCCGGGCTTTTGCGCCAGCTCGCGGTACTGGGCCAGTTGCAGGGCCGAGTCCACCTTGCCCCGCGATGCGCTGTCCCACTCGATCTTGAGCGCGTCGCGCCCCTGCTTGGCGGGCCAGTAGCCGTCGGCCAGCACGGCCACGGTTTCGCCGCCGTGCACGCTGGGAATGCGCAGCACGGCGCGCACGCCCTTGACGGCCTTGGCCGCGCTGTCGTCCACCGACCGGGGCGTGCTGCCGAAGACGGGCGGGTGCGCCACCACGGCGGTGAGCATTCCGGGCAAGCGGGTGTCGATGCCGTACAGCTGCGCGCCGCTGGACTTGGCGCGTGCGTCGATGCGGCCCGTGGCCTGGCCGATGATGCGGAAGTCCTTGGGGTTCTTGAGCGTGACGGCCTGCGGCACGGGCTGCTGCATCGCGGCGTCGGCCAGTTCGCCGTAGCCCAGTTTCTGGCCGCGCGGGCCAATCACCTGCCCGGCCTGGGTGCGCAGCGTGTCCGCGGGCACCTTCCAGCGCTTTGCCGCCGCCGCCAGCAGCATGGCGCGGGTGCGCGCGCCCAGTTCGCGGTACTGGGTGTACGAGTGCTTGAGCGCCGTGGAGCCGCCGGTGAGGTGGATGCCCATCACCGGGTCCACGTAGGCCGGGTCGGCATTGCCGTGCGTGCTGCGCACCTTGGACCAGTCGGCGTCCAGTTCTTCGGCCAGCACCATGGGCAGGCCGGTCTGCACGCCCTGGCCGAAGTCCAGGCGGTTGATGGTCACGGTGACGATGCCGTCGCGGGCGATCTTCACGAACGCGGCGGGCTGCTGCGTGGGCTTGAGCGCGCTGGCGGCCGCGTCGCCGCCGGCCTGGGCCAGCACGCTGGCCGGGAACGCGCCCAGCGCGAAGCCCGAGGCGGTGGCGATCTTGAGGAAGGCGCGGCGCGAGGTGGCGGCCGCGTCGTGGTGGTCTTGGAGCAGGTCGGTGGAATGCATGGCGATGCTCCTTTCAGGCGGCCAGGGTCTGGGCGGCGTCGTGGATGGCCGCGCGGATGCGCACGTAGGTGCCGCAGCGGCAGATGTTGCCCGCCATGGCGGCGTCGATGTCGGCGTCGCTGGGCGCCTTGTTGCCCTTGAGCAGCGCGGTGGCGCTCATGATCTGGCCGCTCTGGCAGTAGCCGCACTGGGCCACGTCGTGGCGCACCCAAGCGTCCTCCACGGCCTTGCCGACTTTGTCGGCGGCCTGGGCCTCGATGGTGGCGACCTTCTGCCCCGCCGCCGCCGAGATGGGCGTGATGCACGAGCGGATGGCCTGCCCGTTCAGATGCACGGTGCAGGCGCCGCACATGGCCATGCCGCAGCCGAACTTGGTGCCTTGCAGGCCCAGGGTGTCGCGCAGCGTCCAGAGGATGGGGGTGGTGGGATCGACGTCGACCGAGGTCGGCTTGCCGTTGAGGGTGAATTGCACAGACATGGTGGGGCGTTCTCTTTGTGGTTGCACGGGCCGCCGCGGCACGCATCGCGCGCGCGAGGCTACGCGCAGTGTGCCGCAATCCGGCAAAGAACGCCGGCCTACGCCGGCTCCCGCCGCCGCGCCAGCCAGCCGCCCACGATCAGGCACTGCGCCGCGTAGTAGGTGGCCAGCACCCAGAATGGCGCCAGCGGCAGCGGCGCCACGAAGCGGTTGGTGGCCAGGAGCGCATCGCTGAGCATGAAGAACAAGGCCCCCGCCGCCGCCATGCGGCTGCCCGAACCCAGCGCCTGCGCCGCCATCAGCGCGATGGCCAGCACATAGGCCGCCACCGGCGCGCGCAGCGCGGCGGGCAGGCCGCCGTGCCATAGAAAGGCGTACATGCCCGCGCCCACGGCCAGCGTGGCCAGCAGCGCGCCCTTGTGTGGAAACCAGCGCCGCCCCTGCTTGAACAGCGCGATGTAGGCCAGGTGCGCGAGCAGGAACGCCGCGAGGCCGGGGATGAAGAAGCCCTGGGCCATCAGGAACACGTCGCCCGCCAGCGAGGCCAGCAGCGCCATCAGCAAGAGTTTCAAGCCAAATCGGCCTCCAGCGCTTATCTGGCGAGCGCTGGCAGCTACCCAAACGATAGCAAACACCATCGCCAGCGGCTTGAAAACCCCGTGCCATGGCACGAGCCCCAGCGCGCCGGTGGCGGTGGACAGGGCCGCCGCCTGCACCGTCAGCGCCGCCCACAGGCCCACACGCCCCTGCATCGCCGCGCCCAGCGCCCACTGGCAGGCGACCAGCGCGGCGAAGCACACCGCGTTGACCGCCAGCGGCTCGGCATCGGCGCGCCACAGGAACGCCGCCACGCCCGCCAGCAGCAGCACGGACTGCACGGCCACGAACCCGCGCAGCGCGCGGCCCATGGGCGGGTCGAACAGCGGCTGCCGGATGTCGAACGCCGGCTTGGGAAAGCGCCGCGCCACGTCGGCGGGCCGCCAGCCGGGGGGCTTGAGCCACACTCGCATCTTGTCGCTCCAGCGCCGGGCGTGCCAGCTGTCGCGCGCCAGCCCCGCGTACACCTGGGCGTTGGCCCAGAGCGGGTCCCAGCTGTCGAGCAGGCCGCGCGTGCCGTAGACGCAGGGCTCGCGCGCGTCCTCGTCTTGGAAGGTGCCGAACAGCCGGTCCCACACGATCAGAATGCCGCCGTAGTTCCTGTCCACGTAGCGGTCGTTCACGGCATGGTGCACGCGGTGGTTGCTGGGGCTGCAGAACCAGCGGTCGAACCAGCCCAGCCGCCCCACCTGCCCGGTGTGCACCCAGAACTGGTAGAGCAGATCGACCAGCCCCACCACCACGAACACCAGCGGCGGCACGCCCGCGAGCGCCATGGGCAGGTAGAACAGCCAGTTCAGCAGCGCGTAGGTGCTGGGCTGGCGCAGCGCGGTGGAGAGGTTGTAGTCCTGGCTCTGGTGGTGCACCACGTGCGCGGCCCAGAGCACGGCCACCTCGTGGCCCAGGCGGTGGTTCCAGTAGTAGCAGAAGTCGTAGAACAGCAGCGCCAGCAGCCAGCCAGGCACGCCGAGCCAGAACCCGTCGTTGCGCCACAGCGCGGCATGTTCGTGGACCAGCGCGTACAGCCCCACGCGCAGGCCCGCGGTGAACACGGCGCTGGTCTGGCTCAAAGCGCCCAGCCCCACGCTGCTCACCGCGTCGGCCAGCCGGTACGGGTTGCGCCCGCGCGCCCGGCCCACGGCCCATTCCAGCGCCATGAGCAGCAGGAAGACAGGCGCGGCCAGGACGATGACCTGGCTGGGGCTCACGCCTTGCTGCCTTACTTCTGGGCGCGGCGCGCCACCACGGCGGCGGAGAGTTCGGCCAGCACGGCGGTGGAGTCGTCCCAGTCGATGCAGGCGTCGGTGATGCTCTTGCCGTACTCCAGCGCGCGGGCATCGTCCTTGCCGGGCGTGAACTTCTGCGCGCCCGCGTGGATGTGGCTCTCCACCATCACGCCGAACACGCTGCGCGAGCCGCCCGCGATCTGGCCCGCGATGTCGCGCGCCACGTCGATCTGCTTTTCGTGCTGCTTGCTGCTGTTGGCGTGGCTGCAGTCCACCATCAGCGTGGCGGGCAGGCCGGCCTTCTCCAGGTCGGCGCAGGCGGCGGCCACGCTCGCGGCGTCGTAGTTGGGCGCCTTGCCGCCGCGCAGGATGACGTGGCAGTCCTGGTTGCCCTGGGTCTGCACGATGGCGACCTGGCCGTTCTTGTGCACCGACAGGAAGTGGTGGCCCCGGCTGGCGGACTGGATGGCGTCGGTGGCGATGCGGATGTTGCCGTCCGTGCCGTTCTTGAAGCCGATGGGCGCGGAGATGCCCGAGGCCAGCTCGCGGTGCACCTGGCTCTCGGTGGTGCGCGCGCCGATCGCGCCCCAGGAAATCAGGTCGCCGATGTACTGCGGCGAGATCACGTCGAGGAACTCGCTCGCGGCGGGCACGCCCAGGCGGTTGATCTCGATGAGCAGCTGGCGCGCGATGCGCAGGCCCTCGTCGATGCGGTAGCTCTCGTCGAGGTAGGGGTCGTTGATCAGGCCCTTCCAGCCCACGGTGGTGCGGGGCTTCTCGAAGTACACGCGCATCACGACTTCGAGCGTGTCCTTGTACTGCTCGCGCACGGCCTTCAGGCGGCGCGCGTAGTCCAGCGCGGCGTCCGGGTCGTGGATGGAACACGGGCCCATGATGACCAGCAGCCGGTCGTCCTGGCCCGCCATGATGTTGTGGATGGTCTTGCGCGTGGAGGTGATCAGCGCTTCCACCGCCGTCCCGCTGATGGGGAAGAAGCGGATCAGATGCTCGGGAGGGGGCAACACGGTAATGTCCTTGATACGTTCGTCGTCGGTCTGGCTGGTTTTCTCGACGCTGCGGTACCAGGTGTCGGCAGTGGGCTGGGTCATGGGGCTGTCTCTTAGGGAAAGGGAAGGGTTGGAAAAACAAAAACCGCCGGGCTTTGCAGCTTCGGCGGTTGACTTGTGAGGTTCTGGGGTGCTTGCGCGCTCGCCTCTCATCCGCCGGGGACAGAGAACCAAAAGTAAAAGTAGAAAGCGGAGCGCGGTTGCATGGGCGGCGACTCTAGCACAGTTCGTGCGCCACGCGCGCTCCCGCAGTCCCCGAAGTACCACCGCACCATCAGGGCCTGCGCAGGCCAGCGGCCAGTTGCGGCGCCAACGCAGCAAAGATGGCGTTGGCGATCACGGCATTGCCCTTGTCGCCAAAATGGAACTGGTCCAGGAACATGTCATCCTTGGATTCATAGCCATCAAAGACGCCTGACAGATTCACAAACCGGAAATTGTCCTGTTCCAAGGCAGCGAGTTTCGCCGCAATGGCCTCGTAGCACTGTACATAATAGTTCTTCGAGTCATTCAGGAAATCCTGCTCCCGAGAGCTCAAATGCTTCTTCGTCACGGAGAGCGTGGGCTGCAGGAAGAAGACCCAATTCACACCCACATTTTTCAGCGCCTGCGCACCCAGCCGTACGTTCTTTTCCAGGCGATAAACCACTGTTTGCGGCGGCACCGGCTTTGACGCCGGACGTGCCTGCGGCAATTCAGCCAGTTCTTTTCTTCCCGCTATTTTCAGGCCTGCATCGGTCAACATGCGAAAATAGTCATCCGCAAATGCGGTAAACCACAATACATTCCGGCCTGCATCACCCCAGAAGACATCGTTGTTCCCCGAAAGCGACACCACCAAATCGGGCTGCAGCTCGGAAAGATAATTCTCAATGGCGATGCGCTCTTGTGTAGAAGCCCACGCCGGATTGGCAAAAGTAAAGACCTCGTAGCGCACTCCACTCTGTGCCGATAATTTTGTATTCAACAACCCATCCAGCAGACTGCCAATCGTCTGATCCTGGCTGGGTGCACCAGAGCCATAGGCCGTGGAGCCGCCCGTGAGAAAAATGCGGTACATCCCTGCGGGCTTCGGCATCTGCAATTCCTGGTCATTGCGCATCTGCCACGAATTGATGTGGGCATTCTGGTGCTGGCCAGGAACGGGGGCCGTACCCACGAAGGGCGTTGGTTGGTCGGGAACAGACCAGCTGATCGTGCGGCCATCCACCGTCGGATTGCTGTACGCGCGCCCATAGTTGTTGCGCTGCTCGTCCTTCAAGGGAGTGGCCGCCAACGCCCCAGCCAACGTCTCACCCTGCTCCACCCATTGGACGATCTTCTCGAATGGCCTCGCCGCGATGTGCAAGCCCACCCCGTATCCCAGCGCCACCAATGCACACAGTACCAGCGAAGGCACTGCAAGGTACAAAATCTTCTTCATGGATCAGAACAGGGTATAGATGAAAGGCGCCAATACGGAACCATGCCCGAATACGATCAACGCCCCCAACAGCAGCAGAACGGCCAGCACCGGAATCAGTGCATACCTTTTATGTTCACGGAAGAACAAAACCAGTTCTTTGAGCAGTTCCAACATCAGAATTGACGCTCCATGTGATCGGCCTTTCTGGCGGCCTTGTTGATTCGGTAAGTTGTCAAACGGTCATCCCGGCTTTTCTGCAAGGTATCCTTGCCCAGCAGGCGCATGACTGCCCCCAAGGGGGCGAAAACCAGGAAAAATACGATGCCCAGAACCACCCTGGTATTGAACCATTCCAACACCCGGGCAAGCCGCATCCAGTATTTATGCGGAATACCCAGCGCTGAAGGCCGCAGGACTGCCAACACCAGAAACACGCCCGCAACCACCCAGGGCCAATAAGCCCGCTGCAGCGACCACCACCACGGCAGCAGCAAACCCAGGACCAAGGCAAAAAAACCGGCCATCACGTAGCCGAACTTGCGCAGTTCACGCTCGCTGGCGACCATTTCAACGTTCTGCTTCATAGCACCCCATCAGTCCAAAGCCAGCGCACCCTTGCGATGGGCGATCTTGACATTCTTCTGCGCCGCTTTGGACAGCAGCACATTGCCCAGTACCAGACAATCCATGTCCGTACCCATGAAACAGCGGAATGCATCCTCCGGAGTGCACACAATAGGTTCACCCCGCACGTTGAATGAAGTATTCACCAATACCGCACAGCCCGTCCTGCGCTCAAATGCGCTCAGCAGGTGATGGAATTCAGGGTTGCTGTTTTCACTCACCGTTTGCACCCGGGCCGAATAGTCCACGTGGGTAACCGCTGGAATACTGGAGCGTATCTGGTGCAGTTGCGCCAAACCGTCCAAGGATTGCTCCGGTTGTATTTGAATGTCCTCATGCACTTGTGCCACCAAAAGCATGTAAGGGCTGGGGCGATCCAGCTGAAAATACCGCCCGACGGCATCTTCCTTGACTGCAGGAGCAAAGGGGCGAAACGATTCGCGGAACTTGATTTTCAGGTTCAACTGCGATTGCATCGCACGCGAACGCGGATCGGCGATGATCGACCGGGCGCCCAGGGCACGCGGGCCGAATTCCATCCGGTTCTGGAACCAACCCACGACCTCCTCGTGGGCCAACAGTTCGGCCACGGTGTCGTACAGATCCTCCGACTCCATGACGGTGTAGTGCGCACCCAGTTCATCGAGCTTCTCAATAATGCTGGCTTGTTCATAGCGCGGCCCCAGCAAGGAGCCTTGCATCTGGTCCCGTCCTGCGGCGTACACCCTGCTTTGCTTGCGGTAAGTATGGTAGGCCGCATAGGCCGCACCCAAGGCGCCACCCGCATCTCCGGCAGCGGGCTGAATCCAGATGTCCTTGAAAATACCCTCCCGCAGCAAGCGGCCATTCGCTACGCAGTTCAGCGCCACACCGCCGGCCATGCAAAGATAATCAGCCCCGGTTTCTTTCTGAAGCTGCCGGGCCAGCTTGAGTACGACCTCTTCCGTCACTACCTGTATCGATGCCGCCAAATCCATATCCCGCTGGGTTGGCACACTCTCTGGATCGCGCGGCGGGCCGCCGAACAAATCAGAAAACTTCTGATTCGTCATCCGCAGCCCGGTGCAATAGTCAAAATATTCCAGATTAAGGCGGAAGGTTCCATCTTCCTTGATATCTATCAGATTATCCAGAATCAACTGGGTATGGATAGGTTTGCCATAGGGGGCCAAGCCCATGAGCTTGTACTCACCCGAATTCACCTTGAAACCCAGATAGTAGGTAAAGGCCGAATACAGCAAGCCCAGCGAATGTGGAAAATTGATCTGCCATAGAGGATTGAGCGCTGAGCCCTGTCCCAGCCAGGCCGACGTGGTCGCCCATTCCCCTACGCCATCCAGGCACAGCACGGCGGCAGTTTCGTACGGGCTCGGATAGAACGCCGATGCCGCATGAGACTCATGGTGCTCCGCAAACAAAATAGGGGGCAGATCCGCTTCCTTGCACGCAAGCAGGCTGGCGAGCTCCTGTTTGAGCGTTCTTTTCAGATACAGCTTCTCCTTGAGCCATACTGGCACGGCCGTGACAAAGGAGCGAAAACCATGCGGCGCATAGCTCAAATAGGTATCGAGCAGGCGCTCGAATTTGAGAATGGGTTTGTCATAGAAAACAATGGAATCCAGATCGTGTGCACGAGCGTTAGCCTCTTGCAAACAGTATTGGATTGCGTGCCTGGGAAACCGCTCATCATGCTTTTTTCGCGTAAAGCGCTCCTCCTGCGCTGCAGCAACGATCTGGCCTGACCGCAGCAGTGCCGCCGCACTATCGTGGTAATATGAAGATATTCCCAGTATGTTCATAAGAACCCTATTACCATAGCATCAACCCCAAAGAGCATCTATTTATCTTTATCCACCTGCATTGCTTGCAACTGCCTTTCATCCTGCCGCTTGAATGGGCGATGCATGGGAAAAAAGGCTTCATACACTGACTCCCCCAGATAGGTTTGCCCATATTCATTGAAATGCGTTCCTCCTGCAGTCATCTGCCCCGCAAGGCGGTCGGTACTGACCAGCTTGACATAGGGTAGCGCTCGCACCACCTGCCGTTGCGCTCGCCGTACAGTCTTTCTATAGGTCCAGACAGGATTATCCTGAATCTCACCCAGCACGACGGGGGTTTTTCGACTTTCGGCACATCCCATACCGACCACATCCCGGCGAAAGGCCTGAATAAATTTAGACAAGTTTCTTTCATAATTTCTTGCCCACACTTTATTCAATGCATCGGATTCGCCTTGCATGAAAAACAGACCTGCCACCCTGATTTTCTTCCGACCCATCCTGGTGCGACAGGCATGTCTCACCATTTCCATCAGTTCTTTATACAGATGGCCTCCGGGCGCCCAATTGTCGGCACGAGGGGTATAGTTCAGCGTCGTATTCGATACCGCCAGCTTGACGATATAAAACTCATACGGCGGGCGCTCATTTAAAGAGCGGGCGAGAGACAATTCGGGACCAAACATGTCTTCGGCCCTGGAGCCCGAAGGGAAGTATTGGGGTGCATTGGCTACATTTTTGTAGCCGAAGCCAGGCCGGGCCGTGTGCCATGTCGCAAAACGGCTCCAATTTACTTTTTTTGAAAGTACGGCATCGTCATGGCCCTTGACGCCTGGCGCAGCACCGTAGATGCCATAGATTTTCACGTTCGGGAAAACCGTATTTTCCTGAACATAATCGTTTGCACCACCCGGAATGTCTCTGACGGAAGCCAGGCCAACGGCGTTGGACTGTCCCGCGATGACAAAAAGCTTGCGCACACGTTGGGTGCTTCCATGCTTGCGTGCTTTATGGTCACAGCATGGTTGGGCATTGCTATTTGCGCCCATCCATGCAAGGCCCAGCAGGCAAACCACACGGCCCATCTGAAGAATGGATAGCTGCCGAAAAAAGCCCACGCTTGCGTTTCGCACTCTGCAAGCTTCAGGCCGTGCCGCCCACCGTCAGCCCATCGATGCGCAGCGTGGGCTGGCCCACGCCCACGGGCACGCTCTGGCCTTCCTTGCCGCAGGTGCCCACGCCGCTGTCCAGGCGCATGTCGTTGCCGATCATGCCGACCTTCTTGAGCGACTCGGGGCCGCTGCCGACGATGGTCGCGCCCTTGACGGGGTAGAGGATCTTGCCGTTTTCGACCCAGTACGCCTCGCTGGCCGAGAAGACGAACTTGCCGCTGGTGATGTCCACCTGCCCGCCGCCGAAGTTGGTGGCGTACAGGCCGCGCTTCATGCTGGCCACGATTTCCGCCGGGTCCTTGTCGCCGCCGAGCATGTAGGTGTTGGTCATGCGCGGCATGGGGATGTGGGCGTAGCTTTCGCGGCGGCCGTTGCCCGTGGGCTTGACGCCCATGAGGCGCGCGTTCATCGCGTCCTGGATGTAGCCCTTGAGGATGCCGTCTTCGATGAGCACGTTGCGCTGGCTGGGGCAGCCTTCGTCGTCCACGTTGAGGCTGCCGCGCCGGTCGGCGATGGTGCCGTCGTCCAGCACCGTCACGCCCTTGGCGGCCACGCGCTGGCCGATGCGGCCGCTGAAGGCGCTCGATCCCTTGCGGTTGAAGTCGCCCTCCAGCCCGTGGCCCACGGCTTCGTGCAGCAGCACGCCGGGCCAGCCGGGGCCGAGCACCACGGTCATTTCGCCCGCGGGCGCGGGGCGCGATTCGAGGTTGACCAGGGCGGCGTTGACGGCTTCGTCCACGTACTGGGCGATCTGCGCGTCGTCGAAGTACGCCAGGCCGAAGCGGCCGCCGCCGCCCGCGGAGCCGATCTCGCGCCGCTCGCCCTGCTGGGCGATGACGGTGACCGACAGGCGCACCAGCGGGCGCACGTCGGCGGCCAGCGTGCCGTCGGCGCGGGCGACCAGCACCACGTCGTATTCGCTGGCCAGCCCCGCCATGACCTGGGCCACGCGCGGGTCCTTGGCACGGGCGCGCTGCTCCACTTTTTCCAGCAGTTGCACCTTGGCCGTGCTGCCGAGCGTGGCGATGGGGTCGAGGCCGGGGTACAGGGCGCGGCTTTTTGCTATCTTTTGCGTAGCTGCTCGCGCTCGTCCCTTCTGGCCCAGGGCCGAAATGGACCGCACAGTGCGGGCGGCGTCGAGCAGCGAGGCTTCGGAGATGTCGTCCGAATACGCGAACGCGGTTTTCTCGCCGCTGACGGCGCGCACGCCCACGCCCTGGTCGATGCTGAAGCTGCCGGTCTTGACGATGCCTTCCTCCAGGCTCCAGCCCTCGCTGCGGGTGTACTGGAAGTACAGGTCGGCGTCGTCCACGCGGTGCGCGCGGATTTCGGCCAGGGCGCGCGCCAGGTGGGTTTCGTCGAGGCCGAAGGGCTCCAGCAGCAGTTGCCGGGCCGTGGCCAGGCGTTCAATGGTGGGTTCACGGGCGATCATGGGGCCATTGTCCTAGAAACCAGAAACCCGCCGGGGGCGTCGGGTGGCGGCAAACGCTGCTCGCGCGCCACGGACATGATGACGCCCAGCGCCAGCCCCAGCGTGGTCATGGCCGTGCCGCCATAGCTGATGAAGGGCAGCGGAACGCCGACCACGGGCAATATGCCGCTGACCATGCCCATGTTCACGAAGGCGTAGGTGAAGAAGATCATGGACACGGCCCCGGCCATCAGCCGCCCGAACAGCGTGCCCGCGCCCACGGCGATCGCCAGCCCGCGCCACACCATGAACAGGAAGCACACGATGATGAACAGGTTGCCGACGAGGCCGAACTCCTCGGAATAGGCGGCGAAGATGAAGTCCGTGGTGCGCTCGGGAATGAACTCCAGGTGCGTCTGCGTGCCCGCCATGAAGCCCTTGCCCCAGACGCCGCCCGAGCCGATGGCGATCATGCCCTGGATGATGTGGAAGCCCTTGCCCAGCGGGTCGCGCGTGGGGTCGAGCAGGGTGCAGATGCGCTGCTGCTGGTAGTCGTGCAGCACGGGCCAGCGCACGCCGTCGGCGCACAGGCGTGGCTCGAAGATGACGATGAGCGCGATGCACACGGCCCCGACGAGCACGGGCGGCAGGACCAGCTTCCACGGCAGCCCGGCGAAGAAGATGACCGACAGCCCGGCCGCCAGCACCAGCAGCGAGGTGCCCAGGTCGGGCTGCTTCATGATGAGGCCCACGGGCACGGCCAGCAGCCCGGCGGCCACCACGAAGTCCAGCGGGCGCAGCGCGCCCTCGCGCTTCTGGAACCACCAGGCCAGCATCAGCGGCATGGCGATCTTGAGGATTTCGCTGGGCTGGATGACCACGCCCACATTGATCCAGCGCGTGGCGCCCTTCTTGGTGATGCCGAACAGCGCCACCGCCACCAGCAGCGCCACGCCCAGCAGGTACAGCGGCACGGCGGCGGCCATGATCTTGGACGGCGGCACCTGGGCCACGATGAACAGGATGCCCGCCGCGAGCACCATGTTGCGCGCATGGTCCGCGAAGCGCGTGCCGTGGTCGTAGCCCGACGAATACATGGCCAGCAGCCCCGCGCCCGCGAGCATGAGCACCAGCGCCAGCAGCACCAGGTCGAAGCCCATGAACAGGGGGATGATGCGCTGCGCGAGCGTCGGTTTGTCAAAAACGGCTGTCGTGGACATAGCCCGCGATTATCGCGGGCGCGGCCGGTTTCAGCCCGCCTGCCGAAAGGCCATGACGGCCTGGTTGCGCAGCGTGCGCAGCAGGCCCAGCACGCGGTCGTCCACCTGGAAGGCCCCGGGCTGGTCATGCTCGGCGTAGATCAAGGCGAAGGTCTGGCCCTTGATCTGCAGTGGCAGCAGCAGGAAGCTGGCCCCGTTCAGCGCCTGCCGGTACCAGTCGGGCAGGCGGGCCTGCATTCGCGGCTCGGTGGCGTCGGCGATCAGCGTGTCGGCCCCGCGCGCGCACACGGCGGCGAACAGGTCGCCCTGCGCCTTAAGCGGCACGCGCAGCGCCTGCACGGCGGCGTCGCTGCCTTCGCCCAGGCCGAAGCGGCCTGTGAGCAGGTCGGTGCGCGACTCGCGCAGGCAGAACACCATGCGGCGCGCGCCCAGGGCGCGGAACATGGTTTCCACGATCATGCGCAGCACGTCGTTGAGCCTGAAGGTCTCGACCATGGCGTTGGTGATGTCCTGCACGCCGGCGGCCAGCACCTGCTCCATCTCGGCCTGCGTGGGCGGCACGCCGGGGGGCGACGGCAGGGGCGCGGGCGGCGCGGCGCGCAGTTCGTGCGGGGCCAGCGGGTCGTCCGCCGCCAGCGCGCCCTCTTCGGCCAGCGAGGGCAGGCGCAGCAGCCGCGCGGCGGGCGAGCCGGGCTCCACGCGCAGTTCCAGCGCCTCGGCCAGCGCCACCAGCCGCTTGCGCGCGCGCAGCGTGGCCGCGCCGATGGCATCCGCCGGCATGGACAGGGGACGGGCGTACTGCGCGCACAGGTAGGACAGCCGCGCCTCGGCCTGCGCGGGCTCGCCGCCGCGCAGCAGGGCGGCGGCGAATTCGTTGGCGGCGCGCGCGGCCCAGCGCAGCCGCTCCGGCCCCTGCTCGGGCTCGCGCAGCGACGGCGCGCCCAGCGGCGTGCGCATACAGCGCAGCAGGCTGTCGGGCAGGCCCCAGGCGCGCGCCACGCCCGTGCCCAGGTCTTCCAGGCTCAGGCGCAGCACCTGCTGGGCGGCGGCCTGCTCGCCGCCCTGGTAGCGCTCCTCGGCCACCAGGGCGCGGATCTGCTGCGCCTCGTGCGGGAAGTAGAACTCGCACAACATGCGCCCCAGGTTCTGGAACAGGGCGCCGAGGTAGGCTTCCTCGGCCTCCTGGGTGCCCGCGCACAGTTCGGCGGCCACCGCGCCCGCCATCATGCCGCGCAGGAATTCCTCGCGCATACGGCCCGCGTGGGCCTTGTCCTGCAGGTGGTCGAGCAGCACCAGGCTCATCGCCATGTCGCGCACGGCGTTGAAGCCCACCAGCGCCACGGCGCGCGACACGGTGCTGATCGTGCCCCGGTTGGCGCGCACGTAGTAGATGCTGTTGACCAGCCGCAGCAGCTTGTGGGTGAGCGCCACGTCCTTGAGGATTTCGCCCGTCAGGTCGCCAATGCTGTCGTCCTCGGAATGCGCCACGCGGTGGATGCGCGCCACCGAGTCGGACAGCGCCGGAAAGTCGCTCTTGCCGCGCATACGCTGGAGCAGCACGTCGAGCGGGGCGCGGTGGGTGCCGGGGGTGGCTGGAGTTCCGGGCATGTCGGGCGGGGCGGCTTCGGGGGTGGGGGCGGTCATGTCGGCAGACCCTGCAACAATTTGATGCGAATATTAGGGCAGCGGGGCCAGGGCGGCTGTCATGCACGCTCTAATCCACCCATGGCCACCACCCACTTGCTTTACCTGCACGGCTTCCGCTCCTCCCCCCAGTCTGCCAAGGCGCGGCTGATGGCCGACTACGTGGCGCGGCGCCATCCCGGCGTGCGGTTCTGGTGCCCGCAGTTGCCGCCCTCGCCGCGCGCAGCGGCGCAGCTGCTGGCGCAGGGCCTGGCCGCGTGGCCGAAGAGCATGGCCGTGGCGGGCTCGTCGCTGGGCGGGTACTACGCCAGCTGGGTGGCGCAGCAGCGGGGCTGCCCCAGCGTGCTCGTCAACCCCGCCGTGAACCCGGCGCGCGACCTGGAGCGCTATATCGGCGAGCAGACGGCATGGCATGACCCGGCCGAGCGCTTTTTCTTCCGCGCCGAATACATCGATGAGCTGCGGGCGCTGGACGTGCGCGGCCAGCCGCCCGCGGGCCCCGCGCTGGTGCTGATCGCCCAGGGCGACGAGGTGCTGGACTGGCGCGAGATGGCGGCGCGCTACACCTCGGCGCGGCAGATCGTGACCGAGGGCGGCGACCATGCGTTCCCGGCGTTCGCGGACTACCTGCCCGAGGTGGCCTCGTTCCTCCACCTGGCGTAGTCCTGCGGGTACGCGATCTGGAAGCGCCGCAGATGGAAGGCGGCCTCGTCGTCCAGCCCCAGCAGGGTGGCGCTTTCGATCAGCGACTCGATCACGCGCGGCTCGGGCGAGAAGTGCAGCAGGCGCAGCGCCAGGGCGTGCATCCGCGCCGCGTTGGCGCGGGTGACGGTGGTGGTGGTCAGCTCGGCGAAGGCGACCTGGTCGGCAAACAGCCAACTGCCCTGCACCTTGGCCTGCGTGTTGTCGCGGTAGGCGGGGGCGCGGTCTTCCACGGCCTTGTACAGCTGGCTGACGCGCCAGTAGTCCCAACCCGCGTAGACGCCGAATGCCAGCGCCGCCGCCAGCGCGCCGGCGCACAGCGCGGGCGGCACGCGCCAGCCGCCGCGCCACAACAGCAGCACCGCCACGAGGGCGGCCAGCTGGAACGGGCCGTACCACAGCGGGAATTCGAGCAGGCTGTGCAGCCCGATCAGCGCCAGCACGCCGATGGCCAGCTGCCGCGCGGGCTGCGCCTCGGCCCAGGGCCGCGCGCGCAGCAGCCACCACAGCACGGCCAGGCAGGCGGCCAGCGCCACGGGGAGGCCCAGCTCCACGGCCAGGTGCAGCGGCAGGTCGTGCGCGTTGTCCAGCAGCACGCAAAAGCGCGGCGCGGGCACCAGGGTCATGTAGTGGGCGTAGTCCAGCTCGCCCCAGCCCCAGCCCGTCCAGGGTTTTTGCGCGATCAGGTGCAGCACGTTGGTCCACAGCGCGCGGCGGCCGCCGCAGCCCTGGCCGTCGTCGGCGAAGCGGGCCAGCAGGTGGTCGGCGGGGATGCCGCCCCACTGCTCCAGCAGGCGCGGCAGCAGCCAGCCCCAGGCGGCGTAGAGCGCCATGCCCGCCACGGCCAGCCACGGCGCCAGCCGCCCCAGCGCGCCGCGCCAGAGCCACAGCAGCGCCAGCAGCGCGCCCCACTCCAGCGCGCCGGTGCGCGAGGCGGTGGCGGCGCTGGCGGCGGCGATCAGCGCCAGCGCCCAGACGATCAGCGGCCCCGGCAGCCAGCCGGGCAGCGACGGCAGCACCGCCCGCCCCGCCCGCAAGCGCCCTTGCCATTGCGCCACGGCCCAGAGCAGCGCCCACGCGCCCAGGCACAGCAGCGTGGCCTGCTGGTTGCGCTGGCGCAGGTTGCCAATGGCCTGGCCGGGGGTGGAGGGGGCGATCCACGGCCCCCAGCCCACGTCGCCCCCGAAGTACTGGACGAGGCCGACGGCGGACGCCAGCACCGCCGCCAGCACCAGCCCCCAGGCCAGCCGCCAGGCCCAGTCGTCGCGCGTCCAGCGCGTGGCGAGGGCGATGGCCGCCAGCAGCCCGATGCAGCCCCACGAGGCCAGCAGCGGCCAGAAGTTGTTGGTGGGCGCTTGGGTGAAGCCGAAGAGAAAGGGCAGCGCCACGGCCACGGCGGCCAGGGGCGGAAGGAGGCGGGAGGACATGAGGGCCGCCATGCTACAGGGGGACGGCATGGGACAATCCGCGCCCTATGTATGCACTGTTTGAAGAGGCCGGCAAATTCCTCGCCGGCCGCATCCTTTCCGAGGCAGAAAGCTCCGCGCAGATCGAGCTGGACTCGGGCAAGCGCGTGAAGGTCAAGGCCGCGCACATCCTCGTCAAGTTCGACAAGCCCGCGCCCGCCGACTTCATGGCCCAGGCGCAGCAGCAGGCCGAGGGCATCGAACTCGACCTGGCCTGGGAATTCGCGCCCGAGGACGAATTCGGCTTCGCCGACCTGGCGCGCGACTATTTCTCCGCCAACGCCACGCTAGCCCAGCAGGCGGGCGCGCTGCTGCGCCTGTACGACGCGCCGCACTACTTCCGCCGCGCGGGCAAGGGCCGCTTCAAGAAAGCGCCCGCCGAGATCGTGCAGCAGGCGCTGGCCGCCATCGAGAAGAAGAAGCTCGTCGCCCAGCAGATCGCTGACTGGGCGGAACAGCTGGGCCGGGGCGAGTGCCCGCAGCCCATCCGCGAGCAGCTCTACAAAATCCTGTTCAAGCCCGACAAGAACGCGCCCGAGTACAAGGCCGTGGTGGACGCCAGCCGCGCCACGCACCAGGCGCCGCTGGCGCTGCTGCAACGGGCGGGCGCGATCGACTCCAGCTACCAGTTCCACTGGAAGCGCTTCCTGTTCGAGAACTTCCCCAAGGGCACGGGCTTTGCGCCCGTCACCGCGCCGCAGCCGCCCGCCGACCTGCCGGTGGCGAACGTGCAGGCGTATTCCATCGACGATTCGCAGACGACGGAAATCGACGACGCGCTCTCGCTGCAAGGGCTGGGCACGGGCACCGTGACGCTGGGCATCCACATCGCCGCGCCGGGGCTGGCGCTGGCGCCTGGCGACGCCATCGACCACCTGGGCCGCCAGCGCCTGTCCACCGTCTACATGCCGGGCTACAAGATCACCATGCTGCCCGACGAGGTGGTGCGCATCTACACGCTGGACGCGGGCCGCGCCAACCCGGCGGTGTCGCTGTACGTGAGCATCGACGAGGCCACGCTGGAGGTGAAGGGCACCGAAACCCGGCTGGAGCGCGTGCCCGTGGCCCACAACCTGCGCCACGACCAGCTCGACCACATCGTCACCGAGGAATGGCTGGCCAACCCCGCCATTCAGCATGAAAACACGCCTCAGCCCTTGCTGTACGTGCGCGAGCAGCTATCCTTTTTGCACCGCTTCGCCCAGCAGCTCAAGAAGGGCCGCGAAGCCGTGCGCGGCAAGCCCGAGACCTTCAACCGCCCGGACTACAACTTCCGCCTCGTCGGCAACGACGGCGCGGAGCCGGACGGCAGCGAGACGGTGCAGATCAGCACCCGCAAGCGCGGCGCGCCGCTGGATTTGATCGTGGCCGAGGCCGCCATCGTCGCCAACAGCACCTGGGGCCAGTTGCTGGCCGACTGCGGCGTGCCCGGCATCTACCGCAGCCAGGCCAGCCTCGCGCCCGGCGTGAAGGTGCGCATGGGCACCAAGGCGCTGCCGCACGCGGGCATCGGCGTGAAGTGCTACGCCTGGGCCACCTCGCCGCTGCGCCGCTACGTGGACCTGGTGAACCAGTGGCAGCTGATCGCCTGCGTACGCCACGGCAAGACCGCCGCGCTGGCCGCGCCGTTCAAGCCCAAGGACGCGGAACTGTTCTCCATCATCAGCGGCTTCGACGCGGCCTACGGCGCCTACAACGGCTACCAGGCGGGCATGGAACGCTTCTGGACGCTCAAGTACCTGGAGCAGAACGGGCTGACCGAACTCACGGCCACCGTGTTCAAGGAAGGCATGGGCGGCAGCTTCCTGGTGCGCGCCGACGACCTGCCGCTGGTGCTGCCCGTGCTGGGCGCGCAGAACCTGCCGCGCGGCGCGCGGGTGCGCGTGAAGCTCGGCCAGATCGACGAGATCGCGCTGGACGTGAGCGGCACGGTCATCGAGCGGCTGGACAGCCCGGCGCAGGAGGCCGCTGCCGAGGAAGAGGAAGACGACGATGTGCCCGCAGGCCCCATCGCGATCGCGGTGGATGTGAACGAGGCCCCCGATAATCCCGCTCCGTGAAGCTGCCCCCCTTCCTCTCTGGCCTGACCACGCTGCAATGGGCGCTTGGCGTGTCCATCGCCGTGCACGCGGCGCTGCTCACGGTGCGCTTCGTCGATCCCGAGAGCTTCCACCGCGTGTTCGAGGACACGCCGCTCGAAGTCATCCTGGTCAACGCCCGCGCCAACGAGCGGCCCGACAAGGCCCAGGCCATCGCCCAGACTTCGCTCGCGGGCGGCGGCGAGGCCGCCAAGGGCCGCGCCACCAGCCCCCTGCCCTATTCGGCCCTGACCTCGGTGGGCGACGACTTCGAGGAAGCCCAGCGCCGCATGGACGCCATGCAGGAGCAGCAGCAGCAACTGCTGGCCCAGCTGCGCCAGCAGGTCGCCGCCCTGCCCCCGCCCGACCTGCGCGCGCCCAGCCAGAGCAGCGACCATGCCGTGCAGGAGGAAAAGCGCCGCCAGCTCGTCAAGCTGCTGGCCGAGATCGAAAAGCGCATCAACGAGGAAAACGCCCGCCCCAAGAAGCGCTACGTGAGCCCCGCCACGCGCGAGGAGGCCTACGCCATCTACTACGACGCGCTGCGCCGCAAGGTGGAAGACAAGGGCACGGAAAACTTCCCCGAGCAGGCCGGCAGGAAGCTCTACGGCGAACTGGTGATGATCATCACCGTCAACCACGACGGCCGCGTGCTCGGCACCGAGGTCGTGCAAGGCTCCGGCAACCCCACGCTGGACCGCCGCGCCGAGGCCATCGCGCGCGCCGCCGGGCCGTTCGGCCCCTTCAGCACCGCCATGCGCCGCCGCGCCGACGAGATCGCCGTCGTCTCGCGCTTCAAGTTCACGCGCGACCAGACCCTGGAAACCAGCCCTACCGTCAACGCCAACCCATGACCACCACCGCACACCGCCCCTACTGCGTGATGGGCAACCCCATCGCCCACAGCCGCTCGCCCTGGATCCATGCGCGCTTCGCGGCGCTCACGGGCCAGAGCCTGGGCTACGAGCGCCAGCTCGTGCCGCTCGACGGCTTCACGGACGCCGTGCGCGCCTTCGCCGCGGCGGGCGGGCATGGCTGCAACGTCACCGTGCCCTTCAAGCTCGAAGCCGCCGCCCTCGCCACCACGCGCAGCGAGCGCGTGCAGCTGGCCGGCGCGGCCAACACGCTGAAGTTCGAGGACGACGGCAGCATCCATGCCGACAACACCGACGGCCTCGGCATCGTGGCCGACATCCAGCAGGGCGCGGGCGTGCGCCTGGAGGGTGCGGACGTGCTGCTCATCGGCGCGGGCGGCGCGGGCAAGGGCGTGCTCGGCCCCATCCTGCGCGAAGGGCCGCGCCGCGTCGTGGTGGTGAACCGCACCGTCGCCAAGGCCGAGGAACTGGTGCAGGCCCATTCCGCCATCGCGTCACTACAAAAAACAGAGCTGCTTGCGCACGGCCTGCAAGGGCTGGAGGGCGATTTCGATGTGGTCATCAACGGCACCGCCACCAGCCTCGCGGGCGAAGGCGTGCCCGTGCCCGCGAGCGTGCTGCGCCCAGGCGCCCTGGCCTACGACATGATGTACGGCCCCGCCGCACAGGGCTTCATGGACTGGGCCACGCAACATGGCGCGCAGGCACGTGACGGCCTGGGGATGCTGGTGGAGCAGGCGGCCGAATCCTTCCTGCTCTGGCGCGGCGTGCGCCCGCCCTCGGCCCCCGTGCTCGCGGAATTGCGCGCCCAGCTATGAGGCCCCTGCTGCGCTGGCTGGGGCTGGCGCTGCTCGCGGCGCTGGCGCTGCAAATCTTCTTCATCGCGCGCATCGCGCTCATGGCCTGGGCGGACCCGGAATCGACGAGCTTCCAGCGCTCGGAAATCTGGGCCCAGCTGCAGGGCGGCCACGGCCTGCGCTGGCGCCAGCAATGGGTGCCCTACGCGCGCATCTCCGACCACCTCAAGCGCGCCGTGATCGCCTCGGAAGACGACGGCTTCGTCAACCACGACGGCGTGGACTGGAACGCCGTCGAAAAAGCCTGGCAGCGCAACGAGCGCGCCGAGGCGCAGGCCGCCAGGACGCCCAGCCGCGCGCCCAAGATACGCGGCGGCTCCACCATCACCCAGCAATTGGCCAAGAACCTGCTGCTCTCGGGCGAACGCACACTGCTGCGCAAGGGGCAGGAACTGGTGCTCACCTTCGCGCTGGAGCAGCTGCTGACGAAGCGCCGCATCCTGGAGATCTACCTGAACAGCGTGGAATGGGGCGACGGCGTGTTCGGCGCGGAGGCCGCCGCGCAACGCTACTTCCGCAAAAGCGCGGCCCAGCTGGCGCCCGCCGAGGCCGCGCGGCTGGCCGTGATGCTGCCCGCGCCCAAGCGCTTCGAGCAACTGCCCCAATCGGCCTACCTCGCGGGCCGCACGCGCACCATCCTGGCGCGGATGCCCAGCGCCGAATTGCCTTAATCCCAGAGTTCGAGCGCGCCGCTGTCGATCTGCTTGAACACGCCCTGCTCCAGCAGCTCCTCGTAGCAGTGCACGCGGTTGCGGCCCGTGCCCTTGGCGTGGTAGAGCGCGCGGTCGGCGTTGGCGATGACGACGCCCGGCAGGGCGAACGGATCGACGCGCGCGAAGCCGATGCTGACCGTGACCTGCCCGACGCGCGGGAACACGTGGCGCTCGACCGTCTCGCGCAGCCGCTCCATCGCCATGCGCGCGCCGTCGAGATCGGAAGCGGCCATCAGGCAGACGAACTCCTCGCCGCCGTAGCGGAAGATCTGGTCGCCGCCGCGCAGGGTCGAGACCATCAGCCGCGAGGCGAGCAGCAGCACCTCGTCGCCGATGACGTGGCCGTGCTGGTCGTTGACCCGCTTGAAATGGTCGATGTCGATGACGCTCACCCAGCAGAACTTGAGCGGGGCGCGCTGCTCGCCGCCCGCCGGCACGGAGGCGCCGCCGTTGCGCTGCACGGGCAGCATGGCGATCTTGTCGAAGTTGTCCTCCAGCGCCTGGCGGTTGAGCAGGCCGGTGAGGCTGTCGCGCCGGCTCGCGTCGAGCAGCTGGTAGTAGTTCGAGAAAACCTCGAGCACGCCGCGCACGATGCCGTCTTCCAGCTCGGAGGGCGTATGGCCGCGCTCGAACACGAAGCAGCCGCACAGTTCCGGCCCGACGTGCAGCGGGTAGGCCACCAGAAAGCCCTCGCCATGGCGCTGGATGCTGACCGAGCCGAGCATCTGGACGCTGCGCACGATGGCGTCGACGGGTGCCGGCAGGCCGAAATTGATGGACTCGGAGATGCGGTCCTGGTACTGCTCGCCGTGCTCCGAAATGGTCTTGGAACGGTGGTGGTCGACGACGCGCAGCACCGCGTCGGACTCGAAGCGGCAGAGGATGCTGTCGAACAGGCCCAGCATCGGGCTCAGGGTCTTGAGCAGGCTTTGCTCGAGCAGCTCGGCATTGCGGATCGCCGTCATCTTGCCCAGGCGGCTCAAAATGCCCGGCATGTTGTGGGTTGGTGACATGGCCATCGGCGGCCCCCTTTCGTTTCCTGGCGCCATTCTAGAGTGCGCCCCCGCCCTGCGCCCGGCCTCCTTTTCGATAGCCAAAATGGCCTCCAGCGCTTATCCGGCAAGCGCTGGCAGCTCTCTTTTCATGAGCAAACCAGGTGCCCATGTCTCCACCCGGACACGGGAAAAATGAACGACCGTGCTACAACCCGCGCTTCTCAGCAGGAGACACACCGCATGGATCTCGCATTCACCCCCGAAGAGCAGGCGTTCCGCGAAGAGGTACGCGACTGGGTGCGCGCCAATTTGCCCGCGCACATTTCCCACAAGGTCCACAACGCCTTGCGTCTGACCAAGGACGACTTGCAAGGCTGGGCCAAGATTCTTGGCAAGAAGGGCTGGCTCGGCTACGGCTGGCCCAAGCAGTTCGGCGGGCCCGGCTGGACCGCCGTGCAGAAGCACCTCTTCGAAGAGGAATGCGCGCTGGCCGGCGCGCCCGGCATCGTGCCCTTCGGCCCCGTGATGGTCGCGCCCGTGATCATGGCCTACGGCTCGCCTGAACAGCAAAAACGCTTCCTGCCCGGCATCGCCAGCGGCGAAGTGTGGTGGAGCCAGGGCTACTCCGAACCCGGCTCGGGCTCCGACCTGGCCTCGCTCAAGACCCGCGCCGAGCGCAAGGGCGACAAGTACATCGTGAACGGCCAGAAGACCTGGACCACGCTGGGCCAGTACGGCGACTGGATGTTCAACCTGGTGCGCACCAGCAACGAAGGCAAGCCGCAGACCGGCATCTCCTTCCTGCTGCTCGACATGAAGTCGCCCGGCGTCACCGTGCGCCCCATCAAGCTGCTCGACGGCGAGTGCGAGGTCAACGAGGTGTTCTTCGACAACGTCGAAGTGCCCGCCGACCAGCTCATCGGTGAAGAGAACAAGGGCTGGACCTATGCCAAGCTGTTGCTCAGCCACGAGCGCACCGGCATCGCCGCCGTGAACCGCAGCAAGCGCGAACTCGAGCGCCTCAAGCGCATCGCCCAGGCCGAAGGCGTGTGGGACGACATGCGCTTCCGCGACCAGATCGCGCTGCTCGAAGTGGACATCGTCGCCCTCGAAATGCTGGTGCTGCGCGTGCTCTCCGCCGAGAAGAGCGGCCGCAACTCGCTGGACATCGCGGGCCTGCTCAAGATCAAGGGCAGCGAAATCCAGCAGCGCTATTCCGAGCTGATGATGCTGGCCGCCGGCCCCTACAGCCTGCCCTTCATCGAAGAGGCGATGGCCGCCGGCTACCAGGGCACCTTCCCCGGCATCGCCGTGGCGAATGCGCCGCTGGCGTCCACCTACTTCAACCTGCGCAAGACCACCATCTACGGCGGCGCGAACGAAGTTCAGCGCAACATCGTCGCGCAAACCGTGCTGGGCTAAAGGAGAACACCCATGGATTTCGATTTTTCCGACGACCAGGAGCAACTGCGCGACGCCGCCCGCAAGTGGGTGGAAAAGGGCTACACGTTCGAACGCCGCCGCTCCATCGTCGCCGCGGGCGGCTTTGACCGCGCGGCCTACGGCGAACTGGCCGAGCTGGGCCTCACCGCCCTCACCGTGCCCGAAGACCACGGCGGCATGGGCCTGGGCGCCGTCGACGCGATGATCGTCATGGAGGAACTGGGCCGCGGCATCGTGCTGGAGCCGCTGGCGCAGACCTTCATCGCCAGCAACGTGCTCACGCAGTACGCCAGCGAAGAAGTCAAGTCCGCCTGGCTGCCCCGCATCGCCAGCGGCGAAGCCCTGGTCGTGCTGGCGCAGGTAGAACGCAAGGCGCGCTACAAGCTCGACGTGTGCGAGACCAAGGCCACCAAGAACCACTCGGGCTACGCGCTCGCCGGCATGAAGAACATCGTGCCCGCCGGCGACAAGGCCGACGCCTACCTGGTGCCCGCCGAGTTCGACGGCAAGCTCTGCCTGTTCCTGGTCGAAGCCAACGCCGGCGGCATCACCGCGCGCGGCTACGCCACGCAGGACGGCAGCCGCGCCTCCGACCTGCGCCTGACCAACACCCCCGCCACCCTGGTCACCACCGACGGCCTGGCCGCGCTGGAACTGGCCGTGGACACCGGTATCGCCGCCATCTGCGCCGAAGCCGTGGGCGTGATGGACCAGTGCGCCAAGGCGACCTTCGAGTACCTGAACCAGCGCAAGCAGTTCGGCGTGGTGCTGGCCAGCTTCCAGGCCCTGCGCCACCGCTCGGCGGACGTGAAGATGCAGCTCGAACTGGCCCGCTCCATGAGCTACTACGCCAGCCTCAGGCTCGGCGCGCCCGCCGCCGAGCGCCGCCAGGCCATTTCGCGCGCCAAGGTGCAGCTGGGCCAGTCCATGCGCTTCGTGGGCCAGCAGTGCGTGCAGATGAGCGGCGGCATCGGCGTGACGGACGAGTACATCGTGAGCCACTACTTCAAGAAGCTCACCCAGCTCGAAATGACCTACGGCGACACGCTGCACCACCTGGGCGAGGTGTCGGACCGGATGCAGGAGACGGCGGGCGTGTTCGCCTGATCGCACCGGCCATCTCCGCGCCCTGCGCCATGCCAGTCAGCAGCCGCTGACTGGCATTTTTTTCGCCCGGGCCTCGGCGCCTGTTCACGCTCTCAGGGCACCAGCACCGTGCGCCCTATGACCTTGCCCTGGGCCAGCGCCTGCAAGGCGTCGTTGACTTCACCCAGCGGCCGGGCGGTCACGGGGGTGGGCGGAATCTTGCTCGCGCGCATCAGCGCGACGAGTTCGCGCAGTTCGGGCAGCGTGCCGACGTAGCTGCCTTCGAGCTTGATGGGCTTCATCGGGATGATGGGTAGCGACAGCGTGATGTCGCCGCCCATCAGGCCGACCACCACGATGTGCCCGCCGCGCCCGCAGGCCGCGAGCGCCAGCGTGACCGTGGGCGTTGCGCCGACCAGATCGAGCACCGCGCGGGCGCCGCCGCCGGTGGCTTGCATGAGCTGTTTCGCCGCGTCGGGCGCGCGGGCGTCGATGGCGGCGAGCGCGCCCGCCTGCAAGGCGGCCTCGCGCTTGGCGGCGTCCACGTCCACGGCGACCACGCCGTGCCCGCCCAGCGCCTTCAGCACCGCGATCGCCATCAGGCCCAGCCCGCCCGCGCCGATCACGACCACGGGGCCTTCGTGGATGCGGTCACCGAACTTGCGGATGGCCGAATAGGTGGTCACGCCCGCGCAGGCCAGGGGCGCGGCCTTCACCGGGTCGAGGCTGCCCAGCTCCACCAGGTAGCGCGGGTGCGGCACGAGCACGTAGTCGGCAAAGCCGCCGTCGCGCATCACGCCGAGCGACTGCGGGCGGGTGCAGATGTTTTCCTCGCCGTGCTGGCAGAGCGCGCATTGGCCGCAGCCGATCCAGGGGTGCACGACGACCGGCGCCCCCAGGGGCACCGGCCCGGCCCCGGGGCCGGCGGCCACGGCTTCGCCACAGATTTCGTGGCTGAGCGTCAGCGGCAGCTTGATGCCACGGTCGGACAGCATCAGCTTCTTGCCGCCGCCCAGGTCGTAATAGCCTTCCCACAAGTGCAGGTCGGAGTGGCACAGGCCGGCGGCCTTCACCCGCACCAGCACCTCGGTGCCCTGGGGCTGGGGAACGTCCCTTTCCACCAGGTCGAGCGGTTGGCCGTGGTGAACCGCACAAAAGCAACGCATCTTCATCGGTTGTCTCCTTCATGTGAAATCCGCCGCCCGCTCGCAGCGCAGTCTACGACCCGGATGCTACCATTTTTGTAGCTTCTTGCGCTTGTCAGACAAGGGCTGGTGGCGTATTTCATGCCAAAGCCGGTCGATGAACGCCCGGTCGAGCAGCAGCCACAGCAGCACCGGGGCCAGCGCGGTGAAGATGAACAGGTTGAAGTGGAAGCCGAACGCCGCCGCGTCGGCCACCCACTGCGGCAGGCGGGACTGGGCCAGCGCGTCCGGGCCGGCGCGGTTGGCCACGTCGTTGAGCCACTGCACGCACACGCTCAGGGCCTGCACGGGCAGCATGATGAGCGAGCCCAGCAGCAGCTTGCGCCACCAGCCGCGCGACCACGACGCGATCAGCACGGCCCACAGCAGCACCATGCCGTAGCCGATCATCCGGTAGTCCACCTGCGGCGTGACCAGCCCGCCCTGGGGGCCGTACACCTTGAGCTGGGTGAACAGCACCCCGGTGGTGCCTCGCAGCTCATAGTCGCGCACCCAATGGAACAGCGACCCGAAGGCTTTGCCCGCCATGTGGATCACCGGGGCGGCCAGCCAGTCGGCGCAGAAGAAGTACCACAGCGGCATCAGGCACAGCAGCGCCGCGACGGCGACCAGCAGGAAGCGGCCCAGCAGGCTAAGCCGCATGAAGTGCCTCCGGCGCGGGCTGGCGCCTGGAGATCCAGCGGATCCACAGCATCCAGACCACCAGCACGTCGAGCATGATCAGCGCCTGCCACAGGTACAGGTGCGCGAACTCGAACACCTGCATGTTCCACTTGCCCAGGTAGTACAGGCTGATGATGCGCACCAGGTTGACCCCCTGCACCGCCGCGATGCCCACGCCAATGCCGATGAGCTTCTGCCGCCAGCCCGACGGAAAGGCCACCATGCCCGCGATGAGGATGAGCGCGGCCTCCACCCCGTTGCAGCCCGCCTCGATGGACACGGCGAACCCCGTGGCCCGGCTCATCAGGATGCGGCCCTGGTGCACCACGTCCGGGTCCAGCGGCGACATCAGGGCCGCGCTGGCCGTGGCCAGAAAATCCGCCCAGGGCTCCACGGCCACGCGCTGCACGTCGTCCAGCATGTCGATGCGGAACAGCACCGCCAGCACGACGATGAAGATGAGGAAGAATTTCAGCAAGGCAGTCCCTAGAACCCCAAAGCGTGCGGCAGCCAGGTAGACAGCTGCGGCACGAAGGTCAGCAGCGCCAGCACGATGAAGTGCGCCACCAGGAACAGCGGCAGCTCGCGCGTCAGCGCCGCCATGCTGACCCGCGTGGCCACGGCGGTGACGAACAGCAGCCCGCCCACGGGCGGCGTGATCATGCCCAGCGTGAGGTTGACGATCACCACCATCGCGAAGTGGATCGGGTCGATGCCCAGCGCGTTCGCGATCGGCGCGAGGATGGGCACCAGGATCATCACGCCCGGCAGCGGCTCCATGAAGATGCCGAACAGCAGCAGCAGCACGTTCACCGCGACCAGGAACATGACGGGCGACAGCTGCCAGCCCACGATGAGCTGCGACAGGTACTGCGGAATGCCCTCCACGGTGAGCACCCAGGCGAACGCGGCCGAAGTCGCCATCACCAGCAGCACCGACGCGGTGAGCATGGCCGAGCGCGCCGTGATGCCGGGCAGCGCCTTCCACTCCAGCGTGCGGTAGATCCACTTGCCGCAGACCAGCGCGTAGAACACCGCCACCACCGACGCCTCGGTCGGCGTGAAGATGCCGAAGCGGATGCCCACGATGATGAGCACGATGAGCCCCAGCGCCGGGATGGCCTTGATGCTCGTCACCACCATCTCGCGGCCGCTCGGGCGCGGCTCGCGCGAGCGGTAGTCGCGCTGGCGGCACACCCACCAGTTCACCGCCGCCATCGCGATGGCGATCAGGATGCCGGGGATGAAGCCCGCCACGAACAGCGCGCCCACCGAGACGTTGTCGTCCTGCAGCGCGTAGATGATCATGCTGATGGAGGGCGGAATGATCGGCCCGACGATGGCCGTGCAGGCCGTGAGCGCGGCGGCGTAGGGGCGGTCGTAGCCCGCCTTGTCCATCATCTTCACCATCATCGAGCCCGGCCCCGCCGCGTCGGCCAGCGCCGAGCCGGAGATGCCCGAGAACAGCGTGAGCGACAGCACGTTGGCATAGCCCAGCCCGCCGCGCAGGTGCCCCACGAACTGCGCCGCGAAGCGCAGCAGCACGGTGGTGAGCGCGCCGCCCGACATCAGCTCCGCCGCGAGGATGAAGAACGGCACGGCCATCAGCGGAAAGCTGTCGATGCCCGTGAACATCTCCTTGAACACCACGAGCTGCGGATAACGCCCGCCCACGGCCACGGCCAGCGCGGCGGACAGGGCCAGCGCGAACGCCACCGGAAAGCCGAGCGTGAGCAGCACGACCACGGCGATGAACAGCGTCGCCGTCATATCGATGCCGCCGCGTCGGCGTCCATTTCATCCGAGGCGACGAACCGCCCCTCGGCCACGTAGCCGCGCACCATGAACAGCAGGTGCACCAGCATCAGCACGAAGCCGATCGGCATCGCCAGGTAGATCCAGCCCACGGAAACGTCGGTGGCCGCCGTGGTCTGGAAGCGCGTGGCCCAGCAGTAGAGCGCGCTGTAGTACGCCATGGCGACGAAGAACACCCCCAGCCCCACGGCCACCACGGCGCGGATGGCCTGCGCGGCGCGCGCGCCCACGGCGTTGTGCAGGTTGTCGATGGCGACGTGGCCGCCAAAGCGCAGCACCAGGCCCGCGCCCAGGAAGGTGATCCAGATCATCATGTGCCGCGCCACCTCCTCGGCCCAGACGATGGAGTCGCCCGTGGTGTAGCGCAGCACCACGTTGGCGAACACGATGCAGGCCATGGCCAGCAGCAGGGCGATGAGCACCCAGCGGTTGCACGCCACCAGGGCGCGTTCAAAGCGGTTCATGCGGGCTCAGGCCTTGACCGAGGAGATTTGATCGAGCGTCTTCTGGCCGAACTTCTTCGCGTATTCCTTGTACGCCGGCTCCAGCGCGGCGCGGAACGCGGCCTGGTCCACCTTCTCGACCACCTGCATCCCGTGGCTCTTGGCTTCTTCGACGCCCTTTTTCTCCACCGCGTCCACGAAGGCGCGCGAGGCCAGCGCACCCGCCTTGGCGCCCTGGGCGAAGGTCGCTTTTTGCGCGTCGGTCAGCCCGTTCCAGAAGGCGGGCGACACGATCAGCGCCACGGGCGCGTAGACGTGCGCCGTGAGCGTGAGGTATTTCTGCACCTGCCAGAGCTTGGCCGAGGCGAGCACGGAGATGGGGTTCTCCTGCCCGTCGATGATGCCCTGCTGCAGCGCGCCGATCACCTCGGGCCAGGACATGGGCGTGGGCGCGGCGCCCAGGGTCTTGAAGGCGGTGATGTGCACCGGGTTCTCGGTCACGCGGATCTTCAGGCCCTTGAGGTCGTCCACCTTCTGCACCGGGTGCTTGTTGTTGGTCAGGTGGCGAAAGCCCTGCTCGCCCCAGGCCAGCGCGATCAGGCCACGCGCCTTGAACTTGTCCAGCAGCGCCTGGCCGAACGCGCCGTCGAGCACGGCGCGGGCGTGCTGCGTGTCGCGCAGCAGGAAGGGGATGTCCACCACGCCCACGTCGGGCACGAAGTTGCTCAGGGAGCCGGTGGAGACGGCCACCGCCTCCAGCGTGCCGAGCTGCAGGCCCTCGACCATCTCGCGCTCGCCGCCCAGCGCGCTGGCCGGGAACTGCTTGAACTTGAACGCGCCGCTGGTGCCCTTTTCCACCGTGTCGGCCCAGGCCTGCGCCGCCGCGCCGTAGTGCGAATTGACGGCCAGCGCATAGCCGAGCTTGACCTCCTTGGCCTGCTGGGCGAAGGCCGGGGCGGCGGCCAGCGCGGCAGCGCTGGAGGCGACGAAGGTGCGGCGGGAGAGCGGCATGGGCAGGATTCCTTGAATGAAAACTGCCGCGGATTCTAGTTACACGAGCAGCCGCGATGATTTGGGCACGTGCGCCATCAGGAACTCCATCTGGTCCGCCAGGATGCGGCGGTTGCGCAGGATGAAGTCCTCCCACAGGCTGGGCACGTAGGGCGCGTACAGCAGCGGCATGTGCGCCTGCTCGGGCGTGCGCGGGCCCTTGCGGTGGTTGCAGGGCTTGCAGGCGGTGACCACGTTCATCCAGTGGTCCTTGCCGTTCTTGGCGAAGGGCACGATGTGCTCGCGCGTGAGCTCGTGCTCGTGGAACAGGCCGCCGCAGTACGCGCACACGTTGCGGTCGCGCGCGAAGAGCTTGCTGTTGGTCAGCGCGGGGCGCAGGTCGAAGGGGTTGATGCCCGGCACGCCCTTGGTGCCGATGATGCTGTTGACGGCGATGAGCGACTGCTCGCCCGTGCGCGCGCTGTGCCCGCCGCGGAACAGCGCGATCTGGCCGCCGGACTCCCAGCGCACCTCGTCGGCGGCGTAGTGCAGCACCGCCTGTTCGAGCGAAATCCAGGACTGGGGCAGCCCCTGGGCCGACAGCTTCAAGACCTTCACAACCAACCTCCTTGTGGGAATCGGAACGCGAAACAGAGCACGAGACGCCAGCCAATATACTCTTATTCGATGAAATTGGCCTCCAGCGCTTGATGGTCAAGCGCCAGCAGCTATCAAATTAGAAGCATGAAAATCTTTCGCGGCTTTCACCACCCCGGCATCGCCAGCGCTTGCGCGCTGACCATCGGCAACTTCGACGGCGTGCACCGGGGCCACCAGGCCATGCTGGCGCTCTTGAACAGCGAGGCGCGGCACCGGGGCGTGCCCAGCTGCGTGATGACCTTCGAGCCGCATCCGCGCGACTACTTCGCCGGGCTGCTGAAAAAGCCCGAGCTGGCCCCGGCGCGCATCGCCACGCTGCGCGACAAGCTGCTTGAACTTGCGCGCTGCGGCGTGCAGCAGGCGGTGGTGCTGCCGTTCAACGCGCAGTTGTCGTCGCTGCCGCCGCAAGCCTTCATCGACGAGGTGCTGGTGCGCGGCCTGGGCGCGCGCTACGTGCTGGTGGGCGACGACTTCCGCTTCGGCGCCAAGCGCGCGGGCGACTATGCGCTGCTGGACGCGGCGGGCCAGCGCCAGGGCTTCGACGTGGCGCGCATGAACAGCTACGAGGTGCACGGCCTGCGCGTGTCCAGCTCCGCCGTGCGCGAGGCGCTGGGCCGGGGCGACCTGGACGGCGCCGCCCGCCTGCTGGGCCGGCCCTACAGCATCAGCGGCCACGTGGTGCACGGGCGCAAGCTGGGGCGCACGCTCGGCTTCCATACGCTGAACCTGCGCTTTGCGCACTGGAAGCCCGCCGCCAGCGGTATTTTTGCCGTGCTGGTCCATGGCCTGCAGGACGAGCCCCTGCCCGGCGTGGCGAACCTGGGCGTGCGCCCGTCCCTCGACCCCCATGACGTGAACGGCGGGCGCGTGCTGCTGGAGACCCACTGCCTGGACTGGCCCGCGCACCTGGGCACGGAGGGGGCCTACGGTAAAATCGTGCGCGTGGAACTGCTGCACAAACTGCACGACGAACTGAAGTACGACGGCCTGGACGCCCTCACGGCGGGCATTGCGCGCGACTGCGACGACGCCCGCGCCTACTTCGCCTCCACCCGCCGCCAGACCACGCGCGACCGAATTTGACGCGGCGCGGCCCGCCTGCCGCCTTCGCTCCCACGCTCCTCTTTTCCTAGCTGCCTGCGCACGGCGCAGGCCGCCTACAAGGCCTTTATGTCTGAAAACACCGCCCCCGCCAGCGCCTACCGCAGCACGCTGAACATGCCCGATACCCCCTTCCCCATGCGCGGCGACCTGCCCAAGCGCGAGCCGGGCTGGGTCAAGGAATGGGACGACAAAGGCATCTACAAGAAGCTGCGCGATGCGCGCTGCGGCCGCCCCAAGTTCATCCTGCACGACGGCCCGCCCTACGCCAACGGCCAGATCCACATGGGCCACGCGGTGAACAAGATCCTCAAGGACATGATCACCAAGGCGCGCCAGCTGGAGGGTTTCGACGCGCTCTACGTGCCCGGCTGGGACTGCCACGGCCTGCCGATCGAGAACGCCATCGAGAAGAAGCATGGCCGCAACCTGAGCCGCGACGACATGCAGGCCAAGAGCCGCGCCTACGCCACCGAGCAGATCGCGCAGCAGATGGCCGACTTCCGCCGCCTGGGCGTGCTGGGCGAGTGGGACAACCCCTACAAGACCATGAACTTCGCCAACGAGGCGGGCGAAATCCGCGCCTTCAAGCGCGTGATGGAGCGCGGCTTCGTGTACCGCGGCCTCAAGCCCGTGTACTGGTGCTTCGACTGCGGCTCCAGCCTGGCCGAGTTCGAGATCGAATACGCCGACAAGCAGAGCACCACGCTGGATGTGGCCTTCAAGGCGCACGACAACGCCCGGCTGGCCGCCGCCTTCGGCACGCCCGCTTTGCAGAAAGACGCCTTCGTCGTCATCTGGACCACCACGGCCTGGACCATTCCCGCCAACCAGGCGCTGAACCTGAACCCGGCGCTGATGTACGCGCTGGTCGATACGCCCAAGGGCTACCTGGTGCTGGCCGAATCGCTGGTGGAGCAATGCCTGCAGCGCTACGGCCTCACGGGCACCGTCGTCGCCACCACGGCGGGCGAAAAACTCGGCGGCCTGGAGTTCGAGCACCCGCTGTACGACGTGGATGCGGGCTACCGCCGCCTCTCTCCTGTCTACCTGGCCGACTACGCCACGGCGGACGACGGCACCGGCATCGTGCACTCCTCGCCCGCCTACGGCCTGGAAGACTTCAACTCCTGCCGCGCGCACGGCATGGCGCTGGACGCCATCCTCAACCCCGTGCAGGGCAACGGCGTCTACGCGCCGGACTTCCCGCTGTTCGGCGGCCAGCACATCTGGAAGGCCGTGCCCGTCGTCATCGAGGCGCTGCGCAGCGCGGGCCGGCTGATGGCCACGCAGGACATCACCCACAGCTACCCGCACTGCTGGCGCCACAAGACGCCCGTGATCTACCGCGCCGCCGCGCAATGGTTCATCCGCATGGACGAGGGCGAAGGCGTGTTCACCAAGGACAAGGCACCCAAGACGCTGCGCCAGACGGCGCTCGAAGCCATCGAGCACACCCACTTCTACCCCGAGAACGGCAAGGCCCGCCTGCACGACATGATCGCCAACCGGCCCGACTGGTGCATCTCGCGCCAGCGCAGCTGGGGCGTGCCGATTCCGTTCTTCCTGCACAAGGACTCGGGCGAACTGCACCCGCGCACCATGGAGATCATGGACCAGGCGGCGGCCATCGTCGAACAGGGCGGCATCGAGGCCTGGAGCCGCGTGACGGCGGAAGAAATACTGGGTGCGACTGACGCGCCGCACTACACCAAGAGCACCGACATCCTCGAAGTGTGGTTCGACTCCGGCTCCACCTTCAGCCACGTGCTGCGCGGCACGCACCCCGACGTGCACCACGACAGCGGCCCCGAGGCCGACCTGTACCTCGAAGGCCATGACCAGCACCGGGGCTGGTTCCACAGCTCGCTGCTGCTGGCCAGCGCCCTCGAAGGCCGCGCGCCGTACAAGGGCCTGCTGACCCACGGCTTCACCGTGGACAGCCAGGGCCGCAAGTACAGCAAATCGCTGGGCAACGGCATCGAGCCCGATGCCGTCAGCAAGAAACTGGGCGCCGAAATCATCCGCCTCTGGGTGGCCTCCAGCGACTACTCGGGCGACATCTCGGGCGACGACAAGATCCTCGCGCGCGTGGTGGACGCCTACCGCCGCATCCGCAACACGCTGCGCTTCCTGCTCGCCAACGTGAGCGACTTCGACGCCGCGCAAGATGCCGTGCCGTTCGAGCAACTGCTGGAGATCGACCGCTGGGCGCTCACCCGCGCCGCCGAGTTCCAGGCCGAAATCCTGGGGCACTACAAGGTCTACGAATTCCACCCCGTGGTCGCCAAGCTGCAGCTCTACTGCTCGGAAGACCTGGGCGGCTTCTACCTCGACGTGCTCAAGGACCGCCTCTACACCACGGCGCCCAAGAGCCTCGCGCGCCGCAGCGCGCAGACGGCGCTCTGGCACATCACCCACGCCATGCTGCGCTGGATGGCGCCGTTCCTCTCGTTCACCGCCGAGGAAGCGTGGAAGCTGTTCGGCAGGTCGGAATCCATCTTCCTCGAAACCTACGGCACGATCGCCGGCAACGACGAGGGCCTGCTCGCCAAGTGGGCGCGCCTGCGCGACATCCGCGACGCGGTGAACAAGGAGATCGAGGCCGTGCGCGCGGCGGGCCAGGTCGGCTCGTCGCTGCAGGCCAACGTCACGCTCACCGCCGCGCCCGAAGACCACGCGCTGCTCGCCAGCCTGGGCGACGACTTGAAGTTCGTGTTCATCACGTCCGCTATCGAATTGGTAGCTGGTAGCGCTCTCCAGATCAGCGTCAGGGCCAGTTCCGACACCAAATGCGAACGCTGCTGGCACTACCGCGCCGACGTGGGCCACGACGCCGCCCACCCCACGCTGTGCGGCCGCTGCACCAGCAACCTCTACGGCGCGGGCGAAAGCCGCGCCTGCGCGTGATGACGGACAAAAGCCCCGCGAAAAACCTGGCTCTGTGGCTGGCCTGGGCCGCGCTGCTGGTCGTGGCCGACCAGTTCAGCAAGTCGCTCATCCTGGGCCACTACCGGCTGGGCGACTTCACGCCCATCACCGGATTCTTCAACATCGTGCGCGCGCACAACACCGGGGCGGCATTCTCCTTCCTGGCCGACGCGGGCGGCTGGCAGCGCTGGGCCTTCACGGCCTTCGGCGCGGTGGCGGCGCTGTTCATCGTGTGGCAGCTGCGCCAGCACCCGGAACACAAGCTGTTCTGCTTCTCGCTCGCCAGCATCCTGGGCGGCGCGGTGGGCAACGTGGTGGACCGCATCCAGCACGGCTACGTGGTGGACTTCCTCGACTTCTACTGGGGCACGGCGCACTTCCCGGCGTTCAACCTCGCGGATTCGGCCATCACGGTGGGGGCGGTGTGCCTCATCCTCGACGAGTTGCTGCGCGCGCGCAAGGCGCGCTGACCCGGGCCGCCATCACGCATGGGGCACGGGCTCCAGCGAGAGCTTGAAGCCCATGGCCCGGATGACCTTGAACAAGGTCTCCGAACTGGGAGCGCGCTCGCCCGAGAGGCTTTTGTAGAGGCTTTCACGCGACAGGCCGGTGTCGCGGGCCAGCTGGGTCATGCCACGGGCGCGGGCAATGTCGCCCAGCGCCGCGGCGAGTTCGGCGGCGTCGCCATCTTCGAGTACCTGGCGCAGGTATTCGGCGATCTCTTCCTCGCTGCCCAGGTAGTTGGCCATGTCAAAGGGCCGGGTCTTGATCTTGCGCATCTTGCAACTCCTGGGCCAATGCCTTGGCCCGTTCAATGTCACGTTTCTGACTGGACTTGTCGCCGCCACCGAGCATCACGATGAGGACGGTGCCCCGCACCACGTAGTACATGCGCCAGCCGGGGCCGAAAAACTCGCGCATCTCCCACACGCCATCGCCCACCGGCTTTACGTCCCCCAACTGGCCGCGCGCGGCCTTGCCCAGGCGGCGGCGCAAGCGGATGCGGGTAGGCATGTCGCGCAGGCCATCCACCCACTGCACGAAAGCCTCCGTTTCGATGACGCTGTACATCGCAAAATTGTAGCCAACTGACTACATTTCTGCACCCAGCGGGCCATCCCGCGCTGGCCCAGCGCACACGGCGCACCACCCCGCAACCAGGGGTATGCTTACGGGTTCCGTCCATGAAACACCTGCTGAACCTGCTCGCCGCCATCGCCCTGCTCGTGTGGGGCACCCACCTCGTGCGCACGGGGGTGCTGCGGGTGTTCGGGGCCAACCTGCGCAGCCTGCTGGCGCGCAGCACGGGCAGCCGGCTCACGGCGGCGCTGTCGGGCATCGGGGTGACGGCGCTGGTGCAGTCGAGCACGGCCACGTCGCTGATGACCTCGTCGTTCGTGGGCCAGGGCCTCATCACGCTGCCCGCCGCGCTGGCCGTGATGCGCGGGGCCGACGTGGGCACGGCGCTGATGGCGGTGCTGTTCTCCACCGACCTGTCGTGGCTGTCGCCGCTGTGCATCTTCGCGGGCGTGGTGCTGTTCCTGGCGCGGCGCGACACCACGCCAGGCCGCGTGGGCCACGTGCTCATCGGCCTGGGCCTGATTCTGCTGGCGCTGCAGCTGGTGGTGCAGGCCAGCGAGCCGCTGCTGGCCGCGCCGCTGGTGCGCACGCTGCTGGGCAGCCTGACCAGCGACTTGCCGACGGAATTGCTGGTGGGGGCCACGCTGGCCGTCATCTCGTATTCCAGCCTCGCCATCGTGCTGCTGATCGCGGCCATGGCCGCGTCGCACGTGGTGCCGCTGGACGTGGCGCTGGGCCTGGTGCTGGGGGCCAACCTGGGCAGCGGCCTGCTGGCGGTGCTGACCACGCTCAAGTCGCCCATCGAAGTGCGGCAGGTGGGCTTTGGCAGCCTGCTGTTCAAGCTGCTGGGCGTAACGCTGGCCGCGCCCGTCATCAGCCTGTGGCTGCGCCATGTGCATTCCCTCTTCCCGGTGTCGGGCGATCCGTCGCGCAGCGTGGTGCTGTTCCACCTGCTGTTCAACGTGGTGATGGGCCTGGGCTTCATCGGCCTCACGGACTGGATGGCGCGCACCATGAAGCTGCTGCTGCCCAAGCCCGACCCGGCGCGCAACCCGCTGCGGCCCATGCACCTGGATGCGTCGGCGCTCGCCACGCCGCCGCTCGCCATCAGCTGCGCGGCGCGCGAGGCGCTGCACCAGGCCGACCTGGTGGAGTCCATGCTGATCGGGATGCAGACGGTGATGCGCACCGGCGACCTGAAGCTCTCGGGCGAACTGCGGCGGCTGGACGACACGGTGGACGAGCTCTACTCCGCCATCAAGTACTACCTGACCAAGATCTCGCGCACCGAGCTGGACGAGCGCGAGGGCCGGCGCTGGACGGACATCATCAGCTTCACCATCAACATGGAGCAGATCGGCGACCTGATCGAGCGCGTGCTGATCGACCTGGAAGAAAAGAAGATCAAGAAGGGGCTGCAATTCTCCGAGGCCGGCTTGCAGGAGATCAATGAACTGCACCAGCGCCTGTTGAGCAATCTGCGGCTGGCGATGAGCGTGTTCCTCAACGGCGAGGTGCGCGACGCGCAGCGGCTGCTGGAGGAAAAGGGGCGCTTCCGCGACCTGGCGCACCACTACGCCACCACGCACCTGGCGCGGCTCTCGCACAACACCATGCAGAGCATCGAGACGAGTTCGCTGCACATCGACCTGCTGAGCGACCTCAAGCGCATCAACTCGCTGCTGTGCTCGGTGGCGTACCCCATCCTCGAATCGGCCGGTGCGCTGGCGCCCAGCCGCTTGCGCACCGAAGCTCAGTCCTGACGTCGGGCGTAGCGCTGCGCGAGCACCGCGCAGACCATGAGCTGCATCTGGTGGAACACCATCAGCGGCAGCACGATGGCCCCCACTGCGTGCGAGGCGAACAGCACCTTGGCCATGGGCACGCCGCTGGCCAGGCTCTTCTTGGAGCCGCAGAAGACGATGGTGATCTCGTCCTCCTTCGAAAAGCCCAGCCGGCGGCTGATCCAGGTGGTGGAGCACAGCGCCAGCGCCAGCACGATGGCGCACACCGCGATCAGACCCGCCAGCGCGGGCAGCGGCATCTCCTTCCACAGCCCTTCGATGACGGCGGCGCTGAACGCGGTGTAGACCACGAGCAGGATGGAGCCCTGGTCCACCATCTTCAGCACGCCCGCGTGCTTCTTGGTGAAGCCGCCAATCCAGGGCCGCAGCAAGTGGCCCGCGATGAACGGCACGAACAATTGCAGCATGATGCGGCCGATGCTGCCCAGCACGTCGTGCTGCCCCCCGCCCTGGTGCGCCAGCAGCAGCCCCACCAGCACCGGCGTGATGACGATGCCCAGCAGCGTAGAGGCCGACGCGCTGCAGATGGCCGCCGGCATGTTGCCCCGCGCCAGCGCCGTGAAGGCGATGGCCGATTGCACCGTGGCGGGCAGCGCGCACAGGAACAGCACGCCCTGGTAGAGCTCGGGCGTGACCAGCGGCTGCAGCACGGGCCGCAGCGCCCAGCCCAGCAGCGGGAACAGCACGAACGTGGCCGCCACCACCACCAGGTGCAGCCGCCAGTGCGACAGGCCCGCGTAGATCGCCTCGCGCGAGAGCTTGGCCCCGTGCAGGAAGAACAGCAGGCCCACGGCGGCCACCGTCAGCCCCTCGAAGAAATGCGCCGCCTGGCCTGCCGCGGGCAGCAGGCTGGCGAGCGCCACGGTGGCGATCAGCGCCAGGGTGAAGTTGTCGGGCAGGAAGCGGGGACGGGCCATGGTGCGGGGCAATCCGTAAAAACCAGAAACAGGGGATTGTCGGCGGATATGGGTCATCACTCCGTCATTCGCACGTCATAACCGCCTTCAACAATGGCTGCCTTGTTTGGCTCCGGGCGCGTGGCGCCCCCTCTTATATGAATACCTTCACGGCAGCAGCCTCCCTTCCCCCCTCTTCATCCCCACCCAAAGCGCACCGCCCGGTCTTGGACAAGCGCCCCAGCCTGGCCTCCATCGTGATGTTCGTCGGCCTGCTGGGCATGGGCCTGGCCTACTCGGCCTGGAGCCTGGTGCGCGACATGGGCACGACCGGCGTGGGCGCCACCACCTACGTCTCCTTCATCCTGCTCGGCGTGGCGCTGCTGATCGCGCTGGGCTTCGAGTTCGTCAACGGCTTCCACGACACGGCCAACGCCGTGGCGACGGTGATCTACACGCACTCGCTGCCGCCGGGCGTGGCGGTGGTGTGGTCGGGGCTGTTCAACTTCCTGGGCGTGCTGCTGTCCAGCGGCGCGGTGGCCTTCGGCATCATCTCGCTGCTGCCGGTGGAGCTGATCCTGCAGGTCGGCTCGGGCGCGGGCTTTGCCATGGTGTTCGCGCTGCTGATCGCGGCCATCGTCTGGAACCTGGGCACCTGGTGGCTGGGGCTGCCGGCCTCGTCGTCGCACACGCTGGTGGGTTCCATCATCGGCGTGGGCATCGCCAACGCGCTGATGCACGGGCGCGACGGCACCAGCGGCGTGGACTGGGGCCAGGCCGCCTCGGTGGGCAAGACGCTGCTGATCTCGCCCATCGTCGGCTTCGTCTGCGCGGCGCTACTGCTGCTGGCGCTCAAGGCCCTGGTCAAGAGCCGCGCGCTGTACGAGGAACCCAAGAGCGACGCGCCGCCGCCGTGGTGGATCCGCGCGCTGCTGATCTTCACCTGCACCGGCGTGTCCTTCGCCCACGGCTCCAACGACGGGCAGAAGGGCATGGGCCTGATCATGCTGATCCTGGTGGGCACGGTGCCGCTGACCTACGCGCTCAACCATGCCGTGCCCGACAGCTATACGCCGCAGTTCGCCGCGATGGCCCAGGTCACCGAAACGCAGCTGCGCAGCCTGCCGGCAGCCGCGACGTCGGCGCCGGCCTCGCCCGAAGCCGCCCACAAGGTGATGACCGACTTCCTGCGCACCAAGACCGCCACCCCCGAGGTCGTGCCCGCGCTGGCCGCGCTGGTGGGCAGCATCGGCCAGCAGGTCAAGGAACACGGCTCGCTGGCCAAGGTGCCCGCCGCCTCGGTGGCGAACGTGCGCAATGACATGTACCTGGCCTCCGAAGCCATCCGGCTGATCGAGAAAGGCGGCGCCCCGAGCCTGCCCGAGGAGACGCACAAGCAGCTGCACGCCTTCAAGGGCGAGCTGGACCAGGCCACCAAGTTCATCCCGGTGTGGGTGAAGGTGGCGGTGGCGATCGCGCTGGGCCTGGGCACCATGGTGGGCTGGAAGCGCATCGTGGTCACCGTGGGCGAGAAGATCGGCAAGACGCACCTGACCTACGCGCAGGGCGCTTCCGCCGAACTGGTGGCCATGGCGACGATCGGCGCGGCGGACATGTACGGCCTGCCGGTGTCCACCACGCACGTGCTGTCGTCGGGCGTGGCCGGGACGATGGCGGCCAACCGCTCGGGCCTGCAGATGTCCACGCTGCGCAACCTGCTGCTGGCCTGGGTGCTGACGCTGCCCGCCGCCATGCTGCTGTCCGGCGGACTGTACTGGCTGCTCTCGCACGTTTTCTGATGACCGTTGACGATGCCGGCCTGATCTGCGGCTGGCGCTTTTTTTGCGACTCGCGCGAGCCCGCGCAGGCCATGTCGGCGGCCTCTGCCGCCGAGTGGCTGGTCGCCCCGGCGGGCAAGCGGCGCGACTTTCTCTGGCTGCACTTCAACCTGTCGAACACCCAGTCGCTGCGCTGGCTGCAGCGCCACGCCGGGCTGCCGGAGGTGTTCTACGCCACCCTGCGCGAGGGCCTGACCTCCACCCGCCTGGAGCGCTCGGACGACACGCTGGTGGCCGTGCTCAACGACGTGAACTTCGAGTTCAACTTCGAGTCCGCCGACATCGCCACGCTGTGGATCTGCCTGAACGAGCGCCTGGTCATCACCGCGCGCACCCAGCCGCTGCGCTCGGTGGACGCGCTGCGCGCCGCCGTGCGCCAGGGCGACAGCCCGGTGAGCACGGCGGAACTGCTGGAGCACCTGATGCGCACGCAGGCCGACGTGCTGGTCAAGGTGGTGCGCGAGACCACCGCGCGCGTAGACGACATCGAGGACGCCATCCTCGCCCAGCGCTACCACCACCCGCGCGCCCACCTGGGCCGCCTGCGGCGGCTGCTGGTGCGCCTGCAGCGGCTGCTGGCCCCGGAGCCTGCGGCGCTGTTCCGCCTGCTGCAGCAGCCGCCAGGCTGGATGGGCGAGGACGACCGCCAGGGCCTGGCCGCCGCGAGCGAGGAGTTCTCGCTGATGCTGCGCGACATGCAGACGCTGCAGGACCGCATCAAGCTATTGCAGGAAGAAGTGGCCGCCGCCGTGAACGAGGACAACAACAACAGCCTGTTCGTGCTGACGGTGGTGACCGTGCTGGCGCTGCCCATCAACATCCTGGCCGGGCTGTTCGGCATGAACGTGGGCGGCATTCCGCTGGCGCAGGACGAGCACGGGTTCTGGGTCGTGGTGTCGCTCGTGGCGGGGTTTACGGTGATTGCGGCATGGTTGGCGTTTCGCAAGAAACGATAGCAGCGCGCACAGTATCCATGCCGTTTCAGGAGTGCCGGCAGGTCACACATCCCGCAGCGCACGCTCAGCGTCTGCGGGAGGCTTTCAACCCATGGATCCAGCGCCCTACGGGTGACTGCGGCGGATCGCCCCTCCCCCGGGGCCTGCCGCAAATGCGGTCGCCACCCACTCCCGGCACTGCGCTACCTGGGGGCTGCGGTCGGATTCGCCCATCGTCAGCAGCGCGATCGTACGGCGCACATGCGGTGCGCGCAGATCCAGGGCGACCAGTTGGGGGTCGTGCAACTGTTCGGTGTAAAGGCGCGGCATGATCGCCATCGCCATGCGATGGCGCACGAGGGCATAGATCGGCTCCGTGTACTCCATGCGGTAGGCGATATTCAGCTCCAGCCCCATTTCCTCCGCTGTGCGCAGCAGGCTGTCGGCCACGTTGCCACGCGCAAAGACCGCCAGCGGCCTGCAGCTCAGCTCGGCCCAGTCCAGCGGGCCGCTGCGCACGAGCGGATCGTCCGCACGCATGACGACGACGATGTCGTCGCGCAGCAGATCGACCCAGGCCAGTCCCGCCTCCAGCACGCGGCGCTCCAACACACCGACGCCGAAGTCCACGCGCCCGTCGCGAACCGCCTCGATCAGGTCGGAGTTGGCCATGTCCTGCAGCGAGAAGCGCAGCGTCGGCTGCACGCGCTGCAGTTCCACCAGCCGGGCCAGCACCAAGCCCGCTACGGACGGGATGAGGCCGATACGCACCGTCTGCACGCCGCTCGCGACCGCCTCGGCCATATTGGCAAAGCTGAGCAGCGCCCGGTTCACGAGCCGCTGCGCGAGCGGCAGCACCAGCGCCCCGGCCCCCGTGAGATGGAGGCGATGGGAGGAACGGTCGAACAGCCGCCCGCCCAGCAACAACTCGGCCTGGCGGATCGCTGAGGTCAGCGCTGGCTGGCTGATCGACAGCGCCTGGGCCGCCGCCGTGAAGCTGCGCAACTGCGCCAGGGTGACGAAGTAGTGGAGTTGACGCAACGTCAGCGCGGGCAAACGGCTGGACGAGACTTGCTCTTGCTCTGTGGGATCGTCCATTGAATAAATTGAATCTATTCAGCTATCAAAACAATCATCTGACGTTATTTTTACACCCTCCTACACTGGCCGCACAGATGTTTTCGGCAACACGGACATCCGCTCCTGGATGAGTCCCGCCGACCCCACGATGAAGGATGTCCCTTGCGATACACGCCCCTCCTGTGCAGCCTCCTGTGTGCCTTCGGCGCCGCCACGGCCCGGGCCGACCTGCCGCCCTCGACACCCGCGCCGAGCACGTCGAGCGTCAACATCTACGGCCTCATCTCAGCCGGCATAGGCCATGTGTCCAACGAGGGCGGTGTGAGCCGTATGCACGCGATCAGCGGCACCAACCAGAATCCGAGGCTGGGCTTTCGCGGCAGCGAAGACCTCGGCGGCGGCCTGAGCGCCGTGTTCACATTGGAGAATGGCTTCAACGCGATGACCGGAGCACTGTCGCAAAACGGCCGCGCTTTCGGTCGCCAGTCTTTCGTCGGCCTCGCCGACAAGCAGTTCGGCACGCTTACTTTCGGCCGCCAGTACGACACGGTGCACGATTACCTAGGCCCGGTGCTGATTGCGAGCAATGGCGTGGCCATCGGCGACAACGACAACGCCTACAACAACATCCGCATTCAGAACTCCATCAAGTACGCCAGCCCACGCATCAGCGGCCTCGACTTCACGGCCGTCTATGGTCTCTCCGAGTCCACCTCTCACTCTGATAACGAAGCCTACAGCCTGGGCGTGGGCTATCGCGAGGGCGGCTGGAACGGTGGCGCGGTCTATGCGCGCATGAACAACCCCAACAGTGCGACCAGCCCCAACGGCGCCGTGGGCAACGACTATGGCAGCGGCCTGCTGCTGTTCACGAAGAATCCAGCCAATTCCGGCGCCGCGCGCCAGACCATCTCTGGCGTCGGCACGCTGTACACCACCGGCCCGGCCCAGTGGGGCATCTACTTCAGCGACGTGAAGTTCGACTACATCGACAACAGCTCTTTGCACCTGCGCAACTACAACGTCAACCTCAACTACAGGGTGGCGCCCCAGGTCATACTGGGCGCGGCGCTGATGCGCACCAGCGGCAGCTACGCTCCGTCGGGCGCCAAGCCCAAGTGGGATCAGCTCAACCTGCAGTTCAACTACGTGCTCTCCAAACGTAGCGACCTGTTCGTCAATGCCATCCACCAGCAGGCCGGCGGCGACGCGAGCCATGCCAACATCTTCGGCTTCGGTGCCTCCAGCAGCCGCGCGCAGACGATGCTGACGATAGGCATGCGCCACCGCTTCTGACGACAAACGAGAGACTCCGTCATGATCGCAAAGACCCTTCTCACCGTGCTCGCCCTGGCCGGCGCGCTCTCCACGACCGACAGTCACGCGCAGAAACGCACGCTGGTGCTGTCGGGCTTCGCTGTCTCCCAGCCGGGTTTCGAGAAATACGTCTACGCGCCCTTCCGCGCACGCTGCGGCTGCAATCTCGTGGTCGAAACCGGCAACAACGCCGACCGCATCGCCAAGCTGGAGGCGCGCCGCGCCAACCCGGTGGTGGACGTCGTGCTGTTCTCGGACTTCGGTATGCTGGAGGCCTCGCAGAAGGGTCTGATCCAGCCGCTGAACGTCGCGCAGCTGAAAAACTACGGCGCGCTCGAGGACTTCGCAAAAGACCCCATCGGCGGCCACCACGCGGTCGGCTACACGGCCTACTCGGTGGGCGTGGTCTATCGCAGCGACAAGGTCAACTCCATCACGTCCTGGAAGGATTTGTGGCGCACCGACCTGAAGGGCCGCGTCGCGATGCCCGACATCACGACGACGCAGGGCCCGCTGCTGCTGCAAATGGCCGAGTTGGCCTGGGGCGGCAACAGCCCGATCTTTACGACCGGTCTGGAGCGCGTGCTGGCCAATCGCGGCAATGTCACGACCTTCGTGAAGAACAGCGCGCAGCTCTCCGCGCTGTTCGCGCAGGATGAGATCTGGGCCGCGCCGGTGCCGCGCTTCGTGTGGGCGCAACTGTCGCGCTCGGGCCTGCCGCTCAAGTGGGCCGTGACCAAGGAAGGCCAGGCCGCCGGGCTCAACGTCATGGGCATCGTGGCCGGCGCCAAGAACGCCGATCTGGCTTATGCGCTGATCGACTTCTGGCTGTCCAAGGAGGTGCAGACGGCGCTGGCCGTGAACCTCATCGACTCCCCGGTCAACAAGACCGTGCAGTTGCCCAAGGAAGTGGCCGATGTCAGCACCTACGGTCGCGAGCAGATAGCCTCGCTGAGGTTCGTGAAACCGCAGACCATCCTCGCGCAGCGCGCCGCCTGGCTCGACGCCTGGAACAAGGGCCTCGCCAAGTAAGGGCCCGGACATGAGCCCCGCACTCGGCGCCTCCCGGCGCGGCCTGCTGCTCGTCGCGCCCGCGCTGCTGGTGCTGGCGGCCACTTTCCTGGCGCCGGTCGGCCTGCTGCTATCCGAGGCTTTCCGTGCCGACACGGGCGCCTGGACGCTGGCCCGCTTCGAGCAATTCTTCAGCTCCGCGCTTGGCGGGCAGGTGTTCTGGCGCACCTTGCGCATCGCTGGCCTCGTCACGCTGGCGTCGGCTCTGCTGTGCTACCCGGCCGCTCAGGCCATCGCGCGGGCGCCGAGCCGCTGGCGCGGCATCCTGGTCGGGCTGACCATCCTGCCCCTGATGATCGCGCCCGTGCCGCGCACCTATGCCTGGATCGTGCTGCTGGGCCGCAACGGCTTCGTCAACAGCCTGCTCGTGAACCTGGGCCTGAGCGACGAGCCGCTACGGCTGCTGTTCAGCGAAGGCGCCGTGTTCGTCGGGTTGCTGCAACTCTTCGCGCCACTGATGCTGATCTCCCTGGTCAGCGCACTGGAGAACATGCCGCGCGACGTGAACGACGCCGCGCGCACGCTGGGCGCACACCCGCTGCAGGTGTTCTGGAAGGTGACGCTGCCGCTGACCCAGGAGGGCCTGGTCGTCGGCGGCACGCTGGTGTTCACCGGCTGCGTGACGGCCTATGTGACACCCGCGCTGCTCGGCGGGCCGCAGGTACTGATGCTCGAAACCCTGCTCTACCAGAAGGTCAACGTCGAGAGCGACCTGGGCGCGGCCAACGTCATCGCGGTGGTACTGGTCGCGTTGAGTCTGGCCGTAAACCTGCTGCTGAAGCGACTGTCCCGCAGAAAGGCACCATGAACTCGTCCCGCTTCTCGCGCGCCATGCTGGCGCTGCTGATGCTGTTCCTGCTGGGGCCCTTCGTCATCACCTGCATGGCCGGCTTCGGCGACGCGCCGACGATGGCCTTTCCGCCCAAGGCCTACTCGCTGCGCTGGACGCTGGCGGTGCTGGAGTCGCACGAGTTCCAGCGCTCCTTCATCACCAGCGTCGAGATCGCGCTGCTGTCCACGCTGCTGGCGCTGCTGCTGGGCGTGCCCGTCGCCTACGCACTGTCGCGGCTGAAGCCGCCGGGCGCGGAACTCATCCGCCTCGCCGTCACCTCGCCGCTGCTGGTGCCCGGCATGGTCGTCGGCTTGGCGCTGTTGCGCCACGTGGTGCTGCGCATTGACGCGCCAGTCTTCGCGGGTCTGCTGATCGGCCATCTGGCGCTGTCCATCCCCTACGCGGTGCGCGTGACCTACGGCAGCCTCGCCAACCTGCGCATGGACATTGAGGATGCCGCCGTCACGCTCGGCGCCACGCGGCTGCGTACCTTCTTCATGATCGTGCTGCCCAACATCCGTGGCGCGCTGATCGCGGCCTTCTTCCTTGCCTTCATCACCTCGTTCAACCAGGTGCCCGTGTCGCTATTCCTGACCGGCCCCGGCATCAGCACGCTGCCGATCGAGATGCTGGGCCAGGTCGAAAGCACCTTCGACCCCTCCATCGCCGCGCTGTCCACCGTGCTGGTCGCGTTCTCGATGCTGCTGGTCTTCGTCGCCGAGCGCGTGCTGGGCGTCTCCAAATACCTTTAAGGCCGCCATGAATCTGCTGGAGCTTCACGACCTCGCCACCGGCTACGACCCCGCGCGACCAACCGTCACCGGGCTGGATCTGACCGTGCGGCGCGGCGAGCTGATCTCGCTGCTCGGCCCCAGCGGCTGCGGCAAGACGACGACCATGCGCGCCATCGCCGGCCTGCTGCCGCTGCGCGCCGGGCGCATCGTGCTGGACGGCGCCGACATCGGCCGCACGCCCACGCACAAGCGCAACATCGGCCTGGTCTTCCAGTCCTATGCGCTGTTCCCGCACCTCAGCGTGTTCGAAAACGTCGCGTTCGGACTGCGGCTGCGCAAGACCGACGACGCTGAGATCGGGCAACGCGCCGAGGCCGTGCTGAAGGCGGTGGGTCTGACGGGCTTCGAGCGGCGCCTGCCGGCGCAGTTGTCGGGCGGCCAGCAGCAGCGCGTCGCGCTGGCGCGCGCCATCGTCGTCGAACCCAAGCTGCTGCTGCTCGACGAGCCACTGTCCAACCTGGACGCGAAGCTGCGCGTGCAGATGCGCGCGGAGCTGCGCCGCATCCAGCGCGAGCTGGGCATGACCATGCTCTACGTGACCCACGACCAGGACGAGGCGCTGGCGCTGTCCGACCGCATCGTCGTGATGAACGGGGGCCGCATCGAGCAGCTCGACGTGCCCGAGGTGCTGTTCAACCGGCCATGCAACCGCTTCGTCGCGCAGTTCATGGGCTTCGAGAACCTGTTCGCCTACCGCGACGGCGCGCTGCACGGCGAGGGCGGGAGCGCCCCCTTCGACGCCGCGGTGCCGGTCGGCACGGCCAGCATCGGCTGGAGGGTTGATCAGGTTCGCGTGGGCGAAGGTGCGCTGCAGGGTGTCGCCAAGGCGCGCAACTACCTCGGCGACCGCGTCGAGTACCTGATCGAGTCGCCGCTGGGCGCCGTGAAAGGCATGTGCGAGGCCGCCGCCGCGCGCTGGCAGGAGGGCGAGGCGGTGCAGTTCGCGCTGCCGCCCGCTGCCGCCGTCTTCCTGCCCGACTGATGCAGCGCCGTATCTGGCTGGACACCGATCCAGGCTTCGACGACTGGTTCACGATGCTGCTGCTGGCGGCCGACCCGGCGCTGGACTGGATCGGCACCAGCGTCGTCGCAGGCAATGCACCGCTGCCGCAGACCTGGGAGAACGCACGCCGCATCCACGCGCACTACGGCCTGCGCGCGCCCCTGTTCCGCGGCTGCGGGCGGGCGCTCGCCGGCACGCAAGAGACAGCGCAGCGCATTCTCGGCGAACAGGGTATGCGCACCACGGGCGAAGCGCTGCCGCCAACCACGCAGCCCACCAGCGACGTGCACGCCGTCGATGCGCTCATCGACGCAGTGATGTGCCACCCCGGCGAGATCAGTATCGTCGCGCTGGCACCGCTGACCAACCTCGCCACCGCGCTGCAGAAGGCCCCTGGCATCGCCGCACAAATCGCCGAGATACTGCTGATGGGCGGCTCCACGGATCGCGGTAACCACACGGCCGCCGCCGAGTTCAACATCTACGCCGACCCTGAGGCGGCCAGCATCGTCTTCAACGCTGGCGTGCCGCTGCGCATGTTCGGCCTCAATCTGTGTCGCCAAATCGCCATCTCGTCAGCCGAACTGCGCCAGATGCAGGCGCTCGGCACGCCGCGCGCGCGCTGGTTCACCGGCTACCTGGATGCCTACCTGCGCATCCGCAGCGCCGATGCCAGCGTGCCCATGCCGCTGTACGACCCCGTTGTCGCCGCCTACCTGAGCCGCCCGCAAGACTTCGAGTTCCAGCCCGCCCGCGTTGACATCGAACTTGACGGCCGCTTCACGCGTGGCATGACGGTGTGCGAATTCCGCCGCCCCGAACAGACCGGCGCCCAGGTGCAGGTCGCCACACGCATCGACGCCACAGCGGCGCTGCCAGCACTGATGAACCAGTTGATGCACAACCTTTGACCCATGCCCGAAGAATCCCTCGAACGCTTTCTGCACGCTCTGCCCAAAGTCGAGCTGCACTGCCACCTGTATGGCGCCGTGCGCCACCAGACATTCCGCGACCTGGCCGCCCAGGTGAATGCACCGCTCACGGCCGAAGAAATCGACGCCTTCTATACCCGTGGCGAGAAGCCCGTGGGCGTGCTGCGCGTGCTGCGCGCGCTTGACCGCCATCTGATCCGGGCGCCCGGCGATCTGCACCGCATCACCTACGAATACCTGCAGGACGCTCGCGCGCACGGTGTGCGCTACGCCGAATTTTTCTGGAACCCGACCGGCACGGTACGTGATTCCGGCATCGGTTACGCGGCCGCGCAGGACGCCATCGTGCAGGCCATCCGCGATGCCGGGCGTGACCTCGACATCGTCGGCCGCCTCATCCCCAGCATCGACCGCGAAGCTTCGGCGGCAGAGGCCGTCGAGATGGTACAGATGGCTGCGGCCCATCGCGCGCCCGAGGTCATCGGCATCGGCATCGACTACAACGAGGTCGAACGCCCGCCCGAACTGTTCTGGAAAGCCTACCGGGACGCCCGCCGCGCCGGCTTCAGGACGACGGCACATGCCGGCGAGTTCGGCACGCCGTGGACCAACGTCGAGACGGCCATAGAGCTGCTGCAGGTGGACCGCATCGACCACGGCTACACCGTCCTCGACAACCCCGAACTGGTGCAGCGCTGCATCGACCGCGGCCTCGTCTTCACCGTCGTGCCGACGAACTCCTACTACCTGCGCACGCTGCCCCCCGAGCGCTGGGCACTGGATCACCCGATCCGCCGCATGGTGGCGCTGGGCCTGCGCGTGCACCCCAACACCGACGACCCGACGCTGCACCAGGTCACGCCCACCCAGGCCTGGCTGATGATGAGCCGCGACTTCGGCTTCGGCCTCGACGCGCTGAAATCTTTCATGCTCAACGGCCTCGATGCGGCATGGATCGACGACGAGACCCGGCGCCGCTGGCGCGGCGACTGGAGCGCGCAGTTCGACCATCTGCGCGCCGCCACCCACTGAAAGCCCCGACATGGCAGACGTCGTATGCATAGCGAGTTGGAACGCCGACCTTGTATCGCGCGTGCCGCGCCCGATGGCGCGGGGCGAGACGCTGATGGCCAGCCACTTCGAGATCAGCCCTGGCGGCAAGGGGTCAAACGCCGCAGTGGCCTGCGCGCGCCAAGGGGCGGCGGTCGCGGTGGTCGCACGGGTCGGCAGCGACGACTTCGGCCGCATGGCGCTGGATCTGTGGCAGCAAGAAGGCATGGACACCCGACACGTCGAAGTCGCCGAGGGCGAGCCCAGCGGGGTCGCGCAGATACTGGTCTATGACGACGGCGACAACAGCATCGCAGTGGCCGCAGGCGCCGGAGGCGGCCTGAATGCAGCACATGCTGAGGCCGCGCGCACAGCGCTGCAATCGGCCCGCGTGGTGATGGCACCCTGCGAAGTGCCGCAGGCGGCCACGATGGCGGCCTTTCGCATCGCGCGCGAGGCCGGCGTGACGACACTGCTCAACCCCGCGCCGGCGCGCCCGCTGCCCGACGACTGGCTGGCGTTGTGCGACCTGCTTACGCCCAACGAGACCGAAGTGCGCACGCTGGCCGGCCTGAGCCGCCAGGCTCCGATCGACGAGGCCGCCGACGCCCTGCTGAAGCGCGGCGCGCAAGCCGTGCTGGTCACGCTGGGCCGCGCGGGGTGCGCGCTGTTCCGCCGTGGCGCCGAGCCAGTGCGCGTCGCAGGCCACACGATGCAGGTGACCGACACCATAGGCGCAGGCGACACCTTTACCGGCACTCTGGCCGCAGCGCTGGCGCGTGGCCTCGTCCTGCGCGACGCCATGCACTGGGCGAATGCCGCCGCCGCACTTTCGGTCACCGGTCGTGGCGCCATCGGCGGCATGCCCACGCGCTCCGCAGTGCAAGCCCTGCTGGGCCCTGAGTTGAACCGCGCCCGTCCGGCCTGATGCCGAGACCAAACACCTAGTACAACTGCGGGACGATCATGTCCTGCGGCACGGGCTGGCGGATGTAGTCCGCATTGCGCACGCGCTCGGGCAGCTTTACATCGGGGCGATCCACTGTTTCGTAGGGGAACTGTTTCAGCAGGTGGCTGATGCAGTTCAGCCGCGCCTGCTTCTTGTTGTCGGCGGGCACCACCCACCACGGCGCCTCGGGAATGTGCGTCTCTTCGAGCATGGCCTCTTTCACGCGGGTGTAGTCCTCCCAGCGGCGGCGCGACTCCAGGTCCATCGGCGAAAGCTTCCACTGCTTGAGCGGATCGTGGATGCGGCCCAGGAAGCGCAGGTGCTGCTCGTCGTCGGTGATGGAGAACCAGTACTTGATCAGCTTGATGCCCGAGCGCACCAGCATCCGCTCGAACTCCGGCACCGAGCGGAAGAACTCCTCGTACTCCTCATCCGTGCAGAAGCCCATCACGCGCTCCACGCCGGCGCGGTTGTACCAGCTGCGGTCGAACAGCACCATCTCGCCCGCCGCGGGCAGGTGCGCCGCATAGCGCTGGAAGTACCACTGCGTGCGCTCGCGGTCGTTGGGCGCGGGCAGCGCCACCACGCGGCACACGCGCGGGTTCAGGCGCTGGGTGATGCGCTTGATGACGCCGCCCTTGCCCGCCGCGTCACGGCCCTCGAAGATGATGACGACCTTCTGCCGGGTCGAGGCCACCCATTCCTGCAGCCGGACCAGCTCGCCCTGCAGCCGGAACAGCTCCTTGAAATACGTCACGCGCTGCGCGTGGCTGTCCTGCGGGGCCTCCAGGGTGTGCGTGCGGTCCTCGATCTCCAGCTCCAGCTCTTCGTCCAGGCTGTCGAGCAGGTCATTCTCGATGCGGCGCACCAGTTCGTCGCGGTCTTCAAAACTCATGGCATGGCTTTCATGGTTGTATGTCCCGGCAGCGTAGCCAGCGTCCATGACGTTTTGGTGAAACGGGCGAATTGTCGGCGGCTTGACAGCGCGCCGCCGCGCGCCGTTCTAGCCTTCCAGGCTCAAGGAGACACACCCGATGCCGAACACCGCCCCGCTGACCGAAGACGAAGCCTACGCCCTGGGCCTGGAAGCCTACGTCTACGCCTACCCCCTGGTCCTCATGGAAGCCACGCGCCGCGTCGCCACCAACGTGGCCGCGCCGCAGGGCGCGCTGATCCGCGCGCCCATGAACCAGTTCGCCCACGCGCCGCGCTACCCCGACGCCAGCTTCAAGGACGTGGTGCGCCCCAACGCCGACACGCTGTACTCCAACGTCTGGTACGACGTGGGCACCGAGCCGCTGGTGTTCACCCTGCCCGACACGGCGGGCCGCTACTACGTGTTCCCGATCATGGACATGTGGACCGACGTGTTCGCCACGCTGGGCGCGCGCACCACCGGCACCGAGGCCGGCGAATTCGTGCTCGTGGGCCCGCGCTGGCAGGGCGCCACTCCGCCCGGAATGCGCGTGGTGACCAGCCCCACCGACCAGGGCTGGATCATCAACCGCATCCAGACCAACGGCGCGGCGGACTACGCCACGGTGCACCAACTGCAGGCCCGGCTCCAGGCCGTGCCGCTGTCGCATTACGGAAAGCCCTACGACGCGCCCGCCGGCACGGTGGACCCGTCCATCGACATGGACGTCCCGCCCGTGGACGCCGTGGCCCGCATGGCGCCCGCCGAGTTCTTCGGCCTGTTCACCCGGCTCATGGGCCGCAACCCGCCGCACGCGGCGGACTACCCCACGCTGTTCCGCCTGGAGCGCCTGGGGCTCAAGCCCGGCCAGCCCTTCACGCTGGCCGGCGCGCCCGCCGCCGTGCAAACCGCCCTGGCCCGCGCCGCCCAGGACGCCCTGCCCTACCTGCTGCAGACCGGCGCCCGCATCCGCCCTATGCGCAACGGCTGGAACACACCCTTCCTGCCGATCGGCACCTTTGGCAACGACTACGTGATGCGCGCCCTCACCGCCTACGCCGGGCTGGGCGCCCTGCCCGCGCGCGAGGCCATCTACCCCCGCGCCACGCACACGGCGGACGGCCAGCCGCTCACGGGCGCGTCGCGCTACGTGCTGCACTTCGACAAGGCCGAACTGCCACCCGCCGATGCCTTCTGGTCGCTGACCATGTACGGGGCCGACCAGTTCTTCGTGGACAACCCCATCCACCGCTACACCATCGGCGACCGCGACCCGCTGGCCTACAACGCCGACGGCTCGCTGGACATCCACATCCAGCACGACGCGCCCGCCGACCCCGCCAACTGGCTGCCCGCGCCCGCAGGGGGCTTCAGCATGAATCTGCGGCTGTACCTGCCGCGCGCGGAGGCGCTGGACGGGCGCTGGGCAGCGCCTGTGTTGCGCAAGGTTTAGGCATCGAGCGGAGCGGGCAACAGGCCCCGGGCGCACTGCGGCGCAGCTGTACGGACTGCGCTATCGGGGTTCTCGGAAGGAAAAAAGAAAAGGCCGCACGTCCATGGAACTGTGCGGCCTTCGATGTGGTGCCCGGGGCCGGAATCGAACCGGCACGCCTTGCGGCGGGGGATTTTGAGTCCCCTGCGTCTACCAATTTCACCACCCGGGCGGCAGACTGAGCGAAGCCGCAAATTATGGCACAGTAAGGCCATATGACTGCACGATCGACCCCCGCCTACCCCACCATCGAAGACGCCATTGGCCGCACGCCGCTGGTGGCCCTGCAGCGCATTCAGGCGGCGGAGAACCAGGCGCGCGGCAACGTGTTGCTGGGCAAGCTCGAAGGCAACAACCCCGCAGGTTCGGTGAAAGACCGGCCCGCGCTGTCGATGATCCAGCGCGCCGAGGAGCGCGGCGAGATCAAGCCCGGCGACACGCTGATCGAGGCCACTTCGGGCAACACCGGCATCGCGCTGGCGATGGCGGCGGCCATCAAGGGCTACCGCATGGTGCTGATCATGCCGGAGGACTTGTCGATCGAGCGCGCGCAGACCATGAAGGCGTTCGGCGCGGAGCTGGTGCTCACGCCCAAGAGCGGCGGCATGGAGTACGCGCGCGACCTCGCCGACCAGATGGTGGCGCAGGGCAAGGGCCGCGTGCTCGACCAGTTCGCCAACCCCGACAACCCGCGCATCCACTACGAAACCACCGGCCCCGAGCTGTGGGAGCAGACGGGCGGGCGCATCACCCACTTCGTGAGCGCGATGGGCACCACGGGCACCATCACGGGCGTGTCGCGCTTCCTGAAGGAAAAGAACCCCGCCATCCAGATCATCGGGGCGCAGCCGCAGGAGGGCTCGCGCATTCCGGGCATCCGCAAGTGGCCCGAGGAGTATCTGCCCAAGATCTATGACCCCAGCACGGTGGACGAGCTGGTGTACGTGAGCCAGGACGACGCCGAGGACATGTGCCGCCGCCTGGCTCGCGAGGAAGGCATTTTTGGCGGCATTTCCGCCGCAGGCGCGTGCTGGGTGGCGCAGCAGATCGCGGCGCGCGAGCAGAACGCAACCATCGTCTTCGTGGTCTGCGACCGGGGCGACCGCTATCTTTCCACCGGCGTCTTCCCGGCCTGACCATGCAGCACTACGAAACCCGCTTCTGCACCCACTGCGGCACGCCGCTCGAATTGATGCTGATGGCCGAGGACGGCGGCTACAAGCAGCGCCTGCGCTGCCCCGCCTGCGGCTGGACGCACTGGAACAACCCCACGCCCGTGCTGGCCGCCATCGTCGAGGTGGACGGCAAGGTGCTGCTGGCGCGCAACGCGGCCTGGCCGGCCAAGATGTTTGCGCTGATCACCGGCTTCATGGAGGCTGGCGAGTCGCCCCAGGAGGGCATCGCGCGCGAGGTGAAGGAGGAAACCAACCTCGACGTGACTTCGTGCCAGATCGTGGGGGCGTATGAGTTCCTGCGCATGAACCAGGTCATCATCGCCTACCACGTGCAGGCGCGGGGCACGGTGCAGCTGTCGCCCGAACTCGTGGACTGGCGCTATTACGAACTGCACGAGCTCAAGTGCTGGCCCGCGGGCACGGGCTACGCGCTGGCCGACTGGCTGCGCGGCAAGGGGCATGAACCCGTGTTCTTCACGCCGGAAGAAAATGAAGAGCGCCGCCGGGGGTGAGAGCGTGTTCATGGCCTTTTCATGGTGCCCGTTGCCCCGCAAAGGCGGTGGATGCAAGGCGCCCACCGCAAGCCGCACTGGTGTGCGGCGAGGATGGGCAACGCCACAGACGCTGCCTTTGCGGGGCAACCCTTCGGGCAAGGCAGCAAAAGGCCGCACTCGTTGTTGCGCGCCTTGCCCATGCAGTGAGCATGGGCTGCAGCGCACGCCTAGATTGCCGCCTTTTGCTACCTTGCGGGCACCATGAAAAGGCCATAAACACGCTCTTAGCATCAACAACTGACGATCATGGATATCCACAAAGAACTGGACACGCGCGGGCTGAACTGCCCGCTGCCCATCCTCAAGGCCAAGAAGGCCCTGGCCGACATGCAAAGCGGCCAGTTGCTCAAGGTGGTGGCGACCGACACCGGTTCGCTGCGCGACTTCCAGGCATTCGCCAAGCAGACGGGCAACGAACTGGTGGAGCAGCAGACGGTGGGCGCGGAATTCATCCACGTGCTGCGCCGCCGCTGATTTCCAGCAAAATCGGCCTCCAGCCCAGCAGGGACGAGCGCTTGCAGCTACATTATCAATAGCAAACGCACCTGCCTCGCCCGGCGCATGGCGGGGTGTCAAGTTCTTGTTTGCGCTCCGCACCCATGCCCCCTACGATGCAGTCCTTTCACACGGAGACCGCACACCACCATGGCCGCCAACGCCCGCTTTCAATGGGATGACCCCTTCCTCATCGACCAGCAACTGACCGCCGACGAGCGCGCCATCCGCGACGCCGCCGCCGCCTATTGCCAAGCCAAGCTGGCGCCGCGCGTGCTGGAGCAGTTCCGCCACGAGAAGACGGACGTGTCCATCTTCCGCGAGATGGGCGAGGTCGGCCTGCTCGGCCCCACCATCCCCGAGCAGTACGGCGGCCCCGGCCTGAACTACGTGGCCTACGGCCTGATCGCCCGCGAGGTGGAGCGCGTGGATTCGGGCTACCGCTCCATGGCCAGCGTGCAGTCGTCGCTGGTGATGGTGCCCATCCATGAATTCGGCACCGAGGCGCAGAAGCAGAAGTACCTGCCCAAGCTGGCCAGCGGCGAGTTCATCGGCTGCTTCGGCCTGACCGAGCCGGACCACGGCTCCGACCCCGGCAGCATGGCCACGCGCGCGCACAAGACCGCCGGCGGCTACCGGCTCAAGGGCAGCAAGATGTGGATCACCAACAGCCCCATCGCCGACGTGTTCGTGGTCTGGGCCAAGGAGGTGTCCGAGGGCGGCACCGTCGGCCCGATTCGCGGCTTCGTGCTCGAAAAGGGCATGAAGGGCCTCTCCGCCCCCGCCATCCACGGCAAGGTGGGCCTGCGCGCCAGCATCACCGGCGAGATCGTGATGGACGACGTGTTCGTGCCCGAGGAGAACGCCTTGCCCGAGGTGCAGGGCTTGAAAGGCCCGTTCACCTGCCTGAACAGCGCGCGCTACGGCATCGCCTGGGGCGCGATGGGCGCGGCGGAGTTCTGCTGGCACACCGCGCGCCAGTACACGCTGGACCGCAAGCAGTTCGGCCGCCCGCTGGCCGCCAACCAGCTCATCCAGAAGAAGCTGGCCGACATGCAGACCGAAATCGCCCTGGGCCTGCAGGCCGCGCTGCGCTTCGGCCGCATGAAGGACGAGGGCATCGCGTCGGTCGAGGGCACCTCGCTCATCAAGCGCAACAACTGCGGCAAGGCGCTGGACATCGCTCGCCTGGCGCGCGACATGATGGGCGGCAACGGCATCAGCGACGAATTCGGCGTGGCACGCCACCTCGTGAACCTGGAGGTGGTGAACACCTACGAGGGCACGCATGACGTACACGCGCTCATCCTGGGCCGCGCGCAGACCGGACTCGCTGCGTTCAGCAACTGACCGCTCCTGAAACCATAGCTGCTAGCGCTCTCTACACAAGGGCTAGCAGCCTGTTTTGTTGAAAAAATGGCTTCTACTCCTCCTGGCGCGCTGGACGGCGTCAAAGTCCTCGACCTCTCGCGCGTGCTCGCCGGCCCCTGGTGCACGCAGATCCTGGCCGACCTGGGCGCGGACGTGGTCAAGATCGAGCGCCCCGGCGTGGGCGACGACACGCGCACCTGGGGCCCGCCCTTTTTGAAGGACGCGGAGGGCCGCGACACCGACCAGTCCACCTACTTCACCGCCTGCAACCGCAACAAGCGCAGCGTGACGGTGGACATGGCCGCGCCCGAAGGCCAGGCGCTGCTCAAGAAGATGGCCCTGCAGGCCGACGTGGTGGTCGAGAACTTCAAGACCGGCGGCCTCAGGCAATACGGGCTGGACCACGAAAGCCTGCGCGCGCTGAACCCGCGCCTGGTCTACTGCAGCGTGACCGGCTTCGGCCACGACGGCCCCTATGCCGAGCGCGCGGGCTACGACCTGATGATCCAGGCCATGACCGGCATGATGAGCATCACCGGCCGCCCCGACGCCGAGCCCGGCGGCGGCCCGTTGCGCGTGGGCGTGGCGCTGACCGATATCTTCACCGGCTGCTACGCCGCCACCGCCGTGCTCGCCGCGCTGCGCGTGCGCGAGCAGACTGGCCAGGGCCAGCACATCGACATGGCGCTGCTGGACGTGGGCATGTCCATCCTCGCCAACCAGGCCAGCGCCTTCCTCAACACCGGCGTGCCGCCCACGCGCCAGGGCAACACGCACCCCAGCCTCGCGCCCTACCAGGACATCCGCACGCAGGACGGCTCCATGCTGCTGGCCATTGGCAACAACGGCCAGTTCCTGCGCTTTTGCGAAGCGGCGGGCCGACCCGAATGGGGCCAGGACCCGCGCTTCGCCACCAACACCCTGCGCGTGCAGCACCGCGCCGAACTGATCGCGCTGATGGAGGGCGTGACCACCACGCGCACCACCGCCGCATGGATCGCGCTGCTGGAAGACAAGGCCGTTCCCTGCGGCCCCATCAACGACATCGGCCAGGCCTTTGCCGACGCGCAGGTGCGGGCGCGCGGCCTGGCCGTGAGCCTGCCGCGTGACGCCGGCGACGGCATAGCCCACATCGCCGGCGTGGCCAGCCCGCTGCGCTTGCAGGCCACCCCACCCGTGCTGCGCCGCGCGCCGCCCGCGCTGGGGCAGCACACGGGCGAGGTGCTGGCCGAACTGGGCCTGTCGGCGCAGGAGATCGCCGCGCTACGCGCGGGCGGCGTCGTCTGACGCGGGCGCGGACTTGCCCGATTCGCTGCGCGCCAGGTACAGCCCGCTGGCGATGATCAGCGCGCCGCCGCCCAGCGTCCACGCATCGGGCGCGGCGCGCCAAAGCAGCCAGTCCAGCGCCACGGCCCACAGCAGCGCGCTGTATTCAAAGGGCACGATGGCGGCGGCCTGCCCATGGCGGAAGGCCTCGGCAATGGCCAGCTGGCCCGCGAAGCCCGTGAGCGCCAGCGCGGCCAGGTGCCACGCATGTTCCGGCCCCACGGGCACCCAGCCCGGCACGGCCAGCGCCGTGCCCACCACGGCCAGCCCCGCCGTCGCCCAGAACACCAGCGCCGCGCTGGACTCCGTGCGGCTGATCAGCCGGCCCAGCAGGTTGGACAGCGCGTAGCACACCGCCCCGCCCAGCACCGCCAAGGCCCCCAGCGATAGAAAAGCCCCCTGCTCCGGCCGCAGCGCCACCACCACGCCCACGAAGCCCACGCCGATCGCTGCCCAGTGGCGCGGCAGCACCCGCTCGCCCAGCAGGGGCGCGGACAGCAGCGTGACCAGCAGCGGCGCGACGAAACTCAGCGTGTACGCCTCGGCCAGCCCCAGCGTGCGCAGGCCGTAGACGAAAAGCCACAGGATGCCCAGGTTCAGCACCACGCGCAGCGCGTGCAGCCGCCAGCGCAGGCGGCGCGTGAACACCTGGCCTGCCTCGCGCCGCCACGCGATGTACAGGCACACCAGCGGCAGCGCCGTCAGCCCGCGCAGCGCGGCCACCTGCGCGGGCGGAAAGTGCTGGCCCAGCACCTTGAGCAGGGAATCCATGCCCGCGAAAAAGAGGCAGGCGAGCAGCATCGCGACGATGCCGCGCAGGGTGGAGGAAGGGGAAGACATGGAACGACACCGGAAAACCAAGCCGCCGATTGTGGGAGTAATCTCGACCCCATGCCCGCCACGCCCCTTCGCGCCGCCGCTTTCAGCCTGACCGTATGCGCCGCGCTGTGCGCCCAGGTGGCGCAGGCCCAGGTCAACCGCTGCACCGACCCGCGCACGGGCCAGGTCACCTACACCGACGGCGACTGCGCCGCGGGCGCGCAGGCCCGCGAGATCGAGGCGCGCAAGACGCCCGAACAGATCGAGGCCGAGCGCGCCCAGGCCGCCGAGGCCCTGCAACGCCTGCGCGAGCAGCAGGCCGCCGACGCGGAAGCCGAGTCACGCAAGGCCGCCCAACAGGCCCACGAGCGCACCGCCCCCCGGCCCGACTACGCCCATTCCGCCGCCTGCGCCAGCGCGCGCAAGAACGTGGAGGCCGCCCAGCCCAGCGGCCTCGGCACCTACGAAGACCAGCAGCGCCTGCAAAGCCTGCAACGCCAGATGAACCTGGACTGCCTGGGCCCCGAGCGCGCGGCGGAAATCCAGGCCGCCCAGCCTCAACAGCCCGCGCTGGCGGCTCCCATGTGGGGCGTATCGCGCTATGGCCATGGCCGCGTTCCCGCCCCTGCCCCCGCGCCCCCGCCCATCACCGGCTGCAATGTGTTCCGCTGCTTCGACGGCAAGGGCAACAGCTATCCACGCTAGGCGCGCAGGCCCTGCTCCACCGTGGGGAACCACAGCCGCACGCGCAATTCACGCGCCAGCCGGTCAGCCACCAGGCGGCGCGACTCGCCCATGAAGCTCAGCAGCGACACCGGCAGCCGCTCGCGCGCCGTGCTGCGCGACACGCGCGGCGGGCGCGGCAGGCCGTAGATGCCGGCGGCGAGGTCGAAGTAGTCGCCCATCTTCAATTCGCTCGCGTCGCTCACGTTCACCACGCGCTGCGCCTTGCCGCGCCACAAGGCGGCCACGCAGGCGCGCGCCAGGTCGTTGGCGTGGATGTGGTTGGTGTAGACGTCGTCCTCCGGCGCCAGCACGGGCGTGCCGCGCAGCAGGCGCTCGCGCGGGTTGCCGCCCGCACGGTCGTTGGCATAGATGCCGGGGATGCGCAGGATGCTGGCGCGCACGCCCGCGCGGCCCAGGTGGCGCACGGCGCGCTCGGCGTTCACGCGGCGCTGGGCGCGCGGCGTGGCGGGGGCCACGGGGCGGGTTTCGGCCGCCCACGCGCCGCCGCAGTCGCCGTACACGCCGCTGGTCGATGCATAGACCAGCGCCGTGGGCAGCGACCGCCTGCGCAGCGCGCGCGCCAGGGCCACGGTGCGCCGGTCGGTCCAGCCCTCCAGCGGCGGCGGCGCCAGGTGCAGCACGCGCGTGGCCAGGCCCGCCAGGCGCGCCAAAGTGGCGGGCCGGTCCAGGTTGCCCGCGATGGGCGTGATGCCCGCCGCGCGCAGCTGCGGCGCGCGCTCGGGGCTGGACGTGAGCGCCAGCACGCGCTGGCCGCGCAGGAACCACGCGGCCCGCAGCCCCACGTCGCCACAGCCCACGATGAGCACGCGCCCACGGCGAAAGCGCGCTGGCAGCGCACCGAGCGGGCTTTGGTTTGAAGGCAAAATCTGGCCCCTTGAGCAAAGCCCCCGAGGATAACGACACATGACCGCCAGCTTCCAGATCACCGTGCAGCCCAGCGGACGCCAGTTCAACGCCCGCGAAGGCGAGGCGATCCTGGCCGCCGCCATCCAGGGCGGCATCGGCCTGCCCTACGGCTGCAAGGACGGGGCCTGCGGCTCGTGCAAGTGCAAGAAGATCAGCGGCACGGTGGAGCACGGCCCGCACCAGGCCAAGGCCCTGTCGCCGGAGGAAGAGGCCGCGGGCCTGGTACTGACCTGCTGCGCGCGGCCCACGAGCGACGTGGTGCTCGAATCGCGCCAGGTCACCGACGAAAGCGCCTACCCCATCAAGAAGCTGCCGGTGCGCGTGGCCGCGCTCGAAAAAAAGTCGCCCGACGTGATGCTGGTGCGCCTGCAGCTGCCCGCCGCCGACACCTTCCGCTACCACGCGGGCCAGTACATCGAATTCATCCTGATGGGCGGCGTGCGCCGCGCCTATTCGATGGCCACCGCGCCGCACCACCAGGCCACCGCGCCGGGCGTGGAGCTGCACATCCGCCACATGCCGGGCGGCAAATTCACCGACCACGTGTTCGGCGCGATGAAGGAGAAGGAAATCCTGCGCGTGGAGGGGCCGTTCGGCAGCTTCTACCTGCGCGAGGACTCCGCCAAGCCCATCGTGCTGCTGGCCTCGGGCACGGGCTTCGCGCCCATCAAGGCGCTGATCGAGCACCTGCAGTTCAAGGGCAGCACGCGCCCCGTGGCGCTGTACTGGGGCGGCCGCCGCCCGCAGGACCTGTACCTGGACGCCTGGGTGCGCGAGCGCGTGGCCGAGATGCCGCAGCTGACCTACGTGCCCGTCGTCTCCGACGCGCTGCCCGAGGACGGCTGGACAGGCCGCACCGGCTTCGTGCACCAGGCCGTGCTGGATGACTTCGCCGACCTCTCGGGCCACCAGGTCTATGCCTGCGGCGCGCCCATCGTGGTCGATTCGGCGCGCGCGGCCTACAGCGCCCAGCGCGGCCTGCCGCCCGAGGAGTTCTACGCCGACGCCTTCACTTCCGAAGCCGACAAGCAACAGGCTGCCTGACATGCCGACCCGCCGCCTCGTCCTCTGCGCCCTCTCCGCCTTCTCCGCGCCGCTGATCGGCCATGCCGAGAACGCGCCCATCCGCCTCATCGTGCCCTACGCGGCGGGCGGCCCCATCGACGTGACGGCGCGCGCGCTGGCCGAGCGCGTGCGCGATGCGCTGGGCCCGGTCATCATCGACAACAAGGGCGGCGCGGGCGGCAACATCGGCGCGGACGCCATCGCCAAGGCCGCGCCGGACGGGCTGACCATCGGCATCGCCGCGACGGCCACGCACGCCGTGAACCCCTGGCTCTACCGCCACATGCCCTTCGACGCGGCCCGGGACTTCGCCGCCATCACGCAGATGGTGCGCGTGCCCAACGTGCTGGTGATGAACACGGCCCGCGCCGAGCAGCTCAAGATCCACAGCGTGGCCGACCTCGTCGCCTACGCCAAGGCCCACCCCGCCCAGCTCAACTACGGCAGCGGCGGCAACGGCAGCGCGGGGCACCTGGCGGGCGAACTGTTCAAGCAGCAGGCCGGCATCTACGCGCTGCACGTGCCGTACCGGGGCGCCAACCCCGCGCAGCTGGCGCTGCTGATGGGCGAGGTGGACTTCAACATCGACAACCTGGCCGCCGCCGCGCCCAACATCAAGGCGGGCAAGCTGAAGGCGCTGGCCGTCACCTCGCTCAACGCCAGCCCGCTGCTGCCGGGCGTGCCGCCGCTGTCCCAGACCTTCAAGGGCTTTTCCATCGACACCTGGTGGGGCCTGGTCGCGCCCGCCCGCACGCCGGGGCCGGTGATTGCCCGGCTCAACAAGGCGTTCACCGACGCGCTCAAGGACCCGGCCACCCAGACCCGCTTCGCCGCGCTGCTGGCCGAGCCGGTGCCGACCACGCCGGAGCAGTTCGCCGCCTTCATGGCGAGCGAGCGGGCCAAGTACCAGCAGGTGGTGAAGGCGTCCGGGGCCAAAGTGGACTAAACCCAGGTTCAAGCCCAATCGGCCCGCAGCGCTTTATGGACAAGCGCTGGCAGCTATCAAATAGATAGTATCTGGCGCATGGGGGCCAAGCGCACGCGGGCATCTTCCAGCAGCGTATCGAAGCCGGGCGCGCTCAGGACGGCGAATTCGTCCTCCCGCGCGCGGGCGATCGCATCTGGCACGGCGGCGGGCAGCGCCGGGTGGCACATCAGCAGGTCGCCGTCGCGCGCGGCGTGCAGCCAGCGCGCCAGCCGCTCGCGGTAGCGCTGCGCACCGCCCGTGAAGCCGTAGACGCCCAGCAGCCGCGCGTTCTGGCGCAGGCCCTGCCCCCGCGCCAGGGCCGACAGCGCCCGCGCGCCCAGGCCTGCGATCACCTGGGCCTTGGGGTCGGCGGGCAGGCCCGCGTGGGTGGCGCGCAGCCACAGCGTGCCTGGGGGGTAGCGGCGCGCCACCTCCTGCACCAGCAGGCCGCGCACCATGGGAAGCTGGTGCACGTGCTGGTGGCCGTCCACGTAGGCGGGCGGGCCGTCCAGGTGGCGCTCGAAGGCGTCGAACTGGGCGCTGATTTCGGCGCGCAGCGCAGCGGCGTCCAGCTGCCGCAGGTAGGCCCGGGCGATCAGCGGCCCCAGGTTCTGGCGCGGTAGGTGCAGCGGGTGTTCCGTCAAATCCAGGTGCAGGCCCACTTCCAGCTGCCGGACATCCAGCGTGCGCAGTTCAGCCGCGCCCTGCGCCCAGGCGGGCGCGCCCACCATGGCCGACGTGGCCTGCACGCGCCCCAGGCGCGCCAGCACGAGCACGGCCTGGTTCACGCCGGCGTGCAGGCCGAAGTCGTCCACGCAGAGGCTGATGCGGGGTGTGTCAGGGAGCGGTGTCGGCATGGGGCTTTGTACCGCAACGGACACGCCAGAGTGTCTGGCCATAGGCCGCCGTGCCCACCACTTCGGCCTGGGCGAGCACCGGGAAGTCCTGGGGCAGACTGCTCGCGCCCATCACCCAGGCCACCGGGGCGCTGCACAGGGCCTGGGGCAAGGCGGCGGGCGTCACCAGCAGCTGCCGGGCCCGCGCCGCGTCGAAAGCCCCGGCGTCGGCCAGTTCCTTCTGCCAGTTGTCGCGCCGCGCGATGCGTGGGTCGCCCCAGTCGTCCACCACGTAAAGCGGGTCCGCCAGGCGGGCGTAGAAGGGCACGTCGTACAGGTATTCGCGCACCATGAACACCGGCTCGCCCGCCTGGTGCTGCGCGCGCAGCGCCAGGCCCAGCGGGCGGGCGCTGCGGCGCTGGTCCACCGTCAGCCCCGCAACCACGGCCAGGCCCAGCAGCGCGCTCACGGCCAGCGCGGCCGTCCACCAGCGCCCCCGGGCCCGCGAGGCATCGGCCATCAGCCACGCCAGCGGCGGCACGGCGGGCAGCACGTAGCCCACCAGCTTGGACTGCGGCAGCGAGAAGAACAGCACCACCACACCCACGGCCAGCGCCATCAGCAGCCGCACCGGGTCCTTGAAGTAGCCGCGTGCGAACCGCACCCCCAGCAGGCAGGGCAGCGAGCACAGCGCCAGTACCGCCGGGTAGAACCAGAACGGCTGCACGTTGTTGAACCCGGTCTCGGCAAAGCGCTGGAAGTGCTGCACCACGAAGAAGTAGTGCATGAACCCGTCGAAGCGCTGCTGCATGGCCCAGAACCAGGGCGCGGCCACCGCCAGGAACAGCACCGCGCCCACCAGCGAGAACAGCGCCAGCAGCACGCGCCAGCGCCCGCGCAGCAGCAGCCACAGGCCGATGATGGCGGCGGGCAGCACGAAGCCGATCAGCCCCTTGGCCAGCACGCCCAGCGCCGCCAGCACGTAGGCGCCCCAGAGGGCCGCGCGGTGCGGCTGGCCCGCCTCGAAGCACAGGGCGGCATGGGCCAGCGCCAGCACGGTGGCGACGATGCAGCCCGCCACCAGCATGTCGAGGTTGGCGAACTGCGCGCCGAGGAAGCACAGCGGCTGCACCAGCAGCACCGCCAGCGCGCGCCGCGCCGTGGCCTCGCCGCTCCAGCGGCGCGTGAAGAGGTACAGCGCCATCGCGCCCAGCACGCCGCCCGTGATGGACGCCATGCGCGCCGCGATCTCCACCGGCCCGAAGGCGGCCAGCGCCGCGCCGGTGATCCAGTAGAACAGCGGCGGCTTGTGGAAGAACGGCAGCCCGTTGAGCGTGGGCGTGAGCCAGTCGCCCGATTGCAGCATCTGCCACGCCACGCTGGCGTAGCGGCCCTCGTCGGGCAGCATGAGCGGGCGCATCCAGGCCGTGGCGGCGAGCCACGCCACCACGAGCGCCAGCACCGCCCAGGCGGAACGGGAGCGGGCCCTTTTCATCGCCGGGCCGCCCCAAGATGAAAAGCGCCCCCTCGGGGGGCAGCGACCCGCGCAGCGGTGGAGCGTGGGGGCTTGGTTCTCATTCTTTTTCCTTCAAACCCTGGCCCAGTTCGCGCTTGACCACGTACAGCGGCCTGCGCTTGACCTCCTCGTAGATGCGGCCCACGTATTCGCCCACCACGCCCAGCGAGACGAGTTGCACGCCCACGAACAGCATCAGGCTCACGACGATGGTGGTCCAGCCGCTCACGTCCACCCCGTTCACCAGGTAGTCCAGGATGAGGTAGCCCCCATAGCCGAAGGCCGCCAGCGCCAGCACGAAGCCCAGCATGATCACCGCGCGCAGCGGCCACACGGTGAAGGCGGTGAGCCCGTCCAGCGCCAGCCGCACGAGCCGGATACGGCTGTAGTGGCTGTTGCCATGCTCGCGCTCGGCGGGCAGGTAGGGCACGGCCACGGTCTCGAAGCCCACCCAGGCGTACAGCCCTTTCATGAAGCGGTTGCGCTCGGGCAGCGCGAGCAGGGCCTGCACCACGGCGCGGTCCATGAGCCGGAAGTCGCCCGCGCCGGGCGGCACCTCGAAGCGGTTGCCGCCGTTGATCAGGCCGTAGAACCAGCGCACGCCCCAGCGCTTGAAGGCGGACTCGGCCTCGCGGTGCTCGCGCACGGCGTAGACCATGTCGGCCCCGGCGCGCCAGTGGCGCACGAAGGTGGCGAGCAGTTCGGGCGGGTGCTGCAGGTCGGAATCCATCATCGCCACCACGTCGCCCTGCGCCGCCGCCAGCCCGGCGCTGAGGGCGGCCTCCTTGCCGAAGTTGCGCGACAGTTGCAGCGCGCGCACGCCCGGCTGCTGCGTCCACAGGCCCAGGCGGGCGGCGGTGGCGTCGCTGCTGCCGTCGTCCACCAGCACGATCTCCCAGCGCGGGGCCAGGGCGGCGAGTTGCGCGCTCAGGATGGGCAGCAGGCGGTCGAGGCTCTCGGCTTCGTTGTAGCAGGGGACGATGCAGGAAATGGAACGCAGGGCGCGGTCAGGGAAGGACGGTGGACTCACTCAATACTCCAATTGGGCGCGACTATGCGGTACAGGGCTTATCGTTGGCTTAACGGGAGGTTACAGGAGTGGGGCCGCAAAAAGGCATAGAGGGTAAACCCTGCGATTGCTTTAAAATCACCGCTTCCGCACTCCATCGCCCTGCCCTCGCCGCCCATGCGCCTTGCGCCCTCGTTCCTGCTTGCTTTGCTGATGCTGCTGTCCGTGGCATGGGGGCAGGCCGAGGCGTCGCCGTCCGCCGAAGGGTCCCTGGCGGGCGTGCACGCGCACCAGATCTTCATCGAAGCAACTGGGGGCTCCGTGGATCAGCATGACGGCCCCGTGCATTCCCTGCCCGACGTGCTGACCGCCGAAGACCGCTCGGCGGAAATGTACGGCCCGCCCGCGCCGGTGGTCGTGCTGGTGGTGCCGACCTGGGCGCCGCCCGCGTTCAGGGCACAGGCGCACCGCTCGCCTGTGCCGGGCCAGCTGCTGCGCCCGCCCAAATCCTCTCTGAGCGCCTGAGCGCCCTCCAGCGCTCCTGAGCGCTGCGTCCCCTCTGCCTGACCGCTGGCTGCGCACGCCGTTGCGCGGGCCACGCGCCGCTTTCTTTTCCTCCATCCACCTGGCTGCCGCGCCGCGGCAGGCGATTTCACATGGCGTACCGAACGACCCTGGCGGGCCTGGCCCCTGCCCGCCTTTCTTTTTCATCGCGCACCGCATTGCACGTGGCGTTCTGCGGCCTGCTGCTGGGCGGCAGCGTTGCGGCGCAGGCGCAGCCCCAGGCGGCCACGGCATCCGCCGCCGCCCCGCAGCCGCTCACCTTGCCTGAAGTGGTGCAAGCCGTGCTGCAGCACAACCCCGATCTGCGCGCGGTGCGGCAGTCGCAAGCCACGGCGCGCGCGGGCGTGGCCAGCGCGGCGGCACGGCCCAACCCCCGGCTGGAATGGCTGCAAGGCCGCAATAGCGCGCGCACGCCCGCCGGGGCCGCCGGACCGACGCAAAGCTGGGCCGTGGCGCTGCCGCTGGAGAACCCGGCCCTGCGCAGCGCGCGGGTGGATGCGGCCCGCGCGGCGGAACAGGGCAGCGCGCACCAGGTGGCCGCCACGCGCAACGCGCTGGTGGCGCAGACATGGCTGCGCGCCTACGAGGTGGTGCTGCGCGAGGCCGAGGCGGGCGCCGCCCAGGAGGCCGTGCGCCTGCTGGAGCAAGCCCATGAGCGTGTGCGCGTGCGAGTGGACAGCGGCGAGGCGGCGCGCTACGAAATCATCAAGGCCGACGCGGAAATCGTCCACGCCCGCCAGCAGGAGCAGACCGCCCGGCTGCGCGCCGAGCAGGCGCAGCTCGCGCTCTCGCGGCTGGCGGCGGGGCAGTTGCCCGCGCGCTTCGCGCTCGACGTGTCCCTGGAAGACCCGCTGCACATCGCCGAGATGGAAGACATGGACTTTCACGGCCACCCCGAGCTGCGCCAACTGCAGGCCGACATCGACAAGGCCCAGGCCCGCCTGGCGGCCGCCAAGGCGGGCCGCTGGCCCGGCGTGGAACTGCGCTACGGCCAGAGCCGCGAGCCGGACGTGCGCCAGAACATGGTGGGCGTGAGCATCCAGATTCCGCTGCTGGACCGGCAGCGCGGCCCCATCGACGAGGCCGCGTCGGAACTGGAGCGTATGCGCCTGCTGCTCGAAGGCCGCCAGGTGGAGCTGCGCCAGCAGGCGCTGCAGGCCTGGAAGGAGCTGGAGATGGCCCGCTCCCGCGCCCAGGCGCTGAGCCAGGGCGCGGTGCGCGAGGCCGAGGCGGCGCTGCGCGTGGCCGAGGCCGCCTACCGCTTTGGCGAGCGCGGGATTCTCGACGTGCTCGACGCCCAGCGCGTGCTGCGCTCGGTGCGCGCCGACCTGCTCGATGCGCGCTACCAGATGCAGGCGGCGCGCATCCAGCTTGAATTCCTGGCAGGCCGCTACGCCGAGCCCTCTGCCCACTGACCCACTGAACCCCTCACCGGTACGAACCATGTTGACCAAGACTTTTTCGACCCCCGTATTCGCCGCCCTCGCCCTGGCTGCCGCCCTGGCGCTCGCCGGCTGCGGCGAGAGCGACGCCGCGCCCTCGCCCGCCGAAACAACCGCCCAGGCCGATGACCCGCTCGAAGTGCGCGTGCCGCCCGAGATGGCCCCGCGCTTCACCGTCGCCCCCGCCGCCCTGGCGCAGATCGCGCCATTGCAGGAGGTGTCGGGCCGCATCGAGGCCAACGAGCGGCTGGTGACGCGCATTGGCGCCGCCGTCACCGGCCGCGCCACCGAGGTGCTGGCCGAGGTGGGCGACCGCGTGCGCCCCGGCCAGGTGCTGGCGCGCGTGGCCAGCCCCGAACTGACCACGGCGCAGCTGGCCTACTTGCGCGCCCACGCGGCGGCCCTGCTGGCCGAGCGCGCCGTGGAGCGCGCGCGCCAGCTGATCGCCGCCGACGTGATCGGCTCCGCCGAGCTGCAGCGGCGCGAGTCGGAGCTCTCCATCGCCCGCGCCGAGCAGCGCGCCGCGGGCGACCAGCTGCGGCTGATGGGCCTGGGCGACGGCGCGCTGGCCGCGCTGCGCGGCAAGGGCACGCTGTCGGCCCACGCCGCCGTGGTGGCGACGCGGGCGGGCGTGGTGGTGGAGCGCAAGATCAGCGCCGGGCAGGTGGCCCAGCCGGGCGACCCGCTGTTCACCGTGGCGGACCTGGACAGCGTGTGGGCGGTCGGCGCCATTCCCGAGCAGATGGCGCCGGGCGTGCGCGCCGGGCAGGCCGTGGAGATCACCGTGCCCGCGCTGGGCGGGCGACAGCTCTCGGGCAAGATCGTCCACGTGGGCGACACCGTGTCGCCCGAGACGCGCACCGTCACCCTCCGCACGCAGGTCGGCAACAGCCAGCATGAACTGAAGCCGCAGATGCTGGCGACCCTGCGCATCCAGGGCGAGCCGCGCCAGCAGCTGGCCGTGCCCGCCGAAGCCGTGGTGCGCGAGAACGACCGCGACCACGTGTTCGTGCGCCAGGCCGACAACCTCTACCGCCTCACGCCCGTGGAACTGGGCGAGGCCAGCGGCGGCCAGCGCCCCGTCCTCAAGGGCCTGGCGCAAGGCGCGCCCGTGGTCACCGCCGGGGCCTTCCACCTCAACAACGAGCGCAAGCGCGCAGAGCTGGAGTAAGCATGATCGCTTCCATGATTCGCGCCGCTCTGACCCAGCGGCTGGTGGTGATCGTCCTCGCGCTGGTGCTGTGCGGCTTCGGCCTGCGCGCGGCGACGAAGCTGTCGGTGGACGCCTTTCCCGACGTGACCAACGTGCAGGTGCAGATCGCCACCGAGGCGCCGGGCCGCTCGCCCGAGGAGATCGAGCGCTTCGTCACCGTGCCGCTCGAAATGGCCGTGACCGGCCTGCCCGGTCTGGCCGAGATGCGCTCGCTGAACAAGAGCGGCCTGTCCATCATCACCCTGGTGTTCACCGACGCGACGGACGTGTACTTCGCGCGCCAGATGGTGACCGAGCGGCTGATCGAGGTCGCGCCGCGGATGCCCGCGGGCATCGTCCCCGTGCTGGGGCCGGTGTCCACCGGGCTGGGCGAGGTCTACCAGTACACGCTGGAGCACCCGGGCGACGGCCGGCGCGCCCTCACGCCCGAGGAGCTGACCGAGCGCCGCACGGTGCAGGACTGGGTGGCGCGCCCGCTGCTGCGCTCCATTCCCGGCGTGGCCGAGATCAACTCGCAGGGCGGCTACGTCAAGCAGTACCAGGTGCAGGTGGACCCGGCGCGGCTGCGGCACTACGGCCTCTCGGTGCGGCAGGTGGTGCAGGCCATTGCCGACAACAACGCCAACGCCAGCGGCGGCGTGCTGCCGCAGGTGACGGAGCAGTACCTGATCCGCGCCACGGGCCTGATCCGCTCGCTGGACGACATCGGCGACATCGTGCTGAAGGAAAACGGCGGCGTGCCCGTGTTCGTGCGCGACGTGGCCGAGGTACGGCTGGGCGCGGAGGTGCGTCAGGGCGCGATCATCAAGGGCGGCTACACCGAGGGCGTGTCGGGCATCGTGATGATGGTGCGCGGCGGCAACGCCAAGGAGGTGGTCACCCGCGTGAAGGAGCGCGTGGCCGAGATCAACGACAAGGGCATGTTGCCCGGCGGCCTGCGGATCGTGCCCTACTACGACCGCACGGACCTGGTCGATTCGGCCCTGTGGACCGTGGGCAAGGTGCTGATCGAGGGCATCGCGCTGGTCGTGGTGGTGCTGTTCATTTTCCTGGGCGACATGCGCTCCAGCCTGATCGTGGTGGCCACGCTGGTGATCGCGCCGCTGGCGACCTTCATCGTGATGAACCGCTACGGGCTGTCGGCCAACCTGATGTCATTGGGAGGGTTGGCGATCGCCATCGGCCTCATGGTCGATGCCACCGTGGTGGTGGTGGAAAACGTGTTCCACCGGCTGGGGCAGAACCCCGCGCCGCCGGGCAAGGAGGGCATGAAGGAGCGCGTGCGCACCGTGCTCGCGGCCACCACGGAAGTGGCCACGCCGACCATCTTCGGCATCGCCATCATCATCCTGGTGTTCCTGCCGCTGATGACGCTGCAGGGCATCGAGGGCAAGATGTTCGCCCCGCTGGCGCTGACCATCGCCATCGCGCTGGCCGTGTCGCTGGCGGTGTCGCTGTTCCTCTCGCCGGTGCTGTGCGCGTACTTCCTGAAAGGCGGCGCCGACCACGACACGCGCCTGATCGCCTTCCTCAAGCGCCACTACCTGCGCCTGCTGGACCGCGCCACCGCGCGCAACCGCACCACGCTGGCCGTGGCCCTGGGGCTGCTGCTGGGGTCGGCGGCGCTGTTCCCGCTGCTGGGCAAGTCCTTCATGCCGACCATGAAGGAAGGCGCGCTCACGCCGCAGATCAACCGCGTGCCCAGCATTTCGCTGGACGAGTCCATCCGCATGGAAATGGCCGCCATGCAAACCGTGGCCGGGGTGCCGGGCGTGCGCATGGTGGTCTCCAAGCTGGGCCGGGGCGAATCGCCCGCCGACCCGGTCGGGCCGAACGAGTCCGATCCCATCGTGCTGCTGGACCCGGACGCGGGCCGCAGCCAGGAAGAGGTCGACGAGGACATCCGCCGGCGCCTGGCCACCATTCCGGGCGTGCAGATCGTGCTGTCGCAGCCGATCTCGGAGCGCGTGGACGAGATGGTCACCGGCGTGCGCTCGCAATTGGCCATCAAGGTGTTCGGCGACGGGCTGCCGGAGCTGCGCCAGGTCTCCGAGCAGGTGGTGCGCATTTTGAAAAGCGTGCCGGGCAGCACCGACATCCGCATCGAGCGCCTGTCGGGCCAGCAGGCGCTGACGGTGGACATCGACCGCAAGGCCATCGCGCGCCACGGCCTGAACGTGGCCGACGTGCAGGGCGTGATCGAGTCGGCCATCGGCGGCAAGGAGGTGACCACGGTGTACGAGGGCGAGCGCCGCTACGGCGTGGCGGTGCGCTTCCCCGAGCCGTTCCGCGGCTCGCCCGCCGCCATCGGCGCGACGCTGCTCACCACCAGCACCGGCGCGCAGGTGCCGCTGTCCAGCGTGGCGCGCATCGCCCTGGCGGACGGCCCGGCGCAGATCAGCCGCGAAAGCGGCAAGCGCCGCGTGGTGGTGGGCGCCAACGTGGAAGGGCGCGACCTGGGCGGCTTCGTGGCCGAGGTGCAGCGGCGCATCGCCCGCGAGGTGAAGCTGCCCGAGGGCTACTACCTCAAATACGGCGGCCAGTTCGAGAACATGGAGCGCGCCATGGGCACGCTGCAGGTCATCGTGCCGCTGACCATCGCGGCCATCTTCTTCCTGCTGTTCCTGCTGTTCAACTCGGTCAGGCTGGCCGCGCTCATCATCCTGGTGCTGCCGTTTGCCTCCATCGGCGGGCTGATCGGGCTGTTCGCCACCGGCGAGTACGTGAGCGTGCCCGCGTCGGTGGGCTTCATCGCGCTGTGGGGCATCGCGGTGCTGAACGGCGTGGTGCTGGTCACCTGCATCCGCAAGCTGCGGCAGGACGGCCTCGGCGTCGCCCAGGCGGTGCGCGAGGGCTGCGTGCAGCGCTTCCGGCCGGTGATGATGACGGCCACGGTGGCGCTGCTGGGGCTGGTGCCCTTCCTGTTCGCCACGGGGCCGGGGTCGGAGGTGCAGCGGCCCTTGGCAATCGTGGTGATCGGGGGGTTGATCTCGTCCACGCTGCTGACGCTGGTGGTGCTGCCTACGCTGTACCGGTGGTTTGACGAGGCGCCGGCTGAAGCGTAGCGTTTTGGCCATTTTTGGCATCTAGCGCTTATGGGATAAGCGCTAGCAGCTATCGTTTAAGTAGCGCTCGCACCCGCTGAAACACCCGCCAGAACGCCGCATCCTGCGTGGTGGTGAAGTTGATGCGCATCAGCGTGCTCGGCTGGCGGCTGGCGTGGAACAGCGCGCCGGGGGCCAGCAGGTAGCCCTCGTCCAACATGCGCTGCGCGAGCGCGTCGGTGTCCACGCCGGTTTCCACCCAGCCGAACAGGCCCGCGGGTTCGGCGGCGAAGGTGCAGCCCGCCTCCAGCGCCAGTTGCACGCTGCGCGCGCGGGCCTGGGCCAGGCGCAGGCGCATCCGCTCGGCGTGGCGGCGCAGCTGGCCCTGGTCGATGCACAGGGCCAGGGCTTTTTCCATCAGGCCCGGCGTGGTCAGGGTGGAGAGCAGCTTGGTGTCGAGCAGGCGCTCGGTCAAATCCGCCGGGGCGGCCAGGTAGCCCACGCGCCAGTTGGGCGCCAGTATCTTGGCGAAGCCGCTCACGTAGATGCTGCGGCGCAGGCCGTCGAGCACGGTGAGCCGCGTGGCGTGCGGGGGCGCGAGGTGGCTGTAGGTGTCGTCCTCCACCACGTAGAAGCCGTGGCGCTGCGCAAGCTGCAGCAGCTGGTGTGCCGCGCCGGGCGATAGGCAGTAGCCCGTGGGGTTGTGGAGCACGCTCACGCTCACGAACAGCTTGGGCGCGTGGACTTCGCAGTAGCGCGCCACCACGTCCAGGTCGGGCCCGTCGGCGCGGCGCGGCACGGGCAGCACGCGCATTCCCAGCGCGTCGAGCCGCGCGAACTCCACCGTCCAGCCGGGCTCCTCGACCATCACCGGGTCGCCCGCCTTCAGCAGCGTGCGGCTCACGATGTCCAGCGCCTGCGTGGCGCCCACGGTGGTCATGATCTGCGCGGGCGGCGCGGGCAGGCCCAGGTCCTGCAGGCGGCGCGAGAGCACGTCGCGCAGTTCCATCGCCCCCATGGGGTCGCCGTAGCTCAGGGTGTTGTCCTTGAGCGTGCCGGGCGCGGTGACCTTGCGCAGCGCGGCGGACAAAAAGCGGTTATCCAGCCAGTCCGCCGGGAACACGCCCGACCCCGGCTGCGGATGGCCGGGCATGGGGTGGAACATGCCGCGTATCAGCGCCGTGGCGTTGATGCGCGAGCCGGACGGCAGGCCCGCCGTGCCTTCATTCGCTGCGGTTTTGATAGCTGCTGGCGCTTGTCCAGACTGCGCTTGCGGCATTTTTTGCACAAAGTCGCGCACGAAGAAGCCGCGCTGCCGCCGCGCCTCGACCAGCCCCTGGGCCAGCAGCTGGTCGTAGGCCGCGACCACGGTGTAGGGGCTCACGCCCTGCTGGCGCGCGCATTCGCGTACCGACGGCAGGCGCGCGCCCGCGGGCAGCAGGCGCGTGCGGATGCGTTCGGCGAAGCGCTCGGCGAGTTGCTCGGTCAGGGAAAGCTGGGCGGATCGGTTGAGCATGTTCTGTATTGACGTTGTGACCAGCACAGTGAAATTCATTGTCCGACAAAGTGTATTGGAACTGTAATGGTCAAACCACTACATTGAAGGGCTTATGACCGCCGCCGCCCTTGCCTCCTCCGCCACCCGCCGCGACCAGACCCTGGGCCTGTGGCTGGGCGTGCTGGGCACCTTCATCTTCGCCATCACCCTGCCCGCCACGCGGCTGGCCACGGGCACGGCGGAGGCGCCGCAGCTTTCGCCCTGGTTCGTGACCACGGGGCGCGCGGCGCTGGCGGGGGTGTTGTCGGTCGTGTTCCTGCTGGCCACGCGCTCGCCGCCGCCGCAGCGCGGGCACGTCAAATCGCTGCTGCTGTCCGTGGCGGGCAATACGCTGGGCTACCCGCTGCTGCTGGCCTACGCGCTGCGCAGCGTCACGGCCAGCCATGCGGCGGTGGTGACGGCGCTGCTGCCGCTGGTGACCGCCGCCGTGGCCGCCCTGGTGCTGCACCAGCGGGCGCGCCTGGGGTTCTGGGTCTGCGCGGTGCTGGGCAGCGCGCTGGTGGTGGCGTTTTCGCTGCTGCGCGGCTGGCAGCAGGGGCATGGCTTCGGGCTGGAGGCGGCGGACCTGCTGCTGGTGGGCGCGGTGGTGTTTGCGTCCATCGGCTACATCCACGGCGCGCGGGTCACGCCCGCGCTGGGGGCCGAGCGCGTGATCTGCTGGGTCTGCGTGCTGGCGCTGCCGTTTTCGCTGCCCGCCACGCTGTGGCTGTGGCCTGCGGGGCCCATCGCGCCCTCGGCCTGGGCCGGATTCGTGTACACCGGGGTGTTTTCAATGTGGGCGGGTTTCTTCGCCTGGTACCGTGGCCTGGCCCTGGGCGGCGCGCTGCGCGTGAGCCAGACGCAGCTGCTGCAGCCGTTCTTCGCCATCCTGGTGTCGCTGCCGCTGCTGGGCGAGCCGCTCGACCCGGTAACGCTGGTCTTCGCCGTGGCGGTGGTCGCCACCGTGCTCGTGGGCAAGCGCCTTTCCTAAGGATGCTCTTCACGAATCGTCGCGCCGCGTGCATCTGCGGCCTCGGGCGGTCTGCGGCGTTGAAAATGCTCGCCATAGCTGCGGCTATTGCTGCGCTTTTCGCCTTGCAGCCCATCCCGATCCGCAGCGCACGCTTACCGCTCGATTCGTGAAGAGCATCCCTAATTTTTGGAGTGAACGCAATGACAACCTGGACCCTGGCCGCGCGCGCCGAGAAGATGAACCCCTCGGCCATCCGTGAAATCCTGAAAGTGACCGAGCGGCCCAACGTCATCAGTCTGGCGGGCGGCCTGCCCTCGCCCAAGACCTTTCCGGTGCAGGCGTTCGCCGACGCCTGCGCCGAGGTGCTGAAGCACGACGGCCAGGCCGCGCTGCAGTACGCCGCCAGCGAAGGCTACGCGCCGCTGCGCCAGGCTGTGGCCGACATGCTGCCCTGGAGCGTTGACCCCGACCAGGTGCTGATCACCACCGGCTCGCAGCAGGGGCTGGACCTGATCGCCAAGGTACTGATCGACCCGCTAGCCAAGGTGCTGGTCGAAACGCCCACCTACCTGGGCGCGCTGCAGGCCTTCAGCCCCATGGAGCCCACACCCGTGAGCGTGGCGAGCGACGACGAGGGAGTGGTGACGGAAGACCTGGTTGCCAAGGCGAAAGACGCGCGCTTCATCTACCTGCTGCCCAACTTCCAGAACCCCACGGGCCGCAGCATGAGCGAGGCGCGCCGCGCCGCCGTGTCCCAGGCCGCTGCCGCCGCCAACCTGCCCATCGTGGAAGACAACCCCTACGGCGAACTGTGGTTCGACGCCGAGCCGCCGCTGCCGCTCACCGCGCGCAACCCCGACGGCTGCATCTACCTGGGCTCGTTCTCCAAGGTGCTCGCGCCCGGCCTGCGCCTGGGCTTCCTGGTGGCCCCGAAAGCCATCTACCCCAAGCTGCTGCAGGCCAAGCAGGCGGTGGACTTGCACACGCCCATCTTCACCCAGCGCATGGTGGCGGCGGTGATGAAGGACGGCTTCCTGGGCCGCCACGTGCCCACCATCCGCGCGCTGTACAAGCAGCAGCGCGACGCCATGGTGGCCGCGCTGGAACGCGAGATGCAGGGCCTGCACGTCGAGTTCACCCGCCCCGCGGGCGGCATGTTCCTGTGGCTGCGAATGCCCGAGGGCATCAACGCCACCCAGCTGCTGGCCCAGGCCGTGGAGCGCAACGTGGCCTTCGTGCCCGGCGCGCCGTTCTACGCGGGCGAGGCCGACGAACGCACGCTGCGCCTGTCGTTCGTGACGGCGAGCGTGGAGCAGATCGACACCGCCATCGCCGCGCTGGCGGCCACCGTGCGCGAGGCGCTGGCCCAACACGCCGCCCGCGGCAGCGCGACACAGCCGGTCCATCTGGTGGAGGCTTCGTAGACATGCTCAACATCTGGGGCCGCATGAGCTCGATCAACGTGCGCAAGGTGGTGTGGTGCGCGCAGGAATTGGGCCTGAACTTCCAGCGCACCGAAGCCGGCGGCAAATATGGCGTGGTGCAGTCGCCCGAATACCAGGCGATGAACCCGAACGCCATGGTGCCGACCATCAGCGACGACGATGGCTTCGTGCTGTGGGAATCGAACGTGATCGTGCGCTACCTGTGTGCCAAGCATTGGACCTGGCGGTTCTACCCCGAGCAACTGTCCGAGCGCTTCGATGCCGAGCGCTGGATGGACTGGCAGCAAACCACGCTCAACCGCGCCAGCGGCGGCGCCTTCGTGCAATGGGTGCGCACGCCGCCCGGGCAGCGCAATGCGGAGCTGATCGCAGCCTCGGTGCACGCCACGGAGCCGCTGCTCGCCCTGCTCGACACCCATCTCGCCACGCGCCGCTTCATGCTCGGCGAACAGTTCGGCATGGCCGACATTCCGCTGGGCTGCGAGGTGCACCGCTGGTTCGGACTACCACCCACTGAGTACGTCCGCCCTGCCTGGCCACACCTGGAGCGATGGTTCGCCGAACTGCAATCGCGCCCCGGCGCCCGGGGCGTGCTTGACCTCGCCCTGGAATGACCTTGATGACCTCCCGCCCCTTCAAGCAGGTGGACGTTTTCACCGCCACCGCCTACCGCGGCAACCCGCTGGCCGTGGTGCTGGACGGCACGGGCCTGTCCACCGCCGAGATGCAGCACTTCACGCACTGGACCCACCTGTCCGAAGCCACATTCGCGCTGCGGCCCGACGCCGCGCTGCTCGCGGGGCTGGACGTGGGCGTGGCCGCGCCGAGCCTGGAGGACGGCATCGCGCTCGAAGTGCGCGCCTTCTTCCCCGGCAACAACGGCATGGTGGAAGACCCGGTCACCGGCAGCCTGAACGCGGCGTTGGCGCAATGGCTCATCCCCGCCGGCCTCGCGCCCGAGCGCTACGTGGCGTGCCAGGGCACGGCGCTGGCGCGTGCGGGGCTGGTGCACGTGGAGCGCGAGGGCGATCGGATCTGGGTGGGCGGCGACTCGGTGACCTGCGTGGATGGCGAGGTGCTGCTGTGAGCACGGCCATCCTCCCCACCCTCGCCGACATCGAAGCCGCCGCCCAGGTCGTCTACCAGGACTTCGCGCCCACGCCGCAGTACCGCTGGGCGCTGCTCGGCGAACGGCTGGGCGCCGACTGCTGGCTCAAGCACGAGAACCACACGCCCGTGGGCGCGTTCAAGATCCGCGGCGGGCTCACGTACTTCGACCAGTTGGCGCGGCGCAGTGCGCTGCCGCGCGAGGTCATCAGCGCCACGCGCGGCAACCACGGGCAGAGCATGGGCTGGGCCGCGCGCAAGCATGGCGTGGCCTGCACCATCGTCGTGCCGCACGGCAATTCGGCGGAGAAGAACGCGGCCATGCGCGCCCTGGGCGTCACGCTCGTCGAGCATGGCGAGGACTTCCAGGAAGCGCGCGAACACGCGATGCGGCTGGCCGAGGAGCGCGGCGCGCACATGGTGCCCAGCTTCCATGCCGACCTGCTGCGCGGCGTGGCCACGTACTGGTGGGAATTCCTGCGCGCGGTGCCGCGGATGGAGGTGGCCTACGTGCCCATCGGCCAGGGCTCGGGCGCGTGTTCGGCGATTGCGGCCAAGCTGGCGTTGAAGCACCCGGTGCGCATCGTGGGCGTGGTGAGCCGCCATGCCACCACCTATGCCGATTCGATCGCGGCGGGGCGCGTAGTGGAGGCCCCCGTCAGCACCCAACTGGCCGACGGCATGGCCTGCCGCGTGGCGGACGAAGCGGCGCTCGCCATCCTGGCCCCGCACCTCGACCATGTGGTGCAGGTGTCGGACGCCGAAGTGGCCGCCGCCATGCGCGCCATCTACACCGACACGCACAACGTGGCCGAAGGCGCGGGCGCCGCGGCGCTGGCGGCGGCGCTGCAAGAAAAAGAGCAGCTCAAAGGCTGCTCGGTAGGGGCGGCGCTCACGGGCGGCAATGTGGATGCGCCCGTGTTGGCCCAAGTGCTGGGTTCTTGACTGCCCAGCTCCATTCGCCCCGCGCAAATGGGCATCCAGAAGCTTTCCCGGGGCACTGGATCCTCACCTGCGCGGGGTCGAAGGTGAAGCCCTCATAACGGCTGTTGCGCCTGAAAGTTGACGGCTTTTACAAAACCGCCTTTTTCAGGCTTGGCTGCCGTGTGCCGTCACTGGCCCAGAATGAGCTGCGCGATCACACCCGTGGCGATCGCGGCGAGCACATAGTCGCCACCGTACTGCACCCACTGGTAGCCGCGCGGCGGGGGGGCGAGGTGGTGCATACGCCAGTCGTTCACCACGTACTGGCGGTTGCGGTACTGGGGCGGAATGCGCCCGCCGCGGTACCAGTCGTGGTTGGGGCCCGCGCCGCGGCCGTCATGGCGGAAGCCGGGGCCGGGGGGCGGGCCGGGAGGGCCCCGGCGGTCATTGCGGTGGTCATAGCGCGGGCCGCCGTCGCGCCGGTCATAGTCGCGCGGCTGCGCGAAGGCCAGCGACGAAGTGGCGAGCAGCGCCGCCACGATGGCGGCGGTGCCCAGCCGTTGGGTGTGTTGTCGGTTCATGCGTTGCTCCTTTCGTGCAGGGGTTTGCAGGGTTCCATTGTTGGCCAACTGCGCAGCGCTGCCGTGTCGGACAAATTCGGCTTTGGTGTACGGCTGTGACCCCGTGCAACGCAGGAGACAGCCGCGCAGGAGACAGCCGCGCGCCATGCCGCTGCACACAATGCCTCGCATGGGAACCCTTTACCTCGTGCGCCACGGCCAGGCATCTTTTGGCGCTGCCGATTACGACAACCTCAGCCCGCGCGGCCACGAACAGGCGGTGCGCCTGGGCGAGTACTGGCGCACGCGCGGCCTGCATTTCGACGCCGTGCTCATGGGCACGCTCAAGCGCCATGCGCAGACCTTCGAGGGCATCGCCAAGGGCCTGGGCGGAGACACGCCCGAAGCCCTGGCGCTGCCGGGCCTGAACGAATACGACGGCGACGCATTGATCCGCGCCGTGCACCCCGAGCCGCTGCCCAAGGCCGATACGCCCGAGCGCTTCCGCCAGCACTTCCGCATCCTGTGCGACGCCATTGCGCAGTGGATGGCGGGCACCATCAGCCCGCAGGGGATGCCCGACTGGCGGGGCTTCGAAGACGGCGTGCGCGAGGCGTTGCACCTGGTGCGCCAGCGCCACACGGGCCAGAACGTGCTGCTGGTGAGCAGCGGCGGCCCCATCTCCACCGCCGTGGGCCAGGTGCTGGGCACCGCGCCCGAGGTGACCATCGCCCTCAACATGCGGATGCGCAACAGCGCGGTCACCGAGTTCAGCATCACGCCCAAGCGCCTGATGCTGCAGACCTTCAACACGCTGCCGCACCTGGCCGCGCCCGAGTACCAGGACTGGGTGACGAGCGCGTGACGGCGGGCGCCTGAGGCTTAAGTTTCGCCTCAGTCCGTGGCGTCTACAGTCGCCACGATGAAACCCGCACAACACCTGCGCCGAGCCGCCGCCATCCTGCCCCAGGCCTGGGCGCTGTCTTCCCCCTACTTCGGCTCCGAGCGCAAATGGTCCGCGCGCGGGCTGCTCGCGGCCATCGTGGCGCTGAACCTCGCGGCGGTCTACATGCTGGTGCAGATCAACGAGTGGAACCGCCTGTTCTACGACGCGCTGCAACAGCGCAACGAGAGCGTGTTCTGGACGCAGCTGGGCCGCTTCGCGCTGATCGCCCTGGCCTACATCGTGATCGCGGTCTACAAGTTCTACCTGACGCAGCGGCTGCAGCTCGACTGGCGCCGCTGGCTCACGCAGCGCATGATGGCGCGCTGGCTGGAGCACAAGGCGTTCTACCGGCTGGAACTGGCGCGCTTCCAGGCGAAGGAACTGCCCGACAACCCCGACCAGCGCATCCAGGAAGACCTCAACCTGTTCACCACCTACACCGTGTCGCTCGCCATGGGCGTGCTGAACGCGGCGGTCACTTTCGTGAGCTTCGTGGGCATCCTCTGGTCGCTGAGCGCGGGCGTGGGCCTGGACCTGTTCGGCCGCCACTGGGAGGTGCCGGGCTTCATGCTCTGGGTTGCCGTGCTGTACTGCCTGGCGGGCACGGCCATCACCTTCTGGGTGGGCCGCCCCCAGGTGCAGCTGAACTACCGCCAGCAGCGGCTGGAGGCCGACTTCCGCCACCGCCTGGTGCGCGTGCGCGAGCACAGCGAGGCCATTGCCCTGGAGGACGGCGAGCGCGTGGAAGGCCAGCAGCTGGGCCTGCGCTTCTCCGACGCGCTGGCCAACTACCTCACCCTCATCAAGCAGCAGAAGAACCTGATCTGGTTCACCACCTTCTTCGGGCAGGCCGCCGTGGTGTTCCCGTTCATCGTGGCCGCGCCGCGCTTTTTCAGCGGGGCCATCCAGCTGGGCGAACTGATGCAGATCGCCTCGGCGTTCGGCCGCGTGCAGGACTCGCTCAGCTGGATCGTGGACAACTACAGCGACATCGCCGCCTGGCGCGCCACCACCGAGCGTTTGAGCGGCTTCGAGGCCAGCCTCACGGCGCAGGGCGACGCCGTGGCCCTGCGGCCCGCGCCCGGCGAGCGCCTGCACGCCGAAGGGCTCGACGTGCAGCTGCCCAACGGCGCGGCGCTGCTGCGCGGCGCCACGCTCAACGCCGCGCCGGGCGACGCCATCCTGGTCAGCGGCCCCTCGGGCTCGGGCAAGTCCACGCTGCTGCGCGCCTTCGCGGGCATCTGGCCCTTTGCGCGCGCCGCCGGGGCCACGCGGCCCCGGGACGCGATGTTCATTCCCCAGCGCCCCTACTTCCCCGACGGCCCGCTGCGCGACGCGCTGGCCTACCCCGAGCCCGCCGCGCGCTACACCGACGACGCGCTGCGCCACGCGCTCAACGACGCGCTGCTGCCCCAGTTGGCCGGCCGGCTCGACGACGCGGGCGCCTGGAACGCCATGCTTTCGGGCGGCGAGCAGCAGCGGCTGGCGATAGCGCGCGTGCTGCTCAAGCGCCCGGCCTGGGTGCTGGCCGACGAGGCCACCAGCGCGCTCGACACGCCCGCCGAGCGCACGCTGTACCAGCGGCTGGCGGCGCTCACGCAGGAGCGCGGCGGCGCGCTGGTGTCGGTGGCGCACCGCGACAGCGTGCAGGCCTTTCACCGCACGCGCTGGCGCCTGGTGCCCGATGAGGCCAGGGTCAGCGTGGAGCCGCTCTGACCGTGAGCGGCAGCGCGTGGATTTCGGCCAGCAGATCGGCCAGCGCCTGCCCCGCCGCCTCCACCAGCGCGCGGCCCTTGCCGGCGCTGGCCGCCGCCGCGTCGCCCACGGCGCCGGCGGGCTGGTAGTCCTGGATGGCCCACCCCAGCTTGGCGCTTTTGCCGTTGCCCAGCACGCGATAGTGCTCGGCGCGGTCTTGCGAGGTGGAGCGCCAATGGCGGGCGTGCTCCATGCGCACCGTGGCGGGCGCGAGGTGCAGCATCATCGACGTCTCGATCGCGCCGCCGTGGATGCCGAAGCGGTGCTCCTCGGCGCTGAACAGCGCGTTCACCGCGTCGGGCAGGGGCAGGCTGAACCAGCTGGCGCTGTAGACCATCAGCCCGCAGCGCTGGCGCAGTTCGCGCGCCGCGATGTCCATGGGGGCGACGTTGCCGCCGTGGCCGTTGAGCAGCAGCAGCTTGCGCACGCCCGCGCGCGCCACGGCTTCGCCCAGTTCCGTCCACAGCGCCAGCAGCGTGGCGGGCGACAGCGTGAGCGTGCCCGCGTAGCCCAGGTGCTCGGTCGAAAGGCCCACGTTCTGCGGCGGCAGGAACAGCGCGGGCACCTCGGCGGGCAGCAGCGGCAAGGCGGCGTCGATCACGCCCAGCAGCAGCGTCGCGTCCACCGACAGCGGCAGGTGCGGCCCGTGCTGCTCCACCGCCGCCACGGGCAGCACGGCCACGGTCTGCGCGGCCAGGCCCGAGGCCTGGGCCTCGGCGAAGTCGCGGGCGGAGAGGTCGGCCCAGTGGCGGGAAGGGAATGACCGGGCCTCAGACATGTTCCTCTCCCACCCTGCGCAGATGTTCACAGGCACGCGCCAAACTCGGTGAAACCTGCCGCGCACGTTCGGCGCTCCACGCTGTATGGACAAACTCGCACAGGTGCAGGTTGTACCCAGGGCCTTGCCGGGCAGGGTTCGTGCGGGAAACCGCCTCATCCCGAATATGTCTCAGCTTGGATTTGCCCAGCATTTGCAGCATCACCCCTTTCGCATCCATCACTTCGTCGGGCTGACGCGGCAGTTTGCCCGACGCTACCTGTAATCCCTGCGCCAATCCTTCGCGGTCGGCCAGCAGCCAGCTTTCGGCCTCGTTGACGGCCAGCCGCAGCACAAAGCGGCCCTGCGCCTGCCGGGGCAGGTGCTGGCCCAGCCACTGTTTGACGCACTGCCCATCCGTGTCGGCCACACACAGCACAGGCTGCACGTGCTGCGCCTGCACTGCGTAGCGCGGCAGGGCGGCAATCAGCTTGGTGACGCCTTTGGTGTCGATGGATGGCCCCGCCAGCTCCCAGCCGGGCAGCATGGCGGCAACCAGCCTTTCGCCCAAAGCGCAGCACAGAGCATCTTCGCCCACGACGAGCATACGTTTCACCATAGTTGCAATTGACGGATGCTTTGCGGGCGGGTCTTGGGCAGCAGCACTTCGGCAGGCGTCAGGCCATGCTGCATTTGCACCTCTTCCGTCTCGCTGGGCGCGCGCACCGTGGAGCCATTCTCGCCAGGCTCGATCAACAGGAGTTGGCTGTCACCGTCCACGTTCTGCAGCAAGGTTTCGCTGTGCGTGCTGATCACCACCTGCCGCGAGGACGAGCGCCGCTTGCGGTCGCGCAACACCCGGTCTATCAACAACGGAATGTGCGCGACAACGGCGTCGTTCAAGGATTGCTCCGGCTCCTCCAGAAGCAAGAGCACGTTGGACTCCTGCAGCGCCCACAGCAAACCAATCAAGCGCAGCGTGCCGTCCGAAAACTGGCTCTCACGCTGCCAGGAGCCGTGCACACGCCAATGGGCGAAGTTGGCTTCCAGGTGCCACAGGCCCGATACCGCATCCTGCTCGAAACGCAATTCTGAAAACTGCGGCACAGCCGTTGCCAGCGCACGCTGAATACGCGCCAGGCGGGCATTCCGGGTTTTCTGGGGTGTCTGCGCAATGCGCTGCATCAGCCCCTGGCCAAAAGGGTCGCTTTCAGGAATCCGTGCGCCGATTTCATCGCCATGCTTGAGCAACTGCGGCACCAGGTGCAAATAGGTCGTGGCGGCAAAGAATTCCGCCAACGCACGAAAACCCACGTTGCTGCCGATCTGTTCCAGGTGCGTTTGCGTCAGCCGCTCAACGTCCGCCCTGTCGTCGGCGTTGGGCCGCTCCAGCAAGAGCCGTCCATTCTGGTACACCAACTCCTCGGAAACCAGTACGCGATGCTGCCCCCTGCCCTCCGAGCGCAAGCCCAACACATAGCGCCAGTGGCAAGCCGCCTCGCCATCGCCATCCGTCAACTCCACTTCTATGCGCACTTCGGGGTCGCGGCGCGCGTGCAGGCTGCGCAGCTTCGCCAATCCGCCCCTGTCCTTGAGCGCTTTTTGCACGCCGCCGCCTTCGCTCTGGGCCACGGTGCGCAAGAACCGGAAAACATCCAGCAGATTGGACTTGCCCGCTGCATTGGCCCCCAGCACATAGCTGCGCGCGCCCAAGGGAATGTCCGCTTCCCGAAAATTGCGCCAATTCTTCAGCTTCAGGCGTGTAATCTGCATTGCCGTTCCTTCATTGCCAGCCGCATCTTAATTGCCGGAACCATTGCCCTCGTCACCGCTCCACCCCAGCGCCATGCCGCAACGTTTTTTCCTCCAGCGCCTGCTGTTTACTCTTTTTTTGATAGCTGCCAGCGCTTACCACACAAGCGCCAGTGCCCAATTTTCCTCCAAACCCGCAGGCACCAGCGTCGTCACCACGCCGCACGTGCGCGCCGAACTGGTCGCCCAGGCCCCTGAAGGCATCGCCCCCGGCAAGCCGCTGTGGCTGGGCCTGCGCATCGAGCACCAGCCCGAGTGGCACACCTACTGGAAGAACCCTGGCGACTCCGGCCTGCCCACCCAGCTGGACTGGAAGCTGCCGCCCGGCATCGACGCGGGCGAGATCGCCTGGCCCGTGCCGCACAAGATTCCGCTGGGCAACCTGGCCAACTATGGCTACGAGGGCACGGTGCTGCTGCCCGTGCCCCTGCAGGTGAGCACGGCCTATGCGCCGGGGCCGCTGGCGAAGGAGGCGGTGTTCGAGCTGCACGCCAGCTGGCTGGTGTGCCGCAAGGAGTGCATTCCCGAAGAAGGCCAGTTCACGCTGGCCGTGCCCCTGCGCAGCACCACGGCGCTGCACGCCGAGGCGTTCGCGGCGGCGCGGGCGGCCGAGCCCGTGCCGTTCGACGCCGCCGGCAGCAGCGCCAAAGTGGACGGCCAGGCGCTGGCACTGCACGTCGCGGGCCTGCCCGCCGCGCTGCGCGGCAAGGACCTGGGCGTCTTCCCCGAAACGGCGGACGTGACCAACCCCGCCGCCGCCATCGTGCAAAGCTGGCAGGGCGATGTGTGGACGGCGCGCGTGCCGCTGTCCGCCGACCGCAGCGCCAGCCCCGATGCGCTGCCCGTGGTGCTGGCCCTGGGCGACAAGGGCTGGCGCGCGGAACTGCCGGTGCAAGGCGGCTGGCCCGCGGTGGCGGCCGCGGCCAAGGTGCCGCCCGCGCTGGAGGCGGCGCTGAAGGCCAATGCGGCGCGGCCCGCTCCCGTGGCGGCATCGCCCGCCCCCTTCGGCGCCTGGCTGGCCGCGCTGGCGGGCGCGCTGCTCGGCGGGCTGCTGCTCAACCTCATGCCCTGCGTGTTCCCCGTGCTGGCGATCAAGGTGGTGGGCTTTGCACAGCACGGGCAGAACATGCGCGCGCAGCGGCTGGGCGGCGCCGCCTACACCGTGGGCGTGGTGCTGTCCTTCTTGCTGCTGGGCACGGCCATGCTGGCGCTGCGCGCGGCGGGCGAGGCCGTGGGCTGGGGCTTTCAATTGCAATCGCCGCTGGTGGTGGCGCTGCTGGCCGCGCTGTTCACGCTGATCGGGCTGAACCTGGCGGGGGTGTTCGAGTTCGGTTCGTGGCTGCCGTCATCGGTCGCCAGCGTGCAGGCGCGCCACCCGGTGCTGGACGCCTTCGTCACCGGCGTGCTCGCGGTGGCCGTGGCCTCGCCCTGCACCGCGCCGTTCATGGGCGCGTCGCTGGGGCTCACGGCCACGCTGCCGGCGGCGCAGGCGCTGTCCATCTTCGCGGCGCTGGGGCTGGGGCTGGCGCTGCCCTATCTGCTGGCGGCCTGCCTGCCAGCCGTGGCGCGCTGGCTGCCGCGCCCCGGCGGCTGGATGCAGACGCTGCGCCGCTTCATGGCCTTTCCGATGTTCGGCACCGTGGTGTGGCTGGTGTGGGTGCTGGGGCAGCAAAGCGGCATCGACGGCGCGGCGGCGCTGCTCGCCCTGCTGCTGCTGCTGGGCCTGTGCTGCTGGGCGCTGGCGCTGCGGGGCCGCGCGCGGGGGGTGATTGCTCCGCTTTCTATAGCTGCCAGCGCTTTCCTGGTCTGGGCTATCGGCCCAAAAGTCATTGAAATGGCACCCGCCGCGCCCGCCACGGCGGAGGCAGGCTGGCAGCCCTGGCGCCCCGGCCTGCCCGAGGAGCTGGCGGCGCAGGGCCGCATCGTCTTCGTGGACTACACCGCCGCCTGGTGCGTGACCTGCCAGGTCAACAAGCAGACCACGCTGAACAACGCCGCCGTGCAGCGCGCCTTCGCCGCCAAGAACGTGGCCCTGCTGCGCGCGGACTGGACGCGGCGCGACCCCGCCATCACCGCCGCCCTGCAGCAACTGGGCCGCAGCGGCGTGCCCGTGTACGTGCTGCACGCGCCGGGCAAGCCGCCGGTGGTGATGAGCGAGTTGCTGAGCGTGGGCGACGTGCAGGCGGCGCTGGAACGGCTGTAGCCCCATGAAAGACATGCTCCACGCCGATGGTCCGCCCGATGTGGTCTTCGACCTGTTCGCCGCCAGCGAGCAGCTCGTGGCCATCTTCGACAAGCAAGATATCCTGCGCTACGCCAACGCCGCCTTCGAGCAGGCCTACCACCACCTGCCGGACGGCCACAGCACCTGGGTGGACATCATGCGCGCCAACTATGAGCGGCAGCGCGGCTCCAAGGTGGACTCGCGCGACTTCGAGTCCTGGCTCGCCTCCGCCAAGTCGCGCCGCGGCAAGCTGCCCTTCCGCGCCTTCGAGACCGACCTCTACAACGGGCGCTGGATCTGGATGGCCGAAACCACGCTGGACAGCGGCTGGATGCTGTGCGTGGGCAGCGACGTCACCGCCATCCACCAGGACGAACGCTCCCTGCGCCTGGCCTACAACCAGGCCCTGCGCACCGCGCAGACCGACGCGCTGACGGGCCTGTCCAACCGCACGCACCTGATGCACCAGCTCGACCAGCTGATCGCCCTGGGCGAGCCCTTCGCGCTGGTGCTGCTCGACCTGGACCACTTCAAGCACATCAACGACCGCCACGGGCACCTGGTGGGCGACGAGGTCATCCGCGACTTTGCCCGGCACCTGCAGGCCTGCACCCGGCGCGGCGACGGCTGCGGCCGCGTGGGCGGCGAGGAATTCATGCTGCTGCTGCCCGACTGCGGCGACCGGGCGCAGGCCGAGGCCATCGTGGAACGCCTGCTGGCCAAAACGCGCGCGGCGCGCCCGCTGCCCGGGACGCCGGAGCAGGGCTACAGCGCCAGCGCGAGCCTGGCCCTGTGGCAGCCGGGCGAAAGCGCCACCCACCTGTACCACCGCGCCGACCAGGCGCTGTACCGCGCCAAGGACGCGGGGCGCGACCGGCTGGTTTGCGCCGACTGAGTTACACCGACTGAGCGGCCAGCTTCTGCGGGCTGCGCGCCAGCTTCAGGGCCACGCGCCCGGCGTACTGCTGGGCAATGCCCTTGGCCTGCAGCGGGCGGCTGCCGAAGAGCCTGCCCAGCGCCTCTTTGATCGCGCCCAGAACCAGATCGATGCGTGCGGAAATGTGCTGTAGGGTCATCATGCGGAACAGTGTGCGTCCGCGCGCCTTCCAGGACGATAAGCCCAGGGCGTGCCGCCGCGTAGGAGAACGGCCTACATGCTGCCCGCGCCGCATGACACGGCTGCGACAATGGCGGGATGTTCGCCCCCCTCACCAACGACACCTTTTTACGCGCCTGCCGCCGCCAGGCCACCGACTACACCCCTCTGTGGCTCATGCGCCAGGCAGGCCGCTACCTGCCCGAATACAAAGCCACGCGCGCCAAGGCGGGCAGCTTCATGGGGCTGGCGACCAACGTCCAGTACGCCACCGAGGTCACGCTGCAGCCCCTGGAGCGCTTCCCGCTCGACGCCGCCATCCTGTTCAGCGACATCCTCACCGTGCCCGACGCCATGGGCCTGGGCCTCTCCTTCGCCGAGGGCGAAGGCCCGCGCTTCGCCAGGACCGTGCGCACCGAGGCCGACGTGGCCGAACTCGCCGTGCCCGACCTCGGCAAGCTGCGCTACGTGTTCGACGCCGTCACGTCGATCCGCCGCGCGCTGAATGGCCGCGTGCCGCTGATCGGCTTCTCGGGCAGCCCGTGGACGCTGGCCTGCTACATGGTCGAAGGCAAGGGCAGCGACGACTACCGCCTCGTCAAAAGCCTGATGTACAGCCGCCCGGACCTGATGCACCGCATCCTCGCCGTGAACGCCGACGCCGTGGCCGCCTACCTGAACGCGCAGATCGACGCGGGCGCGCAGGCGGTGATGGTGTTCGACAGCTGGGGCGGCGTGCTGGCCGACGGCGCGTTCCAGCAGTTCAGCCTGGCCTACACGCGCCGCGTGCTTGGCGCTTTGAAGCGCACGGGCGTGGACGGCAGCGACGTGCCGCGCATCGTCTTCACCAAGGGCGGCGGCATCTGGCTGGCGGACATGCAAGACCTGGACTGCGAAGTGCTGGGCCTGGACTGGACGGCCAACCTGGCCCACGCCCGCGCCACCGTGGGCGCGCGCCACGCGCTGCAGGGCAACATCGACCCCAACGTGCTCTTCGCCCCGCCCGAGCGCATTGCCGAACAGGCACGCGCCGTGCTCGACAGCTTCGGCCCGCCCCACACCGACCGCGCCGCCCCCGGCCCCACCCACATCTTCAACCTGGGCCACGGCATCAGCCAGCACACGCCGCCCGAGCACGTGGCGGCGCTGGTGGAGACGGTGCACTCCTACTCTCGGGCCATGCGCACCTGAAGGCGCTTGTCAAGCCCCTAAGCCCTTACTTATGCACACCATGGAGCCGCCAGCCCGCAGCCCACGGCGGCAGCCCTGAAAGCCGCCGTAAGTGCTTGATTCATATAGCGTACATAGCCTTGCCGTTTTTCCGGGCAACCTAAGCAAAGCGCGTATGGACAAGGCTTGCGGGGCGGTGCGGGCCAGCTATCAACAAAGTTATCCACAGGAATTTTGGATGACTTGCAAAACCGTTGAAAAACCAAGCACTTAGCGCACTTTCCGCAAATCCACGTGAACACCGCCGCGCCCTATACCGTCCAGGTCGCCGTCCAGACCCCCGCGCACAGCGCCGTGGGCGGGCCGCTGACCTACGCCAGCGCCGTGCCGCTGGCCCCCGGCACGCTGGTACGCGTGCCGCTGGGCAGCCGCGAAGTGCTGGGCGTGGTGTGGGATGGGGAGGCGGCCAAGCTGCCCCCCAGCCTGCGTCCCGTGGCCGGGGTGCTGGAAGGCATAGCCCCGCTGGGCGATGCGTGGCGCCACCTGGTCGCCTTCACCGCCCGCTACTACCAGCGCGCCCTGGGCGAAGTGGCCCTGGCCGCGCTGCCGCCGCAGTTGCGCGACCTGAACCCCGCGCAGCTGGAGCGCAGGCTGCGCCGCCCCGCGAAGACGCAGGCCACGCAGGATGCTCCTGAACTCATAGCACTTAGCGCTGACCAGCAAAGGGCTGTAGGCCAAATTAATGCCCAAAACGGCCCGGGCACGCCGTTCTTGCTCTACGGGGCCACGGGCAGCGGCAAGACCGAGGTCTACCTGCGCTGCGTGCAGGCCGCGCTAGACGCCAACCCCGCCGCCCAGGCGCTGGTGATGGTGCCCGAGATCAACCTCACCCCCCAGCTGGAAGCCCGCTTCACCGCCCGCTTCGGCGCGGACGGCGTGGTCAGCCTGCACAGCGGCATGACCCACCCCCAGCGCCTCAAAAGCTGGCTGGCCGCGCATTCGGGCGCTGCGCGCATCGTGCTCGGCACGCGCATGGCGGTGTTCGTCAGCCTGCCGGGCCTGGCGCTGATCGTGGTCGATGAAGAGCACGACCCCAGCTACAAGCAGCAGGAAGGCGCGCGCTACTCCGCGCGCGACCTGGCGCTGTGGCGCGGCCGCCACCAGGGCGCCAAGGTCATCCTCGGCAGCGCCACCCCGTCGCTGGAAAGCTGGCACGCCAGCAGCCCCGAGGTGGGGCGCTACCAGCGGCTGGAAATGCCCGCCCGCATCGGCGCGGGCACGCTGCCGCAGGTGCGCCTCGTGGACATGGCGCAGCAGCCGCGCAACGCCGTGTTCTCGCCCGCGCTCATCGCCGCCATCACCCAGCGCGTGGAGCGCGGCGAGCAAAGCCTGGTGCTGCTCAACCGCCGCGGCTTCGCTCCCGTGCTGCACTGCCACGCCTGCCAGTGGAAAAGCGACTGCCCGCACTGCAGCGCACACCAGGTGTTCCACAAGATCGACCGCACCCTGCGCTGCCACCACTGCGGCACTACCACCCGCGTGCCGCGCGCCTGCCCCAACTGCGGCAACCCCGACATCCTGCCCCTGGGCCGGGGCACGGAACAGCTGGAAGAACAGCTGGCCCACCTGCTGCGCAACGTCATCACCCCGGACCGCCGCGCCGCCCGCGTGGCCCGCATCGACGCCGACACCACCAAGGCGAAAGGAGCGCTCGAAGCGCAACTGGCCCAGGTCCACGCTGGCGAGGTGGACGTGCTGGTGGGCACGCAGATGGTCGCCAAGGGCCACGACTTCCGCCGCATCACCCTGGTGGCCGCCGTGCAGCCCGACGGGGCGCTGTTCAGCAGCGACTTCCGCGCGCCCGAGCGGCTGTTCGCCCTCCTGATGCAAGCCGCGGGCCGGGCCGGGCGCGACGCCCGCTACGTGGCCGCGCAAGGCCACGCCCCCGAAATGTGGGTGCAGACCTGGCACCCCGGCCACGCCCTGTTCGCCGCGCTGCGCCGCCACGACTACCCGGCATTCGCCGCCAGCCAGCTGGAAGAGCGCGCCGACGCTGGAATGCCCCCCTTCGCCCACCAAGCCCTGGTGCGCGCCGACGCGCGCACGCAAGAAGCCGCCCAGGCCTTCCTGCAAGCCGCGAGCGAGGCCGCGCGCGCCGCGCAGTTGCCAGGCGTGGAACAGGTCTTCCTCTTCCCACCCGTGCCCCTGGCCGTGCAGCGCGTGGCGAACGTGGAGCGCGCGCAGATGCTGCTGGAGAGCGAAAACCGCACCGCGCTGCAACGCTTTCTGGCCGCATGGCAGCCGCTGCTGCACGCCGAGCGCGCGCAGCACAAAGGCATCGTGCGCTGGCTGGTGGATGTGGATCCGCAGGCGATTTGAAGACACACCCCTGGGCGACCCGCGGCCCAATGGCAACAAGCTGGCACTTGTGCAGCAAGCGCTGGCAACGTCCCCCGTCAGCCGCGCGCCAGCAGCGCCTCCCCCATGGCGTGGAAGGCAGGCAACGAGAGCGGATCATTACCCACGCTGGAGGCCACCGGATGCGCGCTGAAGCGGGCGATCACCATCTCGGCCTTGGGGTCGACGTACAGGCTCTGGCCATGGATGCCGCGCGCCATGTAGGCGCCGTGCGGGTTGTGCGTGACCCACCACATGTTGCGGTACGACCAACCCGCCAGCTGGTCGTAGCCGCCGTGGCGGAAGGCCTCGGGGCTGGCGCCGGCGGTGGTCTGGTCCACCGCCTCGGCGGGCAGCACCTGCGCGCCGCCCACGCGGCCCCGGTTGCGCATCAGCTCGCCGAACCGTGCCAGGTCGCGCAGGGTGCAGTTCAGGCCGCCGCCGCCCGACTCGGTGCCCAGGCTGTCCACCATGAAATAGGCGTCCTGCTCGGCGCCGATGGGCTGCCAGATGCGCTGGCTGAGCAGTTCGGCCAGCGGCAGGCCGCTCACGCGCCGCAGCACCCAGGCCAGCACCTCGGTGTTGACGGTCTTGTAGCCGAAGCCCTGGCCATGTTCGCCCTGCTTGGCGAGCCGGGGCAGGAATTCGTAGAAGCTGCGCGGGCCGGCGTAGCCGGGCGGCTGCGGCACCATGCCGCCGGCGCGCGCGTAGTCCCACACCTCGGCCTGGGGGTCAGTGTAGACCTCGGAATAGCGCACGCCGATGGTCATGTCCATCACCTGGCGCAGGGTGGCGTCGGCGTAGGCGCCGCCGGCCAGCTCGGGCAGGTAGTGCGGCACCCGCGCGGCGGGGTCCAGCCGCCCTTCGGCCACTAACGCGGCGGCCAGCAGGCCGACGAAGGACTTGGTGACCGAGAAGCAGATGTGCGGCCGCTCGGGCCGCAGTTCGCCCCGGTAGTCCTCCAGCACCACCTGGCCGCGGTGCAGCACCACAATGCCGTCGGCGTAGGTGTGCCACAGCATCTGCTCGAAGTCGTATTCCTCGCCCGTGCCCATGGCGCGGCAGCGCACGCCGCGCGGGTCGATGGGCCGGGCCGCCGCCGGCAGCGGCGCGGGCGCCCCGCTGCCGCGCCACACGTTGGCCGTGGGCACCAGCTCGCGCATGTGCGAGAAGGCCCAGCGGCTGCGCGGGAAGCTGTTGAAGTCCGCCGCGTCGAAGCGGATGCGCTGCGCGGGCGGCGGCGGAAAGCCCTGCATCCAGCCCAGGGCGGCGGCGGTGGTGTTGGCCGGGTCGGCCAAGGGCTCGCCCTGCGGGGTGACCAGGGTGGCGGCGGTGAGTGGCATGGCGGCTCCTTGGGGCAAAACGGCGGCGCGCGCCCGGGGTTCAGCGCCCGGTGTAGCGCGCGGCGCGCTTTTCGATGAAGGAGCGCACGCCCTCGGCTGCGTCCTCGCTCTGCTGCAGGCGCTGCTGCACGGGGATGAAGTCGGCCACGGCGGCCGCCTGCCCCAGCTCGATGGCCTTGAGCACGTTGAGGCGCGTGGCCACCACGGCCTGCGGGGCCTGGGCGGCGATGCGTTCGGCGATGCGCGCGGCCTCGGCCAGTTCCTGGCCCGTGGGCACCACTTTCTGCACGAAGTTGCAGCGGTAGGCCTCGGCGGCATCGAACGGGTCGCCCGTGAGCAGGTGCAGCATGGCGTTGCCCACGCCCGCGCGCTCGGGCATCCGCAGCGTGGCACCGCCCGTGGGCATGATGCAGCGCTGCACTTCCATCTGCGCGAAGCGGCAGTCGTCCGCCGCGACCACGATGTCCGCGCCCAGCATCAGCTCGATGCCCACGGTGAAGCAGATGCCCTTGACGGCGGCCACCATGGGCTTGGCACGGCGGCGGTAGCCGGGCAGGCCGAAGTCGTGCGCCTCGACCAGGCCGGGCGGCACGACCTTGCGGCCCGCGCGCATGTGCTCGGCCATCTGGGGCAGGTCGAGCCCCGCCGTGAAGTGAGGGCCGAAGGCGTGCAGCACGCCCACGCGCAGTTCGGGATCGTCGTCGAGGCGCGTGTAGGCCTCGGCCAGTTGCTGGAACATGGCGGGCGTCCAGCCGTTGCGCTTGGCGGGGCGGTTGATGCCGATGAAGAGCACGTGGCCGCGCACTTCGGTGCTGATGCAGCCTTCGGGCGGCGCGGCGGGGGTGGCGAGTTCCATGCGTGCCTCCATCAGTAGCTGTAAACGCCGCAGCCCGTCTTGCGGCCCAGGCGGCCCGCGGCCACGTATTCCTTGAGCAGCGGGCAGGGCCGGTACTTGCTGTCGCCGAATTCGGTCAGGTACACGTCCATCACGGCCAGGCACACGTCCAGGCCGATCATGTCGGCCAGGGCCAGCGGGCCGATGGGCTGGTTGCAGCCGAGCTTCATGCCCGCGTCGATGTCCTCGGGCGTGGCCAGGCCCTCGGCCAGCACGAAGAAGGCTTCGTTGATCATGGGCACCAGGATGCGGTTGACCACGAAGCCGGGCGCGTTCTTCACGGTGATGGGCTGCTTGCCCAGCGCGAGCGCCAGTGCCTTCACCGCGTCGTGCGTGGCGTCGCTGGTGGCCAGGCCGCGGATGATCTCCACCAGCGCCATCATGGGCACGGGGTTGAAGAAGTGCATCCCGATGAAGCGGTCGGCGCGGCTGGTGGCGGCGGCCAGCTTGGTGATGGAGATGGACGAGGTGTTGGAGGCGATGATGACCTCCGGCGCCACGATGCCGTCCACCTGCTTCAGGATCTTGAGCTTGAGCTCGTAGTTCTCGGTGGCGGCCTCGATCACGATCTGCGCGGCCTTGAGGTCGTCATAGCTGGTGGAGCCCTTGATGCGCGCGAGCGCTTCGGCCTTCCCGGCCTCGGTGAGCTTGTCTTTCTTGATGAGCCGGTCCAGGCTGCCCGCCACGGTGGCGATGCCTTTTTGCACGGCCGCTTCGGCCACGTCCACCATGACCACGTGGATGTCCGCGACGGCGCACGCCTGGGCGATGCCATTGCCCATGGTGCCGGCGCCGATGATGCCTACGGTGTTGATCGTCATTGTTTGCTGCCCTGTGTGAGTGAAAGAGACGGGGTGATGGTAGAGGCTCGGGCCGCCGGGCGCCGTCACGCGAGCGGCAAGGTGCAAGGAATTTTTCGAGGGAGCGGACGTCAGGAACGAAAGCGCCGGCGCGTGAGCGCCAACGCTACCCAGAAGGCCGCCACGGTCGTCACCGCCAGCACCAGCCCGTGGCGCAGCGGGTGCGCGGGCCACTGGTCCATGAACAGCGGGCGCACCAGCTCCACCGCGTTGGTGAGCGGCAGCCAGTCCGACACGGCGCGCACCACGGGCGGCAACTGCTCGCGCGGGAAGAACACGCCCGAAAGGAACATCATCGGCGTGAGCACCAGCGTGAAGTAGTAGGTGAAGAAGTCGTAGCCCTGGGCCAGCGCGTTGAAGATGAGGGCGATGCTGGAAAACATGATGCCCACGCACAGCAGCACGGGCCAGGCCACGAGCAGCTTGGGGCTGTGGCTGATGTTCAAGGCCAACATCACGCCCAGGATGGCCGTGACGGTGAACAGCGCCTTGTACGCGGCCCAGAGCATCTCGGCCAGCAGCACGCTGTCCAGGCTCACGGGGGCGTTCATGATGCCGTCCCAGGTCTTCTGCACGTGCATACGCGAGAAGGCCGAATACAGCGCCTCGAAGCTCGCGGCGTTCATCGCGCTCATGCAGATGGAACCGCTGGCGAGGAACAGGATGTAGGGCACGCGCCCACCACCGCTGCTGCCGCCCACCTGCACCTCGCCCACCAGCGCGCCCATGCCGTAGCCGAAGGCCACGAGCCACATCAGCGGCTCGGCGATGTTGCCCACCAGGCTCGGGATGGCGAGCTTGCGCCAGACCAGCAGGTTGCGCAGGAACACGGGCCACCAGCGCAGCGACAGGTCGGGCGGGCGCCAGATCGAAGGGGTGCTCATGTCATCCATCCTCGCGGATTTGGCGGCCCGTGAGCTTGAGGAACAAATCCTCCAGGTTCGCGGGCCGGTGCAGGGTGCGCAGGTGCGCGTGCGCAGCCAGGGCCTGCAGCAGCGGACGCGCGTCCTGCGTGTAGAAGAACACGGTCTCGCCGCTGACCTCCACGCGCTGCGCGAAGGGGCGCAGGGCCGCGTCGCCGGCCAGGGCCAGCGCGCCGTTGCCAAAGGCTTCGACCACCTCGGGCTCCAGGTGCTCGGCGATGAGTTCGCGCGGGCGGCCTTCGGCGATCTTGCGGCCATGGTCCAGCACCAGCAGGCGCGAGCACAGGCGTTCGGCCTCGTCCATGAAATGGGTGGTGAGCAGGATGGAGGTGCCCTGCTGCAACAGCAGCTGCAGCCGCTCCCACATCAGGTGGCGCGCCTGCGGGTCCAGGCCCGTGGTGGGCTCGTCGAGCAGCAGCAGGCGCGGCTGGTTGACCAGCGCGCGCGCCAGCGACAGCCGCCGCCGCATACCGCCCGACAGTTCGCCGGGCCGGGCGTTGGCCTTGTGCGACAGCGCGGCGAATTCGAGCAGGCGCGGAATGCGCTCCTGCATCTCGGCCCGCTTCAGGCCGAAGTAGCGGCCGAACACGGCCAGGTTTTCGGCGCAGCTGAAGTCGGGGTCGAGCGAATCGAACTGCGTGACCACGCCCAGCCGGGCCTTGATGGCCAGTGCGTCCTGCGGCATGTGCAGGGTGGCGCCATCGGCGTGGAACTGCACCGTGCCGTCATCGGGCGCGGTCAGGCCCAGGCACATGCGGATGGTGGTGGTCTTGCCCGCGCCGTTGGGGCCGATCACGCCCAGGCATTCGCCGGGGGCGATGGCGAACGAGACGCCGTCCACCACCGTGGTGGCGCCATAGCGCTTGCGCAATTGGCTGGCCTGGAACAAAGGCATGGTTGGATTCATCAAAAATCATAGCTGCCAGCGCTTACCCCATAAGCGCTAGAGGCCCATTTCATCTAATTTTTTCACCTCACCGGATCAGGATATTTTCAGACCAGCCGCTCCGCCTGCAACTCTTTCTTGAGGTAGGCATACAGCAGCGGTGCGGCCACCAGCCCCGCCGGGCCGAACACCGCCTCGGCCACGAACATCACCGCCAGCAGTTCCCACACGCCCATGTGCGTGCGCTGGCCCACCACCTTGGCGTTGATGACGTACTCGGCCTTGTGGATGAGGATGAGAAAGGCCAGGCAGGCCAGCGCCGCCGTGGGCGAGACCGACAGGCCCACGATGGTGATGACGGTGTTGCACAGCAGGTTGCCCACGATGGGCACCAGCCCCGCCAGGAAGGTGAGCGTGACCAGCGCGGGCGCGTAGGGCAGCTCCAGGTCCCACAGCGGCAGCACCAGCAGCAGGAACACCGCCGTCAGCAGCGTGTTGAACGCCGCGATCCAGAACTGCGCCGCCACGATCTGGCGGAATGCCTCGCCCAGCAGGGTCAGGCGCTCGGCCAGCGCCTGGGCCAGCGGCAGGCGCGGCCCGCCGATGTGGCGCACGGCGGCCAGCGCGCCGATCAGCAGGCCCACGTAGGCGTGCAGCAGCCCGCCCAGCCAGGCGCGGCCCGCCGTGGCGAACACGCCCGCCTTGGCGCCCAGGTAGCCCGCGACGATGCGCTGGATCTCCGCCGCGCCCTCGGGCAGGTGGGCGGCCATGTCGGGCGGCAGCTTGAGCTTGAGTTCCAGCACCGTGCGCGCCACGAAGTCGAGCAGTTCGCGGTACTGCTGCGGCGCTTCCACGATGTAGCTGCGCGAATGGCTCGCCGCCAGCGCCAGCAGCAGCAGCGGCGCCAGGATGACCAGCGCCGCCGCCGCGACCTGCCCCGTGCGCGTGCCCCCCTGGCCGCAGGGCAGCCTACGCCGCAGCAGCGCCAGGCGCGGCGCGAGCCAGCGCGTGAGCAGGTAGCCCAGGCAGGCGCACAGCAGCCCGGGCAGCAGGCCACGCTCCATCACCAGCAGCAGCGCCGCCGCCATCAGCACATAGCTTGCGATGCGCACGCCGCGCGAGGGGAGCATGGGGCGTGGGTTGTTAGCGGACGACCACCGCCGCGCCGTCGCCGCGCGGGGCGATCGCGCCAATGGCGTACACCGTCTCGCCCGCGGCCCGCAGCGTGGCGGCGGTGGCCTCGGCGGCCTCCGCGGGCACCACCACCACCATGCCGATGCCGTTGTTGAAGGTGCGGTTCATCTCGATGTCGTCGATGCCCGCGATCTTCTGCAGCCACGCGAACAGATCGGTCTGCGGCCAGCTGCCGGCCTGCAGGTGCGCGGCCAGGCCATCAGGCAGCACGCGCGGAATGTTCTCCAGCAGGCCGCCGCCGGTGATGTGAGCAAGGGCCTTGATGGGGTGCGCGGCCAGCGCGGCCAGCACGTTCTTCACGTACAGGCGCGTGGGCTCCATTATGGCCTGCTTGAAGGGCTTGCCGTCCAGCGTGGCGGGCAGATCGGCGCCCGCGCGCTCGATGCACTTGCGCACCAGGCTGAAGCCGTTGGAATGCACGCCGCTCGACGCCAGGCCCAGCACCACGTCGCCCGCCTGCACGTTCTGGCCGGTGAGGATTTTCGACTTCTCCACCGCGCCGACCGCGAAGCCCGCCAGATCGTATTCGCCCGCCGGGTACATGCCGGGCATCTCGGCGGTTTCGCCGCCGATCAGCGCGCAGCCGCTCAGTTCGCAGCCCCGGGCGATGCCGCCGACCACGGCGGCGGCGGTATCCACGTCGAGCTTGCCGCAGGCGAAGTAGTCGAGGAAGAACAGCGGCTCCGCGCCCTGCACCAGCACGTCGTTCACGCTCATGGCCACGAGGTCGATGCCCACGGTGTCGTGCATGTTCCATTCGAACGCCAGCTTGAGCTTGGTGCCCACGCCGTCGGTGCCGCTGACCAGCACGGGTTCCTTATAGCGCTTGGGCACCTCGAACAGCGCGCCAAAGCCGCCGATGCCGGCCATCACGCCTTCGCGCAGCGTTTTCTTGGCCAGCGGCTTGATGCGCTCGACCAGCGCGTCGCCCGCGTCGATGTCGACGCCGGCGTCTTTGTAGGAAATGGGGGTGGTGCTCATGGAAGGTGGGTGGGCCGCAAAGCGCGCGATTTTAAAGGGCCGCCTTGCCGCAGACTAAAATTGAGGGCTACCTTCCGCTGCCCCGCCGCTCTATCGGCAGCCGTCCCTCCCCAGCCCAACCTCCAAGCCACCCACCACCCCATGAAGCAACTGGCGCTAGACATCGGCCTGGCCCCCACGCCCACGCTGGCGCGCTTCCATGCGGGGCCGAACGAGGCCGTGGTCCAGCACCTGCGGCTGGCGGTGGAAGGGGGTAGCCTGCGCTCGCCCGTGCCCGCCTACCTGTGGGGCGAGCCGGGCAGCGGCAAGACACACCTGCTCGCCGCCGTGCGCGAAGCGCTGGCCGAGCAGGGCGCGCGCGTGGGCTGGATGGACGCGAACACGCCCCACCCGCCCGCGTTCGACGAAAGCTGGGTGGCCGTGCTGCTGGACGACACCGACCGGTACGACGCCGTGCAGCAGGCCGCCGCGTTCAACTGGTTCGTCAACGCCACCAGCCCCGCCACGGGCGCGCCGCGCTGGGTGCTGGCCGCAGGCGGCAAGCCGCCCGCTGACCTGCCGCTGCGCGACGACCTGCGCAGCCGCCTGGGCTGGGGCCACGTGTTCCAGCTGCACCTGCTCTCCGAGCCCGAGCGCCGCGCCGTGCTGCGGCAGGAGGCCGACGCGCGCGGCGTGTTCCTGCCCGACGAGGTCATGAACTACATGCTGGGCCGCTTTTCGCGCGACCTGGGCAGCCTCATGCAGTTGCTCGACCAGCTGGACCGCTTCGCGCTGCGCGAAAAGCGCGCCATCACCATTCCGCTACTCAAAACCATGCTGGAGTCTGAATGACCCCACCCCGCCGGCTGGCCCTGTTCGACCTGGACCACACCCTGCTGCCGCTCGATTCCGACTACGAGTGGGGCGAGTTCACCATCCGCATCGGCTGGCGCGACGCCGCCGCGTTCGGCGAGCGCAATGCCAAGTTCTACGCCGACTACCAAGCGGGCCAACTCAACGTGCCTGACTACGTGCGCTTTGCCACCGAGGCCATGCGCGAGCGCGGCCCGCGGGAGGCCGCCGCCGCGCACGAACGCTTCATGCGCGAAGTCATCCAGCCCGCCATCCGCCCCGAGGCGCTGGCGCTGCTGCAACGGCACCGCGACGCGGGCGACGAGATCGTCATCATCACCGCCACCAACGAGTTCGTGACGCACCCCATCGCCGCCGCGCTGGGCGTGCCCGACATCCTCGCGCTGGAGCTGGAGCGCGACGCCAGCGGCTGGTACACCGGCGAGATCGCGGGCGAGGCCACCATGCGCGAAGGCAAGGTGCGCCGCATGGAGCGCTGGCTGGCCGCGCGCGGCCTGCGCTGGAGCGACGTGGACAGCACCTTCTACAGCGACTCGCTGAACGACCTGCCCCTGCTCGAAACCGTGAACCACCCCGTGGCCACCAACCCCGACGCGCGCCTGCGCGCCATTGCGCAAGAGCGCGGCTGGCGCGTCCTGGATCTATTCCAACATGATTAAAAAATTCATCGACAAACTGCTCGGCAAGACCGCCGCCGCGTCCTCGCGCAAGCCGCGCTTCGGCAAGCGCGTGGACGTGCCCGCCGCCGTGCACGGCATCAACCCCGAACTGGTGGACAAGCGCGCCGTGGACGTGGTGCGCACGCTCAAGGAAGCGGGGCACGAGGCCTACATCGTCGGCGGCGCGGTGCGCGACCTGCTGCTGGGCCTGCGCCCCAAGGACTTCGACGTGGCCACCAACGCCACGCCCGAGCAGGTCAAGGCCCTGTTCCGCCGCGCCTTCATCATCGGCAAGCGCTTCCGCATCGTGCACGTGGTGTACGGGCGTGGGCGCGAGCACGAGGTGATCGAGGTCTCCACCTTCCGCGCCTACATGGACAACAGCGCCGCCGAGCAGGTCAGCGGCAACGAGCGCACCAGCAAGAACCAGCTGGCCGGAATGCAGCACGCCGTCGATGCGTCGGGCCGCGTGCTGCGCGACAACGTCTGGGGCCCGCAGGACGAAGACGCCACGCGGCGCGACTTCACCATCAACGCCATGTACTACGACCCCGAAACCCAGGTCGTGGTGGACTACCACAAGGGCATCGAGGACGCGAAAAAGCGCGTGCTGCGCATGATCGGCGACCCGGCCACCCGCTACCGCGAAGACCCGGTGCGCATCATCCGCGCCGTGCGCTTCGCGGCCAAGCTCAGCGGCCTGGGCTTCACGCTCGAAACCAAGACCGCCGCGCCCCTGGTGCAGTCGCAGACGCTGCTGGCCGACGTGCCGCAAAGCCGCATGTTCGACGAGATGCTCAAGCTGCTGCAGACCGGCCATGCACTGGCCACCATCGCGCAGCTGCGCAAGCTGGGGCTGGACAAGGGCATCTACCCGCTGCTCGACGTGGTGGTGGAGCGCGCCGGCACGCCGCTGGTGCAGGCCGCCCTGGCCGACACCGACCGCCGCGTGGGCGAGGGCAAACCGGTGGCGCCCAGCTTCCTGCTAGCCTGCGTGCTGTGGCAGGACGTGAAGCAGGGCTGGGAGCGCCGGCTGAACCAGCGCCAGCACCCCTTCCCGGCGCTGCAGGAGGCCATCGACGAGGTGTTCGACCAGCGCATCGGCGACGTCTCGGGGCGCGGCAAGCTGGCCGCCGACATGCGCGAGATCTGGGTCATGCAGCCGCGCTTCGACAAGCGCGCGGGCAGCACGCCCTTCGGCCTGGTCGCGCAGCCGCGCTTCCGTGCGGGCTTCGACTTCATGCGCCTGCGCGCCGACATCGGCGAGGTGGACGAAGCCCTGGCCAGCTGGTGGCAGGACTTCCAGCAGGCCGACGACCAGCGCCGCGCCGACCTGATCGACCAGGCGCGCGAGGAACAGCGCCAGCAGCAGCGCAAGGCCCAGCCCGTGGCGCGGCGCGTGCCCAAGGCGGAAAGCGCCGAAGCACCAGCATCGATGCCGGTGGAGACGGCAGACGGCGAACCCGCCGCACCCAAGAAGCGCCGCCGTCGTCGCAAGAAGCCCAGCGGGGACGGGGCCGCGCCCAGCAGCACTGTCGAAGAATGACCCTTGCCTGGATTGGCCTGGGCGCCAACCTGGGCGATGCGCGCCTGGCATTGCAAGACGCCGTGCGCGCCCTGGGGCAGATCGACGGCACCCGGGTGGCACAGGTGTCGTCGCTGTACCGCAGTGCGCCGGTGGATTCCAGCGGGCCGGATTACTTCAACGCGGTCGCGGCCCTTGAAACCGCGCTGGCGCCCATGGAGTTGCTGCGCGCCTTGCAGGCGATAGAGAACGCCGCAGGCCGCGAGCGCCCCTACCGCAACGCGCCGCGCACACTCGACCTTGATGTGCTGCTGTATGGCGACGAGCGCATCGCCACCCCCGAACTCACGGTGCCGCACTCGCGCATGATGGAGCGGGCGTTTGTCCTGCTGCCATTGTGCGAACTGCGGCCCGGCTGGGCCACGCCCGCGCAGTTGCAGGCCGTGGCCAGCCAGCGCCTGGAGCGCATGGGCTCGCTCCTCACCAGCCCAGCGCCATCGCAAGAATCAGCGCCGCCTCGGGCGTGAACGCGCCCTGGGCCAGCCGCGCCTCCAGTTCGGCGCGGGCAATGCACTCGAAGCGCTCGACCTCGCCATCCTGGTTGCAGGGCTCCACGCCATCGGGCACCGTGGCGCTGTACCAGTGGATGCGCTCGACCATGTAGCCGCAGCCGTGGGCCTCGTCGCTGGGCTGGGCAAAGTCGACATGGCCGCCATGCCGCACTCCGCGCAGTGCTTGCACATGCAAACCCGCTTCCTCCCAGGTCTCGCGCGCCAGGGCCTGCTCCAGGGAGTCGGCGGCGCTGACCATGCCGCCCATCAGCGTGTCCCACTGGCCGGGGTTGTTGGCCTTGTCGAAAGCGCGCTGCTGCACCCACATGCGGCCATCCGCCGTCCAGCCGACCAGGTGCACGGCCAGGGTGGCAATGCCCAGCGGACGCACGGCCCCGCGCTCGATGGTGCCCACGCGCTCGCCTGTGGTACTGCGCACGGCCAGCTGCTCGTCGCGCCACGGGCCGCAGCGGCCCGCCGCACGCAGCGCATGGGCCAAGGCGTTGAGCGCGGGCGTAGCATCGCCAGCGCCTTCCAGATGCCACGCATACTCCTGTTTTGATAGCGTCCAGCGCACATCCTGCAAGGGCTGGAGGCTGATTTCATTCAAAACCTCGTCTTCCACCGAACCCACGGCCTTGCCCGCGACGAACAACGGCAGACGGGGCACACGCGGCGGGCAGTGGGCCTGCGCGCGGGCGGCGGCGACCCACGCGCTCATGGCAGGGTGAGGATGGTGGAACCCGTGGTCTTGCGCGCTTCCAGGTCGCGGTGGGCCTGCTGCACCTCGGCCAGCGGGTAGCGCTGGGCGATGTGGATTTGCACCTGCCCGCTGGCCACCACGGCGAACAGGTCGTCGGCCATCTGCTGCGTGGCCTCGCGCGTGGCGATGTGGGCGAACAGCGTCTGCCGCGTGACGTAGAGCGAGCCCTTGGCCCCGAGCACGCCCGGCGCGAACGGCGGCACCGGGCCGGAGGCGTTGCCGAAGCTCGCCATCAGGCCGAAGGGGCGCAGGCAGTCCAGAGACTTGTCCCAGGTGTCCTTGCCCACCGAGTCGTAGACCACTTTCACGCCCTGGCCGTTCGTGATCTCCTTCACGCGCGCGGCGAAATCCTCGGTGGCGTAATTGATGGCATGGGCCGCGCCATTGGCCAGGGCCAACTGGCACTTGGCGTCCGAGCCTGCGGTGGCGATAAGCTGCAGGCCCAGCGCCCGGGCCCACTGGCAGGCGATCAGGCCCACGCCACCCGCCGCGGCGTGGAACAGCACGTGGTCGCCCGGCTGCAGGCCCTGCACCGGCAGCGTTTTCTTGAGCAGGTACTGCGCGGTGAGGCCCTTGAGCATCATGGCCGCGCCGGTCTCGAAGCTGATGGCGTCGGGCAGCTTGCACACGTTCAGGGCGGGCATCACGCGCGCCTCGCAGTAGCTGCCGGGCGGGTGGCCCGCGTAGGCGGCGCGGTCGCCCACTTGCAGGTGCGTGACGCCCGGGCCCACGGCCTCGATCACGCCCGCGCCTTCCATGCCGATGCCGGCGGGCATCTTCAGCGGGTACAGGCCGGTGCGGTGGTACACGTCGATGAAGTTGAGGCCGATGGCGCGGTGGCGGATGCGCACCTCGCCGGGGCCGGGCTCGCCCACGGGCACGTCGGCAAGCTCCAGCACTTCGGGGCCGCCGTGCTGGCGGATCTGGACGGACAGGGGCATGGGGGTTTCCTTTTCAAGCAACGGAATGCAAATGGGCGGCGAGTTCTTCCACCGGCATGGGCGGGCCCAGCAGGTAGCCCTGGAACAGGTCGCAGCCGTAGCGCGCCAGGTCGTCGCGCTGCGCCGGGGTTTCCACGCCCTCCGCGATCACCTCCAGGTCGAGCGTGCGCGCCATGCCGATGATGGTCTGCACAATCACGTCGTCGGCGTTGCTCGCCCCCAGGTTGCGCACGAAGCTCTTGTCGATCTTGAGCTGGTGCAGCGGCAGCCGCGTGAGGTAGGCCAGCGACGAGTGGCCGGTACCGAAGTCGTCGATGGAAAAGCGCACGCCCTTGGTGCGCAGCAGGTGCATCTTGGCGATGGAGTCTTCCAGGTCCTCCAGCATCAGCGATTCGGTGAGCTCCAGCGTGAGCAGGTGCGCGCGCGCCGCCGTCTGCTGCACCACGGCGACGACCTGCTGGGCGAAGTCGGGCTGGCGGAACTGGCGCGCGCTCACGTTCACCGACAGCTGCAGCGCCGCGCAGCGTGCGTCGCCCTGCCACGCCGCGAGCTGCTGGCAGGCCGCGCGCAGCACCCACAGGCCCAGCGGCACGATGAGGCCGCAGTCTTCCGCCACCGCGATGAATTCGCCCGGCTCGACCAGGCCGCGCTCGGGGTGGCGCCAGCGCAGCAGCGCCTCGGCTCCCATCAGCCGGCCTTGCAGCGTGTACTGGGGCTGGTAGTGCAGCACGAACTGGCCCTCGGCCAGCGCGGCCCGCAGGTCGGCCTCCAGGCGCGCGCGCTCGTTGATGTCGGCCTGCATCTGCGGGTCGAAGAAGCACAGCGCGTTGCCGCGTTGGGCCTTGACCTGGTACATGGCGATGTCGGCCTGCCGGAGCAGCTCCGCCGCCGCGCAGCGCCCGCGCCCGAACAGCGTGGCGCCGACGCTGCACGCGCCCCGGTGCGTCTGCCCGCCCAGCTCGTAGGGCTGGCTCAGGCTGGCGAGGATTTTTTCGCCCACGCGGCGCACCTGCGCGACGGCGGCGGCGCGCTCGGGCGCGAGCTTGTCGAGCATGACCACGAACTCGTCCCCGCCCAGCCGGGCCACCGTGTCGCCGGCGCGCACCGTCGCCTTGAGCCGCTGCGCCACCTGCTGCAGCAGCAGGTCGCCCACTTCGTGGCCCCGGGTGTCGTTGAGCACCTTGAACTGGTCCAGATCGAGGAACAGCAGCGCCCCCATCTGCCCTGTATCCACGGCCTGCGCCGTGGCCTGGTCCAGCCGGTTGAGCAACATGCGCCGGTTGGGCAGGCCGGTGAGCGGGTCGTAGAAGGCGAGCGATTCGATCTCGGCGCTGGCGCGGCGCATGTCGGTCACGTCGTGGTAGGTGATGACGTGGCCGCCCTGGGGCGTGGGCCGGTCGGTCACCTGGACGACGTGGCCCGCGGGCAGGCGCAGCTCGCTCGTGTCCTCGCGGCTGGCCTGCCGCGCCAGGCGGCGTTCCACCCAGGCCGTGCGCTCGGCCTCGTCGGCGCCGGGCAGGTGGCTCTGCGCCGAGATTTCCAGCAGGGTGCGGAACGGCAGGCCCACGGCCATGTGGGGCTTCATCCAGGGAAAGATCTCTTCGTAGCGCCGGTTCCACTGCACCACGCGCTGCCTGGCGTCCAGCACCAGGAAGCCGCTGACCATGGAGCCCAGCGCCTGGTCCAGCGTGGCCTTGGCCTCGGCCATGTCCTGCCGCGCGGCGTTGATGCGCACGAGGTTGGACTGCACCAGCGCGCCCACCGCCACCAGCATGGCGGCGAACAGCAGCGCGCCCCCGACCACGCCGCCCCGCCCGGCGCGCGAGCCTTCGAGCGCGGCCGCCCGGGGCAGGCTGGCCGATATCCAGAGATCGGGGTACATGGTGGGGTGGACGACGACCAGCGCGTCCTGCCGCGTCAGGCGCGCGGGCTGCTCCCAGCCGGCGCGGTCGCTGACAACGGACAGCGGCGGCGCGAGCGTGCGGGTCTCGCCGCCCGACGGCACGGGCACGCCCAGCAGCAGGTCGCCCGTGCGCAGCTCCAGCGTCACCTCCAGCCCCGGAATGTCCACGCTCTGCATCAGCACGGGCAGCAGCATGGACACGGGCACCTGCGCCACGGCCAGCAGGCGCGTGCCGTCGCCCAGTTGCAGGGGGCGCGCCAGGTAGAACACGCGCTCGGAACTGGTGAAGCTGACCGAGGACGCGCTCACCGCCATGGTGGCGACCGGCTGCCCCAGCGCCTTGTCCAGGAAGTCCGGCGGCAAGTCCACCGCCAGGCTCGCGCCCGCGGGGGCGGACGAGGCCAGCACCTTGCCCGCCGCATCGAGGATGGCCACGTAGCGCACCATCAGGTTCTGCCGCGCGGCGCTGCGCAGCAGTTCGCTGGCCGAGGAGGTTTCGAGCCGCGCGGCAGGCACACGCGACAGGCTCAGCAGTTCGTCGGTGCTGGCGAGCAGCACGTCGAAGCCCAGCAAGGCGCGGTTCATGGCCGTCTCGGCGCCGGAGGCGAAGTGGAGCACCTGCGTCTGCGCGTCGGTCAGGGTGCGCTCGCGCATGTTCCAGTTCAGCGCCGCGGTGGCGGCGGCGAGCGCCACCACGAACGCAGCCACCAATCCCCAGGTGATGAGGCGGATTCTGGTGGCGGTGGCCATCCTGGCTTTCATGGGCGCGGTGTTACTTCGCAGACGCCGCGCTGGCCGGAAGGAGCACGCCGCGCGCCGCGCCGATGGTCTGGTTCCAGAGGGCGACGCAGTCCACGGTGCAGCGTTGCAGCCAGCGGCGCAGCACCACGGTTTCAAAGATCTGGCTGCGCAGCTGGCCGTCCTGCGGCGACACGGGCACCACCGTCATCCGCCCCGGCGGCCCCTTGCGGGGCAGGTGGCACCCGGCGCCGCCGCTGGCGCAGGCCAGGCCCTCGGCGGCGTAGCGCTCGGCATCGGCCCAGATGGCGGACTCCAGCTTCGGCAGTTCGCGCCGCAGCAGCGCGCGCAGGTCAGGCGGCAGCCCGTTCCATGCGGCCAGGTTGGCGCCGAACAGGGCCAGCCCCCAGTTGACGGACAGCGGGTACAGGTACTGCGTGACGCTGTCCAGCCCCAACGTGTAGCCCGACATGGCTCCGGTGAGCGCGCATTCGATGCGGCCCGCCTCGATGCCGCGCACCGTCTTGCCGAATTCGATGAGCACGGGCTCGGCCTTCAGCGCCTCCACGAAGTCCGCCTGCGCCGCGGACGACACGCGGATGCGCCGCCCCGCCAGATCGGCCAGCCGCGCCAGCGGCTGCTTGCAAAACACCACCTGGGGCGGGTAGGCGTAGAGGGCCAGCAGCTGGATGCCGTGCTGCTCGCGCAGCGATTTTTCAAGATAGGGGCGCAGGGCCGCCACGTTGGCGCGCAGTTGCCCCACGTCGGCATTGAGCCCCGGCAGGTCCGCCACCGTGTACTGCGGATACTGCGCGGGCAGCGAGGCCATGAGCACGGTGCCGAACGGCACCACACCCAGCTGCATCAGGCGCAGCATTTCCGGGCCGGGCACGCCCGCGCGGTCGAAGGGCACGATGTCCGCCTGGTAGCGCCCGCCGGAGAGGCGGGGCAGCTCCTGCGTCCAGAACGGCTGCTCCTGCTGCGCGAACTGGTTGCCCGACGCCAGGCCGCCCACGATGCTCAGCTTGAGCGGAGGCTGGGCCCATGCAGCGCTGGCGCAGGCCAGCAGGGCGGCACAAGCCAGGCGCAGAAGGATGGAAAACAGGGGCATGGGGCGGCGGGCTCCTGGCGCATTGTCCGTCTAAAAGCTGCCTGGGTAGGCTCCCCCATCCGCCAGGATGTTCTGCCCCGTGACGTAACCCGCGTGCACGCTGCACAGAAAGGCGCAGATCGCGCCGAACTCCGCGCCCGTGCCAAAGCGCCCCGCCGGCACCTGAGCCTGCTGCGCGCGGCGCACCTCGTCCACGCTCTTGCCGGTGCGCCGGGCGGCGGCGTTCATCGTGCCCGCGAGGCGGTCGGTGTCGAACTTGCCGGGCAACAGGTTGTTGATGGTGACGCCGCGCGCCGCGATGCCGCTGCGGGCCACGCCCGCGACGAAGCCCGTGAGCCCACTGCGCGCGCCGTTGGACAGGCCCAGGATGTCGATGGGCGCCTTGACGGCGCTGGAGGTGATGTTGACGATGCGCCCGAAGCCGCGCGCCGCCATGCCGTCCACCGTGGCGCGGATGAGCTCGATGGGCGTGAGCATGTTCGCGTCCACGGCCTGGATCCAGGCGTCGCGGTCCCAGTCGCGGAAGTCGCCCGGCGGCGGACCGCCCGCGTTGGTGACCACGATGTCGTACTGGGCATGGGCCGCGAACATGGCGGCGCGGCCCTCGGGCGTGGTGATGTCCGCCGCCACGGGCACGATCTCGGGTTTTGCATGATTTTGGCCTCCAGCGCTTGCGTAGTCAGCGCTGGCAGCTATCAGTTTGGAAGCAGCCACGGCCAGCGCATCCGCGCCGCGCGCGTTGATGACCACGTTCACGCCCTCGCGCACCAGCGCCTCGGCGCAGCCGTAGCCCAGCCCCTTGCTCGCGCCGCACACCAGCGCCCATTTGCCTGCAATGCCCAGATCCATGCGTCTCTCCCGCCGTGCCCGTGCGGCCCGGCCACTGCGGAAGTGTCGCACGCGCCCGGACTGCCAGAAAGTGCGAACAGACCCGCCATGCCCGCTCATTCCACCGCAACACGCCGTCTCAGCCGTCGCCCAGGCGAGGGGCGCTTTTCTCGTGCAGCGGCAGCAGCGCCGCCAGCGCCAGCCCGGCGGCCGCGTGCGCCCAGCCCAGCACCGGGCGCAGGTTCTCGGGCGCGAAGTAGTACAGCAGGTAGCTGCTGGCCACGCAGGCCCCGCCCAGCGCGCACAGCGCCAGGCCCGTGCGGCGCTGGCCGGCCCAGCGCTCGCGCAGGTGCGGAATGCGCGTGACCATGCGCCAGCCCTGCGGCACGTGGACGCAGGCCAGCACCCCCGCCATGAACAGCGCCGCGAAGCCCGCCGCGCCGTGCAGGCGCATCAGCCAGGGCTCCAGCGGGTGCGGCAACCGGTCCGCGCCCGCGCCCCACAGATAGTGCACCGCCAGCCAGGCCACGCCGCTGGCCGCCAGCAGCGCGAGGGTGGCGTACAGCAGGCGGTATTGCCAGCGGCGCAGGGGGTTCAGTGCAGCCATGCCTGTGCATCGTATGCGGCCAGCAGCGGGTGGCAGGTGCCGCTGGCGGCCACCACCTTGGTTAGCGCGTCGGCCCACAGGCACAGGGGGGCGGCCACGCTGGCGTAGGCCGTGCGCCACTGGCTGGTGGCGAAAGCGCCCTCTTCCAACTGCGCGAACGGGCGCAGCGCGCCCGCCGCCTCGTCGCGCAGCAGGATGGGCAGCTGCGCCGCGCCGAATGCGCGCAGGTCGCCACCCGCGTTGACCCAGCCCGCCGCACAGCCCTCGGCCTGCAAGGCCCGGACGGCGCAATCGACGGCGTAGCCCTTGGCGATGCCGCCCAGGTCAAACGCCGCCGCCGCGTGGAGCCTGGTGAGCCGCCGCCCTTCGCACCGCCAGCCCTCGGGCGCGCGGCCCTGGGTGATGTCGAACAGGCCGCCGCTGGCCTGCTGCAACTGGCGCGCGGCGTGCAGCACCTGGGCGGTGTCTTCCTCGACATGCAGGCTGGCGCCCACGGGCAGCGCGGCGAAGCGGCCCACGTCGCTGCGCGGGTCGAAGCGCGACATGCAGGCCTGCACGCGCCGCAGGGCGTCGAAGGCGGCGTCGGCGCAGGCGCCTTCGGGCACGCCGACTTCCACCAGCGTGCCCAGCCAGGGCTGCGCGCGGCGCTGCCAGGTCATTTCAGCCGATTTTTCCAGAGCGGCGCAGCAGGTCGAGCCACACCACCACGCGCCGCACGCCCTCGGCCACGTGCGTGCAGCTGAGCGTGGCGCCGCTGATGTTGGCGATGTCGTCGCCCACCTGGAGCGGCGACGCGGCCGTCTTGCCCACGAACTGCTTGCGCCACGCGGGCAGCCGGATTTCGTGGCCGTGGCTTTCGCGGTACGACAGGATTTCCACCTGGCGCACGCTGCCGTCGGCGTTCACGCCCACGGCGTAGGTGATGCGCTCGAACTTGCCGATCACCTCATCGACCACCACCGCGCCCAGCACCTTGCCATCCTGCTTCGCCAGGCTCACCTGGATGCGCGGCGCCGTCGGCTTGACGTTGGCGTCGGCCAGCTGCCGGGCGAGCGCTTCGTCCAGCGGCAGGTCGCGCAGCTCGAACGCCGTGGCGTCGGGGAACATGAGCTTTTGCGCCTGCTCGGCGGTCATGTAGTCCACGGCCAGCGCCCCGGCGGGCGCGATGGCCACGAGGGCTGCGGCGTAGGGGGTGATGCGCACTCAGAAGCTCCAGCCAAGGCCGAGGTTGAAGCGGTTGGCCAGCGTGTTGACCTTGAAGCGCTGGTAGTCGGCCTTGAGCACGATGGTCGGCGTGATCCACAGGTTCGCGCCGATGGTGGCCACGCCCTCGGTCTTGTCCGGGTCGGGCGTGATGCCGGGGCCCAGGTAGGCGTAGGCGCTGGCGGTGTTGAAACGCTCGTAGCGCACGAAGGGGCTCAGCTGGTAGTCGCCGCTGCTCCACAGCTTGTACGCGGCCTGCACGTAGCCGCCGCTGAAGCTCTTGGGAATCAGCGTGGCGCTGCCCACCATGGGCAGGTTCAGCGCCGCGGTGTTGGAGATGCCGCCGCGCGCGTACAGGGCGGACAGGTCCCACTTGCCCGGCGTCCAGCGCGCGTGCACGTCGGCCAGGTTGATGCGCGCGCGGGCGTAGTCCGCCTGCCCCTGCGAAGCGCCGCCGCTGAAGACCGACGCGCCCACCAGCAGCCCCGGCACGCCGCGCCAGTTGGCCGCGCCGAACACCGCCACGTTGCGCGCCTTGGCGAGCGCGCCTTCCTGGTGGATGGAGCCCAGCGGCGAATCGCGGCCCTCGGTGGAGGTGGCGTCCCACTTGGTGATGTCGAAGCTGGTGACCAGGCCGCCTTGCAGCGTGAGGCCGTTGTCCAGCGTGGCGACGAGTTGCGCGCCGGCCTCGCGCCAGGTGGTGGGAATGATGGCGGTCTCGACGAAGTTGCGCTCCACGCCGTAGTAGGCCGTGGGCTCGTGGTTTTCGTTGAGCAGGCCCACGGGCATCAGGAACAGGCCGCCGCGCGCCGCCAGCGTGGGGCTGAGCTGGCGCTCGATGTAGGCCTGCTCGACCTCCACCTCGCCGGGGTCGCTGGCGGAGGAGACGGCGTGCTCGACCTCCAGTTCGCTCACGATCTTCGTGCGGTCGTCGATGCGGTGCTGGATGCCGATCACGAAGCGGCGCATGTCCAGCTGCGAGTTCTGGGTCTGCTTGAGCGGGCGGTTGTAATTGATTTCGCCATAGCCGCCAATCACCGTGGTCGGGCCTTGCGGCGCGGCCACGGGCGCGGCGGATGCTACGGAAGTTGTAGCTGCTGGCGCAGTGCCGGCGGGCGCTTGGCCGCCATTCCACCCCGTCCCCACCACGGCGGCAGGCTGCGCCGCCTGCTGCGACTTCATCTGCGCCAGTTCGGCCTTGACGCTGGCCAGCTCGGACGACAGCTGCTCCAGCTTGCGCGCCAGTTCGGCCTGGGTCGGAACGTCCTGCGCCACGGCGGGCAAGGCCGCCACGGCCAGGGTGAGGGCCAGCGCGCGCGCGGCCAGGGCGCCTGCGCTGTGTTTCAGGTTCGGGGTCATGGGAGGGAATCAGGTAGGTTGATGGAACTTCATTCGGACTGGCCGCCAGCCTGGGGCCTGTGTGGGGCCCATGTGGCTGGCCTGGCCGCGCTTCAAGGACTCCAGCCGTCGGTCAGCGTGTTCAGAAAGACGATCAGGTCTTCGATCTCGGAATCGTTCAGCGCGGGCTCCTCGCCCTGCTTGCGGTTGTAGGGCACCTCTTCCGTGTTGACGTTCTTGCGGTACTGGGGTGGCAGGTCGTTGAACTTGTCGTAGCTGCCGTCCGCGTTCTGCGGGTACCACTTTTCGGGGTTGGTGTCGCGCTGCACGTAGAAGGTGACCACGTCCTTCAAGGTCTTGAACCTGCCGTTGTGGAAGAACGCATGGCGCAGCGCCACGTTGCGCAGCGAGGGCACCTTGAACGCGCCGCACAGGTCGCCCCGGCTGGCCAGGTCGCCGCCTTCGCGCGCGCACAGGCCCAGGTCGTAGTAGCTGGGGTCGGCGTTCTGCTGCAGTTCCAGGTTGCGCGGCACGCCCAGGTTGTCGTAGGTGAAGTCGGTGAACACCGGCAGGGAGCCGTCCGCGCCGCGCGCCGACAGGTGGCAGGCCGCGCAGTTGCCCTTGGTGGGGCTGTTGTAGAGCGCCAGGCCGCGCATCTCCTGGTCGGTCAGGGTGGTCTTGCCGAGCAGGAAGGCGTCGTACTTGCTGGAGTACGAATGGAAGACCGGGTCTTCGACCTGGTACTGCTGCAAGGTCAGCGCCATGCGCTCGAAGGCGTTGTCCACGTTGCTGAAAATGTCGCTGCCGTAGAGTTGCTGGAACTCGGCGGCGTAGCCCGCCCGGGCCAGCCGGGCCACCGCGTCGGCCTTGCTGGCGTTGGCCATTTCCACGGGGTTCAGGAAGGGCTGCTCGGCCTGCTGCAGCAAGGTCTTTGCACGGCCGTCCCAAAAGAAGCCGCCGGTGGGCGTGCCGTCCGAGGCAAAGAAGAAGGCGGTATTGGTGGCCAGGTAGCGGATGGTGGGGGCGATGCGGTTGCCCTGCAGATCCAGGTCCGGCCCGCCCAGCTGGGCCGCCAGGGCGTTGGGCTGGGCGTGGCCGCTGGCCGGGTCGTGGCAGCTGGCGCACGACTGCTTGCCCGATGCCGAGAGCGAAGCGTCGTTGAAGATTTTCTTGCCCAGCGCGGCCGTGGCGGACAAGCCGGTGGAATCGCTGCCGGAAGACGAGGAACCGCCGCCACCGCCGCCGCCGCAAGCGGCCAGAAAACCCATGAGCGCCAACGCGCCCAGCGTGCGCAGGCTACGCACGCCAGAGAACTTGAATTGCATAGCCCAGTGTTGTGATTTTTAATGAGACTGGGTTGCAATTCTATTTATATCCAAGCACTTTGACACTTTTTCTTCACAAACAACAACGGCACCCGAAGGTGCCGTTGTTCTTATGCCAAGGAACGCTTTGGCGTCACTCTTCGACGAAGGCTTCCTCGCGCTTGTTCTTCACCGCGGGCAGCAGCACGATGATGAGCAGCAGCGCCGCCGCCGCCAGCAGGCCCGCCGACAGGGGACGGGTGACCAGCACGCTCCAGTCGCCGCGCGACAGCAGCAGCGCGCGGCGCAGGTTTTCCTCCATCATCGGGCCCAGGATGAAGCCCAGCAGCAGCGGCGCGGATTCGACGCCGAGCTTGTAGAACACGTAGCCGATGAAGCCGAAGATGCCCACCATCCACACGTCGAAGGTGTTGTTGTTGGTGGAGTACACGCCGATCGCGCAGAACAGCACGATGGACGGGAACAGCCAGCGGTAGGGCACGGACAGCAGCTTGATCCACATGCCGATCAGCGGCAGGTTCAGGATGACGAGCATGGCGTTGCCGATCCACATCGAGGCGATCAGGCCCCAGAACAGCTCGGGGTTGCTGGTCATCACCTGCGGGCCGGGCTGGATGTTGTGGATGGTCATGGCGCCGACCATCAGCGCCATCACGGCGTTGGGCGGGATGCCCAGCGTGAGCAGCGGGATGAACGAGGTCTGCGAACCGGCGTTGTTGGCCGACTCGGGCGCCGCCACGCCGCGGATGTTGCCCTTGCCGAAGGGGACTTCGCCGGGGTGCAGCTTGGTCTTCTTCTCGAGCGTGTAGGCCGCGAAGGCCGCCAGCAGCGCGCCGCCGCCGGGCAGGATGCCCAGTGCCGCGCCCAGGGCGGTGCCGCGCAGCACGGCGGGGGTCATGCGGATGAAGTCTTCCTTGGTGGGGAACAGGCCGCTGACCTTGGCGGTGAAGACTTCGCGCTCTTCGTCGGAGCGCGAGAGGTTGGCGATGATTTCGCCGTAGCCGAACACGCCCATGGCGATAGTGATGAAGCCGATACCGTCGGTCAGTTCAGGAATGTCGAAGCTGAAGCGCGCCACGCCCGAGTTCACGTCGGTGCCGACCAGGCCCATCAGCAGGCCCAGCACGATCATGGCCACGGCCTTGAGCAGCGAGCCCGAGGCCAGCACCACCGCGCCGATCAGGCCCAGCACCATCAGGCTGAAGTATTCGGCGGGGCCGAACTTGAAGGCCACTTCGGTCAGCGGCGGCGCGAAGGCGGCCAGGATCAGCGTGCCCGCGCAGCCCGCGAAGAACGAGCCCAGGCCCGCCGCCGCGAGGGCGGGGCCCGCCCGCCCGTTGCGCGCCATCTGGTAGCCGTCGATCACGGTGACCACCGAGGACGACTCGCCCGGCAGGTTGACCAGGATGGCGGTGGTGGAGCCGCCGTATTGCGCGCCGTAGTAGATGCCCGCCAGCATGATGAGCGCCGACACGGGCGGCAGCGCGTAGGTGGCGGGCAGCAGCATGGCGATGGTGGCCACGGGGCCCACGCCGGGCAGCACCCCGATCAGCGTGCCCAGCAGGCAGCCGACGAAGCAGTAGAGCAGGTTGGTGAACGTGAAGGCGACGCCGAACCCGAGCGAGAGGTTGTTGATGAGATCCATGGTGCGTTGCTCCCTCTATCAGCCCGAAATGAAGGTGGGCCACACCTGGAATTGCAGCTTGAGCGCCCAGACGAACACCACGTAGCTGCCCACGGCCAGCACGGTGGCGAGGATGAACACCTCCACGAACTTGAAGTGCTCGCCCGCGAGGCTGGCGAGGAAGGTGAGCGCGTAGATGGCGATGATCAGGCCCATGGCGGGCAGCCCGATGCTGGGCAGGCCGCCGAGCAGCACGCCGAAGGCGAAGTTGGCGCCCAGGATGAGCACGATCTGCCTCCAGGCCCATTTGCCGACGCGGTCGCCGTCCTCGGTTTCCACCGTGGTGGAGAAGAAGGTGATGGCGGCGCCGATCAACGCGAGCAGGATGCCCAGGATCATCGGAAAGTAGCCGGGCCCCATGCGCGCGCCGCTGCCGACGGTGTAACTCGTCGCCCCCCAGGCGAACGCCCCGCCGACTCCCATGAACATGAGGCCGGCGAAGAAGTCTTTTTGACTTTTGATCTTCACGGATATGTCTCCTTGACGGATAGATTGACCTCCGTGATTTTGTGTGTTTTGCCCGTGTGAATCGTTGTGGATTTCACCTACAGCTGGATACATGAAAACCCTTGCTGCGCCAGGCGGGCGCAGCTCAGTCGGCCACCGGCGGCGTGGCCGCGATCACCTCTTCGAGCGTGGTCACGCCCTCGGCCACGCGCAGGGCGCCGGCCAGGCGCAGCGGGCGCATTCCGTCCTGCACGGCCTGGCGGCGCAGCACTTCCATGGACGGGGTCTGGGTGATCCTGTCTTTGAGCGCCTCGGTCACCGTGAGCAGTTCGTACAGGCCCATGCGCCCGCGAAAGCCCGTCATGCGGCAATCGACGCAGCCCACGGGCCGGTAGGGCTGGTGGCTGCCGGTGAGCTTCCAGGGGCGCACGGCGGCGGCGAGGTCTTCGGGGCGCGCGCTTTCGTCGGGCTGCTTGCACTGCGGGCACAGCGTGCGCACCAGGCGCTGCGCGAGCACGCCGAGCAGGGTGGCGTTGAGCAGGTAGTTGGGCACGCCCAGTTCCATCAGGCGGCTGACGGCGCTGGGCGCGTCGTTGGTGTGCAGGGTGCTGAACACGAGGTGGCCGGTGAGCGCGGCCTGCACGGCCATTTCGGCGGTGGGCAGGTCGCGGATTTCGCCCACCATGATGATGTCCGGGTCCTGCCGCATGAGGGCGCGCAGCCCTTCGGTGAAGTTGAAGTCGAGCTGCGGCTGCACCTGGGTCTGGTTGAAGCTGGGCTCGATCATCTCGATCGGGTCTTCGACCGTGCTGACGTTCACCTCCTCGGTGGCGATGCGCTTGAGCGTGGAGTACAGCGTGGTGGTCTTGCCCGCGCCCGTGGGGCCGGTGACGAGGATGATGCCGTGCGGGCGCTTGACCAGCCCTTCCCAGCGCTCGGCGTCGTGGCGCGAGAAGCCCAGCGCGTCCAGGTCCTTCACGGCGTTGTCGGGGTCGAAGATGCGCATCACCATCTTCTCGCCGAAGGCCGTGGGCAGGGTCGAGAGGCGCATTTCCACCTCGTCGCCGCGCGGGTTGCGGGTCTTGATGCGGCCGTCCTGCGGGCGGCGCTTTTCCACCACGTCCATGCGGCCCAGCAGCTTCACGCGCGCCACCATGGCGTTGAGCACGCCCATGGGCATCTGGTAGACCGGGTGCAGCACGCCGTCGATGCGGAAGCGGATGACGCCCTGCTCGCGGCGCGGCTCCAGGTGGATGTCGCTGGCGCGCTGGTCGAAGGCGTACTGCCACAGCCAGTCGACCACGCGGATCACGCCCTGGTCGTTGGCGTCGAGCTGCTTGTTGCTGCGGCCCAGTTCGACCAATTGCTCGAAGTTGCCCGCGCCGGCGCTGCCGCCCGCCTTCTGCGCGGCGCGCACGGATTTGGCCAGCGCGAAGAATTCGGCCGTGTAGCGGTGGATGTCCGCCGGGTTGGCGACCACGCGGCGCACCGGGCGCTTGGACTGGCGCTCAACCTCGGCCACCCAGTCGTCGATGAAGGGCTCCGCCGTGGCGACCACCACCTCCCTGGGCGACACCTGCACGGGCAGCACCTTGTGGCGCTCGGCGTAGGTGGCGCTCATGGTGTCGGCCACGCGGCCCACGTCCACCTTGAGCGGGTCGATGCGCAGGTAGCCCAGGCCGCTGGCCTGGGCGATGTATTCGGTCAGCGCTTCGAGGTCGAGCGGCTTGCCGTCGCTGGCGCGGGCCATGGCCACGCTGGCCAGGCGCACCAGCGGGTGCTGGCGGCTTTCAGCCTGGGCGCAGCGGGCGATGGTGCGCGCGGCCTCCTCGGGCGCGATCACGCCGTCGGCCTGGAGCCAGCCGACCACGCGGCGCCAGTCCAGCGGGCCGTTGTGGCGGTGCGCGGGGGTTGTCATGCGGCCACTTCTTTCACGGGTTTGAACACGCGCAGCCACTTGGCGGCGGGCAGGTCCCAGCGCGCCTGCACGGCCTCGGCACGGGCCAGCAGTTCGGCGCGCCTGGGCGCCGTGGGCGTGCGCTGGGCCAGCACCACGGTGTTGCCTTCGCGCGTGGGCTTGAAGGCCCAGAGCGCATCGGCGCCGAATGCCTCGGCCATGCGGGCCACGCTGCGGCCGTAGCTGGAGGCGCGGCCGAACAGGTTCACGGTCATGCTGCCGTCTTCGGTGAGCAGCGCGCGGCAGTCGGCGTAGAACTCGGCGCTGTCGAGCACGGGGGCCGCCGCTTCGTGGTCGTACAGATCGACCTGCAGCGCATCGACCGTGCCGTGCCATTCGGGCTTTTGGATCTCCAGCGCCGCATCGGCCAGCAGCACGCGCAGCTTGGGGCCGTCGGGCGGCAGCTTGAACCAGGCGCGGCACACGTGCAGCACCTGCGGGTTCAGCTCGATGGCGGTGCAGCACATGCGCAGCTTCTTGTGGCAGAACTTGGTGAGCGCGCCCGCGCCCAGGCCCAGCTGCATGGAGTGGCGCTTGGTGACGCTGGCGGGCTCCACGAAGAGCAGCCAGGCCATCATGCGCTGCACGTATTCGAGTTCGATCTCGAACGGCTCGGCCACGCGCATGGAGCCCTGGATCCAGGGGGTGCCCAGGTGCAGGTGGCGCACCTCGCCGTCGTCGGAGACGCTGACTTCGGGCAGTTCGGCAGGTTTGGTTTTTTTGCTCACAGCAGTCCCAGCGATGACAGGGCCTCGCCCCAGGCGGCGCGTTTGCGCTCGAAGCTCCAGCTCGCGTTGGCGGGGCTGGTGGAGGGCAGGCGCAGCGACTCTACGCCATCCCACACGGCCCGCACCGCCTTGGCGTGGCGAAAGCTCTCGCCGCCGTTGTGCGCCACCGCCGCCAGGTGCGGGCAGCGGGCGCGCAGGGCGGCGAAGTCGTTCACCCGGGCGTTGCGGATGGCGGCGTCCAGGCTGCCTTCGCGCTCGCAGGCGGCGTACACGTCCCACAGGCCCAGGCGGCGCTCCAGCAGCCAGGCGCAGCGGCTGGCGTAGTCCCCGGGCAGCGGGTGCTGCGGCCACAGCGCGGCGAGGATGCGCCAGAAGTGGTTTTGCGGGTGCGCGTAGTACTGCTGCGCGCGCAGCGAGGCCGCGCCAGGGAAGCTGCCGAGGATGAGCAGCACGCTGCGTTCGCCGGCGATGGGGGGCAGGCCAGTCAGCATAAGAACTCCAGCGCCGCTTGCGCGTTGGCGGTGGTGATGGCGGCCCATTCCTCCAGCGCCACGCCACGCAGCGCGGCCACCTCGGCGGCGATGCGCGGCAGTTCCGCCGGGCTGTTGCGGCCCTGGGGCTGGCCCGCGGCGCGCTGCTGCGCCGTGGCGTAGAGCCAGTGCGGCGGGATGTCGGGCGCGTCGGTTTCCATGACGATGGCGCCCGCCGGCAATTCGGCGGCCAGGCGGCGCAGCTGCAGGGCGCGCTCGAAGGTCACCGCGCCGCCAAAGCCCAGCTTGAAGCCCAGGTCGATGAAGGCCCGCGCCTGCTGCACGCTGCCGTTGAACGCATGGGCGATGCCGCCGCGCACGGGCACGGCGCGCAGCCCTTTGAGCAGCCGGTCGGCGCTGCGGCGCACGTGCAGGATGACGGGCAGGCCGTGGCGGCGGGCGAGGCGCAGCTGTTCCGTGTAGAAGTGCTCTTGCCGCGCCGCGTCGAGGCCGGGGACGAAGTAGTCGAGCCCGATCTCGCCCACGGCGACGAGGCGCGGATCCTGGCGATGCCGTGCGAGCGCATCGGCCAGGTGGGCCAGGTCTTCGTCCGCCGCGCGCGGCGTGTACAGCGGGTGGATGCCCAGCGCGTAGCTGTCGCCATGCCGGTGCGCCAGCTGCCGCACCGCCTCCCAGTTCGCGCGCTCCACGGCGGGCAGCACGCAGCGGGCCACGCCGGCGCTCCGGGCGGCGGTGCGCACGGCATCCACGTCCGGCGCGAACTCGGGGGCGTCGAGGTGGCAGTGGGTGTCGATCCAGCCGGTCATTTAGCTATGGTAAGAATAGCTGCTAGCGCACGTCCATCAAGGGCTGGAGGCCCATTTCACCCCAAAACCCCTGCCGTGAGCCGCAGCGTGCGGTCGCAGCGCGCCGCCAGCGCCTCGTCGTGCGTGACCATCACGAAGGCCGTGCCCTGCTCGCGCGCGAGCGCCAGCATGAGCTGGAACACGCCGTCCGCCGTGCCCCGGTCAAGGTTGCCCGTGGGTTCGTCGGCCAGCACGCAGGCGGGCTGGGTGACCAGGGCGCGGGCGATGGCGACGCGCTGGCGTTCGCCGCCCGACAGTTCGGCGGGCCGGTGCTCGGCGCGTTCGGCCAGGCCCACGGCGGCGAGCATCTGGCGGGCTTGCTGCAGGCAGTCGGCATACGGTAGCCGGCGGATGCGCAGCGGCATTCCCACGTTGTCCTGCGCGCTGAATTCGGGCAGCAGGTGGTGAAACTGGTAGATGAAGCCCAGGTGCGCGTTGCGCAGTTCGCCCTGCCGGGCGGGCGAGAGGGCGTGCAGGTCCTGGCCCTGCAGGCGGACCTGGCCGGCGGTGGGCGCGTCCAGCCCGCCCAGCAGGTGCAGCAGCGTGCTTTTGCCCGAGCCCGAGGCGCCGACGATGGCCAGCGTTTCGCCCCGGCGCACCTGCAGGTCGATGCCTTGCAGCACGCGCACGTCCAGCCGCCCTTCGGTGAAGCGCTTGGCGAGCCCTTGCGCCTGGAGTACCACGTCACTCATAGCGCAATGCCTCCGCGGGGTTCACGCGGCTGGCGCGCCAGCTGGGGTACAGGGTCGCCACGAAGGACAGGATGAGCGCGATGACGGCGATGGGCACGATGTCGCTGCTTTGCGGGTCGCTGGGCATTTTGCTGATGAGGTAGATGTCGCGCGGCAGGAAGGTGGTGTGCAGCAGCCGCTCGATGAAGGGCACGATCACGTCCACGTTGAAGGCGATGACCAGCCCCAGCGCCAGCCCCGCCAGGGTGCCGATCACCCCGACCAGCGCGCCCTGCACCACGAAGATGCCCATGATGCTGCGCGGGCTGGCCCCGAGGGTGCGCAGGATGGCGATGTCGGCGCGCTTGTCGGTCACCGTCATCACCAGCGTGGAGACGAGGTTGAACGCCGCCACCGCCACGATGAGCGTGAGGATGATGAACATCATGCGCTTTTCGACCTGCACGGCGGCGAACCAGGTGGGGTTCTGCTGCGTCCAGTCGCGGATGCGCAGGTCGCCGCTGAGGGTCCGGGCCAGCTGCTGCGCCACCTCGGGCGCCTGGTGCAGGTCGCGCAGCTTCAGACGGATGCCCGTGGGGCCTTCGAGGCGGAAGATGCGCTGGGCGTCCTCGTGGTGCAGCAGCACCAGGGTGGAGTCGTATTCGTAGTGGCCCGAGTGGAACAGCCCCGCCACCGTGATCTGCTTGAGACGCGGCACCACGCCGGCGGGCGTCACCTGCCCGCTGGGGGCCACCAGCGTCACCACGTCGCCCTTGCCCACGCCCAGCTGCCGCGCCAGCTCGTTGCCCAGCAGCGCCTTGAAGCTGCCGGGCTGCAGCTGCGCCAGCTCGTCGGGGTTGGCGGCGGCCAGGTCGGTCACGCGGCCCTCCAGCGCCGGGTCGATGCCGCGCACCAGCGCGCCGCGCACGTCCTCGCCGCGCGCCAGCAGCGCCTGCGCGCCCACGAAGGGCGCCGCGCCCACCACCTCGGGGTTGCGCTGGGCCTCGGCCAGGGTGCGCTGCAGGTCGGGCAGCGCCGCGCCGCCGGGGGCGAAGATCTCGATGTGCGAGACCACGGCCAACATGCGGTCGCGCACCTCTTTCTGGAAGCCGTTCATCACCGAGAGCACGATGATCAGCGCCGCCACCCCCAGCGCGATGCCCAGCATGGACACGCCCGAGATGAAGGAAATGAAGCCATTGCGCCGCGTGGCGCGCCCCGCGCGCGTGTAGCGCCAGCCCAGGGCCAGTTCGTAGGGAATTTGCATAGACGAAACCAAAACCGGGCGGATTGTGGCATCCCGGACAATACCGGCCATGCCAGATACCCCCCATCTGTTGATTCCCTACGCGGCCAGCGGCGCCAGCGATCTTCCTGCCCTGCCGCAGCTGGAAAAACTGCTCGCCCGCCTGACGCCCGCGGAAACCGACACCGGCGACGAATACGACTTCGCCCCCCCGCATGAACGCGCCCTGGCGCGCGCCCTGGGCCTGCCCGCCACGGCCACGCCCTGGGCCGCCTGGGACCAGGGCAGCGCGGACGCCTGCGCCTGGATCACCCCCTGCCACTGGCAAGTGGGCACCGACCACGTGCGCCTGACGCTGCCGGAGCTGACCGAGGCCGACTCCCGCGCCCTGCTGGCCCTGCTGGAGCCGTGGTTCGCCGAAGACGGCATCACCCTGGCCTACGACCAGCCCGCCCGCTGGCTGGCGCGCGGCGCGGTGTTCGACGGGCTGAAAACCGCCTCGCTCGACCGCGTGCTGAACCGCGACGTGCGCGCCTGGATGCCCGACCCCGCCCAGGCCCGCACCCTGCACCGCCTGCACAGCGAGATGCAGATGCTGCTCTACACCCACCCCTTCAACGACGCGCGCGCCGAGCGCGGGCTGGCGCCCATCAACGCCTTCTGGGTGCACGGCGCGGGCAGGCTCGCGGCCCCGCCCTCCGCCTCCGCCGCCCCGCAGGTCGCCAGCGACCTGCGCGACGCCGCCCTGCGCGCCGACTGGGCCGCCTGGGCCACGGCCTGGACGGCGCTGGACGCCGGCCCGATCGCAGCGCTGGCCGCGCATGACGGCCCCGTGCGCCTGACCCTGTGCGGCGAGCGCTCGGCCCTCAGCTGGCACAGCGCCCCGCGTTCGCTCACCCAGCGGATTTCAAGCCTTTTCCGCCCCCAGCGCTTATCCAGCGTGCGCGAGCAGCTATGAAAATAATAGCTCGCGACATCCCCCCCCGCGCCGCCTGGGCGCTGGAGCAATCGGGCGTCCACCCCCTGCTCGCCCGCCTGTACGCCGCGCGCGGCGTGTGCTCGCCCGACGAACTCGACGACGCTCTGGCCCGCCTGCTGCCGCCCGATACGCTCCAGGGCGCGCACGCGGCGGCGCGGCTGCTGGCCGACGCCATCGCCGCGCGGCGGCGCATCTGCATCGTGGCCGACTACGACTGCGACGGCGCCACCGCCTGCGCCGTGGCCGTGCGCGGCCTGCGGCTGCTGGGCGCGACCCACGTCGACTACCTCGTGCCCGACCGCGTGGTGGACGGCTACGGCCTCACCGCCCCCATTGCCCGGCGCGTGGCGGAACGCGACGCCGATCTGCTCGTCACCGTGGACAACGGCATCGCCAGCGTGGACGGCGTGCGCGAGGCCAAGGCGCTGGGCCTGCAAGTGCTGGTCACCGACCACCACCTGCCCGGCCCCGAACTGCCCGTGGCCGACGCCCTGGTCAACCCCAACCAGCCCGGCTGCCCGTTCGAGAGCAAGGCCATGGCCGGCGTGGGCGTGATGTTCTACGTGCTGCTGGCCCTGCGCGGCGAGTTGCGTGCGCGCGGCGTGTTCGACAAGGCCACGCAGCCCAAACTGGAGCCGCTGCTGCCCCTGGTCGCCCTGGGCACCGTGGCCGACGTGGTGCGGCTGGACGCCAACAACCGCCGCCTCGTCGCCCAGGGCCTCAAGCGCATCCGCCAGGGCGCCATGCCCGTGGGCCTGGCCGCGCTGTTCCAGGCGGCGGGACGCAAGGCCGCGCAGGCCACCACCTTCGACTTCGGCTTTGCCCTGGGCCCGCGCATCAACGCGGCGGGCCGGCTGGCCGACATGACGCTGGGCATCGAATGCCTGCTGACCGACGATGCCGCCCGCGCGCAGGAGCTTGCCAAGGCGCTCGACGCCATCAACCGCGAACGCCGCGAAATCGAGGGCGGAATGCGCGAGCACGCCTTCGCCCTAGCCGAGGACCTGTTCGCCGACGAGGCCACGCCGCCGCCCGCCGTCAGCGTGTTCGACGCCGGCTTCCACGAAGGCGTGGTGGGCATCGTCGCCTCGCGCATCAAGGACCGGCTGCACCGCCCCTGCTTCGTCTTCGCGCCCGCCCACGATGACGGCAGCGAAGACCGCAAGATCAAAGGCTCGGGCCGCTCCATCCCCGGCTTCCACCTGCGCGACGCGCTGGACCTGGTCGCCAAGCGCCACCCGGGCGTCGTCCTCAAATTCGGCGGCCACGCCATGGCGGCGGGCTGCACCGTGGACGAGGCGCAGTTCGCCACCTTCGAGCGCGCCTTCGCGCAGGTCGCCCAGGAATGGCTGGACGCCGCCACCCTCACCCGCCGCCTCGAAACCGACGGCCCCCTGGCCCCCGAATACTGCCGCGCCGAGCTGGTGGACACGCTGCACCGCGAAGTCTGGGGCCAGGGCTTCGCGCCGCCCACGTTCAGCGAAGAAGTGCAGGTGCTGAGCCAGCGGCTGGTGGGCGCGGACAAAAACCACCTCTCGCTCAAGCTGCTGCACCAGGGCCAGCCGGTGGACGGCATCTGGTTCGGCCACACCGAGCCACTGCCCGCGCGCGCGCTGCTGGCCTTCCGCCTCGACGTGAACGAGTGGCGCGGCGAGCGCAAGGTGCAGTTCCTGGTCGAAGGCGCGCAGGAATAGTCAGTCGAAGGCGATGACTTCGTCCGCCGGGCCGGGCTCGCAACCGGCCCCCAGCGGCTGCCAGCCGTGCCGCACCACCACGTGGCGGGTGTCGTAGCACAGCTCCACGCGCCGGGCCTGCGGCACGGCCCGGTGCACGAAGCCTTCGATGGAAGCGGGCAGGCTCACCTGCATCCGCAGCGCCTGCAAATCCTCCACCGGGTGGTCGCGCACGTGCAGCAGCGGCACGAACTGCGCCGCGAACACCAGCCAGTGCGCGCCCACGGCGACCGGCTCGGGCGCGTAGCCGTGCGCGCGCAGCCATTGCTGCGCGGCCTCCCGCACGGTTGCCTCCCCGCCTTGCCCGCCCCAGGCAGCGGCCAGCATCTCCGCCACCCATTGGTTGCAGTTCTGGTAGCGGGTGCTCCAGGCATAGGCATTGGCGCTGTAGTCCGCCGACAGCAGGGCCAGCGCCAGCGGCGCATCCAACGCCGCCCGCGCCAGCGCCGCGCCGTCGGCATCGGGCAGCAGCACCAGCGAAACGTAGCCCGTGGCCCGGTCGTCGCTGCCCAGCAAAAAGCCGGAAATGCCCTGGTCGAACAGCCGCGAGCGCGACTCGTCGCAAGCGTAGTACAGCTGGCGCACCGCCCACGGCCCGGCCGGGTTGGCGGCCAGCGCAATGCCGGCATGTGAATAGCGGATGCCGAAGCGGTCCAGGTCCATGCCCGAGCGCGCGATCAGCGCCGCGCCGTGGCCCGCGCGCGCCAGTTCCTGCTTCACCACGGCGGCCAGGCGCAGCAGCCGGTCCTGCCGGGGCGCGTCGATCTCCGCGGGGCGGTCGCAAAAGCCGGAAGCGCCCGCGTGCGCGGCGCCCGCCACGGCCAGCAGCAGCGCGGCGGCAACTCGCCGCATCAGAACGTGACGACGCGCGAATCCAAATCCCGCTGCCAGCCCTCCTCCAACGCCAGGAAAAAGGCCGTGCGCGTGTCGGCATGGGCAAATTCCCAGCCATAGGGGCGGCGGCTGGCCTGCACGCGGTCGCCCGCCGCCAGCGCCCGGGCCGCCAGCGCTTGCTGCGGCACGTAGAGGAAGAACTCGTTGGCGGCCTGCGCCTCCGCGCGCAGCGTCAAGCGCAGCTTGCCGGGGTGGTCGGGCGCCAGCGCCACCTCCATCACCCGGTACGGCCCTTCGGCCACGGCCTGCTTCGAGCCGTTGCTGGAGGCGCCGATGGAGTCGGACACGCTGCCCGAAGACGCCGACCCGGCGCTGGACGCCGACGACGCAAAGCTCTCGGCATGGCCGGGCAGGCAGGCGCCCGCAGTCAGCAGCGCAGCGGCGGCGAGTGCGGGCAAAGACGGGAGGCAACGTTTCATGGCGGCAAGCGGAGTGAAGACAAAAGCTCAGGGCCGACAGCGTAGCGCACCGCGCCCGCCGCCGTTCCCGATTGGAGGGCATACGGGCGTGATATTAGGGTTTACCCTATAATCAGCACATTGCCATCCTTTTCAGGGAGTTCTCCAATGATCCACACTCTGCTTGCCATCGTTGCCCTTGCCGCCGTGATCGGTTCCGGCTACGCCACCGTCAAGACGCTCCAGAAGCTCGACTGAGCCCCTGGCGTCCTCAGAAGGTTTCCCAATCGTCGTCTGACGCCGCCGCGCGGGGCGCGGGAGCCGGCGCAGGCTTGGCGGCCGCGATGCGCGGCGCGGGGGCCGCGGCCGCCGGTTTGGCCGCAGGCGCCGCCGCCACCTTGCGCGGGGCCGCTGGCGCCGGAGCCGGCGCCTTGGCGACCGGCGCGGGCCTGGGCGCCGCGGCGCGCGCCACGGCGGCGCCCGCGCCCACGTTGAACACGGACACCACCTCGGCCAGCCGCCCCGCCTGATCGCGCATGGACGAGGCCGCGGCCGCGGACTGCTCCACCAGCGCGGCGTTCTGCTGCGTCATCTGATCGAGGTTGGCCACGGCCTGGTTCACCTGGGCGATGCCGTCGCGCTGCTCGGTGGACGAAGCGGTGATCTCCGCGATCAGGTCGCTCACGCGGCGCACGCTGTTCACGATCTCGTCCATGCTCTGGCCCGCCTGCGTCACCTGCTGCGAGCCCGACTCCACGCTCTGCACGCTGGTCGAGATCAGGCCCTTGATCTCCTTGGCGGCCTCGGCCGAGCGCTGCGCCAGGCTGCGCACCTCGCCCGCGACGACCGCGAAGCCCCGCCCCTGCTCGCCCGCGCGCGCCGCTTCCACGGCGGCGTTCAGGGCCAGGATGTTGGTCTGGAAGGCAATGCCGTCGATCACGCCGATGATGTCGGCGATCTTGCGGCTCGAATCGGTGATGTGCTCCATGCTGGACACCACCTGGGCCATCACCTGCCCGCCCTGCTCGGCGGCCTGCGCCGCGTTGGACACCAGCTGGTTGGCCTGGCGCGCCGTGTCGGCGGACTGGGTGACGGTGGCCGTGAGCTGCTCCATGCTGGCGGCGGTTTCCTCCAGGTTGGCGGCGGTCTGCTCGGTGCGGGCCGACAGGTCCTGGTTGCCCGAGGCGATTTCGCTCGACGCGGTGGACACCGACTCCACGCCCGTGCGCACCTCGCCCACCACGCCGCGCAGCCGCGCCGCCATGCCCGACAGCGCGCGCATCAGGTCGCCCAGTTCGTCCTTGCGCGCGTCGTGCAGGTCCACGGTCAGGTCGCCCTGCGCGATGTGGCCCGCCGCGTCCACGGCACGGGCCAGCGGCGCGGTGATGGAGCGCACGGTCCGCCATGCCATGAACAGGCTCGCCAGCAGCACCGCCAGCGCGATGCCAGCGCCCACCCACTGCATGGCGACGCGCTGCGCCTCGCCGTCGGCGGCGGCCTGCGTGCGCTGGCGCTGCTGCTCCTGCACGTAGCCGTCCAGCGCGACGCCGTACTTGTCCACCGCGGGCACCAGCTGCTGGTCCACGATGCGCAGGGCGGCGGGCATGTCGTTGTCTTCGTCGCGGGCCTTGCGCGCCTCGGCCACGATCTTGAGCACGTCGGCGCGCGCGGCGCCCACGGCGGCCAGGGCCTGCTTGTCGGCCTCCAGCACGGAGGACTCGGCAAGCTGCTTCTGCAGCTTGCCCGACCGCTCGCTGCCCTTGGTGATCTGCGGGCCCAGCCGCTCGATCAGTTGCGGGTCGGTGGTGATGACGCTGATCGCCACGCGCTCCACCGCCAGCAGCGCCGCGCCCTTCCATTCCATCGCCAGGGTGATGCGGGCCTCGGTGTCCTCCACCACGCGCGCGGTGCGGGCGTCCAGGCGCGCCATGTAGAACTGCGAGCCGAAGAGCAGCGCCATCAAGGCCAGCACCAGGCCGATGACCAGGGCCCACAGCTTGCGGCCCACGGGAATGTTGTTGAAATGCATGACCTGTCCGTTTTCAAAAAGGGAATTGGCGCCGATTCTGTGCGCCCCCAGGCCCCCTCCATCGCCCGAAAAGCGGGGCAAAGCGCCCCTCTATGCCCTGGCACAGCCCTGTCGCCCGCGTACACCGCACGCCGCCGCCCCGCGCCCTACAATGGATTCGTGCCCACCCCCTACACCAACGCCGACCTGCACTGCCACTCCGTGGTCTCGGACGGAACGCTTACGCCCGAGGCGCTGGCGGCCCGCGCGCGCGCCAACGGCGTGGACCTGTGGGCGCTGACCGACCACGACGAAATCGGCGGCCAGCACCGCGCCGCCGCCGCCGCGCGCGAACAGGGCATGGCCTACGTGACCGGGGTGGAAGTCTCCGTCACCTTCGCGGGCACCACCGTGCACATCGTGGGCCTGGGCTTCGACGCCGACGACGCCCAGCTCGCCCAGGGCCTGTACGCCACGCGCAACGGGCGCGGCCCGCGCGCACGCGAAATGGCCGCGCAGCTTGCGCAGGCGGGCATCCCCGGCGCCTACGAAGGCGCGCTGCGCTACGTGGGCAACCCCGAACTGATCTCGCGCACGCACTTCGCGCGCTTCCTGGTCGAAACCGGGGTCTGCCGCGACACGCCCGAGGTCTTCCGCCGCTTTCTCACCGAAGGCAGGCCCGGCTTCGTGCCGCACCGCTGGGCATCGCTCGCCGACGCGGTGCGCTGGATCCGCGGGGCGGGCGGCCTGGCCGTCATCGCCCACCCGGCGCGCTACAAATTCACGGCCAACGAGGAATACGCGCTGTTCTCCGAATTCAAGCAGCACGGCGGCCTGGGCGTGGAGGTGGTCACGGGCAGCCACGCCGAGTCCGAATACCCCATCTACGCCGCGATGGCCCGGGAGTTCGGCCTGGCCGCCTCGCGCGGCAGCGACTTCCACAGCCCCTCGGAATCGCACATCGACCTGGGCGCCCTGCCGCCGCTGCCCGCTGGCCTGACGCCCGTGTGGGAACTGCTGCAAGACCGCATCCTCCACTGATGGCGCAATACTTCGAAGCCCACCCCGACAACCCCCAGCCCCGCCTGCTCAAGCAGGCCGCGGACATCCTGCGCAAGGGCGGCATCCTGGCCGTGCCCACCGATTCGAGCTACGCCCTGGTATGCCACCTGGACGACAAGGCCGCCGTGGACAAGCTGCGCCGCATCCGCCAGGTGGACGAGAAGCACCACCTCACCCTGCTGTGCCGCGACCTGTCGGAACTGGCCAGCTACGCGCGCGTGGACAACCGGCAGTTCCGCCTGCTCAAGCTCGCCACGCCGGGGCCGTACACCTTCATCCTCGACGCGACCAAGGAAGTGCCGCGCCGCGTGAGCCACCCGCAGCGCAAGACCATCGGCCTGCGCGTGCCCGACCGCAAAGGTTTACAGCTGCTGCTGGAACTGCACGGCGCGCCGCTGCTCGCCACCACGCTGATACCGGCGGGCGAGAGCGAACCGCTGAATGACCCGCAGGACATCCGCGAGCGCTACGAGCACCAGCTGGACGCGGTGGTGGACGCGGGCGCCTGCCCGCTGGAGCCCACGACGGTGATCGACCTGACGCCCATGTACCTGGGCGGCGACGCGGTGGTGCTGCGCGAGGGCGCTGGCAGCGTGCAGGCGCTAGGTCTTTGAGCGCGCCGCGGCATCCAGCGCGCGCAGGTGCGCGAGCTTGTCCGCGATCTTGATCTCCAGCCCGCGCGGCACGGGCGCGTACCAGCCCGGCTCCTCCATGCCTTCGGGCAGATAGGTTTCGCCCGCCGCATAGGCCTCGGGCTCGTCGTGCGCGTAGCGGTAGGCCTTGCCGTGGCCCAGTTCCTTCATGAGCTTGGTGGGCGCGTTGCGCAGGTGCACGGGCACTTCGCGCGACTTGTCGCGCTTCACGAAAGCGCGGGCCTGGTTGTAGGCGTTGTAGCCCGCGTTGCTCTTGGGCGCGATGGCCAGGTAGATCACGGCCTGGCCCAGCGCGAGTTCGCCTTCGGGCGAGCCCAGGCGTTCGTAGGTGGCGGCGGCGTCGTTGGCCAGCTGCATGGCGCGCGGGTCGGCCAGGCCGATGTCTTCCCAGGCCATGCGCACGATGCGGCGCGCGAGGTAGCGGGCGTCCGCGCCGCCGTCGAGCATCCGCGTCAACCAGTACAGGGCCGCGTCGGGGTGCGAGCCGCGCACCGATTTGTGCAGGGCCGAGATCTGGTCGTAGAAGTTGTCGCCGCCCTTGTCGAAGCGGCGCGCGTTGAGCGTGAGCGCGCCCTGCAGGAACGCCGCATCCACCTGCGCCACGCCCGCGGCGCGCGCGGCGGTGTCGGCCTGCTCGACGAGGTTGAGCAGGCGGCGCGCATCGCCGTCGGCGTAGCCCACCAGGGTCTGGATGGCCGCGTCGTCCAGTTGCAGGTGCGGCAGCGCCTGGGCCTGGGCGCGCAGCACGAGTTGGGTCAGTTCCTCGTCCGACAGCGCTTGCAGCACGTAGACCTGGGCGCGCGACAGCAGCGCGGAGTTGACTTCGAACGAGGGGTTTTCCGTGGTCGCGCCCACGAAGGTGACCAGGCCCGACTCGACGAAGGGCAGCAGCCCGTCCTGTTGGCTTTTGTTGAAACGGTGGATTTCATCGACGAACAGAATCGTCTTCTTCCCCATCGCCAGGTGGTGCTCGGCCTGCTCCATCGCGGCGCGGATTTCCTTCACGCCCGCAAACACGGCGGACAGCGCGATGAACTCGTACCCGAACGCCTGCGCCGTGAGCCGCGCCAGCGTGGTCTTGCCCACGCCCGGCGGGCCCCACAGAATCATCGAGTGCGGCTTGCCCGATTCGAACGCCAGCCGCAGCGGCTTGCCGGGGCCGATCAGGTGCGACTGGCCGATGACGTCGTCCAGGCGCGCGGGCCGCAGCGCTTCGGCCAGCGGCGCGGTGGGGGTGGGTGTATTGAACAGGTCTGCCATGAGCTTCTACCATTGCCATTTTCCAGGAGATTTCCCATGCAATACCACGGCAGTTGCCACTGCGGACGCATCGCCTTCGACGTGGAAGGCGATCTCACCCAGGCCCTGGCCTGCAATTGCTCCATCTGCTCGCGCAAAGGCTCGCTGCTGTGGTTCGTGCCGCGCACGCAACTGCACCTGCGCACGCCCGAGGACCGTATAAGCACCTACACCTTCAACAAGCATGTGATCCAGCACCGCTTCTGCCCGGTGTGCGGCATCCACCCGTTTGGCGAAGGCAAGGGACCGGACGGGCAGCCCATGGCGGCGGTGAACGTGCGCTGCCTGGAAGGGATCGAGATAGACCAGGTGCCCATCACGCACTATGACGGCCGTTCGGCCTGAAGAAGGCCACGCCATGCCCATCCGCATCGTCCGCCTCGGCAGTCCGCGTGAACCCGACGAGGGCACGCGTATCGGCACCGTGCGCCGCCCGCCGCGCGGCGTGCCCAAGGAGCAGTTCGCGGCGCAGGACTGGTACGATGTGTGGTACCCCAACCTGGCCCCGAGCGACGCCACCGTGAAGCTGGCCCACGCGGCCACGACGCCGCAGGACTGGGCCGCCTTCGCGCGCCGCTACCGCGCCGAGATGGCCACGCCTGACAACCGCCACACGCTGGAATTGCTGGCCCGGCTGTCGCAGCAGTCCAACTTCTCGGTGGGCTGCTATTGCGAGAACGAGGCGCACTGCCACCGTTCGGTGCTGCGCGAACTGCTGGCCGAGGCCGGGGCGCAACTTCTTTGATGCCGATCGGAGACCTGGACGCCCTGCTGGCGCGCGTGCGCGCCTGCACGCTGTGCGCCGCGCACCTGCCGCTGGGTCCGCGCCCCGTGCTGCAGGCCGGCGCCGGGGCGCGCATCCTCCTGGCCGGCCAAGCGCCGGGTCGCAAGGTACATGCCTCGGGCATTCCCTTCGACGATGCGAGCGGCGAGCGCCTGCGCACATGGCTCGGGCTGGACCGGCCCGCGTTCTACGACGCCACGCGCGTGGCCATTCTGCCCATGGGCTTGTGCTACCCCGGCACGGGCCGCAGCGGCGACCTGCCCCCGCGCCCTGAATGCGCGCCAGCGTGGCGCGCACCGTTGCTCGAACGCCTGCCGCACATCCAGCTCACCTTGCTGCTGGGCCGCTATGCCATCGCCTACCACCTGCCGCAGGCGCGCGACCTGACGCTGGACCAGTACTGTGCGGCTGGCTGCGGCAGCCCACGCCCGTCGTGCCCCTGCCCCACCCCAGCCCGCGCAATAGGGCCTGGATGAAGCACCACCCCTGGTTCGAGGCCGAGGTGCTGCCGCTGCTGCGCGAGCGCGTGGCGCAGGCTACTGCTTGAGCACGTCCGCCCCCGCGGGCGGCTTGAATTGGAAGGTGCTGGCGGGCAGCGAGGGCAGGCTCTGCCACTGTGCGAAGCGGATGACCGAGCGCTGGCCGAAGCCGTCCAGGATGTCGAGCGCCGCGAGCTGCTCGCCCGCGAAGCCCACGCGCACGTTCTGCAGCTGGCTGTCCTTGGCCTTGGGGGTGGCCTGCACCCATTGCAGGCCGTCCTGGTCGGGCGCGCTGGCCAGCGTGTAGTCGGCGCGCAGGGCCTGCAAATCAGCCGCCGAGGCCAGCAGCGCGGCGGGCGAGCTGCCCAGCGCCTGGGCCTGCGGGCGCTGGGTGACCTGGTTCAGGTCCACGTCGTACAGCCACAGCGTCTTGCCGTCGGCCACGATGGTCTGCTCGAACGGCTTTTGGTAGACGAATTTGAAGCGCCCCGGGCGCTGGAACTCGAAGCTGCCGCTCGACTGCTTGGTGCGCGCGGCGTGGCCTTCCTTGGCGGGCTCGGTCACGGTCTGGGTGAAGTCGGCGCGGCCCGCCTGCGTGGACTTCAGGAAGGTTTCAAGGCTTTTCAGGCCGTCAGCCCAGGCAGGATGTGCGCCAGCAGCTATCAAAGCAGTAGCAATCAGCAGGGATTTCAGTCGCATCGTCGTCCTTACTCGTCACCGCCCCGGTGGGGCACCAGCACATCGCGCTGGCCGCTGGAGGTCAGCGCGCTGACGAGGCCCGCTTTTTCCATGTCTTCGAGCAGGCGGGCGGAGCGGTTGTAGCCGATGCGCAGCTTGCGCTGCACGTAGGAGATGCTGGCCTTGCGGTCTTTCAGCACCACCTCCACGGCCTGGTCGTACATGGGGTCTTTCTCGCCCCCGTCGCCGCCGCCGCCGCCTTCGCCGAAGGGGCCGTCGTCGCCCTCGACCGTACCGCCGTCGAGCACGCCTTCGATGTAGTCCGGCTCCCCTTGTTGCTTGAGGTAATTGACGACGCGGTGTACTTCGTCGTCCGACACGAACGCGCCGTGCACGCGCACGGGCAGGCCGGTACCGCTGGCCATGTAGAGCATGTCGCCCATGCCCAGCAGCGCCTCGGCGCCCATCTGGTCAAGCACGGTGCGGCTGTCGATCTTGCTGCTGACCTGGAAGGCGATGCGGGTGGGGATGTTGGCCTTGATCAGGCCCGTGATCACGTCCACACTGGGGCGCTGCGTGGCCAGGATGAGGTGGATGCCCGCCGCGCGCGCCTTCTGCGCCAGGCGGGCGATGAGTTCCTCGATCTTCTTGCCCACCACCATCATCAGGTCGGCCAGTTCGTCGATGATGATGACGACGTGCGGCAGGCGCTCCAGCGGCTCGGGCTCCTCGGGGTTGAGGCTGAAGGGGTTGCTGATGAACTCGCCGCGCGCCTTGGCGTCGTCTATTTTTGTGTTGTAGCCCGCGAGGTTGCGCACGCCCAGCTTGCTCATGAGCTTGTAACGCCGCTCCATCTCGCCCACGCACCAGTTCAGGCCGTGCGCGGCTTGCTTCATGTCGGTGACCACGGGCGCGAGCAGGTGCGGAATGCCCTCGTAGACCGACATTTCGAGCATCTTGGGGTCGATCATGAGCAGGCGCACGTCGCGCGCCTCGGCCTTGTAGAGCAGGCTCAGGATCATCGCGTTGATGCCCACGGACTTGCCCGAGCCCGTGGTGCCGGCCACCAGCACGTGTGGCATCTTGGCCAGGTCGGCCACCACGGGGTTGCCCACGATGTCCTTGCCCAGGCCCATGGTCAGCAGGCTCTTGGCGTCGTGGTAGACCTGCGAGCCCAAAATTTCCGACAGGCGGATGGACTGGCGCTTGGCGTTGGGCAGCTCCAGCGCCATGAAGTTCTTGCCCGGAATGGTCTCGATCACGCGGATGGACACGAGCGACAGCGAGCGCGCCAGGTCCTTGGCCAGGTTCACCACCTGCGAGCCCTTCACGCCCGTGGCGGGCTCGATCTCGTAGCGCGTGATGACCGGGCCGGGCGCGGCGGCCACCACGGTGACCTCCACGCCAAAGTCCTTGAGCTTTTTCTCGATCAGGCGGCTGGTCATCTCCAGCGTTTCGGGCGACACGGTCTCCTGCCGCGCCTGGGCGCCGTCGAGCAGGTCCACCTGCGGCAGCTTGCTGTCGGGCATCTCGGTGAACAGGGGCTTCTGGCGCTCCTTCACCACGCGCGTGCTCTGGGGCGGCTCCGTCAGCACCGGCTCGACGATCTGCACGGGCTGCGGGTGGTGTTCCTCGATTTCGTGGCGCTCCTCCTGCACCACCTCGGCACGCTCGCGGGCGGCCTTCTTGCCCGCGGCCAAGTCCTTGGCGACTTCGCGCTGCGCGATGCTGCTGCGCACCAGCCCATCGAGCCGCGCGCCCAGCCGCTCGGCCACCTGCCCCCACGAGAAGCGGAACACCAGCGCTGAGCCCAGCACGCCCACGATGATGCCCGCCAGCCCCGAGCCGGTAAAGCCCAGCCACTTCATGGCGAGAGGCCCCACCACAAAGCCTAGCACCCCGCCCGCATGGCCGGGCAGCAAGGACTCGAACCGGTACAGGCGCGACCATTCCAGCCCCGTGCTCGCCGCCAGCAGCAGCGCCAGACCGAACCAGAACACCAGCCGGCGCATGACGGGATGGGCCTCGCCCTCGATCACCTCGCCCCCGCGCATCCAGCGCGCCAGCGACGACAGCCACGCGCACACCGCCGCCGCGATCGCCCACCAGACGGAAAACCCCAGCGCGAAATAGCTGCTGTCCGCCAGCCACGCGCCCAGGCGCCCGGCCCAGTTGGACACCAGCCGCCCCTGCGCGCCCGAGGTGGACCAGGCCGCGTCCTGCGCCGAATAGCTCACCATCGCGAGCAGCCAGAACACCAGGGCCACCAGGCCCAGCATCAGGCCCAGTTCATGCCCGAAACGCGAGACGCCCGAGCGGGGGGCGGATTTGCCGGAAGAAGAGGCGTTCAGGGTATTGAGCGAGTAGGTCATAAGCGAAGCGGGCGTGAGCTTACCCCATGACCCCGTTTCTTTATGTAGCCTTTAGAAGTAGTTGATACTTGCGGGTTCACCCCGAGATACCCGCCATGACCGCCACCACCCAACACGCCCAAGTCCTCATCCTCGGCTCCGGCCCCGCCGGCTACACCGCGGCCGTGTACGCCGCGCGCGCCAACCTCAAGCCGCTGCTCATCACCGGCATGGCGCAGGGCGGGCAGCTGATGACCACCACCGAAGTGGACAACTGGCCCGCCGACGTGCACGGCGTGCAGGGGCCTGACCTGATGCAGCGCTTTCTGGAACACGCCCAGCGCTTCCAGACCGAGATCGTGTTCGACCACATCAACAAGGTGGACCTGTCCAAGCGCCCGTTCACCCTCACGGGCGACAGCGGCACCTACACCTGCGATTCGCTCATCATCGCCACGGGCGCATCGGCCAAGTACCTGGGCCTGCCGTCCGAAGAGGCCTTCATGGGCCGAGGCGTATCGGCCTGCGCCACCTGCGACGGCTTCTTCTACCGCGACCAGCCGGTCTGCGTGATCGGCGGCGGCAACACCGCCGTGGAAGAGGCGCTGTACCTGTCCAACATCGCCAGCAAGGTCACCCTGGTGCACCGCCGCGACAAGTTCCGCGCCGAGGCCATCCTGATCGACAAGCTGCACGAGCAGGTCGCCAAGGGCAAGATCGAGCTCAAGACCCATTTCACGCTGGACGAGGTGCTGGGCGACGCCAGCGGCGTGACGGGCATCCGCATCAAGGACACCAACGACGGCCACACCGAAGACATCACGCTGCAAGGCTGCTTCATCGCCATCGGCCACCACCCGAACACCGACATCTTCCAGGGCCAGCTGGCGATGGAGAACGGCTACATCGTCACGCAGGGCGGCCTCAAGGGCTTCGCCACGCAGACCAGCGTGCCGGGCGTGTTCGCCGCGGGCGACGTGCAGGACCACGTGTACCGCCAGGCCATCACCAGCGCGGGCACGGGCTGCATGGCGGCGCTGGATGCGCAGCGCTTCCTGGAACAGGATTGAGCCTGCTATAATCGCTGGCTTTGCTGCATTTTCGTGCAGCTTTCACAGGGCCACCGCCACCCTTTTCTGGCGAGGTGAGGCTCCGCCGCCCACCCTGCTCAGCGCTCAGCCAGGCAGGCCATCGGGCGGCAGGGCCGTTTGACATGGAGTGTCCTCATGGCACGCGTATGTGAAGTAACGGGCAAGAAGCCCATGGTGGGAAACAATGTCTCCCACGCCAACAACAAGACCAAGCGCCGTTTCCTGCCCAACCTGCAATACCGCCGCTTCTGGGTGGAAAGCGAAAACCGCTGGGTGCGTCTGCGCGTTTCGAGCGCGGCCCTGCGCCTGATCGACAAGAACGGCATCGACTCCGTGCTCGCAGACATGCGCGCCCGTGGCCAGGCTTGAATTTCTGAAGGAGCAACCAAATGGCTACCAAAGGCGGACGCGACAAGATCAAGCTGGAATCCACTGCGGGTACCGGCCACTTCTACACCACCACCAAGAACAAGAAGACGATGCCCGAGAAGATGCTGATCATGAAATTTGATCCCAAGGCTCGCAAGCACGTCGAGTACAAGGAAATCAAGCTGAAGTAATTCGGCCCGGTTCCTGCAAAAAACCGCCACCGCGCAAGCGCTGGCGGTTTTTGTTTGCCCCTAGAATGCCTGCGGCGCTGCCACCTGCGTGGCGGCGCCGACGTTCTCAGGGCGGGGCGGAATTCCCCACCGGCGGTATCTGGCAGGCCCCAGCGGGGCCACGCCAGCAGCCCGCGAGCGCCAGGGCCGCAGCCATGCGGCCCTGGGTCAGCAGACCTGGTGAGACGCCAGGGCCGACGGTCACAGTCCGGATGAAAGAGCAACGTGAAGCAGGCCGGCGCCTGCCCTGCGCCCGGCGTGGGGCCTGGGCGCCGGCTGCATTGCGCGCGCCCTGGTTCATGGACCTTCACGCTTTTCAGGCCAGCCAATGAATCAGACCGATATCCACCACCTCTCCCCCGCCAATGCGAGCCCCGCGCTCCGCATCCCGCCGCAGACCCGCATCGCGGTCATCAGCGCCAACTGGCACAGCGACATCGTGCACGCCGCGCGCGACAGCGCCATCCGCCGCCTGGTGGAACTGGGCGCGGACGCCGACCACTTCCAGACCGTGGAACTGCCCGGCGCCTTCGAGATTCCGCTGATGGCCCAGCGGCTCGCCGCGTCGGGCCGCTTCGACGCGGTGATCGCCTGCGCGCTCATCGTCAACGGCGGCATCTACCGCCATGAGTTCGTGACCACGGCGGTGATCGACGGGCTGATGCGCGTGCAGCTCGACACGGGCGTTCCGGTGTTCTCCGTGGCGCTCACGCCGCTGCACTTCCACGAGCACGAGGACCACCGTGCCTTCTTCCAGCAGCACTTCGTGAAAAAGGGCCACGAAGCCGCCGAGGCCTGCGCCGCCACCCTGGCGCAGCACGCGCTCGCCGGCCAGTGGCTGCAGGCCGCCTGACGCCCGACGTCACCCGCGCGGCGGCTGGCCCAGCAGCCGGTGCGCCAGCGCGCCCAGCGTGCGGCAGGCCTGCTCCACCGCCTCGTCCACCGGGTGGGTGCAGCCCAGGCGCATACAGCGCTCGTAGCGCCCGGTGTTGGAGAACATGCCGCCCGGCGCGGTGCGTATGCCCTGGGCCAGCGCCAGGGTGAACAGCTCCGCCGTCCGCATTCCCTCGGGGAACTCCAGCCACAGGCACAGCCCGCCGGGCGGCAGGCTCAGGCGCGTGCCCAGCGGGAACCAGCGCGCCACGAGGCGCGCCATCGCCTCGCGCTGGCGGCGCAGCTGCTGCTTCAGGCGCTGCAGGTTGCGCACGTGCGCGGGCGCGCCCACGCAGGCCGCCGCCAGCAGTTGCGCCAGCGGCTGGGTGTGGCGGCTCTGGGCGAACTTGAGCATCTGCACGCGACCGTGCCACTGGCCCGCGTTCATCCAGCCCTGGCGCAGGCCGGGCGCGAGCGATTTGTTGAACGCCTCGCAGTAGATCACCTGCCCCGCCGTGTCCCAGTGCTTGAGCGGGCGCGGGCTGCGCTCGCCCTCGACGAAGAGGCTGTACGAGTCGTCCTCGATCAACGCCACGCCGTGGGCGGTGCACAGTTCCACGAGCCGCGCCTTGTGCGTGTCGGGCATACAGGTGCCCAGGGGCATTTGCAGCTCGGGCACCACCACCACGGCCTTCAGGCGCGGCTGGGTGCGCAGCGCCAGTTCCAGCGCTTCGAGCGACAGGCCGGTGCGCGGGCTGCAGGGGATTTCGAGCGCCTGCATCTGCAGCGATTCGATGACCTGCAGAAGGCCGTAGTAGGTGGGCGACTCGACGGCCACCACGTCGCCGGGCGCGGCCACGGCGGCGAGCGCCAGGCTGACCGCCTCGGAATTGCCCGTGGTGGACAGCACCTCGCCGGGCGCAATCCCCATGCCCGCGGCCAGCGCGCGCCGCGCCATGGCGCGCTGGAAATCGGGGTGCGTGCCCAGCAGCGAACGCCCCTGCACCAGCACGTCGGGCTGCTCGCGCAAGATGCGCGTGGCCGTGCGGTGGATGAATTCCCGGTCGAACAGCGCGGGCGGGGGCGTGGCGCCGCCCAGGTCCACGCGCACTTGCGCCTGCCAGCCGCGTTCGAGCAGCAGCGAGATGCGCTCGTTGATGCCCGCATGGCGCTTTTGCCGCACGGGGGTGAGCGGACGGCGCAGGTCCGGCTCGCGGGCCTGGGCCAGGCCCTCGGGCTGCGCGCCGCGCACGAAGTAGCCCACGCGCGGGCGCGCCTCGATCTGGCCCTGGTCTTCCAGGCAGCGCAGCGTCTGCAGCGCGGTGGACAGGCTGACGCCGTGGCGCCGCATGAGCGCGCGCACGGAGGGCAGGCGCTCGCCCACCTGCAGCTGGCCACGCTCCACGGCCTGGCGGTAGTCGGCGGCCAGGCGGCGGTACAGGGGAACGGCTTCGGGTGTCATGGGGCTGAATGGTGCACGGGGCCTGTGCTGCGCAACAGATACAGGCAAGCGCCAAAACCACCATAACAGAGCCGCGCCAACCGCACTGCTGCGCACCGTGTTCCGGGCGCTGTGTCTGTTGCAGTGCAGCAGGTTTTCCTACGCTGAATGCCTTGTCATCCTGGAAGGAAAACCGCCATGCACCCCGACCTCCACCGGCACCGCTTTGCCCCCGGGCAGGAACGGCTCCTGTCCCTGCCCGAGGGCAGCGAACTGTTCTGCCGCCGGGGCACATTGCGGCTGTCGTGCCCGGCACAGGGACTGGTGTGGGCCGTGCCCCCGGGCCAGGGCTGGCGCGCGGCGGAGGACATGTGGGTGCTGCTGGCCGCCGCCGGTGGCGAAGCGGCTGAAGCCGAACTGCATGAAGCCGCACAAACGGCCACCAGCCGGTGGGCCGGCCTGGCAGCCGCTTGGGCACGCTGGCTCGGGCGTGCGCCGCGCGGCGGCATCCTGCCCGCAGGCCGCCCGTGAACCCTCTGGGCCAGCCGGCGCGCTGGTCAGGACGGAATGCCGCGCAGGCGTGCCTTGTCGCGCGCGGGGTTGACGCAAACCAGGGCGATCACGGCGCCCACCAGCGTTGTCGCGCCAAACACCTGAAACGCCAGCGGATACCCGGCCAGCGCGCTGCCGGCGTTCTTCACGATCATGCCCGCCAGATAGGGGCCGTACACGCCGCCCAGCGATTGCAGGGCCAGGAAGATGCCGATGGTGGCGGCGAACTGCTTGGGCGGAACGATCTCGGACAGACCGGCGTTGAACAGAGGCAGCACGGTGACACCGAGTGCATAGCCGACGGAAACCCAAGCCACGGCAAGGTATGGATCCTTGATGTAGGGCAGCGTGATGAGGGCGATGGAGCAAATGAGCAGCCCGCACGTCGGCAGCACGCCGCGCAGCAGGCGCGACGACACGCCGCGCGCAAGCAGTTTGTCACTGATGAAGGCCACGCCGGTCAGCGTGATGATCGAAGCAATGCTCGGCGCGCCGAACATCGCACCCGCCTGCACGCGGCTGAAGCCCAGCCCCTTCTCGAAGTACGAGGGCAGAAAGGTGAGCACGGCGGCGACGATGGCGTAGGTGGGCATCGAGGCCAGCACCGCGCCGATGAAGGTGCCCGAGGTAAGCACCTTGCGCCAGGGCACGTTGGGCTCCTTGTCCGCCTCGGTCTGCGCGGCGCCCTTGACGGCCTCGCCGCCATAAGGGCCAGGCTTCTTCCAGGTGGGCAGCCATACCAGCAGCCACACCAGGCCCGCGCCAGCCAGCGACAGGAAGGCGGCGCGCCACCCGTATTGGTGGGCCACGACGGCGAGCACGGGCGCGATCAAGATCTTCGCGAGCGACGCCGACATGGTGAGCACCGCAGACGGCAGCCCGCGCTTTTCGATGGGATGCCACGAATAGACGGCCGTATGCACCAGCGGATACGACGGGCCTTCAAGCAGCCCGAGAAACATGCGGCTCAACAGCAGCACGGTGAAGGTTGCCGACAGCGTGACCGGGAACATCGCGAGCGCCCAGCCAATGGCCAGAAAAGCGAGCGACCAGCGCAGCGACAGGTGGCGGTTGATGAAACCCGCCCCAAGATTGCCGACGATGAACAGGACGAAAAAGGCACTCGCGATCATGCCGATCTGCTGTTCGTTGACGCCGATCTCGTCCTTGAGGTCCTGGGCCACCAGGCCCAGCACGGTCTTGTCGCCCCAGTTCACCACGTAGAGCGCCACGACGAGCGCGGTGTACGCCCAGGCCGTTTTTCGGGACTCCGTTCCCTGGATGGCCGGAGCGGCGCGCGCTCCTGCTGCGGTATCTGTTGCCGCCATTTTGTCTCCTCTGGTCATTTAATAATCTTTCGCTCCACCGGGCCGGCCCGTCCCCGGCCGGCCTGTTTATGGCGACGAGAGCTTGCGCGCCCTGTCGGCCTGGATACCGGCATCCAGTTCCTCCAGCAACGCCTTGCGTGCCTTGAGCTTGGTGTTGTGGTGCGCCACCATGTCGAGCGACTTCAGCCGGTCGGCCACGGTACGGACGGTGGTCATCAGCGCCTCGGACGATGCCAGTTCATCCAGGAAGCCGGCGGCCAGAGCGCCCTTCGGGTCGAACATCTCGCCCGTGATGACCGAGCGGTCGAACATCGAGCGGTGCAGCCGGTGGCTGGACAGCGCGACGCCTACGTCGTGCATGGTCATGCCGATGGCCACTTCGTTGAGGCCGATCTTGAAGGCGCCTTCGACGCCGATGCGGTAGTCGGCCGACAGCAGGAGGAACGCCCCCTTGGCGATGGCATGGCCGGAACAGGCGACGATCACCGGATAGGGATGCGAGAGCAGCCGGCGGCTGAGCGTGGAGCCCGCCGTGACCAGATCGGCGGAAGCCTCTTTGCTCTCCTTCATGATCTTCAGGTCGTAGCCCGCGCACAACATGCCCGGCTGGCCCGTGATGACCACCACGGCCTTGTCCTCGGTGGCCTGGTCGAGCAAGGCATTGAAGCGCACCAGCAGCGCGGGCGACACGGCATTGACCTTGCCGTTGTTCAAGGTGAGCGTGGCCACCCCGTCGTCGAGGTGGTAGCGGATCAGTTCTTCGTTCATGCTTGCTCCCGTTACCCCACCGCCCCGGCCGCGCGCAGGCGGTCGATCTCGTCGTCGCCATAGCCCGCTTCGCGCAGGATTTCCCCGGTGTGCTGGCCCGCGCTGGGGGCCTTGCGCGGCCTGACCTTGGCCACGCCGTCCACATGCAGCGGGCTGTCGATGGTCATCAGGGTGTCGTCCTCGAAGGGCACCAGCACGCCGGCGGCGATGGCCTGCGGGTCGCTGGCCGTGTCCTGCGCGGTGGCGACGATCTCGAACACCAGCCCGGCCCGGGTCAGGATGTCGCGCCATTCGGCGCGGTCGCGGCCGGCGAAGGCGGCGTCCAGCTCGGCGATCAGCGCCGCGGCATTGCGGAAGCGGTCGGCCTGCGTGGCAAAGCGCTCGTCGGCCACCAGCGCCTCGCGGCCCAGGCACTGGGCCAGCACGGGCCACTGGCGCTCTTCGTTCAGGATGGTGAGGATCAGCCACTTGCCGTCGCGGCAGCGGTAGTAGGCGGTGAGGGCGTTGAACAGCTGCTCGCGCGGCGGCCGGGGGAAGAAGGTGGCGTCGCACAGCGCCGCCTGCACGTTGAAGCCGTTGGCCCAGAAGCCATTCGCGATGAGCGAGGAGCCGACCTGCACGCCGCGCCCGGTGCGCTCGCGCTCGTACAGCCCCAGCATGACGGCGCCGAACAGCGACATGGCCGACGGGTGGTCGCCCATGCCGGTGAGGGCGCGCGCGGGCGGCAGGCTGGCATCGGGGCGGCAGCCGTCCATGAGGCCGGAGCGCGCCCAGTAGGCGGTCATGTCGAAGCCGGGTTTGGCGGCCTCGGCGCCGCGCTCGCCGTAGCCGGTGAAGGAGCCGTAGACGAGGCGCCCGTTCAGCCGGGAGAGGGTTTCGTAGCCGAGGTTGAGCTTCTTGCGCACGGCCAGCGGGTAGTTGGTGATGAACACGTCGGCGCCGGCGGCGAGCTTGTGCAGCACGGCCTGGCCGTCGGGCCGGGCCAGGTCGATGACCATGCCGCGCTTGTTGCGGTTGTCCAGCAGCCAGCCGTAGGACTGGTCGGTCTTGGGGTTGCCGGGCAGGCGCGAGAGGTTGCGCCCGGCGTCGCCGGCGCCGGGCGGCTCGATCTTGATGACGTCGGCGCCGAAGTCCGACAGCACGGTGGCCGCGCCGGGCGCGGCGATGAAGCTGCTGCAGTCGATGACGCGCAGACCCTTGAGGATCATGAAGACCTCCTTGAATGGAATGGAGAGTGGCCGCCCCGGGGCGGCCGTGGGGGGCTGTTTACTTGAAGGCGCGCAGCGTGCGCAGGACGGCCACCTGGCGGTCGTCGCGCTGGCGTTCCATCTGCGGAATCGGCTCTTTGCCGAAGGACGCGGCGGCCTGATCGATGATGCGCCGCTCCAGCGCCTGATCGAACTCCAGCGGCGAAATCACCTTGAACGACGCCGCCATGTTCTTGCCCAGGTGCTCGAAGAAGGACTCCAGCCCCTTCGGCCCGCCGCCCATGTGGAAGGAGCTGAACGGCCCGTTGACGGCCCAGCGCAGGCCGATGGAGCTGGTGACGATGTCGTCGAGCTCGTCGACGGTGACCACGCCTTCCTGCACGAGGTAGCAGGACTCGCGCATGATCGCGCGCTGCAGCCGGTTGGCGACGAAGCCGACGATTTCCTTCTTCAGCACGCGCGCCACCTTGCCCAGCGCCGTGTAGAAGGCGACGGCATCCTCGATGGCCTGCGGGGACGTGCGCTCGCCCGGCACCACCTCGACCAGCGGAATCAGGTGCGGCGGGTTGAACGGGTGGCCGACCAGCAGCCGGCTGGGGTCCTTCATCGCCTGCCCCTGCTCGGTGGCGGGGCGGGCCGAGCTGGACGACAGCAGCAGCGCGTGGGGCGGGACGGACTGCTCGATCTGTGCCCACAGCTGCTGCTTGAACTCGACCTTCTCGGGTCCGTTTTCCTGCACCAGGTCGGCCTTGGCGACGGCGCGGGCCAGGTCGGCTTCGAAGCGAAGGTTCTTCTCCAGCCCCTGCGAGGGCAGCCCGAGCGCCTCCAGCGTCGGCGCGATCTTGACCAGGTCGCCCCGGATCACCGCTTCGATGTCGGGACGCGGGTCGTTGACCACGACGTTCAGGCCATGGGCCAGGAACAGCGCGGTCCACGACGAGCCTATGACGCCCGCGCCGATCACGGTCACGTTGCGGTAGCGGTCGAGTATGGGAAGTGTGGCCTTCGAAGGCGTCATGGTCGGGTCTCCTGGTGTTTTTCTGAACAGCGGCGGCTATGGTGGCAGCGGCCGGCAGGCACGGAAAAGGTGCATTGCGGACATCGCATGGGTGAATTGCCGACAACGGCGAAAAATCGCCCCGCGCTCTGGTACCGTCCGGCCCACACAGCACGTTGTCAGGCAGGAAAGCGCATGAGTCCGATACGCAAAGACGTTCGCTCCGCAGAGCCCGCGAGACCGACGACGCCGGGCCCGGAGGACCGGCGCGGCGCGGCAGCCGGCGCCGCCTATTGGGCGGCCGATTTCAGCCAGCGCATCTATCCGGCCCACAAGCTGGCCGCGGTCGTCAATGCGTCGGTGCAGGCCGGGGTCGAGGCCACGGCCCTGCTGTCCGGCAGCGGGCTGACCGAGCGGCAGCTCCGATCGGCGGCGACGCGCATCTCCTACGCCCAGATGGTCGCGGTGTTCCGCAATGCGTTGCGGCTGTCGCCCGACCCCCTGTTCGCGCTGCGCGCGGGGCAGACCATGCGCGTTACCTCCTACGGCATGTACGGCTACGCGCTGATGAGCAGCCCGTCGCACGCCGTGGCGCTCGACTTCGCCGCCAAGTACCACCGCGTGATGGGCCCGGTGGCGCACATGAGCGTCTGCGCCGGCGAGGAAGAGGTGGTGTTCATCTACCTCCCCGTGCTGTCGCACGACCCCACGGACGCGCTCTACCGGGCCTGCGTGGAATTCGTGTTCGCAAGCCAGCTGACCCTGGAGCGCGACCTGTACGGCCCCTCATTCCACTTCACGCGGATCTGCACGGCGGCGCCCGCGCCGCCGCACGCCCGCCTGAGCAGCGAATTCTTCGGCTGCGCCGTGGAGTACGGGCAGCCGCGCAACGAAGTGGCCTTTTCCGCGCACTGGGTGGCCCAGCCGATCTCGCTGTCCGACCCGATCGCCAATTCCCTGGCGCACGAGATGTGCGAACAGGTGTTCGCCCAGCTGGAAAACACCGAGGGCATCGCCTCGCGCGTGCGCCGCAGCCTGCTGGAGCATCCGGGGCGCTTTCCCACCGTCGAGGCGATGGCCGAGTCGATGTCGATGAGTTCGCGCATGTTGCACCGGCGGCTGGCGGCCGAGCAGACCACCTACCGCCAGCTGCTGGGCGATGTGCGGATGCGCCTGGCGGTCGAATACCTGAGCAAGACCAGCATGACCAACGAGGAGATCGCGGCGCGCCTGGGCTACAGCGACGCGGCCAATTTCCGGCACGCGTTCATGCGCAGGCTGGGCAGGCGCCCGTCCGACTACCGCCCATAGGCGGCAAGAACCCGGCCACGAAGGCGCCGGGCGCGCACGGGCTCAGGCGCGCACCGCGCGCAGCTTCATGGAAAACTCCTTGAGCGCCGCGATGCCGCTTTCTTCCGCCCGGTGGCACCAGGCCTGCAGGTCCGCCGTGAGTTGTTCGCGCGAATGCGAGGTGTTGAGCCAGAACTGGCGCAGCTCTTCGCGCATGGTCACCATCTGGTCCAGCGCAGGATGGGCGGCGCGGGCCTGGACCAACTGCGGCTGGGCGCGGGCGGGCACCTTTTCGGCGTCGCGGTGCAGCCAGCGCTGGGCGGCCTTCATGGCGGACACATCGGCCTTGCGCGCCTTGAGGGCGGCGATTTCGTCGCGGCAGGCCTGGCGCACGCCGCGCGCGTAGCCGGCCATCACCTCGTAGCGGTGGGCGATCAGCGCTTCCAGCGTTTTTTCGTCGGCCACGGGCTTGACGGCGCCCAGTTGCAGCTTGGGCGGCACTTTTTTCACCGTGGCCCAGCCCACCTTGCGCATCAGGCTGATGTAGAACCAGCCGATGTCGAACTCATACGGCTTGACCGAGAACTTGGCCGCCGTGGGGTAGGTGTGGTGGTTGTTGTGCAGCTCCTCGCCGCCGATCACGATGCCCCAGGGCACGAGGTTGGTGGAGGCGTCCTGCGCCTCGAAGTTGCGGTAGCCCCAGTAGTGGCCCACGCCGTTGACCACGCCCGCGGCCCAGAACGGAATCCAGGCCATCTGCACCGCCCACACGGCGGCGCCGACGGCGCCGAACAGCAGCAGGTCGATGACGAGCATCAGCCCCACGCCCTGCCATGCGAAGCGGCTGTAGACGTTGCGCTCCAGCCAGTCGTCGGGCGTGCCGTGGCCGAACTTCTTGAGCGTCTCCTGGTTCTTGGCCTCGGCGCGGTAGAGCTCGGCGCCACGCCACATCACGGTGCGCAAGCCGCGCGTCTGCGGGCTGTGGGGGTCGTCCGCCGTCTCGCACTTGGCGTGGTGCTTGCGGTGGATGGCGACCCATTCCTTGGTCGCCATGCCGGTGCCGATCCAGAGCCAGAAGCGAAAGAAGTGCGAGGGAACCGGCCCCAGGTCGATGGAGCGGTGCGCCTGGCTGCGGTGCAGGAAGATGGTGACCGCCACGATGGTGATGTGCGTGGTCGTCAGGGTGTAGAGCACGATCTGCCACCAGGACAGGTTCCACAGCCCGTTGGAAAGCCAGTCGATGGTGGTATTCAGAAGAGACATGAAGCGGGGTCTTTACGGTAAGTTAGCCATTTTAGAGGTTGGCCCGCCATTTCTGGTTCAGAGAATTCCCTGTATTTACAGTGATTTAGCGTATCTTTTACTTCTTTTGCCACACTGCGGCAAAAAACCCGTCCGTCTGGTGCAGGTGCGGCCACAGGCGCAGGTAGCCGCCGCTGCACAGGCTGGCGGCCTGGTCGACTTTGAGCTGGGTGAGCAGTTCGGCGGCGTCCAGCGGCGCGAAGTCGGGGTGCGCGGCGCTGAACGCCTGGGCGATGGCCTCGTTTTCCTCGGGCAGCACGCTGCAGGTGGCATAGACGAGGCGGCCGCCGCTCTTCACCAGGCGCGCGGCGCTGGCCAGGATGGCGGCCTGCTTGGCGGTCAGTTCCTGCACGGCCTGCGGGGTCTGGCGCCATTTCAGGTCGGGGTTGCGGCGCAGCGTGCCCAGGCCGGAGCACGGCGCGTCCACCAGCACGCGGTCGATCTTGCCCGCGAGGCGCTTGACGCGCTCGTCGCGTTCGTGGGCGATGGCGGCGGGGTGCACGTTGGACAGGCCGCTTTTCGCCAGCCGGGGCTTGAGCGCGTCGAGCCGGTGGCCCGACACGTCGAACGCATAGAGCCGCCCGGTGCTGCGCATGGCCGCGCCCAGCGCCAGCGTCTTGCCGCCCGCGCCCGCGCAGAAGTCCACCACCATTTCGCCGCGCTTGGCGTCGGTGAGCAGGGCCAGCAGCTGCGAGCCTTCGTCCTGCACCTCGATCTCGCCACGCTGGAAGGCGTCGAGCTTGGTGAGCGCGGGCTTGCCCTCCACGCGCAGGCCCCAGGGGGAATACGGCGTTGCTACGGCTTTGATAGCTGCTTGCGCAAGCTCCTTCTGGGCTTCGGCGCGTTTCTGCTTCAAGACGTTGACGCGCAGGTCCAGCGGGGCGCCCTGGGCCAGGCTCTCGGCCAGCGGCCAGAAGCCGTCGCCCAGCTGGGCCTTGAGCGGCGCGGCCAGCCAGTCGGGCAGGTTATGGCGCTGGGGTTCGAGCAGTTCGTCGTCGCGCACGGCGTCGCAGGCATCGACCCAGGCTTTTTCCTGCTCGGTGAGCGCGCTCTTCAGGAAGTCGCGCGGGCCGTGGAAGCCGAGGATGGCCAGGCGCCGCTCCTTGGGGCCGGAGCCGGAGCGCGCCAGTTGCTCGAAGCGCAGCTTCTTGCGCAGCACGGCGTAGGTGGTTTCGGCCAGCGTGGCGCGCTCGCGCGGGCCGAGCGAGCGGTGGTCGCGGAAGTAGCGCGAGACCACGGCGTCGGCGGGGTGTTCAAAGGTCAGGGTCAGGCGCAGCAGCTCGGCGCAGGCGTCCAGAAGGGCTTTGGGGTGCATGGTTTAACTCTTGAGCCAAGGCGCATCAAGCGCTGGTAGCTATTTTTTTTGCAGCAATTGCGCCACGGCGCGCGGGTAGATCACGTGCTCCTGCGTGAGCACGCGCGCGGCCAGCGTGTCCGCCGTGTCGTCTGGCAGCACGGGCACCACGGCCTGGTCGAGGATCGGGCCCACGTCCAGCTCCGCCGTCACCTGGTGCACGGTGGCCCCGGCGAACTTGCAGCCCGCGTCGATGGCGCGCTGGTGCGTGTGCAGCCCCGTGAACGCGGGCAGCAGCGAGGGGTGGATGTTGACCAGCCGCCCCGCGTAGTGCGCCACGAACCCCGGCGTGAGGATGCGCATGAAGCCCGCCAGCACCACCAGCGCGGGGGCGTGCCGGTCGATGACCTGCATGAGCGCGGCGTCGAAATCCTCGCGGTGGGCAAAGCCCTTGTGGTCGAGCACCTCGGTGGCAATGCCCTGCTCGCGCGCGAAGGCCAGGCCCTTGGCGTCGGCCTTGTTGCTCACCACCGCCGCCACGCGCGCGTCCAGGCGCTGCGCCCAGTTCTGTTGCTGGGCCGCGCACACGATGGCGGCCATGTTGGAGCCGCCGCCGGAAATCAGGATCACGATGTTCTTCATGGGCGGGGGATTATCTATCATGCGCTTTTCCTTTTTGAATGTTTTTGGCCTCTGGCGCTTGATGGACAAGCGCTGGCAGCTATCAAACCCGTAGCAATGCGCATCCTTGGCATAGACCCCGGCCTGCAGACCACCGGCTTTGGCGTGGTGGACGTGGACGGCCACCGCCTGAGCTACGTGGCCAGCGGCACTATCCGCACCACGGCGCTGCAGCTGGGCGACCTGCCGGGGCGGCTCAAGGTGCTGTTCGACGGCATCAGCGAGGTGGCGGCGCGCTACCAGCCCGACGCGGCGTCGGTGGAGATCGTGTTCGTGAACGTGAACCCCCAGTCCACCCTGCTGCTGGGGCAGGCGCGCGGCGCGGCGCTCACGGCGCTGGTGAACGCCCACCTGCCCGTGGCCGAGTACACCGCGCTGCAGATGAAAAAGGCCGTGGTGGGCCATGGCCGCGCGGCCAAGAGCCAAGTCCAGGAAATGGTGCGCCGCCTGCTGCAGCTGCCCGGCCTGCCGGGCACGGACGCGGCGGACGCGCTGGGCCTGGCCATCACCCACGCGCACGCGGGCGCGGCCATGGGCAAAATCGCCCAGGTTGCGCCGCTGCAACGCCGGCAACACGCTTTGTACAAAAGCGGACGCAGCTATTGAATGTCATGCGGTAGAAATATTTCCCTATGACCACGCCCGACACCGCCCTCGACGACCGCTACGCCCACCATGAAGAGCCGCAGTTCTTCGTGTTCGTGAAGATTCCCGTGGGGCGGCGCGACATGGACCCGCTGCACCGGCGCGAAAACTACCTCGACTCGGTGCTGCGCGACCACGGCGTGGGCTCGGTCGTGGGCTGGGGCGATTCGCTCGGCGAGCGCCGCCTGAACGGCGCGCGCGTGGCCGCCCACGTGCGGGTGGACGTCACGCTGGCCGACCTGCAGCGCGGGCTGGCGCTGCTGCGCGAGATGCTGCTCAAGCTCGAATCGCCGGCGGACACCGAGATCCACTACGCCAGCGAAGGCCGGCACGTGGTGGAGCGCCTGGACGCGGACAGCGGCTGGCTGGCCGCGCGGCCCGCCGCCCGCTGAGCGCTCAGGCCACCGGCTGGATCGGCACGTACAGTTCGCCGCCCGTGCGGTTGAACTCGTCGGCCTTGTCCTTCAGTCCCTGCTGCGCGAATTCGCGCACCTCCTGGGTGATCTTCATCGAGCAGAATTTGGGCCCGCACATGGAGCAGAAATGCGCCACCTTGGCGCTGTCCTTGGGCAGCGTTTCGTCGTGGTATTCCTTGGCGGTGTCGGGGTCCAGGCCCAGGTTGAACTGGTCCTGCCAGCGGAAGTCGAAGCGCGCCTGGCTCAGCGCGTCGTCGCGCGCGCGGGCGCCCGGGTGGCCCTTGGCGACGTCGGCGGCGTGGGCTGCGATCTTGTAAGCGATGATGCCCTGCTTCACGTCGTCGCGGTCGGGCAGGCCCAGGTGCTCCTTGGGCGTCACGTAGCACAGCATGGCGGTGCCGAACCAGCCGATCATGGCCGCGCCGATGGCGCTGGCGATGTGGTCGTAGCCCGGGGCGATGTCGATGGTCAGCGGGCCCAGCGTGTAGAACGGCGCTTCGTGGCAGTGCTTGAGCTGCTCGGTCATGTTGGCCTGGATCATGTGCATGGGCACGTGGCCGGGGCCTTCGATCATGGTCTGCACGTCGTGCTTCCAGGCGACCTGGGTCAGCTCGCCCAGGGTGCGCAGCTCGGCGAACTGGGCTTCGTCGTTGGCGTCGCTCGCGCAGCCGGGGCGCAGGCCGTCGCCCAGGCTGAAGCTGACGTCATACGCCTTCATGATGTCGCAAATGTCCTCGAAATGCTCGTAAATGAAGCTTTCGCGGTGGTGTGCCATGCACCACTTGGCCATGATGGAGCCGCCGCGCGAGACGATGCCGGTGCGCCGATTGGCCGTGTACTGGATGAAGGGCAGGCGCACGCCCGCGTGGATGGTGAAGTAGTCCACGCCCTGCTCGGCCTGCTCGATCAGCGTGTCGCGGAAGATGGCCCAGGTCAGGTCCTCGGCCACGCCGCCCACTTTTTCGAGCGCCTGGTAGATCGGCACGGTGCCGATGGGCACGGGCGAGTTGCGCACGATCCAGTCGCGCGTGGTGTGGATGGCCTTGCCGGTGGACAGGTCCATCACGTTGTCCGCGCCCCAGCGGATGGCCCAGACGAGCTTCTCCACCTCTTCCTCGATGCTCGACGTGACGGCGGAGTTGCCGATGTTGGCGTTGATCTTGACCTTGAAGTTGCGCCCGATCGCCATCGGCTCCACCTCGGGGTGGTTGATGTTGGCGGGGATGATGGCGCGGCCGCGCGCCACCTCGTCGCGCACGAATTCGGGGGTGATGGTCTTCGGGATGCTCGCGCCCAGGCCGTTGCCCATCAGGCGCTGCTCGCGCGCGGCGTCCTGCATGTATTGCGCCATCCACTCGCGCTTGCCGTTCTCGCGCAGGGCGACGTATTCCATCTCGGGGGTGACGATGCCCTTGCGGGCGTAGTGCATCTGCGTGACGTTGGCGCCGCTTTTGGCGCGCAGCGGCTGGCGCTGCAGCGCGGCGGCTTCGGCACGCAGCTGGGCCAAACGGTCGCCATCTTCGCTCTTCTGGCCATCATCGAGCGCTTGGCGCACGCGGCCTTCATAGGACTCGGTGTCGCCGCGCGCCGCGATCCACGCGCCGCGCACGCTGGCGAGGCCGCTGCGCACGTTGATCTCGGCGGCCGGGTCGGTGTAGGGGCCGGAGGTGTCGTACACGCTGACCACCTCGCCGTTGGTGAGCGCGATGTCGCGCACGGGCACGCGCAGGTCGGCGCGGCTGCCGGCGAGGTAGCTCTTGGTGGATGCGGGGAACGGCTCGCGCGTGAGGGCGAGCAGGTGGGCGAATTTGTCGGTGGCGTTCATTGCGGGCGTCTCCATGGAGGTTGGATGGATTGCTCCGCAATCGACGGGCGTGGCCCGCGCCCATGGGGGGCGCAGGTATCCCATTGCAGCTCTTCTTACGCTGGTACTAACCAGATCAAGTTCGCGGTTCCGGCGGTCAAGTCCGCCATCTCAGCACGCCATTACGTGCACCCCGGAGCGAGGCGCAGTATAGCGCCGGCTTACCAGGCGCGCACGGGTTGCGCGAAGCCGGCGGGGGCCTGGCGGTCGTTCTCGAAGGTCACCACCTCCCACGATCCAGGCTGGTCGAGCAGCGCGCGCAGCAGCTGGTTGTTCATGGCGTGGCCCGAGCGGAAGGCGCTGTAGGCCGCCAGCAGCGGCTTGCCGACAAGGTACAGGTCGCCCATGGCGTCGAGGATCTTGTGCCGCGCGAACTCGGCGTCGTAGCGCAGGCCGTCGCTGTTGAGCACCTTGTAGTCGTCCATGACGATGGCGTTGTCCAGCCCGCCGCCCAGCGCGAGGCCGTTGGCGCGCAGCATCTCCACGTCGCGGGTGAAGCCGAAGGTGCGCGCGCGCGCGATGTCGCGCGCGTAGTTGCCCGAGCCCAGGTCGAACTCCACGCACTGCTCGGTGGAGTCCACGGCGGGGTGGGCGAAGTCGATCTCGAAGCGCAGCTTGTAGCCGTGGTAGGGGTCGAGCCGCGCCCATTTCAAACCCGCCCCCTCGCCTTCACGCACCTCGATGGGGTGGGTGACGCGGATGAAGCGCTTGGGCGCGTTCTGCAGCTCCACGCCCGCGCTTTGCAGCAGGAAGACGAACGATGCCGACGAGCCGTCAAGGATGGGCACCTCTTCGGCGGTGATGTCGATGTAGAGGTTGTCCAGCGCCAGGCCCGCGCAGGCCGACATCAGGTGCTCCACGGTGTGCACCTTGGCGCCGCCGTTGCCGATGGTGGAGGCCATGCGCGTGTCGGTGACGGCCAGGGCGTTGATGGGGATGTCCACGGGCTCCGGCAGATCCACGCGCCGGAAGACGATGCCCGTGTCGGGCTGGGCCGGGCGCAGCGTCAGCTCTACGCGCTGGCCGCTGTGCAGGCCCACGCCGACGGCGCGGGTCAGGGTCTTGATGGTGCGTTGCTGGAGCATCCGTGGATTGTCCCTTAGTCCGCCTGTTTACGGAGGAACGCGGGGATTTCCAGGTCGTCCATGCCGCCCGAGGACAGCGCTTCCACGCGGGCCGCGGCGTGGCTGCGGTTGGGGTTGGTGCGCCACACGCTGGGCACGCCGTAGTCGGCCTGCGAGCCCAGCCCGCCAGCGTGGCCCACGCCGCCGCCGAGACCGCCGCCCAGGCCTTGCTGGCCGGGCAGGGGGTAGGCCATGTTGTCCGTACCCGTGCGCAGGCCGCCTTGCAGCACCTGGATGGGCTGGCGGCGCGCGTTCGGGCGGGTCAGGCCGGTGGCCACCACGGTCACGCGGATGTCGTCGCCCAGGCTGTCGTCGTAGGCCGCGCCGTAGATCACGTGCGCGTCGGGCGAAGCGTAGGCGTTGATGGTGCTCATGGCCAGGCGCGACTCGGCCAGCTTCAGGCTGCCCTTGGCGGCGGTGACCAGCACCAGCACGCCCTTGGCGCCCGAGAGGTCGATGCCTTCGAGCAGCGGGCAGGCCACGGCCTGCTCGGCGGCGATGCGCGCGCGGTCCGGGCCGCTGGCGGTGGCCGTGCCCATCATGGCCTTGCCGGGCTCGCTCATCACGGTGCGCACGTCTTCGAAGTCGACGTTCACGTGGCCGTATTCGTTGATGATCTCGGCGATGCCGCCCACGGCGTTCTTGAGCACGTCGTTGGCGTGCGCGAAGGCTTCTTCCTGGGTGATGTCCTCGCCCAGCACTTCGAGCAGCTTCTCGTTCAGCACGACGATCAGCGAATCGACGTTGGCTTCGAGTTCGGCCAGGCCGTCGTCGGCGTTCTTCATGCGCTTGCCGCCTTCCCACTCGAAGGGCTTGGTGACCACGCCCACGGTGAGGATGCCCATGTCCTTGGCCACGCGCGCGATCACGGGGGCCGCGCCCGTGCCCGTGCCGCCGCCCATGCCGGCGGTGATGAACAGCATGTGCGCGCCCTCGATGGCGGCGCGGATGTCGGCCTCGGCGGCCTCGGCGGCTTCCTTGCCCTTGACGGGCTTGCCGCCCGCGCCCAGGCCGCTGGCGCCGAGCTGGATCTGGCGATGCGCGCTGTTGCGGCTCATGGCCTGCGCGTCGGTGTTGGCGCAGACGAACTCCACGCCCTGCACGCGGCGCGAGATCATGTGCTCCACGGCGTTGCCGCCGCCGCCGCCGACGCCGATCACCTTGATCTGCGTGCCCATGTGGAATTCTTCCGACTCGATCATTTCGATGCTCATGTGGTGCTCCTGGAATTTGAAATGTGTTGACCTGGGGTGAGGTTGACTCTGTGGACTCTGGTTACGTAACGTTGTGCGCCGGGCGGCGGGCCTGTGCTGCGCCATCGCCCGCGTTTGCAGTAGGGCGGCGGCAGGTCGGTCAGCCATGGAACGTGGGGAAACATGGTCAGAAATTCCCCACGATGAAGTCCTTGAAACGGCCGAAGGCGGTCTTCATGGAACCGCTTTTCTGCGCCACCTTGAAGCCGCGCATCCGCGCCAGGCGCGCTTCTTCGAGCAGGCCCATGACGGTGGCGGCGCGCGGCTGGGCCACCATGTCGGCCAGCGCGCTGGCGTAGTGCGGATTGCCGCGGCGCACGGGCTTCAGGAAGATGTCCTCGGCCAGTTCGACCATGCCGGGCATGACGGCGCTGCCGCCCGTGAGCACGATGCCGGACGAGAGCACTTCCTCGTAGCCCGACTCGCGCACCACCTGCTGCACCAGCTGGAAGATTTCTTCCACGCGCGGCTCGATCACGCCGGCCAGCGCCTGCTTGCTCAACATGCGCGGGCTGCGGTCGCCCAGGCCCGGCACTTCCACCTGGCTTTCGGGGTCGGCCAGCAGCTGCTTGGCGTAGCCGCTTTCGACCTTGATGTCCTCGGCGTCCTTGGTGGGCGTGCGCAGCGCCATGGCGATGTCGCTGGTGATGAGGTCGCCCGCGATCGGGATCACGGCCGTGTGGCGGATGGCGCCGCCGGAGAAGATGGCCACGTCCGTCGTGCCCGCGCCGATGTCCACCACGGCCACGCCGAGTTCGCGCTCGTCGTCGGTCAGCACGGCCTGGCTGCTGGCGAGCGGGTTGAGCATCAGCTGCTCCACTTCGAGCCCGCAGCGGCGCACGCACTTGATGATGTTCTCGGCGGCGCTCTGCGCGCCGGTGACGATGTGGATCTTGGCCTCCAGCCGCAGGCCGCTCATGCCGATGGGCTCTTTCACGTCCTGCCCGTCGATGACGAATTCCTGCGGCTCCACCAGCAGCAGGCGCTGGTCGCTGCTGATGTTGACGGCCTTGGCGGTTTCGAGCACGCGGGCCACGTCGGTGGGCGAGACTTCCTTGTCCTTCACGGCCACCATGCCGCTCGAATTCAGGCCGCGGATGTGGCTGCCGGTGATGCCGGTGTACACGCGCTGGATCTTGCAGTCGGCCATCAGCTCTGCTTCTTTCAGCGCCTGCTGGATGCTCTGCACCGTGGCGTCGATGTTGACCACCACACCGCGCTTGAGGCCGTTGCTGGGCGCCACGCCCAGGCCCGCGAGCTTGAGGTCGCCGCCGGGCAGCACCTCGGCCACCACGGCCATGACCTTGGCGGTGCCAATGTCCAACCCGACGACCACGTCTTTGAATTCTCTTGCCATATCAGTGTCTGCCCTCTGCTGTGGTGGGTTTGTTGGGTGTTCTGGGTTTTGCCGCTTGCGCCCTGGCCTTGGCTTTGCTGGCGGCGGCCTTGGCCATTTTTTCGGCGTCCTCGGGGCTGGCGGCCACGGTCACGCCCTGCAGGCGCACGGCGTAGCCGTCGGAATGGCGCAGGTCGGCGGATTCGAGCGCGTCCACGCGGCGGCGGTACTGCGCCGCCACCTGCGGCAGCGTGCGCACGAAGCTCGCGGCGCGCTGCGCCACTTCGGAGCGGGTGCCGCTGCCCAGTTCCACGGTGGCGCCGCTGCCCAGCTCGGCGCGCCAGCCGCCGCGCGTGGAGAGGCTGAGCTCGTCCAGCGCCGAGCCCAGCGGCTTGAGCACGGGCTCCAGCTGGCGGTACATGGCGAGCACCTGGGCGGACTGGCCTTCGGGGCCTTGCAGGCGTGGCAGGTCTTCCTCGGCGTCGCCCGCGGTGGCCTCGAACACTTCGCCCGTGCTGTCGATCATGGTGGTGGCGGTCTCGGGGCCCCAGTGGGCGGTGGCGTCGTGTTCCTGCAGGTCCACGCGCAGCACGCCGGGGTATTCGCGGCGGATTTCGGCGGTGCGCACCCAGGGGGCCTGCTCGAAGGCGGCGCGCACGGCTTTCAGGTCGACGGTGAAGAAGTTGCCCGCCAGGCTTTGCTGCACGCTGGCGCGCAGGGTCAGCGCGTTGTTGTGCGCCAGGTCGCCCTGAACCACGATGCGCTGGATGGCGAACGCCGGGTTGCGCAGCGCCCAGCGCGCGCCCGCCGCCAGCACGAACGCGGCGCAGCCCAGGAACAGGACGGTGGCCGTCCAGTTCATGAGCTTCACGTCCAGCGGCGTGGGCAGCGTCTGGTTCATGCGGCTTGCACTCCCTGGGCGGAGTCGAGCGAGGCGCTCGCGAGAATCGCCAGGCACAGGTCTTCGTAGCCGATGCCCGCCGCGCGCGCGGCCATGGGCACGAGCGAGTGGCCGGTCATGCCGGGGGAGGTGTTGATCTCCAGCAGGAAGGGCTTGCGGTCGCTGGCGCGGACCATGATGTCGGCCCGCGCCCAGCCACGGCAGCCCAGGGTGCGGTACGACGCCTCGACGATGCGCTGGATCTCGCGCTCCTCGGCCTCGGGCAGGCCGCTGGGGCAGTGGTACTGCGTGTCGTCGGTGAAGTATTTGTTCTGGTAGTCGTAGTTGCCCTCGGGCGCGCAGATGCGGATGACGGGCAGCGCCTGGGCGCCGAGCACGGGGCAGGTGGTTTCCTCGCCCTCGATGAACTGCTCGCACAGCACCTCGGGGTCGTAGCGCGAAGCGAGCGCGTAGGCGTCGGCGCACTGCGCGCGCGTGGTCACCTTGGTCAGGCCGATGGTGGAGCCCTCGCGCGAGGGCTTGACGATCATGGGCGCGCCCAGGGCGTCGAAGGCCGCCTCGGTGTCCTTGCTGCTTGTGACCAGCCGCCAGTCGGGCGTGGGCAGGCCCTCGAAGCGCCAGATGCGCTTGGTCATGACCTTGTCCATCGCGATGCTGGAGGCCATGACGCCCGGCCCGGTATACGGAATGCGCAGCAGCTCCAGCGCGCCTTGCACGGTGCCGTCTTCGCCGTGGCGGCCATGCAGGGCGATGAAGCAGCGGCTGAAGCCTTCGCGGCGCAGCTCGCCCAAGTCGCGCCCGGAGGGGTCGAACGCATGGGCATCCACGCCGCGCGCGCGCAGCGCGGCCAGCACGCCGTTGCCGGACAGCAGCGAGACTTCGCGCTCGGACGAGTCGCCGCCCATGAGCACGGCGACCTTGCCGAAAGACTGCACGTCGATTTTTGAATCAGATTGACCCATAGCCCTTATTCCACCTGCGCCAGCAGCTCCTGTTTTTGCAGCATTTCAACCACTTTGGCGGGCACCGCGCCGATGGAGCCCGCGCCCATGCACAGCACCACGTCGCCCGCGCGCACGTTGCCCACGATGGCCTGGGGCAGCGTGGCCACGTCGTCCACGAACAGCGGCTCCACGCGGCCCGCCACGCGCAGGGCGCGGGCCAGGGCGCGGCCGTCCGCCGCGACGATGGGCGCCTCGCCCGCCGCGTACACCTCGGTCAGCAGCACGGCGTCGGCGTTGCCCAGCACCTTCACGAAGTCCTCGAAGCAGTCGCGTGTGCGGCTGTAGCGGTGAGGCTGGAAGGCCAGCACCAGCCGGCGGCCCGGGAACGCGCCGCGCGCGGCGGCCAGCGTGGCGGCCATCTCGACGGGGTGGTGGCCGTAGTCTTCGATCAGGGTGAACTGGCCGCTGCCGGCGGGCTGGTCGGCATAGCGCTGGAAGCGCCGGCCCACGCCCTTGAAGCCCGCCAGGGCGCGCTGCACCGCGTCGTCGGGGATGTTCAGCTCCACCGCGATGGCGATGGCCGCCAGCGCGTTGAGCACGTTGTGTTCGCCCGCGAGGTTCAGCTCCACGTCCAGATCGGGCAGCGTGACGCCGTTGCGCCGCTGCACGGTGAAGCACATGCGGCCCGCGTCGGCGCGCACGTTGATGGCGCGCACCTGCGCGTCTTCGCTGAAGCCGTAGCTGGTCACGGGGCAGGTGACCTCGGGCAGGATGCTGCGGATGGCCGGGTTGTCCACGCACAGGATGGCCGCGCCGTAGAACGGCATACGGTGCAAAAAGTCGATGAACGCCTTTTTCAGCCGGCCGAAGTCGTGGCCGTAGGTTTCCATGTGGTCGGCGTCGATGTTCGTCACCACGGCCATCACGGGCAGCAGGTTGAGGAACGAGGCGTCGGACTCGTCCGCCTCGACCACGATGTACTCGCCCTGCCCCAGCCGCGCGTTCGCGCCCGCGCTGTTGAGCTTGCCGCCGATCACGAAGGTCGGGTCCAGCCCGCCCTCGGCCAGCACGCTGGTGACCAGGCTGGTGGTGGTCGTCTTGCCGTGCGTGCCGGCGATGGCGATGCCGCGCTTGAGGCGCATCAGCTCGGCCAGCATGAGCGCGCGCGGCACCACCGGAATCTTGCGCGCGCGGGCGGCGACGACCTCGGGGTTGGCGGCCTGCACCGCCGTGGAGGTGACCACGGCGTCCGCGCCCTGCACGTTGGCGGCCGCGTGGCCCACATACGTCTGGATGCCCAGATCGGCCAGGCGGCGCAGCGTGGCGCTGTCGGACAGATCGGAGCCCGAGATGGCGTAGCCCAGGTTGTGCAGCACTTCGGCAATGCCGCTCATGCCGGCGCCGCCCAGGCCGACGAAGTGGATGTGGCGAATCGCGTGTTTCATTGAGCCTGTCCAAAGTCTTTTCGTGGTGCCCGCAAGGCAGCAAAAGGCCGCAATCTAGGCGCGCGCCGCCGCCCATGCTCCCCGCCTGGGCAAGGCGCGCAACAACGAGTGCGGCCTTTTGCTGCCTTGCCCGAAGGGTTGCCCCGCAAAGGCGGCATCTGCGGCGTTGCCCATCCTCGCCGCACTCCAGTGCGGCTTGCGGTGGGCGCCTTGCACCTGCCGCCTTTGCGGGGCAACGGGCACCACGAAAAGACTTTGGACAGGCTCATGCCAACTCCTCGCAAGCCAATGCCACTTCGCGCGTGGCTTCTGTTTTTTGCATGTTTTTGGCCTCTAGCGCCCGCGCAGCAAGCGCTGGGCGCTCCATGTTTTGTAGCATCTGCGCCAGGCCCTGGGGCGTGAGGTCGCGCTGCTGGACCAGCCAGCCGCCCCCCTTTTGCACCAGGAACTGCGCGTTGGTGGTCTGGTGGTCGTCCACCGCCGCCGGGAAAGGCACGAACACCGCCGCCGCGCCCACGGCGGCGATCTCGGTCACGGTGCTGGCGCCGGCGCGGCAGACGATCACGTCGGCCTCGGCGTAGGCGGTGGCGGTGTCGTCGATGAAGGGGGTCAGCGTGGCTTCGACGCCCGCCGCCGCGTAGTTGGCGCGCAGCGCGTCGATCTGCGCCGCGCCGCTCTGGTGGATGACCACGGGGCGTTTGTCGGCAGGAATCAGCGCCAGCGCCTGGGGCACGATCTCGTTGAGCGCACGCGCGCCCAGGCTGCCGCCGACGACCAGCAGCTTCAACGGCCCGCTGCGGCCCGCGAAGCGCTCCGCGGGCGGCCTCTGCTGCGTGAACGCGGCGCGCAGCGGGTTGCCCACCCACTGGCCTTTTTTCAGCACGTTCGGGAACGCCGTGAACACGCGGCTCGCCACGCCCGCGAGCACCTTGTTGGCCAGGCCCGCCACGGAGTTCTGCTCGTGCAGCACCAGCGGCTTGCCGGACAGCACGGCCATCAGCCCGCCGGGGAAGGTGATGTAGCCGCCCAGGCCCACGACCACGCTGGGCCGAACGCGGCGCACCACGGCCAGCGACTGGCAGAACGCGCGCAGCAGCTTGAACGGCAGCAGCGCCAGCGTCTTCAGCCCCTTGCCGCGCACGCCGCCGAACTGCACGGCCTCGAACGCGAAGCCGCGCGGCGGCACGAGGCGCTCTTCCATGCTGCCCGGCGCACCCAGCCAGTGCACGCGCCAGCCGCGCGTGCGCAACTCTTCCGCCACGGCCAGGCCGGGGAAGATGTGGCCGCCGGTGCCGCCCGCCATGATGAGCGCGGTTTTCTGCGTCACACCCGGCCTCCGCGCATGAGCAGTTTGTTCTCGTAATCGACCCGCAGCACCACCGCGATGGCGATCAGGTTCATCAGAATGGCCGACCCGCCAAAGCTCATCAGCGGCAGCGTCAGCCCCTTGGTGGGCAGCGCGCCCAGGTTCACGCCGATGTTGATGAAGGCCTGGAAGCCCATCCACATCGCCACGCCCTGCGCCACCAGGCCCGCGAACACGCGGTCGAGCGCGATGGCCTGGCGGCCGATGACCATGATGCGGCGCGTGAGCCACAGGAACATCGCGATCAGGATGAGCACGCCGACGAGGCCGAACTCCTCGCCGATCACGGCGAGCAGGAAGTCGGTGTGCGCCTCGGGCAGCCAGTGCAGCTTTTCCACGCTGCCGCCCAGGCCCACGCCGAAGATCTCGCCGCGCCCGATGGCGATCAGCGAGTGCGAAAGCTGGTAGCCCTTGCCGAGCGCGTGCGCCTCGCTGAACGGGTCGAGGTAGGCGAAGATGCGCTCGCGCCGCCACGAGCTGAGCATGACCATCATGGCGAACGCGCCCACCAGCACGGTGGCGATGAGGAAGAACATGCGCGCGTTCACGCCGCCCAGGAACAGGATGCCCATGGCGATCACCGCGATCACCATGAACGCGCCCATGTCGGGCTCGGACAGCAGCAGCGCGCCCACCACGGCCACGGCCAGGCCCATGGGCAGCACGGCGCGGAAGAAGCGCTCCTTGACCTCCATCTTGCGCACCATGTAGTCCGAGGCGTAGATGACCACGGCGAACTTGGCCAGCTCCGACGGCTGGAAGTTCATGATGCCCAGCGACAGCCAGCGCCGCGCGCCGTTCACCACCGTGCCCACGTGCGGAATCAGCACCGCGATCAGCAGCGTGATGGAGCCCACGAACAGCCAGGGCGCCACGCGCTCCCAGGTGTTCATGCTGATCTGGAAGGTGAGCAGCGCGGCCACGAAGCCCAGCACCAGCGCGAAGATGTGGCGCACCAGGAAGTGCGTGGTCGCCAGGCGGGCCGCGAAGCGCGGGTTGTCGGACATGGCGATGGAGGCCGAATACACCATCACCAGCCCCCAGGCCAGCAGCGCGATGACGACCCAGAGCAGCGCCTGGTCGAACCCCAGCACGTGCGCGGGCGTGGTGGCGGTCTGGCGGTATTCGGCGCCGCCCACGCGCACGGGCAGCACGTCGGCGGTCTTGTCGCGGGCCGCGCCGAACCAGCCGGTCAGGCGCTGCCAGATCGAGGGAGATGCAACGGCGCTCACAGGGCGGCCTCCAGGTCTTGCCCGCGCTCCAGCGCCAGCAGGCCCGCCGCGTGGCGGAACTGCTCGGCGCGGTGCGCGTAGTCTTTGAACATGTCGAAGCTGGCGCAGGCGGGGGAGAGCAGCACGGCATCGCCGCCTTGCGCCTGGCTTGCGGCGGCGCGCACGGCCTCGTCCATGGACGCCGCATCGACCAGCGGCACGCCCGCATCGGCCAGCGCGGCGCGGATCAGCGGCGCATCGCGCCCGATCAGCACCACGGCGCGCGCATGGCGGGCCACGGGCGCGGCCAGCGGCGCGAAGTCCTGCCCCTTGCCCTCGCCGCCCAGGATGACGACGATGCGCCGATCCGCGCCCAGGCCCGTGAGCGCCGCCACCGTCGCCCCCACGTTGGTGCCCTTGCTGTCGTCGAAGTATTCGACCCCGTCCACGCAGCCGATGGGCTCCACGCGGTGCGGCTCGCCCCGGTACTCGCGCAGGCCGTAGAGCATGGCCGACAGCGGGCAGCCCGCCGCCTGGGCCAGCGCCAGCGCGGCCAGCGCGTTGGTGGCGTTGTGGCGGCCGCGAATGCGCAGCGCGTCGGCGGGCATCAGGCGTTGGATGTGCAGTTCTTGCTCGTGCTTCTTGGAGCGCTTGAGGGTTTCGTCGGCCTCCTGCACGCGCACCAGCCAGGCCATGCCGTTGACGACCTCGATGCCGAAGTCGCCGGGGCGCTGGGGCATGTCGCCGCCGAAGGTCACGTGCTCGCGCAATTGCGGCTTCTGCAACTTCACTTTGACGGGCGGCGGCAGCATCTGCATCACCGCCATGTCCTCGCGGTTCAGCACCATCAGGCCCTGGCCGAAGATGCGCGCCTTGGCAGCGGCATAGGCCGCCATGCCGCCGTGCCAGTCGAGGTGGTCCTGGGTGACGTTGAGCACCGTGGCCGCCGTGGGCTCGAAGCCCGTGACGCCATCGAGCTGGAAGCTCGACAGCTCCAGCACCCAGACGTCGGGCAGTTCATGGGCGGCGATGCGCTCGGCCAGCGTGTCGAGCAGCGTGGGGCCGATGTTGCCCGCCACGGCCACGGTCTGGCCCGCGTGTTCGACCAGCTGGCCGGTGAGCGAGGTCACCGTGGTCTTGCCATTGGTGCCGGTGATGGCGAGCACGGCGGGCGCGTAGCCGTGCTGCGCGCGCAGCGCGGCCAGGGCCTGGGAATACAGGCTCAATTCGCCTCCAGCGCTTATCCCGCAAGCGCTGGCAGCTTCCAAAACAGGAGCAACCGTGGCCGGACTCAGGCCCGGCGAGCGGTAGATGGCGCTCTGCCCTTCGGCCAGCTTCGCATCGAACGCCCCGGCCACGAAGCGCACCTGCGGCCATTCTTCGCGCAGCGCGGCCAGTTGCGGCGGCGCTTCGCGCGTGTCGGCCACGGTCACCTCGGCGCCGCCGCGCGCGCACCAGCGCGCCATCGCCAGGCCCGAGGCGCCCAGGCCCAGGATGAGCAGCTTCTGCCCTTGCAGCGCCGCGCTCCAGTCCGCCGGCACGGGGGGCAGCTCGGGCGCGGCCTCCACCGCCGCGGCTTCTTCCGCCACGGCGGCGGGCGCGTCTGCGGCAGGCTCATCGGCAAAGATGCGCGCCACGAACTCGGCCGCGTCCTGCGCCGCCGTGAGGGTGCTGGGTGTGGGGGTGGGGGCCTGCTCGTTCATCGCAGTTTCAGCGTGGTGAGGCCGATCAGGCACAGCAGCATGGTGACGATCCAGAAGCGCACGACGACCTGCGTCTCCTTCCAGCCGCTTTTCTCGAAATGGTGGTGCAGCGGGGCCATCTTGAGCAGCCGCCGCCCTTCGCCGTAGCGCTTCTTGGTGAACTTGAACCAGCTCACCTGCAGCATGACCGACAGCGCCTCCACCACGAAGATGCCGCCCATCACGGCGAGCACGATCTCCTGCCGCACGATGACGGCGATGGTGCCCAGCGACGCGCCCAGCGCCAGCGCGCCCACGTCGCCCATGAACACCTGGGCCGGGTGGGTGTTGAACCACAGGAACGCGAGGCCCGCGCCCGCCATGGCGGCGCAGAAGATCAGCAGCTCGCCCGAGCCCGGAATGTGCGGGAACAGCAGGTACTTGGCGTAGCCCGCGTTGCCCGTCACGTAGGCGAAGATGCCCAGCGACGCGCCGACCATGATGACCGGCATGATGGCCAGCCCGTCCAGCCCGTCGGTCAGGTTGACCGCGTTGCTGGCCCCCACGATGACCAGGTAGGTGAGGATGACGAAGCCCAGCACGCCCAGCGGGTAGGTCACCTCCTTGAAGAAGGGCACGAGCAGCCCGGCCTTGGGCGGCAGGTCAAGCGCGAAGCCCGACTCCACCCAGGTGATGAACAGCTCGAACACGCGCCCGTTCGAGTTCTCGGAAATGCAGAACACCAGGTACAGCGCGGCCAGCAGGCCGATGACGGACTGCCAGAAGTACTTTTCGCGCGAGCGCATCCCCTCGGGGTCCTTGCGCACCACCTTGCGCCAGTCGTCCACCCAGCCGATCGCGCCGAAGCCCAGGGTGACGGCCAGCACGACCCAGACGAAGCGGTTGGACAACTCGAACCACAGCAGCGTGGAGACGGCGATGGACAGCAGGATCAGCACCCCGCCCATCGTGGGCGTGCCGCTCTTGGCCAGGTGCGTCTGCATCCCGTAGCTGCGCACCGGCTGGCCGATCTTCAGCGCGCCCAACATGCGGATGACGCGCGGCCCCGCGATCAGCCCGATGAGCAGCGCCGTGAGCGCCGCCATCACCGCCCGGAAGGTGAGGTACTGGAACACGCGCAAGAAACTGAACTCGGGCGACAACCCTTGCAGCCACTGCGCCAGCACGATCAGCATGTCGCGCCCTCCCCGTTGCGGGTGCTTTCGATGGCCTGCACCACCTGTTCCATCTTCATGAACCGGGAACCTTTCACCAGCACGCTGCCCACCTGGGGCAGGGCCGCGCGCACCGCCGCGATGAGCGATGCCATGTCTTCAAAATGCCGCGCGCCGGGGCCAAAGGCCTGCACGGCGTGGCGACTCTGTTCGCCCAGCGCGAACAGCCGCACGCCCGCCGCACGCGCCTGCGCGCCGGCCTCGGCGTTGAACTGCGGGCCCTGGTCGCCCACCTCGCCCATGTCGCCCAGCACCAGCAATTGCGGCGCGGGCAGGTCGGCCAGCACGGCGATGGCGGCGCGCACCGAGTCAGGGTTGGCGTTGTAGCTGTCGTCCACCACGGTCAACACCTTGCCGCCATGGCCCGCGCTGAACGCGCGCGAGCGGCCCGTGACGGGAGTGAACGCGGCCAGGCCGCGCGCCACGGCGGCCAGCGGCACGCCCGCCGCCAGCGCGCAGGCCGTGGCCGCGAGCGCGTTGGTCACGTTGTGGCGGCCGGCGATGTGCAGCGCCGTGTCCAGCGTGCCCTGGGGCGTGGCGATGACGGCCCGCCATGCGCCGTCTTCCCAGCGCGCTTCGGTGCAGCGCACGTCGCCACCGTCGCCGAAGGTCACGCAGCGCCGCCCGCCCGCCAGCTGCCGCCACAGCGCGGTGTATTCGTCGCCGTGCGGGAACACGGCCACGCCGTCCTGCGGCAGCGCGGCGAACACGCTGCCGTTCTCCTCGGCCACGGCCTGCACGGTGTGCATGAATTCCATGTGCTCGCGCTGCGCGTTGTTCACCAGGGCCACGGTGGGTTGGGCGATGGCCGCCAGTTCCGCGATTTCGCCGGGGTGGTTCATGCCCAGTTCGAGCACGGCCACGCGGTGCTGCGCGGTCAAGCGCAGCAGGTTCAGCGGCATACCGATGTGGTTGTTGAAGTTGCCGCGCGTGGCCAGCGCCGCCTCACTCGCGTGGGCGCGCAGGATGCTGGCGACCATCTGCGTCACCGTGGTCTTGCCGTTGCTGCCGGTGACGGCGATCAGCGGCAGCGTGAACTGCGCGCGCCAGCCGGCGGCCAGCGTGCCCAGGGCCGCCAGGGTGTCGGGCACTTCGATGCCGGGCAGGCCCGCGGCCTCCAGCCCGCGCTGGGCCAGCGCGGCGACGGCGGTGGCGGCGGCCTGGGGTAGAAAGTCGTGCGCGTCGAAGCGCTCGCCCGCCAGGGCCACGAACAGGTCGCCGGGCTGCAGGGTGCGCGTGTCGCTGTGCACGCGGGCGATGCGCACGCCGCCGTCGCCCACCAGGCGGGCGGCGGGAATGCGCGCCTCGATGAGCGCGAAGGCCTGTTGCAGCGTCATGGTCATGCGCGCGCCTCCCGCCGCGCCAGGGCCGCACGGGCCTGCGCCATGTCGGAGAACGGCAGGCGCTGGCCGGCGGTTTCCTGGTAGTCCTCATGACCCTTGCCCGCGATCAGCACCACGTCGGCGGGCGCGGCCCCGGCCACGGCGCGGGCGATGGCGATGGCGCGGTCGGACTCGGCCTCCGCGCCCGCGGCCATGCCTTGCAGGATCTGGCCGATGATGGCCTCGGGCGCTTCGTTGCGCGGGTTGTCGCTGGTCACCAGCACCAGATCGGCCCCCTGCTCCGCCGCCGCGCCCATCAGCGGGCGCTTGGCCGTGTCGCGGTTGCCGCCGCAGCCGAACACGCACCACAGGCGGCCGCCGCGCTCCTGCGCCACGGGGCGCAGCGCGGCCAGGGCCTGGATCAGCGCATCGGGCGTGTGGGCGTAGTCCACGGCCACCAGGGGCTGGCCCGCTTCGGCGATCTGCTCCATGCGGCCCGGCACGGGCGTGAGCCCGGCGCAGGCGTGCACGGCGGCCTGCAGCGGCACGCCCAGCGCGCGCAAGGCGGCGATCACGCCGAGCAGGTTGGAGACGTTGTACTGGCCGATCACGCGGGTCCGCAGCGGCACGCGCTCGCTCCCCTCGGCCACGGTGAAGGCCAGGCCTTCGTCCGCGAAGGCGATGTCCTCGGCGCGCAGGCGGGCGGGGGCGTCGATGCCCACGCTCCACAGGTCCAGCGGGCGGCGCGCGAGCGCGGCGTCGAGCGTGGCATGTAGGGCAGCGCCCTTGGCGTCGTCCACGTTGATGACCGCCGCTTGCAGGCCGGGCCAGCCGAACAGCTGCTCCTTGGCCTGCCAGTAGGCGGCCATGCTGCCGTGGTAGTCCAGGTGGTCTTGCGTGAAGTTGGTGAACAGCGCCACGCGGATGCGCGTGCCCGCGAGCCGGTGCTCGGCCAGGCCGATGGACGAGGCCTCGATGGCGCAATACCCCAACCCCTGGTCGGCAAAGCTGCGGAACGCGCGCTGCAGGCGCACGGGGTCGGGCGTGGTCAGGCCCGTGGATTCGACCGCGGGCGGCACACCCATGCCCAAAGTGCCCACCAGCCCGCACCCAGAAAGCGCAAGCAGCTCATTTTTTGATAGTGCACTGGCCAACCACCAGGCGGTGCTGGTCTTGCCGTTGGTGCCGGTGACGGCCAGCACGCCCAGGCGTTCGGAGGGCTGGCCGAACCATTCGGCGGCGATCAGCCCCGTGGCGGCCTTGAGCCCGCGCAGCGCGGCGATGTGCGGGCCGGTGAAGCCGAACGGCTCCACGCCCTCCTGCTCCACCAGGCAGGCCGCCGCGCCGCGTTGCAGCGCATCGGCCACGTGCGCGCGCCCGTCCGTCGCCGCGCCGGGCCAGGCGATGAAGGCGTCGCCCGGCTGGACGAGGCGGCTGTCCGTCTGCAGCGTGCCCGTGGCATGGGCGCGCACGAAGGCCACGGCCTCGTCTACCGATGTAAGAACACGCACGCTCATGGCAACGGCTCCTCGGGCGGGTTGGCGACGATCTGCGGCTTCACGGCCAGGTCGGGCGGCACGCCCATCAGGCGCAGCGTCTGCTGCACCACTTCGCTGAACACGGGGCCGGACACGGTGCCGCCGTAGTAGCTGCCCGCCGAGGGCTCGTCGATCATCACCGCGACGATGATGCGCGGCTTGTCGATGGGCGCCATGCCCGTGAACCAGGCGCGGTACTTGCCGGCGGCGTAGCCCTTGCCCGCCTGCTTGCGCGCGGTGCCGGACTTGCCGCCGATGGAGTAGCCCACGGTCTGCGCCATCTGCCCCGTGCCGCCGGGGCCGGCGGCCAGCCAGAGCATGTGGCGCACCAGCTCGGCGTTCCGGGCCGAGAACACCTGCGTGCCCACGGGCGGCTCGCTGGTCTTGAGCATGGTGGCGGGGATGACCTTGCCGTCGTTCGAGAACACGGTGTACGAGCGCGCCATCTGGAACAGCGAGGCCGACAGGCCGTAGCCGTAGGCCATGGTGGCCTGCTCGATGGGCTTCCAGCTCTTCCAGGGGCGCAGGCGCCCGCTGGCCGCGCCGGGGAAGGCGATCTGCGGCTTCTGGCCGTAGCCCAGCGCGGTGTGCACGGTCCACATCTCCTGCGGCGTCATGCGCTGCGCGACCTTGAGCGCGCCGATGTTGCTGGACTTCTGGATCACCCCGTCCACGGTGAGCACGCCGTAGTTGTGCGTGTCCGAAATGGTGAAGCCGCCGAGCGAATACTTGCCCGGCGTGGTGTCGATGATGGTGTCGTGCTTCACCCGGCCCAGTTCCAGCGCGGTGCCGATGGTGATGGGCTTCATGGTCGAGCCGGGCTCGAAGGTGTCGGTGATGGCGCGGTTGCGCAGCTGCTCGCCCGATAGGTGCTCGCGGTTGTTCTGGTTGTAGCTGGGGTAGTTGGCCAGGGCCAGCACCTCGCCCGTGTGCGCGTCGAGCACCACCACGCTGCCGGCCTTGGCCTTGTTGGCGATCACCTGGTCGCGCAGCTTCTGGTACGCGAAGAACTGCACCTTGCTGTCGATGGACAGCTGCAGGTCCTTGCCGTCCACGGGCGGCACCTCGTCGCCCACTTCTTCCACCACGCGGCCCAGCCGGTCCTTGATGACGCGGCGCGAGCCGGGCTTGCCCGCCAGCGCCTTGTCGAAGGCCAGCTCCATGCCTTCCTGGCCGTGGTCTTCCACGTTGGTGAAGCCGACCACGTGGGCCGTCGATTCGCCCTCGGGGTAGCGGCGCTTGTATTCCTTGCGCAGGTAGATGCCCTTGATGCCCAGCGCGACGATCTTCTGCCCCACGTCCCAGTCGAGCTGGCGCTTGATCCAGACGAAGGTCTTGTCGTCGTCGGCCAGCTTGGCGTCCAGCGCCTTGCGCGGCATGTTCAGCAGGCGGGCCAGCTCGGGCAGCTTGGCGCGCACTTCGGGCGCGTCCTGCTCCACGTCCTCGGGAATGGCCCAGATGCTCGCGGCGGGCACGCTCGATGCCAGGATGAGCCCGTTGCGGTCGAGGATGCGCCCCCGGTTCGCGGGCAGCTCCAGCGTGCGCGCGAAGCGCACCTGGCCCTGCTTCAGGAAGTAGTCGTTGCCGATCACCTGCACATAGGCCGCGCGCACGCCCAGGCCCAGGAAGCCCAGCGCGATCGCGGCCACGATGAACTTGCTGCGCCACACGGGCGTCTTGGACGCCAGCAGCGGGCTGGACGAGTAGAGCACGCTGCGGCTCATGGCGCGCCCCCATCGGTCACGTACTGCGTGATGGCGGGCGTGGTGGTGCGCATCTTCAGGCGGTCGCGCGCCAGCTGCTCCACGCGCAGCGGCGTGGCCTGGGCGCGCTTTTCGACCTGCAGGCGCTGCTTGTCGGTCTCCAGCTGGCGCGCCTCGGCCACGGCGCGGTCGAGTTCGGTGAACAGCAGGCGCGATTCGTACTGCGTGCGCACCAGGTACATGGCGCTCACCACCACGGCCAGCAGCAATACCAGGTTGATGCGGATCATGGCGCCTCCGTGCGCTCGGCCACGCGCATGACGGCGCTGCGCGCGCGCGGGTTGGCGGCCACCTCGGCCTCGGACGGCTTGACGCGCGCGATCGCCTTCAGGCGCATGGCCCGCGGCGCGGCGAACGGCGCGCGGCGGTCAAATACCTCTTTGGAATGCTGGGCGATGAACTGCTTGACGATGCGGTCCTCGAGCGAATGGAAGCTGATGACCGCCAGCCGCCCGCCCGGTTTCAGCACCGCGAGGCTCGCCTCTAGCGCGGCTTGCAGCTCTTCCAGCTCAGCGTTGATGAAAATCCGAAGAGCCTGAAAGGTGCGCGTGGCGGGGTTTTGGCCCGGCTCGCGGGTCTTGACCGCGCCAGCCACGAGCTCGGCCAGCTCGGCAGTGGTTGCCACTGGCGCGCCAGCCGCTCGCCGAGCAGCAATCGCCTTTGCAATGGGGCCAGCAAACCGTTCTTCACCGTAGTCACGTATCACCTCCGCCATCTGCTGCACGTCCGCTTCTGCCAGCCACTCGGCCACGCTCTGGCCGCGCGTGGTGTCCATGCGCATGTCCAGCGGGCCGTCGAAGCGGAAGCTGAAGCCGCGCTCCGGGTTGTCGATCTGCGGCGAGCTCACGCCCAGGTCCATCAGGATGCCGTCCACGCTGGACGCGGGCAGCTCGCCCACGTCGCGAAAACCCTGGTGCCGAATCGAAAAACGCGCATCGGTGATGCGCGTGGCTTCTTGGATCGCGTCCGGGTCCTTGTCGAACGCCGTGAGCCGCGCCCCCGGCCCCAGCCGCTCCAGGATGCGGCGCGTGTGCCCGCCGCGCCCGAAGGTGGCGTCCACCCACAGGCCCCCGGGGCGCTCGGGGGCATGGGCGAGCAAGGCGTCGACCGCCTCGTCGAGCAAGACCGTGGTGTGTTGGAAGGGCGTGTCCATCAGAACGCAAAGTCCTTAAACACGTCGGGCATCGGGGCCTTCATGGCCTCGGCTTCCTTGGCCTGGTGGGTGGCCTTGTCCCACAGCTCGAAATAGGTGTCCATGCCGAGCAGCAGGGCGTCCTTGGCGATGCCGGCGGCCTCGCGCAGCTCGGGCGAGATCAGCACGCGGCCCGTGGCGTCCATGTCCACGTCCATGGCGTTGCCCAGGAAGATGCGCTTCCACCACTGGGCGGACGCGGGCAGCGCGGCGATGCGCTCGCGGAATTTTTCCCACTCGGGGCGCGGGAAGACCATCAGGCAGCCATCGGGATGTTTGGTGATGGTGAGCTGCCCCGCCGCCGTGGCCGAGAGGACGTCACGGTGCCGGGTCGGCACAGACAGCCGCCCCTTGGCATCGAGACTCAGCGATGACGCCCCTTGGAACACGTTTGGAAACCCCAGCTTTGCAGGTGCATCCGGCGGCCCCTTGCGGGGTGCGGATGGCACTTTTCACCACTTCATTGCACTTTTCACCACTGTAGCAGGAAAAGCCTGTCGGGCACCCGGGTTTGCACCAGACTTTTGTAATGAAATCAACGACTTAGAGCGGTTTTTAACACTGATTTTGCATACAGGAAATATTATAAAAATCCTTTTTGAACAGGCACTTACGGGGTTTTATGCAAGCGATGGATGAAAAAAGAGGCCAAAAGGCCTCTTTCTTTTTGGATGGCGCGGCGCCGGTTCAGAGTATGTAGCGCGACAGGTCTTCGTCCTGGCTCAGCGCGCCCAGGCGCGCATCGACGTAGGCGGCGTCCACCACCACCGTCTGGCCCTGGAGCTTGGCGGCGTCGAAGCTCACCTCGTCGAGCAGGCGCTCCATCACCGTGGACAGGCGGCGCGCGCCGATGTTCTCGGTGCGCTCGTTCACGTCGAACGCGATGTGCGCCAGCCGCGTGATGCCCTCGGGCGTGAAGTCGAGCGTGACGCCCTCGGTCGCCAGCAGCGCCTGGTACTGCTTGGTCAGGCTGGCGTGGGTCTGCGTGAGGATGGCCTCGAAGTCCTGCACCGAGAGCGATTCAAGCTCCACCCGGATGGGGAAGCGCCCCTGCAGCTCGGGGATCAGGTCGCTGGGCTTGGCGAGGTGGAACGCGCCGCTGGCGATGAACAGGATGTGGTCGGTCTTGACCATGCCGTACTTGGTGGACACGGTGGTGCCCTCCACCAGCGGCAGCAGGTCGCGCTGCACGCCCTGGCGCGACACGTCGGAGCCGCTGGCCTCCTGCCGCGTGGCCACCTTGTCGATCTCGTCGATGAAGACGATGCCACTGTGCTCCATGTTCTGCAGCGCGCGGGTCTTGATCTCGTCCTCGTTCACCATCTTGGCCGCGGATTCGTCGGTCAGCAGCTTCAGCGCCTCGGCGATCTTGAGCTTGCGCGTCTTGCGCTTTTCCTGGCCCAGCTGGCTGAACATGCCGCGCAGCTGCTCGGCCATTTCCTCCATGCCCTGCGGGCCCATGATTTCGAGCTGCGGGCGCGCCTCGGCCACGTCGATCTCGATCTCCTTATCGGCGAGCTGGCCTTCGCGCAGCTTCTTGCGGAACACCTGGCGCGTGGCGTTGTCGGCGGAGGATTCGCCCACCAGCACGTCGAGGATGCGGTCCTCGGCGGCGTCTTCGGCGCGGGTGCGCACCTTCTTCATCTCGGATTCTCGCGTCTGCTTGACGGCCATCTCGGCCAGGTCGCGGATGATGGAATCCACGTCCTTGCCCACGTAGCCGACCTCGGTGAACTTGGTGGCCTCGACCTTGATGAATGGCGCGTCGGCCAGCCGCGCGAGGCGGCGCGCGATCTCGGTCTTGCCCACGCCCGTGGGGCCGATCATGAGGATGTTCTTGGGCGTGATTTCCTGGCGCAGGCCGCTGTCCACCTGCTGACGGCGCCAGCGGTTGCGCAGCGCGATGGCCACGGCGCGCTTGGCGCTGGCCTGGCCGACGATGTGGTTGTCGAGCTCGGAGACGATCTCCTGGGGGGTCATGGAAGACATGGCGTGTTTTCAGGTCAAATCGGCCTCCAGCGCTTATCCAACAAGCGCTGGCAGCTATCAAATTCAGAGTGTTTCGATGGTGTGGTGCATGTTGGTGTAGATGCACAGCTCGCCCGCGATGGCGAGCGACTTGCGCACCACGTCCTCGGCGCTCAGTTCGGTGTTGTTCAGCAGCGCCTTGGCGGCGGAGTGCGCATACGCGCCGCCCGAGCCGATGGCGACGATGCCCTGCTCGGGCTCCAGCACGTCGCCGTTGCCGGTGATGATGAGCGAGGCGCTGGCGTCGGCCACGGCGAGCATGGCTTCGAGCTTGCGCAGCACGCGGTCGGTGCGCCAGTCCTTGGTCAGCTCGATGGCCGCGCGGGTCAGGTGGCCCTGGTGCTTTTCGAGCTTGGCCTCGAAGCGCTCGAACAAGGTGAAGGCGTCCGCCGTGGCGCCCGCGAAGCCCGCGAGCACCTTGCCGTGGTAGAGCTTGCGCACCTTGCGCGCCGTGCCCTTGACCACGATGTTGCCCAGGGTGACCTGGCCGTCGCCGCCGATGGCGACTTGCACGGTGCCGTCCGCCAAGGGGCGGCGCACGCTGAGGATGGTGGTGCCGTGATACTGTTCCATAACCGGTCTAGATAGGGATGAAAAAGCGCTTTGCAAGCGCCCCAGCGCTTCAGTTCTTGCGTGGAATAACGGCGGCGTGCTCGTTGATGCCGATCACGTTGAACAGCACGGCCACGAGGCGGTGCAGGTTCACGAAGCGCACTTCGCGGCCCTGGGCCTGCTGCGCGGCGGCCCAGTTGAGCACGGAGCCCGCGGCGGCGAAGTCCATGCGGATGAGCCGGTCGCACGCGATGGCGAGCGGCACGCCAGGCCGCGCCAGCTCGGCCAGCGGCGCGAGCAGCGCGCTCGCGTCGCCGTCCACCTGGCCCGAGAGCGCGGGCAGCGGCATACCGTCTTCGCCCGTGCCGTCGAGCGGCGCGGGCCGCGAGGGTTCGCCGAACACCGACACCAGGAGGTCGCTGTCCGGCCCGTCGACCGCCGCCGCGCCCGCGGCGGTGCCGTCGTCCGCCACGAAGGCGCAGCGCGGCGCGGCCCAGGACGGGGGCGAGACTTCGTAGGTCACGCAGTAGTCCAGCGCCACGAGTTCGAATTCGTCCGCCCGGCCCATGAGCCGCAGCGCGGCCATGCGCAGCTGCCACCATTCGGAGTGGATGGTGCGGTCGCCCGAAGGCGTCCTGTCCGCCAGCAGCGCCTGCAGCGCGGCCACGCCGGTGAAGGCGATCTGCACGCCGCCCGCGTCGGCCCACTGGGTGAACAGCTGCGCCAGCGCGGCCAGCGCGGTCTCTTCGATGGCCGTGAGCCGCGCCCAGCCGAACATCCAGGGCGCGGGCGTGCGCGCCAGCGTGGACTGGAGCGCGGCCACGCCTTGCAGGGTGAGGTGCGCGGGCGCCGTCCACTGGAACTGGCGCGCGCCGGCCACGGAGGCCTGGGCTGGCGGCGGCGCCAGCAAGGCCGCGCCCAGCTGTTCGGGCAGCGAGAACCACAGGGGCGCGCTGCGGCCGAACTGCGCGGCGAAATCGATGCCGAGCTGGTCGAAGCGGTCGTGCTGGCCCGTGGCGCGGTACAGGTCGAACAGCGTCATCCAGATGTCGGTCTGGCGCTCGGGCGCGTCCGCCACGTGCTGGGCCAGCACGTCGAGCAGGGCGGCCTCGGCGCCCGCGTGGTCGCCGCTGGCGAAGCGGATGGCGGCTTCCTCCAGGTCGGGCTCGTGGACGAAGGCAGTGCTGGCGGCCTGCGCGGGCGGCGCCGCGCCGAGGATGGCGCCGGGGAACAGGGGTTCGGCCGGCGCGGACGCCGCCGGAGCCGGCGCCATGGGCACGGTGGGGGCGAAAGCCTGGCCGCCGGCCAGCGCCCCCGGGGCCGAGGCCGGGGAGGCAGAGGCCGCGGGCTGCTTGCCACGCCACCACTGCTGGGACATCTGCGCCTCGATCTCGTCGATTTTCTTGAGGGTGTCGGCGCGGCCCGCTTCGGGCTGGTTCAGGGTGCTGGAAAAGTCGGTGGCCGGGGTGGTGTCTTCCACCGCGCCGCCGGCGGCGGGCCGGGGGCGCTGGCCCGTGAGCGCCTCGCGCTGGCGCAGTTTGCGCAGTTGATCGAACTCGCGCCGCCGGATGAAGTCGTTGCGGCGCTTGCGCTCGATCATCTCCTTGAGCATCTGCTTGCTGTACTGGCTCTCGCGGCTGGAATCCAGGTCGTCCAGCTCCGACCACTGCACGGTGGGGTTGCGCACGAAGCGCACCACCTTGGACAGCAAGCCACCGCCGCCTGCGCCGGAGCCGGAAGAGTCGTCGTCCTTGCTCATGGCGCGGCGCGGGGGCTCAATCGCCGAACATTTTCTGCTTGAGCTCGCGGCGCTGCTGCGCTTCGAGCGAGAGCGTGGCCGTGGGGCGCGCGAGCAGGCGGCCCACGCCGATGGGCTCGCCGGTCTCGTCGCAGTAGCCGTAGTCGCCCGCGTCGATGCGCGCGATGGACTGCTCGATCTTTTTCAGCAGCTTGCGCTCGCGGTCGCGCGTGCGCAGCTCCAGCGCGTGCTCTTCCTCGATGGTGGCGCGATCGGCCGGGTCGGGCACGACCACGGTGTCCTCGCGCAGGTGCTCGGTGGTCTCGCCGGCGTTGTTGTGCATGTCCTGCTTGAGCCGCACGAGCTTGTGGCGGAAGAACGCCATCTGCTTGTCGTTCATGTACTCGCTGTCGGGCATGGCGAGCACCTCGTCGTCTGAGAGCTCCTCGGCGGGTTTGGTCTTCCAGGCGTTGGCGAGCTTGGGGTCGCGCTTGGCTGCTGTGGGCATGGTCTTGGAATCTCGCTGGGGCTGTCTTTAACGGGCCGCGATTGTAGCCACCTGGGCGCGCAACGCGCGCCACGCATGGCATATATACATCAGGTCAAACACTGATCGAGCCCTTGGCGGAAGATGTCCTGTGGCAGGTCGATGCCGATGAACACCATCTTGCTCTGGCGCGCCTCGCCCTCGGCCCACGCGGGGCCCAGGTCGCTGCCCATGAGCTGGTGCACGCCCTGGAAGATGACCTTGCGCTCGGTGCCCTGCATGTTCAGCACGCCCTTGTAGCGCAACATGCGCGGGCCGTAGATGTTGACCACCGCGCCCAGGAAATCCTCGAGCTTGGCCGGGTCGAAGGGGCGGTCGGCACGGTAGACGAAGCTCTTCACGTCGTCGTCGTGGTGATGGTGGTGCGGGTGGTCGCAGTGCTCGCCATGTTCATGATCGTGGTGGTGATGGCCGTGATCGTGGTCATGGTGGTGGTGGTCGTGCCCGTCCTCTTCCTTGAGGAAGTCGGGGTCGATGTCGAGCTTGGCGTTCAGGTTGAAGCCGCGCAGGTCGAGCACCTGGGCCAGCGGCACTTCGCCGAAGTGCACGGCCTGGATGGGCGCGCGCGGGTTCATGTGCTTGATGCGGTGGATCAGCGCGTCCTTCTCGGCCTCGCTCACGAGGTCGGTTTTGGACAGGAAGATCTGGTCGGCGAAGCCCACCTGGCGGCGCGCCTCCTGGCGGTCGTCGAGCTGCTGCTGCGCGTGCTTGGCGTCCACCAGGGTGATGATGGAATCGATGAGGTAGCTCTCGGCGATTTCCTCGTCCATGAAGAAGGTCTGCGCCACGGGGCCGGGGTCGGCCAGGCCGGTGGTCTCGATGACGACGCGCTCGAAGTCGAGCAGGCCCTTGCGCTTCTTGGCGGCCAGCAGCTGCAGCGTTTCGCGCAAATCCTCGCGGATGGTGCAGCAGATGCAGCCGTTGCTCATCTGCACGATCTGCTCCTTGCTCTCGGTGAGGAGGATGTCGTTGTCGATGTTCTCTTCGCCGAATTCGTTTTCGATCACGGCGATCTTCTGGCCGTGGGCCTCGCTGAGCACGCGCTTGAGCAGGGTGGTCTTGCCGGAGCCGAGGAAGCCGGTGAGGATGGTGGTGGGAATGAGGGACATAGTCTCGGCAGTGTAGTGAGGGCTCAGGATTTGCGCATGACGGCGAGTCCCTTCAGGTACTCGCCCTCGGGGAATTCCAGCGTCATGGGGTGGTCGGGCGCGCCGGCGAGGCGGTCGAGGACGTAGCCGTCCACGCCCGCGTCGGCCCCGGCGGAGGCGACGATCTTGTGGAACAGGTCGGCGCTGATGCCGCCCGAGCACGAGAAGGTGAACAGCAGCCCGCCCGGCTCCAGCAGTTGCAGCGCGAGGCGGTTGATGTCCTTGTACGCGCGGGCCGCGCGCTCGGCATGGGCGGCGGTGGGCGCGAACTTGGGCGGGTCGAGCACGATGGCGTCGAAGCGGCGGCCCTCGGCCAGGAGGCGGCGCAGCGAGGCGTTCACGTCCGCGTCCAAGAACTCGGCGCGTTCGGCGTCGAAGCCGTTCAGCGCCACGTGCGCCCGGGCGCGCGCGATCGCCGGGCCGGACGAGTCGATGGAGGTGACGTGCCCCGCCCCGCCCGCCAGCGCCGCCACGGTGAAGCCGCCCGTGTAGCAGTAGCAGTTGAGCACGCGCGCCAGGCCCAGCCGCCGCGCGTACTGCGCGAAGCGCTCGCGGCTGTCGCGCTGGTCGAGGTAGAAACCGGTCTTGTGGCCCTCGGCGATGTCGAGGGTCAGCTGCCAGTAGTGCTCTTGGATGGTGATCTCGGTTGGCCCTTCGCCGCGTAGCCAGCCGGTGGCAGGCGGCAGGCCCTCCAGCTGGCGCACGCTGGCGTCCGAGCGTTCATAGAGCTTGGCCAAACCCGTCTCGGCCAGCAGCGCGTCGGCGATCACGCCCTTCCAGCGCTCCGCGCCCGCGCTGGTGAACTGGGCCACCAGCGTGTCGCCGTAGCGGTCGACGATCAGGCCCGGCAGCCCGTCCGATTCGCCGTGCACCAGCCGCACGCCGTCGCTTTTGATGCCAAATCGGCCTCTAGCGCTTATGGATCGTGCGCAAGCAGCTATGAAAAAAGAAGCATCTATGCGCTGCTTTTCGTCAAAGCTCCAGGCCCGCGCGCGGATGCGCGATTGCGGGCTGAACGCGGCCCAGGCGAGGAACTGGCCGTCGTGCGCTTCCACACGCACCGTCTCGCCGCTGTCGCCGCCGCCCTTGGCGATGCTCGACTCGAAGATCCAGGGGTGGCGGCGCTGCAGGGAGCGCTCCTTGCCGGGGCGCAGGCGGATGGTTTTCATCGCCGGGCCGCCCCGGGATGCCATAGCGCCCCCTCGGGAGGCAGCGGCCGCAGCCATGGGGAGCGGGTGACGTGGGGGTCATATCCATATCTCATCGCGCTATTGTCGCGCCGCCGGAGTTTCACAATGTTGCGAAGAATGTTCCCACGATGCGACCCCTGAAGTTCTCCCTGCGCACCGCCATCGCCGTGCCCTTCGCACTGCTGTTCGCGGCCACGGTGGCGCTGCAGGCCGTCACGCAGCACCGGCAGATCAGCCAGTTGATCGAAGCGGAAGGCACGCGCATGTTGCGCGCGTTGACCGCCACCTCGGTGGAGCGGCTGACCGAGTTTCTGAACGCCCCGTTCCTCGTCCAGCGCAACCTGGCCGACGCCATCGCGCGCCAGGGGCTGTACCGGCCCGGCGACCTGCGCCCCGTCCACCAGTACCTGCTGAGCACGCTCACGCAGGTGTACACGCCGCAGCAGCTGCCGCAGATCAGCCTGGTGGGCTTCGGCAGCGAAGCGCAGGAGTACGTGGGCCTGCGCCGCGGCGAAGACACGCCCAGCGGCCTGCGGCTCATGCTCAGGGACGGCGGCCCCCAGGGCCTGCTGAACATCTACGCGGACGAAACGGCCGCCAAGGTGACGGCGGCCTTCCCCGGCTACGACCCGCGCGTGCGGCCCTGGTACGCGCCCATCGCGCGCACGGGGCAGCCGGCCTGGTCGCCCATCTACACCGTGGCGGGCGAGCGCGGCGACGCCACCATCTCCGCCGCCTCGCCCGTGATGGCCGACGGCCGGCTGCTGGGCGTGGTGGAGGTGGACGTGCGGCTGGACACCCTGAGCCGCTTCCTGCGCGAGGAACCGCTGCGCGGCCACGGCGTGATCTACATCGCCGACGCCGAAGGCCGCGTCGTGGCGCACTCCGAGCCCGGCAGCGTGTTCAGCGGCGCCGCGGCCCAGGGCGGCCACCAGCGCGAACGCCTGACCGCGGCCCGGAGCGCCAGCCCGCTGGTGCGCGCCAGCGCGCCCTACCTGCGGCAGGCGCCCGCGGCGCAGGGCACGGCGTTCCACCTCACGCTCCAGGGCGAGCGCTACTTCGGCCGCGTCACGCCCTACGCCGACCCGCGCGGCATCGACTGGCGCATCGTCGTGGCGCTGCCCGAGTCCGACCTGCTGGGCGACACGCGCCAGGCCAGCCGGCAGGCGCTGCTGGCGGCAGGCGCCCTGGCGGCGCTGGGGCTGCTGCTGGGCCTGGTGGCGGTGCAGCGCGCCGTGCGCCCCATCCTGCACACCGCCGAGGCCGCCAACCGCCTGGCGCGCGGCGAGTGGAATTCCGGCATCCAGAAGGACGGCCCGCTGCTCGAAACCGCCATCCTCGTCAACGCCTTCAACCAGATGGCCGAGCGGCTGCAGCGCTCGTTCAGCCAGATGCGCGAGCTGCTGATCTACGACAGCCTCACCCAGCTGCTCACGCGCCGGGGCCTGCTGGAGCGCGTGACCTGGCCCGAGCCCCGGCACGCCACCCTGAGCCTGGTGGGCCTGGACGCCTTCCGCGCCATCAACGACAACGTGGGCTACGGCACCGGCGACCAACTGCTCCAGGCCGTGGGCGAGCGCCTGCGCCAGCACCTGCCCGGCCCCCTGCTCATGGCCCGGCTGGGCGGCGACGAGTTCGCGCTGCTGTACCTGGGCGACGCGGCGGCCGAGGCGCAGCAGGCCGGCAAGGCCATCCTGGACCTGTTCGCCACCCCGTTCTCGGCGGGGAACGACGAGGTCATGGTGCACGCCTCGGTGGGCGTGGTGGGCGGGCAACTGCGCGGCGGCGACCTGGCCGAATGGCTGCGCAGCGCCAGCATCGCGCTGGGCGAGGCCAAGCGCCGCGGCGTCAACCAGTGCGTGGTGTTCGAGTCCGGCATGGCCGAGCAGTCGCTGGAGCGCGCGCGCCTGGCCAGCGAACTGCGGCAGGCGCTGGAGAAAGACCAGTTCCTCGTGCACTACCAGCCCGTGATCGACCTGGCCACGGGCCGCGTCAACGGCGCCGAGGCGCTGCTGCGCTGGCGCAGCCCCGCGCGCGGCATGGTGCCGCCGGGCGTGTTCATTCCGGTGGCCGAGGAGTCGGACCTGATCCTGGCGCTGGGCGAATGGGTGCTGCGCCGCGCCACGCGGGACATCGCGCAGCGGCTGCCCGCATTGCCCGCGGGCTTCGACCTGCACGTCAACGTCTCGGCGCGGCAGGTGATCCAGTCCGACTTCCCGGCCACGCTGCACCAGGTGCTGGAGGACAGCGGCCTGCCGCCCGCCAGCCTGACGCTGGAGCTGACCGAATCCGTGCTGCTGGAGGGCGACGCCCTGACCGACCAGCGCCTGGCCCGCATCCGCGCGCTGGGGGTGAAGGTCGCCATCGACGACTTCGGCACCGGCTACTCCTCGCTGGCCTACCTGAGCCGCCTGCCCTTCGACTGCGTGAAGGTGGACCAGAGCTTCGTGCGCCGCCTGCTCGACTCGCCGCAGAACGCGGCCATCATCACCGCCGTGCTGCACATGGCCCAGGGCTTCGGCGTGTGCGTGGTGGCCGAGGGCGTGGAAACCGAAGCCATCGCCCGGCGCCTGCGCGAGATGGGGTGCAGCAATGCCCAGGGCTACTACTTCGGCCGGCCCGCGCCGCTGGAGGACATGGACCTGTCGCCGCGCGCCTGATGCGCGCCTAACTTTTTTGCCGCTTGGCGCGGGGGTGCGCCGCGTCGTACACCTTGGCCAGGTGCTGGAAGTCGAGCCGCGTATAGACCTGCGTGGTCGTGATGTTGGCGTGGCCCAGCAGTTCCTGCACGGCGCGCAGGTCGCCGCTGGACTGCAGCAGATGGCTGGCGAACGAGTGGCGCAGCATGTGCGGGTGCACGGGCGTGGACAGGCCCGCCAGTTGGCTGCGCTGGCGCAGGCGCGCCCAGACGGACTGGGCGCTCAGCCGCGTGCCGCGCTGGCTGACGAACAAGGCCGGGTTGGCCGCCGGCCCGCGCACCGCCAGCCATGCGGCCAGCGCCGCGAGGGCCGCGCGCCCCACGGGCACGGCGCGGCGCTTGCTGCCCTTGCCGAAGACGTGGGCCTCGCCCGCATCCAGGTCGATCCAGCCCCGGCCCTGCCGCTCGGCCTCGGTGCTGGCCGCCAGGTCCAGCCCCACGAGTTCGCCCACGCGCAGGCCGCAGCCGTAGAGCAGTTCGGTGATGGCGGCGTCGCGCGCTTCGAGCCAGGGGTCCTGCCCAGCGACTTCGTAGTCGGCCAGGCGCACCGCGTCATCGACCGGCAGCGCCTTGGGCAAGGGCTTGGGCGCGCGCGGCGCGCGCACGCCCTGCACGGGGTTGTGCGGCACCAGCCCCTGCCGCGCCGCCCAGGCGAAAAAGCCGCGCCAGCCCGAGAGGATGAGCGCGATGCCGCGCCCGCTGCGCCCGCCGCCGTGCATCTGCGCGACGAAGCGGCGGATGTGCGCGGGGCCCAGCTGCAACAGCGGCACGCCCGCCTGCTGCGCGTAGCCGGTGAGTTTTTCGAGATCGAGCGCGTACAGCGCCAGCGTGCGCGCGGCCAGGCGCTTTTCCACGCGCACGTAGTCCAGATAGCGCGCTACCTCCGGCGGGGGGGCAGCGTCGGCGGCCATCAGCGCAGGCGCATGAGCGCGGCGCTGGCCAGTTCCGCGATGCGCGAGAGGAAGTCCGTGCCCATGGTCGCGTCGAACCGGAGCGGGTCGGGCGAGCCCAGCACCAGCAGGCCGAACGCGGGCGTGGTGCTGTCGATCAGGCCGTCGCGCAGCGGCAGCAGCGCCAGGGACTGCACGTCGTCGGCCCGCGGCAGCCAGGCCGTGGGCTCGAAGCCCAGGTTGGGGCCGCAGAACGGCATGGTGAGCGAGGAGGCGAAGGACTGCGCGTCCTCGCTCACGTCCTGCGCCCAGTCCGCGCCCTGGTGCTCGGGCGCCACGGCCCACAGGCGCAGGGCGGTCTGGGGCACGTCGAACACGGTGGACAGGCCGCTGGTGACGGCGTGCGGCAGGTCGGCAGGGGCGGCCACGCCCACGATGGCGGTGCTCCAGTCGTGGATCTTCTGCGCGATGGCGGCGTTTTCGTTGCCGTTGCGCACCATGTCCATGATGCGCAGCTCCAGCCCCTTGATCTTCTCGCGCAGCATCTCGGCCTGGCGCTCCTGCAGGCTCACGGCGCGCGTGCCGTGCGGGCTGGCGATGGTGACGCTGGCCAGCACCTCGGCGTGGCGCTCGAAAAAGCCCGGGGTGTTGGTGATGTACGCGGCGATGTCGTCTTCGGTGATGGGAGGGATGGCCGGGGAGGATGTGGTGGTCATAGCTGATCGGGAATGTCTATCGCGCCTTCGAACACGGTGGCGGCGGGGCCGGTCATGTAGACGGCGTCTTGCGCGCCGCCCGCCCAGGCGATGGTAAGCCGCCCGCCGCGGGTTTGGACATCGACGCGCCCCTCCAGCAGCCCCAGGCGTATGCCGGACACCACGGCGGCGCACGCGCCCGTGCCGCAGGCCAGGGTTTCGCCCGCGCCGCGCTCGTATACGCGCAGGCGCACGTGGGCGCGGTCGATGATCTGCAGGAAGCCCGCGTTCACGCGCTGCGGGAAGCGCGGGTGGCCTTCGATGAGCGGGCCCCAGGCGGCGACGGGGGCGGTGTCCACGTCCTCCACCAGCAGCACGGCATGGGGGTTGCCCATGCTCGCGATTGCTACCAAAACAGGAGCTTCCAGCGCTTGTCCATCAAGCGCCAGAGGCCATTTTTGCCCTGAACCCTGCGCCACGGGCTGCAAACCGCTGGCGTCGAACGGCACGCGCGCGGGCTCGAACACGGGCAGGCCCATGTCCACCGTCACGCGGCCGTCGGGCGTGAGCGTGGGGGCGATGACGCCCGACTTCGTCTGCACGCGGATGGTGTCCTTGGCCGTCAGCCCCTTGTCGCGCACGTAGCGCGCGAAGCAGCGCGCTCCGTTGCCGCACTGCTCCACCTCGCCGCCGTCGGCGTTGTGGATGACGTATTCGAAGTCCACGCCCGGCGCGGGCGCGGGGCGCACGGTGAGGATCTGGTCGGCCCCCACGCCGAAGTGGCGGTCGGCCAGAAAGCGGTAGTGCGCGGGCGAGAGGCCCGGGCGCGCCTGCGTTTCGTCGAGCACGACGAAATCGTTGCCCGCGCCCTGCATCTTGGTGAAGCGGATGTGCATGGTGGGGATGGATTATCCGCGCAGCCGGCCGCGCGCCGAGGGCATTCTTTCTGGATTATCTTCACGGCCCGCGGCACGTTGCGCGCCGCTCTGGAGAAACCACATGAACAAGTTCTGGACCCTCTTCCACCACCCGCACGCGGGCGCCGTGCTGCTGCGCACCACTCTGGCCCTGCTGCTGTTGCTGCACGGCTGGAGCAAGGTGGTGCACGGCATCGGCGCCATCGAGGGCATGGTGGCCAGCCACGGCCTGCCCCGGTTCCTGGCGTATGGCGTGTACATCGGCGAAGTGGCCGCGCCGCTCCTGCTGCTGCTGGGCGTGTGGGTGACGCCCGCCGCGCTGGTCGTCGCCATCAACATGCTGGTGGCCGTGGCGCTGGCGCACCCGGGCCATCTGCTGTCGCTCAGCCGCACGGGCGGCTGGGCGCTGGAGCTGGAGGCGCTGTACCTCGCGGGCGCGCTGGCCGTGGCGCTGACGGCGAAGCCGGGCAAATAAAGGCCGGCCTGCCCATAATCACCGCCATGCCCCGCACCGACCAATACCTCCACCCCCAGAAAACACCCGTGGCCGCGCGCGACGCGGCCACCGTGCTGCTGCTGCGCGACACGCCGCAGGGCTTCGAAGTGCTGATGACACGCCGCTCCGCCAAGGCGAGCTTTGTGCCCGGCGCCTACGTCTTCCCCGGCGGCGGGGTGGATGCGCTGGACGCCGCCTCGCACCACGCCGCCGACCGCCGCCCCACGCAAAGCGATGCGCAGCTGACCGACGCCATCGCCGCCATCCGCGAGAGCTTCGAGGAACTGGGCGTGCTGCTCGCGCGCCATGCCGACGGGCGCATGGCGGACGCCGCGGACATCGCCGCGCTCGACCGCGATGCGCCCTTTGTCGCGCAATGCGCCCAGCGCGGCCTGCGGCTCGCGGCGGACACGGTCTACCACCTCGCGCACTGGACCACCGACCCCGACCTGCCCAAGCGCTTCGCCGTGCCCTTTCTCGTCGCGCCCATGCCGCCGGGGCAGGCGCCCGTGGCCGACGAGGCCGAGCAGTTCGAGCCCGTATGGGTGCGCCCCGCCGACGCGCTGGAGCGCCACGCGGCGGGCGGCTTCTTCATGATCTACCCCACCATCCGCACGCTGCAGCGGCTGGCCGAGTACCGCGACACAGAGGCCGTGCTGGCCGCCGTGGCGGGCGAACAGCCGCTGTGGACCAGCACCCCGCGCGCGGGCCTGCGCGACGGCAAGGAATCGCGCCACATGGAGCACGAGCCCGAATACGGCGAACTCACGCTCGTCAGCCCCGACGGCCGGATCGTCCACCCCCTCGCTTGGCAGAGCGACCACGCCGTGCCGCTGCGCAGGAACCTGCTGCGCCTGACGGCCCCCAACCCCGGCGTGATGACCGGCCCCGGCACCAACAGCTACCTCGTGGGCGAGCCCGCCACGGGCTACATCGCCATCGACCCCGGCCCGAACGACCCGGCGCACGTGCAGCGCCTGTTCGACGCGGCGGGCGGCGATGTGCGCATGATCGTCTGCACCCACTCGCACGCCGACCACTCCCCCGGCGCGGCCCCGCTGCAGGCGCTGTGCGTGCAAGCCGGGCGCGCGCGGCCGCCCATCCTCGGCCTGCCCTCCGCCCCCACGGCGCGCGCCTCCAGCCAGTTCACGCCCGACAAGGCGCTACAGAATGGAGAGCTGCTAGCGCTTACCACTACTGGGCCAGAGGGCAAAATCACCCATACCCTGCAGGCCATCCACACCCCGGGCCACGCCGCCAACCACCTGTGCCTGCTGCTGGTGGAAGACGCGCTGCTGTTCAGCGGCGACCACATCCTGAACGGCAGCACCACCGTGATCGACCCGCCCGACGGCAACATGGGCCGCTACCTGGCCTCGCTCGACCGCCTGGCCGCGCTGTGCGCCGAACACGGCGTGGAGCACATCCTGCCCGCGCACGGCTACGCGCTGCACGACGCGCCGGGCGTCATCGCGCGCCTGAAGGCCCACCGCCTCGCGCGCGAAGCCAAGGTCGCCGCCGCCATGCGCGCCCTGCCCCACGGCAGCCTGCAAGACTGGGTGCGGGTCGTTTACGGCGACGTGCCCGAACGCCTGTGGCCCGTGGCCCAGCGCTCGCTGCTCGCGCACGTGGAACACATCCAGGAGCTGGCCGGTGCGTGAGGCTGAAGGCATCCGCCTGTCCAAGCGCCTGGCCGAACAACTGCCCTGCTCGCGCCGCGAGGCCGAGTGGTACATCGAAGGCGGCTGGGTGCGCGTGGACGGCGAAACCGTGGAGACCCCCGGTGCGCGCGTCGCCCCGCGGCAGCGCGTGGAACTGGCCCCCGGCGCCCGCGCCGAGCCCATCGCCCCCGCCACGCTGCTGGTGCACCAGCCCGCGGGCGTGGACGCGCACACGCTGCTGCGCCCGGAAAACCTCTGCACCGAAGGCGGCCCGCCCCAGCGCTTCCTGCAAGCCCACCTGCGCCACCTGCACTGCGCCGCGCCCCTGCCCCCGTCCGCCAGCGGCCTCGTGGTCTACACCCAGGACGCCCGCGTGGCGCGCAAGCTGCGGGAAGACCCGGTGGAACACGAATGCACCGCCGAAGTCACCGGCCAGATCGCCCCCGCCGGCCTGCCCGCGCTGCGCCCCCTCAAGGCCAGCTGGCAAAGCGAGCGCCGCCTGCGCCTGGCCTTCCAGGGCGAGCGCGAAGGCGAGATCGGCGCCCAATGCGCCGCGCTGGGCCTGCACGTGCAGGCGCTGCGCCGCCTGCGCCTGGGCCGCATCAGCCTGGCGCAACTGCCCGAAGGCCAGTGGCGCTACCTGCTGCCGTGGGAGCGGTTCTAGCGCCTGCGGGCCTGTTCACCATCTTCAAGCGCTACGCACCACCCACAGCCCATGAAAAAGCGCGGCCCAGGCCAGCGGACGGCCAGCAAGGGCCGCCCCGCGGCAAAGGCCGTCGTCCCCCTCGAGGGGGCTGAGGGCCGCGGCTCCAAGCCTGCCTGCGCAGGCTTGGACGGTCCCGAAGGGCAGCCGCCTCTGGCGGCTGCACGTGACGGGAAGCGACTCAGGGGGGTTCATTTCACGACATGCAGGCGCACGCGCATCGCGGCCGGGCGCATGGTCACGGCCAGCAGTTCTCGGCCGCGCTCGGCGGGCGGCGTCAGTTCCTCGATGCGGAAGTTCTTCAGCAGCATCGCCGCCGCCATGCGGATTTCCAGCAGCGCCAACATGCGCCCCGGGCAGATGCGCGGCCCCGCGCCGAAAGGCATGGCGACGCGCTGGGTGGAGTGCGCCTGCGCGTGGGCCGCGCCGCCTTCCAGCCAGCGCTCGGGCAGGAAGCGCCCGGCCTGCGGCCAGCGGGCCTCGTCCACCGCGGCGGGACGCAGCAGGCCCATGGCGATGCCGCCGGCGGGAATCCGGACGCCGCCGACCACCGTGGCCCGCACCGCCTGCAGCCCCAGCAGCGGCGCGACCGGCTTGAGCCGCATGGCCTCGTGCGCACAGGCCGTCAGGTAGGGCAGCTGCTCGGCCTGGGCATAGTCCTGCGGGAATGGCGCCGCACCGGCCACCTGCTGCACTTCCTCGCGGGCGCGGCGCCAGGCCTCGGGTTCCTGGCCCAGCAGCCGCAGCATCCAGGCCAGGGTGTGGGCCGTGGTGTCTTCGCCGGCCACCAGCATGGTCAGCACGTTGCCGGCCACGTCCTCGTCGGTGAGCGGGCCGCCGTCCTGGTCGCGGGCACACACCAGGGCTTCGATCAGGTTGGGCGGGCGCTCGCGCCGCTGCGGGTCGTCGGCCAGGCGCTGGCGCGCGGCGGCGATCAGTTCGCGCACCAGGCGGCCCAGTTCGGCGGCATGGCGGTCGAAGGCGCGGTCCGCCGGCAGCTTCAGCCAGCGCCAGTAGCTGAAGGAGGCGAACAGCCGGCGGTGGGCCGTGGAGAACACGGCATTCAGGTGCTGCTGCACCGCGGGCCCCTGGTCTTCGATGGTGTTGATGTCGGCGCCCAGGGCCAGGCTGGCGACCACGTCCACGGTGTAGCGCGTCAGTTCGGCCGGCAGGTCGAGGTCTTCGCCGCTGCGGGCGGCGCGCTGCCAGCGCGCCAGCAGCCGCTGCGTGACCTGCGCCAGCGTCGGAAAGAAATGGCGCAGGTGGGCCGGGTCCAGCGCCGCCATCACCAGCGGGCGCTGGGCGCGCCAGGTCGCGCCGTTGGCCGCGAACAGGCCGGTCGGGCCCATTTCGGCCAGGACGTCGACGAGCCGCTGCGAGCGCTGGAAGCCGTCGGGACGGTCGCGCAGCATGTCGCGGATGGCTTCCGGGTCGCTGAACACCACGATGGTGCGCGCGCCGACGCGAAAGCGGTAGCGGTCGCCGTACCGCGCGCACCAGGCTTCCAGCGTGCGGTGCATGGCCGCGCCGTCCAGCTGCAGCCTGCTGCCCAGCACAGGCCACCCGCGCGGCCCCGGCAGCTGCGCGATGGAAACCGGCGCGGGCGCCTTGGCGCTGGCGGACAGGGTGGCGGCATCATGATCGACGGGGCAGCGGTTCACGGTCTTCTCCGGCGGCGGAATGTGCCAGGAGTCTGGCAGGCGCGCGCGGGCCGGGCAATCGTGCAACCACGGTGCCGCCACTCCCTGCACGCCCAGAACCTAAAATCGCGGGTTGCGCCGACTACCGGCGCAACCTCAGAAGGCCGGTGTGCTACAGCTATGGGCACCTTGGGAAATGAGCGCACAGATGAGTACATAGCGGGTTCGAGCACACGATGGCACACGAAAAAATCCTGGACGAAGTAAGGCGCAGACGCACGTTTGCCATCATCTCCCACCCCGACGCGGGCAAGACCACGCTGACCGAGAAGCTGCTGCTGTTCTCGGGCGCCATCCAGATCGCGGGCGCCGTGAAGGGCCGCAAGGCCAGCCGCCATGCCACCAGCGACTGGATGGAGATCGAGAAGCAGCGCGGCATCTCGGTCGCCTCGTCGGTCATGCAGATGAGCTACCGCGACCACGTGGTCAACCTGCTCGACACGCCCGGCCACAAGGACTTCAGCGAGGACACCTACCGCGTGCTCACCGCCGTCGATTCGGCGCTGATGGTGATCGACGCGGCCAACGGCGTGGAATCGCAGACGCGCCGCCTGATCGAGGTCTGCCGCCAGCGCGATACGCCCATCATCACCTTCGTCAACAAGATGGACCGCGAGGTGCGCGACCCGCTGGACATCCTCGACGAAGTGGAGCGCGAGCTGAACATGCCCTGCTGCCCCATCACCTGGCCCGTGGGGCAGGGCAAGAGCTTCGGCGGCATCATCAACCTGCGCACGCAGAGCATGACGGTGTTCGCCGCGGGCAGCGAAAAGCGCCCGCAGGACTTCGAGGTGATTCCGCTGTCGGACGGCGACAAGCTGCGCGCCCGCTTCGGCCAGGCGTTCGACGACGCGCTGGAGAGCATGGAACTGGCCCAGGGCGCCTCCGCCGAGTGGGACCACGAAGCCTTCCTCGCCGGCAAGCTCACGCCGGTGTTCTTCGGCTCGGGCGTGAACAACTTCGGCGTGATGGAGGTGCTGGACGCGGTGGTGGACATGTCGCCCCCGCCCGGCCCGCGCAAGAGCACGCTGCTGGTCAACAAGCAGCCGGTCGAAAAGACCATCCAGCCCGAGGACGAGGGTTTCTCGGGCGTGGTGTTCAAGGTGCAGGCCAACATGGACGCCAACCACCGCGACCGCATCGCCTTCGTGCGCGTGGCCTCGGGCAAGTACCAGCCCGGCATGAAGATGAAGGTGCAGCGCACGGCCAAGGAGCTGCGCCCCACCAGCGTCGTCACCTTCATGAGCCAGCGCCGCGAGGCGGTGGAAGAAGCCTTCGCGGGCGACATCATCGGCTTCACCACGCACGGCGGCGTGCAGCTGGGCGACACCATCACCGACGGCGCCAACCTGCAGTTCACCGGCCTGCCCTTCTTCGCGCCCGAGATGTTCATGACCGTGGTGCTCAAGAACCCGCTGCGCACCAAGCAGTTGCAGCAAGGCCTGATGCAACTGGGCGAGGAAGGCGCGATCCAGGTCTTCAAGCCCGAAGCGGGCGGCAATATGCTGCTGGGCGCGGTGGGGCAGCTGCAGTTCGAGGTGGTGCAGCACCGGCTGAACACCGAATACGATTGCGACGTGCGGCTGGAAGGCTGCCAGTACACGGGCGCGCGCTGGATCACGGCGGACACGCCCGCCGAACTGCGCGAGTTCGAGAACGCCTACCCCCTGCGCATGGCGCGCGATGCGGCGGATACGCTGGCGTACCTGTGCACCAGCCCGTATGACGTGCGGCTGGCGCAGGAGCGGTTTCCGAAGATCCACTTCCATCCGCTGCGCGAACATGCGGGGCTGGCCTTGCAAGCCAACGAACGGTAAATGGTCCGCCGAACGATCAAGTTCAGGCACGGGCCCAGGAACGATCCGGCAGCGCCCTGGGTTTTGACGCGCCCCTATGGGGCCTGCCTTCTGCTGGTGGGCCTGCTGTCCCTGTGGATACGGATGCGATTTCCGATTTCCGCGCTCGGACAACTGACCCATGACGATCAATTGTTCGTTCGGCTGGCCGCTGACATAGGCGCCGGCCATTGGCTGGGCGCATACAACAACCTGACGCACGCCAAGGGCATTGGCTACTCGCTGTTTCTGGCGTTCAACCATCTCACCGGGCTGCCGCTCAAATTCTCCGAGCAGCTGCTGTACCTGGTCGCTGCGGGGCTTTTCGCGGTCTCGGCGGGGCAGCTGGTTCGATCCCGCGCTGCCGTGCTGGCCACGTTCTCGCTGCTGGCCTTTCTGCCCTCCGCCTGGGACGCGGGCATCGGCGGCCGCGTGCTGCGCGAAGGGGTGTACGTCTCGCAGGTCCTGCTGCTGGTGGCGCTGGGCATCCGCTGCTGGCTGCTGCCACCTGAACAGCCGCGCCGGCTTTGGTGGCAGGGGGCCGTGCTGGGGCTGGTCGGCGGCTGGTTCTGGCTCACCCGGGAGGAAGGCGTCTGGCTGCTCCCCACCCTGGGCGTTTTGATGTTGTACGGCGTCTGGGGCCTGCACCGCGCGCAGTGGCCGTGGCGGCGCATTGCCGCCGTGATGGCGACGCCGCTGCTCGCCGCCACGCTGGTGGTCGGCACGGTGAACACGGTCAACTACGCCGTGTATGGCGTCTTCCGCAACAACGATTTCCGCTCCCCGGACTTCCTGGCCGGCTATGGCGCGCTGACCCGCCTTCGGCACGACCATTGGCAGCAGTTCATCCTCTTCCCCCGGGACGCGCGCGAACGCGCCTACGCCATGAGCGCCGCGGCGCGCGAACTGCGCCCCTATCTGGACGGCGCGGGCGGGGACATGTGGCGCCAGCTGGGCTGCCAGGCCGTAGGCGCTTCCCCCTGCCCGGAGATCCTGTCCGCCTGGTTCATGTGGGCGTTGCGGGACGCCGTGGCCTCTGCGGGCCACTACGACACAGCCCTCTCGGCACGCAGCTTCTACCGCCGGCTGGCCTCCGAGATCAACGCGGGCTGCCGCCAGCACCCGGACGACTGCCTTCCGGCCCGCGCCACCCTGCTGCCGCCCTGGAAGGACAGCTACGTGCAGGGCGTGGAACAGACCTCCAGGCGGGTGTTCCACACCCTGGCGACGCTGGGCAACATCGCTCCCGGCGTCGCGCCCAGCCAGGGCCCGGCATCGGAACTGGCGCTGGTGAAATCAATCACCAACGGCCCGCTGGCCCCCTCCGAGGCCAACCCCGCATGGGATGCCGCCTTGCGCAACAGAGTCCGCATGGCGCTGGCGCGGCATCTGACCACGGCGGAGCGCGCCATCTCCTCCATCGGACTGCCCCTGGCCCTGGCGGCGTGGGCGCTGTGGTCCGTGGCGGTGCTGCTGCGCCGCCGCGTGCCGCCGGCCATCTGGGTGGCCGCCACGGCGCTGGCGGCGGCCGTCGCATCCCGGGTAGTCTTGCTGGGCCTGCTGGACGCGACCTCGATGCCCGCCGACAACATGCAATACTTGCTGCCGGTCGCCCCCCTCTCGCTGGCCTTGTTGCCCGTAGTGTTCTGGGGCATGGTGCGCTGGTTTCAATCGCAAAAAAAGCAATGCAACTCACCATCCTGATGCCCTGCCTCAACGAGGCGGAAACCCTGGCCACCTGCATTCAAAAAGCCAACGCCTGGATTGCCCGCTCGGGCGTGCCCGCCGAAGTGCTCATCGCCGACAACGGCAGTACCGATGGCTCCCAAGCCATCGCCCAATCCCTGGGCGCACGGGTGGTCCCCGTCACGGAACGCGGCTACGGCGCCGCCCTGTTCCACGGCAGCATGGCCGCGGCCGGTGAATGGATCATCATGGGAGATTCCGATGACTCCTACGACTTCAGCCAGCTCGACGCCTTCGTGGACAAACTCCGGCAGGGCTATGACCTGGTGATGGGCAACCGCTTTCTCGGCGGCATTTCGCCGGGCGCCATGCCCTGGAAAAACAGGTACATCGGCAATCCGGTATTGACCTGGATCGGCCGGCTGCTGTTCAAGTGCCCCGCCCAGGATTTCCACTGCGGATTGCGCGCCTTCCGCAAAGATGCCTTCCTGAGAATGGACTTGCGCACCACCGGCATGGAGTTCGCCTCCGAAATGGTGATCAAGGCCACGCTGTTCAAGATGCGCATCACCGAGGTGCCGACCACCCTGTCGAAGGATGGCCGCTCGCGCCCCCCGCATTTGCGGCCCTGGCGCGATGGCTGGCGCCATCTGCGCTTCATGCTGCTGTTCAGCCCCCGGTGGCTGTTCATCATTCCGGGGCTGACCCTGGCCTTGCTGAGCCTGGTCGCCTATCTTGCCCTGCTGGCGGGGCCGGTCACCCTGGGCCATGTCCGCTTCGACGTGCACACGCTGTTCTTCACCGGAGCCGGCCTCATCCTGGGGTATTTGTCGTTCTCGTTCGGCGTCATCGCGCGCATGTTCGGCATCCGCGAGGGCTTGCTGGGCGAAAGCGCCATCCTCGAAAAACTACGCACGTCGCCGGTTCTGGAGGTCGGCAGCCTCACCGGGCTGGGGCTCATACTCATCGGCTTGTTCTCCGGCGGCTGGGCGCTCGCGGAATGGGGCCGGGAAGGCTTTGGGAATTTGTCCTCGCAGTCCTTGCTGCGGCAGGTCAGCCTCTCGACCATCCTGGTGATGAGCGGCGGAATCACCATCATGACCTCTTTTCTGATCGGCTTCCTCGCGCTGCCCACCAAAGCCCGCGCGCACTGAATCCGCCATGCGTATCAGCCGCTCCTTGCTGCTGTTCGGCGCCGTTGGCGTGGCGGGCCTGGTCGTCGACATCGGCGTGCTCACGCTGCTGCGCGACACGCTGGGCGTCTATGGCGCACGCCTGGCGTCATTTTTTGCCGCGGCCACGGCCACGTGGCTGCTGAACCGCAGCCTGACGTTTTCAGACCGCTCCGCCGCCATGGGCCTGTGGAGTGAATATGTGCGCTACATGGGGTTGATGCTGGGCGGCGGGGCCGTCAACTACGCCACCTATTCCCTGCTGGCCTGGAAGTTTTCGCAGGCGCCGCTCTGGCTGATGCTGTACGTGGCCGCAGGCAGCCTGGCGGGCATGACCGTGAACTACCTGAGCACCAACCTCTGGCTGTACCGCCAGCGCAAAGACTAGGGTGTGTCATCAATCAATTCCCCCACGCGCTGGCCCCGCAATGCGGATGGATGCGCGAAGCGGGGCGCAGCCAATAGCCGTAGCTATTGGCAAGCCACGCGACAAGGCAGACGCCGCATTGCGGGGCCAGCCCGGAGGGAAGGTCATGCGGGCGGCGCATTGCGTCGTTGCGGCTCGCTTGTGTAGCAGAGCTACACGGCACTCGCCGCGCCTAGCACTGCACCGCCCGCATGACCTTCGCGTGGAGGAATTGATTGATGACACACCCTAGGGCCTGTTAACACTATGCTGCCCCTGGCCCAATGGCGTGCCCCGCGCCTCCTGGGCGTGCTGACCGACATCGACGACACGCTGACCACCCACGGCGCCATCACCCCCGATGCCTTGCGGGCGCTGGCCGATTTGCACGCGGCGGGGCTGTGCGTCATCCCCATCACGGGCCGCCCCGTGGGCTGGAGCGAGCCGTTTGCACGCGCGTGGCCCGTGGATGCCATCGTGGCTGAAAATGGTGCCGCAGCCCTGCAGCGCTTACCAGATAAGCGCGAGCAGCTATCAAAAAGATACCAGCAAGATGCCGCCACCCGTGCGGCCAACTTCGCCCTCATGCAGCAGGTGCTGGCCCGGATCGAGGCCCAGGTGCCCGGCGCGCGCCGCGCCGCCGACTCCGCCGGGCGCGAATGCGACATCGCCATCGACCACAGCGAGTTCACGCACCTGCCCCCCGCCGCCATCGACCAGTGCGTGGCGCTGATGCGCGCCGCGGGCATGAACGCCACGGTCAGCAGCATCCACATCAACGGCTGGTACGGCGCGCACGACAAGCTGGAGGGTGCGCGCTGGATCGTGCGCGAACTGTGGGGGCGCGACCTGGACGCGGAGCTGGAACGCTGGGTCTACATCGGCGACTCGGCCAACGACCAGGTCATGTTCGCGCACTTTCCGCACAGCGTGGGCGTGGCCAACATCGCCCGCTGCGCGCCGCAGCTTGCGCACCTGCCGCGCTACGTAACACAGGGCGAGCGCGGGGCGGGGTTTGCCGAACTGGCGCGCAGGGTTCTGGATTCAGCGCTACAAACGGGGGCATGACCACCCTGCTGCTCGACCATCCCGCCGTGGCCCGCCTGGTGCGCGACGTGGGTTTTGCGCCCTTCATCACCGGGCTGGCCGACCACATCGCGGCGGCGTTCCGCCGCTGGCCCGATTTCGAGAAATCGGCGCGCGTGGCGCATTACTCGCCGCACGGGGTGATTGAGCTGATGCCTGTGTCGGACCCGGCGCGCTACAGCTTCAAGTACGTGAACGGCCACCCCGGCAACCCGACGCGGGGCCTGCCCACGGTGATGGCCTTCGGCGTGCTGGCGGACGTGGCGACGGGCGCGCCACTGCTGCTGTCGGAGGCCACGCTGCTCACCGCCTTGCGCACCGCCGCCACCTCGGCGCTGGCGGCGCGCGCGCTGGCGCGGCCCGGCGGCACGCGCATGGCCCTGGTCGGCAATGGCGCGCAGGGCGAGTTCCAGGCGCTGGCGTTCCATGCGCTCGCGGGCGTGGCGGAGATCGCGCTGTTCGACGCCGACCCCGCCGCCACGGACAAGCTGGCGCACAACCTGGCGGGCGTGCCCGGCCTGCGCCTCACACGCGCCGCCTCGGTGGCCGAGGCGGTGCGCGGCGCGCACATCGTGACCACGGCCACGGCGGCTCCGGGGCGGCAGAGCGTGCTCACACCCGGCATGATCGAGCCCGGTATGCACCTCAACGCCGTGGGCGGCGATTCGCCCGGCAAGACGGAGCTGCACCCCGGCGTGCTGCACGGCGCGCGCATCTTCGTGGAGTTCGAGCCGCAGACGCGCGTGGAGGGCGAAATCCAGCAACTCGCGCCCAGCCACCCCGTGACCGAGCTGTGGCGCGTGCTCCGGGCCGAAGCGCCCGGGCGCACGGACGGCGGCGAGGTCACGCTGTTCGACTCGGTGGGCTTTGCGCTCGAAGACCATGCCGCGCTGTGCTACCTGCACGCGCTGGCGCAGGAGCGCGGCCTGGGCACGCCCATCGCCCTCACGCCAGAAGCGGGCGGGCCCAAGGATCTGTTTGGGCACACGCTAGGCAACATTTAAGCCAAATCGGCCTCCAGCGCTTATCCATCAAGCGCTGGCAGCTACTGTTTCAGGAGCACTCCCTTCCGCGAAGCGCAAGTCCACCTGCGCTGCCAGAAAGTCCAGCACCGCGCGCGTGCGCGGCGGCAGGCGGTCAGGGCGGCCCAGGTAGACGGCGTGGATGGGTTCCAGCACGTTGGTGTTGAAGGCTTCGAGCACGCACACCAGCCGCCCGGCCGCGAGGTCGTCCCATGCGTGGTAGAGCGACAGGCGCGCCAGCCCCGCGCCATGCAGCGCGAGTTGGCGCATGGTGTCGCCGTCGTTCACGCGGATGGCCTGGCCGATGTCCACCGCCGTGCGCTGGCCGTTCACCACGAAGGGCCAGTGCGGGATGGCGCGCGGGTAGTTCCAGCCCAGGCGCAGGTGCTGGCGCAGGTCATCGGGGTGCTGCGGCGTGCCGTGCCGCGCCAGATAAGACGGCGCGGCCACGACGACCTGGCGCGTGCGGCCCAACAGGCGCGCCACCATGTCGGACGAGGGCAGCGCGCCCCAGCGGATGGCGATGTCGATGCCCTCCTCGGCCAGGTCCACCACGTGGTCGGTGAAGCGCAGGTCCAGCCGCAGGCCGGGGTGTTGCGCGAGCAGGCGCGGCACCAGGGGCACGAGCAGCCGCTGCCCCGTGGACGAACTCGCGCTGATGCGCACCACGCCGCGCGGCGCGCTGCGCGCGGCCACGGTGGATTCGATGTCGTCCAAGTCGGCCAGCACCTGCTTGCCGCGCGCGACGAGCTGCGCGCCCTCGGCGGTCAGTTGCACGCGGCGCGTGCTGCGCCTGAGCAGTTGCACGCCCAGCCGCGCTTCGAGCCGCGACATGGTCTTGCTGACGGCGGATGGCGACACGCCCAGTTCCCGCGCGGCGGCGGACAGGCTGCCGCGCTCGGCCACGCGCACCAGGGTTTCGAGGTCGGCGAAGCGGTAGGCGTCCATGATTCGTGAATCATAGGCATAGATACGTTTCCCCAATGCCGTCTACACAAAGATGGGGCGAGCCGCCACAGTCCTGTCCCGGATACACACAAGGACTTTTTCCATGCCTCTCTCCCTCCTGGCCCTGGCGGCTGGCGCCTTTGGCATCGGCACCACGGAATTCATCATCATGGGCCTGCTCACGCAGGTGAGCGCGGACCTCGGCATCTCCCTGCCCACCGCCGGCACGCTGATCTCGGGCTACGCGCTGGGCGTGGCCGTGGGCGCGCCGCTGCTCACGCTGGCCACGCGCGGCTGGCCGCGCAAGCGCCTGCTGCTGGCGCTGATGCTGGTCTTCATCGCGGGCAACGCGGCGGCGGTGTTCGCGCCCGGCTACGGCTGGCTAATGGCGGCGCGGGTGCTGACCTCGCTCACGCACGGCACCTTCTTCGGCGTGGGCGCGGTGGTGGCGACGGGGCTGGTGCCGCCCGAGAAAAAGGCGTCGGCCATCGCGCTGATGTTCTCGGGCCTCACGCTCGCCACGCTGCTGGGCGTGCCGGCGGGCGCGTGGATCGGGCAGCACCTGGGCTGGCGCATGGCGTTCGCGGCGGTAGCCGCCGTGGGCGTTGCTGCCTTCGCCATTCTGGCCGCCTTCGTGCCGCGCGATGCGGGCCGCCCCCAGGCCACGCCGCTGCGGCGGGAACTGGCCGTGCTGGCCCGCGCGCAGGTCTGGCTGGGCCTGGGCGTGACGGTGTTCGGCTTCGCCGGGCTGTTCGCGCTCTACACCTACGTGGAGCCGCTGCTCACGCAGGTCACGCGCATGGGCGACGGGCTGGTGGCCGCCACGCTGCTGCTGTTCGGCGCGGGCCTGGCGGCGGGCAACCTGCTGGGCGGGCGGCTGGCCGACCGGGGCGTGGTGCGCGCGCTGCTGCTCAGCATCGCCGCGCTGATGGCGGTGCTGATCGCCGGGCGCTGGGCCTTCGGCCATGCGGCGCTGGCGATGGGCTACGTGGTGCTGCTGGGCACCGTGGCCTTCGCCACCGTGGCGCCGATGCAGATGCGCGTGCTGCAACAGGCCGGGCCGCACGGGGCCACGCTGGCGTCGAGCCTGAACATCGCTGCCTTCAACCTGGGCAACGCGCTGGGCGCGTGGGTGGGCGGGCTGGTGCTGGCGGGCGGGCTGGGCCTGACCGCGCTGGCCTGGGCGGGCGCGGGGCTCACCGCCATCGGCCTGCTGCTGGCGGGCTGGAGCGCGCGCACCGGCTGCGCGGCCGTGGGCGAACCGGTCATCGCGTGAATTTCCCTTTTTAACCAGGAGTACATCCCATGGAATACTGGTATCTCGGCCGTAGCGGCCTCCAAGTCCCCGCGCTCGGCTTCGGCTGCGGCACCTTCGGCGGGCAGGGCCCGCTGTTCAGCGCCTGGGGGCGCAGCGGCGTGGAGCACGCGCGCCGCATGATCGACATCTGCCTCGACGCGGGCGTGACGCTGTTCGACACGGCCGACGTCTATTCCGACGGCGCGTCGGAAAACGTGCTGGGCGAGGCGCTGGCGGGCCGGCGCGGGCAGGCGCTCATTTCCACCAAGGTAGGGCTGCGCACGGGCGATGGCCCCTGGTCGGCCGGCAGCTCGCGCCAGCATCTGACCACCGCCGTGGAAGATTCGCTGCGCCGCCTGAAGACCGACCACATCGACCTGCTGCAACTGCACGCCTTCGACGCGCACACGCCGGTGGAGCAGGTGCTGAACGTGCTGGACGCTCTGGTGCGTGCCGGCAAGGTGCGCTACATCGGCGCGTCGAACTTCTCGGGCTGGCAGCTCATGAAGTCGCTGGCGGCGGCCGACCGGCTGGGCCTGGAGCGCTACGTGGCCAACCAGGCGTACTACTCGCTGGCGGGCCGCGACTTCGAGTGGGAGCTGATGCCGCTGGGCATCGACCAGGGCGTGGGCACCCTCGTCTGGAGCCCGTTGGCCTGGGGCCGGCTGACCGGCAAGATCCGCCGCGGCCAGCCGATGCCCGAGGGCAGCCGCCTGCACGAGACGGCGCAATTCGCCCCGCCCGTGCCCGACGAGCGGCTGTTCGACGTGGTCGATGCCCTGCACGAAGTCGCCGAAGAAACCGGCCGCACCGTGCCGCAGGTGGCGATCAACTGGCTGCTGCAACGCCCCACGGTGGCCAGCGTGCTCATCGGCGCGCGCGACGAGGCGCAGTTGCAGCAAAACCTGGGCGCCATCGGCTGGACGCTGACGGACGCGCAGCAGCGCAAGCTGGACGACGCCAGCGCCGTGATGCCGCCCTACCCCTACTACCCCTACTGGAACGGCCAGTTCACCGAACTCGCGCCGCCGGCCGTGCGCAGCAGCGTGCGGCAAGTGGGCTGAACTTAGCGCGCCAGCACCGGCGCCAGCGCCCGCCCCGTATGCGTGCCCAGCGCCACCAGTTCCTCCGGCGTCGCTGCGGCCACGATGCGCCCGCCGCCGCTGCCGCCCTCGGGCCCCAGGTCGATGATCCAGTCGGCCTCGGCGATCACGTCGAGGTCGTGCTCTATCACCACCACGCTGTGGCCGCCATCCACCAGGCGGTGCAGCACGTGGATGAGCTTGTGCACGTCGGCCATGTGCAGGCCCACGGTGGGCTCGTCGAGCACGTAGAGGGTATGCGGCGCCTTCTGCCCGCGCCGGCCCACGTCGTCGCGCACCTTGGTCAGTTCGGTGACGAGCTTGATGCGCTGCGCCTCGCCGCCGCTCAGGGTGGGCGAGGGCTGGCCCAGCGTGAGGTAGCCCAGGCCCACGTCCTTGAGCAGTTGCAGCGGGTGGGCGATGCTGGGCATGGAGGCGAAGAACTCCACCGCCTCGTCCACCTCCATCTGCAGCACGTCGCCGATGCTCTTGCCGCGCCAGGTGACGGCCAGCGTCTCGGGGTTGAAGCGCGCGCCGTGGCAGGCCTCGCAGGGCACCTTCACGTCGGGCAGGAAGCTCATCTCGATGGTGCGCACGCCCTGCCCTTCGCACGATGGGCAGCGGCCTGCGCCGGTGTTGAAGCTGAAGCGGCCCGCCGCGTAGCCGCGCGCCTTGGCTTCGAGCGTTTCGGCGAACAGCTTGCGCACCAGGTCCCAGAAGCCGATGTAGGTGGCGGGACAGGAGCGCGGCGTCTTGCCGATGGGGGTCTGGTCCACTTCGAGCACGCGGTCGATGGTCTCGAAGCCTTGCAGGCCGGTGCAGCCGATCAGCGGCGGGGCCTTGCCCGCGTCCATCGCGTCGCGGCCCGCCTTGGTGGAACGCTGCTGCACCCAGGCTTGTACGTTGGCGAGCAGCACGTCGCGCGCCAGCGTGGATTTGCCCGAGCCGCTCACGCCCGTGACGGCGACGAGGCGCTGCAGCGGCACGCGCGCATCGACGGACTGCAGGTTGTGCAGGCGCGCGCCCAGCACGGTGAGCCAGGCGGGTTGCGGGTCTTTTTGGCCCTCAGCGCCCGTCTTTCGTGCGCTGGCAGCTATTGAATCAGGAGCATTGACGGCCCGGCGCGCCTGCAGCGGGTGCTTCATGGCGTGCAGCAGGTAGCGGCCCGTCTGGGAATCCGCTGCGGCCTGCACGTCGGCCACGCTGCCCTGGGCGACCACGCTGCCGCCGCGCTTGCCCGCGCTGGGGCCGATGTCGATGATGTGGTCAGCGCGGCGGATGGTGTCTTCGTCGTGCTCCACCACCACCAGGGTGTTGCCCTTGTCGCCGAGCTTGTGCAGGGCGTTGAGCAGGATCTGGTTGTCGCGCGCGTGCAGGCCGATGGTGGGTTCGTCGAGCACGTAGCACACGCCTTGCAGGTTGCTGCCCAGCTGCGCGGCCAGGCGGATGCGCTGGGCCTCGCCGCCGCTCAGGGTGGGCGCGCCGCGGTCGAGCGTCAAATAGCCCAGGCCTACTTCCTCCAGGAATTCGAGGCGGCTCTTGATCTCGGGAATCAGGTCGCGGGCGATGTCGGCTTCGCGGCCCGACAGCGCCAGCGTTTCGACCCATCGGCGCACGTCCACCACGGACAGGGCGGCGATGTCGGCAATGCCCACGCCCGCGAACTTCACGGCGCGCGCGGTGGCGTTCAGGCGCGTGCCGTGGCAGGTGGGGCAGACGGCGTCGGCCACGTCTTCCACCTCGGGCTCGGCGAAGGTCTGCTCGCGGCCCCGGTTGTCGTCGGCCTGCACCGAGTCGTCGAACGCCTTGCGCTGCGCCTTGGTCAGTTGCACACCCGTGCCCACGCAGTCGGGGCACCAGCCGTGCTTGCTGTTGTACGAGAACAGGCGCGGGTCGAGTTCGGCATAGCTGGTCGCGCACACCGGGCAGGCGCGCAGGGTGGAGAACACCTGCATGTGGCCGATGTGCGCGGTGCTCGCGCCGGCCTGCAGCGCTTCGGCCAGGCCATGCAGATCGCTCAGCACGTGCAGCACGCCCTTGCCGTGTTCCAGCGCGTCGGCCAGCTTCTGGCGCAGCAGCGGCTCGTTCTCGGGCGTGGCCAGCACGCTGGCCACGGGCAGTTCGATGGTGTGTTCCTTGAACCGGTCGATGCGCGGAAAGCCCGTGGTGGGCAGGAATTCGCCGTCCACGCGCAGGTGCGTGTAGCCGCGCGGGCGCGCCCAGTCGGCCAGTTCGGTGTAGACGCCCTTGCGGTTGACGACCAGCGGCGCGAGCAGGCCGATGGTCTGGCCGCGGAACTGGGTGAGCAGCTGCGCCGCGATGCTGTCGGGCGTTTGCGGCTGCACGGCGGCGCCGTCGTGCACGCAGTGCTGCACGCCGAGCTTGACGTAGAGCAGACGCAGGAAGTGCCACACCTCGGTCGTCGTGCCCACGGTGCTCTTGCGCCCGCCGCGCGACAGGCGCTGCTCGATCGCCACCGTGGGCGGTATGCCGTAGACCGCGTCCACCTCGGGCCGGCCCGCGGGCTGCACGATGCTGCGCGCGTAGGCGTTCAGCGATTCGAGGTAGCGGCGCTGGCCCTCGTTGAACAGGATGTCGAACGCCAGCGTGGACTTGCCCGAGCCCGACACGCCGGTGATGACGTTGAAGCTGCCGCGCGGAATATCGACCGTCAGGCCCTTGAGGTTGTGCTCCTTGGCGTTGACGATTTCTATGGCGTTTTTGGCCTCCAGCCCTTGCCTGGCGTGCGCTGGCAGCTCCTTTTTGTAGAGCGGCGGTGCGTCTTCGTGCACGGCCAGTTCGTACTCGCGCAGCGCGCGCGCGGTGTGCGAATGGGGGTGGTGGCGCAGCTCCTCGGGCGTGCCCTGGGCCACGATGCGGCCGCCGCCGTCGCCGCCCTCGGGGCCGAGGTCGATCAGCCAGTCGCTCGCGCGGATGACGTCGAGATTGTGCTCGATGACGATGAGCGAATGCCCCGCCTCCAGCAGCTTGCGCAGCGCGCGCATGAGCTTGGCGATGTCGTCGAAGTGCAGGCCGGTGGTGGGCTCGTCGAACAGGAACAGCGTGCCCTTGCGCGCCACGGGCTGGCGCGATTTGCTTTGCACGCGAGCCGCTTCCGCAAGGAAGCCTGCCAATTTCAAGCGCTGCGCCTCGCCGCCCGAGAGCGTGGGCACGGGCTGGCCGAGCTTCACGTATTCCAGCCCCACGTCCACGATGGGCTGCAGGGCGCGGATGACGTCGCGGTCGCCCGCGAACAGCTGCGCGGCCTCGCTCACGGTGCATTCGAGCACGTCGGCCACGTTCAGATGCCTGCCGCCGCGCTCGATGGTGATTTCAAGGATTTCGGGCCGGTAGCGCTTACCGTCGCAGTCGGGGCAGCGCAGGTACACGTCCGACAGAAACTGCATCTCCACGTGCTCGAAGCCCGAGCCGCCGCAGGTCGGGCAGCGCCCGTCGCCCGAGTTGAAGCTGAACTTGGCGGCGGTGTAGCCGCGCTGCTTCGACAGCGGCGTGGTGGCGAACAGTTCGCGGATGGAGTCCCACGCGCCCACGTAGCTCACGGGGTTGGAGCGCGCCGTCTTGCCGATGGGCGATTGGTCGACGAACACCACGTCGCTGAGGTGGTCGGCTCCCAGCAGCCGGTCATGCGCGCCGGGCGATTCGGTGGCCTTGCCGAAGTGGCGCATGAGCGCGGGGGCGAGCACGTCCTGGATCAGCGACGACTTGCCCGAGCCGCTCACGCCCGTGACGGTGACCAGGCGCTGCAGCGGGAAGTCCACCGACACGTTCTGCAGGTTGTGCTCGCGCGCGCCTTCGAGGACGAGGCGCGGCGTGGCCTCCGTCACCATGCGCTTGGCGCCGAAGCCCACCTGCTTGCGCCCGCCCAGGTACAGGCCGGTGAGCGTGTCGGCGCGGCGCAGCGCCTCGGTGGGGCCGTCGAACACGATCTGCCCGCCGCGCTCGCCGGGGCCGGGGCCCATGTCGATCATGCGGTCTGCCGCGAACATCACCGCCGGGTCGTGCTCCACCACTACCAGGGTGTTGCCCGCATCGCGCAGGCGGTGCATGGCCTCGGTGATGCGGTTCATGTCGCGCGGATGCAGGCCGATGCTGGGCTCGTCGAGCACGAACAGGGTATTGACCAGCGAAGTGCCCAGGGCGGTTGTCAGGTTGATGCGCTGCACCTCGCCGCCGCTCAGCGTGCGGCTTTGCCGGTCGAGCGTGAGGTAGCCGATGCCCACGTCGCACAGATATTTGAGGCGGGTAGTGATCTCTTCATGTAGCAGCTTGAGCGCCTGGGCCTCGCCGCCCGCATCCTCGCCCAGTTCCATGCGCGCGAAAAACTGGCGCAGCCGCGTAATGGGCAACAGCATCAGGTCGTGCAGGCACAGGCCGGGCAGCGCTTCAAGCTGCGCGCGCGTCCACGCCACGCCCTCCGGCATGAAACGCTGGGACGGGTCGAGCACCGCATCGGCGGCCTCTTGGGTGCCGATGCGCCACAGCAGGCTCTCGGTCTTGAGCCGCGCACCGCCGCAGGTGCCGCAGGGCGTGTAGCTGCGGTATTTGGACAGCAGCACGCGGATGTGCATCTTGTACGCCTTGCTCTCCAGGTACTGGAAGAAGCGGCGAATGCCGTACCACTGCTTGTTCCAGTTGCCCTCCTTGAAGCCCGGCGTGCCGTCGATTACCCACTTCTTCTGGTCCGCCGTGAGCTTGTACCAAGCGGTATCGCGCGGAATGCCCGCGGCCTCGGCATGGCGCATCAGGTCGTCCTGCACCTCTTTCCATGCGGGCGTCTGCACGGGCTTGATGGCGCCGGAGCGCAGCGTGAGCTTTTCGTCGGGGATGACCAGTCCCCAGTCCACCCCGATCACGCGGCCAAAGCCCCGGCAAGCCTCGCACGCGCCCACGGCGGAGTTGAACGAGAACATCGACGGAATCGGCTCGGCGTAGCGCAGGTCGCTGTCGGGGCAGTGCAGGCCGGTGGAGAACTTCCACAGCTCGGGCTCGCCGTCTTCTACCAGCCGGTACACGGTCATCCGCCCGCTGCCGCGCTTGAGTGCGACCTCGATCGCCTCGACCACCCGCGCGCGCTCGGTGTTGCCCATGCGGAAGCGGTCGGCCACCACGTCGAGCAGCTTTCTTCCCGTGTGCTCGCGCTCGGCCTGCACCTTGGTGAAGCCGCTGGCCGACAGCCATTGCTCCACCTGCTCGGGCGTGGTGTTGGCGGGCAGTTCCACCGCAAAGGTCAGCACGATGCGCGGATCGCCCGCCTCGGCGCAGCGCCGCGCCAGTTCGGCGTAGATGCTGTCCGGCGAATCGTGCCGCACGGGCTGCGCCGTCTGTTTGTCGAACAACTGCCCCGCGCGCGCGAACAGCAGCTTGAGGTGGTCATTCAGCTCCGTCATCGTACCCACGGTGGAGCGGCTGGAGCGCACCGGGTTGGTCTGGTCGATGGCGATGGCCGGGGGCACGCCCTCCACCTTGTCCACGGCGGGCTTGTCCATGCGGTCGAGGAACTGGCGTGCGTAGGCGCTGAAGGTCTCTACGTAACGGCGCTGGCCCTCGGCGTAGAGGGTGTCGAACACCAGGCTGGACTTGCCCGAGCCGCTGGGGCCGGTGACCACCGTGAGTTCGCCGGTGCGGATGTCGAGGTCGATGTCCTTGAGGTTGTGCTGGCGCGCGCCGCGAATGCGTATGAGTCCCTGGGCCATGCCGGTGTTCTCTTTGTGACGATGGGGGGCAAAGATTTTAGGAGAGATGGCAGGGGGAAGGCTTCGGACGAAAAAAAGCCCCGCACCCTATACGGGGGCGAGGCAAACTTGCTCTGACTGGCCGTTGCGCTCAGGCTGAGCGCAAATAGTGATTAGAAGTTGTGGCGGATGCCGAGGGCGAAGGTGCTGAAGTCCTGGCCTGCTGCCGCCACGCCTGCGTAGCTGGCGCCAGCCTTGTTGTTCACCTTGGTGTACGCGCCGTACACCTTGGTGCGCTTGCTCAGGTTGTAGTTGTAGCCCAGGACGAGTTGGTTGGCGCTGCTGTCAGCCAGGTTGCTCCACTTGCCGGCCCAGCCATAGCCCAGCACCACTTCCGAAGCGCCGAAGGCGTACATACCCGTCACGCGGGCGGAGTTGCGCTTGCCCAGGTTCGTCACGCTCTTGTCATCCGCGCGCTGGTAGTAGCCGCCGATCTGGAACGGACCCGTCGTGAAGTGGCCGCGCAGGCCGAATTGCGAGATGTCGCCGTTCTTGGTGTAGCCGCCGCCGAAAGCCAGCGGGCCGCCTTCCCAGTTGGCGGCCAGGTCGTAGGCGTTCTTGCCGCCCGTGCCGGACACTTGCTCGTGCAGCGAAACGGCGGCGTCCAGGGTGAAGCCACCGAAGTTCGGCGTGCGGTAGCCGATCTTGTTGGTGTCACGCATGACGTATTGGTACAGCTGGTCGGAAACGTGGCCGGTGTCGTGGTTGGGCTGATCCAGCACGCCATAGTCGGCCACGGCGAAGTACGACTCGGAGATCCAGCGGCCCAGGCGCAGCATACCGAAGTTGCCGGCCAGGTTCACTTCGCTCTGGCGGCCGAAGAACACGGGAGCGGCAGCGCCGGTGGAGGAGTCAAAACCGCTTTCCAGGGCGAAGCCGGCCTTCAGGCCGCCGCCGAGGTCTTCCGTGCCACGGATGCCCCAGCGCGAAGCGTTGTCGTACACGCCCGTCGTGGTCTGGTCGCCGCTCTTCACACGCTCCACAGAGGTGTTCACGCGGCCGTACAGGGTGACGCTGCTCTGTGCGAATGCAGCGGAAGCGCCAGCGGTAGCCAGCAGGGCAATCAGCAGACGGTGGGTTGCTTTCATGTCGGTTTCCTTGAATACGTTTGAAGATGCTCGAATTTTAGGTGTCCAGGCGTAAATTGATCGACGTTGCGCAGGGTTCGGTACCCAAAAGCATTCAAACGGCGGCCAAAGTGATGCATTGATGCAACACTTTGGCCGCCAAAGGTCCATAGTCCGCGTCAATCGACCGGTTCAGCCCTTAGTGCCCCGATGCGCCCGATGCGCCCAGGCCGGTTTCCGAGCGCACCTGCTGGGCGGCGAACGCCGCGCGTTCCTTGTCCGCCTGGCCGCTCTTGTCGAGCACCGAGAACAGCCACACGCCGACGAAGCCGATGGTCATCGAGAACAGCGCGGGCGACGTGTAGGGGAACCAGGCCGAGCCAGCGGGGTTGCCGAAGGTCGCCTCCCACACCGAGGGCGAGACGATGGTCAGGCCCACCGACGAGATCAGGCCGAGGAAGCCGCCGATGACCGCGCCCCTGGTCGTCGTGCCCTTCCACAGCACCGACAGCAGCAGTACCGGGAAGTTGGCCGACGCGGCGATGGCGAACGCCAGCGCCACCATGAAGGCGACGTTCTGCTTCTCGAACAGGATGCCCAGCAGCACCGCCACGATGCCCAGACACACGGTGGTGATGCGCGAGACCTTCAGCTCCGAGGCGCTGTCGGCCTTGCCGTGCTTGAACACGGTGGCGTACAGGTCGTGCGAGACGGCCGAAGCGCCCGACAGCGTCAGGCCCGCGACCACGGCCAGGATGGTGGCGAAGGCCACGGCTGAGATGAAGCCGTAGAACACGTCGCCGCCCACGCTCCTGGCCACCAGCACCGCGGCCATGTTGGCCGTGCCCGCGCCGCCCTTGATGATGCCCTTGGCGGTGTCGGCCATCTCGGGGTTGGTGAGCACCATGGTGATGGCGCCGAAGCCGATGATGAAGATCAGGATGTAGAAGTAGCCAATCCACACCGTGGCCCAGCCCACGGACTTGCGCGCTTCCTTCGCATCGGGCACGGTGAAGAAGCGCATCAGGATGTGGGGCAGGCCCAGCGTGCCGAACATCAGCGCCATGCCGAAGCTGATCGCGGAGACCGGGTCCTTGATGAAGCCCCCCGGGCCCATGATGGACAGGCCCAGCTTGGCCGCCACGTCCGGCGCCTTGCCGCCGGCGGCGGCGATCTCGGTCTTGACCCGCACGCCCTCGGAGAACAGCTTCTCGAAGCTGAAGCCGTAGTGCGCCATGATCATGAAGCCCATGAAGCTCACGCCCGCCAGCAACATGCACGCCTTGATGATCTGCACCCAGGTGGTGGCCGTCATGCCGCCGAACAGCACGTAGACCATCATCAGCACGCCCACCAGCACCACAGCGATCCAGTAGTCCAGGCCGAACAGCAGTTTGATGAGCTGGCCGGCGCCGACCATCTGCGCGATCAGGTAGAAGGCCACCACCACCAGCGTGCCGCTGGCCGCGAACACGCGGAACGGCCCCTGCGCGAAGCGGTAGCCGGCCACGTCGGCAAAGGTGAACTTGCCCAGGTTGCGCAGGCGCTCGGCCAGCAGGAAGGTCAGGATCGGCCAGCCGACCAGGAAGCCGATGGAGTAGATCAGCCCGTCGTAGCCGCTCATCATCACCTGCGCCGAGATGCCCAGGAAGGACGCGGCCGACATGTAGTCGCCCGCGATCGCCAGGCCGTTCTGGAAGCCGGTGATACCGCCGCCAGCGGTGTAGAAGTCGGACGCCGACTTGGTGCGCTTGGCCGCCCACTTGGTGATCCCCAGCGTGGCCACGACGAAGATGACGAACAGGATGATGGCCGTCCAGTTGGTGGCCTGCTTGGCCGCGTCGCCGATGTCGCCGCCAGCGGCGAAGGCCGTTCCTGCGGCCGTCAGCGCCAGCGCGAGCGCCAGCGTGCGTTGGATGATGCTTGTCATTGCTGGGCGTCCTTGAGGATTTGCCGGGTCTCGGCGTCAAATTCGGTATTGGCGCGGCGCACGTAGATACCGGTGATGGCGACGGTGAAGATGATGACGCCCAGGGCGATGGGAATACCCAGGGTGGTCACGCCCGCGCCGATGGGCTTGGCGAGGAACTCCTTGTCGAAGGCGATGAGCCCGATGTAGCCGTAGTACACAACCAGCATCAGGACTGTGAGCGTCCAGCCGAAGGCGTTGCGCTTGCGCTTGAGCGCCTGATAGCGGGGGTTGGCTTGGATTTTGGCAACGACAGGGTCGTTCATGTCTGTCTCCAGGAAGTAGGCCGATGGATCGCAGCAATGGCACTGCTTGCGCCGGATTCTGGAAAACGCAACTGACGAACGACTTACGCGCGCCCCCGCCAAGGCACGGGCTACGGGTAATTCAGGGGCCGGGAATACCCTAGAGTCCTGACGGTACCTGGCCCGCGCGGTCCCAGTCCGGCCCGTCGAACCAGGCATCCCCCTCCAGGTACGCGCGCAGCATGGGCAGGCCGTCCAGCCCCCAGAACACGCGCCCATCCACGGCAAAGGCGGGCACGCCGAACACGCCCGCAGCGGCGGCCTGTTCGGTGTTCTGGCGCAGCAGGCGTTTGGCGCGCGCGCCGTCTTCATCGCCGGGCTGGATTTGCGGGGCCAGCTGCCCGGCCAATGCCGCCAGCCGCTCGGGCGCGTTCGCATCCTGCCCGCCCTGCCACACGTGGCGCAGCACGACGCCCGCGACGAAGCGGTTGATCTGCCCGGCGGTGCTGCACGCCAGCGCCTGGCGCAGCAGGGGCACGGGCTTGAACGGGTGCTGCGCGGGCATTTGCAGGCCGATGCCCAGCGCATGGCCCAGCCACGTCACGTGGCGGTACGTCCACTCGCGCTTCGGGGGAATGCCCGCAGGGCCGGGGTTGGCCTGCTGTTGCAGCAGCGCGCCCAGCAATACCGGCTGGTAGGACACGCTGTAGCTCAGGCCTTCGAGCGCCTGCGGCAGCCGCTCGAACGCGAGCCAGGCATAGGGCGAGACGAAATCCAGGTAGAAGGTGATGTGCTTCATGGGCGGGCCTCTTGGGCGTTGTTCGCGCGTTCCAGCAGCGCGGCCCAGATGACGCGGCGGCGCGCGTTGCTGGCCTGCGACCATTCGCGGATTTCGTCCAGCGTGCGGAAGCAGCCCTGGCAGTGGCTGCGGTCCGGCGTCATGCGGCAGACGGAGATGCAGGGGGAGGGCACGTCCATGCTGCCTTGGGCATCGAATGGGCCGCCAGCCCTGAACAGGCGTGCGCGGTCAGCTAGCAATTCGGAAGCATTCATGCCTGCCCTCTCTTGGCGCGAATGGCCTTGGAAACGCGCGAGTTGGGTTCGCGGCCCAGCGCGCTGCTGATGAACACGCCGGTGTCGATCAGCGCGTCGAGGTCGATGCCCGTGGCGATGTCCATGCCGTGCAGCAGGTACACAAGGTCTTCCGTCGCCACGTTGCCCGTCGCGCCCTTGGCATAGGGGCAGCCGCCCAGGCCCGCGACCGAGGCCTGGAAGTTCCACACGCCCAGCTCCAGCGCGGCCAGCGTGTTGGCGAGGGCCTGGCCGTAGGTGTCGTGGAAGTGGCCGGAAACGTGGTCGATGCCGAAGTGCTGCAGCGCCGCCTCAATGGCCTTTTGCACCTTGCGCGGCGTGCCCACGCCGATGGTGTCGGCCACGTCCACGCGCTGTACGCCGATGCCTTTGAGCAGGCCCGCCAGGTAGGCCACGCGCGCAGGTGGTACCTCGCCTTCATAGGGGCAGCCCACGGTGCAGCTCATGGCCCCGCGCACGCGGATGCCAGCGGCCAGCGCGGCCTGCACCACGGGGGCGAAGCGCTCGATGCTTTCGGCGATGGAGCAGTTGATGTTCTTCTGGCTGAACGCCTCGCTGGCCGCGCCGAAGACGACGATCTCGTCGGGCCGGTCGGCCAGGGCTGCCTCGAAGCCCTTGAGGTTGGGTGTGAGCACCGAGTAGCGCACGCCGGGCGAGCGCGCGATGCCGCCCATCACCGCGTGGTTGTCGGCCATCTGCGGCACCCACTTGGGGCTGACGTAGCTGGTGACCTCGATCTCGGTCAGGCCCGCCGCCTGCAGGCGGTGCACCAGTTCGATCTTGGCCTCGGCGGGCACGGGCTGTTTTTCGTTCTGCAGGCCGTCGCGCGGGCCTACGTCGATGAGTTGGACGCGGGTGGGGAGCACGTCAGTAGCCTTTTTGCGGATCGACCACGCCCCGGATGGCTTCGCCGCGCTCCAGCGCAGCGATCTTGCCGACGATCTGCGCAATGCTTTCGTCGCGCAGCGTGCGGGCGGAGGTGTGGGGCGTGGCGGTGATTTTCGGGTGGTTCCAGAACGGGTGGTCCGCAGGCAGCGGCTCGGTGCGGAACACGTCGAGCGTGGCGCCCGCGACGTGGCCGCTGTCGATGGCGGGAATCAGGTCTTCTTCCACCAGGTGGCCGCCGCGCGCCACGTTGATGACGTAGGCGCCGGGCATCAGGCGCGCGAGCGTGTCGCAGTGGATGATGTCCGCCGTTTCAGGCGTGAGCGGCAGCAGGTTGACCAGCACGCGGGTGGCGGCCAGGAAATCGTGGAAGCCTTCCGCGCCGCTGTAGCAGCGCACACCGTCGATGCTTCTGGGCGAGCGGCTCCAGCCGTTGAGGGGGAACTCGAACACCGACAGCGCCCGCGCCACGCGCTCGCCCAGCACGCCCAGGCCCATCACGCCCACGGGGAATTCGCTGCGCGAGCGCGGCTTGCGGTAGCCCCAGCGGCCCGCGCGCATGTCGGCCTCGTAGCCGTCGAACTCGCGGAAGTGGCGGATGACCGCGTGGCACACGTATTCGGCCATCTGCACGGACATGCCCGCGTCGTCCAGCCGCACCACGCGGCAGCCGGTCGGAATGCGCAGTTGCGCGATGGCGTCCACGCCAGCGCCGATGTTGAACAGGGCCTTCAGGCCCGGCTGCTCGTCCAGGAACTGCTGGGGCGGCGCCCAGACCACGGCGTAGTCCGCCTGCTCGGACTGCCCCGGCTGCCAGACGCTGAACCGCGCCTGCGGCAGCGCGGCGCGCAGGCCGTCGAGCCAGGGTTCGGGCTTCATGCCCGCGAAGTGGAGGGTGATGTGCATGGGTGGAGCGTAGCGCAGCGAACCTATCGCCGCTGTCATGCCAGCGTGAGCAGTTCCGCCCCTTCGGCCACCTGGTCGCCGGGGGCGTAGAGCAGTTCTTGCACGGTGCCGTCGGCGGGCGCGGCGATGGTGTGTTCCATCTTCATCGCTTCCATCACGGCCAGAGCCTGGCCCTTGGTCACCGCGTCGCCCGCGCGCACGGCGAAGGAGACAACTTTGCCGGGCATGGGGGCCGTGAGGCGGCCGCCCTCGGCCTGGGTGTCGCCCGCGTGGGCCAGGGGGTCGATCACGGTGATCTGCGTGGCGCCGTGGGGAGCGAAGATGTGGGCGGTTTCGCCGTCCATGTACACCACCGTCTGGCGCGCATCGAGCGGCGCGTTCACGCCGCCCACGCTCAAGGCGGGTGCGCCGCCCGGCTGGTATTGCAGCGTGGCGGCCTGCGGCTCGCCGTGGAATTCAAACGCGAAGCCGCGCTCGGCCACGCCCAGCGCACGCCAGCCGTCGCGGCGGCTGAAGGGGTCGGCGGACTCGGTCGCGCGCTCTTGCCGCAGGGTGTGGGCCACGGCGGCGGCGGCGGCGAATGCCAAGCCCAAAGGCTCGCGGTGGAACAGGCGCTCGCGTTCGCGCTCGATCAAGGCGGTGTCGAGCCGGGCCTGTGCGAAGGAGCCGGTGGCGAGCACGCCGCGCAGGAACTGCACGTTGTTCGCCACGCCCACGATGTGCGTTTGCGCCAGCGCCGCATCGAGCCGCGCGAGCGCCTGCTCGCGCGTGTCGCCATGCACGATGAGCTTGGCGATCATGGAGTCGTAGAAGGGGCTGATGGCGTCGCCCTCGCGCACGCCGTCATCGAAGCGCACCGGGCCTCTTTCAAAGCTGGCGCAGGCGGGCTTGCGGTAGACGGCCAGGGTGCCGGTGGCGGGCAGGAACTGATTGTCGGGGTTCTCGGCGCAGATGCGCGCCTCGATGGCGTGGCCGGTGATGCGCAGATCCTCCTGCCGCAGCGGCAGCGGCTCGCCAGAAGCCACGCGCAGTTGCCATTCCACGAGGTCCAGGCCGGTGATGGCTTCGGTCACCGGGTGCTCCACCTGCAGGCGGGTGTTCATCTCCATGAAGTAGAACTTCATCTGGTCGGGCCGCTCGTAGCCGCCGGGCTGCTCGACGATGAACTCCACCGTGCCCGCGCCCACGTAGCCCACGGCGCGGGCGGCGGCCACGGCGGCCTGGCCCATGCGCTGGCGCAGTTCGGGCGTCATGCCGGGGGCGGGGGCTTCTTCCAGCACCTTTTGGTGGCGGCGCTGCACGGAGCAGTCACGCTCGAAGAGGTAGACGCAGTTGCCATGCTGGTCGCCGAAGACCTGGATTTCGATGTGGCGCGGGCGCTGCACGTATTTTTCGATCAGCACGGCGGCGTTGCCGAAGCTGCCCTGGGCTTCGCGCTGGCACGATTCCAGCGCGGCGTTGAAGTCTGCGGATGTTTCGACCGCGCGCATCCCCTTGCCCCCGCCGCCCGCGCTGGCCTTGATGAGCACGGGGTAGCCGATGCGGTCGGCCTCGCGCTGCAGCAGGGCCGCGTCCTGGCCGGCCCCGTGGTAGCCGGGCACCAGGGGCACGCCCGCGGCCTCCATCAGCCGCTTGGACTCGGCCTTGAGGCCCATGTCCTTGATGGCCGATGCGGGCGGGCCGATGAAGACCAGGCCCGCGCCGGCGCAGGCCTGGGCGAAGTCTTCGTTCTCGGACAAGAAGCCGTAGCCGGGGTGGATGGCCTGCGCGCCCGTGGCCTGGGCCGCTTCGATGATGCGCTCCCAGCGCAGGTAGCTTTCCTTGGGCGCGCTGGCGCCGATGTGCACAGCCTCGTCGCAAGCGGCCAGGTGCTTGGCCTGGGCATCGGCATTCGAATACACGGCGACGGTTTTCACGCCCAGGCGGCGGGCGGTGGCGGCGACGCGGCAGGCGATCTCACCCCGGTTTGCAATCAGGATTTTTTTGAACATTCAAGCCACCTTGGGGGAAACAAAGGCCGATAGACGCCGCAGCACTGCGCGCAGGAATTTGAACAGCACGATCAGCAGCAGCACCGACACCGCCAGCACCACCACCAGCGCCACGCCGAACGCCACCGGGTACTGCGTGGCGAGCCAGACGGCTCCCACGCTCATGCCGTCTTCCATCAGCGACAGGCCCCAGTTGGAAAACGGCTCGGGCGAGGTGTTGGCGACCGCGCGCGTGGTCATCTTGGTGGCCAGCGCCGTGGCCGAGAGCGTGCCGCCCAGCAGGCCCGCCACCACGCCCATGCTGGCGTTGTCGGCCCCGAACACGCTGGCCGCGAGCATGGCCCCGGCGGGCACACGGATGAAGGCGTGCAGCGTGTCCCACGCGCTGTCGAACCAGGGCACCTTGTCGGCAAAGAACTCCACGCAGAGCATGAAGCCGCTGGTGATGAGCACCGCCGGGTGCGCCAGCACCTGCAGGCCCTCGGGCAGCGCCAGCCAGCCCAGAGCGCCCATGCCGCCGACCATGAACACCACGGCGTACAGCCGCACGCCGCTGGCCCAGCCCAGGGCGGCGGCCAGGGCGAGCAGGCCGGGCATGTCCATGTGGCGGGTGACGTGGCTGGTGATTTGGGCCGTGCCCTCGGCCACGCTGCGGGCGGTGTCGCCGTCCACGTGGATGCCAATGGTGTGCAGCCACTGGACGATGGCGAGCCAGAGTGCGTCCATGCTCATCCCCCCAGCCAGGAAGGCTTGCGTTTTTGCAGGAAGGCCTGCACGCCCTCGCGGCCTTCGGCGCTGGCGCGGATGTCGGCGATGCCTTCCACCGTGGCGGCGATCAGCGCGGCGTCGATCTCGCGGCCCGCCACGTCCCGCACCAGTTTTTTGCAGGCGCGCACGGCGTTGGGGCTGGCGCTGGTCAAGGCTTGCAGCAGTTGGTCGACCTTGGCGTCCAATTGGTCTGCAGGCACCACTTCATGCACGAGGCCGATGCGCAGCGCCTCGGCTGCGTCGAACCGCTCTGCGGTGAGGAAGTAGCGCTGCGCCGCGCGCGCGCCCATGGCGCGGATGACGTAGGGGCTGATGGTGGCGGGGATGAGGCCGATCTTCACTTCGCTGAGGCAAAAGCCCGCAGTGTCCACCGCCACCGCCACGTCGCAGGCCGCGACCAGGCCCATGCCACCCGCGTAGACGTCGCCCTGCACGCGGGCGATGGTGGGCTGGGGGCATTCCGCGATCACCCGCAGCATTTCGGCGAGCTTGCCCGCGTCGGCGATGTTCTCGTCCCGCGTGTAGTCGGCCATGCGGCGCATCCAGTGCAGGTTGGCGCCGGCGCAGAAGGCAGGGCCTTCGGCGGCGAGCACCACGGCGCGCACGCCGGGCCGCGCGCCCACGTCGATGAAAGCGGCGGTGATGTCGGCAATGGCTTCGTCGCTGAAGGCGTTGCGGATCTGCGGCTGGGTGAGGGTGATGCGGGCTACCGCGCCGGTTTGGGTGATGAAGAGGTTCTGGGTCATGGCTGCGCGGGGTTTTGCAGGTGGTAGACGAAATCCAGCTCCGGGCACGGCTGGCCCAGCGCCGTCAGCGCGGCGGTGATCTGGCCCCGGTGGTGCGTGCCGTGATTGAACACATGCGCCAGCGTGGCCGCGAACGGCAGCGACGCCGCGGTGCCACGCATGGTGGTGTAGTCGAGCGTGCCGGCCCAGCGCGCAGGCGCAATGCCGGCGATCAAGGGCTCCCAGCGCTGCGCGCCCTCGCGCAGCCGGGCGGCGAGCTGGGCGCGGTCCGGCTCCAACTCGGCATCCAGCGCCACGCGCGGCGAAGTGCCCTCGGCAAAACGCACGAACCACAGGTGGTGTTCGCCCACCAGCAGGTGGTTGAGCGTGCCGTGGATGCTCTTGAAGAACAGGCCCATGTCGCGCCGGTAGTCGGCGTCGGGCACGACTGCCATGGCGTTCAGTAGCCGCTGGGTGGCCCAGACGTTGTAGCGGGCGAGTTGGGTGAAGTGGGCGATGGCATCCATCATCAATGCCCCCACACGCGCAGGCCGCGGTGCGCAGCCAGGGCGTCGTAGTCGCGATCGTTGTGCAGCAGCAGGTAGTCGTTTTCGATGCAGAAGGCGGCCACCATCACGTCGATGGCGCTGCGCACGGTGATGCCGCGTGCGCGCAGGTGGCGGTAGTGCCCGGCGGCGGCCAGTGCCAGGTCTTCGCCGCCGCAAAGCTCCACGCTCAAGGTTTGCAGCAGCAGGCGCGCCTGGCGCAGGGCTCGTTCTTCGCGGAAGCCGCGCAGCACTTCGAAAAGCACCAGGTCGGGCACGACCAGCCGGGTGTTGCCGTCGTCCAGCAGGCGGCGCAGTTCGTAGCGCGCCACCGAATCGCGGGCGTTGAAAAAATCGATCCAGACACTGGAATCAACGACCAGCACTGCGCACCGCCTTCCTCTGCTTGCCGCCGCCGCTGGCGGCTGCCGTCTTGCCTGCGCGGTACACGGCGCGCGGCTCCTGCACCATGTGTGCCGTAGCGGTTATCCCGGGCTCTTCTTGAGCCGGTTGCGTCCAGTCGATGGACTCGTCGCCCTCCCACTTCAGCTTGCCTTCCCACTTGAGGATTTCGCGGTACGCGGCCTGCCGCGCCAGCATACGCAGGCCCGCTTCCACCGCATCCTTCTTGGTGGTGAAAGGGCCGGCGTGCATGGCCTTGGCCAGCAGTTCGTCGTCAATGTCGATGTTGGTGCGCATGGCGTGTACAAAACAATGAATTCACACACACTCTACACCTTACATGCGGAAGACGCCAAACCGCGTTTCCTCACCCGGCGCATTGCGCGCCGCCGCCAACCCCAGCGCCAGCACGCGGCGGGTGTCGGCGGGGTCGATCACGCCGTCGTCCCACAGGCGGGCGGTGGCGTAGTAGGGGTGGCCCTGGTCTTCGTATTGCTGGCGGATGGGGGCCTTGAAGGCTTCTTCTTCGGAGGCAGACCACTGCCCGCCCCTTGCCTCGATGCCGTCGCGCTTGACGGTGGCGAGCACGCTCGCGGCCTGTTCGCCGCCCATCACGCTGATGCGCGCGTTGGGCCACATCCAGAGGAAGCGCGGCGAGTACGCGCGCCCGCACATGCCGTAGTTGCCCGCGCCGAAGCTGCCGCCGATGATGACGGTGAACTTGGGCACGCCGGCCGTCGCCACCGCCGTGACCAGCTTGGCGCCGTGGCGCGCGATGCCTTCGTTTTCGTACTTGCGGCCCACCATGAAGCCGGTGATGTTCTGCAGGAAGACCAGCGGAATCTTGCGCTGGCAGCACAGTTCGATGAAGTGCGCGCCCTTTTGCGCCGACTCGGAGAACAGGATGCCGTTGTTGGCGATGACGCCGACCTGAATGCCCTCGATGCGCGCGAAGCCGCAGACCAGGGTGCTGCCGAAGCGGGCCTTGAATTCGTGGAACTCGCTGCCATCGACGATGCGGGCGATGATTTCGCGCACGTCAAAGGGTTTGCGGGTATCGGTGGGAATGACGCCATACAGCTCCTGCGCTTCATATTTAGGAGCTGCTGGCGCTTGATCCTCCTGGGCTGGAGGCCGATTTTTATTCAAATTGGCGACGGAGGCGCGCGCCAGGGCCAGCGCGTGCAGGTCGTTCTGCGCCAGGTGGTCGGCCACGCCCGAAAGCCGCGTGTGCACGTCGCCGCCCCCCAGGTCTTCGGCGCTCACCACTTCGCCCGTGGCGGCTTTGACCAGCGGCGGGCCGCCGAGGAAGATGGTGCCCTGGTTCTGCACGATGATGGATTCGTCGCTCATCGCGGGCACGTAGGCCCCGCCCGCCGTGCAGCTGCCCATGACCACGGCGATCTGCGCGATGCCCTGAGCGCTCATGTTCGCCTGGTTGTAGAAGATGCGGCCGAAGTGCTCGCGGTCGGGGAAGACCTCGTCCTGGTTCGGCAGGTTGGCCCCGCCGGAATCGACGAGGTAGATGCAGGTCAGGCGGTTCTCGCGCGCGATTTCCTGGGCGCGCAGGTGCTTTTTCACCGTCATGGGGTAGTAGGTGCCGCCCTTCACGGTGGCGTCGTTGCACACCACCATGCAGTCCACGCCGCTGACGCGACCAATGCCCGCGATCAGGCCCGCGCCGGGGGCGGCGTTGCCGTACATGTTCAGCGCGGCGAGCGGCGCGATTTCGAGAAAGGGCGTGCCGGGGTCGAGCAGCTGGTTGACCCGCTCGCGCGGCAGCAGCTTGCCGCGCGCGGTGTGCTTGGCGCGGGCCGCTTCGCCGCCGCCCTGCTCCACCTCGGCGAAGCGGGCGCGCAGGTCGTCCACCAGGGCGCGCATGGCGGCGGCGTTGGCCTGGAATTCTGCCGAGCGGGGGTTGAGTCGGGTACCTAGTTGGCTCATTGCTATCCTTTGCCTTTTCCGTTGCCTCGTTCACGACCCTGGCGGACCGCGCCCCAAGCGGCCGCGCGACCGCCCTCCGATCCTATTCTCCAACCATGCATACCGTCGAAACCGTGCTGCTGGTGCTGATGCTGGGTGCGCTCAGCGGCATCGCGGCGCGCTACGCTCGCGCCGTGCCGCTGCCGCTGATCCAGATCGCGCTGGGCGCGGCCCTTTCCTGGCCGCAGCAGGGGCTGCACATCCGCTTCGATCCGGAGCTGTTCCTGCTGCTGTTCATTCCGCCGCTGCTGTTCGCCGACGGCTGGCGCATTCCCAAGCGCGAGTTCTTCACGCTGTACAAGCCCATCCTGCGGCTGGCGCTGGGGCTGGTGCTGTTCACCGTGCTGGGCCTGGGCTACTTCGTGCATTGGATGATTCCGCAGATGCCGCTGCCCGTGGCCTTCGCGCTGGCCGCCGTGGTCTCGCCGACCGACGCGGTGGCGGTGTCGGCCATCACGCGCAACCTGGGAATGCCGAGCAAGACCATGCACATCCTGGAGGGCGAGTCGCTGCTCAACGACGCCTCGGGCCTGGTGGCGCTCAAGTTCGCGGTGGCCGCCACGCTCACCGGCCTGTTCTCGTGGACGCACGTGGCACGCGACTTCACCTGGATGGCGCTGGGCGGCCTGGGCATCGGCGCGCTGATGGGCTGGGGCTTCGCGAAGGCACGCGACACCATCACGCGCCGCGTGGGCGACGTGGCCGCGCCGCAGATGGCGCTGCTGCTGGTGCTGCTGCCCTTCGCGGCCTACATCCTGGGCGAGCAGATCGGCGTCTCGGGCATCCTGGCGGCGGTGGCGGCGGGCATCGCCACCAATTTCGCCGACCTGCAGCGCGGCGAGTTCGTGGCCGAGCGTATGCAGACCGAGGGCCTGTGGACGCTGGTGGAAACCTCGTTCAACGGCGCCATCTTCCTGCTGCTGGGGCTGCAGCTGCCCTCCATCATCGGCACCACGCTGAGCGAGGCCGGCCCCGACCGCTGGCGGCTGCTGGGCTACGTGGCGGCCATCTCGACCGCGCTGCTGCTGCTGCGCTGGGTGTGGCTGAGGCTGGGCGTGCGCGGCGCGCTGCTGCGCGCGCACGCCACCGGCAAGATGATCGAGCGCCCCTCGCTGCTGCTGAACCTGGCCACCACGCTGGCCGGCATCCGGGGCGCGGTCACGCTGGCGGCGGCGCTGTCGGTTCCCATCGCGCTCGAAAACGGCGAGCCCTTTCCGGCGCGCGACCTGCTGGTCTTCCTGGCCATGGGCACCATCCTCTTCACGCTGGTGGTGGGCAGCATCGGGCTGCCGCTGGTGCTGCGCCGCCTGCCGCCCGTGGGCGAGCCGCTGGCGGCGCGGGAGGAGCGGCGCGCCCGCGTGGCCGCCTGCGAGGCGGCCATTGCCAGCCTGGGCCTGAGCAAGGAGCAGATGGCCCGGCACAGCCCCGAATGGCTGGCGCAGTACCAGGAGGTGGCCGGCCGCACCGCGCAGGACTACCGCAAGCGCATCGACATGCTCGACGACAACCCCGAAGTCGACCGCACGCCCGAGGCGCAGGCCGAAACGCCCGGCCTGATCCAGCAGCGCCGCAAGCGCTACGTGCTGGAGCTGGAAACGCGCCTGAAATGCCTGAAGGTGGAGCGCGAAACCCACTACGCCGAGCGGCGTGCCAATCGCATCAATGACGAGTCGCTGCGCAGCCTGGTGCACGAACTGGACCTGTCCGAGGTGTCGCTGGAAAAGCGGCTGGCCGTGTCGCGCCACGCGGCGGGCATGAACAAGGGCAAAGAGCCGCCACGGCACTGAGCAGGTGCGGGCGGCGCGCCGCCGCGCGGTGCCTGCCGGCATCTCAAGCCGTCCTGTCGGCCTGCAGGTTCAGCCGCTCGACCATCGCCTCGCGGATCTTGAACTTCTGGATCTTGCCCGTCACCGTCATCGGGAACGCGGTCACGAACTGGATATAGCGCGGCACCTTGTAGTGCGCGATCTGGCCCTTGCAGAAGTCGCGCACCTCGTCTTCCGTCAGCGCCTGGCCGGGCTTGGCGATGATCCAGGCGCACAGCTCTTCGCCGAACTTTCGGTCGGGCAGGCCGACCACCTGCACGTCCTGCACCTTGGGATGGCGGTACAAAAACTCCTCGATCTCGCGCGGGTAGATGTTCTCGCCGCCGCGGATCACCATGTCCTTCATGCGGCCCACGATGTTGACGTAGCCCTCGGCGTCCATGGTGGCGAGATCGCCCGTGTGCATCCAGCCTTCGGGGTCGATGGCCTCGCGCGTCTTGGCCTCGTCACCCCAGTAGCCGTGCATCACGCTGTAGCCGCGCGTGCACAGTTCGCCGCATTCGCCGCGCGGCACGGGACTGCCAGTTTCAGGGTCGATGATCTTGACTTCAAGATGCGGCTGCACCGTGCCCACGGTGGAGACGCGCTTGTCCAGCGGCGTATCGGTGCTGCTCTGGCAGCTGACCGGGCTGGTCTCGGTCATGCCGTAGGCGATGGTGATCTCGCCCAGGTGCATGGCGCTCACCACGCGCTTCATCACCTCGATGGGGCAGGGCGAGCCGGCCATGATGCCGGTGCGCAGGCTGGACAGGTCGAACTCCGCGAAGCGCGGGTGGTCCAGCTCGGCGATGAACATGGTGGGCACGCCGTGCAGGCCGGTGCATCGCTCGGCCTGCACGGTCTCCAGCACCGTGAGCGGGTCGAAGCCATCGCTCGGGTAGACCATGGCCGCTCCATGCGTGAGGCAGGCTAGGTTGCCCAGCACCATGCCGAAGCAGTGGTACAGCGGCACGGGAATGCACAGGCGGTCGTCGGGCGTGAGCTTCATGCACTCGCCGATGAAGAAGCCGTTGTTCAGGATGTTGCGGTGCGTCAGCGTCGCGCCCTTCGGAAAGCCCGTGGTGCCGCTGGTGAACTGGATGTTGATGGGGTCGGTGGCCTTCAGCGTCTTTTGCACTTCCGCCACGCGCGGGTCGGCCGGGTCGCCGCCGTGCAGCAGGGCCGAGAAGCGCCGCATCCCCGGCACCTCATCGCCCCGCCCGACCTGGTCGATCCAGAAGATGTGCTGCAGCTGCGACAGCCGCTCGCGCCCCAGTTCCTGCAGCATGGCGATGTAGTTGCTGTCCTTGAAGCGCGCCATGGTCACCAGCGCCTTGCAGCCCACCTTGTTGAGCGCGTACTCCACCTCCGCCGTGCGGTAGGCCGGGTTGATGTTGACCAGAATCAGCCCCGCCTTGGCCGTGGCCAGTTGCATCAGCACCCAGGGCGTGTTGTTGTGCGACCAGATGCCCACACGGTCGCCGGGCGCCAGGCCCAGCCGCAGCAGCGCGCTCGCCAGCCGGTTCGCCTCCACCTGCAGCGCGCGGTAGGTGAAACGCAGGCCTTCGTGGCGGCTGACCAGCGCCTCGCGCCCGGGCTGGCGGTCCGCCATGGCGTCGAAGAAGTCGCCAATGGTCTGCTCGATGAGAGGGACGCCGGTCGCGCCCTGGGCCTCGCTGGACATGCGGTCTCCTGCTGTTGTTTTCAGGGTGCAGCATACGCCCGCCGCGCTCCGCCAGCAGGAGCAGTCAGCCCAGCAGCAGGGGCAACTCGGCCATGCTGCGGATGACGTGCGCGACCCCGGCGGCCCGCAAGGCGTCCGCCGCGCCATCGGGGCAGAAGCCCACCACCGTCGCGCCAGCGGCCACGCCGGCCGCCACGCCCGTCACCGTGTCTTCCACCACCAGGCAGCGCCCGGGCGGCACGGCCAGCGCCGCGGCCGCCGCCAGGTACACGTCGGGCGCGGGCTTGCTGGCAGGCATTTCGTGGCCGCTGAACACGCGGCCCGCGAAGTACGGGGCCAGGCCCACCTTGGCAAGCTGCATTTCCACCTTGGCGCGGTCCGCGCCCGACGCGCAGGCGATGCGGCCCTGCAGCCGCCCATGCACGGCGCGCACCGCATCCACCGCACCGTCGATCGCCGTGAGCGAGGCCTCCAGCGCCGCGTTGCGCCGCGCGTAGAACTCGGCCATCCACGCATCGGTGAGCGGGCGGCCCGTGTGCCGCTCGATCAGCGCGGACTGGCTGCGCACCATCTTGCCCACGAACAACGCCATGCATTCCTGCAACGTCAGCGGCCAGCCCGCTTCGTCGAGCATGTCGCGCAGCGCGCCGCAGGTCAGGGGCTCGCTGTCGACGAGTACGCCGTCGCAGTCGAAAAGAATGGCTTGGAAGGTCATTGGAGCGAGGGATAAAGGCTGTCGGGCGGGCCGTGCAAAGTGTCGACGCAGTCGGGGCCATAGATTTCGGCCCGGTCGCGGCCCCGCTGCTTGGCGCGGTAGAGCGCGGCGTCGGCCTGCTGGAACAGGGCCTGGGCTACGTCCACGCCCGCGCGGGGTTCGCCCGCCTCGGGGCCGAGTTCGGCGGGGCACAGGCTGGCCACGCCGATGCTGACGGTGACGATGCCGCCCTCGCCGCCGTGCGCATGTTCCACGCTCAGCGCGCGCACGGCGGCGCACAGCCGCTCGGCCACGGCGCCGGCCTGGGCCTCGTCCGCGCCCGGCAGCAGCACGGCGAACTCCTCGCCGCCGAAGCGCGCCACCACGTCGCCGGCCCGGCCCAGCACCGACGTCAGCGCCCGCGCCACGCTTTGCAGGCACCGGTCGCCCGCCATATGGCCGTAGTAGTCGTTGAAGGGCTTGAAATGGTCCACGTCGACCATCAGCAGCCCCAGCGGCGTGCCGCCGCGCAGGGCGCGCGCCCATTCCTGCGTGACGGCTTCGCCCAGGGCCAGGCGGTTGGACACCTGGGTGAGCGGGTCTATGCGCACCTGGGCCTCCAGCGCGGTACGGTAGCGCTCCAGTTGCGCCTCGGCCCGCTTGCGGTCGGTGATGTCCTGCACCGTGCCCGTGATGCGCGCGCGCTTGGGGCCGTCTGCGCCGCTGCATTCGCCCCACACCTCGATCCAGCGCTCCTGCCGGTCGTCCGCGCGGTGGATGCGGTATTGGGTGCGCAGCGCCAGGCGCTTCGCCAGGGCATGGCCATGGAGGGCAAGCGTCTGCTCCTTGTCCTGCGGGTGCAGCAGTTCCACCCATTGGCGCAGCGGCACGCGGCCATCGCGCGGCAGGCCGAAGATGGCGCGGCCCATGCGCGACATGGAAAACTCGCGCAGCCCGGCGTCATAGGCGAAGTAACCCATCGAGGCGGCTTTCTGCGCCGCTTCGAGCCAATGTATGTTGCGCTCCAGCTTCTGCTTAAGCGAGCGCTCGCTGCGCCATGCGCGCCGCTGCCACAGCAGGCTGATGGCGACCGCCGAGAGCAAGCCCAGGGCGATCAGCAGGCCCAGCGCCAACCATTCGCGCCGCTGCGCGTCGGTGAAGGCTTCGGCGGTGTCGATCTTGGAGATGAGCAGCCAGTCGCTGTCCGGCACGGCGCTGGCGGTAGCCAGTACCTGGTGGCCCTGGTAGTCGGCGCCATAGAGCGTGCCACGCCCCCCCGCCACGGCCAGCGCCACGGCGGCATTGCCCATGTGGCCGACGGGCAGGCGCAGCGTGAGCGGCGCGTCGCGGCGGTGGCGCAGCGGGCTCAGGAAGATGATGTCGCCGCCCTGGCGCTCCACCAGCAGCGACTCCGCCGTGCGGCTGTTGTTGGGCCACACCTCCAGCAGCGGGTACAGCGTGGTGCGCGCGTCCACCACGAGCCAGACCGCGCCCACCGGCTCGCTGCCGTCGAACAGCGGCGCCAGCAGGCTGAAGAACGGGAAGGCGAAGCCCTCTTCGCGCCGCAGCCCCACCACGGCGGGCCGCGCGCTGGCGAATGCGCCGCGCAGCGCCTCCTGCTCGGGCGCGGGCAGGGCGGCCACCGGCGCCTGCGGCGCCCCCTGCAGCAGGCGGCCCTCCATGTCCGTCAGGTAGGCGGCGGTGTACTGCGTGTGCTCGACCAGCGAGCGCAGGCGTTCGTGCACCGGTGCCTCCAGCCCGGGCGCACCCGCAGCGCCCGCCATGCGCCAGCGGTGCACGGCCTGGGCGAACAGACTGTCGTCCGTCAGCGCCGCGGCCTCGCCCACGCGGCGCTGGCGCCAGTCGGCGACGCCCATGTTCTGCATCTGGTTGATGGTGGAAAGGCCGACCTCGATCTGGTGGTGGTAGCGCTGCTCGCGCTCCTGGTAGATGAGCCACATGCCCCAGCCCACGCCCGCGGACAGCGCCAGCACCGCCAACGGCAGCAGCCACCAGGCGCGCAAAAGCGAGCCGTGGCTACTGAACAGGGCAGGCAGGCGCATCGGACGACAAAGGGCAGTAAAGGTCGGTAAAAAGGCAGCAAAGGGCCGCAAGCGCGGCAAAACACGGCGACGATGGCGGCACTATGACACAATTTGTAGCGCCGCCCCCACCGCCCCTCCCATGTCTGCCCCCGCCCCTCCCGTGACCCGGCGCGATTGCCTCGCCCGCACCCTGGCACTGTGCGCCAGCCCCCTGGCCGCCGCGCCCGCGCGAGCGCAGCCTGCCGCCGGGCGCTCCAGCGTGGTGGCGTGCCTCTCGATCGAGCCCGACAGCCTCGATCCGACCATGGCGCCCTCCGCCGCCGTGGGCGAGGTGACGCACTACAACGTGCTGGAGGGACTGACCCGGATCGAGGAAAACGGCGCCGTCTCGCCGCTGCTGGCCGAATCCTGGCAGCAGAGTGCCGACGGGCTGGCCTGCACCTTCCGGCTGCGCCAGGGCGTGCGCTTCCATGACGGGCAGGCACTGGACGCCACCGCCGTGCGCTTCAGCTTCGAGCGCGCCGTGGCGCCCGGCGCCACCAACAAATCGCGCAAGGCGCTGTTCGACAACATAGCCGCCATCGCCACGCCCGACACGCGCACCGTGGCGCTGACGCTGCACCGCCCCGACGCGCACCTGCTGTTCCGCCTGGGCGAAGGCCCCGCCGTCATTCTGCACCCGGCCACGGCGGCCCAGGCCGCCACGCAGCCCGTGGGCACGGGCCCCTACCGCGTGGCCCAGTGGAACCGCGGCCACAGCATCATGCTGGCGCGCGCGGACACCTGGCGCGGCAGCCCGCGCGATGACTCACGCGACGTGCAGCGCCCGCCCATCCCGAACGCCATCTTCCGCTTCATCCCCGACCCCGACGCGCAGGAGGCCGCGCTGCACGCGGGCGACGTGGACCTGTTTTTCCACTTCGCCACGCGCACCGTGCGACGCCTCCAGGACGACACGCGCTACCAGGTGCTGATCGGCACGTCGGGCGGCAAGGGGATGCTGGCGCTGAACCACCGGCGCGCGCCCCTGAACAATATGCGCGTGCGCCGCGCCATCACGCACGCCATCGACCGCGAGGGCTTCATCCGCACCGTGCTCGACGGGCGCGGCGCGGCCATCGGCAGCCACTTCTCGCCCACCGACCCGGGATACCTGCACCTCGAAAGCATGTACCCCTACGACCCCGACCGCGCCCGCGCGCTGCTGAAGGAGGCGGGCGTGGCCGCGCCGCTGCGCTTCAAGCTCACGCTGCCGCCCGCGCCCTATGCCCACGCGGGCGGGCCCGTGGTGGCGGAGTACCTGGCCCAGGTTGGCATACAGACGGACATCGAGCGCGTGAGCTGGGCGCAGTGGCTGGCCGGCCCCTTCAAGGGCCAGTTCGACATGACGCTGATCAACCACGTCGAGCCGCTGGACTACCTGATCTACACCGACCCCGGCTACTACTTCGGCTACGACAGCCCCGCCTTCCGCGAACTGGCGCGCCGCCACGACGAAGCCCGCAACGCGCGCGAGCGGCAGCTGCGCTTTGCCGACCTGCAGCGCCACCTGGCGCTGGACGCCGCGAACGCCTGGATCTTCGCGCCCAAGATCGGCTCCGTGGTGCGCAAGGGGCTGCGCGGCGCGTGGATGAACTACCCGATCTTCGCGCACGACATCGCAGCGCTCTGGTGGGAATGACACACCTTCGGTAAAGGTCGTCCTGGGCTGCGGCGATGCAGCGCAGGCGGGTGTCGCCGTGCAAAAGGCGCCGCTATTGGAGCGCGCCTCGGCCGTCTACAAATGTTATAACATCACAAACTGCCAATCTGCACGGAGTTTGGCCGGGATGGAGGCTGGCCACGCCAACAGCGCCGATCGCCCCCCGTCATCGACCTCGGTTTTTCCAGAAGACACCCCGATGAGTACCAACATTCAGCCCCCACCCCAGCGTGGCAAGCTCCCCGTCACCGTTCTCTCCGGCTTCCTCGGCGCGGGCAAGACCACGCTGCTCAACCACATCCTGAACAACCGCGAGGGCCGGCGCGTGGCGGTCATCGTCAACGACATGAGCGAGGTCAACATCGACGCGGCCCTCGTGCGCGGCGGCGGGGCCGAGCTCTCGCGCACCGACGAGAAGCTGGTGGAGATGAGCAACGGCTGCATCTGCTGCACCTTGCGCGAGGATCTGCTGGTGGAAGTGGATCGGCTTGCGAAGGAAGGCCGCTTCGACCAGTTGGTCATCGAATCCACCGGCATCTCCGAGCCGCTGCCCGTGGCTGAGACCTTCACCTTCGAGGGCGAAGACGGGCGCAGCCTGGGTGAGGTGGCCCGGCTCGACACGATGGTGACGGTGGTCGATGCCTACAACTTCCTGCGCGACTACAGCTCGCGCGACAGCATCCGGTCGCGCGGCGAGTCGCTGGGCGAGGAAGACCAGCGCACGGTGGTGGACTTGCTGATCGACCAGATCGAGTTCTGCGACGTGATCGTGCTCAACAAGACCGACCTCATCAGCGCCGAAGAGCGCGAGCGGCTGATGGCGATCCTGCGCAGCCTCAACCCGCGAGCCCGCATCGAGGTCGCTGCCTTCGGCCAGGTGCCGCTCGACCGCGTGCTGGACACCGGCCTGTTCGACTTCGACGAAGCCTCCAAGGCGCCCGGCTGGCTGCAGGAACTGCGCGGCACGCACACGCCGGAAACCGAGGAATACGGCATCCGCAACTTCGTTTACCGCGCGCGCAGGCCGTTCCAGCCGCAACGCTTCTTCGAGCTCGTGGAAAGCGAATGGCCCGGCGTGGTGCGCTCCAAGGGGTTCTTCTGGCTGGCCAGCCATCCGACGCTGGCGGGCAACTGGTCGCAGGCGGGCGCGGTGGCCCGGCATGGCGTGGCTGGGTACTGGTGGGCTGCGGTGCCGCAGGAGCGCTGGCCGCAAGACCCGGAATCGGTGGCCCTGATCCGCGAGAAATGGGACGAGCGCGTGGGCGACGCCCGCCAGGAACTCGTGTTGATCGGCATGGACATGGATGAAGCCGCGCTGCGCGCGCGCTTCGATGCCTGTCTGCTGACCGACGAAGAAATGGCCCAAGGCCCGAAGGCGTGGACGACCTGGCACAACCCGTTCCCCGATTGGCCCTGACCTGATTCGTGCGCATACCGGCTGCAAACCTGTCTGGCTTGTTCGCTCAAGACAGGGGCAGCAAAACCTCAACGCGCAAACCGCGCTGCGCGGCTTCGTCCGTGAACCCGAGGCGGATGTCCGCGCCAATGCGCCCGGCGATGGCCCGCACGATCGCCAGCCCCAGGCCCGAGCCGGTCTGCGCGCTGCCGGGCGGGCGGTAGAAGGCGTCGAACACGCGCTCGCGCTCGGCCGGCGCGATGCCGGGCCCGCTGTCCTGCACGCTCAGCACGGCGCGCCCCGGCTCCAGCTCCACCGATAGGTCCACACGGCCATCCGGCGGCGTGTGGCGGATGGCGTTGTCCACCAGGTTCCTGACCATGGCGGCCAGGTCCGGCTCGGACACCGGCACCTGGGCGTCCTGCGCGCCCTCGACGCCGATGTCGATGCGCTTGGCCTCGGCCAGCGGCAGCAGGTCTTCCAGCACGCGGCGGTAGACGCCCTGCACCGAGACCGGCGCGGCCGGCCGCCCGGTGGACGACTGCGCCCGCGCCAGCGCCAGCATCTGGTTGAGCAGCCTGCGGCCGCGCTCGATGCCCTGGCGCAGCACCGCCAGCCGCTCGCGCGCGCGGTCGGACATGTCCGTCTGCGCCAGCCGCTCGGCCTGCAGCGACAGCGCCGTCATCGGCGAGCGCAGCTCGTGCGCCGCGTCCGCGACGAAGCGGCGCTGCGCGTCCATGGACTGGGCCACGCGGGCCAGCAGGCGGTTGATGGCCACCACGAAGGGGCGTATCTCGGCGGGCACCGGGCCGTCCTCGATGGGGTGCAGCTCGTGCTCGGAGCGCCGGTCGATGTCCCGCGCCAGCGCGGCGATGGGCCGGAACAGCTTGCGCACCAGGTCGGCCACGATCCACAGCAGCACCGGCACCAGCAGCAGGAAGGGCATCACAGTGCGCAGCGCGCTGTCGCGCGCGATCTCGTTGCGGAAGGCCGATTCCTGCGCGACCGCGACGCGCTCGCCCGCCGCGGTGGTCCGCACCAGCACGCGGAACGTCTCGCCGCCAAGCTCCAGCGTGTACAGGCCGTCGGCCAGCGTGGCGGGCAGGGGCAGCGGGCCGCCGTCGTCCACGCCCAGCGCCGAGGCCGGCTGGCCCAGGCGCTGCACGATCACGCGCGCCTCCTCGTCGCCGGCCTGGTCGCGCGCGTCGGTGGGCGGGCGCTCGGGCGACAGGCGCTCGCGGTCCATGATCCGGGCCACCTGGCGCAGCACGTCGTCCTGCAGCTCGTGCGCCTCCTCGAAGGCCGAGAGGAACGAGAAGATGCCCGCCACCACCGCCACCGCGAGGATGGCCAGCGACAGCGTGACGGACAGCTGGCGCTGCACCGATGCGTTCAACCGTCTTTGGAAACCATCCATCCCACACCTCGCACATTCTTGATGGCCGCGCCGCCCAGCTTGCGCCGCAGCGCGTGGATCAGGTACTCGACCGCGTTGCTCTCGACCTCCTCGCCCCAGCCGTAGATGCGGTCCTCCAGCTCAGCGCGCGAGAGAATGGCGCCGGGCCGCACCAGCAGGGCCTGCAGCAGCGCGAACTCGCGCCCGGACAGGCGCACCGGCGCGCCGCCGTGCACGCTGGCTTCCTTGGTGGCCGGGTCGAGCGCCAGCACGCCGTTGCCGAGCACGGGCGCGGCGGCGCCAGCCTTGCGGCGCAGCACGGCGCGCATCCGCGCCAGCAGCTCGGCCATCTCGAAGGGCTTGAGCACGTAGTCGTCGGCGCCGCCGTCCAGCCCGCGCAGGCGGTCGTCCAGGCCGTCGCGGGCGGTGATGACGAGCAGCGGCACCGGGTTGCCCCGTGCCCGGATGCGCTCCAGCACCTGCAGCCCGTCGCGGCCGGGCAGGCCCAGGTCGAGCAGCACGAGGTCGTAGCGCTGGCCGTCCAGCGAGTCGAGCGCTGCCTGCCCGTGCTTGACCCAGTCCACCGCATAGGATTCGTCTTTCAAGGCGGCCTGAATCACCTCGCCGATCATGGGGTCGTCCTCGACCAGCAGTACGCGCATTCCTGCTCCTGTATCGACTCAATGCATCGCCCGCGCGGGCCGCTGCCGGAGCAGCCATATGGCCGCCAGCATGAAGGCCAGCAGCGCGGCCGACGCCCCGTAGCGGCTCAGCGCCAGGCCGCCAGCGCTGTGCGGCTTGTCCAGGAAGTCGCCGACCACCGCGCCCAGCGGCCGCGTCAGGATGAACGCGGCCCAAAACAGCGCCGTGCGCGAGATGCGGCTTTCATAATAGGCCAGCACGATCAGCGTCAGCAGCGCGCAGAACACGAGGGCCGCGACGCTGTAGCCCAGGCCCGCCGTGTCGGCCATCCAGTCGCCCAGCGCCGTGCCCAGGGTCTGCGAGAACATGATGGTCACCCAGTAGAAGGCTTCGGCCCGGGGCGAGTCGACGGTGTCCACTGACACCGAGCCCAGCGCGCGGTGCCAGGTGAACAGCGCGCCGAGCAGCAGCGCCAGCAGCAGGGCGGAGCCGCCCGCGTAGCCGATGCCCAGCGAGCGGTCGGCGAAGTCCGCCAGCGTCGTGCCCACGGTGGTGGTGGCGACGATGGTGGTCCAGTACAGCAGCGGGTGGAAGGCCTTGGCGCGGATCTGCGCGGCGACGGCGACCGCGAAGACCGCCGCGAAGATGCCCGTGCCGACGAGGTAGCCCAGGCCCATCGACATCGAGACCGCGTCGCCGCCGGTCTCGCCCAGCGTGGTCGCGGCGATCTTGACCAGCCAGAAGCCCAGCGTGACCTCGGGCACCTTGGCGAATGCGCCGTCCTGCGTGGATGTCTTCATCGCCCGCCTCCTCACGCCCGGCCCTGGAGCTTGTCGAAGGTGGCCAGCAGCGCGGCCATGGCCGCCTTGCAGTCCGCCAGCTGGGGCGTGCTGGCGCGCAGGGCTTCCAGCGCGCGGTCGATGGCCTTGTCGAGCACGTGCCAGTCCGCGGCGGCGCGGGGCTTGAGCCCGGCCTCGGCGGCGTCCCAGGCGAGTTCCAGGTCCTTGATGCGGGTGTGGGCCGCGGGCAGGTCGCCCCGGTCCACGAGGGTGGCGACGTCGGCGGCGATGCCGCGGAACGCCGCCAGGTCGCCGAGCCGGGACGCCGCCGGGGCCTGCGCCGCCGGCGCGGGCGCGGCGCCGGCCGGATCGGCGGGCTTGGAGCAGCCGGCCGCCAGCGCGAGCAGCGCGATGGCGGGCCAGGCGGACAGGGAGGGGATGAGCGGGTGCTGTGCGGACATGAAGGCTCCTTGGGAAATGAACGGGTGTCACTCGGCGGCCGGGGCGGTCTCGTCCCCGTCCATCGCGTATTGCGCGGCGGCCACCAGCAGCGCGATCACGGCCAGGAACAGCGCGCTGGTCCACAGCGCGCCCATGCCCAGGCCGCCATAGGCGCGGGCCTGCGTCAGCAGGTCGCCCAGGGCGGCGCCGAACGGGCGCGTCAGGATGTAGGCGATCCAGAACGTCAGCACCGCGTTGCCGCCCAGGCGCCAGGCGGCATAGGTGATGCCGATCAGCGTGCCGAACGCGATCGCGCCGCGGGTGAAGCCCAGGCCCAGCGCCTCGGTTGCCAGGTCGCCGGCGGCGGTGCCCAGCGCGAAGGTGCACAGCACGGCGGCCCAGTAGAACCCTTCGCGCCGGGGCGTGACGATGTCGTGGATGGACAGCGTGCGCTCCACCCGGTGCCAGACGAGGAAGATCGCGGCCAGCAGCGCGGCGAACACGGCGGTGCTGAGGTACAGGCTCACGCCCAGGCCGTCGGTGAGCAGGTCGGTGATCTGGGTGCCGACCACGCTGACCAGCACCACGGTGAGCCAGTAGATCCATGGCGTGTAGCGGCGCGTGCGCAGCTGCAGGGCGAGCGTGGCGGCCAGCAGGGCGGCCATGAGCGCGCGGGTCGTGCCCTGGCCCCAGCCCGCGTTCACCGCGAGGAAGTCGGCGCCGGTCTCGCCCACCGTGGTGGAGAGGATCTTGATGGTCCAGAACGACAGCGTGACTGCCGGGACTTTGCAGAGCCAGCCGCCTGGCTGGCCCGGGGGCCGTGTGTGCATGGGGGGTTCTCCTGCCGGGGTAAGAAGTCGTGCAGGCAGTCTGGCCGGCGGGACTTAGCCCAGCCATAGGTCCGCAGACCAGCGGCGCGTTTCATCGAAAGCTGCCAGAATCACCCCGGCCCGGGCATGGCTCTTGCATTCGTCGCGGCCTGCCGGAGCGGTTTGAATTCAGAGAGGATTACATGAACTCCAAAGACGTTGGAAGAAGCGGGGCGTGCTGGCCGGTGCGGCTGGTCGGCATCCTTCTCATACTGTTCGGCCTGCCCTTCATCGGCGGCGGGGCCTATCTGGCCAGCCTGGGCGGCAGCTGGTACTTCGCGGTGGCGGGCATCGGGCTGCTGGCCTGCGGGGTGCTGGTGTTCCGGGGGCGGCCTGCGGGTGCCTGGCTGTTCGCCGTCGTCGCGGTCGCCACGGCGGCCTGGGCCGTGGCGGATGCGGGCTGGGACTTCTGGGCGCTGTTCTCGCGGGTATTCGCCTTCGGCGTGCTCGGCCTGCTGGTCGCCCTCGCCTATCCGGCGCTCCAGCGCCGCGCTGGCGGGCAGCCGGGCCGTGGCGCCTACGTGCTCGCGCTGGTGCTGGCCGTGGCCGTCGTGGCCAGCTTCGGCGCCACCTTCAAGCCCCACCCCACCGTGGCCGCCGCGGGCAACGGGCCGGGCCTGGTGCCCGTGGACCCGGCCCATGCCCAGAAGAACTGGGCACACTACGGCAACACGGTCGGCGGCAGCCGCTTCGTGGCCCTGGACCAGATCAACCGCGGCAACGTCGACCAGCTGCAGGTCGCCTGGACCTACCACACCGGCGACATCGCGCTGAGCGACGGCAACGGCGCGGAAGACCAGCTCACGCCGCTGCAGATCGACGACCGCGTCTACCTCTGCACGCCGCACAACAACCTGATCGCGCTCGACGCCGACACCGGCAAGCAGCTGTGGAAGCGCGAGATCAACGCCAAGTCCGTGGTCTGGCAGCGCTGCCGGGGCCTGGCCTACTTCGACGCCGCAGCGCCGCTGCAGCAGCCCACGGCAGCCGGCGCCACGCCCGTGGCGCCCGCCGCGCTGCCCCCGGGCGCCAACTGCCAGCGCCGCCTGCTGACCAACACGATCGACGCGCGCCTGATCGCCGTGGACGCGGACACGGGCGAGTTCTGCCAGGGCTTCGGCCAGGGCGGCCAGGTGGACCTCAAGGCCGGCCTGGGCGACGCGCCCGACCCGTTCTACCAGCTCACCTCGCCGCCCCTGATGGCCGGCACCACGGTGGTGGTGGGCGGCCGGGTGGCCGACAACGTGCAGGCCGACATGCCCGGCGGCGTGATCCGCGGCTTCGACGTCATCACCGGCGCCATGCGCTGGGCCTTCGACCCCGGCAACCCGGCCGACAAGGCGGCGCCCGCCCCGGGCAAGACCTACGCGCGCAGCACGCCCAACGTCTGGGCGCCCATGTCGTACGACCCCGAGCGCAACACGGTGTTCCTGCCCATGGGCAGCCCGTCGACCGACCTGTACGGCGGGGAGCGCACGGCGCTGGACCACAAGTACGGCGCCTCCATCCTGGCCGTGGATGCGACCACGGGCCAGGAGAAGTGGGTCTACCAGACCGTGCACAACGACCTGTGGGACTTCGACCTGCCCATGCAGCCCAGCCTGATCGACTTCCCGAAGGCCGACGGCGGCAAGGTGCCCGCCGTGGTGATCGGCACCAAGGCCGGCCAGATCTACGTGCTCGACCGCGACACCGGCAAGCCGCTCACCGAGGTGAAGGAAGTGCCGGTCAAGGCCGCCGACATCGCCAAGGAGCCCTATTCGCTGACGCAGCCGCGCTCGGTGGGTATGCCCCAGATCGGCGTGCCGCACCTCACCGAATCCGACATGTGGGGCGCCACGCCCTTCGACCAGATGCTGTGCCGCATCGCCTTCAAGAAGATGCGCTACGAGGGGCTCTACACCGCCCCGGGCACCGACGTATCGCTGAGCTTCCCGGGTTCGCTGGGCGGCATGAACTGGGGCGGCATCTCGACCGACCCGGTGCATGACCTCATCTTCGTCAACGACATGCGCCTGGGCCTGTGGATTCAGATGATTCCGTCGGCCAACCGGGGCGCGGCGTCGGCGGGCGGCGAGGCCGTGAACACCGGCATGGGCGCCGTGCCGCTCAAGGGCACGCCCTACGCCGTGAACAAGAACCGCTTCCTGTCGCCGCTGGGCATCCCCTGCCAGGCGCCGCCCTACGGCACGCTGTCGGCCATCGACCTGAAGAGCCGGCAGATCCTGTGGCAGGTGCCCGTGGGCACGGTGCAGGACACCGGCCCCATGGGCGTCAAGATGCGCCTGCCCATGGCGGTCGGTATGCCGACGCTGGGCGGCACGCTGTCGACGCAGGGCGGCCTGGTGTTCATCGCGGGCACCCAGGACTACTACCTGCGCGCCTACGACAGCGGCACCGGGCGCGAAGCCTGGAAGGCCCGCCTGCCGGTGGGCAGCCAGGGCGGCCCGATGAGCTACCGCTCGCCCAAGACGGGGCGGCAGTACGTGGTGATCTCCGCGGGCGGCGCCCGCCAGTCGCCCGACCGGGGCGATTACGTGATCGCCTACGCCCTGCCGGCCGCCAAGTAGGCCCGCATCCATCCCGCGTGGCCCGCTGCGGACACGCGGGATGGGCGCCCCCGGCGCAGGCCGCCGGGGTTCCTCACAACATGTCGCCGTCCACGTAGTACCAGCGCCCATCTTCCCGCACGAAGCGGCTGCGCTCGTGCATCCGCGTGGCGCGCCCGCCCACGCGCCAGCGCGCGACGAATTCGACCTCGGCCCGCCCCTCGCCCGTGGCGCGGTGCGCGCGCACTTCCAGCCCCAGCCATTTCGCCCCGGGGTCGAAGTCCAGCGTGGCGGGCCGCCGGCTCGGGTGCCAGGTGGCCAGCAGGTAATCGGCGCGGCACAGCACGAAGGCGCTGTAGCGCGAGCGCATGAGCCGCTCGGCATCGGGCGCGGGCTGGGTGCCGAAGTGGTCCAGGTAGCGCCCGCAGCACGCGGCCAGCGCGGCGCCGCTGCCGCAGGGGCATAGACTGTCTTTCATTTTGCGGAGCATTCAACGATGTGGGCCATGAGCGTACCCTGGTGGGAATTCGTCGTGCGCGGCGTGGTGGTGTACCTGTTCCTGCTCATCTTCCTGCGCGTGACGGGGCGGCGGCAGACCGGGCAGTACGCGCCGTTCGACCTGGTGCTGCTGCTCATCCTCTCGAACGCGGTGCAGAACTCGATGAACGCGGGCGACAACTCGCTCATCGGCGGCCTCGTCAGCGCCACCACGCTCATCGCCTGCCACGTGCTGCTCGCGCAGCTCACCTTCCGCCTGCCGCGCCTGGCGCGGCTGGTGGACGGGCGGCCCCAGACGCTTGTGCAGGAGGGCCAGCTCGACACGGCCCTGATGCGCCGCGAACTGCTCACGCCCGACGACGTGGCCGCCGCGCTGCGCGCGGGCGGCTGCCTGCACGTGCACGAGGTGGAGCGCGCCACCATCGAGACCAACGGCACCATCACCGTGGTGCTGCGCAGCACGGGCGCGCGCCAGGAATCCGGCCTGTGACGGCCACGCTGCTGGCCGCCGTGGCCCTGGGCGCCGCCGTGGCGGGCTTCGTGCAGGGGCTGTCGGGCTTTGCGTTCGGCATGGTCGCCATGTCGTTCTGGGCCTGAGCGCTGGAGCCGCGCGTGGCGGCCACGCTCACCGTGTTCGGCGCGCTGCTGGGGCAGGTGATCGCGGCCCTGAGCGTGCGGCGCGGCTTCTCGTGGCGGCTGCTGTGGCCCTTCGTGCTGGGCGGCCTGGCCGGCATTCCGCTGGGCGTGGCGCTGCTGCCGCACCTGGACGTGCTCTGGTTCAAGGCCATCCTGGGCACGCTGCTGGTGCTGTGGTGCCCGGCCATGCTGCTGTCCCGGCACCTGCCGCGCATCGCCCGGGGCGGGCGGCTGGGCGACGGCGTCGCGGGCCTGGCGGGCGGCGTGATGGGCGGTATCGGCGGCTTCACGGGCGTGGTGCCCACGCTGTGGTGCACGCTGCGCGGCTACGAGAAGGACGCGCAACGCGCGGTGATCCAGAACTTCAACCTGGCCATGCTCGCCGTGACCATGGCCACCTACCTCGCCACGGGCGTGGTCACGCGCGACATGCTGCCGCTGTTCGCCGTGGTGGCGCCGGCCATGCTGGTGCCCTCGCTGCTGGGCGCGCGGCTGTACATCGGCATCAGCGAGGCGCGCTTCCGCCAGATCGTGCTGGGGCTGCTCACGGCCTCGGGCGTGGCGCTGCTGGCGTCGGCACTGCCCCGGCTGGTGGGCTGACGCTCTCCGCCTCCGCCTCCGCCTCCGCCTCCGCCTGCGCGTGCAGCCACTGCACGAACAGTTGCGCCTCGGCGGGCGCGCCCTCGGCCAGCGCGTAGTAGTAGCGCTCCAGCGGCAGCCGCACCTGCGGCAGCGGCGCCGCGAGCCGCCGCTGCGCCAGGTCGCGCGCGAGCAACGAGCGCGGCGCCATCGCCACGCCCAGGCCGTCCACCGCCGCCTGCAGCACGAGGTGCAGGTGGTCGAAATGCAGCCGCCCGGCGGGCTTGAGGCGCGGCGCGCCCGCCAGGCGCAGCCAGTCGCCCCAGTCGTGCGGGCGCGAGTGCGCACACAGCTGCACGTGGGCCGCCAGCGCGCGGGGTGTGCGAGCCTGCGCCTCCTCGAACAGCGCCGGCGCGCCGACCACCAGCGCCTCGTCCTCCAGCCAGGGGCGCAGCTGCAGCGCGGCGGGCCAGCCCTGCGCGCCGCGGCGGATGGCGATGTCGAAATCCGCCGCGGCCTGGGCCAGCGGCGCGGTGCTGGTGACCACCTGGGGCTCGATGCCCGGGTGCTGCGCCACGAAGTCCGGCAGGCGCGGAATCAGCCAGCGCACGGCGAACGAGGGCCGCACGTTGATGCGCACCGCGCGCGCGGGCACGCGGGCCATCAGCGCCTGCGCGGCGCTGGCGATCTGCGCGAGCGCGGCGGCGGCCTCGGCCTGGAACGCCTGGCCCTGCGCGGTCAGCACCACCTGCCGCGTGCGCCGCTCGAACAGCGCGACGCCGAGATGAGCCTCCAGGGCCTTGACCTGGCGGCTGATGGCGCCATGCGTCACATGCAACTCCGCCGCCGCCAGCGTGAAGCTCTCGTGCTTCGCCGCGGCGACGAAGGCGCGCACGGCGTGCAGGGGCGGAAGCGGCGGCGGCATATGCGTGAGATTCTTGCACGCATGTGCGGGCGCCGAAGTCGTTTGCCACGCCGCCGCCCACCGCGCACCATGCGCGCCATGCATGTCCCCACCACCGAAGCCGACACCCGCGCCGCCGACCGGCATTCCCGCCACGCGGCCCTCGCGCTGGCCGCCGCGCTGCCCACCGACGTGGTGCTCTACCTGCTGCTGCCGATGTACGGCCCGGCCTTCGGCATCACCTTGGCCGAGGCGGGCGTGCTGCTCGCGGCGAACCGGCTGGTGCGCATCGCGGGCTACGGCTGGGTGGCGCGCTTCTATGCACGGCATGGCGACCGCGCCACCTGCACGCTGGCGGTGGCCGGGGCGGCGCTGTGCGCGGCGGGCAATGCCACGCTCAGCGGCTTCTGGGCGCTGCTGCCGCTGCGGCTGCTGTGGGGCCTGTGCTTCGCGGCGCTGAACCTGTCCACGCAGGTGCTGGCCACCGCTCTGCCGCTGGGCGCGGCGGCGCGCTCGGGCCGCTCGCGCGCGGTCATTGCCGTGGGGCCGATGATCGCCCTGCCGCTGGCCGCCGTGGTGAGCGAGGCGGCGGGGCCGCGCTGGATCTTCGCGCTGCTGGCCTGCACGGCGCTGGCCGGGCTGGGGGCCGCGCGCGAGTTGCCCGCCGCGCCGCATCCGGGCATGGACGCCAAGCGCCAGGGGCCGCGCAGGCCGAACGCGCTCGACACCTGGTCGTTCCTCGAAGGCTTCGCGCTCGACGGGCTGTTCATCGTCGGCCTCTCGGTGCTGGGGCGCGGCCTGCTGCCCGGCGGCGCGGTGGTGGCGGCGGGCGTGCTGCTGGCGCTGCGCTACGGCGCGGAGATCGCGCTCAGCCCGCTGGGCGGGCGCATGGCCGACCGCTGGGGCGCGGAGCGGCTGCTGGTGGGCCTGTCGCTCGCCACGGCGCTGGCGTTGGTGGGCTTCGACAGCGGGTGGCTGTGGAGTTGCGCCGCCGCCATCGTGGTGCTGCGCGCGCTGCAACTGCCGCTGCTCGCGCCCATCGTGGCGCACCGCCATCCGGGGCCGGACCGCGTGCGCGCGCTCGCGGCGCGGTCGGTGTGGCGCGACATCGGCGCGGGGCTGGGGCCGATGGCGGCGGGTTTTCTGCTGCCCATCGCGCCTTCGGCATGGATTTATGGCGTGGCGGCGCTGATGCTGGCGCTGGCAGCCGTGGCGTGCGGGCGGCCTGACCGGTGAATTTCTTGAGCCGATCAGGCCCTGGCGCTTGATAGGCGTGCGCGAACAGCTATCAAATAAATAGTGCCTCAGCCTCATTTCGGAGCAACCCATGCGAACACCCGACTACCCGAGCGCCCACCTTCCCCAGTGGGCGGCAGTGGACGAATACTTCTCGGCACTTCTGGCGCCGCAAGACGAGGCATTGACCCGCACCTTGGCGGCCAACGCCCAGGCGGGTATGCCGAGGCACGACGTTTCGGCGGTGCAGGGGAAATTCCTGGCCTTGCTCGTCCAACTCACCGGAGCGCGCCGCGTGCTGGAAATCGGCACCCTGGGCGGCTACAGCACCATCTGGATGGCACGCGCATTGCCGCCGGGCGGCTGCGTCACCTCCGTCGAGCGCGACCCACTGCGCGCCCAGGTCGCCCTCGACAATTGCCGCGCAGCAGGGTGCGTCGACAAGGTGGACATCCGGACCGGCGAGGCCAGCCAAGTGCTGCCGCAGCTTGCCGGCCCTTTCGACCTCATCTTCATCGACGCCGACAAGCCGAGCAACTCCGTCTACCTCGAATGGGCCTTGAAGCTCGCCCGCCCGGGCACGGTCATCGTGGGGGACAACGTCGTGCGCGGGGGCGCTGTCGTGGACGGCGGCAGCACGGATCGGAGTGTCCTGGGTGTCCGGCGCTTCGTGGAAATGCTGTCGACGGACGAACGCCTGGAGAGCACGGCGCTGCAAACGGTGGGGGAAAAGGGGTGGGACGGATTCACCCTGTCCATCGTCAAGGGCAGGCGGGAGTCCTTTTGAAGAAATTGGCCTCTAGCCCTTGTACAGCAATCGCAAGCAGCTCATATTTACATAGCGCTCAGGCCAGCGCGCGCTGGATGATGATCTTCTGCACGTCGCTCGTGCCCTCGTAGATCTGGCACACGCGCACGTCGCGGTAGATGCGCTCGACCGGAAAGTCGCTCACCACGCCGTAGCCGCCCAGCGTCTGGATGGCGGCGCTGCACACGCGCTCGGCCATTTCGCTGGCGAACAGCTTGGCCATGGCCGCTTCCTTGAGGCAGGGCTGGCCCGCGTCGCGCAGCGCGGCGGCGTGCCAGATCAGCTGGCGCGCGGCCTCAAGTTGCGTGGCGCAGTCGGCCAGGCGGAAGCCCACGGCCTGGTGGTTGAAGATGGCGGTGCCGAAGCTCTCGCGCTCCTTGGCGTATTGCACGGCCACCTCGAACGCGCTGCGTGCCATGCCCACGCTCTGCGCGGCGATGCCGATACGGCCGCCTTCGAGCGCGCCCAGCGCGATCTTGTAGCCCTCGCCTTCGGCACCGATGCGGTTCTCGGCCGGGATGCGGCAGTCGTCGAAATTTATCTGTGCGGTGTCGCTGCTGTGCTGGCCCAGCTTGTCCTCCAGCCGCGCCACCACATAGCCGGGCGTGCTCGTGGGCACCAGGAAGGCGCTCATGCCGCGCTTGGCAGCGCCCTTGTCGGTCACGGCGATGACGATGGCCACGTGGCCGTTCTTGCCGCTGGTGATGAACTGCTTGACGCCGTTGAGCACGTATTCATCGCCCTGCCTGACCGCCGTGGTGCGCAGCGCGGAGGCGTCCGAGCCCACGTGCGGCTCAGTGAGGCAAAACGCGCCGAGCATCTCGCCGCGCGCCAGGGGCGTGAGCCAGCGGCGTTTTTGCGCCTCCGTGCCGTAGCGCATCAGGATGGCGTTGACGGGGCAGTTGGTCACGCTGATCGCCGTGCTGGTGCCGCCGTCGCCCGCCGCGATTTCTTCGAGCACCAGGGCCAGGCTCACCGTGTCCAGGCCCGCGCCGCCGTATTCCTCGGGCACCATGACGCCATACGCGCCCAGCCGCGCCAGGCCCTGGTGCGCTTCGCGCGGAAAGTGGTGCTCCTTGTCCCAGCGCGCGGCGTGGGGCCAGAGCTCGGCCTGCGCAAAGGCGCGCAGCGCGTCGCGGATCATGGCTCGGTCGGGGGTGAGCAGCATGGTCGCCTTTTGAATGAAACAGGCCTCCAGCGCTTGTCCATCAAGCGCTGGCAGCTATCAAAATCAAAGCATCTCCACCGCCATCGCCGTGGCTTCGCCGCCGCCGATGCACAGCGTGGCCAGGCCCTTTTTCAGCCCGCGCGCCTGGAGGGCATACAGCAGCGTGACGAGGATGCGCGCTCCGCTCGCGCCGATGGGGTGGCCCAGCGCGCACGCGCCGCCGTTGACGTTGACCTTGTCGTGCGGGATGTTCAGCTCGTGCATCAGCGCCATGGGCACGACGGCGAAGGCTTCGTTGATTTCCCACAGATCCACGTCGGCCACCTGCCAGCCGATTTTCTTGAGCAGCTTTTCGGTCGCGCCCACGGGCGCGGTGCTGAACCATTCGGGCTCCTGCGCGTGCGTGGCGTGGCCCACGATGCGCGCGAGCGGCTGGCAGCCCAGCTCCCTCGCGGTGGAGGCGCGCATGAGCACCAGCGCCGCCGCGCCGTCGTTGATGCTGGAGCTGGACGCGGCGGTGATGGTGCCGTCCTTCTTGAACGCGGGCTTGAGCGACGCGATCTTGTCCAGCCGCGCCTTGGCCGGGCCTTCGTCTTCGGCAATGGTCACCTCGCCCTTGCGCGTGGCGAGGGTGACGGGCGCGATCTCCGCCGCGAATGCTCCTGATTTGGTAGCTGCCTGCGCACGCTGCACGCTGGCTATGGCGAAATTGTCCTGCTGCTCGCGCGTGAACCGGTACTTGGCGGCGCAGTCTTCGCCGAAGGTGCCCATGCTGCGGCCCGGCTCGTAGGCGTCTTCCAGGCCGTCGAGCATCATGTGGTCGAAGATTTTGTCGTGGCCCATGCGGTAGCCGCCCCGGCCCTTCTTGAGCAGGTAGGGCGCGTTGGTCATGCTCTCCATGCCGCCCGCCACCATCACGCTGCGGCTGCCGGCCACGAGCTGGTCGTGCGCGAGGAGGGTGGCCTCCATACCCGCGCCGCACATTTTCGACAGCGTGACGGCCCCCGCGCTGCGCGGCAGCCCGCCCTTGAAGCCCGCCTGCCGCGCCGGGGCCTGGCCCTGGCCGGCCATGAGGCAGTTGCCGAACAGCACTTCCTCGACCAGCGCGGGCGCGATGCCCGCGCGCGCCACGGCGGCCTGGATGGCCACGCCGCCCAGGTCGTGCGCGGCCAGATCGGCGAAGTCGCCCTGGAAGGCGCCCATGGGCGTGCGCGCCGCGCCGGCGATGACGATGGGGTCCTGCTGCATGGTGGTGTCTCCTTGGAAAATGCCTGGGAAGCGTCAGCCGCGCCGTGCGGCGGCCACGCCTGCGATCGCGGCCTTGTAGAGCGCGTCCAGCCCGTCCGCGCAGGGCACGCTCATGTGCAGGTTGTTGATCAGGCCATCCTTCAGGCCGTAGCACCAGCCGTGCAGTGTCAGCGTCTGGCCGCTCGCCCAGGCGTCCTGCACCACGGTGGTGTGGGCGATGTTCACCACCTGCTCGATGGCGTTCAGCTCGCACAGCACGTCGTGCCGCCACTCGGGGGCCACGGCGGCGATCAGGTCGCGGTGGCGGTCGCGCACGTCCTTCACGTGGCGGATCCAGTTGTCGGCCAGGCCCACGCGCATGTCCTGCAGCGCCGCGAGCACGCCGCCGCAGCCGTAGTGGCCCACGACCATCAGGTGCTCCACCTTGAGCTGGTCCACCGCGTACTGGATGGTGGACAGGCAGTTCAGGTCGGTCGGCACCACCACGTTGGCGATGTTGCGGTGCACGAACACTTCGCCGGGCTCCAGGCCCGTGATCTGGTTGGCGGGCACGCGGCTGTCGGAGCAGCCGATCCACATGTACTTGGGCTCCTGCTGCGCCAGCAGGCTGGTGAAGAAGCCGGGCCGGTCCCGCTCCATCTGCGCGGCCCAGGCGCGGTTGTGGACGAAGAGTTGTTCGATCGATGCTTGAGACATGGCGCGATTGTGGCGTACCCGAGGCGACAGCCCGCGTGCGCCCGGCTTCCTAGAATTTTCGCTCCCCCCATCACCGGCCCGAGGCCCGCACCATGGACATCAACCAGCTTTTTTCCCTCCAAGGCCGCACGGCCATCATCACCGGCGGCTCGCGCGGCATTGGCCGCATGATCGCCGAAGGCTACCTGGCCGCGGGCGCGCGCGTGTACATCTCGGCGCGCAAGGCCGCCGAATGCGCGCAGACGGTACAGGAGCTTTCGCACCTGGGCCATATCGTGGCGCTGCCCGCCGACGTGTCCACCCTCGAAGGCGCGCAGGCGCTGGTGGATGCCTATTCCAAGCACGAGAGCAAGCTCGACATCCTGGTCAACAACGCCGGCGCGGCCTGGGGCGAGGCGTATGACACCTTCCCCGAAAGCGGCTGGGACAAGGTGGTCGACCTGAACATGAAGACCCCGTTCTTCCTGACCCAGCTGCTCACGCCCATGCTGCGCAAGGTGGCGGCGGAGGGCAAGCACCGCGCCAAGGTGATCCAGATCGCCTCCATCGACGGCGTGTCGGTCAACCCGTGGGAAACCTACTCCTACGCCGCCAGCAAGGCCGGCCTCATCCACCTGACCAAGCGCATGGCGCTGCGCCTGGCGCCCGAGGGCATCATCGTCAGCGCCATCGCGCCCGGCCCCTTCGCATCGAACATGAACAAGGCGGCGCGCGACGAGGCCGACGAGGTGGCCGCCCGCACTCCCGCGGGCCGCATCGGCAGCCCCGAAGACATGGCGGGCGCGGCCATCTACCTGGCCTCCAACGCGGGCGACTACGTGGTCGGCTCCACGCTCATCGTCGACGGCGGCTGCGCCTGGGGCCGCTCTGGCGCGCCGTCGTAAGACAATGCGGGCAACATGCCCGCTCCCCGCATTCCGCCCATCCAGTCGCTGCTGGCCTTCGAGTCGGTGGCGCGCCTGCGCAGCGTGACGCTGGCGGCCGAGGAACTGAGCGTGACGCCCAGCGCGGTCAGCCACCGCCTGCGCCAGCTGGAATCGCAACTGGGGAGCAAGCTGTTCGTGCGCGGCGGCTTCAGCCTGGCGCCCGAGGGCGCGGCCTACCTGGCGCGCGTGCGCGAGGCCATAGCGGCCCTGCAGCAGATACCCGGCCAGAGCGATGCGCCCGCCGCCACGCGCCTGCGGGTGGCCGTGACGCCCACTTTCTCGCGCCAGCTGCTGCTGCCCAAGCTGGCGCTGTTCCGCCACGCCTACCCGGACATCGAACTGATGCTCCAGGTGGCCATCCCCATCAACAACGTGACGGCCGAGGAGGCCGACATCGAACTGCGCTTCGGCGCCGGGCCGTTCGCCGACCGCGAGTCCATGCACCTGCTCTCGGACGCGGTGTGCCCGGTGTGCAGCCCGGACTACCTGCACGAGGCGGGCCTCTTCGACGGCGGCTTCGAGACCGAGGAAGCCGTGCGCCGCGCCCGCCTGATCCGCTCGCCGCTGGAACCCTGGCACACCTGGTTCCGCGCCTGCGGCATCAACCTGCCGGAACCCGCCTCGGGCAACCAGTTCAACGACCTGGGGCTGGTGCTGGACGCGGCGGTGGCGGGCTTTGGCGTGGCGCTGATGCGCCTGAAGCTGGGCCAGAGCTGGCTGGACAGCGGCCGCCTGGTGCGCCTGTCGCGCCGCAGCGTTCCCTCGCCGCACGACTACCACCTGTGCTGGAAACCCGGCACGCTGGAGCGCTGGGAATGCGCGGCCTTCGTCGAATGGCTGCGCCAGGCCATGCGCGATTGACCCTGGGTTGAAAATTCTTCACGCGCCGGGCCAGCGCATTTCACGCGGCCCGGGCGGCCGGATTTCTACAGTCATGCCCAAGAACATTTCTATTTCTTGGAGACAAACGCATGACCTGGCAGCAGATCTACGACCCGTTCGGCAACATGTTCATATCCACCGCGCTGGCCGCGATTCCGGTGGTGGTGATGCTGGTGTGCCTGGGCTTTCTTCACATCAAGGCACACATCGCCGCCGCGCTGGGCCTGCTGGCGGCCTTCGGGGTGGCCGTGTTCGCCTACGGTATGCCCGGCGGCATGGCCGCCCGCGCGGCCATGTACGGCGGCTTCACCGGGCTGCTGCCCATCGGCTGGATCGTGCTGAACATCATCTTCCTGCAGCAGCTGGCGGAGCAGAACGGCAGCTTCAAGGTGCTGCAGGATTCGCTCTCGGGCATCACCGAAGACCGGCGCATCCAGCTGCTGCTGATCGCGTTCTGCTTCGGCGCGTTCTTCGAGGGCGCGGCGGGCTTCGGCACACCGGTGGCGGTAACGGCGGGCATCCTGATCGGGCTGGGCTTTTCGCCGCTGGCCGCTTCGGGGCTGACGCTGATCGCCAACACCGCGCCGGTGGCCTTCGGCGCGCTAGGCACGCCGGTCATCACGCTGGCCAAGGTGCACGGCTATGACCTGATGGAAGTCACGGCCATGATCGGCCGCCAGTTGCCCTTCTTCTCGCTGCTGGTGCCGTTCTGGCTGATCTGGGCCTTCGCGGGGCGCAAGGCCATGTGGGAGATCTGGCCCGCCATCCTGGTCACGGGGCTGTCGTTCGCCATTCCGCAGTACCTGGTGTCCAACTTCATCGGGCCGGAACTGGTGGACATCATCGCCGCGCTGGTGTCGATGGCGGCGCTGGTGCTGTTCCTGCGCGTGTGGCAGCCGCGCCGCATCTGGACGTCGCCCTCGCTCAAGGGGCACGCGGACGACGGCGGCGAGAGCCAGCCCGCCCAGCCCGTGCAGCGCCACACGCGCGCCGCGCTGGTGCGCGCCTGGCTGCCGTGGCTGATCCTGACGGTGTTCGTCTTCGTCTGGGGCCTGCCCTCGGTCAAGCGCGCGCTGGACGGCGTCTTCGCGCTGGCCTTCCCCATCGGCGGGCTGCACAACCTGATCGAGAAAATGCCGCCCGTGGCCGCCACGCCGCACAAGGAGGCCGCGGTGTACGTGCTCAACCTGCTGTCCACCACCGGCAGCGGCATCCTGCTGGCGGCGGTGCTCAGCGCGCTGGCCATGGGCTACCGCCCCGCCGAGATCGTGCGCACCTTTTTCCGTACCGTGTGGCTGGTGCGCTACTCGCTGCTCACCATCGTGCTGATGCTGGCGCTGGGCACGCTCACGCGCTATTCGGGCACCGACATCACGCTGGGCCTGGCCTTTGCCAACACCGGCTGGCTCTACCCCTTCTTCGGCACGCTGATGGGCTGGATGGGCGTGGCGATGACGGGCTCGGACACGGCCTCCAACGTGCTCTTCGGCGGTATGCAGAAGGTGGCCGCCGAGCAGCTGGGGCTGGCGGGCAACCTGATGGGCGCGGCCAACAGCTCGGGCGGGGTCATGGGCAAGATGATCGACGCGCAGTCCATCGTCGTCGCCTCCACCGCCACGCGCTGGTTCAACCGCGAGGGCGACATCCTGCGCTACGTGTTCTTCCACTCGGTGGCGCTGGCCTGCCTGGTGGGTGTGTTCGTCACGCTGCAAGCCTATGTGTGGCCATTCACGGCGATGGTCGTGCGCTGAGGGGAGAAACGCGATGAATCTGAAAAACTGCCACAACTTCCACGACTTCCGCCGCCTCGCGCAGCACCGGCTGCCCGCGCCCATCTTCGACTACATCGACGGCGGCGCGGACGACGAGACGACCCTACGCCGCAATACCGCCGCGTTCGAGGACTGCGACCTGGTGCCCAGCATCCTGCGCGGCGTGTCGGACGTGGACCTGTCCGTCACCGTGATGGGCCAGAAGATCGACCTGCCCGTCTACCTCTCGCCCACCGCGCTGCAGCGCCTGTTCCACCACCAGGGCGAGCGCGCCACGGCGGCGGCGGCCGAGGCCTACGGCACGATGTTCGGCGTCTCGTCGCTGGGCACGGTGTCGATGGAGGAACTGGCCAAAAAGCACCGTAACCCGCAGGTCTACCAGTTCTACTTCCACAAAGACCGGGGGCTGAACCGCGCCATGATGCAAAAGGCCAAGGAATGCGGCATCAAGGTGATGATGCTGACGGTGGACAGCATCACCGGCGGCAACCGCGAGCGCGACCTGCGCACGGGCTTTTCCATCCCCTTCCGCCTCACGCTGGGCGGGCTGTACCAGTTCGCCGTCAAGCCCGCCTGGGGCATCAACTACGTCACGCACGAAAAATTCAGCCTGCCGCAGCTCGACGCCCACATCGACATGAAGGGCGACACGCTGAGCATTGGCCGCTACTTCACCGAGATGCTCGACCCATCGATGAACTGGGACGACGTGGCGCAGATGGTGGCCGAGTGGGGCGGCCCGTTCTGCCTGAAGGGCGTGATGAGCGTGGAAGACGCGCGGCGGGCGGCGGACATCGGCTGCACGGGCATCGTGCTGTCCAACCACGGCGGGCGGCAACTCGACGGCTCTCGCTCCGCGTTCGACCAGCTCGACGAAATCGTGCAGGCCGTGGGCGACCGGCTGGACGTGATGATCGACGGCGGCATCCAGCGCGGCACCCACGTGGTCAAGGCGCTGTCGCTGGGGGCCAAGGCCGTGGGGCTGGGCCGCTACTACCTGTTCCCACTGGCGGCGGCGGGGCAGGCGGGCATCGAGCGTGCGCTCGGCCAGCTCAAGGCCGAGATCGTGCGCGACATGCGCCTGATGGGCGCGCGCAGCGTGGCCGACCTGGGCCGGGGGAATCTGCGCTTTCGGGGCTGAGTTGCCGGTCAGCAGGTTTCCGCGAACAACTCGCGGCCAATCAACATGCGGCGGATTTCGCTGGTGCCCGCGCCAATCTCGTAGAGCTTGGCGTCGCGCCACAGGCGGCCCAGCGGGTATTCGTTGATGTAGCCATTGCCCCCGTGGATTTGCAGGCCCTCGCCCGCCATCCACGTGGCCTTTTCGGCGCACCACAGAATCACGCTCGCGCAGTCCTTGCGCACCTGGCGCACGTGCTCCTGGCCCAGCAAATCCAGGTTCTTCGCTACCGTGTAGGCAAACGAGCGGCCTGCCTGCAAGGTGGTGTACATGTCGGCCACCTTGCCCTGGATCAGCTGGAACTCGCCAATGCTCTGGCCGAACTGCCTGCGGTCGTGGATGTAGGGCACCACGTTGTCCATCACCGCCTGCATGATGCCCAGCGGCCCGCCCGTGAGCACGGCGCGCTCATAGTCCAGCCCGCTCATCAGCACCCTGGCCCCGTTGTTCACGCCGCCCAGCACATTCTCGGCAGGCACCTCCACGTTCTGGAACACCAATTCACCCGTGTGGCTGCCGCGCATCCCCAGCTTGTCGAGCTTCTGCGCAATCGAAAAGCCCTTCATCCCCTTTTCAATGAGGAAAGCCGTCACGCCACGCGCTCCCAGCTCCGGCTCGGTCTTGGCGTAGACCACCAGCGTGTCGGCGTCCGGCCCATTGGTGATCCACATCTTGGAGCCGTTGAGCAGGTAATAGCCGCCCTTGTCCTCGGCCTTCAGCTTCATGCTGATCACGTCCGACCCCGCCCCCGGCTCACTCATGGCCAGCGCGCCCACGTGCTCGCCGCTGATCAGCTTGGGCAGGTACCTGGCTTTCTGCGCCGCATTGCCATTGCGGTTGATCTGGTTCACGCACAGGTTGCTGTGCGCGCCATACGACAGGCCCACGGACGCGCTCGCGCGCGAGATTTCCTCCATCGCCACCATGTGGGCCAGATAGCCCATGCTGGCGCCGCCATACTGCTCGGAAACGGTGATGCCCAGCACGCCCAACTCGCCCAACTTGCGCCACAGGTGCATGGGGAACTGGTCGTTCTTGTCGATCTCGGCAGCCAGCGGAGCGATCTGCTCCTGCGCGAAGGCGTGCACCGCGTCGCGCAGCGCGTCGATGTCTTCGCCCAGTTGGAAATCCAGGCCCGGCAGGGTCGATGTGCTCATGCTTATCTCCTCGGATGTTTTGCTACGCCAACGCGACATATGCCGTGACCGGACTCCCCAAGAATGGGCGTTGCGCTCACATGTACGTCCGGAAATCCTATCCCACACGGCCCCTATGAATCCCCTGGAACACGAAATTGACTACCCTCTGGGCGACACTCTGCCCGCTACAGGCCGCTGCATCGAAATTGCGCCCGGCGTGAAGTGGGTCCGCATGGCGCTGCCCTTTGCGCTCGACCACATCAACCTCTGGCTGCTGCGCGACGGCGATGGCTGGACGGCGATTGACTGCTGCATCGCCAGCGACACCACGCGCGCGCAGTGGGAGCAGATCTTCCAGAACGAACTGGAGGGCCTGCCCATCCGGCGCATCCTCGTCACCCACATGCACCCTGACCACGTCGGCCTGGCCTATTGGCTCTGCGAGCGCTGGCAAGCCCCCTTGTGGATCAGCGCCACCGACTACAACGTGGCCCGCGTCGCCTGCTACGACCGCATGGCCTTTGGCGGGCAGAGCGGCATCGACTTCTTCAGCCAGCACGGCCTGCGGGACCCGGACTTCCTGGCCCATGTGCGTGGCCGAGGCGCCTACTACCCCACCCTCGTCCCCGAACTGCCGCGCAGCTACCGCCGCCTGATGGATGGCGATCGCATCCCCATCGGAGAGAACACCTGGCAATGCATCGCAGGCTACGGCCACGCGCCCGAACACATGGCGCTGTATTGCGCGGACCTGAGCGTGCTGATCAGCGGAGACATGGTGCTGCCCCGTATTTCCACCAACGTGAGCGTCAACGCGGTAGAGCCCGAAGCCGACCCGCTGGGGCTGTTTCTGGACTCGTTGCAGCGTTACCTCGTATTGCCTGAATCCACCTACACCCTGCCCTCGCACGGCAAACCATTCCACGGCCTGCACCGTCGTATTCGACAGCTGCAGCAGCACCACGCCGATCGCCTGGAAGAAGTGCGTGTGGCGTGCCGAAGCAGGCCCATCTCGGCGGCAGATGTCATGGGCTTCATGTTCCGCAGAAACTTGGGCGTCCATGAGCAGACTTTTGCCCTGGGCGAATCTTTGGCGCACCTTCACCGCCTGTGGCACCTGGGCGAAGTGCAACGGTCACGGGACGCCAAAGGCGTGTACCGCTTCTTTTATACGCCCTAAAAACAAAACCCCCAGCACCGGATGGATGCTGGGGGTTTGTCGCTGTAAGAGCCTGACGATGACCTACTTTCACACGGGGATCCGCACTATCATCGGCGCAAAGTCGTTTCACTGTCCTGTTCGGGATGGGAAGGAGTGGTACCAACTTGCTATGGTCATCAGGCATAACTGGTTGCTGCCCTGGTGTTTGGTCAGGGCGACGAATTCATAGAGTCTGGTCAGCTTTTATTTCGATTGCGTTCTTGGCATAACTCTTCGACATCCTTAGCGGTCTGTCAAAGTTATAGGGTCAAGCCGCACGAGCAATTAGTACTGGTTAGCTGAACGCATTACTGCGCTTACACACCCAGCCTATCAACGTCCTGGTCTAGAACGACTCTTCAGGGGGGTCAAGCCCCCGGCAGATCTCATCTTGAAACGAGTTTCCCGCTTAGATGCTTTCAGCGGTTATCTCTTCCACACATAGCTACCCTGCGATGCCACTGGCGTGACAACAGGTACACCAGAGGTGTGTCCACTCCGGTCCTCTCGTACTAGGAGCAGGCTTCCTCAAATCTGCAGCGCCCACGGAAGATAGGGACCAAACTGTCTCACGACGTTTTAAACCCAGCTCACGTACCTCTTTAAATGGCGAACAGCCATACCCTTGGGACCGACTACAGCCCCAGGATGAGATGAGCCGACATCGAGGTGCCAAACACCGCCGTCGATATGAACTCTTGGGCGGTATCAGCCTGTTATCCCCAGAGTACCTTTTATCCGTTGAGCGATGGCCCTTCCATACAGAACCACCGGATCACTATGTCCTGCTTTCGCATCTGCTCGACTTGTCAGTCTCGCAGTTAAGCACGCTTATGCCATTGCACTATTAGCACGATGTCCGACCGTACCTAGCGTACCTTCGAACTCCTCCGTTACGCTTTGGGAGGAGACCGCCCCAGTCAAACTGCCTACCATGCACTGTCCCCGATCCCGATAAGGGACCTGGGTTAGAACCTCAAACGCACCAGGGTGGTATTTCAACGTTGGCTCCATGAGATCTAGCGACCTCACTTCAAAGCCTCCCACCTATCCTACACAGATCCGTTCAAAGTCCAATACAAAGCTACAGTAAAGGTTCATGGGGTCTTTCCGTCTTTCCGCGGGGAGATTGCATCATCACAAACATTTCAACTTCGCTGAGTCTGCGGAGGAGACAGTGTGGCCATCGTTACGCCATTCGTGCAGGTCGGAACTTACCCGACAAGGAATTTCGCTACCTTAGGACCGTTATAGTTACGGCCGCCGTTTACTGGGACTTCAATCAAGAGCTTGCACCCCATCATTTAATCTTCCAGCACCGGGCAGGCGTCACACCCTATACGTCCACTTTCGTGTTTGCAGAGTGCTGTGTTTTTATTAAACAGTCGCAGCCACCTATTTTTTGCAACCCCTTTGGGCTCCATCTGTACGACTTCACCTACTGAGGGTACACCTTCTCCCGAAGTTACGGTGTCAATTTGCCGAGTTCCTTCTCCGCAGTTCTCTCAAGCGCCTTAGAATACTCATCTCGCGCACCAGTGTCGGTTTGCGGTACGGTCGTGTGTAGCTGGAGCTTAGTGGCTTTTCCTGGAAGCAGGGTATCACTCACTTCAGCAGCATGCTGCCTCGTTATCACCCCTCATCTAGACCCGGCGGATTTGCCTACCAGGCACGACTACAGGCTTGAACCAACATATCCAACAGTTGGCTGAGCTAACCTTCTCCGTCCCCACATCGCACTACACATCGGTACAGGAATATTGACCTGTTTCCCATCAACTACGCATCTCTGCCTCGCCTTAGGGGCCGACTCACTCTACGCCGATGAACGTTGCGTAGAAAACCTTGCGCTTACGGCGAGCGGGCTTTTCACCCGCTTTAACGCTACTCATGTCAGCATTCGCACTTCTGATACCTCCAGCATCCGTTACCAGACACCTTCACAGGCTTACAGAACGCTCTCCTACCACGCACAGTAAACTGTGCATCCGCAGCTTCGGTAACTGGCTTAGCCCCGTTACATCTTCCGCGCAGGACGACTCGATCAGTGAGCTATTACGCTTTCTTTAAATGATGGCTGCTTCTAAGCCAACATCCTGACTGTTTTAGCCTTCCCACTTCGTTTCCCACTTAGCCAATTTTAGGGACCTTAGCTGGCGGTCTGGGTTGTTTCCCTCTTGAGTCCGGACGTTAGCACCCGGTGCTCTGTCTCCCAAGCTGTACTCTGCGGTATTCGGAGTTTGCATAGGTTTGGTAAGTCGCCATGACCCCCTAGCCTAAACAGTGCTCTACCCCCGCAGGTAATACTTGAGGCACTACCTAAATAGTTTTCGGAGAGAACCAGCTATTTCCAAGTTTGTTTAGCCTTTCACCCC
>JASGIT010000001.1:1042500-2277500 GCA_047601665.1 Acidovorax sp.
AGCGTGGCGCGAAGCGGCGCGCCAGCAGGTAGCCGCCGAGCATGGCCAGCACCAGCGGCAGCGCCGTCTGCGCGGCGGCGAACGCCTGCATACCGAAGCGCGCGAGCACGCCCGCGAGCAGGGCCGAGGCGATTTCCATGGGGATGCGGTTCATCACGCGCTCGAACCAGCCCGTGGCCCCGGCCAGCGTGATGAGCAGCGCGCAGGCCATGAACGCGCCCACGGCCTCGCCCATCGAGAAGCCGCCCGCCAGCCCCGCCGTGGCGAGCACGGCGGCGCCCGGCGTGGACCACGCCACCATGACCGGCTTGCGCAGAATCAGCGAGGGCACGAGCGAGCACAGCCCCATGCCCAGGCCCAGCGCCCACATCCACGACGTGATCTGCGCGGGCGTGGCATGGAAGGCCTGCGCGGCCTGGAACACGATGGCGACGGAACTCGTGAAGCCCACGAGCACGGCGACGAAACCGGCGGTGAAGGCGGAAAGGCTCAGGTCTCGGAAAAAGCGCATGGCGGGAATACTACGGTTTTGATAGCTGCCAGCGCTCGCCATTCCTGGGCTGGAGGCCGATTTGGCTCAAATCTCGATCTTGGAGCCCAGTTCCACCACCGCGTTGCTGGGCAGGTGCAGGAAGCTGGCCGCGCCGCTGGCGTTGTGGTGCATCTGCGCGAACAGCTTTTCGCGCCACGGGGCCATGCCGCTGCCGATCGTCGGGATGACCACGTCGCGCGAGAGGAAGTAGCTCGTGGTCATGGCCTCCAGGTCGCAGCCCCGGCCGCGCATCTGTTCGAGAGCGCGCGGGATGTCGGGGTCGTTCTTGAAGCCGTAGTGCACGGCGACCTGCCAGCAGTCGCCGCCCAGCGGCTCGATCTGCAGGCGCTTGTCCAGCCCGATCCACGGCACCTCGTGGTTGTGCACGGTGACGAACAGGTTCTGCGCGTGCAGCACCTTGTTGTGCTTGAGGTTGTGCAGCAGCGCGTTGGGCACGGTGCCCGCGCTCGACGTGAGGAACACCGCCGTGCCCGCCACGCGCGTGGGCGGATTGGCGAAGACGGCGGTGAGGAAGTCCTTGAGGTCGAGGGCTTCTTCCTGCCGCTTTTCGGCCAGCAGCTCGCGCCCGCGCTTCCAGGTCATCATCAGCGTGAACACCCCGCCGCCGATGGCCAGCGGGAACCAGCCCCCCCGGAACAGCTTGAGCAGGTTGGACGAGAAGAACGCCAGGTCGATCATGAAGAACCAGACCGTGGCCGCCACGCACAGTAGCAGCGGGTAGTGCCAGGCGTAACGGATGACGAAGAAAGTGAGCGTGGTGGTGATGAGCATGTCCAGCGTGACCGCGATGCCATAGGCCGCCGCGAGGTTGCTGCTGGAGCGGAACATGACCACCGCGAGCACGATGGCGACGAACAGGCACCAGTTGACGATGGGGATGTAGATCTGCCCCGTGTCGCGCACGCTGGTGTGCAGGATGTTCAGGCGCGGCAGGTAGCCCAGCTGGACGACCTGCTTGGTGACGCTGAACGCGCCCGTGATGAGCGCCTGCGACGCGATCACCGTGGCCAGCGTGGCCATCACGACCAGCGGCAGCAGCGCCCAGTCAGGGGCAAGGTTGAAGAACGGGTTCTTCACTGCCCCGGGATCGGCCAGCAGCAGCGCGCCCTGGCCGAAGTAGTTGAGCGTGAGCGCGGGCATGACCACGCTGAACCAGGCCAGGCGGATGGGCTTCTTGCCGAAGTGGCCCAGGTCGGCGTACAGCGCCTCGGCCCCGGTCACGCACAGCACCACCGCGCCCAGGATGATGAAGCTGGTGCCGGGGTTGCGCCAGATGAAGCCCAGCGCGTGGTGCGGGCTGAGCGCGCCCAGGATTTCGGGGTGGCCCACGATGTGCTTCACGCCCAGCGCGGCGATGGTGAAAAACCACAGCAGCGTGACCGGGCCGAAGAAGCGCCCGATGCCGCCCGTGCCGCTTTTCTGCACCGCGAACAGGCAGAACAGCACGGCGAGCGTGAGCGGAATCACGTAGCGGTTGAACTCGGGCGAGATCACCTCCAGCCCCTCGACCGCCGAGAGCACCGAGATCGCGGGCGTGATGACCCCATCCCCATAGAACAGCGAGGTGCCGAAGATGCCCACCGCGAGCAGCACGCCGCGCAGCCGGGGCTTGTCGCGCACGGCCTGCGAGGCCAGCGCGAGCATGGCGATCAGGCCGCCCTCGCCGTGGTTGTCGGCGCGCAGCACCAGCACCACGTACTTGATGGAGACGATGCTGGTCAGCGTCCAGAAGAAGATGGAGAGCACGCCGTAGATGTTCTGCGGCGTGAACTCCACGTGGCCCGCGCCGAAGACTTCCTTGACGGCGTAGAGGACGCTGGTGCCGATGTCGCCGTAGACGACGCCGATCGCGCCCAGGGTGAGCGCGGCGAGGGAGGATTTCGCGGTTTGCAACTGCTACGACTTGTAATGCGAAGCGCGTATTGTCGCCCAGGCTTCAGTCGTAGACCTCGGCGTCCGGGTCGGTCGCTTCCAACTCGTAGCTGGCGGCCAGCATGGCCAGCCGCGCGACCACGCCGTACATGTAGAACCGGTTGGGCGCGCTGGCCCCTGGGCGCGCGTGGGCCTGGGGCAGTTGCGCGCCGTGCTCGAAGGCCAGGGGCACGAAGCGCGCGCCGGGCGCGCCCAGGCCCTCCTCGGCGCTGCGCTCGGCGTGCATACGGTAGAAGCCGCCGACCACGTAGCGGTCCATCATGTAGACCACGGGCTCGGCCACGGCTTCGTGCACGCGCTCCTGCGTGAGAACGCCCTCCTGCAGGATCAGCGCCCCCGTGGGCGCGGCGTCCAGTTCCCGGGCGTCGCGCACCGTGGTGATGCCCCCGCCCGCGCAGCCGCTGTCGGACTTGATGACGACGAAGGGTTTTTCGGCGATGCCGTATTCCTTGTACTTGCGGCGGATCTTGGCGAGCAGCGCGTCCACCTGCGTGCGCAGCGCATCCACGCCCGTATCCTCGGCGCTTTTGCTGAACAGCGGCTGGATGAGCCACGGGTCCATGCCCAGCAGCTTGCCGAAGCGCTTGGAGACTTCCTCGTAGTTCTTGAAGTGCACGCTGCGCCGGCGCACGCTCCAGCCCGCGTGCAGCGGCGGCAGCAGGTACTGCTCGTGCAGGTCTTCGAGGATGCCCGGCGCGCCCGCCGCCAGGTCGTTGTTGAGCAGGATGGTGCAGGGGTCGAAGTTCTTCAGGCCCAGGCGGCGCTTGCCGCGCACGGCGGGCTCCAGCAGCACCGTGTCGCCATTGGGCAGGCGGATTTCGGTGGGCTGCTTGATGTCGGGGCTGATGGAGCCGATGCGCACGTTCAGCCCCGCCATGTTGAAGATGCGCGCCAGCCGCGCCACGTTGCTCAGGTAGAAGCTGTTGGTCAGGTTCTCGGGAATGATGAGCAGGTTGCGCGCCTCGGGGCAGATCTTCTCGATGGCGGCCATGGCGGCCTGCACGGCCAGGGGCAGCATCTCCTCCGTCAGGTGGCTCCAGCCGCGCGGGAACAGGTTGGTGTCCACGGGCGCGAGCTTGAAGCCCGCGTTGCGGATGTCCACCGAGGTGTAGAACGGCGGCGTATGCTCCATCCACTCCAGGCGGAACCAGCGCTCGATGGCGGGCATGGAGTCGAGGATGCGCTGCTCCAGTTCGTTGATCGGGCCGGTGAGTGCGGTGACGAGGTGGGGAACCATAGGGCCTCAGGTAGTGGTTTTCAGCGCCGCCAGAACGCGGGGGACAGCAGCGCCATGAAGCTCAGAATTTCGAGCCGTCCGAGCAGCATTGCAAGGGTGCAGACCCAAATCTGGAAGTCGGACAGCACCGAATAGTTGGAATCGGGGCCGATCACGCCCAGCCCCGGCCCGGTGCAGTTCACGCTGGCCAGCACGGCGGTGAAGGCGGAGAGCGGGTCCAGGTCGGTCAGCAGCAGCAGCATACCCAACACGATGATGGTGCCGCCGTACACCAGCATGAAGGCCAGCACCGAGAAGATCATGCGGTGGTCCACCACGCCGCCGCCCAGCAGCACGGGCTGCACGGCGCGCGGGTGCACCAGCCGCGTCAGCTCGCGCCGCGCCTGCTTCACGAGGATGAGCATCCGCACCATCTTGATGCCGCCGCCCGTGGAGCCCGCGCTGGTCGCCACGCCCGACAGCAGCAGCATGAACACCGGCGCGAACACGGGCCACTGCATGTAGTCGGTCAGCGTGAAGCCCGTGGTCGTCGCCACCGACACCACGTGGAACAGGCCCTGCCACAGTGCCTCCAGCGGCCCGTACACGCCCTTGGCCCACAGCAGCAGCGCCACCACGAGGCCGCCGCCCAGCAGCGTGACCATGGTGGCGCGCATCTCCGGGTCGCGCCAGAAGCCGCGCCAGTGCCCCTTGCGCAGCGCCACGAAGTACAGCGCGAAGTTGCAGCTGGCGATGAACATGAACACCAGCGCCACGGCATCGACCCAGGGCGAGTTGAAGTAGCCCAGGCTCGCGTCGTGCGGCGACAGGCCGCCCAGGCTGATGGTGGCGAACATGTGCATCAGCGCGTCCAGCGGCGTCATGCCCGCGGCCCAGTAGGCCAGCGCGCAGGCGGCGGAAAACGCCGCGTACACGCCCCACAGGCCCTTGGCGGTCTCGGTCATGCGCGGGGTGAGCTTGGCGTCCTTGAGCGGGCCCGCCGCCTCGGCCTTGAACAGCTGGCTGCCGCCCACGCCCAGCAGCGGCAGCACCGCCACGGCCAGGATCAGGATGCCCATGCCGCCCAGCCATTGCAGGAAGGTGCGCCACATGTTCACCGACACGGGCAGGCCGTCCAGCCCGCTGAGCACGGTGGCGCCCGAGGTGGTCAGGCCCGACACGGCCTCGAAGTAGGCGTGCGTGAACGAAATGGGTTTGCCGACCTGGTGCAGCGCCAGCATGAGCGGCAGCGCCGCCACCAGCGGCAGCAGCAGCCACACGAAGGTGACCAGGATGACGCCGTGGCGCGGCTGCAGTTCGCGCCCGAAGCGGCGCAGCCCCTGCCACAGCACCACGCCCAGCGCGGCGGCGGCGGCCATGGCCTGCGGGTAGACGCGCCATACGCCGTCGTGCTGCGCCAGCGACACCGCCAGCGGCACGCCCATGGCCAGCGAGAACATGCACAGCAGCGCGCCCAGCACGCGCAGAACAGGGAGCAGGTCGGCCATGGTGGTGTGTGGTCAGAAAAACGCGGCATTCACGCGGAACAGCTTTTCCACGTCGCGCACCAAGCGTTTGCTGGGCAGGAAGAAGACCACGTGGTCGCCCGCCTCCACCACGGTGTGGCTGCGCGGGATGATGATCTCGGGCTCGGCCAGCGCGCGCACGTCGGGCGGTGCGTCGGGGTCGGGCAGGCCGCGCACGATCAGGCCCATGTGCACGGCGGGCGGCAGCGGCAGCTCCTGCACGCGGCGGCCCACCACGCGCGAGGTCTTGCGGTCGCCGCGCGCCACGATCTCCAGCGCCTCGGCCACGCCGCGGCGCAGGCTGTGCACCGCCGCCACGTCGCCCTGGCGCACGTAGGCCAGCAGTTCGCCCAGCATGGCCTGCGAGGGCGACAGCGCGATGTCGATCTGCGTGCCGTGCATCAGGTCGGCGTAGCTGTGCCGGTTGATGAGCGCCAGCACGCGCGTCGCGCCCAGGCGCTTGGCCAGCACGCTGGCCATGATGTTGTCCTCGTCGTCGTTGGTCAGGGCAATGAACAAGTCGATGTCCTCGATGCCCTCGTCGGTCAGCAGGTCCTCGTCGGTGGTCTCGCCGTGCAGCACCAGCACGCCGTCGGGCAGGGCCGAGGCCAGCGCGCCGCAGCGGTCGGCGTCGCGCTCCACCACCTTGATGTGGAAGCGCCCCGGCGCCGAGGCCAGCAGGCGCGCCAGCCGCTCGCCCACGCGGCCGCCGCCCGCGATCATGATGCGGCGCACGGGCCGCACCGGCTGCCCCTCGGGCCGGTGCAGCGCGGCCAGCACCTGCGGAATCTGCTCGCGCGCAGCGAGCACGAAGACCTCGTCGCCCGGCTCGATGCCCGTGGCGCCGCCGCAGGCCACGAAGCGGTCGGGCTCGTCGGCAAAGCGGCGGTAGATGGCGACGATGCGCATGGCCACGCTGGGCATGCGCTCGCGCAGCGTGCCGATCTGCAGGCCCACGGCGGGCGCGCCCCGGCGCGCGCGCACCGAGACCAGGCAGGCGCGGCCCTGGGCGAATTCGCGCACCTGCAGCGCCTCGGGGTATTCGACGAGCTTGCCGATGTAGCGCGTGAGCGAGTCTTCCGGGCACAGCACGTGGTCCACCGCGAAGCCCTCGGGGCCGACCAGCGCGTCGCCGTCGTGGTAGGCCTGCGAATGCACGCGCGCCACGCGGCGCGGCACGTTGAACAGCATGTGCGCGAGCTTGCAGCACACGAGGTTGGTCTCGTCGCGCTCGGCGCAGGCGAGGAGCAGGTCGGTGTCGCGCGCGCCCGCCTCGGCCAGCACCGCCGGGTCAATGCCGCTGCCCACCACGCCGCGCAGGTCGTAGCGCGATTCGAGGTCGCGCAGCGCCTCGGCGTCGGTGTCGATGACGGTGATGTCGTTGCGCTCCGACACCAGGCTGGCCGCCACGCTCTGGCCCACGCGGCCCGCGCCGAGGATGATGATTTTCATGGAATGGCCGCTATGTTTTTTCTAGCTGCTTGCGCCCGCCATTCGGTCGCTGCGGGCCATTTTCATTCAAAAACCGCAAAGCCGCTAGCGGCGGATTTCCCCCTCGCCCAGCACCACGTACTTGAGCGATGTGAGCCCCTCGATGCCCACCGGCCCGCGCGCGTGGAACTTGTCGGTGCTGATGCCGATCTCCGCGCCCAGGCCGTACTCGAAGCCGTCGGCGAAGCGCGTGCTCGTGTTCACCATCACGCTGGCCGAATCCACCTCGCGCAGGAAGCGCTGCGCGTGCACGTGGTCGCGCGTGAGGATGGCGTCGGTGTGGTGGCTGGAATACTGGTTGATGTGGGCAATGGCGGCATCGACGCCATCCACCACCTTCACGCTGATGATGGGCGCGAGGTACTCGGTGGACCAGTCCTCCTCCGTCGCGGGCACGGCGTTCGCCCCCGGCACGGATTGCAGAATGGCGAGGGCTTCCGCGTCGCAGCGCATTTCCACGCCCTTGGCCGCGTACACCGCGCCGATCCTGGGCAAAAAGGCCGCCGCCACGCCGCGCGCCACCAGCAGCCCCTCGCTCGCGTTGCAGGGGCTGTACTTCTGCGTCTTGGCGTTGTCGGCCACGGTGACGGCCATGTCCAGGTCGCAGGGGTCGTCCACGTAGGTGTGGCAGTTGCCGTCCAGGTGCTTGATGACGGGCACCTTGGCGTCGCGGCTGATGCGCTCGATCAGGCCCTTGCCGCCGCGCGGGATGATCACGTCCACGTACTCGGGCATGGCGATCAGGCGGCCCACGGCCTCGCGGTCGGTGGTCTGCACCAGCTGCACGCCGTGCTCGGGCAGGCCCGCCTCCGCCAGCGCGCGCACCACCAGCGCGGCCAGCGCCTTGTTCGACGCGATGGCCTCGGAGCCGCCGCGCAGGATGCAGGCGTTGCCGCTCTTGATCGACAGGCTCGCGGCCTCGATGGTCACATTGGGGCGGCTCTCGTAAATCATGCCGAACACGCCGATCGGCACGCGCATCTGCCCCACGCGGATGCCGCTGGGCTGCTGCTTCAAGCCGATGATCTCGCCGATGATGTCCGGCATGGCCGCCAGCTGCTCGCAGCCCTGGGCGCAGGTTTCGAGCACCTTGGGCGTGAGCTTGAGGCGGTCCACCAGGGGCGCGTCCAGCCCGGCGGCCACGGCGCGCTCCACGTCCTGGGCGTTGTGCTGCTGCAGGGCGCCGCCCTCTTCGCGCAGTAGCCGCGCCAGGGCCAGCAATGCTTTGTTTTTTATAGCTGCTGGCGCACGTGCCATAAGGGCGGAAGCCACTTTTGCCTGCAAACCAAGCACCTGGGTGTATTCAGCGATGTTGAGGGCGTTCATCCGGCGATTCTGCCGCAGATGCGTCCAAGTGCGCGGGGGGCCGATGGAGTTCAAATCTACAAAAAGCAATAGTGCCGCTAAGCGCCGGTATCGCCATCCTGCCGTGCCGATGCTGATACTCGCCGCAACGCATGTACGCTACGCTTGGCGCATGACCCGCGCCCACCTGCTCCATCCCATGCAAGCCGCGCTCGGCGCCTTCGCCCAAGGCACGCTGCCCGCTTCCCAACCCAGCGAAACCGCCCGCGCCCAGGCCGAGCTGCCGGCCGCCCTGCACAGGAGAACAGCGTGAGCGCCGTCGTCCAGACCCGCTGCGGCCAGCTGCGGGGCCTTCAGGACCGCGGCACCGTGGTGTTTCGCGGCATCCCTTACGCCCAGCCGCCGCTGGGCGAGCTGCGCTTCAAGCCGCCGCAGCCGCCCCAGCCCTGGGACGGTGTGCGCGATGCCCGCGAGTTCGGCCCCGCAGCGCCGCAGTACGCGGGCCTGAGCGGCCTGGCGCTGAAGCTGATGGTGGGCCGCGCCCATGAGGACTGCCTCTACCTGAACGTCTGGACCCCCGCCGCCGACGGCCAGCGCCGCCCGGTGATGGTCTGGATCCACGGCGGGGCCTTCGTGCTGGGCGCCGGCTCGCAGTCGCTGTACGACGGCTCGGTGCTGGCCAGCCGTGGCGACGTGGTGGTGGTGACCATCAACTACCGGCTCGGCGGCCTCGGCTTCCTGCGGCTGAAGGAGATTTCCCAGGGCCGCATCCCGTCCACCGGCAACGAAGGCATCCTCGACCAGATCGCCGCCCTCGAATGGGTGCGCGATGAGATCGCCCACTTCGGCGGCGACCCCGGCAACGTCACCATCTTCGGCGAATCGGCCGGCGCCATGAGCTGCGCCACGCTGCTCGGCTCGCCGCGCGCGCAGGGGCTGTTCCACCGCGCCATCCTGCAAAGCGGTTCGGCCAACTACGTGTCCTCGCCCGACGACGCCAGCCGCATGGCAACCATGCTGATGGACGAGATGAACCTGGCGCCGCACGAGGTGGACCAGTTGCAGGCCATCGAGCCCGAGCGCATCGTGCGGGGCCAGCAGCGCATGACCGGACGGCTGCTGGTGACGCCGCGCAGCGTGTTCTCCGGCCGCTTCCTGGCGCCGCGCCGCGCCGGCGTCACGCTGTACCTGGCCGGCGCCCTGGCCTGGCGCGTGCTGCGCCGCACGGTGCGCATGGCTACGGGCTTCGTGCAGGACCTGTTCAAACCCGCGCCCGAGCGCCGGCGCGGCCGGCTGCGCGGCCTGCTGGCCTCGCTGCAGACCGTGCCGCAGGCGCCCGAGCTGCCGCTGGAGCCGGTGCTGGACGCCGACGTGCTGCCGCGCCACGCCTTCGACGCCGTGGCCGACGGTATCGCCCGCAAGGTCAGCCTGCTGATCGGCACCAACCTGGACGAGATGAAGCTCTTCATGGCCATGGACCTGGCCGCGACCACGCTCACCGAGAAAGCGCTGATCGCCCGCTGCGAGGAGAAGATTCCGGGCACGGACGCCAGCGGCGTCTCCCTGGGGCGGCGCGCGGTCGAGGTCTACCGCGCCGCGCGGGCCGCGCGCGGCGAAAGCACGCGCCCGCCCGACCTGTGGTTCGCCATCGAGTCCGACCGCGCGATGCGCTGGCCCGCCATGCACCTCGCCTCGCTGCAGAGCGCGCACCAGGCGCAAACCTACGCCTACCTGTTCACCTGGCCCTCGCCCTCGTGGGGCGGCGCGTTGGGCGCCTGCCATGCGCTGGAGCTGCCCTTCGTCTTCGGCACGCTGGACGACAGCCGGGTGGTGCGCGACTTCGCCGGCGCCGCCCGCCCCGGCGCGCGCGAGCTGGCCGAGCGCATACAGGACGCCTGGATCCGCTTCGCCCGCACCGGCAACCCGGCCCACCCCGGCCTCGGCGACTGGCCGGCCTACGACGCCCGGCGCCGCACGACGATGGTGCTGGACCACGAATGCCGCCTGGAGGATGCGCCGCGCGAGCCCGAGCGCGCGTTCTGGGACGCAATCCAGCCGCACCGGCGATAGGCGAGCGGCTGCTGTACCCTTGCCACATGACCGCCGACCTCGCCGCCCGCCAGCTCCAGAATTTGCAGGACGACCTACTCGCCCTGCGCGACCTGCGCATCACCAGCCACGCCTTCAGCACCGCCGCGCGCGGCTACGCCGTGCTGCTGGCCGCGCTGCCGCCGCGCTTCGAGGAGGTGCTGCTGGGCCTGCTCGACCGGCTGGAGTCGAGCGCGCTGTTCGCGGAGGAAAGCTGCTCGTTCAGCCAGAAGGATCTGCTGGCGAGTTTGCAGATGTGGCTGGACAAGGCTCAGGAGAAGCTGCCGAAATCGCCAGAAGCGCCGTGAAACCGCGCCCACTCGCCCAGGGGCGCCCGTTCGGTCCTCACCGCGTTGACCGGGTGCCCGGCGTCGGCATAGCCGATGGCCATGCCGCAATAAACCATGCGGCTGGCGGGCAGGCGCAACACTTGGTTCACGGTCTGCGGATACAAAGCCCACGCCTCCTGCGCGCATGAGCCGACACCCTGCGCGTGCAGGAGCAGCATCAGGGTCTGCAGGAACATTCCCAGCCCCGCCCATTGCGGCGGCCCCATACGCCGCTCCACCGAGCAGAACAGCGCCACCGGCGCGCCAAAGAAGCAGAAATTGCGGGCCAACCACTGTGCACGCGCAGCCTTGTCGCCGCGCGCGATGCCCAGCTGCGCATAGACCGCCTCCCCGGCGGCAAAGCGGCGGCCGTGCCAGGGCTCGGGCAGCGGGTCCGGAAAGACCGTGTAGGCGCGCTCCTCGCGCCGTGGCGCGCCTGCGGCCTCCTCCGCCAGCCGGGTCTGCATCAAGGCGTTGAGGCGCGCCAGGGGCTCGCCCGTGAGCACATCCACATGCCACGGCTGCAGGTTGCCGCCGGACGGCGCGCGCCCGGCCTGCTCCAGCGCGGCGCGCACCAACGCCAGGTCCACGGGCCGGGGGAGAAAAGCGCGCACGGAGCGGCGGCTGGCGACGGCGGCAGTGACATTCATGCGCCCACTGTCGCGTGCGCGGCGATTCCTGCCAACTGGCATGAATGACATATACAGTCAAGAAAATGCCAACCCTCCCACCCAACCGTCTGGTGGCCCTGCTGGTCTACGACGGCGTGAATGCTTTCGAGCTGGGCATCGCCCACGAGGTCTTCAGCCTGCCGGACATGGGGGAAGACTGGTACCGCCTGGCGGTCTGCGCGGAACGGCCCGGCGTGCCCTGCCGCACCAGCGCGCATCTGCAGGTCGTGGCCGACGGCAGCCTGGCCCAGGCACGGCAAGCGGGCACCGTGGTGGTGCCGGGGTGGCGGAACATCGACGCCGCCCCGCCGTCCGCCATCGTGCAGGCTGTGCGCGACGCCCATGCGCGCGGAGCGCGGGTGCTGTCCATCTGCTCCGGCGTATTCGTCCTGGCGGCGGCGGGGCTGCTGGATGGCAAGCGGGCCGCCGTGCATTGGGCCCATGCCCAGGCGCTGGCGCGGCGCTACCCGGCCTTGCAGGTCGACGCCTCGGTGCTCTACACCGACCACGGCAACGTGCTGACCTCGGCGGGCCGCGCGGCGGGCCTGGATGCGTGCGTGCACCTGGTGCGCCGCGACTTCGGCCCGGCCATTGCCAACCAGGTGGCGTGCAGGCTGGTGATTCCCGCGCACCGCGAAGGCGGGCAGGCGCAGTACATGCCGCAACTGGTCTCCGAAGAAAGCGCACCGCTGGCCGGGCTGATGGCATGGGCGCGGCAGCATCTGGCGGAACCCCTGTCGATCGACCGGCTGGCGCGGCAGGCCCGGATGAGCCGCCGCACCTTCATCCGCCGCTTTGAGGCGGCGACGGGCATGAGCCCTGGGCGCTGGATCATTCAGGAACGCCTGGCACAAGCGCGCAGCCTGCTGGCCTCGACGGATTGGCCGGTGGAGACGGTAGCGGCCTCCACCGGTTTCGGGTCGGCGGAAGTGCTGCGGCATCACTTTCGGCAGCGGCTGGACACCAGCCCTGCGCTGTACCGGCGCAGCTTTCGCTTGGGCGCATCGGCTTAAAGCAGCCTGACCACCCTTTCTTGTTTTTTGCAAGCAGGCACATGCCCGGCAAAGAATCGCAAAGCCGCTGGCGCTCTGGCGCGCGCGGGGCTACCTTGGCCGCCTCTCATATCAATGGAGGTTCGCATGGGACTGCTCAATGAAATTGTCGGCGCGGTGGTAGCGGAAGAAGCGCTCAAGAAGGTTGACCCCGATGCCGGTTTCCTGAAAAAGGGCATGGCGGTGATCGCGGGCTTCGAGGGCGAGAAGGTCGTCGAGGAAAAAATCCGCGACCACTTCGCGGACGACAACGCGCCGCAGGATGGCGGCAACAGCCAGTAAGGCCAGCCCGGCAGGCGCCGGGCAATCCGCGCGGGCACCGCACCGCGCTCCTCAAACCATAGCTGCCAGCGCTTGTCCAGCAAGCGCTGGCAGCTATTTTTGTATGTGTTAACCCTTCGCCAGCAATTGGCCCACATCGGCAATCAGCCGCGTGACGGTCTGGCACAGGGAATCGACCTGTGCGGCATCGATCTCCAGGAAGCCCTCGTACTCGGCCAGGTTGCGCTGCTGGTGCGCGCTGTCGAGCACCCGCCATTGCACCGCCTGCCAGCCCAGCGTGTGCGGCAGGCACTGGAATACCGTGTACCTGTTTTCACTGCGGTAGCCGTGCCAGCGCAAGGCGGCCAGCGCGGCGGCGTGCGCGGCGTTGTAAGCGCTGGTGAAGCGGCCTTCGTCCGACAGCTGCGCCAGGCGCGCATCGGCCAGCCGCGTCTGCGCCATGGCAAGCAGGCGCCGGACCTCGGCCTCGTTGCGCGGCTCGGCTTTGAGCTGGCCTATGCGCACGAGGTTGTCCAGCGCCGCCACGCTCATGCCTCAGCCTCCGGCAATGGCATGAGGGAGAGCGTGGGCTGCGCCAGCACGCGCTGGATGAACGAATCCTCCTCGTCCCGCCGCCTGGCGTATTGGGCGGGCGTGTAGATGGTGGGATTGATCTTGCGGCCCAGGGCGGGCTCCAGCGGCAACAGCAGGGGCAACACCTCGGCCAGCGCCAGGTCTTGGGCTACCAGCATCAGATCCACGTCGCTGTGCGCGGTGTCGGCCTGCCGGGCCACGGAACCATAGACGTAGGCATCGTGCAAGCGCGCGGCCAGGGGCGCCAGCGCCTGGCGCAGCAGCGGCACCACCCCCAGGGTCTTGCGCGTGAGCGCCACCAGTTCGGCATACACCGGGCTGGCCGGATTGGCCTGGAAGCGGCGCAGATTGCCCACCCGCTCCGACAGCACCACCCCCGCATCCACCAGCCGGTTCAATTCTCGCTGCAGCGACGCGCTGCCCAGGCCGGACAGGCGGCGCAGTTCGCTCAAGTGGTAGCCGCGCCCGGGCTGGCCGAACAGCCAGGGGTACACCTTGGCCTGGCCGTCGGTGAACAAGGCGGCGGCAATGGACATGCCAAATATTAGCACGATCAGTCCAGAATTTGGCTCGATCATGCCCCCGGTGTTCACCCCTTGCAGGTGCGGGCCATTTGCAACGCCAGCCGCTGCAGCGCCTGCCAGCCGTCCGTGGGCCAGTCGGGCGACTTCAGGCCCTTGACGATGCCGTCCACGGTGTGGGCGGACTGCAGCAGGCGCGCGGCGGCGGTGTCGGTCAAGCGCGGCAGGATGCGTTCGTACAGCCGCTCCTTCACGCCCCAGACGCGGTTTTCGCGCAGCGCGATGGGCAGGGGCTTGCCCGCGTTCATGGCGTCCTTCACGCGCTTCAGGGCGCGGATGTCTTCGGCCAGCGCCCAGTGCACCAGCACTTCGGCCTCGCCTTCGGCCTGCAATCCGTCCAACATGCGCTGCGCGCGCGCGATCTGGCCGCCGAGCACGGCCTCGGAGAGTTTGAACACGTCGTAGCGCGCCACGTTGAGCACGGCGGTTTCGACCTGCGCGCGCGTGAGTTCGCCCTGCGGGTGCAGCAGCGCGAGTTTCTGGATTTCCTGGTGCGCGGCGAGCAGGTTGCCTTCCACGCGGTCGGCAAAGAACTGCAGCGTGCGCTGGCCCTCTTCGCCGCTGGCCACGCGCTGGCCCTGGGCGGCGAGGCGCTGGGCAATCCACGCGGGCAGCGTGCCGCGCTCCACGGGGTCGATCTGCACGCTGGCGCCCGCGCCGTCCAGCGCGGTGAACCATGCGCCCGTCTTGGTGGCTTTGTCCAGGCGCGGCAGCAGCACGAGGGTGAGGGTGCTGTCGTTGCCCTGGGCCTGGGCGGCGATCTGCTGCAGGACCGCACCGCCGTCCTTGCCGGGCTTGCCCGAGGGGATGCGGATTTCGATGATCTGCTTGTCGGCGAACAGGCTCAGCGAGCCGCCCGCCGCGAGCACGCCGCCCCAGTCGAAGTGCGCGCCCGCCACGGTGAAACTGCTGCGCTCGGTGTAGCCCTGGGCGCGCGCGGCGGCGCGGATGGCGTCCTGCGCCTCTTGCTGGAGCAGCGGCTCATCGCCGTGCAGCACGTAGAGCGGGCGCAGGCTTTTTTGCAGGTGGGTGGAGAGCTGGTTCAGCGCGACTTGCATGGTTTCAAGCCAAATCGGCCTCCAGCCCAGGCAGGACAAGCGCTAGCAGCTATGAAAACAGGAGTCTTCATCAATCCAGCTTGGCCGACGACAGCCGCCGCAGCAGCTGCTGCACGATGTCCGACTGCATGTCGCGGTAGAGCATGTTGGCTTCCACCTCTTTGGCCAGCGCATAGGTTTCGTCGTAGCTCTGGTCGCGCATTTGCAGGATTTCGGTGTCGGGCACGATGTCGTCGCCGTCCTGTGCGCGCAGCTTGAAGTGCACGCGCAGGCGCAGCGTGAGCTGGCGCACCTGGCCGTTGCTGTTGTAGGCGATGACGATGCGCTCGCGCTGCTCCGAGAGGAGGTCCATGATGACGTCGGCCTTGGTCATCTGCGACGGCTCGCGCAGCACCTGGAGCTTGCTGCCCGAGCCGTCCAGCACGCGCACCAGTTCGCGCGCCAGCCCGGAGCCGGCCGGCGCGTTGATGTAGAGCGAGTGGAACGAGAACTCGGGCACGCCGCGCAGGCGGAACCCGCAGGCGGCCAGCGGCGCGGCGGCCAGGGCGGTGAGCAGCGTGCGTCTTTGCATGTTCATACGACCACGTTGACCAGGCGGCCGGGCACCACGATGATTTTCTTGATCGCCACGCCGTGGGGGGCGAACTTCACGAAGTCGTCGCACGCCACCGCCGCCTGCTCGATGGCGGCCTTGTCGGCCCCGGCGGGCACGCGCAGCGCGCCGCGCAGCTTGCCGTTGACCTGGAGCATGAGTTCGATCTCGTCCTGCACCAGCGCGGCGGGGTCCACCTGCGGCCAGGGCGCGTCGAGCAGGTCGCCCAGCGCGCCCGCGTAGCCCAGCCCGCTCCACAGGCCATGCGTGAGGTGCGGCGTGGCCGGGTAGAGCACGCGCAGCAGGATGCCGAAGCCTTCGATCAGCGCCACGGGCGCGCCCGCGTCGTCGTGGGCCTTGAAGTCCTCCAGCGCGTTGATCATCTTCATCGCGCCCGACACCACGGTGTTGTATTGCATCCGCTGGTAGTCGTAGTCCACCTGCTTGAGCACGGTGTGGATCTCGCGGCGCAACGCCTGCGACGCCTTGCCGAACTGCACGTCGTTCAGGCTGCTGGCGCCCGCCACGCTGGCGATGGCCGCTTCCCTATCGATAGCGCCGTTGAGCCGGGCGCCGAAGTTCCACACGCGGCGCAGGAAGCGGTAGCTGCCCTCCACCGCCGCGTCGTTCCACTCCAGCGTGGCCTCGGGCGGGGCGGTGAACATGGTGTACAGGCGGGCCGTATCCGCGCCGTACTTCTCGATCAGTTCCTGCGGGTCGATGCCGTTGTTCTTGGACTTGGACATGGTGCCCACGCCCTCGTAGTCGATGGGCGTGCCCACGGGCAAGTCGCCCACAGCGTTTTTCAGCTTGGCGCCGATGACCTTGCCCGCGTCGTCGAGCACGTGCTCCACGTCGTGCGGCCAGAAGTATTCCTTGCCGCCCTTCTCGGTGCGGCGGCTGTAGATGTGGTTGAGCACCATGCCCTGGGTGAGCAGGCGGGTGAAGGGCTCGTCGACCTTCACCAGCCCCAGGTCGCGCATCACCTTGGTCCAGAAGCGCGCGTACAGCAGGTGCAGGATGGCGTGCTCGATGCCGCCGATGTACTGGTCCATCGGCATCCAGTACCGCGCGCCCTCGGCCACCATGGCGTCGCTGTTCTTCGGGTCGCAGTAACGCATGAAGTACCAGGACGAATCCACGAAGGTGTCCATGGTGTCGGTCTCGCGCCGCGCGGGCTTGCCGCACACGGGGCACGCGCAGGCCAGGAAGTCTTCACGCTTGTTCAGCGGGTTGCCGGAGCCGTCGGGCACGCAGTCCTGCGGCAGCACCACGGGCAGGTCTTTTTCCGGCACGGGCACGGCGCCGTGTTCGTCGCAGTGGATGATGGGAATCGGCGTGCCCCAGTAGCGCTGGCGGCTGATGCCCCAGTCGCGCAGGCGCCAGGTGGTCTTCTTCTCGCCCAAGCCCTTGTGCTCCAGAGCGTGGGCCACGGCATCCACCGCCTGCTTGTACGACAGGCCGCTGAAGCTGCCGGAGTTGATGGTCACGCCGCGCTGCTTGTCGGCGTACCAGTCCTGCCAGTGATGGTAGTCGTAGTGCTCGCCGTCGACCAGCACCACCTGCAGGATTTCCAGGCCGTACTTGAGCGCGAACGCGAAGTCGCGCTCGTCGTGCGCGGGCACGCCCATCACCGCGCCGTCGCCGTAGCCCATCAGCACGTAGTTGCCGACCCACAGCGGCACTTCGTCGCCGGTGAGCGGGTGCGTCACGGTGAGGCCGGTGGGCATCCCCTCTTTTTCCTTCAGCGCGAGTTCGGCCTCGGTGGTGCCGCCCTTCTTGCATTCCTCGATGAAGGCGGCCAGCTTGGCGTCGGTGCGCGCGGCGTGCGTGGCCAGCGGGTGTTCGGGCGCGACGGCGCAGAAGGTCACGCCCATGATGGTGTCGGCGCGCGTGGTGAAGACGTACATGCGGCCATCGCCGATCAGCTGGCCATCGTCGCCCTTGATCTCGTGCGTGAAGGCGAAGCGCACGCCCTCGCTCTTGCCGATCCAGTTCTCCTGCATCAGCTTCACGCGCTCGGGCCAGCCGGGGAGCTGGTCGCCGGTCACCTGGCTCAGCAGTTCCTCGGCGTAGTCGGTGATCTTGAGGTAGTAGCCCGGAATCTCGCGCTTTTCCACCACCGCGCCGGTGCGCCAGCCCTTGCCGTCGATCACCTGCTCGTTGGCCAGCACGGTCTGGTCCACCGGGTCCCAGTTGACGACCTGGGTCTTGCGGTAGGCAATGCCCTTTTCGAGCATCTTGAGGAACAGCCACTGGTTCCAGCGGTAGTAGTCGGGGTCGCAGGTGGCGACCTCACGGCTCCAGTCGATGGCCAGCCCCATCGCCTGCATCTGCTTCTTCATGTAGGCGATGTTGTCGTAGGTCCACTGCGCGGGCGGCACGCCGTTCTTGAGCGCGGCGTTCTCGGCCGGCAGGCCGAAGGCGTCCCAGCCCATGGGCATGAGCACGTTGTAGCCCTTCATGCGCAGCTGGCGCGTGAGCATGTCGTTGATGGTGTAGTTGCGCACGTGGCCCATGTGCAGCTTGCCGCTGGGGTAGGGCAGCATGGAGCAGGCGTAGAACTTCGGCTTGCTCGCGTCCTCGGTCACGCGGTAGGCGTCGGCGGCCGTCCAGTGGACGTGCGCGGCGCGCTCCACCTGGGTGTGGTTGTATTTGTCTTGCATGGAATGGGGTCGGGGAACAGTGCCCGCGATTTTAGGTCGTCAGATGGCTTCGCTCTGCTTGAACACCAGCCGCCCGATGGGCACGCAGTCCGGCCCCGCGAACGCCTTGCGCGGGTAGCGCGCCTGGTCGGGGTTGTCGGCCACCAGCCACCAGCCGCCGTCGCGCTGGGCGCGGCGCACCAGCAGGCAGCCGTAGAAGTTCACGGCGAACACCTGCCCGTCGCGCAATTCCGTGTCGGCGGTGTTGATGACGAAGACGTCGCCCACGTTCAGCGACGGCTCCATGCCCGTGCTCTTCACGCGCAGCGCCAGCAGCTGGCTGGGCACGTAGCCGCGCCGGGCCAGCCAGTGCTTGTGCAGCGACAGCGGCGCGTCCTCGTCGGTCTCGTCGGGCCAGGCCATGTAGCCCGCCACGCCCGACCGCAGGCGCAGTTCCACCGGGTAGAGCTGGTACACGTCAGGCCCCGCGCCGAAGTCGAACACGGCCTCGACGTCGCGCACGGTATGCATGGGCACCGCCGAAAACCAGCCCTGCATACCGCGCAGGCCCTCGATGCGGCGCACCGTCTTGTCCGACACGGCGCGGTTGCCCAGCAGCATCTGGCGCACGAACGCGCCGCCGCCATAGCCCAGCAGCCGGCCAAATGACGCCACGTTGCCTGCGCTCAGTTTCTTCACGGCATCGGCAAGGCGGGTTCGGCGCAACTCCTGGATCTGACTCTCGTCCATCAGGGCAAATTAGCATGATGACTTTTCCCATTTGCTATGAACAAAACGAAGCAAATGATTGCATTTATGCAACAATCACGTCGTCAACTTGCGCGGCGATCAAACCGATAACGAGCATATAGATAGCAAATGGACTAATATGCAAGTAACCAACTGCTTCCTATGTCACAGTCGTTCATCTCTCCGCACGCCGGTCCCGCGCCCACCGATCTGCACGAAGCCCTCTTCGTGCAGACGCTGGCGCAGGCCATTGACGCCGTGGTGGTCATCGATGCGAACAACTGCGTGGTGCTGTTCAACGCCGCGGCGGAGCGCCTGTGGGGCTGGCCGTGCAAGGAGGTGCTGGGCCGCAACGTGAAGATGCTGGTGCCGCACGGCCTGCGCGACGTGCACGACAGCTATGTGAACGCCAACCGCGACACGGGCGTCAACCGCATCGTGGGCACCTCGCGCGAGGTGCCCGTGGACCGCAGCGACGGCACGCGCCTGTGGGCGTCGATGTCGATCTCCAAGGTGCTGATCGGCGCCCAGGTGCTCTACACCGCCTTCCTCAAGGACGTGACGGAGCAGCGCGCGCAGCAGGAGCACCTGCGCCAGCTCTCGCTGGTGGCCGACCGCAGCGGCAGCTGCATGGTCGTGACCGGCGCCGACCGGCGCATCACCTACGCGAACCCCGGCTTCACGCGGCTGCTGGGCTACACCAGCGCGCAGGCGCTCGGGCAGCTGCCCACGGAGCTGATCTGGGGGCCGCACACCGACGCGCACACCATCCAGGCCATGCGCAACGCCATCCTGGCCGGGCAGGAGATGCAGACCCAGCTGCTGGTCTACGCGAGCAACGGGCACCCGCTGTGGGTCTCGGTCATGATGAACCCGGTGTTCGGCGCGGGCGGGCAACTAGAGCACCTCGTGTTCGTGCTCACCGACATCACCTACACCAAGATGCACGAAGTGCTCCAGCACAAGGTGCTGGACGCGATGGCGCACGGCGCGCCGCTGCGCGACGCGGCTCGGCTGCTGTGCCGCGAGATCGAGCACATCGCGCCCGAGGTCATCGCCACGCTGCTGGAGGTGGACGAAAACAGCTGCCTGCGCGTGCTCGCCGCGCCCAACATGCCGCCCGAGATCGAGGCGCTGACCAACGGCGTGCCCATCGGCCCCGAGGTCGGCTGCTGCGGCACGGCGGCGGCCACGGGCCAGCCCGCGCTGTCCACCGACATCGCCACCGACCCGCGCTGGGCGTTCGTGCAGTCGATATTCACCGGCCACGGCCTGCGCGCCTGCTGGTCCAACCCCGTCAAGGCGCGCGACGGCGCCGTGCTCGGCACCCTGGCCTTCTATTACCGCGAGCCGCGCGGCCCCGACCCGCTGCACGAACGCCTGGTGGACGTGGGCCTGCACCTGTGCACGCTGCTGCTGGAGCGCGAACGCGAGCGCGCCCACATCCACCAGCTCGCCTACTACGACCCGCTCACCGACCTGGCCAACCGCAGCATGTTGCACGCCCAGACCGAGCGCATGTTGCACGACGTGCAGCGCACGCGGCAGCCGCTGGCGCTGGTGTTCATCGACCTGGACCGCTTCAAGCAGGCCAACGACACCCAGGGCCACCGCGCGGGCGACGTGCTGCTGCGCGCCATTGCCGCGCGGCTGCAGGACAACATCCGCCTCGGCGACATGGCCGCGCGCATGGGCGGCGACGAATTCGTGCTGGTGCTGGCGCACTGCGACGCGCGCCAGGCCGCCCAGGTCGCCGAGCGCGTGCTGGCCGCCATCGCCTGCCCCGTGGACGTGGGCGGCGCCACGCTGCACCCCGGCGCCAGCGCGGGCATCGCCATGTACCCCGAGGACGGGGCCGACGCCGACACCCTGCTGCGCTGCGCCGACCTGGCCATGTACCAGGCCAAGACCGAGGGCGGCCAGCGCTACCGCTTCTACCGCGCCGAGATGAACGCCCAGGCCCAGGAACGCCTGCAGCTGGAGGCCGACCTGCGCACGGCGCTGCGCGAAGGCGGCCTGGCCCTGCACTACCAGCCCCAGATGAACGGCGGCGCGCTGCACGGCGTGGAGGCGCTGCTGCGCTGGACGCACCCGCGGCGCGGCGCCATACCGCCCCAGCGCGTGGTGACGCTGGCCGAGGAGTGCGGGCTGCTGGCCGACCTGACCCGCTGGGTGCTGCACGAGGCCTGCCGCCAGATGGCCGACTGGCGCGTGCGCGGCGTGGCCGTGCCGCACGTGGCGGTGAACTTCCAGGCCGGCAGCTTCCAGGACCCGGGCCTGCCCGACCTGCTGGCGCACACGCTGGCGGCCCACGGGCTGCGCCCCGCCGACCTGATCGCGGAGATCACCGAGACCGTGATGCTCGCGCCCGACCCCGCCGTGCTCGCCACGGCCCACGCAGTGCGCGAACGCGGCATCGCCCTGTCGCTGGACGACTTCGGCACCGGCTACTCCAGCCTGGGCGCGCTGCACCGCCTGCCGATCAGCCAGATCAAGGTGGACAAGAGCTTCGTGCAGGACATCGAGACCAGCGCCACGGCCCGCACGCTCACCGCCGCCGTGCTCGGCATCGCCCAGGGCCTGGGCCTGTCCGTGGTGGCCGAGGGCGTGGAAACGCCCGCCCAGCGGGAGTTCCTGCGGGCGCACGGCTGCAGCGTGCACCAGGGCTACCTGCTCTCGCGTCCGCTGGCCGCCGACGCGCTCGAAGACTGGCTCGCCGCCACCCCCTTTCCTCCCTCCTAAAAACCATACTCCAATGAAACAGCTCCTCAAAGACATCACCATCCGCCGCATGGTGCAGAGCGTGCTCCTGCTGATCTGCGTGCTGGTCGCGGCGCTGGCGGCGTTCAGCGCGCGCGGCCTGCAACATGCCGAGCAGGCGCTGGAGCGCAGCCGCGCCCTGCTGCGCGAAACCACCGCGCTCGGCCACGCCGAGCGCCAGATCCTGCTCGCACGCGGGCTGCGGGCGCAGCCGCCCGAGGCGCGCCCGGCGCAGGACATCGACGCCGCCCTGGCCGCCGCGCGCACGCACTTCGACACCTTCGCGCGCGAGGCCGCGCCCCATGCGCCGCCACCGCTGCTGCAGGCCCTGCAAGCGGACTTCCAGGCCGCGCTGAACCTGACCCCCGCCGATGCCGGGCGCGCCAGCCAGGCGCTGGACGCATCGCTGGCGCGCTACGAGCGCTACGTGGACGAGCACGCCGCCCAGCTAGCCCAGGACGCCCAGGCCGAGCGCCGCGCCGCCTTCATCGGCATGGGCGCGGCGCTGGCCGCCTGCGTGCTGCTGCTGGTGCTGGGCGATCTGTACGTGGTGTTCGCCGTCAAGACGCCGCTGGATGACATCAAGGCGCACTTCCGCCGCATCGCCCAGGGCGACCTGACCGAGCCCATCACGCTGTTCGGCAAGAACTGCGTGGGCCAGATCCTGCCCTTCCTCGACCACATGCAGGGCAGCCTGGCGCACACCGTGGGCACCGTGCGCGAGGGCGTGGTGCAGATCAACGGCGGCGCGACCGAGATCGCCTCGGGCAGCGCCGACCTGTCCGCGCGCACCGAGCAGCAGGCCTCGTCGCTCGAAGAAACCGCCGCCAGCATGGAGCAGCTCGCCGCCACCGTGCGCAACAACGCCCAGAACGCCGGCCAGGCGCGCGACATGGCCGCGCAGGCCAGCAGCACCGCGCAGCGCGGCGGCGAGGCGGTGCAGCAGGCCGTGCAGACCATGCGCCAGATCGCGGGCAGCGCGCGGCGCATCGACGACATCACCTCGGTGATCGACTCCATCGCCTTCCAGACCAACATCCTCGCGCTCAACGCCGCCGTCGAGGCCGCGCGCGCAGGCGAGCAGGGCAAGGGCTTCGCCGTGGTGGCCAGCGAGGTGCGCACGCTCGCCCAGCGCAGCGCGGCGGCGGCCAAGGAGATCAAGGAACTGATCGCCGACTCCAGCGCCACCGTGGCCGAAGGCTCGCGCCAGGTCGAGGCGGCGGGCGCCACCATGCAGGACATCCTGGATGCCGTGCGCCGCCTCGCCACCCTGGTGGGCGAGATCGCCACCGCCTCGCACGAACAGGCGGCGGGCATCGAGCAGATCAACACCGCCGTCACGCAGATGGACCAGGGCACGCAGCAGAACGCCGCGCTGGTGGAGGAAACCGCCGCCGCGTCGTCCGCGCTGGAAGCCCAGGCGCGGCGGCTGCAGCAGGCCGTGGCGCTGTTCCGCCTGGCGTCGTCGCATCAGCAACGGGAGCCGCTGGCGCTGGGCGCGGCCTGATGCGCGAACGCACCCCCTCTTGTCCACCGCAGAGAAAGCCGCCGACCATGAAACCTCTCTCCAGAGACACCCCCCTCCGCCGCATGGCGCAGCGCGTGCTCGCGCTGGCGCACACTTGGCTGCGGGCAGAGCCATCCGCGGCAACCGGGGCCGGCGCGGAGCCGTTCGCCCCCACCGTGCGCAACGCCGGCCCGGCGCACGGAACCCCCGCGGCGGCCGACCCGGTCGCCTGCCGGCCCCACATCCTCACGCTCAGCGCCGCCATGGCGGCGGCGGACCAGGAGATCGAGGAACTGATGGCCGACTCCAGCGCCACGGCGGCCACCAGCCCGCACACCCTGGAAACCTTGAAAGCCGCCCTGCGCGATATCCATGCCGCCGCGCGGCAGCTCGACAGCATGGCGGACGAAATCACCACCGCATCGGCCGCGCTGACCGCCCAGGCGCAGCAGTTGCAGAAGGCGGTGGCGCTGTTCCGCCGGACGTCACATCAAAAACAGGAGCAGCTTGCGCACGGCGTGTCTTGATTTCAGGCAAAAAAGTACCTGAAACCCAATAGGAGCCTGAGCAAGCAGCTCCTATTTTTTAAGCGGCTCCGCCACGAAAGCCAGGCGCATCAGCCCCGCCGCCTGCGCCGCGCCCATGACCTCGGCCACGCGGCCATAGGGCACGGCGGTGTCGGCGCGCAGCTGCACCTCGGTATCGGGCTGGCGCGCGGCGATCTCCTTGAGGCGCCGGGCCAGCGCGTCCTGATCCACGGCCTCGCCATTCAAGAAGGCCTGGCCGTCCTTGCCGACGGCCACGGTCACGGCCCGCGCCGGCGTGCCGGGCTGCACGCCCTCGGCGCGCGGCAGTTCCAGCCGGAGGCTGCTGGACAGCAGCGGCGCGGTGAGGATGAAGATGACCACCAGCACCAGCATCACGTCCACCAGCGGGGTGATGTTGATCTCGCTCATGGGCCGTGGCCCTGGCGTGCGCTCTAGCCGGCCGAAGGGCATAGCAGTTCGCGCAGGTCGCGCGCAAAGCCTTCGAGGTCGGCCTCCAGCCGCGCGATCAGGCGGCCGAACACGTTGTAGGCCAGCACGGCGGGTATGGCGACGGCCAACCCGGCGGCGGTCATCACCAGCGCCTCGCCCACGGGGCCAGCCAGCCGGTCGATGCTGATCTGCCCGCCGACCGCGATGGCCGTGAGCGCGTGGTAGATGCCCCACACCGTGCCCAGCAGGCCCACGAAGGGCGCGGTGGAGCCCACGGTGGCCAGCAGCACCTGGCCGAATTGCAGGCGGGCCAGCGCCACGTGCAGGGCGTCGCGTAGCACGCGGGTCAGGCGCTGCTCGGTGCCGCCCTGCCCGGCCAAGGTGGCTGCCGAAGGGTTTTTTGCTACAGAATTCGCAGCTGCCACCGCAGGCAGCACCAGCGCTTCGCGGTCAAAAGGCTGCAAACCCTCCATCGCCGCGGCGAGCGACGGCGCCTGCCAGAACGCGGCGGTGGCACGCGGCACGTCGGCCAGGGCGCGGCGCATGAGGCGCACCTTCCACAGAATCACGACCCAGCTGGCCACCGACATGGCCAGCAGCAGCAGCGCCGCGCATTGGGTCAGCGCGTCGGCATGGCGCAACCAGTGCAGGCCGTGCATCAAGCTACTTCAAATTCAGCACGTCGAACATGTCGAACAGGCCCGTGCGGTGCGGCGCCAGGAAGCGCGCCGAACGCAGCGCGCCGTCGGCATAGCCCGCGCGGCTGTTGGACTTGTGCGTGACTTCCACGCGCTCGCCCGCGCCGATGAACAGCACGGTGTGGTCGCCCACCACGTCGCCGCCGCGGATGGTGGCGAAGCCGATGGTGCCGTGCTTGCGCGCGCCGGTGTCGCCATAGCGCTCGTACACGGCGCGGTCGGCCAGGCGCGTGCCCTGGGCCTCGGCGATGACCTCGCCCATCTTCAGCGCGGTGCCCGAGGGCGCGTCCACCTTGTGCTTGTGGTGGGCTTCGACGATCTCCACGTCGTAGCCGTCGCCCAGCGCCTGGGCGGCCATCTGCAGCAGCTTGAGGGTGACGTTCACGCCCACGCTCATGTTGGGCGCGAAGACGATGGCGGTCTGCTTGCCGTGCGCGGCGATGGCGGCCTTCTGCGCGTCGGTGAAGCCGGTGGTGCCGATCACGGCCTTCACGCCCAGTTCGGCGCACACGGCCAGGTGGGCCAGCGTGCCCTCGGGGCGGGTGAAGTCGATGAGCACGTCGGCATTCGCCAGGCCCGCGCGCAGGTCGGCGGTGATGGGCACGCCGCTCGCCAGGCCCAGGAAGGCGGTGGCGTCGGAGCCGATGCCGGGGCTCGAAGGCACGTCGAGCGCGCCGGCCAGCACGCAATCGCTGCTGGCGCGCACGGCCTCGATCAACATGCGGCCCATGCGGCCGGACGCACCGGCGACGGCCACGCGGATGGGGGTTGCTGGGGCAGTCATGGAATTCCTCGCAAAGATGAAAAAAGGCGCCTGACGCGCCTTGGAGAAGATCAGCGCACCGACGATTCGAGCGGCGGATAGCTTGCGGGTTCCGTGCCGGGGGCGGAGGCCGCGGCGTCGTCGGGCGCGCCCGCGTCGGACGGCGCGGCGGGCGCGGGGTAGCGCGCAAGCTGGGCCTCGGTGGCTTCGAGCGGCGGGATGCTCTTCTTCGTGGTCTTCACGCCCAGCGAGGCGACGAACTCGGCCTCGGTCGGCATCTCGTCGCCCTCGGCGCGCGTGAACAGGTCGCCGTCGAAGAACACGGAGAGCTTGCGCGTCTGCCGGTCTTCGCCGGGCCGCTTGATGGTGAACACGTATTCCCAGCGGTTGGCGTGGAACAGGTCGGTGACCAGCGGCGTGCCCAGGATGTCGCGCACCTGCTGGCGGCTCATGCCGGGCTGCAGCGCCTCCACCTGCTCGCGCGAGACGAAGTTGCCCTGCACCACCGTGGCCTTGTAGGGCGTGATGGCCGTCGCCAGGCGCCGTGCCGAATCATCCACGCTGCTGCAGGCCGCGAGCGCGGCGGCGGCCAGCAGGATCAGCGCGCCGCGAACTAAGGTTTGGTTGGATACTGTCATAGGGATATGATCCAACCCATTGTAGCCCGCACCCTATGACCAACATCGACGAACTCAAGAGCACCGGCCTCAAGGCCACGCTGCCGCGCCTGAAGATTCTGGAAATCTTCCAGAAAGGCGCGCAGCGCCACATGACGGCGGAAGACGTGTTCCGCGTGCTGCTGGAGGAGCGCTCCGACATCGGCCTGGCCACGGTGTACCGCGTGCTCACGCAGTTCGAGCAGGCGGGCATTCTGCTGCGCAGCAATTTCGAGAGCGGCAAGGCCGTGTACGAGCTGAACGAGGGCCAGCACCACGACCACTTCATCTGCACCCTGTGCGGCAAGGTGGAAGAGTTCTACGACCCCGAGATCGAGAAGCGCCAGCAGGCCATCGCCCAGTCCAAGGGCTGGGTGGTGCAGGACCACTCGATGGCGCTGTACGGCCAGTGCGCCGACTGCGCGCAAAAGCGCCGCTAGAAAGCCGCCGCCACACGGCGCGGCGCGGTCAGAACGACGACCCGTTGCGCTCCATCTCGCGCCGCTGGCGCTCCACGAATTCCTGGTAGGTGTCGATGCCGCGCAGCTGCAGGATGGTGTTGCGCACGGCGGCCTCCACCAGCACGGCGATGTTGCGCCCGGCCACCACCTGGATGACGACCTTGAGCACGGGCACGCCCAGCACGTCCTGCGTGAGCGGCTCATAGGGCAGGCGCTCGTACTCGCGCTCCATCGTCTCCTTGCGCACCAGGTGCACGATGAGCTTGAGCCGCATCTTGCGGCGCACCGCCGTCTCGCCAAAGATGGCGCGAATGTCCAGCAGGCCGATGCCGCGCACTTCGAGCAGGTTTCGCAGCAGTTCGGGGCACTTGCCCTCGATGGTGTTCTGGTTGATGCGGAAGAAGTCCACCGCGTCGTCGGCCACCAGGCCGTTGCCGCGCGAGATCAGCTCCAGCCCCAGCTCGCTCTTGCCCAGGCCCGATTCGCCGGTGATGAGCACGCCCAGGCCCAGGATGTCCATGAACACGCCGTGCATGGTGGTGCGCTCGGCGAAGTGCTTGGACAGGTAGGCGCGCAGCACGTCGATCACGAAGGCCGACGACTCGTGCGTGGAGAACATGGGAATCTGCGCGCGCTCGCACATCGAGATCAGCTCGTCGGGCGCGGTCTGCCCGTCGGCCAGGATGAGCACCGGCGGCTCCAGCGTGACGATGCGCGAGATGCGGCGCTTGCAGTCTTCCGGGGTGGAGTTGCTGATGTAGGCGACCTCGCGCTCGCCCAGGATCTGCACGCGGTAGGGGTGGATGTAGTTCAGGTGCCCGACGAGGTCGGCACCCGAGCGCGCGGAGCGCACCACCGCCTCGTCGAAGCGCCGCTCCGAAGCGCCCAGGCCCGCCACCCATTCCCAGCGCAGCACGCCGCGGAAGGTCTCGAACAGGGCGTCGGCGCTGACGACGTTGTGCTTCAAGTCACGCCGCCTGGGTGGACTGCCAGTCGGCGATCAGGTTGTGGAGTTCAGCAGCATCGGTGCTGGACTTGATCTTTTCGCGCAGCGTGCCGTCGCTGAGCAGCTCGGCGATTTCGGACAGGATTTCGAGGTGCTTCTGCGTCGCGGCTTCGGGCACGAGCAGGAAGATCAGCAGGTTCACGGGCTGCTCGTCCGGCGCGTCGAAGCCGATCGGGCGGGCCAGCTGGAACACCGCCGCCATGGGCGATTTGAGACCCTTGATGCGCCCGTGCGGGATGGCCACGCCGTGGCCCAGGCCCGTGGAGCCAAGCCGCTCTCGGGCGAAGAGGCTGTCGGTGATGAGCGCACGGGACAGGCCGTGCAGGCTCTCGAACAGCAGACCCGCTTCCTCGAAAGCACGCTTCTTACTGGTGGCATCGACGCTCACGAGGACTTGAGCGGTCGGCAGGATGGAGGCAAGACGGTTCATAGCAGCAATCTAGGAAACAATTATGCACCCAGCTTCCGGAAACAAAAAAGCCGCCCGGGGCAGGCGGCTTGCGAACCAGGCGTCCTCGCGTCCTGGCGGGTGGGCATGGTCTTCAGGCGTAGGCGCGCTTGAGCGAGTCGGCCTGGTGGTCCTGCAAACGGTCCTTGTGGCGCACCACGAGGCGGTCGAGCTTGTCGACCAGCTCATCGACGGCGGCGTACAAATCGGAGTGCGCGCTTTCCGCAAACAGGTCGCTGCCCTTCACGTGCACGTTGCATTCAGCCTTCTGCCGCTTCTCCTTCTCCTTTTGCTTTTCTACCGATAGCAGTACCTTGACATCTACCACCTGGTCGAAGTGGCGGGTGATCCGATCCAGCTTGGTCATGACGTATTCGCGCAATGCGGGGGTGACTTCGAGGTGGTGACCGCTGATCGTCAAGTTCATGGAAAGGCCTCCTTTGGCTCACGGTTGGACAAATCGGTTGGATTCACTATGCGCGCCCTTTGGGCGAAATGCAATCCCCATCTGCGACCTAAAATCCTCGGGTTGTTTACGTCCTGTTCACCATGTCCCAGACCAGCACTCCGGCCCTGCACACCTCTGCTCTCACTTCCTTGCCCTTGCTTGCACGCGGCAAGGTGCGCGACAACTACGCGGTGGGCACCGACCGCATCCTGATGGTGGCGAGCGACCGCCTCTCGGCGTTCGACGTGATCATGGGCGAGCCCATTCCGGGCAAGGGGGAATTGCTCACGCGGATGGCGCTGTTCTGGTTCGGCAAGCTGGGACACGTGTGCCCCAACCACCTGACGGGCGAGGCGCCCGAGAGCGTGGTGTCGCCCGCCGAAGCGGCGCAGGTGCGGGGCCGCTCGATGCTGGTCAGGCGCCTCAAGCCCATCCTGGTCGAGGCCGTGGTGCGCGGCTACTTGGCCGGCAGCGGCTGGAAGGAGTACCAGGCCACGCAGAGCGTATGCGGCGTGCCGCTGCCGCCCGGCCTGACGAACGCGGCCAAGCTGCCCGCGCCCATCTACACACCCGCCGCCAAGGCCGAGGCGGGCGAGCATGACGAGAACATCACCTTCGAGCGCACGGTGGAGATGGTGGGCCCCGAGCTGGCCGCGCGCATCCGCGACATCAGCATCCGCCTGTACGAGGAGGCCGCCGCCATCGCCCTGGCCAAGGGCATGATCATTGCCGACACCAAGTTCGAGTTCGGCCTGACCGAAGGCGGCGAACTGGTGCTGATGGACGAGGTGCTGACGCCCGACAGCTCGCGCTACTGGCCGGTAGAAGGCTATGCCGAGGCGCTGGCGAAGGGCGAGAACCCGCCGAGCTACGACAAGCAGTTCGTGCGCGACTGGCTGGAGCAGGCCAAGGTGAACGGCAAGCCCTGGGACAAGACCCCGCCCGCGCCGCGCCTGCCGCAGGCGGTGATCGAGAAGACCGCCGCCAAGTACCGCGAGGCGCTGGAGCGATTGACGGCTTAACTCAGCACGACGCTGGAGAGGCGGCGGCGGTACGTCGCCACCACCGGGTCTTCGGGCGGAATCTGCCCTTCGGCCACCTTGGGCTTGGGCGCCTCGATGATTTCGAGCACGGACACGTAGAGCTTGCGCGCGGCCTCGTCGCTCCACGCCTTGTCGCGCATCAGGATTTCGAGCAGTTCGTCCATCGCGTCCGTCCAGCGCTGCGCGGCGATCAGGCAGCGGGCGCGGGCGAAGCGGGCGTCGAAGTCGCGCTTGCTGGCTGCAATCTTTGCATCGAATTCGGCTATAGCGCCCGCCCCTTGAGCGCTGGCAGCTACGAAATCGAGAGCATCGAGCCAGTCCTTGAGCGCCCCCAGGCGGCGCGAGCCCGCGGCCTTGGCGATGACCGGGGCGAAGGCCACCTTGGCGTCGTCGTCGCGGCCCAGTTGCAGCAGCAGCTTCACGTAGTCGAAGCGCGCGTCGTCGTTGGCCGGGTCGGTGGCCACGGCGTGCTGGAGCTTTTCGAGCGCGGCGCCGGTGTCGCCGTCGGCCAGGGCTTCCTGCGCTTCGTCTTCGCTGGCCTGCGCCTCGGCCTCCTCGGCGCTGGGCAGGTGCTTGTCGAGGAAGGCGCGCACCTGGCCCTCGGGCAGCGCGCCCATGAAGCCGTCCACGGGCTGGCCGCCGATGAGCAGCACGCAGGTGGGAATGCTGCGGATGCCGAACATGCCGGCGATCTGCTGCTCCTGGTCGGAGTCGATCTTCACGAGCTTGAAGCGGCCCGCGTAGGCCACTTCGAGCTTTTCGAGCACGGGGCCGAGCGTCTTGCACGGGCCGCACCAGGGCGCCCAGAAGTCCACCAGCACGGGGGTTTGCATGGAGGCGGCGATGACCTCGGCTTCAAAGTTTTCTAGGGTGACGTCGATCATGGGAGGCGGATGGACAAAAAGTAAAATCGAGGGCTTCACTCACAGGGCTGCGCGCAGCCCCATCCCCATGAAACCCATTCAAATCGGTGTCGTGATGGGCTCCAGCAGCGACTGGGAGACCATGCAGCACGCCGTCGCGATTCTCCAGCAATTCGGCATCGCCCACGAAGCGCGCGTGGTCTCGGCCCACCGTATGCCCGACGACATGTTCGCCTACGCCGAAGCCGCCGCCGGGCGCGGCCTGCAGGCCATCATCGCGGGCGCGGGCGGCGCGGCGCATCTGCCCGGCATGATCGCCGCCAAGACCTGCGTGCCCGTGCTGGGCGTGCCCGTGGCCAGCAAGCACCTGCAAGGCGTGGATTCGCTGCACAGCATCGTGCAGATGCCCAAGGGCGTGCCCGTGGCCACGTTCGCCATCGGCCAGGCGGGCGCGGCCAACGCGGCGCTGTTCGCCGTGGCGCTGCTGGCCAACCAGGACGCGGCGCTGCGCGCCAGGCTCGAAGCCTTCCGCGCGGAGCAGACCGAAGCCGCGCGCGCCATGACGCTGCCGCCCGTATGAAGAAGACGCTGCTTCCCGGCTCGACCCTGGGCGTGCTCGGCGGCGGCCAGTTGGGCCGCATGTTCGCGCAGGCCGCGCAGGCCATGGGTTACTTCACGGCGGTGCTCGACGCCGACGCCAACAGCCCCGCGGGCTTGATCAGCCACCACCACATCCGCACGGCATATGACGATACGGCGGGCCTGGCGCGGCTGGCCGAGTTGAGCGACGCCATCACCACCGAATTCGAGAACGTGCCCGCCGCCGCGCTGCGCCAGTTGGCCCAGCAGCGCCCCGTGGCCCCGGCAGCCAGCGCCGTTGCCATTGCGCAAGACCGCGCGCAGGAGAAAGCGCACTTCGACCGCTGCGGCGTACCCTGCGCGCCCTATGCCGTGATCGAAACCGCCGAGCAGTTGGCCGCCGTGGATGCCGCGCTGCTGCCGGGCATTTTGAAAACCGCCCGCCTGGGCTACGACGGCAAGGGCCAGGCGCGCGTGCAGACGCCCGCCGAACTGGCCGCCGCGTGGGAGTCCGTGGGCCGCGTGCCCTGCGTGCTGGAGCAGATGCTGCCGCTGGCGCACGAATGCTCGGTGATCGTCGCGCGCGGCGCGGATGGCCAGATCGTGCACCTGCCGCCGCAGCGCAACCTGCACCGCGACGGCATCCTGGCGGTGACCGAGGTGTATGAAGGAAATCTGCCTCCAGCACAGGTGCAGAAAGCGCTGGCAGCTACCTATTCGATAGCAAACGGCCTGGACTACGTGGGCGTGCTGTGCGTGGAATTCTTCGTGCTGCAGGACGGCCGCCTGGTGGTCAACGAGATCGCCCCGCGCCCGCACAACAGCGGCCACTACAGCCAGAACGCCTGCGACGTGTCGCAGTTCGAGCTGCAGGTGCGCACCCTGGCTGGCCTGCCGCTCACGCCGCCGCGCCAGCACAGCCCCGCCGTCATGCTCAACCTGCTGGGCGACCTGTGGTGGGCGCAGAGCGACTCCGCCGCGACCCCGGGCTGGGCCGAGGTGCTGGCCCTGCCCGGCACCCACCTGCACCTGTACGGCAAGCTGGAGGCCAAGCGGGGCCGCAAGATGGGGCACCTGAACGTCACCGCGCCCACGCCCGAGGCCGCGCGCGCCACGGCGCTGCGGGCGGCGGCCATCCTGGGCATTGCGCCGTTCTGACCATGGTTCTTGACGGCCAGCAAGCCAGTTCTATTGCCACCGCCGCGCAGGCGCTGCTAGACGGCGCGCTCGTGGGCCTGCCGACCGAGACGGTCTACGGCCTGGCCGCGGACGCGGACAACGACGCCGCCGTGGCGCAGATCTTCAGCACCAAGGGCCGCCCCAGCGACCACCCGCTGATCGTGCACGTGGCCGACGCGGCGGGCATTGCGCACTTTGCCGGCGAGGTGCCGGCCTTCGCGCACGCCTTGGTCACGGCCTTCTGGCCCGGCCCGCTCACCCTCATCCTGCCGCGCCGCGCGGGCCACGCCGCCGCCGCTGCGGGCGGGCAGGACAGCGTGGGCCTGCGCTGCCCCGCGCACCCCGTGGCGCACGCGCTGCTGGCCGCCTGCGCACGGCGCGGCGTGATGGGCCTGGCCGCGCCCAGCGCCAACCGCTTTGGCCGCGTGAGCCCCACCACGGCGGCGCACGTGCAGGACGAATTCGGCGCCGGCCTGCTGGTGCTGGACGGCGGCCCCTGCGGCGTGGGCATCGAGTCCACCATCATCGACTGCACGCGCGGCCTGCCCGTGCTGCTGCGCCCCGGCCACATCACGCGCGCGCAGATCGCGGCGGCTTGCGGCATGGAGCCGCTATCGAAAGATGCGCTTCCAGCGCACACCCCGCGCGCCTCGGGAACCCTGGAGGCCCACTATGCGCCCAGCGCGAAGGTGCGGCTGATGGACGCCGGGGCGCTGCAATCCGCCCTCGACCTGCTGGGCGCGGATGCGGCCCACGTCGGCGTGTATGCGCGCACGCCGCTGCGCCCCCACGCCGCGCTGCTGCGCCACATGCCCGGCGACGCCGCCGCCGCCGCGCGGCAGCTCTTCGCCGCGCTGCGCGGCTTCGACGACGCGGGCGTGAAGCTCATCTGGATAGAAACGCCGCCCGCCACGCCGGAATGGGAAGGCGTGCGCGACCGCTTACAACGAGCCGCCGCGAGTTAACCCGCTCCCGCTAAACTCTGCCCACTTTTTTGGAGAACTTCATGGCATCTCATTGGATGCGCCGCAGCCTCGTCGCAGCGGCCTGTGCATCGGCTGCATTGCTCGCGGCCTGCGGTTCCAGCACCGTGGAATCGGCCGTTTCGCCCAACCGCATCATCGCCTTCGGCGACGCGGTGACCGACGTGGGCCAGAACGGCGCCGCCTACACCGTGAACGACGGCACCATACTCAACTGGAGCAACCAGTTCGCCTCTCACTACGGCAAGACCGTGACGTCCGTCTCCCAGGGCGGCCTGAGCTACGCCACGGGCAACGCGCGCATCAACATCACGCCCGACGCGGCGGGCAATGCGAGCACGCTCACCGTCACGCAGCAGATCGACAAGTTCCTGTCCGGCAACACGTTCGCCAACGACGATTTCGTCCTCGTCAACGGCGGCATGAGCGACCTGATCGCGGGCTTCATGGCCGTGCAGGCCGGCACGATGACGCAGGACGAGTACGTGGCCAACGCGCGCCAGTGGGGCACGGACCTGGCCACGCAGGTGCGCCGCATCGTCAACGCGGGCGGCACCCACGTGGTGCTGGCCAGCGTGTACGACCTGGACAAGACGCCCTGGGGCATCTCCACCGGCCAGCAGACGCTGCTGTACAACGCCGCGCAGGCGTTCATCACGGGCCTGAAGGTCAACATCGACGACCTGGGCAAGAACGTGCAGTACATGGACCTGGAGTACTACGTGAACCTGTACGTGAACACGGGCGGCAGCTACGGCTTCAGCAACTCCACCACCGCCGTGTGCACCTCGGTGGACCCCGGCAACGGCATCGGCACGGGCGCGGGCCAGATCAACTCGAACCTGTGCACGGCTTCCACCCTGGTCTCGGGCGCGGACCAGACCCAGTACGCTTTTGCCGACAACGTGTACCTCACGCCCGCCGCGCACCGCCAGTTCGGCGACTACGTGTACAACCGCGTGCGGCTGCAGTGGTAACAGTGCCTGCTCCATGAAAAACGCCGGCCCGAGGGCCGGCGTTTTGCTTGGGGGGTTTGGGGGGAAGCGGCTTAGAAGCTGTACCCCGCCGCAATGGTCAGCACCACGGGCCGGAAGCGGATGTCGACGTTGCGCTGCACGCCCGCCGTGTTGGTGGTGAGCGTGGACTTCACGCGCGCGGTGGCGACCGAGCCGGAGATCGACCAGCGCTCGTTGATGCGGTAGCTCAGGCCCGCCTGCGCCGCCAGGCCCCAGGAGTCGGAGAGGCGGATGTCCGTCGGCCCGCCGTTGAGCGCGTTGCCGGCGGCGGTGGAGGTGCGCTTGTCGAAGTTGGTGTAGTTGATGCCCACGCCCACGAACGGACGCCAGGTGTCGTTGGCCTCGCCGAACTTGTAGTTGAAGAACAGCGTGGGCGCGATCTGGCGCACCTTGGCGATCCGCTGGCCGTCCAGCGCCTGGACGCTGGCGGGCAGCGAGGGCGAGAGCCTGGCCACCACGTCGTGGGTGGGCGGGTAGCCCAGGGCCAGTTCCAGCTCCATGTTGGGGTTGAGGCCGTAGGCCACCGAAAAGAACGCCGTGGACTTGGACTTCACGTCCAGGCTCACGCCCGAGGGCGGGGGCGGCAGTAAGGGGCCGGTGGCATCGGAGGCCGATGCGTGCGGATCGATGTGGGTGAGACCGCCGCGCACGGTCCACTGCGCGGAGGCCGTGCCGCACAGCGCCAGCAGCGCCGCGCCCGCAATGGCGTGGGGGATGAAACGGGTCATGCGAAATACTCCTTGAATCAATCAACCACCCGAGGCCAGCACCTGCTGGAAGAAGCCGCGCGCGGCCACGCTGCAGAACGGCGGCACCAGCGAGCCGTGGTAGGCCGTCACCACGGCATTGGCGCCGCCCTGGGCGGCCGTGCTGGCCTTGGCCTGGGCGAAGCCGGCCTTGACGGCGGCGAACGGGTCGCCCGCGCTGGCGGCGGAATCCACGTCCAGCACGGTGAGCAGGCCCTGTGCCGGGGCCAGCGGCGAGGGCGCGGTCCACAGCCCCTGCATGGCGCCGGTGTTCACGCTGAAGAACACGGTGGGGTCGGCATTGCCGCCGCACAGCAGCACGGGGCGCTGGGGCGTCCAGTTGCGCAGGTCGTTGAGCTTGGCCGCCTTGCGCATGGGGTTCTGCGGGCTGGCCGCCGCCACGCCGGTGGTCACGCTGGGCACCAGCCCGTCGGGGTTGGCGATGGCGTCTTGCAGATAGGCCAGCCGCGTGCTGTTCTTGATCAGGTTGTTGCTGCCAAAACCCAGCGCGAACAGCGGCGCCAAGGCGGCGGGCTCGGTGGGCGGCGTGATGCTGGCGAACTGCGGCGCGGGCGGCGTGCTGCTGAACATGGCCGTCTGCGGCAGCTTGCCCTGCGAAATCAGCGTGGCGAGGGGCGTTGCGGAGGGCAGCAGGGTGTCGATGCCCGTGGCGTAGGCGGCCTCGTACACGTCGGAAGGCTGGCTGTAGATGTTGCCGTAGGCCTTCTGGTAGCTGGTGGTGATCATGGGCGTGAACAGGGTGGAGCCCACGTTCACGTTGCCGTAATAGGTGGCGTCGAACGTCGCGGCCAGCGCGTAGGGGCCGGACATCGGGGCCGCCGCCGTCACCGTCATGCCCGCCGCCTGCATGGCGCGGTGCGTGGCCATGGCGACGTGGCCGCCCTGCGAGTAGCCGGTGATGAACAGCTTGCCCGCGTCCTGCCCGCCCACGCCCGGCATGGCCTTGCGCGCGGCGGTGAGCGCGTCGATCATGTCCTTGGCCGACTGGTCGGCGTTCAGGTAGGGGTGGTAGCCGAGCTTGGACACGTCGTAGCCCGCGTAGTTGGGCGCCACCACGATGAAGCCCTGCGCCGCGTACATGGCGGCGAGCAGCGTGCCCTCGGACGCGCCGGCGTTCGTGGAATCGACGATGTCGGCGATGTTGTAGCCCTTGTCGAACGTGGTGCCGTGCGCGTACAGCACCACGGGGTGCGCACCCGTGCAGCCCGCCGCGCTGCCCGAGGGCACCATGAGCGCGCCCGAGGCGTTGGTGGCCTCGCCCGCGCCGCCCACGGTGCCGTACTGGAAGTAGTACACGTCTATGCCGCACTTGGGCGCGCCCGCCACGGCCAGCAGGCTCTGGCCGCTGGCGCTGGCCGCCATGCGGTTCTGGAAGTCGGAGGCGGTCATGCCCGTCACGTGCAGCGGCGGGTTGTACATGAGCGAACCGCGCGCGCCGCTCAGGTCGGTTTGCGTGGTGCCGCCGGTGTCCGACCCACCCCCGCCGCAGGCCGCCAGCAGTGCGGCGGCGGCGATCAGTGCCAGCCCAGTCCGTTTTTTCATCATGCTTCCTTTGCTATAAATAGAACGATCGTTCTTTTTTGATCACATGATGTTACCCACTGCCACCTTTGCGACAAGACCGGGAAAGCCCCAATGGCTGTGAGCGTCAATCGCGGGCCGTCCAGTCGATCAGCGCGTCCAGCGCGGGCCGCGCCGCGGCGGCATTGGCGTGGTTGATGATGGCCACCAGCACCCAGCGGTGGCCACCAGCCCCGTCCACGTACCCGGCGATGGCGGCCACGTCACGCAGGCTGCCGGTCTTGAGGTGCGCCGTGGCGCGGCTCTGGCTGCGGTGCAGCGTGCCGTCCAGGCCCGCGATGGGCAGCGAGGCCAGCAGCTCCGGCATGACGGGCGAGGCCCAGGCCGCCTGCAACATGCGCGCCAGCGCCTGGGCGCTGATGCGTTCGCTGCGGCTGAGCCCCGCGCCGTTGTCCAGCACGGGGGCGTCGTCGCCCACTCGGCGCTGCCACCACTGGCGCAGCGCCGCGCGCGCGGCGTCGAAGCTGCCCGCGCCATTCTTTTGCAGGCCCAGGGTCAGGAAGATCTGCTGCGCCATCACGTTGTTGCTGAATTTGTTGACGCTGCGCACCACTTCGCCCAGGGGCAGCGAAGGCTGGCTGAACACCGGCTGCAGCTCCGCGGGCACGCGCCCGTCGCGCACCTGGCCCGACAGGCGCCCGCCCAAGGCGCGCCACATGCCCTCCACGGCGCGCGCGGCAAAGCGCTGCGCATCCACCGGGGCCATGCTCCACGGGCGTTCGCCGCAGGCGGCCGGGTACACGCCCTGGAAGGCGATGCGCGCACCCTCCAGTTCGGCGCGCAGGCCCGCGCGCCAGTCGCCGCAGGCCGTGCCGGCGGCGGCCAGGGGCACGGTGGGCTGGAGCGACATGCCCGCCAGCGGCGGGTCGTAGGCCACGCGCGCCAGGCCCGCCGCCGCATCGGGCACGAAAGTCAGCGTGAGGGCCTGGTAGTTGATGAGCAGCGCGTCGGGCGCGGCGTTGTAGGCGCGCAGCGGCTCGCCGTCGAACAGCCCGGGGTCGTGCTCGGGCAGCTGGAACGCGCTGTGGTCGAGCACGATGTCGCCCGCGATGGCCTGCACGCCCTGCGCCTGCAGGCGGCGCAGCAGCAGCCACAGCCGCTCCATCACCAGCTGCGGGTCGCCCTGCCCCTGGATGTAGGCGTTGCCGTGCAGCGTGCCGCCCTGCACGCTGCCTTCCAGGTACACCGGCGTGTTCCAGGTGAAGGCGGGGCCGAGCTGGTCGAGCGCGGCATAGGTGGTCACCAGCTTCATCACCGAGGCGGGGTTGACCGGCGCCTGGGCCTGCCACGCCAGGCGCGGGGCCTTGCGAGGCGCTTCGGCATCGGCCACGACGACCGACAGGGCCTCGCGCGGCACCTGGGCGCGCGCCAGGGCGGATTCGACTTCGGGGGGCAGTGTGATGGCCTGGGCGGCCATGCCCAGCGCCAGCGCGCAAATAGCAATGCAATGACGGAACATGCAGCCAAGGATAATCAACGGCTCACCATGAATCTGCTTGCCTTCGATACCAGCACCGACCAACTCTCCATTGCCGTGCAGCGCGGCGGCGAAAGCTGGACGCACGACGGCCCCGGCGGCGCGCAGGCCTCCGCCACGCTGATTCCCGCCATCCACGCGCTGCTGGGGCAGGCGGGGCTGGAGTTCACGGCGCTGGAGGCGATCGTTTTCGGGCGCGGGCCGGGCTCGTTCACCGGGCTGCGCACGGCCTGCTCCATTGCCCAGGGGCTGGCCTTCGGCGCGGGCGTGCCCGTGCTGCCCGTGGACACGCTGCTGGCCGTGGCCGAGGAAGCGCGCGCACGGCACGGCTGCACGCAGGTGCTCGCGGCGCTGGATGCGCGCATGGGCGAGGTCTACCACGCGCCCTACCGCTGGGCGGCGGACAGCTGGCACGGCGAAGGCGCATTCGGCCTGTGCGCCCCCGAGGTGCTGCGCGTGCCGCCGGGCCACACGCTGGCGGGCAATGCCCAGGCGGCCTATGGCGAACGGCTGGCGGCCCCCTCCGCCGTGCCGGCCCTGCCCACCGCCGCCGCGCTGCTGCGCCTGGCCCCGGCGCTGATGCACCAGGCCGTGCCCGCCGCCGAGGCGCTGCCGCTGTACGTGCGCGACAAGGTGGCGCAGACCACGGCGGAACGCGAAGCGGCCAAGCAATGAGCGCCCTGCCCTCCCCCATCGAAGCGCGTTTCGAGCCGCTCACCCTGGCGCGGCTGGAGGCCGTGCTGAACGTGGAGCAGCAGGCCTACAGCCACCCCTGGTCGCGCGGCAACTTCACCGACACGCTGGCCTCGGGATATACGGTGCAGCTGCTGCTGGCCGACGAGGAACTGCTGGGCTACTTCGTCGCCATGCCGGGCGTGGAAGAGGCGCACCTGCTCAACCTCACCGTGGCCCCGCGCCACCAGCACCAGGGCTGGGCGCGCGTGCTGCTGGACGCCCTGGCGCTCTGGTCGCGCGGCCAGCGGGCGCAGTGGCTGTGGCTGGAGGTGCGCGAAAGCAACACCCGCGCGCGCCAGATTTACGAAGCCTACGGCTTCCGCCGCGTGGGCGAGCGCAAGCGCTACTACCCGGCGGCGGCGGGCGAGCGCGAGGATGCCGTCGTGATGAGTCTGAACCTATGGCCCTGAACCTCGATGCGCGCCAGCGCGCCATGCTGCAAGAAATGGGCATCAGCACCATCTGGCTGCCTGCTGCCCCGCGTGCAGAGCCGACGGAACCGGCAGCAGTGGCGGCCGCCCCCGTGCCTGCACCCGCCGTGCAGGCCATGCAGGCCGTGCAAACGCCCGCACCGCCCGCCCAGCAGCCCCCTCCGGCACCCACGGCGCCCGCAAGCCCTGCCCTTGCCCGCCCGGCCTACCCCCAGGCCGAAAGCGACGGCCCGGTGTGGCTGGTGGTGGCCGATTGCGCCCAGCCCGACGACCCGTTCGCGGGCGATGCAGGCCGCCTGCTCGACAACATGCTGAGCGCGTTGCGGCTGCACCACAACCGGCGCGTGCTCATCGCGCCGCTGGTGAAAGACGCGGCGGGCGGCAGCATGGCGCACACGCTGGCACAAGCCCGGCCCGACATGGTGCTGGCCCTGGGCCTGCCCGCCGCGCGCGCCGTGCTGGGCAGCACCGAGCCGCTGGGCCGGCTGCGCGCCAGCCTCCAGGCCGTGGACGGCACGCCCGTGGCCGTGACCTACGACCCGGCCTACCTGCTGCGCGCCCCCCAGGCCAAGGCGGCGGCCTGGGCCGACCTGTGTCATGCGGCGGCCATTGTTGCAGTGCAATAATCCGCGATTCCGATTCGACACGAGAAGCCATGCTCAACATCTTCACGCTCGCCAATGGCCGCCTGGTTCAGGAAGAAATCGAATCGCTGGAGGAACTGACGCGCTTCCAGCCCATCTGGGTGGACCTGGAGTCGCCCACCCTCGAGGAAAAGCGCTGGGTCAAGCAGCACTACGGCCTGTCGATTCCCGACGACGCGATGGACGAGGACATCGAGGAATCGGCCCGCTTCTACGAGGAAGACAACGGCGAACTGCACATTCGCAGCGACTTCCTGGTGGACGACCACGAGCAGCCGCGCGCCGTGCGCGTGGCCTTCATCCTGAACCTGGTGAATGACGAGCTCAAGAGCAAGGGCGTGCTGTTCTCCATCCACGACGAGGACGTGCCCGTGTTCCGCCTGCTGCGCCTGCGCGCGCGCCGGGCTCCGGGCCTGATCACCGATGCGCGCGAGGTGCTGCTCAAGCTCTTCGACGCCGACGCCGAATACTCCGCCGACGCGCTCGAAGGCATCTACGACGACCTCGAAAAAGCCAGCAAGATGGTGCTCTCGGGCGACGTGACCGACGCCCGCGCGGGCGAGGTGCTGGCCGCCATCGCGCGGCAGGAAGACCTGAACGGGCGCATCCGCCGCGACGTGATGGACACGCGCCGCGCCGTGAGCTTCATGATGCGCAGCAAGATGCTGAACGCCGAGCAGTTCGAGGAGGCGCGCCAGATCCTGCGCGACCTCGATTCGCTGGACAGCCACACGGCCTTCCTGTTCGACAAGATCAACTTCCTGATGGACGCCACGGTGGGCTTCATCAACATCAACCAGAACAAGATCATCAAGATCTTCTCGGTGGCCAGCGTGGCGCTGCTGCCGCCCACGCTGATCGCGAGCATCTACGGCATGAACTTCAAGATCATGCCGGAGCTGGAATGGCAGTACGGCTACGTGTACGTGCTGCTGCTGATGGTGGCCAGCGCCGTGGTGCCCATGCTGTACTTCCGCAAGCGCGGGTGGCTCCAGTAGTTTGAAGCCAAATCGGCCTCCAGCGCTTGCTGGTCAAGCGCTGGCAGCTATCAAAACCATAACACCTCGGCGCTGCCGGGGCAGGCGCTAGACTCTCAGGCGTTACGACATCACGCACGCAGCCATGCCGTCCTCCGCCAAGCCGCCTCCTCCGGAACTGACCCGGCACCAGTCCCTCGTGCTCGACGCGCTCGCGCGCGAGGAAAGCCCTGCGAGCGCCTACGCGCTGCTCGACCACCTGCGCGGCGAGGGGCTGCGGGCGCCGCAGCAGGTGTACCGCGCGCTGGACAAGCTGATCGAGTACGGCCTCGTGCACCGGGTGGAGACCCTGAACTCGTTCGTCGCCTGCGCCCACCCGCACGAGCACCAGCATGGCCTGGTCGTCTTCGCCATCTGCGACCAGTGCGGCCATGTGGACGAGTTCCCGGACCCGGCGGTCGAGCGGCGCCTCAAGGGCTGGGCCAAGGACCATGCCTTCCGCATGGGCACGGCCAGCGTCGAGATGCACGGCACCTGCGGCCGCTGCGCACCCGGGGCCTAGCCGCGCGACAGTGCGCGCGGAGCCGCCTCAGAAATCCACCCGCAGGCTGACCGACGCGGTGCGTCCCGGCGCGGTGTAGGAGGCCAGTTGCGCATCGTTGCCGGTGAGGCCGCTCACCGCAGACCAGTCGAAATACTGGCGGTTGAACAGGTTGTAGACGGCCAGGTTCAGCGTGGCCTGTTTGCCGATCCGCCAGTAGGCGCTCAGGTCCACGGTGGCGTAGCCGGCGGTCTTGAGCGGCACGGGCGCCGTGGAGCCGGTCTGCGCCAGCGCTTCGTTCACGCGCCGCTTGCCCGTGACGAAGTTGCCCTGGAGCTGCCCGCCGAAGCGGCCCGCGCGCTCATCCCAGCGCAGCCCGGCCACCAGCCGCGGGGGCTGGACGCTGTTGAGCGGCTGGCCGGCCGTCTTGTCGTTGCCCACCGACCACTGCATGGCCCCGATCAGGCGCCAGCGGTCCGCCGCATGGAACCAATGGCCGATCGGCATCTGCCCCTTGGCCTCGATGCCGTAGATCTCGACCTCGCCGATGTTGCGCGACTGGAAGCGCCGGATGGCGCGCGCATCGCCGCTCTGCCCCGGCGGGATGTAGGCGATCATCTGCGTGTCGATGAAGTCGGTGTAGCGGTTGTAGAAGGCCGCCAGTTCATACGAGCCGAGCTCCGATTCGCCGCGCAGGCCCCACTCCACGCCCCGGCTGCGTTCCGGCTTCAGGTTCGGGTTGGGCACGAAATCATGGATGAAGGTGGCCACCGGGGTCTGCCCGACCCGGTTGAGCTGCTCCGGCGTGGGCATACGAAAGCCGGTCACGAGGTTGGCATAGACGACCTGGCGCGGCTGCCACTCGTAGCTCAGCCCCAGGCGCGGCGTCCACGCATTCCTGGACAAATCCGTCGGCGCGACGCCCGCCACGTTGCCGTTGGCGAACAGCGCATCCGGCTTCGGCGCAATCCGGTAGGTGTCGAAGCGCAGGCTGGGGGTCAGCCGCAGCCGGCCGTCGCCGAAGGCCATCTCGTCCTGCACGAACAGGCCAAGGTTGCGCACGTCGGTTTCGGGCGCGGTGCGGCGCGGGTAGACCTGGCCATCGACGACATTCGTGGCCCCGCCGCCCGTGGCGGTGCGCTGCAGCGCGTCGTTGTAGAGGCTGACCGACTTGGACACCACGTCCATGCCCGCGACCCAGCGGTGCGTCACGCCGCCGGCCTGGGCCTGCCCGTCGAACTGCAGGCTGCCCGACCACTGCGGCTCGCGGTAGGACAGGAGCCCGTCGCGCAGCAGCGCCGGGGCCGCGCCGGGCGGCTTGCGCGCCTCGTAGGTGCGCTCCCGGGTGCTGCTGGTCTGGTAGTCGATCTGCGCCGAGAAATGGTCGAACCACGCGCCGCCCGGAGCGTAGCGGTACGCCAGCCCCAGCCGGTCGCGCTTGCCGAAGTCGTCCGCCAGGCTGCTGGTGATGCGCGAGCCCCCGGCGATGGGGCCGAGCAGGGACTGCTGGTCGGTGGCGATGGACTGTTCGTAGTGCTCGCCGGTCAGCGTCAATGACTGGCGCGCGTCGATGTCCAGCACCGACTTGAACAGCAGGTTGCGCATCTGCGTGTCCTGGGGATTGGGGTGCAGCGCGCTGTCGGGGTGGTTCTTCAGCACGTGGCCGTCGCGTGCCGTGAGCGACAGCAGGTTTTGCGTGGCACCCGCGCGGAACGCCAGGTTGGCATGGCCCCAGCGGGCATTGTCCCGGCCGTCGTAGCCGGTGGAGACCGAGCCCGCAAAGCGCCTCGAAGCATCCAAGAAGTCCTGGGGCGACAGGGTGCGGAACAGCACCACGCCCGCCAGCGCGTCGCTGCCGTAGAGGCTGGAGGCCGGCCCCTTGAGCACCTCGATGCGGCTCAGCGACAGCGGGTCCACGCGCAGCTGGCCGGTGTTGCCGCCCGCCGCGCCGTAGCCGCCCGGCAGGCGCACGCCGTCGAGGAGCAGGCCCAGGCGCCGCGCGCCGATGCCGCGCACCTCGATGCCGGCCTCGCCGCCGCGCCCGCGGGCCTCGCGGTTGACCGCGATGCCGGGCTCGTAGCGGAACATCTCGCCGAAGTCCGTCACCAGGTTCTCGCGCAATTGCTCCTCCCCGATCACGGACACCGTGGCCGGCGTGGTCAGCGCCGCCGTGGGGCGCCGCGTCGCGGTGATGACCACCGGGGACAGCGCGCCCCCTTCACCGGCCTGGGCCTGCGCCGGCGCATTCACGGGCGCCTCCTGCGCCCACGCCGCCGTTGCCGCCCATACCCCCCAGATGGCTGCGTGCAGCCGCGTCCAACGAAACATGACACCTCTTTCTTTGCGATTCGATAAATTTCCAATGTTATAACATCACGTTTACATGAATGAGGAGCGGTACAGACGATGGAGCGGGCACTTGGCTCAATCAAAACAACCCGGAACTGGCGCCGCACCCTGCTGGCCGCCGCGCTGCTCCTGGCCGCCGCCGCCGTGCTGTGGATGGCGTGGCGCGCCTGGCTGGCGCCCACGCGGGTGGCGCTGGTCCACTACCCGGAGTTCCGGGCCGCGCGGCTGATCAAGGCCCGCCCCGGCGCGTTCGTCCAGACGGAGGTGCTGCCGCTCGACCGGCTGGCCCAGGCCCGGCGCTACGACCTGGTGGTGGTTTTTGGCCGCGGCCTCAAGCTGGACGACGCGCAGGTGCAGCAGCTGCGCGCCGCGGGCGCGCAGGGCACGCCCATCTACGTGGAGGGCGCCACCAACCCCCAGCACGACACGCTCACCACCCTGAAGGGCGCCGACCTCGACGCCGTGGCCGGCTACCTGCGCGGCGGCGGCCCGGCGAACTACGCCCGCCTGCAAACCTACGCCCGCCGCGTGCTGGACGGCAAGCCGCTGTTCGCGGGCGCGGTGGAGCCGCCGCAGCCCATGCCGCAGGACGTGTTCTTCCACCTGGCCGACGACGCCGTGTTCGCGGACTTCGCCCACTTCGAGCAGTACCTGCAAAAGCAGCCGGGCTGGAAGCCGGACCGCCCGCGCCTGGCGCTGCTGACCAGCGTGCCCGGCCCCTTCAACGCCAACCGCGACCACGTGGACGCGGTGATACGCTCCTTCGAGGCGCGCGGCTTCGAGGTCGTGCCCATGGCGGCCATGCGCCAGCGGCTGGCCTTTCTGCAACAGACCGACCCGGCGGCGGTGGTGTACATGCCGCATGGCCGGCTGGCCCCGGGGCAGGCCGACGAGGCGCGGCAATGGCTGCAGGCGCGCAACATCCCGGTGTTCGCGCCCGTGAGCGTGTTCACCGAGGCCGACGAATGGCTGGCCGACCAGCGCAGCTTCGACGGCGGGCTGCTGACCATGTCGGTCACGCTGCCCGAGATCGACGGCGCGACCACGCCGATGGCGATTGCGGCGCAGTTCCGCGACGCGGACGGCCTGCGCGTGTTCCGCGCGCTGCCCGGGCGGCTGGAGCGCTTTGCCGACCTGGTGCAGCGCACCGTGGCGCTGAAGCACCAGGCCAATGCCGACAAGAAGCTGGCCATCTACTACTACAAAGGCCCCGGCCAGAGCGCGCTGCACGCGGGCGACCTGGAGGTCGTGCCCTCGCTGTACGCGCTGCTCCAGCGCCTGCGGGCCGACGGCTACCGCGTGGACGGCCTGCCCGCCACCGAGGCCGAATTCGCCCGCCTGCTCCAGCGGCAAGGCCCCAACATCGGCCCGTATGCCAAGGGGGACATGGCCAAGTTCCTGGCCGACGCCGACCCGGCCTGGGTGAGCGCCGCGCAGCTGAACGGCTGGTGCGGCAAGCAGATCGCGCAGCTGCTGTGCGACCAGGCGGCCCGGCAGTTCGGCCCCGCGCCGGGCGACTACCTGAGCGCGCAGGGCCGCGTCGCGGTGGCGCGCGTGCCCCTGGGCCACGTAGTGCTGCTGCCGCAGCCGCTGCCCGGCGTAGGCGACGACACCTTCAAGCTCGTGCACGGCACCAAGCGCGCGCCGCCCTGGCCCTACCTGGCCTCGTACCTGTGGACGCGCGAGGTCTTCGGCGCCGACGTGGTGATGCACTTCGGCACCCACGGCAGCCTGGAGTTCACGCCCTACAAGCAGGTCGCGCTGTCCGACCACGACTGGCCCGACGCGCTGATCGGCAATCTGCCGCACCTGTACCTGTACACCATGGGCAACGTCGGCGAGGCCATGATCGCCAAGCGCCGCAGCTACGCGACCATCGTCTCCCACCTGACGCCGCCGCTGCGCGAAGGCGGCGCGCAATCCGGCTACAAGCAGCTGGCCGACCGGCTGCAGGCGTGGGACGCCGCGGGCAACGCCGCGCTCAAGCACCAGTACGCGCAAGACATCCAGCGCCAGGCCGTGGCGCTGGGCCTGCACCGCGACCTGTCGCTCGACGCGCAAAAGCCCTGGAGCGACGAGCAGCTTGCCAGCCTGGCAGACCACATGGAGACGGTGGAAGACGCCCGCATCACCGCCGGGCTGTACACGCTGGGCAGCCCCTATGCGCCGCCGGCGCTGGACCGCACCGCGCAACTCATGGGCCTGGACGCGGTCGTGCAGGCGCTGGCCGAACTGGACGTGGCGCGCGGCACGGTGCGGCGCGAGCAGCTGGACCATGCGGCCTGGCTGGCGCGCAGCTACCGCCCGCGCGCCGAGGCGCTGATCGCGCAGGCGCAGCGCGGCGACGCGGCGGATGGCCTGCTGGCCTCCGTGCTCCGCGCTGGCGAAAGGGAGCGCGCCCAGGCCTGGCAGGCCCGCCAGGCCGCGCAAACGGCACAAACGGCACAAACGGCACAAACGGCGCCACGCCGCCCCGGAGGCCGCGCGCCCGCACCCGAGGGCGCGCCCGCCAGCGCCACGGCGGGCGATGGCGAGCGCCGCTTCGCCCAGGCCGTGCTGACGCTGCGCGAGCGCCTGCAGGCCATTCCCCACTACCGCGACCAGTTGGCCGGCAGCCCATCGCGCGAACTGGCGGCGCTCGGCAACGCGCTGGCGGGCGGCTTCACCCCGCCCTCCCCCGGCGGCGATCCGCTCATGAACCCGCTGGCCCTGCCCACGGGCCGCAACCTGTTCGCCATCGACGCGGAAAAGACCCCGTCCGAGCAGGCGTGGACGGTGGGGCGGCAACTCGTCGACCAGTTATTGGCCAGGCACCGCGCCGCGCACGATGGCCAGTGGCCCACCAAGGTGGCCTTCACGCTCTGGGCCGGCGACTTCATCCACACCGAGGGCAGCAGCATTGCGCAAATCCTGTACCTGCTGGGCGTGGCGCCCGTGCGCGACCTGTTCGGGCACGTGGCGGGCCTGCGCCTGATTCCGCGCGAGGAACTGGGCCGTCCGCGCATCGACGTGGTGGTGCAGACCTCGGGCCAGGTGCGCGACCTGGCGGCCTCGCGCCTGCATCTGATCAACCAGGCCGTGGCCCTGGCCGCCCAGGCGCGCGAGCAGGACAACGCTGTCGCCCAGGGCGTGCAGGCGGTGGAGCGGCAGCTCAAGGAGCGCGGCGCCTCGCCCGCCGATGCGCGGCGCTTCTCGGCCCAGCGGGTGTTCGGCGGCGTCAACGGCAACTACGGCAGCGGCATCATGGGCCTGGCCGAGGCCGGCGACCGCTGGCAGGACCGCTCGGAAGTCGCCAAGACCTACCTCGCCAACATGGGCGCGGCCTTTGGCGAGGGCGACCTGTGGGGCGCCTTCCAGCCCGGCGCCTTCGAGGCGGCGCTGGCCGGCACGCAGATGGTCGTGCAGCCGCTGTCGTCCAACACCTGGGGGCCGATCTCGCTGGACCATGTCTATGAATTCATGGGCGGCCTGAACCTGGCCGTGCGCGAAGTCACCGGGCAGGAGCCGGCGGGGTATTTCAGCGACTACCGCAACGCCTCGCGGCCCACCGTGCGCGAGGCCAAGGCGGCCATCGCCGTGGAGGCGCGCGCCACCGTGCTGAACCCGGCCTACATCGAGGCCATGGCCCGGGGCGGCGCCTCGTCCGCCGAGGTGTTCGCCGAGACTTTCCGCAACCTCTACGGCTGGAACGTGATGAAGCCCGACGCCATCCCGCCCGAACTGTGGGACGCGCTCGACGACACCTATGTGCGCGATGCGCGCGGCCTGGGCGTGCACCGCTTCTTCGAGCGCGCCAACCCCTATGCGCTGCAGGAGATGACCGCCGTGATGCTGGAGACCGCGCGCAAGGGCTACTGGCAGCCCGGCGACGCGCGCCTGCGCGACGTGGCGCGGCTGCACGCGGACCTGGTGGCGCGCTTCGGCGCCAGCGGCACCGAGTTCGTCAACGGCAACCAGGCGCTGCGCGGCTTCATCGCCGGCAAGCTGGCGCCTGACAACCGCAAGGCCTACGACGACGCGCTGCAGACCGCCAACCAGGGCGCCGCCGTCGATACCGCCCGGGCCACCGTGCTGCGCAAGGCGGGCGATGCGGCGCCAGCCTCGTCTCAGCCCCAGCCCGGGCAGCCCCGCGCACCTGGCGCGGCCCAGCCGCCGCCCTCCCCGGCCTTGCGCCCCGGCGCCTCCGCCATCGCGGTGCTGGCCGGCGCGCTGCTGGCGCTGGCGGCGCTGGTGTGGCGGCTGCGCCGCCGCCACCCTGGGGCACGGGAATGAGCGCGGACGGCAGCATCCTGTTGTTGCTGGCCGCCTGCTGCATCGTCCTCGCGGCCTTGCAGGCCAGCGCATGGCCCCGGCCGCTGCAGCTGGCCATGGCCCTGGCGCTGGCCGCCGCGCTGGCCGCTTCCGGCGAACTGGCCAGCCGCACCAGCACGGCGGAAATTCTGCGCTGGGCTGCATCGCCACAGCGCCGGCAGGACCTGGCGGCCCTGCTGCTGGCCGAGGCGCTACTGTTCGGCAGCCACGCCGTGCGCGCAGCGCAAGGGCAAGCCACACGCTGGTGGCGCGGGCTGGGCTGGCTGCCGCTGCCGTCGGCGCTGCTGTCGCTGTTCTTCGCCCAGGTGGCGGTCATGCTGCTGGTCGACGGCTGGGACTACGGCACGCTGGCCTGGCTCTGCGCCCTGGGCTTTGCGCTGCTGCTCGCCGCCGCCACCGCGCTGCTGCGCTGGGCCTTGCCCGATGCCACCACGCGCTGCACGCTGCGCGTGGGCCTGCATGGCGCGCAGGCCGTGGCCGGGCTGTGGCTCGCGCGGCCCGCCTTCCAGGCCGCCATCGACCCCGTGCCGCTGTGGGGCGGGCGGCTCGCCGCCGTGGCCGCGGTGGCCGCCGCGCTGGCCCTGGTGGGCTGGCTGCTGCAGCGGCGCTGAATCCATCCAGAAAGACACCATGGAATCGCTGATACAAACCCTCTCCTGGATCTCGACCGCGCTGCAGGTGCCGGTGGTGGTCGCCATCCTCTACCTGCTCGCGCGCGGCCTGCTCGCGCTGGGCGACTTCTACGGCCGCTGGAGCGACCGGCTGCGCCGCGCGCGCGGTACCGGCGCGCTGGCCACGGCGCCGGCGGGCGAACTGCTCGACGCGCTGGAAGGCGCCGCCCCGCGCAAGGCCGACGCGCTGGCCCACGCCTTGGCGGCCCTGCGCCAGGCGCCCGCCGATGCCGCCTGGCACGAGCGCGTGGTGACGGAATTCGAACTCGCCGCCGACCGCCGGCTGGCGCTGTTCCGCACCATGACGCGCATCGGCCCGCTGCTGGGCCTGATGGGCACGCTGATTCCGCTCGGCCCGGCCCTGGTGGCGCTGGCCGCCGGCGACATCGCGGTGCTGGCGCGCAAGATGGAGGTGGCCTTCGCCACCACCGTGGTCGGGCTGGTGATCGGCGCCATCGGCTTCCTGCTGCACCAGGCCGCGCAGCGCTGGGCGATGGACGACCTGTCGCTGCTGGAGTTCGCCAGCGCGCGCCTGCGGGGGGCCGGGGCATGAGGCGCCGCCGCTCCCTACTGCGCGGCGGCGGCCTGGGTGGCGACAGCGACGACATGGACCCGATGGGCTTCCTCATCAACCTGTTCGACGTGGCCCTGGTGTTCGCGCTGGCGCTGATGATCGCGCTGGTGTCCAACCTGCGCATCGCCGACATGCTCACGGCCAAGGACTTCACCGTGGTCAAGAACCCGGGCCAGCCGAACATGGAAATCATCACCCGCGAAGGCGGCAAGGTCTCGCGCTACGTGGCGGGCGAGGCCAAGGCCGACGGCGCCAGCGCCCGCCAGGGCCAGCGCGTGGGCACGGCCTACCGGCTGGAGAGCGGGGAGATCATCTATGTGCCGGACGACGGCCCCGCGCGCAAGTGACCGGCGGTTTTTTACGCCATAACCCGGCCTTGCCCTTACCAGTCAAGCGCCAGCAGCTATCAATTTAATTGCTACTGCTTGTCCCGCAGTTCCCGGCGCAGGATCTTGCCCACGGGCGTCTTGGGCAGGTCGGTGCGGAACTCGACCACGCGCGGCTGCTTGTAGCCCGTGAGGTTGGCGCGGCAGAATTCCTTGACCTGGGCCTCGGTCAGGGCCGGGTCGCGCTTGACGATGACGAGCTTCACCGCCTCGCCGGTCTTCTCGTCGGGCACGCCGACCACGGCGCATTCCGCCACGCCGGGCATCTGCGCCACCACGTCCTCCACCTCGTTCGGGTAGACGTTGAAGCCGCTGACCAGCACCATGTCCTTCTTGCGGTCCACCACCTTGAAGTAGCCGCGCTCGTCCACGACGCCGATGTCGCCGGTCTTGAAGTAGCCGTCCTCGGTCATGACCTTGGCGGTCTCGTCGGGGCGCTGCCAGTAGCCCGCCATGACCTGCGGGCCCTGGATGGCGATTTCGCCCGGCTGGCCCGGGGCCGTGACGTCGCTGCCGTCTTCGTTCAGCAGCTTCATGTACGTGCTGGGAATGGGCACGCCGATGGTGCCGGTGTATTCGGTGGCCGTGACGGGGTTGCAGCTGGCCGAGGGACTGGTCTCGGACAGGCCGTAGCCCTCGCAGATGGGGCAGCCGGTCTTGTCCAGCCAGAGCTTGGCCACCGCGCCCTGCACGGCCATGCCGCCGCCGACCGAGACCTTGAGGTTCTTCCAGTTGACGGTGTTGAAGTCCGGGTGGTTCGCCAGCCCGTTGAACAGCGTGTTCACGGCCGGGAAGCTGTGGAAGGTGTGGTGCGACAGTTCCTTGAGCACGGCGGCAAGGTCGCGCGGGTTCGGGATGAGGATGGTTTTGCCGCCCGTGCGCATCCCCAGCATCATGTTCACCGTGAAGGCGAAGATGTGGTACAGCGGCAGCGCGCAGACGGAGGTGGGCTGCTCGTTCGCGGGCACCTTGCTCATCACGGGCAGGTTCCACGCCTCGGACTGCAGCACGTTGGCGATGATGTTGCGGTGCAAAAGCACCGCGCCCTTCGAGACGCCCGTGGTGCCGCCCGTGTACTGCAGCAGCGCCATGTCGTCGGGCTGGATGCGGGGGGCCTTGAACGCGCCGCGCGCGCCCTGGGCCACGGCGTCGTTGAAGCGCACCGCGCCGGGCAGCTGGTAGGCGGGCACCATCTTCTTCACGTTGCGCACCACGTAGTTGACGATCGCGCCCTTGAGCAGGCCCAGCTGGTCGCCCATGGCGCACAGCACCACGTGCTTGACGGGCGTATTGGCGATGCAGGCTTGCAGCGTGCTGGCGAAGTTCTCGATGATGACGATGGCCTTGGCGCCCGAGTCCTTGAGCTGGTGCTCCAGCTCGCGCGGCGTGTACATGGGATTCACGTTCACCACCACGAAGCCCGCGCGCAGCACCGCGGCCACGGCCACGGGGTACTGGGGCACGTTGGGCATCATCAGCGCCACGCGGTCGCCCTGGGCCAGTCCCAGCCCCTGCAGGTAGGCGGCGAACGAGCGGCTCAGCGCATCGGTCCGCGCGTAGGTCACGTCCTTGCCCATGAAGCTGTAGGCCACGCGGTCGGCGTACTTCTGGAACGCCTCGTCCATCAGCGCGACGAGCGAGGGGTACTGCGACGGGTCGATGTCGGCCGGCACCCCTGCGGGGTAGGCGGCCAGCCAGGGACGGTTCTGCATGGGCAAGGTCTCCAAACTTCTGGTTACAGGCAAGGCGCAAGCCCGCATTGTGGCCGGGGGTGCCGGGCAGGGCGTGCCGTGATAACCCTCGGAAAAATGGGGTGCTGGCGGGCGCCCTCCCCCACGGGGAGAGGGAGCGAAGGCAGCGGCGGCTATTGCACCGGCAGGGGGAAGGGCGGAATGGCCAGGTAGCCGTCCATCATGCCCGCGCTCACGCGCACGGCCTGGGCCAGGTCGGCGGCCCATTTCTCGGCGGGCTCGTCGGCGCGCAGGAAGTCTTCGTTGCTGTGCGGCACGGGGCGCAGCAGGCGGTGGTCCACCAGGGCGTCCACGGCCACCACTTCGCCGCCGTCGGTGGTGTAGCGGTAGCCCACGTAGGTGTAGGGCTTGCCCAGGACGATCTGGCGCTCGCCCAGCCACCGCGCGAGCGCGGGCTGGTCCTTGCCCAGCCAGCGCGCGTCGGGCACCCAGTGCTTGACGCGCAGGCAGTTGGCGCGGATGCGGTCGCCGCGCGTGGCGTCCACCACCGTTACGCCCACCTGCTTGTCGCAGCTGGTGGGCCAGGCCACGGGATCCAGGTGCTCGGTCTTGTTGGCGCGGTTGGTCTGGATGCGCAGCACGGCCAGCAATTCCTTGCCGCCGTTGCGCAGGCCCCAGGCGCTGGTTTGCAGCGGAATGGCGCTGCCGGGCAGCAGGGTCACGGACTCGTTGCTGCGGCCCAGTTCCTCCCACGGGCCCGAGGGCAGGGCCACGCGGGAGCGGCCGGCCTGCCGGTCAACGTCCTTGCCCTGGGGCGCCGCGCAGCCGCCGAGCGCCAGCGCGCACACCGCCGCCGAGATCGCCAGGAACCGCATCAGTGCACGACTTGGGCGAGTTCGCCCTTGGCATATTTGGCCGCCACGACCTGCAGACTTTCGCCCTTGATCTTGCCGCCCTGGCCTTCGCAGCCGAATTCGAGGTAGCGCTGCTTGCAGATCAGGCGGGCAGCTTCGCGCGCGGGCTTCATCCACTCGCGCATGTCGAACTTGTCGGGGTTCTCGGCCTGGAACTTGCGCACCGCGCCGGTCATGGCGAGGCGGATGTCGGTGTCGATGTTGATCTTGCGCACGCCGTACTTGATGGCTTCCTGGATTTCCTCCACGGGCACGCCGTAGGTCTCCTTCATCTTGCCGCCGTACTGGTTGATGATGGCCAGCAGGTCGGCCGGCACGGAAGACGAGCCGTGCATGACCAGGTGGGTGTTGGGAATGCGCGCGTGGATTTCCTTCACGCGGCTGATGGCCAGGATGTCGCCCGTGGGCTTGCGGCTGAACTTGTACGCGCCGTGGCTGGTGCCGATGGCGATGGCCAGCGCGTCGAGCTGCGTGGCCTTGACGAACACGGCGGCTTCCTCGGGGTCGGTCAGCATCTGGCTGTGGTCGAGCTTGCCTTCGGCGCCGATGCCGTCTTCCTCGCCCGCGTCGCCGGTCTCCAGGTTGCCCAGGCAGCCGAGTTCGCCTTCCACCGTCACGCCCACCTTGTGGGCCATGTCCACGACCTTGCGCGTCACCTCGACGTTGTAGTCGAAGCCCGAGGGGGTCTTGCCGTCTTCGAGCAGCGAGCCGTCCATCATCACCGAGCCGAAGCCCAGGTCGATCGCGCCCTGGCAGATCTTGGGGCTGGTGCCGTGGTCCTGGTGCATGACCAGCGGGATGTGCGGGTAGGCCTCGCTCGCGGCGGCGATCAGGTGCTTGATGAAGCTCTCGCCCGCGTACTTGCGCGCGCCGGCGCTGGCCTGCAGGATGACGGGCGCGCCCACCTCGTCGGCGGCGGCCATCACGGCCTGCACCTGCTCCAGGTTGTTGACGTTGAAGGCGGGAATGCCGTAGCTGTGGGCGGCGGCGTGGTCGAGCAGTTCGCGCATCGAGACGAGGGGCATGGTGGGTGTCCTAGGAGTTGAAAGGCGGGAGGTAACCGCGTGGTAACCGCTGATTTTAAGACACTGCCTTTTCGGCCACGGACGCCGATCCCTGGGCCGCCCCCTGCGCGAATTCCAGGCGGTAGCACGTGGTGAAAGGCGCGGGCGCCGCGGCCTTTCCGAAGCGCCCGCCCAGCATCTGCGCCACGCGGGCAATGATCTCGTGGCCCAGGTGCAGGCTGTCCGCGGGCGCGGCGGGCGGCTCGGCGCCGCAGCGCTGGCCGTCGTCACAGACCTGCAGCCACGCCTCCCGCACCTGCACCTCGATGCGCGTGCGGGGCGGCGTGTGCTTGAGCGCGTTTTCCACCAGGTTGCGCAGCGCCATTTCCAGCAGCACGGCATTGCCGGGCACGACGAGGCGCTCCGGGGCCTGCACGGCGATCTGGCAGCCGCGCTCCCATGCGGCCTGGGCGTGGTCGGCGCTCACGCTGCGCGCCAGCTGGGCGACATCCACGGGCTCCAGCGCTTCGGACAGGGCCTGCCCCGCGCGCGCCAGCGCCAGCAGCTGCGTGAGCACGTGGCCCGCGTGCAGCGCGTCCTTGCCGATGCGGTCGAGCGCCAGGTGGTGCGCCGCCGCGTCCAGCCCGCCGCCCTGCAAGGCCCGCGCCTGCAGCACGATGGACGACAGGGGCGTGCGCAGCTCGTGAGCCACCTCGTTGGCCAGGCGGCGCTCGCGCACCAGGGCGGCCTGCTGCCGGTCGAGCAGGGTGTTGATGGAATCGACCACGGGCTCGAGCTCGCGCATCGGATTGCGCGCCGTGAGCCGCCCGGCGCGCGCCACGTCCAGCCGCGCCACGTCTTGCGACAGGCCGTACAGCGGCGCCAGCCCGCGCCGTATCGCCAACCCCAGCGCCAGCGCCACCACGGGCAGCAGCCACAGGCCGGGCTCGATGATCTGGCCCGCGATGTCGTCGGCCAGGTCGTCGCGTTCGTCCAGGTCGATGAGCACGGTGATCTTGCGCACACGCAGCGTGTCCCACTGCGTGAAGGTGCGCCATGCCGTCGCCGGCGGCCCGAGGTTCAGCGTGGCAAAGCCCTCGGGCGTGCCGAAGTCCGGCACGGGCGCATTGCCGATGCGCGAGACGAGCCGCCCCTCGGCGTTCCACTGCACCACGCTGAGGGACTGCTGGAAGTCGTGCGCGCGCAGGCCGGGCTTGTTGGCGCGGCGCGTGGACAGGGCCGGGTCCACGCCGTCGCCCACGCGCAGGTTGAGCAGCATCGCGGCCACACTGGCGAGGTGGCCGTCGGTGAGCTCGTCGGCCTCCTCCACCCCGGCCTGGTAGCCCCAGAAGACGAAGCTGCTCCACACCAGGGCCAGCGCGCCCAGCGACCAGAGCAGCAGCCGCCGGGTGAGGGAGGGGGACTGCGGCGCCCGCCCCGTCACCCTTTGCGCTCCTGCGGCATGAAGTAGCCCACGCCGCGCATGGTGACGATGCATTCGCTGCCCAGCTTGCGGCGCAGGTGGTGGATGTGCACTTCCACCGCGTTGCTCTCCACGCCGGACTCCCAGTTGTACAGGCGCTCCTCGATCTGCTGGCGCGAGAGCACGCGGCCCTGCGCCTGCAGCAGCACCAGCAGCACCGAGAACGCGCGCGGCGACAGTTCCACCGCCTCGCCCCCCCGGTGCACGCTGCGCGCCGCCGGGTCCACCTCCAGGTCGCCGTGGCGGATGACGGGCGCCGAGCGCCCCGCCGCGCGGCGCAGCAGGGCGCGCAGGCGGGCTTCGAGCTCGTCCACGTCGAAGGGCTTGGTCAGGTAGTCGTCCGCGCCCAGGTTCAGCCCCGCGACGCGCTCGTGCACCTGGTCGCGCGCGGTCAGGATGAGCACGGGCGTGTGGGGGTTGGGCAGGCCCTCGGTGGCGGGCGCCGCGCGCAGGCGGCGCAGCAACTCGCTGCCGTCGGCGCCGGGCAGGCCCAGGTCGAGCAGCACGGCGTCGAAGCGCTCCAGCGCCAGCGCCGCCCAGGCCGGGGCCACAGCGGCGCACAGGTCCACCGCGTAGCCGCGCTGCTGCAGGTTGGCGCGCAGCCCTTCGGCAATGCCCGCATCGTCTTCGACCACCAGGATTCGCATGGCTGCCGATGTTAGATCGTCAACACGTTCTGAGAGCGTATTGACGATCTTAAGGAGACGTTAAGAGCCGGTTCTTACAGTGCGGCCCCATGCGTGCGAAACCCACCACCCCCTCCTGGCGGCTGACACTGCTCTGGACGCTGCTGACCCTGGGGCTGGTACTGGGCTGGGACTGGATCGGCGGGGGCCGGGCCGATCTGGCGCTGGCCCGCTGGTATGGCACGTCCCACGGCTTCGCGCTGCGCCAAAACTGGTTCACGGTGCAGGTGATGCACGAGGCCGGCCGGCGGCTGGCCTGGACGCTGGTAGTGGCGCTGACGCTGGCGATCTGGTGGCCCGTGGGCTTTCTGCGGCGCGTGGCCCAGCCGGCGCGCGTGCAACTGGCGACAAGCGTTCTGCTCGCCCTGGCCGTGGTGGCCATGCTCAAGCACGCCAGCAAGACGAGTTGCCCCTGGGACCTGGCGGAATTCGGCGGTGTGGCGCGCTACGTGTCGCACTGGGCCTGGGGGCAGACCGACGGCGGCAGCGGGCGCTGCTTTCCGGGCGGCCACGCCTCGGCGGGCTTTGCCTTCGTGGCCGGCTATTTCGCCCTGCGCCGCCACGTGCCGCGGGTGGCGCGGCGCTGGCTGGCCGTGGCGCTGCTGGCGGGCTTTGCCTTTGGCTGGGCGCAGCAGATGCGCGGCGCGCATTTCATGAGCCACACGTTCTGGACGGCCTGGCTGTGCTGGACGGCGGGCTGGCTGTACGACCTGGCGTTCCAGCCGCTGGCCAGCCGCCTTGGCGCGCGCAGCGCGGACGCGCTGGCCGCTTCATAAAACCAGGCCGACACCATGCTGCCCTTCTTCGACGCCCCCGTTTTCGCGGCCTTGAACGCCGGGCCGCACACGCCTGCCGCCATCATCCAGACGGCGCGCTGGCTGTCCAACGGGCTGCCGCAGGTGGTGTGCGGCGTGCTGCTGGGCGCGCTGGTCGCCGGGCAGCCGCACACGCGGCGCGCCGTGCTGCTGTGCCTGGCCAGCCTGCTGCTGACCTGGCTCATGGTGCATGTGGTTCGCTGGGCCATGCCCATGCCGCGCCCGGCGCAATTGGGGCTGGGCATCCAGTGGATAGAACATGGCGCGCGGGCGGGCTTTCCGTCGATGCACGCCGCCGGGGCGTTCGCGCTGGCCACGGCGCTGTCGCTCGCGCGGCTGCCGCGCGCCGCGCTGATGGCCTGGGCCGCCGCCCTGGCCGTGGGCTGGAGCCGCCTGTGCCTGGGCGTGCACTTTCCATCGGATGTGCTGGCGGGCGCGGGGGCGGGCGCGGCCTGCGCCTGGCTCGCCTACAGGGGCACGCGCCATCTCAAGTACCCGGCGGCGCTCCCAAGCCCAGTCCACCACGCTTGATTAGGCGCGGCCCGGGCCGGGGGGTGGTCACACCACCCGGCAGATCTTCAGCATGTTGGAGCCGCCCGGCGCGCCCATGGGTTCGCCGCAGGTGATGGCGTACACGTCGCCGCTTTGCACGATGTTGCGCGCCTTGAGGCGGGCCTCGGCCTGCTCCAGCGCGGCGTCGCGGTCGCTGCTGCTGTCCACCAGCAGCGGGCGCACGTTGCGGTACAGCGCCATCTTGCGCTGCGTGGAGACCTTGGGCGTGAGCGCATAGATGGGCACGTGGATGCGGTGGCGGCTCATCCACAGCGCGGTGGAGCCGCTTTCGGTCAGCGCCACGATGGCCTTGGCGCCCAGGTGGTGGGCGGTGAACAGCGCGCCCATGGCGATGCTCTGGTCGATGCGGCTGAAGGTCTTGCCGGAGAAGTCGGCGTCGAGCTCCACCTGCTCGGCGGCCTCGGCGGCGGAGCAGATGGCGGCCATTTCCTGCACGGTTTCGAGCGGGAACTTGCCCGCGGCGGTCTCGGCGGAGAGCATCACGGCGTCGGTGCCGTCGAGCACGGCGTTGGCCACGTCGCTCACCTCGGCGCGGGTGGGCACGGGGTTGGTGATCATGCTCTCCATCATCTGCGTGGCGGTGATGACGACCTTGTCCATCTCGCGCGCCATGCGGATCATGCGTTTTTGCAGCGCGGGCACGGCGGCGTTGCCCACTTCCACGGCCAGGTCGCCGCGCGCGACCATGATGCCGTCGGACACGCGCAGGATTTCCTCCAGGCGCGGGATGGCCTCGGCGCGCTCGATCTTGGCGATCAGGCCCGGCTTGTGGCGGAACTCGGCGGCGGCCACGTTGCACAGCTGGCGCGCCATCTCCATGTCGGTGGCGTTCTTGGGGAAGCTCACGGCCACGTAGTCGGCCTGGAAGGACATGGCGGTCTTGATGTCCTCCATGTCCTTGGCGGTCAGCGCCGGGGCGGTGAGGCCGCCGCCCTGCTTGTTGATGCCCTTGTTGTTGGACAGTTCGCCGCCGAGCTTGACGGTGGTGGTGACCTGGTCGCCGAGCACGTTGTCCACCGTGAGCACGATGAGGCCGTCGTTGAGCAGCAGCACGTCGCCGGGCTTCACGTCGCGCGGCAGTTCCTTGTAGTCCAGGCCCACGCCGTGGACGTCGCCGAGCTCGGCGCGGCCCGCGTCGAGCACGAAGCGCGCGCCGGGCTCCAGCATGACCTTGCCCTCGGCGAACTTGCCGACGCGGATCTTGGGGCCTTGCAGGTCGGCCATGATGGCCACTTCACGGCCCGCGCGCGCGGCGGCCTCGCGCACCATGGTGGCGCGGTCGATGTGGTCCTGCGCCTTGCCGTGGCTGAAGTTCAGGCGCACGACGTTGACGCCGGTGCGGATCATCTGCTCCAGCAGCTGCGGGTCGCTGGAGGCGGGGCCGAGGGTGGCGACGATTTTGGTCGAGCGGTGCTTGGTGGACATGGGGGAAGGTCTCCTTGGGGGGTGTATGTAATCCGGTTTCAATTTTGGCACCGATGCGGTTACATCGGGGTTTCGGCCGAAGATGCCGGATTTCAGCCAAATCGGCCTCCAGCGCTTACTGGGCAAGCGCTAGCAGCTATCAAAAGAGTAGTGAATAACACTTATGCCGCCCCACAGGGGGCCGCCGGCCTACAACGCCCGCATCAGCGCCTCGATCTCATCCGCCTTCACGGGCACGCCGCGCGTAGTCAGTTCGCAGCCGTCCTCGGTGACGAAGGCGTCGTCCTCGATGCGGATGCCGATGCCGTGGAACGCCTCGGGCACGCCGGGCGCGGGGCGCACGTACAGGCCGGGCTCGATGGTCAGCGCCATGCCGGGGCGCAGGATGCGGCTCGGGCGGTTGGTGATGGTTTCACCCGAAAGCGGGTCTTTGCGCTCGCTGGCCTGGCCGATTTCGCTGGGCTCCACGTAGCTGCCGCAGTCGTGCACGTCCATGCCGATCCAGTGGCTGGTGCGGTGCATGTAGAACGGGAAGTAGGCGCGCTTGTCGATCACGTCCTGCGCGCTGCCCGCCTTGTTCCTGTCGATCAGGCCCAGGTCGAGCAGGCCCTGCGCGAGCACGGCCACGGTGGCGTCGTGCGGGTCGTTGAAGCGCGCGCCGGGGCGGGTGGCGGCGACGGCGGCGTCCTGGCTGGCGAGCACCAGGTCGTACAGCGCGCGCTGCGGGCCGGTGAACTGGCCGTTGGCGGGAAAGGTGCGCGTGATGTCGCTCGCGTAGCCGTCGAGCTCGCAGCCCGCGTCGATAAGCACCAGGTCGCCGCTACGCAGCGGCGCGGCGTCGGCGCGGTAGTGCAGCACGCAGGCGTTGTCCCCGGCGGCCACGATGGAGCCGTAGGCCGGGAACTGCGAGCCGTGGCGGCGGAATTCGTGCAGCAGTTCGGCTTCGAGGTGGTATTCGCGCAGATCCTGCCCGGCGCGCACCATGCGCGCGCTGGTCTGCATGGCGCGCACGTGGGCGCCGGCGCTGATCTGCGCGGCGCGGCGCATGATGGCCTGCTCGTGCGCGTCTTTCACCAGGCGCATTTCATCGAGCAGCGTGCACAGGTCGCTTTGCTGCGCCGGGCACAGCGCGCCGAAGCGGGCACGGGCGCGCACCGGGTTGAGCCAGCCGTCCACGCGCGCGGCCAGGCCGGGGTGGGTGGCGAAGGGGTACCAGACCTGGCTGCGGTTTTCGAGCAGGCGCGGCAGGCGCGCGTCGAGTTCGGCGAACGAATACGCGGCCTGCACGCCCAGGGCGGCGGGCGCGGCCTCGGGGCCGAGGCGGTAGCCGTCCCAGATCTCGCGCTCCAGGTCCTTGGGGGCGCAGAACAGGGTGGACTCGCCCTCGCCGGTCAGCACCAGCAGCGCCAGCGGCTCGGTGAAGCCGGTCAGGTAGTAGAAGTAGCTGTCGTGCCGGAACGGAAAGCCGTTGTCGCGGTTGCGCGGCTGCTCCAGCGCGGTGGGGATGAGGGCAATGCCGCCCGCGCCCAACTGGCGGGCGAGGGCTTGGCGGCGAGAGGCATAGGGCGTGGTCATCGCCCTATGTTAGACCTTCGCCAGGCGTTCGTTCAGGACGCCTTGGTCAGCGGCTCGGGCGTCAGCACGCGGAAGCCGGAGCGGCGTTCGGGCGGCTCGTCGGCCAGCGCCGCCGGGGGCTGGGGCTCGGCGCGGCGCGGGGTCCAGGGGCCGGCGGCGATTTCGGCCCGCAGGCGCTCGATGCGCTCGGCATACATGCGCGCCAGGGCCTGGTGGTGCTCCGCCGCGGCTTCGTGTTCCAGCCGCGCGAACATGGCCTCGCGCAGCATGGTTTCCGTTCGCTTGGCATAGGCTTTGGAGCCTTGGTCGAAGAAGTCGAACATGTAACCTCCTTGGCTGGGTTGTCGCACTGCGGCCCATTGTGGAGGATTTAGGAAGACCGTGCCTGTCAGCCAACTGCCTGCAAACGCTGTAGTCTTTCCGGCGTACCCACGTCCGTCCAACGGCCCGTGTAGAGCGATGCGCCGACACGGCCCGCATCCATAGCGCGGCGCAGCAGGGGCGCGAGCGGCGCGGCCGCGCCGGCGGGGTTGCCGGGCGGAATGTCGCACCAGGGCGCGGCGAACAGATCGGCCTTGAGCAGCGCGATGGTGCTGTAGGTGTAGCGCTCGCCCGCTGCTGTATTCAGCGCCAGCCCGTCGGGCGAGAGGCCGAAGTCGCCCTGCGAGTTGTGTTCAGGATTGGGCACCAGCCACAGGTGGGCCAGACGATCGCTCCGCGCGAAGGCCTGGGCGGCATCCTGGGGGAAGGTGAAATCCGGCGCGAACACGTCGCCCGCCGCCAGCCAGAACACCGGCCCCAACTGCGGCAGCGCGCGCGCGATGCCGCCCGCCGTCTCCAGCGCGCGGCCGAAGTCGCGGCCTTCGTGGGAGTAGAAAATAGATAGCTGCCAGCGCTCGTCCACATTGGCCTGGAGGCCGAAATGGTCTGAAATCTGCTCCCCCAGCCACGCGGTGTTGATGCACACGCGCCGCACGCCCGCCTGGGCCAGCGCGCGCAGGTGCCACTCCAGCAGCGGGCGCCCCCGCACGGTGAGCAGCGGTTTGGGCGTGGTATCGGTCAGGGGGCGCATACGCTCGCCCCGGCCTGCGGCGAGCAGCATGGCGGGAATGGTCATGGCCGCGCAGTGTAGAGCGTGGGCATGGCGGTACGGGCTGGTTACGGCGCACCGGTAAAATCGCGGGTTCACCCTCACTGCCTCCGCTTTACATGGCCAACTCTCAACAAATGGCGAATGCGATCCGCGCACTCGCAATGGATGCCGTTCAACAAGCCAACTCCGGCCACCCCGGCGCGCCGATGGGCATGGCCGACATGGCCGTGGCGCTGTGGGGCCGCCACCTGCAGCACAACCCCGCCAACCCGCACTGGGCCAACCGCGACCGCTTCGTGCTGTCGAACGGCCACGGCTCGATGCTGATCTACGCGCTGCTGCACCTGACGGGCTACGACCTGCCCATCGGCGAGCTCAAGAACTTCCGCCAACTGCACAGCAAGACCGCGGGCCACCCCGAGGTAGGCGTCACCCCCGGCGTGGAGACCACCACCGGCCCGCTGGGCCAGGGCATCACCAATGCCGTGGGCATGGCGCTGGCCGAGAAGCTGCTGGCCCATGAATTCAACCGCGACGGCCACGCCATCGTCGACCACCACACCTACGTCTTCCTGGGCGATGGCTGCCTGATGGAAGGCATCAGCCACGAGGCCGTGGCGCTGGCCGGCGCGTGGAAGCTGGGCAAGCTGGTCGCGCTGTACGACGACAACGGCATCAGCATCGACGGGCAGGTGCAGCCCTGGTTCATCGACAACACCGCGCAGCGCTTCGAGGCCTGCGGCTGGAACGTGATCGGCCCCGTGGACGGGCACGACGCCGACGCCGTGGCCGCCGCGATCGCCCAGGCCAAGGCGCAGGGCGAGCGCCCCACGCTCGTCATCTGCAAGACCAGCATCGGCAAGGGCTCGCCCAACCGCGCGGGCACGGCCAAGGCGCACGGCGAGCCGCTGGGCGCGGAGGAAATCGCGCTCACGCGCGCCGCGCTGGGCTGGACCGCCGCGCCGTTCGAGATTCCCGCCGAGGTGTATGCGGACTGGAACGCCGCCACGGCGGGCGCCGAGCGAGAAGCCGCCTGGAACGAGCGCTTCGCCGCCTACGGCGCCGCGCACCCCGACCTCGCCGCCGAATTCACGCGCCGCATGGCGGGCGACCTGCCCAAGAACTTCGCGCAAGTCGCCGTCGATACCGTGGTGGCCGCGCACACCAAGGCCGAGACCGTGGCCAGCCGCAAGGCCAGCCAATTGGCGCTCGAAGCCTTCACCGCCGCGCTGCCCGAACTGCTGGGCGGCAGCGCCGACCTGACCGGCTCCAACCTCACCAACACCAGCCACACGCCCAGCCTGCGCATGGACGCCAGCGGCGCGCCCAACGGCGGCCGCCACATCAACTACGGTGTGCGCGAGTTCGGCATGGCCGCGATCATGAACGGCATCGCGCTGCACGGCGGCTACATCCCCTACGGCGGCACCTTCCTCACGTTCAGCGACTACAGCCGCAACGCCATCCGCATGGCCGCGCTGATGAAGCAGCGCGTGATCCACGTGTTCACGCACGACTCCATCGGCCTGGGCGAGGACGGCCCCACGCACCAATCCATCGAACACGCGGCCAGCCTGCGCCTGATCCCGAATCTGGACGTGTGGCGCCCCGCCGACACGGCGGAAACCGCCGTGGCCTGGAGCGTGGCGCTGTCCAACCGCCACAAGCCCACGGCGCTGCTGCTCTCGCGCCAGAACCTGCCCTACGCGCCCAAGCAGGATCTGGGCGACATCTCGCGCGGCGCCTACGTGCTGAGCGACCCGGCCAAGAAAAAGCCCCACGCGGTCATCATCGCCACCGGCTCCGAGGTGCAGCTGGCCCTGGCCGCGCAGAAGCTGCTGGCCGACCAGAAAATCCACGTGCGCGTGGTCTCCATGCCCAGCACCACCACTTTCGACCGCGAGGACGCCAAGTACAAGAAGGCCGTGCTGCCCAAGGGTCTGCCGCGCATCGCCGTCGAGATGGGCGTGACCGACTTCTGGTGGAAGTACGGCTGCGCCGCCGTGGTGGGCATCGACACCTACGGCGAATCGGCCCCCGCGCCGGTGCTGTTCAAGCACTTCGGCTTCACGCCCGAGAACGTGGCGGCCACGGTGCGCGCGGTGCTCAAGGGCGCCAAGGGCGCCAAGGGCAAAAAGTAAGCGGATCTGTTTTTTTAACTTTGGAAGAAAGAGACTGACATGGCTATCAAGGTTGGCATCAACGGTTTTGGCCGCATTGGCCGCAACGTGCTGCGCTCGGCAGTGCAGAACTTCCCCGACATCGAGATCGTCGGCATCAACGACCTGCTGGAGCCCGAGTACCTGGCCTACATGCTGCAGTACGACAGCGTGCACGGCCGCTTCAAGGGCGAGGTGTCGGTCGACGGCAACACGCTGATCGTGAACGGCAAGAAGATCCGCCTGACGCAGGAGCGCGACCCCGCCGCGCTGAAGTGGAACGAGGTCGGCGCCGACGTGGTGATCGAGTCCACCGGCCTGTTCCTGGACAAGGCCAGCGCCGAGAAGCACCTGGCCGCCGGCGCCAAGAAGGTCATCCTGTCCGCCCCCAGCAAGGACGACACGCCCATGTTCGTGTTCGGCGTGAACGACAAGACCTACGCGGGCCAGGCCATCATCTCCAACGCCTCGTGCACCACCAACTGCCTGGCGCCCGTGGCCAAGGTGCTGAACGACAAGTGGGGCATCAAGCGCGGCCTGATGACCACCGTGCACGCCGCCACCGCCACGCAGAAGACCGTGGACGGCCCTTCCAACAAGGACTGGCGCGGCGGCCGCGGCATCCTGGAGAACATCATCCCCAGCAGCACCGGCGCGGCCAAGGCGGTGGGCGTGGTGATTCCCGAGCTGAACAAGAAGCTGACGGGCATGAGCTTCCGCGTGCCGACCTCCGACGTGTCGGTGGTGGACCTGACCGTGGAGCTGAACAGCGAAGCCAGCTACGCCGAGATCTGCGCCGAGATGAAGGCGCAATCGCAAGGCGCGCTCAAGGGTGTGCTGGGCTACACCGAGGACAAGGTGGTGGCCACCGACTTCCGCGGCGAGACCTGCACCTCGGTGTTCGACGCCGAAGCGGGCATCGCGCTGGACAAGACCTTCATCAAGGTCGTGAGCTGGTACGACAACGAATGGGGCTACTCGAACAAGTGCCTGGAGATGGTGCGCGTGGTGGCCAAGTAAGCCGCATTCGCCCCTTTCACAAAAAAAGCGCCCTCGGGCGCTTTTTTCATGCCGAATCGGCTGCCAGCCGGCCTGCAGCCAGCGCTGGCAGCTATCGAAACAATAGCTCTTACTTCGCCGGAGCCTGGTACGGCTTCACCTTGCCGCCCTCGACCACGGCGACGTTGAGCGCGTACTCGGCGCCGCCCTGCGGGGTGATGCCCTTCAGGCCCTGGAAGTTGATCGCCGGCGGCAGCGCCTTGGCGGCCTTGTCGAGCTGGGCGCGGATGGCCGTGGCGTCGGTGGCGGTGCCGGCCAGCTTCATGGCCTGCGCCAGCACGTGGATGGCGGTGTAGTTCAGGGTCACTTCGAACGACGGGTCCTTGCCCGGGTGCGTCTTGTGGTAGCGCTCGACGAAGGCCTTGGTGGCGGGCGCGGGGTCCTCGACCACGGGCAGCACGCCGATGGAGCCTTCCATGGGGCCGTAGCCGCCGGTGACCTTGGCCACTTCCTCGGGCTTGGCCTGGTCGATGATCATGAAGCCGCCCTTGAAGCCCTGCTCGCGCGCCTGCTTGATGACGAGGCCGGTGGGCTCGGACGCGCCGCCGATGAACATCACGTCGGGCTTGGCGGCCAGCACCTTGCTCACGCCGCTGTAGAAGTCGGCGGACTTGTTGTAGCTCATGGGGTTCTCGGCCACCACCTTGCCGCCGGCCTTTTCCCAGGCGGCCTTGAAGTCCTTGGCCCAGAGCTTGGCGTAGTCGTGGTCGCCCGCGGCCATGCCGACGTTCTTGCCGAACTTGGCCATCGAATACTGGATGAAGGGCGCCATGTAGGCGGTGTATTCGGGCGGGATGCGGTAGGTGAGCTTGTTGCCGCGCGCGGTGATCGGCGGCGTGCTGGAGTAGGCCAGCAGCAGCAGCTTTTGCCGCTCGTTGCTGGTCTGCACGGCGTAGATGCCGCCCGAGTGCGGCACCAGCACGGCGGGGGTCTTGGACTCCTGCACCAGGCGCTGGGTGTTGATGGCGGTTTCGCTGGGGTTGTACTTGTCGTCCAGCGCGACGATTTCGAGCTTGACCTTCTTGCCGCCCACGTCCACGCCGCCCGCGGCGTTGATCTCGTCCACGGCCAGCTGCATCCCTTCGAGCACGTTCTTGCCGTACAGCGCCGCGCCGCCCGACAGCGGGCCGGAGTAGCCGATCTTGACCACGTCCTGCGCGAAGGCAGGCAAGGAGGCGAACGCCAGGCCGGCCAGGGCCAGGCCCGCCATCAGGGTGGTGCGTTTGGATGTTTGCATGGGGATGTCTCCTTGAGGGGTGAATGGGTGGGGGTGAAAGGGCTAGCCACCGATGTAGGCCTTGCGCACGCGCTCGTCGCCCAGCAGCGCGTGGCTGTCGCCTTCCATGACGATGTGGCCGCGCTCCATCACGTAGGCGCGGTTCGACACCTTCAGCGCGGCGAAGGCGTTCTGCTCGGCCAGCAGCACGGTGGTGCCGGCCCGGTTGATCTGCTGGATGATCTCGAACATCTGCTTGACCACCAGCGGCGCCAGGCCCAGCGAGGGCTCGTCGAGCATCAGCACCTTGGGCCGGCCCATGAGCGCGCGGCCAATGGCCACCATCTGCTGCTGGCCGCCGGACAGCGAGCCCGCCGGGTCGTCCTTCTTCTGGTCGAGGATGGGGAACATGGCCAGCACCTCGTCGAGGCGCCGCTTGTTCTCGGCCTTGTCCGATGCGTGGACGAACGCGCCCAGCTGCAGGTTCTTGAGCACCGACATCATGGGGAACAGCTTGCGCCCCTCGGGGCACTGCACGATGCCTTGGCGCACGATCTGCGAGGGCTTCATGCCCAGCAGGTCGGTGCTGCCGAAGCGCACGCTGCCCTGGGCCTTCTGCAGGCCGCTGATGGCGCGGAAGACGGAGCTTTTGCCCGCGCCGTTGGCGCCCAGCAGCACGACCAGTTCGCCGTCTTCGGCGTGCAGGCTCACGCCTTCGAGCGCGCGGAATCCGCCGTAGGAGAGCGTGAGATTCTCAATCTTCAGCATTCTCGGCTCCCAGGTAGGCTTCGATCACGGCGGGGTTGGCGCGGATTTCGGCGGGCGTGCCCTCGGCGATCTTCACGCCGTAGCTGAGCACCAGGATCTTGTCGGCCAGGCTCATAATCATGTCCATCTTGTGCTCGATCAGGGCCACGGTGAGGCCGTTCTTGACCATCTTGCGGATCAGGTCGGCCAGGCCCCAGGTCTCCTCGGGGTTGACGCCGCCCGCGGGTTCGTCGAGCAGCACCATCTTCGGCTCGGTGGCCAGCGCCAGGGCGAAGGCCACGCGCTTGCGCTGCTCCTGCGTGATGTCGCCGGCCACGCGGTTTTCCAGGTGCGCCAGGCCCACGAAGTCGAGCGCGGCGCGCGCCTTTTCGCGGCAGATGCGCTCTTCTTCCTTCAGGCGATTGGAGCCGACCAGCACGTCCCACAGGCCCGCGCGCGTGCGCAGGCGGTGGCCGACGATGAGGTTGTCGAGCACCGAGGCGTTGTCGAACAGCGTGGTGGCCTGGAAGGTGCGCGACACGCCCAGGCGCGCCACCTGGTCGCTGCGCAGGGTGGTGATGTCGCGGCCATCGAAGGTCAGCGTGCCGCCGGTGGGCTGGTACACGCCGCTGATGAGGTTGAAGAAGGTGGTCTTGCCCGCGCCGTTGGGGCCGATGATGGCGTTGATCTTGCCCTCCTCGACGGTGGTGCTCACGTCGTTCACGGCGGTGTTGCCGCCGAAGCGGATGGTGAGGTGTTCAACCTTCAGCACGGGGGGCCTCCTTGTTGTCCTTGTCGTTCTGCCCGGCCTGCGACAGCCGCCGCGCCCGGCGCGCCAGGTAGCTGCCCACGATGCCGTAGGGCACGAAGATCACCAGCACGATCAGCAGCGGCCCGAACACCACGAAGCGGTAGTCCTGCAGGAACTGCATGTACTGGGTGAGCCAGGACACGGCCAGCGTGCCCAGCAGCGGCCCGAGCAGCGTGCCCAGCCCGCCCACGAGCATGTACATGGTCATGTCGAAGGTGCGCTCGGCGGCGGCCATGTCGGGCCCGATGAAGCGCACGAAGCCCGCGTACAGCGCCCCGGCCCAGCCCGCGTACAGCACCGAGATCAGGAACGCGAGCAGCTTGTTGCGCGCCAGCGGAATGCCCAGCGCCTCGGCCAGTGCGTCGCCGTTGCGGATGGCCATGAAGGTGCGGCCCAGCAGCGAGTTGACGATGCGCCGCATGAACCACAGCCCCAGGCACAGGAAGACGAAGACAAGGTAGTACAGCGCCGTCGGCGACTCGAAGTTCACCGGGCCGATGGGCGGCGGCGCGGGGATGCCGATGATGCCCACCGTGCCGTGCGTGAGGCTTTCCCACTTCTCGATCAGCAGGTAGATGATGTAGCCCACGCACATGGTGAAGATCGAGAAGTAGTGGCCCTTGAGCCGCAGCGACACCCAGCCCAGCGGCACGCCCAGCGCCACGGTCACCACGCCCGAGAGCACGAAGGCGATCCAGAACGGCACGTTGTAGTCCACCGTGAGGATGCCCAGCGTGTACGCGCCCACGGCCATGAAGCTCGCGTGCGCCAGGTTGAACTGGCCGGTGTAGCCGGTGATGAGGTTCAGCCCGATGGTGGCGATGGCGAAGATGTACGCCGTGGCCATCACCGTGAGGTGGTAGTCGTTGCTCGTGAGCAGCGGGAAGATCAGGCCGAGGACGAACAGCAGCCCCCAGCCCAGGGGTCCTTCGAGTTTTTGCATGATCAGCGCGCCCTCTGCTTGAACAGGCCCTCGGGCCGGAACGACAGGATGACCACCAGCAGCACGAAGGCCACGATGTCCTGGTAGTCGGTGGAGATGTAGAACGCGCCGAACGCCTCGGCGAAGCCGATGATCAGCCCGCCCAGGATGGCCCCGGGCACGCTGCCCATGCCGCCCAGGATGATAATGACGAAGGCCTTGGTGATGACCAGGTTGCCCATGGACGGGAACACCAGCCCGATGGGCGCGTACAGCGTGGCCGCCACCGCCGCCAACACGCCGGAGATGGCGAAGGTCATCATGGACACGCGCGTGGCATCGATGCCCATGAGCGACGCGCCCTCGCGGTTCTGGGCCATGGCGATGATGCTGGAGCCCGTGACGGTGCGCGTGAGGAACAGGTGCAGCGCCAGCATCAGCGCGAACGCGCCGCCGATGATCAGCAGCCGCTGCACCGGCGCGGTAGCGCCCATGATGTGCACGATGCCCTCGTACGGCGTGGGCATCCGCTGGAAGTCCGCGCCCCACAGCGCCTGCGCGCTCGCCTCCAGGAACAGCAGCAGGCCGATGGCGGCGATCATGGAGTGCAGCCCCTCGTGGTGGCGCAGCGGGTGGAACACCAGCCGCTCCGACAGCGCCGCCAGCACCGCCACCACGGCCGCCGCGCCCACCATGGCGAGCCAGTAGTTGACGTTCCAGGTCATGAGCCGCCAGGCCACGAAGGCGCCCACCATGTAGAACGCGCCGTGCGCGAAGTTGGGCACTTGCAGAATGCCGTACACCAGCGTCAGCCCCAGCGCCACCAGGCTGTAGGTGCCGCCCAGCGTCAGCCCGTTGAGGATCTGCTGTAACAGTATTTCCATAGGTTCATCTCCTCGCTCGTTCTTGTGCACGCGCGCCGGGGCGTGGCCACCCCGGCGCGCGGTGCGGTTGCACTGTATGCAAATAGCCACACTGCCCGAAGTCGCCTGCATGACAACCCAGGGTAAACACAGCTTCCGCGCCCGCAAAAAGCACGCGCGGCGGGGGGCCGGGCAGCGCTTTCCTACAGACGGGGCCGCGCCGTGGTGCTACAACCTTTGCATGTCCGCCTTTCATGCCACGGCCAGCCGTTTGAAGATCGGCCTGTCCGCCTGCTTCTCCCACGCCGACCCCGGCCGCCCGCTGTTCACCAACAAGACGCTGCAGTACGTGGAGCAATCCATCGCGCACTGGCTCATGTCGGCCGGGGCGCTGGTGGTCATGGTGCCCTGCCCCACGGGCGAGACGGCGCGCGGCGACGTCTCGCTCAAGCACTACGCCGAATGGCTCGACGGCGTGGTCATGCACGGCGGCGCCGACGTATGGCCCGGCAGCTACGGCGAGGTGCCGCTCAAGGACGCCTGGCTCGGCGACCGCGTGCGCGACCTGTACGACATGGCCGTGGTCGAGGCCTTCGAGCAGCAGGGCAAGCCCATCTTCGGCGTGTGCCGCGGACTGCAGCTCATCAACGTGGCCTTCGGCGGCACGCTGTACCAGGACATCGAGACCCAGCACCCCGGCGCCCAGCAGCACCGCAACGCCAGCGCCTACGACCAGCACGTGCACGAGGTGGACATCGTGCCCGGCACGCGGCTGGCGCGGCTGTACCCGCAGCGCCAGCGCGTGACGGTCAACAGCATCCACCACCAGGGCATCAAGCGGCTGGCGCCGGGCTTCGACGTGGAGGCCTGGAGCCACCCCGACGCGGTGCCCGAGGCCATCCGCCGCCGCCCCGGCCACGGGCGCGGCTACATCGCGGCCACGCAGTGGCACCCGGAGTTCCGCTCGACCAGCGGCGTGACGCTGGACGACACGCCGCTGCTGCACGACTTCCTGGACGCCTGCACCCAGGCGCGCGCATGGCCGCGTCCCGGCTACAGCCCGCTGCAGATCCGCGACCGGGCCTCGCGCCTGCTGCGGCAGGCGTTGCTGCGGCGTTTTTAGGTCAAATTGACCGCCAGCGCCTGTCCATCAAGCGCTGGCAGCTATGTTTTTTGCAGCAACCGCGCGCGGCGCTTGCGCGCCCAGATCACGATGCCGGTGACCGAGAGCATGGCCACCATCAGCCCCATCACCGACATGAGGATGCGCCCCGCCAGCCCCAGGATGCGGCCCGAGTGCAGCGGCAATTGCAGCTGCACGAACACGTCGGCCGCCGTGCCGTGCCAGGGGCGGTGCGTGCCGAGCACCTCGCCCGTCTCGGAGCTCACGTAGACGTTCGACAGGCCCATGCCCATCGCGCCCACCTCGTCGCTCGGGTCGAAGAACGACACGTTGTAGAACGGGAAGTCGCCGCCGTACCAGACGCCGCCCGGCGGGTGCGCGAAGCCCAGCCGCTCACCCTCGCGGCGCGCGATGGCGATGGCCTCGGCGAAGCCGATGCGCGGCTCGATGAAGGTGCCCAGCGGCGCGGGCTTGAGGGTCTCGTAGGGGCCGGGCGTGGTGGTCGAGACCTTGCTCATCACCGGGTAGAACACCTCGCGGTAGAGGTTCAGCGAGAACGAGGTGAACGAGATCACGATGATGACGCCCCACACCCAGAGCCCGCCCGCGCGGTGCAGGTCGAAGTGGAGCTTGTAGCCGCCCGCGGCCCAGCGCACCGCCCACGAAGGGCGCCAGCGGCTCGCCCAGGTGCGCGCCGAGCGCTTCTTCTGGCGCGGCGGGAAGGTGAGGTAGAGCGCCACGAAGCTGTCGATCAACCACGTGAGCGCCACGCCGCCCATGAGCCAGTAGCCCCAGCGGTCGGAGCCCCAGAAGGCGGGCACGTGCAGGCTTTCGTGCAGGTGGCGCAGCCAGGGCATCAGGTTGCGCCGGCTGAGCGCGAGGCTGTGCGAATCGCGGTGGCCCGTGACCCGGGCCGTGACCGGATCGACGTAGGCGGTGTCGTAGTCCAGCGCGAAGGGTGCGCCCGTGGCCGGGTCGGTGCGCGGCCGCACGAGGAACAGGGCCGCGTGGCCCTCCTCCAGCCCCAGCGTCATGTAGTTGACCTGGGCGCGCGGGTCGCTCGCCTCGACGGCGGCGGCGAGCGCCAGCGGGTCTTGCAACGCGCCGCGCCCCGGCGTGCGCATGGCGTCGGCGTTGAGCCACTCGTCGATCTCGTGGTCCCACGACAGCACCGCGCCGGTGAGCCCCGCGACGATGAGGAACAGGGCCACCGCGAGCCCCGCCCAGCGGTGCACGGCCGTCCAGAACGCGCGCATCAGCGCCCCTCGCCGTGCGCGAAAAGGACGGAGGGCGGCGGGATGCGGGAAGGAGTCGGGTACATGCCTGGGAAGTAAGTGAGAAATATTCTCAATTATCTTCCGACAGGCGGCCCTGCGGGGTCAGGTCAGTGGTGGTGGCCGTGGCCGCCGTGCACGTGGCGGTGGGCGATCTCTTCCGCCGTGGCGGCGCGCACCTCGGTCACGGTGCAGGCGAAGCGCAGGGCCTGGCCCGCGAGCGGGTGGTTGCCGTCCAGGTGCACCACGGGGCCCTTGATCTTGACCACGTTGAAGACAGCCGGCTGGCCGTCGTTGCCCACGCCGCGCAGCTGGCCGCCGACCTTCACGCCGGGCGGGAATTCGCTCTTGGGAATGGTGCGCACCAGGCTTTCGTCGCGCGCGCCGAAGGCGTCTTCCACGGCCAGGTCGAGCGTGGCGGCGTGGCCGGCGGACTGGCCTTCGAGCGCGGCCTCGACCTTGGGGAAGATGTTGTCGTAGCCGCCGTGCAGGTAGGCCACGTGGCCGGAATCGAGGGCCTTGCCCTGGCGGTCGGTGAGCTTGTAGCGGATGGTGACCGCGCTGTCTTTGGTGATGTTCATGGGGCCGGATTATCCGTATGCCCATCGGGGTGGCGGGCAAAGCGGCGGTCGCCGTCGCCGTGCGTGGGGGCGGCGCCAGGCCAGGGCCAGCCGCCGAACTGGGTGCGGCGATAGTCGTCCATGGCCTGCATGATTTCCTCGCGCGTGTTCATCACGAAGGGGCCGTACTGCGCCACGGGCTCGGCGATCGGGCGGCCTTGCAGGACGAGGCATTCCACATCGTCCGCGCCGGTGTTGTGCAGTTCCCAGTCGTGCGTGGCGTCCACGTGCAGGGCGGCGTGCCCGGTCTGCGCGGCGGGGCCGATGCGCAGGGACTGGCCCGCGAAGAAGTAGACCATGCGCTGAGTGTGCACACCCGCCGCTTTCGGCAGGGTGAAGCGCGCGCCGGGGGCGAGGCGCAGCGTCCAGATGGCCACGTCGGCCTCGGCGCCGGCGGCCCAGGACTCGGGCGGGGGCGCGAGCGGCGCCACGCCGTGCAGCGCGCCCGCGACCACGGTGGCGGTCACGCCGGGCTGCTGCACGCGCGGGATGCGCTCGTTCCAGAACATGGTGAAGTGCGGCGCGGCCATCTTGCGGGCGGCGGGCAGGTTGAGCCAGACCTGGAACAGCTCCACCGGGTTGGCCGCATCGGCCTGCAGCAGCGGGAACATCTCGGCGTGCTGGATGCCCGCGCCCGCCGTGAGCCACTGCACGTCGCCGCCGCCGAAGCGCGCCGCCGCGCCCAGCGAGTCGGCATGGTCGATGCGGCCTTTGCGCACCAGCGTCACCGTCTCGAAGCCCCGGTGCGGGTGGGCGGGGAAGCCTGGCACGCGCTCGCCGTGGTACATCGAAAAGCCGTCCTTGCGGCTGAAGTCGCCACCCATCTGGCGGCCCGCGAACTCGGCGGCGCGCACGCCCAGCTGCCCATCGCTGGGCGGGTAGGCGTCGTCATGGTGGGCGCAGAAGAGGAAGGGGTCCATCGTGGGCCAGAGCGGCCCCAGGGCCTGGGAGGAAAGAATCGGGTGCATGGGGCGATTCTGAAGGTTTTTGGCCTCCAGCGCTTACCCCTCGTGCGCCAGCAGCTATTCTTTTGGTAGCAAGCGACAATAGCGCCCCTGTGATGCTTCGCTTGGCGGCGGTCTACTACCGCCTCTACCCCCACATTGCCCCCCTGTTGGCGCGCCTGCGCCCCGCCACGCGGCGCGGCTGGCTGCTGCTGGCCGCGTCGCCGCTGGCGGCGTTCGCGCTGTATTTGCTGCTGCTCGTGCCGCTCACGCCGGGCATCCGCGACATCCGCAAGGCCCGGGTGGAGCAGCCCGCGCAAATCCTCTCGGCGGACGGCAAGGAGATCGCGCTCTTCAAGCGCTCGCACCACGAATGGGTGCCGCTTGACGCCGTCGCGCCCGCCGTGGTCGATGCGCTGATCGCCACCGAGGACCACCGCTTCTACCACCACTTCGGCATCGACCCCTGGCGGCTGGGCGGGGCCGTGGTGCATACGTTTTCGGGCGACCGGCAGGGCGGCTCCACCATCACGCAGCAGCTGGCGCGCAACCTGTTCCCCGACGAGATCGGGCGCGCGCCCACGCTCAACCGCAAGCTCAAGGAAGCCGTGGTGGCGCTGAAGATCGAGGCGCTCTACACCAAGCGCGAGATCCTGGAGACCTACCTCAACACCGTGCCGTTCCTCTACAACGCCTATGGCATCGAGATGGCGGCGCGCACCTACTTCGACAAAAGCGCCCGGCAGCTCACGGTGCTGGAGGCCGCCACGCTCGTGGGCATGTTGAAGGGCACGGCCTACTACAACCCGGTGCTGAACCCCGAGCGCGCCGTGCAGCGCCGCAACACCGTGCTGGCGCAGATGCAAAAGCGCGGCAAGCTCACGCCCGCGCAGGCCGGCGCGCTGCAAAAGCGCCCGCTGCGCCTGGACTTCGAGCGCCAGGAAGAGCCCCAGGGCATGGCCCCGCACTTCGCGCAGATGCTGCGCAAGTGGCTCATCCAGTGGGCCGACCGCAACGACTACGACCTGTACGCCGACGGCCTCGTCGTGCACACCACGCTGGACGCGCGCCTGCAGACCTGGGCCAACCAGGCCGTGGCGCGCCAGGGCCGCACGCTGCAAGGCATGGCCAACGGCAACTGGGCCGCGCGCGCCGCCTGGGGGCCGGGCGTGCCGCTCACGCAGGCGCTGGTGCGCGAATCCACCGAATACCGCGCCGCCGTGCAGGCGGGCCGGACGCCCGCGGATGCGCTCAAGACCCTGCTGGCCGACCGCGCCTTCCTGCAGCGCCTGAAGGGCGACAAGACCCGCGTGCAGGCCGGCCTGATGGCGCTGGACCCGCGCACCGGCGAAGTCCGCGCCTGGGTGGGCAGCCGCGACTACGTGCAAGACCCGTTTGACCATGTGGCCCAGGCGCGCCGCCAGCCGGGCAGCACCTTCAAGCCCTTCGTCTACGGCGCGGCGCTGGCCCGGGGCGCGAAACCCGGCGACACGCTGGTCGACCAGAGCGTGGAAATCCGCCTCGCGGGCGGCGAGGTCTGGCGGCCCGGCGACGAAACGCCCGCCACCGGCCAGCCCATGACGCTGGCCGACGCGCTGGCCTACTCCAAGAACACCATCACCGCGCAGGTCATGCAGCAGGTCGGCCCCGAGCGCGTGGCCGACCTGGCGCGCGCCATGGGCGTGCGCCAGAGCCCGCTCAACCCCGTGCCCGCGCTGGCGCTGGGCGCGAGCCCCGTCACGCTGCGCGAGATGGTGACGGCCTACGGCACCCTCGCGGGCGGCGGCCTGTACCGCGCGCCCTTGTTCGTGACGAGCATCACCGACCGCGCGGGCCGCGAACTCGCGCGCTTCGCCCCCGCGCGCGGCGAACGCGCCCTGGCCGCGGGGCTGGACTACACCCTGCTCGACATGCTGCGCGGCGTGATCGACAAGGGCACGGGCAACGCCGTGCGCAGCCGCTACGGCATCCGCGCCGACGTGGTGGGCAAGACCGGCACCACGCAGGACTATGCGGACGGCTGGTTCATCCTGGCGCACCCGCAACTGGTAGTGGGCGCGTGGGCGGGCTTCAACGACAGCCGCATCACCCTGCGCAGCAGCTACTGGGGCCAGGGCGCGCACAGCGCGCTGCCCATGGTGGCGGGCGTGGCGGCGCAGGCGCTGCGCAGCCGCGTGATCGATCCGGCGGCGAAGTTCGAGCCGCCCGACGAGCGGCGCTTCTACACCCCGGCGGCGGACTGGCTGCACGACTTCGCCACGCGCTTCCGGGCCTGGGCGCAGGAGAAATTCGCGCCCGCCCCACCGCCCGCGAAGGCCCCGCCGCCTGCTCAGCCTGCCCCTGCGCCGGAACCCCTGCCCGCCGAACCCGCGCCCGAACCGCCGCCGTTGGAAGACACCGTGCCGCAGCCGCCGCCGTTGCAGCAAACGCCTGAATCCGCGCCCGGCGGCGAGCAGCCCCTGACTCCGCTCACACCCGGCACCGTGCCGCAGTGGGATACCGAGCCGCCCGAGTCTTCATCGTAAGTTTCCAGGCGCCGCCCACGACGCATGGAACTGGCACGGCCCATGCCAGCAGACGGCCAGCAAGGGCCGCCCCGCAGCAAAGGCCGTCGTCCCCCTTGAGGGGGATGGCGCGAAGCGCCATAGGGGGTGTTTCACTTCGGCACGAAGCCGATGCGCAGCCCGCGCTCCGTCACCGTGATGTCACCCGGTTGCAAGCCCATGCCGTCGGCCAGGGCCAAATCTTTTTCGCGCAGCTGGTGCAGCACCACGTCGCGCAGCGCCTGCTCGGCCAGCGGCTTGCCGTAGGCGTCGAGCAGCATCGCCGCGTCGGGCGGCAGGCCTTCGAGCCGCAGCGCATTCACGCGCAGGTTCGCGGCGCGCAGGGTGCGGTCCGCGGCCACGTAGCGCAGCCCGAAGTCCACGTCGAACACGCCCGGGTAGCTGCGCCCCAGCGCGGGGCCGGAGGCGAGCACGGCCATCTCCGCGCCCAGCCGGTTCTGCGCGGGCAGCAAGCGCAGGCGCGGGGCCTGCAGGTCCAGATTGAGCAGCCCCGCCACCGGGTAGCGGCGCGGGAACTTGCCCGCCACGGCCTCTTCGATCTGCTCGATGCCGACGGTGTAGCGCGGCCCCTGCGCCAGCGCCGGAAGCGTCATGCAAGCCAGCGGCAGCGCCAGCCAGGAGCGCCTGCGCATCAGCCCCTCGGCGGGATGTTCAGCCCGCGCTGCACGGCGGGCCGCTCCACGAACGCCGCGAGCACGCGCTGCACGTTGGGGAACGCATCGAAGCCCACGATCTCGCCGGCGCCGTAGAAGCCCACGAGGTTGCGCACCCACGGGAACATGGCCATGTCGGCGATGGTGTAGTCGCCGCCCATGATCCAGTCGCGCCCGGCCAGGCGCTGCTCCAGCACGCCCAGCAGGCGCTTGGACTCGGCCACGTAGCGGTCGCGCGGGCGCTTGTCCTCGTAGTCCTTGCCGGCGAACTTGTGGAAGAAGCCGAGCTGGCCGAACATGGGCCCCAGCCCGCCCATCTGCCACATGAGCCATTGCAGCGTTTCGTAGCGCGCGGCGGCATCCTGGGGCAGGAAGCGGCCCGTCTTCTCCGCCAGGTAGACCAGGATCGCGCCCGACTCGAACAGCGCCAGCGGCTGGCCGCCGGGGCCATGGGGGTCGAGAATGGCCGGGATCTTGTTGTTCGGGTTCAGCGCCAGGAATTCGGGCGAGAACTGGTCGTTCTTCTCGAAGCTCACGAGGTGCGCCTCGTAGGGCAGCGCCATTTCTTCGAGCGCGATCGACACCTTCACGCCGTTGGGCGTGGGCAGCGAGTACAGCTGCAGGCGGTCGGGGTGTTGGGCGGGCCACTTGGCCTGGATGGGGTGGGTCATGGCTTTTGGTTCCGTGGCGGGGCTCATGGTTCCAGGTACATCGCGCGCAGCCGGGCGCGCGCGTCTTCATGAACGCCCAGCACCTCGCCGAGGTAGCCGTCCACGCCGCCGGGGTGGCTGTCCACGGCCTCGAAGGCGGCGTCCAGGAAGTCCTCCTGCACGCTCCAGAGCACCTGCAGCACCTCGGGCGGGGTGGCGCCGTAGTGGCCGCTCACGGGGCGCTTGTAGAGCGCGTTGGTCAGCAGGTAGTCCTGCACCACCACGTCGCGCGGCACGCCCAGGGCCAGCAGGATGAGCGCGGCGGCGAAGCCTGTGCGGTCCTTGCCCGCGGTGCAGTGGAAAACAAGCGGCGCGTCGCTGTCCATGAGCAGCGCGAACAGTTCGGCGAAGCGGTGCGCGTTCTCGCCCGAGAAGCCCCGGTAGGTGTCCTGCATCAGCTCCACGGTGTGCGCGGCGGTGAGTGTCTCGCCCGCCTGCAGCATGGCCGCGGCGCGCTGCACCACGGTGGGCTCGATGGTGAGCGCGTGCTGCGTGACGCCATCGATCCGGTAGCCCAGCGCGGCGCGCTCCTGCACGCCACGGAAGTCCACCGCGCGCCCCACGCCCAGTTGCGCGAGACAGGCCTGGTCATCCGACGTGAGCGCCGCCAGGTGGTCGGAGCGGAAGATGCGCCGCCACTTCACGCGGCGGCCGCCGTGGCCGACGTAGCCGCCGATGTCGCGGAAATTGCTGGCGCCGGAGAGGGGAATGGAACGTGTGGGTTCAGCCATCCGAATCGCTCCCGGCTCTCACGCGGCCTTGGGCGGCATGTGCAGCAGGCAGATCTTGTTGCCGCTGGGGTCGCGCAGGTAGGCCAGGTACATGCCGCCGTTGGCCGGGTCGCCGCGCCAGCCGGGCGGGTCTTCGCAGGTCACGCCGCCCGCGGCCACTCCGGCGGCGTGGGCGGCGTTGGCCTGCTCGGGCGTCTTGGCGGCGAAGCCGATGGTGCCGCCGTTGGCAAAGGTGGCCGGCTCGCCGTTGATGGGGGTGGAGATGCCGAAGGTGCCCGTGCGGCTGCGGTAGAAATAGCGGTTCTTGTTGGCAACGCCGGGGGCGATGTCCAACGCGCCCAGGAAGGCGTCGTAGAACTGGCGGGATTTTTCAAGGTCGCTCGCGCCGAGCATGACGTGGCTGAACATGGGGGCCTCCTAAAAAATGGAACGAGCCATCGTAACGGCCCTGGCCCCGCCATGCGGTCGCGCAATGGTCATCAGGGCACAGAGACGCCTACGCCTGCGCGTTGCCGTTGGTCTGGAACACGGACAGATCCGGGTACATGGACTGAATCTTGGTCCATTCCTTGGCGTCATAAAACTCGCACGGATTGCCCGCGCTGGCCACCGTGAAGCGCTTGGCCACTTCGACGCAGAAGCGCACCGCCTCGGCAACGTCCACCTCATGGTTGGCGCTCGAATCGCTGCCGCCCACCACGGAGCGCGCCGTGATCGCCACGCCCACCACCGGGGCGTGGGTGGCGATGTGCGGCTGCATGATGCTGTTGAAGTGGTACAGGCCGTTGGCGTACGGCGTGATGTCCTGGATGGAGATGGGCAGCGTCACCGCGGGCTGGCCCGTGGTGGATTCCATGATCTTCACCAGGTGCGGCGCCACGCGCAGGATGTAGCCCTGCATGGCCGTGGGCGTGATGGCGAAGCCGCGCTGCTTGATGATGCTGTTGCCCTTGGAGGCGTCCAGCGACAGGATGGCGTCCATGTCCGCCGTGACCTCGTGGCGGTTCATGGTCTCGGACGACACGGGCATCCCCATGAAGGGCACGCCGTCGTTCTCGCCCGCCGACACGTCGGTGGACAGGTGCGTGGTGATGACCACGTCGCCGGGCAGGTGGTCGCCATTGGCCTTCATGTCGGCCAGTTTGAGCGCGGCGGCGATGACGCCGATGGGGCCGTCGGCGTCGGACACCATGCCGATCTTGGCGGGCCGCGCGCCGATGGCGCCATTGCGGCCGATCAGGCCCAGGGTGCGCGCCGCGCCGCCCGCCGTCTTGCCCCGGGTGCCGGGAATCAGGATGTGGATGAAGTCCGTGGTCTTGGCGGTGTCCTCGGGCGGCTCGTCGTTCACGGTAGTGACCGTGACGCGCACGCCCAGGCTTTCATAGGGGCGGAACAGGTCCTGGATGGACTGGCCGTTCACCGTGGCGCTGTCGAGCAACTCGCAGGCAATGATGGTTTGCTTGAGTGACATGGGGGCTTCTCCAATCAGAACTTGTGGCGCAGACCCACCATCAGCGTGGTCTGGTTGTTGTTGCCATTCAGGGCCGCGCCGCTGCCGCCCGTCCAGTTCTTGGTGCTGTTGCCCAGCACGCCCGACCAGTCGCCGCCCACGCGGTCATACGCAGCGGCCAGGTACACGTCGGTGCGCTTGCTGAAGGCATAGTCCACCACGCCGTACAGCGTGGCGCGGTGGCCGCGGAAGCCGTCGGCGCGGGTCAAGTCGTACATGTACGCGCCGGACAAGCCGAGGTTGCCGTTGATGGCATAGGTTGCGCCCAGCGTCAGAAAGTCGTCGCGCCGCTGGGTGCCGAACACGGAGTTGTAGCCCGCGCTGTTGGCGGCCGTGGCGGCGGTGGTCATGCTGGTGATGCTGGCCGTGTCGGTACCGCCCTTGGACGAGTCGAAGTTGGCGTCGCGGCTGCTGTGGATGTAGTTGGCAAACAGCGCCGTGCTGCTGCCGATGGCGGCCTTGACACCGGCCAGGTAGATGCGCGCCGCGCGGTCCTGGTAGTCGCGCGTCTGCTGGAAGTCGCCCACGGCGGTGATGGGGCCTGCGGCGTACTTCACGCCCAGCGCGGTGGACGACGAGGCCTTGGAGTTGCCCGCCGTTTCGCCCAACGCATACTGCGCCAGCACCGACCACGCGCCCCAGGTGTTGGCGTATTGCAGCGCATTGTTGTAGCGCTGGCCGGTGAGGAACACCATCCAGGCGTTGGACGGCGCCGCGCCCACGCCCAGCGGGTCCACCCAGTACAGCAGCGCGTTGGCGCTGGTGTAGAGGCGGCCCGCGGAGACTTCGCCCAGCCGGTCGTTGCGCAGGCTCACGAAGGCCTGGCGGCCAAAGATCTGCCCTTGCTGGTCCATGCCGCCGGTGTCGGCCAGGAAGCCGTTTTCCAGCACGAAGCCGGCGGAGGTGCCGCCACCCAGGTCTTCCGTGCCCTTGAGGCCGAAGCGGCTGCCGGACAGGAAGCCCTCGCCGCCCTGCTGCAGGCCCGTGAAGGACTGCCCGGCAGAATTGGCATGGGTCTGGTAGGTGACGGCGCTGTCGATCAGGCCGTAGAGGGTGACGCTGCTGCTCTGGGCAAAGCTGGCGGCGGGCAGGGCCAGGGCGATGGCCGCGAATTTGGTTTTCATCGTGGGACTCCTTCAGATCTTGAAATCGGGCCAGTTCTGCATGTCGGCCGGACCCTGGATGCGGGACAGGGGGAACGCCTCGCCCGTCGCGATGCGCGCAGGTTCGGCCCCGCGGGTGAAGTGCAGCGCCGGGCGCTCGCCCAGCACGGTGCCGTGCGTGCCGTCGGCATACAGCGCGGAGCCTTCGGGCAGCGCGAACACGGCTTCGGGCGCGTTGATTTCGAGGAATTCGGCCAGGCGCTCCTCGCGGCTTTCGCCGTTGTGGCCCACCGGCTTGCCGCTGATGAAGTGCGGGTTGATCTGGAACGGCACCAGGCCCAGCGCGCGCAGCGTGGGCGGCTGCACCACAGGCATGTCGTTGGTGGTGCGGATGGTCGGGCCGGCCACGTTGCTGCCCGCGCTCCAGCCCACGTAGGGCGTGCCCGCCTGCACCTTGGCGCGGATGGCGGGGATGATGCCCGCCTCGTACATGCGCTTGAGCAGCGCGAAGGTGTTGCCGCCGCCCACGGCAATGGCGTCGGCCTGCTCGATGGCGCGCACCCGGTCGGCGTGGCGGTGGAGGGCTTGCAGCTCATAGCCCAGCCGTTGGAACACGGGCTGGACGATTGCCTCGTATTGGTCGAAGCTGAACGTCACCGCCGCATAGGGCACGAAGATGACTTTGCGCGGCTCTTTGCGCAGCAGGTGGTGGATTTGGTCATGGGCGTGTTCCAGATAGCCGAGGCTGTCCTTGCGGGAACTGCTCATCAAAAGAATGCGTTGGTTCATGGGGTTTCCTCAGGGGATTCAGAAGAGGCTGCCGCGAATCAGCCCGGTGACGCGGTCGATTTCTTCGTGGGTGTTGAAGTAGTGCAGCGAGATGCGCGCCATGGTCGAAACGCCGTAGCGCGCCAGGATGGCGTCGGCCATGAAGTTGCCCGCTTCGATGATGCAGTTCTGCGCCTCCAGCGCGGCCACGATGCGCGCCGGGTCCACGCCCTGGATGTTGAAGGGCACGATGCCGATGCGGTCGGCCACGTTGCCGGGACCGTACAACTGGAACCCATCGATGCTGGAGAACTGCTGCACCGCATAGGCCGTGAGTTCGCGCACGCGCTGTTCGATGGCCGCTATGCCGATGGCCTGCGCGTACTCGATGGCCGCGCCCAGCCCCAGGATGGCCGGGACAATCGGGCAACCCGCCTCGAACCGGCGCGCGCCGGACACGAAGGACAGCGCGCCGGTCTGGCGGTCGTAAGCACCGTTCCACCAGCCCGTGAGCGAGGGCTCGATCTGGGTGATGAGCGCCTCGCGCACGTACAGAAAGCCCGAGCCTTCGGTGGCGCGCAGCGCCTTGCGCCCGCAACTGGCAAGAAAGTCGCAGCCCAGCACGTTCACGTCGCTCTGCAACATGCCCACGCTTTGCGAGGCGTTGACCAGCGACAGCACACCCCGCTCGCGCGCCACCGCGCAGATCTGCGCCGCTGGCTGCACCGCGCCCGACGAGTTGGGCAGGTGCGAGAACGTGAGCAGCCGCGTGCGCGGGGTGATGGCGGCGGCAAAGGCGCTGGGCGACAGCAGCCCTTCGGCATTGGCGGCCACCATGACCACCTTCACGCCGTGCGTGGCTTCCAGCCTGCGCCAGGGCAGCAGGTTGCTGAGCATTTCGGTGTCGGCCACCAGCACCTCGTCGCCCGGCTGCCAGGCGGTGCCGCGGGCGATGAGGGAGATGCTTTCCGAGGCGTTCTTGGTGAAGGCGATTTCACTCGCCTGCGCGCCCAGCAGTTGCGCCACCTGGGCACGCACCGCTTCGACCTGGGCGTAGGTCTTCTTGCGGAACGACGGCAGGTAGATGCCGACGTGCGCCGTGTCGCCCAGGTAGTCGCGCACGGTGTTGACCACCGCGTCGGGCGGGATGGAGGCGGCGGCGGTGTCGAGGTAGATGGTGGAGGCCGTGAGCGGGGTATCGGCCCGGATGGTCTGGATGTCCATGGTGGGTTGTCCTTGGTTTATTTGCGCAGCTTGAAGACGGAACTGAAGAAGCTGTAGAGCGCGTCGCCCGCGATCACGCCCCCGGCGAAGGAGCTCATCAGCCCCAGATGGCGGTCGCCGTAGAGGCGCTCCACCGTCACCCGCACCAGCAGGCCCGCGAGCACGGCCCAGCCCGCGAGCGGCGACAGGATCAACATGCCGGTGGACAGCAAGATGCCCAGTTGCCGCTTGGCCCCGCCGAAGAACTGCAACAGCGCGCCCGGAATGGCCCAGAGCATCATCGTGAAGGCGATGTCGTGCGACGAGCCGGCCTTGATGGACGCGGCGTACACCTTGTCCACCGGCGGCACCAGGTTTTGCGAGAAGAAGGTGTTGTGGAACAGCAGCACGACCACGGCGGCGACGGCAAAGCCGACCATGGCCGACCAGAACTGCTGCTTGCGGCCCTGCAGTTCGGCCTCGCGGTCCTTACCCTCTCCGCGCAGCAGGTAGCCGGTTTTCAGGTCATAGCCCATGTCGGCAAAGGCCGGGCCGGTGGCGGCGGAGAAGCCCGCCAGCACCGCCAGCGCCGTGGGCGGAAAGCCGATCACGATGCCGATGGTCAGCGTGATCAACGCCACCGCGAACGCCGGGAACCAACCCGAGTGCATGGCGGCAATGCCGACGATCAACTCGTGCGCATAGGCGGCGAAGGCGGCGTAGACGACGAACAGCGCCAACATGCCCGGCGACATGTCCGCAGCGTGCCCCGCCATGAGCGAGATGGCCAGCGCGATGACGAGGTAGATCACAAAGCCGCTGGTCAGGATGCGCCTGGCCTTGGACGCCGACACCTCCACCGGGCCATCCGCCGCCGCGGCCTGACGGGCACGGGTGATTTCACGCGCCACCTGGAACAGCGCCACGATGCCTGCGCCGATCATGAGGCCGTGCGGGATGTAGGCTTTGGCGAGATCCACGCCGATCAGCGGCACCGAGTAGCCGCGCACCAGCAGGCCCACGCCGAACATGCTCAGCGCCGCGAGGTTGCCCAGAAAGGCGGCGCCAAATGCCGACATGGGCACGCCCAGCAGCGCGCCGCCCACGCCCGTCGCCACGCCCAGCCCCAGGAAAGCCGCCTTGCGCCCGCCCTGGTCGCCCGCCCAGATGGCCTCGGCCGTGGCAATGCCCGCGGGCCAGGCCCCGGTGGCCGGGAAGATCTTGCTGCCGAACAGGAAGTAGAGCAGCGCCCCGTCCACGAACATGGCTGCCACCGCGCCGATGAGCATGGGCGTGGCGAGTTCGGGCATTCCCATGGCGAACGGCACGCCCAGCGGAATCATCAGCGAGTTGGCCGCGCCGAAGGTGGCGGACGAGATGGCCGTCTGCACCAGGTTCTGCCGCTCCAGCACGCGAAAACGGCGCGTGACTTCGAGCGGGATGCGCGAGAACACGATGGCGATCAGCGCGCCAATGATGGACGTGTTGGCCGAGATGCCCAGCGACACGATCAACTGCATACCGATCATCGCGCCGAACACCGATAGCGCCACCGATACCAGCAAAAGCAATGGCTCGAAAAACCGCGTCTGCGCGGGCGGCTGTGCACCGCCGGCTCTTTGTTCCATGTCTTTCTCCTCGTTGTGTGTGGATGGGAGTGAGGGGGCTTTCAAAATTTTTGTCTCTTTTATAGAGACACTGTATCTTGAAAATGTCGCAAAATGGTAGACGGTTGACCGCCAGGCCAACAATCAGGGTTTACACGGGGGATGTTGTGCGGGCGACAGGGTGCCCGCTCGGGCGCTCAGAGCGTGTTCACGCGCTCAGGGGTTCAGGGGTTCACGTAGCCAGTGACGTGTTCCAGGTTCTTGCTGGCCTGCAGCAAGGCGCTGATGAGTTCGGGCTGATCAGACTCGCCAAGGCGCTGCTGCGGCCCGGCGATGGAGACGGAGCCGACCACGGCCTGGTGGCTGGGCGACCACAGCGGCACGGCCAGGCCCGCCACGCCTGCGGCGGCTTCGCCATAGGTGTAGGCCCAGCCGTGCTGGCGCACTTCGTCCAGGCGCGGTTCCACGTCGGCACGCACGGCTGCGGCGTCCTTGTGCTGCTGGTAGACCGCTTCGCGGAACGCGCTGGGCTGGAAGGCCAGGATCGCCTTGGCATGTGCGCCCGCCAGCAGCGGAAAACGCTCGCCCAGTTCGATGGAAAAGCGCAGTTGGTGCTGGCTTTGCACCATGCCTATGCACAGGCCCTGGTGCCCGTCGAGCCAGGACAGGAACACGGTTTCACCGCACTGGCTCGCCAGTTGCTCCAGCACGGGGCGCACGATTTCTTCGGGCGTGAAAGTCTTGCGCACCACTTGCCCCAGCTCGAACAGGCGCAGGCCCAGCGAGTATTTGCTCGTCTCGGGGTGCTGGATGAGGTAGCCGTTCTCGGCAAAAGTGGCCAGCACCCGGTGGACTACCGCGTGGTGCACGCCGCTGTGCTTGGCGAGTTCGCGCACCCCCCAGGTGGACTGGCGCACGGTGAAGTAGGAGAGCAGCGCGAGGGCGCTGTCCAGGGTTTTGAGGGTCATGCCGTCTAACCCAAATGCGGCCCCAGCAGCCCCGCCAGCTCGAACATGCCCGCGCTGTCCTTGCCGAACACGGCGCGCAGCTTGTCGTCCGCGACGATGGTGCGCTTGTCCTTGGGGTCTTGCAGGTTGTGTTCCTTGATGTAGACCCAGAGCTTTTTCACGGCCTCGGGGCGGGCGACGGGCTCGGGGCCGATCACGGCGGCCAGCGCGGCGCTGGGGGCCTTGCCCGCGGCGGTTTTCTTCGGCGCGGCGGCGGATTTGGAGGTTTTTTGGCCTCTAGCCTTTGTACCATCAGCGCTGGCAGCTCCTGTTTTGGTAGCAGCAGCGGTCTTGCGCGGCGGGTATTTGCTGCCGCCTTCGCGCGGCTCGAACTCGAAGTTGACCTTGCCTGCGGCCTTGTCCCAGGCCAGGAAGGCCTTGAACGGCCGGCGCGTACGCATGGAGACGAATTTGTCGAGCAGGTCGGTCTTACCGGTGGCGAGCAGCTTGCGCATCTGCTCGCGTTCTACGGGCTGTTGCAGGATGACCTGGCCGCTCTTGAAGGTGCAGCTTGGCGTGGCCTGCGCGGCGGTGGGCACGGCCTTGCTGCACACGTAGTTGCTGCCGTGCTCGTACACGGGCGCGCCGCAGATGGGGCAGGCGCCCAGGCTTTCCTGGGCGCTGAAGTCCACCAGCTCGCCGGATTCGCCTTCCTGCTCGTCGCCGAAGTCGAATTCGAGCTTGTAGTTGCCCGCCTCTTCGTCGCGCACGATGGCGACTTCGGCGGTGAAGGGCCAGCCCGCCTTGGAGCGGAAGCCTTCCAGCGGACCGATGCGGCGGTCGCGCACCAGGGCTTCGGCCTCGGCGGTTTCAAAGGTGCGCCCGGCGGGCGATTTGGTGAACGAGAAGCCGCAGCCCTCGCCCGTGCCGTTGGCGCCGGTGCAGGCATAGCGGCGGTAGTTTTCCTTGACCACGCCACCGCAGTTGGGGCACGGCGCGGCCAGGGTGGCGTAGTCGCCGGGGATGGTGTCGCGGTCGTATTCCTTGGCCTTCTTGACCATGCGCTCGGTCATGGCGGCGATCTCTTGCATGAAGGCCGTGCGCGAGAGTTGGCCTTTTTCCATCTGCGCGAGCTTGTATTCCCACTCGCCGGTGAGTTCGGCCTTGCAGAGTTCTTCCACCTCCAGGCCGCGCAGCAGCGTCATCAGCTGGAACGCCTTGGCCGTGGGGATGATCTCGCGGCCTTCGCGCAGCATGTACTTTTCGGTCAGCAGCCCTTCGATGATGGCGGCGCGGGTGGCGGGCGTCCCCAGCCCTTTTTCCTGCATGGCTTCGCGCAGTTCGTCGTCGTCGATCTGCTTGCCCGCGCTTTCCATCGCGCCGAGCAGCGTGGCTTCGGAGTAGCGGGCGGGCGGCTTGGTCTTGAGGCCCTTGGCGTTGACCTGCTCGGCCAGCGGCTGTTCGCCGGGCTGCACGGGCACGAGGTTTTGGCCCTTGTCGCCGTCCTTCGCGTCCTCGACTTCGCTCGCGGCCTCCTTGCCGTAGATGGCGAGCCAGCCGGGCTTGACCAGCACCTTGCCTTCGGTCTTGAACAAGTGTTGTTCGACCTTGCTGATGCGCGTGGTGACGAGGTACTCGGCGCTCGGGAAGAACACCGCCAGGAAGCGGCGCGCCACCAGGTCGTAGAGCTTCTGCTCGGCCTCGGACAGACCCGAGGGCGCCTGCAGCGTGGGGATGATGGCGAAGTGGTCGCTGACCTTGCTGTTGTCGAAGATGCGCTTGCTGGGCTTGACGTAGTTGCCGTCGAGCGCCTGCTGCGCGTAGGGCGCGAGGTGGCGCAGGGGGCTGCCCGCGAGCATGGCGAAGGTCTGGCGCGCCACGGGCAGGTAGTCCTCGGGCAGCGCGCGCGAGTCGGTACGCGGGTAGGTCAGCGCTTTGTGGCGCTCGTACAGGCTTTGCGCCAGGGCCAGCGTGGTCTTGGCGCTGAAGCCGAAGCGGCCGTTGGCCTCGCGCTGCAGGCTGGTCAGGTCGAACAGCAGCGGGCTGGCCTGCGTGGTGGGCTTGCTTTCCTCGGTGACGGTGGCGGGCTTGCCGCGCACGGCGTCGGCAATCGCCTGCGCTTCGGCCTGGTTCCACAGGCGGTCGGCGCGGGCCTCGGGGTCGTCGCTCTTCTTCCACTGCGGGTTGAACCATTTGCCGGGGTACAGGCCCGCCTGCGCGGCGAAGTCGGCGTGGATTTCCCAGTAGTCGCGGCTCACGAACTTGCGGATTTTTTCCTCGCGCTCGACGACCAGCGACAGCGTGGGCGTCTGCACCCGGCCCACGGTGGTCAGGAAGAAGCCGCCGCCCTGCGAGTTGAACGCCGTCATGGCGCGCGTGCCGTTGATGCCGACCAGCCAGTCGGCCTCCGAGCGGCTGCGCGCGGCGCTGGCCAGGCCCTGCATCTGCTGATCGCTGCGCAGGTGCTCGAAGCCGTCGCGGATGGCCTGCGGCGTCATGCTCTGCAGCCACAGGCGCTGGATGGGCTTGCCGAGCCCGCCCTTCGCGCCGCCCGCGTACTGCTCGATCAGGCGGAAGATCAGTTCGCCCTCGCGGCCCGCGTCGCAGGCGTTCACCAGCGCCGTCACGTCCTTGCGCTTGGCCTGCTTGACCACGGCGTTCAGGCGGGTCTTGGTTTTATCGACCGGCTTCAGGTCGAAATGCGGCGGAATCACGGGTAGGTGCGCGAAGCTCCACTTGCCGCGCTTCACGTCGAATTCCTCGGGCGCCTGGATTTCCACTAGGTGGCCCACGGCGCTGGTCACCACGTAGCGCTCGTTCTCGAAATGGTCTTCGTGCTTGTCGAACTTGCCGGCCACGGGCGTGAGCGCACGCACGATGTCTTGCGCCACGGAGGGCTTCTCGGCAATCACCAGGGTTTTTGTCATTCGCTTACGTCTCTACAATTCGGGGGCTCTCGCGCACACACGCGCACGCGCCTGTGCCTATTCAACTTAACAGAAGTTTTCGACATGTCCCGCTCCAGCCCTTCCGCCCGCCGCATCCAGGTACGGCGCTCGGGCGTGCACGGCAAGGGTGTGTTCGCCGTGCAAGACATTGCCGAGGGCGAGGTGCTGATCGAGTACACGGGCGAGGTCATCACCTGGCAAGAGGCGCAGGACCGCCACCCGCACGACCCGAGCCAGCCCAACCACACGTTCTACTTCCACGTCGATGAAGACCGCGTGATCGACGCAAAGTTCGGCGGCAATTCCGCGCGCTGGATCAACCACAGCTGCGACCCCAACTGCTATGCCGACGAGCGCGGCGGGCGCATCTTCATCACCGCGCTGCGCAACATCGCGGCGGGCGAAGAGCTGAACTACGACTACGGCCTCATCATCGAAGAGCGCTACACCAGGAAGCTCAAGGCCGAATACCCCTGCTGGTGCGGCAGCAAGAACTGCCGCGGCACCCTGCTCGCGCCCAAGCGCGGCTGGGCGCCGCCCCACCCCGACCACCGATGACACCACCGCTGCGCTGGCCCTCCGAGGCCCTCTGGGAATCGCTCGCCCCCCACCTGCCGGGCTTCAGCGTGGAGGTGCTGCCCTCCATCGACTCCACCAACACCGAGCTGATGCGCCGCGCCCGCGCGGGCCAGGCCGAGCCGGTGCTGCTGGTGGCCGAGCAGCAGACGGCGGGGCGCGGGCGCATGGGGCGGCCCTGGCACACCGGCACGGGCGACGCGCTCACGTTTTCGCTGGGCCTGCCGCTCGCGCCGCGCGACTGGTCGGGCCTGTCGCTGGCCGTGGGCCTGGCCGTGGCCGACGGGCTGGAGCCGGGCGGCGACGCCATCGGCATCAAGTGGCCCAACGATTTGTGGATGGACGGCGCACGCAAACTCTGCGGCATCCTCATCGAGACGGCGAGCCTGCCCCAGGCCAGCACGGTGCGCTACGTGGTGATCGGCGTGGGCCTCAACATCCGCCCGCGCGTGGCGGAAGGCCTGTCCACCCCGCCCGCCTGCCTGCAGGAGCTGCACCCCGCCATCGAAGCGCCCGACGCCCTGGCGCGCGTGGCCGCGCCCATCGCCCACGCGGTGCTGGAGTTCGCGGCCACGGGCTTCGCGCCGCTGGCCCCGCGCTTTGCCCGGCGCGACCTGCTGCGCGGCCGGAACGTCAACCTCAGCGACGGCCGCTCGGGCCGCTGCCTGGGCGTGGCCGAGGACGGCGCACTGCGCGTGCAGACCGCCACCGGCCTCGAATCCATCACCAGCGCCGAAGTCAGCGTGCGCCCGGCGGACTGACCGTGCTGCGCATCGCCGTCCTCGTCCTGTTCCTCGCCAACGCGGGCTATTTCGCCTGGACGCATGGCTGGCTGGGCGCGGCGCAAAAGCAGACCGAGCCCGAGCGCCTGGAGCAGCAGATCCACCCCGAGGCGCTGCAGGTGCTCCCGCCGCCCGCGCCCGCGGCATCCGCCCCCGCCCCCGCCCCCGCCCCCGCCCCCGTCCCCGCCTCCGCGCCGGCAGCGGCCCCTCCCGCGCCTGCCGCCGCGCCCACGGAATGCCTGCAGGCCGGCCCCTTCGACGAACGCCAGGCCGAGACCCTGCGCAGCGCCGCTGCCGCCCTGCCCAGGGACGCCTGGACGCTGGCCAGCACCGTCCAGGGCGGCCGCTGGATGGTCTACATCGGCCGCCTGGCCGACGCCGAGGCCGTGGAGAAGAAACGCGCCGAGCTGCGCGCGCGCAGCGTGGCCTACGACCGCCCCGGCGCGGCCTTCGAGCCCGGCCTGTCGCTGGGCCGCTATTCGTCCGAGGAGGCTGCCCGGCGCGCGCTGGCCGACCTGGGCAAGCAGGGTGTGCGCACCGCCCACGTGGTGCTGGACCGGCCCGAGACCAGGACCTACACGCTGCGCCTGCCCGCCGTGGACGGCGCGCTCAGGCCGCAGTTGGGGGCGCTGAAACCCGCGCTCGCAGGCAAGCCGCTGCACGCCTGCAACTGACTCCGGGCGGACGGAAGACCGGCATCGTCTATATTGCTCCCCGAGGAGCAACAGGATGTATCGCTGGTCATTCACCGCCCGCACCGTTGGCGCATGTCTTGCGCTGGCGCTGCTGTTGCTGGGCAGCGCGGGCGCGGCGGCGCAGGCCCGGACGCTGCGGTACTTTCCCGCCGGCCCCATCTACGAATACCGCTGGAAGCTGCTGGAGCTGGCGCTGGAGCGCGCGCCCAAGGCCAGCGGCGCCGCATACCGGCTGGAGCCCTACGGCGAGGACGTCTCCCAGAACCGGGGCGTCAGCCTGCTGCAGTCCGGCGCCATCCAGGTCATCGCGCTGGGCACCAACCGCGAACGCGAGGCCGCCATGCTGCCGATCAAGATCGACATCCTGCGCGGCATCATCGGCTACCGCGTCTGCATCATCGACGCCGCCGACCAGGAGCGGATCGCGCGCATGAACGACACGGCGTTCCGCGAGCAGCTGACCTTCGGCCTCAACAGCCAGTGGGCCGACCTGACCGTCATGCGCGCCAACGGCTACACCGTGATGACCACCACGGACTACGAGCGCCTGTTCGGCATGTTGGCCGCCCACCGCTTCGACGCCCTGCCGCGCGGCCTGAACGAGGCGGAGCTCGAACTCGGCGAGCGGCGCGCGGCCTACCCGCAGCTTGCCATCGAGAAGACCCGGGCGCTGTTCTTTCCCTACCCCGTCTATTTCTGGGTGAACAAGGAGGACGCGCCGCTGGCCCGGCGCATCGAGCAGGGCCTGCGCGCGGCCCTGGCCGACGGCTCGTTCCGGCGGCTATTCGAGACCTACCACGCCTCCGCCATCGCGGCCATGGCGAAAGAAAAGCGCCGGGTCGTCCGCCTGGACAACCCCGTGCTGCCCCCAGGCACGGCGCAGGTCGATACCAGCTGGTGGTGGCGGTGACGCCCGGCCAGCCCCCGGCGGCGGCGCCCGCCATCACCCTGTCGCGGCGGCTGCTGCGCTCCATGCTGCCCTGGTACCTGCTGGTCACCGTGGGCATGTTGCTGGTGCAACTGGCCATCCAGTACGTCAACGTGAGCCAGGCCATCGGCAGCGACCTGGCCTCGCTGGGCCGCACGGTCGAGCCCGCCGTGACCCGGGCCGTGTGGGAGCTGGACCGGCCGCAGCTGGCCGCCGCCATCGCCGGCGCGCGGCAGAACGCCATCGTCACGGGCGCGCGCGTCGAGTCGTCCGAGGGAGACCTGCTGATCGACAGCGGGGTGGCCCAGCCGCCGTCCGGCCCCACGTTCCTCGCGCACGGGCAGAAGACGGTCGTCGCGCTGCAGTACGCCTTGCGCGGCGAGCCGCGGCAGATCGGGGTGATGACGCTGTACACGCACCCCTCGGTCGTCTGGAACCGCATGAAGTACAGCTTCGCCGTCGTGCTGCTCAACTCCGTGATCGTCAGCGGCGTGCTGTGGCTGCTGTTCGTGTGGACGATCCGCTACCGCCTGTCGAACACCCTCACGGAGGTGGTCGCGGCGGTCCGGCACTGGCACCTCGGGCAGGCGGCGCACGACGTGCGGCTGGTCGCGTACCCGTATGCGGACGAGCTGGGCGAGCTGGTGCTGGCGCTGCGCGAGAGCCGCATCCGCCAGCAGGCGTCCATGCAGGCGCTGGGCGACCTCAACCGCGACCTGGAGTCCATCGTCGCGCAGCGCACGCAGGAGCTGCGCCAGGCCAAGGAGACGGCGGAGGCCGCCACGCGCGTCAAGGCGGACTTCCTGGCCAACATGAGCCACGAGATCCGTACGCCGATGAACGCCATCCTGGGCATGTTGTACCTGGCGCTGAAGGACGAGATGGCGCCCACGCTGCGCACGCGCCTGGCCAAGGCCCAGGGCGCCGCGCAGTCGCTGCTGGGCGTCATCAACGGCATCCTGGACTTTTCCAAGATCGAGGCGGGCAAGCTCAGCATCGAGCACGTCGAGTTCAGCCTGAACACCGTGCTGGAGCAGCTGGTGGACGCCGTGAGCCTGCAGGCCGAGGCCAAGGGCATCGAGCTGCTGATACGCCACGACCCGGCCATCCCCACGGCGCTGGTGGGCGACCCGCTGCGCCTGGGGCAGGTGCTGTTGAACCTGTGCGGCAACGCCGTCAAGTTCACCGACCGGGGCGAGGTGGAACTGGCGCTGCACTGCATGGAGCGCAGCGAGGGCCAGGTCACCCTGCAGGCCTGCGTGCGCGACACCGGCGTCGGCATGGCCCCGGAGCTGTGGCAGCAGCTGTTCCAGAAGTTCACCCAGGCCGACCAGTCCACCACGCGCCGCTACGGCGGCACGGGCCTGGGGCTGGCCATCAGCAAGAACCTCGCGGAGCTGATGGGCGGGCGCCTGTGGGTGCAGGACTCCGCGCCCGGCAAGGGCACGACCATGTGCCTGTCGCTCACGCTGGACATCGCGCACGAGGCCCAGGCCCAGCAGCAGGAGCTGCTCGCGCAGGCCGGCCCCCGGCTGCGCGGCTGGCGCGTGCTGGTGGTGGACGACAACCGCGTGTCGCTCGAAATCCTGTCGGAGATGCTGCGCTACTTCCAGCTGGACGTGAGCACCGCCAGCCACGGCGCGCAGGCCCTGACCATGCTGCGCCAGGCCAGCGGCCAGCCCTACGACCTGGTGCTGGTGGACTGGCGTATGCCCGGCCTGCGCGGCGACGAGGTGGCCGAGCGCATCCACGCCGACCCGGCCATCGTGCACCAGCCCAAGATCGTGATGGTGACCGCCTACGGCAGCGAGGACGTGATGCGCCTGGCCACGCAGGCGGGCATGGACGGCTTCCTGCTCAAGCCCGTCTCGCCCTCGGCCCTGCTGGACACCATGCTGTCCGTGCTCGGCCATGGCCGCCCGCCGCCCGCTGGGGGCGGGCCGCGCGCCGTGCCCGCGGCGCACGGCGGGCGCCTGGCCGGGGCGCGGCTGCTGCTGGTCGAGGACAACGACATCAACCGCGAGTTCGCCGTGGAGCTGCTGCGCGGCGAGGGCATCGAGGTCGATGAGGCCGCCAACGGCCAGGAGGCGGTCGAGCGCGTGCAGCGCCAGCGCTACGACGCCGTGCTGATGGACATCCAGATGCCCGTGATGGACGGCTTGGAGGCCGCGCGGCGCATCCGCGCGCTGGCGCGGCAGCCGGGCGGCGAGCGCTTCGCCGCGCTGCCCATCATCGCCATGACGGCGCTGGCCATGGTGTCCGACGCGCAGGCCAGCCAGCAGGCGGGCATGAACGACCACGTGACCAAGCCCATCGCGCCCGAGCACCTGCTGGCCACGCTGGCCAAGTGGGTGCGGGTGCCCGATGCGCGGGCCGCGCAGGCGCCCGATGGCGGCGCGGCCCGAGGCGGCGCCCTGCCCGCGGACCTGCGCGCGCTCACGCACCTGGACGCCGCCGACGGCATACGCCGCATCGGCGGCAAGGCCGAGCCCTACCGTCGCCAGCTGCGGCGCTTCCGCGCCCAGTACGAGGGCGCGGTCGACACCCTGCGGCAACTGCTGGCGGCGGGCGACGAGCAGGCCGCCAGCAACCATTGCCATGCCCTGAAGGGCGTGACCGGCAACCTGGGCGCCAGCGCGCTGTTCGCGTGCATCTCCGAGATCGACACGCTGCTCAAGCAGGGCCAGCCGCCCGGCGCTGCGCTGCTGGACGCCGCCCAGGCCCGCCTGCGCGAGGTGCTGGACGACATCGGCGCGCTGGACGCGGGCGACGCGCCGCCGCCGGGCGCGGCGGCGCTGCCGCCCGAGGCGCTGCACGGCCTGGTGCGGCAGCTGCGCAGCGCGCTGGAGACCGACCTGGGCGCCGCCGAGCCGCTGCTGGCCGCGCTGCGCCAGGGCGTGGCGGGCACGCCGCTGCAGGAAGAAGCCGCGCAGATCGCCGCGCTGGTCGACCGCTTCGACATTGACGCCGCGCTCGCGCGTCTCAATACTCTGTTCCTCCCTCCTGCGAACGCACCGCGATGAGCCCCCACCCTCCTCCCGCGCACGGCAGCACGGGCCCCAAGCCCCGGCTGCTGCTTGTTGACGACGTGTCCGCCAACCTGCACACGGTGATCGGCGTGCTCAAGGACGACTACGCCATCTCCGCCGCCACGGACGGGCGCCGCGCCATCGAGCAGGCCCGGCGCCAGCCGCCCGACCTGATCCTGATGGACGTGCAGATGCCCGGCATGGACGGCTACGAGGTGCTCGCGGCGCTGCAGCGCGACCCGGCGACGGCGGCCATCCCCGTGATCTTCCTGACCTCGCTGACGGAGGCGGCGGACGAGGCGCGCGGGCTGCTCATGGGCGCCGCCGACTACATCGCCAAGCCGCTCAACCCGCAGCTGCTCAAGACCCGCATCCAGAACCAGCTGGAGCTCGCGCGCTACCGGCGTATGCCCGCCGCCCTCGACACGGCGCTGCAGGCCGGCGCGACGCAGCCCGCCACCCTGCTGGTGGTGGACGACGTGCCCGACAACATCCACGAGCTGCTGGAGGCGCTGCGCGGCGAGTTCCGCATCCTCGTGGCCAGCGACGGCGCGCGGGCGCTGGAGCTGGTGCAGGGCGCCGCGCCGCCCGACCTGGTGCTGCTCGACGTGGTCATGCCGGGCATGGGCGGCTACGAGGTCTGCCGCCGCATCAAGGCCCTGCCGGGCGGGCAGCGCATTCCGGTGATCTTCGTGACCGTGGCCGACGCCGCGCAGGAGAAGGTGCGCGGCTTCGAGGTGGGCGCGGCGGACTACATCACCAAGCCGTTCGACATCGACGAGGTGCGCGCCCGCGTGCGCGTGCACGTCGAGCTGGCGCGGCTGCGCCGCCTGCTCGAGGACCTGGTGGCGCAGCGCACGGCCATGCTGGAGGTGAGCGAGGAGAAGTACCGCATCCTCACCCACCGCGACCCGCTCACGGGGCTGCCCAACCGCGCCCTGTTCGCCGAGCTGCTGGCGCACTCGGTGCAGCAGGCCGGGCACACGGGCGCGCGTTTCGCGCTGCTGTGCCTGGACCTGGACAAGTTCGCCGCCATCAACGAGACGCAGGGCCACCGCCTGGGCGACCGCCTGCTGGTGCAGGTGGCGCAGCGCCTGCAGGGCCTGCTGCCCGACCGCGACGCCGTCGCGCGCGTGGGCGGCGACGAGTTCAACGTCATCCTCGACCACGGCCTGCAGGGCGCCGACCTGACGGCGCAGCACATGATCGACGCGCTGGCCGCGCCGTTCACGCTCGACGGGCAGCCGCTCTACGTGAGCGCCAGCGTCGGCATCGCCGTGTACCCCGAGGACGGCGCCAGCGCCGAGGCCCTGCAGAGCAAGGCCGACGCGGCGCTGCACCAGGCCAAGCTCGACGGGCGCGGCAGCCTGCGCTTTTTCTCGCCCGAGATCATGCAGCGCGCCAAGGAGCGCCTGTCGCTGGAGGCGGAGATGCGCCGCGCGCTCGACCAGGGCGAATTCCGGCTGCACTACCAGCCCCAGCTGCGCCTCGCGGACCAGAAGATGGCCGGACTGGAAGCCCTGGTGCGCTGGGAGCACCCGCAGCGCGGCCTGATTCCGCCGGGCCTGTTCGTCCCGCTGGCCGAGGAAAGCGGCCTGATCGTGCCGCTGGGCACCTGGGTGCTGCACGAGGCCGCGCGCCAGGCGCGCGCGTGGCGCGACGCGGGGCTGGAGCCCGGCCCCGTCGCGGTCAACATCTCGGCGCGGCAGTTCGGCACGGGCGACTTCGTCGCCACCGTGGAGGGCGCGCTGGCCGCGCACGGCGTGGAGCCCCGGCACCTGGAGCTGGAGATCACCGAAAGCTGTCTCATGGCCAACCGCGACCAGGCCGCCACGGCGCTGGAGGCGCTGCGCGAGCGCGGCGTGCAGCTGGCCATCGACGACTTCGGCACCGGCTACTCGTCCATGTCGTACCTGCAGCAGTTCCGAGTGCACAAGCTCAAGATCGACATGTCCTTCGTGCGCGGGCTGGACGGCAGCGCGAGCAGCCAGTCCATCGTCGCCGCCATCATCGCGCTGGGGCACAGCCTGCAGTTCGACATCGTGGCCGAGGGCGTCGAGACGCCGCAGCAGCTGGAGCACCTGCGGCGCCTGGGCTGCGACATGGCGCAGGGCTACCTGATCGGGCGGCCCGCGCCGGCCCCGGCGATCCGCAGCCTCGACCCCTGGCAGGCGGGCTGACGGGTCAGCGCGGGTCGTACGCCGACAGCATCTCCACCAGCGCGCGCAGGTCGCCTTGCAGCCGCGCGAAGCCCGCGTGCAATTCCAGCGTCTGCTCGTCCATGTAGAGCCTGCGGTTGATCTCGACCTGCACGCTGTGCCGCTGCCGGTCCGGGCGGCCGAAGCGGCGCACCAGTTCCACGCCCTTGTACGGGTGGTTGTAGGCCACGTCGTGGCCGCGTGCGCGCAGGAAGTCACAGATGCGCTGCGACAGCGCCGCGCTGGCCGTGGTGCCGTCGCGGTCGCCGATCACGAAGTCGGCATGGCGCAGGCCGGGGTGCAGCGTGGCGTGGCTGGCGGCCACCGAGGGCATGGAGTGGCAGTTGATGTGGATGGCGTAACCGTGGCGCGCATGGGCCGCCTCGATGGCCGCCTCCACCGCCGCGTAGTAGGGCTTCCAGCAGCGGTCGATGCGCGCCTGCACCTCGGCCACCGGCAGCAGCCGGTCGTAGATGGCCTCGCCCTCGTCGGTGAACTTCCAGACCAGCCCCTTGCCCAGGCGCACCTTCTGCAGCGTGGTGGCGTCGGTGGTCACGGGGCCGGGCCAGGGCGCGTCGAACAGGGTGGTGTCGATCTCGGTCACGTCGCGGTTGGCGTCCAGGTAGATGCGCGGGAAATGCGCCTCCACCCAGGCCGCGCCCAGTTCGCCCGCGAAGGCGTAGAGCTTTTCGACGTGCGTGTCCTCGGCGCGGCGCAGCGTGGCCAGCGGCAGCGCGGCGCGGAAGTCGTCGGGGTAGCGGGTGCCGCTGTGCGGCGAGTCGAGCACGAGGGCGGTCGTGCCGGGGCGGGTGCTGACCATGGGCATGGCGATCTCCTTTGCCGTCATTCTCTCGCCTTGAAGCGCACCGTGAACCGCGCCCCAGGCGGCTGCTGGCCGGGGCGGGCGTCTTCGAGCAGCACCTCGGCCCCGTGCTGGCTGGCGATTTCGCGCACGATGGGCAGGCCCAGCCCCGAGCCGTCCGCGCCCGTGCCCAGGGCGCGGTAGAAGGGCTGGAAGACGAGTTCGCGCTCGGCCTCGGGCACGCCGGGGCCGGAGTCCTCGACCTGCAGCGCCACCACGTGCCCGAACGGGTCGGCCAGCACGCGCGCGGTGACCACGCCGGGGCGCCCGGGGCTCGACGGGGTGTAGTTGATGGCGTTGTCGAGCAGGTTGCGCGCCAGTTCCTTGAGCAGCGTGGGGTTGCCGTCGAGCCACACGCCGGGGCTGCCGGGCTGCGCGCCGTCGTAGCCCAGGTCCAGCGCCTTGTCGAGCGCGCGCGGCACGGAGTCGTGCACCGCCTCGATCACGATGCGCGCCAGGTCGCAGGGCTGGCGCGTGAGCACGGCGGCGCCGCCTTCGGCGCGCGCCAGGGCCAGCAGTTGGTTGACGGTGTGCGTGGCGCGCTGGCTGGCGCGGCCGATCTGCTTGAGCGACAGCTTCAGCTCCTCGGTGCTGGTGCCTTCGCGCTGGGCCAGGTCGGCCTGCATACGCAAGCCGGCCAGCGGGGTCTTGAGCTGGTGCGCCGCGTCGGCCAAAAAGCGCTTTTGCGTGCTGATCGAGTCCTGCAGCCGCCCGAGCAGGTCATTCACCGAATCGACCAGCGGCGCGACCTCGTGCGGCACGGCCTTGTGGTCGAGCGGCGAGAGGTCGTCGGGCCGGCGCGCGCGGATGCGCTCTTCGAGCTGGTGCAGCGGCTTGATGCCCCGCGCCAGCGCCAGCCACACCAGCAGCACCGCCAGCGGCAGGATGATGAACTGCGGCAGCATCACGCCCTTGATGATCTCGGTGGCGAGCACGCTGCGCTTTTCGCGCGTTTCGGCCACCTGCACCAGGGCCAACGGGCCGCCGGGTAGCGGCAGGCGCACCCAGATGTAGGCCACGCGGATGTCGATGCCGCGCAGCTCGGCATCGCGCAGGCGCACGTCGCTGCTTTGCGGGTCGTCCTCGGGCGGCGCGGGCAGCGCGCGCTCGCCCGAGAGCAGCGCGCCGCCGGGCCCCAGCACCTGGTAGTACACGGTGTCGGAGTCGTCGGCGCGCAGCAGTTCGCTGGCGGGCTGGGGCAGGTTGAACTGCGCCTTGCCCTGCTGCACCGTGACCAGCTGCGCCAGCGCATGGGCGTTGTATTCGAGCGCGCGGTCGAACGGCTTGTTCGCCAGCCCCTGCGCCACCAGCCAGGTCAGCGCCAGGCTCACGGGCCACAGCAGCAGCAGCGGCGTGAGCATCCAGTCCAGGATCTCGCCAAAGAGGGAACGCTGCTCGTGCCGGAATATTTTCAATGTTTTCTGCCTCCAGCGCTTATACAGTAAGCGCTAGCAGCTATCAAAAATGGAGCGTCACCCTGGTATGCGCTCCAGGCAGTACCCCAGCCCGCGCACGGTGGCGATGCGGATCGGGCCTTTCTCTATCTTCTTGCGCAGGCGGTGCACGTAGACCTCGATGGCATTGAGCGTCACCTCCTCGCCCCATTCGCACAGGCGCTCCACCAGCTGGTCCTTGCTGACCAGGCGGCCCGCGCGCTGCAGCAGCACCTCCAGCAGGCCCAGTTCGCGCGCCGAGAGTTCGATCATCCGGCCGTCGATCGTCGCCACCCTTCCTGCCTGGTCGTACACCAGCGGGCCATGCTTGATGGTGCTGCTGGCCCCGCCCATGCCCCGGCGCGTGAGGGCGCGCACCCGGGCCTCCAGCTCCTGCAGGCTGAAGGGCTTGGCCATGTAGTCGTCCGCACCCAGGTCCAGGCCCTGCACGCGCTGCTCCACGCTGTCTGCGGCGGTGAGGATGAGCACCGGCATCCCCGAGCCGCGCTCGCGCAGCCGGCGCAGCACCTCCAGCCCATGCATCCGCGGCAGGCCCAGGTCGAGGATGAGCAGGTCAAAACCGTCGCTGGTCTTGAGCGCCGCCTCGGCCTCGCTGCCGTTGTCCACATGGCTCACCACCGCGCCCGAGGCGCGCAGCGTGCGCAGCAGTCCGTCAGCCAGCACCTGGTCATCTTCGGCGATGAGGATGCGCATGGGGTTGTCTCCTGTGTTTCGGCCCATTCTACGAACGGCGCGGCGGCGTATTTTTCACGCCCTGCAACCCTTGCACAGTGCGAGGGTTTTCAGAATGACGTCCATGCAGATTTCCCAGCTTGCCAGCGCCACCGGCCTGTCCATCCACCGGCTGCGCCGCTATGCCGATGCGGGCCTGCTGCTGTCCACGCGCGGGCCGGGCGGCTACCGCGTGTTCGACGCGCAGGCCGTGCGCGACGCCCGCTTCATCGCCATGGGGCGCGACATCGGCTTCGCCCTGGCCGAACTGGCCGACCTGCTGCCGCGCTACCGCGCCCGCACGCTCACCATCGGCGAGATGGTGCGGCACCTGCACGCGCGCATCGCCACCGTCGATGCCGCCATCGCCGAACAGCAGGCGCTGCGCGCGCGGCTGGTGGAGCACGTCGCCTGGTTCGAGGCGCGCCAGCGGCAGGCCGGCGCCCGCCCACCGGCGCCCGCGCAAAACGCCTTTCAACCCTCTCGCACAAGGAGAACGCCATGACCGCCGAGAGCACCGCTGCTTCCTGGACCGGCACGCTGCTGGATCGCGTGCTGGCCATGCCCGCCGCGCAAACCCTGGGCCTGCGCTTCGACCGCATCGCGCCCGGCGAGGTGGACGTGACGCTGCCCTACCAGGACGCCCTCAGCTTCCGCCCCGGCCAGTTGCAGGCCACGCCCATCTTCGCGGCGGCGGACTTCGCGGCCGTGGCGGCGGCGGGCACGCTGCTGCCGCCGGGCTGGGCCAACGCCACCATCGACTGCACGCTCAAGATCGTCGGCCCCGCCACGGGCGACCGGCTGGTGGCGCGCGGGCGCGTGGTGCAGACCGCCCGGCTGCTCACGGTGGCCGAGGCGCGGGTCTATGCCTGCCGGGGCGCGGAGGAATCGCTGTGCGCCACGCTGCTCGCCACCGCGCGCAACCTGCCGCCCGCGACGGACAAGGCCGCGCACTGACCGGCATTCCGGTCAGGCTCCGCCCGCATACGCCTCCAGTCCCAGCGCCACCACGGTGGCCACGTCATGGCCCACCTCGGCGCGGAATTCCGCCTCGGCCTGCGCCACCGCGTCGCGGAAGGCCTGCAGCCACGCCAGCCCCGTGGGCGTGAAGCACACGCGCCGCGCGCGCGCATCGAGCGGGTCGGCCTCGCGCGTGACCAGGCCCCAGGCCGCGCACTGGTCCACCAGGTCGGCCATGGACTGCTTGGCTATGCCCGCGCGCTGGGCCAGGTCGGTCAGCCGGTCACCATTCAAAGACAAATGCCGCGTGATGTGGATGTGCGCCGCGCTCACCTGGTTGCGCGCCGCCAGGTTCGACAGCGCCAGCGGCACCTGCACGTCGTGCGCCATCAGTTGCAGCACGCGCGCGTCGAAGCGGCGCAGGGCGTGGCCCAGCAGGCGGCCCAGGTGCGTCTGGCGCCAGCGGTCGTCGGTGGCTGTCATGCCTCCATTGTCAGGCAAACTGACGAAAAATCTGCTTGCAGCATTTCCATCCGCCCCTAAACTACTGTTCAACCATACAGACTGTCAACCTAACCAGTAATCCAAACCACATGGCAACGAGCAAAAGGAGCACCGACATGGACGCACCCGTCAAGACCACCGCCGACCAGAGCGAAAAAGCCAAGGCCCTGGCCGCCGCGCTGGCCCAGATCGAAAAGCAGTTCGGCAAGGGCACCATCATGCGCCTGGGCGAAGGCGAGCAGATCGAGGACATCCAGGTTGTCTCCACCGGCTCGCTCGGCCTGGACGTGGCCCTGGGCGTCGGCGGCCTGCCGCGCGGCCGCGTCGTCGAAATCTACGGCCCCGAAAGCTCGGGCAAGACCACGCTCACGCTGCAGGTGATTGCCGAAATGCAGAAACAGGGCGGCCAGTGCGCCTTCGTCGATGCCGAGCACGCGCTCGACGTGCAATACGCCAGCAAGCTCGGCGTCAACCTGCCCGACCTGCTCATCAGCCAGCCCGACACGGGCGAGCAGGCGCTCGAAATCGTCGACAGCTTGGTGCGCTCGGGCGCGGTGGACCTGATCGTGGTGGACTCCGTGGCCGCGCTCACGCCCAAGGCCGAAATCGAGGGCGAAATGGGCGACCAGCTCCCCGGCCTGCAAGCCCGCCTGATGAGCCAGGCGCTGCGCAAGCTCACCGCCACCATCAAGAAGACCAACTGCATGGTCATCTTCATCAACCAGATCCGCATGAAGATCGGCGTGATGTTCGGCAGCCCCGAAACCACCACGGGCGGCAACGCGCTGAAGTTCTACGCCTCGGTGCGCCTGGACATCCGCCGCATCGGCGGCATCAAGAAGGGCGAAGAGGTCATCGGCAACGAAACCCGGGTCAAGGTGGTGAAGAACAAGGTCAGCCCGCCGTTCAAGACCGCCGAGTTCGACATCCTCTACGGTGAGGGCATCAGCCGCGAAGGCGAAATCATCGACATGGGCGTGAACGCCAAGGTCGTTGAAAAAAGCGGCGCCTGGTACGCCTACAACGGCGAAAAAATCGGCCAGGGCCGCGACAACGCACGCGAATTCCTGCGCGAAAACTCCGGTCTGGCCATCGAAATTGAAAACAAGGTGCGGGAATCCCTCGGAATCTCCCTGCTGCCGCCCCCCGCCGCCGCTGTTAAAGAATCCGAATGAAATCAGCTGCTAGCGCTTATCCATCAAGCGCTAGCAGCTACTTTATTAATAGCAAATGGGTTTTCAACAGCTATCGCTCAAAGGCCGCGCTCTGCGCCTGCTCGCCCAACGCGAACACTCGCGCAGCGAACTGGCCGCCAAGCTCGCGCGCCACGTGCAGGAGGGCGAGGACCTGCAAGCGGTACTGAGCGAACTGGAGGCCAAGGGCTTCATCAGCGAAGCCCGCGTGGCCGAATCGCTGGTGCACCGCCGCGCCGCCCGCCTGGGCACCCAGCGCCTGGTGCAGGAACTGCGCGGCAAAGGGCTGGGCGAAGACCTGGTGCGCGCCACCGCCGACCAGCTGCGCGCCACCGAATTCGACCGTGCCCAGGTCGTGTGGCAGCAGCGCTTTGGCGAAGCCGCCGCCACCCCGCAGGAGCGCGCCCGGCAAATGCGCTTTCTGGCGGCGCGCGGGTTCAGCGGGGACGTGGTGCGGCGCGTGCTGAAGGCGCAATCAGCGGCTACACCCCCAGCATCAGCCTGAGGTTCTGCACCGCCGCGCCGCTGGCGCCCTTGCCCAGGTTGTCCAGCCGCGCCACCGCTACCGCATGGCCCGCGTCCTCGTTGCCGAACACGCGGACTTCCAGCTTGTTCGTGTCCTTCAGCGCCACCGCGTCCAGCTTGCCCGACTCGGGCGCAGCCTCCACCGTCACCCACTCGCTGCCCGCGTAATGCTGGGCGTAAATGGCGTGCAGCTTGGCAAGGCCGGGGCGGCCCGGCAGCAAGTCCAGGTGCAGCGGCAGTTCCACCAACATGCCCTGGTCGAAGTTGCCCACGCCGGGGATGAAGATGGGCCGCCGCGTCACGCGGCCATATTTCATGATCTCGGGAATGTGCTTGTGCTTCTGCCCCAGCGCATACAGCTCATACGCCGGTGCGCCGCCCGCCTCGTAGGCCTCGATCATCTGGCGGCCGCCGCCCGAATAGCCGCTCACGGCGGGCAGCGTCACGGGGTAGTCCATGGGCAGCACGCCCGCATCGACCAGGGGACGCAGCAAGGCAATCGCCCCCGTGGAATAGCAGCCGGGGTTGGCCACGCGCTCCGCCTTTTGCACGGCGGCGCGCTGGTCGCTCGACAGTTCCGGAAAGCCGAACACCCAGCCCTCGGCCACGCGGTGCGCGGTGGAGGCATCGATGATGCGCGGCTTCCGGTCCGGCAGGCTGTCGATCAGCGCCACCGACTCGCGCGCCGCGTCGTCGTGCAGGCACAGGATCACCAGGTCCACGCCCGCCATCAGCGCGCGCTTGGCCTCCGGGTCCTTGCGCTGTTCGGGGGCGATGCTCACCACCTCGACCTGCGGCATGGCCTGCAGGCGTTCGCGGATTTGCAGGCCCGTGGTACCGGCTTCGCCGTCGATGAACACTTGGGGCATGGCGGGGCTCCTCAACTCAGTCAGTAGGTTTATAAATTGGTGCGTTGCAGCATGATACAGTCACCGGTTGCATGTGTCCCCAGCCCGTGCCATCAGACAGTGAATGCCTTGATTTCACGGGTGCCAACCCACCCTTTCCTGAGAGAACCCTCATGAAGATTCACGAATACCAAGGCAAGGAAATCTTGCGCAGCTTTGGCGTGCCCGTTCCGCGCGGCATTCCCGCTTTCACGGTGCAAGAAGCCGTGGAAGCCGCCCAGAAGCTCGGCGGCCCCGTCTGGGTCGTCAAGGCCCAGATCCACGCGGGCGGCCGCGGCAAGGGCGGCGGCGTGAAGGTGGCCAAGAGCATCGACCAGGTCAAGGATCTGGCCGGCCAGATCCTGGGTATGCAGCTCAAGACCCACCAGACCGGCCCCGAAGGCCAGAAGGTGCGCCGCCTGTACATCGAAGACGGCGCCGACATCAAGAACGAACTCTACGTCTCGCTGGTCACCGACCGCGCCACGCAGAAGGTCGCCCTGATCGCGTCGAGCGAAGGCGGCATGGACATCGAGGAAGTGGCCCACTCCACGCCCGAGAAGATCATCACCGAGATGATCGACCCGCTGACCGGCATCACCCCCGACCAGTCCAAGAAGATTGCCGCCGCCATCGGCCTCACGGGCGCTTCGGTGGACCAGGCCGTGGACCTGTTCGCCAAGCTCTACAAGTGCTACATGGACACGGACGCTTCGCTGGTCGAAATTAACCCGCTGAACTGCGACAGCAAGGGCAACCTGATCGCGCTGGACGCCAAGTTCAACTTCGACTCCAACGCCCTGTTCCGCCACCCCGAGATCGTGGCCCTGCGCGACCTGGACGAAGAAGACCCCGCCGAAGTCGAAGCCAGCAAGTTCGACCTGGCCTACATCAGCCTCGACGGCAACATCGGCTGCCTGGTGAACGGCGCGGGCCTGGCCATGGCCACCATGGACACCATCAAGTTGTTCGGCGGCGAGCCCGCCAACTTCCTTGACGTGGGCGGCGGCGCCACCCCCGAGAAGGTGACCGAAGCCTTCAAGATCATGCTCAAGAACCCCAAGGTCAAGGGCATCCTGGTCAACATCTTCGGCGGCATCATGAAGTGCGACACCATCGCCGATGGCGTCATCACCGCCTGCAAGGCCGTTCAGCTGTCCGTGCCGCTGGTCGTGCGCATGAAGGGCACGAACGAAGAACTGGGCAAGAAGATGCTGGCCGAATCCGGCCTGCCCATCATCAGCGCCGACACCATGGCCGAAGCCGCCACCAAGATCGTGGCCGCCGTCAAGTAAGAAGCCCGGAGAACACTCATGTCGATCTACATCAACAAAGACACCAAGGTCATCACCCAGGGCATCACGGGCAAGACCGGCCAGTTCCACACCGAAAAGTGCCAGGAATACGCGAACGGCAAGAACTGCTTCGTCGCGGGCGTGAACCCCAAGAAGGCGGGCGAGTCGATCTTCAACATCCCGATCTACGCATCGGTGAAGGAAGCCGCCCAGCAGACCGGCGCCACCGTCTCCGTGATCTACGTGCCGCCCGCGGGCGCCGCCGCCGCGATCTGGGAAGCCGTGGAAGCCGACCTGGACATGGCGATCTGCATCACCGAAGGCATCCCCGTGCGCGACATGCTCGAAGTGCGCAACAAGATGAGGGCCAAGGAAGCCGCCGGCGGCAAGAAGACCCTGCTGCTCGGCCCCAACTGCCCCGGCCTGATCACGCCCGACGAGATCAAGATCGGCATCATGCCCGGCCACATCCACCGCAAGGGCCGCATCGGCGTGGTGAGCCGCTCGGGCACGCTGACCTATGAAGCCGTGGCCATGCTGACCGAAGTCGGCCTGGGCCAGTCCACCGCCGTGGGCATCGGCGGCGACCCGATCAACGGCCTCAAGCACATCGACGTGATGAAGGCCTTCAACGACGACCCCGACACCGACGCCGTGATCATGATCGGCGAGATCGGCGGCCCCGATGAAGCCGATGCCGCCCGCTGGTGCAAGGCCAACATGAAGAAGCCCATCGTCGGCTTCATCGCGGGCGTCACGGCGCCTCCCGGCAAGCGCATGGGCCACGCGGGCGCGCTGATCTCCGGCGGCGCCGACACGGCCGACGCCAAGCTCGCCATCATGGAAGAGTGCGGTTTCGTCGTCACGCGCAACCCGTCCGAGCTGGGCAAGCTGCTCAAGGCGCAGCTGAAGTAACCACGCCGCCATAAGCGAAATTACGGACGTATCCGGGCCATCCGGCCCGATACACTGCAAGGCTTACCGCACAAGAAAGAAGCGCCCGAAACCCTGCGGTCTCGGGCGCTTCTTCAATTCAAACATTCGGAGGCCTTGCAACATGGATTTCCTTCACTCCCCCGACTTCTGGATCGGCCTGGTCAAGATCATCTGGATCAACATCATCCTGTCGGGCGACAACGCCGTGGTCATCGCGCTCGCCGCGCGCTCGCTGCCCCCGCAGCAGCAGAAACAGGCCATCTTCTGGGGCTCCGGCGCCGCCGTGGTGCTGCGCATCGTGCTCACCGTGGTCGCGGCCAAGCTGCTGGAACTGTCGTACCTGCAAATCATCGGCGGCTGCCTGCTGCTCTGGATCGGCCTGCAACTGCTGTCCGAAGAGGAAGAAGACGAAGGCGAAGGCCAGTCGAACGGCAACCTCATGGCGGCCGTGCGCACCATCCTCATCGCCGACCTGGTCATGAGCCTGGACAACGTCATCGCCGTGGCCGCCGCCGCGCAGGGCAGCATGGTGCTGCTCATCCTGGGCCTGGCCATCAGCATCCCGCTGGTCATCTTCGGCAGCACGCTCATGATCAAGCTCATGGAGCGCTTCCCCATCATCGTGGTACTGGGCGCGGGCCTGATCGGCTGGGTGGGCGGCGAAACCATCATGAACGACACGGCGCTCAAGGGCGTACTCGAAGCCAACCCCGCGCTGCACTACGTGGCCGCCGCAGCGGGAGCCATCCTGGTGATCGTGGTGGGCAAATTCCTCAGCCGCCGCCAGCGGCAGCAGCCAGCCTGAGCTTAGCCGTCACCTGGAGCGGGCTTGCAGGTGACAAAAATGGCATCCACGGCACCCGCACGCGGCCTCGGCCACCGCGTGCGCCCGATTCGGCTTGTATGATGCGTAACTTAACGCAACAAAAAGCCTCATGAAATACCGCTTCTGCGCCCGCACCGACTGCGGCCGCGTGCGCGCCAACAACGAAGATGCCGTGGCCGCCATGCCCGAAATCGGCCTGGCCCTGCTGGCCGACGGCATGGGCGGCTACAACGCCGGCGAAGTCGCCAGCAGCATGGCCGTGGTGCTCATCCAGGAGTCGCTGGCACGCTGGTTCGCCCAGACGGGCCAAATGCCAGAAGCCACCGCCCTGCGCCAGGCACTGGCCGACAGCGTGCAACAAGCCAACCTCGCCATTCTCAACGCCTCGCTGTTGCAAGCGCGCTACGCGGGCATGGGCACCACGCTGGTCGCGGGCGTCTTCCTGCGAGACCGGCTGGTGCTGGGCCACATGGGCGATTCGCGCTGCTACCGGCTGCGCGGCGGCAGACTGGAACAAATCACGCGCGACCACTCCTGGCGGCAGGAGCAGATCGACGCGGGCATGATGACGCCCGAGCAGGCCGCCCAATCCGCACACCGCAGCCTCGTCACGCGCGCGCTGGGCGTGGATGCCGAAACAGCGCTCGAAATCAACGAATTCTCCGTGGAGCCGCAGGATCTGTACCTGTTCTGCTCCGACGGACTCACCGACATGGTGGAAGACCAAGAACTGCTCCCCCTCGCCGCCGCCCCCCTGCCGCTGGCCGACAAAGCCGCGCTGATGGTGGACGCCGCCAACGCCCAGGGCGGACGTGACAACATCAGCGTGCTGCTGGTGCAAGCCGACGCGATACCGGGCGCCAACCCTCGCAAGCATGGCCTGATGTCGCGCTGGCTTGGCTGGCCCGCCTAAATCAGGAAGAATCCGACCGTGCCCACCCTGATCATTGCGACCGACGACGGGGTCGTCATCAAAGAAGTGCCGCTGACCAAAGAGCGCACCACGCTCGGCCGCCGCCCGTACAACGACGTGGTCATGGACAACCTGGCCGTCAGCGGCGAACACGCCGTGCTGCACCTGCACGGCGGCGTGGTCGAGATCGAAGACCTGCATAGCACCAACGGCACCTTCGTCAACGGCCAGCCCGTCCAGCGCCAGACCCTGCGCCACGGCGACACGGTTGGCGTGGGCCGCTACCAGATTCGCTTCACCCACAAAGCCAGCGCCCCCCCTCCCGCCCAGCCCCTCAACGCCTGCATCCAAATCCTGACCGGAGCGGCAGCGGGCCGCGAAATGGAACTGACCAAAATTGTCACCACCATCGGCAAGCCCGGCGTGGCGGTGGCCTCCATCACCCACCGCCCCCACGGCTTTGTGCTTGCCCATGTGGAAGGCAGCCAGCCCCCCACGATCAATGGTACAGATATGGGTGAAAAGCCCGCGTCGCTGCAAAGTGGCGACGTGCTGGAACTGGCGGACACGCGGATGCGGTTTGTGCTGCGGTAAAAACGGCCGCTACAACCTCGACAAAATTGTCACAATTATGCAGGCACGAAACCTGCGGTAACAACCTCCGAGCCCCTGGAATTCCTCTGCGGGTTCTAACCCATGAAGGAGAGGTGTTATGAAGCGTGCTATGCAGCAGAGCAAACGTGCTTTGCAACAGGGCTTTACCCTGATCGAACTGATGATCGTGGTGGCAATCATCGGCATCCTGGCGGCAGTGGCGCTGCCGGCTTACCAGGACTACACCATTCGGGCCAAGGTGTCGGAACTCGTTTTGGCTGCCAGTTCAGCCCGGACCTGCATTTCTGAAGCCTACCAGTCCGTTGGCGGCTCCGTCGTTCCCACTAACGTGTCCTCGGTCTGCAGCATTGCCCAAATGGGCAAAATCAATTCGGCCAACGTGAGTAGCAACGGCGTAGTGACCATCCTGGGCGACGCCGCCACTAGCTCTGTGGGCGGCGCTGTTACCGTGGTATTGACGCCCACCGTTAACTCGTCGGCAGGCGGGCTGACCTGGGTCTGCTCCGGCAGCCCCAACAAATGGCTGCCCTCGTCGTGCCGCGGCTGATGCCTTGAGGCTTTGCCAAGGTTCCGTCTCGATGCACTGCACACCGGCCTGTGAGCCGGTGTTTTTTAACGCCTGCATCCCATGAAATTACCGCGCCTATTTGACTTCGCCTCGGAAGCCGACCTGTCCGCCTTTCTGGTCAAGGGGCTGGTAAAGCAAATCAACCCCGAAATTATGGCCCAGCGCCGCCAAGTGCTTTCTGCGGCCCGGATCACGCGCGTTCTGGAACAAACCTTTCGTACCGCGCGCGAATCGCAAAAACAGCACCAGCGTAATTGGATACAGCGCGCCGTGCTGCTCAACAAGTTCCGCTGGGGACTGAATGACGCAGGCTATCCCAAAGAATTCGTCGAAATCGCCACCGAAGGCCTGATGGTGGAAATATCCAACCTGGGTACGCCATCCAAGCCCTCTGGAACCTGAGCATTCCCATGCTGCTAAAAAATCTGTTCTCCCGCTCAGGCAATAAAAAAGCAGAAAAAAAACTGGACGCACAGGCCCTTCGCACAGAAGCCGCCACATTGAACCACGCGGGCAAGATCAGAGAGGCCGCAACCAAGTTCAAGGAATATCTGGAGCGCTGCCCCCATGACATTCCCGCACTCAACGACTATGGCGTTGCCCTGGCCACCATCGGGAAAATGTTCGAGGCCGCCGAAGTATTCCACCGCGCCCTGGAACTGGATGATGCCTATTTACCCACGCTGGTGAATTTTGCCAATATCCTCAAAGAGGGCTCCAACAGCACCGAGGCCCTCAAACACATCATTACCGCCCGTATTCAAGACCCCGATACGCCAGGGGTTCATGCCTGTTATGCCGCTCTTGTGTTTGCCTGGGGTCACGCAGACACGGCAACCCGCCATACCCTGGCTGGCTGGCTGGGCAATTTCAATTCACTGAGAAGCGCCAACCAGCATTTGTTTACCAGCACCTATGCAGCCTTGAGTGAGCCGCAATTGGCTGCCGAGCACCGCTTCTGGGCTGAAACGCTGCCTCCACTCCCAGCAGAACTTCAGGCTCTTGCCTCACGCGCCCCCACTGGAAAAAAACGCAGCAGCGGCCCCTTAAAAATAGGCTACTGGTCGCCAGACATGCGGGAGCATTCTGTCCGGTATTTTTTCCGGCCTTTGCTGGAAGGGCATGATGCCACAGCCGTCAACACTTTCATTTTCCATGATTCTTTTACCAGTGACGCGCAAACAGACCTGATCAAAAAGGCATCAAATCATTTCATCGATGTCTCGGAACTTTCTGATCAGGAAGTGGCAGAAACCATTCTGGACTGTGATCTGGATGTGTTGGTCGAACTGGCGGGCCATACTTCCTACAACCGGCTCGACCTGCTGCGCCTGCGCCTGGCGCCTTTGCAAGTCACCGGCATCGGTTATCCCCCCACTACGGGCCTGTCGACGATAGACATAAAACTCTCCGACCCCTACATCAGCCATGCGGACGCGCAAAAATGCTATACCGAGCATTTGGCGGTCATGCCCTCTTCCTTCTGGTGCTTCAACCCGCTGGAAGACATCTCCATCCAAAGCACGGTGGCATCCGAACGCAATGGACACATCACCTTTGCTTGCTTCGGCAATATCGCCAAAATCACGGATGCTGCCTTGAGCACCTGGAGCGACATACTGAAGGCGGTTCCGCAGAGCCAATTATTGATCAGGGCGACCAATTTCGTTGACCCCACTTCGCGTGCGAAACTCGAAGAGCGGCTGAAAGATGCGAGCATTCCTGCTGACCGGGTGCAGCTGGCATTGCCGGAAAAATCCAAAAACCTGTTCCACGCCTATGAGGCCGTGGACATCATCCTGGACACCTTTCCATTCAATGGCGGCACCACCACATGCTATGCCACCTATATGGGAATCCCCGTGGTCAGCCTTGTGGGCGAGGCAACCGCTGGGCGAATGGGCTTGAGCATTCTGTCCAACCTGGGCTTGCAGGATCTTGCCGTTCACTCCTGGAGTGAATACACGAAAAAAGCCATTGCACTTGCCGCAGATACCCAGCAGCGCACGGCCTTCAAGAATGAAGCACGCGCCCTCTATCAAAGCACGGCGCTAGGCAATGGAAAGATTTTTGCCAAGGATTTTGAAGACCTTTGCCGTACCTGGCTGGACAAGCCGCTGCCACCAGCGCCATCCTCTGTGTCTCCCTTACCTCCTGCCGAACTGGTACAGCGTGCGCGCAGGCTTTTCCGCAGCAATAATTTCGATGCTGCGCACCGCGTGGTGGATTATTGCATTCGCGAACACCCCCATTACCCTGCCGCGCATATTCTGCATACGCAGCGCATGGCGGAAAGCCAGCGCTTTGACGAAGCCTGCAACTATCTTGCAAAGATAGCAACCCATCTGACAGGAGATGACTGGGCCACCGTCACCATTCAAAAGACCCGGTACCATTTATTGCAGCAGGATATGGATGGCGCCCGTGAATCCGTGGCCGCACTTCGCAACACAGCCTGCAGCGAAAAGCATTCCACCGCCATTCGACTCCTCCAGTTGGCCGTGGACATGCAGGATGCACCGGAGCCCCCGCCTCAACCCCAAGCCATTTCGCAAGCTCCTACGCGCTTCAGATTCCTGATTCCCATCGGACTGGAGGGAGGATTTCAAATCATCAAAGCCGATTTGGAATATTTGGCCGAACAAGCGGGCGCCACCATTGATGTGGTCATGTGCCCCCCCATTGACAAGACCCTGCACTACCAGAAAGCCTTGCAGGATACCTCGGCAGATATTGTCGTCCTGATGCAACCCTCCGTCACCCTGCACAGCAGCAATTGCTTTGAGAAAATCGCAAAAGCGCTCGATCAGTTTGATGTAATAAGTTATTTTGGCGCCGACCGCTGGGAAAACATGGATTGGCGCAACCATGTCGGCCAAAGAAAATATGGCTCGCTGATCATGCCCTCTGGTGAGCAGCCTGGCGCCTGGGAACTGCATATACTGGGCGAACCCCATGCCAGCGGGCACGATGCCGCCGCCGTACTGGACGGCATGTTTCTTGCCATGCGCCGCACTGTATGCGCGCCCATGCTCAATGATGATGTCTTGGTGGCTACGCTGGAAGAGGCGGATTGCCTGAGCGAGGATTTTCTGGCCCATCAACTGGGCCGCTCGGGCGCACGCCTGGGGGTTTGCTCCACGCTGGGTCTGTCAGTGGACTGGCGTATGCTCTTGCCACGCCAGTACATAGGGCAAGCCCGGCAATATATTTATGAACAGCTTGGCTTCGACCCACTGAAGTTTGAGGAGTTTGAGTCTGTCGTAGCGGTAGCCCCCGTTCCAACACCTGAAGCTGCCTGCGCACTGCAAGACGCATTTTTTGCCCTATGAGCTATTTTGACAATATCAACCCTACCGTCCTGGGTGAAGTGCCTTCCGATGCCCGGAAAATCGGAGAGGTAGGCTGTGGTGCTGGGGCCATGGCGCGGGCAATCAAGGCGCGCCAGCCTGTACAACACTACTGCGGCATCGACATTCAGCAAGATCAGCTTCTGCTCGCCCAAGGCCATCTGGAGCAAGCCATACAGGTCGATTTGAACCGCATTGGCGAATGGCATGAGGCCGTGGCGCTTGCCCCTTTGCTGTCGGGCGATTTTGACTGCTGGATTGCTGGTGATGTGCTGGAACACCTGATTGCACCAGAAGCCACCTTGAGAGCCATTCACCGCTCCTTGAAGCCTGGCGGCACCGCACTGGTCTGTGTACCCAACGTGTGCAATTGGCAAGTATTCACACAACTGGTGCGGGGTAGTTGGCCGCGCGAAGATGCAGGGCTTTTTGACCGGACGCATTTGCGCTGGTTTTCTGCCACCGACATGAAAACCTTGCTGGAGAGCACGGGCTTTCAGGTAGAAAAGATGCTGGCCCGTACTTTCCACGATGACCTGGGGCATGAGGTGCTGGAATTTTTTGAACCTTTGTGTGACTATTTGGGCGTTGATTTTGACAGTTTTCAGCGCGATGGCATGGCGCTTCAGCATGTCTATGTTGCACGCAAGGCCATGTAGCTCCTATGCTGGGACGATTGATTTCTGCGTTGTTTTCTACGCTGATTCCCCCCAAGGATAGAAGCATTCTATTTGTTGCTGCCACCCGCCTGGGTGAACCTGATTTCTATACCCAAACCCACACGGGAAGATGGCTGAAGAAACGGCCACATTTGGCAAGGCGGATCTATTTCAACAACAGTAAGGGCTTATCATCCGTCTACAACGACGCACTGCGCAATGCCAAGGCTTCAGATATTCTGGTTTTCGTCCATGACGACGTATGGATAGAAGAGCCTCGCTTCCCAGAGGCCATTTTCAATGGGCTCAGGAGATTTGATGTCTTGGGCATTGCAGGCAACAAGCGCCGCCAAGCGAATCAGTACATTTGGTTTCTCAAACCCGAGGAAGATGGCTTGCTAGTATGGGATTCGGAGCATTTGTCAGGCTCCGTCATGTCAGGTGATTTACGGCAACCTGCCAAGTCAGTTTATGGAAATTCTCCCGCGCCGTGCGAGCTAATGGACGGGGTGATTTTTATTGCACGCGCTGGCACACTCAAGAAAAAAGGGGTCATGTTTGATGAAGCCTTCGACTTCCACTTCTACGACCTGGATTTCTGCCGCACCAGCCGCGCCAAAGGCTTGAAGCTGGGCACCTGGCCTTTGGAAATATTCCACGCCAGTCCCGGCGCTTACAACTCTGATGGATGGCGGCGCAATAGAGATATTTATCAGCGGAAGTGGGGCAGTTAGACACCCCAGTATGCGGAGTAGCCTGGCAACGTCAGGATTGATTGCCTGGACAGGGACTTATCGCTGGCCGAGGTGCATACGGATGTCTTGAACCCCTACCTCACAGCAAATCTGCAAGGGATGCAGCCGACCTATTCATACCCCTGCGGATTCCCCTGCTGCCACCGCCAGCTGTCGGCGCACATGGCATCCAGCCCGCGCCGGGCGCGCCAGCCCAGCACTTCGGCGGCCCGTGTGGGGTCGGCCCAGTTAGCCGGCACGTCGCCCGGCCTGCGCGGCCCCACGGTATAGGGGACGGCGCGCCCGCTGGCGCGTTCGAAGGCGTGCACTACCTGCAGCACCGAGTGGCCCACGCCCGTGCCCAGGTTGAGCGTGAGCAGCCCCGGCGCCTGCTGCACCTTGCGCAGCGCGGCGACGTGGCCTTCGGCCAAGTCCATGACGTGCACGTAGTCGCGCACGCCGGTGCCGTCGGGCGTGGGGTAGTCGTTGCCGTGCACCATCAGCCGCTCGCGCAGGCCCACGGCCACCTGGGCGACGAAGGGCATGAGGTTGTTGGGCTTGCCTTGCGGGTGTTCGCCGATCAGGCCGCTTTCGTGCGCGCCGACGGGGTTGAAGTAGCGCAGCAGGGCGATGCGCCAGTGGGGGTGCGCCAGTTGCCAGTCGCCCAGGGTCTCTTCGACGATGCGCTTGGAGCGGCCATAGGGGTTGGTGGGGCTGCACGGAGCGTCTTCGGCCAGGGGCAACTGGTCGGTTTCGCCGTAGACGGTGGCGGAGGATGAGAACACCAGCGCGTGCACGCCCGCCGCCTCCATGGCCTGCGCCAGCACCCAGGTGCCGTGCACGTTGTTGTCGTAGTAGCCCAGTGGGTCGGTCACCGAGTCGCCCACGGCCTTCAGGCCCGCGAAGTGGATGACGCCCGCGATGCGGTGCTGCGCGAACACGCGGTCGAGCAGCGCGCGGTCGCGCACGTCGCCCTCGATCCAGCCTGGCCGCTGGCCGGCGATGCGTTCGACGCGGTCCAGCACGCGCACGTCGCTGTTGCTCAGGTTGTCGAGCACCAGCGGGGCGTAGCCCGCGGCGATCAGCGCGACGCAGGTGTGGCTGCCGATGAAGCCGGCACCGCCGGTGACAAGAATCGTGTTACTCATGGAGTCTCTCCGGCTGCAATCCAATCCCCTGACTTCCCCCCGCGCTTTTCCAGCACGCGCACGCCGCCCATCACCATGCCCCGGTCCACCGCCTTGCACATGTCGTAGACGGTGAGCAGCGCCACCTGCACGGCGGTCAGGGCTTCCATCTCCACGCCCGTGGGCCCCACGGTTTCGACGGTGGCGGTGCATTGCAGGGCACGTTCCTCGGGCAGCAGCTCGAAATCGACCGCCACGCGCGTCAGGGCCAGCGGGTGGCACAGCGGGATCAGGTCGCTGGTCTTCTTGGCCGCCATGATGCCCGCGATGCGCGCCACGCCCAGCACGTCGCCCTTCTTGGCCGTGCCCGCGCCGATGATGGTAAGGGTGGCCGCCTCCATCTCGATGCGGCCCGTGGCGACTGCTGTGCGGCGGGTGGCGGGCTTGGCGGCCACGTCCACCATGTGGGCTTGGCCGTGGTCGTCGAAGTGGGTCAGCGAGGTCATGGTTACACCGTGGGCGAAACATTCGTGCAGGGGCAGGCATCATACGGGCATGTGGAACCGCCTGCGGAGTCAGCCCTCGTCCATGCGTGATTTCAAGTCTTTTTGGCCTCTAGCCCATGCGGGACGAGCGCTGGCAGCTTCTCTTTTAATAGCATTCGGCGCCACCCAGGCGCAAGCCCAGGCCCGCCTGCCCACGCTGGGCGACGGCAACGAGTTGACGACCGGCGCCGAGCGCAAGCTGGGCGACAGCATCATCCGCCAGCTCTACCGCGACCCGGACTATGTGGACGACGCCCCGCTGCAGGAGTACGTGCAGAACATCTTCCAGGCGCTGGTGACGGCGGCGCGCGCACGCGGCGAACTGTCGCCCGAACTGGACGAGCGCTTTGCCTGGGAGATCCTGCTGGGTCGCGACCGCACCGTGAACGCCTTCGCCCTGCCCGGCGGCTACATGGGTGTGCACCTGGGGCTGATCGGCGTGGTGGCCAGCCGCGACGAACTCGCCTCGGTGATGGCCCACGAGTTGAGCCACATCACCCAGCGCCACATCGCCCGGCTGATGGCGCAGGAAAAACGCCAGACGCCGCTGATGCTGGCCGCGATGGTGCTGGGCGCGCTGGCCGCGAGCAAGAGCCCCAACGCCGCCAGCGCGCTGATGGTGGGCGGCCCGGCGCTGGTGGTGCAGAACCAGCTCAACTTCTCGCGCGACATGGAGCGCGAGGCCGACCGCGTGGGCTACGGCCTGATGCAGCCCGCCGGCTTCGCGCCCGAGGGCTTCGTGAGCATGTTCGACAAGCTGCAGCAGGCCAACCGCCTGAACGACAACGGCAGCTGGCCCTACCTGCGCAGCCACCCGCTGACCACGCAGCGCATTGCCGACATGCACTCGCGCCTGCCGCCCGGCCAGACCAGCGTGCCGCAGCCCGTACCCACGGTGGAACACGCCATGCTCGCCGCGCGCGCGCGCGTGCTCACGCGCCCGGGGGTGGACGTGCTGCGCCAGTGGGTGACCGAGCCGCAGACCAGCGGCTTTGCCACGCGCCCCCTGCCCCAGCGCGCGGCGGTGCTGTACGCCTCCGCCCTGGGCTACGAAAAACTGAGCGACTTTGCCAATGCGCGGCGCATGGCGGCGCAGCTGCGCGACACCGTGCAAGGCGACGCCGCGGCGCTGCGGCAAGCCCGCCTGCTGGCCGCCGAGGTGGAACTGGCCGCCGGCCAGCCCCAGGCCGCGCTGGAGCAGTTGCCCGCCGTGAGCGGCGCGCGCCCCGAACTGACGCTGCGCAGCCAGGCCCTGCTGCGCCTGCACCATGGCGGCGACGCCACCGGCCCGCTGCAGACCTGGCTGGCCACGCACCCGCACGACGCCACGCTGTGGCAGCTTCTGGCCAGTTGCTGGCAGCAGCAAAACCAGCCGCTGCGCGCCGTGCGCGCCGAAGCCGAGGCCCAGGCCGCGCACTACGACTGGGCGGCGGCCGTGGACCGCTTTAAGGCCGGGCAGGACATGGCGCGCAAGAGCGGCGCGGCCAACGACTACATTGAGGCGTCGATCATCGACACGCGGCTGCGCGAAGCACAGGACAAGCTGAAGGAGCAGAAGGACGCGGAAAAGGAACGCTAGCTGGAGCGCTAGCCGATCACCGCGTCGATGACCATGCCCAGCGCCGAATAGAGCAGCGAGCCGATCAGCGCCGCCGCGAAACCCTGCACGTAAAAGCCCTGCAGCACGCCGGACGCCGCCCAGAACATGAGCGCGTTGATGACGAACAGGAACAGCCCCAGCGTGACCAGGGTGACGGGCAGCGTCAGCACCACCAGCACGGGCCGCAGCACCGCGTTGAACAGGCCGATGACCAACGCCGCCACGAGGGCGGCGCTGAAGTTGCGCACCTGCACCCCGCTATAGAGGTGGGCCACCAGCAGCAACGCCGCGGCGCAGAGCAGCCATTTGAGCAGCAGTTTCATCGGGCCAGCATAGCACCGGCCCGCTGGCGGCCTATGTCAGACGACTTCTCAGACGGCTTCGGCAAGCGAGAAGAGCAGCAGCGCGCCCAGGCCGGCGAGCGTGCCGGGCAGGCTCCAGCGGCTGCCGGACGCCTGCGCGGGCGCCGTCTCGGCCTTGGGGCGGCGCGCATCCACCACCTGGGCCGGGCCGTGCTCGGCCTGCAGCTGGTCCGACAGTTCGGCCAGCGGGCCCTTGGCGACGACGGCGGTCACCTGGCCGCCGCCCGCGTGCAACCAGGGCAGCACCTGGGCGAACAGCTTGTCGGCCCACTTCAGGCGCCAGTTCTCGCGCGCACTGTGGCTCACCCACTTGCTGATGCGGTGCGTCATGCGCGGGGCGCAGGCCACCACCAGCCAGTGCGTGCGCGCGGCGGAGGGCTGGGTTGCCAGCCGCTGGAGCAAGGGGTGCGCGTGGGCGGCATCGTCCACATAGACGATGACGCGGGTGGAGTGTTGCGTGGTCATGGGGATACTCGCTTCCTGGATGGGTGGATGGATGGATTCAAGCGGCCTCTTCGGCGGGCTTGCGGCGATTGTGCAGCCAGCCCGCGGCCAGCACGCCCACGATGCACAGCACGACCACGCCCCAGTAGGCGATCTGCTGCGGTGCTTCCGGGCCCTGGAAGACGCTGGCGAGGAACTGCTCGTTCACGATCATTTTGCCCGCAGTGAAGGCCAGCACCGCCGCGCCCAGCTGGATGATGATGGGAAAGCGCTCCACGAGCTTGAGCACCACGGTGGAGCCGAACACCACGATGGGCACGCTGACCAGCAGGCCGATGATGACCAGCCCGAAGTCGCCATGCGCGGCGCCCGCCACGCCCAGCACGTTGTCGATGCCCATGAGCGCGTCGGCCACGACGATGGTCTTCATCGCGCCCCAGAAGGTGGTGGCGCCGGGGCCGTGGTCGTCATCGCCGCCGTCTTCGGCCAGCAGCTTGTAGGCGATCCAGAGCAGGCCCAGGCCGCCCACGAGCATCAGGCCCGGAATCTTGAGCAGCCACACCACGGCCACCGTCATGGCCGAGCGCACGACGATGGCGCCGACCGTGCCCCAGACGATGGCCTTGCGCTGGTGTTCCTTGGGCAGGTTGCGCGCCGCGAGCGCAATGACGATGGCGTTGTCGCCCGCGAGCACCAGATCGATGAGGATGATGGCGAGAAGGGCCGTGAGCCACTGGGAGGAGAACATGTCCATGATGAGAGCAGATCCTGTTGTGTCGTGTTGAAGACAAGCCGAGCAAAGCCGGACGACCGCTACAGATTGCGCGACGGGGCAGGCATGTGGGATGGAAACTGCATGCGCCCTTCGACCAAACCCTGCAACGGGTCCAATCGAAGGTCTTGCTCGGCACACTGTTGTGTCGTGTGATCGTGCCCGGAGAGCCGGAAGCAGAACGCTTCGTATTGACGACCCATCCGTTGCCCTGTGCCGTTGCGGCGCCGGGCGAGGAGCTACTCCCCTTCGAGGCCACGATTGGAACACAGCCCGCGCGCGCCGCGCAAGCCGCAAAATTCACGGGGTTTTAAACCAAATCGGCCCACAGCCCTTTTGCACGAAGCGCCAGAAGCTATTGAAAAATGAGCAAACAAAGTCACCCGATCAGGGCAAACCATGACGGGTAAGATGCCCCTGCCCATGGCCGCCATCCACATCACTGACATCGAAGCCGCCATCAACCACTGGCGCGCGAAGAAGCCCTCGCCCGATGGCGTGACGCTGTCGCCCGAGGTGCGCGCGCTGGCCGAGGTGTATGCGCTGATGGTGTACGCGCACGAGGTGGAGGTGGATGAGCGCGGCTTTCCGCCCGAAGCGATGGCCGCGTGGCTGGCCTGGTACGACACGCAGCCCGACACGCCCTGCATCGCCATCTGCTCCACCAGCCAGGGCGACGACTGGTGCAAGGGCTGCGGGCGCAGCTTTGAAGAGGTGCAGCACTGGCCCGGCATGGGCCCGGTGGAAAAGCGCGCCGTGTGGCACCGCATCACGGCCGATGGCACGGCCTGGCGCTTTCACCGCTACGCGGAGCGCGCGGTGGAAAACACAGCTACTTCCAGCGCAGCGGCTCCAGGTGCACCGAGCCCAGGCCGCTGCTGAGGGTCAGCGCGCCTTCCTGCACCGTGGCCTGCAACTGCATACTGCGCTCGGCCAGCGTGGCGAGTTGCTGGCTGGCGTCGGACGGAATGCGCCAGACCTGCAATTTGTCCAGCCGCGTGAGCTTGGTCTGAATGCCCTTCCACCAGACTTCCGCCGCGTGGTGGAAGGCGTAGACCACCACGGCGTCGGCCTTGGAACAGGCTTTGGTCAGCGGCTTGTCCTCGGGCTGGCCGACCTCGATCCACAGGCGCTTGCGGCCCGTGAAGTCGGTCAGCGAGGCGTCGGGGTCGTCCGGGTCGGACAGGCCCGCGCCGAAGGCCAGCGTGCCGTCGCCGTTGCAGGTGCTTTGCAGTTCGTGCGCTTGCAAGGCCAGGGCGGCCAGGCGGACCATCATGCGCTCGTCGGTCTCGCTGGGGTGGCGGGCCAGGGTGAGCGCGTGGTCGGCGTAGTAGCCGTGGTCGATGTCGGCGATGGCGAGGTTCGCCTTGAAGATGGTGGACTTGAGGGCCATGGCGTCAAAAGCGGTCAAACACGGCGCGCGAGTTCTGCGGCCTTGCCGGTGTAGCTCGCGGGCGTCATGGCGAGCAGGCGGTCCTTGTCGGCCTGGGGGATTTCGAGGCTGTTGATCAGCGCGTGCAGCGCCTCGGCGGTGACGGCCTTGCCGCGCGTGACTTCCTTGAGCTTTTCATACGCGCCGGGCACGCCGTAGCGGCGCATCACGGTCTGGATGGGTTCGGCCAGCACTTCCCAGCTGGCGTCGAGATCGGCGGCCAGGGCTTCTTCGTTGAGTTCGAGCTTGTCCAGCCCCGCCGTCAGCGAGGTATAGGCCAGCGCCGCGTAGCCCAGCGCCACGCCGATGTTGCGCAGCACGGTGCTGTCGGTCAGGTCGCGCTGCCAGCGGCTCACGGGCAGCTTCTCGGCCAGGTGCCGCAACAGCGCGTTGGCCAGGCCCAGGTTGCCCTCGGCGTTCTCGAAGTCGATGGGGTTGACCTTGTGCGGCATGGTGGACGAGCCGATCTCGCCCGCCCGGAGCTTCTGCTTGAAGTAGCCCAGGCTCACGTAGCCCCAGATGTCGCGCGACAGGTCGATCAGGATGGTGTTGGCGCGCGCCACGGCGTCGAACAGTTCGGCCATGTAGTCGTGCGGCTCGATCTGGATGCTGTAGGGCTGGAAGGCGAGGCCCAGGCCCATGGGCTCGGGCGTCTCGACCACCTTCTTGCTGAACGACTCCCAGTCGAAGCCGGGCCAGGCGGACAGGTGGGCGTTGTAGTTGCCCACGGCGCCGTTCATCTTGGCGAGGATTTTGACGGCAGCGACGCGCTCGGCGGCGACCTGCAGGCGCACCACCACGTTGGCGAGCTCCTTGCCCACGGTGGTGGGGCTGGCCGTCTGGCCGTGCGTGCGGCTGAGCATGGGCACGTCGGCGTACTGGTGCGCCAGGGTGCGCAGCTTGAGCAGGATGCGGTCCAGCCCCGGCAGGATGACCTGGTCGCGGCCCGAGCGCAGTTGCAGCGCGTGGCTGGTGTTGTTGATGTCTTCGCTGGTGCAGGCGAAGTGCACGAACTCGGCGGCCTTTTCGAGTTCGGGGCGCGCATCGAACTTGGATTTGATCCAGTACTCGACCGCCTTCACGTCATGGTTGGTGGTTTTCTCGATCTCCTTGATGGCGGCCGCATCGGCCTCGGAGAAGTTCTTCACCAGCCCCAGCAGGTAGGCGCGCGCCCCGGTGGACAGGGGCTTGAACTCGTCGAAGCCCGCGTCCGACAGCGCGATGAACCAGGCCACCTCCACCTGCACGCGGCGGTGCATGTAGCCGTACTCGCTCATGATGGGGCGCAGCGCGGCGAGCTTGGGGGCGTAGCGGCCGTCTAGCGGCGACAGGGCGGTGATGGGGGAGTGGCTCGTAGGCATAGGTGCAACATTTTAGGCGTGGGGGGTCGATAGAATTGGTTGGCTGTAGAACTTCCCAGACACCATGAAACTCATAGGCTCCACCACCAGCCCCTACGTGCGCAAAGTGCGCATCGTGCTGGCCGAGAAAAAGCTCGACTACCAGTTCGTGCAGGAGGACGTGTGGGCCGACGACACGCAGATCGCCGCCTCCAACCCGCTGGGCAAGGTGCCCTGCCTGGTGATGGAGGGCGGCGAGGCGGTGTTCGACTCGCGCGTGATCGTGGAGTACCTGGACACGCTCTCGCCCGTTGGCAAGCTGCTGCCCGCCTCGGGCCGCGAGCGCGCCGAGGTCAAGACCTGGGAGGCGCTGGCCGACGGCGTGTGCGACGCGGGCATCCTCGCGCGCATGGAGGCCACGTGGCGCTACCGCCAGGACGGCGAGCGCTGCCAGGCCTGGATCGACCGGCAGATGGTCAAGATCAACGACAGCCTGCGCTCCATGAGCGAAGGGCTGGGCGACAAGCCGTTTTGCAGCGGCATCCACCTGAGCCTGTCGGACATCGCCGTGGGCTGCGCGCTGGGCTGGCTGCAGTTCCGCTTTCCGGAGCTCGACTGGCGCGGCAAGCACCCGAACCTGGGCAAGCTGCTGGACAAGCTGATGCAACGCCCCAGCTTCGCGGATACCAGGCCGGCGGCCTGAGTTTCAAGCCAAATCAGCCTCTAGCGCTTATGCAACAAGCGCTGGCAGCTACCAAATAAATAGCAATCAAAGATTCGGCGCGAGCAGCCGCGCGAGCGTGGCCTCGTCCATCTGGCGGCGCTGCGCCATGTCGCGCAACTGGTCTTCGCCGATCTTGCCGACGTTGAAGTACACGCTCTCGGGGTGGCCGATGTAGAAGCCGCTCACGCTCGCGGCGGGCGTCATGGCCAGGCTCTCCGTCAGGCCCATGCCGATCTCCTCGGCCTGCAGCACGCGGAACAGGTCGGCCTTGGCGCTGTGGTCGGGGCAGGCCGGGTAGCCGGGCGCGGGGCGGATGCCCTGGTACTTTTCGGCGATCAGTTCGGTGTTGGACAGGTGCTCCGCCGCCGCGTAGCCCCACAGGTCCTTGCGCACGCGCTCGTGCAGGCATTCGGCAAAGGCCTCGGCCAGGCGGTCGGCCAGGCCCTTGAGCATGATGGCGCTGTAGTCGTCCAGCGCGTCGACGAAGGCCTGCTCCTTCTTCTCGACGCCCAGGCCCGCCGTGACGGCGAACAGGCCCGCGTAGTCGGCCACGCCGCTGTCCTTGGGCGCCACGAAGTCGGCCAGGCAGCGGCTGGGGCGCGTCACGCCGTCGATCACGTGCTTTTCGGTCTGCTGGCGCAGGCCGTACCACGTCATGAGCACCTGCGTGCGCGATTCGTCGGTGTAGAACTCGATGTCGTCTCCCACGCTGTTGGCGGGGTACAGCGCCATCACGCCGCTGGCACTGAGCCAGCGGCCTTCGATGAGCTTCTTCAGCATGTCCTTGCCGTCGGCGAACACGCGCGTGGCCTGCTCGCCCACGATCTCGTCGGTGAGGATGGCGGGGTACGGCCCGGCCAGGTCCCAGGTCTGGAAGAACGGGCCCCAGTCGATGTACTGGGCCAGTTCGTTCAGGTCGAAGTTCTTGAACAGGCGGCGGCCCAGCAGGCGCGGCGTGGGGGGCCGGTAGGCGCTGAAATCGACGGGCGTGCGGTTGGCGCGCGCTTTGGCCAGCGGCCATATCGGCGTCTGCTTTTTGTTGGCGTGCTGGGTGCGCACCTTGTCGTAATCGGCGTTCAACTCGTCCACGTAGCTCTGCGCGGCCTCGCCCAGCAGGCTTTGCGCCACGCTCACGCTGCGCGAGGCGTCGGGCACGTAGACCACGGGGCCTTCGTAGTGCGGGGCGATCTTCACGGCGGTGTGCACGCGGCTGGTGGTGGCGCCGCCGATCAGCAGCGGAATCTTCTTGATGCGGAAGTGCTCGTCCTTCTGCATCTCGCCCGCCACGTACTGCATTTCTTCCAGGCTGGGGGTGATGAGGCCCGACAGGCCCACGATGTCCGCGCCCTCCACCTTGGCCCGGGCCAGGATTTCGTGGCAGGGCACCATCACGCCCATGTTCACCACCTCGAAGTTGTTGCACTGGAGCACGACGGTGACGATGTTCTTGCCGATGTCGTGCACGTCGCCCTTCACGGTGGCGATGACGATCTTGCCCTTGCTGCGCACGTCGCGGCCCGCGGCTTCGTCGCGCTTCTTTTCTTCCTCGATGTAGGGAATCAGGTGCGCCACGGCGGACTTCATCACCCGCGCCGACTTGACCACCTGCGGCAGGAACATCTTGCCCGCGCCGAACAGGTCGCCCACGATGTTCATGCCGTCCATCAGCGGGCCTTCGATCACGTGCAGCGGACGGCCACCCTTCGCCACGATGGCCTGGTAGGCCTCCTCGGTGTCTTCGACGATGAAGTCGGTGATGCCGTGCACCAGCGCGTGCGCCAGCCGTTCGTTGACGTTGCCATTGCGCCATTCGAGCTTCTTGGCGTCGTCCTTGGCCGCGCCCTTGGCGCTTTCGGCGATCTCGACCAGGCGCTCGCCCGCGTCGGGCCGGCGGTTGAGCACCACGTCCTCCACGCGCTCGCGCAGCACCGGGTCCACGTCGTCGTACACGCCCACCATGCCCGCGTTGACGATGCCCATGTCCATGCCCGCGGCAATGGCGTGGTACAGGAACACGGTGTGGATCACTTCGCGCACCGGGTCGTTGCCACGGAAGCTGAACGACACGTTCGACACGCCGCCCGACACCTTCGCGCCCGGCAGGTGCTGCTTGATCCAGCGCGTGGCCTCGATGAAATCGACCGCGTAGTTGTTGTGCTCCTCGATGCCCGTGGCGATGGCGAAGATGTTGGGGTCGAAGATGATGTCCTCGGGCGCGAAGCCCACCTCGTCGACCAGGATGCGGTAGGCGCGCTCGCAGATCTCGATCTTGCGCGCGAAGGTGTCGGCCTGGCCGGTCTCGTCGAACGCCATGACCACGGCGGCGGCGCCGTAGCGCTTGACCAGGCGCGCCTCGTGCTTGAACTTCTCCACGCCCTCCTTCATGGAGATGGAGTTGACGATGCCCTTGCCCTGGATGCAGCGCAGCCCGGCCTCGATCACCTCCCACTTGGACGAGTCCACCATGATGGGCACGCGCGCGATGTCGGGCTCGGAGGCGATGAGGTTCAGGAAGCGCACCATCGCGGCCTTGCTGTCGAGCATGGCCTCGTCCATGTTGATGTCGATGACCTGCGCACCGTTCTCCACCTGCTGGCGCGCCACGGCCAGGGCTTCCTCGAACTGACCGTTCAGAATCATGCGCGCGAACGCCTTGGAGCCCGTGACGTTGGTGCGCTCGCCGATGTTGACGAACAGCGTGCCCTCGCCGATGGTCACCGGCTCCAGGCCGGACAGTTTCATGGGAGGGACGGCGGTTGCAGGCATGGGGCGCTCTCGAAAAGGGAGCACGGATTTTACCGAGTCAGGGTTGCGCCAGCCCATCGAGCACCGCCCCCGCGCGGGGCGCGCCGCAGGCTCCGCACCAGTCCACGAACAGCATCACGTCCACATAGCTTTCGCCGCGTTCGATCTTGGAGATGAACGACTGGCCGACGCCCAGGCGTCCAGCCAGTTGCACCTGCGATAACCCGGCCCGCTTGCGCAAGGCGACCATGCCCGCCCGGAGGGTCTGGTAGCGCGAGTGGTAGACGGACACGGGCACTCGGCCATGCTGTAGCCCGGAATGGAATAGTCCATTTCGGACTATTCACACAGTATTTACATGCTGTAGGCCTCAACAAACAAAGAGGCCCCCATGAACTCGCTTCATGCACTCGCCGAGCGCGAACAAATATCCCCCACTACCAACCCAGGAGACAACGTGTACAAGTTCATCCGTCAGCGGCGCGCCGTTGCTGCCTCCATCTTCGCTCTCGTTCTCGCCGCTTGCGGGGGAGGCGATTCCGCACCGCCCGTCACTCGCGTCGTGGTCTTGGGCGACTCCAACGTGGACAACGGCAATCTGCTGCGCATCAGCGGCCAGCGCATTCCCGCGCCGCCCAACTGGCAAGGCCGCAATTCCAATGGCCCTAACGTAGCCGAGCGCCTGGCCCAGACGCTAAGCGCCAAGCTCGAGGACCACGCCGTGTCCGGCGCCACTACGGGCGAGGGCAACGTCCTGCCCGACAACTACATTCCCGGCGTCACGCTGGATTTGCAGCACACCGGCATGGCCGCGCAGGTCACAGCGCTGGAAAAGACAGCGGCGCGTTTTTCTTCCAGCGATCTGGTGCTGCTCTGGGCGGGCTCCAACGATATCTATGGCTTGAAGCGCACCGACCGCACCACGCTGGATCAGCGCATCGCCACGGCGGCAGCCAATATCGATTCGGCCATTGGCAAGCTCAACGCCCTGGGCGCGCGGCGCTTCGTGGTGGCCAGTCGCACACCGCGTCCGGTGCTAGGCAACGACGACGATCTGAACGGCGTGGACTTGAACAAGGCCATCGCCGCCACCGTGGCGCAGGCCGGTGCCAAGACCGGAGCCGACGTGCGTCTGTACGACGCCTACGGCGCCATTGCCGACATGATGAAGAACCCCGCGAACTATGGCTTCAAGGAGGTCACCACCCTGTGCTGGAACGTGCCTGCCTGCGCCAATGACCCGCTGGAGGGCGGTCTGCCCGTGGCCAACACCTATGTGAACTGGGACAGCGCGCACAAGACCACGCGCGTACACCAGCTAATGGCCGGCCAGATCGCACAGATGGTCAAGTGATCTTTCCCAAGAGCATGGCAACGACAAGCTACGCTACCCCGGCCAGCACCGCCCCAGCGCGGCGTGCCGCAGAAGCCCAACCTCAGCCCTGCCCGCTGGCCCACACCGCCCGGTCGCGCCCCGCGGCCTTGGCGGCGTAGAGGGCGCGGTCGGCCTGGATGCAGGCGGTGCGGGCATCGTCGTGCGGCTGCAGCATGTACATGCCCGCCGAGCCGCTGTAGCTGAAGCCGGGTTCGTCGGCCAGCGGGCGGCGCGCGGCCACCGTGCGCAGGAGCCGCTCGGCCAGCGCCTGCACGGCCCGCTCGGCCAGGCCCGGCAGCAGGAGCATGAATTCCTCGCCGCCGATGCGGCCGAAGCCGTCGCCCCGGCGCAGGCTCTGCTGCACGGCGGTGGCGAAGTCCTGCAGCACGCGGTCGCCCGCCACGTGGCCGAAGCGGTCGTTGATGGCCTTGAAGTTGTCCAGGTCGAGCAGCACCAGGCCGCAGGGCTGGCCCGATGCGCGCAGCACGGCCAGGTGGTCATCAAGCTGCCGCAGGATGTGCTCGCGGTTACTGATGCGCGTGAGCAGGTCGGTCTGCGCGGCGCGCAGCGCGCGGTCGCGTTGCTGGCGCAGGGTGCGGTCGCCCGCGCGCAGGGCGGTGATGTCGGTGGCGACGAGCAGCAGCCAGCCGTCGGCGCGCACGGTTTCGGTGACCCAGAGCCAGCGGCCGTCGCACAGGTCGGTCTCGAAGGCGCGGTAAGGCTGCTTGCCGCGCCGCGCCTGGGCGGAGGCAATCCAGGCGTCGATGTCACTGGTTTCGATGAGCGCGCCCACGCCGGTGGCGTAGCAGCGGCGCATGAATTCCTCCCAGCGCGGGGACTCGTCCGCGCCCAGCCCGTAGGCACTGCGCATGGCGGCATTGCCGTAGCGCAGGCGGTCGGTGTCGTCGAACAGGGCGACGAGCACGGGGCTGTCCTGCTGCATGGCGAGCAGCTGGAGCAGGGCGGGGGCGTCGGGCGCGCGGGGCATCACCGCACCGGCAGGAATTGCAGGAAGGTGCCGCCCGCCAGGTTCTGCACGTAGCTGATGCCCGCGCGGCGGTATTTCTCGGTCGTCAGTTCGGCCAGCAGGTCGATGCGCGCGATGATCTTGCCGAACTCGCGCTCGTAGCTCACGTTGCGGCCCTGGGGGCCGATCTCGTCGGCCAGCAGCAGCGGGCGGCCGGCGGCGTCGCGGCGCTGGGCCAGCATCCACACGGCCACCTCCACGTTGCGCGCGGCGTTGTAGAGGTATTGGGCGTCGAAGCCGTCGAGCAGGTAGAACTCCGTCTTGCCGCCGTGGGCGGTGACGATCATGTCCGCCGTGGCGTAGATGAAGGCGGCCACGCGGTCGCCCGCGAAATCGGGCGACAGGGCCAGGCCCAGGGCGGCGATATCGCGCTTGCCTTGCAGGGGCTCCCACGGTTCGCGCTGGAGCACGGCGGCGCGTACCTTGTCCACGGCCTGCTCGCGCGTGGCCGTGCCGCTTTTGCGCAGTTCGGCGGGGTTGCGGCGGTAGAGCTTGTCCATCAGCCGGTACAGCCCGTCGAGGCTGTCGCGCAGGGACAGGGTGGCCACGCGGTTCATGTCGGACTGGAGGAGCTCGCCCTTGGTGGTGTCCGCGCCCTTGACCTCGCCGCGCGTGGTGGGCGCATCGCTCGCGCAGCCGGCGAGCAGGGCAATCAGCAGAAAGGATGGAATCAGCCCACGCATGGTGGGCTGATTATGTGGTTTCAGGCTGCGGCGGCGGATGCGGGCAAGCCGAACAGGTGGTCGAACACCCAGTTGAAGACGAACGTGTAGCAGAGAAAGAACACGATCAGCCCCAGGTCCATCACGAAGGCGGCCCACAGGCTCACGCCGAACCACCAGGCGAACAGCGGCACCAGGGTGAAGACCAGCCCGCCCTCGAAGCCGATGGCGTGCGCCACGCGCCGCGCCACGCTGCGGCCGCGCACGGGCTGGCGCGCCTCCCAGCGCTCGAAGGCCCAGTTGAAGACGATGTTCCACACGATGGCGATGGCCGACGCGGCCACGGCCACCACGCTGGAGTGGCCCGCGCCCTGGCCGGTGAGCAGGGCCAGGCCGACGGTGGCCACCACGATGGCGATGAGTTCGTACAGCGTGACGTAGACCACGCGGCGCCAAGGGCCTTGGAAGGAGAAGAAAACAGGGTTCTGGACTGACATGGGCGTGACTTTATATGTGCTCGCCTGACATATAAAGTCAGCTTCTATCAGATGAATTGACAGATCATGGCCTTCAACTCCGACAGCGTGCAGGTCTTCCTGGAGGTGCTCGACCGGGGCTCGTTCTCCGCCGCCGCGCGGGCGCTGGCGCGCGTGCCGTCGGCGGTGAGCATGACCATCGCGCACCTGGAGGCCGAACTGGACGTGCGGCTGTTCGACCGCTCGGGCCGCGAGCCGCGCCCCACGGCGGCGGCGCGCGCGCTGGAGCCGCAGGCGCGGCTGCTGGCCTTGCAGCTGCAGCAGCTCAACGCGCAGGCGCTGGCGCTCACGCAGGGGCTGGAGGAGCGGCTGACCCTTGCCATCGCGCCCGAGCTGTTGGCCGCGCGCTGGGGCGCGGCGCTGGCGCAGTTGGCGCAAGACCACCCGCTGCTGCAAGTGGAGGTGCTGGCCGCGCCGCAGGCCGACGCGCTGGCGCTGCTGCACACGGGCCGCGCGCAGCTGGCGCTGGTATTCGAGCGGCCCAGCCTGGACGGGCGCGAGGGCTTCCAGGAAGTGGGTAGCGAAACCCTGGTGGCCGTGATCGCCCCGCACCACCCGGTGATGCAGGCCGCCGCCGGCGCGCTGCTGAGCGAGGAGCAGCTCATGCGCACGCGCCAGATCGTCGTCGCCAGCCGCGACCTGGCGCAGACCGACGCGCGCTTCGTGTTCGCGCGCCACCACTGGCGCACGGACAACCATCTGGCCGCGCTGGGACTGATCGAGGCGGGCTTGGGCTGGGGCTGGCAGCCGCGCGCGCTGGTGCAGCCGCGCATCGAATCGGGCACGCTGGTCGAGATGCCGTTCGAGAACCTGACCAACGGCGCCACGCTGTGGGTGGACGTGGTGTGGTCCAAGGAGCGGCCCCTGGGCCTGGGCGCGCGGCGGTTCGTTGCGCTGATGTCCGCCTCGGGCTAGGGTGTGTCATCAACTAATTCCCCCACGCGAAGGTCATGCGGGCGGTGCAGTGCTAGGCGCGGCGAGTGCCGTGTAGCTCTGCTACACAAGCGAGCCGCAACGACGCAATGCGCCGCCCGCATGACCTTCCCTTCGGGCTGGCTCCGCAATGCGGCGTCTGCTTTGTCGCGTGGCTTGCCAATAGCTACGGCTATTGGCTGCGCCACGCTTCGCGCATCCATCCGCATTGCGGGGCCAGCGCGTGGGGGAATTAGTTGATGACACACCCTGGCTATGCATTCCTTGCATAACACACCAACAAACGGGCCTTGGACAGCGGGAGGGCGCGGGCATACAGTCGTCCGCACCTCTTCACCACAAGGATGTTTATGTCACACACCCTGCCCTCCTACCTGCAGGCCGACCACCTCGGCCCCTGGGGCACCTACCTGCAACAAGTGGACCGCGTCACCCCTTACCTGGGCAGCCTCGCGCGCTGGGTGGAGACGCTCAAGCGCCCCAAGCGCGCGCTGATCGTGGACGTGCCGATCGAGCTGGACAACGGCACCATCGCCCACTACGAGGGCTACCGCGTGCAGCACAACACCTCGCGCGGGCCGGGCAAGGGCGGCGTGCGCTTCCACCAGGACGTGACGCTGTCGGAGGTGATGGCGCTGTCGGCCTGGATGAGCATCAAGAACGCGGCGGTGAACGTGCCCTACGGCGGCGCCAAGGGCGGCATCCGCGTGGACCCCAAGACGCTGAACCGCGGCGAGCTGGAGCGGCTGACGCGGCGCTACACCAGCGAGATCGGCATCATCATCGGTCCGTCCAAGGACATTCCCGCGCCCGACGTGAACACCAACGAGCAGGTGATGGCCTGGATGATGGACACCTACTCGATGAACGTGGGTGAGACGGCCACCGGCGTGGTGACGGGCAAGCCCATCCACCTGGGCGGCTCGCTGGGCCGGCGCGAGGCCACGGGGCGCGGCGTGTTCACCGTGGGCGTGGAAGCCGCGCACCACACGGGCCTGAAGATCGAGGGCGCGCGCATCGCCGTGCAGGGCTTCGGCAACGTGGGCGGCATCGCGGCCAAGCTGTTCGCCGAGGCGGGCGCGCGCGTGGTGGCGGCGCAGGACCACACGGGCACGATCCATCAGGAGGCGGGCTTCGACGTGCCCGCGCTGCTGGCCCACGTGGCCGAGAACGGCGGCGTGGCAGGCTTCGCAGGCGCGGAAAAGATCGAGAACGACGCCTTCTGGGGCGTGCCGTGCGACATCCTGATTCCCGCCGCGCTCGAAGGGCAGATCCACGCGGGCAACGCGGGCCGCATCCAGGCCCGCATGGTGATCGAGGGCGCGAACGGCCCCACCACGCCCGAGGCCGACGACATCCTGGCCGACAAGGGCGTGCTGGTGCTGCCCGACGTGATCGCCAACGCGGGCGGCGTGACGGTGAGCTACTTCGAGTGGGTGCAGGACTTTTCGAGCTTCTTCTGGAGCGAGGACGAGATCAACGCCCGCCTGGTGCGCGTGATGAAGGAAGCCTTCGCGGGCGTCTGGCAGGTGGCGCAGGAGCACAAGGTGACGCTGCGCACCGCCACCTTCATCGTGGCGTGCAAGCGGATATTGCACGCGCGCGAGATGCGCGGGCTGTATCCCTGAAGCCTGCCATTTTTCAAGCCAAATCGGCCTATAGCGCTCGTCCATAAAGCGCTGGCAGCTATTGTTTCAGGAGCATCAAACCCTGCCCGCCTACCCCGGCTGGCCGGGCTTGAGCGCCATGGGCGCGGCGGGCGTCACCTCGCGCAGCGCCAGGCAGAACGGCTGCTCGCACGGCGCGCGCCCGGCATAGGGGCAGCCCGGCGTGGCGCAGGGGGCCTTGGCCGCCTGGGTGATGCGCTCGTCCTCGCGCGGCACCTGGCCGCTGGCCTGCAGGGCGGCCATGTGCAGCCAGGGGTCTTGCCGGGGCTGGAGCGGGTCGCGGCCATAGACCAGCGCGGCCTCGTTGTACGGCTGCGCCAGGGAGGGCGCGGGTGCCAGCGGCTGCAACTCCACCTCCAGCAGCGCGCTGGTGCGCAGCGGGGTTGCGCCCGGCGCTTCGAGCACCAGGGCCACCACGCCGGACGCGGCCGCCGCGCCCTGCTGCTGCGAGACCGGCACCATCAGCGGCCCGGCGGGCGCGATGCCGATGCCGCCGGCGCGCGCCACGGCCGCCTCCAGCGGGGCCAGCATAGCGGCGGGCACACGCAGCGTGACGGTCATGGCGCGCGGGCCCGCGGGGGTTTGCACCATGCCTTCGCGCACGCGCCAGACGATGAGCGGCCCCAGGTCGTCCAGGCCGCCCTGCGGCGCACCGCCTTTGCCATTCGGCGATGCGCCCGCCAGCGCCTGCTGCGCCAGTTCGGCGGGCCACTCCTGCTGGGCGGCGGCGCGCAACGGCACGCCCGCCATCTGCGGCAGCACGCTGCGCACCAGCTGCTGCACTGCGGGGCTGGCGCCGCCGCTGGGCCAGGGAATGGCGGGCAGCGCTTGCGCCGGCGCGCTGCGGGCGGCGGCGACGGCCGCGGCCACCGTGGCGGCGAAAGCGCTGGTGGGTGCGCCCGCCGTGGCTGGGCTGGCCGGGTTGGCCATGGGGTTGCCCGCGCCATTCGTCACGGCGCGGGCCTGCTGTGCGTTTTGCGCCTGTTGCGCCTGCTGGCTGGCCTGTGGCGAGATGCTGACGCGCTCCGCCGAGGCAGGCACGGGCGGCGGGGGCACGGGCGAGGCGCCGGGCGGAGATGGCGCCGTGGGCGTGGAGGGTACGGGCGCTGCCGCCGGGTTGGGGTTGGGCGGCGCGACGAACGCGGGCGGCGCGGCGCCGTCCTTGCCGCCGCCCAGCGCGTCCAGCAGCGTGGTCTGGCGCTGCAGCGCGGCCTCGGCCAGCCACAGCGGCGCGGCGGGCAGGCGCGGCGGGTCGACGGCCATGCGGGCGCTGCCGTCTAGGCAGCCTCGCGGTAGAACAGCCTGCGCGCGGCCGTGTTCGCCACTGCCTGCGCAATCGCGCCGATGTGGTCGGGCGTGGTGCCGCAGCAGCCGCCCACCACGTTCACCAGCCCTTCGGCGGCGAATTCGTGCACCAGGCGGCTGGTGACCTCGGGCGTTTCGTCGAAGCCGGTGTCGCTCATGGGGTTGGGCAGGCCGGCGTTGGGGTAGCAGCTGATGAAGGTGTCCGGTGCGGCCTTGTGCAGTTCCTGGATGTAGGGGCGCATCAGCGCCGCGCCCAGGGCGCAGTTGAGTCCGATGGTCAGCGGGTTGGCGTGGCGCACGCTGTGCCAGAAGGCGGTGACGGTCTGCCCGCTCAGGATGCGGCCCGAGGCGTCGGTCACCGTGCCGCTGATCATGATGGGCAGGCATTCGCCCGTGGCCTCGAACACTTCGTCGATGGCGAACAGCGCGGTCTTGGCGTTCAGGGTGTCGAAGATGGTTTCGACCAGCAGCACGTCGGAGCCGCCTTCGATCAGCGCCAGGGTCTGCTCGTAGTACGCGGCGCGCAGCTGCTCGAAATCGACGTTGCGCGCGCCGGGGTCGTTCACGTCGGGGCTGATGCTCGCAGTCTTGGGCGTGGGGCCGAGCGCGCCCGCGACGAAGCGGGGCTTGCCGGGCGTGCTGAACTTGTCGCACGCGGCGCGCGCGAGGCGGGCGCTTTCCAGGTTCATCTCGCGCGCCAGGTCGGCCATGCGGTAGTCCTCCTGCGCGATGGTCGTTGCGCCGAAGGTGTTGGTCTCGATCAGGTCGGCGCCGGCGGCCAGGTAGCCTTCGTGGATGTCGCGGATTACATCGGGCCGCGTGAGCGAGAGCAGTTCGTTGTTGCCCTTCACGTCGCGCGCGAAGTCCTTGAAGCGCTCGCCCCGGTACTGTTCCTCGGTGAGCTTGAAGCGCTGGATCATGGTGCCCATCGCGCCGTCGAGGATGGCGATGCGTTCGGCCAGGATGGCGGGCAGTTGCTGGGCGCGGGTGTAGGCAGGCAGGGTCATGGGGCGATTGTAAAAAACGGGGCGGTGCACCGTGTTGGCGCAGCGGGCTGGCACGCTCGTTGCGTACAGCCTGGGCCATGCCCGATGCCGCACCCACCCCCGCCTCGATCGAAGTCGTCTCGCTGACCAAGCGCTACGCGCAGGGCCGCCCCGCGGTGGACGGCATCGACCTGCGCATCGCGGGCGGCAGCTACTGCTGCCTGCTCGGCCCCTCGGGCTGCGGCAAGAGCACCACGCTGCGCATGATCGCGGGGCACGAATCGGTGACCAGCGGCGACGTGCTGCTGGACGACCGCAACATCACCGACCTGCCCGCCGCCGCGCGCGGCACGGCCATGATGTTCCAGAGCTTCGCGCTGTTTCCGCACCTCTCGGCGCTGGACAACGTGGCCTTCAGCCTGAAGATGAAGGGCGTGGGCAAGGCCGAGCGCCACCGCCGCGCGCAGGATCTGCTGGAGCGCGTGGCCATGGGGCACCTGGCGCAGCGCAAGCCCGCCGAGATGTCGGGCGGCCAGCAGCAGCGCGTAGCGCTGGCGCGCGCGCTCATCACCCAGCCGCGCGTGCTGCTGCTCGACGAGCCCCTGTCGGCGCTCGACCCGTTCCTGCGCATCCAGATGCGCGCCGAGCTGCGCCGCTGGCAGAAGGAGCTGGGCCTCACCTTCATCCACGTCACCCACAGCCAGGAAGAGGCGATGGCGCTGGCCGACACCATGGTGGTGATGAACCACGGCGTGATCGAGCAGGCCGGCCCGCCGCGCGAGGTCTACAACCGACCGGCCAACGAGTTCGTGGCGCGCTTCATGGGCGGGCACAACGTGATCGATACGCCCGCCGGCAAGGTGGGCGTACGCACCGACCACGTGCAGGTGCTACCCGCCGAACGCCCGCCCCAAGGCGATGCCGCCAGCCTGCCCGCCGTGGTGACCGACGTGGAGTACCAGGGCACCTACGTGCTGCTGGGTTTGCAGAAAGCGGGCGCCGCGCTGGCCGCGCACGCCACGGCGGAATACGCCGCCATGCTGCCCGAATCCACCTATGCCGCGCAGCCCTTCCAGGTGGGCGAAGCCGTGCGGATGTGCTGGGCGCCGCAGCGCGCGCACGCGCTGGCCTGACGATTTTTTCCAAGGAGTCTTTGCCATGAACGAAACCGAACTCTCCCTCCACCGCCGCACGCTGCTCAAGGGCACGGCGGGCATCCTGGCGACCGGGCTCGCGCCCTTTGTGCACGCGCAGGACAAGGTGGTGCTGCGCTACATCGGCACGGCGGTGAACCAGGACAAGGCCATCGCCGAGAAGTTCGAGAAGGACACGGGCATCAAGCTCCAGTACGTGGCCGTGACCACGGACGACGTGACCAAGCGCGCCGTCACCGCGCCCAACAGCTTCGACCTGATCGACACCGAGTACTTCTCGCTCAAGAAGATCGTGCCTACGGGCAACCTCAAGGGCATCGACACCAAGCGCGTGAAGAACGCCGGCAAGATCACCTCCCTCTTCACCGAAGGCACCGTGGCCGGCAAGGCCGTGGGCGACCAGGGCATGGCGCCCAAGAAGGTGATGTACCTGGAGGCCGAGCGCAGCAAGGCGTTCTCCAAGGCGCCCACGCAGTGGATGACGCTGATCCCCACCACCTACAACGCCGACACGCTGGGCATCCGCCCAGACCTCATCAAGCGCCCCATCGAGAGCTGGGCCGAGCTGCTCAACCCCGAGTTCAAGGGCAAGGCCGCGATCCTGAACATCCCCTCCATCGGCATCATGGACGCCGCGATGGCCGTGGAAGCCAAGGGCATCCACAAGTACGCCGACAAGGGCAACATGACCAAGGCCGAGATCGACCTGACGATCAAGGCGCTGATCGAGGCCAAGAAGGCGGGCCAGTTCCGCGCACTGTGGAAGGACTTCAACGAATCGGTCAACCTCATGTCCTCGGGCGAGGTGGTGATCCAGTCGATGTGGAGCCCCGCCGTCACCGCCGTGCGCGGCAAGGGCATCGACTGCGCGTTCCAGCCGCTCAAGGAAGGCTACCGCGCCTGGGCCTCGGGCTTCGGGCTGCCGGCCACGCTCTCGGGCAAGAAGCTGGACGCGGCCTACGAGTTCATCAACTGGTTCCTCGACGGCTGGGCCGGCGCCTACCTCAACCGCCAGGGCTACTACAGCGCCGTGCTGGAGACGGCCAAGGCCCACATGGAGCCCTACGAATGGGCCTACTGGATGGAAGGCAAGCCGGCAGCGCAGGACATCAAGAGCCCGCAGGGCGCAGTGATCGCCAAGGCCGGCAGCGTGCGCGACGGCGGCAGCTATGAGCAGCGCATGGGCGGCATCGCCTGCTGGAACGCGCTCATGGATGAGAACGAGTACATGGTGCGCAAGTGGAATGAATTCGTAGCTGCGTGATGCACATGAACACCGCCCGCCCAACCCAGCAAGGCATCGCCGCATGGTGGCAGGCGCTGCCGCTCACGGCGGTGTTCGTGCTGTTCTTCATCGTCCCGCTGGCGCTGATCGGCATGGTCAGCCTGTGGGACTTCAACGACTACGAACTGCTGCCCGCGTTCACGGCCAAGAACTACCTGACGGTGTTCGAGGGCTGCAGCCACCTGGCCGAGCCCTGCCTCACGCTCAAGACGTACCTGTCCACCCTCAAGTTCAGCCTGCTGGTCTGGGCCATCACGCTGGTGTTGGGCTTCGCGGTGGCGTACTTCCTCGCGTTCCACGTGCGTTCGTCGAATGTGCAGACGCTGCTGTTCGTGCTCTGTACGGTGCCGTTCTGGACGTCCAACGTCATCCGCATGATCTCGTGGGTGCCGCTGCTGGGCCGCAACGGCCTGGTGAACCAGACGCTGCTGGACATGCGCCTCATCGACACGCCCATCGAGTGGCTGCTGTTCTCCGACTTCTCGGTGGTGCTGGCCTTCGTGCACCTCTACACGATGTTCATGATCGTGCCGATCTTCAACAGCATGATGCGCATCGACCGCAGCCTGATCGAGGCGGCCGCCGACAGCGGCGCGAGCGGCTGGCAGACGCTGTGGAACGTGGTCGTGCCCCTGAGCAAGACCGGCATCATCATCGGCTCGATCTTCGTCATCACCATCGTCATGGGCGACTTCGTGACCATCGGCGTGATGGGCGGGCAGCAGATCGCCTCGGTCGGCAAGATCATCCAGGTGCAGACCTCGTACCTGCAATTCCCGCTCGCGGCGGCCAACGCGGTCATCCTGCTCGCCGTGGTGCTGATGATCATCTGGGGGCTCACGCGCCTCGTCGATATCCGGAAGGAATTGTGATGCGTGAACCCCGCCCCGCCAGCTTCTGGCCGCTCGCCCTCGTCTTCGCGCTGTTCGTGCTGTTCGTGTACGGGCCGATGGCCGTGATCTTCGTGCTCAGCTTCCAGGGGCCGGAGAGCGGCCTCACTTTCCCGATGCGCGGCGTGTCGCTGCACTGGTTCCGGCAACTGGCCGAGGGGCTGGGCACGGTGGACATCGCCGCGGCGCTGCGGCGCTCGCTGGGGCTGGGCCTCGCGGTGATGGCCTGCACCGTCGCGTTCTCGGTGCTCGCGGGCCTGGCCTTCCGCAAGCGGCTGGCGGGCGCGGGCACGCTGTTCTACGTGGTGGTGGCCAGCCTCATCATGCCGTCCATCATCGTCTCGCTGGGCATCGGGCTGGAGTTCCGGCTGCTCGATACCGGCATCAAGACGCTGCTGGAGCGCATGGGCTGGCAGGATCAGCTCGACAGCTACGGCACCGCTCTCGGCCTGTTCACCTCGGCGCTGGGCGCGCACCTCACGTGGACGCTGCCCTTCGGCCTGCTCATCATGTTCGCGGTGTTCAACCGCTTCAATCCGGCCTACGAGGAGGCCGCGCGCGACCTGGGCGCCACGCCGTGGCAGACCTTCCGCCACGTGGTGCTGCCGCTGATCGCACCCTCGGTCGTGGGCATCGGCATGTTCGGCTTCACGCTGAGCTGGGACGAAATCGCGCGTACCTCGCAGGCCATCGGCGACGTGAACACGCTGCCGCTCGAACTCCAGGGCCTGACCAGCACGGTGACCACGCCCGCCATCTACGCGCTGGGCACGGTGACGACGGTCGTGTCCTTCGTCGTCATCGGCGCGGCGCTGGCGCTGGGCGGCGTCCTGGGCCGGCGCAGAGGCGCGGCATGAAGGAACTGCTGGTCATCAACCCCAACACGTCGGTGCAGGTCAGCGCGCTGCTGCAAGGCCACGTGCAGGCGGCGGCGGGGCAGGACGCGGCGGTGCGCACCGTCACCGCGCGCTTCGGCGCGGCCTACATCGCGTGCGAGGCCAGCTACGCCGTCGCGGGCCATGCGACGCTCGACGCCTGGGCTGCCGCGCTGGCTGACGGCCGGAGCGCGGGACGGCGCGCGCCCGATGCCGTGCTCGTGGGCTGCTTCGGCGACCCCGGCCTGTTCGCGCTGCGCGAACGCAGCCCGGCGCCCGTCACCGGCCTGGCCGAGGCCGCCTTCGCCCTGGCCGCGCGGCACGGGCGCTTCGCCGTCGTGACCGGCGGCGAGCGCTGGCGGCCCATGCTCCAGCGGCTAGCGCTGGCGCTGGGCCACGAGCAGCACTTGGCGGCCATCCACCTCGTCGCGCCCACGGGCGCGCAGCTGGCCGCCGACCCCGCCGCTGCGCGCCGCCTGCTGGCCCAGGCCTGCCGCAACGCGGCGCGGCACAGCGGCGTGCACGCCGTCATCCTGGGCGGCGCGACGCTCGCGGGCATGGCCGCCGCCATCCAGCCTGACGTGGATGTGCCGGTGATCGACAGCGTGACGGCCGGGGCGCACTGGGCGCTGCACGGCGGCGAATCCACGCCGGGATGCGCGGGAGGCGACGCCAGCGTGGCGTGGAGCCGCGTATCGCCCGAGCTGGCGGCGATGGGGCGGGCGGCGTAGCGCGGGCATGGGCGCACAATAGAGGGCTGGCGTTCCGGTTCCCGGCCATCGCCTGGAATACAAGCCAAATTGGCCTGCAGCGCTTACCAGTCAAGCGCTAGCAGCTATCAAAAGAAGAGTCCTCCCCGTGTCCCCTGCCCATTCCGTATTGCACGACGTCTTCGGCTACGAGCAGTTCCGCGGCCCGCAGGAGGCCATCGTGGAGCACGTGATCGGCGGCGGCGACGCACTGGTGCTCATGCCCACGGGCGGCGGCAAGAGCCTGTGCTACCAGGTGCCCGCCATCGTGCGGCACGACGCGGGGCGCGGCGTGGCGATCGTGGTGTCGCCGCTGATCGCGCTGATGCACGACCAGGTGGGCGCGCTGCACGAGGCGGGGGTCAGCGCGGCCTTCCTCAACTCCACGCTGGACTGGCAACAGGCGCAGGACGTGGAGCGCCGCCTGTCGCGCGGCGAGATCACGCTGCTCTACGCCGCGCCCGAGCGGGTGACGACCGAGCGCTTCCTCGACCTGCTCGACGGCCTGCACGCGCGCGGCCAGATCAGCCTGTTCGCCATCGACGAGGCGCACTGCGTGAGCCAGTGGGGGCACGACTTCCGCCCCGAATACCGGCAGCTTTCCATCCTGCACGAAAGGTATTCCGGTGTTCCGCGGATTGCCCTCACCGCCACGGCGGACGAACTCACGCGCGCCGACATGGTCGAGGGGCTGCGGCTGCACGACGCGCGGCAGTTCGTCAGCAGCTTCGACCGGCCCAACATCCGCTACCGCATCGAGGAAAAGAAGGAGCCGCTGGCGCAGCTGCTGCGCTTCATCGAGCGCGAGCACCCCGAGGACGCGGGCGTGGTCTATTGCCAGTCGCGCAAGCGCGTGGACGAAATGGCCGAGGCGCTGGCCCAGGCCGGCATCAACGCCCTGCCCTACCACGCGGGCCTGCCCGCCGAGACGCGCCAGCTGCACCAGAACCGCTTCCTGCGCGAAGAGGGCGTGGTGATGGTCGCCACCATCGCCTTCGGCATGGGCATCGACAAGCCCGACGTGCGCTTCGTCGCCCACGTCGATCTGCCCAAGAACATCGAGGGCTACTACCAGGAAACTGGCCGCGCCGGGCGCGACGGCCTGCCCGCCGACGCCTGGATGGTCTACGGCCTGCAGGACGTGGTGAACCAGCGCCGCATGATCGACGACGGCGAGGCCGCCGAGGACTTCAAGGCCGTGATGCGCGGCAAGCTCGACGCGCTGCTCGCCCTGTCCGAGGCCACCGACTGCCGCCGCGTGCGGCTGCTGGCCTACTTCGGCGAACCGTCGCAGCCCTGCGGCAACTGCGACAACTGCCTGAACCCGCCCGCCGTGTGGGACGGCACGGACGCCGCGCGCAAGCTGCTGTCCACCATCTACCGCGTGCACGAGGCCAGCAACCTGACCTTCGGCACCGGGCACCTGATGGACATCGTGCGCGGCAAGCTCACCGACAAGGTGCGGCAGTTCGGCCACGACCGGCTGTCCACCTTCAACGTGGGCGCGCAGTATTCCGAAAGCCAGTTGCGCGGCGTGCTGCGCCAGTTGCTGGCGATGGGCGCCGTGGGCGTGCACCGCGTGGCCATGGAGAACGGCCACAGCTTCGACACGCTGACCCTGACCCCCGGCTCGCGCCCCGTGCTGCGCGGCGAGCAGACCGTGCAGCTGCGCGAGGCCACGGCCCACACCGCGCCCAAGAAGACCCGCCGCGCCGCCACGCCGCCCGTGGCCGCCGCCAACCTGGGGCCGGACGCGCAGGTGCGCTTCATCAACCTCAAGGCCTGGCGCGCCGAGGTGGCGCGCGCGCACAACCTGCCGGCCTACGTGATCTTCCACGACGCCACACTCGCCGCCATCGCGGAACGCAACCCGGCCACGCACGACGACCTGCACGGCATCAGCGGCATGGGGGCGAAAAAGCTCGAAGCGTATGGGGACGAGGTGCTGCGGGTGGTCAGGGGATAGCGGCTGTGGTTCAATGCCCGGCATGAACCGGCCCGCACGCCAACCCCGCTTTGACGCCGACGCCTACCTGGAGTGGGAAGCCGGGCAGGCGGAAAAGCACGAGTACCTGGATGGCGAAGTGTTTGCCATGTCCGGGGCTTCAGATGCGCATGTGACCATCGCCGGCAATCTGTTTCTGGCCCTGCACAGGCACTTGGGCGGCAGCCCGTGCCGTGTGTTCTTCTCTGACATGAAACTCGAGGTGGCAGAAGACAATGCCTTCTTCTACCCCGACGTATTCGTCACCTGCACTGAATCTGACCGCGCGCAGCGCCACTACAAAAGCGACCCCAGCCTCATCGTCGAAGTGCTGTCCCCCTCCACCAGCGCCTACGACCGCGGCGCCAAGTTCGCCGCCTACCGCAAGCTGCCCAGCCTGCGCGAATACGCCCTGATCGACAGCGAGCGCCTGAGCCTCGACCTGTTCCGCCGCGACGACGCGGGCCGCTGGGTGCTCTACCCCTTCGACGCCGCCAATCCGCAGGTGGAGTTCGCCAGCGTGGGCCTGGCGCTGCCGCTGCAGTCCCTGTACGACGACGTGGCCCTGGAGCCCACCCCGGCCCATCCCTGAGTCCGGCCTGTCGTCCGCGGCACAGCGGATGCGGGAAACACCCGAACCACGCCGCCGCGCCGTGTTCCTAGACTGCGGCGCATGGACCTTCTCTCCGCCTTCGACAGCGCCACGCGCAAGACCCCCGGCAAGCCGTTTCTGCGCTATGCGGGCCAATCCATCACCTACGCCGAGATGCAGCGCCGCTCGCTCCAGGCCGCGGCCGTGCTGCAAGCGCAGGGCGTGGGCCCGGGCGACCGCGTGGCGCTCATGTGCTTCAACACGCCCGGCTTCGTCGATGCGCTGCTGGGCGCATGGCGGCTGGGCGCGGTGGTGGTGCCCGTCAACCACAAGCTGCAGGGGCCGGAAGTGCAGTACATCCTGGGCCACTGCAAGGCCAAGGCCGTGGTCTACGCCGCCACGCTGGCGCCGGTGCTGGCGGCGGTGGACAGCCCCGCCCGGCGCCTGACCACCGAAGGCGCCGTGCCCGGCGCGGTCGACTTCGACGCCGCCCGCGCCGCCGCCACGCCCATCGCCCATAAGGACGAACCGCTCGACCCCGACAGCCATGCCGAGGTGCTCTACACCAGCGGCACCACGGGCCTGCCCAAGGGCTGCCTGATGAGCCACCGCGGCGTGGCGCTGGCGGCCGTGGCCGGCGCCTTGGGCCAGAACATGACGCGCGACGAGCGCACCCTGGTCGCCATGCCCATCTGGCATTCGTCGCCGCTCAACAACTGGTTCGGCGGCACGCTCTACATGGGCGGCACCGTGGTGCTCATGCGCGAATACGAGCCGCAGCAGTTCCTGCAGACCGTGCAGGACGAGCGCGTCACGCTGTTCTTCGGCGCGCCGGTGGCCTACACCGCGCCGCTGCAGCGCGTGCCCGACTTCGCGAAGTACGACCTGTCCAGCGTGCGCGCCTGGATCTACGGCGGCGGCCCCATCGGCCCCGAGGTGGCGCGCCAGATCCAGGCCGCGTACAAGAGCGACCGCTTCCTGCAGGTCTACGGCATGACCGAGACCGGCCCCGCCGGCACCGCGCTGTACCCCGAGGAACAGCTGGAGCGCGCGGGCTCCATCGGCCGCATCGCCCAGCCCGGCGTGGACATGCGCGTGGTCAAGGCCGACGGCACCGACGCCGCCCCCGGCGAAACCGGCGAGATCTGGCTGCGCGCCAGCAGCATGATGGTCGGCTACCTGGACAACCCCGAGGCCACGCGCGCCGCCTTCGCGCCCGGCGGCTGGTACATGAGCGGCGACGTGGCGCGGCTGGACGAGGCGGGCTACCTCTACGTGGTCGACCGCATGAAGGACATGATCGTCACCGGCGGCGAGAACGTGTACTCCAAGGAGGTGGAGGACGCCCTCGGCGCCCACCCCGCCGTGGCCGACGTGGCCGTGTTCGGCCGCCCGCACCCCGAATGGGGCGAGACGGTGGTCGCGCGCATCGTGCCCAAGCCCGGCCAGCAGCCCAGCCCCGACGACCTGCGCGAGCACCTGTCCACGCGCCTGGCGCGCTACAAGATTCCGCGCGAATTCCAGTTCGCCGACAGCCTGCCGCGCACGCCCACGGGCAAGCTGCAGAAGTTCCTGCTGCGGCAGGCGGCGTAAAATGCACGGCCATTCCGTCAAGAACATTTGGAGAACCGCATGTCCGACCATCCCCACGCCCCTGCAGAAACCTCCGGCGACGCCGTGGAAGCCGTGGTGCCCATGATGCCGCTGGTGCTGCCCGTGGTGGGCGGCGTGATGATGTTCCTGCTGGCCTTCATCGCCGTGAACATGGCCTGAGCGCACAACGCGCCTGGACCCGCCCCGCACCGCCGGGGCTTTTTTGCGCCCGGCTTCTTTTCATGCATAAAGTCATGCATCAATTGCATAGATTTGCACCCTAGTGACAGCACAAAACCGGGCGTGCTTCTTAGAATTGTCGATTCCCCCTAGCCGTTTTCTCCAAGGCAGCGACCCGCGGGCCTTTGAAAAGACGGTTTTTTTAACTTCAGGAAGCTCCCGATGAACGCACCCACCATGCAAGGCCTGAACCTTCAGGCCCCTGCCTACGTCAAGAACGCCAAGCTGATCGCCTGGGTGGCCGACATGGCCGCGTTGTGCAAGCCCGCCCGCATCCACTGGTGCGACGGCAGCCAGGAAGAGTACGACCGCCTGTGCCAGCAGCTGGTCGACGCCGGCACCTTCCAGAAACTCAACCCCGCCAAGCGCCCCGGCAGCTACCTGGCCTGGTCCGACCCGTCGGACGTGGCGCGCGTGGAAGACCGCACCTTCATCTGCTCGGCCCAGAAGGAAGACGCCGGCCCCACCAACAACTGGATGGCCCCCGCCGAGATGCGCGCCACCCTGCAGCCCCTGTTCGACGGCTGCATGGCCGGCCGCACCATGTACGTGGTGCCGTTCAGCATGGGCCCGCTGGGCTCGCCCATCGCCCACATCGGCATCGAACTGTCCGACTCGCCCTACGTGGCGGTGAACATGAAGATCATGACCCGCATGGGCAAGGCCGTGTACGACGTGATCGGCGCCGACGGCGACTTCGTGCCCTGCGTGCACACCGTGGGCGCGCCCCTGCAGCCGGGCCAGGCCGACGTGAAGTGGCCCTGCAACAAGACCAAGTACATCGTCCACTACCCCGAGACGCGCGAAATCTGGAGCTACGGCTCGGGCTACGGCGGCAACGCGCTGCTGGGCAAGAAGTGCTTCGCGCTGCGCATCGCCTCCACCATGGGCCGCGACCAGGGCTGGCTGGCCGAGCACATGCTCATCCTGGGCGTGACCAACCCCGAGGGCCGCAAGTACCACGTGGCCGCCGCCTTCCCGAGCGCCTGCGGCAAGACTAATTTCTCCATGCTGGTGCCGCCCGCCGGCTTCGACGGCTGGAAGGTCACCACCATCGGCGACGACATCGCCTGGATCAAGCCCCAGGCCGACGGCACGCTGCGCGCCATCAACCCCGAGGCGGGCTACTTCGGCGTGGCCCCCGGCACCAACTACAAGACCAACCCGAACTGCATGGCCAGCCTCGACAAGAACGTGATCTTCACGAACGTCGCGCTGACCGACGACGGCGACGTGTGGTGGGAAGGCATGGAGGCCGACGCTCCGGCCAAGGCGCTGCCCGAGCACCTGATCGACTGGCAAGGCAAGGACTGGACGCCCCAGATCGCCAAGGAAACCGGCGCCAAGGCCGCCCACCCCAACGCGCGCTTCACCGTGGCCGCCACCAACAACCCGGCGCTGGACGAAGCCTGGGACGACCCGAAGGGCGTGAAGATCGACGCCTTCATCTTCGGCGGCCGCCGCTCCACCACCGTGCCGCTGGTGACCGAGGCGCGCGACTGGCAGGAAGGCGTGTACATGGCCGCCACCATGGGCTCCGAGACCACCGCCGCCGCCGCGGGCGCGCAGGGCGTGGTGCGCCGCGACCCGTTCGCCATGCTGCCCTTCATGGGCTACAATATGAGCGACTACTTCCAGCACTGGCTGGGCCTGGGCGCGAAGATCGCCGCGTCGGGCGCGAAGCTGCCGCGCATCTACACCACCAACTGGTTCCGCAAGGACGAGGCCGGCAAGTTCGTCTGGCCCGGCTACGGCGAGAACATGCGCGTGCTCAAGTGGATGATCGACCGCATCGAAGGCCAGGCCGCCGGCCAGCAGACCGCCTTTGGCGTGGCCCCGCAGTACGCGGAAATCAACTGGACGGGCCTGGACTTCACGCCCGAGCAATTCGCCACCGTGACCCACATCGACAAGGCCGTGTGGACGGATGAACTCAAGCTGCACACCGCGCACTTCGAGCAACTGGCCCACCGCCTGCCGCAGACGCTGCTGGACACCAAGGCCGCACTGGAGCAGCGCCTGGCGGCCTGACACGGCTCGACTCCAGTCCAAGGGAACGTGCCGGGCGCACGTTCCCTTTTTTTTATGCATACCGCCAACAAAAAAGCCGTGGCCTTTGCGGGCCACGGCTTGGAACGGAGACCGGCGCGCTCAGTAGTAGCGGCGCAGCTGGCGCGACTCGCCCGCCTCGGACATGCGCTTCAGGTCGGCCACCAGGCGCGCGCTCTTGCGGGCGGCGGCCCAGGAGCGCTCTTCCTCGACGGCCTCGCGGCTGGCCTGCATCCAGGCCTGGTAGGCCGCGCCCACGGCCTTGCTCGCGCGGCGCACGGGGTGGGCCAGCATGGCCAGGGCGGCAAAGGCCACGAGCCACAGGCCCATCCAGGCGGCGAGCAGGTGGCCGTCGGTCCAGGTGTCGATCACCTGGCTGGCCACCACCAGCATGGAGGCGACGATGGCGGCGAGCAGCAGCGCCGCCATGCCGCGGCTGCCCTGCGGGCGGTTCATGGCCGCCGACGTGGCGCGCGCGGCCTCGGCCTGCTTGCCGGAAACCGCGGGGCGTGCGTAGTGGGTCAGGTCCAGCGGGCCGAAGACGGCGGCGTCTTCATGGGCGCGGGGGGCGTGTGCGTGGTGTGTCATGGTGATCTTCCCTTCTCAAGCCCTCGTGGCGGGTTGCCCGGGGCGATGGTGGAATATTAGGGTTTTCCCGATAACATTTCAAATTTATATTTTGAATTCTTGTCATTCACAGAATTCATGAATCAAGCCCATGCAGCCGCAGCACTTCCGCACCCTGGACCTGAACCTGCTCCGCGTCTTCGACGAGGTCATGGCCGAGCGCAGCCTGACGCGCGCGGCGCACAAGCTGGCGCTGACCCAGCCGGCGGTGAGCAACGCCATCCGCCGCCTGCGCGATGCCGTGGGCGACGACCTGCTGGTGCGCAGCGGCCAGGGCGTGGAGCCCACGCCGCGCGCGCTGGCGCTGTGGCCCGCCGTGCGCGCGGCGCTCGCGGGGCTGCAGGAGTCGCTGGCGCCCGGCGACTTCGACCCGGCCACGGCCCGTTCCACGCTGGTGCTGGCCATGGCCGACGCCACGGCCTCGATGCTGCTGCCGCCGCTCATCGCCATTCTGGAGCGCGAGGCCCCGGGCCTGGCCCTGCGCATGTTGCCGCTCATCACGCGCGACCCGCGCCGCCTGCTCGAAGAGGGCGCCGCCGACATGGCCGTGGGCTACTTTCCCGCCGTGCTGGCCGATTTGACGGCGCGGGCGCAGTCCGGCGCTGCCGTGGCGTTCGACAGCCGCCGCCTGTACGACGGTGAATACGTGTGCGTGATGCGCCAGGGCCACCCGCTGGCGGAGGTGCCGCTCACGCTCGACCGCTTCTGCGCGGCGCGCCACATGCTGGTGAGCTACTCGGGGCGTGCTTTCGGCTTTATCGACGAGGTGCTGGCCACCCTGGGGCGCAAGCGGCAGGTCGCCATCACGGTGAACCAGTTCTTCACGGCGGGCTGCGTGGTGATGCAGTCCGACTTGCTCACGGTGCTGCCGCGCCACTTCGTGCCCGTGACGGGCATGGCAAGCCAACTGGTGCTGCGCCCCCTGCCGCTGCCGGTGCCGCCCGTGTACGTGGATGCGCTATGGAACCCGCGCGGCCCGCAGCAGGCGGCGTATGGCTGGCTGCTGGGGGCATTGACGCGGGCGGCGCAGCAGTCGTTCCCATAAAAGAAAAGGCCGTGGCCCTTGCGGAGGCCACGGCCTTGCAACAAAGCCGGGTGGGAAGCTAGCAACCCGGCCTTGCCAAAAACGTCAGAACAGATCAGGTGGGGAAGTAGCGGCGCAGCTTGCCGGTGGTGTTGGCGTCCTGGATCGCCATCAGTTCCGACATCACGCGCGGGTCGCGGGCGGCGGCGTCCCACATGCGCTCGTCTTCGGCAATCTGCAAGCGGTGCTGGTTCCAGGCGCGGACGGTGGCGCGCAGGCCCAGGGCGGCGCGGCGCACCGGGGTGGCGAACAGGGCCAGGGCCGCGAAGGCCACGAGCCACAGGGCCACCCAGGCGGCGAGCAGGTGGCCGTCGGTCCAGGTGTCGATCACCTGGTTGGCGACCACGAGCAGCGCGGCGACCAGGGCCGCCAGCAGCATCGAGGACGTGCCGCGGTGGCCCGCAGCGGCCTGCTTGATGGTGGCGGCGGCCTGCTCCATGCGGGCCACGCCTGCGTGCTCCGCAGGGAAGGCGGGGCGCGTGAAATTGCGCACGCTGTGCACGCCCAAGGGGCCGATGACGGTCAGGTAGGTGCTGTCATCGGTACGGGATTGGTCTGTGTAAACGGTCATGTTGGTTTCCCTCGTTGAAGTTCGCCGGGGGCGAAATGCCTGAGGCGATGGCTGAATACTAAGGGTTTTCCCTACATCACGCATCCACCGCGCCAAAACCCGAGCCGCAACTAGGGTTAACCCCTATATCCCTACGCAAACCGTCGCTGGCTATGATGCCTGCCCCTTTGCACAGGAGCGCTCACATGGCCCTCATGGACTTCATCAAGAAGCAGTTCATCGACATCCTCCAATGGACGGAGGACGGCGACGGCACGCTGGCCTGGCGCTACCCCATGCGCGACATGGAAATCCAGAACGGCGGCACGCTGGTGGTGCGCGAGTCGCAGATGGCGGTGTTCGTCAACGAAGGCCAGGTGGCCGACGTGTTCGGCCCCGGCACCTACAAGCTGACCACGCAGACGTTGCCCGTCCTGACCTACCTGAAGAACTGGGACAAGCTGTTCGAGTCCCCCTTCAAGAGCGACGTGTACTTCTTCAGCACGCGCCAGCAGGTAGACCAGAAGTGGGGCACGCCCCAGCCCATCACCATCCGCGACAAGGACTTCGGCGCGGTGCGGCTGCGCGCGTTCGGCAACTACGCCTTCCGCGTGGTGGACCCGAAGCTGTTCCACACCGAAATCTCGGGCACGCGCGACGTGTACACCGTGGCCGACCTCGACGGCCAGCTGCGCGGCCTGGTGCTACAGAACATCAGCACGGCGATCGCGGGCAGCGGCCTGCCGTTCCTCGACCTCGCGGCCAACCAGGTGATGTTCGCCGACGCGCTGGCCAAGGAGCTGCAGCCCGCGTTCGCCAAGCTCGGCCTGGGGCTCGAAACGCTGACGGTGCAAAGCCTCTCGCTGCCCGAGGAGTTGCAGAAAATCCTCGACCAGAAGATCGGCATGGGCATGGTCGGCAACGACATGGGCAAGTTCATGCAGTACCAGACGGCGCAGGCCATACCCAAGTTCGCCGAGAACGCGGGCCAGGGCGGTGGCGTGGCGGGCGACGCCATGGGCCTGGGCGCGGGCGTGGCCCTGGGCCAGGTGTTGGCGCAGAACCTGCAGCAGGGCCTGCAACAGCAACAGCCTGCTGCGCCGGCTGCGGCGGCGGCGCCGGTGGGCGTGAAGCCCGAGGAAGTGATGGCCACGCTGGAAAAGCTGGCCGACCTCAAGGCCAAGGGCATCCTGACGCAAGAAGAGTTCGACGCCAAGAAGGCCGAACTGCTCAAGAAGCTGGTCTGACAACTACCATTTTGATAGCTGCTAGCGCTTGATGGATAAGCGCTGGAGGCCAAAAACACTCCAAGAATGGCGACCAGCCCCACCCAGCGCCCCCAGCGCATTTACCGCGCGCCCTGCCCCGGCTGCGGCGCGCCGGTGGAGTTCCGCAGCGCCCAGTCCACCCACGCCGTCTGCGCCTATTGCCAGAGCACGGTGATGCGCAGCGGCGAGGTGCTGCAGCGCCTGGGCAAGATGGCCGAGCTGTTCGACGACCACAGCCCGCTGCAGCTCATGGCCAGCGGGCAGGTCGCCATCGACGGCACGAAGCAATCCTTCACCCTCATAGGCCGCCTGCAATACAAGGGCGATGCGGGGCCGTGGGCCGAGTGGGTGGCCTATCTGCCCGACGGCTCGACGGCCACGCTGGGCGAAGACAACGGCGCCTACGTGTTCACGCGGCCCGTGGCGGTATCGCGCGAAATGCCCGCGCCCGCGCAATTCCGCGTGGGCACCACCACCGCCATCAACGGCAAGCCCTACAGCGTGGCCGCCAACGTGCAGGCGCAGCTGGTCTCCGCCCAGGGCGAGCTGCCCAAGCTGCCGCCGCTGGGCCAGCCCTTCACGGTGGTGGAGCTGCGCAGCGAGGACGGCGAGGTGCTGTCCATCGACTACGGCAGCCAGCCCCCGCGCGTGGAGCGCGGGCGCGCCGTGCTGCTGGAAGACCTGCAGCTCAATGGCCTGAAGGACGAGTCGGCCAAGGACGAAAAAGCCCGCCAGTTCAACTGCCCGCACTGCGGCGCGCCCGTCTCGGTGCAGCTGGACACGACGAAAAGCATCACCTGCGGCGCGTGCCACAGCCTCATCGACCTGTCGCAGGGCGTGGGCGCCGAGCTGCGCGCGGCGGTGCAGGACGAGCCCGTGCGGCCGCTCATCCCGCTGGGCAGCACCGGCCAGCTCGAAGGCGTGCCATGGCAGGTGGTGGGCTTCCAGCACCGCATGGGGCAGGAGCCTGGCGACGACGAACAATTCGGCTGGGAGGAGTACCTGCTCTACAACCGCCAGCGCGGCTTCGCCTTCCTGGTGGACGCGAGCGACGGCTGGAGCCTGGTGCGCCCCGCCACGGGCGCGCCCAAGCTGGCGGCCAACGGGCAGAGCGCGTCGTACCTGGGCGCCACCTACCGGCTCCAGTACAGCTACAACGCCGAGACCACCTACGTGGCGGGCGAGTTCTACTGGCCCGTGGAGCGCGGCCAGACCACGTTCAACCGCGACTACGCCAGCGGCTCGGGCGGCCTGCTCGGCATGGAGCAGACGCCGCGCGAAATCACCTGGTCGTGCGGCGGCAAACTCGACAGCGCCACCGTGGCAAAAGCCTTCGGTCTGGCCAATCTTCGCGCCGACGCCGCGCCCCTCACCGGCGGCCTCGACGGTGGCGGCGCCCTGCGCAAGACGGTGATCTTCATCGTCATCCTGCTCATCGTTCTGCTGATCGTGCTGGACAGCTGCTCGTCCTGCGACCCGCGCGTGGAAAATTGCAGTTCATCCTCGTCCTACCGCAGCTCGGGCGGCGCCTACGGCGGCTATTCGAGCGGCGGCGGACACAAATAAATTTTCAAAGGAGCAAACCCCATGGGACTCGACTGGCTCAAACCCGCCGCCATCCTCGGCTCCATCCTCTACGCCGTGATGGGCGTGGTGGTGTTCTGGCTGTGCTTCATCATCGTGGACAAGATCACGCCCTACGACCTGTGGGCCGAGATCGTCGAAAAGCAGAACCGCGCGCTCGGGCTGGTGGTGGCGGCCATGTGCCTGGGCATCAGCATCATCGTGGCGGCGGCGATTCATTGAGCGCCCCGCGCGCCCGGGCATCTCTTCCTCACGTGTTCAGAAACAGGCCCTTTCCTATACAGGTGGCGGCTAACATGTATAGAAATATGGTTTTTCTATACATGTCCCGCAGCCTATGACCCTGGCGCCCCTTGAACAGCTGGATGCGGCCCGCTTCGACACGCCCGCCATCCTCAAGCAACTGGCCCGCAGCAGCCGCCATCTGGCGGAGCTCAAGGGCGTGGCGGCGTCCATTCCCAACCAGGGCATCCTCATCAACACCCTGGGCTTGCAGGAGGCCAAGGACAGTTCCGAGATCGAGAACATCGTCACCACGCACGACGATCTGTTCAAGGACGACGTGGACCCCGATGCCTTCGCCAATCCCGCCGCCAAGGAGGTGCTGCGCTACCGGCAGGCGCTGCGGGTGGGTTTCGAGCGGGTGCGCGACACGGGGCTGCTGACCGCCAATCACATCATCGAGATTCAGCGCGAACTGGAGCGCAACAACGCGGGCTTTCGCAGGCTGCCGGGCACGGCGCTCAAGGATGGCGCCGGGCGCACGGTGTACACGCCGCCGCAGGATCCGGCCGAGATCGTGGCGCTGATGCGCGGCCTGGAGCGGTTCATGAATGAACCGGGCGCGCTGGAGGTGGACCCGCTCGTCAAGATGGCGTTGATGCACCACCAGTTCGAGAGCATCCACCCCTTCTACGATGGCAATGGCCGTACCGGGCGCATCGTGAACGTGCTGTACCTGGTGAAGGAAGGCCTGCTCGACATCCCGGTGCTGTACCTGAGCAAGCACATCGTGCAGACCAAGGCGGACTACTACCGCCTGCTCCAAAGCGTGCGCGATGGAGATGCCTGGGAGGAGTGGGTGCTCTACATGCTGCGGGCGGTGGAGGTGACGGCGCAGCAGACCATCCGCACGGTGCAGGCGATCAAGCAGGCGCTCATGGATTACAAGCACCGCATCCGGGCCACGCACAAGTTCTACAGCCAGGATTTGATCAACAACCTATTCGTGCATCCCTACACCAAGATCGATTTCCTGCAACGCGACCTGGGCGTGTCGCGGCTCACGGCCACCAAATACCTGGATGCCCTGGCGGCCTCGGGCTTCGTGCAGAAGCAGAAGGTGGGGCGCAGCAACTACTACGTGAATCTGGCGCTGAACCCCATCCTGCTGGAGCGGCACGAGGGTGTGGAATGACCACGCCACCGCCCGCCACCGCCCCCCGCCCCCTCGACATCGCCCTGCTCGCCAGCGTCTTCGTCATCGCCGCCTGCGGGCTGCTGTACGAGCTGGCGGCGGGCGCGCTGGCCTCGTACCTGCTGGGCGACTCGGTGCTGCAGTTCAGCACCGTCATCGGCACCTACCTGTTCGCCATGGGCGTGGGCTCGTGGCTGTCGCGCTATTTCGAACGGCAACTGCCCGCGCACTTTTTGCGCATCGAATTGCTCGTAGCGCTTGTGGGTGGAGCGCTTCCAGCTACGCTTTTCATAGCAAACGCCTACCTACCCGGCGCGTTCCGCGTGCTGCTGTACGGCATGGTGCTGCTGGTGGGCACGCTGGTGGGGCTGGAGATTCCGCTGGTCATGCGCATCCTCAAGCGCAACGTGGCGCTGAAGGACCTGGTGTCGCAGGTGCTGACCTTCGACTACCTTGGGGCGCTCGCGGTGTCGCTGGCTTTTCCGCTGCTCCTGGTGCCGCACCTGGGGCTGGTGCGCACGGGGCTGCTGTTCGGCGCGATGAACGCCGCCGTGGCCGTGTGGGCGCTGTGGCTGTTCCGGCACGAACTGCGGCTCATGCGTGCCCATGCGCTGGCCTGCGCGGCGGTGCTGGCGGCGCTGCTCGCGGGGCTGTGGGGCGCGGACCACATCACGCGGCTGGCGGAAGACCGCTTCTACCAGGACCGCATCGTCATCAGCGAGACCACGCCCTACCAGCGCATCGTGGTCACGCAGGGGCGCGCGGGGCACCGGCTGTTCCTCAACGGCAACCTGCAGTTCGCCGAGCGCGACGAGTACCGCTACCACGAGGCCCTGGTGCACCCCGCCATGGCCGCGCACGGCGCGCCGAAGAAGGTGGCCGTGCTGGGCGGCGGCGACGGCATGGCGGTGCGCGAGATATTGAAATACCCGTCGGTGGAATCGATCACCCTGGTGGAGCTGGACCCGGCCATGACGCAGCTGTTCCGCCGCGACCCGGCGCTGCGCCGCCTCAACGGCGACTCGCTGTCGAACCCGAAGGTGCACATCGTCAATACCGATGCGTTCCAGTGGCTGCAAAGCGGGAAGGACACGTTCGACGTGGTGGTGGTTGACTTCCCCGACCCGACCAACTTCGCCATCGGCAAGCTCTACACCAACAGCTTCTACGCCCTGCTCGACCAGCGCCTGGCCGCGAGCGGCTACGCCGTCATCCAGACCACCTCGCCGCTGGTGGCGCGCAGGAGCTTCTGGACGGTGGTGCAGACCATCGAATCGGTGGGCCTCACGGCCACGCCGTACCACGCGCACGTGCCCAGCTTCGGCGAATGGGGCTTCGTGCTCGCCAGCCGCCGGCCCTGGCGGCTGCCCACGGCGCTGCCGCCGGGGCTCAAGTTCCTCGATCCGCCGTCGATACCCTTGTTGTTCGACTTTCCGCGCGACATGGCGCGCGTGCCCGCCGAGGTCAACCGCCTCTCCAACCAGGTGCTGGTGCACAGCTACGAGCAGGAATGGGGCGCCGTGGCATCGCATTGAGGCCCCCTGGCCGCCGCGCGCACCGCGCGGTGGAACACCCTGGAAAAGCAAATGCTGTCACATGCAACGTGACAATGGGCGAGAAACATGTCCAATTGCAACAAAAGCGGGAACGCACGTGCTTGAGCAATTCTTCGCCAGTGATATTCCGCCCGACCCACGGCTATGGCAGCAGCACGACCCCTGGCTCGTGGCGCTGTCGGTGCTGCTGGCCGTCGGTGCCTCGGTCATGGCGCTGCACATGGCGGCGCTGGCGCGGCGCGCGTCCAGCAGCGGCCTGCGCCGCTGGACCCTGGGCGCGGGCGCGCTGGCGCTGGGCGGCGGCATCTGGGCCATGCATTTCGTCGGCATGTTGGCGTTCTCGGTCTGCGCGCACGGGGACTTCGCGTACGGGGTGACGGCGGCGTCCATGCTGCCCGGCGTGGCCGCCGCGTGGGTGGCGCTGTGGCTGCTGGCCCGGCCGCAGGTCGGCGCGCGGACGCTGGCGGGCGGCGGCGTGCTGATGGGCGCGGGCATCGGCGCCATGCACTACAGCGGCATGGCGGCATCGAGCGTGATGCCCGCGCTGCGCTACGACCCGCTCTGGTTCGCCCTGTCGCTCGTGGTGGCCGTGCTGCTGGCCACGCTGGCGTTGTGGGTGCGCTTCGGCGTGCGGCGCTGGCTGCGCGGGGAGCCCGCCACCCTGCTGGCCGGCGCGGTGATGGGCATGGCCATCACCGGTATGCACTACACGGGCATGGCGGGGCTGCGCTTCGCGGGGCCGGTCGATACGGCCCTGCACACGGGCCAGCAGGTGGCGCTGGCGCTGTCCATCGCGATGGTGGTGCTGGTGTTCAGCACGCTGGTCATCGCCATCACCGCCAGCCTGCGCTTCTGGCAGATGTACCAGCAGAGCCAGCGCAACGAATCGCGCCTGCGCGCCGTGTTCGACACCGCGGTGGACGGCATCATCATGATCGACGGGCGCGGCATCGTGCAGTCGTTCAACGGCGGGGCCCAGCGCATCCTGGGCTGGACGGCGGCCGAGGTCATCGGCCGCAACGTCAACCTGCTGATGCCCGAGCCCTACCACGGCGAGCACGACGGCTACCTGCACGCCTACCACGCCACGGGGCACGCGCGCATCATCGGCAAGGGGCGCGAGGTGGAGGCGCTGACCAAGGACGGGCGCGTGCTCCCCATCCGCCTGGCCGTGGGGCAGGTGCAGCGCACGGGCGCGCGGCTGTACGTGGGCTTCATCACCGACATCAGCGAGCTGCGCGCCGCCGAGCAGACCCTGCGCGAAACCCGGGGGCGCGCCGAGGTCGCCACCGCGCGCAGCGCCTTCCTGGCGAACATGAGCCACGAAATCCGCACGCCCATGAACGCCATCCTCGGCTTCACCGAGGCGCTGCTCGACTCGCCGCTCGACGCCACGCAGCGCCGCCACCTGGGCACGGTGCACAACGCGGCGCGCTCCATGCTGCGGCTGCTCAACGACATCCTGGACACCGCCAAGCTCGAAAAAGGCGCGGTCACGCTGGAGATCGCCGACTTCTCGCTGCGCGAGCTGTGCCGGCAGACCCTGGCGTCGCTGCGCATCACCGCCGCCCGCAAGGCGCTGGCGCTGGAGCTGGACTACCCCCTGGACCAACCCGACTACCTGCGCGGCGACGCGCTGCGGCTGCAGCAGGTGCTGGTCAACCTGCTGGGCAACGCGCTCAAGTTCACCGAGAAGGGCCGCGTGCTGCTGCGCGTGCGCCACGTGCAGGGCGAGCTGCGGCTGGACGTGGAGGACACGGGCATCGGCATTGAGGCCGGTGCGCTGGAGCGCATCTTCGACCCCTTCGCGCAGGCCGACACCTCCACCAGCCGGCGCTTTGGCGGCACGGGCCTGGGCACCACCATCTCGCGCCAGCTCGTCGAACTCATGCAGGGCGGCATCAGCGTGCGCAGCACCATGGGCGTGGGCACCGTGTTCAGCGTGCGCCTGCCGCTGCCCCTGGGCGACGCCCAGGCCGCCCGGCAGCACCTGCCCCCCGGCATCCGCGCCCTGCCCATGCTGCGCGTGCTGGCGGTGGACGACGTGCCCAACAACCTGGAGCTGCTGAACATCACCCTGAAACGCGGCCGCCACGACCTGACGCTGGCGCACGGCGGCGAGGAGGCCGTGCAGCTCTGCGCCGCCGAGCGCTTCGACGTGGTGCTCATGGACCTGCAGATGCCCGACGTGGACGGCCTGGAGGCCACGCGCCGCATCCGCGCGCACGAACAGGCGCGGCAGCAGCGGCCCGTGCCCATCATCGCCCTGTCGGCCAGCGTGCTGGCGCAGGACCGGCGCAACGCGCGCGCCGCGGGCATGGACGGCTTCGCCGTCAAGCCGCTGGAGCTGCCGCGCCTGTACGCCGAGATCGCGCGCGTGCTGGGCCTGCGCGCCGAGGGGGCCGACAGCGCCGAAGGCCCCCTGTCCGAGCCCGTGCCCCTGCTGCCACAGTCCCACCCGGCGGACGAGCCCGCGCCCGCCGCCATCGACTGGGAACGCGGCCTGCGCCTGTGGGCCCAGGCCCCGCTGATGCGCGACGCCATCGAACGCTTCCTGAACGAATACCAGGGCCTGCCCGAACGGCTGCAGGCCCTGCACACCAGCGGCGACTGGCCCGGCCTGCGCGCCGCCGTGCACCGCCTGCGCGGCGTGGCGGGCAACCTGGCGCTGGTGCCGCTACACGCGCTGCTGAGCCGGCTGGAAACCTCCGCGCGCGCCGCCGACGGCCACGCGGCGGGCAGCGACCTGGCCGCCCTGCCCGCCGCCTGGAACGCCGTGGCCCAGGCGCTGTACGCGCAGACCGAGGCGCCCGCCGAAGCCCCGCCCCCCACCGCCGCCGGCGGCGCGCTGGACACGCTCGACGCCCCGCGCGCCGCCCAGGCCCTGGCCGCGCTCGACCAGGCCGCCGCCGCCCTGGCGCAAGGCGAGCTGCCCGACGCCGCGCTGGCCACCCTGGCCACGCTGCTGCCCGCGCTGGCGCTGGAGCCGGCGCGCGCCGCCGTGGACCGCTTCGACTTCGACCGCGCCCAGACCTGCCTGCTCGCCCTGCGCGAGCCCCTTGCCGCACGAGGCGCCCCATGACGACCGAACCGCCAGCCCCCCTGCACCACCGCGACAGCCGCCCCCGCCTGCTGGTGGTGGACGACGAGCCCTCCAACCTGCAGGTGCTGCGCCACGTGCTGCAGGCCGACTACCGCCTGCTGTTCGCCACCGACGGCGAACGCGCCCTCGCCCTCGCGCGCCAGCAGCAGCCCGACCTGATCCTGCTCGACGTGATGATGCCGGACATGGACGGCTACGCCGTGTGCGCGGCGCTCAAGGCCGACGCGGCCACGGCCCCCGTGCCCGTGATCTTCGTCACCGCGCTGTCCGACAGCCGGGACGAGGCGCGCGGCTTCGACGTGGGCGCGGTGGACTACATCTCCAAGCCCGTGAGCGCCCCCGTGGTGCGCGCGCGCGTACGCACCCACCTGTCGCTGGTGCGGCTCGACGAGCTGCGCGAAACCCGCCTGCAGATCGTGCAGCGCCTGGGCCGCGCCGCCGAGTACAAGGACAACGAGACCGGAATGCACGTCATCCGCATGAGCCACTACGCGCACCGCCTCGCGCTCGCGGCGCAGTGCGGCCCGGCCTGGGCCGAAGACCTGCTCAACGCCGCGCCCATGCACGACGTGGGCAAGATCGGCATTCCCGACGCCGTGCTGCGCAAGCCCGGCCCGCTGACGAGCGAGGAATGGACCACCATGCGCCGCCACCCCCAGATCGGAGCCGAGATCATCGGCACGCACCCCTCGGGCGTGCTGCGCATGGCGCACACCATCGCGCTCGCGCACCACGAGAAATGGGACGGCAGCGGCTACCCGCACGGCCTGGCGGGCGAGGACATCCCGCTGGAGGCGCGCATCGTCGCCATCGCCGACGTGTTCGACGCCCTCACCTCCGAGCGCCCCTACAAGAAAGCCTGGGCCGCGCAGGACGCGCTGGCCGAAATCCAGGCCCAGGCGGGCCGGCACTTCGACCCGGCGCTGGTCGAGCGCTTCGTGCCGCTGATGCCGGAGCTGCTGGCAATCCGCGACCGCTGGGCCGACTGACACAATGCGCGCGTGCAACGGCGCGACTTCCTGACCCTTCCCACCCTGGCCCTGGCGGGCTGCGGCCAGCCGCCCCACGATCTCGACGGCGGCTTCACCGGCATCGACATGGCGCGCGGCCACGCCCTGCGCGACCGGCAAGGGGCCATTGCCGCCCCCGCCGCCACGCACCGCGCCCGGGTCGTCATCGCGGGCGGCGGCGTGGCGGGCCTGGCGGCGGTGCGCGCGCTGCGCCTCGCGGGCGTGGAGGACTTCGCCCTGCTCGAACTCGAAGACCAGCCCGGCGGCAACAGCCGCGCGGGCCGCGTGGGCGGCCTGCCCTGCCCGCTGGGCGCGCACTACCTGCCCGTGCCCGGCGACGGCGCGCCCGAGGTGCAGGACCTGCTCGAAGAACTCGGCCTGCGCCAGCGCGTGGCGGGCCGCTGGCAGTACGACGAACTGCACCTGTGCCACAGCCCGCAGGAGCGCCTGTACTCCAACGGCCAGTGGCACGAGGGCCTGCTGCCCGTGGACGGCGTGGCCCCGTCCACCCTCGGCCAATACCGCCGCTTCGCGCGCCGCGTGGACGCGCTGGCGCGCCAGGCGCCCTTCCACATGCCCACGCTGCGCGGCTGGACGCCAAAACAACCGCTAGCGCCCGTCCATCAAGCGCTGGACGCTATTATTTTTGATGAATGGCTGGCCCGCGAAGGTTTTGACGACGCCCACCTGCGCTGGTACCTGAATTACTGCTGCCGCGACGACTACGGCGCGGGCACGGCGCGCGTGTCGGCCTGGGCGGGCATCCACTACTTCGCCAGCCGCCATGGCTTCCACGCGCCGGGCGAGGCGAACGAGGACCGCGACAGCGTACTGACCTGGCCCGAGGGCAACGGCTGGCTCACCCAGCGCCTGGCCGCGCCGCTCGCGGGCCGGCTGCGCACCGGCGCCGTGGTGCTGCGCATCGCCGAGGGCCGCCACGGCGTGGAGGTCGATGCACTGGTGCATGGCCGCATCGAACGCTGGCAGGCCGCGCGCTGCGTGGTGGCGCTGCCCGCCTTCATCGCCGCGCGCGTGGTGCAGAACCCGCCCGCCTTTGTGCCCCAGGCCGCGCAACGCCTGCAATGGGCGCCCTGGCTGGTCGCCAACATCCACCTGCGCGCCCCGCTGGCCGACCGCCCCGGCGCCGCGCCCGCGTGGGACAACGTACTGCACAACGACCCCAACCCCGGCGGCCTGGGCTATGTGGATGCGGGCCACCAGCGGCTCGACCCCCGGGCCGCGCTCACGCTGCCCACGGTGCTGAGCTACTACCAGGCCCTGGGCGACCAGCCCGACGGCCGCCGCGCGCTGTCCGAAAGGCCCTGGACGTTCTGGCGCGACGCCATCCTCGCCGCCCTGGCCCGCCCGCACCCGGACTTGGCCGATCTGGCGACGCGCATGGAAATCACGCGCTACGGCCACGCCATGTCCATCCCCGTGCCGGGCACGCAGGCATTCTTGAGCCAAATCGGCCTCCAGCCCTTGGCTGGCAAGCGCTACCAGCTATCGAATGGAGAGCGCATCACGCTGCCCCCCACGCCCGCCACTGCGCGCCTCGCGTTCGCGCACGCCGACTGGTCGGGCTACTCGGTGTTCGAGGAAGCCTTCACGCGCGGGCACGCGGCGGGGCTCCTGGCGGCCTGACGCCCGGCGACCCTGCGATGGGCAGGGGCATTAATTTAGATATATCGTAATTAAATCGATATATCTAAAGAAAAGCCATGCACCCTTCCGAATTCCCTGCCCGGCGCGCCGGCGGACGCATCTTCGGCCACGGCGGCCTGCGCCTCGTGCTGCTGCAACTCATCGCCGACAAGCCGTGCCACGGCTACGAACTCATCAAGGCCATCGAAGAGCGGCTGGGCGGCAGCTACAGCCCCAGCCCGGGCGTGGTCTACCCCACGCTCACGCTGCTCGAAGAAATGGGCCACGTCACCGTGAGCGCCGAAAGCGGCGGGCGCAAGCTGCACACCGTCACGCCGGCGGGCCGCGAGCACCTGGAGGCCCACCGCGCCGAGGTGGACCAGCTGCTCGCGCGCATGGCCCGCGGCGAAGGCGGCCGCCACCCCGGCGAGCGCCCGGCCCCCGTCGAGCGCGCCGTGCACAACCTGCGCCACGCGCTGCACCTGCGCCTGGCGCGCGGGCCGCTGGCCGAGGCGCAGGCCCACGCCATTGCCGACGTGCTCGACGCGGCGGCGCGGCAGATCGAGCGGCTCTGACCGCCACTACCAAAAAGAGCGCTGCCCGCGCACGCTCCATCAGCGCTGGCGGCCTGTTTCACCCTGAAAAAAGCATGAACACCACCATCACCACCCCGGAAACCCCATCTCCCCGCGCCCTGCAGCGCGTGCGCCACGAAGTGCGCCGCCGCACCCTCACCGTGCAGCGCGCCGAGCGCATCACCCCGCACTGCATCCGCGTCACGCTCGCGGGCGACGAGCTGGCGGGCTTCCACAGCCCCGGCTTCGACGACCACGTCAAGCTCCTGCTGCCCGACGCCGCCACGGGCGAACTCCAGTGGCCCCGCCTGCGCCCCGACGGCACCCCCGACCCCGACGCCCCGCGCCCGCCGATGCGCGACTACACGCCCCGCCACCACGACGCGCGGGCCGGCACCCTGGCCATCGACTTCGCCCTGCACGACGCCGGCCCCGCCACCGCCTGGGCGCTGCAGGCCGCGCCGGGCCAGCGCGTGGGCGTGGGCGGGCCGCGCGGCTCGCTGCTGGTGCCGCTCGCGTTCGACGGCTACGTGCTCGCGGGCGACGACACCGCGCTGCCCGCCATCGCCCGCCGCCTGGCCGAGCTGCCCCCGGGCACGCCCGCCCTGGCCCTGATCGAGGTGGACGGCCCCGCCGACGAACAGCCCCTGCCCACGGCGGCCCAGGCGCGCATCCACTGGGTGCACCGCAGCGCCGCTGCCGCCGGCCCCGCCCCGCTGCTGGCCGCCCTGCGCGCCCTGCCCCTGCCGCCGGGCGACGTGCACGCCTGGGTGGCCTGCGAAAGCGCCACCGCCAAGGCGCTGCGCGCCCACCTCGTGGACGAGCGCGGCGTGCGCCCGCAGTGGGTCAAGGCCTCGGGCTACTGGCGGCGCGGCAGCGCGGCCACGCACGACACCATCGAGGGCTGACCGCAGGGCCGGATGGCACAATCCGCGCCATGTTTACCGGCATCGTCCAAGCCACGGCGGGCATCGCCGCCATCCACGACCGCGCGGGCCTGCGCACCTTCACGCTCGACTTTCCCGAGGGCTTCTGCGCAGACCTCGCCGTCGGCGCCAGCGTCTCCACCGACGGCGTGTGCCTCACGGTGACCGAGCTCCTCTCCCCCACGCAGGCCGTGTTCGACGTGATGCAGCAGAGCCTGAACATCACCACGCTGGGCCGCCTGCGCGAGGGCGACCGCGTGAACGTGGAGCGCGCGGCCAAGGACGGCGCCGAGATCGGCGGCCACCCGCTGTCGGGCCACGTGGACTTCACGGGCACCCTGGTCGAGCGCCGCGAGTTCGACAACAACCTCGTCTGGCGCGTGGCCGTGCCCGAGGCATTCCGCCGCTATGTCTTCGCCAAGGGCTACATCGCCATCCACGGCGCGAGCCTCACGGTGGCCGAGGTGGACCGCGCCGCGGGCTGGTTCGAGGTCTGGCTCATCCCCGAAACCCGCCGCGCCACGGTGTTCGAGGGCAAGCAGGCGGGCGACGCGCTCAACATCGAGATCGAGCGCAGCACCCAGGTGGTGGTCGATACCGTGCGCGAGGCCGTGCAGGAGAGCCTGGGCCGCCTCACGCCCGTGCTCGAAGCCCTGCTCAAGGAAAAGGGCCTGTCGCTCGACGACTTCCTGCCTGCGCCCACGATGAGATGAGATAACCCATGCCCAACCGCTGGAAACCCAACGTCACCGTGGCCGCCATCATCGAGCGCGAGGGCCGCTTCCTGCTGGTGGAGGAAGACACCGCCGACGGCCTGCGCCTGAACAACCCCGCGGGTCACCTCGACCCCGGCGAATCGCCCGTGGACGGCTGCATCCGCGAAGTGCTGGAAGAAACCGCCTACGACTTCGAGCCCCAGGCGCTGGTGGGCGTGTACCTCAACCGCTTCACCCGCACCCGCACGGGCGACGACATCACCTACCTGCGCTTCGCATTCTGCGGCGGCGCGGGCACGCACCACGCCTGGCGCACGCTCGACGACGGCATCGTGCGCGCGGTGTGGATGACGCCCGACGAAATCCGCGCCAGCGCCGCCCGCCACCGCAGCCCGCTGGTGCTGCGCACGCTGGAGGACTACCTGGCCGGCCGGCGCGCGCCGCTGGACCTGGTGTTCACCGACGCGAGCGTGCTCAACCCGCCGTGAACCTTCGGCCAGCGCCGCCTGCCGGGCGGGCCGGATAATCGCGCCCATGAGCAAACAGCGTGTGGTGGTGGGCCTGTCGGGCGGCGTGGATTCGGCGGTGACGGCCTATCTTCTGAAGCAGCAGGGCCACGAGGTGGTCGGCATCTTCATGAAGAACTGGGAGGATGACGACGACAGCGAATACTGCTCGTCCAACATCGACTTCGTGGACGCCGCCGCCGTGGCCGACGTGGTCGGCATCGAGATCGAGCACGTGAATTTCGCGGCCGAATACAAGGACCGCGTGTTCGCCGAATTCCTGCGCGAATACCAGGCGGGCCGCACGCCCAACCCCGACGTGCTGTGCAATGCCGAGATCAAGTTCAAGGCCTTCCTCGACCACGCCATGCGCCTGGGCGCCGAGAAGATCGCCACCGGCCACTACGCGCGCGTGCGGCACAACCCGGCCACGGGCCTGCACGAACTGCTGAAAGGGCTGGACCCGGCCAAGGACCAGAGCTACTTCCTGCACCGCCTGAACCAGGCACAGCTGGCCAAGACGCTGTTCCCCGTGGGCGAGCTGCACAAGACCAAGGTGCGCCGTATCGCCGAGGAGATCGGTCTGCCCAACGCGAAGAAAAAGGATTCGACCGGCATCTGCTTCATCGGCGAGCGGCCCTTCCGTGAATTCCTGAACCGCTACATCTCGCACGAGCCCGGCCCCATCCTGGACGACCGCAACCGCCGGCTGGGGCGGCACGTGGGCCTGTCGTTCTACACGCTGGGCCAACGCCAGGGCCTGGGCATCGGCGGCGTGAAGGAAAAGGGAGCCCAGCGCGGCGCGGGCGACCACGCGCCGTGGTTCGTGGCACGCAAGGAACTCGACAGGAACGTGCTGCGCGTGGTGCAGGGCCACGACCACCCGTGGCTGCTGTCGCACCAATTGGTGGCGGGCGATGCGAGCTGGGTGGCGGGCCACGCGCCTGCGGCAAGCCAGATCGCCGCCAAGACGCGCTACCGCCAGCAGGACGCGGCCTGCACCTTCAGCGCGCAGGGCGAGCACGCCTTCACGCTGCAATTCCCCGAAGCGCAATGGGCCGTCACGCCCGGCCAGTCCGCCGTGCTGTACGACGGCGAGGTGTGCCTGGGCGGCGGGGTGATCGCCGGCATGTAAGGGGCCTGCTCACGATCTTCAGGCGCAAAAAAAGGAAGAACCCCTCACCGGCGTCCTTCCCGCGTTGCGCTCCAGGCCGCCGAAGGCCTAGAACGGAATGTCGTCATCCATGTCGTCGAACCCCGACGCCGCGCGCGGCGCGGGCGCCGGCATGGGCGCCGGGGCCGGGCGTGGAGCCGGTGCGGGGCGCTGCGGCGGCGCGGCGCGGGGCGCGCGCTGGGGCGGGGCGTCGTAGCCGCCGCCCTGGTCGCCGTAGCCGCCATCGTCATAGCCGCCGCCACCGCCGCCCTGGCCTTGGCGGCTGCCCAGCATCTGCATGGTGTCGGCGCGGATTTCGGTGGCGTAGCGCTCCTGGCCGGTCTGCTGGTCGGTCCACTTGCGGGTGCGCAGGCTGCCTTCCACGTAGACCTGGCTGCCCTTGCGCAGGTACTGGCCCACGATCTCGGCCAGGCGGCCGTTGAAGACCACGCGGTGCCACTCGGTGGCTTCCTTGTTCTCGCCGGTGTTCTTGTCGCGCCAGCGGTCGGTGGTGGCGATGGTGACGTTGGCCACCTGGTCGCCGCTGGGGAAGGTGCGCATCTCGGGGTCGCGGCCCAGGTTGCCAACGATGATGACTTTGTTCACGGATGCCATGTGCTTCTCTTCCTTACTTGAGGGCGATCATTCTAATGACCCCTGCCCACGGGCTGCAGCGACCACGTGCACACCAGCCACAGCGCCGCCAGCGCCGCCGTGGCCGTGAACAGGCCCGCGGGCCCCAGCCATTTGGACAGCGCGCCACCCACCGCGCCGCCCGCGAACAGGCCCAGCGACTGCAGCGTGTTGTACGCGCCCAGCGCCGCGCCGCGCAGCCGGGGCGGGGCCATGCGCGAGACCAGGCTGGGCTGCGTGGCCTCCAGCGCGTTGAAGCCGCAGAAGAACAGGAACATCAGCCCGCCCATCAGCCCGAGCGACGGCGCCGCGCCGCCGGCCGACAGCAGCGCCAGCGCCGCCTGCACCAGCAGCACCAGCGCGATGGCCCCGAGCAGCGCCGCGCGCAGGCGGCCGCGCCGCTCCAGCGCGAACAGGCCGCCCATGGCGACGAACGACAGCGCCACGGCGGGCAGGTACAGGTGCCAGTGCTCGGCCTTGGGCAGCCCGGCCTGCACCAGCATGGCGGGCACGGCCACCCACATGCTCATCTGGATGGTGTGCAGCGCGAACACGCCCGCATTCAGCCGCAGCAGGTCGGTGTGCCGCCACAGGTCGGCGAAGCGCCCCTTCGGTGCGTCGGCGTGCCGCGCGGGCTCGGGCGGCACCACCCACAGCACCACGGCGATGCCCGCGAGCGCGAGCGCGCAGGTCAGCCCGAACAGGCCGGACAGCCCCACCACCGCCGCCAGCGCGGGCGCGGCCACCAGCGCCACGGCGAACATCAGGCCGATGCTGCCGCCCACCAGCGCCATGGCCTTGGTGCGCACGCCGTCGCGCGTCAAGTCGGCCAGCAGCGCGGTGACGGCGGCGGACACGGCGCCCGCGCCTTGCAGCGCGCGCCCCGCGATCAGCACCGGCAGCGTGGGCGCCAGCGCCGCCAGCAGGCTGCCCGCCGCGAACACCAGCAGCCCCGCGACGATCACGCGCTTGCGCCCGAAGCGGTCGGACGCCAGGCCCAGCGGCAGTTGCAGCACGGCTTGCGTGAGGCCGTAGACGCCCATGGCCAGCCCGACCCAGGCCGGGTCGTCCCCGCCGGGGTACTTGCGCGCTTCGAGCGCGAACACGGGCAGCACGAGGAACAGGCCCAACATGCGCAGCGCGAAGATCAGCGCCAGGCTGCCGCTGGCGCGGCGCTCCTGCGGCGTCATGGTGGTGGGGGAGGAGGGGGTGGTATCCGGCACGGGCGCGGGGGGAGGAGAGGCGAAGGGCAGGATTTTCACCCATGCGGGCGGCCGGAGGCGGTGCTTGGCATCAAATAGGGCACTAGCCTTTGTGCATCAAGCGCTGGCAGCTATGGTTTTGATAGTTCACCGCGCAGCGCCGCCACCGCGTCGTCCACGCTCCAGGCGGCGTAGGCGCTGGCGGGCAGCGCGTCCAGGCGCGCGCGCGCCAGCAGCTCGCGCACGGTGTCCTTGGTGCGCGCGAGCACGAGCGGCAGGCCCCATTGCCGCATCTGCGCGGCAAAGTCGGCCAGGGCTTCGATGCTGGTGCCGTCCAGGTCGGGCGATTCTTCCAGGCTCAGCACCACCGCCTTCAGGCCCGCGCCGCGCTGCGCCTCGGCGCGCGCGCGGACGGCGGCGAAGATGGCGTCGGCGTTGCCGAAGAACAGCGGCTCCTCGGGCCGGGCGATCAGCACGCCGGGCACGGCGGCGGCCTCGGGGTGGCGCGCCGTGTCCACGTAGTCGCGCGACTGCGGCAGCGGCCCCAGCCAGCTGACGCGCGGCTCGGCGAAGCGCTGGAGCAGCAGGGCGATGCTGACCGCGATGGCGAGCAGCAGCCCGTCCAGCACGCCCAGCAGCAGCACCGCCACCAGGGCCGCGAGCGCCACCACGCGGTCGCGCCGCCAGGCGAAGTACGGGCGCAGCGCGGCGGGGCTCAGCGTGTGGGCCACGGCGTGGATGACGATGGCGGCGAGCAGCGGCTCGGGAATGCGCTCCATCCACGGCAGCAGCCGCCACACCAGCAGGCCGACCACCGCGCAGGCCACGAGGCCCGCCGCCTTGCTGCGCGCGCCCGCCACTTCGTTGGCGGAGCTGGCCGAGTACCCGGCCCCCACGGGCATCCCCTGGAACAGCGCCGACAGCGCGTTGGCCGCGCCCAGCGCCAGCAGGTCGCGGTTGGGCGACACCGCGTCGCCATGGCGCAGCGCCAGCGTGCGGATGGAGCTGTACGACTCGGCGTACAGAATCAACGCCAGCGCCATGACCAGCTGCCCCACGCGCAGCCAGTCGGCCAGCGCGAGTGCGGGCACGGCGGGCCGGGTGCCGCCCAGGGCCAGCGACCCCACGGCGTGGATGCCCCAGGCCTGGCAGTAGCCCAGCACGTCGAGCGCGATGCCCGCCGCGATCACCAGCAGCGCGCCGGGCACGGCCTTCCACCGCCCCAGCAGGCGCAGCGCGGCCAGGGCCGCGAGCATCAGGGCCAGGCCGTGCAGGTTCCATTGCCGCCACTGGCTGACCAGATCCCAGGTGTAGCGCGGGAAGTCGCTGTGCGCCGGGTGCACGCCGACCGCCACCGGCAGTTGCTTGACCACGATGGTCAGCGCCAGCCCCAGCGCGAAGCCGCGCAGCACGGGCTTGGCGATGAACTGCGAGATGGCGCCCAGCCGCGCCAGGGCGGCCAGCGCGAAGATCACGCCCGCCACCAGCACCATGGCCACGCCCATCAGGTGGCGGTGATCGTCGCTCACGTGCAGCACCGAGGCCGTCGCCGCCGCCAGCACCGCCGCCGACGAGGAGGTGGACGAGACGATGGCGAAGCGACTGCTGCCGAGCAGCCCGTAGGCCAGCAGGCCCGCGAACAGCGCCACCATGCCCGCCTGCGGCGGCGCGCCCGCAATGCCCGCGTAGGCCACGGCCTCGGGCAGCAGCAGCCCGGCGATCGACAGGCCGGCCACCACATCCGCCCCCTGCAGGCCCAGGCCCGCGGGCCGTGACGGCTTGGGCATGTCAGTCCTTGGAGGTGGCGGGAACCTCTACGCCCGACCAGCCCGGCAGGAAGCGCGCCTTGCCGCTGCGCGCCAGCGCCACGGCGGCCACCACGGAGGCCTGCGGCAGCCCCTGGCCGTCGCTGCCGCGCAGCGCGCTCTTGTCGAAATGCGGGCGGAAGAAATCGGCCCACAGGAATTCGGTGTACGGCGCCACGTCCTTGGCGTAGCCGCCGGCCTTGCGCACCTCGCCGGCCAGGCTGCGGTAGGGGTCGTCCTTCAGCTGCTCCAGGCGCTTGGGGATGGCGGACAGGTCATGGCGCTGGCCTTTTTCGTCGTACGGGTGCGCCCATTGGCGGAACTCCATCAGCCGCCAGAACAGGCCGGGCTCGGCCGCGCTGAAGTCGGCCAGCTGCATGACCCACACGGTTTTCACGGCCTCTTGCAGCAGCGCCTGGCCCAGGTGGTGGTGGTCGACGATGTAGAAGCGCCCGCCCGGCCCGCGCACGGCGGGGAACCAGTGGCTTTGCAGCAGCTTGTCGCGGGCCTTGGGCCTGAGGCCCGACCACTGGGCGCGCTTGACCGCGACTTCGGCGGCCCCCACGGTCATCTGCGTGGGGCGCAGGTCGGCCAGGGCGGCCTGTTCCATGTGCTGCTGGACGGTTGTCATGCCTTCTCCTGGTGGGGGCGGTGTGGGGGATTTTCGCCCAGCGCGGCGCAGTCGCTCGCCATTTTGGTATTTGAATCAAATAGGGCTCCAGCGCTTGTGTGGCAAGCGCTGGCAGCTATGGTTTTTGAATAATGGCAGAAGACGGGGCGGGTGGTGCGGCATCCCCCGGCTTTCTACAATGGGCCGCATGAGCGCGCGCAAGAAACTCCCCATTGGCATCCAGACCTTCGCCAAGATCCGTGAGGACGGCGCGTATTACTACGTGGACAAGACGCCGCTGGCGCTGCGGCTGATCGGCCAGGGCACGCATTTCTTCCTCTCGCGCCCGCGCAGGTTCGGCAAGAGTTTGTTCCTCGATACGCTGAAGGAGCTGTTCGAGGGCCATGAGGCGCTGTTCAAGGGGCTGTACGCCGAGCAGCATTGGGACTGGTCGGTCAAATACCCGGTGCTGCGCTTCAGCTTTGGCGGCGGGGTCTTGGGCTCGGCGGCGGATTTGCAGGCCAGCCTGCACTTCCAGTTGTCGGAGCACGAGCGGCGCCATGCGCTGGCGCAGCGGTATCCCGATGCGCGCAGCCGCTTCGCGCACTTGATCCGCCACCTGGCCGAAACCACTGGCCAGCGCGTGGTGGTGCTGGTCGATGAGTACGACAAACCCATCCTCGACCGCATCGAGGACCGAGAGAGGGCGCTGGAAATCCGCGAGGGGCTGAAAGACTTCTACTCTGTCATCAAGGACAGCGACGAATACGTCCGCTTTGCCTTTCTCACGGGCGTCTCGAAGTTCAGCAAAGTGAGCCTGTTCTCGGGCCTGAACAACCTGCAGGACATCACCCTCGACGAGCGCTACAGCAGCCTCTGCGGCTACACCGATGCTGACGTGGACACGGTCTTCGCCCCCGAACTGGAGGGCCTGGACCGCGAGGAAATCCGCCGCTGGTACAACGGCTACAACTGGACGGGCGAGCCGGTCTACAACCCCTTCGACCTGCTGCTGCTGTTCGACCGGCGCCATTTCCGCCCCTGGTGGTTCGAGACCGGCACGCCCACCTTCCTCCTCAAGCTGCTCACCGAGCGCCGGCAGTTCACGCCCGACCTGGAAAGCATCGTGGCGCCCGAGACGCTGCTGTCCACCTTCGACGTGGACACCATTCCCACCGAGGCGCTGATGTTCCAGGCCGGCTACCTGACCATTGCCCGGGCGGACTACTTTCCCGGCCAGCTGGAGCTGCAGCTGCGCTACCCCAACCAGGAGGTCAAGAGCAGCCTCAACGGCAGCCTGCTGAACGCGCTGTGCGGCGGCTTCGCGCCCGCGCGCAGCCCCAACCGCCTGTACGCCCTGCTGCGGGCCAACGACCTGGCGGGTATGCAGGCCCTGTTCCACGCCTTCTTCGCCAGCATTCCGCACGACTGGCACCGCAACAACCCCATCGCGCAGTACGAGGGCTACTGGGCCAGCGTGTTCTACAGCTACTTCGCCGCGCTGGGGCTGGACACAGTGCTGGAGGACGCCACCAACCACGGCCGCATCGACATGGCCGTGCGCTGGCTGGACCAGACCTGGCTGTTCGAGTTCAAGGTGGTGGAACTGGCGCCCAACGGCACGGCCCTGCAGCAGTTGCAGGACAAGGGCTACGCCGACAAATACCGCGCCGACGGCCCGGTGCACCTCATCGGCGTGGAGTTCAGCCGCGACAGCCGCAACGTGGTGGGCTTCGAGACGCTGACGCTCTGAGTCAAATCACTGGCGCGAGGGGTAGACGCCTTGCACGGCGATACAGGCCGTCAGCCCCAGGTAGGGGTTGCGCACGTTGACGGGCTGGCCACCGCCTGCCACCCCGCTTTGCAGCGTGACGTTGTTGGATGCGCCGCTGGCGTACAGGCCGCCGTTTTGCACCCGGGCCAGCAGGTTGTTGCCGGGCATGGCGGTGGTGGCCGCGTTGGTGGTGGCCAGCAGGGCGTGGGTGTGCATGGGTAGCTGGTTGACCGTCAGCGTGACACTTTCACGGCCAGCCTCTTCTCCGACGGAGACCGCGCTGAGGCCAGCGCCTTGCCTGGGTGCGCCCACAGGGGTGCGGCCTTGCAGGTCGGGCAGGGCATAGGTGTTTCTCCCATCGCCGCCGAACTGCACGCCCAACAGGGAGAACAGCGCGGCATTTTGCTGAATGGCCATCAGCGCGCCGTTAGCCGGCGCCCAGCCCTTGGGGCAGAAGTTGAAGGCAAAGAACTTGATCTCGGCAAGGTACGGCTCGTAGTCCGCATGGGCAGCGGGCGCCAAGGCGGCGGCCAGCACGGCGGCGGCCAGCACGCGCGGGGAGCGAAGCGGGTGGGGCATGGATTCTCCGTCCTGGTTCAGTTGCGCGAAGGGAAAATGCCTTGCACCGCGATGCACCACACCACGCCCAGGTAAGGCGCGCGCACGTTGACGGGCTGGTTGCCACCCACGGCCGACGTGGGAGCCGCGCTCGCCGGGCCGCTGGCGTACATCCCCGCGTTCTGTGCCTGGGCGGGCAGCAGCCCGGCGGCGGGGGTGGCCGTGGTGGCGGGGCTGGTGGTGGCGGGCAGGCCGTGGACGTGCGCGGGCATCTGGTTCACCATGAGGGTGGTCCGCTCCACGCCTGCGACCTCCCCCAGCACCACGTTGCTCAGACCCAGTCCCTGGCCTGTGCCCACGGGCTGGCGGCTGCGCAGGTCAGGCAGCATGAAGGTGGTCTGGCCATCGCCGCCGTAGGTGGTGCCCAGCAGGGCAAACAGAGCTTGGTAGTTATTGATGGACAGCGTCTGGCCGGCGGCGGGCATCCAGTCGCCGCCATTGCTGGGGCAAGAGCGCGGGAACGTCATCAGTTCGCCGATGAAAGGGTCCGTGCCCGCGTGGGCGGGCAGGGCCATGGCGCAGGCCAGCAGGGCGGCGGCCCATGCGGGGCGGAGGTGGATGAATGGGGTCATTTTCATTACGGACTGGGGAAAGCGCCGACAACATCCGTCGCCACGCACCACACCAGGCCCAGGTAGGGGTTGCGCACATCCACAGGCAGACTGCCGCCAGCGATGCCCGTCATGCCCGTCATGCCCGTGGCGCCCAGGGCCACGGTGGCGCCGCCCGCCGGGGCGTACGCGCCTGCGTTCTGCGCCTGGGCCAGCACCCGCCCGGTGGCGGGCGTGGCCGTGGTGGCGGCATTGGCGGTGGCCGTGCCATGGTTGTGCGCGGGCATTTGGCCGATGGTGAGGGTGACGGCTTCCGCGCCCCCCGTGTCACCCAGGGCGATGGGCGACAGGCCCCGCCCCTGGCCTTGCCCCACGGGCGCGCGGCCCTGCAGGTTGGGCAGGTTGAACGTCGCCTGGCCGTCGCCGCCGTAGGCAGTGCCCAGCACGGCGTACAGCGTGGAGTATTGGTTGACGGAGAGCACGCTGCCATCGGCCATCAGCCAGCCGGCGGGGCAGAAATTGCCGCCAAACATCATCAGTTCGCCCACGTAGGGGCTGCTGCCCGCGTAGGCAGGCAAGACGGCGGCGCCAGCCAGCAGGGCGGCGCATAGGGGGCGCAGGGATGGCATGGTGCGGTCCTTACAGCGCGGCCAGGAAGCAGATATTGGTGATGCTCTCGCCCCCCGCGTCCAGCCAGCCGGGCACCACGGTGAAGCCGCTGGCGCTGACGCTGCCCAGGGGAACCGTCAACGCCAGCGCGCGGCCCGTGCTGGTGCGCCCGTCCAGCAGCAGCGAGTAGTTACCCGAGCCCATGGCCGTGGCAAAGGTCACGGTGAAGCCGCCTGCAACGCTGTAGCCGCTGCCGGTCAGCACGCCCGAGGCGTTGAAGCACCCATGGCGCACTTCGGCCAGGCCGGTCGTCGCGCTGCCGGTGCCCGCAGGGCCCTGGGGGCCCGGCAATCCGATAGGGCCTTGCGGGCCCGTGGCACCGGTGGGCCCTGCGGGGCCCGCAGGGCCTGCCGGGCCGGTGGCGCCCGCTGCACCGGTATCGCCCTTCGGGCCAGCCGGGCCTTGCGGGCCTGTGGCACCGGCGGCGCCCGCAGCCGTGCCCGGGTCGCAGTTGCCCAGGTTGCCGCTGGCGTCGCGGCAGACGATGCTGGTAAGCGTGGCGGCGCTGCCGGGCAGGCCGGGCAGTTGCACAGTGCCGTTGGACTGCACGCTGAGCGCGGCGTTGCCGGGAGTGGATTCGATCACCACGTTGCTGTTGGCAGCGGGGGTGAGCACCATGTCGGCGGCCCAGGCGGGCGCGCCCAGGCTCAGGGCGGCGGCCAGCAAGGTGTGGGGAATGCGGGTCATGGAAGGGGCGTCCTAGGGAATCAAGAAAACGGGCGAATCAGACGGGGCAGCGCGGTGGCCGCCGGGGCAGCCGCTTCAGCCCCAGCATTGCGATCAGGGCCGACAGCAGCAGCAGCCCCCAGCCCGGCAGCGTGGGCACGGCGGTGCCCATGGCAAAGCCTGCGATGGGGTCGTCGATGACACCGGCGCTGGCATTGCTGTCACCATCGCCGCCGTCGGTCACGGTGTAGGTCATGGTGTCGCCATGCACGCTCAGGTGGGGCGGGGGGAACCAGCCGGTGCGCGTGACGCCGCCCACGGTGTGGGGGCCGTATTTGCGGAACGTCAGCCCCGCCAGGCGGCCCGGCGGGTAGGTGAGGCTGATGGCGAGCGTGGCCCCGGGGCAGCCACTGGCCTGGAAGGTGAACGCGCCCAGCGGAGCGGGGCCAGGCGCGCCGGGCGGAAGGGTGGCGGTGACGGCGGCCGAGTCGAGCGTGCAGCCCGCTGGCAGGGTTGCGCCATTGAAGCCAGCGATGGCAAGCTGGACGGAGCCCCCGCCGCCTGCGCCTGCGGGCAGGGCCAAGGTCTGGGGACCCGTGATGGGTGGCTGTGGCTGGGTGTTTTGCAGCGGCACGGGGCCGGTGGTGCCGGCCACCGCGCAGCCGGTGTTGGCCGTGCGGGTCACGCTGCCGGTGGTGGCGGTGGCCGTGCCGTCGTTGGTCCACTGCTGGGCCAGTTCCACCCTGCCGCTGTCTATGGCCAGCGTGCCGCCCGTGTCCACCGCCACATTGGTGGCCGACAACAGCGCACCGCCTTGCAGTTGCAGCGTACCGCCATTGTTCAGGCTGGCGCAGCCCATGCTGGCGGTGCCACCGCCCAGGCGGGCGCTGGCGCCTGCGGGCAGATCCCAGTCGGCATGGGCAGGCGCGGCGGCTGCGGCGGCCAGGCACAGCGCCGCAGCGGCACGCAAAAGTCCGAAAGGGACAGTCATGTTATGAATTTGCTATTAATTTGGTAGCTTCTCGCGCTTGTGGTCAAGCGCAAAGCATCCAAACGATTTGAAACCTTTTGCAATACTAACCGCCGCGTGACATTTTGTGAACCGCTGCTGGCAGGTCCTTCGGCGAACGGTGCCATGCCACCGTGACCGCGCAGGGCGCGGGACTATGGCCCTCCCCTATCATGGTGGGTTCGCCTTTCGCCAGCGCCCGCCCATGCCCGACTCCGCCGACGCCCCTTACCTCGCCCAGCGCATCAGCATCCGCGGCGCGCGCACGCACAACCTCAAGAACATCGACCTGGACCTGCCGCGCAACCGGCTGGTGGTGATCACCGGGCTGTCGGGCTCGGGCAAGTCGAGTCTGGCGTTCGACACGCTCTACGCCGAGGGCCAGCGGCGCTATGTGGAAAGCCTGTCGGCCTATGCGCGCCAGTTCCTCGGGCGGCTCGACAAGCCCGACGTGGACCTGATCGAGGGCCTGTCGCCCGCCATCAGCATCGAGCAGAAGGCCACCAGCCACAACCCGCGCTCCACCGTGGGCACGGTGACCGAGATCCACGACTACCTGCGCCTGCTCTATGCGCGCGCGGGCACGCCCTACTGCCCCGACCACCACCTGCCCCTGGCCGCGCAGACCGTGAGCCAGATGGTGGACGCCGTGCTCGCCCTGCCCGAGGACACGCGCCTGATGCTGCTGGCCCCGGTGGCGCGCGAGAAGAAAGGCGAGTTCACCGAACTGTTCGCGCAAATGCAGGCGCTGGGCTACGTGCGCTTCCGCGTCGATGGGCACATCTACGAACACGAGAGCCTGCCCGCGCTGAAGAAGACCGAGAAGCACGACGTGGACGTGGTGATCGACCGCCTGAAGGTGCGCGCCGACATGCAGCAGCGCCTGGCCGAAAGTTTTGAAGCCGCGCTGCGCGTGGGCGGCACGGACGGCAATGGCCGCGTGCTCGCGCTCGAAATGGACACGGGCACGGAGCACCTGTTCAGCAGCAAGTTCGCCTGCCCCCAGTGCAGCTACGCGCTGCCCGAGCTGGAGCCGCGCCTGTTCTCGTTCAACTCGCCCATCGGCGCGTGCCCGGCCTGCGACGGCCTGGGGCAGCAGGAGGTGTTCGACGCAGCGCGCGTGGTGGCCTTCCCGTCGCTCAGCCTGGCCAGCGGCGCCATCAAGAACTGGGACAAGCGCAACGGCTACTACTTCGCCATGCTGCAAAGCCTGGCACAGCACTACGGCTTTGACGTGGAGGAGCCCTTCGAGCAACTGCCCGCCACGGTGCAGCGCGTGGTGCTGCACGGCTCGGGCGCGGAAGACATCGCCTTCACCTACGTGATGGAAAGCGGCGCGTCCAAGGGCCAGGCCATCGTGCGCCAGCACCCGTTCGAGGGCATCCTGCCCAACATGGCGCGGCGCTACCGCGAGACCGAATCGTCCGTGGTGCGCGAAGACCTCGCGCGTTACCGCAGCACGCAGCCCTGCCCCGAATGCCACGGCGCGCGCCTGCGCCGCGAAGCGCGCCACGTGTACGTGGGCGAAGGCGAGCAGGCCCGCGCCATCTACGAAGTGAGCCACGCCACGCTGGCCGACGCGCACGCCTGGTTCCAAAGCCTGCACCTGTCCGGCGCCAAGGCCGAGATCGCCGGCAAGGTGGTGCGCGAGATCGCCACGCGCCTTACCTTCCTGAACGACGTGGGCCTGAACTACCTGAGCCTGGACCGCAGCGCCGAGACCCTCTCCGGCGGCGAGGCGCAGCGCATCCGCCTCGCGTCGCAGATCGGCAGCGGCCTCACGGGCGTGATGTACGTGCTCGATGAACCCAGCATCGGCCTGCACCAGCGCGACAACGACCGGCTGATCGCCACGCTGCAACACCTGCGCGACATCGGCAACAGTGTGATCGTGGTCGAGCACGACGAGGACATGATCCGCGCCGCCGACCACTGCGTGGACATGGGCCCGGGCGCGGGCGTGCACGGCGGGCAGGTGATGGCGCAGGGCACCTATGCCGAACTGTGCGCCAACCCGCAATCGCTCACGGGCCAGTACCTGTCGGGCGTGCAATCCATCCCCGTGCCCGCCCGGCGCACGCCGTGGCTGCCCGTGGCGGAAGACAGCGCGAAAGCCCCCAACCCGCGCCTGCAGGCGCTGCACGTGCACAACGCCACGGGCAACAACCTCAAGGGCGTGAGCGTGGAATTCCCCGTGGGCCTGCTCACCTGCGTGACGGGCGTGTCGGGCTCGGGCAAGTCCACCCTGGTCAACGACACGCTGCACAAGGCCGCCGCGCGCGCCATCCACCGCGCGCACGACGAGCCCGCGCCGTGCGACGGCATCGACGGGCTCGAATATTTCGACAAGGTCATCAACGTCGACCAGAGCCCCATCGGCCGCACGCCGCGCAGCAACCCCGCCACCTACACCGGCCTGTTCACCCCCATCCGCGAGCTGATGGCCGAGACCAACACCGCCAAGGAACGCGGCTACGGCCCGGGCCGCTTCAGCTTCAACGTGGCCGGGGGCCGCTGCGAGGCCTGCCAGGGCGACGGCGTGGTGAAGGTGGAAATGCACTTCCTGCCCGACGTGTACGTGCCCTGCGACATCTGCCACGGCCAGCGCTACAACCGCGAGACGCTGGAGGTGCTGTGGAAGGGCCGCAACATCGCGCAGATCCTGGACATGACGGTGGAAGACGCGCACGCCTTCTTCAAGGACGTGCCATCAATAGCGCGCAAGCTGCAGACGCTGCTGGACGTGGGCCTGAGCTACCTCCGCCTGGGCCAGAGCGCCACCACGCTCTCGGGCGGCGAGGCGCAGCGCGTGAAGCTCGCGCAGGAGCTGTCCAAGCGCGACACGGGCCGCACGCTCTACATCCTCGACGAACCCACCACGGGCCTGCACTTCGCCGACATCGCCCTGCTGCTCAAGGTGCTGCACCAGCTGCGCGACGCGGGCAACACCATCGTGGTGATCGAGCACAACCTCGACGTGATCAAGACCGCCGACTGGCTCATCGACATGGGACCGGAAGGCGGCGCGGGCGGCGGCACCGTGGTGGCGCAGGGCACGCCCGAGGACGTGGCCGCCCACCCGGCGAGCCATACCGGCCAGTATCTGCGCCGTTATCTTGGTATGGTTGGCACAGCAAGCCAAGGAGGCACCCCATGAACGCCCGCATCCCCACCCTCGACAGCGCCGCCGCGCTGGACCGCATCAGCCACGCCTGGGACGCGCAGATCGTCCCCCAGCTCACCGAGTACATCCGCATCCCCGCCAAATCGCCGCTGTTCGCGCCCGACTGGGCCGCGCAGGGCCTGCTGGACACCGTGCTGCGCAACGCCGCCGCGTGGGTCGAGGCGCAGAACGTCGAAGGCCTGGCGCTGGAGATCGTGCGCCTGCCGGGCCGCACGCCGGTGCTGTTCTTCGAGGTGGCGGCCACCGCGCCCCAGGCCGCGCAGACGGTGCTGATGTACGGCCACCTCGACAAGCAGCCCGAGTTCGAGGGCTGGCGCAGCGACCTCGGCCCGTGGACGCCCAAGATCGACAACGGCAGGCTCTATGGCCGCGGCGGCGCGGACGACGGCTACGCGGTCTACGCCAGCATCGCCGCCGTGCAGGAACTCAAGCGCCAGAACGTGCCGCACCCGCGCATCGTCGGCCTGATCGAGACCTGCGAGGAAAGCGGCTCCGCCGACCTGCTGCCCTACATCGACCAGCTGCGCCCCCGCCTGGGCGACGTGGCTCTGGTGATCTGCCTGGACAGCGGCGCGGGCAACTACGACCAGCTCTGGCTCACCACCAGCCTGCGCGGCATGGCCAGCGGCACGCTCAAGGTGCAGATCCTGACCGAGGGCGTGCACTCGGGCGACGCCTCGGGCGTGGTGCCGTCCTCCTTCCGCATCATGCGCCAGGTGCTCGACCGGCTAGAAGACTCGGCCACGGGCCGCCTGCTGCCCGCGAGCTTCCACTGCGCTGTGCCGCCCGAACGGCTGGCCCAGGCGCGCGCCACCGCCGCCATCCTGGGCGACGAGGTGACCAAACGCTTTCCGTGGGCGCACCACGACTGCGGCGGCAGCACGCTGTTCGCCCTGCCCACCACCAGCGACCCGGCCGAGGCGCTGCTCAAGCGCACCTGGGAGCCCACGCTGAGCGTGACCGGCGCGGAAGGCCTGCCCGCGCTGCAGGACGCGGGCAACGTGCTGCGCCCCTACACCGCCTTCAAGCTCAGCCTGCGCCTGCCGCCGCTGGCGGACGCGGCGCAGTGCGTGCAGCAGATGAAGGCGCTGCTCGAAGACAACGCGCCGTACCAGGCCAAGGTGACCTTCGAGCCCGGGGGCGCGGCCAGCGGCTGGAACGCGCCCAGCGTCGCGCCCTGGTTTGAAAGCGCGCTCAACGCCGCGAGCCAGGCGCACTTCGGCGCGCCCTGCGGCTATATCGGCCAGGGCGGCACCATTCCGCTCATGAACCTGCTGAGCCAGGGCTTCCCCCAAGCGCAGATGATGGTCTGCGGCGTGCTCGGCCCCCAGAGCAACGCGCACGGCCCGAACGAGTTCCTGCACCTGCCCTACGCCAAGAAGCTCACCGCCGCCGTGGCGCAGGTGATGGCCAGCCTGCCGCATGGCTGAGCCGTTCGCCACGCGCGACGGCCAGCGGCTGGCGCTGTACGACTGGCCGCTGGCGGGGGCGCGCGCCCAGGTGCTCATCGTGCACGGCCTGGGCGAACACGCGGGGCGCTACGACGCGCTGGCGCGCCGGCTCAACGGCTGGGGACTGGCCGTGCGCGCCTACGACCAGTACGGCCACGGCCAGTCGAGCGGGCCGCGCGGCGGGCTCACGTCCGGCACGCGCCTGCTCGACGACCTGGCCGAAGTGCTGGACGCCACGCGCACGGACAAACCGTTGGTCTTGCTGGGCCACAGCATGGGCGGGCTGGTGGCGGCGCGGTTCGTGGCGCGCACGATGCGGCCCGTGGATGCGCTGGTGCTGTCGTCCCCCGCGCTGGACGCGGGCCTGAACGCGGTGCAGAAAATCCTCGTCGCCACGCTGCCGCGCATCGCCCCCAACCTGCGCGTGGGCAACGGGCTGAACGCCGACTACCTCTCGCACGACCCCGCCGTGCCCCGCGCCTACCGCGCCGACCCGCTGTGCCACGACCGCATCAGCGCCCGGCTGGCGCACTTCATCGCGGACGGCGGGCCGCCCGCCACGGGCTGGACGGTGCCCACGCTGCTGCTCTGGGCGGGCGACGACCGGCTGGTCAACCCGGCGGGCAGCCGCGCCTTTGCCGATGCCGCGCCCGCCTGCCTGCAGCCGCAGTGCTTCGACGCTCTGTACCACGAGCTCTTCAACGAGCGCGCCGACCTGGCCGCGCCCGTGTTTGCGCGGCTGGAACGTTTTTTAAGCCAAATTGGCCGCTAGCGCTTACTGGACAAGCGCTTGCAGCTATCAAATCAGGAGTTAAAGAACCCCAGATTGACGGGATAGCCCGCCCCGCCGAAGTTGCCGATGTGCGGCAGCACCTGCGCCAGCTCCGCGTCGGCCACGCCGAACCAGCGCGCCAGCGTGGCGGCATACTGGTCGGTGGCGGTGCTGGGCAGCAGGCGGCCCTGGCCCACGTGCCACTGGTCTTCGGGGGCCGTGGTATTGCCCAGGCTGATGGGCGGCGGCGTGCCGTAGAAGGCCGCGCCGCGCACCGCGCCGCCCACCACGAAATGGTGGCTGCCCCAGCCGTGGTCGGAGCCGTTGCCGTTGCTGGAGAGCGTGCGGCCGAAGTCCGACGCGGTGAAGGCCGTGACCTGGCCGGCCACGCCCAGCTCCGCCGTGGCGTTGTAGAAGGCCGTCAGCGCATCGCTCACCTGGCCGAGCAGGCCGGGGTGGTTGGTCAGCAGGTTGTCGTGCAGGTCGAACCCGCCCAGCGAGACGAAGAACACCTGCCGCTTGACCCCCAGCGCGTTGCGCGCCGCGATCAGCCGCGCCACCATCTTGAGCTGGTCGCCCAGGCTGCCCTTGGGGAAGGCCGTGCCCAGGTTCGCGCCGGCGAGCGCGCCATTCACCTGGCCCACGGCGTTGATGGAGCGCTGCGTGACGCGCGCGTACTCGGCCTCCAGCAAATGGCCGCTGGCCGACTGCACCAGTTCGCCCAGCAGGCCGCTCACGGCCCCCGAGCCGTAGACGCTGCCGCCCAGCGCGTTGACGGGCACCGCGCCGGTCGGGCTGATCTGGTACTGCAGCGCCTGCTGGCCCGCCAGGAACACGGCGTTACCGTTGACCGAGATGCAGGTGAACAGCGCGCTGCCGTTGGACGAGAGCGCCAAGTCGCCCAGGTGCCCGCCCCAGCCCACGGTGGTGCCTTCGGCCCCGTCGGACTGCCAGACGGACTGCTGGTCGTTGTGCGAGAACAGCTTGGGCGGCAGCGGATAGGCGCCGCGGTTGCCGCTGGCGTACTGCGCGCGCGTCAGCGGCACCACCAGCGGCCCCACGTTGAACTGCACGGCGGCGTGGCCCGCGTTGAACAGGCCCGCCAGCGCGCCCATGGCCGGGTGCAGCGCGAACTGCTGGCCGCCCACGGTGGGCGTGAGCGCGGTGCCCGCCAAGGCATCGCGCGACAGCGCCACGGTGCTGCGCGCGGCGGCGTACTGCGCGTAGCTGGCGGCGTCGTAGGGCACCACGGTGTTGGCGTGGTCGTTGCCGCCCAGCAGGAAGACGCAGACCAGCGCCTTGTAGTCCGAGGCGCTGAAGGCGGCGGCCTCGCCCATCGCGGCGAGGTTGAGCGCCAGCGGCAGCGCGGCCTGCGAGCCCACCAGGGCGGCCAGCCGGGCCGAGCGGTTGAGAAAGGCGCGTCGGGAGGGGTCTTGGGTCATCGTCGGCCTCACTTCTGGACCAGGTAGGCGGGGCAGCACATCACCAGCAGCACGGCGGCGGCCACGCGGTTGAGCTTGGCACTGGACGAGCTGCTGTCGGTGACGGGCGTAGCCTGCAGCGCCGTGACCATGCGCGCCTGCAAGGCATCGCCCACCTGGTTCGCCGACAGCAGCAGCGCCACCTTGGCGACGAGCGCCTTGGCGTCGGCCACCAGCGGCAGCAGGTTGGCATAGGCGCAGGTGATGTCGAAGCCGTTGTTGCCATTGCTGCCGGACTGCGGCAGGTCGGGCGCGCCCACCCACAGGCCGTTGCGGATGGCGCCCTGCATGAAGTTCAGGAAGCCGCTCACGCTGGTCTCGGTGACGATCTGGAACTCCGGCGCCACCATCCCGCTGGCCAGCCCCGCGAACGGCGGCACGTAGCCGGGCCGGAAGAAGTTGAACACCGACGGCGAACGCAGCGGGCTCTGGGCCAGCCGCGTGGCGGGGTCGCTGGCGTCGCCGATCTTCCAGGTGCCGCGCGCCGACGCGATGCCGAAGGTGCGCCCCCACTGCACGAAGCGCAGCATGGGCTCGCGCAGGCGGCCAAAGAGGAGGCTGGACAGGCCCGCCGCGCCGCGCGCCTCGGGGTCGAGCAGCACGGCGTTGAGCACGGCTTTCATGTCGCCGCGCGCGCCGCTGCCGTTGTTGGCGAAGGCCGCCGCCACCCGCGCCACGTAGCCGGGGCTGGGGTTGCTGGTGACCAGCCGCTGGATGAGCTGGCGGCCGAAGAAGGGGCCGACGTTGGGGTGGTTGAACAGCGTGTCCAGCGCGGTCTTGAGCGCCGCAGCGCCCGGCGTGCCCGCCGGAACGGTCACGCCCAGAAAGCTCGCCTCCAGCGCGGAATGCTGGCCCGCGTTCAGCGCCATGGGCAGCCAGGTCTGCTGCGTGCTGGGCAGGGTGCGGGTGCCCACGGTGATGGCCGCGTTCTGGCTGCGGTCGTAGTCCCAGCCCGTGAGCGCGCGCGCCAGGCCCGACACGTCGGCGGCGCCGTAGGTGGGCAAAGGGTTGCCGCTGCCGTCGCGCTGCACGCTGCCGTCGGGGTTCAGCTGGTACAGGCCGATGGTGAAAAGCTGCATCACCTCGCGCGCGTAGTTCTCGTCGGGCTGGCGGCCCGCGCTGTCTTCCTTGCGGCTGCCGCGCAGGTTCAGATAGCAGCCCATGCCGGGGTTGAGCGTGACGGCTTCGAGCAGCGCGCGGAAGTTGCCGAAGGCGTTGGCGTTGAGCACGTCCCAGTACGCGGCGACGAGGTAGGCGCTCCACGGGTCGTTGATGCCGACGCTGGAGGCGACGAAGATCTCCGACAGCGCCAGCGCCACGCGCTTGCGCACGGCGTCGGGGGCGGTGAAGAGCTGCGCCCACAGCATGAAGTCGGCGGGGTACGAGACGTTGTAGAACTGCGTGGCCGCGTTGGCCTGGCCGTAGCCCTGGCGGTCGAGCCACTGCACGCCCGTGGTGCCGATATCCTTGGCGTACTGCGCCGAGAGCCATGCCGCATAGCCCTGGCCGCGCACGTCGGCGATCTCCGCGTCGGTGGCCGAGAACTGCGCCTGCAGCAGAAAGCGCGCGGCGTCGGCATCGGTGGCGGGCAGGTCGGAGGCGGCCTGGGTGCCGATGGATGCGGAGCCGCCCCCGTCCGCGCCGCCACCGCCTCCTCCGCAGGCCGCGAGCGCGGCGCTGGCCAGCGCCGCGACGGCCAGCGGGGCCAGGGGAGCGGTTTCAGGCTCCTTCTCCCTCGGGGAGAGGGCGGGGGTTTCTTCGAGCGTTGGATGCATCATGGCCACCTGTACGGATTGCCCGCCATCATCCCGGCCTTTTCCCAAAGAGAAAGGGCGAAAACTGGCGTGGACACGGGTCTATAACGGTTGCCTCCGCGCATAGCGCACCACCGTCACGCCCGCGCGCGCCTGGCGCGTGGAGGGCATGACGAGCACGCAGTCGTCATAAGGCGTGGCGACGGGTTCGCCGTCGTTGTCGCCGATCACGGTGCCCGCCTGGGCAAACACCTCCAGCCCCGTGAAGGGCGCGGTGAAGCGGAAGGCGCTGCTCCTGGCGACCACCGGGCCGGTGACCTCCAGCGCCCACTGGCGCGGCGCGTCGGGCAGCCGCCAGCCGGGCAGCAGGCGGGCCAGCGCATCCGCGCCCACCACGCCCGCAGCGGCGAGAAACCGCACGCACTGGTCCTGCGCCACGGCGCGGCTGGCCGGGTCGCCATGAAAACCGCATTCGATCAGCAGCGAGCGGGTGTCGCCCGCCGCGCCGTCGGGCAGGCCGAAGCGCCCGTAGTCGCGCATCCGCACGCCGTCCTGGTGGCCCGCATCGACCACGATGTGCTCGGGCGCGGCCATCTGGCGCGCCAATGCACGGTTGCGCGGGTGCAGCCCGGTGAGCAGCAGCGGGGCCGAGGGCTCGTGCATGGAGTGGATGTCGAGCAGCCAGTCGGCCTCGGCCACGAAGGGGCGCAACTGCGCGGCGCGGCGGCGCTCCTGCGTACCGCCGGCATCGATGCGCTCGTCCATCCACTGGCGGTTGAAGTCTTCGTCAGTGAAGCGCGAGGCGTCGTGGTGCGCGGCGTCGAACCGGTCGAACGCCGCGAGGTTGCAGAACGCGAGCGTGAGCCGCCCCCGCTCCGGGCGCAGCCCGGCTTCCAGCAGGCCCTTGAGCGCCCACGCGCCGCACAGCTCGTTGCCGTGCACCAGCGCGCTGACCATCGCATGGCGGCCCGGCTGGCCGGAGTCGAAGCGCCACACGCCCTCCACGCCGGTGTTGCCCGCGCGCCAGGCGGAAAGGTCGGGGGCGGGGAGTTGAAAGCTCATTCTTCGATCTTTGCGAACTGAACGATGCGGGTGTACTTGGCCGTTTCGTCGGCCAGGAACTTCTGGATGTCCACCCCCGGCGCGGCCACGGTGGAGCCGGTGGCCTCCATCTTCTTGCGGAACTCGGGCGAGGCCAGGGTGTCGTTCAGCGCTTTCTTCAGCTTGTCGGCAATCGGCTGCGGCAGATGGGCCGGCGCCAGCAGCGCGAACCACGAGCTGATGTCCACCTTCCTGAACTGCGGCAGTTCGGCCAGCGCGGGAATGTCGGGCGTGATGGCCGAGCGCTTGGCCTCGGTCGTGCCCAGCGCCACCACCTTGCCCGCCCTGATCTGCGGCAGGCCGCTGGACAGCACGAACACGCCGAACTCCAGGCTGTTGCCCACGAGATCGTTGGTCAGCGGGGCCACGCCGCGGTAGGGAATGTGCGTCATGAACAAATGGCCCTGCTCCTTGACCATCTCGCCCGCCAGGTGCAGCGCCGTGCCCACGCCCGAACTGCCGTAGCTGAACTTGCCGGGGTTCTTGCCGACCAGCTGCACGAACTCGCCCGCGTTGCGCACCCCCGCCTTGGGCGACGCGACCAGCACCATGGGCTGCGAGGCAATCAGCCCGATGGGCGTGAAGCTGCCCAGGCTGTACTTGACCCGGGCCTTGGTGACCAGCTTGGCGATGGCGATCTCGTTGTTCGAGCCCACGAGCAGCGTGTAGCCGTCGGGCGCGGCGCTGGCCACCTTCTGCGCGCCGATCACGCCGCCCGCGCCGCCCAGGTTCTCGATGATGACGGGCTGGCCCAGGCGGTTGGACAGCTCGGTGCCCAACATGCGGCCCGTCAGGTCGGTGCTGCCGCCCGGCGGGTAGCCGACGACGATGGTGATGGGCTTGGCGGGCCAGTCCTGGGCTTGCGCAAAGCCTGCAATCAGGCCCAGGCCGCACAGCAGGGCGATGCGCAGTGGTTTCATGTCACGTCCTCACTGAGTTCAAGGTGTCGCGGGTGGCCTGCGCGGCGGCGCGCGCGGCCTGGGCAAAGTCGTCGCCGTGGCTGGCGTACAGCACGGCGCGCGACGAGTTGACGATGATGGGGCCGCCCTCGCGCAGCCCGGCGCGCACCGTGGCCGCCGCATCGCCGCCCTGCGCGCCCACGCCGGGAATCAGCAGCGGCAGCGTGGGCGCCAGGGCGCGCACGCGCTCGATCTCCGCCGGGTAGGTGGCGCCCACCACCAGGCCCAGCTGGCCGTTCTTGTTCCACGGCCCCTGGGCCAGCCCGGCGATGTGCTCGTAGACCCTGGGCTGGCCGTCCACGTCCGCCAGCCGCCGGGCCTGCAGGTCGTCGCCGCCAGGGTTGGAGGTGCGGCACAGCAGGAACGCGCCCTTGCCGTGGTAGGCCAGGTAAGGCTCCACCGAATCGAAGCCCATGAAGGGCGAGAGCGTGACCGCGTCGGCCCCGTAGCGCTCGAACGCCTCGCGCGCGTACTGCCCGGCGGTGGAGCCGATGTCGCCGCGCTTGGCGTCCAGGATGACGGGCACGTGCGGCGCATTGCAGCGCATGTGCTGCATCAGGCGCTCCAGCTGGTCTTCGGCCCCGTGGGCCGCGAAGTAGGCGATCTGCGGCTTGAAGGCGCAGACCTGGTCGGCCGTGGCATCGACGATGGCGGCGCAGAAGTCGTAGATCTTGCGCGGGTCATCGCGCAGCGCGCCGGGAAAGCGGCCGGGCTCCGGGTCCAGCCCCACGCAGAGCATGGACTGGTTGCGCTCGGTGGCGTTGCGCAGCAAGTCGAGGAAGGTCATAAGCCGGGGATTTTAGGTGGCCGGCCAGCGCGCGGCATGGCGGCCCGGCACAATCGCGCGCCATGCCCGTCCTCACCCGCCGCCAGCTCATCGTCCTCGTGCTCCTGACCCTGGTGTGGGGCTTCAACTGGCCGGTGATGAAACTGGGCGTGGCCAGTGTCCCGCCGCTCACCTTCCGCATGGCTTCGCTGTGGCTCGGGCTGCCGATCCTGGGGCTGGCGATGCTGGCGCAGAAGGTACCGTTCGCCATCCCGCGCACCCACTGGGGCCGGGTGGCGCTGCTGGCGCTGATGAACATGGTGGCCTGGCACGTGCTCATGATCCTGGCCATTCCGCAGTTGTCCAGCGGCCGCGCGGCCATCCTGGGCTACACCATGCCAATCTTCTCGGCGGTGCTGGGCAGCGTGGTCTTCGGCGACCGGCTCGCGGCGCGCGCCTGGTGCGGCGTGGCCGCCGCCGCGCTGGGCGTGGTGCTGCTGCTGTGGCACGAGGTGGGGGCGCTGGGCAGCAGCGCCGTGGGCGTGGGGCTGATGCTGCTGTCGGCCGCGTGCTGGGCGCTGGGCACCCAACTGCTGCGCCGCGTGCACGTGCCGGTGCACATCCTCACGCTCTCGTTCTGGATGATGGCGCTCACCTGCGTGGTGGTGGCGCTGCTGGCGCTGGGGTTCGAGAGCCACCGCTGGCGCGCGCCCGGCGCGCAGGCCTGGGCGGCCATTCTCTACAACGGCCTGCTGGCGGTCGGCTTCGCGCAGACGGCCTGGTTCTTCCTGGCGCGCACGCTCACGCCCGTGGCGTCCACGCTCAGCGTGATGATGATCCCGGTGATCGGCGTGTTCAGCGGCGCGCTCTGGCTGGGCGAGGTACTGCACTGGCAGGACTGGACGGCCGTGGCGCTGATGGTGGTGGCCATCGCTTCGGTGCTGTGGCCCGCCAGCAAGCAGCCCTGAACAGGCTTGCCGTCCGGCCCTCCGCGCTCGGGCTTCCGGGGCGGCTCTATAGAATGCAAACAATTCGCATTTGCCGGGTGCCGATTCCCTCCATGGTCGCCGGGCGCTGGAAGGGGATCGTGTCCGCCACCGAGTTCGCGCCTCAGCAACGCATCGAAGACCTGTACGCCGACCACCACGGCTGGCTCCAGGCCTGGCTGCGCCGCAAGCTCGGCTGCTCCCACCATGCCGCCGACATGGCGCAGGACACCTTCGTCAGCGTCATCACCGCCGGCAGCGCGGCGGACATCCGCGAGCCGCGCCCTTTCCTCGCCACCATCGCCCGCCGGCTGATGGCGCGCCACCACCGCCGCCAGCTCCTCGAAGCCAGCTACCTCGAAATGCTGGCCGCGCTGCCCGAGGAACTGGCCCCGTCCCCGGAAGCGCGACTGCTGGCGCTCGAAGCCCTGCAGCAGGTCGATCGCGCCCTGGACGGCCTGCCGCCCAAGGTGCGCGAAGCCTTCCTGCTCGCTCATCTGGAAGAACTCAGCTACGCCCAGATCGCCGAGCGGCTGGGCGTGTCCGCCAGCTCCGTCAAGCAATACCTGACACGCGCCAACCGGCAGTGCCTGTTCTCGATCGCGCCGTAGTGTCCGTTCCCATTCCCCACAGTTCCAACGACGGCCCCCCGCCCCTGATGGCCGGCGGCCTGCCGATCAGCGAAGCCGTGGCGGACCAAGCCGCCGAATGGCTGACCCTGCTGATGTCCGGCGAAGCCACCGCCGCCGACCGCCAGCGCTGGCAGCAATGGCGCGCCGCCCATACCGACCACGAACGCGCGTGGCGGCACATAGAGGCCGTCACCCAGCGGCTGAAGCTGCTGGAGCCCCGCGCCGGCTACCAGACGCTTTCCCCCTACGCCGGGCCCAAGGGTTCCGGCCGGCGCAAGGCCCTCAACCTGCTGCTGTGGGGCGGCGCGGCGGGCGCCGCCGCCCTGCTCGCGTCGCGCACGCAGACCTGGCAGCGGCAGGTGGCCGACTACCGCTCCGGCATCGGCGAGCAGCGCGTCGTCACACTGCAGGACGGCTCCCGCATCACCCTCAACACCGCCAGCGCCATCGACGTGCGCTTCGACGGCCAGCGCCGGCTGCTGCGGCTGGTCGCGGGCGAAGTGCTCGTCGCCACCGGCCGCGCGCTCGGCCATGCCGGTGACCCGCGCCCCTTCGTCGTCGAAACCGCCGAAGGCCGCATCCGCGCCCTGGGCACGCGCTTCGGCGTGCGCCAGCAGGACGGCCGCACCAGCGTCGCCGTGCTGGAAAGCGCCGTCGAAATCACCCCCGCAGACGGCGGCACGCCGCGCATCCTGCAGGCAGGCGAGCGCGCCTCGTTCACCCGCGCGGAGGTCGAGGCCCCGCAAGCCGTGGCCGAGCGCGACGGCGCCTGGGCGCGCGGCCAGATCGTGGCCGAAGACACGCGCCTGGACGACTTCCTGGCCGAACTGGGCCGCTACCGCGCCGGCCTGGTGCGCTGCGCGCCCGAGGTGGCCGGCCTGCGCCTGTCCGGCGTATTCCCGCTGAACGACACCGACCGCATCCTGGCCACGCTGCCCAGCGTGCTGCCCGTGCAGGTGCGGCTGCGCACCCGCTGGTGGGTGACGGTCGAGGCCGCAGGGTAGCTAAGACAGCACCATCACGTTCAGTCCCTGCACCCGCTGGAACGCGGCATCGCCCGTGAGCAGCAGATGCTGCGGCCCCAACTGCAGGCAGCTTGCGGCCTGCAAGGCGTCCGGGGTGCGCAGGCCGTGCCGCACGCGGATGGCGGCAGCCAGTTCCACCACCTCGCGGTCCAGCTCCACCCACACCAGGTCGGGCCGCGCGAAAAAAGTGTCGAACAGCGCCAGCGCGGCGGCATCGTTGGCCTTCATCGGCCCCACGCGGCATTCCAGCCACGACAGGCGGCTGACGGCCGTTCCGGCATCTGGGTGCGCCTGCGCCACCTTCGCCAGTTCGGCGCGCACGCGGCCCGCAAACGGCTCCCGCCCCTGCAGCAGGTAGATCAGTGCGCTGGCGTCGAAGAACACGATCACCAGGCGCGCTCCCCGGCCAGGGCCGCGTCGATGTCCGCCTTGTCCCGCGTGCCTGCGGCGGGCTGGGCCAGCAGCCATTGCAAGGCCGTCATGCCGGGGCGGGCCACCGGCCGGCCGCTGGCTAGCCGCTGGTATTCCGCCTCGGACAGCACCACCGCCGCCAGCTTGTTGCGCTTGACGATATGCACCGGGCCGCGCCGCAGCCCGTCCTCGATGGCGGCCATGCCCCGGCGCTTGAGGTCGGCGGCGGTGAGGATGTTGTTCATGGCGAATCCTGTTTCAGTACCAAATATTGTCGAATGGTATGGTTTTCAGTTCTTTTTGCAAAACTGTCTGCCCGATCCGCCGGCTCGCGGCACCTACCCAGTGAGGACTTCCGTTTTCGTCCAAATCTGGAGAACACCATGCCGATCAACGAGCCCAGAGCACCACACTGCACTTCCATCAACAAGCCGTTCCCGCGCCAGCCCGTCGCGCAGGCGGCTGCCGTCGTCGCCTGCGGGCTTGCGCTGTATGCCGCGCTGCCGCAGCCGGCTTTGGCGCAGGCGCAGCAGACGCAGGCCACACAGCAGACCTACCGCATCGCCGCCGGCGCGCTGGCGCCCGCGCTGCGCAGCCTGGCGAGCAGCGCCAACCTGCTGCTGACGTTCACCGAGCAGCAAACCGCCGGCAAGACCACCGCCGGCATCAACGGGCCATACACGCCGCAGGCCGCGCTGGCGGCGCTGCTGGCCGGCACCGGCCTGCAGGCGGTGGCGCTGGACAACGGGGGGTATGTGCTGCGGGCGGTGCCGGTGGTTTCTGCACCGGCATCGAGTCAGACCGGGGAGATGGCATTGCCGACGGTGACGGTGCGCAGTTCAGCAATCGAAGAAACGGCGACAGGGCCGGTGGATGGCTATGTCGCCAAGCGCAGCGCGACGGGCACGAAGACCGATACGCCGATCATCGAGATTCCGCAGTCTATTTCCGTAGTCGGGGCCGAGGAAATCACCACGCTCAAGTCGCAAAGTATTCAGGATGCGCTTGGCTACGTAGCCGGTGTTGCACGTACGGAGGGGTTGGACCGCACGACGGCGAGCAGCCTTTTCCTGCGCGGCTTCCAGAACTCCGCCCTCTACAGAGATGGGAGTATGTATACCGTCAATATCTATGATGGTCAGGTAGAACTCTACGGACTGGAGCGTCTGGAACTTCTCAAGGGTGCGTCATCGGTTCTCTATGGGGCGAACGCGCCGGGAGGGATCATCAACATGGTGACCAAGCGCCCGACTGTGGAGCCGATTCATGAATTGAACGTCGAAGTTGGAAGTTTTGGGCGCAAACAGATTTCCGGTGACTTTGGTGGAAAGCTGGATAAAGATGGGGAATGGTCGTATAGGCTCACGGCGCTCACTCGGGACAGCAATACCTTCGTCGACTATGTGCCGGATGATCGCACCTACATCGCGCCCTCAATCAAATGGCAACCCAATGCCGGAACATCGCTAACGCTGCTGGCAGAATATCAGAAGGACCACACGGCTTACGTGTATGGCTTGCCGGCTGAAGGCACAGTGCTTCCAAATATCAACGGCCAAATTCCACGCAACCGCTTCGTCGGCGAACCAGGTCATGACAAGTTCGATACTGAACGTTATTCGATTGGCTATATTTTCGAGTATGCCTTTAATGACAGCCTGAAACTACGCCATAGCCTACGCTATTTCCATTCCAACAATAACTATCCCAACATCTGGATTTGGGGGTTGGCTGCGGATCAACGTACCACAAGCTACCGAGGTGGGCAGGATCGCCTAGACACTTCAAGGGCAGTGGCGTCCGATACGTCCTTGCAATACCAAGTTAAGACTGGCGCCATAGAACACACGGCGATAGTGGGATTTGACTATTCGCTACCGAAGCACGAAACCTTGCGCTACAACTTCTCGGTGCCGAATATAGACATTTATAACCCTGTATACACCGGCACCCAGGCCACGCGCACACCTGCCACCGCGTCTGATTGGTGGCGCTTCAAGCGCCTTGGCCTCTATGTGCAGGACCAAATGAAGATTGCGGATAAATTGGTTCTGTCGCTGGGCGGTCGCTATGATTCCGTGACCTACGACGAAACCTACCCGATAACCGGCGCAAGCGTGGCTAGTGGGGAGAAAAGCCATGCCTTCACCGGGCGCGCCGGTCTGGTTTATCTGTTCGATAATGGCATCGCGCCTTTCGTGAGCTACAGCGAGTCGTTCGAGCCTACGGCGGGCCGTGACAGGAATGGCAATCGCTTCGAGCCAACGACTGGCCAGCAGTATGAAGCGGGCGTACGTTACCAGCCCAAGGGCTCAGACACCACGCTGTCGGCAGCGGTCTATCAACTCACACGGAAGAACCTGACCACTACGGACCCGATTGACATCAACTACCAAATCCAGTCGGGCAAAGTCCGTTCGCGCGGCGTTGAACTCGAAGCGCGCACTCGAATTGGGCGTAACGCCAACGTGATCGCTGCTTATGCCTATACGGACGCACGCACTATTGAAGCTGGACCGCTCAATCCAGGGGACGTAGGCCAGCGCACGCGCGGCGTGCCGTACAACCAATTCTCGCTTTGGAGTGACTACAGTTTCGGTGAATTCGGGCTGCCAGGCCTCAAGGCTGGAGCGGGTGTGCGCTACGTCGGCAGTACGCGCGGCATTGCTACGGGTACAGCCGTCAATGTGCCATCGTACTTGCTCTTTGATGCCATGCTGAGTTATACCAACGGCCCGTGGAAATTTGCGCTGAACGCAACCAATTTGACCAATAAAACCTATGTCGCCAGTTGCGCGCTCTATGCGTGCTTCTACGGTGAACCCAGAAAGATTATCGGCACGGCCACCTACCGCTGGTAGTCGCAATCATGCGCCCGTGGATGGCGATGGCTCACCGTTGCGCAGGCCTATTTATCGCGTTGTTCCTGTTCGTCGCCGGTGCCACCGGCGCGGTGATTTCGTGGGATCACGAGCTGGACGAATGGCTCAACCCGCACCTGTTCCACACGCGTGGCGGCGCAGCTTCCGTCCCGCTCGCGCCGCTGGAACTGGCGCGGCGGGCCGAGGCCGCTGACCCGCGTTTGCGGGTCAGCTACCTGCCCCTGTCCATCGAACCCGGCGAAACCCTGCTGGTTTCGGTGGACGCCCGCCTGAATGCCGTCACCGGCAGGCCCTACGCGCTGGGCTTCAACCAGATGGCCCTTGACCCGGCCACCGGCGCGGTGCAGGGCACGCGCGAGTGGGGTGCGCTGTCGCTCTCGCGCGAGAACCTGCTGCCCTTCCTCTACAAGCTGCACTACAGCCTGCACATTCCCAATGTGGGCAATGTCAGGCTGGGTATGTGGGTCATGGGCCTGGTCTCGGTGGTCTGGATACTGGACTGCTTCGTGGCGCTGTGGATTTCGTTCCCCAGCCCGCGCAGCTGGCGCAAATCCTTCGCCTTTCGCCTCGGCCAGGGCTGGCCCAGGCTCGCCTTCGACCTGCACCGTTCGGGCGGTGTGTGGGTATGGGCGCTGCTGCTCATGCTGGCCGTGACCTCGGTGTCGATGAACCTGGGGCGCGAGGTGATGAAGCCGGTGGTGTTGCTGTTCTCGCCGGTGACGCCGACGCCGTTCGAGGCGCGGCAGCCCGCGCCGGTGGATGCGCCCATCGAGCCAGCCATCAGCCGCGAGCAGGCTGTGGCGCTGGCCGAAGCCGAGGCCCATGCGTGCGGCTGGACTGTACCAGCGGGTGCCCTGTTCTACGCTGACCGATATGGCCTGTATGGCATCGCCTTCTTCGCGCGGGGGCAAGACCACGGCGACGGCGGCCTGGGCAATCCCTGGCTGTATGTCGATGGCCGCACGGGCGAACTGGCGGGCCAGGCCGTGCCCGGCCAAGGCACGGCGGGCGACGTGTTCATGCAGGCGCAGTTTCCGCTGCATTCGGGCCGCATCCTGGGCCTGCCGGGGCGCATCCTCGTTTCATGCATGGGCCTGCTGGTGGCGATGCTCAGCGTGACCGGCGTGGTCATCTGGGCGCGCAGGCGGCGTGCGCAGGCGCTGGCTGGCGCCAGGCGGTCTATGCCATAAGAAAATCGCCTCCAGCGCCTATCCATCAAGCGCTGGCAGCTATTTTTACTATAGCAAAAAGAAAAGGCCGCCGAAGCAGCCTTTTGGGTGCAGCCGCTTATCCGCGCGGCGGGGCCAGCAGGCGCTGCACGTCGCGGTCGTTGGGCAGCGCGTAATCGTAGCCGCGCACGATGCGGCTGTCTTCGGTGCGCACGAGCTTGAGGCTCACATAGGTGTAGTTGGCGGCGGGCGAGTAGGTGCCCACGAGCACCAGCGCCGCGTTGTAGCTGCGCGCGACGTCCTTCACCTCGCGCGACAGCAGCAGCTCGCCCGCGCCTTCCTTCACGAAGATCTCGCCGCGCAGCTTGATTTCCTTCACGTTGAAGCCCGCCGCCGCCATCTGCGTGCCGTACTGCTCCGACAGCGTGCGGCCCAGCGGGGCCGAGTTGCGCAGGTCGTTCACGTTGACCACGGTGGCCACGAGCACGGGGCCGCCGCCCAGCGCGCTCAGGTCGAAGCCGGTGGTGAGCTTGGCGATGGCGTCGCGGCTGTTGGCCAGCAGCGGGGCGCTGGCGGCGTCCTGGTAGGTGGGCTCGGCGCGCCCCACGGCGGGCGGGGCGGAATTGCAGCCGGCGAGCAGCGCCGTGGCGGCAACCGCCGCGGCCATGGCGGTCAGGGCGATGGCTTTCATTGCGACACCACCTTCATGGGCACCTGCCGGTACACGCCGCCGCGCAGGAACAGCGGCGTATCGGCGTTTTCGAGGTAGTACACGTCGGTCTTGCGCGCCACGTACTGGCCGCCGCGCGAGACGGTGGTGGTCAGGATCATCTCGGTGTTGGTCGGGCCGCCCGAGTTGATGCTGCTGCCGTAGTCGGCCAGCGCGGCCAGGCCCACGCCCGCGGCGATCTGCGTGTCGACGTACTCGTGGCGCAGGCCGTAGGCCGCGCCCACGCCCGCGGCGAGCATGGTGAACATGCCGGGGACGAAGTGCGGGCGGTCGCTGTTGTGGCGCACCACCTGGGCGTGGTAAGTCACGTCCAGCGTGTTGCCGGGCTCGTGCATCACGGGGGTGCCGCTTTGCACGAACTGGGTGATGAGGAAGTCGCGGAAGCCGTATTCGAACGCGCTGGGGTTGGGCGGCAGGGCCACGTACAGCGGCGCGCCGGAGGCGCCGGCCTGGTTGAGCGTGGCGAGCGTCTGCGCCACCACGTCGCGCGACACCAGTTCCCAGTGGCCCGCGGAGCGCACCTTGGGCTGGCTCGTGTATTCGAAGTTTTCGGCCACGGGGATGGGGGCCTTGGCGGCGCAGCCCGCCAGCACGGCCGCCATGCCCGCAAGCATGGCCATGCGGATGGCCTTGGAATGAAACATGCTTCCCTCCTGCAAAAGCAAAGGTGCAAACAGTTACACCCTATACGATTGCAAATGATTCTGCGGGGAGCGCTCGCCAAAAACAAGAGAAAACTGCGCCAACCCCGCCCCCCGGTTGGCGTTTGTTGTTTTTCAGGCGCTGGCTGCGCGGCGCTCGAGAATCTCGAATGCGGGCAGGGTTTTGCCCTCCAGCACTTCGAGGAATGCGCCGCCGCCGGTGGAGATGTAGCCCACCTGCTTTTCGATGCCGTACTTGGCGATGGCGGCCAGCGTGTCGCCGCCGCCCGCGATGCTGAACGCGCTCGATTCAGCGATGGCGCGCGCGATGGTTTCGGTGCCGTGCGAGAAGGCGTCGAACTCGAACACGCCCACGGGGCCGTTCCACACGATGGTGCCGGCCTGCTTGAGCTGCGCGGCCAGTTGCGCGGCGGTCTGGGGGCCGATGTCGAGGATCAGGTCGTCGTCGGCCACGTCGGTGGCGGCCTTGGTGGTGGCCGGGGCGTCGGCGGCGAAGGTCTTGGCCGTGACCACGTCCACCGGGATCGGCACCGCCGCGCCGCGCGCGCCCATGGCGGCGATGACGGCCTTGGCCTCGTTCACGAGGTCGGGTTCGGCCAGGCTCTTGCCGATCTTCAGGCCCGCCGCGAGCATGAAGGTGTTGGCGATACCACCGCCCACGATGAGCTGGTCCACGTTGGCCGACAGGCTTTGCAGGATAGTGAGCTTGGTGGACACCTTGGAGCCCGCCACGATGGCCGCGAGCGGGCGCTTCGGCTGCGCCAGCGCCTGGGTGATGGCGTCGATCTCGGCGGCCAGCAGCGGGCCGGCGCAGGCCACGGGCGCGTATTCGGCGATGCCGTAGGTCGTGCCCTCGGCGCGGTGCGCGGTGCCGAAGGCGTCGTTCACGTAGATGTCGCACAGGCGCGCCATTTTCTGCGCCAGTTCGGGCTTGTTCTTCTTTTCGCCCACGTTCACGCGGCAGTTCTCCAGCAGCACCACCTGGCCGGGCGCGACCTGCACGCCGTCCACCCAGTCGGCCACCAGCGGCACGTCGCGCCCCAGGAGTTCGGACAGGCGCCGGGCCACGGGCGCGAGCGAGTCCTCGGGCTTGAACGCGCCCTCGGTCGGGCGGCCCAGGTGGCTGGTGACCATGACGGCCGCCCCGGCGTCCAGCGCCATGCGGATGCAGGGCACGGAGGCGCGGATGCGCGTGTCTTCGGTGATGCGGCCCGCGTCGTCTTGCGGCACGTTGAGGTCGGCGCGAATGAACACGCGCTGGCCCTGGGCTTTGCCCTGGGCGCAGAGGTCGGAGAAGCGAAGAATGTGCATGGTGTGGGCAAGCTGAAAAAATCGGGCCAGATTGTAGGTTCACCAGCCCAGGCCGATGTGCAGCGGCAGGTACACGGCCATGCCCACGCAGATGGTGCCCAGGATGCCGCGCCGCCAGAAGAAGTAGCCCACCGCGCACAGCGCCGCGGGCGGGCGCGCGTCGCGCAGCGTGGCGAGCAGCTCGCCCTGGGCCATGAGCACGTCGGGCACGATCACGGCGGCGAGCGCGGCCAGCGGCGCGTACTTGAGGCCGCGCTGGAGCCAGCGGGGCAGCGGCAGTTCGCGCTCGGGAATCATGAAGAACGCGCGCGTCACCACCGTGATGGCGGCCAGGCCCAGGCTGGCGAACAGCAGGTAGTCCCAGCTCATGGCAATGCCGCCCGCCGCATCCGGCGTTCCGCCGCCTCGGCCAGCAGGCCCGCGGCGACGGCGGCGGCGATCGCCGCCACGATGTTGAGCTTGAGCGGCAGCGCGAACGCCGCCACCGCCGCCGTGGTGGCCACCGCCGCGGCCAGCCAGGCGGCGCGGCTTTCCAGCATGGACAGCAGCACGCCCAGCAGCGCCAGCGTGCCCGCGAAGCCCAGGCCCCAGGACAGCGGCACCGCGTTGGCCAGCAAGATGCCCGCGATGGACGGCACCTGCCACGCCACCCAGTTGGCGCTGGCCGCGCCGCAGAAGTAGGCCAGTTGCCCGGGCCCGGGGCGGCCTTCGGGGTAGCGCTTCATGAAGGTGACGAAGGTCACGTCGCCGCTGAAGTAGCCCACCGCGATACGCTGGCGCAGCGGCAGGTGGCCGAAGTGGTTGCGCCACATGCTGCTGAAGATGACGAAGCGCAGGTTCACGCAGGCCGCCGTGAGCCACACCACCCACAGCGGCGCGCCCGCCACCATCAGCGGCAGCACGGCCAGCTGCGCGCTGCCCGCGTAGACCACGAGGGACATGAAGATGGCCCAGGGCGCGGACATGCCGCTCTTGGTCATGGCCACGCCCGTGACCAGCCCCCAGGCCGCGATGCCCACGCAGGTGCTGGCCAGGTCCAGCGCGCCCAGCCGGAAGGCCGGGTCGCGCAGCGCGGCGCGCGCCGTGCGCAGGCTCATCCCAGCACCATGCCGGGCGCCAGGGGGAAGCCGCGCAGGAATTGCGCCGCCGGCAGGCGCTTGCCGCCCGCGCGCTGCAGCGTGGTGAGGCGGATGCTGCCTTCGCCGCAGGCCACGGTGATGCCCGTGTCGTCTACCAGAAAAATCTGGCCGCAGCGCTTATCCAGCGTGCGCTGGCAGCTATCGATTTCATAGTCCCACAGCTTGATGGCCTCGTCGCCCAGCCGCGTGGCCGCGCCGGGGAAGGGGTCGAAGGCGCGGATGCGGCGGCCGATCTGCTCGGCGCTGTGCGACCAGTCCACGGCGGCTTCGTGCTTTTCGATCTTGTGGGCGTAGGTCACGCCCTCGGCGGGCTGGGGTGTGGCGCGCAGGCCGCCGCAGGCCGCCAGTTCCAGCGCCTCGACGATCAGGCGGCCGCCCACATCGGCCAGTTGGTCGTGCAGCGTGGCCGTGGTGGCGCGGGGGCCGATGGGCAGGCGCTCCATGAGCAGCATGTCGCCCGTGTCCAGCCCTGCGTCCATCTGCATGATGGTGACGCCGGTCTCCGCGTCGCCCGCCTCGATGGCGCGGTGGATGGGCGCGGCGCCGCGCCAGCGCGGCAGCAGGCTGGCATGGATGTTGAGGCACCCTTGGGCGGGCGCGTCGAGCACCCACTGCGGCAGGATGAGGCCGTAGGCGGCGACCACCATCGCGTCCGCCCGCGCGGCGAGGATGGCTTCACGTGCTGCCGCAGCGTCTTCGGGAAACTTGCCGTCCAGCCGCAGGCTGCGCGGCTGGGCGACGGCAATGCCGTGCTGCTGCGCGCACTGCTTCACGGGCGAGGCCTGCAGCTTCATGCCCCGGCCCGCGGGGCGGTCGGGCTGGGTGAGGACGAGGGGAACGGTGAAGCCCGCGGCGATCAGGCGCTCCAGCGCCACGCGGGCAAAGTCCGGCGTGCCGGCAAAGATCAAACGCATCAGCGGAAGCGCATACGGTCGCGCAAGAATTCGTCGGTAAACATCACGCGGCGCACCACGCCCGCGCGGTCGATGTGGACGTGGGCCAGGCGGGGGCTGCCGAAGTCGCCCTGGAAGCGGTAGTTCCACACGTCGCCGTCAAAGCTGGCCACTTGGTCGATCCGCGCGGGCGGGCCGAAGCGGCGGCGCACGTCGTCCGCCGTCCACCGGCCGTCGGTGGGAATGGCTTGCAGCTGCTCCTGCGTCAGCGTCTGCTCCTTGCGCACCAGGCGGCCGCTGGCGTCGAAGCTCAGCAGGTACACGGTGAGCCCCATGGGCTGGCCCGAGTAGAGCAGTTGCTCGCCGCCGTCTGCCAGCGGCATACGCAGCGTGGGCGCGCCCAGGCGGGCCACCACGTCGGCGCGCGTGGCGCCGGGCTGCTCGTACTGGGGCGAGGCGCAGGCCGCGAGCAGCAGGGCCAGCGCGGCGGCGGCCAGCACTCTCATGCGCGGGCGGCCTCGCGCTGCGCCTTGAGCAGCTTGGTCTTGATGCGGTTGCGCTTGAGCGGCGAGAGGTATTCCACGAACACCTTGCCGAGCAGGTGGTCCATCTCGTGCTGCATACACACGGCCAGCAGCCCCTCGGCCTCGATCATGCGCGGCTGGCCCTGGCCGTCCAGCGCGCGCACGTGCACGGCGGTGGAGCGCTCCACGCCGTCGTAGATGCCGGGCACGGACAGGCAGCCCTCGTCGCCCACCTGCTTCTCGGCGCTGGCCCAGACGATTTCGGGGTTGATGAGCACCAGGGGCTCGTCGCGGTTTTCGGACACGTCGATGACGACCACGCGCTCGTGCACGTCCACCTGCGTGGCGGCCAGGCCGATGCCTTCGGCGTCGTACATGGTTTCGAGCATGTCGGCCACGAGCTGCTGGATACGCGCGTCCACGGCCGGCACGGGCCGGGCCACGGTGTGCAGCCGGGGGTCGGGGTAGCGAAGAATGGAAAGGACAGCCATGTTGTGGGTATTTTCGCCACTTTTGCCGCGCGCCACCGGGCCGCCGCGCAATAAGCGTTGCCCAATCAAGGACTTGGATTGAGAATCTGCGCTGATTTGTAACGTTTTGAGAGGGCCTTTCTCCATGTTCGTCCCACAGGCCGCCTGGATGCTTGCGGCGCTTGCCGCCACCGGCGCCGTCGCGCAGACCCTGCCCGTCTCCCCTCCCCCGCCGCCGCCTGCCGCCGCCGCGCAGGCCGCCCCGCAAGGCGTGCCCCAGGCCGAACTGGCGCCGGGCGCGCCCGACCGCTACACCGTGCAGCGCGGCGACACGCTCTGGGCCATCGCGGGCATGTACCTGCAGCGCCCCTGGCGCTGGCCCGAGCTATGGGGCATGAACAAGGAGACCATCCGCAACCCGAACCGCATCTACCCCGGCCAGACGCTGTACCTGCAGCGGCGCGACGGCCTGGCGCGCCTGTCCACCCAGCCCATCGACAGCAGCGAGCCGCCCGTGGTGCGCCTGTCGCCGCGCGTGCGCAGCGACAGCCTGGCCGACCTGGCCCTGCCCACGCTGCCGCCCAGCGTGGTCGAGCCCTTCCTGGTGGAGCCGATCGTGACGGACGCCGACACGCTGGGCAGCGCGCCGCGCATCATCGCCACCACCGAAGAGCGCGTGATCATGGCCAGCGGCGACCGCGCCTACGTGCGCGGCGACCCGGCCCACCCGCTGCTGCGCGAGCCGGGCGACCCCCGGCGCTTCCAGATCTACCGCAACGTCACGCCGCTCAAGGATCCGCAGAGCGGCGCGGTGCTGGGCTACGAGGCGCAGTACCTGGGCAAGGCCGAGCTGCTGTACGGCGAGCGCATGGAGGAGTCGAAGAACGCCAAGGGCGAGACCGTGGCCGAGTACGTGCCCGCCACCGTGATGCTCTCGGGCGTGAAGGAGGAAATCCGCGCCGGCGACCGCCTGCTCCCCGCGCCCGAGCGCACCTTCAACAGCTACACGCCGCACGCGCCGCCGCCGGGCGTGGAGGCGCGCGTGGTGTCCATCTACGGCAGCAACACCACGGCCATGTCCGCCGCCGTGCAAAAGCAGGTCATCTCCATCAACCTGGGCTCCGGCGACGGCATGGAGCCGGGGCAGGTGCTGCAGCTCGTCACCCAGGGCCAGCGCATTGTCGACAGCACCGACCCGGGCCGCCCCACCATCAAGCTGCCCAGCGAGCCCAATGGCCTGGCGATGGTGTTCCGCACGTTCGACCACGTGTCCTACGCGCTGATCCTGCAGATGCAGACCGGGGTGCGCGTGGGCGACCGTTTGATCAGCCCGGAATAAGCCCGCATGGAACGCGATGAGCTGGCGGGCTGGCTGCGCCTGACGCTCACGCCCGGCGTGGGCGCGCTGACGGCGCGGCGGCTGCTGGCGTGCTGCGGTTTGCCGGAGGCCATTTTCGGCACCGGCGCGTGGTACGACTGCGTGACGCCGGCGCAGGCCAGCGCGCTGGCACAGGAACCCGAGGAACTGCCCGCGCTGCTGGAAACCACCTGGCAATGGCTGCGGGCGCGCGAAGACGGCGTGGCCCGCGCCGTCATCACGCTGGCCGACACGCGCTACCCCCCGGCGCTGCTGGCCACCGAAGACCCGCCCGTGCTGCTCTACGTGATGGGCGCGCCCGCGCTGCTCGCCTGCGCGGCGCCCTTCCCGCAACGCTGCCTGGCGATGGTGGGCAGCCGCAGCCCCACGGCGCAGGGCGCCGTCCACGCGCGCCAGTTCGCGCAGGCGCTGCGCGCGGCGGGGCTGTGCATCGTCTCGGGCCTGGCGCTGGGGGTGGACGGCGCGGCGCATGAAGGGGCGCTGGAGGGTGCGCCGGAGAGCCCGCCAGAGGGTGAGGCCGCCACCATCGCCGTCATCGGCACCGGGCTGGACCGCGTCTACCCCAGCCGCCACCGCGCGCTGGCGCACCGCATCGCGCGCCACGGGCTGGTGGTGAGCGAGTACCCGCTGGGCACGCCGCCGCTGCCCGCCAACTTTCCCAAGCGCAACCGCATCATCGCGGGCCTGTCGCAGGGCACGCTGGTGGTGGAGGCGGCGCTGCAGTCGGGCTCGCTGATCACCGCGCGGCTGGCCGCCGAGCAGGGGCGCGAGGTGTTCGCGATACCGGGCTCCATCCAGTCGCCGCAGTCGCGCGGCTGCCATGCGCTGATCCGCCAAGGGGCCAAGCTGGTCGAGACGGCGCAGGACGTGCTGGAGGAACTGCGGCTGCCCGCGCCGGAGCAGCCCCAAAAGCCCCAGAAGCCCACGGCAGCGCCCGCGCCGGAAAACGCCTTGCTCACGGCGCTGGGCCATGACCCGATGGGCCTGGACGCGCTGGTGGCCCGCACCGGCATGGCCGCCGCCGACTTGCAGGTGGCGCTGCTGGAGCTGGAGCTCGACGGCCAGGTCGCGCGCCTGCCGGGCGGCCTGTTCCAGCGCGTGGGCCTGGGATGATTGCTTCTTTTTTGATAGCTGCCAGCGCTTGATGGGCCTGGTCTATAGGCCAAAAAGGCTTGAAAATCAGTTCAGCAGCCGCTCGGGGTTCGCATCCAGCTTGGCCAGCGCATCGCGCGTGGCGCGCATCGTCAGGCCTTCCTCGTCCTGCGGCGTGAGCAGGCCCGCCTGCAGGTAGGCGCCCAGGCGGCGCAGCTGGATCAGGTAGCACGACCCGTCCATCGCGGCGAACAGGTGCAGCTGCTTGCGCGCGCTGCACCATGCGTACTGCACCGAGGCGGAGGCGCCGTTGTGCTCCAGCGCATACCACGCGCCGACGGGCAGCGCCTGGGCCCACTGGAGCATGGCCTCCTGCACGGGCGCATCGGTGTCGGCCATCACGTGGATGGACGAAGCGTCTATGCCCAGCATCAGCTCGATGTTCTCGCGCGACAGCGGCAGGTCGGCGCTGGTGTCTTCGACGAAGTCCTCCAGGTGGGCGAGGCGCCTGGCCATCGCGTCGATCTGCGCCTGGGGAATGCCCTCGGTCTTGGACAGGAAGGCGTCGGCCAGCGTGTCCGTCAGCTGCTTGATCTGCGCGTCCTGCTCCGCGCCCTCGATGCCCAGCAGGGCCAGGCCCGCGCGCAGGCGCTGCAGCAGGCCGGGCAGGCTCTGGATGACCTGGGCGCGCTCGGCGCGCTGGGGCTTGGCGCTGGCGGCCCAGACCAGGTCGGTCGCGGTGCGCTTGAAGGCCAGCGTGTCGGCGTGCTGCGCGCCATGGCGCACGGCGGACAGGGCCAGCACCTCGGCCCAGGTCTTGAACAGGAAGACGCGGATCGCGTCGCGCACCGGCATGTCGCTGAGCAGGGTGCGCAGCTCGATGGTGTACTGGATGGTCAGCGTCTCGCGCTGCTCCACCTGCTGCGCCACGTCCACCAGGCGCGTGGCCACGTCGCCCTCGGTGAGGAACTGGGCCAGGAATTTCTCGAACTCCTCCAGCACCAGCTGGAACACGCGCTGGCCCGTCTCGGGGTACTGCTCGATCACCTGCACCACGCGGCGCACCTCGGCCTCGAGCGCGCTGCCGCTGATGTCGGCGGCCTCGAAGCCCATCACGCACGCGCCCATGCGGTCGATGAGCTTGCGCGCGGGGTGGGCCAGGTCGTTGAAGAACGCGGGCTCGGCCAGCGCCACGCGCAGCACGGGCACCTGCAGCCGCGCGAACCACACGCGCAGCCGGGGCGGGATGCGGTCTTCGGCCAAGATGCTCTGGAACATCAGCGCCACCACTTCGATGATGGCCTTTTCGCTCGCCGTGGACGCCTTCTGCTTGAACGCGGCGGCGCGCTCGCGCACCACGCCCACCAGCTGCACCACGGTGGCGGGGCTGCTGAAATCGGTGTCGGCGGGCACCGGGTAGGCTGAGGCGCGGTAGGCCGACAGCGCCTGGGCCAGCGCGGGCGAGGGGGGCTGCGGGTGCACCATGTCGTAGCCGCCCTGGCCGCCGCTGCCGCCGTTACCGGGCTGCACCAGCAGGCGGCGCAGGTGCGCGACCACGCCCTGGGCGCGCTGGCGCATGTGCGCCAGGGGCGACAGCAGGCCCGCGCCGGGCGGGACGGGCGGCAGGGCCGAATGCGCGGGCAGGGGGGCCTGCGCGGACGCCGGGAGGCGCGACGCCGCGCCGCCCTCGGGCGCGGCCCCCGGGCTCGCGGCGGACGTGGACCTGCGCACGCGCGCGCGCAGGTCGGTCTCGCGCGGCACGCCCTGCTCGTCGTAGAAGCGGTTCGCGGCCTCGTACTGGGCCAGCAGCTGCGCGGCCAGCGTGCGCTGCAGCGGGTCGATCACCAGGTTCAGGTCGGCGCGCGGCAGGCCCGCGGCCACCCATTGCTCCACCAGCAGCAGGCAGCAGGTTTCGGGGCGCAGGATGTCGTGGCTGGGCAGTTCCGCCGCTTCAAGCTGCTGGGTGCGCTGGCGCAGCAGGTCGAACGGCGCGCCCACGCTTTCCATCATGGCCAGGGCCATGCGCGAAGCGGCGATCTTGTTGTCCACCTCGTCGTCGCTGACCAGCGCCAGGCCCAGGTTGGTGGAGGGTGTGCCCGCCAGGGCGCCGCGCCCCGTGCTGGCGCGCGGCGCGAGGGCCTCGGTCCAGGCGCGGGCCAGGGCCTGCGTCCAGCCCCGGCGGTGCTGCTGGTAGGCCAGCAAGGCGTCGCGGCGCGACTGCATTTCGCGCGCCGTGCCGGTCTGGCTGGCGAGCGTGCCGAGGAAGTCGAACAGCGCATCGTCCAGCCCGGCCAGCGACCCGCCCAGCCCCGCCACGAAGCGCTGCCGCGCCAGATGGGCCAACTGGCGCTGGGGCAGGCGGGACGGGGGGACGCTCATACGCGCCGGATGTTAGACGACCGCGCCCGCGTTGGGGTCGTTGGGGTCGCCCTCTTCCTTCCTCGGGCCCTTGATGAGGTCTTCGCGCTTCACGCCCAGCCACATGGCGATGGCCGCGGCCACGAACACCGAGGAGTAGATGCCGAACAGGATGCCGATGGTCAGCGCCAGCGCGAAGTAGTGCAGGCTGGGGCCGCCGAAGAAGAACATGGACAGCACCATGGCCTCGGTGGAGGCGTGGGTGATGATGGTGCGGCTCATGGTGCTGGTGATGGCGTGGTCGATCACCTCGCGCGTGCTGAGCTTGCGGTATCGGCGGAAGGCTTCGCGGATCCGGTCGAAGATCACCACCGACTCGTTCACCGAGTAGCCGAGCACGGCCAGCACGCCCGCCAGCACCGAGAGCGAGAACTCCCACTGGAAGAACGCGAAGAAGCCCAGGATGATGACCACGTCGTGCAGGTTGGCGATGATGGCCGCCACGCCGAACTTCCACTCGAAGCGGAAGGCCAGGTAGATCACGATGCCCACCACCACCATGGCCAGCGCCATGAGGCCGCCGTGCACCAGCTCCTCGCCCACCTGCGGGCCGACGAACTCGGTGCGGCGCAGGGTCACGTCGGCGTCCTGCGCCTTGAGGGCGCCGAGCACCTGCTCGCTCTGCTGGGCCGAGGTGACGCCCTTTTGCACCGGCAGGCGGATCATCACGTCGCGCGAGGTGCCGAAGTTCTGCACCGTCACGTCGGCGTAGCCGAGCTTGGCGATGGTGTCGCGCACCTTGCCGATGTCGGCGGTCTGGGTGTAGGCCACCTCCATCACGGTGCCGCCGGTGAACTCCACCGACAGGTGCAGCCCGCGCGTGAACAGGAAGAACACGGCCAGCGCGAAGGTCAGGAAGGAGATGGCGTTGAAGACCAGCGCCCGTTTCATGAACGGGATGTCTTTTTGGATGCGGAAAAACTCCATGATGTCGCTCTCTTATGCCTTCGGCTTCCAGACTTGGCCGATGGAAACGCTCTTGAGCTTCTTCTGGCGGCCGTACCAGAGGTTGACCAGCCCGCGCGAGAAGAACACCGCCGAGAACATGCTGGTCAGGATGCCGATGCAGTGCACCATGGCGAAGCCGCGCACCGGGCCGGAGCCGAAGGCCAGCAGCGCCAGGCCCGCGATCAGCGTGGTCACGTTCGAGTCCAGGATGGTGTGCCACGCATGTTCGTAGCCCGCGTGGATGGCGGCCTGCGGCGAGACGCCCGCGCGCAGTTCCTCGCGGATGCGCTCGGCGATCAGCACGTTGGAGTCGATCGCCATGCCCAGCGCCAGCGCCATGGCGGCGATGCCGGGCAGGGTGAGCGTGGCCTGCAGCATGGACAGGATCGCCATCAGCATCAGCATGTTCACCGTGAGGGCGATGGCCGAGATCAGACCGAACAGGTGGTAGTACAGGCACATGAACACGGCGATGGCCACGAAGCCCCACACCACGCTGTGGATGCCGCGCTGGATGTTGTCCGCGCCCAGGCTGGGGCCGATGGTGTATTCCTCGATGATCTCCATGGGCGCGGCCAGCGAGCCGGCGCGCAGCAGCAGCGCGGTGTCGTTGGCTTCCGCCGTGGTCATGCGGCCCGAGATCTGCACGCGGCCGCCGCCGATTTCGGTGCGGATGACGGGGGCCGTGACCACCTCGCCCTTGCCCTTCTCGAACAGCACGATGGCCATGCGCTTGCCGACGTTCTCGCGCGTCACGTCCTTGAAGATGCGCGAGCCCTTGGCGTCGAGCACCAGGTTCACCGTGGGCTCCTGCGTCTGGCTGTCGAAGCCGGGCTGCGCGTCGGTCAGGTTCTCGCCGGTGAGGATGACCTGCTTTTTCACGATCACGGCCTGGCCGCTGCGGTCCAGGTATTTCTCGTCGCCGAAGGGCACGGGGCCGCTGCCCATTTCGGCCGAGCGCGCTTCGGTGCTTTCGTCCACCAGGCGCACTTCCAGCGTGGCGGTGCGGCCCAGGATGTCCTTGGCCTTGGCCGTGTCCTGCACGCCGGGCAGCTGCACCACGATGCGGTCCAGGCCCTGCTGCTGGATGACCGGCTCGGCCACGCCGAGTTCGTTCACGCGGTTGTGCAGCGTGGTCATGTTCTGCTTGAGCGCCTGCTCCTGCACCTTGCGCATGGATTCGGGCTTGATGGCGGCGCGCAGCTTGAAGCCGTCGCCGTCGGGCGTGCTGGTGGCCACCAGGTCGGGGAACTGGTCGGCGATCAGGTTGGTGGCCGCGGTGAGATCGGCCTGGTCGCGCAGCTTGATTTCCACCGTCTGCCCGTCGCGGCTGATGCCGCCGTAGCGGATGTTCTTGTCGCGCAGCGTGGTGCGCAGATCGCCCGCGAGCGAATCGGCCTTCTTGGTCAGCGCGGCCTGCATGTCCACCTGGAGCATGAAGTGCACGCCGCCGCGCAGGTCCAGGCCCAGGAACATGGGCTGCGCGTGCAGCGCCGTGAGCCACGCGGGCGAGCGCGAGAGCAGGTTCAGCGCCACGATGTAGGGCGGGTCGCTGGCGTCGGGGACGAGGGCTTTTTGCAGCGCGTCCTTGGCCTTCAACTGGATGTCGGGCGTGTCGAAGCGCGCGCGCACCGAGTTGCCGTCGAAGCTCACCGCGTCGGGCGCGATGCCGGCGGTTTTCAAAATCTCTTCGACGCGCGTCTGCATCGCCGCGTCGATCTTGATGGCGGACTTGGCGGACGAGACCTGCACCGCAGGCGCCTCGCCAAAGAAATTGGGCAGGGTGTACAGCAGCCCCACCAGCAGCGCGATCACGAGGATCGCGTACTTCCAGACCGGGTAACGGTTCATGATCGCGCGTCAGTAAGTAAGTACTTACTTATTACTTGATCGTGCCCTTGGGCAGGACTTGCACCACGGCGCTGCGCTGGATCTGCACTTCCACGCCATTGGCGATCTGGATGTGCAGGAAGCCTTCGCCCATGCGCGTGACGGTGCCCAGCAGGCCGCCCGCCGTGGCCACTTCGTCGCCCTTGGCCAGCGCGTCGATCATGGCGCGGTGCTCTTTCTGGCGCTTCATCTGCGGGCGGATCATCACGAAGTACAGCACCACGAACATCAGCACCAGCGGCGCCATGCTGGTGAGCGAGGACATCATGTCGCCACCGCCGGCGGCTGCGGGCGCGGTCTGGGCAAAGGCGGAAGAAATGAACACGGGCAAACTCCACAACGAATACGAAACCGCCAGGCAGCGCCTGGCGGGGAACCATAAATTGTATGCGGGGGGCCGCCATGACCCCCTTCGCGCCGGGTTTTTCAGCCATATCGGCCTCCAGGCCATGTGTATCAAGCGCTGGCAGCTATTTTTTCAATAGCATCTGGCGGAACGCGCCATTGCCCCATCAGCGCCGCCCATTGGGTGCGGGCGGCGCGCAGGTGGCGCTCCTTCACGTGGCCGTAGCCCCGGATCTGCTCGGGGATGCGGGCGATTTCCACCGCCAGCGCGAGCCGATTGGCACTCAGGCCCGCGAGCAGTTCGTCGATGCAGGCGCGGTATTCGCCGATCAGCGCGCGCTCGGCGCGGCGCTCCGCCGTCTTGCCGAACGGGTCGAGCGCCGTGCCGCGCAGGCCCTTGAGCTTGGCGAGCCAGCCGAAGGCGGTGCGCATCCACGGGCCGTAGGCCTGCTTGACGAGTTCGCCCTTGGCGTTCTTCTTCGCGGCCAGCGGCGGCGCGAGGTGGTGGACGATACGGTAGTCGCCCTCGAACATGCCGGCGATGCGCTGGGTGAACGCCGGGTCGGTGTGCAGGCGGGCGACCTCGTACTCGTCCTTGTAGGCCATGAGCTTGAACAGGTAGCGCGCCACGGCTTCGGCCAGGCGGGTGCTGGAGAGGGGCGCTTCGGCCGCCCGCACCTTGTCCACGAAGGCTTGGTATTCGGCGGCGTAGGCGGCGTTCTGGTAGCCGGTGAGGAATTCCACGCGCCGGGCGACCATTTCGGCCAGGGACGGCTTTTTGACGAACTGGATGATCTGCGCCGTCTGGTAGATGGCCTGCACCGCCGCCAGGTCGTGCGCGCAGCGGCGGCCCCATTCGAACGCGGCCTGGTTCTTGTCCGCCTGCACGCCGTTGAGTTCCATGGCGCGCAGCAGCGCGGCGCGGGTCAGCGGCACGCGGCCCTTCTGCCAGGCGTAGCCGAGCAGCAGCGGGTTGGTGTAGATGCTGTCGCCCAGCAGCTGCACGGCGGCCTGTTCGGCGTCGAAGCGGGCCAGCGCCTCGGCGCCCACGGCGGCGGTGAGGGCGGCTTCGCAATGGCCCTCGGGGAACTGCCAGTCCGGGTCGTGCACGAAGGCCGCCGTGGGCGTGCCGTGGGTGTTGAGCGCCACGAAGGTGCGCCCCGGCTGCATGGCGGCCAGCGTGGCCTTGTTGGCGGTGACGATGGGGTCGCAGCCGATGACGAGGTCGGCCTTGGCCGTATCCACCTTGGTGGTGTGGATGGCCTCGGGGCGGTTGGCGATCTGGATGTGGCTCCAGGTCGCGCCGCCCTTTTGCGCCAGGCCTGCCGCGTCCTGCGTGACCACGCCCTTGCCTTCGAGGTGTGCGGCCATGCCCAGCAGCGAGCCGATGGTGATGACGCCCGTGCCGCCCACGCCCGCCACCACGATGCCCCAGGGCAGCTCGGCCACGGGCAGCACGGGGTCGGGGAGGGGCGGCAGGGCGGACAGGTCGCCCCTGGTCTCCTTCTTCGGCTTCTTGAGCTGCCCGCCCTCGATGGTGACGAAGCTGGGGCAGAAGCCGTTCACGCAGGAGAAGTCCTTGTTGCAGGCGTTCTGGTTGATGCGGCGCTTGCGGCCGAATTCCGTCTCCACGGGTTCGACGGCGAGGCAGTTGGACGCCTCGCCGCAGTCGCCGCAGCCTTCGCACACCAGTTCGTTGATGAGCACGGTCTTGGCCGGCGTGGCCAGGGTGCCGCGCTTGCGGCGGCGGCGCTTTTCGGTGGCGCAGGTCTGGTCGTAGATGATGGCCGTGCAGCCCGCGATCTCGCGGAATTCGCGCTGGATGCGGTCGAGCTCGTCGCGGTGGAACACCTCCACGCCGGGCGGCAGGTCGTTCAGGAGTTCGGGGTGGTTGGCGCGGGCCTTGGGGCCGTCGATGTGGTGCGTGCGGCCGTGGTACTTGGCCGGTTCGTCAGTCACCACCACCAGCTTGGCCACGCCCTCGGCGCGCAGGCTGTGCGCGATCTGCGCGACCGAATGGCCCTCGGGCCGCTCGCCCACCGGCTGGCCGCCGGTCATGGCCACGGCGTCGTTGTAGAGGATTTTGTAGGTGATGTTCGCGCCCGACGCGATGCTCTGCCGTATGGCCAGCAGCCCGCTGTGGAAGTAGGTGCCGTCGCCCAGGTTGGCGAACACGTGCCGGTCGGTGGTGAACGGGGCCTGGCCCACCCAGGTCACGCCCTCGCCGCCCATCTGGGTGAAGGTGCTGGTCTTGCGGTCGGGCATCCAGTTGGCCATGTAGTGGCAGCCGATGCCGGCCACGGCGCGGCTGCCCTCGGGCACGCGGGTGCTGGTGTTGTGCGGGCAGCCGCTGCAGAACCAGGGCACGCGGTCCGCGCCGGCCTGCTGCGCCGGGGGCTGGGCCAGGCCGCGCTCGCGCGCCGCGATGGCGGAGAGGCGCACGTCCATGCGCGCCACGATGTCCTGCGGCACGCCCAGCTTCTTCAGCCGCCGGGCGATGGCCTGGGCGATCAGCGCGGGCGTCAGGTCGGCCTTGGGGCGCAGCAGCCAGTTCTGGCTGGGGTTGGGCATACTCCATTCGCCGCCGGTGTGGTCGCCCTCCTGCTCGTCGAACTTGCCGAGCACGTTGGGGCGCACGTCGGCGCGCCAGTTGTAGAGCTCTTCCTTGAGCTGGTATTCGATGACCTGGCGCTTTTCCTCCACCACCAGGATTTCCTGCAACCCCTCGGCGAAGTGGCGCGTGATGGTGGCCTCCAGCGGCCACACCACGTTGACCTTGTGCACGCGGATGCCGAGCTGGCGGCAGGTGTCGTCGTCGAGCCCCAGGTCGGCCAGCGCCTGGCGCATGTCGTTGTAGGCCTTGCCGCTGGCGATGAGGCCGAAGCGGTCATCCGCGCCGCGCACCACGTCGTGGTTGAGCCGGTTGGCGCGCACGTAGGCCAGGGCGGCGTACCACTTGTAGTCCATGAGGCGCGCCTCCTGCTCCAGCGGCACGTCGGGCCAGCGGATGTGCAGGCCGCCGGGGGGCATCTCGAAATCGGTGGGGATCACGATGTTCACGCGGTCGGGGTCCACCGAGATGCTGGCGGACGACTCCACCACCTCCTGGATGGTCTTGAAGCCCGACCACAGCCCCGCGAAGCGGCTCATGGCGAAGGCGTGCAGGCCCATGTCCAGGATGTCCTGCACCGTGCTGGGGAAGAACACCGGCGTGCCGCAGGCCTTGAAGATGTGGTCGCTCTGGTGCGCGGCGGTGCTGCTCTTGCTGATGTGGTCGTCGCCCGCCACCGCGATCACGCCGCCGTACTGCGCGGTGCCGGCCATGTTGGCGTGCTTGAACACGTCGGAGCAGCGGTCCACGCCCGGCCCCTTGCCGTACCAGATGCCGAACACGCCGTCGAACTTCTTCGACTGCGGGTACAGGTCGAGCTGCTGCGTGCCCCAGACGGCGGTGGCGCCCAGTTCCTCGTTCACGCCGGGCTGGAAGACGATGTGGTGCGCCGCCAAGTGCTGGCGCGCGCTCCACAGCGCCTGGTCGTACCCGCCGAGCGGCGAGCCGCGATAGCCGCTGATGAAGCCCGCCGTGTTCAGGCCCGCGGCCGCGTCGCGCTGGCGCTGCAGCATGGGCAGGCGCACCAGGGCCTGCACGCCGCTCATGAAGGCGCGGCCATGGTCAAGGGCGTATTTGTCATCCAGCGTGACGGTTTCCAACGCGCGGCGGATGTGCTCGGGCAGCGGGGCGTTCATCGCTTGTCTCCATCGTGGGCTATGGAAACGAGTGTAGGACGCCAGGCCAGATAAGTCTTTGCTTTCTTTGCGCTCTTCAGGCTATCCTGCGAAAGGATATTGCCCGAAACATGAACACACTGGATAAATTCGACATCGCCATCCTGGGCGAACTGCAATCCGACGCGCGCCTGACGAATGCGGAGCTGGCGCAGCGCGTGGGCCTGTCCGCCGCGCCCTGCTGGCGGCGCGTGCGGGCGCTGGAAGAGGCAGGTTTCATCAAGGGCTACCGCGCCGAGATCGACCGCCACAAGATCGGCCTGGGCGTGCTCGCCTTCGTGCGGCTGGACGCGGCGCGCAACACCGCCGCCCTGGCACGCGAGATGGAGGAGGCGATCCGCCAGATTCCCGAAGTCGTGTCCTGCCACTACATCAGCGGCGCGGGCACGTTCGAGCTGCAGGTGGTGGCGCGCGACCTGGACAGCTTCTCGCAGTTCGCGCGCAATGTGCTGCTGAACCTGCCCAACGTGCAGGACATGCACACCAGCTTCTCGCTGGGCGAGGTGAAGGCCAGCGGCGCGCTGCCGCTGGCGCACCTGGGCGGTTGACTACTATGCGCTGCGGTAGGCCACGGGGGTTTCTGGCACCGGGAAGCCCGCCGTGCCGAAGGTCTGCACGATAGCCTTGTGCGTGTCGAAGTAGACCTGCCAGTAGTGGTCGGTATGCGTGTAGGGGCGCACGGCCAGCAGCGGGCCTTCGGGGGTGAACTGCAGGATTTCGATGTCCGGCGCGGGGGACGGCGCCACGTTCGGAATCGCGGCCACCGCCTGGCGCAGCAGTTCGATCGCCTGGTGCACGTCCACGCCGTTGGCCACCTTGGCCGTGGTGTCCACGCGGCGCACGGGCAGCACGCTGTAGTTCTGGATGTTGTCGCCCAGCACCTTGTTGTTGCCCACGGTGGTGATGGTGTTGTCGGGCGTGACCAGGGTGGTGCCGAACAGCCCAAGCTCCTGCACCGTGCCCGTCACGCCGCCCACGGTGACGAAGTCGCCCACCTTGTAGGGCCGCAGCACCTGCAGGAACACGCCCGCCGCGAAGTGCGTGAGCAGCCCGCCCCAGGCCGTGCCGATGGCCAGGCCCGCGCCCGCCAGCAGTGCCGCGAACGAGGTGGTGCGCACGCCGAAGATGTCCAGGATGGACATGATCAGCACGATGTTCAGCAGCACGTTGATGATCGACGTGAGGTAGTTGGACAGCGTCGCATCCACGCGCTGGCCGCGCGTCAGGGCCATGCGGATGAGCTTGAGCGAAAGGCCGATCAGCCAGCGCCCGATCAGCCAGGCGACGATCGCGCCCAGGATCTTGAGGCCGAAGTCGGCCCCCTGCGTGGTCAAAAAGGCCCAGATGGCTTCGGTGGTCATGGCGGTTCCTCCAGCGTTGTGATAGGCGGATTATGCGCAGACTACCGAATTGATAGCTGCCAGCGCTTCATGCGCAAGCGCCAGCGGCCTGTTTCAGGCGCCATCGCTTGCGGGGCAAGCGCTGGCCGCTATCTTTTTTGATGGTGCGACAGGAGGGGCTGGCATACTTCGTGCTCGCTACCGGCTTCCCATCTCCACAACAACCAGCCCCGCCATGACCCTCGACACGCGCAAGCGCACCCTGCTCCGCCTCGCCGCCGCCACCGCGCTCGGCGCCGCCGCCCTCGCCGGCTGCGGCAAGAAGGAAGAACCCGCCCCCGCCCCCGCCGCCGCGCCCGCGCCGGCCGCGGCCCCGGCGGCCGGCCCGCTGAAGGCCGCCTGGATCTACGTGGGCCCCGTGGGCAACGCGGGCTGGAGCTACGCGCACGACCAGGGCCGCAAGGCGGTGGAGGCCGCATTCGGCGACAAGGTCCAGACCACCTTCGTCGAGAGCGTGCCCGAGGGCGCCGACACCGAGCGCGTGCTGCGCGACCTCATCAACCAGGGCAACACGCTGATCTTCGGCACCAGTTTCGGCTTCATGGAGGCCATGGTGAAGCTGGCGGACGAGTTCCCGCAGGTCAGGTTCGAGCACGCCACGGGCTACAAGACGGCGGCGAACCTGAACGTGTACGACTCGCGCTTCTACCAGGACACCTACCTCGCCGGCATCATCGCGGGCAGCATGACCAAGACAAACACGCTCGGCTACGTGGGCTCGGTGCCCATCCCCGAGGTGCTGCGCAACATCAACGCCTTCACGCTGGGCGCGCGGAGCGTGAACCCCAAGGTCAAGACCCGCGTGGTGTGGACCAACAGCTGGTACGACCCGCCGCGCGAGACCGAGGCCGCGACCTCGCTGCTCAACGGCGGCGCCGACGTGCTGCTGCAGAACACCGACTCGCCCGCCGTCATCCAGGCGGCGAACAAGGCCGGCAAGCTGGCCTTCGGCTGGGACTCGGACATGAGCGAGTTCGGCGGCGGCGCGCACCTGGGCTCGGCCATCGCCGACTGGAGCCACTACTACAAGAAGACCGTGCAGGCGGCGCTCGACGGCACCTGGAAGGGCGGCCAGGTCACGCGCTGGGGCGTGCCCGAGGGGCAGAACGACCTCATCAAGCTCTCCGACAAGATCCCCGCCGAAGTGCGCGCCAAGGTCGAGGCGGTGAAGGCCACGATGAAGGACGGCAGCTTCGACGTGTTCACCGGCCCCGTCGTGGACACCGCCGGCAAGGAGCGCCTGGCCGCCGGCACGCGCGCCGACGATGCGTGGATGGGCGCCATCGACTTCTTCGTCAAGGGCGTCGAAGGACAGGTGCCTGCTGCGAAATAGATAGCTGCCAGCGCTTGCCAGATAAGCGCTGGAGCCCGATTTCATTCATAAGAACCCACGATGCAACTCGAACGAACCCTGTGGCACCCCGTGGCCCTGAGCCACGTGGTGGGCAGCCAGCCCCAGGCCGCCACCCTGCTCGGAGAAGAACTGGTGCTCTGGCGCGACGCCGAAGGCCGCGCCCGCGCCTGGGCCGACCAGTGTCCGCACCGCGGCGCGCGCCTGTCGATGGGCCGCGTGCAGCAAGGCACGCTGGAGTGCCCCTACCACGGCTGGCGCTTCGAGGGCAGCGGCCAGTGCACGCAGATTCCCGCCATGCCCGGCTTCGAGCCCGGCCCGCGCCACTGCGCGCGCACCTTCGCCGCGCAAGAGGCCTACGGCATGGTCTGGGCGCGGCTGGATGAACCCGAGGGCGGCGCCCTGCCCATCCACGAACTGCCCCTGTTCGCCGCCGAGGCCGAGCCGCGCCTGCGCAAGACCACCAGCGGCCCCTACGTCGTGCAGGCCAGCGCGCCGCGCATCATCGAGAACTTCCTCGACATGGCGCACTTCGGCTACGTGCACGAGGGCTGGCTGGGCAGCCGCGAGCACACGGCCATCCCGCCCTACGAGGTGACCAAGACCGAGCGCGGCGTGCTCGCCACCGGCTGCCTCGCCTGGCAGCCGCGCTCGTCCATCCACGCCGAGAGCGGCGCGCAGGTCGAATACACGTATGAGGTCACCGCGCCCTACATGGCCGTTCTGACCAAGGTGCCCGAGGCCGGCACCACCGCCATCGAGGGTATGCGCGAATCCATCGCCATGTTCGTGTGCCCGGTGACCGAGGAAACCAGCGTGGCCTGGGCGCGCATGGCGATGACCGATTTCGAGTCGCCCGACGCGCGGCTCATCGACTTCCAGGACACCATCTTCGGCCAGGACCGCCCGGTGCTCGAATCGCAGCGCCCCAAGCGCCTGCCGCTCGCGCCCGGCGCCGAGCTGCACTCCGCCGCCGACCGCATGTCCAGCGCCTACCGGCGCTACCTGAAGGACAGCGGGGTCACGTTCGGGGTGATTCTCTAGTCAAGCAAGGACCGGGCGAGCGGCGCGGCCTGTCAACCTGCGTTCAGCGCGCGGCCCGATCGTCGATAACGGTATAGAAGACCGCGGGCTGGCAGCCTTCATTGCGGTATTCGTGCTGCGTATCGCCCGGATAGAAAATCGAGTCCCCGGCCGACAGCACGAAACGCTCCCCATCGATGACGACAACAAGGGAGCCTTCATGCAGTGCAAGGTACTCTTCGACTCCGCAATGGTGCGGCGAGAACGAGGCTGACTGCCCGGCCGGGAGCGCATTGAATACGAAATCAACCGCCGCCCCTTCGAACAGGGGCGAAAGAGAGCGCCGCCGAAAGCCCGTCACCGGATCATGGAAGGCCGTTTGATCCGTCCTCGCCAGAACGCGCGGCGTCCGGGGAGCAGGGTCGCCAAGGAGCTGAGAGATGCTGACGTCGAGGCCCGACGCGAGCTTTCCGAGCACGGTGGCAGTCGGGTCGGAGGTGCCACGTTCGACCTTGGAGATCATGGCCCGGCTGACCCCTGTGCGAGCGGCAAGCTCATCAAGTGTCAGTCCAGCGGCCCGACGAAGGCGAAGAACGTTCTCGGCGAGATGATTGATCGGCAAACGCTAACTCCTGTTTCTCCAATCCGGGGGGCTTATCAGCGAACATTATTTCCACTAAAGTAGAAAATCTTCTATAGTGGAACCCTGGGTGCCTCGATGGCCGGTCATCCGCCCCATCGTATCCCGGCCTGCCAGCCGGCTGACAGCGCGCTCCAGCAGAAAAGGATGAAAGCTATGCGTCCCCAAGCTCACCGCCTATTTGACCTGGGAAACGAGTGGCTCGCCCGCACGAGGATGCCTCGTCATGGCGAGGACTGGAGGCGGCACAGGGGCGGCTTGATGGAGCGATGGCCTGACGTGGTTCGCCACATTGGCCAGACTGCGCGGGCCGTGGCTGGGTTGCCGGACTACGGCGCCTATCTTGCCCACTTCAAACGAGCACATCCTGACCACGAACCGATGTCCTGCCAGGAATTCTTCCGAAGGCATCAGAACGCGCGGTTCGGCGCCGATGGCCGAGACGGCTTTCGCTGCTGCTCCTGAGCAAGTTTCGTACAGGGAAGCCGTCGAAACGAAGCAGTAGATCGGGGAAAACGCAATGCGGATATTGTTGCTTGGCGCCGGCGCCATCGGCGGCTATTTCGGTGGACGGCTTGCAGCCGCTCATGTCGATGTCACCTTTCTGGTGCGACCGGAACGACAGAAAAAGCTGGCTCAAACCGGGCTCATCGTGCGAAGCCCTCTTGGCGATCTCGTCACTTCGGTTGCGACGGTCACACAAGCCGGGCTCGGCTTCGATGCAATCATTCTTGCCTGCAAGGCTTACGATTTGGCGCAGGCTGCCGAGGCCATCGCGCCAGCCGTTGGCGACGGTACCGTCATCCTGCCTCTTCTGAACGGCCTGAGCCATCTCGACGTACTCGACGCCCGCTTCGGCTCGGACCGCGTGCTTGGGGGGCTGTGCCATATCGGCGTGCGTCTTGAGGAAACCGGTGAAATCTCGCATTTGAACCGCCTGGAGCATCTTTCGCTCGGCGCAAGAACGCCTGGGCAAGGACCGGTTGCCCGCGCACTCCACGAGACGCTCCGGCCGGGTGGATTCGATCCGATCCTGAGCCCATCCATCCTGCAGGCGATGTGGGAGAAGTACGTATTCCTCGCAGCCTATGCGGGCATGACCTGCCTCATGCGGGGCTCGATCGGGGCGATCATGCAAGCGGCTGACGGCGAGAAGCTCATGCGCGCGATGATCCTCGAATGCATCGCGGTCGCGGCGGCCTCGGGCTACCCGCTCAGCCCCACGGCCAGGAACGAGACGATGGCCACTCTGACTGAAAAGGGTTCTACCGGAACCGCCTCGATGCTCCGGGATGTCTTGCGCAATGGCCGCACGGAACACGAACATCTCATTGGCGATATGGTTCGGCGCGCGGAAGGGGCCGGCCTTGAGGTACCTTTGCTGCGAACCGCGCTGGCCCATCTTCAGACGTATGAAGCGATGCGGATGGCTGGCCGGTGAGTACCAATTCCAATCGCTCCACCACAGAATCTTGCAGGACGGACTATTTAGGCCACAGCGCCCACAGCCGCAGCGGCTGCTTGAGCCTGCCGGCCAGTTCGCCCGCCTCCGGCCCCCAGCCGGCGAAGTAGTCGGCCCGCACCGCGCCCACGATGGCGCTGCCCGTGTCCTGCGCCATCACCAGCCGGCCCAGCTGCGCCGTGGGCCCGGCGGAGGCCAGCCACACGGGCGTGCCGTAGGGAATGCTCTGCCGGTCCACCGCGATCGAGCGGCCCGGCGTCAGCGCCACGCCCTGCGCGCCGCGCGGGCCGAAGGCGGCGTCCAGCCCGTCGAGCGGCTCTTCCTTGAAGAACACGTAGCGCGGGTTGCTCCACAGCAGCTCGTTCAGCCGCTGCGGGTTGGCCGCGATCCAGGCCTTGATGCCGGGCCAGGTGGCGTCGCGCGTCGCGCCCTGGTCGAGCAGCCAGCGGCCCACGCTCTGGTAGGGCTGGTCATTCGTCGCGGCGAAGGCCACGCGCACCAGGCGCTGGCTGCCGTCGGGCTCGGTGACGCGCAGCCGGCCCGAGCCCTGGATGTGCAGCACCAGCGCATCGACCGGGTCGCGCAGCCAGGCGATGGCGCGGCCCTGCAGCGCGGCCTGGGCCTCGGGCAGGGTGTCGATCTGCTGGCGTGTGTACCAGGGCTTGCGGTCGAACGCGGGCGCGCGGTACAGCGGCACGGTGAAGCCGTTGCCGGGCAGGCGCGCGGCGTCCACGAAGGGCTCGTAGTAGCCCGTGAGCAGGCCGTCGCCGTTGCCGTCCAGCGACTCGATGCGGTAGGGCTGCAGGCGCGCCACCATCCAGGCGCGCTGCTCGTCGGGGCTGGCGATGGACAGGCGGCGCACCTCGCCGCACAGCGGCGCGAACGCGGGCGCGGGGCGCTCGCAGTTCTTGATCCAGGCGTTCCACGCCTCGTACAGCGCGTCGGTGTTGAAGCCCGGCAACTGCGACCAGTGCACCGGCACCCAGCGGCTCTTGCCCTGCTGCATGGGCGCGGGCAGCGGCGCGGTGTCGCCCGCCACGGGGCCGGTGGGCGGCCAGGGGAAGCCGCCGGGCGACGTGGGCGTTGCAGGCGGCGTGGGGGATGGCGGCGGCGCGGGCGGGCTGGAGCAGGCGGCCAGCGTTCCTACAATCAGCGCCGTTACCAACAGGCGCAGGAGTCTCGGGTTCATGGGGTTGATTTTGCTTGAAGCCTTGCTGGCGCTGGCGGTGCTGGTGGTGATCGTATGGTGGACGATGTTCTCGGGGCGCAAGCGGGGCGAGCCGCCGCGCGAGGACGCCCAGGACAAGGACCTGTAGGAGCGCGCCGCGACTGCGGCACCCCGCCCTGCGCCGGCGTCCACAATGAGGACTTACTTTGCCGAAAAGGAGTTCCCAATGAAGCGCACTACCCAATCCCTCGCCGCCGCCGCCACCGCCGCCCTGGTGCTGAGCGGCTGCGCCAACATGGACGACACCCAGCGCCGCACCGCCACGGGCGCGGGCGTGGGGGCCGTGGCCGGAGCGGCCATTGGCGCGGTGACGGGCGGCCATGCGGGCACGGGCGCGGTGATCGGCGCGGGCGTGGGCGCGCTGGGCACCTACATCTGGTCGCAGCGCATGGAGCGGCAGAAGCACGAGATGGAGCAGGCCACCCAGGGCACCGGCGTGGGCGTGAGCCAGACGGCGGACAACCAGCTGCGGCTGAACATTCCGAGCGACATTTCGTTCGACACCAACCGCGCCGACATCAAGAGCAATTTCGCGCCCATCCTCGACCGCTTCGCCGAGGGGCTGCGCAACAACCCGAACGCCGAGGTGCGCATCGTCGGCCACACCGACAGCACGGGCAGCGACGCCATCAACAACCCGCTGTCGCTGGAGCGCGCCGAGAGCACGCGCAACTACCTGACGGCGCGCGGCGTGAGCGGCGCGCGCATCCAGGTCGAGGGACGCGGCTCGCGCGAACCCATCGCCTCGAACGACACGGCCCAGGGCCGCGCGCAGAATCGGCGCGTGGAAATCTACATGGGCGAGCGCCAGCCGGGCTGATAGCAGCTACTGAAAATGTAGCTGCCAGCGCTTGCCAGTCAAGGGCTGGCGGCCTTTTTGGCTCATGAATCGCTGTTGCGCAGCAGGTTCGCCAGCTCCACGGCGGATTTGACCTGCATCTTGTCGAACACGCGCGCGCGGTGCACTTCCACCGTGCGCACGCTGATGTCGAGCTGGTCGGCGATGAGCTTGTTGGGAATGCCTTCGACCACGAGGCGCATCACGTCGCGCTCGCGCTCGGTGAGGTCGGCCACGCGCTGGCGCACCTGGTCGCTCTCGCGCAGGGCGGCCAGGCGCTCGGCGGACTGGTGCAGCGCCTGGACCACGCGGTCCACCAGCGCGTTGTCGGAGAACGGTTTCTCGCAGAAGTCGAACGCGCCGCGCTTGACGGCGTCCACCGCCGTGGGCACGTCGGCATGGCCGGTGAGGAAGATGACCGGCAGCGTGGCCAGGGCGCCGCGCGCGGCCAGGCGGTCGAACAGCGCCAGGCCGCTCATGCCGGGCATCCGCACGTCCAGCAGCAGGCAGCCGGGCTGGCGGGACGGGTGGAACTGCAGGGGCGCGCGTTCGAGCAGCGCGGCCCAGAAGGCTTCGGCGCTGTCGAAGGCTTCGCTGGACAGGCGGCGCGAGCGCAGCAGCCAGGCCAGGGCTTCGCGCACGTCGGCGTCGTCGTCCACGATGTAGACGGTGGCGTTGGGAACGGGCTCCATCAAGAGGTCACGGAAATAGGTTCGGTCGGCAGGGTGAAGGCGAATACCGTACCACGCGCCTCGCCGCCCGCCGTGTTCGGCGCGAAGCCGATGTGGCCGCCGTGCTGCTCGACCACGGTGCGGCACAGCGACAGGCCCAGGCCCATGCCCTCGGCGCGCGTGGTGAAAAAGGGCGCGAAGAGCTTGGGCGCCACCTCGGGCGCAACGCCCGCGCCGCCGTCGGACACCGCGAATTCGAGCCAGGCGCCGTGCGCGTTGGCCGCGGCGCGGCGCACGCGCAGGCCCAGCACGCGGCGCTGTATGCCGGGGTCGTCCATGGCCTGCATGGCGTTGCGCGCCAGGTTGAGCAGCACCTGCTCGACCATGGTGCGGTCGCAGTGCACGGGCGGCAGGCCGGGCGCGACCTGGGTGAGCACCTGCACGCCGGTCTTGCGCGCCTGCAGGCGGATCAGCGGCAGCACGGCTTCGAGCAGGTCCTCCGCCGCCACGGCCTCGCGCGACTGGCCGCGTCGGCGCACGAAGTCGTGCACGCTCTTGATCACGCGGCCCGCGCGCTCGGCCTGGTCGGCAATGCGCCGCACGGCGGTGCGCAGGTCGTACAGCTGGGACTGCGCGTCCACGTCCGCGTCCGCCCCGCCGGGCTCCAGCAGGTTGAGCGCGCCCGTGGCGTAGCTCGATATGGCGGCCAGCGGCTGGTTCAGCTCGTGGCTGAGCAGAGAGGCCATTTCGCCCACCGTGGCCAGGCGCGCGGTGGCCTGCAGCCGCTCTTGCGAAGCGCGCGAGATTTCCTCGCTGCGGCGCTGCTCGCTCACGTCGAGCGCGGCGCTCATCCAGCCCGTGTGCAGGCCCTGGGCGCTGATCAGCGGGGCCTCGAAGATCAGCACCGGAAAGCGCGTGCCGTCCTTGCGCATGAAGACGGTTTCAAAGCCCTCGCGCGGCGCCGCCGCCTGGCCCGACAGGCGCAGCACCTGGCGCTGGCCGTATTCGTCCAGCGCCTCGGGCGGCCAGTAGGGCGCGGGCGCGCCGTGGCCCAGCAGCTCCTGCGGCGCGAAGCCCACCATGTCGCAGAACGCCGGGTTCACGTAGGTGATGCGGCCTTGCAGGTCGCGCGCGCGCAGGCCGGTGACCAGCGAGTCCTCCATGGCCTTGCGGAAGGCCAGCGCGTCGCCCAGGTCGCGCTCGGCGCGCAGGCGGCGGCGGTTGTCGCGCACCAGCACGGCCACCACCGAGACCAGGGCGATGGACATGGCCGTGACCAGCGCCGTGAGCACGTTGGGGAACACGCTGGGCGCGGTGTGCCAGCCGTCCATGCGCAGCACCAGGGTGGTGCCGGGCAGGTTCAGCAGCTGCTGGGCCGAGAACATGCGCGTGCCGCGCCGCACCGCGCCGACCAGCGCCAAGCGCGTGCCGTCGGGCTCGGTGAACGAGACTTCCTGGCTGCGCGTGAGGTTACGGCCGACCAGGTCCGCCAGCATGTTCTGCAGCGCGTAGGTGGCGACGATGAAGCCCTCCACGCGCCCGTCGACCCGAAGGGGCAGGCACAGCTCCATCAGTTCCGAGCCCACGCCATCGCCATGCGGCTGGAAGTAGCTGCCCGCGTAGGCCGGGCCCGCCAGGCGGCGCGCGCTGGCGCAGGCCAGGGCGGCATCGGCGTGCGGGTCGTCGCGCGGTATGCGCCAGGCGGCAATGGGGCGGTAGGGCGACTGGGCGAAGGCGCGTGTGCGCAGCGCGGCGTCGCGCCACTCGATGCGCACCAGTTCGCGGTGCGCGAGCAGCAGGTCGGTGGCCTCGGACTCCCACAGCTGCGCGGTCTTGTCGCGCGCGTTCAGCGCCCGTAGGTTCTGCAGGTTGCGCGCGAGGGCGGCCTGCACGTCGGCCACGGCTTCGGCGGCGTCGCGCTCCAGGCGGTTCTGCACCTGGCTGGCCTCGTAGCGGCCCGCGAGCCAGACCAGCGTGACGAGCATGGCGGCCAGCAGCAGCACCAGCGCCGTCCACAGCGACCAGCGCCGCCAGGTGCCGCGCCAGCCGCGCAGGCGCCGCCACAGCCGGGCCGCGGGGTTGCTCACAGGACGCGGTGCTCCCGCGCGGGCAACTGCGTGCGCGCGGCGCGCAGGCGTTCGCGCGACAGCGCGCCCACGACCACGCCGCCGCCCTCCTCGGCGCGCTGCGCCACCACCTTGCCCCAGGGGTCGGCCAGCAGGCTGTGGCCCCAGGTGCGGCGGCCGTTCTCGTGCACGCCGCCCTGCGCGGGGGCCAGCACGTAGGCCAGGTTCTCGATGGCGCGGGCGCGCAGCAGCACCTCCCAGTGCGCCTGGCCCGTGGTGTGGGTGAAGGCGCTGGGCACCAGCAGCAGGTCGGCCCCATCGGCCGCGAGCGCGCGGTACAGCTCGGGAAAGCGCAGGTCGTAGCAGACCGACAGGCCCACGCGCCAGCATTCGCCGTTCGCCGCCGTGAGGTCGAACGCCACGGGCACGCGGCCCGCCTGCACCGTGCGCGCCTCGTCGAAATGCTCGCGGCCGTTGTCGAAGCGGAACAGGTGGATCTTGTCGTAGCGCGCCACGCAGTCGCCCGTGGGCGCGAAGGCCAGCGCGCTGTTGAAGACGTGGCCGGCGTCGCTGCCCGCCAGCGGCAGCGTGCCGCCGACGATCCACAGGCCCAGCTCGCGCGCCGCGCGGGCCAGGAAGTCCTGCACCGGGCCGTCGCCCCAGCGCTCGGCCAGCGCGAGCTTGTCGGCCTCGTGGCGCCCCAGCGCGGCGAAGTGCTCGGGCAGCACGGCCAGCTCGGCGCCCGCGTCGCGCGCCTGCTCCAGCAGCGTGCGCGCGGCGGCCAGGTTGGGGGCCTGGGCCACGCCCGAGACCATTTGCAGTGCGGCGACTTTCATTCGGGAGCTCCTGGTGCGGGGGAGGATGCGGAGGGTTGCGCGGGAGATTGCGCGGAAGGCGAGGCGGAGGGCGCGCGGCGCGGCAGGCGCACGATGCGCGGGTCCGTCCAGGTGCCCTCGATGCGGAATTCCTGCGTGATGGCGGCGGACAGCGGCTTGCGCAGCAGCGCCTGCGCGAGAAAGCTGCCCAGCCCGATCACGGGGTTGATGGCGGTGGCGACCAGCGAGGCGGTCATGGCGTTGATCTCGGGCACCACCACCACGTGCAGGTCCTGCGTCTCGTGCGCCAGGTCGGCCTGGCCCTCCATGAGCACGGCGGCGTTCACGCCCTTCATCTGCAGGTTGTTGGTGGTGGCGACGCCGCGCTCGATGCGCACGTCGCCGCGCACGAAGTCGAACGCGAAGCCTTCGCTGAACACGTCGCGGAAGTCCAGCGTGAGGCGGCGCGGCAGCGACTGCAGGCTCAGCACGCCCAGCAGCTTGGCCAGGCCGGGGTCGGCCTTGAGGAACTGGCCGCTTTCCATGTCCAGCTTGATCTGGCCCGCCATGCTGCGGTAGTCGGGGTTGATGGGCGCGCCCACCCACGACACGCTGCCTTCGAGCCGGCCCTGCCCGCGCCGCACCACGTCGGCCATGCCGAAGCGCGCCAGCAGTTCGCCCGAATCGCGCACGTCGAGCGTGAAGTCCAGGGCCGTGCGGCGTTCGCCCTCCTTGCCGCCGGCGCCCGCCAGCAGCGCCCAGTTGCCGTGGGCGGCGAACGCGGCCTCGGGCGTGGTCAGGTTGAACTTGGCGAGCCGCCATTCGCGCTGCGCGCCGGCGGCATCGTCGCCGCCGCCGCGGTTGCGCGCCTCGATCTCCAGGCGGCCCAGCTTGCGCCCGCGCAGCTCGAAATCGTCCACCACGATGTCGAGCGCGGGCAGCGCGCTGGGCTGCTCGTCCAGCAGCGTATCGACCTGCGACGCCGTGCTCTGCGGCACCGACAGGCGCGCCAGCCGGGCGTAGACGCGGCCCGCCTGCTCGCCGCCCTGGCGGTATTCCACGTAGCCGTCGAGCTCGCGCGCGTCGAGGTTGGCGCGCCACAGGTTGCCCTCGCGCGAGCCGCCCACCACCACGTCGTGCAGCGTGCGCCCCTGGGAGGTAAGCGTGTCCGCGCGCACGGCGAGCACGGTGGGCAGGTAGTCCTGCACCGCGCCGCCAGGGCTGCCGCCGGGGCTGGCGGGGGCGGCCTGCGCGCCGCCGGCCTGCAGCACCGCCTCCCACGCATCCACGTCCAGGTGCGCGAGCCGCACGTTGGCCGTCACGCCCGCCGGCGGCAGCGGCGCGGACTCGCCGGCGTTCAGCCCCAGGGCGATGGCCCCGCGCAGCACGCGCGGCTGGGCGCCGCCCAGGTCGCGCACGTAGGTGGCGGAGCCGAGCGTGTCCAGCTCCAGCGTGATCTGGTCGTGCAGCGGCGCGTTCGGGCCACCCGCGGCGGCTTCGCGCGTGAGCTGGTTGCCGAAGCGCACGGGCAGGCTTTCCGGGGCGCTCTTGGCCAGCGGCGCGGGCAGCGTGAGCGCCATGCCCTGCAGCGTGGTGCTGACCTGCAGCTCAGGCACGCCGCGCCGCACGGCCAGGGCCATGGTGTAAGGCGCGCTGCCCGTGGCCTTTTGCGCCAGCTCGGCCAGCAGGCCCAGCGCCTTTTCCGCGCGCAGGCCCTCGGCGGTGGCCGTGCCCTGGGCGCGCACCTGCACCGGGGCCTTCGCGTTCGCCATGCCGCCGTCGATGCGCACGTCGCCGCCCAGCGCCTGGGCCTGCACGCCCGCCAGGCTGAACCCCTGGTCGCTGAACTGCACCGTGCCGCGCACCCTGGAAAGCTGGGGCGCGGCGGGGGTGATGCGCACCTCGTTGCCCGCCAGCACCACGCTGCCCTGCACCTTCGAGCGGGCCATGTCGTGGATGGGCAGCGAGAGCTTGAGCTGCAAATCCGCCGCGCCGCCGGCCGCCGCCTCGTCCAGCGCGTGGGAGGTGAGGCCCGCGAGCGGCGATTTCTGCACCACCGCCAGCATTTCGGGCAGCGGCCCGCGCCCCTGCGCCTTGACCTCGACCACGGTGTGCGCCAGGTCGGGGATGCGCGCCTCGATCTGCGCCATGCGCGTGAGCGGGCTGCCCGCGAAGCCGCTGCTGGCCTTGCGCACGGCCATGGACGCCTTGTCGAACACCAGTTCGCCCGCCAGCTGCGTGAGCGCGGGCCACGGGGGCTCGCCCTGCGCCTGGTGGCCGGGCGGCACGTAGGCGTAGGCCACGTCCTTGAGCTGGGCGGCGACGAAGAAATCGCCCTGCTGCCCCGGGTGGCTGAACGGCAGGTCGTGCAGGTCGCCGCGCACCTTGAATTGCACGCCGCTGGCCGTGCCGGCGGTGATCGCGTCGCGCACGTAGTGGCGCACGTCGGCGCCGATGGAGAGCGGCAGGTAGCGGTGCACGCGCGTGCCGTCGGCGCGGGTGAGCGCGCCCGCCAGGTCGAGCACGCCCGGGAAGCGCGAGCGGCTGGCGGAGCGCGCCTGGTCGCTGGTGCGCCAGGACAGGCGCGCGCTGCCCGCGGCGTCGGCGTTGGCGAATTGCAGGTCGTTGGCCTGGACCGCGATTTTCTGGCCCTGGATTTGCCACAGCACGTGGGCCGACAGGCTGGCGAGCGGCAGCACGGGCTCTTCGAAAATGCCGGGCAGCACGAGCGCGCCGTCGCTGATCGCCAGCTGGGCCTTGCCGCCGCTCTGGTTCAGGTCGAAGTCCACGTCCGCGCCGCGCAGGCCGAGCGCCTGGGGATGCTCCGCATCCGGGGCCAGGGCCAGGCCGGAGACGCGGCCCTTGGCCTGGTAGCTTTGCGGGGCGTCCCACGGGCCTTTCCAGGTGGCGGCCAGGTCCTGCACCAGGCCCTGGGGGGCGTAGGTGCCCAGCGCGGCGCGCGCGGCGTCGGCCAGGGGCAGGCGGCTGGCGATCTGCGCCAGCACGGCCAGGTCGAGGCGGTCCGCGCGCAGTTCGCCCTGGGGCCCCTGCTGGCGCAGCGAGAGGTTGCCGCCGGGCCAGGCCACGCCGTCGCCGGTGGTGAACTGCAGGCCCTCGGTGGCCACTTCAAAACCGTCATGCGGCAGATGGCCCGCGCGCACGCGGCCCGCCACAGTGCGCAGCGCCAGCGGCTGCAGCGCGCGGCCCAGCGTGGCATTCACGTCGGCCAGCTGCACATCGGCGGTGGCGCGCTGGGGCTGGCCCCGGGCCACGTCCACCCAGGCGCGCAGGGCGCCGTGGCCGCTGGCGATCTGCACGTCGTCCAGCTGGACGTGCTGGCGCAGTTGCGAGACGTCCACGCGCGTGAACTGGGCGTAGATCTGGCCGCTCCAGCGCCGCCAGTTGCCCTCGTGCGTGGTCAGCAGCGGCTCGCGGAAGCGGCCCATGAGGGTGAAGCGGTCGCCCCAGCTGGCGGGCGGCGTGGCGTCCAGCCGCATCTGGTGGCTCCAGCCCTTGTTGCGCAGCACGATGTCCACGCCGGTCAGCGCGAGCGGCGGGGCCTGGCGGGAATCATCCGTATAGCGCAGCGTGCCGCCCTGGATCAGCACCTCGCCCTGCGAGAACAGCCAGTCCGCGGCCTTGCCGTCGCCGGCGCCGCCGGGCTCCACCGGCAGCCCGGCGATGGTGATGCGCCCGTCGGTGGCGCGGCGCACGTCGAGTTCGGGGCGCTCCACCACCAGTTGCTCGAAGCCCCAGCGCACCAGCGAGCGCGGCGACAGCGCCACCACCACGCGCGGCAGCTGCAGCGCGGCATGGCCCTCGGGGTCGAGCAGGGCCACGCCGGTGAGTTCGATGGCGGGAATCAGCCATTCCTGCCCCACGGCGCGCAGGCCGCCCACGCGCACGGGCAGCCCCAGGGCGCGCGTGGCCTGGGCTTCGAGCTGCGGACGGTAATCGCCGATTCGCGGCACAATCCAGCCGTGCAACACCCCCCAGGCGGCAGCCAGCAGCAGCCAGAAGGCCAGCAGCAGCCCCAGTGACCACCGCGCCAGGCTGGCTATGCACCGCAGCAGGCGGGATGGGCACGGGGTGGGTTCGTTCATAGGGCGGGAAATTATGACCCGCGCCCACCCCCAGGGTTCACCCGCAGGTGATTTCAAAAAGTGACCATTTGCCCATGACCGCCGCCACCCCCGAGAGGCTCGCCAACCACTCCCGCTTTTTCCAGCGCCTGCACCGCCGCTACGAGGCCGAAATGGCCCTGCTGCCCCCCGGCCCGCCCACGCACGAGAGCATGGGCCAAGCCCTGGCGCTGCTGCGCGGGCGCGGGCTGGACCTGGGCGCGGCGCTGCGCGTGCTGCGCCAGATCGTGATGGAGCGGCTGATCGCCCTCGACTGCGAGCAGCGGGCGCCTTTGGCGCCGGTCGTCCTGGCCGTGACCTGGCTGGCCGAGCTGGCGCTGGACGCGGCCTGCACCCAGGCACGTGCCGACCTGGACGCGCGCCACGGCGCGCCGCAGGGCCCCGAGGGCCAGCCGGTGCAGCTGTGGATCATCGGCATGGGCAAGCTGGGCGCGCGCGAGCTGAACGTGTCCAGCGACATCGACCTGATCTACGTCTACGAGCACGACGGCGAGACGGCGGGCCTGGAAAACGGGCGCGGCAGGATCTCCAACCACGAATACTTCGCGCGCGCCGTCAAGGCCATCTACACCCTGGTGGGCGACACGACGGAGCACGGCCTGGTGTTCCGTGTGGACCTGGCGCTGCGGCCCAACGGCAACTCGGGCCCGCCCGCCGTGTCGCTGGCCGCGCTGGAGGAATATCTGCAGGTGCAGGGCCGCGAGTGGGAGCGCTTCGCCTGGCTCAAGAGCCGCGTGGTCGCGCCGCTGGCCTGCGTGAAGACGCCCGAGGTGCAGGCGCTGCGCGGCGTGGTGCTGCCCTTCGTGTTCCGCCGCTACCTCGATTACGCGGTGTTCGACTCGCTGCGCACGCTGCACCGGCAAATCCGCGACCACGCCGCCAAGCGCAGCGCGGGCCATCCCGAGCGCGCGAACGACGTGAAGCTCTCGCGCGGCGGCATCCGCGAGATCGAGTTCATCGTGCAGCTGCTGCAGGTGGTGCGCGGCGGCCAGTTCCCCGAATTGCGCACACGCCCCACGCTGGACGCGCTGCAGCGCATTGCCCGCGCGGGCCTGATGCCGCAGGAGACCGCCGGCCAGCTCGCCGCCGCCTACGTCTTCCTGCGTCGCGTGGAGCACCGCATCCAGTACCTGGACGACCAGCAGACCCACGTGCTGCCCACGCGCGACGACGACCTGGCCTGGATCGCGCAGACGCTGGGCCTGGACACGTGCGCCTTCCTGCACCAGCTGGACGCGCACCGCGAGCTGGTGGCGCAGGAGTTCGACACCCTGCTGGGCGACGCGGGCAAGAAGAAGTGCAGCGGCGGCTGCGGCGGCCCGAAAGCGCAGGCCGCGCCGCCGCCCGAGGTCGATACCGTGCTCGACCAGCTCACCGGCGCCTTCAAGGAGCGCGTGACCGAATGGCGCGACCACCCGCGCGTGCTGGCCCTGCGCGACGAGGCGCGCACCCGCCTGCTGCGCCTGGTGCAGCGCACCGCCCAGTGGCTGGAGGAAGGCCGCGTGAAGGAAGAAGCCGCCGTGCGCTTCGTCAACTGGCTCGAACCGCTGCTGCGCCGCGAAAGCTACCTCGCGCTGCTGCTGGAGCGCCCGTCGGTGCACGAGCAGCTGCTGCACATCCTGGGCGCGGCGCGCTGGCCCGCGCGCTACATGCAGCAGCACCCGGGCGTGATCGACGAACTCGCGGGCGACGCGCTGCTGTCCGAGCGCTTCGTGCCCGGCGACTTCGAGCACGAGCTGGCGCTGCGCCGCGCCGCGCTGCAGTCCACCGGCGAGGACGACGACGAGGCCCTGCTCAACCTGCTGCGCCGCGCCCACCACGCCGAGGTCTTCCGCACCCTGGCGCGCGACGTGGAGCGCCGCATCACCGTGGAGCAGGTGGCCGACGACCTCTCGCTGCTGGCCGACTGTCTGCTGCGCGTCACCGCCCAGTGGTGCTGGGAGCGGCTGAAGAACCGCCACCGCACGGACGACGACCGTCCGCACTTCGCCATCATCGGCTATGGCAAGCTGGGCGGGAAGGAGCTGGGCTACGGCAGCGACCTGGACATCGTCTTCGTGTTCGACGACGAGGACGAGCGCGCCCCCGAGGTCTACGCCGCCTTCGTGCGCAAGCTCATCAACTGGCTCACCGTCAAGACCGGCGAGGGCGACCTGTTCGAGATCGACACCGCGCTGCGCCCCAACGGCAACTCGGGCCTGCTGATCACCAGCTTCAAGGCCTACGCCGACTACCAGCAGCAGCGCGGCAGCAACACCGCCTGGACCTGGGAGCACCAGGCCATGACGCGCGCGCGCTTCATCCTGGGCCATGAGGGCCTGCGCCAGCGCTTCGACGCGGTGCGCGAGGCCGTCATCACCGCGCCGCGCGACGCGCAGGCGCTGCGCGCCGAAATCACCGCCATGCGCGAGCGCGTGCGCGCCGCCCACCCGGTGCGCGGCGAGGGCTTCGACGTGAAGCACAGCCCCGGCGGCATGGTGGACGCCGAATTCGCCGTGCAGTACCTGGTGCTGTCGCAATCGGGCGCGCACCCCGAGCTGCGCGACAACCTGGGCAACATTGCCCTGCTGCTGCGCGCCGAGCAGGTCGGCCTGCTGCCCGAGGGCGTGGGCCGCGCGGCGGGCGACGCCTACCGCCACCTGCGCCACGTGCAGCACCGCGCGCGGCTCGACGAGGTGTCGGCCCCCGTGCCCATTGAACGGGTGAAAAGCCAGCGCGACGCCGTCTTGGCGCTGTGGGCCGCGGTCTTCGGCTGAATTTCAGGTGTTTTCGGCCTCCAGCGCTTATCTGGCAAGCGCTTGCAGCTATTGAAAAAGTAGCAACAAAAGCCCCCAGGCTTTTGCGCGCCGGCGCGGGCTTCACCCTGGTATGGTGCGCCGCGACGCCCGCCCCCTCCTGACAACGCCACCATGCCCCTGCTCCGCCGCCTTGCCCTGGCCACGCTGCCCCTGGCGCTGGCCGCCTGCGCCGTCACCGCGCCGCCCGCCAGCGTGCCCGCCGCCGCGCCCGCCGCATGGCACGCGCCCCTGCCGCACGGCGGCAGCGTGGCCGGCCTGGCCGACTGGTGGCGGCGCATGGACGACCCGCTGCTGGTCGAACTGATCGCCGCCGCGCAGGACGTGAGCCCCGGCGTGGCCCAGGCCCGTTCGCGCGTGGCCCAAGCCCGCGCCACGCAGGCCGCCGCGCGCGCCGCCCTGCTGCCCACGCTGGACGCGCAGGGCACGGCCTCGCGCGGGCGGGGCACGCAAATGGGGCTGGACGAAATCGCCACCCTGGCCCAGGGCACGCTGCAGGCGGGCTGGGAGGCGGACCTGTTCGGCGCCAACGCCGCGCAGCGCGACGCCGCCACGCAGCGCCTGGCGGGCGCGCGCGCCCAGTGGCACGAGGCGCGCGTCTCCGTCGCCGCCGAGGTGGCGCTGGCCTATGCCGACTGGCGGCACTGCACGCAGCTGCTCGCCGTGGCCGAGGCCGACGCCCGGTCGCGCGGCGCGACGGCGCGGCTGTCCCGGCTGTCCGAACAGGCGGGCTTCACCGCGCCCGCCAGCGCCGCCCTGGCCCAGGCCAGCGAAAGCGAAAGCCGCGCGCGCGCCACGCAGCAGCGCATGGCCTGCGAGGTGGGCCTGAAGGGCCTGGTGGCGCTGACCGGCTGGGACGAGCCCCGCCTGCGCGGGCGCCTGGCCGCGCAGCCCGGCACCGAGCCGCCCGCCGGCCTGTTCGCCATTGCCGAACTGCCCCTGCAAGTGATCGCCCAGCGCCCCGACGTGTACGGCGCCGGGCGCGACGTGGCCGCCGCCAGCGCCGACGTGGGCGCGGCCCGCGCGCAGCGCCTGCCCAGCCTGAGCCTGGGCGGCCAGATCGGCGTGGGCTGGATCAGCATGGCGGGCTTCCGCCAGAGCTTCGATGCGTGGTCGGTCGGCCCCGTCACGCTGAACCTGCCGCTGTTCGACGCGGGCCGCCGCGCCGCCCAGGTGGACGCCGCCAGCGCCCGCTACGACGAGGCCGTGGCCGTGTACCAGGGCCGCGTGCGCCAGGCCGTGAGCGAGGTGGAGCAGGCCCTGGTGCGCCTGCAGGCCGCCGACGCGCGCAATGCCGACGCCGAGGCCGCCGCCCAGGGCTACCGCGCCGCCTTCAACGCCGCCGAGGCGCGCTGGCGCGGCGGGCTGGCCAGCATCGTGGAATTGGAGGACGTGCGCCGCAGCGCCCTGGCCTCCGACACCGCCGTGGTGAACCTGCGGCAGGAGCGCATGGCCGCCTGGATCGCGCTCTACCGCGCAGCCGGAGGCGGCTGGAACGAGAACAACACAGAGGTTGTGCAATGAACGGATTGACCCTGCCCCGCTGGCAGCCCGCCGCCCTGGCCACCGCCGCCGCACTGGCCCTGGCCGCATGGCTTGCGCCATCTCGCGCCGACGAGCCACCCGCCGCCGCCAAGCCCCGCCCCGCCCTGGCCGTGAACGTGGTGCGGCCCGAGCGCGCGCCCCTGGCCCTGCAGCTGCCCGCCAACGGCAGCATCGCCGCATGGCAGGAAGCCAGCGTGGGCGCCGAAAGCAACGGCCTGCGCCTGACCGACGTGCGCGTGAACGTGGGCGACGTGGTGAAAAAGGGCCAGTTGCTCGCCACCTTCGCCGACGAGACCGTGCAGGCCGACGTGGCCCAGGCCCGCGCCAATCTGCTCGAAGCGCAAAGCAGCGCCGCCGAGGCCGCCGCCAACGACGCGCGCGCCCGCACCCTGCAAGCCACGGGTGCGTTGAGCGCGCAGCAAATTCAGCAATACGCCACCGCGGGCCAGACCGCCAAGGCGCGCGTGGACGCCGCGCAGGCCCAGCTGCGCGTGCAGCAGCTGCGGCTGGCCCACACCAAAGTGCTGGCGCCGGACGACGGCGTGATCTCCGCCCGCAGCGCCACCGTGGGCGCGGTGACCGGCGCGGGCGCGGAACTGTTCCGCATGGTGCGCAAGGGCCGGCTGGAGTGGCGCGCCGAAGTCGCCAGCAGCGACCTGCCGCGCGTGCGCGTGGGCGACAAGGCGCGCGTGACCGCCGCCAGCGGCGCGCAGGTCACCGGCACGGTGCGCGTGCTCGCGCCCACCGTGGACCCGCAGACGCGCAACGCGCTGGTCTACGTGGACCTGCCCGCGCACCCCGACGTGCGCGCCGGCATGTTCGCGCGCGGCGAATTCGTGCTGGGCGAGCGCAGCGCGCTCACCGTGCCCATGACCGCCGTCGTGGTGCGCGACGGCTTCAGCAACGTGTTTGCCGTGGGCGAAGACCACCGCGTGCGCATGACCCGCGTGCAGACCGGCCAGCGCGCGGGCGACCGGGTGGAGGTGCTCTCGGGCCTGCCCGCCAGCGCCGCCATCGTGGCACGCGGCGGGGCCTTCCTGAACGACGGCGACCTGGTGAGCGTGCAGGCGGATTCACAGCCAAAACAGCCTCCAGCGCCCGCCCATCAAGCGCCAGCAGCTACCAAATAAGGAGCGGCCGACGTGAATCTCTCCGCCTGGTCGATCCGCAACCCCATCCCCGCCGCGATGCTGTTCGTGCTGCTCACGTTCGCGGGGCTGCTGTCGTTCCGCGCCATGAAGGTGCAGAACTTTCCGGACATGGAACTGCCCGTGGTCATCGTCACCGCCGCGCTGCCGGGCGCCGCGCCGGGGCAGCTGGAAAGCGACGTGGTGCGCAAGATCGAAAACGCCATCGCCACCACGCAAGGGCTCAAGCACATCACCTCCACGCTGATGGACGGCACGGCCAGCATCGCCGCCGAGTACCGCCTCGAAAAGCCCGTGCAGGAGGCCGTGGACGACGTGCGCTCCGCCGTGAGCCGCGTGCGCGCCGACATGCCCGCCGACCTGCGCGACCCCATCGTCGCCAAGCTCGAACTGTCGTCGCAGCCCATCCAGGCGTATGCCATCGCCTCCGACCGCTGGGACGACGAGGCGCTGTCGTGGTTCGTGGACGACACCCTCACGCGCCGCCTGCTCGCCGTGCCCGGCGTGGGCCGCGTGGCGCGCGTGGGCGGCGTCACGCGCCAGGTGCAGGTGGCGCTGGACCCGCTGCGCCTGCAAGCGCTGCGCGCCTCGGCGGCGGACGTGTCGCGCCAGCTGCGCCAGACGCAGCTCGAAAGCGCCGGCGGCCGCATGGACCTGGGTGGCGAGGAGCAGGCCGTGCGCACCATCGCCACCGTGCAGACGGCGCAGGAACTGGCCGCGATGGACATCGCCCTCTCCGACGGCCGCCACGTGCGCCTGGACCAGCTGGCGACGGTGACGGACACCATCGCCGAACCCCGCGCCGCCGCGCTGCTGGACGGCCAGCCCGTCATCGGCTTCGAGGTCTCGCGCGCCCGTGGCGCGAGCGAGGTGGAGGTGGGCGCGGGCGTGCAAAAGGCGCTGGAACAGTTGCAGGCCGACTTTCCGCACGTGAAGCTCACGCGCACCGTGGACTTCGTGGACATCGCGCAGGACGAGTACGACAGCTCCATGCGCCTGCTGGTCGAGGGCGGCCTGCTGGCCGTGGCGGTGGTGTGGCTGTTCCTGCGCGACTGGCGGGCCACAATAGTCTCCGCCGTGGCGCTGCCGCTGTCGGTCATTCCGGCCTTCATCGGCATGTACTGGCTGGGCTTCTCGATCAACATCATCACGCTGCTGGCGCTGTCGCTGGTCATCGGCATCCTGGTGGACGACGCGATCGTCGAGGTCGAGAACATCGTGCGCCACCTGCGCATGGGCAAGACGCCGTACCAGGCCGCGATGGAGGCGGCGGACGAGATCGGCCTGGCCGTCATCGCCACCACCTTCACGCTGATCGCGGTGTTCCTGCCCACCGCGTTCATGAGCGGCATTCCGGGCCGCTTCTTCAAGCAGTTTGGCTGGACGGCGGCGCTGGCCGTGTTCGCATCCCTCGTCGTGGCGCGGCTGCTCACGCCCATGATGGCGGCGTACATCATGCGGCCCATCGCCGCCACGCACCAGGAGCCGCGCTGGCTCGCCGCCTACATGCGCGCCAGCGGCTGGTGCCTGCGGCACCGCGTGCTCACGCTGCTGGGGGCGCTGGCCTTCTTCATCGGCTCCATCGCGCTGATTCCGCTGCTGCCCTCGGGCTTCATCCCGGCGGACGACAACCAGCAGACGCAGGTCACGCTGGAACTGCCGCCCGGCAGCCGGCTGGCCGACACGCGCGCGGCGGTGGCGCAGGCCAGCGAGCGCATCCGGCAGGTAGGCCATATCCAGAGCATCTACACCGCCATCGGCGGCGGCTCGGCGGGGGCCGACCCGTTCGCGGGCGGCGCCGCGGCGGACCCGCGCACGGCCACGCTCACGCTGCGCTTCGCGCCGCGCGGCGAGCGCCCGCTCAAGCAGCGCATCGAAAAGCAGCTGCGCGCCGCGCTGGCCGACCTGCCCGGCGTGCGCGTGAAGATCGGCCTGGGCGGCTCGAACGACAAATACATCCTGGCCCTGTCGAGCGAAGACCCGCAGGCCCTGGCCAGCGCCGCCCGCGCCGTGGAGCGCGACCTGCGCACCCTGCCCGGCATCGGCAACGTCGGCTCCACCGCGAGCCTGGTGCGGCCCGAGATCACCGTGCGCCCCGACTTCGCGCGCGCCGCCGACCAGGGCGTGACCACCGCCGCCATCGCCGAGACGCTGCGCGTGGCCACCGTGGGCGACTACGAGCAGTACCTGCCCAAGCTCAACCTCTCGCAGCGGCAGGTGCCCATCGTCGTGCGCCTGCCCGACGGGGCGCGGCAGGACCTGCCGCTGCTGGAGCGCCTCACCGTGCCCGGCGCGCGCGGCCCGGTGCGCCTGTCGGAAGTCGCCACGCTCGAACTCGGCAGCGGCCCCGCCGTCATCAACCGCTACGACCGCGCGCGCAACGTCAACTTCGAGATCGAGCTGGGCGAGCGCGGCCTGGGCGAGGTCACCGAGGCCGTGCGCCAGCTGCCCTCCGTCGCGGGCCTGCCCGCCAGCGTGCGCCTGATCGACGTGGGCGACGCCGAGGTGATGGGCGAACTGTTCGCCAGCTTCGGCCTGGCCATGCTCACGGGCGTGCTGTGCATCTACCTGGTGCTGGTGCTGCTGTTCAAGGACTTTTTGCAGCCCGTCACCATCCTGATGGCGCTGCCGCTGTCGCTGGGCGGGGCCTTCGTGGGGCTCTTGATCGCGGGCAAGAGCTTCTCGATGCCGTCGCTCATCGGGCTCATCATGCTCATGGGCATCGCGACCAAGAACTCCATCCTGCTGGTCGAATACGCCATCGTGGCGCGGCGCGACCACGGCCTGAGCCGCCTGGACGCGCTGCTCGACGCCTGCCATAAGCGCGCACGGCCCATCATCATGACCACGCTGGCGATGGGCGCGGGCATGTTGCCTATCGCGCTGGCCTGGGGCAGCGCGGACATGAGCTTCCGCTCGCCGATGGCGGTGGCGGTGATTGGGGGGTTGATCACCTCCACCGTGCTGAGCCTGCTGGTGGTGCCGGCGGTGTTCACCTACATCGATGACTTTGAGCAGTGGTTCAAGCGGCGCGTGCTGCGCCGAAAGAGCGCTTAAAGCGCCGGCAGCACCGTCCCCCGGCACTCGCCGAAGCCGATGCGCGCGGCGCCGGGCTTCTCGCACCAGCCGCGCAGGATGACGGTGTCGCCGTCGTGCAGAAAGCCGCGCTGCTCGCCGCCGCCTACGCCCACCGGGCGCTGCCCGCCGTGGGCCAGTTCGATCATGGCCCCGGCCTCGCCCGGCCCGGGGCCGGAAATGGTGCCGCTGCCGATCAGGTCGCCCGGCTGCAGGCCGCAGCCGCCCGCCGTGTGGTGCGCCACCATCTGCGCGATGCTCCAGTACTGGTGCCGGAAGCTGGTGCCCGACAGCCGCGCCGGGCCGCGCCCTTCGCGCCGCGCCTGCTCGCTCTCCAGCCACACCTCCAGCTGGATGTCGAAGGCGCCGCCCGCGCGGTTGGCGGCGGATTCGAGGTAGGGCAGCGGCTGCGGGTCGGCGGCGGGCCGCGTCCAGGCCGTGCGGTACGGGGCCAGCGCGTCCAGCGTCACGATCCAGGGCGAGACGGTGGTGGCGAAGTTCTTGGCGTGGAAGGGCCCCAGCGGCGCCATTTCCCACACCTGGATGTCGCGCGCCGACCAGTCGTTGAGCAGGCTGATGCCGAAGATGTGCGCCTCCGCCTGCGCGAGCGGAATCGGCTCGCCGTTGGCGTTGCCGGGGCCGAGCCAGACGCCCAGCTCCAGCTCGTAGTCCATGCGCGCGCAGGGCTGGAACACCGGCGCGCCGGCCCCCGGCGGCAGCGACTGCCCGTGCGGGCGGCGGAACCGCTGGCCGCTGACGCCGATGGTGGACACGCGCCCGTGGTACGCCTGCGGCAGCCAGCGGAAGTTGGGCGTCACGTCCGCGCCGGGGTACATGAGGCGGATGCAGTTCAGCGCGTGGTCCAGCGAGGTGTAGAAGTCCGTGTAGTCGCCAATGCGCGCGGGCAGGGTGTATTCCACGTCGGCCAGCGGCAGCAGGCAGGCGCGCACCTGGCGCTGCGCGTCTACGCTGGCGCTGTCGGCCAGCAGCGCGAACAGCGCGTGGCGCAGCGCGCGCCAGGCGGCGGGGCCCGCGCCCATGAAGCGGTTGAGCGTGGGCTCGGCGGCCAGCGCCAGCGCATCACCCGCGTCGCTCGCCACCAGGCCGGTGGCGGCCAGCGCGGCCAGGTCCAGCGCCTGGTCGCCAATGGCCACCGCGCCGCGCCAGGGTTCGTCACTGCCGCGCCGGCGCAGCACGGCGAAGGGCAGGTTCTGCAGCGGAAAATCGCAGCCCGCCGCCTGGGCGCTGGGCAGCCAGCTGCGGGCGGCGGGGTCGTGGGTGGCGTCGAGTGTGGTCATGGTTGCTATGGTTTGAGTAGCTGTTAGCGCTTGATGGATAAGGGCTAGAGGCCAAAAATGCTTACAAAGCTGCCTGCGGCAGCAGCGCGTCGTCGAAGATGGCCACCGCCCGCGTCCAGCCCGCCGAGGCGCCACGGATCTTGTGCGGAAAGCAGCTGATGATGAACCCCGTGGGCGGCAGCGCCTCCAGGTTGTGCAGCTTCTCGATGTGGCAGTAGCCGATGTCGCGGCCCGCCTTGTGGCCCTCCCAGATCAGGCTGGCGTCGTGCGTCTGGCCGTATTTCTGCGCGGTGTGGACGAAGGGCGCGTCCCAGCTCCAGGCGTCGGTGCCGGTCAGGCGCACGCCGCGCTCCAGCAGGTACATGGTGGCCTCGTAGCCCATGCCGCAGCCGGCGCTCACGTAGTCGGGCTCGCCGTAGCGGCTGCCCGCGCGGGTGTTGACCACCACGATCTCCAGCGGGCTGAGGGTGTGGCCGATGCGCTGCAACTCGGCCTCCACGTCGGCGGCGGTGACCACGTAGCCGTCCGCGAAGTGGCGGAAGTCCAGCTTCACGCCGGGCTGGAAGCACCATTCCAGCGGCACGTCGTGGATGGCGATGGCGGGCTTTTTACCGCCCGACTTGGCGTCCATCGTCGAGTGGAAGTGGTAGGGCGCGTCCAGGTGCGTGCCGTTGTGGGTGGACAGTTTCACCAACTCCACGGCCCAGCCTTCGCCATCGGGCAGGTCTTCCTTCTTCAGGCCGGGAAAGAAGGGCGCGATCTGCTCGAAGGTGTTGTCGTGGGTGAAGTACTCGATCTGGGGCGCGAAGGCGGGCGGGTCGCTCATCACGTCGTTTTCCAGAAAGATCGACAGATCAACAAAGCGGCGGGGCATGTGGGGCTCTCCTGTAATGGAACAAAACCGGTCAATCGACCTGGATGCGGTTGTCGCGCACCACCTTGGCCCAGGCCTGGGCGTCGGCGTGCATGAACTTCTGGAAGTCGGCGGGCGTGCCCCCGGCGGGCACCAGGCCCAGTTCCTTCAGGCGGCGCTGGAAGTCGGGGCTGGCAATGATTTTCTGCGCCACCTCGTTCAGCCGGGTCACCACGGCCACGGGCGTGCCCTTGGGCGCGAACAGGCCGTGCCACGAGTCGCCCACGAAGCCGGGAAAGGTCTCGCTCACCGCGGGCACGTCGGGCAGCGCATCGATGCGATGCGGCCCGGTGACGGCCAGGGCGCGCATCTTGCCGCCCTGGATGGACGGGATGGCCGTGGTGGACGGGTCCATCAGCGTGGTGATGAGGCCGGAGGTCAGGTCGGCCAGCGCGCTGTCCTTGTACGGCACGTGCAGCATCTCGGCCCCCGCCGCGTTCAGCAGCCGGGCCATGGCCACGTGCGTGCCCTGCCCGATGCCGTAGCTGGCGTAGCTCAGCTGGCCGGGGCGGGCTTTGGCGCCCGCCATCAGGTCGGCCAGCGTCTTGTAAGGCGACTGGGGCGACACGACCACCACATACGGCACCGAGAGCACGCGCACCACCGGCACCAGGTCCTCCGGCTTGTAGGGCAGCGACTTGTACACATACGGGTTGATCGACGTGGTGTTGTTGACCGTGTAGAGCAGCGTGTGGCCGTCGCCCGGCGCCGCCGCCACGGACTGTGCGGCCACGATGGTGCTGGCGCCCGGCTTGTTCTCGATCACCACCGGCTGGCCCAGGGCCTGGGCCATGGGCACGCTCATCAGCCGCGCGATCACGTCGGGCGACGAGCCGCCGCCATACGGGATGACGATGCGGATGGGCTTGGACGGGCTCCAGCCCTGGGCCTGGGCCGCCAGCGGCAGGAGCGGCAGGGACAGGGCCGCGCCCGCGGCAAGCGCCGCCGCCATGGCACGCAGAGGTTTCATCGTGGACTCCTTGGGAATATTTCTAGACAGGTTTCTAGACAGGCCAATGCACCATGGGCAAACCGGGCACCGGCGAGCGGAAGCAGGGGATGGACGTGCCCAGCAGGCTGCCCAGGTAGACCGTGCGCAGGTCGGGGCCGCCGAAGGTGACGCTGGCCATCCACGGCGCGATCGAGCCCTTGGACTGCTGCCCGTCCGCGATCGTCATCGTGCCCTCGGCAAAGCGCGCCATCAGCCGGGCGCTGGCCTCGGGGTCGCCGTCGTCGAGCAGGGTGTGCACCTCGCCCTCGGGCGTCAGCGCGATCAGCCGGTCGGTCATGATCAGGGTGCACCAGAGGTTGCCGTAGGCGTCGAAGGCGATGCCGTCGGGCAGACCGCCCAGGTGCGCGGGGCCGAACACCTCGCGCCGGGTCAGGCGCACCTGCGACGGGTCCGACTCGTCCAGCCGCATCCGGGTGATCCAGGGGCCCGTGGTTTCGACGATGTACAGCCACTCTTCCCGGGCGTCGAGCCGCACCTCGTTGGTGAAGTGAAAGCCGTCGGCCACCACGCGGATGCGGCCGTTCTCCACCACGGCCACGTAGCCGTCGCACACGCGGCGGGTGGCCGCCTCCGTCCACGGGTTGACGCGCGTGGACACCGTCAGCCAGATGCGGTCGCGCGAATCGCGCAGCACGAAGTTCACCTTGCCGATGGGCAGGCCGTCGATGCGGTCGTACAACACCCGCGTGGCGCCGTCACGGGTCATGACCTCCAGCAGGTCGGTGCCAAAGTTGGAGATCAGCAGATCGCCATTGGCCGCGAAGGCCAGCCCGTTGGGCAAGGTGCCCGTGGTGTATTTGGCCTCCAGCTCCGTGGCGGTCGCGCTGGCGCTGGCGGCAAAGCGCCCGTCGGCCTGCTGGCCGATGAAGCGCTGCGAGCCGTCGGCGGCGATCCGCGTCACGCCGCCGCGCGCATCGGCGCACCACAGCGTGCCTTCCGGCTCGGCCAGGATGCATTCAGGGCGCTGGAGATCCTGGCCGACATAGCGGATCTGCGTCCGGTCGACCACGAAACCATTCAGGGGATTGGCAGGGTGCATGGGGCAAGAGCCTGGAAAACAAACGTATGAAACAACCGTTTGATTCCAAGCGTAAGCCTTCCCGGCCCGCCCTCCCATCGGCAATTACCCGAATGCGAGCGGCTGGCGGCTGGGCGCGGCAATGGCGGCCGCCAGGTAGTCCAGCAGGGCGGCGCGCTGCGTGGCCAGGTCGGCGCCGTCGATGCGCCCCAGCGACATGGCCGCTATCCGGTCGGCCCTGCTGCGGTCGCTCGCCGTGAGGATGACCGCGCTGTAGGTGAACACGTAGCGCCAGTAGAAATCGTCCGGCTGCACGTCCGGGCAGGCCCGGGCGAAGGCGGCGATGTATTCCCGGGCCAGCGGGTCGAAGTGCCGGCGGGTGATGCGGGCCGTCATCTCGCTGGGGTGGATGCGGTCCTGGATGAACAGCTGCACCAGGAGGGCGCCGTCGCCCGCCGCATCCGTGTCCAGATAGGGCGCGATGAAGGTTTCCAGGATGGCCCGCAAGGCCGGGCGCTGCCCGGCGCGCTCCGCCGCGCCGAGCACCTCGCGCAGCCGGCCCAGCCGCTGCGCGTTGACCCGCTCGGACAGGCTGTCCAGCACCGCCTCGCACAGGGCCTCCTTCGAGCCGAAGTGGTAGTTCACCGCGGCCAGATTGACGCCCGCGGCGCTGGTCAGCTCGCGCAGGACCACCTTGTCCATCCCCTTTTCGGCGAACAGCCGCGTGGCGGCGGCAATGACCCGCGCCTTCGTGTCCTTCGTCTCGTTCGCGGGTTCAAACGTGCGTTTGCTTTCCATGCCGCGATGGTAGCGGGCGCCGGCCGGGGGCTGGCAACGGCGCAAACAAGCCCGTAAACCGGTGGCTTGGCGGGCTTTCGGGCTCGCGGGGTTCGCTGATAATTCCGCGCAGCAGGCCCAGTAACCCCTATGAAACTCGTCGCGCTGAACATCGACACCATTCCGCTGGGCCAGCCCTTGCCCTTCGTGCTGCGCGGCAGCGACGGCGCGCTGCTGGCCAACCGGGGTTTCGTCATCAAGGACCGGACCGCGCTGGAAACGCTGATGTCCGGCGGGCGCGAGCTGTGCATGGACCCCAAGGAGTCCGCCGACAGCCACCGCGCCTATCTGGCGCAGCTGCAGGGCAAGCTGATGTCCAGCAATGCCACGCTGGGCGACCTCGCCGCCACGAAGCTCGACAGCGGCAGCACCGTCCCCGCCCATGCCCAGCCGCCCAGGCCCGCGCCTGCGGCCGCTTCCGCGCGCCCCGACCTCGGCCCGCCCGCCTGGCCCGAGCTGCAGCTGCGCGCCACGCAGTTGCTGCGCGCGCCCCAGGCGCACGACTTCAGCCCCCGCTTCGAGGCGCTGCTGCAGGAGCTGGCCTACCGCACCGCCATGTCGCCCGACGCCACGCTGCTCGCGCTGATCCACATCTCCGCCGTGGAAGTGCGCATGTACAGCGCCACGCACGCCATGCTGACCAGCGTGGCCTGCATGGTCACCGCGCGCGAAACCCTGCACTGGAGCAATGCGCGCATCTACCAGGCGGGCTGCGCCGCCCTGTCCATGAACCTGGCCATGACCGAGCTGCAAGACCAGCTCGCGCAGCAGGCCTACCCGCTCACGGCGGCGCAGATCCAGGCCATCGACGACCACGCGGAGCGCTCCGAGGCGCTGCTGCGCGAGCTGGGCGTGACCGACGCGGTGTGGCTCGAAGCCGTGCGCGGCCACCACCACCGCCAGCCCGGGCCGCTGGCCGAGCGCAGCGAAGGCAGCCAGATCGCGCGCCTGATCCAGCGCGCCGACGTGTTCGGCGCGCGCATCGCGCCGCGCGCCACGCGCTCTCCCATGCCCGTCACGGCGGCCATGCAGAACTGCTACTACGACGAGGCCCAGAAGGTGGACGAGGCGGGCTCCGCCCTGGTCAAGACCCTGGGCATCTACCCGCCCGGCGCGCTGGTGCGCCTGGCCACCGGCGAGGTGGGCGTGGTGCTGCGCCGCGGCGCCACCGCCAACACCCCGCGCGTGGCCGTGGTGCTCAACCGCGAGGGCATGGCCACCGGCGAGCCCATTCCGCGCAGCACCGAAGCGCCCCAGTGGAAGATCACCGGCCCCGTGGCGCACAAGGACGTGCGCGTGAGCTGGCCGCTCGCCAAGCTCCTGGCGCTGGTATGACGCCGGTTTACACTTCTTTGCCAATCGGGCCTGGAACTTCGGTTTCCCGGCCCCACTCTATTTCACTGTGAGAGCCGCAACACTGTCACAGCTTTCCTGTTGCGAAGCCTTTCGGGCCTGCCCGTCTGTAGACCCTGGAACGCTTCTCCTCCCTCCCTCTCTTATTCGTTTCGGGACGCTTCGCAACTTTTTTATTTCCGCCGAAAGGGCCGCCGCAAGGCGGCCCTTTTGCTTGGGGGACGCCGCACCCTCGATAATCCAGCTCCGTGAACCTGCCTCATTCGCCCCATTTCTCCGCGCGCGAATTTCGCGACGCGCTCGCCATGTTCGCCACGGGCGTGGCCATCGTCACCGTCCAGGGCATGGGCGGCACGCCGGTGGGGGTCACGGTGAGTTCGTTCAATTCGGTGTCGCTGCACCCGCCGCTGGTGCTCTGGAGCCTGGCGGGCGCGGCCACGTCGTTGCCCGCGTTCGCCACGGGTTCGCACTACGCCATCCACGTGCTGGCCGCCGACCAGAAGGAATTGGCCGAGCGCTTCGCCACGCGCGGCGTGGACCGCTTCGCGGGCCTGGTGCACACGCCGGGCCTGGGGGGAGCGCCGGTGCTGGCGGGCGCGGCGGCCACGTTCGAGTGCTTCAACCGCAGCCGCTACGACGAGGGCGACCACGTGATCTTCGTGGGCGAGGTGCGGCGCTGCACGCACCGCGCGGGCGTGCCGCCGCTGCTGTACCACGGCGGGCGCTTCTATACCGAGCACCCGCTGTAGTTTTGATAGCTGCCAGCGCACGGCTGGCGTGGGCTAGACGGCTTTTTTGGCTGCAACCGGCGCGGCGGGCGCGTCCGGCAGCTCGATCTTGACTTCGAGCACGTCGAGGTTGTCCTGGCGCTCCAGGTGCACCTTGAGGTCCTCGGCGCCGATTCTCACGTACTTCGAGATCACGGCCAGCAGCTCGCGCTGCAGCGCGGGCAGGTAGTCGGGCTGGCCGGGGTTGCGGCCGGTGCGCTCGTGCGCCAGGATGATCTGCAGGCGCTCCTTGGCCACGGTGGCGGTCTTCTTCTTTTCGCCCAGCAGAAAGGACAGGAAGGACGCCATGGCTTATTTGCTCCCGAACAGGCGCTTGAAGAAGCCGGGCTTCTGCGCGTCGATGAAGCGCAGCGGCTTGTCCTCGCCCAGGAAGCGCGCCACCACGTCCTTGTACGCCTCGGACACGTCGGTGCCCGTGAGGTGCACGGCGGGCGTGCCCTGGTTCGAGGCCTGGAGCACGTTTTCGGATTCGGGAATCACGCCGATGAGCTTGATGCGCAGGATGTCCTGGATGTCCTCCAGGCTCAGCATCTGGCCGTCTTCCACGCGGTTGGGGTTGTAGCGGGTGATGAGCAGGTGCTCCTTGACCGGCTCGCCGCCGTCGATGGCGCGCTTGGTCTTGCTGCCCAACATGCCCAGGATGCGGTCGGAGTCGCGCACCGAGGACACTTCGGGGTTGGTGACCAGCAGCGCCTCGTCGGCGAAGTGCATGGCCATGAGCGCGCCGCTTTCGATGCCGGCGGGCGAGTCGCAGACGATGTACTCGAAGTCCATGTCGGCCAGGTCCTTGAGCACCTTGCCCACGCCGTCCTGCGTGAGCGCGTCCTTGTCGCGCGTCTGGCTAGCGGCCAGCACGTACAGGTTGTCGCACTGCTTGTCCTTGATCAGGGCCTGGTGCAGGTTGGCCTCGCCGTGGATGACGTTGATGAGGTCGTACACCACGCGGCGCTCGCAGCCCATGATGAGGTCGAGGTTGCGCAGGCCGACGTCGAAGTCGATCACGGCGGTCTTGTGGCCCGCGAGTGCGAGGCCCGATGCAAAGCTGGCGCTGGTGGTGGTCTTGCCCACGCCTCCCTTGCCGGAGGTCACGACGACGATTTTGGCGGCCATTGCGGTTGTTCCTTGGGTGTATTCAGTTCAAATGGATTCGATGAGCAGCCGCTCGCCGTCCAGCCGCACCTGCGCGGGCTTGCCGAGCACGTCGGGGGGCAGCGCGGTTTCGCTGGTGCGGTAGATGCCGGCGACGGAGACGAGCTGCGGCTCCATGCAGGTGCTGAAGATGCGCGCGCTGGTGTCGCCGCGCGCGCCGGCGATGGCGCGGCCGCGCAGCGGGGCGTAGACGTGGATGTGGCCGTCGGCGATGACTTCGGCGCCGAAGTTGACGACGGCCATCACCACCAGGTCGGCGCCGCGCGCGTACACCTGCTGGCCCGAGCGCAGAGGCTTGGTCACCATGACGGCGCCGGGGCCGGGCACGGGCACTTCCACCGGCACCTGCACTTCGCGCACCACTTCCTGCACCTCGGGCACGGGGGCGGCGGCGGGGCGCTGCGCCGCCTCGGGCGCGGCCACCAGGCCCACGCGGCGCGCGGCTTCCATCTGCGTGGGGTTGCCGCCGCGCACGGCCACGGGGCGGGTGCGGTAGCGGCGCAGCGTGGCGCTGAGGGCGGCGAAGTCGAGGTACTGGTCGGTGTCGCGCACGGCGGCCAGGTCGATCAGCACCGGGTCGTTGTCGAAGAAGTTGGGGTCGTCGCCCAGGCGCGCGGCCAGCTCGGCGGCCAGGGTGGCCGTGTCGGCGGTCTTGAGCACCACGGCCACCACGGGCAGTTGGGCGCTCTTGAGTTCGAAGCTGGTGGTGCGGGGCTGGCCCGCCGTGTCAACGGCCATGGGAGAAGGTTCGCTTGAGAAAGCGCCTGGCGGGGCGCCGTGAGGGCCTGTGCCCAAAGCCGCGAAGTTTACCGTGACCGCCCCCCGGGGCGGGGTGCGCATATGTCTCCAAACATTACAGGCCCTACGGGCCCTCAGCCCGCTCCAGCCGTGCGCCCGCAGCTATCAAAAAAATAGTCTGCGGGGGCTGGCGGTCACTTCCACTGGTACTGCAGCTGCACGTCCACGGTGCGGCTGCTGCCGTAGTAGCAGTAGAAGTCGCAGCCGCTCACGTAGGTCTTGTTGGTGAGGTTGCGCGCGTTGAACTGCAGCGCCCAGGCGCGGCTGATGTCGTAGCGCACCATGAGGTCGAGCAGGGTGTAGGCGGCGATCTTGCGGCCGGGGTAGTAGGCCTCGTCCACGGTGGAGCCGTTGTAGCGGGCGCCCGCGGCCACGGTGAGGTTGCCGCCGAAGCGGTGGCTGACCCACAGGCTGGCCTGGTTGCGCGGGATGAGCGGGGTGCGCAGGTTCTGGGTGACGCTCACGTCCTGGCGCGAGTTGTTGTGGGTGAACGAGGCCTTCACCGCCGTGCCGGGCTGGATGCGCAGGTCGGCCTGCAGTTCCAGGCCCCGGTTGGTGCGCTTGCCGATCTGGCGCTGGATGTTGGAGGCGTCCGCCGCGAGGGCATTCTTCTCCTGCAGGTCGAAGTAGGCCAGCGACATGGTGCCGCCGTTGAGCCACGCCGGCTCCAGCTTCACCCCGACCTCGGCCTGCCGGCCTTCATAGGGCTTGTAGGGGTTGTTGTTGCTGTCTACGCCCGCCGTGGGCTTGAACGATTCGGAATAGCTCGCGTACGGCGCCACGCCCAGTGGGCTGATGTACATGACGCCCGCGTTGAGGCTGTTGTGGCTGGCGTCATAGCCGCCCGCGGATTCGTTCTTGGCGTTGTCGTGCCGCAGGCCGGCGCTCAGGTTCCAGCGGCTGCCGATCTGCATCTGGGCCGCGGCGTAGGCGCCCCACTGGCGCAGGCGCTGCTCGTAGGGCGTGCTGCTCACGGTGAACGGCGCGCCGTACACCGGCGCGAACATGTCCAGGTTGGGCACGAGGCCGAAGCCGTTGTTCTGGCCGCCGGTGTCGGAGCGCAGGTAGTCCACGCCCACGGTGGGCTTGAGGGTGATGCCGTCGCCCAGGCGCAGCGTGCCGTTCAGGCGGTTGTCCAGGTAGTGGTTGCGGGTGCTGCCCTGGGTGAAGGTGTAGCCGCGCAGGGCTTGGCGGTTGTTGTCGGAGCCGTAGGCGAACACGTTCTGCTGGTCGAGCTCCAGGCGCGTGAACTTGTAGTTCTGCGTGAAGGTCCAGTCGTTGGAAAGGTCGTGGCGCAGTTGCCAGCCGGCGCTGGTCTGCGTGCGCTTGAGGTGGTCGAAGTCCGGCTCGCCCATGTTGGTGCGGCGGTCCACGCGGCCGTAGGGCGTGTCGATGATGGTGCCCCAGGCGGGCAGGAAGCCGTTGGTGGGCGTGCCGGTGTCGCGCTGCACGCTGCCCATCAGCGTGAGCGCGGTGCGCGGGCTGAATTCGATGGTGGCGCTGGGGGCGAGGTAGTAGCTGTCCATGCCGGTGCGCCGCTGCATACCGTCTTCCTTGCGGGCCTGCGCCACGATGCGGTAATAGACGGAGCCGTCGCTGTTGGCGATGCCGTTGTAGTCCACGCCCAGGCCGAGCTTGCCGAAGTTGCCCGTCTCGGCGTTCACGGTCAGCGCCTGTTCCTTGTGCGGGCGCTTGGTCACGAGGTTGACCACGCCGCCCGTGTTCGCCGCGCCGAACACCAGCGAGTTGGCGCCCTTGACGACCTCGACCGATTCGACGCCGAACAGTTCCGGCTTCCAGACGAAGTAGCCGTTGGGCGTGGTGGGCGTGCCGTCGAGCGCGGTGGAGGCGTCGAAGCCGCGGATCTTGAACCAGTCCACCTTGTTGTCCCCGCCGAAGGGCTCGCTGACGATGCCGGCCTGGTACTGCAGCGCCTGGTCGAGCTTGCGCGCGCCCTGCGCGTCGATGGCGTCGCGCTGGATGAGCGCGCTGGAGTTGGGCGCGTAGAAATCCAGGCTCTGCAGCCGATCCACCGTGCCGATGACGGTCACGGTATCCATGGTCTTGTCCGCGCCGCTTTGCGCCTGCGCGGACTGTGTGGCGGCCAGCGCCGCGCAGGCCACTGGCAAAAGGATGAAACGTTTCATGGTGTGCCTCTGTTGTGTATCAAATTGGCCTGCAGCGCTTGTCCATCAAGCGCTGGCAGCTATTTATTCGGTAGCAATTCAGCGCGCGCGTCCCCGCAGTTCGCGTCCGCGCATGGCATTTTTGATTGAATTTGATAATGATTCTTATTATTTTACGCAATCAAGAAAAAACCGAAACAACCCGCAGAGGCGGCAGAGGCTGCAGGCTCAGAGTTTCGGGATGCGGATGCGGCTGATCATCAGCGAGCCGGACAGCGCGAACAGCAGCACCAGCGGGTGCAGCGTGAAGCCGCCGATCGCCACGTCGCCGAACCACAGGTGGTCACGCAGCGCGCCCATCGACGCGGCCAGCGCCAGCAGCGCCACGAGCACGATGGAGGTGGGGATGGGCGTGCCCTCGAAGTACTTGACCTTGCCCGAGCCGCCCGACAGGCTCTCCGCCGTGACGTTGAAGCGCGCAAGGCGCGACACGCCGCAGGCGACGAAGTAGGCCAGCACCACGCGGTCGTACAGCCCCTGCATCCCGCAGCCGTAGGCGATGACGGCGGGCGCGACGCCGAACGAGATCACGTCGGCCAGCGAGTCCAATTCGCGCCCCATGGCCGAGCTTTTCTGGCGCCAGCGCGCGATGCGGCCGTCGAGCACGTCGAACACCAGCGCCGCGAGCACCAGCGCGCACGCGAAGTAGACGTGGCGCACGTCGTGGTTCTCGATGTAGCTGAGGGTGGAGAACAGCGCCCCCACGCCGCACACGGCGTTGCCCAGCGTGAACCAGTCCGCGAGGTGGAACTCGCGGATCATCGAGAAGCGTTTCGGGGGAGTGCGATTCATGTAGCCCGATTATGGAGCGGCGGACCGTGCCCTTTCTGCAGCGAATTGCACGTACCACGCGAGGCAGCCAGGGTTGGCCATGGCGTCCTGGTTCACCACTTTCTCGATCGGCTGGCCCAGCAGCAGCTTCTTGATCGGCAGCTCCTGCTTCTTGCCGCTGAGCGTGCGCGGCACCTCGGCCACCTGCAGGATGTCGTCGGGCACGAAGCGCGGCGACAGCGCGGTGCGGATGGCGGCGTTGATGCGCGCGCGCAGGGCGTCGTCGAGCGCCACGCCGTCGCGCAGCACGACGAACAGCGGCATGTAGCTGTCGCGGCCCAGGTATTCGAGGTCTACCACCAGGCTGTCGAGCACCTCGGGCAGGGCCTCGACGGCGCTGTAGATCTCGCTCGTGCCCATGCGCAGGCCGTGGCGGTTGATGGTGGCGTCGCTGCGGCCATAGATGGTGCAGCCGCCCTGGCTGCCGATCTGCAGCCAGTCGCCATGCCGCCAGACCGCGCCCATGCTGGCGGGGCCATCGCCGCCGCCGGGTTGGCGGCCCTGGCCGGGCGGGTACATGTCGAAATAACTGGACAGGTAGCGCGCGCCGTCCTTGTCGCCCCAGAGGTACAGCGGCATGGAGGGAATGGGCTGGGTGCAGACCAGTTCGCCCACGGCGTCCATCACGGTGCGGCCCTCGGCGTCCCAGGCCTCCACCGCCGAGCCCAGGCTGCGGCACTGCATCACGCCGGGCGTTTGCGGCAGTTCGCGGTGGCCACCGAGGAAGGAGCCCGCGAAGTCGGTGCCGCCCGAGATGTTGTTCCACCAGATGCCGGGCGTGCCGATGCGCTCGAACTGCGCCGTGCCCCACTGCTGCACCTCGGGCGACAGGGGCGAGCCGGTGCTGCCCAGGCAGCGGATGCGCGTGAGGTCGCCGCAGTCTTGCAGGTCGATGCCGGCCTTCATGCAGTTGGCGTAGAAAGCCGCGCCCGCGCCGAAGTGGGTGATGCCCGTTTCCGCCGCGAAGCGCCAGAGCGTGCCCCAGTCGGGCCGCTCCTTGCTGCCGCCGGGGTTGCCGTCGAAGATCACGCAGGTGGTGCCGCTGAGCAGGCCGTTGAACTGCGCGTTCCACATCACCCAGCCGGTGGAGCTGTACCAGTGGAAGCGCTCGCCCCAGCTGTTCGGGTCGTAGCTGCAGCCCACGTCGTAGTGCAGGCCGCCGAGCTTGGTCGCCACCAGCAACATGCCGCCGTGGCCGTGCACGATGGGCTTGGGCAGGCCGGTGGTGCCGCTGGAGTAGACGATCCACAGCGGGTGGTCGAACGGCAGCCACACCGGCTCGAAAGCCGCCACTTCGGCATCGTTTCGGGCCGTAGCGCTTATCCAGTCTGCGCTACCAGCTATTTTTTTGGAAGCATCGAGGTTGTTCACCAGCACCGTGTGGGTGACGGAGGGCAGCGCGGCGCGCAGCTCCTCGACCACGCCGGTGCGGTCCAGGTCGCGCCCACCGTAGGTCACGCCGTCCACGGCGATCAGCGCCTTGGGCGCGATCTGGCGGAAGCGGTCGAGCACGGCGGCCGCGCCCATGTCGGGCGCGCAGATGCTCCACACCGCGCCCAGGCTCGCCGTGGCCAGCAGCGCCACCATGGCCTCGGGGATGTTGGGCAGGTAGGCCGCCACGCGGTCGCCCGGCTGCACGCCCTGGGCCCGCAGGTGCAGCGCCAGCGCCGCCGCCTGCCGCCGCAGTTCGGGCCACGACAGTTCGCGGTGCTGCCCTTTCTCATTGCGGCTGACGATGGCCGGGAAGCCCGCCGCGTGCGCCGCCTCCACATGCCGCAGCGCCTGCCGCGCGTAGTTGACCTGCGCGCCCGGGAACCAGCGCGCGCCAGGCATCCGGTTGTCGGCCAGCACCGCGGTGTGCGGCGTGGGCGATTGCAGGTCGAAGTAATCCCAGATGCTTTGCCAGAAGGCGTCCAGGTCGGTGACGGACCAGCGCCAGAGGTCGTCGTAGGTGACGAACGTCAGGCCGCGCTCGCGCGCCAGCCAGTCCTGGTAGAGGCGGATGCGAGGGGTGAAAGGGGGGGTTGTTGTCTCCATGGGATGCAGCGTAGCAGGCGCTGCGGCCCCAACCGGGATAATCGTCCACCCGCGTCCCCGTCCCGCCGCCCCGCATGTCCGCCGCCCCGCCCCGCGTGCTCGCCGTCATCCCGCCGATGACGCAGCTCAACACGCCCTACCCCTCCACCGCCTACCTCACGGGCTTCCTGCGCTCGCGCGGCGTGGCGGCGTTCCAGGAAGACCTGGCGATCGCGCTGGTGCTGCGCCTGCTCTCGCGCGAAGGGCTGGCGCAAGCCATCGACCGCGCGCAGGCGCTGCCCGCGCAGGAGCGCAGCCCCGCCGTGCAGTCCTTCCTCGCGCAGCGGGACCGCTACCTCGCCACCATCGGCCCCGTGATCGCCTTCCTGCAGGGGCGCGACGGCACGCTGGCGCACCGCATTGCCTCACGCGCCTGGCTGCCCGAGGGGCCGCGCTTCGCATCGCTCGACGTGTTCGAGGACGACGGCAGCGGCGACCCGCTGGGCTGGGCCTTCGGCGCGCTGGGCCTCTCGGACAAGGCCAAGCACCTGGCCACGCTCTACCTGAACGACCTGGCCGACGTGCTGCGCGACGCGGTGGACCCGCGCTTCGAGTTCGTGCGCTACGCCGAATCGCTCGCGGGCAGCCAGCCGACTTTTAATCCGTTGGCCGAGGCATTGGCCGCCCTGCCCACGCTGGTGGACGAGGCGCTGCAAACCCTCACGCTGGAGGCGGTGGAACGCCACCAGCCCACCGTGGTGCTGCTGTCCGTGCCCTTCCCCGGCTCGGTGTACGGCGCGTTCCGCATCGCGCAGGCCATCAAAGCGCGGCATCCGCACGTCGTCACCGTGCTGGGCGGCGGCTTCGTCAACACCGAACTGCGCGAACTCAGCGATGCGCGCGTGTTCGATTTCTTCGACTACGTGACGCTGGACGCGGGCGAGCGCCCGCTGCTCGCGCTGCTGGAACACCTGCAAGGCCAGCGCGGCCCGTCGCGCCTGGTGCGCACCTTCGTGCGCGAGGGCGGCGCGGTGCGCTACGTGAACATGATGGAAGCCGACGTGGCCTTCGCCGAAGTCGGCACGCCCACGTGGGACGGGCTGCCGCTTTCCGACTACCTCTCGCTGCTCGACATGCTCAACCCCATGCACCGGCTGTGGAGCGACGGGCGCTGGAACAAGCTGACCGTGGCGCACGGCTGCTACTGGAAGAAGTGCAGCTTCTGCGACGTGGGCCTGGACTACATCGGCCGCTACGAGGGCGCGAGCGCCGCCGTGCTGGCCGACCGCATCGACGCCATCGTGGCCGAAACGGGGCAGACGGGTTTCCATTTCGTCGATGAAGCCGCGCCGCCCAAGGCGTTGAAGAGCCTGGCGCAGGAACTAATCGCGCGCGGCACGGGCATCTCGTGGTGGGGCAATGTGCGGTTCGAGAAGACCTTCACGCCCGGCCTGGCCGAACTGCTGGCCGACAGCGGCTGCATCGCCATCTCAGGCGGGCTGGAGGTCGCGTCCGACCGGCTGCTGGACCTGATGAAAAAAGGCGTCTCCGTCGACCAGGTGGCGCGCGTGACCAAGGCTTTCGCCGACGCGGGCATCCTCGTGCACGCTTATCTGATGTACGGCTTTCCAACCCAGACGGTGCAGGACACGGTGGACGCGCTCGAATACGTGCGCCAGCTGTTCGCCAACGGCTGCATCCAGAGCGGCTTCTTCCACCGCTTCGCCTGCACCGTGCATTCGCCCGTGGGCCAGAGCCCCGGGGAATACGGCATCACCCTGCACCCGCTGCCGCCGGGCGGCTTCGCCAGGAACGACGTGGCCTTCACCGACCCCACGGGCGTGGACCATGACGCGCTGGGCGCGGGCCTGAAGAAGGCCATCTACAACTACATGCACGGCATCGGGCTGGAAGAGGACGTGCGGATGTGGTTCCCATTCAAGGTGCCCAAGACCACGGTGCGGCGCGACCGCATCGCGCGTGCGCTGGGCGTGCGGCAACTCCTGTTTTGATAGCTACCAGCGCTCACTCCATAAGCGCTGGAGGCTTATTTGACCTCTAGAATCCGGGTTTTCACCCAAGGAGAGAAGCATGGGCCTTTTGCAATGGACGGAGCGCCCCGCCACGGCGCTGCAATCGGGCGGCGTGATCGGCCCCGACGAGCGACTGCCCTGGCCGCAGACGGGGCTCATGGGCATCCAGCACGTGATCGCCATGTTCGGCTCCACGGTGCTTGCGCCCATCCTCATGGGGTTCGACCCGAACCTCGCGGTGTTCATGAGCGGCATCGGCACGCTGATTTTCTTTCTCATCACCGGCGGCAAGGTGCCGAGCTACCTGGGCTCGTCGTTCGCCTTCATCGGCGTGGTGATCGCGGCCACGGCCTATGCAGGCAAGGGGCCGAACGGCAACGTGGGCGTGGCGCTGGGCGGCATCATCGCCTGCGGCGCGGTGTACGTGGTGGTGGGGCTGGTGGTGCACGCCATTGGCGCGGGCTGGATCGAGCGCTTCATGCCGCCGGTGGTGACGGGCGCGGTGGTGGCCGTGATCGGGCTGAACCTCGCGGCCATTCCGGTGAAGAACATGGCCGCCAGCAATTTCGACAGCTGGATGCAGGCGCTCACTTTCCTGTGCGTGGCGCTGGTGGCGGTGTTCACGCGCGGCATGGTGCAGCGGCTGCTGATCCTGGTAGGGCTGATCGTGGCGAGCGTGCTCTACGCCGTGCTGACCAACGGGCTGGGCCTGGGCAAGCCGCTGGACCTGTCGGGCGTGGCGAACGCGCCGTGGTTCGGCGTGCCGCACTTCCAGGCGCCGGTGTTCAGCGCCAGCGCCATGCTGCTGATGGTGCCCGTGGTCATCATCCTGGTGGCCGAGAACCTGGGCCACATCAAGGCCGTGACGGCGATGACGGGCAAGAACCTCGACCCGTACCTGGGCCGGGCCTTCATCGGCGACGGCATCGCCACCATGGTGAGCAGCGCGGCGGGCGGCACGGGCGTGACCACCTATGCGGAGAACATCGGCGTGATGGCGGCCACGCGCATCTACTCCACCGCCGTGTTCCTGGTGGCGGCGCTGCTGGCGGTGCTGCTGGGCTTCAGCCCCAAGTTCGGCGCGCTGATCCAGGCGATTCCGCTGCCGGTGATGGGCGGCGTGTCCATCGTGGTGTTCGGCCTGATCGCCATCGCGGGAGCCAAGATCTGGGTGGACAACCGCGTGGACTTTTCGCAGAACAAGAACCTGATCGTGGCGGCCATCACGCTCATCCTGGGCACGGGCGAGTTCACGCTGAAGTTCGGCGACTTCGCGCTGGGCGGCATCGGCACCGCGACGTTCGGCGCCATCCTGCTGTATGCGCTGCTGAACCGCCAGCGTTGATGTTGCGCTAGCGTTTCAGCAGCGACCACACCAACTCGATGCCCGCGTCCAGCAGGTCGAACTGGTCGCTGCGGCCCTCCAGCCGTTCGCGCTGCTGGGCGCGCTCCTCGCGGGCGCGGCTGCGCTCCAGGGCGACGAGGGCGTCGGCCAGCGCGTCGGGCGAGCCTTTTTTCTGGTCGTAGCGGGCCAGGGCCTTGTCCACGGCCTGCGGATCGAGCAGCGCGAGGGCCGAGCGGCACCAGGGGCAGGCATGGTCGTTGCGGATGTCCACGGTGCCGCCGCAGCAGGTGCAGTGGATGGTGCTCACGCGCTCGGCCAGCGCCTTGATCTCGGCCTGCGAGAGGTGGCGCACGAAGCCTTTTTCCACCATGAACGCGCCGAACGTGGAAAAGCGCCCGTGCCGCGCGGCGCAGCGGTAGGTGACGTAGCGCCCGCCCTGGGCCACGTCGTAGCCCTTGGACAGCGCCTGGGCGCAGCGCGGGCACTTCAGGCGCTCGGGGATGGGGTGGCGCGCGTCGTCGCGGTGCTCATGCAGCAGCTCGAACAGCGTCAGCACGGCGGCGGGGGCCATGCGCGTGTTCTCCTGCGGGTCGAACCACAGGCCCTGGCAGGCAAAGCACAGGTCGATGTCCAGCGCGCGCCCGTCGCTGGCGGCGAAGCGGCGTGTATCCATGGGTACGGAGCAGGAGGGGCAGTGCGTGGGGACGGGCATGGCGGCGGTGATGGTACTGAACCGCAAAAACTGACGCCGGACAAACGCCGGTGCAACCATTTACGGCGGCTTCACCGCGCCTGCACGCGCCCGACAGCCGCCCGCGCTGCAATGCCTGCACGCGGCCGCCGTCATGGCCGCGCGCAAGGAGTTTTGTGATGAAGAAGTTTCTCCAACATGCCCTGGCCCTGGCTGCGCTGGGCACCGTCGCCGCCGCGGCCCAGGCCGCCGGGCCGGATTCGACCAACACGCCCAATGTGTACGTGGGCGGTGGCGTGTCGTTCGGGCGCGCGTCCGGCCTGGGCGGCAAGATCGACGATGCGCTGGCGAACCAGGGCTATGGCAGCAGCAGTGCGGCGGACAAGTCCAGCGCCAACCCGAACCTGAGGCTGGGCTACCGCATCAACCCCAACCTCGCGGTGGAAGCCACTTACGACCGCATCGGCCGCATGGACGTGTCGTCCGTGGTGGACGGCGATGCGGCGGCGGGCCACTGGAAGTCGCAGGGCCTGGGCCTGCACGCGCTGGCGATCGCGCCGCTGAACGACCAGTGGTCGGTGTATGGCCGCCTGGGCGTGGAGCGCTGGCACACGCGCATGGACCTGGGCTCCACCGACGGCGGCCCGACGGCGCTGTCCAACAGCGCCAACAGCACCTCGCTGGTGCTGGGCGCGGGGGCCAGCTACGCCATCTCGCGCAATGTGGACGCCACGGCCGAACTGGTGCACTACACCCATGTGGGCGACGAGGGCAGCACGGGCCGCACGGGGGTGAACCAGGTCAACGTGGGCCTGCTGTACCACTTCCTCTGACGGCGCGGCGCGGGCGGCGCGCGCCGCCCGCCAGGCGTGTCAGGCGTGCTCGAAGTGGAACACCGCCGTGCTCGCCAGCGCGTTGGGCGCGAAGCGCCGGATGTTGCCTTCCTGCAGCCCGAAGGCGTCGATGATGCGCAGCCGGTTCTTGTGCGCGAGCACCTCGAAGTCCTTGTACGTGCCCACGCGGATGTTGGGCGTGTCGTACCACTGGTAGGGCAGCCGCCGCGTGACGGGCATCCGCCCCAGCAGTACCGACAGCCGGTTGGGCCAGTGCGCGAAGTTGGGAAAGGCGACGATGCCCGCGCGCCCGATGCGCGCCGTCTCCCGCAGCATGGTCTCGGCGTTGCGCAGGTGTTGCAGCGTGTCGATCTGCAGCACCACGTCGAAGCTGTTGTCCTCGAAGATGGCCAGGCCGTCCTCGAGGTTGAGTTGCAGCACGTTCACGCCGCGCCGCACGCAGGCGAGCACGTTGGCGTCGGCGTATTCCACGCCGTAGCCGGTGCAGCCGCGCTCGGCCTGCAGGTGCGCGAGCAGCGCGCCGTCGCCGCAGCCCAGGTCGAGCACGCGCGCGCCGGGGGGCACGAGTTGCGCGATGGCGCGCAGGGTGGCTTTCTCGGTCATGCGCCGATCTCCTTCGCAATGTTCTCGAAATAGGAGCGCATCACGCCCAGGTAGCGCGGGTCTTCGAGCAAAAACGCATCGTGGCCGTGCGGCGCGTCGATCTCGGCGTAGGCCACGCTGCGGTGGTTGTCGAGCAGTGCTTTCACGATCTCGCGGCTGCGCGCGGGGGCGAAGCGCCAGTCGGTGGTGAAGCTCACCAGCAGGAACCGGGCCTGCGCCGCGGCCAGCGCCTGCGTGAGGTTGCCGCCGTGGCGCTTGGCGGGGTCGAAGTAGTCGAGCGCGCGGGTGATGAGCAGGTAGGTGTTGGCGTCGAAGTAGTCGCTGAACTTGTCGCCCTGGTGGCGCAGATAGCTTTCGATTTGGAATTCGACCTCCTGCGTGCTGTATTTGAGGTCGATGCCTTCGCGCAGCTGGCGGCCGAATTTCTCGTTCATCACGTCGTCGGAGAGGTACGTGATGTGGCCGATCATGCGCGCGATGCGCAGGCCGCGCTTCGGGATGACGCCGTGCTGGTAGAAGTGGCCGCCGTGGAAGTCCGGGTCGGTGACGATGGCGCGGCGCGCCACCTCGTTGAAGGCGATGTTCTCCGCCGTAAGGTTGGGCGCGCTGGCCACCACCACGGCATGGTGCGTGCGGCCGGGGTATTGCAGCGTCCACGACAGCGCCTGCATCCCGCCCAGGCTGCCGCCCAGCACGGCGGCGAGTTTCTCGATGCCCAGGGCGTCGAGCAGCCGCGCCTGGGCGTTGACCCAGTCCTCCACGGTGACGACGGGGAAGTCCGCGCCATAGACCTGGCCCGTGGCGGGGTTGACGTGCATGGGGCCGGTGGAGCCGAAGCACGAGCCCAGGTTGTTCACACCGATGACGAAGAAGCGGTTCGTGTCCACCGGTTTGCCGGGGCCGATCATGTTGTCCCACCAGCCCTCGCTTTTGGGCTGGCCCTCGTACATGCCCGCCACGTGGTGCGATGCGTTGAGCGCATGGCACACGAGCACGGCGTTGGAGCGGTCGGCGTTGAGCTGGCCGTAGGTCTCGTAGGCCAGGGTGTAGTCGCTGATGGACGCGCCGCTGCTCAAGGGCAGCGCATCCGCGAAGTGCATGGTCTGGGGCGTGGCGATGAAGGACATGAAAAAACCCGGCATCGCTAAAAACGAGGCCGGGCCGGAGGGGTCGTCGGACGGGTCTTTAGCTGGATTTATAAAGCGCCCGCAAGCTACGGCAAATCGGCGCGAAGAGCCGCCAGTGTACTCCCGTCAGGCCATGGGCAGGCCCACGTAATTTTCGGCCAGCGCGGCGGAGGCGGCGCGGGAGTGGACGATGTAGTCCAGCTCCGCCTCCTGCACCTTGGCCTCGAACGCGCCCGCCTCGGGAAAGCGGTGCAGCAGCGAGGTCATCCACCACGAGAAGCGCTCGGCCTTCCAGATGCGGGCGAGGCAGCGGGCGGAATAGCCGTCGATGCCCTCGTCGCTGCGCCCGGCGTAGTGCTGCGCCAGCGCCTGCGACAGGAAGCCCACGTCCGACGCCGCGAGGTTCAGCCCCTTGGCCCCCGTGGGCGGCACGATGTGGGCCGCGTCGCCCGCGAGGAACAGGCGGCCGAAGCGCATCGGCTCGGTGACGAAGCTGCGCAGCGGGGCGATGCTTTTTTCGAGCGACGGGCCGGTGACGAGCCGCTCGCGCGCCTCCGGGTCCAGGCGCAGGCGCAGTTCGTTCCAGAAGGCGTCGTCGCTCCAGGCCTCGGCCTTTTCGGTCAGCGGCACCTGCAGGTAGTAGCGGCTGCGTGTGCTGCTGCGCTGGCTGCACAGGGCGAAGCCGCGCTCGGTGTGGGCGTAGATCAGTTCCTCGGACACGGGCGGCGTGTCGGAGAGCAGGCCCAGCCAGCCAAAGGGGTAGACCTTCTCGAACGTGTGCAGCCGGTCGGACGGCACGCTGGCGCGGCAGATGCCGTGGAAGCCGTCGCAGCCGACGATGAAGTCGCAGTGCAGTTCATGGGTCTGCCCGGCGGCCTCGTAGCGCACCACGGGCTGGTCGCCGTCGAAGCCGGCGGGCTGCACGTAGCGCGCCTCGTACACGGTGGGCAGGCCCGCCGCGGCGCGCGCGTCCATCAGGTCGCGCGTCACCTCGGTCTGGCCGTAGACCACCACGCGCTTGCCGCCCGTGAGGCCGTGCAGGTCGATGCGGTGGCGCTGGCCGCCGAACAACAGCTCGATGCCGTCGTGCGGCAGCCCTTCGGCGCGCAGGCGGGTATCGGCCCCGGCCTGGGCCAGCAGATCCACCGTGGTCTGCTCCAGCACGCCGGCGCGGATGCGGCCGCGCACGTGCTCGGCGCTCTGGCGTTCGAGGATGACGTTGGCAATGCCCGCTTGGTGGAGCAGTTGGCCGAGCAGCAGGCCGGCGGGGCCTGCACCGATGATGGCGACTTGGGTGCGCATGGGTGTGTCTCCTGGTAGGTGTGCAGGCAGTGTCGGGCGATGGCCCCGCGCCCGCCAGACCATGCCCCGCCAATTCGCGCGATCACCGCACACCATGCGCGGCAATCGCGCAAAATGTGCCGATGCCCTCCCCCGCCCTGCCCCCGCTGGCCGCCGCCGACCACATCGCCGGGCTCTCCAAGGGCTTGGCGGTGCTGGAGAGTTTCGACACCGAGCGCCAGCGCCTCAACGCCACGCTGGCCGCGCAGCGCGCGGGCATCACGCGCGCGGCGGCGCGGCGGCACCTGCTCACGCTGGCGCACCTGGGCTATCTGGAGAGCGATGGGCGCTACTTCTGGCTGAGCCCCAAGGTGCTGCGCCTGTCGGGCAGTTACCTCGCGTCGGCGCGGCTGCCCCGGCTGGTGCTGCCCGCGCTGCACCGGCTCAGCCTGCAGACGGGTCTGTCGTTCTCCGCCGCCGTGCTGGACGGCAGCGAGGTGGTCATCGTCGCGCGCAGTGCCTCGCCCCAGGGACAGCAAGACGGCCCGCAGCGCCTGGCCCACGGCCTGCACCTGGGCAGCCGCCTGCCCGCGCACGCCACGTCCACGGGCCGCGTGCTGCTCGCGGCGCTGGACGACGCGGCGCTGGCCGGCTGGCTGGCCGCGCGCGTGCTGCCGCGCCTGACGGCGCATACCGTGACCCAGCCCGCCACGCTGCTGGCGCTCTTGCACCAGGTGCGCGCGCAGGATTTCTGCCTGGCCGTGGAGGAACACGAACTCGGCGTGCAGGCCATCGCCGTGCCGCTGCGCGACGCCACGGGCCGCACCGTGGCCGCGCTCAACGTGGTGACCACGCCGCGGCGCATGGCGGCCAGGGTCATGGAGGACCAGCTGGCACCGCTGCTGCAGGAAGCGGCGCGGGAATTGCGCGACGTGCTGTAAGAGCCTGTTCAAGGTCTTTGCATGGTGCCCGCAAGGCGGCGCCTCAGCCGCCGGCCCCCGCATTCACCTGCACGCACAGCTCCCGCAGCACCTGCGCGGTCTTGCGGATCAGCGGCGTGGCCCGCTTCTTGGCCGACTGCGCCAGGCACAGCGTGCTCACCACGTGCGGCGCCTCGATCGGCAGCACGGCCAGGCTGGCGTGGGCGCTGTCGTGGCCCAGGGCGCTGCGCGTGAGCGTGGCGTAGCCGTAGCCGCCGCGCACCAGGTCGAGGATGACGGGCACGCTCGACACCTCCCACGCCACCGGCAGCTTGACCTGCGACAGCGCGGCCTGGGCCTCCATGAGCTTGCGGAAGATCTGGCCCTGCTGCGGCACGATGAGCGGGAAGCGCGGCAGCTCGTCGAAGCGCACCGCGCCGCGCCCGGCCAGCGCGTCCCGCGGGCCGACGAGGCACAGCCGCTCCTCGAGCACGGGGGCGATCTCGATGTGCGGCTGCGGCTCGGGCGAATAGACCAGGCCCAGGTCCATGCGGCCCGTGGTCAGCCATTCGGCGATGTGCATCGAAAAGCCCTCGACCAGCGCCAGCCGGGCCTTGGGCATCTCGCGGCTGAAACGGTCGATGAGCGGCAGCGTGAGCCGCCGCGCCAGGCTGGGCGGCAGCCCGACGACGATGCGGCCCACGGGCTCGTCGCGCTGCGCGCCCAGGTCTTCCTTGGCTTGCGCCACGCGCTGCAGGATGGCGTGGCCGTGCTCCAGCAGGCGGCGGCCCGCGTCGGTCAGCGTCACGCCGCGGCCGGTGCGGATGAGCAGGGTTTCGCGCAGCTCCGTCTCCAGCGCGCGCACCTGGCGGCTCAGGGCGGGCTGGGCCGTGTCCAGCAATACGGCGGCCTTGCTGAAGCTGCCGGTTTCGGCCACGTGGACGAAGGTTTCGATCTGCTGCAGGTTCATCGCTATGCCTGTTTTGCCATACCTGCTAGGCACAATAACGCATAGGTGCGCCACGGCAAGTGCCCCAACAATGTCCGCGTCCAAACAACTGCACAAGAGGAGACAACCATGGCTTTCACACTCACCCGCCGCCGCGCCCTACTCGGCCTGGCCGCGTCGGCGGCGCTGCCCGCGCTGGCCGATGGCAAGTGGCCCACCCGGGCCGTGCGCATCACCAACCCCTTCCCCGTGGGCGGCGGGCCGGACGGCGTGTCGCGCCTGGTGGCGGACAAGCTGAGCCGCGTCTGGGGCCAGTCGGTGTACGTGGAGAACCGGCCCGGCGGCAACGGCTTCATCGCCATCGACGCCTTCAAGCGCGGCGCGACGGACGGCACCGACCTGATCGTGCTGGACAACGTGCACATCGCCGCCTACCCGCACCTGTTCAAGAAGCTGCCGTACAACCTGGACAAGGATTTCAACATCCTCATGCCGCTGTTCCGCAACTACTTCTTCGTCTGCGTGCCCACGGACAGCAAGTACAAGACCATGGCCGACCTGATCGCCGACGCCAAGGCGCGCCCCGGCCAGCTCAACTACGGCTCGTGGTCGGTGGGCAACCCGGTGCACCTGGGCTCGGCGCTGCTGGAGAGCATGACCGGCACGAAGATGGAGCACGTGATCTACAAGGAAACCAGCCAGCTCTACCAGGGCGTGGCCACGGGGCAACTGAGCTTCGCGCTCGGCTCGGTGGGCACCGCCGGGCCGCTGATGCGCGCGGGCAAGCTGCGCTTCCTGGCCGCCGCCGCGCCCAAGCGCATCGAGGGGTACGAGAACGTGCCCACGGTGTCCGAGTCGGGCGGCCCGGCGGGCTACGCGGTGACGGGCTGGAACGCGCTGGCCACCAGCCCCGGCACGGCCCCCGCCGTGGCGGACAAGATCCGCGCCGACGTGCGCCAGGCGCTCACGGGGCAGGACGTGAAGGAGAAGTTCGCCGCCTTCGGCTACGAGAGCTTCAACCCCACGCCCGCCGAGTTCAAGCAGTTCATGGCGGACGAGAGCAAGCGCTTCGGCGATGTGATCAGAAAGGCCGGGATGTCGCTGGACTGACCGGCCAGCTACTTCGCCGCGGCCATCGTCTCGATCATGCGCACGGTCAGGTACAGCCGCGGGACGATGCTGTCGAGATCGGCCCACTCGTCGACGGAGTGGATGCGGTCGCCGACGATGCCCATGCCGTCCAGCACGGCGGGCTTGGCGGGAAGCTTCGGGTTGTACGCGGAGCTCGCATCCGTGCTGTAGCGCATCACGGCCGCCGACATGCGCTTGCCGAGTTCCCCGTAGATCGAATCGGCCATCGCCGCGAGGGCGTCGGTGGCGCCGTTCTTGTTGAAGGGCGGGCGCCGGTTTTCGACGACGACCGTCGCCGTCGTCTCGGGAATCAGCCGGTTCTGCACGATGCGGTCGGCGTCGGCTTGAACGCGCGCGATCTCCGTGGGGTCGGACAGGCGCATGTCGGCCGTGGCGCTGGCCTTCTCGGGAATGATGTTGACGACGCTGCCGGCCTGGACGACGGTCCAGTTGACCGTGGTGCCCTTCTCCGGGCTCCCCAGGTCTTTCAGCTGGAGCAGCTGGTGGGCCAGTTCCATGGCCGCGTTGCGCCCGGCTTCGGGGGCCGAGCCGGCATGTGACGCGCGCCCCTTGACGTCCAGATGCACGTAGGCGATGCCGTTCGCGCCCACCGTCACCCGTTCGGTCTCCGGGGGCTCGAACACGAGCGCGTAGTCGTGCTGGGAGGCGATCTGCTGGATGATCGCCCGCGAGCCCAGGGAGCTCTTTTCCTCGTCGGGGTTGAACACGACCGTGAGCGTGCCGTAGCCCTTGAACTGGCGTTCGCGCAGGATGTCGAGCGCGTGCAGGATGATCAGCGCGCCTCCCTTCGCGTCGGCGACGCCGGGCCCATAGGCCTTGTTGCCCGCGACCTTGAACGGCCGCTTGGCGGCCTCGCCCTTGCCGAAGACGGTGTCGTAGTGGATCACCAGCAGGATGTTCTTCGTCCCATTGCCGCGCAGCGTGCCGACGATGGTCTGGCCGACGGCGGGCGGCGACGGCTGGAAGGCCACCTCGGCGCCGAGTTCCTTGAGCCGCTGCGCGAGGATGGCCTCGATCTGGCTCAGGCCCGCCGCGTCGCCGGTGCCGGAGTCGATGTTGACGAGTTGGCCCAGCCCCTCGATCAGGGGCGCCTTGGCCTTCTGCGCCTGCTCCAGGAGCACGGGGTCGAATTGCGCGTGCGCGGCGCCGGCGTACACCAGGCCGGCAAGCGCCATCATCCATGCGGTTTGCTTCATGTCGTGCGTCCTTTCAAAGTCCCAGCGTGTCGAACTCTTCATACGCCTGCGCCAGCCAGATCTTGACGCGGCGGCGCTCCAGCAGGCCCAGGGCGTCGGCGCCCTTGTGGTGGATGGCGTGCCAGAAGCTGCTGCTGCCAGCGTCGATCTTGCGCATACTGGCCTCGTGCAGGCGCGGCAAAGTGATGATCTTCGCCCCCAGCGCCTTGGCCTCGGCCAGCGCGGGCGACTGCTGCAGCGCGGCGAAATCGCTGCCGCGCCCCTGGTTCTGCACCACGATGTAGCCGGCGCGGCTGCCGAACGTACGCACCAGGCGGCCCAGCAGGTCGCTGGAATCGCGGCCATCGTCCATCACGTGCCAGAAATTGACGGCCACGCCCAGTTCGGCCATGGCCTCGAAGAGCTCGGATTCCTCGATCCAGCGCGCCAGCGGCGCCAGCGTCTGCGCCGCCAGGTCGACGATCACGCTTTGGTCCGGCTTGTCTTCGAAGCCGCCGACCACCGTGTCCAACCCCTCGAAGCTGTCCACCGCGACGGGCGCCGCGTAGCCTTCGTAGAAGCGCGTGAAGGAGTTGTGCGAACGGTCGGTGTCATAGCCCGTGAAGGAGCGGCCGTGGTCGATGAAATACTGCGCCAGCAGGCGCGCGGTGACGGATTTGCCGACGCCGCCTTTTTCGCCGCCGATGAAGTTCAGAGAGCTCATGTATTGGGTGTCCAGAGAAAGAGGAAAGAAGCGGCAGCCAGGCACCGCCGCTTCCGCCAAGGCAGTGCAATAACCGTGCCTGCTCGCCTGGCTTTCCCGTGGGCAATGCTCAGGCCGCGGCCGCCAGCGCCGCGCGCAGGCCCAGCAGGTAGCTGTCCACGCCGAAGCCGGCGATCTGGCCCTTGGCGATCTCGCCGATCACCGAGTGGTGGCGGAAGGCTTCGCGCGCGTGGATGTTGCTCATGTGCACTTCGATGATGGGCGTCTTCAGAATCGCCAGCGCGTCGCGGATGGCGTAGCTGTAGTGCGTCCACGCGCCCGCGTTGATGCACACGGCGTCGGTGCCGTCGGTGTGCGCCTGGTGGATGCGCTCGCACATCGCGCCCTCGAAGTTGGTCTGGAAGCATTCGACCGCGCAGCCCAGCTCCTGGCCCAGCGCCTGCAGCTGCGCGTCGATCTCGGCCAGCGTGGCGGTGCCGTACTGCTGGGGGTCGCGCTTGCCGAACATGTTGAGGTTGACGCCGTGCAGGACGAGGATTTTCTTCATGGTTGCTCCTGAAAAAATAGCTGCCAGCGCTTGATGGATAAGCGCTGGCAGCCGATTTTGCTTCGAAAATTTAGAACCGGTGCACGATGCCCAGCGACAGCGCGCGCATGGACTGGCCGTTCACGTCGCCGCCCGAGAAGTTGGTCTTCAACCCGGCGGAGCCCGAGAAGCGGAAGCCCGCCGCGTCGTCGTTGGCCAGGCGCTGGGCGATGGCGTACAGCGTGGTGCGCTTGGACAGGTCGTAGTACGCCGACAGGCCCACGCCCGAGGCGTTGGCGCCGCCGCCCGACTGGTCGGAGATGCGGCCGTACAGCGCGCCCAGGCGCAGCTGCGAGGTGGCGCGGAAGTCCGCCGCCAGCTGCCAGATGTGGAAGTAGCGGTTCACGTTCGGGTCGGTGCCCGCGACCAGACCGCCCACGTTGCCGAGGATGGTGGCGCCGTTGGCGCTGGTGGAGGTGCTGCCCGTGCTGTTGTTCGAGCGGATGAACACCGCGTAGACCTTGCCCCGGCCGTAGTCGTAGTTGGCGTAGACGTTGTCGTAGCGCACGGGCTTGTCATACAGCGCGTTGCTGGGCGCGCGCGCGTACAGGCCCGCGTAGCCCAGGCGGTAGGGGCCGCTGGTCCAGTCCACGGCGGCCTGGTAGATGGCCTGCTTGGACGGCGCGCCGGTCTCGGCCAGCGCGTAGTGGCCCTCGAACATGAAGCCCGCGATGCGCGGCGAGAGGTAGGCGATGTCGTTGTCGAAGCGCGAGGGCACGCCGAAGTCGTTGACCACCGAGCCCAGCGTGCGCGAGGTGGGGTCGATGTAGTCGCCGCGGTAGAAGATGGCGGTGTTCTGGCGGCCGATGCGGATCTCGCCCCAGGTGGGGCTGGCCAGGCCGACCCAGCTCTGGCGGTCGAAGCCGCGCGTGGTGTCGGCGACGGCGCCGGTGTCGCCGTTGATGCCCATCTCCAGGTTGAACTTGGCCTGCAGGCCGTTGCCCAGGTCTTCCACGCCGCGCATACCGAGGCGCGTGCGCAGGAAGGCGCCGTCCTCCAGCGCGGTGGCGGATGCGCCCGAGCTGCTCTTCATGGTGTTGAGGTACTGGTCGACCGTGCCGTACAGGGTGACGGACGACTGGGCGAAGGCCAAAGTGCCGCAGGTGGTGCCGCAGGCGGCGAGGGCCGCCAGGGCCAGGGTGCGAAGTTTCATGAAAGTCTCTCCTCGTTGTGTGTGTGGGTGTCAGGAATTTTCAATACTGGATGGTGGCCACGGCGCGCAACTCCTCCGCCGTGGTGGTGCCGAAGCCGAAGAACTCCAGGTAGGCCGGAATCATCTCGAACAGCATGTCGGTGCCCAGCTGCACCTTGCAGCCCTTGTCCACGGCGGCCTGCAGCAGCGGGGTGTATTCGCTCTTCATCACCACCTCGCCCACGAAGGTGCTGGGGCTGATGCGCGCCACGTCGAAGGGCAGCGGGTCGCCCGCCTTCATGCCCAGCGGCGTGGCGTTGACCACCACGTCGAAGCCCGCGGGGTCGTTGGAGCCGGTGCGCACCTGCATCCGCGGGTAGTGCTTGCGCAGGCGCTGGGCCAGCGCCTCGGCGCTCTCGGCGCGCATGTCGAACAGCGCCAGCTCGCCCACGCCCGCCGCCGCGAGCGACGCGGCGATCGCGCAGCCCACGCCGCCCGCGCCCGAGACGAGCACGCGCGCGCCCTCGAAGTCCACGCCCTTGCGCTGCGCGCCGCGCACGAAGCCCGCGCCGTCGAACTGGTCGCCCAGCAGCGTGCCGTCGTCGCGCTTCAAGACCGCGTTGCACGCGCCGGCGATGTGCACGGCGGGCGTCACCTCGTTCATCTTGCCCACCACCGTGACCTTGTGGGGCATGGTGACCAGCGCGCCGCGCAGGTTGGTGAAGCGGAAGATGGCGTCGAAGCTGGCGTCGAAATGCTCGGCCTTCACGCCCATCGGCACGACGAAGGCGTCGATGCCTTTGCTGGCGAACCAGGGGTTGTAGATCATCGGCGCCTTGAAGCTCTCCGTCGGGTAGCCGATGTGGGCGATGAGGGTGGTCTTGCCGGAAACCATGCGAAATCCTTTAGCGGTTGGCGTTGGCGATGGACTGTGCGCGCAGGCGTTCGTACTCGGCCTTGTCCATGGGCTTCGCGCCGGGGTGGCCCAGGTCTTCGATGCGCATCCGGAAGGTTTCACGCGCGCTCATGCAGGCAACGGCCGCGATGATGCAGATGCCGAACGCGATGCCGCCCACGTGCAGCCAGATATTGTCGGAGCCGGGAGGCGCCACGTAGGTGAACAGCGCGGGCAGCATGGCCGTGGCGGCGGTGCCCAGGTTCTGCGAGATGGCCATGGCCGACACGCGGGTGCGGGTGGGGAACAGCTCGGGGTAGAAGCTGGAGAACACCGCGTTGTAGCCCTGGTAGACGATGCCCCACATCAGGATGGACATGCAGAACGCCAGCGGAATGTTCTTGATGCTGATGGCGTACAGGTAGCCGAACGCCAGCAGGCCCGAGCCCAGCGCGCCGACGATGATGGGCGGCTTGCGGCCGATCTTGTCCGACAGGGTGCCCACGTAGGGAATCAGCAGCACGGCGACGATGTTGCCCACCACCGGAATCCACAGGTACACGTCGGCGTGGAAGCCGATGCCATACGCCGGCTGCACCGCGTAGGCCGCGCCGAAGATGGTGGCGACGACCGGGATCACGTTCATCAGCGCCATGCAGATCACGCGCAGCATGTCGGGCGAGCTGTACTTGATGGCGTCGACGACGGGCGAGCTGGCGCGGTGCTGGGCCTCGTTCTTGTCGGTGAAGGCGGGGGTTTCATCGACTTCCTTGCGGATGATGTAGCCCGCCACGATCACGATGAAGCTCAGCAGGAACGGAATGCGCCAGCCCCAGTTCTGGAAGTTCTCCTTGTCCATGTAGTGCGCCAGCGGCAGGAACACCGCGGCGGCCATGATCTGCCCCGCCTGCACGCCCTGCAGCGCGAAGCTGGCGAAGAAGCCCCGGCGGCCGATGGGCGCGTGCTCCAGGATCATCGAGCTGGCGCCCGAGATCTCGCCCGCCACCGCGAAGCCCTGGATCAGGCGCATCAGCACCAGCAGCGCCGGCGCCCACAGGCCCACCTGGTCATAGGTGGGCAGCAGGCCCACGGCGATGGTCGAAAAGCCCATCAGGAACATGCAGATCAGCAGCACGTTCTTGCGGCCATGCGTGTCGCCCAGGTGCCCCAGCACGAACGCGCCGATGGGCCGCGCCACGTAGCCCACGCCATAGGTGGCCAGCGAGGCGATGATGGCGATGCCCGGATCGCCCTTGGGGAAGAAAATCTGCGGAAAGATCAGCGACGCGGCGGTCGCGTAGATGAAAAAGTCGTAGTACTCCAGCGCGGAGCCTATCCAGCCGCTGGCGGCGGCCTTTTTCGACTGGTTCTTGTGCTCAGACATGCGGTCTCCTTGTCTCCTTGATTGGAAGGGCCAATGTAGGGCCTGCATATTGAGCGGAGCTAGGCAATTTTCCGCATGGTGTTCGATAATCGATCAAATTTGTTCGATTATCGATCGTACCCAGGGTTTGCACTAAGGGTTGACATGACCACCCCCCTTGCCCCCCGCGACTGGATTGCCGGCCTGGAGCGCGGCGTATCCATCATCGAAGCCTTCGACGACGCCCACCCGCGCCTGACCGCCGCCGAGGCCGGGCAGCGCACCGGCATGACGCGCACCGCCGCGCGGCGCTACCTGCTCACGCTGCAGCACATGGGCTACGTGGCGGGCGACGGCAAGCTGTTCTGGCTCACGCCGCGCGTGCTGCGGCTGGGGCAGTCGTACCTGGAGTCGGCGCGGCTGCCGCGCATCGCGCAGCCCTTCCTGCAGCGCGTGGCCCAGGGCACGCACGAAAACGCCTACCTCGCCGTGCTGGACGACGACGAGGTGGTCTACATCGCCCGCAACGGCCCCAACCGCAACATGAACACCGGCTACGTGCTGGGCGCGCGCGTGCCCGCGCAGGTCACCGCCGCCGGTATGCTGATGCTGGCCCTGCGCAGCGACGCGGCGCTGGAGCACTGGCTGGCGAGCACCCCGCTGGCCGTGTTCACGCCGCACACCATCACCCGCCCCGACGTCATGCGCAAGGAGCTCGCGCGCATCCGCGCGCAGGAGTGGGCGCTGTCCGAACAGCAACTCGACCTGAACTCGCGCGGCATCGCCGTGCCGCTGCGCGACCGGCACGGGCAACTGGCGGGCGCGCTCAACATCACCATGCCCATAGGCCGCGAAACCACCAAGGACGCGGTGGCGCGCGTGCTGCCGGTGCTGCGGGAGGCGGCGCAGGGGTTGCGGGGTTTGATTTGAATGCAGCGGCTGGCATGGCCTGCCGCAAGCCAGGGCGACGCTACCCCGCCAACGGCGCCGCCAACTGCACCGCCAGCCCCAGCATCAACACCGCAATCCCCCCGTCCAGCACCCGCCAGGCCACCGGCCTGGCAAACCACGGCGCCAGCCAGCGCGCGCCCCAGCCCAGCGCGGTGAACCACACCGCGCTGGCCAGCGTGGCCCCGGCGGCGAAGGCGGCGCGCCCGGCGCCCGCGAACGGGCTGGCCATGGAGCCGAGGAGCAGCACCGTGTCCAGGTACACATGGGGGTTGAGCCAGGTCAGCGCCAGCGTGGTGCCCACCACCTGCGCCAGCGGCGCGCGCCGGGCCTGCGCCCGCAGGTCCATGGCCTGGGGCCGCAGGGCGCGCTGCAAGGCGCGCAGCGCGTACAGCACGAGGTAGAGCGCGCCGAACAGCCGCGCGCCCAGCGCCACGACGGGGTGCGCGGCAGCGGCGGTGCCCAGGCCCCAGACGCCGGCGTGGATCAGCGCCGCGTCGGACAGGGCGCACACGGCCACCACGGCGGCGACATGCTCGCGCCGCAGCCCCTGGCGCAGCACGAAGGCGTTCTGCGCGCCGATGGCGACGATGAGCGCCGCCGTCGCGGAGAAGCCCTGGACGAATACCGTTGCCGTGGAGGTCATGCGGCGACTGTCAAGCCAGGCCGGCCGGAGCGGCGCGCTGTCATTCGACCGCCACCGGCACGCGCTGCGCCAGCGCGCACATCAGCTCGTAGCCCACGGTGCCCGCAGCGTGGGCCACGTCGTCGATGGGCAGCACCGCGCCGTTGCCCGCGCGGCCCCAGAGCGTGACTTCGCTGCCCAGGCCGACCTCCCGCCCGGCCTCCAGCACGGGCGTGAGGTCGATGGTGACCATGTCCATGCTCACGCGGCCCACCAGGCGGGTGCGGATGCCTTCGACGAGCACGGGCGTGCCCGTGTCGGCGTGGCGCGGGTAGCCGTCGGCGTAGCCGCAGGCGGCCACGCCGATCAGCATGGGCCGCTCGGCGGTGAAGCGCGAGCCGTAGCCCACGGTGTCGCCGGGCTGCAATGGCTGGGTGGCGAGCAGGCGGGTGGCGAGGGTCATGGCGGGCTCCAGCCCCCACTGCGCCGCCGTGTGCTCGGGGTGGTCGGGCGCGCCGCCGTAGAGCATGATGCCGGCGCGCACCCATCCGCTTTCATTCAGGCTGCGCACGGCGGCATCGTCGCCGAAGCGCAGCGCGGCGGCGCTGTTGCACAGGCTGCGCTCGCCGGGCAGGTCCTGCGTGGCGGCGCGGAAGGCGGCCAGCTGGTGCGCGATGCCGCGCGGGCCGTCGGCGTCGGAAAAATGCGTGATGAGCGAGATTTCCTCCACCTGCGGCAGCGCCGCGAGGCGCGCCCAGGCGGCGCGGTAGCGCGCGGGCGCGAAGCCCAGGCGGTTCATGCCCGAGTTCATCTTGAGGAACACGCGGTGCGGCGCCTGCGTCTTGTGCGCGGCCAGCCAGTCGATCTGCTCGTCGCAGTGCACGGCGTGCCAGAGGCCCAGGCGCGAGCACAGCTCCAGGTCGCGCGGCTCGAACACGCCTTCGAGCAGCAGCAGCGGCCCGCGCCAGCCCAGGGCGCGCATCCGCTGCGCCTCGGCCAGGTCGATCAGGGCGAAGCCGTCCGCGCCGCGCAGGCCGTCGAACACGCGCTCCAGGCCGTGGCCGTAGGCGTTGGCCTTGACGACGGCCCAGACCTTGGCGTCGGGCGCGGCGGCGCGCATCCGCGCGAGGTTGTGGCGCAGGGCGGCGGGGTGGATGGTGGCTTGGATGGGGCGCGGCATGGCACGGAAAGCGGCCCTCGGGGCCTAGGGAAAGAGAGGGGGATTCTGCCCCGTTCGCCCAGGGGGTGCGTGATATAACCTTCCGTCACATTGCACCCGGTTTCTGCCACAGCCCTTTCGATGAAGCGCGGTTTCTACACCATCATGTCGGCGCAGTTTTTCAGCTCGCTGGCCGACAACGCCATTTTCGTCGCCGCTGTGGAGTTGTTGCGTTCGGCCCATGCGCCGGAGTGGCAGCGGGCCTCGCTGGTGTCCATGTTCGCGCTGTTCTACGTGGTGCTCGCGCCCTTCCTGGGCGCGTTCGCCGACGCGGTGCCCAAGGGCAAGGTGATGTTCTACAGCAACGCCATCAAGGTGGCGGGCTGCCTGATGATGCTGTTCGGCTCGCACCCGCTGGTGGCCTATGCGGTGGTGGGGCTGGGCGCGGCGGTGTATTCGCCGGCCAAGTACGGCATCCTGACCGAGCTGCTGCCCGCGTCGCAGCTGGTCAAGGCCAATGGCTGGATCGAGGGGCTGACGATCGCCTCCATCATCCTCGGCGTGCTGCTGGGCGGGCAGCTGGTGGGGGAGCGGATATCGACCGAGCTGCTCGCCATCGACCTGCCGGGCATCAACACGGGCATCGACACGCCCGCCGAGGCCGCCATCGCCACGCTGATCGTGGTGTATGCGATTGCCGCGTGGTTCAACCTGCGCATTCCGCACACGGGGGTGGAAATGCGCCCGCTGCGCGCCGACCCGAGCCGCAGCCTGCTGGCCAACACGCTGGCGCTGCTGCCCGACTTCTGGCATTGCAACCAGCGCCTGTGGCGCGACAAGCTGGGGCAGATCTCGCTGTCCACCACCACGCTGTTCTGGGGCGTGTCGGGCAACCTGCGCTACATCGTGCTGGCCTGGAGCGCCGCCGCGCTGGGCTACGGCACCACGCAGGCATCGGCCCTGGTGGGCGTGGTGGCGGTCGGCACGGCGGTGGGCGCGGTGGCCGCGTCGCTGCGGATGCGGCTGGAGCACGCCCCGCGCGTGATGGGCATGGGCATTGCCATGGGGCTGCTGCTGGTGTGCATGATCTTCATCCACAACCTGTGGGTGGCGATTCCGTTCCTCGTGCTGCTGGGCGGCCTGGGCGGCTTCCTCGTCGTGCCCATGAACGCGCTGCTGCAGCACCGCGGCCACAACCTGATGGGCGCGGGCCGGTCGATCGCGGTGCAGAATTTCAACGAGCAGGCCTGCATCCTGGGCCTGGGGCTGTTCTACAGCTTTTCGACCAAAATGGGCCTGTCGGCCTTCGGGGCCATCACCACCTTCGGCCTGCTGGTGGCGGGGGTAATGTTCATCATCCAGTGCTGGCACCGCAGCAACTGCAAGCGCCATGCGGACGAGGTGGAGCACCTGATGCACATCGCGCGGCAGGACCATCACTAGCATTTTGATAGCTGCTAGCGCACGGTGGATAAGCGCTAGGGCCGATTTTCATGCCTTGTCACGATACGCGCGTTGACAGTATGAATTTTCGCATCTACATTAAATTCCGTGACCCCACCGCTCATCTGGGATGAAGCCAAGCGCCAGGCCAACCTGGCAAAGCACGGGCTGGACTTTGCCGATGCAGGGGAGGTGCTGGATTCGCGCTACCGCCTCGACCTCCCGGAACTGCGCGGCACGGAGCAGCGGACGCGCTCCGTGTCGTATGCGCTGGGCTTTCTGGCCGTGCTGACGGTGGTGCACACCGGGCGCGATGGCGCGGCGCGCATCATCAGCCTGCGCCGGGCAAGCAGGCAGGAACGCGAGGTTTACGATGCATGGCTCCAAAACGAATTCGATGACACGTGACCAGGTGCTGGCCGCCGTGCGCGCCCTGAACCCGGCACAGGACTACGTGTGGGACGGCGCGGACGAAGATGACCGCCCGCTATCGACGGAAGAAATGCGTGCGGGCATCGCCGCGGCCAGAAAGCGCGGCCGCCCCGCAGGCAGCGGCAGCAAGGAACAGGTGGCCATCCGCTTCGACCACGAGGTGCTTGCCGCTTTCCGCGCCAGCGGTCCCGGCTGGCAGACGCGCATGAACGATGCGCTCAAGGACTGGCTGCGCACCCATAAACCCGCCTGACCCAAGGAGACCCCCATGTCCAGCATTTACGACTTCGAAGCCCAGCCCATGAGCGGCCCGCCCGTGCCGCTGTCGCAGTACCGGGGCAAGGTGCTGCTCATCGTCAATACCGCCAGCGCGTGCGGGTTCACGCCGCAGTTCGCGGGGCTGGAGAAGCTGCACCAGCAGTACGCCGGCCAGGGGCTGGTGGTGCTGGGCTTTCCGTGCAACCAGTTCGGCGCGCAGGACCCGGGCAGCAACGAGCAGATCGCCTCGTTCTGCCAGTTGAACTACGGCGTGAGCTTCGACATGATGGCCAAGATCGACGTGAACGGCGCGCACGCCACGCCGCTGTACCAGTGGCTGTGCAAGGAGGCGCCGGGCTTCCTGGGCAGCCGCTCGATCAAGTGGAATTTCACCAAGTTCCTGGTGGGCCGCGACGGCAGCGTGCTGCGCCGCTATGCGCCCACCGATACGCCGGCCGCGCTGGCGCGCGACATCGAGTCGGCGCTGGCGCAGCCGGCCTGAATCCGGCGCTGCAGGTCGGCCAGGGTCTTGCCGGGCTCCTGCCGGAAGCGCTCCTCCAGCACCGCGAAGGCCGTGATGCGGTCGATGCGGAAGGTGCGGAAGTCCTGCCGCAGTTCGCACCAGGCCGCGAGCGTCCACACCTTGCCCCAGTAGAAGCAGCCCAGCGGGCGCACGCGGCGCAGGCTGGGCTGGCCCTGCACGTCGGCGTAGTCCATCCGCACGGTGCGGCAGGCGTGCACGGCCTCGCGCAGCGCCTGCAGCGTGGCCTGGGCGCGCGCGTCCAGCCCCTGGCCCGGCGCGTAGAGCGCCTGCGCCTCGGCGGCCACGCGCGCGGCGGGCGGCAGCACGCTGAGGATTTTGCCGAGCGCGCCCTCGATCTCGCGCGCCATGCCGCCGTCCACCCAGGTCTGCGCCAGCCGGGCCGCGGCCACCAGGGCGTTGGCCTCGGCCTGGCTGAACATGAGCGGCGGCAGGTCGAAGCCCGCGCCAAGGCGGTAGCCCACGCCGGCCTCGCCCTCGATGGGTACGCCCTGGTGCTGCAGGTCGGCCACGTCGCGGTAGATGGTGCGCGGCGAGACTTCGAGCCGCTGCGCGAGGTATGCCGCCGTGGACAGCCGCCGCCCGCGGATCAGCTGGACGATCTGGAACAGGCGGTCGGCGCGGCGCATGGGGCTACATCGTAAACACGCGCTCAGCGCGACAGGGCGTGCAGGCCCACGGTGTTGCCCTCGGTGTCGCGGATGTGGGCGATGAAGCCCATGCCCTGGGGCAGTTCGGCGCAGGCGTCGATCACCTGGCCGCCCGCGCCGCCCACGCGCGCCAGCGCGGCTTCCACGCCGGGTTCGCAGTCGAGGTAGATGCGCACGCCCGCATCGGGGGCCACGCGGTGGGCCGGGCTCGCCATCAGGCAGCCGCCCGTGGCGTGCTCGCTTTTTGGGAAGACGGCCATGTCCGCGCCGCCGAAGTTCTCGCGGCGCAGGGTACGGCCCAGCAGGCGTTCGTAGAAGGTCTGCGCGCGCGTCAGGTCGGCGCAGGGGATTTCGAACCAGTTGATGGCGGCGGCTTGGCGCATGGAAGGCCCCTTTCGGTTGAGAAGGCTCCATGCTGCGCGGGGGCTGCTGACAACGGCGTGTCAGCAGCGGCCCATGTCACCGCTTCCTTGCGCGCGCCAGCGTCTGCGCCACGGCGGCGGGGGTCATGCCGTACATGTCGGCAAAGGCCTCGGGGCTCTGGCCGCTGGCCTCGAAGGCGCGCAGCAGCGCCTCGTCCCGGGCGGCGCGCGCGGCGGCTTCCTGCAGCGCTTCGTCGAGCAGGGCGTTGGCGCGCTCGTCGCGGCCGCGCACCAGGTCGGCATAGGCTTCGCGCGTGAGGCCCGAGGCCTCGAACGCCTGCACGATGCGGCGGCGCAGCTTGGGCGCCAGGTCTTCGCCGCCGCGCCGCTGGCGGCGGCGGAAGACTTCGAGCAGCGCGTGGTGCACGTGCTCGGGCGCCATGGCCTCGACGGCCTGGCCTTGCAGGTCGTGGCGCTGCTGGCCGTTGGCGACCGCCGTGAGGTAGCGCGTGGAGCGCGTGTGGATGGACAGCGCGAGCTTGAGCGCGTCCTGCTCCACATCGGCATGGGCGGCCACCAGGTCGTGGAAGATGCCGCGCTTGAGCGGGCGGGGCTGTTCGCCGAACAGGTGCGGGTACCAGCCGGCCAGCTGGCCCAGCAGGGGGTGGGTGCGCGGGGCTTTTTTCTTTTCGGTCGCGGAGTCGGTCATCGCAAGAACGGGGCGGAGGGAAAACCCGCCATCATGCCAGCGCCGCGTCCAGCAGTTCAATCCAGTGGCGAACCGGTGTGGCCGTGCCGCTTTGCAGATGGGTGATGCAGCCGATGTTGGCGCTGGCGATCACGGCGGGGGCGAGCGGCGCCAGGTGCCCGAGCTTGCGGTCGCGCAGGCCATAAGACAACGCCGGCTGCAGCACCGAATACGTGCCCGCGGAGCCGCAGCACAGGTGCGCCTCGCTGGCGGCCACCTGCACGTCGAAGCCGAGCGCGCGCAGGTGCTGCTCGACGCCGCCGCGCAGCTTCTGGCCGTGCTGCAGCGTGCAGGGCGGGTGGTAGGCGACGACGCCCTCGGGCCGTTGTTTGATGCGCCCTTGCAGCGCGGGCGCCATGCCGGGCAGCAGTTCCGACAGGTCGCGCGTGAGGGCGCTGATGCGCGCGGCCTTGTCGGCGTAGCGCGGGTCGTGCCGCAGCAGGTGGCCGTATTCCTTGACGGTGACGCCACAGCCCGAGGCGTTCATGACGATGGCCTCCACGTTCTCCACGTGGGGCCACCACGCATCGACGTTGGCGCGCATCTGCGCCAGGCCGCCGTCCTGGTCGTTCAGGTGGAACTTGACCGCGCCGCAGCAGCCCGCCTGAGGCGGCACGATGCACTGGATGCCCGCCGCGTCGAGCACGCGCGCGGTGGCGGCGTTGATGTTCGGGGCCATGGCGGGCTGCACGCAGCCGGCCAGCAGCAGCACCTTGCGCGCGTGTTCGCGCGCGGGCCACGCGCCGGCGGGCCGTGGCGCGGGCACCTTGGCTTGCAGCGCCGGGGGCAGCAGGCCGCGCACGGACTGGCCCAGTTTCATCGCGGGGCCGAACCATGGCGAGGGCAGCCCTTCCTTGAGCGCCCAGCGCAGGGCGCGTTCGCCCAGGGGGCGTTCCACCTTTTCATCGACGATCTTGCGGCCGATGTCCACCAGGTGGCCGTACTGCACGCCGCTGGGGCAGGTGCTTTCGCAGTTGCGGCAGGTCAGGCAGCGGTCCAGGTGCTGTTGCGTCTTGCGCGTGGGCGCGTGGCCTTCGAGCACCTGCTTGATAAGGTAGATGCGCCCGCGCGGGCCGTCCAGTTCGTCGCCCAGCAGCTGGTAGGTGGGGCAGGTGGCGGTGCAGAAGCCGCAGTGCACGCATTTGCGCAGGATGGCCTCGGCCTCCTGCCCCTCGGGCGTGGCGCGGTGTTCGGGGGCGAGTTGGGTTTGCATGGGGCGTTGTAGGTGTTATGCGGATTTTCGCAACTGGCGCAGCGCCACGCGCAGCCGCAGGCGGTCGGACCACAGCGGCGGCAGCGCCAGCAGCAGAAGCACGAGGGCCAGCGGCGCCACGCAGATGAAGCCCACGTGCTTGAACCCCACCGCGCCCGCCAGCCCGCCCGCGAGGAACATGCCCGCCAGCCCCGCGTGCATCAGCAGCCGCGTGCGGTTGGCGCGTACCTGCTGTTCGGGCGGGCCGCCGCGCCGGTTCCAGTACAGCGCCTTGCCGAGCTCGATGCCCATGTCGGTCACCACGCCGGTCATGTGCGTGGTGCGGATCTGCGCGGACGACATCTTGGTGACCACGGCGTTCTGCAGCCCCATCAGGAAGGCCAGCAGCAGCACGGTGAACGGCACCGAGAACGGCGTGGGCCAGGTGAGGGTGATGGCCCCGGCCAGGCCGAAGAGCAGCAGCAGCACGGCCTCGATCAGCAGCGGCAGCGCATAGGTGCCGCGCAGCCGCAGGTGCCGCGCCCAGTTGACCACGATGGCGGTGGTGCCCGCGCCCGTCACGAAGGCCATCAGCACCGCCGCCGCGCCCAGGGCGATCTTCATCTGGCCCAGCACGGCGCTATCGGCCAGCAGCGCCAGGAAGCCCGACATGTGCGAGGTGTAGTGGTGCACCACCAGAAAGCCGCCCGCGTTCACCGCGCCCGCGTTGAAGGCCAGCAGCAGGCCCAGCGTGCGGTTGCTGGCCACCGTGCGGTGGCGGTCCATGAGGTGGCGCAGGCGGCGCATCAGGTGAACACCCCCGTGGGGTCGAAGGCCTGGCGCAGGCGGGCTTCGAGGGCGGCCGTGGAGGTTTTGGGGTCAAATGGGCTTCCAGCGCTTGATACACCATCGCTAGCAGCTCTGAAAAGCGTAGCAAACCCGCCCACCGCCGCAGCCGCCTGGTGCAGCGCGGGGCCAGCGTCCGGAGGGGCCTGCACCCAGCGCAGCGCGCCGTGCCATTCGACGAGCGGATCGGCGGGCAGCGCCAGCGCCAGGGCCGTGTCGGGCACCGAGAGCCGCCACAGCGCATGGCCCGGCGCGCGCTGGGCGAACCAGGGCAAGGTCTGGTCGCGGCAGGCGGTCCAGTCGGGGGCGACGGCGGCGGTGTCCAGCCGCTCGCCGCCCAGCGCCTGGCAGGCGGCCTGCACGGCGGCGCTGGCCCCGCGCAGGCGCAGGTACAGCGTGCCCTGGCCGCCCTCATTCACCCAGCAGCTGGCGTTGAGCGGCAGCGGCTGCCCGCCCCAGGTGTTCAGGCGGCCGAGCGCCTCGGCCTGGCCGCAGGCAAAGCGCAGCGTGGCCTCGGCGGGCGCGACGGGCAGCACTTTCAGGCTGACTTCGGTGATCAGCCCCAGCCGCCCCCACGAGCCCGCCATGAGGCGCGACACGTCATAGCCCGCCACGTTCTTCATCACCGTGCCGCCGAAGCGCAGGCGCTCCGCGCGGCCGTTGACGATTTCCACGCCCAGCACGTAGTCGCGCACCGCGCCCACGCTGGCGCGCGCGGGGCCGGACAGGCCCGCCGCCGCCATGCCGCCGACGGTGGCGCGCCCCCCGAAGTGCGGCGGCTCGAACGGCAGGCACTGGCCGTGCTGCGCCAGCAGCGCCTCCAGCTCGGCCAGCGGCGTGCCCGCGCGCGCGGTGACCACCAGTTCGCTGGGCTCATAGGCCACGATGCCGGTGAACGCGGTGGTGTCGAGCACGTCGCCCGCCAGCGCCCTGCCGCCGTGAAAATCCTTGCTGCCGCCGCCGCGAATGCGCAGCGCCGTGCCCGTGGCCGCTGCGGCGCGGATGCGGTCGGTCCAATCTGCAACGCTCATCAGAACCTCGGCAAATCAGGGTGGGGCAGCAGGCCCCCGCGCACCACCTGCTTGCCGTATTCGGCGCAGCGGGCTAGTGTGGGAATGACCTTGCCTGGGTTGAGCAGCCCCGCGGGGTCGAAGGCGGCCTTGACGGCGAACATCTGCGCGTTTTCCTCGGCGGTGAACTGCACGCACATGCTGTTGAGCTTTTCCACGCCCACGCCGTGTTCGCCCGAGACGGTGCCGCCCATGGCCACGCTGGTTTCCAGGATGTCCGCGCCGAACAGCTCGGCGCGGTGCAGCTCGTCGGGGTCGTTGGCGTCGAACAGCACCAGCGGGTGCAGGTTGCCGTCGCCCGCGTGGAACACGTTGCAGCAGCGCAGGCCGTACTTCTTCTCCATGTCGGCAATGGCCAGCAGGATGTCGGCCAGCCGCTTGCGCGGGATGGTGGAGTCCAGGCACATGTAGTCAGGGCTGATGCGGCCGCTGGCCGGAAAGGCGTTCTTGCGCCCGCTCCAGAAGCGCAGGCGCTCTTCCTCACTCTGGCTGACGGCGATGGCGGTGGCGCCGGACTGGCGCAGCACGGCGCTCATGCGTTCGATCTCCTCGGCCACCTCCTCGGGCGTGCCGTCGGACTCGCACAGCAGGATGGCCTCGGCGCCCAGGTCGTAGCCCGCGTGCACGAAGTCCTCGACGGCGGCGGTCATGGGCTTGTCCATCATCTCCAGCCCGGCGGGGATGATGCCCGCCGCGATCACCGCCGCCACCGCGTCGCCCGCGCGGCGCACGTCGCCGAAGCTGGCCATGATGCAGCGCGCCAGCTGCGGCTTCGGGATGAGCTTCACGGTGACCTCGGTGGTGACGGCCAGCATCCCCTCGCTGCCGATGACCAGCGGCAGCAGGTCCAGCCCCGGCGCGTCGAGCGCCGCGCCGCCGAACTCGACCGGCTCGCCCTCGGCGGTGAAGCCGCGCACGCGCAGCACGTTGTGCACCGTCAGGCCGTACTTCAGGCAGTGCACGCCGCCCGAGTTCTCGGCCACGTTGCCGCCGATGGTGCAGGCGATCTGGCTGCTGGGGTCGGGCGCGTAGTACAGGCCGTGCGGCGCGGCGGCTTCGCTGATGGCGAGGTTGCGCACGCCGCACTGCACGGTGGCGGTGCGCGCGCGCGCATCCACGGCCAGGATGCGGTTGAACTTGGCGAGCGACAGCGTCACCCCCCGTTCATGCGGCAGCGCCCCGCCCGACAGGCCCGTGCCCGCGCCGCGCGCCACCACGGGCACGCCCAGGCGGTGGCAGGTCCGCAGCACCGCCGCCACCTGCGCCTCGGTCTCGGGCAGCGCCACCACCAGCGGGCGCTGGCGGTAGGCGGTCAGGCCGTCGCATTCGTAGGGCGTGGCGTCTTCGGGCTGCCAGAGCAGCGCGTGCTGAGGCAAATGGGCTTGCAGCGCTTGCACGACCTGCGCTTGCCGCTCATTTTTTGATAGCTCATCGGGGGTAGGCATAGGGCGAATATGTCACAGCTGCGGCGAGTGGAACATCATCCCGCCACCACGCACGCCTGCACCGGCAGGCCCGCCCCCTCCACCTGCCGCGCCAGCACATGGCCGGACGCCGGCAGCCGCGCCAATTCATCCGCAGGCCGCCCCTTGCGCGCCGTGGTGACGAACAGCGTGCGCAGCCCCTCGCCGCCCAGGCAGGGCATGGTGGGGCACAGCGCCGGGGTGGCGTGGCTCGCCAGAATCTCGCCGCCGGGCGCGATCTGCAGCACCCGGCCCCCTTCGTACATGGCGCACCAGTAGCGGCCCTGCGCGTCCACCGTCGCGCCGTCGGGGCGGCCGCCATAGCCAGGGTCGCCCGGTTGCCAGCCCTCGGGCTTGCCGGGGAACTGCACGAACACCTCGCCCGCGCCCCGCGGGTAGCCGCGCTCGTCACAAGGCCAGCGGCGGATGGCATGGCTGGGCGTGTCGGTCCAGTACAGGGCGCCCCCGCCGGGCGGCCAGGCCAGGCCGTTGGCGGTGACGGCGCCTTGCAGCACGCAATCCACCTGCGGCGTGCCCGCGCGCAGGTCCACGCAGTACAACGCGGCCAGCGGCTGGCGCGGGCTGCCTTCGTACACCGTGCCCACCCACAGGCGGCCCAGCGCATCGCACTTGCCGTCGTTGGCGCGCTGGGTGGCGGGGTCGTAAGGCAGGCGGGCCACGCACTCCAGCGCGCCGCCCCAGCCACGGGCGCGGTAGATGCCGTCGCGCAGGGCGATCACGAAGCCGCCGCCGCGCACCGGCGCGGCACAGCCGGGCTCGCCGGGCAGCGGCCAGCGCTGCACGGAGCCCGCGCGCCAGCGCAGCAGCGCGCGGCCCGCGATGTCCACCCAGTGCAGAGCGTCATCGTGCCAGAAGGGGGATTCGCCCAGGGCGTCGGGCTCGGAGGTCAGGGTGTGCCATGGCATGGACGCCATCTTCTCAAAACGGCGGGCATTTGCCCCGTTTTTCCGGGGATGGCCCTTGTGCTCCGGTTCCTAGCATCGAAGCACCCCCGAAATGGAGCAGGGCATGAACACCATCACCAACCTACAAAGCACCCCCACGGGCTACGGCCCGGGCCGGGGCGACACGCAGCCGTGGCGCGCCACGGCTGCGCCGTCCGCATCGGCATCGGCCCAGGCACAAGCCGCCGCGCTGGCCACCGCGTCCACCGACCGCGTGACCATCTCCCCCGCCGCACGCGCGCTGATGGCGCAGGAGGAAGCCTCCCTCACCGACGCGCAGCGCCAGGCGCTGTACCGCGAGGAATTCGCCCAGGGCACGCCCGCGGGCGACATCCAGGCCGGGCTGTACAACTTCACCAAATACCCCTCGCGCGGGTATTTGCAGGCCACGGGGTGGCTGGCGACGTAAAAAAGCCCACCCGTTTCCGGGTGGGCAACGTCCCTGCGTTTGAAAACTGGTTAGCGGGTCAGCGGTTGTAGGCCGTTTCGCCGTGCTCGCTGATGTCCAGGCCCTCGCGCTCGGCTTCTTCCGTCACGCGCAGGCCCACCAGCAGGTCGGCCACCTTGTAGGCCACCACGGAGACCACGCCGGACCACACCACCGTCATCAGCACGCTCTTGACCTGGATCCACACCTGAGCGCCCATGTTGAAGGTGTCGGGCGTGGGGCCGCCGGTGCCGCCCAGGCTTTGCGCGGCGAACACGCCGGTGAGGATGGCGCCCAGAATGCCGCCCACGCCGTGCACGCCGAACACGTCGAACGCATCGTCCACGCGCAGCATCCGCTTCAGGCCGCCCACGCCCCACAGGCAGATCAGGCCGGCGAGCAGGCCCAGCACGATGGAGCCCATGGGGCCGACGAAGCCCGCCGCCGGGGTGACGGCCACCAGGCCCGCCACTGCGCCGGAGGCCGCGCCCAGCATGGACGCCTTGCCCTTGTGCAGCATTTCGCCCGCCAGCCACGAGAGCGCCGCCGCCGCCGTGGCCAGCACGGTGTTGACGAAGGCCAGGCCCGCCGCGCCGTTGGCCGCGCCGGCGGAACCGGCGTTGAAGCCGAACCAGCCCACCCACAGCAGCGATGCGCCCACCATGGTCAGCGTGAGGCTGTGCGGCGTGAGCGCCTCGCGGCCGAAGCCGATGCGCTTGCCCACCATGTACGAGCCCACCAGCGCGGCGACGCCGGCGTTGATGTGCACCACGGTACCGCCCGCGAAGTCGAGCGCGCCGTCCTTGCCCAGCAGGCCGCCGCCCCACACCATGTGCGCGATGGGCAGGTAGCTCAGCGTGAACCAGATCACGCTGAAGATGAGCACGGCGGAGAACTTGATGCGCTCGGCGAAGCCGCCCACGATCAGCGCCACGGTGATGGCCGCGAAGGTGGACTGGAACGAGACGAACACGTACTCGGGGATGGTGGGCAGCGCGCTGGACAGCGTGTCGGGCGCGATGCCCTTGAGGAACAGCTTGTCCAGCCCGCCGATGAACTGTCCCTCGCCGCCGAACGCGAGGCTGTAGCCGTAGAGGGCCCACAGCACCGAGATCAGAGCGAAGATCACGAACACCTGCACCAGCACCGACAGCATGTTCTTGCTGCGCGCCAGGCCGCCGTAGAACAGCGCCAGGCCCGGGATGGTCATGAGGATGACGAGCAGCGTGGAGGTCAGCATCCAGGCCGTGTCGCCCGAGTCGAGCTTGGGCGCGGGCGCGGCGGCGGGGGCGGCTTCCGGCGCAGCCGCGGCGGGCGCAGCCGCTGCCGCAGTGGGCGCGGCGGCGGAGGCCGCGGCCGCCGGCGCGGAAGTGGCGGCGTCTTGCGCCAGCGCGGCGCTGCCGCCGGCGAGCAGGCTGACGCCTAGACAGAGGGTGGCGAGTAGTTTCTTCATGGTGTTCTCTCCCGGGGTCAGATGGCTTCCTCGCCGGTCTCGCCGGTGCGGATGCGGATGATTTGTTCGAGCGAGGTCACGAAAATCTTGCCGTCGCCGATCTTGCCGGTGCGCGCCGCGCCTTCGATGGCCTCGATCACGCGGTCCAGGATGTTTTCGGCCACGGCGGCCTCGATCTTCACCTTAGGCAGGAAGTCGACCACGTATTCCGCGCCGCGGTACAGCTCGGTGTGGCCCTTCTGGCGGCCAAAGCCCTTGACTTCCGTGACGGTGATGCCCTGCACGCCGATGTCCGACAGCGCCTCGCGCACTTCGTCGAGCTTGAAGGGTTTGATGATGGCGGTGACCATTTTCATGATCGGCTCCTTTTCAAAAAATCAGAGGGTCTTGCTCAGCGTGACGATCAGGCGCGGCTTGTTCACGTCGCCGAAGTAGCTCTTCTTGGTGGCGCCCGTCACCGCGGCGGCCAGCGACAGGCCGCCGCCGAAGTCGTAGGCGCCGCCCACGCTGTAGTCCACGTAGTTGGGCACGCCCAGGTCGCGGATGTCGCTGGCGAAATGGGTGTAGCCCACCGATGCCTTCAGCGTGGTCTGGGGCGCGACCTCTTGCGCGAAGGCCAGGTTCAGGTAACCGGTGTTGGTGCCCTTCAGGCCCGAGCCGTCCTTGGCCCCGGCCCAGCCGAAGTAGTCCTTGGAGACGGTGTGCGAATACTTGGCCGTGAACGGGCCGAAGGTGCCCGCGCCGTACAGCTCGGTGGTGTTGCCGTGGCCGTTGCCGGGGTACACGTAGGTCAGCGCGCCCACGTCCCAGTCCACGTCGGCGGCCTTGAATTTGTAGCCGCCGTAGAAGTCCATCTCGATGGAGTTGCCCTGCAGCCAGTCCACGCTGGAGTTCCAGTTGCCGATGTACCAGCCGGACTCGCCGAAGGCATAGTCGAAGCCGCCCTGGATGGCGGGCTTCACCGCGCGGGTGCGGCTCGCGTCCTGGTCCTGGCCGCGAAACTTGTAGTTGGTGGTCAGCGCCACGTTGGCCGTCAACTGGGCCTGTGCGCAGAAGGGGGCCAGGGCGGCCACGGCAAGGGCGAGGTGGGATACGCGGATCATGGGGATTCCTCCAGATAGGCTTTGGAAAATGGATACAAGCTGCTACAACGCGGAATAAGCAGAAGTCGTGCCAACCCTGGGCGCGCTGCTGCACTGCCACATAAATCGACCGAATGCACCATCAACGCGCACCAATTGAGGGAGAAAACCGTCCATGAGTCTTGCTTTGGTGCAAAGCCGCGCCCTGCTGGGGCTGCAAGCGCCCGCCGTCACCGTCGAAGTGCACCTGGCCAACGGCCTGCCCAGCTTCACCCTGGTGGGGCTGGCCGAGGTGGAGGTGAAGGAGGCGCGCGAGCGGGTGCGCTCGGCGCTGCACAACGCGGGACTCGCCTTCCCGCACAACCAGCGCATCACCGTGAACCTGGCGCCCGCCGACCTGCCCAAGGATTCGGGGCGATTCGACCTGCCGATCGCGCTGGGCATCCTGGCCGCCAGCGGGCAGATCGACGCGGCGCGGCTGGCGGGGCACGAGTTCGCGGGCGAGCTGTCGCTGTCGGGCGAGCTGCGGCCCGTGCGCGGAGCGCTGGCCACCGCGCTGGCATCCCGGGCGCAATCGCCCGATGGCCGCATGGTGCTGCCGCTCGCCAGCGCCGAGGAGGCCGCGCTGGTGCCCGGCACCCGGGTCTACGGCGCGCGCCATTTGCTGGACGTGGTGCGGCAGTTCCTGCCGCCCGGCGACGGGAATGCCATGTCGGCCACGGAGGCGGCCCCCGGCGGCGGCTGGCAGCCCCTGTGCCCCGGCCCGCCCGCCGCCGCGCGCCCTGGGCTGGACTGGGCCGACGTGAAGGGCCAGGCCGGGGCCAAGCGCGCGCTCGAAATCGCGGCGGCGGGCGGCCACGGCGTGCTGCTGGCCGGGCCGCCGGGCTCGGGCAAATCCATGCTCGCGCACCGCTTCGCTGGCCTGCTGCCCGGCATGACGGTGGATGAGGCGCTGGAGAGCGCCGCCATCGCCAGCCTGGCGGGCCGCTTCAGCCCTGACCGCTTCATGCAGCGCTTCACCGCCGCGCCGCACCACACCAGTAGCGCCGTGGCGCTGGTGGGTGGGGGCTGTGAGGTTTCTAATTAATTGAGACGTTCTTGAAATACATGAGATTGATCTGCCAACGACTGATGCGTACATTCGTCATCGCCCGGCGACCGACATTGCGAACTCAGGGATTCCGGTCAAGGTTGGCATGGCGCTGACGGCGCACAAGACCATGGCCATGTTCATGCGCTATGTCCATAGCAAGACGAGCCGGTGCGCGAAGCGGCCGAGCTAGTAACCAACCGGCGCAAGGCCATCACCGGGGCATATCTCAAAGCTTTTGTTCATTTATTATTCATGTTCACTTGTGGTGAACATGGTGAAAAAATGAACTGCAGCAGCATTCTCACCAAGGCGATGGAGGCCACGAGCCCTCCTTTGAGCTGGAAGGTTTATGAACGAGAAGCTCTTGCATCACTGGGCGATGCAGATGCCATCCTCGCACTGCGCATCAAGGAAGGCCCCGCCTATCGGTTCGCGGTGGAAGAGTGAAAGCCGTGGTCCGTATCGAAACCCTGGGTGCCCAGGAGGCGCGGCGTTCAAGCATCTCTCGGCCCCCGAGTAGGCTGCTTGTTGTGCCCTACCTGTCGAAGAAAAATGCCGCCCTGTTCCAGGAGGCCGGGTTGAACTTCATAGACACCGCAGGGAACGCTTTCATCGACGTTCCTGGCTGCTATGTCTTTATCTCTGGCAAGCAACGGCTGGAACAAGCTCCCCCTGGCTCTGGTCATAAGGTAATGGGAGCGGCAAGCGCCTTGCGGGTTTTCTTCACTTTGCTGACAGAATCCGATATGCCAGGGAGCCCGATACGCGACATCGCCACGAAGGCGGGAGTCTCCCTGGGCTCCGCAGCGAAAGCGCTGGAAGGCCTTAGACGCCTGGGCCACCTGAGCCCCGGTGACACCAAAAGCCGCAGGCTGCTCGCCGCTGACACCCTGCGGCTGGAGTGGGCTCGCAACTACCCCATCGCCCTGCGCAGCAAGCTCAACCCTCAGCGGTACGCTCCGCAAAATGGATGGTGGTGGAAGGATGCCAAGCTGCTGCCCGGAGAAGCGGCTTGGGGGGGCGAGGTCAGCGCTGCGCTCAAAACCTCATACCTCCAGCCCGAGCAGGCCACCATCTACTGCTGGAAGGACCGAGGCAAGCTGTTGATGCAGCATCGCCTGCGGCCCGATCCCAACGGGACAGTTGAAATCCTCGACGCCTTCTGGACGCCGCCCCCATCTGGCGCTGAGCCTATCGCACCTTTGCTGCTGATCTACGCGGACCTCATGACCAGCCTGGATGGCCGCAACCGCGAGGTGGCACACCTGCTGAGAAAGGAAATCTTCGATGCTGAAACGACTTCCTGACCGCGTAGACCCTGCCCTGCACGCGATCCTATCCTCGCCTACCTCGCATCAGACCTACCTACCAGCGATCGCCGCGCGGTAGCACCGGCCGGGTACTGAGCGCTAGCGCCATTCGTAATGCCAGCGCAACTAGCCGGTTTCTTCCATGGCTGATGGTGCAAGCGCCTTCGCCTTGGACGACGGGATGGTATTGATCGCCTTGGCCGCAAGTTCTTTAACCTGCCCAGCGAAGCCGGGAACCGCACGCATCGCATCTTTCACAAGGTCCGATGAAACCAGTTCATGCCATGGGCTGCCATGGCTGTCAGTCTCAACCAGTCGTAGCGGTAACTCGTCCAACCGCGTCAAGGCGGAAGCTAGCAGACGAGCCTCCATGTCCTTGTCAATGCGAGCAGCCTCACGGCGGAAGCCCTCATAGGCACGAGAAATTGATGCCTTGAAAGCGTAGTCTTCCGCAAGCCGGAATCGCTGTCCGATCTGCTTCGTCGCCAGCCAGCCGAACCACACCGGCGCCCCCACCGAGAGCAGCGACAACATGAGGTTCAAGATGACCACGGAAGTCGTCACGTCCGGTTGCCTGAACAGTTCCGACAATGTGTGCAGTTGGGACGAGCCGAAGTAACTGCCCGCGACCAGCGCCACCACAAGACCGGCGACCCATGTCCACATGGACTTGGATAAAGATCCCGACCGCTCGGTAAAGGCAGCGGCAAGTCCAACGCTGGTTGCGGCCGAGTAGGCTGTCTCGCATCGCTCTAGCACGGACTCGGCATCCTTGGTGCTCTGTCGAAGCCTTTCGTCAAGACCGTCAGCACTACCGCGAAGTTCTTCGATATGCCCATGATCTTTGGTTGCGTCCCGCACCAAGCCTTGAAGTTTTTCGCGGGCTTCGGCAAGGGATGCGAGATCGGTTGGCAACTGATCTGCCGCGTCGTGCGCATTCTCAATGCGGGAAACCATTGTCGCCAGACTGGTGGTGCGCGGCTCAAGACCCTTTAGCTGAGCTTCCAAGCTCCGCACTTGGTTTGTCAGTTTGCGCAGTTTGGCGACCGCCTCCGCGTGTTCATCCTGCACGAGGGCTGCGGTGAGCACCTTCCGCAGTCCTTGAAGCGTCAGCAGGTAAGTCGGGACACCAGTACCAGCGTTGCTCCAAATGTTCGGAACCGTGTTGCTATGCAGAAACTTGATGCGCCGCACGTAGTCTTGCAAGACGCTATCAGCTTCCCTCAGATCGTCATTGCCGTGCTCATCAATGAAGTCAACCAGTGATTGGGCCTCTGCGACGAGTTCTTCGCTCGTGAGCCCAGGGAAGCTCCAGTTGTTATGAGCAATCCCGAACGGTTGACCAGCCGGAACCGTGGCCTTGACCTGGGCGATGACCTGCTTAAGCTGGGCCTGAAGTTCTTCGAGCGTTCCGTGCATGCGTTATGTCTCCCTAAAGCCATTGTTACAGACTAATTTTCTTGCATAGGTACGGGAGTCCGCGACCAGCCAGCCTATCCAACGATAGTTTTCGTCTGCCACGTACGGCAGCAATGAGGCGATTCCAACCGATCACATTGCCGGCCTGCACGATCACGAAGAAATGGACGACCTGGTCATGTGTGAGTGGAATATCGGCCCCATTTCCCCAAACTCCGCTGCGCGGTCGCGTATCGCTTGGACTCCGACATGACCAAATGCTGCGCCTGCTGCGGCAACATCTTTGTTCCTCGCCCTCAAGTTCCCAACCAAGCTTTCTGCGCCTCGCCAGACTGCCAGCGTGCTCGCAAACGCCAGTGGCAACGGGACAAGCTCCAATCCGATCCGACTTATCGAATCAACCAGCGAGCTGCTCAGCTCGCATGGACCCAGCGCAACCAAGATTATTGGCCCAACTATCGTGCAACCCGGCCCGAGTACAGGCAACGCAACCGCGAGCAGCAGCAAATGCGCGATGCCAACAGGCCAGTCGCTGAGCCTGTAAAGATGGACGTGTGCGACCTGCCGTCTGGCCTGTACCGCATTACGCGGCGGCCAGATTTTCCAAAGACAAGTAGTGATTCATGGGTTGTCGAGATCACACCTATAGACATGACGCGCTCTCGCAAGATGGATGCGTCAAGAGAGGACTTTATCGACATCTCAGCTTTCCGCTCGTAACGTCCTCTCCAACGGGCTCTCGAACGTCCTGCATGGCAACGATTTCAATCGTGTGGTTGCTGTCTTGCCTATCGCTTAGCAGCAATGCATCCATCGAGGGAATACGGCAGGCCCGGCAACGTCCATCACAAAGCGACCGGGCACCATGTCAGCGACCATTCCTCCAGGCGATGTATCCGAGTCATCACCTCGGCTCCACGCGGCGCAGTACGTGCGCATGTCCACCGAACACCAGCAATACTCGACGGAGAACCAATCCGACAAAATCCGCGAATACGCCACCCGGCGCAATATCGAGATAGTCCGCACCTACGCCGACGAGGGGAAGAGCGGTCTGCGCATTGATGGCAGGCAAGCGCTCCAGCAACTGATCAGCGATGTGCAGGCGGGCAAAGCCGATTTCCAAATCATCCTCGTCTATGACGTGAGCCGCTGGGGCCGGTTCCAAGATGCAGACGAAAGCGCCTACTACGAATACATCTGTCGCCGCGCCGGGCTCCAGGTGGCCTATTGCGCCGAGCAGTTCGAGAACGACGGGTCGCCGGTGTCCACCATCGTCAAGGGTGTCAAACGCGCGATGGCGGGGGAATATAGCCGCGAGTTGTCGGCCAAGGTGTTCGCGGGCCAATGCCGCCTGATCGAACTCGGCTTCCGGCAGGGCGGGCCGGCGGGCTACGGCCTGCGGCGTGTGCTGATCGACCAGTCCGGTTCGGTGAAGGGCCAACTCTCGCGCGGCGAGCACAAAAGCCTACAGACCGACCGCGTGATCTTGCAGCCCGGCCCCGATTCAGAAGTCGCGGTCGTCAACCAGATCTACCGCTGGTTTGTCGATGATGGCCTGTTCGAGTCGGAAATCGCTGACCAGCTCAACACGCAGGGCACACTTACTGACCTGGGCCGAGCATGGACACGGGCCACAGTGCGCGAGGTGCTGTCGAATGAGAAGTACATCGGCAATAACCTCTACAACCGGCGCTCCTTCAAGCTCAAGAAGACGCGGGTGGTGAACGGCCCGGAGATGTGGATCCGGAAGGACGGGGCATTCGAGGGGGTCGTGTTGCCCGACCTGTTCTATACAGCGCAAGGCATCTTGCGCGAACGCGCCCACCGCTTCAGCAACGACGAACTGATTGAGAAACTGCGACGTCTATTCCAACAGCATGGCTATCTCTCAGGTCTCATCATTGACGAAGCTGAAGGGATGCCTTCAGCGGCGGCTTATGCACACCGCTTCGGCAGCCTGATCCGCGCTTACCAGGCAGTAGGTTTCACGCCAGATCGGGACTATCAGTATCTGGAGGTCAACCAGTTCCTGCGCCGCTTGCACCCGGAGGTCGTTGGCCAGACCGAGAAAATGATCTCAGAAGTTGGCGGCATGGTCTTGCGCGATCCTGCGACTGACTTGCTCACCGTCAATCGCGAGTTCACCGTCTCGCTGGTGCTCTCGCGCTGCCAGTTGCTTGATAGCGGTCGCCGACGCTGGAAGGTGCGCTTTGACACCGGTCTCGCTCCCGACGTGACAGTCGCGGTCCGATTGGATCAGACGAACCAGGCAGCGCTGGACTACTACCTGCTGCCGCGTCTCGATTTTGGCCAGCCGCGCATCCACTTGGCCGACCACAACGGCCTCGAATTCGAGAGCTACCGCTTCGACAGCCTGGATTATCTCTACAGCATGGCTGAGCGCAGCCGCATCCGGAGAGTCACATGACCAAGCAACACCACGCCACTGATTTGAAAATGGTCCCAGTCGATCAAATTGCCGTGCTCAACCCGCGCGACCGCAATGGCCGCGTATTCGAGGAGATTGTCGGCAACATTAAAGATCTCGGATTAAAGAAGCCTGTCACGGTCACGCCGCGTAACGACTTGGAAGACAGCAAGCGCTACCTGCTGATCTGTGGTGAAGGTCGGCTCAAGGCGTTCAAAACACTCGGTGAACAGCAGATCCCCGCACTGGTTGTGCAGGTCAACGACGAAGATGCCTTCATCATGAGCCTGACTGAGAACATTGCGCGCAGGAAATACAGCGCACTGGAATTGCTGATGAGCATTGAACAGCTGAGCCAGCGAGGCTATGACAAACGAGTCATAGCCCAGAAAACCGGCCTCAGCCTGAATTACATCAAAGACATCCTGCTCCTCTTCGAAAAGGGTGAGGAGCGTCTGCTGGCTGCCGTCGAGGCTGGCCGGATTCCACTCAATATTGCCATCACCATCGCGGGCGCAGGGGATGAAGAAGCGGTGCAGGCCGCACTACAAGAGGCCTACGAAAGCGGCCAGTTGCGTGGTGCGCAACTGATGCAAGCGCGGCGCGTGCTTCAGCGGCGCTGTGCTCTGGGCAAGACGCTGGCCCATGGACCTGCGCGCAAGGGTGCGTCCGTCACCACCTCCAGCCTTGTGCGCAACTACCAAAATGAGGTCGAGCGACAGAAGCTGAGCATCAAAAAAGCGGAGTTCACACAGCAGCGCCTACTGTTCGTGATCGAGGCGCTACGCCAATTGCTGTCCGACGAGCATTTCTCCAATCTGCTGCGCGCCGAAGGTCTGGACACCTTGCCCAAGCAACTGGCCGAGCGTATCTGGGCTGGAGGCCATGCGACATGAGTCGGCCACCGCTGGGGTTTGTTCCGGAGCCGGTCACGCTTGCACTGGACCGGATTCTGCCCACACGCAAACCGCCAGGAGGGTTGAGCACCTCGCGCAAGTTTCGGCAGATCGTGACCTCAATCCAGGGCATCGGCCTGATCGAACCCTTGAGCGTAGGCAAGGCAAGCAAGACTGGGCAGCACCTCTTGCTCGACGGGCATATCCGACTGCTGGCGCTACAGCAGCTCGGCTATGTGGATGCGCCTTGCTTGATCGCCATCGATGACGAAAGCTATACCTACAACAGCCGGATTAATCGCATCACATCGATCCAAGAACACCACATGCTTAGGCGCGCGGTCGAGCGCGGTGTCACACCCGAGAAGTTGGCCAAGGCACTGGACGTGGATATCACCCTTATCTATAAGAAAGTGAATCTGCTTGATGGCATTTGCTTGGAAGCGGTCGAGATGCTGAAAGACCAGCACTTCACCGCCCATCTTGGCTCGGTACTACGGAAGATGAAAACAATACGGCAGGTCGAGTGCGTGGAACTGATGCTCACCGCCAACAACATGACGGTCGCCTACGCCAGGGCCTTGCTGGCAGCCACACCGCAGAACTTGCTGGTTGACGAAAAACGGCCCCAAAAACTGTCCGGCGTCACGGCGGAACAGATGGTGAAGATGGAGCGTGAAATGGGAAATATCCAAGGCCAACTGAAGCTGGTCGAGAAATCCTATGGACAGGACGTGCTGCTCCTGACGCTGGCGCGCGGCTACCTTGGCAAGCTGGTCGACAACAAGGCGGTGCTTCGCTTTTTGTCGAAGCACCAGCCCGATGTGCTGGCCGAATTCGAGAACATCGTTCAGACCGTAGCGTTAGACGGCAAATGACTGCGGCAGCTTCTCGGCACCATCTCGCGCTGCGCCACTATTCGATGATGTTGATTGCGGCCTGGTGGCTAATGGTTGTCACGCATCGCGAGGCACCCAAAGTCGATCCTGCCAGTCTCTATGCCTGACTGCATTGCCCCTGCAAAACCCGCATGGGTCCTTGAACTTGTCCGTTGAGGCTGGTCCCAGAAGCGTCTGTCGACCAATCAACGCCCTGTCATGGTTATGAGAAAAGCGACGTTCGACGGATTTCTCTGCCCTGGGGCATGTGCTGCCTGGCGTCATCCTGCAAAGCGGCAAGCTGCGCCGCACTCAGTTCCCCATCATCGGGCTCATAGCCATGAGAGGAGGGAAGCTCTTCGGCCAGTTGCGCCAAGTCAACAGGGGCCTCATCAGTCTTGGATGCCATAGATACACAAGCCTTTCCGCCGAAGCTAGGTCGGAGCAAATTCTCTCAACCAACTTGTCCGGTCGTACACAAAGCCAGGGAAGCGTTCCGCCAACGTGGTTTTCTGCAAAACAAGCTGGCGGGCCAAGTGAGCCACTGCCGCCAGATCCTGCTCGTTGCGGACTTCCATTGGCGCCACAAGGCTCACGCCCATCGCCCAGTTCAGCCGACTCCATTTCCAGGAAGGTCGAATGGCCATGTCGATGCCTTCCCTGGTGAGACAGGCCGCAATTTCCCGCAGCCTGGCGTAGTACAGTCGCTGCGTTTCCGAGGGTGCGCGGCTGGTGTAGCTGCTCACCTTTTTGCGCTTGCCGGATTTACCGACCCGTTTGTAGTTCGTGGTTCCCCCCTCGAACAGCCAGTTGTCATGGGGGGCGTCACCCGCCTCTTCCCAAGCCTTGGATTCGATGGCTTCACGGTGCAGGTTGCGCGGATGCTGCCACCAGACGATGAAGCGCCGCCCATTGAGGATGAAGCCGACATCGTCCCAATAGGACAGGCTGTCCGGCTCCACGTCCTCGTAGGCATGGGGGACAAACAAGCCTCCTTCCGACAAGCGCCACTGGTGCGAGCGGTGGTACTCGCGCATGCGCCGGCCCAGTGCTTCGTAGTATGGGTTTTTCATGGGTTGTACGTGCTCCGTATGGGCTGCCGTCTTCGCCAGGGCCTTGCAGCGCGCCATGGCCCGCTGGCAATGCGCACGGGGGCGGATTTTCGATCTAACCTGCCAGCCACAGGACTTACCGCCTGGTCAGAATGACCGGGGCGCAAGGTGAGGAAGGTGGGTCGGCTTCCATGGAGAAATTATGGCTGGGCACGATGCAGGTAAAGATGGGGAGACGGAGCACCGCACTGCTTCCAGCGTCAGTGGCATGGCCACCACCCAGTCGACACGCTTGGCCAAGCGAGCGGTCGGCAAAGCGGTAACCGCGCATGTCCAGGCAGGCAATCCTGTGGTGGGGCTTGTCGATGGCCATGCGCAGACCGTCGAACTGGCCGAATGGGAAAACATGACGCCCATCGGCAGAGAATTTGGTAGCCCGGACTATGAACGTCTGGAAGAGCTCGACCGGCTGACAGTCGAAGCCTGTGGCGATCTGCTCTTGGCCCGCCGCTGGCTGGACACGCCCCACCCAGCGCTGAAGGGCCTGACCCCAGAAGATGCTGCCAAAACACCCGAAGGATTTGCCCAGGTGAGGCAATTGCTCGCCTCATATAGCGGGATGTTCGAAATCTAACGGGCTCGCGCTGACTGGGATGCCAAAGCTGGTAAAGAGTCCCCGGCGGGCCTGTTCTGCGATGGCCGTCCACCGGAACTTCGTACGTATGAAGAAGAAGGAAATCACTCTTCGCATGGCGATAATGCCGAACTTCCGCACACCATGGCTGTCGAATCCGCATGACTACGCTTGCTGCCCTCCTGGCCCAGAAGGCCGATCTTGAACGCCAGATCGCTGATGCCCGTAAATCCGAGACTGCGGCGGCGATCGCCAAGGCACGCGCGATAGTGGCCGAATACGACCTCGTGGAAAGCGATGTTTTCGGTAAATCCCGCAAGATGCCTCAGGCGCTGGGCACGGTTGCCGCCAAGTACCGTGATCCTGCCACCGGCAAAACCTGGAGCGGACGCGGCAAAGCACCGTTGTGGATCGCCGGCAAGGATCGCACGGCATTTGCCATTTAATTCACCGGAGCCTGCGCTCTCCACTGCCTGGGTACAGCGGAGATTTTTCCGCTGCCCCATCAGCGGTAGTTTTTCATGAGCTTCCCCGTCACAGTCATGATGCCTGCGGCTTTCATGAGTTATGCGGAAAAATCCCTGCTGGGCCAGCTCTGCCGCTGCGACCTCTGGGATCTTCATACGTATGAAGAAAGCAAGAAGCGCGAGGCTTCCTTGCAGCACCAGCCGACGCCCAGGATGCACTGCGGCCGAATTGCCCCCGCCCACCCCAAGGGCTGCCAGATACACTCTCGGCCCGCATGACCGCCAAGAAGAAAAAGAAGCCTCGCAAGCGCAGCGCTCCCGCAGCCAGCTCCCTCTCTACCTCATTGCGTCGCCTCGGTACTTGGTGCCTCATTAGTGCCACCATAGCGATCCAGACCACGAGCTGCGGCTTCGCGCCTGCCACGGCCCCTTCGCATCCTCGTACCGGTCACGCCGGGTCTTCCGCAGCTTCGGCATCCTCGACCACGCATTTCCGCGATTGCCCCCAGTTCTTCGCGGGTGGCGTGGCCCCGGTCGTGTCTCAGGCGCCTCATCTGCGCGAGCTTTGCTACGACGCCTTTGCCATCCTGCACAGCGGCAGCACGCGCACACCCGTGTTCGTGGCCGAGCGCCTGAACCGCAAGTTGGTGCAGCAGGCCCAGGGCGAGCTGCGCACGGACAGGTTCTTCGCCGATGCCCGCCTGCCGCGCAGCGAGCGCGCCGAACTGGCGGACTACAAGGGTTCGGGCTATGCGCGCGGCCACATGGCTCCGGCCGGCGATATGCCCACCCCAGCGGCCATGGCCCAGAGCTTTTCGCTCGCGAACATGGTGCCGCAGGACCCGAAGCAGAACAGCGGTCCCTGGGCCAAGATCGAGCAGGACACGCGGCGCTATGCCATGCGCGCCAAGAGTAACGTGTATGTGATCACCGGCCCGGTGTTCGGCCTCGACCGTCATGTCATCGGCGCTCGCCAAGTGCGCGTGCCCACGCACCTGTTCAAGCTGGTCTACGACGCCACGACCAAGCGTGCCTGGGCGTACTGGCAGCAGAATTCGCCCTATGCCCAGGTAGACAGCCCCATCAGCTACAGAGACCTCAAGCAGCGCATCGGCATGGAATTGCTGCCCGGGGTCGAGATTCGCTGAGGAAACGAATCAAGAGCGCTCGGAATGCTTCGCCCGCGCGGCGGATCTGCCAAGTGCCCAGCCATCGACGTCCCGCACGAGAGCACGCATCTGCCTTTCCAGACAAGGTTGGGCAATATCCGCGATGCATCCATCCGCATTATTAGCCGCAAAAAGAACCGCACCATTTGCCATTCTTTCAGCAAGATCATAGGCTTGCACGGGATACACGATCCGCAAATGGTCACGCTTTTCAACGTTCCTGCAGACTTGGAGCCCTGGCTTCCAGGAGCCTCCCAGATCGATGGTCTGCTGGAGAAGGCCCATGACCTTCGAACGGAAGCCGCGCGGCTGAGCGGTGTCTTCCAGACCGGCATGGGCCAAGAGCTGGCGAAGCTGCTGCTGGCGATGAATTCGTACTACTCGAACCAGATCGAGGGGGAACACGCCAGCCCGCTGGAGATTGGGCGTGCCCTTGTGGGCGGCTTTTCCTGCGATGCAGACAGGGCCAGGCGCCAGCGGCTGGCGGTGGCTCATACCGAGACGGAGCGCTGGCTCCATGAGCCGTCCAGGGCCACCGGCGATCTCTATACGGTACAGACCCTGCGGGACATCCACGCCCATCTCTTCGGTCCGCTCAGCGACAGTGACCGGCACGTGCGCCTTCCCAATAAGCAGGGCAAGGCCACTGAAGCGGTCATGGTCTCTCCTGGAGCATTCCGCACACGCCACGTGGCCATCGGGCACCATATCCCGCCGGACTGGAAGGTGCTGGATGCCCTGCTGCGGCATTGGTCGGCGGTCTACGGCGGCGTGCGGCGCGGTGAGATGCAAATCGTTGCGGCGGCGGCTGCACACCACCGTTTGGTCTGGATTCATCCATTTCTCGATGGCAATGGACGAACGGCCAGACTGCACACCATGGCCGTTCTGCAGTCCCTCGGCCTGACGGCAGGGTTGTGGTCGCCACTGCGAGGCCTGGCGCGCAGTGGCGACAGGTACCACGAGAAGCTCAGCAACGCGGATATGCCCAGAAACAGCCAGGACGGACAGCACAGCGAACGCATGCTGGCGGAGTGGATCGATTTCTTCCTGGATGTGTGCCTGGATCAGGTGCGATGCATGGGCCGCATGCTCAACCTGCAAGAAATGCAGGGCCGGATGGAGGCGCTGCTTGCGCATGAAGAACAGGTGATCAAGCGAGGATTGCGTAAGGAGGCACTGCGGCCCTTGCACTACCTCTTCGCCACGCAAGGCGCGCTCACGCGTGGGGACTTTGCCAGCATGACCGGGCTCGGCGAGCGCACCGCTACCACGCTCATCGGCAAACTGCTGGCCACCGGGCTGCTGCAATCGGATTCACCGCGCGGCCTGGTGCGCTTCGGTGTTCCGATGGATGCGCTACGGTTTCTATTTCCCAACCTGTGGCCGGAGGCAGAGGCGGATGTTGCATCGGTATACGAAGGGGAAACTTAGAGCGTGCGCTGCTCGTTCGAAAGCACTCGGCCCCATACTCTGTGATTGGCACGCATGCACCATGACCATCGCTCATGAGGGGCGTTGGCTGTTCTATCCTGAAGGGCAGAACACGACCTGGGCCAAGAAATTGGTCGGATCAGCTTGAAGGTCGCTTATGCAGCGGTTGCGGTCGTCTACGTCACGACGTTGGGCCCATGCTCCAAGACCTGAAGGCGTCATCGGTTCGCCGGTAGACCTGCTATCGGCGATGACCGCTGTCGATGGCGAAGCAGCCGTAGAGAAAGTCGGTCCGCCGCAGGGAATGCATCGAGCTGGTGCATTCGACCCGGAGACGCCGTTCTGGCGGCTCCTTCACTTTCCTTATCAACATTGAGGAGGATGCCGGGTTTGCACCGAATAGGCTTGGCAGGTGTTGTCCGTACGCTTCAAAGCTAGCGGAGCCGAATGCGGCATCTGTATGCGCGACAACCAACCGAGGGAGAACCCTATGCCGGACACCACTGCGAACCCTGACCACTACCTCATCTCGGCCAACGGCAAGCTTGGCGCGTCTCCTCTCAGCGCCGTGACGGAAGTGGAGCGTGTGATAAACCTCGCAGCGACGGCCGCCCCTTCAAACGGTCTTGTCATTCATTTCCATGGTGGCCTGGTCTCGAAGGACTACGCCCTGCCCAACATTGCCGGCCCGCTCACTGAGGTCTATCAGGCGGCCGGGGCGTACCCGCTGTTCTTCATCTGGGAGTCAGGCTTCGGTGAAGCCATTTGGAACAACAAGGGCGACTTGGTCAACGATCCTGCGTTCCGGGAGCTGGTCAAGAAGGTCTCCGAATGGGCGCTGAAGAAAATTTCCATCAGAGGGGCCTTCGGTTTCAGGGGCGCCGGCGGCCAGCAAATCGAGGACATCGACGCCTTCCGCAAAGAATTTGACAAGTGGTTCGACCAGCCCCCGGCAGCGCCGACGCTTCCTCCGACGGAAACTACGGGCATTGATGTGTCGCCGGGAGCGACTACGAAGACAAGAGCCGCAACTCCAGACGAGGACGAGCTGGCCCAACAAATCAACAGTGGACTCGACGACGATCCGGCCTTCAAGAGGGCGATGGGCGAAGCATTCAATGCTGCAATGCCGCCAGAGAAGCTAGCTACCCGAGGCATAGGCGCAGGCTCAGGTCGCGCGCAAAAGCTGCTGCTGAGTAGCGACGCCCTGGACGAGATGTTCCCGCCGGAAGACGGGACGCTTGAAGCTCATGGGAAGGTTAAGTCTCGCGGCGTCTTCAGCTGGATCAAGGTGGCGAAGTTCGTCGCCAAGATCGTCATCGCCGTCATAAAGCGGTTCAAAAACGACCGCGACCACGGCTTGTATTGCACCGTCGTGGAAGAGGTCCTGCGCTCGGCGTACGGTGACCTCATTGGTGCGGCAATCTGGAACCAGATGAAGAAGGACACCCTCGACAGCTTCGCCGACGGAACGGACACATGCGGCCTTGCCGTGGTGAGGAAGTTGAAGTCCCTTGAAGCTGAGGGAAGGGCCTTCAACAAGTTGACTCTCGTAGGGCATAGCACTGGTGCAATCTACATCTGCAACTTCCTAGATATGGCCAAGAAGATCGGACTTGCTACGCCGATTCAGGTCGTCTTTCTGGCACCAGCAGTGACCTGCGTAAGGTTTGCCCAGGCGATTGATGAACACGGCAACGAGAGGCTGAAGAGCTTCCGAATGTTAGCCATGAAGGACGAGCGTGAGACCGAAGACGGGATGCTCAAGCCGCTGTACACCCGCAGCTTGCTGTACTTCGTTTCAGGTCTGCTCGAGGGCGAAGCTGTAGGCGGCGGCTGGAACTCAATCCTCGACATGCCCTTGGTCGGCATGGCTCGGTATTACGACATGTCTAAGGTGTTCGGTGACAACCAGGCGGTGTCAAAGGTGAAAGCCTTTCTCAACGACGGAGCGCACCGCATGGTCTGGTCACAAACGCTGGATGGGGCCGATGGCTTGAACAGTGATGCCGCGCGGCACGGCGATTTTGATAACGATGAGGCAACGCTGAAGTCAGTCTCTGCCATCATCAAGAACGGGATGTGAGGCGCCAGTGCCGGACCAGGACTACGCAATAGTGGTTGGAATCTCGCGGTACAAGGACCGCGAGAGGTACCCTCCCCTTGATGGCCCGTTGAACGATGTCGATCGGATGGTGACTTGGCTTAGGGACTTGGAGGGCGTTGGGATCACCGACCCGAACCGCATCATTCGCCTCCGAACGCCAGATGAACTTCTTGGAGAGCCGCCGACGGGGGGATGGCCGGAAGGGACGAGTTGGCATCCAACGCGCAATCACTTCTCAGATGCCTTCGACCGCATAACGCTCGATGGCAACGGCGAATTCATCCGGCGCGATGCACGTCTGTACTTGTACCTGTCGGGGCACGGCTTCTCGCAGAGCACGGATCAGGTGCCTTCCGCCGCCCTTTACGGTGCCGACAACTACGGCAAGAAAGTCGGCAACTTGGCGGGCACTCTGTACGCACAAGCTGCCAAGAACGCCAAGCTGTTTAAAGAGGTAGTCCTCATCATGGACTGCTGCCGAGATGCTGAGACCAATGTGGCCTATAGCCCGCCCGACCTGAACAAGGTGGAGAACGATGGTTCCGAGAGTGTGCAGATGATGGCGATCTACGCCGCTCCAAAGCGGGGCAAGGCGCAAGAACGCGAACTCATAGAGCCAGACGGAACAAAGGTCGTTGGATTGCTCACGGCTGGTTGGCTTCGGGCGCTCCGAGAGGCCCCTTGCGACGTCATTGGTCGCGTGCCAGGACAGCTTTTGAAGCAGTACATCTCGAACAACTGGCAGAAGTGGTACCCCAATCAGACTCCGCCAATGCCGAGGTTCATCGTGCCAGAAACCGGGGACATCTACTTCGCCTCTGGCAAGGCGTTGCTGGATCAACCGTTTGTTATCGGTGCTGGTGCCTCCGAGGATATTCAGTACCGCTTGATCTCCACCACGCTCAACGCAGTAGGAATGGTTAGCGGACAGATCATCCTTTGGCAAGACCAGTACAGCTCGTGGGAGTCGGTGGTGCCACTTGCAACGATGGAAGACGGCTCTAAGACGTTCACCTTGCGCCTTTGTGCTGAAGAGCACCGGCTGAGTAACGGAATGAATGGCCAAGGCACCCCTTTCACACCCGGAGGCGCCGGTGCGGTCAACTGCTGAGGAGGAACGGCGCGATCCGGACACCGCTAGGGCCGTCAAGGCCGCACGCGAGAAGATGGACTCGCTAGCCAAGGTAACGACCCGAATTAGCGGAAGCGATCCGAATGGCGGAACGGAGGTTGAGGTGAGCGTGCCGTACGGAGCCGGTGACCTTAGCATCGTCAATGAAGGCTATGCCTTGGTGGCCTCTGGAGTAGGCTGGGTGAATGCCTCGCTTCCACCGGGGACATACAGCGTTCGCCATCAGCTGGGGGATGAGTCAGCGATAGAGACGATCAAGGTGTTTGAGGGCGGTCCACGAAAATTTGACCTTCCTCCCCTACCGTTTGCGTCGCCGATTCCACTCTTCGGGACACGGTACTTTCATAGCGGCTCGGACCTGAAGAGTCTGGCTGGTGCGGGAGGCAACTTCCGGCTACTCCTTTGGGCGCCAGCTCGAGAGACGCCGGACGGCGCTGGCAGCAGCAGAACTCGGATCGAAGCCGAGCTTAAGCGCCTGAGGCTTGAAGTGTTTGCGGCCGCCGGCCCATCGGCAAGGCGACGCATCGAGCTGCCAGCCGCAACCTGGACAAGCAGCGGCAGTGCACTTCTTTCCATCGCCCTCGAGCCGGGCTGCTACGTGCTTGTTCAGTCAGACGGCACCGGCCGACAACGTTGCTTGCCCATATGGATAAATCCGGGCCTGATGACGTGCGTTTTCTTGCTGTCACTGGAAATGGATGGCTCCTCCGTTCCATTGGACCTTGACCATGCCGGCATTACGTTCCAGCTGGTCGACGGAAGACGCGGGAGTAGGTGGATCGACAGCCTCTACCAACTGGAGGCCGCGCGCAAAGCGCTGGCCCAAGGTCGGCAGGTGCAGGGTTGGGCTGGCAAGTCCATCAACGCCGAGGACTACACAAAGGAGAATCCGCTACTACATCTGGTTGACGCTATCCTGGTCTTCGGGCCTACGGGCCCGTCCTCGAGAGAAGCACCGCTTGAATACGGCTCATGCGCCGCCGAGCGCTTCGGCAACTCCTTCCCCGACGCCCAGGCTCTCCGGGTAGCGATGACGCGGCTGAAGCGGGGAGACCTGGCGCCCTTGCCCGATGAGTTCACGTTTGCCGGTCCTCCGCTGCTGCACAGGAGCTGGGAGCTATTGCTGCGAGGCTCGAGGGGCAATGCCGCGCTCGGGAAGGTAATGGACTTCCCTTTCACCACTGAAGGCAATGGGGCGTGGTTTGTCTGGTCGGAAGATCCGACTCGGACGCAGGCAGAGCTCAATGTCAGAGAGCCGGATGTCCGACATTCGGAAGCACCGACTAGGACCAGCGCGTTGCCGCCTCAGGGGGCGCGCGCCCTTTCGGCCATATTGGTGGCGGGGGTGAAGCTGATTGGCGGCATGTTCACGAGGAGCTCCAATCCTGAACTGGAGGCACCTGCGGTCGCTGGAGAGCCCGCTCCCGATGCTGCAGCTCCGGCTCCGCAGGGCCAGATGGCGGCGCCTGAAGGCCCCGTGGTCACGTTCGACGACGTGGTTGGTTTACTCGTCGCTCTGACAGAGAAAGACATCATCCAGAAGTATCTGGACAGCGGTCGTAGGTACGCAGCGTCAAAAGGAATCGCAATTGACGATGAAGTGCTGCATCGACTGGTGCAATCGTTGACTGTATTGAAGAACAAGACGCTGGTGAAGGCCCTCACTGCTGAGGTGTTGGTCAGAGAGGCCCTTGTCAGCCTCGGCCTGCCCAAGGAGAAGGTGATTCAGTTGGTGCGGGCCGTACTCGCAGACCTGATGAGCAGCCTTAACGACCAAGATCGCGTGCTGGCGAACCAGGTCATGGCTCGTGTGTTGAACACGGTGGAGCGGTGGCTGCCCATCGCTCCGCGCGACAGTAGTCGATCGGGCGACGCTGAGCCTGCAGCATCGGGCGAGTGACCGATTGCGAGAGCGCAGCGGTCATCGCCGGTGCCGACCCGCGTGTGCCCGCTTCCGGCGGTCACGGACATTCGACCTCGCGGATCGAATGTCCGTGACCAGCCTGAAGTCGACTATGCAGCAAATCCTATCAGTCGCTACCGAGTGCTCAACTGATGGTTTGACATCAAAGCACAGTCACCAGATCTGCCATGGAGGCAACCAGCCCGTCAGCCTGCGTGCGGCTGAGACGGTTTTGCCCGAAATATGCGAGCCGTTCTCAATGCAGGAAATGGCGGGTCATCTGCCACGCTTCAGAATTTGCACGAACCTGTCACCCTCATACCCGTAGCCTCCGAAATTGGGTCTCTGTGGAAAGAACCACTGGGCGCCGTCCCAGTCGACATCATGGGTGGTCGATTTTTCCCATAGCCTCGGTTGATACTCAGCCGCCCGGGGTGTCGTCAGACTCGATCAGGTGCGTTCAAAGATCTGACCGCTCCACAACGACCTCGCTGACCTGGAGCACCGGCGCGATGTCGGTGTAGTTGGTAATGTCGGCCAGAATCTCGGCGCCGTGCTCCTGCATGGCGGCCTGGTAGCCTTCGACCGAATCACAAATGAACGCGCACATCGCCACGAAGGCGGGCGGTGCACCGGGCGCTCTGCCTGCCAAGCCTTTTTCGACGGTGTAGTAGGCGCAGGCACTCCCCAGCCTGGCTTTCACCATCGGCATGTGCCGATCGCGGTAGTAGGCATGGTCGAAGCGCGCGCCTTCGGTGTACGGGTACATCACGTTGACCTTGATCATGCGGTTCTCCTTGCCGTCATTGGCGTCGTCTCCCAGAGATTCTCATGGCTGCCGACGATCATATCCATAGCCTGCCCCCTCGCTCGCCCGCCGTCTTGAGCGTGGCTTTCTGATCGGCGCAGGGCGATGTCGCCTGTTTCGATGTAACGACACCTTGCTCCAGCTTGCACCGCAAAGCACGCTGTACTTCCGGGTTGGAAAGTCCGGTGGTGCCGTCACAAGCCACCAGGTTGTCCAGGGCTGATTCGGGCCAATCCTCGATGTCGTCGTCCAGGGCAATCCAGCAGCGCGGTTTTCTTCGCTGCACGTCGGCCAGGATCTGCAGCCCACGCGGGGTGTTCCGGAACGACGCCTGATTCCAGGGGTCGGCGCCATGCACACGCTTGTGGTACGTGCCGCCGATGAACCGGGTGCGCAAGCTCTCCGGCAGGCGTTTGAGGGTGTCGGCGTAGCCAGGGCGGATGCACCAGGTGCTGCTGAGCACGAGGGCTACCGAGGGGTATGGGGCCAGTTCCTCTTCCAGGAAGGGAAGCCACTCGAACAGCGTATGGCCGGCGGCCCCATGCGGGCTCATGTAGATGCCACGGCGGTGATGCCAGAGCACGGCTTCGTGGTGGACCACGCCGTCCAGGTCCAGGTAGAGCACGATGTCGGCACTACGCGGCTTGGAGATGGGCAGGTAAGGGGTGCTGGAACTGGGCAGCAAGGCCGCCATGGGGATATTCTGGGCCGCCAGTGCCTGGTACGCCAACGGTCAGCCGTCCGTGCAGGGCCCAGGTCCTTCCAACCGCATGCCGAGCAAACGCTCCACATCGGTGAGGACCGTGCGAGACGCACCGCGCGATGGCTGCTGCAGCGATTCGGCCATGGCGGTTGGCACAAGCACCAATTCAAGGCCCAGCGCTGTGGCCAGCGCCATGGCGTTCGTGAGCTTCGGCGCGCTGGTTCCCGCGAGAATCTGGCGCACGGCCAGCGAAGACAGCCCGGTACTCTGGGCGAGTTCCTTGGCAGTTCTCTTCTGGGTGCGTTTTGCCTGGGACAGCGCCTCCGAGAATTCATACAGCGATTTCATGGCTGAACGGTACCACCAGAGGCATGCAGCGAAGGGAGGGGCGGCTTCGGTCCAGGCACGAGATAAGTTAACTATCTTTTTCTGGAAAAACGATAGTTAACTTGCTCCGTGCAAAGGATTCACCAAATTCGCGCAACTGTTGCTCAATGCAGCCCGTCAGCGGACATGGCCATCATTGATCCCCAGGAATACATGCGGGGGTGTGCTTCGGTATTCCGAAGAACACGCTACGGTTCCTGTTCCCCAATCTGGGGCCGGAAGCCGAGGCGGATGTTGCGTTAGCAGACGGAAGAGTGGCTTAGGACATGTGCCGCGCGTTCGTATCCAACTTGGCCCCATACTTTGTGACCAGCGCGATGGCACCATGACCATCCGCTCACGAGGGATGTTGGTCGCCCCACCCTGAGGAGCAGAGCGCGGCCCTGAGTAGACCGTCAGTTCCAGAAACGGCCTGCAGTTTAGTACGATCTACATTACGTGAGGCCATCGCCAAGAAAGCTCGTCATGGAAGAAGAATCAAAAGCCGTCCAAGAAGTTGCAAAAACCACTGGCAAGGCAATTGATGCTGCCAGGGAGGCAGGTGGCTTTATTGCACGGTTCATCTCCGGGTCGTTGGAGCAGGGCATGGGGATCTTCGAAGACCGATTGAGATATACCCGCTGGGAGCGTAGAGTCCGACTGATGAAACGGGCAGACGAGTTCTTAGCTCAGCAAGGCCTGATTGGCCCGACAAAGGCCATTCCACTCAAATTTGCTGTTCCCCTCTTTCAAGCAGCGACCTTGGAAGATAACGACGAACTGCAAGACAAGTGGGCAATACTTTTAGTCAATGCCGCTACCAACTCTGGCTTGAATCTTCATCGATCTTTCATCGACATCCTGGAGCAGCTCACGCCTCTTGAGGCAAAAATCCTAGACATTCTGTACTCGCTGCCCTTTGAGAAGAGTCAGCATGTCGAAATCCTAACGGCCGCCCTACCTGGTTCCGCTCAAGTCAAAGCAGAGAAGCAAGAAAAATTTGTCGAACCATCTGAAGAAGTAATGCTTGCCTTGGGGAACTTGGCCAGGCTTGGGTGTCTTCGACCAAGTATGACCTCGGGAGGCGGGGAAAGCTTTGAAAGAGTCAATCCGACCGTTCTAGGTCGCTCATTCGTTAAAGCATGCCAGCTATCACCAGCTTGAATCTTTAGTCGTCTCTGGATACTTCAACTTTTTCTTCAACCTTGCTGTTGCCCGATGCTGCATTCACTTCGGATTTTTTAGATCCTACAGCTGATTGTGTAATGCGCGGCCCGGTTTGACCATCCAATTCAGGATGCTTGGTAAGATTCAAAAACAAGAACAATCCACCATCGGCTACAAGGATGCGGTACATATCGTTCTTGTCGAACTTCCGTACAGAAACAGGCCCCAACTTACTTGTTGTGATTTCCTTTCCCTCCATGTCACGCAGATGCAGAACGTAGACTGCGGTTTGAGGCTTTTCAGCAAGGAACGACACCACGTTCATAGCAGTGCCAACCCCTTTCAAGATTCCACTGCCAGAGGCAGCAAGATTCATTGCAACGCCATCAGTGAGCGTGACCTTGCCACTGTCGTCCACCACATCGACCTTCAGCAATTCGCCTTCGAAATGCTCGCGGACGCTAGGGGAGCCAACGTACAAGGTGTCAAACTCGCTCTTGGTAACAAGGTTACGAGAGGCACAGCCGGTTGTCAGGGCGGCTACCACAACAACTGCAAGGGTGATACGGTTCATTGCGATTCTTCTCCAGTTGGCGAAGTCAGTGCGGATGCACCAGGGCCACCGGGATACTGGGCTAATTCCTCTTTCAGGATGGAAACCACTCAAAAACGTGTGGCCGACTGGGGGACGGCTGGCAGAAGCTGTAGGCTCGTAGCCTGACGCTCCTCCTCTGTCTTCACATGCGTCAGCCGTTTTGCTTCACCGAACCATGGCACTTCGGCCGGGCGCCTGTGGCTACGGCATCCAGCGAGGCATGGCCACTCTGATGAAGCCAGGCCATGTTCAGAGCTTGGCCTTTTCCTCTGAACGCTTTTGCTGGTTCTGGTTTTTCACCCCGTCCTGCCACGCCTTGACGAAGGCCGGAGTCATGTAGCTGACCTCCATCTGGAAACCCATGTGAGGAGCACTCACATCGATGATGGCGTCTGGAGCTCTGAACTGCGCGTACTGGTCTCCAACGAAAGGACGTACTTGTTTGACCAGCTTGTACTTGCCGGCCAGCAGATCGAAGATGTCTCCGAATCGATGCTTGCCCATGGTCATCAATACGCAGGCCAGTTTGCCTGAGGCATCGAAGATGTATTGGACCGATTGCAGGCTTTCAATGCCGTAGTCGCCTTGTTGTACAAGCAAAGATTGCCCTTGGGTCCAGCTGTTGGTGCCGGCGTTCTGCACTTTGCCAGCGGCTGATGCAATTTTGCGCACCTGTTCAACAGTGGACACCCCCAGCTCAACATCAAGGACTTTGACGCCGGCTTGGGCGCAGACCCAGAACAGGCTCGCCAAGACAAAGACCATACAACGTTTGATCGACATGCATCCTCCCTAGTTATCGAAGCAATTGCGCATAGTTATGCGTGGCTTTTGATGATACATCAGCTGATCCTCGATCCCATGTCGGGGGAGCCGAAGATCAGCAAAGGAAGGCCTTTCGGCTCGCGCAGCTTCGAGCCCAAGTCCGTGCTCGCCTTCGGTCAGGTCGTGCGAGAACTGCGTCTAGTGGCGGGTGTATCGCAGGAGGATTTGGCTCACCGCGCCAGCCTGGAGCGTGCACATGTGGGGCGGATCGAGCGCGGGGAGAATCAGCCAACGCTCTGGGTGATTCTCAAATTGGCCGAAGGATTGGGTGTAACGCCTGGCGTGCTGCTGGACCAGACGGTTGGGAAAATGCTGAATACCAAGTGATGGGCAAAAGAAGCGAGGCAGGTAGAGGCCCGCTTCACCCTCGTGACATTTGCCCATGGCGATGCTTCGTCTGAAGTCATTGGGCATGCGCATATGTTGGGCTGACCCAGCTCAGCCAGCCAACTCAATCAGATGTCGGCCATAGCACTGAAGATCACTGTGTTCGGGCCACCAACTCAGCGCTTTTCCTGCATCAGCTTACGCAAGCTCAATGCCCTCATCGGCGACGAGCAGCGGCCCACAGTGCTTCGCCGCCTGCTTCATTATCAACAGGTGAGAGCCGTTTAGCCTGCTTTGGGCGAATTACTATCCTTGCGCCCGCCCTCAGCTGGCAGAGGGTCGTGTGAGATAGGTAGAACAGGCTTGGGGTCAGCCTCGGAAGGGAGTGCGCCAGACGATCCATCCTCCAACAGTTCGCCGGCCCCGGCGATGGAACGGTCTGGAGAACTAGGTGCGCGGATCACGCGGGGCAATTGGGCAAGCAACTCCAGCTCTTCATCCAATGCGGCCCCGGATACGGTGGGTCGCACTTGGCCGTAGTACTTCCGCTGGGATGCCTCGTCGTGATAGTCTGCCTCGTCTCCGATTTGTTGCAGTCGCACCTGGCAAATCCTGGCCCCTACCGTAAGCTCCACCGGGACGTTCCCGTGATTGAGTAGCTCCAGAGGCACGCACCCTCTGAAGCCTGGTTGCATGATCCCACCCACCGACAAGCCAAGCCTGGAGTAGCTGCTGCGCGGAGAAATCTCTGCATAGGCATCGTCTGGAATGGCGAAGAACTCGATCGAGGTCCCCAGGACGAGCTGGTTCGGATAGAGCACGAAGGTGTCTCCTATCTCGCGGCGAGTTTCTTGGAAGTGCGCTTTGGGTCCTGGTGCTACGTGTGGAACGGAGCCTCGGATCCGAATCGTCGGCTGACGATTGAGCACTGAAACAAGAAAGTCGTAGCCGAGCCGGATATCGATCGACATCTGACCAATCTGGTCCTCGCTCAGCAAGGGAAAGACGTGCAGGCGTGGCTTGGCGCCATCGACACCAGACAATCCTTCACGGATTTGCTTTCTTGTCCAAAGACTCATCCCAGGCTTTCGTAATCATGTGACTGCGGATACTTCTCTCAATCAAATCGTTAATTAGCTGCGGATGCCTTGAAGGGGATACCTTGGCAATATTTGTTCCTTCGAATTGAGAAGGATCATTTCGCAATTTCTTGAGAAATTGATCCGCTGCGGGAAGAAGTCCGTGCAATTCGGCAACGGAGTTGATCGTAGCCGGTCTTACATCAGAAAAACAATCATTAACGCTCGGTATGATAAATCGACGTTCAAGCTCCATAGGCAATCCTACTTCCTTGACGGCCTGCTTCAGTAACTCCACCAGGGAATTGTGCTTGCCCTCAAGAAAATCGCGCGTCACCTTCGCGCGCTCGGCTGCCGAGGGATGAGTTGGGCTCGAAGTAGTGCTGTGGTCCCACTGGATGATGTAGTCGCTGACACACTCCCCCACATAAGCGGCTGCGATCAGATCGCAAAAATGCTCCATAGCATACGATCGCGCCACATCCCGCCACATGGAGGAATCTCGAAATTCAGATGCGATATGGGGCATCGTCGCTAAAACCGCATCCTCACCACGGGCAATCATTAGTTCCGATATCAGCCGTTGATGCTCTTCGATGTAGTGGCCCACCTCATGGTACAGAGGAGAACACAGCAATGGCATATGCTGAAATATTTCAGGAACGCCTATCTGAACCAGATCCCCGCTGATTGCCAGCCCTGGGAGCCTGAAATCCCTGATGACTGCCCTTGGTGCCGAATGCACACGTTCGCAATGAAAATCCGGAGACTGCACTAGCGACGTTGTGACGATGCTGTCTCCGCGCCCCCAGTCGGTCAAGACCTCCCTGAGCAGGTAAGTCACCTCATAGGGAACCCTGTTGGATGTGGTTCCCGTCAGGAATTGAGTAGCGCGCCAAATCGACTCGACAACTGCCGTGATAACAGCGACGGGCGGATTCGTTTCATTCAGACTCTTTTGGAGTGAATCAACGCTTTCCCTCAGTTGACTCACATAACGACTGAGTTCGGAAGTAAAAAAACTGCTGTGAGATAGTTTTTCAAGTTGCTCTACCAGAAGCCGCAGCACCGTTTCCAATAGAATCGTGTTGGAATTCTCGGAGTAATTTTGTCGCAAGCTCTGGGGGAAAGTCATTCTCTGTATCGAGTTTTAGAATTTCGTCTATCAGGCTGTCGTGTCCACGGATTTCATATGCAAGGTCGATGGCTTCCGGCCATCCTCTTGGCACTCGTTGGTGGGGATTGCTGGCAAAGTTGGCGGCATGCTGGGCTACTTGGAAGACATACAGTCGAAGCTCGTGGCTTAACGAAGAAGCGGAGTGTTCATTCGCAAGGGCACCTAGGAACAGCCGCAGGTATGCAGCTGGTTGCGAGCGTCGGGATGTTGTCGCGAATAGGCTCACGAGCGGATCTCCGAAAATTAAGCGATTTGGCTTGCGTGCGATAGTAAGTGTATCGACATGTTGTGGCAAGCTTTTTATGGTCTATGGCCGCCGCCTCAGCCAAAGATACACCGGCAGTGAGGTGTGTCAGCCCGATGCGTTTCCTCCCCTGACCTGCAGTCGGCCGCTTGGCTGACGGATATCCCCGGTGAAAACTTGCCTGGAATTGAGCCCAATCCGCATGTCCTGGTAGACAGGCGCTTCGGCGTCTTCATCCGAGATGGTCAGGATCATTGCGAAGCGCACACCTTCCTCCGGAAACACCTCATCCGCGCGGACTAGGTACTTCAGGGCGATGCGCCAGTCCGATGATTTCCCGGTGCCGTTCTTGGAAAAATACTGGGACTGCTTGACCACGCCCCACTTCAATCCATCTTCCATCAACTCCTTTTCTTTCGCCCCTGACGCCGTACCGCCATCAGAGAAGGTATCCACGCATTTCTTCTCATGCTTTCCCTTCTTGGGATTCATCTGCTGCAGCGATGCTTCTAGATTGACGCGTATCAACTCACTCTCGAACGCATCGGAGATCGGCGGGCTATAGACCAAAGTGAGTGTGGCCCTGCCGCGGCACTTGCCATCAACAACAAGGCTCTGGGGCCAATCAAAGCCGAAGAACAGGTCCTTCTTAGGCATCATCTGGTCGTAAAAAACCAGCGTTGCCGCATGGGCGGATCCATTGATCATTTCCTGCGCGTTGACGGGAATGCCAAATCCGACCAGGTTGCGGATGATGTCGCTCTTGTCGAAACCATCCAAGCATGGCGGGACCTTCGCGCCATGGATCAGCAGTGCGATCAGCGCCTCCCTCGGCAGGGCCCCAAGCGTGATGAGATCGAACCGGGCAAGCGCCTTGGCCACCAAGGGAGCAGAAAAACTCGTTCCATGTACATATCGGACAACGTTTCCCTCGCCAACAGAGAGAAGCCCGGTCTGCATGTTGGTCGTGGCACAAACACCGCCGTAGTGCGCGACATCAGGCTTTACCAGTTGCATGAATCCTGGACCGCGCCGCGAGTAGCGAGCAGGCGCGCCAGAGATCGCTCCCACGATCTGCGGCGGATTCACGGAGCCCACTGCCACGTTCAGCACGGAGTCAGCAGGTGCTGTGATTCGATCACCAGAGCAGGATGCCAGGTTGGTCAAGACCGCGACCTGGTTGTCTGTCCACTCCTTGCGCCCTTTGGTCGCTCCAGCATTTCCTGCCGAGAGCACAAAGATCACATCGTTTTCCCTGGCGATGCGATCGAGCCCCTGGGACAGCTCGGTGTAGGTAGGATTGCCCCCTGGCGGCTCCTCAATGTTGTGGCTAAAGCTGAACACCCGGGTCTTGGCGGCAGCGTTTACCTCCTGAACCTCTTGCTCCAGCTGCGCGATCAGGTCCAGGTCCGAGCGGTAATAGGCATCGAAATTGTCAACGGCGGGGATCAGCGCCAAGTCCGCAAGCCAACAGCCATCTGGCTCTGGACACACCACAGGCCCATTGAGTGACTGCCCGTCGATCAAGAGAGCGCCTATTTCAGAACCGTGTGAGGCGTTCGCATGCGCGGGCGCCACATAGCTTGTCTTGTGGATGATCCATTCGGGCGGCAGATGGTCAACGCCCCCATCGATGATCCCGACTACAGGGTAGGTGGCGTCTCCCAGAGGGGCGCTGAACTTATGCTTCTTGGCCGGTTGCCGCATTGGCAGGGGCGCAAGGACAGGAAGGGGCGGCAGGGGTGTGCGCCCTATTGCGGCTTCCGGCTGCAGGTTGGTGGGCAGACTGATGCGCCGAACTGCAGGGTGGTTCTCCAGCAGCGCAAGCAGGGTGCGATGTGCATCCGCATTCAGCGTCGGCTCCTTAGCGCCATCAAGCACCTTGCGTAGATTGGGCCGGCCAACAATGAATCGGATCGATGGATCGTCGAAGAGCCATATATACATCCGGCTCATCGACTTCTGATCGGGCTTGAACACTGTGGCCACATATCCGCAGGCGAGCTCCTCATCGAGCAGTTGCCGAAGGTGAGCCGAGATATTGCCCACCTGATAGTACTCAGCCTCGGCTTGCCGTTGCCCGGGGGGTTGGCTGTCGAACAGATCGACGCGGTACGCGCGCGGAACGGCGCGGGTGCTGAACCACTGAATGGCTTCGGCAGTGTCAAAGGCACGCCGGTCCGCAGACGACCACAGACTGATCGATTCGATCGCACCGACCTCGGAGCGTATACGACTTGGCGCCGGCTCCATAACACCCGGCTTCGACTTGTGCGGCTTGTACTGCAGGACCTCTTCAGCCTTGCGGGTCTCTTCGAGCGCTCTGACGATCGTGGAGGGCGTCACCTGGACGATCAACTCGCCGACATTGCTGGAGCCCAGTGTTGGCGTGAACGTGGGATGAAACAGGCTTGCGACAGGGCGGTGCGATTTGGCCAAGGCCGCCTCCCGCATACGCACCCGCACAAAGCCGATGGGTCCGGCACTGCTGGAAGTAAGCGACTTGCTGACCGAGGCAAGCGAATGCTGGATCTTCTTTTTGTGCGCAACGAACGCTTCGTCCTCACCTTCGAAGAACTCCTTCGCACCCAAGAAACCCTTTCGAATCCGCTCATCTTGGAAGCGGCGGATATCGAGCACCACCTGAATGGGACCATAGTCTTGCGCCATCGCAACCCCCTTTTAATCCTGTTCGTCAAGCCACCTTCCAACGGTCGACTTGCTCTTGTCAAAAAGCCCGCCCAGTTCGACAAGGCTGATCCGGCTGCCCAGCGTTTTTCGAATCCAGCGGGCCAGCTCGGCATCATCGCGCTTGAAGATCGCCTTGACCTCCACCGACAGCCGGCCGCTATTGAGCGTTGCAATCTCCCGCAGCACCTCGACGGCGGCCACCGGTGGGTCATTCATTACCGAGCGCTTTTTGAACAGCGTGGAGATCGATCGAGCTTCAGAGCCCGCACTGCCTTCCAATACTGCGGCGATCAACACGACCACGGCATTGGGAATATCAAGAGGCTCAAGCGTGCGGCGCACGATCAACTCCCGGGCTTCCTGCGACGGCAAAGGGACCTCGATCTGCGCGGCGAATCGACGCCAGACAGCAGGGTCCAGAAGTTGCGGGTGGTTGGTAATTCCCAAAGTGATGCCACTGCGCGTATCCATGTTTTGCAGCAGGGCGTTCACGACCCGCTTGATCTCGCCCACCTCATTAGGATCGTCTCGGACCTTCGCCAGGGAGTCGAGTTCATCGAGCAGCAGCACACAACGAAAGCGGTTCGCAAAGGCAAACACTTGGGCGATGTTGCGCGAGGTCGTCCCAAGAAACGAGGACATCATGGCGTCGACGCGTGCCACCAGAACGGGCAAGCCGATCTCATGAGCGAGCCACAACGCCAAAGTCGTCTTCCCGGTACCCGGTGCGCCCGTCAGAAGGCAGGTCATCGTGGGCGCCTCCCCCACCGCCACCAACGCCGGCACATGCCTCCACTCATCGAGCAGCATCTGGATCGCACGTTCAAGGTGCACGGGGAAAAACGGACGCTGCACGTCTGAGCCAGTGGGAAACACCGTCTCCACCAGGCGTGCCCCTGACTCCCTGTCGGTTGGCAAGATGGTCGTGGGCAGTAGCGTCTCGCCCGGCAGACCTGGCTCGGCCTTAGAGGGTACCAACCTGCGCGGAGCCATCTCCTTTGAGCGTGCAGCGCTACGCAACAGCAGCGTGAGCTGCTGCGCCGATTTCGTATCCCCCTGGGCTGCCAGCGCCTCAGACAAACGCTCCACCTGGTAGGTCAGCGCCTCATTGGGTGATGCCAACGCCATCCGACAGATCGCATGCACGATCGAAAAATGCTCCATACAATTCATTCAATTGATATTTGGCTCATATTTTGCCTTATCATTCCCAAAATTCAAAGAAAAAATTCCAATTTTTGCTAGAATTTCCCAATCTCTCACTCAGACTGCTTGCGCAGTGCTTCGCGCTGCTGGACAACCGTAGCGCCAAGGGCTTGGGCAGCCTTGCCGCACGAGAGTCCACCAGCTGTAGTCAGCGCTTCGGAGTACCCATGGCCGTTTTTTTCACCTGCGAGGAACCGCAAGCACTTTTGAAGGCCTTTCAGGCCCGCATAGATCAATCCGAGCCCAAAGGCAGCATTACGACCTGGGTCAGGAGCGAGGATCGGCGCTTCTACACGCACCGAGCGGAGGTCTGGGCACGCAAAGCTTGGTTCAGACCCTCCGTTAGCCAAACGACCCTGATGTTCAACATCGTCAAGCCAGCCAATCAGAACATCTCCACAGTTACCTATGCGTACTACCACGGTCATCTGATCGAGACATTCCTAGCGCACTTCGATCACATGTTCACTGATGCCAGAGCGACGGCCATGCCCTCAGCCAATGACGTGGTCGGCTAGAGCGCGCCGCAGCACCTGATGGAGTTTCGATGCGAAAGGCACTGATTGCGATCGGCGTAGGCAACACCGACGGTAGCTTCCCCAAATTGAAGGGAGCCGCCAAAGACGCCCGGGACTTCCACGCATGGGGAAAGGCCCAGGGGTTTGACTGCACGCTACTGGTTGACGAGCGGAAAAAGATCCGGGTTGCTGACGTCTATGAAGCGATCGACAGCTATGTAAGGCAGAACACCTATAGCCAGATCATCGTGTACTTTTCAGGGCACGGGATTTTGAAGGCGCCCGAATGCGAGCTGTGGTTGATGTCAGGCGCCCCTCGCAACGGAAACGAGGTCGTCAATGTCCAAGGCTCGATCTTCAACGCGCGCACCTGCGGTATCGCACATGTTGTATTCATCTCTGATGCGTGCCGATCATTGCCAACCGATCTCAAGACTGCAGCCTTGAGTGCCGGGCAACAAGTCTTTCCTTACATCGCCTGGCGCCCTCCAGTTCCAGAGGTGGACGTCTTCTATGCAACATTGCCTGGAGACATTGCACTGGAGTTGCCGCCTGACGAGACCATTGCACGTGACCGCGGCCTGCTGACCCAATGCTTGCTGGCCGCCTTGGAGGGCAAAGTGCCCCAGGTCATCAAGTCAGCAGACGTGGACGGCGTTGCGGGGCACATCGTTCCTTCACGCCCCTTGAAGGCGTGGCTCACCTCCCAGTTACCCCTGACGGCGTCCGACATCTCGTTCAAGTTGCAACAGCATCCAGACGTGCGCATTGAATCGGACATGCCAAAGTACCTGTCCAAGCTCAAGGACGGCGCCGGCGCGTCCAGGCTTGTCCCATCATCCGCTACAGCCGTGCCTACCTGGAACACTGCCCATAGCATGCACCAGAACGCGGGCAAAGTTTGCAGACTGGTACCCTCCAGAGAACCTGTGCGCGGCCCGTGGCCGCTATTGGGCCAAGCGCTCACCACGGTGACGTCCTCGCCCGCTACGTCCCTCGGTACGCATCCGCAACGCGACAGCATAGCGAGGGTGTTCCATGCGGCCAATCCCGCCCAACACGTGCATACCGGGTTTGTGAGCCAAGGTGGGAGGGTTGAAAGTGCGATGGGCGAACGCGGAGTTGTCATGGTCTCAAGTGACGCCCACCATTCCTGGATCGAGTTGGACGACGAAGGAGACTTGCCAGGCATCCCACGAGGCACCACCACCGAACGGGTGGCATTGAGGTTCGCGAACGGGCGTGGCATCGTCTTGGCAGTCTTGCCCGGCTACGTCGGCACCGTAGTATTCGATGGGGGTGAGATCGCGACAGTGAACTACACACCCTCACTCGGCTCGCCGAATTTCCAAGAATTCGCCTCATGCTCAGCCGAGATCGAAGAGCGGCGCACGCAGGTTGCCGTTGCGGCACAACGCGGGACTTTTTCGCTGGAAAGCGCAGGCCTCACGGATGCAGCGGAGTTCGTCCGTACAGGCGCAGCAGTTGATCCGACCCTGAGCCTTTACCTGAGCTACGCGCATGCCCGTGCCGGAAAGTTCGCGGCCATCCATGAAATCAGTGCAATGCTGTCCCACGGCGGCCAGCCCGTCCCCTTCGACGTGGCCATGCTGGCCGCTCAGGGAAGCGGTGGGCCCTTTCCGCGCGAACTTCCCGGAATGCCGATGCTCACGCAGGGGTGGTTGATGCTTGGGGAACATGAGGCAGTGCTGCCGCAGCCACTGAGCCAAGCTCGCCAACTCCTTTTGCCGTCCCTGTGGGCCACGTTCAGCCCGGACGGGATGTCAATCCTTGAACGCTATATCCAAAAGAAAGACTAGCCATGCGACTTGTCTTCGTCCACGGTATTGCCCAGCAGGGCAAGGAACCGAGCGAACTCAAGAGGGTCTGGCTCGAAGCTCTGGATGTGGGCTTGGCCAAGGCCGGCCTTGGCTCGATCAGGCAGCATGAGGTGATCCTTCCTTTCTATGGTGACAAGCTGGCGGAACTTGCGGCGCTGCTGGAAGCTCCCGAGCCCGTCCAGTGTCAAACCAAGGGAATGGCGGCGACACCTCAATTCGATAGAACCGAAACAGAAATCCTGCAAGAAATCCTTGCCACCCAGTTGGCCAACACAGCCAACCCTCAGGGCATCACAAGGAAGGGCCTTCAGAACACCTCGCTGGCACTTGCACTTGCGCGCGCTGCGGACAGCACGCCATTCGGGGTACAGCTTCTGGCCCGCTTCGTGAAGGACGTTTCCGCGTACCTCACCCATCACCGTGTGACGCAGAAAATCGATGAAATCGTTCGGCCAGCGATAGGCACCGAGCGCTGCGTTGTGGTCGGGCACTCGCTAGGGTCAGTTGTCGCGTTTCGAATACTCAGGGAGATGGGGCAGGCCGCCAACGTGGAGAGGTTCATCACTTTGGGATCGCCTTTGGGTTTGAACACCATTCGTGTCCTCATCACTCCTCCACCGCTCCAGAATCCCGCAGGCGTCAAATCGTGGACCAATGCATTTGACCCAACCGATGTCATCTCGCTGCACCCACTGGACCCATCGACGTGGAACGTGAACCCAGCCATCGTCAACATCCGGGACGTGGACAACCACACGTCCAACCGCCACGGCATTAGCGGATACCTTGATGACGGCAAAGTAGCCGCAGCCGTTCACGAGGCGCTGAACAGTTAGGCCTCCCACGAGACTCCAAGCTCTCTGCTTCCGCGACATCCACTCCAGCGCGCGTAGCGCACGCCGATTAACGCGCTTTTCAACAAGCCCTCTGCATGTTCCCCATCACTATCGAGCACGCCCCGAAACAGTTCGAAATATCTGACCTGCGCCTCCCCCGAGACGAATATTATGCATTGCTTTGGTATGGCGCAAACATTAAGCCATATACCCGAGGAAAAGTACCGCGCGTCATTATTTTTTTTAAACAATTACGCAAAGGTATTTTGCAAGAAGGGTGGACGAAAATATCGGCCCCAGTGACAGACCTAGGCCAAATGAGAATCGGATCGATTTGGCGCAATGGCTTGTCAACCCATCAGATTGTTTTTGAAACACATCACTATTCTGGTTTTTACACAGAAACCCAATGGGAACAAATAACCTCAGTGAAGGAGGTCGGCTCGAATTTGATCCCACCGGCAGACTATCCATTACATTATCCATATACTGACCACAGTCCTCTACTGCAATTTCGCGCCCAAGGCAAGACGCTTTTAGTGCCATGCTTGGAGTTTTTCACCCGCTGTTATGCTCATTCCTCCGAAACAAATCGGATTTTGATGACTTATAACCAAGAAGAGATTTCAAATCGTTTGATGCTTCACGAGAGTATTAAAACAGTTCCGGGGGTCAAGTCGGTATGGGTTCCTCCTGGGGTAGCAATTGCAGATGCTCGCCTATTAGCTCAATTGCGGTATGACAAGGTGGCTTGGAGAAGGGTTTGCTCAATTCATGCAGCCCTAGATCAACAGCTCTATGAGAAAAAAAGGGATCTTGCTTATATTCCCATTGGCCCCTGGCACTACGGCCCAGCACAGCTGAAAGTTGAAGGTGTACGATTAAGTACCAGCGATTTCTTAGGGCTGCGTATCATTGGACATACGTTACCAGAAGATGGTATTCACGCACTTTACGAGCAGCGAGACCAAGCCACAGAAGGGGAAAATGGCCGCCATCAGCTACCCCAACGTGAAATCAAAGAGATTCCTGAAGGCCAGACTATCGCGGTCACTGGAGCACAGATGGCGGATCGAGATACCGACATGTATCTCCTCAAGGACCCCGACATAGAGATTCTGAATACCCCTCCAAAAATCACCAAAGAAGCCATCACGAAAGATCGGGGCAGGGCTGAATCCAAAACCCCATCCGCCCCAAGTGACGTGGCAGCGCCAGGAGAAACCGGGGGTACGGGAAAGCGCACTGCTGGGCTGCGCACTCTATCAGACGCTATGCTAACCTCACATGGCTCTGTGCGGGACCTGTGGAATGGACTTCTTGATGTACAAAACGCAAATGCAGGAATTATCAAATCCTTGTGTTGGTATCACTCCGAGCACAAATTTAGCAGAACGGATATTCAAGCATATATAGAGCTTCCACCTCCTCCATTGGATAAAAATGATGCGAAGTCAAAAGATATCCGGACCTGGCTTAAGAAATCCAGCCTCCCAAGCTCTCGTGGAGTTTGTGTCATAAAAATAGTCACCCCCTCCATTACCGGCTATATTATTGAAATTCTACGTGCAACCAAAATCGAGGCAGATGGCAATTTGCTCAATTCTGAAGGAAAACTATCTGAACTGGAGAATTTCTGTGGATTGGCCGTCATCCCACCAAATGGCATTGATTTTGAAAGCTGGCTGAAAGAGGCTCTAGAAGCTATTAGCCGAGAACTGGGAATCATGAGCAAGGTCTTGTGCCGCATCCAGTTCACCCTCGGTGAGGATTACAAAAGAGTAACAAAACACAACAATAAGGCTACTGGTCAAGCAACAGCCATGAATGCGCTCAGGAAGCTTGGCATTCAAGGCTTGATATATCCTGAAGACAAACCAGCACCATAGAGAAATAAAGGGCTATAAAATGCGCGCTGCAGCGGCTAAGCCATGACTACTTGAAAATCTAATCCCTCGACTAATCAGCGAAACTCAGGGGGATAAGGTAACCAAAAGACGTGCTGCTCCAAATGTAACTCTTCTCCGCCTGCCCCGACGATGCGGGTAGCAGTTTTTGCAATCTCGATAGCCTGCGCTTTGCTCAGTCGATGAAAATACCGCAGTGCCGTCAGGGTCCACTGCTCAAGGGTTTTGGAATCGCGCCGCTTCTCGTTGGCGATCTGAGCGAGTTGTAAGCTTAGCTTTTCACGCGCAGATACTATCCTTCTTAATGCGGTTTTAGGTGCGACAAGGGCAATGCCGTAGTGGGCCTTCAAAAATCCAAGGAACGTAGAGACAGCGGCGCGCTGGCCTGGTGCGCAGCGAAGCATGTTATCCAACGCATTTTGGTCGGGCGGCAATGCACCTTCTGCAGATGCCGCAAGCAGCAAACTGGCAGCGGGGCGCAATGCCACTCGTATCGACAGTGGCTTGATGGTTCCAGCATCTAAACGGCCGTGCAGTTCATCAAAAAAAGCTTGGAGCATACGCCTAGCCACAGAATTAGCAGGTATGCTTTCCAGTAACTTTCGGGATGTATGCGCTTCTGCGTTCGCGCGCTTATCCTCTGGTGCCACTTGTATGGCACGCTGCTGCTGGAGCCAGCGCATAGGCAACTCAAACATGCGCAGCTTACGGGTTCCGAACACCTTCAGCAAAAAAGTGCTGTCCCAGACAGCCCCTGGATACTGATCCAGAATACCGAAGAACTCCACATGTCTGCGCAATGACAGACACAGCCGTTTGGCATCGTTGTGCTCTATCGCCCACTGAACATAGGCAGAAAACGCCAGCCCGACGGGCTCGTGGCGATACAGTTCGGTGAGTTGGGTGCGCGCGATCTCGCAACGCCATTTCCAATAGCAGGCTTCGCAATTGCCATTGCGCCCCGGAGCAATAAGAGCATTGCACACCTGACATGATGTCGGCGGCTCACGCTCGCATTTACGGCAAATCCAGGAGCCATTACTGCTCAGCGTGCATGGCCGGTAACGCCTGCACAATCCACAGGTCTTTTTGTCGGATATTGCACACCAAGCGCATATGACGGCCTGGTCTTCACCCGTGCGCGAATACCGTCGCACCAACTTACTGCATACGCTGCAGCGCTGAGGCTCTCGAAAGTACACATAGCAGGAGTTGCAGACAGGTCCTTGTGGCGACAAGAGGCCTAAAGCAAGACCACTACGCTGGCAACGAATGCAAGGTCGCGCAGCAATACATTTGCGACATTGGGCTACGGGATCGCTCACTAGCAGTTGGCGCAAAATGCCACACCCTGGACATGCTCTGTGCTCAAAGCAACGCGTATAGCAGGCCGCGCAGTAGCGACGGCCGCGCTCTACCCGTTTAATATGAGCAGTGAGACGGCCGCACTCGCCGCACTCGTGCTGCGCAATGTCGGGATTCGTCACCACAAACGATTCCTTCGCAGCCACCGCTCCCAGTCGGCCTGCACGAGCGCCTTCGCCACAGGTGCAGGCAGTTTTTCCTCTACCTTCCGGGCACACCGAGTGCTACGCTGACGCATCGAGCGATGCCCTTGTGGCAATCGGCCCTGCCGCAGAAAAGAGACCAGGCTGCAAAACCGGGCCTCACGCTCTCGGGGAGCTTGCATTTCCAATAACAAGTTCGTTGGGCGCAGTGCAGCACCTTGCTCATCTTCACGCACGACAGGGCAGCGTGATGGAACCACCATCCTCCTCAGGCGACGAAACCACTCCACGCCTGATACCGTGCTGCCGTCCCACACTCCTTGCCCGGCAACCAGCACGCTCATTGCCATGCGCTGAAATTCCAATGCTTCCATCTGTACGACTTGTGGTGCATACCTGCGCATATCCTCCCCGCAGGAGGTGCATCTAGCCAAACTTTGGAGCTTGCCAATACACCTATGTGGGGCGATCAAGGCGTGACAGCGCGGACACCGATCGATCAATCGTGTTCCATGGATTTCGCAGCCCACGACAAAGGCCAACCGCCAGATGCGCCGAAAGAACGGCTGCATATCCCCGGCAAGGCACTGGGGACAGCAGGGCGTGCCCGCATAGTGGAGCCGATTGCGACTACCCAGAGTAATGATCCAGGGCAGCACAGGACAACGTTGCACTGTGCTGCCATGAAGTCGCATACGCAAGTCCTGCAGGGTGCTCGCACACACGACCTCAATCCCGCAGTTGAACCATTGCGCAACTTGAAGAGCACGCTGCTGCATCAGCCCACGATCAGGATCGCTAGTCCAGATGCGCCACTTTGGCCAGATCACACCTGTCAAAGTAAGAGGATCGCAGCCTCCATGCACCGCAGCCCTGGCCAACCAAGATGTAAGCAACTCACCCTTGCATGGTAAGTGCTCAGGCTCAAGGCTCACGGTTGCACCTCCCGGATGCCCTTCGTCGGTTTAACCCACGCTTTGGATGTAACGATCTCGCGCGTAATGCACTCCTTCTCAGACCGGATGGCCGCCTTGCTGCACTCCATGAGCAGACGGTGCAGATCACCCAGATTTCCTTCGCAGATCTCAAACAACATTGTGGCCATCACCGGGTTTGCCAACCCCGATGGCTTCTTCAAGGGGAGTACGCTCTCAAACCCAGCCAGTAGCGTTTGGAATTCCAGATCTAACTTCCAAAGAGGTAGCGCATATACATCAAATCGGCTGGCATGCTGGGGATCCGAATGCAGTACCCGCACCGCGTCTCGCGTACCGACGCCAACGATGGGAATACGCAGCTCATTGCACAGCATCTTGATAGTGTTCATGACTATACGCAGCTTGGAGGCCGGCCCAACCAACAGCGAGTGCAATTCATCAATGATCAGAATCTCCGCTTTGCACATGCGCAACCGTGCAATGGCGTCGTAACGCAACTCGGTCACTGTGCCGTTTTTCTTGTATGGCGACCAAAACTGGCTGAGGATGGATAGATACAGGCCTTTTTCGTCCGCCGAAGGTGGAGCTTCTACAATAATGACAGGCCTGATGGATTGCGAATCCTCGCTGACATAACCCTCACCATATAGCTCCTTGAAGCGTTCGATGAGCTTAGTTTTTCCGTTGTTAGAGTCGCCCACGATGAGCATGTTGCGCATGCGAGGCACCTTGGGCATCCGCATAAGCGCAGCCATATCGTCAAGGATCAACTTCGCGCGCGCATACCCGATCCAGCGAGCCTCGTATAGAAAACGAATTCGTTCTTCTGGGCTCAAGCCGAGCACAGCACGAAAGTTCTCATGGATATGCGCTGCCTCGGATTCAAGTAGCACTGCAGCCGGGGTTTGCTCCATAGTCATGCGATGTCACTTCCGCGTACGACATCCACGGTTAGACCGCTAGGGGGTAGCAAGGCGGGTGTCTGTGCTGCGCTTGGGGTGGGCCTTGGAGCAAGGTCACGATCTTTGCGTCTGGAGGCAGTTGGGGACTGCACCGGCGCAGGGCCTTCTGTGGCAACCTTTTGGTGCTCCGACTGGCGCTGCGCGGCCATGCGTGCCTGCTTTGTTTTTGCGGCGCTCGCCTTGGTCATTTCACGCCGCTCAGTGATCGATCGCAGCACAGCCTTGGAATCCGAAGGATCAAAGCCAGCAGCCTTTACTTCCTTCTTTGCCCGCCTGAGCTCCCAAATACTGCAGCTCGGAAAATTCGGGTCGGCCAGCGGAATCTTGAAATATTCTTTGATGTCGGGGTCAAAAAACCAGATTGCGCTAATGTCACGCGGATCTCTACGAAATGGATGTTTAAGCCCTTTCCCGGTCTCGGGATCGATGACGCCAATCCAACTGCGAAGAACATCTGCGTAGTAACGTTTATCAAGCTCCACGCCATCGTTCTGCACCGTGCGCCAGATGATGGGGAGGAAGTCGATGTAGACCGACATGTAGTCAGTCGGCCGCGATGGCATCCCAACGCCGGGCCGCCCGCCGTGTCCAAAGACACCTAGTTCGAACTGGCGCAGAGGGGGCATGCCCAAGGATCGATGCTCTCGGAGGTGGTACTCGTTGCAAATGATCTTCAGAAGCTGTTTTTCCAACTCTGCCTTCGTGAAAACTGCCCGTCCTTCGGAGTCGTAATCTTCACGCTGTGAAACAGAAGAAAACGTGGTTCCAGGAAGATCATGCAACTCGTGCATCAACGTCCCTTGCAAGCGCTCAATGTAACCGCCATAGTGAGGAACTCCGCAAGGCCGAAACTCGACGTCTATGCCGTAGAGTTTACACACGTCGCGAACGCTATCCGAACGGAAGTCGGGGCCGTTGTCCCAGCGGACTTTCTTCGGGCGCCCCCAAATCGGCCATTCAGCATCAATCCCGTGCTTGAGCAGCCACATGTCCTTGGGAACCAGGGCGTGTGCCAGACACATGCCTACTGAGACAGCTGATGGCGCGTCAAAGCCCAAGTAATAGCCAGCGACCATGCGGGAATACTCTTCAATCGCGACAGTCAACCATGGTCGCCCAATAGGTAAGCGATGCTCGTCGTCCACGACAATCACGTCTATGGGCGTGTGATCGACTTGATAAACCGCAAGCGGGTAGTCGCTATCAGGTGTTGTGCCAGGCGTAGGCAAGAACTTGTTCTTGGCCCGCTCACGCTGCCCGCGCAAACGAAGCCGGTCACGCTCAGGGATTCGTTCCACACGCTGACGTACGGCCGTTGAGCTGGGGGCCTCAACACCTCTTTGCAGGCAAATGCGTTCCACCTCTCGCACCACCTTTTGGGAAGTTGGGCGCTCCGGGGTGAGATAATAGGTGTTGATTACCTCATCAATGATGCCTTGGACACTCTGAGAGATGCGGGCTTTGCCGTAGCGCCATCCACGCTTGAAGGGCACCAGCGCGGATACCGCATCGAGTGACTTGTAACGGCTCATCCAACGATAAAGCGTGGAAGTGCCGATTCCCAATTCTTCAGCCCGGGCCTCCACTGCAGCTCTTGTTGGATTCTTTGTTTTCAACAGCGGCTCAATTGCGGCAAAGCGCGTCTGAGCAACGCGCCAGTCTGCTTCTGCAATAGCGTTGATGTCGATGTCCGCAAGAGGTCGGGGATCTTGATCGACATATTGCAACTCATTGATCAGAAGAACGTGCGTCCTGCCGGTCTGTATGCTAGTGGCAGTAACCGTGTTGAAGTCCAGAATCTCTGCAATCCTAAAAATGCCATCGCTATGACGCACCAGCGCGCCGCTGCGAACTTCAATGCGGCGGCGTTGCACAACCACCGACTGGGTCTCACCCGCAAAGTCGTCGCGTGCTGCTTCAGCCATGTGCCACCCAGATTTCTGTGTCGTCGTTGAGCGGATCACAGATGTCGCATTCCAGCTGCCGAGTAGCAAGCAAGTGCCACAAGTGCGCAATACCCTGTGCCCGGAAGCTGCCGGCGAAATGTTTTGCAAGCATGTAGTCGATGGAGGATGAACCGAGCTCACTGAGGTCTTCAATGATGGCTGCACTCTGGTGTGGGCAGACATCAAGGTCATCGTAGCGGCGCAAGAACATGATGTTTTCCAAGGCGCGAGTGCGGATGCGGTTCTCATCCATCACGTGAAAAATCCATCCCTGTTCACGGGCGTATCGCCGAATCGCAACCCACTTAGGCAGCCACTCACGCCAGTTGAGTTTCCAATCATCCCGGTACTTGACCTCAACCAGCATTGGCTTGAATTCCATACCGATCGCGTCGTCCAGAACCTTGTAATAGACAAGATAGTCTGGCGTAGCAATGGCCTTGACACCCGATCTTGTGACAAAGGGCACTTCACAGGGCTGCGAAACCACCGAGGAAACTGCGAGGCTGAATTCTTGGCGCAGAACAAAGTCGCGCTCCAATGTGGATTCGAATGACACAGATTCCTGGCCACGCCAGCTCACAAAGCCCGTGACGCTGCGTCTATTGGTTGGTATCTTGCGAACAGATCGAACAAGCTTGGACTTGTCTCTTCTATTTTGCAAATTTTCCGGCGTAGTCTCAGCTATTTTGAGAAAATTAGTCTCATAAATTTTCATAAAAGCTCGCCTAACACGTTGATTTTTCATGGCCCGAGTCTCATTTCTAGGATCATCTCACAGGGGCTCGCCGCCCAGGCCGGGCGAAATCTCGCTCGCCCACCACGGCGTGCTGTTCCTCGACGAGTTCCCCGAGTTCGCGCGCACCGCGCTCGAAGCGCTGCGCGAGCCGCTGGAGACCGGCCACGTCACCATCGCCCGCGCGGCGCGGCGCGCCGAATTCCCCGCGCGCTTCCAGCTCATCGCGGCCATGAACCCCTGCCCCTGCGGCTACCTGGGCTCGGGCCAGCGCGCCTGCCGCTGCACGCCCGACCAGGTCGCACGCTACCAGGCCCGGCTCAGCGGCCCGCTGCTCGACCGCATCGACCTGCACGTGGAAGTGCCCGCCCTGCCCGCCAGCGAGCTGCTCAAGGCCCCGCCCGGCGAACCGGGCGACGCAGTGCGCACCCGCGTCGCCCAGGCCCGGGAACGCGCCCTGGCCCGCCAGGGCCGGCCCAACCACCAGCTGCACGGCCAGGCGCTGGACGCGCACGTCCACCTGGCCGGCGCCGCCAGCGCCTTCCTGCAAACCGCCGCCGCGCGCCTGGGCTGGTCCGCCCGCGCCACCCACCGCGCGCTGCGCGTGGCCCGCACCATCGCCGACCTGGCCGCGAGCGACGCCGTGCAGCCCGCGCACGTGGCCGAGGCGGTGCAGTACCGGCGGGTGCTGAGTGCTCCTGAAAAATGAGCTGCCAGCGCTTGTCACATAAGCGCTAGCAGCCCATTTCGTTCAAAAATACGATGAAAATATGAACCACGTCCAGTTCGCCCGCCGCCTGCTGCTGACGCTGTGCACGGTGGCGCTGCTGGGTTTCTGGGCAGAGTTCGCGTGGGACCTGCACCACGCCATCGACCCCGCCACGGGCCAGGCGGTGAGCCTGTGGGACCTGCGCGCCACGACCAGCCAGGTGCGGTCGATAGCGTCCACGCTGGGCGGCACCTACGCCACCATGATCGCCATGCTGCTCACCTTCGTGTCGCTGGCCATCCCGCTCACCGCCAACCTGTACACGCCCCGGCTGATCGACCTGTTCATCCGCGACCCGATCAACCTCTTCGTCATCTGCACCGGCATCGTGCTGGCCGCGCACAACCTGGTGGCGGTGAACATCTCGTTCGAGCAGTGGACGGCGCAGCTGCCCTACGCCATCGCCGTGCTGGGGGCCGTGGTGGGCTGGCTGCTGGTGCTGCCGTACTACTTCTACGTGATGAGCTTCATCGACCCGTACACCATCATCCGGCGCATCCACCAGTCCCTGACGCGCGAGCTGGACGACGCCGCCACGGGCCGCCACCCCGTGGCCGAGGCGCAGCGCACGGTGAACCAGCGCATCCACGGCCTGTCCAGCGTGCTGCTGCGCACCGCGGACCGGGCAGACCGCGACATCACCCTCGAAGCCATGCACGCCCTGCTGGCCGAGTTCTCGCGCATCCGCGAACTCAAGCCGCGCCTGCCCTCCGCCTTCCTGCGCGTGGACAACGACCTGATGGCCGGCATGGCGGGCGACGCGGTCGAGATCCTGAGCGCCAAGGGCATCTGGATGGAGCACCGCATCGCGCACCAGCTGGTGCTGGCCTTCCACTGCGTGCTGTCCAAGATGCCCGACGGCGTGAGCGCCATGGCCCAGGCCGTGAAAAACGCCGCGCACCAGGAGGCGCAGGCGGGCAACACCGAAGTGTTCTGGCTGCTGGCGCGCACGCTCAACTCCTTCCTGCGCGCCGCCATCAAGCAGCACAACAACGCCGCCGTGTTCGACGTGGTGCATTCCCAGAAAACCCTGATGCGCCGCCTGCTGCTGGACGGCCACGCCGAACACGTGCCCACGCTGGCCGGCTACCTGCACTACTACGCCGGCTACGCGCGCGGGCTGGGGCAGGCGTTCATCTACGAGCGCATGAGCTACGAGCTGTGCGATCTGACCGAACTGGCCGACCAGCGCGGCCACGGCGACACGGCCGAGGCGCTGCTGGGCTTGGTGCTCGACATGGCCGATGCCGGGCGCCACCCGGGGCTGGTGAAGTCGCGCGCCATGCTGGGCGCGTACTTCGGCGCGCAAGGCCGCGCCGCCGCGCACGCGCGCGTGCTGCGGTCGCTGCAAGCCATGCCCCCGGCGGCGCTGGCCGAGGCGCGCACCCGCATCCTGGCCACCAGCGAGCGCCTGTTCTGGGAGGTGAACGACCACGGCGTCAACTTCGACTACGTGGAGCCCGCGCGGCGCGCGCAGGTGGCGGCGCTGCTGGAACAGGCAGGCGCGCCTTAGGGCTACGCTACAGGCCCTTGTAGACGCCCCGCAGCGCCTCCATGCGCCCGCCGTGCACGATCTGCCCCTTCTCCAGCACATAGGCCCGGTCGGCCACGGCTTCGGCCAGGGCCAGGTTCTGTTCACTGAGCAAAATGCCCACGCCCTGGGCCTTGAGGCGCTGGATGGCCTCGGCCATCTGCTCGACGATGACCGGGGCCACGCCCTCGGACGGCTCGTCGAGCAGCACCATGAAGGGCTGCCCCATCAGCGTGCGCGCCACGGTGAGCATCTGCTGCTCGCCGCCGCTCATGCGGCCGCCCGGGCGGCGGGGCATCTCGCCCAGGTTGGGGAACAGCGCGAACAGGCGCTCGGGCGTCCAGTGCGGGGCGGGCGTGCCGTCAGGCCAATGGCGCGGTTTCTGGCGGCCCACTTCGAGGTTTTCGAGCACCGTCAAGTCCGTGAAGATGCGCCGGTCCTCGGGCACGTAGCCCAGGCCCATGCGGGCGATTTCGTGCGGGGCCTTGCGGCCTATGGCCTGGCCCATGAAGCCGACGCTGCCAGTGCGCCGCGCCACCAGCCCGGCAATGGCCTTGAGCGTGGTCGATTTGCCCGCGCCGTTGCGGCCCATGAGGGCGACGACCTCGCCGCGCGCCACTGTCAGCGCCACGTCGAACAGGATGTGCGCGCCGCCGTACCAGGCGTTCAGGTTTTTCACTTCAAGCATGGAGCTTCCCGCTGCCCAGATACGCGGCCTGCACGCGCGGGTCGTGGCGGATGGCTTCGGGCGTGCCCTCGGCCAGCAGCTGGCCGCGCACCAGCACCAGCACGCGGTCGGCGTGGCCGAAGACCACGTCCATGCTGTGCTCGGTGAACAGCACGCCCATGCCGCGCTCCTTGGCCAGCGCGCGCACCAGGGCCATGAGCGACTGGCGCTCAGCGGCGGCCATGCCGGCGGTGGGCTCGTCCATCAGCAGCAGGCGCGGCGCGTGGGCCAGGGCGATGGCGAGTTCCACGCGCTTCACGTCGCCGTAGGCCAGTTCGCTGCACGGGCGGTCGGCCTCGGCGCGCATCCCCACGCGCTCCAGCAGGGCCAGGGCATCGTCGCGCCGGTGCGCGGCGGCGGGCCGCCAGAAGCGGAAGACGCGCCCGTCGGCGGACAGCAGCGCCAGCTGCACGTTCTCGGCCACGGTCAGCGAGGCGAAGGTTTCGGCGATCTGGAACGTGCGGCCCACGCCCAGCCGCCAGATGGCGCGCGGCGGCAGGCCCGCGATGCTCTGCCCCGCCAATTGGATGGTGCCGCCGTCAGGCTTCAGCTGCCCACCCACCATGTTGAAGGTGGTGGACTTGCCCGCGCCGTTGGGGCCGATGAGGGCGAGCATTTCGCCCGCCGCCAGGCGGAAGCCCACGCCCTCCACGGCGCGCACGCCGCCAAAGGACTTGCGCAGGCCATCGACGTGCAGCAGACTCATGCCGCTCCCTTTTTAATAGCTGCCAGCGCTTTCCAGTATTGCGCAAACCCCGAAATTCCCTGCGGGAACAACAACACCAGCAGCAGCATGGCGCCGCCCAGCACGGCGCGCCAGTAGTCGGTGCTGCGCGCCAGCGTGTCGTGCAGCCATGTGAAAGCCGCCGCGCCCACGAGGGGGCCGGCCAGCGCCTGCACGCCCCCCAGCAGCACCATGACCAGGCCATCGACCGAGCGGCCCACCGACAGCCCCTCGGGCGAAATGCCGCCCTTGGAGAACAGGTACAGCGCCCCCGCCAGCCCCGCGAACAGCCCCGCCACCGCAAAGCCCGCCCATTGCAGGCGGCGCACGTCCAGACCGATCGCCTCGGCCCGCACCGCCGAGTCGCGCGCGGCGCGCAGCGCGTAGCCGAAGGGCGCGAACAGGGCGCGGCGCAGCACGAAGATGGCCGCCGCCACCACGGCCAGCGCCAGCAGGTAGAACGCGCCGCCGTCCAGCGACGGCCACAGCCCGGTCAGCCCGTTGCTGCCGCCGGTCACCGCGTCCCACTGGAAGGCGATGGCCCAGGTGATCTGCGCAAAGGCGAGCGTGAGCATGGCCAGGTACACGCCCGACAGCCGCACGCAGAACCAGCCGTACAGCAGCGCGCCCGCCGCCGCCGCCAGCGGCCCCAGCGCCAGCGCCGCGCCCCAGGGCAGACCGGCGGCGCGCACCAGCAGCGCCGCGCCATAGGCCCCCAGGCCGAAATAGGCCGCGTGGCCGAAGGAGGACATGCCCGCCGGCCCCATCAAAAAATGCAGGCTGGCGGCGAACAGCGCGGCGACCAGCATGTCGGTGGCCAGCACCGTGGCGTAGGGCCATTGGCCTGATGCCAGCGGCAGCAAGGCCAGCAGCACCACCAGCGCCGCCCAGCCCGCGCGCGCCGCCGGGCCGGAGGGGCGCAGCGGCGCCTCCGCCGCGCCCGCGCCGCGCACCGGCGGCTGCGGCCTGCCCAGCAGCCCCCAGGGCCGCCAGACCAGCACCACGGCCATCGCCAAAAATTCCACCACCAGCGTGAGCTTGGACAGCGACAGCGTGACGCCCGCGACTTCAACCACGCCCAGCCACACGCACAGCGCCTTGAGCTCGGCCACCAGCAGCGCCGCGACGAAGGCCCCCGGCAGCGAGCCCATGCCGCCCACCACCACGACCACGAAGGCCGAGCCGATGGCGGCCATGTCCATGTCGAGGTTGGCGCTTTCGCGCGGCAGTTGCAGCGCGCCGCCCAGGCCCGCGAGCAGCGCGCCCAGCGCGAACACCGCCGTGAACAGCCAGGCCTGGTTGACGCCCAGCGCGCCGACCATCTCGCGGTCTTGCGTGGCCGCGCGCACCAGCGTGCCCCAGCGCGTGCGCGTGAGCAGCAGCCACAGCAGCAGCAGCACCAGCGGCCCCACGGCGATCAGGAACAGGTCGTAGGCCGGGAAGGCGCGGCCCAGGATCCGCACCGCGCCTTCGAGCCCCGGCGCGCGCGGGCCGAAGAGTTCCTCCGGCCCCCAGGCCCAGAGCGCCGCGTCCTTGATGACCAGCACCAGGGCGAAGGTGGCGAGCAGCTGGAACAGCTCGGGCGCGCGGTAGACGCGGCGCAGCAGCGCCATTTCCACCGCCGCGCCCAGCAGGCCCAGCAGCAGCGGCGTGACGACCAATGCAGGCCAGAAGCCCAGCCGCTCCGCGCAGCTGTAGGCCACGTACACGCCCAGCATGTAGAACGAGCCGTGCGCGAAGTTGACGATGCGCGTGACGCCGAAGATCAGCGACAGCCCCGCGGACACGAGGAACAGCGCCGACGCGCCTGCCAGGCCGTTGAGCAGTTGGACCAGCAGGCCGGAGAAGTCCACGTCAGTCCGCGGCGGCGGGGCGCAGCTTCTTCACCTCGGCATCGCTGGGCTGGAACTTCGCGCCGTCCATGTAGCGGAAGTCGACCATCACGCCCTTGCCGTCCTGCAGCGCCGTCTTGCCCACGTAGGCGCCCATGGTGGACTGGTGATCCTGGGTGCGATAAGTGATCGGGCCGAAGGGCGTGGCCACCTGCAGGCCGCGGAAGGCGGCGATGAGCTTTTCCGTGTCCGCCGAGCCCCCCGTCTTGCGCAGGCCCGCCGCGATGGACTGGATGGCGTTGTAGCCCACGATGGAGCCCGCGCGCGGGTAGTCGTGGAAGCGCTTCTGGTAGGCGTCGAGGAAGGCCTTGTGCTCGGGCGTCTGGATGGCGTACCAGGGGTAGCCGGTGACCACCCAGCCCTCGGGCGCCTCGGCCTTGAGCGGGTCGAGGTACTCGGGCTCGCCCGACAGCAGGCTGACCACGCTGCGGCCCGCGAACAGGCCGCGCGTGTTGCCTTCGCGCACGAACTTGCCCAGATCGGCGGCGAACAGCACGTTGAAGATCGCATCGGGCTTGGCGTCGGCCAGCGCCTGCGCCACGCTGCCCGCGTCGATCTTGCCCAGCGGGGGCGCCTGCTCGGTCACGAATTCCACGCCGGGCTGCGCGGCCTGCAGCAGCTTTTTGAAGGTGGCGGCGGCGGACTGGCCGTATTCGTAGTTGGGGTAGACGATGGCCCAGCGCTTCTTTTGCAGCTTGGCGGCCTCGGGCACCAGCATGGCCACCTGCATGTAGGTGGAGGGGCGCAGGCGGAAGGTGTAGCGGTTGCCGTTCTCCCACACGATCTTGTCGGTGAGCGGCTCGGCGGCCAGGAAGAAGCGCTTTTTCTGCTGCGCGAAGTCGGTCAGCGCCAGCCCCACGTGCGACAGGAAGCTGCCCATGAGCACGTCGGCCTTCTCGCGCGCGACCAGTTCCTCGGCGGCGCGCACGGCGTCGCCGGGGTTGCCGTTGTCGTCGCGGGTCACCAGCTCCAGCTTTTTGCCGGCCACGCCGCCGCTGGCGTTCACCTGTTCCACGGCCAGCTCCATGCCCTTCTTGTAGGGCTCCAGGAAGGCGGGCTGGGCCTTGTAGCTGTTGATTTCGCCGATCTTGATGGCGCCCTGCGCATGGGCGGCGCCCCCGGCCAAGGTCAGAGCGGCGGCAACGCAGGTGGCAATGGTTTTCATGGGTGAGCGTCCTGAAAAAAAGGAAGGCCAGCAAAGAACGTGGAATGTACCCGCAGCGTGCACAAGGGAGGGCCACTTGCCAGACAATCGGGGATTCAGCTTATGCCTGCGGCGAATAACAAATCAGCGAAACTCGCCCGCAACCGTCTTTCACATCTCAGCCTCTCCAACCATGAGCGCATTCCTCGAAGAGCGAGTCCTCTCCGTCCACCACTGGACCGACCGCCTGTTCTCCTTCACCACCACGCGCGACCCGGCGCTGCGCTTCTCCAACGGCCACTTCACCATGATCGGCCTGAAGGTGAACGGCAAGCCGCTGCTGCGCGCCTACTCCATCGCCAGCCCGAACTGGGAAGAGCACCTGGAGTTCCTGTCCATCAAGGTGCCCGACGGCCCGCTGACATCGAAGCTGCAGAACATCCAGGTGGGCGACACCATCATCGTCGGCAAGAAGCCCACGGGCACGCTGCTGATCGACTACCTGCTGCCCGGCAAGAACCTGTACCTGATCGGCACGGGCACGGGGCTGGCGCCGTGGCTGTCCGTGGCGCGCGACCCGGAGACCTACGAGCGCTTCGAGAAGGTGGTCGTGGTGCACGGCGTGCGCCAGGTGAACGAACTGGCCTACCAGGAGCTGTTCGAGAAGGAACTGCCCCACCACGAAATCCTGGGCGAGGTGGTGAAGGACAAGCTGATCTACTACCCCACGGTGACGCGCGAGCCCTTCCGCAACCAGGGGCGCATCACCGACCTGATCGCGAACGGCACCTTCCCCGCCAACATCGGCCTGCCGCCGCTGGACCCGATCAACGACCGCGTGATGCTCTGCGGCAGCCCCGACATGCTGGCCAGCCTGAAGCACATGCTGGAAAAGCGCGACTTCGAGGAAGGCAACACCAGCACGCCGGGCGACTTCGTGGTGGAGCGGGCGTTCGTCGAGAAATAAGCCGCTCCCGCGCCACGAAAAAACGCCAGGTTCGCAGCCTGGCGTTTTTGCTGGCGGGGTACGGGCCTCAGTACGTGCCGGCCACGCGCACCGCGTTGGGCGCCGCCGGCGCGCCGTTGTCGTAGGCCGAGGGTTCATGCACCACGCGGAAGCCCTTGCCTTCGAGGCGGATGGGCGTGCCATCGGCCACCGGCTGGCTGCGCGTGAAGCGGCGCAACGTGCCGTTGTCCATGCGCACGTTGATCTGGTAGACGGTGTGCGTGCGCACGTTCTTTTCGATCTGGTGGCCCACGTAGCCGCCGCCCGCGGCGCCCAGCACCGTGGTGGCGACGCGGCCGCCGCCGTGGCCGAACTGGTTGCCCACCACGGCGCCCAGCACGCCGCCCGCCACGGCCCCCACGCCGGTGGTGGGCGCGGCCTGCTGCACGGCCTGCACGGACTCGACCCGCCCGCAGACGCTGCACGCCGCCGGGGCCTGCCGCGCGTCGGCCACGGGCTGGGTGTATTGCGGCGGCTGCGGCGCATAGCCTGGCTGCACCGGCTGGGCCGGGGCCACGTGCTGGGGCTGGGGCTGTTGTTGCAGCTGCGCAAGTTGTTGCGGTTGTTGCGCCGCCAGCGCGTTGGCGGCGATGGGGGCCGTGGGGGCATTGGGGTTGGCCGGCTCGGCCTGCGCCACCGCGGCGGCGGGCTGCGCGTTCTGGCGCGACGACTGCACGGCCATCGTGCCGCCCAGGGCCACCACGGCCACGGCCAGCGCGCCAATGGCGCCCCACAGCCACTTGGCGGGTACGCCGCCAGAGCCGCTGCCGGCGGCGGGCGCGGGGGATATCTGGAGGGTGTTGTGCGGGTTCATGGCTGGTTCCTCTTGTAGCGCCTTCGAAGGTACACGCGGCGGCGGCGCACGGGACGTTTAGGGCGCAGTAATCGGGCGTAAGCCTTGTGCCAACGCCCGTGTAGGAATTGACGCCGAATCGGCCTCTAGCGCTTATTCAGCAAGCGCTGGCAGCTATCAAAAAAGGAGTGGCTAGCCCGCCATGGCGGCAGCCGGGTCGTCCGCCGCCAGCACGCCCTGCGCCCAGGGCGCGAGCTTGCGCGTGTCGGCGCGCAGGATTTCCTGCTTCACGGCCAGGATCTGCGCCGGGTGCATGGAGAAGCTGCGCAGCCCCAGGCCGAGCAGCAGGCGCGTCATGCCCACGTCGCCCGCCGTCTCGCCGCACACGCACACGCTCTTGCCCGCGGCGGCACCGGCGGCGATCACGTCGGCCACCAGCTTGAGCACGGCCGGGTGCAGCGGGTCGTACAGGTGCGCCACGGACTCGTCGGCGCGGTCGATGGCCAGGGCGTACTGGATGAGGTCGTTGGTGCCGATCGACAGGAAGTCGAAGTAGCGCAGGAAGGTCTGCACCATGAGCGCGGCGGCGGGCACTTCGATCATGGCGCCCAGCTGCACGCTGCCGTAGGCCACGCCGCGCGCGTCGAGCTCGGCGCGCGCCAGGTCCAGCTGGGCCAGCGTCTGCCGGATTTCGCTCTGGTGCGCGAGCATGGGGAACAGCAGGTTCACGCGCCCGTGCGCCGCCGCGCGCAGCACGGCGCGCAGCTGGGTGCGGAACATGGCCGGGTCGGCCAGGCTCCAGCGGATGGCGCGCAGGCCCAGCGCGGGGTTGAGGTGGGTGTCCTTGTGCGCCTTGTCCAGCGGCTTGTCGGCGCCCACGTCGATGGTGCGGATGGTGACGGGCAGGCCCTGCATCCCGTCGATGCACTGGCGGTAGGCGGCGTACTGCTCGTCCTCGCCGGGCAGGCTGTCGCCCTTGCCCATGAACAAAAATTCGGTGCGGAACAGGCCCACGCCCACCGCGCCCGCGCGCACCGAGGCGGCGGTGTCGGCGGGCTGCTCGATGTTGGCCAGCAGCTCGACCTTGTGCCCGTCGATGGTGACGGCGGGCGTGTGGCGCAGGCGGATGAGGCGCTCGCGCTCCAGGTCGGTCTGGCGCTGGCGGAAGCCGTATTCGGCCAGGATGATGGGCGACGGGTCGACGATGAGCACGCCCGCGTCGCCGTCGATGATGACCCAGTCGTCCTGCCGCACCAGCTGGCTGGCCGCACGCGCGCCCACCACGGCGGGAATGTCCATGCTGCGCGCCACGATGGCGGTGTGGCTGGTCTTGCCGCCCACGTCGGTCACGAAGCCCGCGAACACGCTTTGCTTGAACTGCAGCATGTCGGCGGGCGAGAGGTCGTGCGCGACCAGCACCAGGGGTACGTCGAGCACGTCGAGTACGTCGCCCTCCATGCCGTCGAGCAAGTCGGACTGCGGGGCCTTGCGGCGCTCGGGCGGCGGCGGGGCCACGGGGCTGGCCACGCCCTTCATGTGGCGCAGGATGCGCTCCACCACCTGCTCCAGGTCGGCCCTGCGCTCGCGCAGGTACTCGTCCTCCATCTCGTCGAACTGGCGTCCGATGACTTCGAGCTGCGTGGTCAGCGCCCACTCGGCGTTGTACAGGCGCTCGGTGATCCAGTGCTTGACGCCGGAGGTCAGCGCCTCGTCCTGCAGCAGCATCAGGTGCACGTCGAGCAGCGCGGCCAGCTCGGGCGGCGCATCGGTGGGCATGTCGGCCTGCAGGCGCTGCAGCTCCTGCACCACGGCGTTGCGGCCATTGCGCACGCGCTCGATCTCGGGCACGACCTGGCCGGGCTCGATGAAGTAGTGCGCCACCTCCACACGGCTCGACGCGACCAGCACGGCCCGCCCGATGGCGATGCCCCTGGCGACGGCGAGGCCGTGGACGGCGAAGGTCATGGGCGGCTTCCTTACTCGCCTTCGCCGAACTTGTCGGCGATCAGCGCGAGCAGCGCGTCCATCGCCTCCTGCTCGCGCTCGCCGTTCGTTTCCAGCTCCACCACGCTGCCCAGGCCCGCGGCCAGCATCATCACGCCCATGATGCTCTTGGCGTTGATGCGGCGCTCGCCCTTGCTCAGGAACACCTCGCACGGAAAGCTGCCCGCCAGCTTGGTGAGCTTGGCCGAGGCGCGGGCGTGCAGGCCCAGTTTATTGCTGATGGTCGTGGTGGTTTTGATCATTGTTGAAGGATCGGATCTGGTTCTGCTGCGCCGTCAGCGCCACCTGCATCACGCCCTGCGTGCCGCCCACCACGGCGCGCGACACCAGCGTGTCCAGCCCCTCGTGGCGGTAGCTCACGGCGCGCAGCAGCATGGGCAGGTTGACGCCGGTGACGAGGCGCTGGCGCACCCCGTCCACGAGGCGCTGGGCCACGTTGCAGGGCGTGGCGCCGAACACGTCGGTGAGCACCAGCGTGGCCGCGCCGCCATCCCCGCGCTGGCCCTGGCGCAGCAGGATGCGCGCGGCGGCCAGCGACTCCTCGGGCGGCGCGTTGGGCGGCACGTCGAGCGCGCGCACGTCGTCGCCGCAATCGGGGAACACGTGCAGCGCGCACTCGCGCAGCGCGTGCGCCAGCGGGGCGTGGGTGATGAGGAGAATGCGGGTGCTCATGGAGGCGGTAGGCAATCCATTATCTTGCCTCTTGCCATTGCAGTCCGGCAAAAAAAGTGTCGCCCACGGCACTGAGCCGCTGGGCGTTGCCGGCATACACCACCGCGTGGTACAGCCGCGCGCCGCCGCCGTCCAGCTGCGCGAACCACACGCCCTGGGCCGCCACGGCCGCCCCGTCGGCCGCCCGGCCCGCCATGCGGCTGCGCACCGACTGGGGCAGCGCCAGCGCGCCCGGCAGGGTAAAGGGCGCGTCCTGCGCCGCCGCCGCATCGGCCTGCATCCGCGCCAGCACCGCCGCGCGCCACTGCGCCAGCACGGCCCCGGCACGCGCCGCGTCGGCGATGCGCAGGTGCGACACGGCAAACGTCGCCCCATCGGCCTGGCAGCCCATGAGCGACAGTTCGACGGGCCCCAGGCCCGGAAACTCCACGGTCCGCGCCGCCTGCTCGGGCTTGCAGGGCAGCAGCGCGGTGAGCGGCGCGCCCTCCACGGGCACGCTGCGCCAGTTGAGCGCGGGGCTGCACGCGGCAAGCAGCAGGGCCAAGGTAAAGATCAGGCGCCGGGTCATGCGCAAATTATGGTTTGGCGGGACAATGCCGGACTTCCCGCGCGAGAGACCCTTCGGATACCGCCATGACCCTCCCCAAATCCGCCATCGCAGGCTTGGCGCTTGCCGCGTTCGCCGCCGTGGGCGCCTACGTGTACCTGGGCGCGGGCCAGTCCGCCGCGCCGCAGTCCACCTTCGTGCTGCTGGACGGCTCGAAGCAGACCACGCAGGACCTGCGCGGCAAGGTCACGCTGGTGAACTTCTGGGCCACGAGCTGCACCACCTGCGTGGCCGAGATGCCCGAGGTCATCGCCACCTACAACAAGTACCACGCCCGGGGCTTCGACACCCTGGCCGTGGCCATGAGCTACGACCCGCCCGCCTACGTGGTGAACTACGCCGAGACGCGCAAGCTGCCGTTCAAGGTCGCCATCGACAACACCGGCGCGGTGGCGCAGGCCTGGGGCGACGTGAAGCTCACGCCCTCCACCTTCATCGTGAACAAGCGCGGCGAAATCGTGAAGACCTACGTGGGCGCACCCAATTTCGCCGAGCTGCACCAGCTGATCGAGAAGCTGCTGGCAGAGGCCTGATTTTCAGGTCAAAACAGCCTCCAGCCCAATAGCGGCAAGCGCTGGCAGCTATGGTTTTTGATTATTCCATCGTGAGCTTCTGCGTCTTCACCACGTCCTTGTAGACGGCGAACTCGCTCTTGATCTGCTCGGCGAACTGCTCGGGCGTATTGCCGATCACCACGGAGCCGGAGGCCTCGATGCGCTTTTTCACATCCGGGTCGGCCAGCACCTTCCTGACGGCGGCGTTGACCTTGTCCACCACCTCCTTGGGCGTGCCCTTGGGGCCCAGGATGCCGTAGTAGGCCATGCGGTTCACCTGCTCCAGCCCCACCTCCTTGAAGGTGGGCACGTTGGGCAGCACGGCCAGGCGCTGCGGCGCGGCCACCACGATGGGCACCAGCTTGCCGCCCTTGATGAAGGGCAGCGACGAGGGCAGGTTGTCGAAATTCATGCTCACCTGCCCGGCCACCACGTCGTTCAGCGCCGGGCCGCCGCCCTTGTAGGCAATGTGCGTCATCTGCACGCCGGCCTGGCTCTTGTACAGCTCCATCAGCATGTGGGTGATGCTGCCGGTGCCGGTGGATGCGTAGGAATATTTCTCGGGATTCTTCTTCAGCTCCTCGACGAAGCCCTTGTAGTCATGCGCCGGGAACTTGGGGTTGACCGCGATGACGTTGGGCGTCGCGGCCACGTTGATGATGGGGGTGAAGTCCGTCTCGGGGTTGTACGGGAACTTGGGCGTGATGGCCGGGTTGGTGGCCATGGTGGAGACGGTGGACACGGAGAGCGTGTAGCCGTCGGGCTTGGCGCGCATGGCTTCGGTGGCGCCGATGGTGCCGCCCGCGCCGCCCTTGTTGTCCACCACCACCGGCTGGCCCAGTTCGCGGCCCAGCGGGTCGGCCACCGTGCGGGCGATGATGTCGGTGGTGCCGCCCGGGGCGAAGGGCACGATCAGGCGAATGGGCTTGCTGGGCCAGGATGCCTGGGCCAGCGCCGCCGTGCTGGCCGCGAGGGCGAGGCCGCCCAGCAGCAGGCGGGTGCCGGAGTGCAAAGAAAAATCAGCCATGTAAGTCATCTCCTTGGGTCATGGTTAAAACAGACCGCGCCCCTCTCAGGCGCGGCTACATCGCATCCAGCGGATACACCGGGCGGCGCACCTTCGTGAACGCGAAGCGCGTGTAGTCCGAGGTGGTCACGCCCGGGCTGTCGCACTCCACCAGCCCCGCCGACAGCGGCACGAACACGGGCCGGCAGTACATGCGCGACTTGAGCAGCAGGTAGCGGAAGCGCGTGGGGTCGATGCCCACGCACTGGAACACGCCCAGGTCCCAGGGCTCGTGCGTCTGCTCGGTCACCACGATCTGCGCCGCGCCGGTGTCGAAGCACACCGAGCGGCCCATGTGGCAGCGCTGGCCGGTGTAGATCGGCCCGGTGACGGTGTAGGCGCCGTCGCTCACGGCGCGCACCACGCCGCGCAGCACCAGGGGCTGCTTGTGCAGGCCGATGCGCGTGAGCGGCACCTTGTTGCCCAGCGCGATCTCCACCTGCGCGCCCTCGCCCGCCGCCGCGAGCCGGGCCACGGCCTCGGGGTCGCACAGCGGGCCGACGGCGATGCCCGTAAGGCCCAGCTCCAGCGCGGCCTGCAGCACGTCCATGGTGTCGCAGGTGCCGCCGGACATGCAGTTGTCGCCGTGGTCCAGCAGCAGCACCGGCTTGGCCGCGCCTTCGGCCAGCGCCTGGGCGCGGCGCAGCGAGTCGGCCAGGGGCTCGCTGCGGTACACGTATTCGGCGCGGCGCTGCCAGATCTGCCGCGCCAGGCCGTCCACGGCGGCCTGGGTGGCCGCGGCCTCTTCCTCGCGGCAGGTGGCGACCACGCTCACGCAGGGCGCCTCGATGTCGGCCAGCGAGAAGCCGCCGAACACCGAGACGGCGGGCAGCCCGCCGCGTTCGAGCGCGCGCGCCGCCTCCACGGCGTCCAGCATCGGGCCGCCCAGCGTGGTGCTGCGCAGCGTGTGGCTCATCAGCGGCAGGCGGTGCCAGCACACGCGGTAGCGCGCCTCGCCGCGCAGCATCTGCAGCAGCAGGCGGCCCGCGTGTTCGCCGGTTTCGTACATGTCCACGTGCGGGTAGGTCTTGAAGCCCACGATCACGTCGGCATGGCGCACCATTTTCTCGGTGACGTTGCCGTGCAGGTCCAGCGCCACGCCCACGGGCACGCCGGGCGCGGCGGCGCGCACGCGCGCCAGCAGGTCGCCCTCGCCGTCGTCGCTGTGCTCGGCCACCATGGCGCCGTGCAGGTCGAGCAGGATGGCGTCGCAGCCCGGCGCGGCCTCGACGATGCGACGCGTGAGTGCGTCGTAGGCCGCCGCGTGCACCGGGCCGCTGGGGTTGGCCGTGGCGGAGACGGGCGTGACCAGTTCCGCGCCCTGCGCCTCGGCCAGCGCGATGAACGCCGCCATCGCGGTGCGCATCCCCTGGTTGGCGCGGTAGGCGTCCGCGCCATAGGTGGGCGCGAAGGCTTCGAGGGGCGTGGGCACGGGCGAGAAGGTGTTCGTCTCGTGGTTCAGGCGCGCGATCAGGACTTTGGGCGGCTTCATACCGGGCTCAGGGCGTCACTTGTTGCGGTAGGAATCGTGGCAGGCCTTGCAGCTGCTGGCCGTGTCGCCGAACGCCTTCTTCAGGTTGTCCAGGCTGCCCGTTTTCGCGGCGGCGGCGAGCTTCACGGTTTCGGCCTGCATCTTGTCGGCATGGTCCTTGAACTTGGCCTGTTCCTTCCAGATCTCGGGCTTGGCCTTGCCGCCTTCGGTGCCCGGGCCAAAGCCGGCCCAGGGCAGCTTGGCCATGGCGACCACCACGTCGGCGTTGTCCTGCGCGGCCTTGGCGTCGAACGGAATCTTGCCGTTGGCCATGGCGCCCAGGCGGCCGAAGTGCTGGCCCATCACGAACAGGGCGCTCTGGCGGTACTTAATGGCGTCCTCGGACTTGGCGAACTGGGCCTGGGCCGGAGCGGCCAGCGTGGCCACGGCGGCGGCCAGGGTGAGTGCGGCGATCGTCTTCATCGTGGGGCTTCCTTCGAGTGGGGGGGAACGGGGAGACTTGAGTATGGCAGCATGGTGCCCATGCACCACACCGTCCGCATCTGGGATTTGCCCACCCGCCTGTTCCACTGGAGCCTGGCCGCCTGCGTGGTGGGCCTCGTCGTCAGCGCGAAGCTGGGCGGCAATGCCATGGTCTGGCACTTCCGCCTGGGGTATGCGGTGCTGGCGCTGCTGCTGTTCCGCATCGTCTGGGGGTTGGTGGGCGGGCGCTGGTCGCGTTTTTCGGCCTTTCTGTATTCGCCCGCGCGGCTGCTGCGCTACCTGCGCGGCCAGGGCCACGCGCAGGACAGCGTGGGGCACAGCCCGCTGGGGGCGCTCTCGGTGTTCGCGCTGCTGGCGGTGCTCATCGCCCAGGTGGCGTCGGGGCTGCTGAGCGACGACGAGATCGCCTTTGCCGGGCCGCTCACGCGCTTTGCCTCGGGCGAGGTGGTGGGCTTCGCCTCGGGCTACCACGCCAACATCGGCCAGTACCTCGTCTACGCGCTCGTGGCGCTGCACGTGGCGGCCATCGTGTACTACGTGCGGGTGCGGCGGCACCGGCTGGTCGCGCCCATGATCGGCGGCGACAAGCACCTGGCCGAGCCCCATCCGCCCTCGCGCGACGACGCGCTCTCGCGCCTGGCCGCCGCCATGGTGCTGGGCTGCGCCGGCGGGCTGGCCTGGTGGGTGTCCACCCTCGGCTGATTACACTGGGCTTTTGCCTACGCTGATTTGCCCGTGCAAACTTCCGTGACCCTGCTGCCTCCCGCACCCGGCCAGATGGATGCCGTGCGCGACCTCTTCCGCGAGTACGCCAGCACGCTGAGCATCGATCTGGCGTTTCAGGATTTCGAGGCCGAACTGGCCGATCTGCCCGGCGACTACGCCCCGCCGCGTGGCCAATTGCTGCTGGCCGAGGTGGACGGCGCCATGGCGGGCTGCTGCGCGCTGCGCCCGCTCGATACGGTGGACTACCCGAATGCCGCAGAAATGAAGCGCCTGTACGTGCGCCGGGCGTTCCGGGGTTTTGGCCTGGGCCGGCAACTGGCCGAGGCCATCCTCGATGCGGCCCGCCAGGCGGGCTACGCCTGCGTGCTGCTGGACACGCTGGACGGCATGGAGTCCGCGCGTGCGCTCTACGCCGAACTGGGGTTCGAGGAGATTCCGCCCTACTACCACAACCCCATTGCCGGGGCGCATTACCTCAAGGCGGATATTGAATGAAAATGGCTGCCAGCGCTTATCCATAAAGCGCTGGCAGCTCACCTTTTAATAGCAATCAGCCGCGTGCCTGGGCCAGCATGGTGGCCGCGTCGCTCACCTCGAACTTGCCCGGGCCTTCCACGTTCAGCGTGGCGACCTTGCCGTCCTTGACCAGCATGGAATAGCGGTTGCTGCGCAGGCCCATGCCCTTGCCGCTGAGGTCCAGCGTGAGGCCCGTGGCCTTGGCGAAGTCGGCGCTCCCGTCGGCCAGCATACGCACCTTGCCGGCGGTCTTCTGGTCGCGCGCCCAGGCGCCCATCACGAAGGCGTCGTTCACGGAGAGGCACCAGATTTCATCGACGCCCGCAGCGCGCAGCGCATCGGCCTGCGCCACATAGCCGGGCACGTGCTGGGCCGAGCAGGTGGGCGTGAAGGCGCCGGGCAAGGCGAACAGGGCAATGGTCTTGCCCGCCGCCGCCTGGGCCACGGGAACGGGGTTGGGGCCCAGGCTGCAGCCATTGCCTTCGACTTCCACGAACTCCATCAACGTGGTCGCGGGGAGTTGGTCGCCTACTTTGATCATGTGAATCTCCTTATGGGTGGGGAAAGAAAAAACGGCCCACATTGTGGGCCGTTTTGAAGAACTGCGCAGGGCTTACACCAGGGCAGCTTTTTGAACCAGGCGCGTGGCAACCCAGTTCTTGGTCTTGGAAAGCGGGCGGCTTTCCGTGATCTCGACGGTGTCGCCCAGCTTGTATTCGCCCTTTTCGTCGTGGGCGTGGTACTTGCTCGACTTGATCACGATCTTGTCGTAGATCGGGTGCTTCACGCGGCGTTCGACCAGCACGGTGACGGTCTTGGCGCGCTTGTCGCTGACCACCTTGCCAACCAAGGTGCGCTTGAGGGATTTCTTAGCTTCCGTCATGTCGGCTCCTTACTTGGCTGCTTGCTTTTCAGCAAGAACGGTCTTGGCGCGGGCAATGTCGCGGCGGGTGGCCTTGAGCGTTGCCGTGTTGCCCAGTTGTTGCGTGGCCTTCTGCATACGCAGGCCGAAATGGGCCTTCTGCAGGGACTTCACTTCCGCTTCGAGCGCGGCCACGTCTTTTTGGCGGAGTTCAGCAGCTTTCGTCATGTTGATTTCTCCTTAAGCGCCAATTTGACGGGCGACGAACGTGGTGCGCAGCGGCAGCTTGGCGGCAGCCAGGCGGAACGCTTCGCGGGCCAGTTCTTCGGGCACGCCGACGATCTCGTAGAGCACCTTGCCGGGCTGGATCTCAGCCACGTAGTACTCGGGGTTGCCCTTGCCGTTACCCATACGGACTTCGGCGGGCTTGGTCGAGATCGGCTTGTCGGGGAACACGCGGATCCAGATGCGGCCGCCACGCTTCACGTGACGGGAAATGGCACGGCGTGCCGCTTCGATCTGGCGGGCCGTCAGGCGGCCACGGTCCGTGGACTTCAGGCCGAAGTCACCGAAAGCAACGGAGTTACCCCGCGTTGCGATACCGGTGTTGCGGCCCTTCTGCTCTTTGCGGTATTTGCGGCGAGCGGGTTGCAGCATGTTTATTCTCCTTTACCGTCCGCTGCTGTAGCGGGCGCGTCAGTCTTGCGAACGCGCTTAACGGAATCTGCGCCAGCGCCTGCGGGCTTGTCGCTGCCGTCAGCGGGGGCAGCGTTGGTGCCTGCGGGGCGGCGGCCGCCACGGCCTGCGCCGTTGCGGTCACCACGGCCATCGCCACGACCGTCGCGGCGGGGGCCGCGCGGGCGGCGCTCGTCGTCCGGACGGGGCGTTTCCACGGCGGGCAGGTCGTTGCGGCCCAGCGTATCGCCCTTATAGACCCACACCTTCACGCCGATCACACCGTAGGTGGTCTTGGCTTCGGAGGTGCCGTAGTCGATGTCGGCGCGCAGCGTGTGCAGCGGCACGCGGCCTTCGCGGTACCACTCGGTACGTGCGATTTCGATGCCGTTCAGGCGGCCCGACGACATGATCTTGATGCCCTGAGCGCCCAGGCGCATGGCGTTCTGCATCGCGCGCTTCATGGCGCGGCGGAACATGATGCGCTTTTCGAGTTGCTGGGTGATGCTGTCGGCGATCAGCTTGGCATCGATTTCGGGCTTGCGCACTTCTTCGATGTTGACGGCGACGGGCACGCCCAGGCGGGTCGCGAGTTCCTTCTTCAGGTTCTCGATGTCCTCGCCCTTCTTGCCGATCACGACGCCCGGACGTGCCGAGTAGATCGTGATGCGGGCGTTCTTGGCGGGGCGCTCGATCAGGATGCGCGCCACAGCGGCGTTCTTGAGCTTGGCCTTCAGGTACTCGCGCACCTTGATGTCTTCGGCCAGCATCCCGGCGAAGTCACGATTGTTGGCGTACCAGCGGCTGGCCCAGTTGCGGCTCACGGCCAGGCGGAAGCCGGTAGGATGGATTTTCTGTCCCATATTCTTCCTTAGGCCTTTAGTTGCCCACCGTCACGTACACATGGCACGTGGGCTTGCTGATGCGGTTGCCACGGCCCTTGGCGCGCGCGGTGAAGCGCTTGAGCGTGGTGCCTTGCTCGACGTAGATGGTCTTGACGCGGAGTTCGTCAATATCGGCACCGTCGTTGTGCTCGGCGTTGGCAATGGCGGACTCCAGCACCTTCTTGACGATGCCCGCAGCTTTTTTCTGCGTGAACGTCAGGATGTTCAGGGCCTGGTCGACCTTCTTGCCGCGGATGAGGTCGGCCACCAGACGGCCCTTGTCGACCGACAGGCGAACGCCACGGAGGACTGCACGTGTTTCAGACATGTCGGCTCCTTACTTCTTCGCTTTTTTATCAGCGGGGTGACCCTTGAAGGTGCGCGTCAGGGCGAATTCGCCCAGCTTGTGGCCCACCATCTGGTCGGTGACATAGACCGGCACGTGCTGCTTGCCGTTGTGCACGGCAATGGTCAGGCCGATGAACTCGGGCAGAACCATGGAGCGGCGCGACCAGGTCTTGACGGGTTTCTTGTCCTTGGTGGCGACGGCCTTCTCGGCCTTGGCCAGCAAGTGGTGGTCAACAAACGGACCCTTTTTAAGAGAACGAGTCATTGCTACCTCTTACTTCTTGCGACGCGACACGATCATGACCTGCGTGCGCTTGTTGTTGCGGGTGCGGTAGCCCTTGGTCAGGTTGCCCCATGGGTCGACTGCATGGCGGCCTTCGCCGGTGCGGCCTTCACCACCACCGTGCGGGTGGTCGATCGGGTTCATGGCCACGCCGCGCACGGTCGGGCGGATGCCCATCCAGCGCTTCACGCCGGCCTTGCCCAGTTGGCGCAGGCTGTGTTCTTCGTTGGCCACTTCACCGATGGTGGCGCGGCACTCGATGTGGATCTTGCGCACTTCGCCCGAACGCATACGCACCTGGGCGTACACGCCTTCGCGGGCCAGCAGCGTGGCCGACGTACCGGCGGAACGCGCGATCTGGGCACCGGCACCGGGCTTGAGCTCGATGCAGTGGATCGTCGAACCCACGGGGATGTTGCGGATCGGCAGCGTGTTGCCCACGCGGATCGGGGCCTCGGAGCCACTCACGATGGAGGCGCCGACTTCCAGATTGCGGGGGGCGATGATGTAACGGCGCTCACCGTCGGCATAGCACACCAGGGCGATGTGGGCCGTACGGTTCGGGTCGTACTCGATGCGCTCGACCTTCGCGGGGATGCCGTCCTTGTTGCGACGGAAGTCCACCACGCGGTAGTGGTGCTTGTGGCCACCGCCCTTGTGGCGGGTGGTGATGTGACCGTTGTTGTTGCGGCCCGACTTCTGGTGCTGGGGCTCCAGCAGCGCAGCGAAAGCCTCGCCCTTGTACAGGTGGTCACGCGTCACCTTCACCACGGCGCGCTGGCCGGGCGAGGTGGGTTTCATCTTGATAACGGCCATGGTTTACGCAGCCTCCCCGGACAGGTTCAGCTCTTGACCTTCCTTCAGCGTCACGTAGGCCTTGCGCACGTTGTCGCGGCGGCCCATGGTCTTGCCAAAGCGCTTGGTCTTGCCCTTGATGTTCACCACAGACACGCCCTTCACTTCCACCTTGAACATCAGTTCCACGGCGGCCTTGATTTCGGGCTTGGTTGCGTTCTGCAGCACCTTGAACGTCACAGCGTTGGATTGCTCGGCGACCAGCGTGGCCTTTTCGGACACGATGGGGGCCACGAGCACCTGCATCAGACGGCCTTCGTCAAACTTCAGCGTGCTCATGCGAACATCTCCTTGAGTTTGTCGATCGCGCCCTTGGTGACGAGCACTTTCTTGAAGTGCACCAGCGACACGGGATCTGCGTAGCGCGGTTCGACGACGAACACGTTCTTCAGATTGCGCGAGGCGAGGTACAGGTTTTCGTCCACTTCGTCGGCGATCACCATCACCGACTCCAGGTTCATGGCCTTGAACTTGTCGGCCAGCACCTTGGTCTTGGGAGAGTCGACCTTGATCGAATCGACCACGGCCAGGCGGCCTTCGCGGGCCAGCTGCGACAGGATGGACGCCATGCCGGCGCGGTACATCTTCTTGTTGATCTTCTGCGTGAAGTTTTCTTCAGGCAGGTTCGGGAAGATGCGACCGCCCCCACGCCACAGCGGCGAGGAGGTCATACCGGCGCGTGCGTTGCCGGTGCCCTTCTGCTTGAAGGGCTTCTTGGTCGAGTGGCGGACCTGCTCGCGGTCCTTCTGCGCGCGCGTGCCTTGGCGGCCGTTGGCGCGGTAGGCCACGACGATCTGGTGGATCAGGTCTTCGTTGTACTGGCGGTCGAACACGGTCTCGGGCACGTCGATCTTGGACGCGGCCTGGCCTTGTTCATTCAGGAGTTCGAGCTGCATTAGTTCGCTCCCTTCGGTGCGGTGGCCTTGACTGCCGGACGCACCGTCACGAAGCCACCCTTGGAGCCCGGAACAGCGCCCTTGATCAAGAGCAGTTGGCGTGCTTCGTCGATGCGAACCACGTCAAGGTTTTGGGTGGTGACGGTGGCGTCGCCCATGTGGCCCGTCATCTTCTTGCCCGGGAAAATGCGGCCCGGATCCTGCGCCATACCGATGGAGCCAGGAACGTTGTGCGAGCGGCTGTTACCGTGCGATGCGCGCTGCGAACTGAAGTTGTGGCGCTTGATGGTGCCGGCGTAGCCCTTGCCGATGGAGGTGCCTTGCACGTCCACCTTCTGGCCCACGGCGAACACGTCGGCCACGGGCAGCGTAGCGCCTGCGGCGTACTTGCCAGCGACTTCGGCGGTCACTTGGAATTCGCGGATGATTTCACCGGCTTCGACGCCCGCTTTCGCGAGGTGGCCGGCGGCGGGCTTGGTCACGCGCGATGCCTTGCGCGAACCGAACGTGACCTGCAGGGCCACGTAGCCATCGTTCTCTTGGGTTTTGACCTGGGTCACGCGGTTGTTGGACACGTCCACCACCGTGACGGGCACTGCGTCCCCGTCATCGGTGAAGAGGCGCATCATGCCCACCTTGCGGCCCAGCAACCCCAGGGAGGTGCTCAGACTCATTGGTTTTCTCCAAAACTTTCACCGCTGCCACTGCAATTGGCGGCAGCGTTCGCGGGCCTTGCGGGCGCCGCATGAAAGAAGGTTGATAAATTCCCTGCCCAAAAACTGAGCAGAGCCTAAAATTATAACGCGGGCTGCCTTTTCAGGCAACCCGCGTCATCTGGTCAAGCCAAACGGTGTTGGCTTATTGCAGCTTGATCTCGACGTCCACGCCCGCGGGCAGGTCGAGCTTCATCAGCGCGTCCACGGTCTTGTCCGTGGGATCGACGATGTCCATCAGGCGCTGGTGCGTGCGGATCTCGAGCTGGTCGCGGCTGGTCTTGTTGACGTGCGGCGAGCGCAGGATGTCGAAACGCTTCATGCGCGTCGGCAGGGGCACGGGGCCCTTGACGATGGCGCCGGTGCGCTTGGCGGTGTCGACGATCTCGGCGGCGGACTGGTCGATCAGCTTGTAATCGAAGGCCTTGAGGCGGATGCGGATCTTTTGCTTGGACATGGCAAGTTCCTTTTTCTGCTCAAGAATTAAGCAATGATCTTAGCCACGACACCCGCGCCCACGGTACGGCCGCCTTCGCGGATAGCGAAGCGCAGGCCTTCTTCCATGGCGATGGGGTTGATCAGCTTCACCGTGATGGACACGTTGTCGCCGGGCATGACCATTTCCTTGTCCGCGGGCAGTTCGATCGCGCCGGTCACGTCGGTGGTGCGGAAGTAGAACTGCGGGCGGTAGTTGTTGAAGAAGGGGGTGTGGCGGCCGCCTTCGTCCTTGCTCAGCACGTACACCTCAGCCGTGAAGTGGGTGTGGGGCTTGATGGAGCCGGGCTTGCACAGCACTTGGCCGCGTTCGACGTCTTCGCGCTTGGTGCCGCGCAGCAGCAGGCCGACGTTGTCGCCGGCTTGGCCTTGGTCGAGCAGCTTGCGGAACATTTCGACGCCGGTGCAGGTGGTCTTCTGGGTGTCGCGGATGCCGACGATTTCGATTTCTTCGCCGACCTTGATCACGCCGCGTTCGACACGGCCCGTGACCACGGTGCCGCGGCCGGAGATGGAGAAGACGTCTTCCACGGGCATGAGGAAGGCGCCGTCCACTGCGCGCTCGGGCGTGGGGATGTAGGTGTCGAGGGCTTCGGCCAGTTTGTCGATGGCTTGTTCGCCCAGGGGGCCCTTGTCGCCTTCGAGGGCGAGTTTGGCGGAGCCGCGGATGATGGGGGTGTCGTCGCCGGGGAAGTTGTACTTGTCCAGCAGTTCGCGCACTTCCATTTCGACGAGTTCGAGCAGTTCTTCGTCGTCGACCATGTCGCACTTGTTCAGGAAGACGATGATGTAGGGCACGCCCACCTGGCGGGCCAGCAGGATGTGCTCGCGGGTCTGGGGCATGGGGCCGTCAGCGGCGGAGCACACCAGGATGGCGCCGTCCATCTGGGCGGCGCCGGTGATCATGTTCTTGACGTAGTCGGCGTGGCCGGGGCAGTCCACGTGGGCGTAGTGGCGGTTGGCCGTTTCGTATTCCACGTGGGCGGTGTTGATGGTGATGCCGCGCGCTTTTTCTTCAGGCGCTGCGTCGATTTCGTCGTACTTCTTGGCTTCGCCGCCAAACTTGGACGACAGCACGGTGGCGATCGCTGCCGTCAGCGTCGTCTTGCCGTGGTCCACGTGGCCGATCGTGCCCACGTTCACGTGGGGCTTCGTGCGTTCGAATTTACCTTTTGCCATTTCTCAACTCCAAAAAGAGCAATGCCCGTGTGGGGGTTTAACGTCTGCATCGCGTTGCTTCTTCCCGCGCCACGGGCAACCCGGGGCACGCGATCGCAGACTATGAATTTGATAGCTGCCAGCGCTTGATGGACAAGCGCTGGCGGCTGATTTCACCAATTACTTGGCGCGTGCGGCCACGATGGCTTCGGACACGTTGCGCGGAGCTTCGGCGTAGTGCTTGAACTCCATCGTGTACGTGGCGCGGCCTTGCGTCATGGAACGCAGGGTGGTGGCGTAGCCGAACATTTCGGACAGGGGCACTTCGGCCTTGATGGCCTTGCCGCCGCCAACCATGTCGTCCATGCCCTGCACCATGCCGCGGCGGCTGGACAGATCGCCCATCACCGTGCCGGCGTAGTCTTCGGGCGTTTCCACTTCCACGGCCATCATGGGTTCGAGGATGACGGGCTGGGCCTTCTTGGCGGCTTCCTTGAAGCCGAAGATGGCGGCCATCTTGAACGCCTGTTCGGACGAGTCCACGTCGTGGTAGGAGCCGAAGGTCAGCGTGACCTTCACGTCCACCACGGGGTAGCCGGCGAGCACACCGGTGGTCAGCGCTTCCACCACGCCCTTTTCCACGGCGGGGATGTACTCGCGCGGCACCACGCCGCCCTTGATGGCGTCGACGAACTCGAAGCCCTTGCCGGCTTCCTGCGGCTCGACGGTGAACACCACGTGGCCGTACTGGCCCTTGCCGCCCGACTGGCGCACGAACTTGCCGTCCACGTCGGTGACCGTCTTGCGGATGGTTTCGCGGTAGGCCACCTGGGGCTTGCCCACGTTGGCTTCCACGCCGAATTCGCGCTTCATGCGGTCCACGATGATTTCGAGGTGCAGCTCGCCCATGCCGGCGATGATGGTCTGGCCCGATTCCTCGTCGGTGCGCACGCGGAACGACGGATCCTCGGCGGCCAGGCGCGAGAGGGCGATGCCCATCTTTTCCTGGTCGGCCTTGGTCTTGGGTTCCACGGCCTGGGCGATCACGGGCTCGGGGAACACCATGCGCTCCAGCACGATGTGGGTATCCACGTCGCACAGGGTCTCACCGGTGGTCACGTCCTTCAGGCCCACGCAGGCGGCGATGTCGCCGGCGCGGATTTCCTCGACTTCCAGGCGTTCGTTGGCATGCATCTGCACGATACGGCCGATGCGTTCCTTGCGGCCCTTGACCGAGTTGTAGACGGTGTCGCCCTTGGTCAGCACGCCGGAGTACACGCGCACGAAGGTCAGCTGGCCGACGAACGGGTCGGTCATGAGCTTGAACGCGAGGGCGGAGAACTTCTCGCCGTCGTCGGCCTTGCGCGACAGGTGCTTTTCCTCGTCGTCGGGGTCGGTGCCCTGCACTGCCGGCACATCCACGGGCGAGGGCAGGAATTGGATCACGGCGTCCAACATGCGCTGCACGCCCTTGTTCTTGAACGCGGTGCCGCACAGCATGGGCTGGATTTCGGTCGCCAGGGTGCGCGCGCGCAGGCCGGCCATGATTTCTTCCTCGGAGAGGTCGCCCTCTTCAAGGTACTTGTTCATGAGCTCTTCGTTGGCTTCGGCGGCGGCTTCCACCATCTTCTCGCGCCATTCCTTGGCCGTTTCGGCCAGGTCGGCGGGGATGTCCTGGTATTCGAACTTCATGCCCTGGGAGGCTTCGTCCCAGATGATGGCCTTCATCTTGATGAGGTCGACCACGCCCTTGAAGTTGTCTTCGGCACCGATCGGCACCACGATGGGCACGGGGTTGGCCTTCAGGCGCAGGCGCATCTGGTCGTAGACCTTGAAGAAGTTGGCGCCGGTGCGGTCCATCTTGTTGACGAACGCGAGGCGGGGCACCTTGTACTTGTTGGCCTGGCGCCACACGGTTTCCGACTGGGGCTGCACGCCGCCCACGGCGCAGTACACCATGCAGGCGCCGTCCAGCACGCGCATGGAACGCTCCACCTCGATGGTGAAGTCCACGTGGCCGGGGGTGTCGATGATGTTGAAGCGGTGCTCGGGGAAGGACATGTCCATGCCCTTCCAGAAGCAGGTGGTCGCGGCGGACGTGATGGTGATGCCGCGCTCCTGCTCCTGCTCCATCCAGTCCATGGTGGCGGCGCCGTCGTGCACTTCACCGATCTTGTGGTTCACGCCCGTGTAGAACAGGATACGTTCCGTGGTCGTGGTCTTGCCTGCGTCGATGTGCGCAGAGATACCGATGTTGCGGTAGCGCTCGATGGGGGTTTTGCGAGCCATGTTTTTACTCCGTTAACGGCGGAGAGCCCGTCCGCCAAAAGGGCGGATCGGGCTCCCGGCCAGTGCGATAGGTGGGGGCGGAACTTAGAAGCGGAAGTGGCTGAAGGCCTTGTTGGCTTCGGCCATGCGGTGCACTTCGTCACGGCGCTTCATCGCGCCGCCACGGCCTTCGGTGGCTTCCAGGAGTTCGTTGGCCAGGCGCTGGGCCATGGACTTCTCGCCGCGCTTGCGGGCGGCTTCCTTGATCCAGCGCATCGACAGCGCCAGACGGCGCACGGGGCGCACTTCCACGGGCACCTGGTAGTTGGCGCCGCCCACGCGGCGGGACTTCACTTCGACCATGGGCTTGACGTTGTTGATGGCAACAACGAAGGCTTCCAGGGGGTCCTTGTCGGGGTGCTTCTTCTGGATCAGGTCCAGGGCGCCGTAGATGATGCGCTCTGCGACTGCTTTCTTGCCGCCTTCCATGATCACGTTCATGAATTTGGACAGCTCGACGTTGCCGAACTTGGGATCCGGCAGGATTTCACGTTTGGGGACTTCGCGACGACGTGGCATTTCTTACCTCTATCTTGCTTCAGTTGGCGTCTTTTCAGACACCGCGAGAACCTATTCAAGGCTCCCACTTACTCGACCCGCGCAGAACACCTGCGTTTGGGGTCACTACGCTGACATCACCGCGCCACGCGGGAGACAGCACCGAAATTTCTCAGACCGACAGAATCCAGGGCTTACTTGGCCTTGGGCTTCTTCGCACCGTACTTGGAGCGGGCCTGCTTGCGATCCTTGACGCCTTGCAGGTCAAGCGAACCGCGCACGATGTGGTAGCGCACACCGGGCAAGTCCTTCACACGGCCGCCGCGCACCAGCACGACGCTGTGCTCTTGCAGGTTGTGGCCTTCGCCGCCGATGTAGGAGATGACTTCGAAACCGTTGGTCAGGCGCACCTTGGCGACCTTGCGCAGAGCGGAGTTCGGCTTCTTGGGCGTCGTGGTGTACACACGGGTGCACACGCCGCGGCGCTGGGGGCAGTTTTCCATCGCAGGGCTCTTCGACTTGATCGTCTCGACCTCGCGCCCATGACGGATGAGCTGGTTAATGGTTGGCATTGATTACGTCCCAAAACGTGAAATTTGCTCTCTTGAGCGAAAACAAAACGTGAAAGTTTGTCCCTTCGGAAATTCCGAAAAGCCTTCTAATGTAGCAGCTTGCGCTCGGCCAGGCAACTGCCCGCCGGTTTGGCACGGCCCAGGCCAGCAGACGCCAAGCAAGGGCCACCCCGCAGCGAGGGCGTCGTCCCCCTTCCCGGCGAAGCCGAGAGAAGGGGGAAGCGGCGCAGCCGCTCAGGGGGATGTCGCTATTTGATCCAGAGGCGGATGGCGTCCCAGGCGCGGCCCAGGATGCCGGCCTGCTCCACGCCTTCGAGCGCGACCAGGGGCACTTCGGCCAGTTGCTGATCGCCCAGCATGACCTTGAGCGTGCCCACGGGCTGGCCCTGGGTGAACGGGGCGACCAGCGGGTCCTGGCGCACCACCTGGGTGGTGACCTTGCCGCCGCTGCCGCCGGGCACGGTGACGACGATGGGCTCGGTGCGGCCGATCTTGAGGGTGTTCTGCTTGCCCTTCCAGACGGCGGGCGTGGCCACGGCCTGGTTGGCGTCGAACAGTTTCACGGCGTCGAACGCGGTGTAGCCCCAGTTCATGAGTTTCTGGGTTTCGTTGGCGCGCACGGCTTCGCTGGTGGTGCCGAGCACGATGGCGAGCAGGCGGCGCGGGCCGACGTTGGGCAGGTCGCGCTTGGCGGTGGCGATCAGGCAGTAGCCCGCGGCCTGGGTGTGGCCGGTCTTGAGGCCGTCCACCGTCGGGTCGCGGAACAGCAGGGCGTTGCGGTTGGTGCCGTTGGACGGCGGGGTGCCAGGGTAGGCGTAGTGCTTGATGGCGTAGTAGTGCATGTACTCGGGGAAGTCATGCATCAGCCGCTGTGCGAGGATGGACAGGTCGCGCGCCGTGGTCAGGTGGCCCGGCGCGGGCAGGCCCTCGGCGTCTTTGTAGACGGTGTTCTTCATGCCCAGGGCCTGGGCCTGCTGGTTCATCATCTCGACGAAGTGCTCGATGGTGCCGCCCACGTTTTCGGCCAGGACGTTGGTGGCGTCGTTGCCGGACTGCACGATCATGCCCTTGATGAGGTCGTCCACCGGCACCTGCATCTTGGGGTCGACGAACATGCGCGAGCCGGGCATCTTCCAGGCGCGCACGCTGACGGGCAGCCGCTGGTCGAGCGTGATCTTCTTGGCGCGCAGCGCGTCGAAGACCAGGTACTGGGTCATGAGCTTGGTGAGCGAGGCGGGCTCGATGGGCGCGTCGATGTCTTTACTGGCGAGCACCTGGCCGGAGGTCACATCGATCAGCAGGTAGTTGCGCGCGGCGATCTCGGGCGGCTGGGGCACGCCGGGGGTCGCGGGGGCCGTGGGCGCGGCGGCCGCGGGAGCAGATGCCGCCGGCGCTGGCGCTGGCGCGGGCGCTGCGGGCTTGGCAGGGGCGGCGTGCGCGGCGGCATGGCCCTTGGCGAACGGGACGGCGGGAGCGAGAGCGCAGGAGAGAGCGGCGGCAACGGCCAGCGCGCGCAGGGCGGGGACAGGACGGGTCATGGGCAGGCAGGAGGGGGAAAGAGACGAGAGGCGCGGCCTCAGAGCGGTGCGGATTGCAGGTGGCGGAGAACCAGGCTCTTCAAAAGCGGTAATTGTCCGTGAAAGAAATGTCCGCCTCCGGGGACGACTGTGACAGGCAGTATCTGCGGGCGCGCCCAGTCCATCACGGCGGCCAGGGGCACGGTGTCGTCGTGTTCGCCGTGCACGACCAGGGTGCGGTCGTGCGCTTCGGGCGGCAGGGTGGCCACGCTGAAGCGGCTGGCGGCGGTGCCGATGAGGGCCACGCGGTCGATGGCGCGCCGGCCCCAGAGGGCGGCCAGGGCATGGCTGGTGACGAAGGCGCCGAAGGAGAAGCCCGCGAGGGCGATGGGGCCGTCCGGCGCGGCCTGTTCTATGACGGCGAGCAGGTCCTGCAATTCGCCCTTGCCGTCGTCGTGCACACCCGCCGAGCCGCCCACGCCGCGGAAGTTGAAGCGCACGGCGTCATAGCCGCTGGCGATAAACGCGCGCGCCAGCGTCTGCACCACCTTGTTGTCCATGGTGCCGCCGAACAGCGGGTGCGGGTGGGCGATGACGGCCACGCCGCGCGCGGGCACGTTGGCGGCGGCCGCGTCGCGCGCGGCTTCGATCACGCCTGCGGGGCCGGTCAAGCTCAGGCGTTCAGTCTGCGAATTCATTTGCTATCCTTTAAATAGCTGCCAGCGCTTGATGCATAAGCGCTGGAGGCCGAAAACATTCAAAACCCTGGCAAACCCCGGCTCACCGGCCCACGTCGGGCGGCGTCAGCAGGCGTTCCACCACCTGGCCGTTCTGCAGGTGCGATTCGACGATCTCTTCCACGTCGCCCGCGTCCACATAGGTGTACCAGGTGCCTTCGGGGTAGACCACGGCGATGGGGCCGCCCGCGCAGCGGTCGAGGCAGCCCGCCTTGTTCACGCGCACCTTGCCCGGCCCGGCCAGGCCGCGCTCCTTCACCAGTTGCTTGCAGCGGTCGAACGCGGCCTGCGCGCCGTGGTGCGCGCAGCTGTTTTCGCCGTTGGTGCGGTCGTTGAGGCAGAAGAAGATGTGGCGCTGGTAGTACGGCGAGGTCATGGGCGGAATTCTAGGACTCGCGCCGCAGTGCGGTCATGTGTCCCTGCGGGACACGCGCACCAGTACGTAGCACAGCGCCGCGTAGGGCCAGAGCCAGCCCAGCCACTGCGCCAGGCCGTAGAAGCGCAAAAAGCGGCCCTGCTCCCAGGTTTGCAGCGTCTGCTCGAAGTAGGCGTCCGCCGGGGCCTGGTTCAGCAAGGCCAGGTGCAGCGCCAGCGCCAGCAGCAGCACGGCGGCGCAGGCGCGCCGGGGCAGCGGGAGCGCGGCGGCGGCGGCCAGCACGCCCGCCTCGAGGCCGATCTGCACGGGCAGCCGCGCCCATTCCCAGGCGTGCGCGGGCCCCCAGGTCAGCGCGGACGACAGGGCCGACACCCCCACGCCCACGGCGACCAGGACCGCCGCGAAGGCCGCGCGCCGGCCCCAGTGGCGGATCACGCAGTAGCCCAGCAGGCACGGAATCCACAGCCCCAGCAGCACGCACAGCACCTCCCCGCCCGGCGACAGGGGCGCGAGCGGCATCTCGGGCGGCAGCCAGTCGAAAAACGGCGTGCCCTCGAACAGGTCGGCGACGGACGCCTCCAGCCGCTCCACCACCTGCCCCAGGCCGAACGGAATGGCCGCCGGAAACAGCAGCGCGGGCGGCCACAGCGCCAGCAGCACCAGCGCGCCGCGCGCGTCGGGCACGAACCAGCGCTCGCGCAGGCGGCTCCAGTGCGCGATGGCGCCCAGCCGCTCCAGCAGCGCCGCCGCCAGCGCGCCCGCCAGCGCGCCCGCCGCGTTCAGCGCCAGGTCCATGTTGGACGACACGCGCTGCGGCAGGTAGATCTGCAGGAACTCCATGGACAGCGACAGCAGCGCCGCCGCCAGCGCGGCCAGCGGCACCGCCATGCGCGGCCAGCCCGTGCGCAGCAACGCCAGCGCCAGCAGGAAGCCCAGCGGCATGTAGCCCACGACGTTGATGCCCACGTCGAACTTCGACCAGTACGGCGGCGGCATGTGCGCCGTCAGGAAGACCCAGGGCGAGATGCCCTGCTCGCGCCAGCCCTCGAACGGAAACAGGCTGGCAAACACCACCAGCGCCACGTAGATCAGCGCCAGGGGCCAGGCCGTGGTCTTGTTCATCCCGCCGATCAGAAAGGCTTGACCACCACCAGAACCACCGCCGCCAGCAGCAGCAGCACCGGCACCTCATTGAACCAGCGGAACCACACATGGCTGCGGCGCGAGGTGCCGTCGGCCAGCTTGCGCAGCAGCACCGCGCAGGCGTGGTGGTAGCCGATGACCAGCACCACCACGGCCAGCTTGGCGTGCATCCACCCATTGCCCGGCCCCTTGCCAATGCCGTAGCCCAGGTACAGCACCAGCCCCAGCGCCACGGCGGGCACGGCCAGCAGGGTGGTGAAGCGCAGCAGCTTGCGCGCCATGAGCAGCAGCCGGTCGCGCTCGGCCGCCGAGCCGGGGGGCACCTGCGCGAGGTTGACGAAGATGCGCGGCAGGTAGAACAGGCCAGCGAACCAGCTGGCGACGAAGACGATGTGGAAGGCTTTGACCCAGAGCATGGGGGCAGTGTACGGGCCGGCCTGCGCGCCATAAGGCAGTGCATGGTTCTGGCACAGATCATGCATCGCATATCGCAACCATGCGATGCCAACCGCATCCATTGGTGAAAACACCTATGTTACGTTCATCATTGAATATCAAAAATGATACCAATATCAAAATATAGAAATCAGCAGCCAAGACTGCGGATCAGCGGCCCTGTCCCCCAATCGACCCCCTGCGTGGCGGAGAAGTTCGATGAGCAATAAAGACGTGGTAGACGGATACAGCTGGAAGGCGCTGGCGGGCTCGGCGCTGGGCTATGCGATGGATGGTTTCGACCTGCTGATCCTGGGCTTCATGCTGCCGATGATTTCCGCCGACCTGCACCTGACGCCTGCGCAGGCGGGCTCGCTGGTGACGTGGACGCTGATCGGCGCCGTGGCGGGCGGCATCGTGTTCGGCGCGCTCAGCGACCATTTCGGGCGCATCCGCGTGCTGACCTGGACGATCGTGCTGTTCGCGCTGTTCACCGGGCTGTGCGCCTTTGCGCGGGGGTACTGGGACTTGCTGGCCTACCGCACGATCGCCGGCATCGGCCTGGGCGGCGAGTTCGGGATCGGCATGGCGCTGGCCGCCGAGGCCTGGCCCGCGAAGCACCGCGCCCGCGTGTCGTCCTACGTGGCGCTGGGCTGGCAGACGGGCGTGCTGGCGGCGGCCTTGCTGACGCCGCTGCTGCTGCCGGCGATCGGCTGGCGGGGCATGTTCCTGGTGGGCGTGCTGCCCGCGCTGGTGGCCTGGGTCATCCGCAACAAGCTGCACGAGCCCGAGGTGTTCGTGCGCAGCACGGCCAGGAAGGCGCCCAAGGCCCAGGCCTTCAAGCTGCTGGTGAAGGACAAGGCCACGGCCAAGATCAGCGCCGGCATCGTGGTGCTGACCTCGGTGCAGAACTTCGGCTACTACGGGATCATGATCTGGATGCCGGGCTTCCTGGCCAAGCAGCTCGGCTTCAACCTGACCAAGTCCGCCCTGTGGACCGCGGTGACCATCGTCGGGATGATGGCCGGCATTTTCGTCTTCGGGCAACTGGCGGACCGGATCGGCCGCAAGCCCAGCTTCCTGCTCTTCCAGGCGGGGGCGGTGGCCATGGTGCTGGTCTATTCGCAGCTGCACGACCCGGTGCAGATGCTGTGGGCCGGCGCGGCGCTGGGCATGTTCGTCAACGGAATGCTCGGCGGCTACGGCGCGCTGATGTCCGAGGCCTACCCGACCGAGGCACGCGCCACCGCGCAGAACGTGCTGTTCAACATCGGGCGCGGCGTGGGGGGCTTTGGCCCGGTGGTGGTGGGGGCCCTGGTGACGGCCTACTCGTTCCAGGTGGCCATTGCCCTGCTGGCGGCGATCTACGTGCTCGACATGCTGGCCACGCTGTTCCTCATCCCCGAGCTCAAGGGGCAGGAACTGGCGTGACCTACGCCGCCCGCCCTGGCATCCTCTTTTGAAAGCTTCCCATGACCGCAACCGCCTGCTTTCAGCGCAATGCCGACAGCGTGGCCTCGCACCGCTGCGAGGTGGCCGAGCACCGCTGGGTCAACGACCGCTACAAATACCTGCGCCTAACGGCCCAGGCCGACCTGGCCGCGATGACCCGGCCTGGGCAGTTCTACCAGCTCAAGTGCCCGAGCGCCGATGGCCTGCACCCGTTTTTGCTTCGGCCCATGAGCGTCTACGGCGTGGGGCCGGAGCCGGGCACCATCGAGTTCCTCTACAACGTGACCGGCCTGGGCACCAAAGCATTGGCCACGCTGCCCGTGGGCGGCTTCATGGATATCGTCGGCCCGCTGGGCAACACTTTCGCGCTGGAGCCAGGCTGCCGCCGCATCCTGGTGGTGGCGCGGGGCGTGGGGCTGGCCACGATGGCGCCGTTGCTGCAACTGGCGGCCCGCTCGGACATCGCCATCACCGCCGTGATGTCGGCGCGCGCGCCCCAGGATCTGATGCGCGACGAGTTCCTGCGCGGCGCGCAGGCGCAGGTGCACTGCGCCTATGACAGCGACGGCAGCTCGTCCGTGGACGCGATGGAGGCGCTGGTGCGCCGCCTGCTGCAGGAACAGCCGCACGACGTGGTCTATACCTGCGGCTCGCACCGCCTGTTGATGCTGCTGCAGCGCGTGCTGGCCGACCACCCGCAAACGCGCGGAGAGGTCGCCATGGAGCAGCGCATGGCCTGCGGCATGGGCGTGTGCCTGTCCTGCGTGCGGCTTTTCGACAACGGCAGCGACAAGCAATTCCTGCGCGTGTGCCGCGAAGGCCCGGTGTTTCCCATCCGCAACGTCGTCGGGGAGGTGGAGTTTGGCTGATCTCAACGTCCGGGTGGGCGATCTCACCCTGAAAAATCCCGTCATGCCCGCCTCCGGCTGCTTCGCCATCGAATACGCCGAGGCGCTGGACTTCGACCAGCTCGGCGCGCTGGTCATCAAAAGCGTCTCGCCCCAGGCGCGCGCCGGCAACCCCACGCCGCGCGTGGCCGAGACCGCCAGCGGCATGATGAATTCCATCGGCATTCCGAGCAAGGGGCTGGACTATTACCGCCGCGAGGTGCTGCCGCCCTACACGCGCTTCGGTACGCCGGTGGTGGTGTCGATCTCGGCGGACACGGTCGAGGAATTCGCCGCGGCGGTGGCCGAGATGTCGCTGCCCGAAGTGGCGGTGATCGAGGCCAACATCTCCTGCCCAAACCTGGAGGCCGACGGCATGGCCTTCGCCATGACGCCCGAGACCACCTACCAGGTGGTGAGCGCCATCCGCCGCCGCACCCGCCACCCCTTCTGGGCCAAGCTGACGCCCAATGCCTCGCACATCGCCGCCGTCGCCAAGGCGGCCGAAGAAGCGGGCGCGGACGCGCTGGTGATGGGCAACACCGTGCTCGGCATGGCCATCGACGTGCGCACCCGCAAGCCCAAGCTGGGCAACATCATGGGCGGCCTGTCCGGCCCGGCCATCAAGCCCATCGCGGTGCGCATGGTGCACCAGTGCTACCGCGCGGTGCGCATCCCCATCATCGGCTGCGGCGGCATCGCGACGGCGGAGGATGCGGTCGAGTTCATGCTCGCCGGTGCCAGCGCGGTGCAGGTCGGCACGGCGTCGTTCATCGACCCCGGGGCGATGCAGAAAATCATCGACGGCCTGCAGGCCTACTGCCAGGAAACCGGCGTGGACAGCATCCGCGACCTGACCGGCCAGGTCAAACTGGACCGCCAACTGTCGGACCGATGGCTACGCTTTGCCCAGCAATCGGGCTGAGTGCGCGGCGCGCGCTTCTTCTGGTGAGCACATCATGAATCTGACTGAACTGACTCCTCTGGCCGAAAAGCTGTTCGCCGACATCCGGGCGCTCTCGTTCGATGGCGTGGGCGTTACGCGCGAGAGCTACGGGCGCGGCGAGACGGCCACGGCGCAGTACCTGCGCACCTTCGCCGAATCCGAGGGGCTGCGCGTCGAGGCCGATCGGGCCGCGAACCTCGTGTTCTCGCTGCCGGACGCGCCCGCGCGGCAGCCGGCGGTATGGATCGGCTCACACATCGACTCGGTGCCGCAAGGCGGCAATTTCGACGGCCTCGCCGGCGTCGTCGCCGGCCTGCTGTGCCAGGTGGGCCTGCGGCGCAGCGGCGCGGCCACGCCGACGCCGCTCCAGACCATCGCCTTCCGTGGCGAGGAAAGCGCGTGGTTCGGCAAGGCCTACATGGGTTCGGGCGCGCTGTTCGGCAAGCTGAGCGCCGCGGACCTGGAGCTGCCGCAGCGCACCACCGGCGAGCCGCTGGCCGACTGTATGCGCCAGTGCGGGGCCGACGTCGAAGCCATCCGTGCCCAGGAGGTGCTGATCGACAAGTCCGCCGTCAAGGCCTACCTCGAACTGCACATAGAGCAGGGGCCGGTGATGGTTGCCCGCAAGCTGCCGCTGGCCGTGGTCTCCGGCATCCGCGGCAACGTGCGCCACAACCGCATCGAATGCCTGGGCGACGCCCAGCACTCCGGCGTGGTGCCGCGCTGGCTGCGCCACGACGCCGTGTTCGCCGTGTCCGACCTCATCATGCGGCTCGACACGCACTGGCGCGAACTGCTGGAGCGCGGCACCGACCTCGTGGTGACGGCGGGCATCGTGCAGACCGACCCGGCGGAGCATTCCATCTCGCGCATTCCGGGCCATGTCCATTTCAGCCTGGAAGCGCGCAGCAAGAGCATCGACACGCTTGAAGCCTTCTACCAGCTGATGCAGGCCGAGACCGCCGCCATCAGCCGCGAGCGCGGCGTGCAGTTCCAGTTCGACCGCCGCCTGCTGAGCGACCCGGCCACGATGGACGAGGGCCTGTGTGCGCTGCTGGCGCAGGCCTGCGCCGAGCAAGGCGCGGCCTTCGAGGTGCTGCCCAGCGGCGCCGGCCATGACGCCTCGCTTTTCGCCAATGCGGGCATTCCCAGCGGCATGCTGTTCATCCGCAACCAGAACGGCTCGCACAACCCGCACGAGGGCATGGAGATCGACGATTTCATGCGCGGCGTGCAGGTGCTGTCCGACGCGGCCCGCCGCATCGCCTGACGAGGAGGCGCCATGACCGACATGCTCACCCTGCGCCGCCCCGATGACTGGCACCTGCATCTGCGCGACGGCGAGATGCTGGCCACCGTTTTGCCCTACACCACCGGGCCATTCGCCCGCGCGGTGGTGATGCCCAATCTGCAGCCGCCCGTCACCACGGTGGAGGCCGCCCGGGCCTACCGCCAGCGCATTCTGGCGGCGGTGCCGCCGGGCCAACGCTTCACGCCGCTGATGACCGCGTACCTGTGCGACGGCACGCCCGCCGATGAACTGCGCCGAGGCCTTGCCGAGGGCGTTTTCACGGCCGTCAAGCTGTACCCGGCCGGCGCGACCACGCACTCGGAATTCGGCGTGACCGCCATCGCCAAGGTGGCCCGGGCGCTCGAATGCCTGCAGGAACTGGGCAGGCCCTTGCTGGTGCATGGCGAAAGCACGGACCCCGCCGTGGACGTGTTCGACCGGGAGGCGGTTTTCATCGAGCACACACTGCGGCCCCTGCTGCGGGACTTTCCCGCGCTCAAGGTCGTGCTGGAGCACATCACGACCGAGGAGGCGGCGGATTTCGTGCGCAGCGACGGCAGCGGACGGCTGGCGGCCACCATCACGCCGCAGCACCTGATGTTCAACCGGAACGCCATGTTCAACCACGGCATCCGGCCCCACTACTACTGCCTGCCCATCCTCAAGCGCGAGCGGCATCGCCTGGCGCTGCGCAAGGTGGCCACGTCGGGCGATGCGCGCTTCTTCCTGGGCACGGACTCCGCGCCCCATGTCCGCACGCTCAAGGAGGCGGGCTGCGGCTGTGCCGGCATCTTCAACGCGCCGACGGCCCTGCAGGCCTATGCCACCGTCTTCGACGAGGAAGGCGCCTTGGCGCACCTCGAGGCATTCGCCAGCCTGAACGGCCCCCGGTTCTACGGCCTGCCCGTGAACGAGGACACGCTCACCCTGCGCCGCGCGCCGCAGCGCATCCCCGAGGATGTGGCGCTTCCCGGCGGCGCTCGGCTCCATCCCTTCCTGGGCGGCAGCTCCGTGCCGTGGCAATGGTGCTGAGCCGCCGCACCCGCAGCGCCAGGAGACCGCGCGGGCCCGGTTGCCGGAACGTGGCGGGCGGAAGCGGAGCCATGTGTTCTACATTCTCTTTTTTTATCCAATCCAGAAAAAAAGAGATGGAAACCTCATTGCAGCCCCCCTCGTCGATCGACTATGCGGGGTTGGGCGACCGGCTCAAGGCCTACCGGCTCGGCGCCTGCCTGCAGGCCGAGGATGTGGCCGAGCGACTGGGCGTCTCGCGCGCCGTGATCTACCGCATGGAAAAGGGCGAGATCGTCAAGATCGAGACGCTGGAGCGGCTGGCCCATCTGCTCGATACGTCCCTGGCTTCGCTGCTGGGCGTCGAGGTGGAGTACTACTCCAGCGCGCTGGCGCTGTTCGAGCGAATGCGCCAGTTGGAGGAATCGTCGGATCGGATCCTGGCCCATTTCGAGCCGATTTCGCTGCTGCTCACCTCGGACGAGTATCTGGCGCATTTGCGCGCCATGCTGCTGGAATCCCTGCCCAAGACCGCAGGCAAGGGCGCACGCCACGGCGAGATCGAGGACATGCTCGCGGTCTTGACCGAGCGGCGGCGCTATTTCGAGCAGCGCCGTCCGAACATCCTGAGCCTGATCGGCCTGCGCGAGCTGGAGCGCTTCGTGCTCACCGGCCTAGTCGGGCGCATCGACCTGCCGCCTGCGGTGCGCGCGCAGCGCGTGCAGGCCGCGCGCCGCGAGGTGCTGCGCATCGCCAGGCTGATGGAGAGCGAGCCGCTGCACGTGCAGATCGGGCTCATCGACGATGCCATGCCCTCCTCCACCTTCCAGCTCTTCTTCGGAGCCCAGCGCGGGGTGCTGGCCGTGAGCCCGTTCCGCCTGGGCGAGCTGCCCAATGTGCGCAACGGCATCGCCACCGTCACCGCCGCGCCCGAGGCCGTGCGCCTGCACGAAGCGATGATCGGCAACCTCTGGAAAAGCGCCTACAAGGGCAAGAGCGGCGCGCAGCGCCTGCGCCGCTTGCTGGAACGTATCGACCCGTTGACGGAGTAGCCCATGAAGCCCCCCCTTTCCCCCGCGCACGAAACGGCTGCGCAGTTGCTGGACGCAGGCTGCGTCCGTGTCCGCGCCGACGAACCTTTCCGGCTGCCCTCGGGCTGGGCCAGTCCCGTGTATATGGACTGCCGGCGGCTGATCTCGTTTCCCGCCACGCGGCGGTCGCTCGTCGCGCAGGCGCTGGAGCGCCTGCGCGCGGCGGGCGCGCTCGACGGCCTGGCCGCCGTGGCCGGCGGGGAGGCGAGCGGCATCGCGCTGGCGGCCTGGATCGCGGACACGCTGGATCTGCCGCTGCAGTACGTGCGCAAGCGCGCCGTGGGCCACGCCCAAGTCGAAGGCGTGGTGGAACCGGGCAGCACGGTGCTGCTGGTGGACGACCTGATGGCGGCGGGCCTGTCCAAAGCCGTCTTCTGCAAGGCCCTGCGGGAATGCGGCGCCCAGGTGCGCGACATCCTGGTGGTCTTCGACTATGGTACTTTCAGCGCGGCGGCGCAGTGGCAGGCGCAGGGCGTGCGCATCCATGCCCTGTGCACATGGCAAGATGTGCTCGCGGTGGCCCGGGAGCGCGGCGCTTTCGCGCCTCCCGCGCTGGCCGAATGGGAGGCGTTCCTGCGCGATCCCGCCGAATGGTCGCTCGCGCATGGCGGTATCGCCGCCTCGTCCCTGTCCCGTGTGATTGCCTAATCGTTATGACTTTTCAAGACATCGCCCAAATCTTCGCGCAAGGCCCGTCGGGGACGGACCAGTTCAAGGCCTTCTACAAGAACGCATTTGCGCTGATGAAGACGGATCCGGCCAATGCCGCGCTGTATTTCGTGGTCGGCGTGGCCGCCCACTCCTACGTGCAGCGCTTTGAGGATCAGGCCGTGGAGCCCCAGATGGCCGACGAGGCCAAGGCCACGCTGGAGTCCTTCAACGCGCGCCTGCTCGACGCCTTGGCCCAGGAACCCGCGAAGCGCCTGGAGATCGCCAGCGCGGTGGCCCTCGACTACGAGTGGACTGTCAAGAACTTCTGACTTCAATGCGTTGACCGCTGCAGCTTCATCGACACCGAGAACCGGTCTGCCGGGTGCACGGTGACGCTTGCGACGAACAACTCGCCCTCCGAGTCCAGATAGCGGCGCACGATCTTCAGCGCTGGCGCGCCAGGGGCTAACCCCAGGGCCTGGGCCATGGCCCCGTCGGTGAGGGTGAAGGCGCGCACGTCCTGGTGGATTTCGGCGATCTGGCGGCCGTGGCGCGCTTCGATCAAGGCGCTGATGAGCACGCCGGGCGTAGTGCGCGCCAGTTCGCCGATCTCCTGGTACGCGGGGTCGATGTAGACATCCGTCCAGCCGATGGGCGCACTGTGCGCGTCGTCCACCAGACGCAGGCTGGAGATGCGCAGCCATGGCGTGCCGTCCAGGCAACCCAGTTCTTGGGCCAAGGCGCCGCGCGCCACCGTTTCGCCCACCTGCTGCACTGCCCGCAGATGCTCCGCGCCGAACTGCACCAAGTCGTCCACCGAGGTGAGGGTGGGGCGGAAGCGCGTGCGCGGCTGCGCCGCGATGACCCGCGTGCCCACGTTTTTCTTGCGCGATACCAAGCCCTGTTCCTGGAGTTCCGCCAGCGCGGCGCGGATGGTATGGCGGCTGGTGCCGTAGTGCTCGCACAACTCCAGCTCGGTGGGCAGTAGCGCGCCCACGGCAAAGTGTCCGGTGGTGATGGCGTCGGTGAGGTGGCGCGCCACCTGGCTGAAGTGCGGCTTGTGCGCCGCAGGGTCGTGGTTCATGTTGTTGCTTCTACGGGAAAACCCCATGACTCAATATGTCCGTACATATGTACATTGCATATGTCCGAACATATTAATTCGGATGGTGTGTCACTTCACTTTCCAGAGGTTTTCATGACGATTCCTGCGATTCCCCTGTCCAGCACTGTGGTCGATTCCATTCTGTTCCGGGATGCCTTCGGCACCCAGAAAATGCGCGATATTTTCTCGGATCAGGCGCTGATCCAGCGCTATATCGACGTGGAGGTGGCCCTGGCGCAAGCCGAGGCCCGCGTGGGCGTGATTCCCGCCGAGGCGGCCGAAGTGATCGCCCGCGAATCGCGCATCGAGCGCATCGACTTCGAGCACATGCGCCACGAGACCGACATCGTGGGCTACCCCATCCTGCCGCTGGTGCACCAGCTGGTGCAGATGTGCGGCGAGGCAGGCCGCTACGTGCACTGGGGCGCCACCACGCAGGACATCATGGACAGCGCCGTGGCCCTGCAGGTGCGCGACGCCATCGACAGCATCGGCCACGACGTGCGCGCGTTGCGCGGCATCCTGGCCGACCTGGCGAAGAAGCACCGCGACACGCCCATGGCGGGCCGCACCCACTTGCAGCAGGCGCTGCCCGTGACCTTCGGCTACAAGGCGGCGATCTGGCTGGCAATGTTCGACCGCCACCAGCAGCGCCTGGCCGAGCTGCGCCCGCGCGTGGCGGTGGTGGGCTTCGGCGGCGCGGCGGGCACGCTGGCCTCGCTGGGCGACAAGGGTTTTGAAGTGCAGGCCGCGCTGGCCGAGGAACTGGGCCTGGGCGTGCCCGCCACGACCTGGCACGTGGCGCGCGACGGCTTTGCCGAGGCCATCAACCTGCTGGCGCTCATCACCGGTTCGCTGGGCAAGATCGCGCTGGACATCATGATCATGGCGTCCACCGAGTTCGCCGAGGTCTACGAGCCTTTCGTCAAGGGGCGCGGCGCTTCCAGCACCATGCCGCAAAAGCGCAACCCGATCTCCAGCGAGCTGATGCTGGCCGCCTCGAAGGCGGTACGCCAGCACGCGGGCCTGATGGTCGATGCGATGGTGCAGGACTTCGAGCGCGCCACCGGCCCCTGGCACGCGGAGTGGATTGCGATTCCCGAGAGCTTCATCCTCAGCTCCGGCGCATTGCACCAGGCCCGGTTCGCGCTGGGCGGGCTGATCGTCGACGAGGCGCGCATGAAGCACAACCTGGGCATCAGCCGCGGCCTGATCGTGGCCGAGGCGGTGATGATGGGCATGGCCCCGCACATCGGCCGCCAGCAGGCGCACGACGTGGTGTACGACGCTTGCCGCACCGTCAACGAAAAGGGCGGCACGCTGGCCGAGGCGCTAGCCGCGCTGCCCGAGGTGACCCGGCACTTCGACCGCGCCACCATCGACCGCCTGACCGACCCCGCCAACTACCTGGGCCTGGCGCCGCAGATGGTGGACCGCGCGCTGGCGCTGTCGGCGCAGGTGCAAGCCTGAGCCCCGCGTGGAGAGAGACAACATGGCCACCTCCAACACTCCTCAGGCGCCCGGGGCGCCGCAGGCTCCAGCAAGAAAGCTGCCCTGGTACCGCAAGCTCGGTATGCAGGTGCTGGTATCGCTGGTGCTGGGCATCGTCGTGGGCTTCGTGTTCCCGAAGTTCGCGTCGCAACTCAAGCTGCTGGGCGACATGTTTCTGTCGCTAATCAAGGCGGGCGTCGCGCCGCTGGTATTTTTGACCATCGTGCATGGCATCGCCTCGGCGGGCGACGTGAAAAGCGCGGGCCGCGTGGGCTGGCGCTCCATCGTCTATTTCGAGGTCATCTCCACCATCGCGCTGATGGTGGGCCTGCTGGCCGGCAACCTGGTCGAGATCGGCAAGGGCATGGCGCACGTGACCACCGGCGCCGTGGCGCCAGTGGCCAAGGCCGCCGCGCCGCAGAGCTTCCTGCAGTTCATGGCGCACATCGTGCCGGACAACTTCGTGGGCGCCTTTGCCAAGGGCGAACTGCTGCAGGTGGTGGTGCTGGCGGTGATGGTGGGCATCGGCATCCTGGCGATCCCGGAGCGCCGCCGCTTGCAGATCAACGCGGGGCTGGACCAGATTTCCGAAGTGCTGTTCTCGTTCATCAACCTGGTGATGAAGCTGGCGCCCATCGGCACCTTCGGCGCGGTGGCCTATTCGGTGGGCAGCAACGGCAGCGCGGTGCTGATCGCGCTGGCGCAGTTCGTGCTGGGCTTCTACGTGCTGGTAGCGCTGTTCATCGCCGTGGTGATGGGGCTGGTGGCCAGGCTGGCCGGCTTCAGTCTGTGGCGCTTCCTGCGCTACATCAAGGACGAGATCCTGATCGTGCTGGGCACCGCCTCGTCCGAAAGCGCGCTGCCGCGCCTGCTCATCAAGCTCGAACGCCTGGGCTGCGCCAAGCAGACCGTGGGGCTGGTGCTGCCCACCGGCTATGCCTTCAACCTGGACGGTACTTCGCTGTTCATGGCGATGGGGGTGATGTTCATCTCGCACGCTTACGGGGTGCCGTTGAGCCTGGACCACCAGATCGGCATCCTGCTGCTGATGCTGCTCACGTCCAAGGGCGCAGCCACGGTGTCGGGCGGCTCGTTCGTGGTGTTCGCGGCCACGGTCACGTCCACGGGCGTGCTGCCGGTGGAAGGGCTGGCGGTGATCTTCGGCGTGTACCGCTTCCTGTCGATGGCCATTGCCACCTGCAACACGCTGGGCAACAGCGTGGCCACAGTGGTGGTCGCCAAGTGGTCGGGGACCTTCGACGCGCAGGCGGCCGAGCGGCACCTGTACCCGGAGCGCTTTCCGCAAACGGCGGCAGCCGATGCAGCCCTGGCCGACGGCAACCTGCTGCCGGAAGACACCGACGAGACCCAGCCGCACCCCGCGGGCATCGCAGCGCCCACGCCATCGCCGGCACGCTGATTCTTCATCGCCGGGCCGTCCCAAGATGAAAAGCGCCCCTCTTGGAGGGGCAGCGACCACACGCAGTGGGGAGCGTGGGGAGCTATTTTTTCACCCCCAAGGAGACTTTCATGAAATCGTTCCGCAAGAACGGTGTGGCGGCGCTCGCCCTCATCGCGGCCACCACCAGCGCCTGGGCGCAGGGCTACCCCGCCAAACCCGTCACCTGGATCGTGCCGTTCGCGGCGGGCGGCCCCACCGATGCGCTGGCGCGCAGCGTGGCCGAGCGCGTGGCGCGCGAGGTGGGCCAGCCCATCGTCATCGACAACTCGCCCGGCGCGGGCGGCACCGTGGGAGCGGCCAAGGCCGCGCGCGCCCAGCCCGACGGCTACACCATGCTGGTCGGCCACATGGGCTACATGGGCGCGGCCCCGGCGCTGTACAAGAAGCTGGCCTACGACCCGGTCAAGGACTTCGCGCCGGTCTTCCGCTTTCCCGACACGCCCCTGGTGCTGATGGTGCGCAAGGAACACCCCGCCAAGGACATCAAGGCGCTGGTGGACTTCGGCAAGGCCAACCCCGACAAGCTGTTCATCAGCAACGCGGGCGTGGGCTCCAGTTCGCACTTGATCGCGGCGCTGTTCGCCTCCACGGCCGATATCAAGGTCTCGCTGGTGCCATACAAGGGCGCGGGCCCGGCGCTGGTGGACGTGATCGGCGGCCAGGTGGACGGCATGTTCGACCAGACCAACACCGCCCTGCCCCAGATCACCGAGGGCAAGGTGCGTCCGCTGGCCGTCACGTCCAAGGTGCGGCTGCCCCAGCTGAAGAACGTGCCGACGATGGCCGAGACGGTGATGCCCGGTTTCGAGGCCAGCACGTGGTACGGCATCTACGCGCCCAAGGGCACGCCCAAAGAGGCGCTGGACAGGTTCCAGGCCGCCTACCTGAAAGCGATGGCCGACAAGGCCTTCACCGACAAGATGGTCAGCCAGGCCATCCAGCTGCTGCCCGCCGAGCAATACACGGGCGCGGCGCTGGGCCAGCACACGGCGGCGGAGGTCGCGCGCTGGAAAGTGGTGGCCGCCAACGGCAACATTTCGCTCGACTGACGCCAGGCCGACGTTTTGATTGGGCAGAAAAAAAGCCCGGCCATCAAGCCGGGCTCATAAGCCCCGTCGCGCATTGCGGCACGCCCGGGGCCCCGCTCAGGGAGGAAAAGCGGGGGGCGGAGATGAGCCGCCCGCGTGCAATGTAGCACCTGCCTCCCGGGCGAACAAGCTAAGATTTTCGCCATGCACCTCTCCAGCCCCACCCCTTTCCCGCAAAGCCGCCCGCGCCGCTTGCGCCGCGACGCCTTCACGCGCAACCTGGTGCGTGAAAACCGCCTGTCGGCGCACGACTTCATCTACCCCGTGTTCGTGCACGAGGGCCAGGGCCGCCGCGAGGCCGTGCCGTCCATGCCGGGGGTCGATCGCCTGAGCCTCGACCTGCTGCTGCCCGTGGCGGAAGACTGCGTGAAGCTAGGCATCCCCGTGCTGGCGCTGTTCCCCAACATCGCCCCCGAACTGAAGACGCCTGACGGCCAGGAAGCGCGCAACCCCGACGGCCTGATTCCGCGCGTGGTGCGCGCGCTGAAAAAAGAATTCCCCGACCTGGGCGTGCTGACCGACGTGGCGCTGGACCCGTACACCAGCCACGGCCAGGATGGCGTGCTCGACGCCACCGGCTACATCCTGAACGACGAGACGGTCGAAATCCTGACCGCCCAGGCCCTGACCCACGCCGAGGCGGGCGTGGACATCGTCGCCCCCAGCGACATGATGGACGGCCGCATCGGCGCCATCCGCGAGGCGCTGGAGGTGCAGGGCCACATCCACACCCGCATCATGGCCTACAGCGCCAAGTACGCAAGCGCGTTCTACGGCCCCTTCCGCGACGCCGTGGGCACGCGCGGCGCCCTGGGCAAGGCCGACAAGAACGTCTACCAGATGGACCCCGCCAACACCGACGAGGCGCTGCGCGAAGTGGCGCTGGACATCGCCGAGGGCGCCGACATGGTGATGGTGAAGCCCGGCCTGCCCTACCTGGACGTGGTGCGCCGCGTGAAGGACGAATTCCGCGTGCCCACCTTCGCCTACCAGGTCAGCGGCGAATACGCCATGCTCAAAGCCGCCGCCGCGAACGGCTGGCTCGACCACGACGCGGTGATGCTGGAAAGCCTGCTCGCCTTCAAGCGCGCCGGGGCCGACGGCGTGCTGACCTACTTTGCCCGCGACGCGGCGCGGTTGCTTCAAAAATAATAGCTGCCAGCGCTTTCCCCATAAGCGCTGGAGGCCTATTTCATTCAATATGGCACCCGAACCCCTGGACGGCCTGCGCGTCTTCCACCTGCACGCGGGCGGCGTGGCCGAGTTGCCCGCCCTGCCCCAGCAGCCGCCCGCGCAGGGCTTTATCTGGATCAGCTGCACGCGCGCCGCGTTCCAGGCGCAGCAGGCCACGGTGCAGGCGGCGCTGCTCGCGCTCACGGGCCAGCAGCTGGTGGACCTGCACGTGTCCGACCTGCTGAACGCGCAGCTGCCCTCGCACTACGACTACACCTCGCAGTACGACCTGCTGGTGTTCCGCCGGCTCGCCACGGGCCACGCGGAGCCCGCAGCGCACGCAACACCCGCCGCGCCCATCGCCAAGCTCAGCGGCCCGCCCGTGCTGCGCCGCATCGACACCAGCCCCGTGGGCTTCGCCACGTTCGAGCAGGCGCTGCTCAGCGTGCACCCCGCCGACTGCGCCGTGCGCGACGCCTACGCGCAGCGCCTGCTCACCGGCCAGCCCGGCGCGCGCATTCCGGCCAGCCCGGCGGATTTGATGCTGCGCGTGGTCAACCTGATCGTGGACGGCTTCCTCGACCTGCGCCGCGAGCTTTCGCGCCAGCTCGACCACTGGCAGACCGAACTGCTGCGCCCGCGCGCCCGCTTCGCCAACTGGAGCGCGCTGCTCGACGCGCGGCTGGCCCTGCACGAACTCGACGAAATCTGCGAAGACCAGCGCGCCGCCGTGCAGGACTGGATCGACGCGCTCGAAACCTGGCCCCTGCCCGACACCCCCCACGCGGCGCGCGACCTGGACCTGCTCAAGGTGCGCAGCCGCGACGTGCTGGAGCACATCGAGCGCGTGGTGCACCACGTGCGCCGCCTGGAGCAAGGCACCGAAACCGTGGTGCAGATGCACTTCAGCGTGCAGAGCAACCGCACCAACGACATCATGCGCGTGCTCACCGTGCTCACCGCCGTGTTCCTGCCGCTGAACCTGATCGCGGGCATCTTCGGCATGAACTTCGAGTTCATCCCGCTGGTGCACCAGCAGGAGGGCTTCTGGTGGGCCATGGGCTCCATGGCCGCGATCGCGCTGGCGCTGGTGCTGGTGTTCTGGCGCAAGCGCTACCTCGCCCGTACCGAAGGACATTGATGGACCTGAAACCGCTCATCACCCTGTTGGCCATCGTCAACCCGCTGGCCATCGTGCCCTTCTTCATCCACTACACCGAGGGCTTCTCGCCCGCGCAGCGCCAGCGCACCATCCGCGTGGCGGCGTTCAGCGTGTTCTGCGTGATCACGGCCTGCGCGCTGCTGGGCCTGCAGATCCTGGGCTTCTTCAACATCTCGCTGCCCAGCTTCCAGGTCGGCGGGGGGCTGCTGCTGCTCATCAGCGCGATGAACATGCTCTCCGCCCAGCCCGCCGAGGCCAAGCCCCACGCCAACGACCTGGAGGAAGGCGCGGAGAAGGCCGCCGCCGGGTCGAGCATCGCCGTGGTGCCGCTGGCCATCCCGCTGCTGACCGGGCCGGCCAGCATGTCCACCGTGGTGATCTACGCCGAGCGCGCGCATAGTTTCTGGCAGCACGCCGCGCTCATCGGCTACGGCGTGGTCATCGCGGCGGCCACGGCGCTGTGCTTCTCGCTGGCCGACCCGATCGCGCGCGTGCTGGGCAAGACCGGCATCAACGTGATGACCCGGCTCATGGGCCTCATCCTCGCCGCGCTGGCGGTGGAGGTGATGGCGGATGGGTTGGGCAAGATGTTTCCGGTGCTGGTGGGACGCTGAATTTGAGTAACACAAAATCACCCGAAAGAAAATCACAAATGAAAGTATTTCTTAGTTGGTCAGGGGAACTAAGTCATAAGGTCGCCATAACATTTCGAGATTGGCTACCGTCTGTAATTCAATCAATCGTTCCCTATGTGTCATCCGAAGATATTGACAAAGGGGCGCGCTGGAGCACAGATATAGCCAAAGAGCTAGAAAACTCGACATTTGGAATTTTGTGCGTTACAAAAGAAAATGTTCACGCCCCTTGGCTTACCTTTGAAGCAGGAGCACTATCAAAAACAATGGAAAAGTCCGCCGTAAGTCCATTTCTTTTTGACATTAAACGCTCAGAAGTAAGCGGGCCAATTCTTCAATTTCAATCCACAATTTTCGAAAAAGAGGACATCAAGAAATTACTATTTTCTCTCAACAAAGCTTGTGGAAGCGAAACCCTCAGTGATGAGCGCCTTGAGAAGGCATTCGCCGTTTGGTACCCAACACTAGAGGAGCAACTTAATGAGCTATTCAAGTCTCTACCTCTAGCCTCGGCAGCCGACGAAGATATAGTAATAGACTCAGCCAGCGAAATATTGGAAGAGATACTTGATCTCACAAGAAACAACCAAAAGCTTCTTCGGAATCCGGATGGCGATTTCGTAAAAGAAGTCGAATCCATAAAGAGTACGCTCGAAAAAATAACAAAGCGCATGGATTTGGACATTGAGCCCAGACGGCTTAGGCGCGAGAAAAGAATGTACCCAATGTTTATCGAGGAGCTTCTTCACATCTCGCCGCGGTTTGAATCAAATTTGACTGGGTTTCAAATCGCAATAAGCCTTTTCAGAACGGATTTTCCTTGGCTCTACGATGCAGGCCTAGATTTAGTGCGCACGCTTCGCAGCACAGATCCATTAGCTGACAAAAAAGCTGCCGCAAACGCATTCTACGAGCTTGTTGATTTCACATTCGAACATCCAATCATGCGCGAGATGTACATGCCAGAAAAAGAAATGTGGATTATGGCGCGCGAACTACCAAAAATACTCAGGCGCTCTCTTGAGCGTTATCTTTGAAGTATCAATATTTTCACCCTCTAGGCGCGTCCTCCAGACACCGCTGAAACACCAGCGCCGCCCGTGACGGCTCCGGCGACCGCCGCACCAGGCTCACGAACCAGCACGCATACCGGAACTCCTCCGGCTTGACCGCCTGCATACGCCCCTGGCGCTCGAACGCCTCGGCGTAGTGGTCCGGCAGAAAGCCAGATACCGGCCCGAGAGGATGAGCGTGACAATCTACTCCTGGTCGAAGCCCGCGGCGCTGCGTGTTAGGCCGACCGTGGGTCTGGCCCTTGCCGCACTGGCCGTGGAGGCGATGGCGGACGGGCTGGCAAGCTGTTCCCAGTGCTCGTGGGGCGCTGAAGCACATCAAAAAGGATAGCTGCTTGCGCTTTTCCCACCAGCGCCAGGGCCTGATTCGTGGACCCATTGCCCATAGGCCTGCACTGTGCGCAGGCTATAGTGCCTGTAACGAATCGCGCACGGGCCCAGCCAGAAACAGTGTGATATGCAGCCATTGCGGTCCATATTACGTTAATACCCAGGAGAAAACCGCATGGACTTATCTCAAAGATCAGACTCTGAAATCCTCTCGATTGCCAATCCGATCATGGACAACCTGATGGATGCTTCGACAGAAATTAACTACGAAAGACACATCAGAGACTTTACGGATCGCTTGAAAAGCGTCCCATCGAAAGAGCGCCTGCAATGGATTTGCCAAGACTACCAAAGCACAAAGGGATTTTTCGCCCAGCGGGAGTTTGTTGCGGCCTTTCGTCGGCCTGAGTCTGTCGCCATCGTCTGGAAACAAACCTTCACCAAGCAACCAGGGGAGTTTGTAGCGGAGATGGTTCTGGTCCAACAGGGCGGCCGATACCTTGTTGATCATGTAATGGTCTTCTGAAACAGTCACTCATGCACTCCCGGCAGGGCGTGCCATGGACCTGACTTTCGCCGCACGGGCGGTGGAGGTGATGGCGGGGCGCTGAAGCGCATCAAAAAGGATAGCTGCTTACGCTTTCTGCACAAGCGCCAGGGCCTGATTTCGCTGCAAACCGATCAACCCGTGAGCCGCTTTCCGCACACCATTCCGCCTCCTTGAACGGTGCCCCCTTCCACGATCAGATCGCCACAAATTTGTCCGTGCAACTCCAGCCTGCCGCCCTCTTTGCAGGTTACGTCCTTGCACACCTGCCCCCGCAGAACGAGCGAGCCACCGGCTTCAATGGTGACGGAACCGGTGAATTGCCCGAACATTTCCAGAGGCCCGTCGATCCGGATATTTCCGTTAACCATTCCACGTTGTACCTGCATGGTCTCCTCCTTCAAAGTCCGGCAATGGCCGAAAACCGACCCACCTTTCAACCCAAAAAGCGGATGCAAAGAAGATTCTCTGGCAGAGAGCTATTTGTCCGAAGACTCGATTGCAGCGCGAAGTTCCGGTATCACCTGGCCATACCAGCCCACCATGCCACGCACAGGGTCAGCTATGGATTCGGGAGTCGGCGCCCCGACCAACTCCGCAGCGGCTTGGGCCATGTTCACAAGAATGCGTGCGGATTCTGGAACATAGGGGGCAGCGCTTCCGGCGTCATGACGCGCCCGCACGATTTCGTAGCGCATTGATTCGGGCATGGTCCACGCACTGACCATAAGTTCATAAACAGTGGATCGACCATTGCTCAGCATGAGGCCTCGATGCGATTCCGAATATCCGGCCGCTTCGATCTCCTCACAGGCATCAATCGCTGTATTCAGCATCGAGCGCACAAGATTCCAGTCCGTAGCCATCCCTTCTGCCTCCTGAAGTCCATTGGTACGTGCATCCTAATGGCTGCCATTGGCCGAAAGCAAACCTACCCACTCCCACCTTCATCCCCCTGCCCGTGGCGCTGCATGTCAGCAGGCCGGCCATGGGCCTACCCCTCGCCGCACTGGTTGTGGTGGTGTGAATCAGAAATCAAAAAAGATAGCTGCCAGCGCTTACCCCTCGGGCGCTAGAGCCTGATTCAGCCCTTCACCCTGGCCGCATGACGCAGCGAAACCCGATATGGCTGGTCGAGGTATCCACCGCATGGGCGTGCCTCGCCGCGGGACGGTAGCGGCTGCAGTAGTTCGGCGCGCACAGGTGCGAGCCGCCTTTGATCACCTTGCGCGGAATCCTGATTTCGGGCTGCTGTGGGTCGTAGCTGTCGGCTTCGTTGCCGCCGCGCGGATTCCGGGGGATGCAGCAGTTCTTGACCGCGTCCGCCGGGTGCCGGTCCGCGTACCAGTCGCTGGTCCATTCCCAGACGTTGCCGATCATGTCGTGGACGCCGTAGCCGTTCGGCGGGAATGCCGTTACCGGCGAAGTGCGCTCATAGCCGTCCGTCTTGAGGTTCTCCGTGGGGAACTCGCCTTGCCAGGTGTTGGCCATGTGCGTGCCCGCCGGGGTGAGCTCGTCGCCCCAGGCGTACTCGGCGCCATCGAGCCCGCCGCGCGCGGCGAACTCCCATTCCGCTTCCGTCGGCAGGTCCTTGCCGGCCCATTGGGCGTAGGCCAGCGCGTCGGCGTAGGCGATGTGGACCACGGGATGGTCGTCGCGGTGATAGATGTCGCTCTTGCGCCCCTGGGGATGGCGCCAGTCCGCGCCCTTGGTGAAGCGCCACCATTCGCCCATGAGGCGCAAGTCGACCCGGTGCGGTGGCGGCGTGAACACCAGCGAGCCGGCGTACAGCATGTGGGGCAGCGCGCCGGGGTAGTCCTTGGGGTTGGGGGGAATCTGCGCGAGGGTGACGTGCCCGGTCGCTTTCACGAAGTCCTTGAACTGGCGGTTGGTCACGGGCGTGCGGTCGATGAAAAAAGAGCCGACCGTCACGCGGTGCACCGGCGCTTCCTCGGGATAGTGCCGGTCCGAGCCCATGCGGAACGTGCCGCCCGGGATCAGGACCATGCCGGGCGGGGCCTCTTGCGCGGCCAGCAGGTCAGGTGCCATGCCAGTTATCCATAGCGCTACGCGCCACCCACAACGCATGAAACTGGCGTGGCCCATGCCAGCGGCAGCCGAGGAAGGGCCGCCCCGCACCGAGGGCTGCGTCCCTCTGCCCGCATTGCGCAGCAATGCGAGAGCGGGGGGAAGGCGCGAAGCGACTCAGGGGGGTGTTCATTTGATCTGCACCTTGGGCGGATATTGCTTCATCGTGGCCAGATGCGCCTTGATGGCTGCGGAGATGACCGGAATCTGCGGCTGCTTGACCGGGCCGAGCGCGTGTTCCTCCTTGGGGTCGATGTAGAGGTCGAAGATCTTGCCGCCGTAGAGCGAGTTCGAGATGGAGGACTGGAACGGGCTCGAGCGCGTCATGGTGTCGCTGTTTTCGGTGATCTGGTCGTGGATCAGGATCTTGAACTCGCCCACCCGCAGGCCCATGAAGGTCGAGTTCGCGTAGTAGTACTCCACGCGCCTTGCGCTCTCTCCGTGGTCGGCCAGCAGGAAGCCGCTCTGGTCGATGCTGTCCATGTAGCGGTCGGCCGGCATGAGGTCCTTGCGCCCCGCGAGCGACAGGCTGCTCGCGAAGACGTCCATCAGGTCGAACAAGCCGTCCGACACGCGGCCCGCGGGCACCATGCCCGGCCAATAGGCGATCAGCGGCGTGCGCACCCCGCCTTCATACGTGGACCCCTTGGCCGAACGGAAGGGCGTGTACCCCATGTCCGGGAAGGTCTCGGCCATCGGGCCGTTGTCCGAGGCCAGCAGGATGAGGGTGTTGTCGAGCTGCCCCGACGCGCGCAGCGCCTCGACCACTTGGCCGACGCGGTAGTCCAGTTCCATGATGACGTCGCGGTAGGGGTAGCGGCCCGGCGACTTCCCGGCGAATTTCGGGTGCGGGTAGTTGTCGAAATGGGCGCCGCGCGTGGCGAGGTAGAGGAAGAAGGGGTTCTTCTGGTGGGCGCGCGAGGCGATGAAGTTCGTGGCTTTTTCCGTCAGTTTTTCATCGACGTAGCGGATCGAGTCCAGATCGATCGGGAACACGGGCTTGGCCGCCTCGCCGCTGTTGCCCTCGACGATGGCCATGGTCTCGCCCTGCGACGCCCAGGCGCGGCGCCTGGGGTCGTTGACCAGGTCCGGATTGCGCCACGGCTCGCGCCAGGCGGTGTAGTCGTCGGACGAGGTGAGGATGCCGTAGTAGTTGTCGAAGCCGACGTTCTGCGGCTGGGCCGACGCCGAGCCGCCGAGGTGCCACTTGCCGACGGCCTGGGTGGTGTAGCCGGCCTTCCGGAGCTGTTCGGCCAGCGTGATCTCGCCATTCAACCCGGCCGCGGAGCTGTTCTGGCCCGGCAGGAAGGGCACGAGCAGCCCGGAGCGCACGGGCAGCCGCCCGGTCAGCAGCGAGGCGCGCGTGGCGGTGCACGAGGGCTGGGAGTACGCCGAGGTGAACCGCAGCCCGCCCGCGGCGAGGCGGTCGATGTTGGGCGTCGGGCTCCCCACGGCCGCGCCGCCGCCGAACGCGCCGAAGTCGCCGTAGCCGACGTCGTCGAACAGGATCATGACGATATTGGGCGGCGTGCCGAAGCGCGCCTTGGCCCGCGCCAGCTTGGCCGCCGCTTCGGCATCCTGCTCCGCGTAGGGAATCACGGGCTCGCGGTTGGGCGCGGGCGCGACGGTCTTGGCCAGGAACGTGTCGACCGGCTCGGACGGAAGCGCCGGCTGGGCGAACAGGTGGGGCGATGCGGCGGCGCCCGCCAGCAGCAAGGCGGCGCAGCGCGCCATCATGGATTTCCGAAGCATGGTTTGTCTCCTGCCGTTGTCTCGATGGGCGCGAGTTTGGACAGATTCACCCGTGTGCGCTATGGTGCCGGGCCACCATCTCCATAACCAACGTGCATGAACATCGCGGACATCGAGTACCTGCTCGCCGTGCAGGAGCACCGGAACATCGGGCGCGCGGCCGAGGCGCTGGGGATTTCACAGCCGGCGCTGACGCGCGCGGTGGCGCGGCTGGAAGCGTTCGCGGGCCAGCAGCTGTTCACGCGCCACCCCAAGGGCGTGCTGCCCACGCCCGCCGGGGAGATGCTGGCGCGGCGGGCCCAGCGCATCCTGATCGAATACCAGGATGCCGAGCGGGAGCTGCAGCAGGTCAAGACCGGGCAGCTGGGGTTGATCCGGGTGGGCTACAGCACCAGCGTGAACTGGGAAGTCGTCAGCGCGGCGATGCACCGGCTGCTGCGCGAGCGGCCCACCACACGCCTCAGGCTCTCGGAGCTGTTCATGCAGGATCTGCTGGACCAGCTGGCCGACGGCAAGCTGGACATGATCGTGGGACCGCTCCCCGCGCTGATGCCCGCCGACCTGGTGGCCAGCGTGCTGTACCGCGACCGCCTGCACGTCGTGGCCGACCGCCACCACCCTCTGGCGCGCAAAAAAGTGGTCCGGCTCAAGGACGTCGCGGCACAGCGGTGGCAGATGTCCGGCCCGCACACGCTGATCCGGAAACTTCTGGACCAGCGCGTGGCGGACGCCAAGCTCGCGCCCCTGGACGTGCGGGTGGAAACCCATTCGGGCAATCCCAACCAACTGGGTATGCTGACCGGGACGCAGATGCTCACCGTCTGCAGCGAATGGTCGCTGGACGTGCTGCCCCAATTCGACCTGGTGCCGCTCACCGTCGCGGACCTTCCGCTCGACCGCGACATCGGCATGATGCGGCGGGCGCACGCCTATGTGCCCCCCATAGCCCGCAGGCTGGAGGAACTGCTGGTCGCGCAGTGCGACCCGAGCCTCCCCGCCCCTGCGGGCGCGCCGCCTTCACCGCCCGTGCGCATCCTCCAGACACCGCTGAAACACCAGCGCCGCCCGTGACGGCTCGGGCGACCGCCGCACCAGGCTCACGAACCGGCACGCATACCGGAACTCCTCCGGCTTGACCGCCTGCATACGCCCCTGGCGCTCGAACGCCTCGGCGTAGTGGTCCGGCAGAAAGCCCAGGTACCGGCCCGAGAGGATGAGCGTGGCGATCGACTCCTGGTCGAACCCCGTGGCGCTGCGCGTCAGGCGCGCCTCGTGGCTCAGTTCCATGTTGGGCGAGTGGTAGCCCAGGCCCGCGAAGGGGTAGCGGCGCACGGCGTCCCAGTCCAGCGCGTCGTGCGGCGCGCCGAACAGCGCATGGCCCGCGCCGCCGTAGAGCAGCATGGTTTCTCCGAACAGGTCGGTGTAGACGAGGCTCTGCGAGCTGCGGTGCGCGGGGATGATGCCGACCTGGAAGCCGCCGTCGATCACCCCGCGCTCGATGGCGTTGATCGAGGCCACGTGCAGCTGCAGCTGCACGTGCGGCGCCTGTTCGGTGAACGCGGCGATGGCCTCGCCGATGCGCGCGGCCGGGTTGCTGGCCGTCTTGTCGAACACCGCCACGGCGAGCTGCCCGCCCATGCGCGCATGGATGTCGTCGATGCTGCCGAGGAAGCCCCGCACCGAGGCCAGCAAGCGCAGCGTCTCTTCATACACGCGCTGCCCCTCGGGCGTGAGCGCGAAGCCCGCGCGGCCCCGGCGGCACAGGGTGAGGCCCAGGCGTGTTTCCAGGTCCTTCACGTGGCGGCTCACGGTGCTGGTGCCGATGTTCAGCTCCAGCTCCGCCGCCGCCATGCCGCCGCACTCGACCACGGCCTTGAAGACCTGCAGCAGGCGCAGGTCCATGTCGGAAAGCTGGCCGAGCACGGCGCGTTGGCGGGGCGTGGAATGGAGGGCCATGAGGGGACTGTCAGTGGCTGGGCACTGGTGCGGCTTGGATACGCCGTTGCTCCATCAGCGCCAGGGCCAGGGCCTGCGGGCGGCAGCCTTCCATGCTCACGGAAATCCGCACCGCTTGAGCGAGCCGCTGCCGTAGCCAGGGAGTGAGTTGCATGGCCGGAGTTTGCCACTCATACTTGCCTGAACCGACAGACTGCCGCAACGCCACGCCATGACATCGCTCACCATCGAACTGCCAGACGCACTCGCCGCACGCGCCCGCCAGGCGGGGCTGTTGGAGCCTGAAAAGCTGATCCGGCTCATCAGCCGCCAACTGGAACAAGCCACGCCGGAGGCTCCCGCCGCAACGGCGGCGGCCGAAGAAGTGTTCCAGCCTTTCCGTGGCGGCCAGCACCCCGTGACCAACGAACAGATCAACCGTCTGCGCGAAATGGAAGGCATTTGATGCGAGCCCTGCTCGACGTCAACGTACTTATCGCACTGCTCGATACCGGCCACAGCCACCATGCGCTGGCGAGCCAGTGGTTCGGCCAGAACATCGCCAGCGGCTGGGCAAGCTGCCCCATCACGCAAAGTGGCTGCATCCGCATCATGTCGCAGCCCTCGTACCCTGGGCTTGCGCGTTCATCGGCAGACGTAGCGCACAAACTCCACCATGCCGCACAACATGCCAGCCACCAGTTCTGGGAAGACCGGCTCAGCCTGGCGGACCTGGATATCTTCGCGTGGCAGCACATCCAGGGGCACCGGCAGATCACCGACGCCTATCTGCTGGCGCTGGCGGTGCACCACCAGGCCCGCTTCGTCACTTTCGACCGGCGCATCGGCATCCAGGCCGTTCGCGGCGCGGAAAGCGCCCATCTGCTGCTGGTGGAGTGACGCGCCACGACGGCACTGCCGGCCAGTACACGTTCCGCAATTACCGCCTGCCCCGCTCCCACGCCACCAGTGCCAGCAGCACCAGCCCCGCCGCCGCGCTGGTGTGTCCGCTGTAGTGCGCCAGGCCCAGTCCCCAGCCCCAGGCGCGCACGGCCACGGCCAGCGCGAGCAGCAGTGCCAGCCAGCCGGTTGCGCGCAGCGCGCGCGTGGGGCCGGGCGCGAGCAGGCGCCTGAAGACGGTGCCCTGGCCGCGGTGCGTCGCCAGCGCGAGCGCGGCGAAAGCGGCGAGGGACAGCAGTTGCACGAGCCAGTGGTTCATGCCGCGGCCTCCGCCATAGGCCGCGGCTGGTGGCGCGCGGTGCGCACGGCCAGCGCCGCGTGCAGCGCGGCCAGCGCGAGCAGCAGCAGGTCGGCGCCCGCGAACACCCAGTCGCCCGTGGCGATGCTGGCGGGCAGGCCCCGGCCCGTGGCCAGCAGATTGAACACGGGCAGCAGCGCCAGCAGCGCGGCGGCCAACCAGAGCAGTTCGACCCAGGCGCGCTTCGGGGGCCGCGCGAGGGCGTAGGCCAGCGCCAGCGCCCAGGCGATGAAGAAGCCGTGAATTTCCCATTCGCCGCGCTGCGCCATGTGCGGCGGCGGCAGCCGGTTGGCCCACAGGAACGCGGCCATGGCGATGGACAGGCCCGCGATGCTGGCGATGTTGAGCCGCTCCACGAGCCGGAAGCCGAAGTGCGGCCGTTCGGGGTCGGGCAGCCTGGCGCGGCGCTTGACCGTCCACAGCACCAGCCCCGTGCCGACCATGGCCGTACCCGCGAGGCTGACGAGGAAGTAGAGCCAGCGCATGGCCGTGTCGGCATAGCGGCCCAGGTGCAGGCCGTAGAGCACGCCCTGCGTGGCGGCGGCCGGGGCGGATGCATCCTTGGCACGCAGCAGCGCGCCGCTCACGCCGTCGAACAGCAGGTACTGCGGGTTGGCACGCGGGCTGCTGTCGGCGCGCACGAGCGCGATGCGCGCGTTGGCGTCGCCCGGCAGGCTGATCTGCACGCGGCCCACTTCGCCCACGCCCCAGCGCGCCTCGGCGGCCTGCACCAGCGGCGCCACGGGGTGCAGCGGCGCGGCCTGGCCGGCGGGTTTGCCGGGCGGCAGGAAGAAGCGCATCTCGCCGGTCACGGTGGCACGCTGCGGCGGCGTGGGCAGCGCCGTGTTCATGCCCCAGGGCATGAACATCACCATCAGCGTGACGAGGCCGCTGTAGGTGATCATGAAGTGGAAGGGCAGCCCGAAGACCGAGAGCGCGGTGTGCGCGTCCAGCCAACTGCGCTGGCCCTTGCCCCAGCGGAAGGTGAAGAAGTCGGTGAATATCTTCTTGTGCGTGATGACGCCGCTGACGATGGCCACCAGCATGAACATGGCCGCCAGCCCCGCGATCCACCGGCCCCAGATGGGCGGCATGTAGTGCAGGTTGAAGTGGAAGCGGTAGAAGAAGTCGCCGCCGGTGGTGTCGCGCACTTCAAGCCTGCCGCCCGTGGCGGGGTCGAAGAGCGCGTCGTCGAAACCCTTGCCGCCGGGCTTGCGCCAGTAGGCGCTGGCGGCGTTGTTGCGCGCGTCGGGCAGGGCGATGCTCCACTGCGGGCTGTGCGGCGCCAGGGCCGAGAGCGTGGCGACGATGCGCGGCGCCACGTCGGCGGCGGGGAGTGCGTGGCGCTGCGCGGGCACTTCGGGGCGCATCCACTGCGACAGCTCGTCGCGGAAGTAGGACACGGTGCCGGTCAGGAACATGGCGTAGAGCAGCCAGCCCGCGAGCAGCCCCGCCCAGATGTGCAGGCCGGACATGGTCTGGCGCAGGCCGGGCGCCTTGGCGGGGGGTGGGACTGGGGGCTTCATGCGCCCGCCTTCCAGCACGCGAGCAGCAGCGCCGCCGCGACCAGCAGCCCGCCCCAGGCGCGCGTAGCCGAGCGCGTGGCGAACACCCAGACCACGGCGAGCGCGTGGACGGCGAAGCTCAGCAACATGCCGGTGAACACGGCCTCGGATCGCTCCAGCGGCAGTGCCAGCGCGGCCACGCTGGCAAGCGCCGCCAGCGCGTAGCCGCCGAGCACGGCGGCGGCGATGCGCGAGAGCAGGGCTGCGGTTGGCATGTCAATGCGGCTTGGCGGGCGGGCCCGCCGGGATGGGAGGCAAGCCCTCGGTCTGCGTCACGTGCAGCGTGGTCACGTAGTGGATGTTGTCGTAGCGCTGGCCCTCGCGCTCGCCGGGCGTGCAGTCGATGTGGCTCACCTCAATCACGTAGTCGCCCTGCCAGGGCAGGTCGAAGCGCGCGCGGCCCTGCGCGTCGGTCACGGCTTCCCTGCCCCAGCCGGACGGCACGGCGATGGCAACCTTGGCCTTGGGCAGCGGCTGGCCCTGGTAGAAGACCTGCACGGCGCCGCTGCTTCCGCCGGGCACGATGTCCAGCGCCAGCCGCCCGGGCTGCGCGGCCCAGCCCGTGGCGTGGCGCGCGCCGGGGCGGTACCAGCTCATGGCGTCCGCGGTCTTGCGCAGCGGGAAGGCGGCGTCCTCGGCCACCAGCGCCTCGCCGGGCGCGGGGCGTGCGGCCAGCGTGAAGCCGGACGGGCCCTTGGCGAGCGGCACGGACGTGGCCGCCTGCCCGGCGACGAGCACCGCCGTGGGCTTGCCGAACACGTCGAGCAGGCCGGGCGAGGCTTCGCGCAGGTTCTCGGCGAATTCGCCGAAGCGCAGCACGGGCGGCTCGCCCGCGGGCTGCTCGATCCAGATCTGGTGGGCATGGCCGGTGGCGGCGATGGCCGCCAGGCCGAGGGCGCACAGGGTCTTGAACATCATGTCTTCTTCAAAAAAGTGAGCTGCCAGCGCTTGCTGGATAAGCGCTGGAGGCCGATTTCATCAAAAATCCACCGTGGCCGAGAGCTGCACCGTGCGCGGCGCGCCCAGCCCGCCCGACAGGCCCGAGTCGCCCGAGCCCTGCCACGAGCCGCCCCAGTAGGCCTTGTTGGTCAGGTTGTCGATGCTGGCGCGCAGCACCACGGGCCGCCCGCCCATGCGCGTGGCGTAGCGCGCGCCCACGTCCAGCGTGGCGTAGGACGAGAGGGACAGGCGGTTGTCCGCCGTGGCGTAGCGCTGGCCCACGTGGTTGACGCGGCCCGTCAGCGTCAGGCCCTGCACGGCGGGCACGTCGTACTCGGCGCCCAGCCGCGCGATGAAGTGGGGCACGCCAGTGGCCTGCTTGCCGTCGTTCAGGCCCTTGAGCTGCTTGCGCAGCGTGGCGTCGATGTACGACACGCCGCCCAGCACGCGCAGGCCGCGCTGCACTTCGCCGAACACGCTCACGTCCACGCCGCGGTTGCGCTGCTCGCCGCTGGCGGCGTAGAGGTTGGTGGCCGGGTCGGTGTAGGCGCTGGGCTTGGTGATCTGGTAGAGGCTGGCGGTGGCGGCCAGGCGCCCGAAGTCGTACTTGGCGCCCACCTCGTACTGCTTGGTTTTGAAGGGCGCGAGCGTCTCGTAGGCGTTGGCGGCGGTGGCCGGCGCGGCGCTGCCCTGGCTCAGGCCCTGGATGTAGCTGCCGTAGACCGACAGCCGCGGCGTGAGCTTGACCAGCAGCGCCGCCGAGGGCGAGAGCGCCGATTCGTCGTAGCCCACGGTGCCCGCGCCCGTGGTGGCGTTGATGCTGGTGGTCTTGACCTTCTGGTGGCGCGCGCCCAGCGTGAGCTGCACGGTGTCGCCGAGGAAGGACATGCGGTCGGCCAGCGCCACGCTGTCCAGCTCGGTCCTGGAGGTCATCGGCACGCCGCTGGTGGAAAAGCCCGCCAGGTTGGGCTCGGCGCCGTAGTTGAGCGCGTAGATGTTGGTGCTGGCCGCGAACTGCTTGTTGACCACGCCGTATTCGCTCTGGTAGCCGGTGAAGGCCAGCGACCAGGCGTGGTCCACCGCGCCCGTGCTGAACTTGCCGCGCACGCCCGCCTCGCCCGAATGCACCACCTGGTGGTAGTACTGGCGCACCAGCGCGGCGCTGATGTCGCCCGCGTCGTTGAGCAGCGTGCTGCGGCTGATGAGCGCGTCGTAGCTGCTGTCGCGCCGCCCGTAGGCCGCGTAGGCCGTCACGTTGTCGGTGATGTCCCATTCGGCGCGCGCCAGCGCCGTGTTGGCGGTGTTGATGTTGAAGAACCACGGCGCGGCCAGGTTGGTGCGGCCGTCGAACGGCGCGGGCAGCTGCGTGACGCCGGCGGCGATGGTGCTGATGCCGAAGTAGTCGATGCCGTCCATGCGCTCGCGCTGGCGGTAGATGTCCGCCGACACGCGCACGCGCTCGCCGCGCCAGTCCAGGCCCAGCGAGCCCAGCGCCATCTTGTGCTGCTGGTTGTCCACGGCCGTGTCGCCGTCGCGCACCACGCCGTTGAAGCGGATGCCGAACTGCTTGCGCTCGCCGAAGCGCCGGCCGATGTCGGCGTGCAGGCCGAACTGGCTGTCCGATTCATAGGTCGTCGTCAGCCGCGTCAGCGGCTCGTCGCCCGCGCGCTTGGGCACGATGTTGACGCTGCCGCCCACGCTGCCGCCGGGCGTCATGCCGCCCAGCATGGCGGACGGGCCCTTCTGGATCTCCACGCGCTCGGCCATCTCGGTCGAGCCGCGCTGCATCGGCGCCATGCCGGCCAGGCCGTTGAAGGTGATGTCGGAGCCGGAGATGGAAAAGCCGCGCATCAGGAACGACTCCTGCAGGCCGCGCTTTTGCGCCACGTAAACCGAGGCGTCGGTGGCGGCGATCACGGCGCCGATGTCGGTGGCCTGCGTGTCGTTGATGAAATCCTCGGTGTAGGCGGCGGTGCTGAACGGCGTGTCCATGAAGTCCTGGTTGCCCAGCAGGCCCAGGCGCGCGCCGCGCGCCACCTGGCCGCCGGCATAGGCGTCGGGCAGGCCGTCGGCGCGCGCGGCCTGGGCGGTCACCGTCACCTCGCCCAGCGTGGCGGAGGGCGCGGCGCTTTCGACGACCAGCGTCGTGCCCTCGATGTGCGCGGACAGGCCGCTGCCCTGCAGCAGCCGGCGCGCCGCGTCCTGCGCCGCCATGCTGCCGCGCACCGCGCCCGCCGGGCGCCCCTGCACCAGCGCGGGCGGCGCCAGCAGCTGCAGCCCGGCCTGCCGGGCAAGCTGGGCCAGCGCCGCGTCCAGCGGCTGGGCGGGGATGTCGAAAGAAGGGGTCTGCGCCCAGGCGGAGCCCGCCAGCGCCAGGACGGCGGCGGCGACAAGGTGGTGGCGCGTGCGATGGAAAGCCATGTGATCGATTCCTTGGAGGTCTGCCCCGGTTGATACGAACGGGCCGGGCATTTCCCTCATGCGCGCCGCGGCCATTTTTCGGCGACTGCAAAAAACATAGCTGCTCGCGCTTGCTGCATCTGGGTTTTCTGGGTAAATGGCCATGATTTCTCGGCCCGCGCCTGCCAACGGTAAAATTCAAGATGCAAATGGAAATTATTCTTGTTTCCATACCATTCCGACGCCACAGACCGCTCCCGTGCCCGCCACCCCTCTGCCCGCGCCTTCCGAAGTGCATACGCTGTACCGCGACCACCACGGCTGGCTGCTGGGGTGGCTGCGCGGGCGGCTGGGCAACGCCTTCGACGCGGCCGACCTGGCGCACGACACCTACGTGCGCGTGCTGGCGCGCGGCCTGGCGCCGCCGCCCGAGTCGTCGCGGCGCTACCTGACGCAGATCGCCAAGGGCTTGGCGATCGACCTGCACCGCCGGCGCCAGCTGGAGGCCGCCTACCTGGAGACGGTGGCGCTGCTGGCGCCCAGCGAGGCGCCGTCCGAGGAGACCCGCGCGATGGTGGTGCAGGCGCTGGCCGAGCTGGACGCCCTGCTGCGGCGCCTGCCCGCCAAGCCCCGCCAGGCGCTGCTGCTGCACCGGCTCGACGGCCTGGGCTACCGCGAGATCGCGCAGCGGCTCGGCGTGTCGGTGTCGTCGGTCGAGAAATACATCGCCGCCGGGCTGCGCGCCTGCTACGCGCTGCGCTACCCCGACGGCGCGCCGCCATGAGCGCCCACCCCGGCCCGCAGGCGGACGGCCCCATCGACGCCGCCATCGTGCGGCGCGCCAGCGCCTGGATGGCGCGGCTGTGGTCGCACGACGCCAGCGACGCCGACCGCGCCGCCTGCGCGGCCTGGCGCGCGGCGCACCCCGACCACGAGCGCGCCTGGAGCCGGCTGCAGGCGTTCGAGCGGCAGTTCGGCGCCGTGCCGCCGGCGGCACACGGGGTGCTGCGCGAGGCGCCGCCGTCCTCGCGCTGGCCTTCGCGCCGCGGCAGCCTGCGCCTCATCGCCGCCGCGGCCGTGTGCGGCGGGGCGGCCTATGGCGCGCGCCGCACCGACGCCTGGCAGCTGGCCCTGGCCGACTACGCGGCGGCCACCGGCCAGATACGCCCGCTGGAGCTGCCCGACGGCACGCGGCTGGTGATGGACACGGCCAGCGCCATCGACCTGCGCTACACCGCGCGGGAGCGCCGCATCGTGCTGCGCGCCGGGCGCATCCTGGTCACCACGGCCGCCGACCCCCGGCCGCTGCGGGTCGAATGCCCGCAGGGCACGGTGCGCGCGCTGGGCACGCGCTTCGCGGTGCGGCTGCAGCGGGAGGGGGCGCGCGTGGCCGTCTACCACGGCGCCGTCGAGGTGCGCGCCGGTGGCGCGGCGGCACTGCGCGTCGAGGCCGGCTGGCAGACCGGCTTCGCCGGGGACGCGATCGAGCCGGCCCGGCCCGCGCAGGAGGCGGACGCCGCCTGGACGCGCGGCCACCTGGTGGCCGAGCGTATGCGCGTGGCCGACCTCGTGGCCGAACTGGCCCGCTACCGCCGCGGCATCCTGCGCTGCGACGACAGCGCGGCCGAGCTGCGCGTGACCGGCGTGTTCCCGCTGCTGGACACCGACCGGGCGCTGGCCAATTTGGCGGCCGGCGTGCCGGTGCAGGTGCGCTACCGCACGCGGTACTGGGCCAGCGTGGCGGCGCTGTGAGCATCGGCTGAAAAAATTTTTCGCCAGCGTTGAGGTTTTCGGCGTCTCGTTCGGAAAGCAGGGTGAAAGACCTCTTTTTTTCCGAGCCACAGGAGCCGATTCGCCATGCCGCTGCGCCGTTCCCCGCCTTGCGAGGCGTCCACCGTTTCTCCACTGCCCGGGCTGCGCCCGCGCGCCACGGCCCGGGCCGTGCGGGCGGCGCTGCTGGCGGGCGCCGTCGCCGGCACGCTGCTGGCCGCCCTGCCGCTGCCCGCCGCTGCGCAGGGCGCGGCGGCGGCCGATGGCAGGCGCGCCTACCGGATTCCCGCCGGCACGCTGGACCAGGCGCTCAGCCGCTTCGCCAGCGATGCCGGCGTGGAGCTGGCGGTGGATTCGGCGCTGACGCAGGGCAAAGCCAGCGCCGGGCTGTCGGGCCGCTACACGGTGGACGAAGGGCTGGCCCAGCTGGTGCAGGGGCAGGGGCTGCAGGTCATCCGCGGCGGCGGCGGCGCGTATTCGCTGCGCGCGGCGCCCGCCGCATCCGGCGCCGCGCCCGGCCAGGCCGCGGGCCAGCTGCCCACGGTGACCGTGGTGGCGGCGGGCGTGGCCGATGCGACCACCGAGGGCAGCGGCTCGTACCGCGCCGCCAGCGCCACCGTGGCCGGCCAGGCGGCGCTGGCGCTGCGGCAGATTCCGGGCTCGGTGTCGGTGCTCACGCGCCAGCGCATGGACGACCAGAACGTCACCACCCTCCAGGGCGGGCTGCGCTACGTCACCGGCGTGCAGTCGGTGGACTATGGCGACAGCACCGCCTACTTCAAGGCGCGCGGCAACCTGCTCGGCATCGAGTTCGACGGCGTGCCCATCGTCAACGGCCTGCAGTACCAGCCGCAGTTCGACCTCGGCATGTACGACCGCGCCGAGGTGCTGCGCGGCCCGTCCAGCGTGACGGCCGACGGGGTGGGCGAGCCGGGCGGCACCGTCAACCTGGTGCGCAAGCGCCCGCAGGACCAGTTCCACGTGGCGTCGGAAACGCAGCTGGGCAGCTTCGGCAGCCTGCGCCAGATGGTCGACGTCACCGGGCCGCTGAACCAGGAGGGCACGGTGCGCGGCCGCGCCGTGGTGGTGGGCGGCGACGGGCTGCAGTCGGTGCACGGCACGCGCAACAAGAACGGCATGATCTACGGCGCGCTGGACATCGACCTGTCGCCGCGCACCATGCTGTCGCTGTCGGCGGCGCACCAGGTGACGACGATCTCGGGGCTGGACTACGGCGCGCCCGGCGTGATGGACGGCACGCAGACCTCCCTCGTCGGGCGCGTGCCGGGCTCGTATGCGCGCAATTTCAGCCCGGACTGGAACCACGCCTACACCGCGATGCAGGAGGCGAACATGCGCCTCGCGCATCGCTTCGACAACGGCTGGAAGTGGGACACGACGGCCTTCTACCGCCATGCGCGGCTCGATTCCGAATACGCCTACGCGGGGCCGGGCGCGACGGACGGCGGCCTGTCGTACTACGGCGACCAGCGCCAGCACGCGGTGTTCGACTGGTTCGGCGCCGACACCCATGCCTCCGGCCCGGTGCGGGCCTTCGGCAGGACGCACACGCTGACGGTGGGCGCCAACTACTCCCGCCTGAGCGACACCCGGGACTCCGGCTTCGTGCCGGTGGATGGGCCCTACGACTCCGCCACCTACAGCCTCTACGACCCCGGCGCGGTGCCGCGCGTGGACGTGCCCTTCACCGACGGCAGCAAGGACCGGCTGGAGCAGTACGGCCTGTACGCGCAGGCCCGGGTGCGCGTGGCGCAGCCGCTGACCCTGGTGCTGGGCGCGCGCGAGATGTTCCTGCAGGAGCGCTCGCAGCCGCAGCTGCCCGACGTGGGCGACTGGAGCACCACCGCCCGGCTCAGGCACCGCTTCCTGCCGTCGGCGGGCCTGGTCTGGGACGTGGCGCCGGGCGCGACGGCGTATGCGAGCTACTCCAGATTCCTGTCCGCGCAGACGGCCGGCACCTACACCGGCGCCCTGCTGCCGCCGCGCTCGGGCGACCAGTACGAAGTGGGCGTGAAGAACAGCTTCCTGGACGGGCGCCTGAGCACCACCGCGGCGCTGTTCCGCATCACCGACAACCACCGCGCCATCGAGGACCCCGACCACCCCACCGGCAGCATCGCCGGCGGCCGGGTGCGCGACCAGGGCGCGGAGTTCGAGGTGGCCGGCAAGCCCGCGCCGAACTGGAACGTCTATGCCGGCTACACCTACCTGAACGTGCGCTACGACGCCGACACGCCGAACCTGACCGAGGGCACCGACCCGAGGCACCTGCTCAAGCTGTGGACGAACTACCGCTTCACCGAAGGCTGGCTGCGGGACCTGAGCGTGGGCGGCGGCATGTTCGCGCAAAGCGCCGTCTCGCGCGGCGTGCCGCAGGGCGGCTACGCGGTCTTCAGCGCCCAGGTGGGCTACCGCATCGACCCGCGCTGGGAGGTGGCGCTGCAGATCAACAACCTGTTCGACCGCGGCTACTACATCCGCCCGCCGGGCAACTTCTTCAGCGTGTTCGGCGACCGGCGCAACGCCCTGCTGACGCTGCGCTACCGCATGTGACGGCCGCGCCATGCGTCTTGATCGCTGGAACGCCTGGCACCAGTGGAGCAGCCTGGCGTGCACCGCCTTCCTGCTGCTCGTGTGCCTGACGGGGCTGCCGCTGGTGTTCTCCGACGAGATCGAACACTGGCTGGAGCCCCATGCCTACGCCCGGCTGCCGCCCGATGCGCCGCGCGCCGACCTGGACCGCCTGGTGGCCACGGGCCGCCGCATGTACCCGGGCGAGGCCGTCTCCTCGCTGTTCATCGACGACGAGGAGCCGCAGGTCTACCTGTGGATGGCGCCGTCGCTCGCGGCGCTGGCGGCCGACCCGCGGCTGCAGCATTTCATCCGCTTCGACGCCCGCACCGCCGAGGTGCTGGAGGCCTCGCGCCCCCGGGGGCAGCGGCGCGGCTTCATGGAGGTGGTGCGCGCGCTGCACACCGACCTGTTCGCGCGCCTGCCCGGCGAGCTGTTCCTGGGCCTGATGGCGCTGCTGTTCGTGGTCTCCCTCGTCTCCGGCGCGGTGCTGTACGGGCCGTTCATGAAGAAGCTGGATTTCGGCACCGTGCGCGCCGGGCGCGGGCGGCGCCTGAAATGGCTGGACCTGCACAACCTGCTGGGCATCGCCACGCTGGCCTGGGCCTGCGTGGTGGGCGCCACGGGGCTGATGAACGAGCTGGCCACGCCGCTGTTCGCGTTGTGGCAGCAGACCGACGTGAAGGCGGTGCTGGCGCCCTGGCAGGGCCGCGCCGCGCCGTCGCCCGCCGAACTGGGCCCGGCCCAGGCCGCCTACGACACCGCCCGCCGCGCGCTGCCGGACATGCGCATCACCGGCATCACCTACCCTGGCGAGGGCGAGCGCAGCCCCTACCACTACCTGCTGTGGGCGCGCGGCGATACGGCCCTGACCTCGCGCCTGTTCACCCCGGTGCTGGTCGATGCCCGCAGCGGCGCGCTGGCCGCCGTGGTGCGGATGCCCTGGTACCTGCGCGCGCTGGAAGTCTCGCGCCCGCTGCACTTCGGCGACTACGGCGGGCTGCCGCTGAAGATGCTGTGGGCGCTGCTCGACCTCATCACCATCGCGGTGCTGGGCAGCGGCCTGTACCTGTGGCTGGCGCGGCGCAGGTCGCACGCCCGGCGGCTGCGGCACCTGCGGGAGGGCCGCCCATGACCCCCCCGGCCCCGCGCCGCGTCTGGGCGGTGCCCGCCGCGCTGGCGCTGCTGACGATCTTCGGCCTGCTGGCGGCGCTGCTGGGCACGGGGCCGTGGCGCGTGCTGGCCTGGGGCGCGCTGGCCGGGCCCGTGGCCGTCTCGGCGTACTGTGCCGTGCGTCCGGCGCGGAAGGAATGATCTTCAAAAACGATAGCTGCTAGCGCTTGCTGCATAAGCGCCAGGGCCGTTTTTGGCTCGAAATCATCGCCGGCAACGGCCATGATTTCCCGGCCCGTGCAGGCCGGCGGTAAAATTCGAGATGCAAATGGAAATTATTCTTGTTTCCATGCCATCCTGAAGCCACCGACCGCTCCCGTGCCCGCCGCCCCCTTCCCCGCGCCTTCCGAAGTGCATGTCCTGTACCGCGACCACCACGGCTGGTTGCGGGGCTGGCTGCGCAAGCGGCTGGGCAATGCCTGCGACGCGGCGGACCTGGCGCAGGACACCTTCGTGCGCGTGCTCACGCGCGAACGTTCGCAAGGGGCGCCGCAGGAGCTGCACAATCCGCGCGCCTTCCTGGGCACCATCGCGCACGGGCTGATGGTGAACCTGCTGCGCCGCCGCGACCTGGAGGCCGCCTACCTCGAAGCGCTGGCCTGCCAGGGGCCGGGGCACGCGCCGTCGCCCGAGGCGCACGCGCTGGCCCTGGAGGCGCTGATGGAGATCGACGCCATGCTGGACGGCCTGCCCGCCAAGGTGCGCCAGGCGTTCCTGCTGGTGCAGATGGAAGGGCTGGCACATGCCGAGGTGGCCGCGCGGCTGGGGGTTTCCGTCAGCTCCGTGCGCCAGTACCTTGCCCGGGCCATGCAGAACTGCCTGAAGCTGGCATGACCGACGCGCTCGACCCCCGCGCCGCCCAGGAAGCGAGCGAGTGGTTCGTGCTGCTCGGGGCCGAGACATGCACCGAGGCCGACCGCCGCGCCTGGCGGCAATGGCGCGACGCCGACCCCCGGCACGAGCAGGCCTGGCAGCGCGTGGAGCGGGTGGCGCAGCGCCTGGGCGTGCTGGAGCCTTCCGCCGCCCTCACCGCCCTGGGCCGCGCCGCGCCCCGGCGGCGGCGGTTGCTGCAAACCCTGGCCCTGGCGGGCGTCACCGTGGGGGCCGGCTGGATGGGCTACCGGCACATGCCGTGGCGCGCGTGGGCGGCGGACTACCAGACCGCCACCGGCGAGCAGCGCGAGGTCACCCTGCCCGACGGCACCCGCCTGGTGCTGAACACGGCCACGGCCGTGAACGTAGCCTACGGCGACCGGCTGCGCCGCGTGGAGCTGGTGCGGGGCGAGCTGCACGTCGCCACCGCCGCCGACCGCCTGGCCCGCCGCTTCGTGGTGGCCACGCGGTTCGCCGACCTGGTGCCCCTGGGCACGCGCTTCTCGGTGCGGCAGCAGGAGGACTGGGTGCGCCTCACCGTGCACGAAGGCACCGTGCAGATCGAAAACCCGCGGCCCGTGCGCCGGGTGCCCGCGGGCGCCACGGTGCTGGTGAACGCCCAGGGCCCGGGCGACACCGCCGCCAGCCCCGAGAACGCCGAGGCCTGGACGCACGGCATGTTGCTGGCCGACGGTCTGCCGCTGGCCGACTTCGTGGCCGAGCTGGGCCGCTACCGCACGGGCCGCCTGGCCTGCGACCCGGCGGTGGCGGGGCTGCGGCTGTCGGGCGCCTTTCCGCTGCGGGACACGGACCGGGCCCTGGCGGCCGTGGCGCGCGCCCTGCCGGTGCGCGTGGTGGAGCGCACGCCGCTGTGGGTGCGCATCGAAGCGCTCTGAAAACAATAGCTGCCTGCGCTTGATGCACAACGGCTGGCGCCGTATTTCTTCAGAATTTTGCGATTCCGGCTGTCGTTTTGCGCATCTCGATGGGCTACGGAGGTGAAACCACCACCATCGAGGAGCGTTGCATGAAATTCCATCCTTTGGCCCCCGTGGCCGCAGCGGTCTTGCTGCTGTCGGCCCCCGCCGCCCGGGCGATGCAGGCCGACATACCCGCGGGCCCGCTGGGCCGGGCGCTGTCGCTGTACGCATCGCGCGCCGGCGTGACCCTGTCGTTCCCGTCGGGCCTGGCCGATGGACTGCGCACCCGGGGCATCCAGGGCGACTACTCCGTCCAGGGCGGATTCGACGCGCTGCTGGCCGGCAGCGGGCTGGAGGCCGTGGGCACGCCCGAGGGCAACTACACGCTGCGCAAGGCTGCCCCCAAGGCGCAGCCGCAGGCCTCCGCGCCGGCCGGCGGCGACCTGGCCCTGCCCCTCGTGACGGTCACGGCGGGCGCGGAGGCGGGCGGCGGCGCGGGCTACGTGGCCACGCGCAGCGACAGCGGCACCAAGACGGACACGCCGCTGGCCCAGGTGCCCCAGTCCGTCAGCGTGGTCACGCGCCACCAGATCGACGACCAGGCCGCCGGCAGCGTGCGCGAGGCGCTGCGCTACACGCCGGGGGTGCTCTCCGAATACCGCGGCGCGGGCGGCACCCGCTACGACACCATCCTCTACCGCGGCCTGGGCGGCGGCATCAACTACGACTATTCCTTCCTCGACGGTATGCGGCTGCTGGGGGCGAACTACGCGGTGCCGCAGGTGGACCCGTACCAGCTCGAACGCATCGACGTGCTGCGCGGCCCGTCGTCGGTGCTGTTCGGGCAGGGCACGCCGGGGGGCATGGTCAACCTGGTGAGCAAGCTCCCCACGGCCGAGCCGCTGCACGAGGTGCAGGTGCAGGCCGGCAACCGGGGCTGGCGGCAGCTGGGCTTCGACCTGGGCGGGCCGCTGAACGGCGACGGCACGCTGTCGTACCGCCTCACGGGCGTGGGGCACGGCGGCGACTCGCAGATCCAGCAGCAGAAAGACGAGCGCGCCGCGCTGTCGGGCGGCATCACCTGGCAGCCCGACGCCGACACCCGCCTGACGCTGCTGATGCGCTACCAGCACGACCCCGCGGGCGGCTACTTCGGCTTTCTGCCCGCCGTGGGCACGGTCACGCCGCTGCCCGACGGCACGCGCATCGCGCGCAGCTTCTTCGACGGCTCGCCGCTGTACGACCAGTTCCGGCGCACGCAAAGCTCCATCGGCTACCAGTTCGACAAGCGCGTGGACGACCAGTGGACGCTGCAGTCGAGCCTGCGCTACATGCACGTCGCCACCGATTACCAGAGCGTCTTCACCGCGGGCCTGAACACGGCGGACGCCGCCAACCCGCTGCTCACGCGCCGGGCCATCTTCAACAACGCCAGCTACGACGCGGTCACCGCCGACAACCGCGCGCAGTACCGCTTCAACACGGGCGAAGCGCAGCACAAGCTGCTGTTCGGGCTGGACTACCAGCGCCTGAACTACGGCGAGACGCAAGGCATGGGCAGCGCGCCGTCGCTGTCCATCCACCAACCGGACTACACGGCCGCCATCCCCGTGCCGGCCCTTTCCACCTCGGCGCACCAGACGGTGGACCAGATCGGCCTGTACCTGCAGGACCAGGTCCGCTGGGGCCGCTGGACCTGGCTGGGCGGGCTGCGGCAGGACTGGGCGGGCAACGACCGCGTCAACCGCCTGAACAGCAGCGCGACGGACCAGTCCGACCGGGCCTTCACCTGGCGCAGCGGCATCGTCTACCAGTTCGACAACGGCGTGGCGCCGTACCTGAGCTATTCGCGCTCCTTCCAGCCCGTGGCCGACGCGGACGCCCAGGGCCGCCTCTTCAAGCCCACCACGGGCGAGCAGGTCGAGGCCGGCGTGAAGTACCAGCCGCCCGGCTCCAACGCCTTCGTCACCGCCGCGCTCTACCAGATCAACCAGCGCAACGTGCTGACCACCGACCCGGACAACACTGCCTACAGCATCCAGACCGGCGAGGTGCGCACGCGCGGCCTGGAACTGGAGGCGCACGCCAGCGTGACGCGCAGCCTGGACGTGATCGCCTCCTACACGCGCACCAACGCCGTCAACACCCGCAGCACCACGGCCCAGGGCCTGCACCCCACCTACGTGCCCGACCAATCCGCCGGCCTGTGGGCCAACTACGCGGTGCGCGAAGGCGCGCTGGCGGGCCTGAGCCTGGCGGCCGGCGTGCGCTACACGGGACGCGGCTGGGTGGATGCCGCCAACACCCTGCGGGTGCCCGGCTACGCGCTGCTGGACGCGGCCATCCGCTACGACCTGGGCAAGGCCCACCCCGCGCTGCGCGGCGTGACGCTGGCGCTCAACGTCACCAACCTGGCCGACAAGACCTACGTCTCGGCCTGCGCCACGGCGACCAAGTGCTTCTACGGCGCGGGGCGCACGGCGCGCGCCACGATGACCTACCGCTGGTAAGGAGCGCCGCCCATGATGTCCTCCCGGGCCCTGGGCCGCTGGCGCTGGGTGCATGAATGGTCCAGCCTGGTCTGCACGGCATTCCTGCTGATGCTGTGCCTGACGGGGCTGCCCCTGGTCTTCCACGACGAGATCGACGGCTGGCTGCGGCCCGACGCGCCGGACGCCCCCGCCGCCACCGCAGCGCCCGCCGCCGCGCGGCCGGACATGGACGAGGTGGTCGCCCTGGTGCGCCAGGCCTACCCCGGGCGCACCGTGCAATTCGTGGTCTGGCTCGACGAGCCGGGCCGCTTCCGCGTGGGGTTGGGCCGCGACCCGCGCCAGCCGGGCCAAAAGCCCTTCGTGCTGGTGGATGGCGCACGGCGCCGCCTTATCGGCGAGGCCTGGAGCGAGAAGGACTGGCGCCACGGCGGCGCCATGTCCGTGCTGCTGATGCTGCACACCAACCTGCTCATGGGGCAGGCGGCCCAGCTCTTCCTGGGGGCGATGGGCCTGCTGTTCGTCGTGTCGCTCGTGTCGGGCGCCGTGGTCTACGGCCCTTTCATGCGCCGCCTGCCGTTCGGCACCGTGCGCCAGGGCCAGACCCGCCGCCTGGCCTGGCTGGACCTGCACAACCTGCTGGGCATCGCCGCCTTGCTGTGGATGCTGGTCGTCGGCCTGACCGGGGCCGTCAACACGCTGGACTCGGTCGTCTTCGGCGCCTGGCAGAAAAGCGTGGCGCAGCGGCTCGCGGCCGAATACGCGGACACCGGGCGCGCGGACCCGCCCCAGGGGCTGCAACGGGCGGTGGACGAGGCGCTGGCCTTCCTGCCGCACCGGGAGGTGAGCTTCGTCGCCTTCCCCGGCTCCCTGTTCGCCACCCCGCGGCACTACGCCGTCTACCTGCGGGGCGATTCGCCGCTGACCTCGCGCCTGCTGCACCCGGTGCTGATCGACCCCGCCAGCAGCGCGCTGGTGGACGTGGGCGACCCGCCCTGGTACCTGTGGGCGCTGGAAGTGTCGCGGCCGCTGCACTTCGGCGACTACGGCGGCCTGCCCCTCAAGCTGCTGTGGGCCGCCTTCGACCTGCTGGCCATCGTGGTGCTGGGCAGCGGCGTATACCTGTGGGCCGCGCGCCGGCGCAGGAGCCGCCATGCGCCATGACGCGGCACGCAGCCAAGCACCCGGCGGCTTCTGGTTCGTCTGGCGCCTGCCGCTGGCCCTGGCGCTGCTGACGGCGTTCGGCCTGCTGGCGGCGCTGCTGGGCACGGGGCCGTGGCGCGTGCTGGCCTGGGGCGCGCTGGCCGTGCCCGTGGCCGTCGCGGCGTACTGCGCCGTGCGTCCGGCGCGGAAAAAAGATATTCAAAAACGATAGCTGCCAGCGCTTTTTGCATAAGCGCTGGAGCCGTTTTTGGCTTGAAATCACCGCCGCGCGATGACGATGCCGCGCTGCGCGCCCCGGCCTTCCTCGCGCACCGCCACCGGCAGGCTGCGCGGCAGCAGGCGCAGCCAGGCCTGCGCGTCGGCGATGCGCACGCGGCCAAAGACCGGCAGCTGGGCCGCGTCGGGCGCCACGCGCAGCGGCTGGGTGCTGTAGCGGGCGATGCGGCGCACCGCCTCGCCCAGCGGCTCGTGGCGGAAGTCCAGCCAGCCGTCGCGCCAGGCGGCCACGTCGCCGGGCTCGGCCTCGCGCCGGGGCGGGCCGCCGGGCGGCCAGTGCAGCGCCTCGTGCGCGGTCAGTTCGTAGGCGTTGCCCTCGCCGGCCAGGGGCTGCACGCGCACGTAGCCTTCCTCCACGGCCACGCGCAGCGCGCCGTCGTCGGCGATGGCGACCTCGAAGCGCGTGCCCAGCACCGTGATGCGCGCGTGCGCGGCATCGACGACGAAGGGCCGGTCCACGTCGCGCGCCACGCTGAAGAAGGCCGTGCCCGCGAACAGGCGCACGTGGCGGCGCGCGCCGTAGTAGCGCACGGCGAGCCGCGTGCGGGCATCGAGCGCGATGCTGCCGCCGTCGGGCAGCGGCTGGGTCAGCTGGCGGCCGGTGGCCGTGGCCAGGTCGGCCTGCCAGGCGGGCACGTATTCGCGCCAGAGACGCCAGGCGGTGGCGCCGCCCGCGCCCACACCGACTACGCCCAGCAGCGCCGACAGCGCGCGGCGGCGGCCCGTGCGCGGCGGGGTGTCGGCGTCGCCGCGCCAGCGGCGCAGCGCGGCCTCCACCGCGTCCATGGCGCGCATGACGTCGCGCTCCACGGTCTTGACGGAGATGCCGTGGCGCGCGGCGATCTCGGCCTGCGGCAGGCCGTCGAGCCGGTCGGCCAGGAACACGGCGCGGCAGCGCTCGGGCAGCGCGGCGAGCGCGGCATCGACGGCGGCCAGGGCCTCGCGGTGGCAGCAGGCGTCGGCCACGTCGTGGGCCATGCCCTCGTGTTCATGGGCCTCGGCGTCGAAGCGCTCGCCGGTGCGCTGGCGGTGGCGCAGGTGGTCGATGGCGAGGTGCTCGGCCACGGTGTACAGGTAGGCGCGCGGAGCCGGCATTTGCGGCATTTGCGGCGCCTGCGGCGCGTGCGCCGGGCCGGCGTGCTCGGCCAGGCGCAGCCAGGCGTCGTGCACGAGGTCCTGCGCCGTCTGGCGGCTGCCGATGCGGCGCGCCACGAATGCGATCAGCGCGTGGTAGTGCTCCGAAAAAGCGGCAAGCGGCAGGGAGGGACGCATGGCAGGACGGCAGCCATGCCACCGTAAACGATAACGATTCTTGCTTTCAATTGTAGAGTCCCGCCCTGCCCCGCCGGTATTGCTTGCATGTTCTGGCAAGTAAACGTGGATATTCGTTACTTTTAGGGACTGACGCCACTGCCAGAATGGGCGTTTTCACCACCGCTTTCACGCCCGAGGAACGCCGCCATGTCCTTCGCCGCCATCGACGACACCCCCACCGCCATCCGCCAGGACGCCGCCTGGCTCGACGCGCACTGGATGCCCTTCACCGGCAACCGCAACTTCAAGGCCAAGCCGCGCATGATCGTGGGCGCGCAGGGCGCCTACTACACCGACGCCGAGGGGCGCAAGATTTTCGACGGCCTCTCGGGCCTGTGGTGCGCGGGCCTGGGCCACGGCCGCAGCGAGGTGGCGCAGGCCATCGGCAAGGCGGCCGCCACGCTGGACTACGCGCCCGCGTTCCAGTTCGGCCACCCGGCGTCGTTCGAGCTGGCCAACCGGCTGCGCGACCTGACCCCGGCGGGGCTCGACTACGTGTTCTTCACCGGCTCGGGCTCCGAGGCGGCCGATACGTCCCTCAAGATGGCCCGCGCCTACTGGCGCGCCAAGGGCCAGGGGAGCAAGACGCGCCTGATCGGCCGCGAGAAGGGCTACCACGGCGTGAACTTCGGCGGCATCTCGGTCGGCGGCATGGTGGGCAACCGCAAGACCTTCGGCCAAGGCGTGGAGGCCGACCACATTCCGCACACGCAGCCCGCGCTGGGCTCGTTCCACCACGGTATGCCGCCCGAGGGCGGGCGCGAGCTGGCCGACAAGCTGCTGGACGTGATCGCGCTGCACGACGCGAGCAACATCGCCGCCGTGATCGTGGAGCCGTTCTCGGGCTCGGGCGGCGTGGTGATTCCGCCCGCGGGCTACCTGGAGCGCCTGCGCGAGATCTGCACGCAGAACCACATCCTGCTGATCTTCGACGAGGTGATCACCGGCTTTGGCCGCTGCGGCGGCTGGACGGCGTCGGAGGTGTTCGGCGTGACGCCCGACATCCTCAACTTCGCCAAGCAGGTGACCAACGGCGCGCAGCCGCTGGGCGGCGTGGTCGCCACGCGGGAGATCTACGACACCTTCATGGCGCAGGGCGGGCCCGAGTACATGCTCGAATTCCCGCACGGCTACACCTACTCGGCCCACCCCGTGGCCTGCGCGGCGGGCAACGCGGTGCTGGACATCCTGCAGAAGGAAGACATGCCGGGCCGCGTCAAGGCCCTGGCCCCGTACTTTGAAAAGGCCGTGCACGGCCTTCGGTCTGCCCGCCACGTGCTGGACGTGCGCAACTACGGCCTGGCCGCGGGCTTCACCATCGCCCCCGCGCCCGGCGAGCCGGCCAAGCGCCCCTACGAGGTGGCGATGAAGTGCTGGGACAAGGGCTTCTACGTGCGCTACGGCGGCGACACGATCCAGCTGGCCCCGCCCTTCATCAGCACCGAGGCGGAGCTGGACCGCCTGGTGAGCGCCCTGGGCGACGCGCTGGCGGAAACGGCCTGAGGCAGGCCATCGCCATGCGCATCGCCATCGTCACCTTCGACGCCTTCAACGACCTCGATTCGCTGGTGGCGTTCGGGATGCTGGGCCGCATCGCGCTGCTGGGCGACACGGACTGGCGGGTGCGCATCGCCAGTCCCACGCCGCGCGTCACGTCGATGAACGGCCTGACGATCGACGCGCACGAAGACCTCTGCACAGTGGGCGAGGCCGACGCCGTGCTGATCGGCAGCGGCCTGAAGACGCGCGAGGTGGCCGACACCCCGGCGGTCATGGAGGCGCTGCGGCGCATCGACCCCGCGCGCCAGCTGGTGGCCGCGCAGTGCTCGGGCACCTATCTGCTGAGCCGCCTGGGCCTGCTCCAGGGCGCGCCCGCCTGCACCGACCTGACGAGCCTGCCCTGGGTGGCCGCCTCGGGCGCCCAGGTGGTCAACCAGCCCTTCGCCGCGCGCGGCAACGTGGCCACGGCGGGCGGCTGCCTGGCGTCGCAGTACCTCGCGGCCTGGCTCATCGCCCGGCTGAAGGGCGTGGACGCCGCGCGCGAAGTGCTGCACTATTTCGCTCCCGTGGGCGAGAAGCAGGCGTACGTGGAGCGCGCGCTGGGCCACGTCATCCCCTCCTTGGAGCCCTGGGCCGAAGCGGCCTGATTACTCATTTTTTCATAGCTGCCAGCGCTTGATATACCAGGGCTGGCGGCATATTTTGCTGAAAACACCATGCACAAAGACCAATCCGTCACCAGCACCGTCGGCCACCTGATCGACGGCCAAGTCGTCACCGCCGGCGAGCGCACCCAGCCCGTGTTCAACCCCGCCACGGGCCAGTCGACCACCAGCGTGGCGCTGGCGAGCAAGGCCACGGTGGAAGACACCATCGCCTCGGCCGAGCGCGCCTTCCCGGCCTGGCGCAACACCCCGCCGCTCAAGCGTGCGCGGGTGATGAGCAAGCTCAAGGTCCTACTCGAAGACAACGCCGACAAGATCACCCGGCTCATCACCGCCGAGCACGGCAAGGTGCTGGCCGACGCGCACGGCGAGCTGCAGCGCGGCATCGAGAACGTGGAATACGCGAGCTACGTGACCGAGCTGCTCAAGGGCGAGATGAGCCGCAACGTCGGCCCCGGCATCGACAGCTGGAGCGAACTGCAGCCCCTGGGCGTGGTGGCGGGCATCACCCCCTTCAACTTCCCGGCCATGGTGCCGCTGTGGATGTGGCCCATGGCCGTGGCCTGCGGCAACTGCTTCATCCTCAAGCCCAGCGAGCGCGACCCGAGCAGCGCGCTGCTCGTGGCGCAGCTGGCGCTGGAGGCGGGCCTGCCGCCCGGCGTGCTCAACGTGGTGAACGGCGACAAGGAAGCCGTGGACGCGCTGCTGACCGACCCGCGCGTGAAGGCCGTGAGCTTCGTCGGCTCCACGCCCATCGCCGAATACATCTACGCGGAGGGCTGCAAGCATGGCAAGCGCGTGCAGGCCCTGGGCGGCGCGAAGAACCACGCCGTGGTCATGCCCGACGCGGACATCGCCAACGCCGTGAACGCCATGATGGGCGCGGCCTACGGCTCCTGCGGCGAGCGCTGCATGGCCGTGCCGCTGATCGTGGCCGTGGGCGACGCCACCGCCGACGCGATGATCGCGGGCCTGAAGGCCGAGATCGCCAAGATGAAGGTCGGCCCCGGCACTGACGACGCCAACGACATGGGCCCGCTGGTCACCAAGCCGCACTTCGAGAAGGTGAAGGCCTACGTGGACAGCGGCGTGGCCGAGGGCGCGCAGCTCATCGTCGATGGCCGCGCGCTCAAGGTGGCGGGCCACGAGGAGGGCTACTTCCTCGGCCCCTGCCTGTTCGACGGCGTGAAGCCCGGCATGAAGATCTACCAGGAGGAAATCTTCGGCCCCGTGCTCGGCATCGTGCGCGTGAACACGCTGCAGGAGGCGATGCAACTCATCGACGACCACGAGTACGGCAACGGCACCTGCATCTTCACGCGCGACGGCGAGGCCGCGCGCTACTTCAGCGACCACATCCAGGTCGGCATGGTGGGCGTGAACGTGCCGCTGCCCGTGCCGGTGGCGTACCACTCGTTCGGCGGCTGGAAGCGCAGCCTGTTCGGCGACCTGCACGCCTACGGCCCCGACGCCGTGCGCTTCTACACCAAGCGCAAGACCATCACGCAGCGCTGGCCCTCGGCGGGCGTGCGCGAGGGGGCGGTGTTCAGCTTCCCGAGCAGCCGCTGAAGACCGGTCAATCGCTCCGGGCCGCGGCCATCTGTTTCAGCACCAGCTGGCGCAGCAGCGCATGGGCCTGATCGTTGTTGTGGCGCGGGTGCCAGGCCAGCACCAGCGGCTCCGGCTCGACGGGAAACGCCAGCGGCAGCACCTTCAGCCCCACTGACGCCGCCATGGCGCGCGCCATGCGCTCGCTCAGCAGGGCCACCAGATCGGACCGGGCCGCCACGAGCGCCGCGATGTTGGACTGCGGCACGGTCAGCACGACCTCGCGCGCCAGGCCCAGGGCGGCAAGCGCGTCGTCCACGGGCGACGGCGCGCCGGGCCGGCGCAGCACGTCCACATGCAACTGCGCGGCCAATCGCTTCGCGGTTACGGCCCGCGTGCCCAGGGGGTGGCCGGCCCGTACCACCGCAACGGGTTGGAGACGCATCAGCTGCAGCGCCTGCACCTCCGGCTCGCGCGGGAGGAAGTGCCTCAGGTCGAGGTCGATGCCGCCGTCGCGCAGCGTGGAATCTTCCTCGGCCGTCTCCGGCAGGAAGCACAGCGTCGCCAGCGGCATGGCTTGACGCAGCGCCAGCGTCAACGAGGCCCCCAGCGTGATGGCGACGCCTTCCGGCGCCCGGATCACGAAGGTGCGCCGCTGCTCCGCCAGCGCCGTGGAGGGGTCGCGCGCCAGCATCGCGTGTCCCTGGGCCATCCAATCAGCGAGAGGGCCGCGCAATTCCTGCGCCCTGGGCGTAGGCACGAGGCGGCGCCCCGCGCGCACCAGCAACGGGTCGCCCAGCGCGTCGCGCAGCCGCGCCAGGGCATGGCTGGTGGCCGGAACGCTCAGGTGCAGGCGCTCGGCGGCTTCGGTGACGCTGCCCGCCTCCAGCACGGCGTTCAGCACGCGCAGCAGGTTCAGATCGATGGATTCCATGCCATGCAATTATCTGTTCAAGAAATTGCACTGGTTAAAAGCATGGGCGGCCACCAGACTGCGGCCCATGACTACAAGACCTTCCACCCCCGTCACGTTCGCCGCGCTGGTGCTGCTGCTGGTGCTGTCCGGCCTGGACCAGACCGTGCTGTCCACCGCGTTGCCCAGCATCGCCGCCACGCTGGGGGAGCGTGATCTCGCCCCCTGGGTGTTCTCGGCCTACCTGCTGGCCTCCACGGCGGTCATCCCCTTGTACGGAAAGCTGGCGGACCGCTTCGGCGCGCGGCCCCTGCTGCTGACCAGCGCGGCCCTGTTCGCGCTGGGCTCGCTGGCGTGCGCCATGGCGGGCAGCATGTCGGCGCTGGTGGCGGCGCGGGCGCTCCAGGGCCTGGGCGGCGGCGGCCTGATGACGTTGACGATGCTGGCCGTTGCCGCGCTCTACCCGCTGCCCGAACGCGGACGCCGCATGGGCCTGCTGGGCGCCGCCTACGGCCTGAGCACGCTGGCCGGTCCGTTGGCCGGTGCCCTGCTGCTGGAAGTGCTGCCCTGGACATGGGCGTTCCTGCTGAACATTCCGGGCGCGCTGCTGGCGTTGGCCGTGCTGGCGCGCGCCAAGTTGGGCAATACCCGGCACCCAGCGCCGCCCCTGGATTGGCTGGGCGCTGTACTGCTGTCCGGCGGACTGGTGGCGCTGCTGCTTGCCATCCGTGGCGCGGCGGATGCTTCGCTCCTGCCTCCGGCGTTGGCGGCGGCCTTGCCGGGCGGCATTCCGCCCGCGCTGGTGCTGGCGCTGTTGGCGGCGGTGATGCTCGTGGCCTGCCTGGCGGTCGAGCGCCGGGCGGCCGACCCGGTGGTGCCGCTGGCGCTGTTCGCGCGTCGGCCGTTTGCGGCGGCGGCGCTGCTGTCGGCGTTGTCGGGCGTGATGCTGTTCGCCGCGGTCGTGTTCGTGCCGCTGTTCTTACAGCAGGGGCTGGGCCTGAGCCCCGTGCGCTCGGCGTTGACCACTTTGCCCTTGATGCTGGGCATCACCGCCGGCGGTCAGGCGGCGGGCCGCGCGCTGCGCGGTGGAACGGCGCTGGCCCGCGTGGCGGCATTCGCGGGCGTGGGGTTGAAGGTGGGCTTTGCCCTGCTGGCGGCGGCGCTGCACTGGCTCCCCGCCCACGGCGCCCTCCCGGTGAGCCTGGGTGTCGCCTTCGCGTTGACGCCGGTGGGGCTGGGCCTGGGCTTGTTGTTCCCGCTGGTCAGCGTCGTGGCCCAGCGCAGCGCGGAGCCCCGGCACATGGGCGTGGCCACGGCAATGCCGGTCATGCTGCGCGCGCTTGGCGGGGCTTTGGGCGTTTCATGGTTCGGAGAGCTGCTGCATCACCACATGGGCATGGCCATGGCAGCCGGCCTGCACTCGCGGCACGAGGCCATGCTGGCGTTCGCCGGCGGCACGGCCCTGATCGCAGGCTTCGCCGCCGCGGCGGCCTTGGCGACTCTGGCCGCCGCGCGCGGGCTGGCGGGCATCACGCAAGCGTTCACCCCCGTGGAAGGGGCCCGCACCGCGCAAGCGCGTGCCGGGTGATTCACATACAAATCGGCCGCCATCGCCCGCCAGTCCAGCGCTAGCAGCTATCTTTTAAATAGCAACCCAGCCGATGACCGTCACTGAGCGGGCGGGTAGTCGTCGTACAGCCCGCGCCCGCTCTTCGCGCCCAGGCGTCCTTCGGCCACCAGCTGGCGCAGCAGCGTGCGCGGCTCTTCGGGCAGGCCCACGCGCCCGGCGTAGCGCTTGGCGTAGTGCTCCTCGATGGCGAGCACCACGTCCAGCCCCACCGCGTCCATCAGGCGGCAGGGGCCGTAGGCCATGCCGGTCGCCTGGGCGTAGATCGCGTCCACCTCCTCCGTGGTGGCCACGCCCTCGGCCACCACGGCCAGCGTCTCGCGCTTGATGGCGGCCCAGATGCGGTTGAAGATGAAACCCATGCTCTCGCGCCGCACGACGTAGGGCGTGAGGCCGTAGCCGGGCAGCAGCTCCTTCAGCAGCGGGATGATGGCCGGGTCGGTCTGGCCGCAGCTCATCAGCTCGACCGGGTTGATGTCCGGCGGCATCAGGAAGTGCGTGTTCAGCAGCCGCGCGGGGTTCTGCACGCTGTCGGCGAACTCGCTCGACGGGTAGGACGACGAGTTGCTCGCAAAAATCGCGTCCGGCTCGGCCAGCGCGTCGATCTGGCGGAAGATGTCCTTCTTCAGCGCCAGCTCCTCGGGCACCGACTCCACCACCAGCCACGCGCCCTTCAGCGCATCGGCCAGGTTGTCCGCGGGCACGATGGTGCCCGCCGTGCTGCCCGGCACCTTGGCCAGCACGCCGGGCAGCTGCTCGCGCGCATAGGCCACGCCCGCGTCGCGCGTGGCGGCGCTGCGCGCATACAGGCGCACCTCGGCGCCGCGCGTGGCCAGCATCAGCGCGATGCGGCGGCCCAGCGTGCCCGCGCCCAGCACGGCGATGGGGCGGGAAGCAATGCGATCGGGAAGAGTGAAGGGCATGGAGTCTCCGGTTCTTGGGTTTCAGGGAATCCAGGAATGTACGCCCTGCCACCCCGCGCAGGCGCGGCCTACAATGAGTTCCCCTTCCGGAGACGAGACCCATTCCCATGTCCAACGAGAACAACGCCACCGACGACCTGGCCGAGCGCCGTGCCCAATTGCGCCAGGCGGCGCTCGACTACCACGAGTTCCCCACGCCCGGCAAAGTCGCCATCGCGGCCACCAAGCAGATGGTGAACCAGCGCGACCTGGCGCTGGCTTACTCGCCCGGCGTGGCCGCGCCCTGCGAAGAGATCGTCAAGGACCCGGCCGCCGCCTTCAAGTACACCAGCCGGGGCAACCTGGTGGCCGTCATCTCCAACGGCACGGCGGTGCTGGGCCTGGGCGACATCGGCGCGCTGGCCTCCAAGCCCGTGATGGAGGGCAAGGGCGTTCTGTTCAAGAAGTTCTCGGGCATCGACGTGTTCGACATCGAGATCAACGAAAAGGACCCGCAGAAGCTGGTCGAGGTGATCGCCGCGCTGGAGCCGACCTTCGGCGCCATCAACCTCGAGGACATCAAGGCGCCCGAGTGCTTCTACGTGGAGCGCGAACTGCGCAAGCGCATGAAGATTCCCGTCTTCCACGACGACCAGCACGGCACCGCCATCACCGTGGCGGCGGCCATGGTCAACGCGCTGAAGGTCGCGGGCAAGAAGATCGAGGACGTGAAGCTGGTCGCCAGCGGCGCGGGCGCGGCGGCGCTGGCCTGCCTGAACCTGCTGCTCAAGGTGGGCCTGCAGCGCAAGAACGTGTTCGTGACCGACCTGGCCGGCGTGGTGTACGAAGGCCGCACCGAGCTCATGGACGACGACAAGCGCCAGTTCATGCAGAAGACCGACGCGCGCAAGCTGGCCGAGGTGGTCGTGGGCGCGGACGTGTTCCTGGGCCTGTCGGCCGGCAACGTGCTCAAACCCGAGATGGTGGCCACCATGGCCGAGCGCCCCGTCATCTTCGCGCTGGCCAACCCCAACCCGGAAATCATGCCGGAGCTGGCGCACAGCGTGCGCCCGGACGTGATCATGGCCACGGGCCGCAGCGACTACCCGAACCAGGTCAACAACGTCCTGTGCTTCCCGTACATCTTCCGCGGCGCGCTCGACTGCGGCGCGACCACCATCACGGACGAGATGGAAATCGCCACCGTCCACGCCATCGCCGAGCTGGCCCAGGCCGAGCAGAGCGAGCGCGTGGCGGCCGCCTATGCGGGCGAGACGCTGAGCTTCGGCCCCACGTACCTGATCCCCAAGCCGTTCGACCCGCGCCTGATGACCAAGATCGCCCCCGCCGTGGCCCAGGCGGCGGCGGAGTGCGGCGTGGCCGCGCGGCCCATCCATGACATGGACGCCTACCGCACCAAGCTGGAGAACTACGTCTACGCCTCCGGCTCGCTGATGAAGCCCATCTTCGACGCGGCGCGCAACGCGGCCAAGAAGCGCGTGGTCTACGCCGAGGGCGAGGAAGAGCGCGTGCTGCGCGCCGTGCAGATCGTGGTGGACGAAAGGCTGGCCCGCCCCACCCTCATCGGGCGCCCCGCCGTCATCGCCCAGCGCGTCGAGAATTTCGGCCTGCGCCTGGAACAAGGGCGCGACTACGACGTGGTCAACACCGACTTCGACGAGCACTACCGCGACTTCTGGCAGACCTACCACCGCCTGATGGAGCGCAAGGGCATCACCCAGCAAGACGCCAAGATCGAAATGCGCCGCCGCCTCACGCTCATCGGCTCCATGCTGCTGCACCGGGGCGAGGTGGACGGCATGATCTGCGGCACCTGGGGCACCACCGCCACCCACCTGCGCTACATCGACCAGGTGATCGGCAAGCGCCCCGGCGGCGCCGAGAGCACCGAGCAGGACGTGCCCGTCTACGCCTGCATGAACGGCCTGATGCTGCCGGGGCGCACCGTGTTCCTGGTGGACACGCACGTCAACCACGATCCCACGCCCGAGGAGCTGTCGGAGATCACCGCGCTGGCGGCGGAAGAGATGCTGCGCTTCGGCATCAAGCCCAAGGCGGCGCTGCTGTCGCATTCCAACTTCGGCAATGCCGACAGCCCCAGCTCCGTGAAGATGCGCCGCACGCTGGAACTGCTGCGCGAGCAGGTGCCCTGGCTGGAAGTGGACGGCGAAATGCACGGCGACGTCGCGCTGGACGGCAAGCAGCGCCGCGCCACCATGCCGAACACCACGCTCACGGGCGACGCCAACCTGCTGGTGTTCCCCAACATCGACGCGGCCAACATCAGCTACAACCTGCTCAAGACGGCGGCGGGCGGCAACATCGCCCTGGGCCCGATCCTGCTGGGCGCGTCCAAGCCGGTGCACATCCTGACGCCCGCGGCCACGGTGCGCCGCATCGTCAACATGACCGCCCTCACGGTCGCCGACGCCAACGTGGCGCGGTAACCCGGACACCCCCGCGCACCGGGGGTCGATCGTAAAGAAAGGCCAAGCGCCTGCCTAATGAATAGGCAGGCGCTTGCTTTTTTGGGGGGGTTCCGTCACACTAGCGGGCTTGAAATTTCGGGTAAACCCGTAGTTAGTGTCGATAACAACATGCTGAAAGCCGCTGTCCCCCAGGCGTACCGGGCCCTGCTTGCTTGCGCTCTGGGCGCGGTGTTCGCGCTGGCCCCGCCGCAAAGTTTTGCACGCGGCCCGCGCCACGGCGATGCAGCCGCGCTGGATTCCGTTGCGCTGGCCGATCTGCCCCGCGAGGGCCAGGCCACCTATGCGCTGATCCGCGCGGGCGGGCCCTTCCCCTACCCCAAGGACGGCATCGTTTTCGGCAACCGCGAGCGCATCCTGCCCCCGCACAAGCGCGGCTACTACCACGAGTACACGGTGCGCACGCCCGGCTCCCGCGACCGGGGCGCACGGCGCATCGTGTGCGGCGGCCAGCCGCCCAGCGCGCCGCAGTCCTGCTACTACACCAACGACCATTACGCGAGTTTTCGCCAGATCGTCGAATAATTTTCCAAATCAGAGAAAGAGCCACGGAGATGGAAACGCCGCCCCGTAACACCCCGGACACCCCGCTGCGCGGAGTCCGCACCAATATCGTGCAGTCGATCCGCGCCTTCCGCGTGCAAGACCTGCAAGAAGCCGCCCAGAGCCTGGGCCAGCATTTCCTGTACGCCAACCTGGCCCACGCCCAGACCAAGCAGGACGTGCTGGACCTGATCGCGCAGCAATTCACGTTCCCTGCCCATTTCGGCAAGAACTTCGACGCGCTGTACGACTGCATGACCGACCCGTTGCACAAATCGGGCCCGCAGCCGGGCTTCATCGTGGTGCTGGAGCAGATTCCGGCCACGGCCAAGTTCGACAAGGAAGCGCGCGAGCAGCTGCTCGACATCTTCCGCGACGCCGCAGACTACTGGGGCGACCGCAAGATACCCTTCCGCTGTTTCTATTCTTTTCTGTAGCCCGTTCTGCAACCGCTGGCCAAGCAGAACGGGCGAACGAGGCCCCGCAACCCGCCGGACATCCGGTGGCGTCCCCCCACAATATCGTGATCGACGAAGCCGCCGAGAAGATGCCCACCGACAAGCTGGTGGACGTGTCGCCGCTGGCGCTGCGCATGAGCAGCCCGTTCAACGCGGGGTACTGGCTCGCCGCCTGATCCTCCCCATCCGATAGCGCTTCGCTGAAAGCCCGTCCCCTGGTGGACGGGCTTTTTCATTTCAGGTCGCTGGCGGCGCAGTCGGCGCACGTGCCGTACAGCGTCAACTCGTGCCCGTCCACGACGAAGCCCGGGGGCGCCCAGCGCGCGAAGTCTTCCGCGCAGCCGTGCACGTCGAAGACGCGCTGGCAGGCGCGGCACTGGAAATGGTGGTGATGCGAGTGGCGGGCCGACTCGTAGCGCGGCACCTCCCCGGGCAGTTCCACCACCTGGATCTCCCGCGCCTCCACCAGCAGCTTCAGGTTGCGGTAGACGGTGGCCAGCCCGAGCTCGGGCACCTCCTGCTGCGCGTGCTCGAGCACTTCCTGGGGAAGCAGGGGGCGCTGCGATGCGTCGATCACGGCACGGATCGCCGTGCGCTGGCGGGTGCCGCGCTGGAAGGCGAGGGAACTGGAAGCAGCGGACATGGCGGGATTTTGCTGCATTTCAGGCGTGTCAATATAATATTGATAATTCAATATCAATATGGAGCGAGCACGCATGTCAACATCCGCAGCCGTGCCCGGCGCCAAGAGGGCGCTGGAGGCAGATCACGGCGCCCTGGCCCGCTCGGGCAGCATCCGTCTCGGCGCCATCGACGCGCTGCGCGGCCTGGTGATCGTGTTCATGCTGCTCGACCACGTGCGCGAGACCTTCTACCTGCACCACCAGGTGCCGGACCCGATGGTGGTGGCCGTACACCGCCCGATCTCTTCTTCAGCCGCCTGCTGGCGCACCTGTGCGCGCCGGTGTTCGTCTTCCTGACGGGCCTGTCCGCCTTCCTCTACGGCAGCCGCCACGGCGGCGACGGGCGCGCCGCCGCGTCGGCCTTCCTGTTCAAGCGCGGGCTGTTCCTGGTGGTGCTGGAGGTCACGGTCATCAACTTCGCCTGGACCTTCCAGTTCCCGCCGGCCAAGGTGTTCCTGCAGGTGATCTGGGTGATCGGGCTGTCGATGATCGCGCTGGCGGCGCTGCTGTGGCTGCCACGCCGCGCGCTGATCGCCGTCGGCATGGTGCTGGTGGCGGGCCACAACCTGCTGGACGGCCTGCATTTCCCCGCCGGCCACGCCCTGCACGTGCCCTGGGCGGTGCTGCACGACCGCGGCTGGATCGAGGTGTCCGCGTCGCTGCGCCTGCGCACCTCGTACCCACTGCTGCCGTGGATCGGCGTGATCGCGCTGGGCTACGCCGCCGGGCCGTGGTTCGTGCCGGGCGGTGCGCCGCAACGCCAGCGCCGGCTGCTGGGCTGGGGCCTGGGCCTGGTCGCCGGTTTCATCGTGCTGCGGGCCTTGAACTTCTATGGCGACAAGCCCTGGGCAGCCGGCGACACGGCGCTGCGGACGCTGATGGGCTTCGTCAACATCACCAAGTACCCGCCTTCGCTGCTGTTCATCGCGTTGACGCTGGGCATCGGCCTGCTGGTGCTGCGCGCTTTCGACCGCCGGCCCGACGCCGCCTGGCTGCGGCCGCTGGCCGTGTTTGGCGCGGCGCCCATGTTCTTCTATGTATTCCACCTGTACGTGCTGAAGTTCCTCTACCTGGGTGCCGAGGCGATCTGGGGCCACAACCACGGCGAGTATTTCGGCTTCGACGGCATGGGCGGCGTGTGGCTGTGCACGCTGGTGCTGGCGGTGGCGCTGTACCCGGTGGTCAAGGCGTTCGCGGTCTTCAAGGCGCGGCGCAAGGATCTGGCGTGGCTCAAGTACCTGTGAAGCGGGCGGCGCTGCTGGCGCTGGCCTGCGGCGGCGCCTGGGGTGCGGATGATGGCGGCTTGGTCGAGGACACGCGCTGGAGCCTGCTCAACCGCAGCGTGTTCGAGCGGCGCGACTACACCCACGGCGGCCGCAGCAACGGCGGGCGCAACGCCACGCTGCCGCGCGCCGAGCGCAGCGACTACGCGCAGGAATGGGGCTACGGGCTGATGGGCGCCGTCACCTCCGGCTTCACGCGCGGGCCGGTGGGCTTCGGCGCCGATGCGCTCCTCTATCTGGCGCAGAACCTCGATGGCGACGACTACCGCGTCGGCAAGATCCGCATGTTGCCGGTGGATGCGGACGGCTATGCGCACAGCGGCATCGCGCGCGGCGGCGTCGCGCTGAAGGCGCGCGTGGGCGCGACCGTGCTGCAGGTCGGCGAGCAGCGCATGAAGAGCCCGATCTTCAGTTCGTCCGACACCCGGCTGCTGCCCGAGTCGATGCGCGGCTGGCAGGTCACCAGCCGCGACATCCCCGGCCTGACGCTGCACGCCGGCCGCTTCACCGGCTCCACCGACCGCAACGCGCGCGCCACCAATGGCCCGCTCATCGTCAACTACCTCGACCCGCGCACGCCGCGCGGCGACGCCTTCGAGTTCGCCGGCGCAAGCTGGCAGGCGCGGCCCGAACTGTCGCTTTCCGCCTACGTCGGCCGCCTGAAGGACACCTGGGCCACCCAATACCTCGGCGCCGCCTACACGCAGCCGCTGCGGGGCAAGGACAGCGCGGTACTGGAACTGCACGTCTACCGCAGCCGCGACACCGGCCGCGCGCTGGCCGGCGCCATCGACACCACCACCGCCAGCCTCCTGGGCACCTGGCGTACCGGCCCGCACAAGCTGGGCCTGGGCTGGCAGAAGGTGCATGGCGACACGCCGTTCGACTATGTGACGCGCGGCGCCATCTGGCTGGGCAACGCGACGCAGCTGTCGGACTTCAACGGGCCGCACGAGCAGTCGTGGCAACTGCGCTACGAGGTCGACGGCGCCGCCTGGGGCATGAATGGCCTGAACCTGGGCGCGGCCTACATCCGCGGCACGGGCATCGACGGCAGCCACATGCAGCCGGGCAGCGGCTACGCCTGGCTGGGCTACGGCCAGGGCGGCCGCCACTGGGAGCGCGACCTGTGGCTGCGCTACACCGTGCAGGGCGGCAGCGCCAAGGGCGTGTCAGTGCTGCTGCGCTACGGCCTGCACCGCGCCAACGCGGCGCAGGCCGAGCTGAACGCGCGGCAGATACGCCTGGCGGTCGAATATCCGCTGGGAGGATGATCTGTCCGCCGGGGCCGCCGCGCGGCACCCATGCGGCGCACACGGGGCGCTTATTGCAGCTGCTGCGCGAGCGCCACGTACTCGGCCACGGGCACTTCCTCGGCCCGGCGCTGCAGGTCGAACGCGCCGCCGTGGCCCCGGGCTTCGAGCCAGCGGCCCAGCGTGTGGCGCAGCAGCTTGCGGCGCTGGCTGAAGGCGGACTGCACGAGCTCGGACAGCACCTTGGCATCCAGCGCCGCAAACTCGGCGTGGGGCACCATGCGCACCACGGCGCTGTCCACGCGCGGGGGCGGGTCGAAGCTTTCGGGCGGCACGAAGAGGATATTCTCCATCGCGTAGCGCCACTGCAGCATGACCGACAGGCGCCCGTAGTCGGCGGTGGCGGGCCGGGCCACCATGCGGTCGATGACCTCTTTTTGCAGCATGAAGTGCTGGTCCTGCACCACGTCCACGAACTGCAGCAGGTGGAACAGGATGGGCGTGGAGATGTTGTAGGGCAGGTTGCCCACCACTCTTATTTTTGTAGCTGCCAGCGCTTGCTGCACCTGGGCAAAGTCCACTTTCAGCACATCGGATTCGATCACGTTCAACTGGGCGTGCTGGCACAGGCGCGCGGCCAGGTCGCGGTCGAGTTCGATGACGGTGAGGCGGCCCAGCCGCTCCGCCAGCGGCTGGGTGAGCGCGGCCAGGCCGGGGCCGATCTCGACCATGGGCTGGCCCGGCTCGGGCGCGATGGCGCGCACGATGGCGTCGATGATGCCGCCGTCGCTCAGGAAGTGCTGGCCGAAGCGCTTGCGCGGGATGTGTTTCACGAAGGCGCCGCGCTTATTGGGGAGGGTCGCGGTATTCGACGTAGGCGCGGCCGCGCTGCTCCTGCGCCCAGGTGACGTAGGCCTCTTCGAGCTTTTTCTCGCGCAGGGTTTCGCGCGCGAGTTCGCGCTGCTCGCGCGGGCTGAGCGGGGCCTCGCGGCGCTCGACGAGCTGGATCAGGTGCACGCCGAAGCGCGAGATCACGGGCTCGCTGATTTCACCCGGCTTGAGGCGCTCCACCGCCTGCTCGAACTCGGGCACGTAGCGGCCCGGCGCGGCCCAGCCCAGGTCGCCGCCCTGCTTGGCGCTGCCGTCCTGCGAGTATTCGCGCGCCAGCGATTCGAAGCTGGCCTGGCCCGTGAGCACGCGGCGGCGGTAGTCGGCCAGGCGCGCGGCGGCGGCGGCTTCGGTCAGATCGGCGTTGGTGCGCAGCAGGATGTGGCGCACGTGGTTCTGCGTGACCACGGCGGGCACGCCGGCAGCGGTTTTCTCGATCACCTTGAGCACGTGGAAGCCCGCGGGCGAGCGGATGGGCCCGGCAATGCCGTTCACGGGCGTCTTGGCCGTGGCCTGCAGGAACAGTTCGGGGTAGCGGTCGGCGGTGCGCAGGCCGAGCTGGCCGCCGCTCTTGCCCTCGGGCGCGTCGGAGTATTCACGCGCCAGCGCGGCGAAGTCGGCCCCGGCGGCGCGCGCCTGATCGGCCACGGACTGGGCGCGGGTCTGGGCGGCGGCCACGTCGGCGGGGCTGGCGTTTTCGGGCACGCTGATGAGGATGTGGCCGAGGTTGACGGAATACCGGCTCTCGTCGCCGCCCGCGCGCTGCTGCTCGCGCAGGTACTGCTCGACGTCGGCGTCGGTCACGCGCACGCGGGATTCGAGTTCGCGGTCGCGCAGGCGCTGCGTCATGATCTGGTTGCGCAGTTCTTCGCGGAACTGCGGGGGCGTGATGCCGTCGGCGGCGAGGCGTTTGTACATCTCCTCGTCGCTCACGTTGTTCTGCCGCGCCACGTTCTGCGCGGCTTGGTTGACGGAGTAGTCGTCCACGCGGATGCCGGATTCCTTGGCGCGCTGGAGCAGCACTTTTTCAAGGATGAGGCGCTCCAGCACCTCGCGCACGAGCACGTTGCGCGGCGGCTCGGGCTGCTGGTTCTGGCGCAGGGACTGCAGCACGCGGGCGATGCGCGCGTTGACCTCGTTGTTGGTGATGGGCTCGGAGTTGACCACGGCCACGATGTAGTCGGCCTGGCGGATGACGGGCGCGGGCTGCGCGCCCGAGGCGGGCACGCCGGGCGGCGCGGCCAGGGCGCGCGACAGGCCCCCGGCGGGGGCGGCCTTGCCGGCGGCAGCGGTGGCGGGGGCGGCGGGGGTCTTCTTGCCGGTCAGGCCAGTGGTTCCGGCGGTGGGCTTGAGCCCTTGCGCGCCGGCTTGCAGGGAGAGCAGGCACGCGAGTGCCGCGGCCAGGGCGCGGTGGCGGTGGTTTTTCATAGTCAATCGTAGTTTGTGAACCGGCTCGGCACCACGACGGGGCCGCGCAGGTTCTCGTACTGCGGCACCTGCCGCTTGAGGGTGTCGAGCGGGTCGGCGCCCAGGGCCAGGCGCGAGAAGCCGACGAATTCGAACTGGAACAGCAGCTGCGTGCCGGTGGTGGTGGTGCTGTTTTGCAGGCGCTGGAGCACGACGCGGCCGATCCAGCAGCAGCCGTCGTATTCGAGGCCGACCACGGTATCGACCAGGCGCTTGTCCATCATGCTGTAGTTCAGGCGGCCCACGCTGTACCAGCGCCCGCCACCCTGGCCACGGCCCGAGCCGAGGTTCTGGCCCTTGTCGCCCCACAGGTCGTTGAGCGGCCACTGCCAGCCCACGTCGATGGTTTCGCTGGAGCCGCGCGTGTAGCGGTAGGCAGCGCTGATGGTGCGGTAGGGGCTGGGGCTGTAGCGCCCGCCAATGGTCGACTGCACGGAGCGGCGCTGCTGGTAGTTGTATTCGACCATGGAGTTGAAGCTCCACTGCGGCACCCAGTTGACGGCGGCGCCCAGCAGCACGTCGCCCAGGCGGTCGGTGGCCGGGGCCACGCCCGGCAGCTGCACCCGCTGGTCGGAAAAACGCACGAGCTGCGCCACGCCCAGGCGCAGGGCTTCGGCGCCGGTCTTGGGGTCGAGCAGGCGCGAGGTCACGCCCAGGGTGAGCCGGTTGTTGTCGGCGATGCGGTCGTTGCCCGCGAAGGAGTTTTCCGTGTAGACGGTGGCGAAGTTGAAGTCGTAGGGCGCCGTGTCGTACAGCGGCACCAGGCTCTGGTCGCGGTACGGCGTGTAGGTGTAGAAGGCGCGCGGCTCCAGCGTCTGCGTGAAGCTGCGGCCCAGGAAGCTGGTGTCGCGCTCGAACACCAGGCCGCTGTCCAGGCTGACGGTGGGCGTGGCGCGGTCGTAGGTGCGCTGGCCGTTGGACAGGGCGGTGTCGAAGTTGTAGCGCGTGGCGTTCAGTATCAGCTTGGGCGTGACGAAGCCGCCGGGCGCCAGGAAGGGGCGGCTGATCTGCGCCAGGGCGTAGCTGCGCTGGCCGTTGGGCTGCAGGGTGAGCGCGGGGTCGGCCTCGAAGCGGGTGTGGTCCAGCTCCAGGCTGGCGTCGAAGCCGCCGGGCAGGTTCTGCGGGTTGTAGCGCCAGTTCAGCTGCGGCGCGCGGTCATAGGGCGGGACGATGGGCGCCGTGGGGTCTTGCAGCGTCTGCCACTTGAGCGTGCGGATCTGCGCCGACATGTCGCCGCCCGACCAGTTGAGCGATGCGTCCTGCGGCAGCAGGCGCTGGGCGAGCACGCGGTTGTAGCGCGGGAAGTCGCGCCAGTAGTCGTCGTCGCTCACGCGGTTGAGGTTGAGGTTGAGGCCCAGGTTGCCGATGGGGCTGGCGATGGTGCCGCTGTGCTGCGCAGTGTAGCCCCAGCGGCTGTGGCCCACGCTGCGGTCGTAGGGCAGGTAGTTCACGTCCAGCAGGCCGCTGTAGCTGGGCTCCAGGTAGCGGAACTGGCCGCCGAGGCCCAGGCCGCGCTTGACCATGGCGGAGGTGGTGATGGTGGCATCGCGGTTGGGCGCGATGTTCCAGTAGTAGGGCACGGAAACGCTGGGGCCGCTGCGGCTGTCCACCGCGATCAGGGTGGGCGGCAGGAGGCCCGATTTGCGCTTGTCCGACAGCGGAAAGCTGATGCTCGGGATGGCGGGCGTGGAGAAGCCCTTGAATTCGAGCACCGCGTTCTCGGCCACGCCCACGTCGGTTTCGGTGTCGAGGCGGATGGTGTCGGCGCGCAGGATCCAGGCGGGCTTCCAGCTCGCTTCGTCGGTGCGCTCGCAGGTGGTGTAGGTGGCGTTGTGCACCACGGTGCGCTCTTTGTCGATGAAGTCGATGCGCTTGGATTCGCCGTGCGCCTGGTTGGCCAGGAAGCGGTAGCGCGCGTCGTTGAAGAAGCCCTCGAACGCCTCGATGCGCAGGTCCAGCGCCGTGCCGTCGTACACGTTGCCGGCGCGGTTCAGGTGGACGTTGCCGCGTGCCTGGGCCAGGTCCTTGGGGGAGGTGTATTCCAGGCGGTCGGCGCGGATCACGGTGTCGCTGCGGCGCAGCTCGGCGTCGCCCTCGACCACGGTGTGGATGTCAGGCTGGCCCTCGATGTGGTAGCCGCGCACGTAGCTGGGCTGCTGGCTGCGCACGTCGGCGGGGATCTTTTCCTGCAGCAGGGGGCTGCTTTTCAGCGCGGGCGCGTCGTCAGCCGCCTGCGCCCAGGCGGCCCCGGACGACCAGGCCAGCGCCACGCACCAGGCCAGGCGGCTCATTCTGCAGAGGGCGGAAGGCAATACGTGGGAAGGCTGGCGATGGAGCACGGTCGAGGGCGGGCGATGCGGGCAAAATCGGGATTATCCATGACCCCCTCGAACACACTTGTTACCTGGCCCAGCGCCGAGCGCGAAGCCGCCTTCGCCGCCTGGATGGCCCCGCTGGCCGCCGCGCACGGCCTGATCGCCGACACCCTGCGCCCCGCGTCCAGCGACGCGAGCTTCCGCCGCTACCTGCGCATGGACCGCGCCGGCGGCGGCAGCCTGGTCGTGATGGACGCCCCGCCCGACCTGGAAGACTGCCGCCCCTTCGTGCACGTGCAGGGCCTGATGGCGGCGGCGGGCCTGAACGTGCCGCAGATCCTGGCATGGGACGAGGCGAACGGCTTCATGCTGCTGTCCGACCTGGGCCGCCAGACCGTCATCGAGCGGCTGGACCCCGCGCACCCGAACGACGCGCGCGCCTGGTACCTGCAGGCGGTGGACACGCTCGTCGCCTGGCAGCGCGCCTCGCGCCCCGATGCGCTGCCGCCCTATGACGAGGCGCTGCTGCGCCGCGAACTGGCGCTGTTCCCCGACTGGTACGTCGCCCGGCACCGCGCCGTGGCGCTGAGCGCGGACCAGCAGGCCGTGCTGGCCAAGGCCTTCGACCAGATCGTGGCGCACAACCTGGCCGCGCCGCGCGTGTTCGTGCACCGCGACTTCATGATGCGCAACCTGATGGTGCCGCGGGACGGCCAGCCGCCGGGCGTGCTCGACTTCCAGGACGCGGTGTACGGCCCCATCACCTACGACATCGCCAGCCTGCTGCGCGACGCCTTCATCAGCTGGGAGGAGGATTTCGTCATCGACATCACCGTGCGCTACTGGGAAAAGGCCCGCCGCGCCGGCCTGCCGGTGCACGAGGACTTCGGCGAGTTCTACCGCGCCGTCGAGTGGATGGGCCTGCAGCGCCACCTCAAGGTCGCGGGCATCTTCGCGCGGCTCACTCTGCGCGACGGCAAGCCCAAGTACCTGGCCGATGCGCCACGCTTCATCGACTACATCCGCGCCACGGCCGGCCGCTACCGCGAGCTGGTGCCGCTGCTGCGGCTGGTGGACCAGATCGAGGGCACCCGCGTGCCCGTGGGCTATGCGTTTGGCCGCATGTGAGTATCTTAGCCAAATCGGCCTCCAGCGCTTATACAGTAAGCGCAAGCAGCTCATAATTCAATAGCAAATGCCGCGCTTTTATTGCCCCCTGCCGCTCGCCACGGGCGCTGACATCGACCTGCCCGCGAGCGCCGCGCGCCACGTGCAGGTGCTGCGCCTGCAGCCGGGCGACGGGCTCACGCTGTTCAACGGCGCGGGCGGCGAGTTCGAGGCCACCGTGCTGCGCATGGGCCGCAGCGACGTGCAGGCGCAGGTGGGCGCGCACCACGCCGTGGAGCGCGAGGCCGCGCGCGCCGTGCACCTGCTCGCGGGCATCACGGCGGGCGAGCGCATGGACTGGCTGATCGAAAAAGCCACCGAACTGGGCGCGGCCAGCATCACCCCCCTGGCCGCCGAGCGCAGCGTGCTGCGCCTCAAGGGCGAGCGCGCGGACAAGAGGCAGGCCCACTGGCAGGCCGTGGCCGTGGCCGCTTGCGAGCAGTGCGGGCGCAACCGCGTGCCGCCGGTGCACACGGCGCAGACGCTGGCCGACTGGCTCGCCGCGCACGCCCCGCAAGGCCAGCGCCTGCTGCTGTCGCTGCAGGCAGACGCGCGCCCGCTGCGCGCCTTCGGCGCGCAAGAACCCGCGTGGTTCCTTTCCGGCCCCGAAGGCGGCCTCTCGCCCGCCGAAGAGGCGCTGGCCCTGGCCCACGGCTTCGCCCCCACCACGCTGGGCCCGCGCGTGCTGCGCGCCGAGACCGCGCCGCTGGCGGCCCTGGCGGCGCTGCTGGTGTAGGCGACAGCAGGAATCGCTGCGGCTGCCCATAATGGGCCGTTCCCCTCAACCGCAGTACTTCCCATGCCCTCCATCTGGACCCAACCCATCACCGTCGACAAGGTCAACCAGTTCTCCGCCAACACCGCCGTGTCCCACCTGGGCATCGAGTTCACCGAGGTGGGAGACGACTTCCTGCGCGCGCGCGTGCCCGTCGATGCGCGCACCAGGCAGCCCTACGGCCTGCTGCACGGCGGCGTGAGCGTGGTGCTGGCCGAGACGCTGGGCTCGGTGGGCGCGGCCTACTGCTGCCCCGAAGGCCACCGCGTGGTCGGCCTGGACATCAACGCCAACCACCTGCGCGCCGCCACCAGCGGCTGGGTCACCGGCACGGCGCGGCCCGTGCACATCGGCCGCACCACGCAGGTCTGGCAGATCGACATGGTGAACGAAGCCGGCGAGCCGACCTGCGTGTCGCGCATCACCATGGCCGTGCTCGCGCCGCGCTGAGAGCGCCAACACGCGCTAAGGCTTTACACAGCGCGCAAAAATGTAGGCTGGGGCAACAGCCGGCAAAAACGCTGGCCCCTGCCGCCATGCTGCGATGCAATGGCTCCGTGTTCCACCACCACGGAGTCTTGAAACCGATGACGGTCAAGCAACGCACCTCTTCTTTCCCGTTCGACGCCTCCAGCCTGCTGCTGTTCGCCGCCCTGTCCGTGGGCAGCGCCGCGGCTTTCGCACAGACGGCGGCACCCAAGGCCGCCGCCAGCGCCAGTGCCACACCGAAGGAATCGGCGGCCAAGAACGAAACCTTCGTCCAGGCCTTCGTCAAGGCCGACACCAACCACGACGGCCGCATCACCCCGCAGGAAGCGGCTTCGCTGCCCGCCGTGGCCTCCAAGTTCAAGCAGTTCGATACCGACAAGGACGGCAAGCTCACCTACTCCGAATTTGCCAAGGGCCTCGCGCAAACGCCCTGACCTGACCACAGCGCAACCGCCGTGGCGCGGCCTTGTGGCCCTCTGCGGCGTTTTGCATCCATGCGGGTGTTATTCTGGTTTTTGACAGCCTAGGAGACACCCGTGAACGCCCCCCACGCATTCCCTCCCCGCCCCGTGCCCCAGGCGCTGCTGGACGCCCTGGCCGCGCGTTTTGGCGCGCAGTGCTCCACCGCCCTCAGCGTGCGCGAGCAACATGGGCGCGACGAAGGCGCTCTCCAGGCCCCGCCCCCTGCCGCCGTCGTCTTCGCGCAGAGCACGCGCGACGTGCAGGACGCCGTGCGGCTCGCCAGCGCGCACGCCACGCCCATCATCGCCTACGGCGCGGGTTCTTCGCTCGAAGGGCATCTGCTCGCCGTGCAGGGCGGCATCAGCATCGACCTGAGCCAGATGAACCGCGTGCTCAGCGTGGATGCCGACGACCTCACCGTCACCGTGCAGCCCGGCATCACGCGCAAGCAGCTCAACGAGGCCATCAAGGACACGGGCCTGTTCTTTCCCATCGACCCCGGCGCGGACGCGAGCATCGGCGGCATGGCGGCCACGCGCGCCAGCGGCACCAACGCCGTGCGCTACGGCACCATGCGCGAAAACGTGCTCGCGCTCGAAGCCGTGACCGCCAGCGGCGAAGTCATCCGCACCGGCACGCGCGCCAAGAAAAGCGCGGCGGGCTACGACCTCACGCGCCTGCTGGTGGGCAGCGAGGGCACGCTGGCCCTGTTCACCGAAATCACCGTGCGCCTGTACCCGCTGCCCGAGGCGGTGAGCGCGGCCATCTGCTCCTTCCCCAGCATCGAGGCGGCGGTGCGTACCGTGATCCAGACCATCCAGCTCGGCGTGCCGATCGCGCGCGTGGAGCTGATCGACGCGCACACCGTGCGCATGGTCAACGCCCACAGCAAGCTGGGCCTGCGCGAGGAGCCCCTGCTGCTGATGGAGTTCCACGGCTCGCCCGCCAGCGTGCGGGAGCAGGCCGAGACCGTGCAGCAGATCGCCGCCGAATGGCAGGGCAACGCCTTCGAATGGGCCACCACGCCCGAAGAGCGCACGCGGCTGTGGACGGCGCGGCACAACGCCTACTTCGCGGGCCTGCAAAGCCGCCCCGGCTGCCGCGCCATCACCACCGATGCCTGCGTGCCCATCAGCCGCCTGGCGGACTGCCTGCTGGCCTCGGTGGCCGAGGCGGACGCGAGCGGCATCCCCTACTTCGTCGTGGGCCACGTGGGCGACGGCAACTTCCACTTCGGCTATCTGATCGACCCCGCCGACGACGCCGAGCGCGACCACGCCGAGCGGCTCAACCACCAGCTCGTCGCCCGCGCTCTGCAGATGGGCGGCACCTGCACGGGCGAGCATGGCGTGGGCATCCACAAGATGGGCTTTTTGCTCGAAGAAACCGGCGCGGGCGCGGTGGAGATGATGCGCGCCGTCAAGCGGGCGCTGGACCCGCAGAACATCCTCAATCCGGGGAAGATTTTCGCGCTGTAAGCCCCGGGCGGCGGCCCGGCTTCAGGCGGACAGCAGGTCTATGAACGCGCGGCTCGCGGGCGGCTGCGAGCGCCCAATGCGCGTGATGAGGCCGATGGGCCGCGTCACCTTCGGGTGCACCAGCGGCACCTGTGCCAGCCCGTGCATGTCGGTGAGCTCCAGCGCGAGCGCCGGCAGCGCCGTGATGCCCAGGCCGGCCCGCACCAGCGCGCAGCACATGGCGATGCTGGGGTATTCCAGCGCCACGCGCGGCGCCAAGCGCTTTTGCAGAAATACCGTGTCGGTGATGGGGCGGATGCTGCTGCGCGGCTGGCTGGCGATGAACGGGCGGCCCGCGAACACCGACCATGGCACGCTGGTGCGCGCGGCCAGCGGGTCGTCCTGGCGGCACAGCAGCACCATGGGATCGTCCAGCAGGTGGCGGTACTGCACACGGCCATCGGCGGGCGGGCGCACGCTCAGGCCGAAGTCGGCGCGCCCGTCGTCCACTGCGGCCAGCAGCGCCTCGGCGGGCGCCTCGACGAGCGCGAATTCCACCTGCGGGTGCGCGCCGCGAAATGCCGCCATGGCGCGCGGCAGCAGCGCCACGCCGGCGGAAGGCAGCGCGGCCAGCGTGACGCGCCCGCTGCGCCCCTGCAGGAACTGGCCCAGCTCGCTGAACGCTCCGTCGAACTCGGCCAGCACCCGGCGCGCAATGGGCAGCAGCTCCTGGCCCGCCGCGGTGATGGCCACGCGGCGCGTGTCGCGGTCGAACAGGCGCACGCCCAGGGTCTCCTCGGCCAGCCGCAAAGTGCGGCTGAGCGCGGGCTGCGACACCTCCATGCGGCGCGCCGCCGCCCGGAAGCTGCCGGCATCGGCCACCTGGACGATGGCTTCCAGCTGGCGCAGGCTGAGATCGACGCGCATAGGGAGATGGTGGGCGGTGCGGGGACTGATTCAATCAGGTTATCACACATATAGAAACACGCATATTCCCAAATCAGTGCGCGCTGCCTAGACTGGCCGCTTTCACGCGGGAAAGGCGGCGCCCTGCCGGAACCCGCCACGAGGCAGACCACACACCATGACCACCGCTCCCGCCCCCCAGACCCCCACCCCGCGCGGCCCGCTGGCCGGCGTGCGCGTGGTGGACATCACCACCGTGTTCATGGGCCCCTCGGCCACGCAGATGCTGGGTGACCTGGGCGCCGACGTCATCAAGGTGGAGCCGCCCGAGGGCGACGTGGTGCGCGGCATCGGCCCGCAGGGCGCGCAGCGCATGGGGCCGCTGTTCCTGTCCCTCAACCGCAACAAGCGCAGCGTGGCGCTGGATCTCAAGCACCCCGACGGCCGCGCCGCGCTGCTGGACCTGGCGCGCGGCGCCGATGTGCTGACCTACAACGTGCGCCCGCAGGCCATGCAGCGGCTGGGGCTGGACTACGAGGCGCTGGCGGCGGTCAACCCGCGCCTGATCGTGGTGGGCATGTTCGGCTTCTCGCAGCGCGGGCGCTACGCGGCCCAGGCCGCGTTCGACGACCTTATCCAGGCCGCCTGCGCGCTGCCGCACGTGGTGGCCACCGCCACCGGCGAGGCGCCACGCTACCTGCCCGTGACGCTGGCCGACCGCACCGTGGGCCTGTACGCCTTCGGCGTCATCAGCGCCGCGCTGTACGCACGCGAGAAAACCGGGCGGGGCCAGCGCGTGGACGTACCCATGTTCGAGACCATGGTGCCGCAGGTGCTGGGCGACCACCTGTACGGCCACACCTTCGTGCCCGCGCAGGGCGGCTTCGGCTACCCGCGCCTGATGTCGCCCGAGCGCCGGCCCTACCGCACCCGCGACGGCCACGTGTGCTGTCTGGTCTATACCGACGCGCAGTGGCGCGCTTTCCTGCAGGCCGTGGGCCGCGGCGGGCAGTGGGACACCGACCCGCGCCTGGCCGACATCGCCACGCGCACGCGCCACATCGACGCGCTGTACGCCATGGTGGCCGAGGAGATCGCCCAGCGCAGCACCGCCGAGCTGAAGGCACTGCTGGAGCCTGCGGGGCTGTCGGTGTTCCCGGCGCACGACTTCGAGAGCCTGCTGGCCGACCCGCATCTGGCCGACATCGGCTTCTTCAGCGAGACCGAGCACCCGCACCTGGGCGCCGTGCGCCAGATGGCCGTGCCCAGCGAATGGTCGGCCACGCCGCCCGCCGACCCCACCCCAGCGCCGCGCGTGGGCGAGCACAGCCGCGCGGTGCTGGCCGAGATCGGCTATGACGCCGCGCGCATCGACGCGCTGCTGGCCGCCGGCGCCGCCTTCGAACCCCCGAAAGACCCCGCATGACCCCCCACCCCACCCCCGAACTGCGCGAGGAGATGCGCGGCGCCGCGCTCTGGCTCACCATCGACCGCGAGGCGCGCCGCAACGCCCTCAGCCCCGCCGTGCTGGCGGGCCTGCACGATGCCTTCGTGCGCGCCGGGCAAGACCGCGCGGTGCGCGCCATCGTGCTCACCGGCGCGGGCGACAAGGCCTTCTGCGCCGGGGCCGACCTGCAGACCGGCCAGTCCTTCCGCTTCGACTACTCGGAGCCGCAGCAGGCCCTGGCCAACCTGCTGCGCGTGGCGCGCGCCACACACGTGCCCAAGATCGCGCGCGTGAACGGCGCCTGCATGGCCGGTGGCATGGGCCTGCTGGCCCTGTGCGATCTGGCCGTGGCCGCGCCACACGCGCGCTTCGGCCTGCCGGAGGTGAAGATCGGCCTCTTCCCGGCGCAGGTGCTGTCGGTGCTGCAGGGGCTGGTGGGCCGGCGCGCATTGGCCGAGCTGTGCATCACGGGTGAGCCCATCGACGCGCAGCAGGCGCTGGCCTGCGGCCTGGTCAACCGCGTGAGCGCAGACCTCGACGCCGGCGTGCACGCGCTGCTGGACCGCCTGTTGGACAAGTCGCCTGCCGCCATCCGGCGCGGCCTGTACCTGATGAAGCAGATCGAGGCCCTGCCGTTCGAGCAGTCGATGGCGTTCACCGAGAGCCAGATCGCCCTGTTCGCCCTGACCGAGGACGCGGCGGAAGGGCAATTGGCTTTCCGCGAGAAGCGCGCGCCGAACTGGAGCGGCCGATGAGCACGCCCGCACCACACGGCAAAGTCGTGCGCATCGGCGGCGCATCGGGCTTCTGGGGCGACTCCAGCGTGGGCGCGCCGCAACTGGTGCAAAGCGGCCAGATCGACTACCTGGTGTTCGACTACCTGGCCGAACTCACCATGTCCATCCTGGCGGGCGCGCGCCTCAAGAAGCCCGAGCTGGGCTACGCCACCGACTTCGTCACCGTGGCGATGAGGAGCGTGCTGCGGGACGTGGTGGCGCGCGGCATCCGCGTGGTCAGCAACGCGGGCGGCGTGAACCCGCAGGGCTGCGCCGACGCGCTGCGCGCCCTGGCCGGCGAGCTGGGCGTGGCCGTGCGGATCGCCGTGGTCACCGGCGACGACGTGCTGCCGCTGCTACCCGAACTGCGCAACGCCCAGCCGCCCGTGCGCGAGCTGCAAAGCGGCGCGCCGCTGCCCGCCCGGGTGCTGACGGCCAATGCCTACCTGGGCGCGGCCCCGGTGAAAGCCGCGCTGGACGCGGGCGCACAAATCGTCATCACGGGCCGCTGCGTCGACTCCGCCGTCACGCTGGGCGTGCTGATGCACGAGTTCGGCTGGACGCCGCACGACCTGGACCGGCTCGCGGGCGGTAGCCTCGCGGGCCACATCATCGAATGCGGCTGCCAGGCCACGGGCGGCCTATTCACCGACTGGCAGAACGTGCCCGATTGGCCGCACATCGGCTACCCCATCGTCGAGTGCGAGGCCAGCGGCGCCTTCACCGTCACCAAGCCCGCCGGCACCGGCGGCCTGGTCGCGCCCGCCTGCGTGGCCGAGCAGATGCTGTACGAGATCGGCGACCCCGCGCGCTACCTGCTGCCCGACGTGGTGTGCGACTTCACCCAGGTGCGCATCACCGCCGCGGGCGCGCAGCGCGTGCGGGTGGAGGGCGCGCGCGGCCTGCCGCCCACCGACAGCTACAAGGTCTGCGCCACCTACGCGGAAGGCTTCAAGCTTTCGGCCCAGCTCACCATCGTCGGCTTCGAGGCGGTGGCCAAGGCCGAGCGCACCGGCCAGGCCATCCTCACGCGCGTGGGCGAGCTGCTGGAGCGCGGGGGCCTGCCGCCCTTCAGCGCCACGCACCTGGAAGTGCTGGGCGCCGAGAGCTGCTACGGCGCGTTGGCCGCCGCGCGGGACACGCGCGAGGCCGTGCTGCGCCTCACGGCGCGCCACCCGCACAAGGAGGCGCTGGCGCTGCTGGCGCGCGAGATCGCGCCCGCCGGCACCTCGTGGGCGCCCGGCACCACCGGCGCCGGAGGCCGCGCGGGCGCGTCGCCCGCCATCATGCAGTACGCCTTCCTGCTCGACAAAGCGCGCGTGGCGCCCACCGTCACACTGGACGGGCAGGCCATCGCAGTGCCAAATACCGCGCTAGCCCTTTCTGATATTGCGCAGGCAGCTATCAATACTGAAGCAGACGCCAGCGCCGCCCTGCCACTGGCGCCGCCCTCGCCCGGCGACGTGCCGGTGCCCCTGATACACCTGGCCTGGGCGCGCTCGGGCGACAAGGGCGACATTTCCAACATCGGCGTCATCGCGCGCCGGCCCGAGTGGCTGCCGCTACTGCGCGCCCAGCTCACGCCCGAGCGCGTGGCGCAGCACCTGGCGCACCTGGTGCGGGGCCCCGTCACACGCTACGAGGTGCCGGGCATCCACGCCTTCAATTTCGTCTGCCAGCAGGCGCTGGGCGGCGGCGGCATGGCCTCGCTGCGCAATGACCCGCTCGGCAAGGGCATGGCACAAATCCTGTTGGCGCTGCCCGTGCGAGTACCCGCCGGCCTGTTCCCCGAAGAAGCCACCGAGGCCTGACCATGAACGCTCCTGCATCCCCTTCCCTGTCGCGCCGCCGCCTGCTGTCCCTGCCGTTGCTCGGCCTGAGCGCGGGGGCCTGGGCCGAAGCGCGGCCCGTCCGCATCATCGTGGCCTTCGGGCCCGGCAGCGTCAACGACCTCGTGGCGCGCGAGCTGGCGCACTACATGGCCGATCTCCTGGGCCAGCCCGTGGTGGTGGAGAACAAGCCCGGCGCCGGCGGCCAGCTGGGCACGGACTACGTGGCCAAGGCCGCGCCGGACGGCCTCACCATCGGCCTGGGCACCAGTTCGCAGCTGGTGATGAATGTGGCGCTGTATAAGAAGCTGCCCTTCGACGTGGAGCACGACCTGCGCACGATCGGCCTGGTCAGCCGCGGGCCGATGGTACTGGTCGGCAAGGCCGACGGCCCCGGGACGCTCCAGGCGCTGATCGCTCAGGCCAAGGCGCAGCCGGGCCGGGTGAGCTACGGCTCCGCCGGCACGGGCTCCATCAGCCATATAGCGGGCGAGGCCTTCGCGCGCGCGGCCGGCGTCCAGCTCAACCACGTGCCCTACAAAGGCAACGCCGCCGCCGTGGCGGACCTGTCGGGCGGCCACGTGGACCTGGTGTTCGACGGCCTCGTCACCTCCCAGCCGATCGCCCGGCAGGGACGCGTGCGGCTGCTGGCCTACAGCAGCCAGCAGCGCAGCCCGGCGGCGCCCGACCTGCCCACCTTCGCCGAGCAGGGGCTGCGCGACTACGAAGCCTATTCGTGGAACTGCCTGTTCGCGCCGGCCAGGACGCCCGAGGCCGAGATCGCGCGCCTGAACCGCGCGCTCAACCAGGCGCTGGCGCTGCCGGAAATGAAGGAGCGCCTGCGGCAGATCGGCTCGGAAGACCTGGCCCCCTCCACGCCCGCGCAGGCCGACGCCTTCGGGCAGAAGGAGCGCGCGCGCTGGGTGCCGTTCGTGCGCAGCCTGCACATCGAGCTCTGACGCGCGGACGGCGCGCGCGGCAGCCCCTGGCCCCGTGGGCGACGGCAACTTGCAGTAGCTCAGCCCGCCGGCTGCAGGATGTGCAGCATCCGCCCCGCCGTCAGCGCCCGGGTCTTGGCCGCGTAGTCCGCCATGTGCGCGGACGCGCCGTGGGCTTGGAGATCGGCCAGGGTGGCCCACTTCTCGATGACCATGAGGGTGTCCGGGCCGAGGCTGCCCTTGGAGGGCGGCAGGCCCTCGGCGTCGACCACGGCGGCGTACTCGATGCAGCCCTGCTCGGCCAGCACGGCGGGGCGGTTGGCGGCAAAGGCTTCGAGGATGGCGGCGCGCTGGCCGGGCTGGGCGGTGATGACGGCGACGACGTGGATCATGGGTGCTGGCTCCAAAAAAGAAGAAAGAGCACCGAATCTACGCCGGGCCGCCGCGCCGGGCTGTCCCCTATGAATGGGCCGGGGCCGCCTTCATGCGCAGCGTGCTGCACACCCCCGCGACGGCCGCGCAGGCCGCCGCCAGCCCCAGCGCGATGAGCGGCCCGCGCCCGTCGCCCGGGCTGTGCGGGCTCCACACGCTGAAGATGCCCGCCAGCAGCACCGCGCCCAGCGTCTGCCCCGTCAGCCGCGCCGTGCCCAACATGCCGCTGGCCGCGCCGCTGCGCACGGCGGGGGCCGAGGTGACGATGGTGTGGTTGTTGGGCGACTGGAACAGCCCGAAGCCCATGCCGCACAGCGCCATGCGCCAGACGATGTCCGCATTGGCGGGCTGCGCCGGCAGCAGGGCCAGCAACGCCAGGCCGCAGGCCATCAGCGCGAGGCCGATGCCGCCCAGCAGCCCGTCGGCCACGCGGCCGATCAGGCGGCCGACGACCGGCCCCATCGCCACGATGGCCAGCGGCCACGCCGTGATCAGTAGGCCCGCCTGGGCGTGGCTGCGGCCATAGGCGTCCAGCAGCAGAAAGGGCAGCGCGATGTAGGCCAGCGTCTGCGCGCAGAAGGCCGTGACGGAGGTGCCCATGGACAGCGCGAACACCGGGATGCGCAGCAGGTCCACCGGGAACAGCGGCGCCGCCCGCGCGCGCTGGCGCCGCATGTAGACCACGCCCACCGCGATGCCCACGGCCAGCATCAGCCACGCGGCCGGCGGCGGCAGGCCGGGGACGGTGCCGTCTTCGTGCGTGCCCAGCTGGTCGGCGGCCACGAAGACGAGCGCGAACATGAGGATGTTGAGCAGCACGTCCACCGCCGAAATGCGCGCGCCGGCGGCCCGGGCCGGGTTGTGCGGCAGCGCGCGCCAGCCCAGCGCCAGCACCACCGCGCCCAGCGGCAGATTGATGGCGAACAGCCACGGCCACGACGCCACCGACAGGATGGCCGCCGCCACCGACGGCCCGGCCACCGAGGAGGTGGCCACCGTCATCGAGTTCACCGCCATGCCGTGCCCGAGCCGCGCGCGCGGGTAGATCAGCCGCACCAGCGCCGCGTTCACGCTCATGATGCCCGCCGCGCCCACGCCCTGCAGCGTGCGCGCGGCGATGAGCTGGCCCAGCGTGGTGGACGCCACCGCGCCCAGCGAGGCCACCGAGAACAGCGCCACTCCGGCGAGGTACACCTTGCGGTAGCCCACGATGTCGCCCAGCGTGGCCAGCGGCAGCAGCAGCACCAGCGAGGCGATCTGGTACGCATTGACCACCCAGATGGCCTCGGCCGCGCTCGCGTGCAGCTCGTGCGTGATGCCCGGCAGCGCCAGGTTCATGATGGTGGTGTCGAGCACCGCCACGGCCAGCCCCAGCACGATCACCAGCATGGCGTGCCACCGCTGCGGCTGGGGCAGCCCGTCCAGCGCGGCCAGGGAAGCGGCGGGCGCGACCGGCGCGGCTGGCGTCAAGCTGCGGCTCCCGCCGGCCGCACGGCGCGCGCCGCCACGCCCACGCCCACCAGCCCCGCCGACACCACGCTCAGCGCCAGCGCGATGGCCGAGCCGTAGAAGATGCCCGACGTCAACCCCCGGTCCAGCAGCGCGCCGAACACTGGCGCGGCCACCGAGAAGCCCAGGTCCAGCCCTGAGTACACCGTGCCGTACACGCGCCCCGTGGCGCCGGGCGGCGCGGCGCGCTTGATGAGCATGTCGCGCGACGGCCCCGCCAGTCCCACGCCCACGCCCGCCAGCGCCGCCACCGCCAGCGCCGCCTGGCCCGGCAGCCAGCCGGTGGCGACGGACACGAGCATCAGGGCCGAGGCGAGCAGGCACACGGAAATGATCTTCTCCAGCCGCTGCACGCGGCCCACGAGAAAGCCGCCCGCCACCATGCCCGCCGCGCCGCAGAGCATGTAGCCCGTGACCACCATGGCCGTGGTCGCCAGCGGCAGGCCGTACATCTGCTGCAGGGCCGGGCTGGCGAAGCTCTGGATGGCGCTGAGCGCGCAGGTGCTCCAGAAGAAGAACGAGAAGCACAGCCACACCGAGGGCAGGCGCAGGAACGCCAGCGGGTGCTCATCAAGCGGCGCGGCGGCCGCGCCGGCCTTGGCCTGGTGCGCCCACTGGCCCTGGCGGTCGTCGATGGCGTCGCGGTTCAGGAACAGCAGCGCGATCATCGCCACCGCCATGCACGCCGCCGCGAAGCAGGCCGTGCGCCACGACCCCGTGGCCGTGGCGATGCCCGCCAGGAACACCGGCGCTGCCGCCCAGCCCAGGTTGCCCGAGATGCCGTGCACCGAGAACCCGTGCCCCAGCCGCTGCGGCGACACGCGCTTGTTCAGGATGGTGAAGTCCACCGGGTGGAACGGCGCGTTGCCCACCCCCGCCAGGGCCGACGCCAGCACCAGCCCCGCGTAGCCCTGCGCGAACCCCGCCGAGACCGAGGCGAGCACGAAGCAGCCCAGCGCGAAGAACAGCACGGGCCGCGCGCCCACGCGGTCCACGATGAAACCCGAGAGTATCTGCCCCACGCACGAGATGACGAAGAACACGGTGACCAGCAGCCCCAGCTCCGAATAGCTGAGCGAGAATTCCTTGATCAGCCACGGGAACAGCGGCGGCAGCAGCATGTGGTTGAAGTGCGAGGTGCCGTGCGCCAGCCCGATGAGGGCGATGGTGCGCGCGTCCTGGCGCAGCGGGACGGAGGCGGTCGTAGGCTGAATCGACATTCAAACACCCCCGCCGTTGCCCCGCCCGGCCTGCCAGGCTAGACGCGAGGAGGGCGCTGGTAGGCACCAGCAACCGAGGAGCAACGACGCCTGGCAGGCCGGGCGGGGCAACCCTTCGGGCCAAGGCCCTGGGCCGCCCCCGGCGTTGTTGCTCGCTGCTGGTGTATCCCGATACACGGCGCGGCTCGCGCCTAGCCGCTGGCGGCCCAGGGCCTCGGCGGCGGGGGTGTTTGAATGTCGATTCAGCCTAGTGCTCATGCCGCCGATGGTAGGACGGCGCCGCGCGGCAGGTTTACGATAGCTTGCCAACTTTTGTCGCAAACATGCCAAACCCCGCCCTGCCCGCCCCTCCGGCCCCGCCCGCCCGTGTCGCGTCGCTCACACCGCACCTGTATGTGCCCACGCCGGGGCGGCCCGTGCGCGCCAAGCGGCGCTGGCTGGCGGCGGACACTGAGGTGCTGCCCCACAGCCACCCCTGGGCGCAGGTGGCGTATTCGGACGACGGGGTGATCCGCCTCACGGCCGCGCACGGCGCGTACATCGTGCCGCCCACGCGCGCGGTGTGGATTCCGCCCGGCGTGGAACACGCGGTGGCCATGGTGGAAGACGCGCACCTGCTCACGCTCTACGTCCACGCGGAACCGCGCGGCGATGCGCAGCCCTGCCGCGTGCTCGAAGTCTCCGACCTGCTGCGCGCCCTGGCCCGCGAACTCGACACCACCGCCGACACGCCCGCAACCCCGCACGCCCTGCCCCCGGCGGCCCTGCGGCGCGAGCGGCACCTGTGCGCCCTGGTCATCGACGAACTGCGCCGCGCCCCCACCCTGCGCCTGGGCCTGCCGCTGCCGCGCGACAAGCGCCTGCGCACCCTGTGCGAAGCCGTGCTGGCCGACCCCACGCGCCACGGCACCCTGGCCGCCTGGGCGCGCGACACGGGCGCCAGCCCGCGCACCGTGGCCCGGCTGTTCCGGCAGGAACTGTCCAGCACCTTCACGCAGTGGCGCCAGCAGGCGGTGCTGGCGCAGGCCGTGTCCCTGGCCGCGCGCCGCCTGCCCACGGGCCATATCGCCGCCGAACTGGGCTACAGCGCCAGCGCCTTCAGCGCGATGGTGCGGCGCACGGTGGGGATGCCGCCAGGGCGGTTCTTCGGGCAGCAGGGGGACATCTCTTCGCTACCGAATCAATAGCTGCCAGCGCTTGCTGGACAAGGGCTGGAGGCCTAAAAGACCCTGAAAAGCAAAAACGCGGCCCAAGCCGCGTTTTTTCCAGGCACGGGGCAGGGTCAGCGCGACAGCGCGTCCGCCGTGGCCGTGTCCACGCGGCCCGTGACGGGGATGCCCTTGTCCTTCTGGAACTGGCGCAGCGCGGTGGCCGTCTTCGCGCCGGCGGCGCCGTCCGGCGTGCCCACGTTGTAGCCCAGGGCGTTCAAGCGCTCCTGCGCCTCGCGCACCGACATGGACGCGCCCGCGCGGGTCTGCGACGGAGCCTGCGCGCCGTCCACGCCCAGCCGGCCGCCGCCGCCCAGGCCCTGGCCCTGCACGCTCTGCGCCCTGTAGTTGCGCAGCGCCACGACCATCTGGTTGTAGGCGTCGAAGAACGCGGCGGTGATGACCTTGCCCTCCGCCGTGTTCTGGTAGCCGCCCAGGCCGGCGGCGCCGCCGATGCCCGCCAGGCCGGCAAAGCCCGCGAAGTCGCTCTTGGAGGCGCTGCCTTCCGAGGCCGACACCTGCACGCCCGAGCGGTTGTCCACCAGGGTGAGCATGACGTTGGCCTCGCGCGTCTTGAGGCTGCCGCCCAGCGCCGCCACGGCCTGGCCGCGCCCGCCGCCGATCAGGCCGCCCAGCGCGCCGCCGATGCCGCCCGCGTCGTTGTTGCTGAAGATGATTTCGGGCGACAGGCCGTAGTCCGACGCGACCATCTGGCCCTTGCCGAAGTTGCTGCCGCCGCGCATTTCGCCCGAGCCCATCAGCTCGCGCTCGCGGTTCATGGCGCGCATACCGGCGGCGCCGCGCTCCACCACCACGAAGCAGTTGGACTGCTGGATCATCAGGCGCAGCAGGTTGGCCGTGGGCGGCAGCTTGTATTCGTTGCGCAGGATGGTGTACCAGCCCGCGTTCTGGTTCTCGACCAGCGAGACGGTGCCCAGGGGCGACTGGCAGCGCTCCAGCTGGCCGCTGGCGTTGGCCGCGTTCGCGCCGCCCGCCGCGCCGGTGGCCACGGTCTTGGAATCCGCGCTGCCCACTTTCATGTTGGTGGTCTCGCAGCCGGTCAGTGCCAGGGCGGCCACGGCGGCGGCCAGCAGGGTGATGTTCTTCACGGACATGTAAGTGCTTCCTCTCAGGTCAAAGTGAACGGCGCATGATAGCGCTCCGCGAAACTTGCGCTATCGGGGCTTGCACTTTGTTGCCCCGTCTCCCACGAGTGCAACGTTGTCCCGGCGGTACGCCCACAGCGGGCGGCCATCGGGCGCGGTCCATTGCCGCGTGGGCTCCAGGTAGGGCAGCGCGAATTCCAGGCTCACCAGCCACGCGCCGGGTGCCAGCTCGGCCTGCGCCTTGAGCTCGGCGCGGGCCATGCTCTCGGGCCGCTGGAAGATATATACCAGCTGGTAGCCGCTCCAGTCCGCCGCCCAGATGTCGCCGCGCCGCACGCGCGCGAACGGGCAGCGTAGCCGGCACAGCCAGGCCAGCAGCAGGCTGCGCTCGATGCCTTCCAGCCGCGCCGCGGGGTAGGCCGCGCGCAGCGCCATCAGCCCCGCGCCCAGGCCGCAGCCCGCGTCCAGCACGCGCGCGCCCTCGGGCAACGGCACCTTCTGCGCCAACTGCTGCAATGCGCCGTCGGGCGTGGGAAACAGCGGCGCGTCGCGCCACGCATTGAGCGGATAGACCGCGAGCAGCAGCGCCAGCGGCAGCAGCCAGCCCCAGGCGGGCAAGGCCGTCACGCCCGCCAGTGCCGCGAACGACAGCGGAAAGCCCAGCGCGATGAAGACGCGCCGCCACCAGCGGCTGCCCCACAGACTGGCCGCCGTGCCCAGGACGCAGGCAGCGAGCATGGCCCAGAGCGGGGCGGTATGGTTTTTCAGAAAGGCGAAGAGCAGCCACGCGGCGCACCACGTGAGCAGCGCGGGCAAAGGCCAGGGCATTTACCTGCGCAGCCGGTCGATCAGGCCGTTGAGCGCTTCAAGCGAGCCGAACTGGATCGCCAGCTCGCCCATCTCCTCGACACGGCCGTGGCGCTTGGCGCGCTTTTTCACGCGCACCTCGACCTCGGCCATGAGCAGGTCGGAAAGTTCTTCTTCCACGCGCAGGAGATCGCGCGACTTTTCCGGCTTGGCCTTCTGCGGCGACAGGCTGAATTCGGCGCTGAGTTTCTTCACCAGCGCCTCGGCCTCGCGCACCGAGAGTTTCTTGGCCGCGATCTGGTTGCCCGCCGTGATCTGCGCCGCGCGGTCCAGCGCGAGCAGCGCGCGCGCGTGGCCCATGTCGATGTCGCCCGCCATGAGCATGGTCTGCACCGGGTCGGCCAGGTTGAGCAGGCGCAGCAGGTTGCTCGCCGCGCTGCGCGAGCGGCCCACGGACTGCGCGGCCTGCTCGTGCGTGAGGCCGAATTCGCGCACCAGCCGTTGCAGGCCCTGCGCTTCTTCGAGCGGATTGAGGTCTTCGCGCTGGATGTTCTCGATCAGCGCCATGGCGGCGGCGGCTTCGTCGGGCACGTCGCGCACCAGCACCGGCACCTCGGCCAGCCCCGCGAGGCGCGAGGCGCGGAAGCGCCGCTCGCCCGCGATGATCTCGTACTTGCCCGCGTGCTCGCCCTGGGCCAGCCGCCGCACGAGGATGGGCTGCATCACGCCCTGGGCCTTGATGCTCTCGGCCAGTTCGTACAGCGCGCCCTCGTCCATGCGGGTGCGCGGCTGGTACATGCCGGGCACCAGCTCGGCCAACGGCAGGCTGCTGGGCAGGCCCGCCGCGGCGGCCTGCTGCTGCTCCACCTTGTCTTCGACCTTGGGGCCGAGCAGCGCTTCGAGGCCACGGCCCAGGCCCTTGGGTTTTTTGGTTGCCACGATCAATTTCCCTCCAGAAGTTCTTGCAGCCAGCCGTGGCCCTCGGGCCAGTCGCCCAGGCCGGACTCGCCATTGAGGTGGCCGCGCGCGCCCGCGTCGATGCAGCGCGCGCCCCAGCCGTCCGCCAGCGTCTGCGCGCGGTCGAAGCCGCAGTACGGGTCATCGCGGCTCGCCACCAGCGTGGCGGCGAACGGCAGGCGCTGGCGCGCGATGGGCGCCCAGCCCCGGATTTGCGCGGCGACGTCGGGCCGCTCCACGTCGCCCGGCGCCACCAGCAGCGCGGCCCGCACGCGGTGCGCCTGCGACGAGTGCGCCGCCCACCACGCAGCCAGGATGCAGCCCAGGCTGTGCGCCACCAGCGCCACGGGGCCGTCCGCATCGCGCACCACCTCTTCCAGCCGCGCCGACCAGTCGCCGCGCAACGGGCGCTGCCAGTCGTGCTGCTCCACGCGCCGGTACCCGTGCAGCGCCTCCCAGCGGCTTTGCCAGTGGGCGGGGCCGGAGTTCTGCCAGCCGGGCAGGATGAGGATGTTTTTTGCTATCACTACAGGAGCTATCAGCGCTGGTTGTACCTGGCCTGGAGGCCGATTTGATTCAAATTCACATTTTGGCGATGCGCTCGACCATTTCGTGGGCGAAATCGACGAATGCCTGGCTGCCCTTGGCCCCGGGGTCGAACACCACGCCCGGCAGGCCGTAGCTGGGCGCTTCGGCCAGGCGCACGTTGCGCGGGATGACGGTGTTGAACACCTTGTCGCCGAAATGGGCCTTGAGCTGGTCGCTGACCTGGTTCTGCAGCGTGATGCGCGGGTCGAACATCACGCGCAGCAGGCCGATGATCTGCAGCCCGGGGTTCAGGTTGGCGTGCACCTGCTTGATGGTGTTGACCAGGTCGGTCAGCCCTTCGAGCGCGAAGTATTCACACTGCATGGGCACGATCACACCGTTCGCGCTGCACAGGCCGTTGAGGGTGAGCATGGACAGGCTGGGCGGACAGTCGATGAGGATCACGTCGTGGTCGGCCCCGGCTTCCGCCAGCGCGGCTTTCAGGCGCTGGTCGCGGCGCTCCAGCTCCACCAGCTCGACCTCGGCCCCGGCCAGTTCGCGGTTGGCGCAGAGCACGTGGTAGTCGCAGGCTTCGGACCACACCGCCGCCTCTTTCACCGTGGCGGATTCGAGCAGCACGTCGTACACCGACAGTTCCAGCGCGCGCTTGTCCACGCCCGAGCCCATGGTGGCGTTGCCCTGCGGGTCCAGGTCCACCAGCAGCACGCGCTGGCCTATCTTGGCGAGGCCCGCCGCCAGGTTGACGGCGGTGGTGGTCTTGCCCACCCCGCCCTTTTGGTTGGCGATGCAGAAAATCTTGGCCATGGTTTAGAAGTTAGGGTGGCGGAACGCGCCGCAATCAGAAATGCCCAGCAGGGCTGCGAGTGTAGAACGTGTCACGCGGGCCGCATCCAGACGATGCAGCGTTCCGCAGCCAGCCCCGGCACGGTGAGTTGTTCCACGTGAAACACCTGCACGCTGGCGGGCAGCGCGGCAATCTCGTCGGCAGGGTGCTTGCCCTTCATGGCCAGCCAGACGGCGCCCGGCCCCAGCGCCTGGCGCGACCACGTGGTGAAGTCCACCAGCGAGGCGAAGGCGCGGCAGCTCACCACGTCGTAGGGGCCGGCCAGGGTTTCCACCCGCGCGTGGATGCCATGCAGGTTGGGAAGCTGGAGCGCGGCGGCCGCCTGCTGGATGAAGGCGGCCTTCTTCGCCACCGTGTCCACGCAGCTCACATCCACCTCGGGGCAGCAGATGGCGAACACCACGCCGGGCAGGCCGCCGCCGCTGCCCACATCCAGCAGGCGCTGGCCGCCCTGCCCCGCCAGATGGCGGCGCAGCGGCGCGACGGCGGCGAGGCTGTCGAGCAGGTGGTGGGTGAGCATTTCCTGCGCGTCGCGCACCGCCGTCAGGTTGTAGACCTTATTCCACTTTTGCAGCAGGGCCAGGAAGGCCAGCAACTGGTCGACCTGCGCACCGCTCAGCGCCAAGCCCAGGGCGTCCGCGCCCGCACACAGTGCCTCACGCATCGGCGGCCTCTGCCTCGTGGGCGAAGCCCTTGAACCCGCCCTTCTTCAAATGCACCAGCAGCAGCGAGATGGCGGCGGGCGTGACGCCCGAGATGCGCGAAGCCTGGCCCAGCGTCTCGGGCCGGTGCTTTTGCAGCTTCTGGCGCACTTCGATCGACAGGGCGGCCACCTGCATGTAGTCCAGCTCCGCCGGCAGGCGCAGGCTCTCGAAGTGCGCGGCGCGCTGCACTTCGTCCTTTTGCCGGTCGATGTAGCCCGCGTACTTGGCGGCGATTTCCACCTGCTCCACTTCGTCGCCGGCCAGCGGCGCTGCGGGCTGGTACTTGCCGCCATCCAGCGACAGCAGCGCGGCGTAGCTCACGCCGGGGCGGCGCAGCAGGTCGCCCAGGTTGTATTCGTGCTCGATCGCCTTGCCCAGCACGCGCTCGGATTCGCTCGCGGGCAGGTTGCGCGGGTTGACCCAGGTGGACTTGAGGCGCTCTGTTTCACGTGAAACAGCGTCGCGCTTGCGGCTGAAGGCGTTCCAGCGCGCGTCGTCCACCAGGCCCATGCGGCGGCCCGCTTCGGTCAGGCGCATGTCGGCGTTGTCTTCGCGCAGTTGCAGGCGGAACTCGGCGCGGCTGGTGAACATGCGGTAGGGCTCGGTCACGCCCTTGGTGATCAGGTCGTCCACCAGCACGCCCAGGTAGGCTTCGTCGCGGCGCGGCAGCCATGCGGCCTCACCCCGGCATTGCAGCGCGGCGTTCAGGCCCGCGAACAGGCCCTGGGCCGCCGCTTCTTCGTAGCCAGTGGTGCCGTTGATCTGGCCCGCGAAGAACAGGCCCTGGATTTGCCGCGTCTCGAAGCTGCTCTTGAGCGAGCGCGGGTCGAAGTAGTCGTACTCGATGGCGTAGCCGGGGCGCAGGATGTGGGCGTTCTCCAAGCCCTTCATGCTGCGCACGAGGTCGTATTGCACGTCGAACGGCAGGCTGGTGGAGATGCCGTTGGGGTAGAACTCGTGCGTGGTCAGCCCCTCGGGCTCCAAGAAGATCTGGTGGCTGTCCTTGTCGGCAAAGCGGTTGATCTTGTCTTCCACGCTGGGGCAGTAGCGCGGCCCTACCCCTTCGATCTTGCCGGTGAACATGGGGCTGCGGTCGAAGCCGCTGCGGATGATCTCGTGCGTGCGTGCGTTGGTGTGGGTAATCCAGCACGGCACCTGCCGCGGGTGCATGTCGGCGCGGCCCATGAAGCTGAAGACCGGCACCGGGTCCAGGTCGCCCGGCTGCTCCTCGCACTGGCTGAAGTCGATGCTGCGCCCGTCGATGCGCGGCGGCGTGCCGGTCTTCAGGCGGCCCTGGGGCAGTTGCAGTTCCTTCAGGCGCGCCGACAGGCTCACGGCGGGCGGGTCGCCCGCGCGGCCCGCCGCGTAGTTGTTCAGGCCCACGTGAATTTTGCCGTCCAGGAAGGTGCCCGCCGTCAGCACCACGGCGCGCGCACGGAAGCGGATGCCCACCTGCGTCACCGCGCCCACCACGCGGTCGCCCTCCACCATCAGGTCGTCCACCGCCTGCTGGAACAGCCACAGGTTGGGCTGGTTCTCCAACATGCGACGGATGGCGGCCTTGTAGAGAATGCGGTCCGCCTGCGCCCGCGTGGCACGCACGGCGGGGCCCTTGCTGCTGTTGAGAATGCGGAACTGGATGCCGCCCTCGTCCGTGGCCAGCGCCATCGCGCCGCCCAGCGCATCCACCTCCTTGACGAGATGGCCCTTGCCGATGCCGCCGATGCTGGGGTTGCAGCTCATCTGCCCCAGCGTCTCGATGTTGTGCGTGAGCAGCAGCGTCTTCACGCCCATGCGCGCGGCGGCCAGCGCGGCCTCGGTGCCGGCGTGGCCGCCGCCGACGACGATGACATCAAATTCCTGGGGGTACAGCATGAAAGTTCTCTGGGGGCGGGGGAAACCCGCAATTTTCCCACCTTTGCCATCCCCAGGTGTTTCACGTGAAACACCCCTCCCCGCTCTCTGCAAGAAAATTCAAGACGGCATAGGATGCTGGTTTTCGTCAACCAGGGAACCCCTCTCATGAAGCTGTATTACTCCCCCGGCGCCTGCTCCCTCTCGCCCCACATCGCCCTGCACGAGGCGGGCCTGGCCTTCACGCCCGTGCTGGCCAGCACCAAGAGCCACAAGCTGCAGGACGGTACCGACTACTACGGCATCAACCCGCTGGGCTACGTGCCGCTGCTGCAACTGGACGACGGCACGACCCTGCGCGAAGGCCCGGCCATCGTGCAATACATCGCCGACCAGGTGCCCGCCAAGCAGCTCGCGCCCGCCAACGGCACCATGGAGCGCTACCGCCTGCAGGAGTGGCTGACCTTCATCGGCACCGAGGTGCACAAGGGCTTCTCGCCGCTGTTCAACCCCGCCACGCCCGAGGAATACAAGGCCATCGCGCGCGCCAAGGTGCTGGAGCGCCTGACGTGGGTGGACGGCCAGCTCGCCGGCAAGCAGTTCCTGATGGGCGACCAGTTCACCGTGGCCGACGGCTACCTGTTCACCGTGACCAACTGGGCGCCCGCCGTGGGCCTGGACATTGCGGGCCTGGCGAACATCCAGGCCTACCGCGCCCGCGTGTCCGCACGCCCCGCCGTGCAGGCCGCAATGAAGGCCGAAGGCCTGCTCAAGTAAACCCGCTCCCCACCCGGCGCCCTGCCCCGCGCAGGGCGTTGCCGTTTTTGCCTCTCGACCCTTTTCAATGACCACGCTTTTCGACCCCATCCAGGCCGGCAGCCTGCAGCTTGCCAACCGCATCGCCATGGCCCCGCTCACGCGCAACCGCAGCCCCAACGCGGTGCCCGGCGAACTCACCGCCACCTACTATGCCCAGCGCGCCAGCGCGGGCCTGCTCATCAGCGAAGGCACGGCCATCAGCCACCAGGGCCAGGGCTATTCCGACGTGCCGGGCCTGTACGCGCCCGAGCAGCTCGCGGGCTGGCGCCGCGTGACCGATGCCGTCCACGCCGCGGGCGGCCGCATCGTCACCCAGCTCTGGCACGTGGGCCGCATCTCGCACACCGACCTGCAGCCCGGCGGCGGCGCGCCCGTCGCGCCCTCGCCCGTCGCGGCCCAGAGCAAGACCTTCCTCGTGGACCACGCCACGGGCCAGGGCCGCTTCGTGCCCACCTCCGCCCCGCGCGCGCTGGAGGCCGATGAACTGCCCGCCATCGTGCAGGCCTACGCCACCGCCGCGCGCAACGCGGTGGACATCGCAGGCTTCGACGGCGTGGAAATCCACGCGGCCAACGGCTACCTGGTCGACCAGTTCCTCAAGACCGGCGCCAACCAGCGCACCGACGGCTACGGCGGCGGCATCGAGAACCGCGCCCGCCTGCTGCTCGAAGCCACGCGCGCCGTGGCCGACGCCATCGGCGCGGGCCGCGTGGGCATCCGCCTGTCGCCCGTCACCCCGGCCAACGACATCGTGGACGCCGACCCGCAGCCCCTGTTCGAGCACGTGGTGCGCCAGCTCGCGCCGCTGGGCCTGGCGTTCATCCACATCATCGAAGGCTCCACCGGCGGCCCGCGCGAGGTGGAAGGCCGCCCCTTCGACTACGCCGCGCTGCGCGCCGCCTACCGCGAGGCGGGCGGCCAGGGCGCGTGGATGGTCAACAACGGCTACAGCCGTGAAATGGCCCAGCAGGCCGTGGCCGAGGGCCGCGCGGACATCGTCGCCTTTGGCCGCGCCTTCATCTCCAACCCCGACCTCGTCGCGCGCCTGCGCGCCGACGCGCCGCTCAACCCCTGGAACTCCAAGACCTTCTACGGCGGCGGCGCCGAGGGGTACACGGACTACCCGGCGCTGGCGTAAAGGTTTCAAGCTTTTTGGCCTCCAGCGCTTGCCCATCAAGCGCCGGCAGCTACAAAGAAAAGAGCACCCATGCTGACCGAACTCGCCAAGACCCTCGGACTGTTCATCGCCACGGCGCTGGCCGAAATCATCGGCTGCTACCTGCCCCACCTGTGGCTCACACGGGGCAAGTCCGCCTGGCTCCTGGCGCCCGCCGCCGTGAGCCTAGCCGTCTTCGCGTGGCTGCTCACCTTGCACCCGCAGGCTGCGGGCCGCGTCTATGCGGCCTACGGCGGCGTCTACATCGGCGTGGCGCTGCTCTGGCTCTGGGCCGTGGACTCCATCCGGCCCACGGCGACCGACTGGATCGGCGCGGGCCTGTGCCTGCTGGGCATGTGCGTCATCCTGTTCGGGCCACGCCGGGCCTGAGAACGTGTTCACTACAACAGCACCCGCCTATTCCACAATGGCGGCTTTCCACCCGCATCGCCATCCCCATGCCCGCCTTCATCGACACCTCGCCGCCGGGCGAATGCATCTTCTGCAAGCTGGTCCAGGGCCAGATTCCCTCCGCCAAGGTGCACGAGGACGAACTCACCATCGCCTTCATGGACATCGGCCAGGTCAACCCCGGCCACGTGCTGGTGGCCACCCGGCGCCACGCGGCCACGCTGTTCGACATCACGCCCGAGGAAGCCGCGGCCGTGATGCAGGTGGCCCGCCGCATCGCGCTGGCGGCGCAGGCGGCCTTCGCGCCCGAGGGGCTGAACGTGCTGCAGTTCAACGGCGCGGTCGCCGGGCAGACCGTGGGCCACTTCCACCTGCATGTGCTGCCGCGCCACGCCGGCGATGGCGTGGGCTTCACCTGGCCCCGCCCGGAGCCCGGCATGGCCGTGCTGGAGGGCCATGCGCAGCGGCTGCGCGATGCGTTGGCGGCCCGCTGAGGCTAGCCCCATTCCAGCGCCAGGAACCGGGTGCCGGGCACCGGGTTGTGGCTGACGGGCTCGGCGTCCACAAAGCCCAGCGAGGCGTACAGCCGCTGGGCCGCCACGAACTCCGGCAGCACATCCAGGCACATGCGGCGGTAGTCCGCCGCACGGGCCTCGCGCAGCATGGATTCCACCAGCTGGCGGCCCGCCTGATGGCCACGCGCAGCGGGCCGCACGTACACCCGCTTGAGTTCGCAGGTGCGCGCATCGATGCGCCGCAGCGCGGCGAACTCCTTTTCGTAATCCTGAAAGCCCAAATTCACCGTGGGGCTGCGCACGTATTCGGGAAAGCGTGCAGGGCGGATAACGAGCATGGTGCCCGGATTGTGAGTTCAATCGGCCTCTATGCCTTCAGGGACAAGCGCTGGCAGCTATCAGAAAAGCAGCAGCATCCACGCATTCACCCCTGCCCCTGGCCCGGAAGACGGCCCCACGCTGGCGCGAGCAAGCGTTTTCAGGAATAGCAAAATCACAAAAATTTACGCAACAATGCTGCGCATGAATGCAGTGCAACCGGAAGACGCCGATCAACGCGGCGTCGCCGTGCCGAGGGTTTCCCCGGGGCCGTCGACCCGCCGGTTGCTGATCCTCGCTTCACTGCCCGCCCTGCGCAATGCCGAGGGCCAGTGGCTGCTGCCGGCCAAATTCGTCACGGGCTTGGCGGCATACGCCCGGCATTGGCCTGGCCCGGTGGAAGTGGGGCTGCAAGCGGGCAGCCAGCCCAGCGCCGATCTGGACAACCGCTTCTGGGAGCCCGGTGAACTGCCGTTCACCGTCCACACCGTCAGTTATCCCGAGCTGGCCGAACGGGGCGGCCCGTTGCTGGAAGGCGCGGTGGTCATGGCCGCGCTCAACCACGTTCTGTACGGACTGGGCCAGCGCTGCCGCGAACAAGGCGCGGTCTTCGTGGTCAACACCGAGCTTTCTTTGCTGACCCAGTTTCAGATCGCCAAGGTCGCCCGTGGCTGGGGGGTGCGGCTGCTCATGAGCGGGGTCTGGCTGCTCCTCAATCACCGCCGCGCGGTGCGGGAGATCCGGGTGGCCAAGGGGCTGCAATGCAACGGCACGCCCACCTTCGACATGTTTGCCCGCTACAACGCCTCGCCCCTGCTGTACTTCGACAACCGCACGACGTCGGACCGCTGCGCCACCGCGGCCGATCTCGCGGCGCGCTTCGAGTCCCTGTCCCGGCGCGGGCGGATGCGCTTGCTGTTCTCGGGCCGGCTGCACCCCATCAAGGGCGTGCAAAGCCTGATTCCCCTGACCAGCCTGCTGCGCGCACAGGGCACGCCATTCGAACTGTGGATCGCGGGCGACGGCCCCCTGCGGGAAACGCTGCAAGGCCAGATCGTCGAACAGGGCCTGCAGGAACAGGTCCGTCTGCTGGGCACGCTGGATTTCGAGCAGGATCTCCAGCCCATGCTGCGCAATGAGATCGACCTGTTCGTCTGCCCCCACCTGCAGGGCGATCCCTCCTGCACCTACCTGGAAACCTTGTGCGCCGGCGTTCCCATCGTCGGCTATCCCAACGAGGCCTGGCGCGGATTGCATCGTCTGTCGTCGGCCGGGCGGCTGTGCGCCTCGGCCAGTCCACAAGCCATGGCGCGCGAGGTCGCGGCACTGGCGGGCAACGTGGCCGAGCTGCGGCAGTTGTCCGAACGCGCGCTGGCCTTTGCCCTGCAGCATGTGTTCGAAGTCGAGTTTCCCAAGCGCATCGACCACCTCAAACGCCTTTGCGAACAGGAGGACATCCGGGATGACGGTGCTGAATGACGCGCAGGCCGTGCGCGCATGGCTGGACCGGCTCGGGATCGACGACGTGGTGGTGATTTCGCCCCATCTGGACGATGCGGCGTATTCGATCGCCGGCTTCCTGGGCGCGGCCGGCAGCCGCGCCGAAGTCATCACCCTGGTCACCGCGGCCTTGCCGGGCCCGGTGTCCGACTGGGCCCTCGCGACGGGTTTTGCCGACAACGAGGCCGAGTTCAGCACCCGCCGGCGGGAAGACATGCTGGCCATGGGCCGCCTCGGTTGTCGGTACCAGCATATGGGCCTGCCATCGGGAGACACCCTCGAGGCGGCGGCCCGGCAGGTGGCCCATGCGCTCGAACAAGAGCGGCCCGGCGGCCTGGGGCGCACCCTGGTGCTGCTGCCTGCGGGGGCGGGCGGCCCGCCGCCGCGCTCGCTCTTCCAGCGCCTGGTGTGGCGTGGCCTGCGGCGTCCGTATGGGCCCATGCCCCATGGCGAACATGTGCAGACACGCGACAGCTTCTGGCAGGCCCTGGCGGGCAGCGCGGCGCGGATCGGCTTCTACGCCGAACTGCCCTACGCCTGGGCGCAAAGCAACCAGCAGCTGCAGCAGCACGTGCACACGGCGCTGGGCTGCCAGACGGAAACGGTGGAATACCGGCCCGACATCGACGAGAAGCTGGGGTGGGTCGAGCTGTACCAGTCCCAATTGATCCCGATCCTGGGCCGCACGCCGGCGTACCGCAGGCGCGTGCTCTCGCGCCCAGAGTGCCTTTTCGTCGCCGGTCCGCGCGAGCGATCCACCACTACTGCGCAAACACAAACTGGACAAGGCTGAGTAGCTATTAAAAAAGTAGTACCAGCCGCGCATTCAGCCCCTGTCCTCCCGGCCCCGGCCCCAGTTCCAGCCGCGCGCCCAGCAACTCGGCGTAGCGCGCCACGATGCCCAGGCCCAGGCCCGCACCCTGGCCCAGCCGTTCGCCCTCCCGGCCCCGCACCCAGCGCTGCTGGAGCTGCTGGCGCTCGCGCGCGGAGATGCCGGGGCCGTTGTCGAGCACGGAGAGCGCGACCTCCCTCCCCTCCTGCACCAGCGCCACGGTGATGCGCGGCGGCTCGCCCGTGGCGGGCTTGCCGTAGCGCAGCGCGTTGTCGATCAGGTTGCCCAGCACGCCCTCGATCAGCAGCGGCTGGCCGTGCACGGTCACGGTCTGGTCCAGGCCCACCGCGCCCAGGTCCACGCCTGCCGCGTCGGCGCGCGGCAGAAAGCGCAGCACCGTGTCGCGCGCCAGGGCGTCGAGCTGCACCTCCTGCAAGGGCATGGCCCCGCGCGCCTCGTCGGCCAGGGCCAGGGCCAGCAGCTGGTCGACCAGGTGGCTGGCGCGGGCCTCGCTCTGCACGATGCCCGCCAGCTGCTCGCGCCACACCGCCGGGTCCTTGTGCGCCAGGCCGTAGCTGGCCAGGGCGCGGATGCCCGCGAGCGGCGTGCGCAGCTCGTGCGCCACGTTGCCCGCGAATTCGTGCTGCGCGCGCACGCCGTCGGCCACGCGCGCGAGCAGGCCGTTCATGGCCGTGCCCAGGTGCTGCAGGTCACGGGTGGAGGCAGGCACGGGCAGCGGCGCCAGGTCGCGCGCATCGCGCTGCTGCAGCGTGTGCTGGAAGGCCACCAGCGGCTCCATCTCGCGCTGGATGGCGCGGCGCAGCCACAGCGCCAGCACCGCCAGCAGCACGCCCTGCGACGCCAGCGAGTACAGCAGCGCGCTGCGCAGCAGGTTGTGGCGGCCATTCACCGTTTGCGCGGTGATGACCTCGAACGGCGCGGGCTGCGTGAGCCGCAGGCGCACGGCGCGCAGCGCGCGCCCGTGGAGCTGTGTGTCGGAGAAGCGGTAGACCTTGTCCTCGGCCAGCGCGTCCAGCGGCAGGGTGGCGTTGCCCGCGAGCAGCGAACCGTCGGGCCGCAGCACGGCGAAGTACACCGTTTCCGCCTGGTCGAACAGCACGGCCTTGACCTCGCGCGAACTCAGGGAGAACTCCAGCGCCCCGTCCGGCCCTGTGCGCACGTTGGCGGCGATGGCGTAGGCGTCGTCGAGCAGCGAGCGGTCGTAGGCGTGCTGTGTGAAGGTATTGACCAGCAGCGCCGCCGCCACCGTGCCCACCAGCCAGATGCTGGACAGCGGCAGCAGCACGTGCCGCAGCAGGCGCGCGCGCAGCGAAGGCAGCGGCGGCACGGGCGCGCTGCCGTTCACGGCCCCGGCTCCGCTTCCAGCATGTAGCCCAGGCCGCGCAGCGTGCGGATGCCCGCGCCGCTGCCGGCCAGCTTCTTGCGCAGGCGCGAGATGAAGGCCTCGAGCGCGTTGTCGCCCAGCGCGTCCTCGAAGTCGGAGAGCTTTTCCGACAGGGTGCGCTTGCTCACCACGCGGCCCGGCGGCGTCATCAGCTCCCACAGCACCTCGAACTCGCGCGCGGGCAGGGCCAGCGGCTCGCCGCCCAGCGTGAAGCGGCGCGCGCGCCGGTCCAGCGCCAGGCGGCCCGCCACGGTCAGGTCCTGCGTGCCCTGGGTGCGGCGCACCAGCGCGCGCAGGCGGGCCTCGACCTCGTCCAGGTCGAAAGGCTTGCCCAGGTAGTCGTCCGCGCCCGCGTCCAGGCCCGCGATGCGCTCGGGCGTGCGGTCGCGCGCCGTCAGCACCAGCACCGGCGTGCGGTCGCCGCGCGCGCGGGCGGCGCGCAGCGCGGCCAGGCCGCTGGCCATGGGGCTGTGGTCCGCGCCGTCCTGCGGCAGGTTCAGGTCGAGCAGCACCGCGTCGAACGGCTGCACGCACCAGAAATGGTCGGCCTCGGCCACGCTCGCGGCCACGTCCACGCGGTGGCCCGCATCGGTCAGGCTGCGCTGCATCACGCTGCGCAGCACGGCATCGTCTTCCACCAACAGGATTCGCATGGCGGTATTTTCTTAGAACCTGTTCACGATCTCAGCGCGAGGGGCATGGGCTGCGGATTGGGATGGGCTGCAAGGCGCAAACCGCAGCAATAGCCAGTGCTATTGCGAGGATTTGCAACGCCGCAGACCGCCCAAGGCCGCGCCCACGCCCCTCGCGCTGAGATCGTGAACAGGTTCTCGGGCGCCCGCCGCTGACATAACGGTCAGGTCACGGTCAGGCACCTGCGGCGATAAACGCCCGCGTATGAAAACGAGACTGCTATTACTGTCGCTGGCCATCGCCCTGCCCTGCTGGAGCCAGACCGCCCCTGCCCTGACGACCGCGCCGCCCGGCCTGACGCTGGTGCAGGCCCTCACCGCCGCGCGTGACAACAGCGACGTCGCCATCTCCCGCCAGGCCCTGGCCGGAGCGCGCGCCGACGTCCTGGCCGCCGACCACGCGCCCGCGCCGGTGCTGACCACCAAGGCGTCGCAGATGGACTTGCAGCACGGCCTGGGCGGCGGCAACGTCTGGTCGGCCAAGCGCATCGACAAGTCCATCGGCGTGGACTGGACCTGGGAGCGCGGCGGCAAGCGCGCGCTGCGTACCCAGGCGGCCCAGCGCGCCGCCGATGCCGCGCAGGCCGACGTGGAAGACACGCAGACGCAGCAGCTCCAGGCCACCGTGTCGGCCTACTACGACCTGCTGGCCGCGCAGGAGCGGCTGGCGCAGACGCGCGAAATCGAAGGCGGCATGGCCGAGCTGGGCCGCATGGCGGGCGTGCGCGTGCAGGCGGGTGACCTGGCCGCGCAGGATGCCGAGCGCACGCGCATCGAGGCCGAGCGCGCCCACACCGACACCGAGGCCGCCGTGCTGGCGCGCCAGCAGGCCGCGATGGCGCTGGCGCAGATCATTGCCAGGAGCGCGGCGGGCCAGGGCCTCACGGCCTGCGACTGCGACTGGCCCCGGCGCGTGGAGCCGCCCGCGCCCGTGCCCGGCGTGGGCAACGACCTGGGCGCGCTGGCCGAGGGCCGGGCCGACGTGCGCGCCGCGCTGGCCCGCGTGCAGTCCGCCGAAGCCGCGCTGGCGAACGCCCAGGCGCTGCGCAAGGCGGACGTGACCGTGGGCGCCTCGTACGACCACTACCCCGGCGTTTCCACCCGCCTGCTGGAACTGCGCGCCTCGGTGCCGCTGAACTGGGGCTACCGCTTCGAGGGCGAGATCGGCCGCGCCCAGGCCGAGCTGAACCAGGCGCAGGAGCTGCTCGACAAAACCCGCCGCCTCGCCCTGCTCGACCTGCAATCGCTGCAGCAGACCGCCGCCAGCACGGCGGCGCGGGCGCAGAGCTACGAGAGCGGCATCCTGCCGCGCGCGCGCCAGGTGGCGCAAAGCGCCGAGCTGGCCTACCGCAAGGGCGCGATCTCGCTGACCGACCTGCTCGACGCCCGCCGCACGCTGCGCGCCACCGTGCTCGACGCCATCGGCGCCCGCGCCGACTACGCCAAAGCGCGCGGCAACTGGCTGCTGCGCACCCAGCCGCAAACCCTGCTGCCTTGAACCCCCGCCCTCCATGACAACGAAAACACTCTTTTCCCGCAGCCTGCTGCTGGCCCTGACCCTGTGCGCCGTCGCCGCGCTGCAAGCCTGCGGCAAGGCCCCTCCGCCCGCCCCGCCCGAGGCCGCGCCGCCCATCCTGCAATCAGGGCAGCTGCGCTTCCCGCCCGGCCATCCGCAACTGGCGATGCTCAAGACGGTGGCGGTGCGCCCGTCCAAGGACTTGATGGTCGAACTGCCCGCGCGGCTGGTGTGGAATGAGGAGCGCACCCAGCGCATCTACCCCGCGTTCGCGGGCCGCGTCTCCGCGCTCAAGGCCGACGTGGGCCAGCGCGTGCAGGCCGGCGCGCCGCTGGCGCTGCTGGCCTCGCCCGACTTCGGCCAGGCCCAGGCCGACACGGCCAAGGCCCATGCCGGGCAGCAGCTGGCGCAGCAGGCGCTGGCGCGCTCGCGCGAGCTGTATGCGGCGGGCATCATCGCGCGCAAGGATCTGGAGCAGGCCGAGGCCGACGCCGCCAGCGCCCGCGCCGAATCGGCCCGCGCCGCGGCGCGCACCAGCCTGTACGGCAACAACGGCAGTCTCGCGGTGAACCAGCAGCTGGCGCTGACGGCAGGCATCGCGGGCACGGTGGTGGAGCGCAACCTCAACCCCGGCCAGGAGCTGCGCCCCGACCAGTCCGGCCCCGGCACGCCCGCGCTGTTCGTGGTGACCGACCCCACCTCGCTGTGGATCCAAATCGACGCGCACGAGGGCGACCTCGACGCGCTGGCGCCCGGCGACGCCTTTTCGTTCCAAGTGCCCGCCTACCCCGGCGAGCGCTTCGCGGGCACGGTGAAGGCCACGGCGGACGCCATCGACCCGGCCACGCGCACGCTCAAGGTGCGCGGCGAGGTGCCCAACCCCACGCGCCGCCTGAAGGCCGAGATGCTCGCCACCGTGCGCGTGACGGAGGGCCGCGCCAACGGCTTCGTCGTGCCCGCCGAGGCGGTGGTGCTGGACGGCAGGCGCCACCTCGTCTTCGTGCAGCGCGACGCGGGCGTGTTCGAGCCGCGCAGCGTGGACCTGGGCCATGAAGGCCAGCGCGAGGTGGTGGTCACCTCGGGCCTGACGGCCAACGACAAGGTGGTCACGCAGAACGTGCTGCTGCTGCAGCGCCAGTACGCCAGCATGGCCGAAGACGCCGAGGGCAAGCAGCCATGAAGCGCCTGATCCACTACGCGCTGCACCAGCCGCTGTTCATCATCCTGGCCGTGCTGCTGTTCGTGGGCGGCGGCGTCATCGCGTTCAAGAACCTGTCGGTCGAGGCGTTTCCGGACGTGACCGACACGCAGGTGACGGTGATCGCGCTCTACCCCGGCCGCGCGCCCGAAGAGGTGGAAAAGCAGGTCACGCTGCCGATCGAGATGGCGCTCGCGGGCCTGCCCAACGCCATCCGCGTGTTCTCGCACACGCAGTTCGGGCTGTCGTACAGCGTGGTCACGTACGACGACGACGCCAACGTCAACGTGGTGCGCCAGCAGATCGCCGAGCGCCTGTCCAGCGTGGACCTGCCGCCCGGCGTGCAGGCCGACATGGCGCCCAACGCCACGCCCGTGGGCGAGATCATGCGCTACCGCCTCAAGGCCGACGGCATGTCCACCACCGACATCCGCACCGTGGAGGACTGGACCGTGGAGCGCGCCCTGCGCCAGGTGCCCGGCGTGGCCGACGTGGTGGCCATGGGCGGCGCCATCAAGCAGTACGAGGTGCAGCCCGACCTGGACAAGCTGCGCGCGTACAAGCTCAGCTTCCAGAACCTGCTGGACGCGCTGGGGCGCGGCAATTCCAACGCGGGCGGCAGCTACGTGGCGCAGGGGGCGCAGCAGTACACCATCCGCGGCATCGGCATGTTGCAGAGCGCCGACGACATCGGCCGCATCGTGGTCGCGGCGCGCGGCGGCACGCCCATCCTGATCCGCGACATCGCCCAGGTGAAGACCGGCGCCGTGCCGCGCCTGGGCGTGGTGGGGCAGGACCTGGACGACGACGTGGTGACCGGCATCGTCATCATGCGCAAGGGCGAGAACCCGAGCGAGGTGCTCAAGGGCGTGAAGGCGAAGATCGCCGAACTGAACGCGCGCGGCCTGCCGCCGGGGATGCAGATCGTGCCGTTCTACGACCGCGAGTGGCTCATGAACCGCACCATGTCCACTGTGTTCCACAACCTGGTGGAAGGCGCGCTGCTGGTATCGCTGGTGCTGTACATCTTCCTGTCGAACCTGCGCGCCAGCCTGGCCGTGGTGGTCATCATTCCGCTGGCGCTGCTGGCCACCTTCATGGGCCTGAAGGTGCTGGGCGTGCCCGCCAACCTGCTGAGCCTGGGCGCGATGGACTTCGGCATCATCGTGGACGGGGCAGTGATCGTGGTGGAAAACATCATGCACCGCCTGGCCGAGCGCGGCGAGGACATGGACGCGCGCGACCGGCGCGAGGTCATCATCGACGCGGCCAACGAGGTCGGGCGGCCCACGCTGTTCTCCATGCTCATCATCATCGCGGCGCACATCCCCATCTTCGCGCTGCAACGGCACGAGGGGCGCATCTTCCGGCCCATGGCGCTGTCGGTCACCACGGCGCTGGTCGGCTCGCTGATCTTCTCGCTCACGCTGGTGCCGCTGCTGGCCTACTGGCTGCTGCGCAAGAAGCTGCCGCACGGCGACAACCGCGTGGTGCGCGGGGCCAAGGGCATCTACGGCCCGGTGCTCGACTGGGCGCTGACGCACCGCAAGCACGTGACGGCCATTGCGCTGGCGGCGTTCGCCGTCACCGGCGTGGTGGCGTCACGGCTGGGGTCGGAGTTCCTGCCGGAACTGGACGAAGGCACAACCTGGGTGAACTTCGCGCTCTCGCCCACCGTGTCCGCCGAGGAAGCCACGCGCATCCTGCGCATGGCGCGCAAGGCATTGCTGAGCGTGCCCGAGGTGCACACCACCGTCTCGAAAGCCGGCCAGCCCGAGGACGGCACCGACCCCAAGACCATCTCCATGGCCGAAATCTTCGTGGACATGAAGCCCGAGGACCAGTGGCGCCCCGGCATGACCAAGGAGAAGATCACCGAGGAGATGGGCCGCGCGCTCTCGGCCATTCCGGGCATCGACCCGGCGTTTTCGCAGCCCATCCGCGACAACGTGCTCGAATCCATCTCGCAGATCAAGGGCCAGATCGTGCTCAAGCTCGCGGGCGACGATCTCACGGAGATGAAGCGCATCACCGACGAGATCGCGCGCCAGGTCAAGCAGGTACAGGGCGTGGCGCGCGCCGAGATCGACCGCGACGGCCAGGTGCCGCAGCTGCTCATCAACATCGACCGCGACCGCGCCGCGCGCTACGGGCTGAACGTGGGCGACATCCAGGACGTGATCGAGGCCGCGCTCGCGGGCAAGGCCGCCACCAGCATCTGGGAGGGCGAGCGCAAGTTCGCCGTGGCCGTGCGCCTGCCCCGGGACGAGCGCGCCATCGCCAACCTGCCGCGCACGCCGATTGCCACGCCCGACGGCGGCTACGTGCAGCTGTCCGCCGTGGCCGACATCCGCGAAGGCGCGGGCGCAATGAACATCGCGCGCGAGGCGGGCCGCCGCACCACGGCCATCGGCATCTTCATCGCGGGGCGCGACATGGGCTCGGTGGTGGCCGACATGAAGGCGCGCGTGGCGCAGCACGTGAAGATCCCCGACAACTACCAGCTCAACTGGTCGGGCGAGTTCGAGAACCAGGAGCGCGCCATGAAGCGCCTGTCGGTCGTCGTGCCGATCTCGCTGCTGCTGATCTTCGTGCTGCTGTTCGATGCGTTCAAGTCGTTCAAGACGGCGTTGCTGATTCTGCTGAACGTGCCGCTCGCGCTGATCGGCGGCTTCATCGCGCTGTGGGCGCTGGGCATACCGCTGTCGGTGTCGGCGGCCATCGGCTTCATCGCGCTGTCGGGGCAGGCGGTGCTCAACGGCGTGGTGATGCTGTCGGTCTACCAGCAGCTGCAGGCCGGCGGCATGGGCGTGATGGAGGCCGTGCGCCAGGGCTCCATGCAGCGCCTGCGCACCGTGCTGATGACGGCCATGCTCGCCATGCTGGGCCTGCTGCCGATGGCGCTGTCGCACGAGATCGGCGCGGAGACGCAGCGCCCGCTTGCCGTCGTGGTGATCGGCGGGCTGGTGACGGCCACGCTGCTCACGCTGGTGGTGCTGCCCGCGCTGTACGTGGCGTGGTTCCAGCCGCGCAAGGGCGAGGCCGCGCCGCCCGCGGTGGAAGCCACGGTATGACGGCCCGGAACGCCAGCACGGGCACCGCGGCGCTGCTGCTGCACGGCCTGTGCAGCACGCCCGACGAACTGCTGCCCGTGCAGCACGCGCTGCGCTCGGCGGGCTGCACCGTGGCCGCGCCGCGCATTCCCGGCTACTCGTTCGACCCCGACGCCGCCGAGCAGCGCGCCCGGCCCTGGCGGCAGTGGGTGGAATCCATCCGCGCGCACATTGCCGCGCTGCGCCAGGACCACCAGCGCGTGGCGCTCGTCGGCATCTCGTCGGGCGCGTCGCTGGCGCTGGGCACGGCCATGGGCGGCACGCCGGTCGATGCGCTGGTGCTGCTGTCCACCTCGCTGCGCCTGGACGGCTGGGCCGTTCCGCGCACACAGTGGCTGCTGCCGCTGGCGCTGTACACGCCGCTGGGCCGCCTGTGGAAGCTGCGCGAGAAGCCGCCCTACGGCGTGAAGAGCGAGCGCGTGCGCGCCTTCATCGTGCGCGAGCTGGAGCAGCGCCGCGTCTCGCGCGCCGGCGCCGCCGTGCTGGGCGTGGGCCACCTGCGCGAGAACGACCGGCTGCTGCGCCACATCCGCGGGCGGCTGCCCCAGGTGGACTGCGGGCGCGTGCTCGCCATCCACGCGCGCGAAGACGAAATCGCCAGCCCCGAAACCAACCTCGCCCTGCTCGCCCAAGGCCTGGGCGGCGAGCGGCTGCGCACCCTCATCGTGGACAACAGCTACCACATGCTCTCCATCGATAACGACCGGATGACCGTCGCCCGCGAAACGGCGGCTTTCGTGACCCAGAAGTGAACGACACAGGACTCGCCATGAACCAGGACATCTACAACCGACTCGCCGAACTGCTGGTGCAGAAGTTCCAGCTCGACCCCGCCGCGCTGCGCCCCGAGGCCACCCTCGAAAGCCTGGGGCTGGACTCCCTCGGGCTGATGGACTTCGTCTTCAGCGCCGAGGACAGCTACGGCCTGCGCATCCCCGAAGAACTGCTCGACCCGCGCCAGGGCAGCATCACGCTGGCGCGCGTGGTGGACGTGGTCGAAGGCCAGCTGGCCGCCAAGGCCGCCGCATGACCATGAGCGTCCGCATCGCCGGCTACGGCTTCGTCACCCCGCTGGGCAGCAGCGTGGCCGAGTTCGACGCGCACCTGTTCGCGGGCCGCAGCGCCGTGCGCGCCCACACCCTCGGCGTGCCCGGCCAGCCCGATGCGCAAGTGGCCGTGGCGGCCTGCGCGTTCGACGAAGCCACGCGCCGCGCCCCCTCGCGCCTGCCGATGGACCGGGGCACGGCGCTGGCGCTGGCCGCCGCCGAATCCGCCGTGGAGCAGGCCGCCCTGCACGGGGCGGACCCCGAGCGCATCGGCATCTTCTGGGGCAGCGGCATGGCGGGCGCATCCACCTTCGAGGCCACCTGCCGCGCCGTCTACGCCGAGCAGCGCCGCATACGCCCCACCTCCGTGCCCACCACCATGCCCAACGCGGCGGCGGCGGAGCTGGCGCTGCGCTTCAGCGCGCGCGGCGCGGCGCTCACCTACGCCTGCGCGTGCGCCTCGTCCGCCGTCGCCATCGGCGAGGCCTTGCGCGCCCTGCGCGCGGGCTGGATCGACGTGGCCATCGCGGGCGGGCACGAGGCCCTGCTCGTGCCCGGCGTCATCGCCGGCTGGGACGCCATGCGCGTGCTCGCCCCCGTGGGGGCCGACGCCGCATCCGCCTGTCGCCCCTTCAGCGCCGACCGCGCCGGCTTCGCGCTGGGCGAAGGCGCTGCCGCACTGGTGCTCGAAACCGAGGCCCACGCCCGGGCGCGCGGCGCGGCTTCATCGCTGTTCCTCGCCGGCTACGCCACCAACTGCGACGGAATGCACATCACCACCCCCCACGCCCCCGGCCAGGCCCGCGCCCTGCGCGCCGCGCTGCGCGACGCGGGCATCGCCCCCGGCGACGTGGGCTACATCAACGCCCACGGCACCGCCACCACGGCGGGCGACGCCGCCGAGGCGCAGTCCGTGGCCGAGGTGTTCGGCGCCCACACCCCCATCAGTTCCACCAAGGCCATCCACGGCCACCTGCTGGGCGGCAGCGGCGCCGTGGAACTCATCGCCACCCTGCGCGCCCTGCAAGAGCGCCGCCTGCCCCCCACGGCCCACCTGCGCCAGCCCGACCCGGCCTTCGCGCTCGACCTCGTGCAGGGCGAAGCGCGCGCCGCGCCGGGGCTGCGCTACGCGGTGTCGAACTCGTTTGCCTTCGGCGGCACGAACGCGGTGCTGGTGGCGGGGCGCGATGCTACGGATAAGTGAGCTGCCAGCGCTTGCTGCATAAGCGCTGGAGGCCAATTTGACGTAAATTCCCCCTCCACGGAAGCAGAGCCTCTACACTGCCGCCATGCGCCGCATCGATCCAGCCACCGAAGCCGCCGTCCGCCAGTTCCTCGCCCTGATCGCCAGCCGCTACGACATGGCGGGGGCCATCGTCTACGGCAGCCGCGCGCGCGGCACGCACCGCCCGGACAGCGATGCGGACGTGGCCGTGCTCTTGAACGGCGCACACCAGCGCGTGCTGCCCACCGCCTTGGCCATGTCGGACGCGGCCTACGACGTGCTGCTGGAAACCGGCATCAACATCACGCCGCTGCCCGTGTGGATGGACGAGTGGAGGCACCCGGAACAGTCCTCCAACCCGGCGCTGCTGCACAACATCGCCCGCGAGGGCGTGCGCCTGTGAACGCCAGCGGCCTGATGGCCAAGGCGCAGCAGGCCGCCGCTTCCGCCAGGCTCCTGCTGGATGCCGCCGATGCCGACGGCGCGTGCAACCGCGCCTACTACGCCCTGTTCGATGCCGCGCGCGCGGCCCTGCTCGCGTCCGGCCATGCGGCGGGCAAGACGCACCGGGGCGTGCTCAGCGCATTCAGCGAACACCTCATCAAGGACGGCGCCCTGCCCAAGGACATGGGGCGTTGGCTCAAGCAGGCGGAAACGCGCCGCTACGTGGCCGATTACGAAGGCGACCCCGTGGAACTCGCCGATGCGCGCGCGATGGTGGAACAGGCCGAAGCCTTCATCGCCGCCATCCGCGCGGCCTTCACGCTATAAGAGCGTGTTGACGGTCTCCACGCGGGTGCGTGAGCGCGGCCTCGGGCGGTCTGCCGCGTTGCAAATCCTCGCCATAGCTACGGCTATGGCTGCGGTTTGCGCCTTGCATCCCATCCCGATCCGCTGCCCCCGCCCCTTCGCGCGGAGACCGTCAACACGCTCTGAGCCGCAGCGCCCCGCTCCCCTCCGCCAATTTGAACTGGCTCACCAGCTGCGCCATGCGCGCCGCCTGGTCGCGCAGCGACTGGGCCGCGGCGGCGGACTCTTCCACCAGCGCGGCGTTCTGCTGCGTCATGCGGTCGATCTCGCCCACCGAGGTGTTCACCTGGCCGATGCCCGTGGACTGCTCGCTGGCCGCCGCGTTGATCTCGCCGATGATGTCGCCCACGCGCCGCACGCTGGCCACCACTTCCTGCATCACGCCGCCCGCGTCCTTCACGTGGCGCACGCCGCCGTCCACGGCGCGCACGCTGGCGCCGATCAGGGTCTTGATCTCGCTCGCCGCGGCGGCCGAGCGCTGGGCCAGCGAGCGCACCTCGCCCGCCACCACGGCGAAGCCCCGGCCCTGTTCGCCCGCGCGCGCGGCTTCCACGGCGGCGTTCAGCGCGAGGATGTTGGTCTGGAACGCGATGGAGTCGATCAGCCCGATGATGTCGCCGATCTTGCGGCTGGAGTCCGAGATTTCCTCCATGCCCGCCACGGCCTGCTGCACCACGCTGCCGCCGCGCGCGGCCTCGCCCGAGGCGGAGGCGGCGAGCTGGTTCGCCGTTTGCGACGACGAGGCCGTCTGCTGCACCGTGGAGGTGAGTTGCGCGAGCGAGGCCACGGCCTCCTGCGCGTGGCCCGCCGTCTGCTCGGTGCGCGCGGACAGGTCCTGGTTGCCCGAGGCGATCTGCTGGCTCGCCGTGGCGATGCTGCCGCTGGCCTCGCGCACCTGCGCCACGATGGCGGCCAGGCCCGCCTGCATCTCGACCAGCGCGCGGCCCAGGTCGGCCACCTCGTCGCGGCCCTGCACCTCGATGTGCTGCGACAGGTCGCCGCCCGCGATGCCCTGCGCCACCTGGCGCGCCCGCTCCAGCGGGCGACAGATGGTCACCATGTTGAGCCACGTGGCCGGCGCCACCACGGCCACGGTGAACAGCACGGCCAGCAGGAACAGCCGCTCGGCCTGCTTCGACACGGCGTGCTGCTCCTGCACGGCCTGCTCCGCGTCCTTGCGCAGGTTGGCGTCGAGCTGGTTCAGCAGCTTGTCGGCCTCCTGGAATTCGGCCACGGCCTTGCGGCCCATGCGGTTGGCGATGGTGGCGGAGTCGTAGCCATTGGCCTCCAGCTGGTCGGCCACGGACTTGAACTGGTCGCGGTAGGCGGTCAGCCGCTGGAGCAGGTCGCGCACGAGGGCGTTGTCGGCGTCCTCCTCGCCCTCCAGGAACCGCTGGCCCACCCGGGCCGCCTGGTCCAGCGCCGCCGTCCACTGGCCGCGCGCTTCCTTCACGGCCTCGGGCTTTTCGTACTGGATGATCATGTTCTTCTCTTGCTGGCGGATGGTGCCCATCGCGCCGCGCATCTCCGCCAGGTGCGCCGTCCGGGTGAAGGCGCGCTGCATGAACATCTCGCTCATGTCCTGGATGCGCAACATGCTGAACATGCCCGCGCCGCCCAGCAGGCCCAGCAGCACCAGTACCACGGCAATGGCGCCCAGCATCCGCGTGCGGATGGTGAAACGCTGCATCAACGCATAGACATTCATGGAAACTTTCTCAACACAAGTAACAACGTGTTGCAGTTTGCCAAAAACAGTCCCCGCTGTAAGTACGTATTTCTCACATGGCCATGGCGATAGCGGCTACTCCTGGCTGGAATGGATCACGTCCCGCACGCGCGGGTAGATCTGCTGGTTCCACCGGCTGCCGCTGAACACGCCGTAGTGCCCCACGCCGGCCTGCAGGTGGTGGCTCTTGCGGTAGGGGCGGATGCCCGTGCACAGGTCCTGCGCGGCCACCGTCTGGCCCACGGCGCAGATGTCGTCGCGCTCGCCCTCCACCGTCAGCAGCGCGGTGCGGCGGATGGCCGCCGGGTTCACGCGCCGCCCGCGCACCATCAGTTCGCCGCGCGGCAGGTCGAAGGTCTGGAACACGCGCTCCACCGTCTCCAGGTAGAACTCGGCGGGCAAGTCGTTGACGGCCAGGTACTCGTCGTAGAAGCGGCCTATGCCCTCGGCCTGCTCCACCTCGCCGTGCACCAGGTGCTGGTACATGGCCTCGAACTGCTGGAGGTGGCGCTCCATGTTCATGTTCATGAAGGCGCTGAGCTGCACGAAGCCGGGGTACACGCGGCGCATGTGGCCCGCGTGCGGCGACGGCACGTGGCTGATGAGGTTCTTCTCGAACCAGCCGATGTCGCGGCCCGTGGCCAGGCGGTTGACCTCGGTGGGGTTGACGCGGCAGTCCACCGGCCCGGCCATCAGCGTCAGGCTGCGCGGCTGGGCCGGGTGGCCGTCCTCGGCCATCAGCGCGGTGGCGGCCAGCGCGGCCACGCAGGGCTGGCACACCGCCACCACGTGCACGCCGGGGCCGATGGCGGCGATGAAGCGCTCCAGGTGCTCCACGTAGCCGTCCAGCCCGAAGGCGCCGTGGCGCAGCGGCACGTCGCGCGCGTTGTGCCAGTCGGTGATGTACACGTCGTGGTCCTGCAGCAGCGTGCGCGCCGTGTCGCGCAGCAGCGTGGCGAAGTGGCCCGACAGCGGCGCCGCCAGCAGCACCGGCGGCTGGCCCGCCACCCCGGGCTTGTGGAAGCGCAGCAGCGTGCCGAAGGGCGTGGCCAGCACCTTCTGCTCCACCACGGCGTGCGGCTCGCCGTTCACCACCACGCTGTCGATGCCGTAGGCGGGCCGCGCATGGGTGAGCCGCAGGCGCGCGAACACCTCGCAGGCGGCGGAGCCGTGGCGCAGCAGGCTGCGTTCGGTGTGGCGCACCCACAGCATCGGCGCCAGGGACTGCGCCGCCATGCGCAGCGGCGACATCAGGTTGGACTGGGTCTGGTAGGCGTGGTAGAGCATGGCGCGCTTCCTGGGATCATGGTTTGCCCCGTGCCGTGCAAGTTACGGGCCAGCTTTGCGGCTTGGCCCGTAACTTGCTGGTGTCCGCGCATCCGCACCCCACCGTTTCACCGCGAGGAGCCGCCATGACCGAAGCCGTACTCACCATCAGCAGCAAGAACTACGGCGCCTGGGCGCTGCGCGGCTGGCTCATGGCCCGCCTCTCGGGCCTGCCGTTCACCGAGCACGTGGTGCCGCCCGACGACCCGCAGATGCGCGCCGAGATCCTGCTGCTGTCGCCCTCGATGCTGGTGCCCTCGCTCCAGCACGGCGGCATCCGGGTGTGGGACACGCTGGCCATCGGCGAATACCTGCACGAAACGCTGCCGAAAGCGAAGCTGCTGCCCGCCGACGCGAAGGCGCGCGCCCACTGCCGCGCGGTGTGCGGCGAGATGCACTCGGGCTTTGCCGCGCTGCGCGGCGCGCTGCCCATGAACATCAAGGCGCACCACCCGGGCTTCAAAGTGTGGTCGCGCGCGCAAAGCGACATCGACCGCGTGCTCGCCATCTGGCAGGAATGCCTGGCGGCCTACGGCGGCCCCTTCCTGTTCGGCCCGCGCCCCGGCATGGCCGACGCGATGTACGCGCCCGTGGTCACGCGCTTCCTGACCTACGACGTGCCGCTGAGCGAGACCTGCGCCGCCTACTGCGAGCGCATCATGGCCCTGCCCGCCATGCAGGAGTGGGTGGCCGCCGCGCGGCTGGAGCCCGATGAGATCGACGAATTGGAGGCAGAGTTCTGAAGACCGGCCAGACGCTATCGAATACATAGCTGCTGGCGCTTGATACGCCCCGGCTGCGGAGCGATTTGGCTTAAAAAATCACTTCCAGGGCGTGGGCGCAGGAATCTCGCAGACCGGCTCCACGTCGATGCTCTTGAAGTCCGCCGGCGAGACGATTTCCAGGTACTCCATGTCGGGCGAGTAGTCGAACAGGTAGTGCCGGATGCCGGGGCGCTGGTGCACGCAGTCGCCCGCCTGCACCAGCGTCTCCTGGTCTTCGTACATGAAGCGCGCCCAGCCCTTGAGCATGATCACGATCTGGAAGTCCGCCTCATGGCGGTGCCAGCCCGTGCCCTTTTCCGGTGCCATGTTGGCCTTGACGAGGTGCGCGATCACCTTGCCGTGCGTGGCCTCGGCCACGCCCAGGTCGCGGTAGAGGAAGAAATCACGCAGGCCGCCGGAGACGTAGGCGGTGTCGCCGGGCTTGACGTGGGAGAACTGGGTGGCGGTGCGGTCCAGCATGGGAAGCTCCTTTCGCGGAGGGGGGTTGAATGCTGCACCGCAACACGCAAGAAGCGTTCCAATCAAACAACCCCCCGGTCACATCCTCCAGCGCTTGAGCAGCAGCGCATTCGCCATCACGCTCACCGAACTCAGCGCCATCGCCGCGCCCGCCACCACGGGGCTCAGGTAGCCCAGCGCCGCCAGCGGAATGCCCGCCACGTTGTACGCAAAGGCCCAGAACAGGTTCTGGCGGATCTTCAGCACCGTGCGGTGCGAAATATCGAGCGCCGCCACCACCAATCGCGGGTCGCCGCGCATCAGCGTGATGCCCGCGGCGTGCATGGCCACGTCGGTGCCGTTGCCCATGGCCATGCCCACGTCGGCGGCGGCCAGCGCGGGCGCGTCGTTCACGCCGTCGCCCACCATCGCCACCACCGCGCCACCGGCCTTGAGCTGGGCGATGGCGTCGGCCTTGCCTTCGGGCAGCACCTCGGCCATGACCTGGTCTTCGGGCAGCCCCAGGCGGCGGGCCATGGCGCGGGCCGCGCCCTGGTTGTCGCCCGAGACCATCACGGCGCGCACGCCCCGGGCCTGCAAGGCCGCCAGCGCTTCGCGCGCGCCGGGCTTGGGCTCGTCGCCAAAGGCCAGCAGGGCGCGCACGGTCACCCCTTCGGTCACGCGCTCGGCCAGGGCGGACACCGTCGCGCCCTGGGCCTGCAATGCGGCGGCGCGCTCCCGCAAGGCGCCCAGCGGCGCACCCAGTTCCTCCATCCAGCGCAGGCTGCCCACGAGGTAACTGCGCACGTTCACCTCGCCTTCCGTCCCACGGCCGGGCACGGCGCGCACGCCCTCGGGCTCGGCCACCGGCACGCCGCGCTCGCGCGCCGCCACCACCACGGCGCGGGCCAGCGGATGCTCGCTGCCGCTTTGCACGCTGGCCACGGCGGCCAGCAGCGCGGCTTCGTCCTGCCCCGGCGCGGCCTCGAACGCCAGCAGCCGCGGCTTGCCCACGGTCAGCGTGCCGGTCTTGTCGAAGGCCACCACGTTCACGCGGTGCGCCAGTTCCAGCGCCTGCGCGTCCTTGATCAGCACGCCCTGCCGGGCCGCCACGCCCGTGCCCGCCATGATGGCCGCGGGCGTCGCCAGCCCCAGCGCGCAGGGGCAGGCAATCACCAGCACCGCCACGGCGTGGATCAGCGCTTGCTCGAAGCCTGCACCCACGGCCAGCCAGCCCAGCAGCGTGGCCAGCGCCAGCCCCAGCACCACGGGCACGAAGATGGCCGACACCTTGTCCACCAGGCGCTGGATGGGCGCCTTGGCCGACTGCGCGTCCTCCACCAGCCGGATGATGCGCGCGAGCACCGTCTCCGCCCCCACCGCGCCCACCCGCATCACGATGCGCCCGTCGCCGTTGATGGCCCCGCCCGTCAGCGCCGCGCCGGCCTCGCGCGGCACGGGCAGCGGCTCGCCGGTCAGCATGGATTCGTCCACCTGCGTGCTGCCTTCGAGCACCGTGCCGTCCACCGGAATGCGCTCGCCGGGCCGGACCACCAGACGGTCGCCCACCATCACTTCGCCGACGGGCACGTCCACCTCGCCGTCCAGGCCGATCAGGTGCGCCACGTCAGGCCGCAGCGCGTGCAGCGCGCGGATGGCGGCGGTGGTCTGGCGCTTGGCGCGCGCCTCCAGCCACTTGCCCAGCAGCACCAGCGTGACGACCACGGCCGAGGCCTCGAAGTACAGATGCGGCGTGTGCCCCGGGTGCGCGTTCAGCCACAGCCACATCGACAGGCCCCAGCCCGCCGACGTGCCCACCGCCACCAGCAAATCCATGTTGCCCGACAGCGCCTTGGCCGCGTGCCAGCCCGCCTTGTAGAAGCGCGCGCCAAGGATGAACTGCACCGGCGTGGCAAGCGCGAATTGCACCCAGGCGGGCAGCATCCAATGCTGGCCGAACAGGTCGCCCACCATCGGCAGCACCAGCGGGGCCGAGAGCAGCAGGCCCACCGCCACGGGCAGGAAGCCGGCCCAGGGCGACAGGTCTTCCGCGTCGTCCCCGGCCTCGGCCGCGCGCGGCTCGTAGCCCGCGTCGCGCACGGCGCGCTTGATCAATGCTTCGTCCACGCCCGCGTAGACCACGTGGGCGCGCTCCGTCGCCAGGTTCACCGTGGCGTCCTGCACGCCCGGCACCTTGCGCAAGGCGCGCTCCACGCGGCCCACGCAACTCGCGCAGGTCATGCCGGAAATACCCAGGTCCAAAGTGGCCGGGGCGCCCAAAGGGGTAGCGTTGGAAGCGTTCATGGGCTCTACCGTAAAGTTTGACATCATGTGAGAGTCAAGCGTTGGCACAACCTTTTTGGGGGCGCTTGACTCTGCCACGGTGTCAAGGTTGAACATTCGTCCCATCAGCCACTTTTCAGGAGCTTCTGCCATGCAGCAACACACCCTCAACGTCCAAGGCATGACCTGCGGCCACTGCGAGCGCGCCGTCACCCGCGCCGTGCAGCGCGTGGACCCCGGCGCGCAGGTCAGCATCGACCGCCCGCAGAACAAGGTCGTGGTGCAAAGCACCGCCCCGGTCGAACAACTCGCCGCCGCCATCGCCGAAGAAGGCTACGCGGTAGCCGCATGAACTGGCCCGTGCCGATCGGCGTGGCCGCCCGGCGCGCGGGCGTTTCCGCGCGCATGGTGCGGCATTACGAATCGCTGAACCTGCTGGCCCCCGTGGCCCGCACCGACAGCGGCTACCGCCAGTACACCGAGGCCGACGTGCACGCCCTGCGCTTCATCCGCCGGGGCCGCGACCTGGGCTTCTCGATGGAAGAAATCGCCGCCCTGCTCGGCCTGTGGCAAGACAAGCGCCGCGCCAGCGCCCAGGTCAAGCAGATCGCCCAGGCCCACATCGACGACCTGGGCCAGCGCATCGCCGCCATGCAGGCCATGCAGCGCACGCTGCAATCGCTGGTGCATTGCTGCCATGGGGACGAGCGGCCTGAATGCCCCATCCTCGACGACCTGGCCGCCGCCGGGTAAGCGCCGGATACTCATTTTTTGATAGCTGCCAGCGCTTGTCGTATAAGGGCTGGAGGCCCAAAATACCTAAAATCTCCTGGCATGACACCGACGCGGCAGCGCAGCAAATCCCACTCACCCACAATCACGGCATTCACCACGCCATCCACCTCACAGGAGCTTTCCCCATGACCCAACGCGAGATCTTCGTCGTCAGCGCCGCGCGCACCGCCATCGGCACCTTTGGCGGCAGCCTGAAGGACGTGCCCAACACGCAACTGGCCACCACCGCCGTCAAGGCCGCCATCGCGCGCGCCGGTATCGCGCCCGACGCCGTGGGCCACGTGGTCATGGGCAACGTGATTCCCACCGACACGCGCGACGCCTACCTGAGCCGCGTGGCCGCCATCGAGGCGGGCTGCCCGATCGAGACGCCCGCGTTCAACGTCAACCGCCTGTGCGGCTCGGGCCTGCAGGCCATCGTCTCCGCCGCGCAGGCCATCGCGCTGGGCGACTGCGACGTGGCCATCGGCGCGGGCAGCGAAAGCATGAGCCGCGGCCCCTACTTCGACCAGGCCGCGCGCTGGGGCGCGCGCATGGGCGACGCCAAGAGCATCGACTACATGCTGGGCATCCTGCACGACCCGTTCCAGAAAATGCACATGGGCGTCACCGCCGAGAACGTGGCCGAGCGCTACAAGATCAGCCGCGAAGCGCAGGACCAGGCCGCCTATGAGAGCCACCGCCGCGCCGCCGCCGCCATCGCCGCCGGCTACTTCAAGGAGCAGATCGTCCCCGTCGAGATCGCCACGCGCAAGGGCACGGTGCTGTTCGACACCGACGAACACGTCAAGGCCAACACCACGGTGGAAGTGCTGGCCGGCATGAAGCCCGCGTTCAAGAAGGAAGGCGGCACCGTCACGGCGGGCAACGCCTCGGGCCTGAACGACGGCGCGGGCGCCATCGTCATGGTGGGCGGCGACCGCGTGGCGGCCCTGGGCGTCAAGCCCATCGCGCGCCTGGTGGGCTACGCGCACGCGGGCGTGGAGCCGGCGTACATGGGCATCGGCCCCGTACCCGCCACGCGCAAGGTGCTGGAGCGCACGGGCCTGAAGATCGGCGACATGGACGTGATCGAGGCCAACGAAGCCTTCGCCGCCCAGGCCTGCGCCGTCACGCAGGAACTGGGCATGGACCCGGCCAAGGTCAACGCCAACGGCTCGGGCATCTCGCTCGGCCACCCCGTGGGCGCCACCGGGGCCATCATCGCCACCAAGGCGCTGTACGAACTGCAGCGCACGGGCGGGCGCTATGCGCTGGTCACCATGTGCATTGGCGGCGGCCAGGGCATCGCGGCGATTTTCGAGCGCGTTTGATGAAAGAAAATGGACGTTCCTGACACCCGGAACGTCCATGCATTTTCTACTCCGCGCGGCCGCAGCCCTGCTGTGCGCCCTGTCTTTCGCCAGCCACGCGGCCACGCCGCAGGTCGCCACCCTCATCGTCATGCCCCAGGACTTGCGGCAGAACCCGCACATCCTGGCCGACCTGCAGCGCCGTGGCATCAACCACACCACGGCCTACCTCAACTGGGCCGACGTGGAGGCCGAGCCGGGCCGCTTCGACTTCTCGGCCTACGACCCGTACTTCGACCAGCTCACCCAGGGCGGCATGTCGCTCATCGTCGTGCTCGACATGGGGGGCCGCCCGTACTTCGACTTCGCGGGCAAGCTGTATCCGGGCCGCACCACCGTGCCCGCCTGGCTGCAGGCGCAGGCACCCGGCGGGTTCATGAAAAACTTCTCGGGCCAGGCCGTGCCGCAGCCCGACTTCGCCAACCCCACGGTGCGCGAACTCTCGGCCCGCTTTGTGCGCAACGCCGTGGCGCACCTGCAGCAGCGCTACCCCGGCAAGATCCTGGCCTACCCCATCGGCCTGCAGGAAGAGCACGAAATCAAATACGGCCAGACCGGCTACCAGTGGCGCGACTACGCCGACGCCGCGCAGGCCGCCTTCCGCGCGCAAACCGGCGCGCCGCTGCCCGTCATCAACTACACCAACGACATTGCCCTAGGCACGCCCCGCGCCGAGCCGCTGCTGCACGCGCACCAGCAGTTCCGCGAAGCGCGCGTGAAAGACGCCACCTGCTTCTACGCCAACGCCATCCGCAGCCAGGGCGGGCGCGCCATGGCCTACTTCGGCGAACTCTTCACCGCGCACGACGCCATCTACGCCACCGGCGTGGCCGAGCAGTTGGCCGGCTGCCTGGATATCGCCGTCATCGACTACAACTTCTACGACGGCTGGGCCCTCTCGCCCGACGCGCGCGTGCTGCCCATGCTGGCCAACTACATGGCCTCGGTGGGCTACCGGCAGATCATGGTCGGCGCCTATGCCGAGCAATGGGAGCGGCTGAACAAATCCGCCGAACTGCTGCCCGTCATCGGCCGCACCCTGTCCACCGCGCTGGCGCAGCCCCACGTGATCGGCTACGAAATCGGCGGCCTGCAGCGCCAGATCAACCCCGAAGGCGAGAAAGGGTCCATCGACCTGGACAAACTCCAGGCCCTGCGCGTGCAGCCCCCGGCCCCGGCTGCGGCACCCCATAAGCTCACCATTGGCCTGCTCGCCTCCACCACCAACTACTACGTATGGCACGGCGACCGCAGCGGCGGCGTCAACGTGCACCGCGAGGCACTGCTCGCCGCCTACGACCTGCTGAGCGCGCAGCCGGGCTTTGAAGTCCACGTCATCGGCGAAAAGAACCTGCGCGAAGGCGACCCGCTGCTGCAGCACCTGGACGCCATCGTGGTGCCGCACCAGGCCGCGCTGCCCGCGTCGGTCAAGCAGCAACTCAAGGCGTTCTGGCAAAAAGGCGGCACGCTGGTGCAAGACATGCGCCTGGGCGAATTCGACGAAAACGGCAAGCCCGTGTTCGACTGGATGCACGAGGTCTTCGGCATCGAGACCCTGCACTGGAACCCGCGCGGCGGCATTTTCCTGACGGAGGGCGGCCAGATCCTGCGCCTGAAACCCTCGCGCAAGCTGTACACCGGCTACGCGGCCATGACGCCGCGCCCCGGCTACCGCCTACTGGCCACCGATGCCGTCAACAAGCGCCAGGGCATCATGGTGCGCGGCGAACGCACTCTGGCGTTCGGCTTCACGCCGCAACTGGTGGACGGCGCCACGCAGGGCCTATGGCAGCAAATCTTCGTGCGCGAGATCGCCAACGCCGTGCCCTGCGTTGCAACGGCTACTTGTAAAGCGTCCGCAAAATAGCGTTCATCCTATTCAAGATAGAAGCCCACGTTTTTGCATATCCCCGAGAACCAGTTCGCTGCCTCTGACGGAAACGTGGTCATCATCCCAATACAGCATACGGCCCGCACGCAGGCCATAGCAACGCGCTTCATCGCAGAATATCGACAATGGGTCGTATATTTCCATCTGCGGGTTATCTTTCTTTATTTTCTGGATGAGGCTGCGGTATTGCGCCTGGCGTTCCATGACTTTCGACAGATCCTGGCTGCAACTGGAAAATGGTTTTTCCGTGATGGAAACAGGCCGCCCGGAAAAGCACCCTCGTGGGTTTTCCCCCAGTTCGGGTGGATCAACGACGAATATCACATTCTTGCCTTGTTTCAGAAGCTCCCGAACAAACGAGGAATAGCCTTTGTAAAACATTTCGGCCCGATCTGACGTTGATCCATCGGCAGCGAAGATCGAGAGGGTGTGCGGCCCCTCAATGCCATACCCGCGCCCGGTAAAGTAAAGAGGGCCACGGGCGGCAATGAGCACCGTGCGGACGGAAGGAAACCGCGGCAGCGTGCTCAATGCCCTCTCAGCGAGGAGATTGCATCTTTTGTCCTGGGGGCTTGTTCCCACAAAATATCCTGTCAGCGGCAAGCACAAAGACATGCCCAGAAGCAAGGTGTTCACAGGCACCTTGCCCAGCAACGCCGCGCTGTTGAGCGCCATGGCATGGCTATCGCCAATCACCAGCACTTCCGGGCGGTTTGTGTTGGTGAGGCAAACCAGGTCGCTCTCTGTGTCCAGCTGAAGCCTCTTTTTGCACGATCCATCCGTGAAGAAGGCTGCTTTCGGTTGACTCGTGTCGTTCAGCAGTATCTGGTTGGCGCCTGATTCCAGGTGGGAAGGGAAACCTTGTTGTCGGTAGGTTATGTACCCCAGCAGGCCAACCCCCGCCATCAACATGCACAGCGTAGCAACCGTGAAGCGCCCGGATTTTCCAAACCGGACAGGGCGTTCAATGAACCGGTAGGTCAGCCAGGCCAGCGCCACCGCCATGACGACCGCCACGAGACGGATGTCCCAGCGGGGCAATTCGCCCTCCATGACGCGGGCAAACGCCAGCAACGGCCAATGCCACAGGTACAAAGGAAAGCTGATCGCCCCGAACCAGACGGCCACACGGTTGGAAAGAACGATACGATTGAACCACGCGCCCGGGCCCGCCATGATGACGAGCACAGTTCCAAGCACCGGAACAATGGCCCATTTACCGGGAAACTTCAATCCGGAATGGATTCTGAAGAAACCATAAACCAGCAGCAACGCGCCCACCATGGCCAGCGTGTGGGTCAGAATCTTTTCATTGCCGCCGGGAGGCGTGCGAAAACAGATGCGATGGAGCCCGTGGGCCAGCGTGCGCTTCAAAGCCGCCGCCTTGGCGCCAGGGTACAGCGATGCCCAGGCCAACAGGCTGCCGCACAGCAATTCCCAAAATCGCGTCTGGGGCGAATAGAACGTGGCGGTGGCATCCTGGGCAATGCCATGGATATTCAAAGCCAGGGAAATCACGGCAAACACCACCGTCAGAGTCAGAAGATTGCCTGCGCGCTTCCACGCCAGCATCAGCAGCGCGGGCCAGACAATGTAGAACTGCTCCTCGATGCCGAGACTCCACAAATGCAGCAAGGGTTTTGTTTCCGCAGCCACATCAAAATACCCCGCTTCGTTCCAGAGTACCAGATTGGAAACAAACGCAGCACCCGCAAGAAGATGCTTTCCCAGTTGCGCAAACTCATCGGACAGTAGCACGTACCATCCCATGGCAAACGTTGCCATGAGCACCACGAAAAGCGCCGGAAAAATCCGTTTGACGCGCCGTGCATAAAATTCCCGCAAGCTGAAAGAATCATTCTCCAGATTGCTGAAAATGATCGAGGAGATGAGAAATCCGGAAATGACAAAGAAAACATCCACCCCGATAAAACCGCCGCGAATCCATTCGGGGGCGGCATGAAAAGCCACCACCGACAGCACGGCCAGGCACCGCAAGCCGTCGATATCTGCTCTGTAGGAAGGGTGTTTCTGAAGGTGAGGAAGAGGCAGGGCTCTATGCACTTCACATGCCCTGCTTGTAAAACGCCTCCACCTCCCCTTTGAGCGTGATCAGCAGCGGCCGGCCCTTGCGGTCCACCGTTTTGCCCGCGGGCACCTTGATCCAGCCCTCGCTCACGCAGTACTCCTCCACGTCGAAACGTTCCTTGCCGTTGAAGCGGATGCCCACGTCGTGGGCGAACACCGCGGCGATGTGGTGGGGGCTGCGCGGGTCGGCGCTCAGGCGGTCGGGCAAGGTGGGGCGTTGTGGGGCGTCGGTCATGGTCAATTCTTTTTCAAAAGGCGGCATTGTGGGCCAATGCTGTGGACAGGGCTGGAACAACCGGGCCGTTGTCCACAGCGCCGCCGCCTTGTCAGGTTTTGTCCCCAATCCGCGCCGCTTCTGCACCCGGCTCCACGCACAGGGTTGCCATGGGTCCAACACCTTGTCATGGTTGGAAAAACCCCGGTTGTCCACAGCGCCTGGCCTTGCCTACTACTACGACTACTTTGAGATATTGAAGACAAAGGACAAGTCAGCGCAGCATCGCATACCCCACCGCGATCGCCGCCACCAGCCCCACCGCATCGGCAAACAGCGCGCAGGCCAGCGCATGGCGCTGGTGCTTGATGCCTACGCTGCCGAAGTACACGGCCAGCACGTAGAAGGTGGTTTCGGTCGAGCCCTGCACGATGGCGGCGAGGCGGCCCGCGAACGAATCCACGCCGTGGGTCTGCAGCACGTCGATCATCAAGCCCCGCGCGCCCGCGCCCGAGAGCACCTTCATCAGCCCCACGGGCAGCGCGGGCAGGAACGCCGTGTCCAGCCCCGCCCACGACACCGCCGCGCCGATCGCGCCCAGCACCGCGTCCATGCAGCCCGCGGCGCGGAACACGCCCACGGCCACGAGGATGGCGACCAGATACGGCACGATGCGCACGGCCACGTCGAAGCCCTCCTTCGCGCCGTCGATGAAAGCGTCGTACACATTCACGCGCCGCCAGCAGCCCACGGTGATGAAGCTCAGCACGACCAGCAGGATGACCGCCGCGCCCGTGGTGCCCGCGATGCGCGCGGCCTGTTCTGCGGGCAGCCGCGCCAGCGCCCATACCGCCGCGCCCAGCAAGCCACCGCCCGTCAGCAAGGGCAGCAGAAACCGCGCGCGCCACAGCGGCAGCCGCTGGCACAGCGCCACGGCCAGCACGCCCGCGATCAGCGCGATGAAGGTGACCAGCAGCGTGGGCACGAAGATGTCCGCCGCGTTGAAGCCCGCGCCCAGCCCCTGCTGCAAGGCCACGCTCTGGCGGATGGCGATGACCGAGGTGGGAATCAGCGTGAGCCCCGCCGTGTTCATCACCACGAACATGATCTGCGCATCGCTCGCCGCGCCATCCGCGCGGGTGTTGAGCGTCTGCAGCTCGCGCATGGCCGTCAGGCCCAGGGGCGTGGCCGCGTTGTCCAGGCCGAGCAGGTTGGCCGAGATGTTCAGGGTCATCGCGCCCTGCGCGGGGTGGCCCTGCGGCACGCCGGGGAACAGCAGGCGCAGCAGCGGCGCGGCGGCGCGCGCCAGCAGCTCCACCATGCCCGCGCGCTCGCCCACGCGCATCAGGCCCAGCCACAGGGCCATCACGCCCGCCAGGCCCAGGGCGATCTCGAAGCCCGAGCGCGCGCCGCTGAACATGGCCGTGAGCAGTGCGTTGAAGATGCCCTCGTCACCCAGCCACCAGCGCACCGCCGCCGTGGCGCAGGCGGTGATGAAAAAGCCTGCCCAGACCCAGTTCAGCGCCATGGACTAGTCGAACGGAAGGTCGGCCGGATCCGTATCCACGGGCGCCTGCGCGGGGCCGGTCACCGTGCCTGGTACTGAGGCATGGGCTGCAGCGGAGGCTGGAGCCGAGGCTGCAGCGGGTTGCCCGATCTCCGTGCGCCCCTCGCCGCCCAGGGCTTCGATCAGGTCGGGAATCAGCTTGCTGAGTTCGCCCGTGGCAATCGCCACATCGGCGTCAAAGCCCGCATCGTCTTCCTTCTGCCCCTCGAACACCGTGTCCAGAAAGGCAATCTTCTTGATCTGCAAGCCTTCCGTGAGCACGAAAGACACGCGCTCGTCCCAGGTCAGCGCCAGCTTGGTGGGCAGCTTGCCCGCCTCGATGTGGACGCGGATCTCGTCGATGTCGAGCGGATGGCGCGCGTAGCGCACCACGGCCTTGGCCTCGTCGGCGGCCTTGAGCTCGCACTCGCGGTCCACCGAGAAGCCCACGGGCGGCTCCTGCTCCCGGAGCCAGTGGGCCATGGCCGCCTGGGGCGAAGTCTGCGTGTCCAGCAGCGCCACGGCAAAGCCGGGCAGCAGTTCCACCAGCAGGCTCACCACTTCATCGGCGCGGCCCTGGCTGCCCGTGTCCAGCGCCAGCGTGCGCGCCTCGCGGTCGATCCACACCCACATCGAGCCCTGCTTGGTGAAGGCCATGGGCAGCAGGTCGAGCTTGGCCTCTTCCTTGAGTTCGCGGCTTTCCTTCTTGCCGGGCTTGCGGCCCGTTTCCTGCTCGATGCGCGCGGCTTTTTCCTTCACCTTGCGTGCCAGCACCGGGCCCGGCAGCATCTTGGATTCGGTCATGTAGCGCAGCACCCATTGCCCGCTCACGCTCTCGGCCAGCGCGCCATGCGCCTCGCCGCGCGGCGGCACGAAGCCGCTGGACTTTTCCTGCGTGGCGCCGCATTCGGCAAACGGGGCCTTGGCCAGGGCCTCTTCCAAACCTTCCAACGTACCCTGCCAAGTCTCGGCAATGCGGTACACGATCATGTTCTTGAACAACGCGATTCCTTCTTTCCAGACGATAGGCTGCAACTTTACACACCCTCATCTCCCGCTTATGGCGGTGTTACACAACCCGCCCACACTGCATTCCAACGCTGGCGCATTTCTCCTTCTTCGTAGCGCTGGCGGGTCAACCCCGAAAGGAATCACCATGGCATCCCTCCAACACCGCCTCGCTTCCACCGCTGTCGCCTCGGCCCTGCTGGCCGCGCTGGCGGTTCCGGCCTTCGCCCAGACCGCCGCGCCGGCGGCTGCACCCGCAGCGCCCGCAGCAGCCACGGCACCCGCACCGCAGCACGAGCGCTTCCAGGAAATGCGCAAAGAACGCAAGGCGCGCATGGAAAAGTTCGCCGCCGAGCTCAAGGCCAAGCTGCAGCTGACCAGCGAACAGGAAGGCGCCTGGACCACCTTCCAGACCGCCATGAAGCCCCAGCCGCCCCAGGGCGGCCGCCCGGACTTCAAGAACTTCAAGAACCTGACCACGCCCGAACGCATCGACCAGATGCACGCCCTGCGCGCCCAACATGCCGCCGAGGCCGACCGTCGCGACGAGGCCACCAAGGCCTTCTACGCCCAGCTCACGCCCGCGCAGCAGAAGACCTTTGACGCGCAGACCCTGCGCTACATGCACCACATGGGCCCGCACCGCGGCGGCCCGGGCAAGTCCGGCCCCGCACCGCAGCACCCGTAATCGCTCGTAGCTGCCTCTTTGCGCCAGGCGCCCGGCCTCAAAAGCCGGGCGCTTTTTTTGCGTCTGTGAGCCCCTGTGGACAACTTTGGGGATGAATTTCCCACAACCATCCGCTTATCCACAACCTGCCGCGCCGCCGCCAAGTTGTTCCCAAAACGCGACACGGTTGCACGGCTGCCGGGCCACAGGGTTGGACGGCACCTAAATGCCCGCCACGATTGGAAAAAACGCACTTGCCCACAGAAAAGCGCGGCTTCTACTACCACCACTATCTTTTTAGAACGAATACAAGGCCAATGCGGGGACAATCCCGCCCCATGCCACAGCCCATCGCCGTCATCGACTTCGAAACCACCGGCATGGCCCCCACGCAAGGCTCCCGCGCCACCGAAGTCGCCATCGTCCTCATCGAAGGCGAGCGCGTCCTGGGCCGTTTCCAGAGCCTGATGAAGACGGGCGCGTGGATTCCGCCCTTCATCACCCAGCTCACGGGCATCACCAACGCCATGACGGCCGCCGCCCCGCCCGCTGAAGAAGTCATGTGCGAGGCCGCGCGGTTCGTGGGCGATGCGCCCCTGGTGGCGCACAACGCCGCGTTCGACAGCAAGTTCTGGCAGTCCGAACTGCGCCACGCCGGGCTGGCGGCGCCCCACCTCTTCGCCTGCACCGTGCTGCTGTCGCGCCGCATCTACCCGCACGCGCCCAGCCACAAGCTCGGCAACCTCATCGCCCACCTGGGCCTGCCCCAAACCGGCCGCGCCCACCGCGCCCTGGCCGACGCGGAAATGGCCGCCGCCCTGCTCGCCCGCCTGCAGCGCGACCTGAGCCAGCGCTACCGCCTGCCCTGGCCCGGGCACCACCTACTGATGGAACTGCAGCGCTGCCCGCGCCAAGCCCTGCCCCGCTTCTTGCAGCAGGCTGCGCATAGCTCTCTTTTTGATAGCTGCTAGCGCTTATCCATCAAGCGCTGGAGGCCAATTTCATTTAAATCCAGACAAAAGCGGCTAGCCTGTGCTAGGATGGCCGCTCTCATGCAACGCAGCACCTCCCTCCCCACCCTATCGCTAGGCCTAGCACCTGGCCGGGGTCTGCTCGCGTTCGCCGCTCTCGCCGCCTGACTGTTCAGGCCGCACCCAACACCCCCCTGACCCCGGCCCACGAACCAGCCTTCACCCTCGCGTGAAGGGCTGCAGGGGGTGGCGCATGTCCCGTGTACCTTTTTGATTCGTGGAGCCTCTCATGATTGCCCAGCCCTCTCGCAAGTACCAGCCCTTCGCCCCCATCGCCCTGGCCGACCGCACCTGGCCCTCCAACACCATCACGCAAGCGCCCATCTGGCTTTCCACCGACCTGCGCGACGGCAACCAGGCCCTGTTCGAGCCCATGAACGGCGAGCGCAAGATGACACTGTTCCGGGAACTGGTGCGCATCGGCTTCAAGGAGATCGAAGTCGGCTTCCCCGCCGCGTCGCAGACGGACTTCGACTTCGTGCGCCGCCTGATCGACGAAAACCTCATCCCCGACGACGTGACCATCATGGTCATGACCCAGTCGCGCTCCGATCTCATCGAGCGCACGGTCGAGGCCGTGCGCGGCGCGAAGCGCGCCATCGTCCACCTCTATAACGCCACCGCGCCGGTGTGGCGCGAGGTGGTATTCGGCATGAGCGTGCCGCAGGTGATGGAGTTCATCCACGGCCACGTGTCGCACCTCAAGCGCCTGACCGACGCGCGGCCCGAGACGCGCTGGACGCTGCAATACTCGCCCGAGTGCTTCAGTGCGACGGAATTGGAAGTCTCACTGCAAGCCTGCCAGACCGCCATCGCCGCCTGGGGCGCGGGGCCAGGGCGCGACATCATCATCAACCTGCCCACCACGGTCGAAAACGCCACGCCCAACGTGTTCGCCGATCAGATCGAGTGGATGCACCGCCGCCTCACGCCGCGCGAGCACGTCATCCTCTCCGTCCACCCCCACAACGACCGCGGCACCGGTGTGGCTGCCGCCGAGTTGGCCCTGATGGCCGGCGCGCAGCGCGTGGAAGGCTGCCTGTTCGGCAACGGCGAGCGCTGCGGCAACCTCGACGTGGTGACCGTGGCCCTCAACCTCTACACCCAGGGCGTGCACCCGAAGCTCGACTTCGCCGACATCAACGCCGTGGCCCGCGTGGCCGAGGAATGCACCGGCCTGCCCATCCACCCGCGCCACCCCTACGTGGGCGACCTCGTGTTCACCTCGTTCTCCGGCTCGCACCAGGACGCCATCAAAAAAGGCTTCGCCGCGCACGACCCGAATGGGCTCTGGCAAATCCCCTATCTGCCCATCGACCCGGCGGACCTGGGCCGCACCTACGACAGCGTGATCCGCGTGAACAGCCAGTCCGGCAAGGGCGGCATCGCCTTCCTGCTCGAACGCGAACGCGGCGTGGTCATGCCGCGCCGGATGCAGGTCGAATTCAGCGCCGTGGTGCAGCGCCACACCGACACCAGCGAGACCGAGATGACCGGCGACGCGCTCTGGAACCTGTTCCAGGCCACCTACCTGCAAGCGCCCCAGGGCGTAGCGGGCGGCATCGCCTACCACGCGCACCGCCTGGCCGACGACGGCCAGGGCATCGAGATCGACGTGACCATCGACGGCGCGCGCCACATCCTGCAAGGCCAGGGCAACGGCCCGATCGACGCGACGGTGGACGCGCTGGGCCTGCCGCTCGCCGTGCACGGCTACGAGGAACGCGCCATCGGCGCGGGCTCGGACGCGCGGGCGCTGGCCATCGTGGAAGCGGGCCTGACTGGCCAGCCCGGCGCGGCCTTTGGCGTGGGTATGCACCACAACATCGTCACCGCCTCCATCCAGGCCGTGGTCAGCGCCGCCAACCGCCTGATCGCGCGCCGCCAAGCCACGGCCCAGGATGCCGTGGCGGTGTGAGTGAGCCTTGGGCTAACGACGAAGCTCAGCGGGCGGCGTAGCCGTCCGCTGGTGCGACCTGTTCTAAACGTTGGTCTTCTTTCCGGTAACGATGGAGGCAATCAGTTCAATTGCCGTCGCCAGCCCGACCAACACGGCTGCACCTTTGAAGACGCCGACAACCGTGAGAACTATCGAAGCCACCAATACGGTGCCTGAGAAGTAGTGGCGGGTCTTCATGTTTCTCATGAGGCCTGACGTTCGACGTAAGGGGCCTGCCGCAGGCAGATCCCCTTGGCGGAGGGGTTAAGTGCCATCTAGCGCAACTTGGTACGCGCCAAGCGCTTGGCATTGGCAACGGCCTTGCGGTGTACCGGAGCGAGGCCTTTGTCCACGACGCCAAACGCCGCGCTTTGCAATTGCTTTGCTACCGGACTCGCCGACGGTTTGAACCAAAACGCCGGTGACCACATCGAGCGGAAGAATGCAAGGGTAATTGCTTGATTGGCACGGACGGCCTCCATAGCCATGGCGTTCCAGGACTCAAAGAACGCGGCACCCTTCTCATTTACCATCAGTTTGAACTCCCGCCGATCCCTCTTGGAAGGAGAAGGCCCTGCAATTGCCATGCGCGCGACGCGATGCGCGACGACTTGAGGTGTTGCAAGCGCGAGTTCGGTGGTCTTGGATGCAATGGATGCCATCGGCTTTGCCTTTCTGGCGCGGCGAGTCGTCATGGGAGCCTCCTTGGTGATGATGCGACTATAGCCCTTATAGCAACTAACGTTTGAAATCAGCCACCTCCGCTTGCGGGTGTCGGCTGGATGAGTTGTCAGGCGGCACCGCCTTTGTGCACCGTGTAGCGCAACTCGGCCATCCCTGTGCCCATTTGATGAACAGACGTTAAGCGCAGGACAGGACTGAGTACCCTTCGAGGAAATAGCGGCTTGCCTTTACCAAGGGTGGCTGAACCGACTTGAATGATTAGCTCATCCAGTAGCCCGGCATCATAAAACTGGCCTGCGAGATCTCCGCCGCCAACAATCCAGATGTTCTTTTTTCCGGCAGCGGCTCGCATTTCAGCATGAACATGGTGCACATCTCCATTGGCGAATCGGATATTTGCACCTTCTATGATCGGAAGTTGGCGACTAGAAAATATCCATGCTGGTTGAGCGTATGGCCACGACGAGTCTGTTTCAGCCGCAACCTTTTCTGCATTTCGCACCATCCATTCGTAGGTCGCTGATCCCATGGCCAAAGCGCCAACTTCTGATATGAATGCTGGATAGCTGGAGCCACTAAGATCACCAAGGGAGAAAAGCCATTCCAACGAATCGTCTTCAGTTGCGATAAATCCATCAAGGCTTGTCACTGTGTAGTATTGAGTTTTCATGAATTTATCTTAGCGCTTTATCGTACCACCTAACGTTGGAATTCAGGGGCCGCCAGAGGCGGTCCGCTGAAATGAAGGGCTAGCCGTCAGTTCGCCAATTAGCTCCGCATGGCGTCGTTTCAGGAATTGAAAAGTCTCAATGGCTTGATTCTCAAATGTCTCAGGCCAATCGATCTTGGAGTGCCAACTGTACTTGACCTGTTCATCCTTCCATCTCCGGTGGTTAACTGCCCACGAGTTGCAGTGATCCAAAAAATCGACATAACTCGCCGGAAATTCACCTCCATAGATCAAATGCGCCTTCGTCTTAAGCAAAGTCTTAATATGCTCATTTCTTGGCAGAAATTCAGTCTCCGCCCAGAATAGCCATGTGCGAAGTTCATCTGCGGGCAAATCTTCTTCGGCAGGGAAAACGTATGTGCGACCAAGCGAGTCGAGAAGATCTTGATAGGTCCTTCGTCCCTCATATAAAGACGCAGCAAGAGGCCCATATAATTCTTCAATTTGTCGCTCAATGAATTTGAGCTGCGACTCAATTCTGCGCCGCTTTTCTTCTCGTTGCGATGTGAGCCGGTGATTGACGAACCAGCTGATGGCCGCTACCGCCGCACCGATAAGCGCTATCCATACTGGTTGCATAGATTTTTCTCATGGTTGACGGTTAACGTCGAAGCTCAGCGGACGGCTTTGCCGCCCGCTGGAGCGACCGGTTAAACTGACTAATTGCGGAATCTCGTCTAGGGCTCGTTCCACTAGGCACCTCCTCTCTTCCACGGTATCCCGATCGGACCATTCAAGATTTGGGTTCCCCGCACCAACGAGGGCCACACAGAACGCGCTGTGCTCACGTGTAGTGTCTCCGATTCTTTCGAGAATGAAAGCCATCTTTGCCAGGCGAAGCGCAACGTCGACCGGGGCATCAAGAGTGCCACCACATATTACAAAGACACTCGCGGATTGGAATCGAGGTAATGTAGCCAGAACGCCGAAGAGGCCTGCGAAGAGTACGTCTGAGTTCATAACAGCGGTGGTTTAACATTTGACATGAGAAGCGTGAACCGGCTTGCTAGGCAGCGTCCTCTCGATGGAAGGGTTAGGCGTCAGGCCTTGCATGCTCGCACTCCAGCCCGCTTGTGCTGATGAGCGCCGCCGCTGTGGCTGTGATTTGAGTTTTCCGGGTGAGCAGTTCCAGTAATTGCTGGGGTATTTGTGGCATGTGCTGAGTCGCGTTGCTCCTTGTTGCCGCTACGCTCACCTCCGCCCAGAGCGGCCGTTTGCCCTGTGACCCGGTGGGAGTGAGTTCCGCCGTCATGAGTGTGACTTCCATCTTCTTCATAAAGCTGAAGATTTGTAGTTGCTGTTTGATCGATATAGAGGTAGCGACCATTCAGTGTGGAAGTTAGATCTTCCCAACCTGCTGGGCACGGCCCCGCTACTAACAGAAGCGACCCTTTTGGTAGGGCATGGGCTGCTGCTTCGGTCGCTCTTTTGGCAATGGCAGCCGTTACTTCAGGAGACTGCATTTCAGTTTTAACGCGAGATTCAACAAAATGAAGAAAGCCCACAGTTCCAAGCGCACCCGTAACAAGCATGCCTAGCGCAAACCAAAGAACACTCTTCTCAAGCGAGTCTTTGAATTTAGCTTTGGGTTCAAGAATTGGGGCTGGCGGTGGACTTGGCGAAACTGCTTCGCTGCCAACTGGAGCAAGTGGATCTGGCATTCTTTCTCCGAGAATAGAAATTGTGGATTCTGACGCCTAACGGCCCAGGTAAGCCGCCCGCCGTAGGCGGGTCGGCTTGAGCGCAGAGTTAGACCCGAAGGCTAAAAGGGAGCACCTCAGCTTGAAGAAGGGCGCGGCCCACGAAAAGGCACTGCGCCACGGAAGCGGCGCAACGCTGCAAGAACGATAGTTGGCAGCGCTTGACTGGCAAGCGCTAGAGGCCAAAAAGACTGCAAACTGGCGCAGCGCGTGCAGGCGAAGCCCGGCGTGCGGCCTAAACCTCAAAGGAAAGACCTTTGAGAAAGGCGAAGCGCTGGAATAAATGGCTGCGCGCATAAAGCTGGTGATGGGACTAACACCCAGGTTAACCGTCGCCGAAGCGCGAAGGGTACCAACACTGGCCAATAAAATGGCGAAGCCATGGCCAGTGTTGGCGTCCGCGTTGAACCGACAGTTATACCTATTGCCACTGATATGCAGCAGTGACTCCCACTACAAGGTGGCCTGGAGGTGAAAGAAGAGGCCCCGCTTGGCCGGCACCAAAGAGGCAGGTAGGTTCGGTGCAAGGGAACGTGAAGGTGTAGCCATCATATAGACGGCGAAGAACAACCCCTGACACCATTATCGGTACCGGGCAGATGTTTCCTGTTGTATTGTTTTGGTTGTTTATCCATATGCACTGTTGTGGCGGAATGGCGGTTCGCGCCGCTTGATTTATGCTGGTCCAATTTAGTTGCTGTGACGCCTGGGCTACTTGCCCGCTATACCGCCAAGTTTGCTGATTGCCCTGATTTGTTGACTGAATGCTGGCGTAGATACGACTTGCGTTGCTTCGCGCTTGAGACTCTAGGCCATTCCAGTCATATGAATACTGAAAAGCGAATGTTTCAACACCTATTTGCGCGTACTGAAGGACATGAGTTAACTCGTGCGCCCATAGCTCTAAGTTGCTTGTGTGATCGACGCTAGCGAACACGATGACATCATCGTATGTAATCGCACCTTCTTGACTAAACCAGTTTTTAAGGGCGCCGTCAAGGCTCAACCCGCCTGCCGTCGTCCAGCTAACCTTGTCTAATAATTGAGGCGGGAAATATGGCGCTAGTTGTTGTCTGATATTTTGAGGGATGGGGTTTGTGCCCATGTTTAATGCCTGCCCCCGTGAGAATCTTATTGCTGTAGCTACAACTGGTGCGGCAGGATTCAATAAGGCTTGCCCAACATCCTTGGGCAGATTTTGAATCATTGGTGGGATTGCGTTCAGATTTGGAGGCTTTACCGAAACTGAGCCTCTGTTTAAATTCACATCAATACCAGTTATTTCACTTAGCCAGCTTGCTTGAGCGCTGTTAAGCCATAAAATCAAAAGTGGGAGCAAGTACTTCGTTATGCGATTTCTCATGACTACTCTCCTTCGTTGAGTTGAAAGGTATAACGAATAAGCTCAGCGGGCGGCGAAGCCGTCCGCTGGAGCAGCCTGTTAGGACTGATTTTCAACCTTTGACGCTGCAGCCGGAGCAGACACCTCCGCTACAGCTAAAGGGGCGACTGATGCAGACCCTTGTGCGGCCATGGTCCGTTCGTGCGCAGACCCAAAATAAAATCCAATAATCAGAGTCACCATCGGGGGAATGATTTTCACGCATGCGTCAAAAATTACTTTGCCAGGAGCCTCACTCGCTCCTGGCAGAGTTCCGGGGCCAAACGCATAAAGGATCATTGACAACAGGAAGATAAAAGCAAGGAACGCAAGAACGGCAGCGGCGAAATACATCTTGCTCTTCTCATATTCTTCCATCACTCCGACTTTAAACATGCCGTATGCCACGCCAGCCGACAAAGCAGCAAGTACAACCAGTGAGATTACGAATAACTTGTCATTGGACATTTCCACTCCTAAACGCCGTATGACGCAACTTTTCAATTTAAATGGTGCTGCGCAACGTAGTGAAATTTAGCTATAAATAGACGACAACCATCTTACGGTGGACGGTCGAATAAAACAATGTAGTACGGTACCCATCAAGGGAAAACCCGAGCAAGGCGCTGTTTAGGCAAACCTAAAATTTGCCGGATGAAAAACCCGCCTGCCAGTGCCGATGGCACTCCGCGCCAGCCCAAGTTGCTGGAGCGTATGCGCATCCACCTGCGCACGCGGCACTACAGCATTCGTACGGACGTGGAGTTTGCGTGGCGCGAAATCATCGTGCGCGAGGGCAAGGGCAATAAGGATTTGGCTGCTGGTATGGGCTGTGTGTATTTGCCACATGCGCTGGCCGTGAAGTACCCGGAGGCGGATAAAAGCTGGGCTTGGCAATGGGTGTTTCCGTCGCCAGTGCGCTCGGTGGATCCGCGTCCCGACGTGTGCACGGGCTTGTTCGTGGAGCGGCGTCACCCTGTATTCCCCGAGTCGGTGCAGCGTGCGGTGCGTGAGGCGGCGCGGCTGGCAGCTATCGACAAGCCGGTGACGCCGCATGTGCTACGCCATTCATTCGCCACACATTTGTTGCAGGCGGCTATGACATCCGCATGGTGCAGGAGTTATTGGGCCATGCGGATGTAAGCACGACGATGATTTACACGCATGTGCTCAATAAAGGCGGGCGCGGCATTTTGAGTCCGCTGGATGCATTGTGATCCGGCACCCGCGTGCGCAAGCTGCCCCTGACAGCCGAAACCATCGCAAAGGCATGAACTTACCTACAGTCGTAGTGCTGGCCTCGGGGCGCGGCGAACGGTTCCGCGCATCGGGCGGCCAGGGCTCCAAGCTGCACGCCCGCCTGGGCAGCGCCACGGTGCTGGAACACACCTTGGCCGCCGTGCGCGCCAGCGGCCTGTCCTGGCATCTGGAAGCAGGCGGACACCCCGGCATGGGCGATTCGATCGCGGCAGGGGTGCGGGCCACGGCCACGGCCCAGGGCTGGCTCATCCTGCCGGGCGATCTGCCGCTGCTGCGCCCGGCCACGCTCCGGCGCGTGGCGACCGAGGCCGCCGCAGCGCCTGTGCTGCGTCCGGCCTACCAGGGCCAAGCCGGGCACCCGGTGCGCTTTGACCGCGTCTGCGCCCCGGCCCTGATGGCGCTGCATGGCGAGGCGGGCGCGGCAGCGGTGTTGCGTGCCCACGGTGTGCAACTGCTCGAAGTCGACGACCCAGGCTGTGTGATGGACATCGACACCGTGGACGATCTGGCGCGTGCCGAGCAGTGGCTTGCATCGCTAGGCTGACTGTGCCTCCGCCAGCTTGACCAGCGTGTGCAGCACCCGGTTCGCCGGCGTCGCCACGCCCAGCACCGCGCCCCGGCGCAGCACGTAGCCGTTGAGGTGGTCGATCTCGGTGGGGCGGCCACGCATCAGGTCCTGTGCGGTGGACGAATACTGGCCGGGCATGGTGCCCGCCAGGCTGCGCACGGCCGCGTGCGCGTCGCCGGGCACGTGCACGCCGTCGGCCTGTGCCACGGCCAGGCATTCGGCCACCACGTCGTCCATCACGTCCAGCACGCCCTCGCGCTGCAGCAGCGGGCCGTAGGGCAGGCGCGCAAGGGCCGACAGCGCGTTGTACGCGCAGTTCAGGATGAGCTTGGCCCAGAGTGCGCCGTCCACGTTGTCGGAAATCTCGGTGGGCACCTGCGCGGCGCGCAGCATTTGGGCCATGGGCTCGCTCAGGGCCGAGGGCTCGATCACCAGCTCGCCCCGCCCGTGGTGGCGCACGTGGCCGGGGCCGGCCATTTCCGTGGCCACGTAGACCACGGCGGCGGCCACCGCGAAGCCGGGCAGTGCGGTGCGCAGGCGGGGCGCGTTGTCCACACCGTTCTGCAGGGTGATGAGCAGCGTGCCGGGCGCGAGGTGCGGGCGCAGCTCTGCTGCGGCGGCCTCGGTGTCGGTGGACTTGACGCACAGCAGCACCACTTGCGCGCCCGCCGCCGCAGCGGCCTCGGTGCTGGCGGACAGGTGGACGTGCTCGTCGAACGTGCGCGCCTCGATGCGCAGGCCATCGCGCCGCACCGCTTCCACGTGCGCGGGGCGGCCGATCAGGGTCACGTCGTGCCCCGCGCGCGCCAACATGCCGCCGAAGTAGCAGCCCACGGCTCCCGCGCCCATGACGGCGATTTTGTTGATGCTTGGCATGGAAAGGCACTCCCAAAAGAGGGGAATGCTACCCTTGGCCCCCATGCGAGCCCTGCACTGCCTGACCCTTGCCATCGCCTTGCTGCTGGCCGCGTGCGGCAGCGCCCCGCCGCAAAACCCGCGCTACCGGAACTACACGCCGCTCACGGTTGAGCAGGCGGACGACATCGCCATCCACGCGCTGGGCCTGGTGGGCACGCCCTACCGCTATGGCGGCAACACGCCCGCAGGCGGGTTCGATTGCAGCGGCCTGATCGGCTACGTGTACAAAAGCCGCGCGGGCATCGCGCCGCCGCGCACCGTGGCGCAGCTCAACGAGTTCGGTCAGCCCATCCGCCGCGGCGAACTGCGCACGGGCGACCTCGTGGTCTTTGGCGGCTGGCGGCCCACGCACGCTGGCATCTACGTGGGCGAGGGGCGCTTCGTGCACGCGCCCTCCACGGGCGGCGAGGTGCGCATGGACCGGCTCGATTCCGCCTACTGGTCGCGGCAGAAGGTGGACTACCGGCGGCCCTGACATCATCGGCGCGCTGCCGATGGCCTGCAACGCATGAAACCGGCGCGGGCCCATGCCAGCGGACGCCGCGCAAGGGCCGCCCCGCCGCGCTGGCGTCGTCCCCCTGCCCGCGCGTAGCGCGAGAGCGGGGGGATGGAGCGTAGCGACATAGGGGGGTGTTGCTATCCTCGCCCCACGTAGGGCATCTGCGTCGCCATCACCGTCATGGTGAGCACGTTGGCCGACAGTGGCAGGCGCGCCATGGCCATGAAGGTGTCCACCACGGCGGACATGTCCATGCGCGCCTCGGGGCGCACGCTGCCGTCGGCCTGCAGGATGCCCGCCGCCATGCGCTGCGTCATGTCGCTGGCCACGTTGCCGATGTCGATCTGGCCCACGGCGATGTGGAAGTCGCGCCCGTCGAGCGCCGCCGCGCGTGTCAGGCCCGAGATGGCGTGCTTGGTGGCCGTGTAGGCGATGGAGCGGGGCCGGGGCACGTGCGCCGATATGGAGCCGTTGTTGATGATGCGCCCGCCCTGCGGCGACTGCTCGCGCATCAGCTTGAAAGCCGCGCTCAGGCAGTAGAACGCGCCGTTCAGGTTCACGTCCACCACCTGGCGCCAGACGGCGGCGTCCATCTCGTCGGGCAGCGCGGGGGCCGAGAACATGCCCGCGTTGTTGAACAGCAGATCGAGCCGCCCGAAGCGCTGGCGCACCTCGCCGAACAGCGCGGCGACGGCGGCTTCGTCGCTCACGTCGCAGGGAATGGCCACGGCGCGTTGGCCGTGCTCGCCTGCTTCGGCGATGGCGGCCTGCAGAGGTTCCAGCCGGCGGCCCGTGAAGACGACGTGCCAGCCTTCGCGCAGCAGCGCCAGGGCGCAGCCCTTGCCGATGCCGCTGCCGGCGCCGGTGACGAGGGCGATTTGGGGGGAGGTCATGGGGTTGGCTCCTGTGGGTGAGGCGCCATTGTGCCGGTCTGCCGCCGCGCGCCACGCCCTACACTGCGGTTCCCCGTCTCCCAGGAGCAGTGAACATGACCCTCTCGAACATCGACAAGGCGGCCCAGGCGCTGGTGCAGGCGCGCCGCAGCGGCGAACCCGTACCGGCTGCAGGGCTGGCCGATGCGATCGCCAGCGTCGATGATGCCTACGCCGTGCAGCAGCGCGTGGCCGATGCGCTCGGCTGGTGCAGCGGCACCGAGGCGGCGCGGCACTGGAAGTCCGGCGGCCCCTCGCGCACGGCGCCGCTGACCCACGCGCCGCTGCCGCCGGGCGGCGTGTGGGCCAGCCCGGCGCGCGCGGGCAACTGGCCGTTCCGGGTGCGCGGCATCGAGGCCGAGATCGCGCTGCGTTTGGGCTCGGAGGTCGACGCCGCGCTGGCCGCGACACTCGATGCCAGCAGTGCGCAGGCCTTGGTGGCGGCGATGGCCGTCTCCATCGAGGTGGTCGATTCGCGTTGGAGCGAGGGACTGCGCGCGCGCCCGCTCGCCATGCTGGCCGACGCGCAGGTGCATGGCGCCTTGGTGCTGGGCGAATGGCGCCCCTTCGCGCCGCGCGACTGGACCGCGCAGACTTGCCGCGTGCAGGTCGGCGCGCAGGCGCCGGTCGAACGCTGCGGCGACTACGCGCTGGGCGACCCCGCCTGGCTGCTGCCTGCCTGGCTGCGGCACGCCACCCGCGACGGCCGCCGCGTTGCCACCGGCACGGTGGTGACCACGGGCACCTGGGCCGGGATTCTTTGGGCCGCCGCGGGCGATCTCGTCACGGTCGAGTTCCCGGGCATCGGAAACGCCTCCGTGCAGTTGTAGTGGGGATCAGGCCAGCGTGTACGCCGTCTTCACCGTGGTGAAGAATTCCTGCGCATACCTGCCCTGCTCGCGCGGGCCGTAGCTGCTGCCCTTGCGCCCGCCGAACGGCACGTGGTAGTCCACCCCCGCCGTGGGCAGGTTCACCATCACCATGCCCGCCTGGGCGTGGCGTTTGAAGTGGGTGGCGTACTTCAGGCTGGTGGTGGCAATGCCGGCGGACAGGCCGAACTCGGTGTCATTCGCCACGGCCAGCGCCTCGTCGTAGTCCTTCACGCGGATCACGCTGGCGACGGGACCGAAGATTTCCTCGCGGTTGATGCGCATGGCGGGCGTGGTGTCGGCAAACAGCGCGGGGGCCATGAAGTAGCCCTCGTGCCCGCTGCCGGTGTGGCAGGCGATGCGGGTGCCGCCGGTCAGCAACTGCGCACCTTCGCTCTTGCCAATTTCGACGTAGCCCAGGTCTTGTTCGAGCTGGGCCTGGCTGACCACCGGTCCCATGTCCGTGCCTGCCGCGAGCGCCGCGCCCACCTTGATGGCTTCCACGCGGGCCTTGAGCGCCTCGACGAAGGCCGGGTAGATCTTGTCGGTGACGATGATGCGGCTCGACGCCGTGCAGCGCTGGCCCGTGGAATAGAAGCAGCTTTGCGCGCTCAATTCCACGGCCTGCTTCAGGTCGGCATCGTCCAGCACCACCTGCGGGTTCTTGCCGCCCATCTCCAACTGCACCTTCTTGCCGTTCTCGACGCAGGCGGCGGCAATGCCCCGGCCTACGCCGACCGACCCCGTGAAGCTGATGGCCGCAATGCCCGGGTGGCGCACCAGCGCATCGCCGATCACGCGGCCCCGGCCCATGACGAGGTTGAACACGCCCGCCGGAATGCCGCTGCGGTGGATGATGTCCGCCAGCGCCCAGGCGCAGCCCGGCACGAGTTCGGCGGGCTTGATGACCACGCAATTGCCGAAGGCCAGCGCGGGCGCGATCTTCCAGGCCGGAATGGCGATGGGGAAGTTCCACGGCGTGATGAGGCCGACCACGCCGATCGGCTCGCGCGTGATCTCCACGCCGATACCGGGGCGCACGGAGGGCAGCGTCTCGCCTGCCAGCCGCAAGCATTCGCCCGCGAAGAACTTGAAGATCTGGCCCGCGCGCATGGCCTCGCCGATCGCTTCGGCGCGCACTTTGCCTTCCTCGCGCGCCAGCAGTTCGCCGAGTTCTTCCTTGCGCGCGAGGATTTCGGAGCCGATCTTGTCCAGCGCATCGGAGCGCGCCTGGATGCCCGAGGTGCTCCACGCGGGAAAGGCGGCCACAGCGGCGGCCACGGCGGCATCGACGTCGGAGGCGTCGCCCTGCGCGTATTCGCCCACCACGTCCGCGAGGTGGCTGGGGTTGAGGTTGGGGGCATAGGACTTGCCGAGAACCCAGGCGCCGTTGATGAGGTTGTCGTGTCGGGACATGATTGCTCTCTTATTGATAGCTGTTTGCGCTTGATGAATAAGCGCTGGAGGCCGATTTGGCTTGAAAAGTGTTACTTGCCCCAGCGCAGCACCAGCGGGTCGAGCCGGCGCGCGATGTCGAGCAGTTGGCGGCGCACCTCGGGGTGCATCGCAGGCCAGGGTGCGCGCGGCGCTTCGCAGGCGATCACGCCGCCCGCCTTCATCAGCGCCTTGGCAGCCAGGAAGCCCGCCTGCCGGTTCTCGTGGTTGATGAGCGGCAGCCAGCGCTGGTATTGCTCAAACGCCTTGTCCTTGTCGCCGCTGCGGTGCGCCTCGATGATGGGGCGGATGCCATCGGCAAAGCCGCCGCCGGTCATGGCGCCGGTCGCGCCCGCCTCCAGGTCGGCCAGCAGGGTGATGGCTTCCTCGCCGTCCCACGGGCCTTCGATGGCTTCGCCGCCCAGCGCGATCAGTTCGCGCAGCTTGTTGGCCGCGCCCGCCGTTTCCATCTTGAAGTAGCTGAGCTGTTCAATTTCCCGCGCCATTTTTGCGAGGAAGGCGGGAGACAGCGGCGTGCCCGCGGCGGGCGCGTCCTGGACCATGATGGGGATGGAGATCGCGTCCGATACCGCCTGGTAGAACGACTGGATGGCCGCCTCGCCAAAGCGGAAGGTGGCGCCGTGGTAGGGCGGCATCACCATGACCATGCTCGCGCCCATGTCCTGCGCGCGGCGGCTGCGTTCAGCGCAGACCTTGGAACTGGTGTGCGTGGTGGTCACGATCACGGGCACGCGGCCCGCCACGTGGGCTAGCGACAGGCGCGTGAGCGTTTCGCGCTCTTCGTCCGAGACCAGGAACTGCTCGGAGAAGTTGGCCAGCAGGCACAGGCCATCGACGCCGGAGTCGATCATGAAGTCGAGGCAGCGCTTCTGGCTTGCGAGGTCGAGCGTGCCGTCTTCATGGAAGGTGGTCGGCACGACGGGAAAGATGCCGCGATAGCGCGGGTTGGAAAGTCCGGGCATGGTGTTGGAGACCTCAAGTGATGACGCTGAGTTGCCAGGGCACGAATTCCTGCTGCCCGTAGCCGTGGATTTCGCTGCGCGAGCGCTGGCCCGACGCGGTGGCGAGCAGGTTCTGGAACAGGATGGCTCCCAGTTCCTGGATGCCGTGCGTGCCCTCCAGGATCTGGCCGCAGTTCAGGTCCATGTCGTCGCTCTGGCGCTCCCACAGCGCGGTGTTGGTCGCCAGCTTGTACGAGGGCGCGGGTGCGCAGCCATAGGCCGAGCCGCGCCCGGTGGTGAAGCAGATCAGGTTCGCGCCGCCTGCCACCTGGCCCGTGGCCGAGATCGGGTCGTAGCCCGGCGTGTCCATGAACACCAGGCCCTTGGCGCGCACGGGCTGGGCGTATTCGTACACGTCCATCAGGTTGGTGGAGCCCGCCTTGGCGATGCCGCCGAGCGACTTTTCGAGCACCGTGGTCAAGCCGCCGGCCTTGTTGCCCGCCGAGGGGTTGTTGTCCATCGAGGCGTTGTTGCGCGCGCAGTAGTCCTCCCACCAGTGGATGCGGTCGATCAGTTTGCGGCCCACCTCGGGCGTTTGCGCGCGGCGCGTGAGCAGGTGCTCCGCGCCGTAGATTTCCGGCGTCTCGCTCAGGATGGCCGTGCCGCCGTTCTGCACCAGCAAATCCACCGCCGCACCCAGCACCGGGTTGGCCGAGATACCCGAATACCCGTCCGACCCGCCGCACTGCAGCCCCACGGTGATGTGGCTCGCGGGCACGGTCTGGCGGCGCACCGCGTTGGCGGCGGGCAGCATCTGGCGGATGAGGTCGATGCCGTGCGCGATGGTCTTGGTGGTGCCGCCCGTGTCCTGGATGGTGAAGGCGTGCAGGTGGTCGCCGCTTTGCAGCCCCTGGGTTTCGAGCAGGCGCGGGATTTGGTTGGTCTCGCAGCCCAGGCCGATGACCAGCAGGCTCGCGAAGTTGGGGTGGCAGGCGTAGCCGCCCAGCGTGCGCTGCAGCACGGCCAGCCCTTCGCCCTGCGCGTCCATCGCGCAGCCGGTGCCATGGGTCAGGGCCACCACGCCGTCCACGTTCGGGTAATCGGCCAGCGCCTCGGGGTGGATGTCGCGGCGGAAGTGGTCGGCGATGGCGCGCGCCACGGTGGCCGAGCAGTTCACGCTGGTCAGGATGCCGATGTAGTTGCGCGTGGCCACGCGGCCGTCGGCGCGCACGATGCCCTCGAAGGTGGCGGGCGGCTGCGCCATGTGCGTGGGCCGCGCGTCCTGCCCGTAGGCGTAGTCGCGCGCGAAGTCACCCATCTGCAGGTTGTGCACGTGCACGTGCTGGCCGGGCAGGATGGGCTTGCTGGCAAAGCCGATGATCTGCCCGTAGCGCCGCACCGGCTCGCCCGCTGCAATGGCGCGGGTCGCCACCTTGTGGCCGGGGGGCACGAGGCCCGCGACGGTCACGCCCTCGGCCTCCAGCACGGTGCCGGAGACCAACTGCCCCAGCGAAATCACCACGTCGTCCTGCGGGTGCAGGCGGATCACGCGCGTCATGGTTCAGCCCCTCACTTCAGCATGTCCGCCGGCAGCGACATGCCGAAGTAGCGCGTGTAGATCTCGTTGAACTTGCCGTTCTTGAGGTTGGTCTTCACCCACTGGTCCAGCCAGGCCTTGAGCGCCGTGTCGTCCTTGCGCAGGCCGATGCCGTAGGGGTAGGCCTTCATGGTGAATTTGTTGACGATGTCGCGCGACGGGTTGGCCTTCTTCACGGCCGGAATCACGCTGGGCGCGGCGGCCAGCCAGTCCTGCTGGCCGGTCGATACGGCGGTGTTGGTGGTGGCGTCGTCCTCGTAGCGCACGATGGTGACGTCCGGCACGTCCTTGGTGCCGCGCGTGAGTTCCATGTCCGACGTGGTGCCGCGCGTCACGGCCACGGACTTGCCGGAAAGGTCCTTGAAGCCGTCCGCCTTCACGCCCGCCGGGCCGCCCACCACCACGGGCACCACGCCGTAGGGCTCGGAGAAGGCGATGACCTTCTTGCGCTCGTCGGTGATGGAGAACGAGGCCATCACCACGTCGGCCTTCTTGCTCAGCAGGAAGGGCACGCGGTTGGGGCCATTGACGGGCACGATTTCCAGCTCCACGCCCAGGTCCTTGGCGAGCAGGTGCGCGGCCTCCACGTCGGAGCCGACCTGCTTGGCGGAAGCATCGATCATGCCGTAGGGCGGCGCGCCGATGTCCACGGCGACCAGGATCTTCTTGCGCTGCTTGATGGTGTCGAGCGTGTCGGCGTGGGCGGGCAGAGCGGCCAGGGCGCACACGGCGGCGATGGCGGCCAGGGCATGGCGGCGGATGGGGTTCATCGGGGGTCTCCTGTGGGTTGAATGGGGCGGCTTTTCACAAGCCGCTGGATACGAACTGCTGCAGCTCCGGCGTGCGCGGGCTCTGGAGCATGGCGCCGTCGCCCTGCTCCCACACCACGCCCTGGTTCATGAACAGAATCTGGTTCGCCACCTGGCGCGCGAAGGCCATTTCGTGCGTGACGAGCACCATGGTCATGCCGTCCTGCGCCAGCTTCTCGATCACGCGCAGCACCTCGCCCGTGAGCTCGGGGTCGAGCGCGGACGTCACCTCGTCGAACAGCATCAGCTGCGGCTGCATGGCGAGCGAACGCGCGATGGCCGCGCGCTGCTGCTGGCCGCCCGACAACTGCTCGGGGTAGTAGCCGGCGCGCTCCTGCAGGCCCACCTTGGCCAGCATCTGCATCCCGATGGCCTCGGCCTCGGCGGCGGGCACGCCCTTCACCTTGCGCGGCGCGAGCGTCACGTTCTGCAGCACCGTGAGGTGGGGGAACAGGTTGTAGCTCTGGAAGACGATGCCCACCTCCTGCCGCAGCGCCAGCAGATCGACGTTGCCGTTGTGCATGGCGCGGCCGCACACGTGCAGTTCGCCGCCCTGGATGGTCTCCAGCCCGTTGATGCAGCGCAGCGCCGTGGTCTTGCCCGAGCCGCTGCGGCCGATCAGCGCCACCACCTGGCCGCGCTGCACGGTGAAGCTCACGCCCTTGAGGATCTGCGTGGCGCCGTAGGACTTGCGCACGTCGTTGAAGCGCACGATCTCTTTGTCGTTCATGGAATGTCTCCGTGGGGTATCGGCTGCTCAACGGCGCGCCAGCTTCTTTTCGAGCCGGTACGACAGCATCGACAGCGGGTAGCAGATGGCGAAATACAGCACCGCCGCGAGGCTGAACACGATGAAGGGCGCGAACGTGGAGTTGTTGACCACGCGGGCCGAGTACGTCAGGTCGAAGAAGCCGATCACCACCGCGTAGGACGAGTTCTTCACGATCTGCACCAGGAAGCTCACCGTGGGCGCGACCGCGATGCGCGCCGCCTGCGGCAGGATGACGTGCACCGCGCGCTGCCAGGGCGTGAGGGCCAGGCACTCGGCGGCTTCCCATTGCGTCTTGGGCACGGCCTGGATGCAGCCCTTCCAGATCTCGCCCAGGTAGGCGCTGGAATAGGCCGTCATCGCCAGCCCCGCGGCCACCAGCGAGGGCAGGTCGAAGCCCGCGATGCTGATGCCGAAGTACGCCAGGAACATGATCACCGGCAGCGGAATGCCCTGGATCAACTGCACGTAGGCGCCGGTGACGGCGCGCAGCCAGCGCGCGCCCCGGCTGCGCGCCAGGGCCAGCGGCAGGCCGATCAACGTGCCGCCGATGAAGCCCAGCGCCGAGAGCACCAGCGTCCAGCCCGCGCCCTTGAAGATGAAACCCACTTGGTCGATCGAGATACCCGACATGGCGGCGGCCTTTCTACAGAGGGGTCTTGAGCTTGCGGCGGCGCGGGAAGGAGGCCATGGCGATGCCGGCCATGGCCAGCCGCAGCAGCCACGACAGCGCCAGGTACAGCGCGGCCACCACCAGGTAGATCTCGAAGCCGCGGAAGGTCTCGGACTGGATGATGTAGCCCGCCGAGGTGAGCTCCTCCACCGAGATCTGCGACATGATCGACGTGGCCAGCATCATCAGCACGAACTGGCTGATCAGCGCCGGGTACATGCGCTCGGCGGCCTGCGGCAGGATGACCAGGCGCAGCATCTTCCAGCGCGACATGCCCAGGCATTCCGCCGCCTCCAGCTGCCCGCGCGGAATCGACTCGATGCCCGCGCGCATGATTTCGGTGGTGTAGGCGGACACATTGATCGTCAGCGCGATCACCGCCGCCGCCAGCGCGGGCACCTTCAGCTGGATGGCCGCCAGCCCGAAGAACAGCCAGAACGCCTGGATGACCAGCGGCGTGTTGCGGATCACGTCCACATACACGGTCACGGCCCGCCGCATCCACGGCGCGCCCTGCGTGCGCGCCACCGCCAGCACCGTGCCCGCGACGAAGCCCAGCACGATGGTGAACACCGACATGCGCAGCGTGGAGAACAGGCCCGACAGCAGCGCGGGCCAGGAGTCGCTCAGAAAACTGAAGTCGAACTGGTAGTCCATCGTGGTCTCTTCTTATGAATGTCTATTGCTGACAAAGACCAATGTAATGACTTATGAAAGCAAAAGTCATTATGGTTTTCCCGAGTCCGCTGTCGCCCAGGGGCATAGCCCGTAGCATTGCCGCCATGAAGTCCTCGCCCACCGAATCCGTTCCTGGCCAGCCGCTGTACGCCCGCATCACCCAGGTGCTGGCCCATGCGCTGCAAACGGGCGCGCTGCCCGCGGGCGCGGTGCTGCTCGAAGGGCATGTGGCGGAGCTGCTGGGCGTGACGCGCACGCCCGTGCGCCAGGCGCTGCGCGAGCTGGAGGCGCAGGGCCAGGTCTCGCGCTTCGAGGGCCGGGGGCTGGTGGCGGGCGGCGCGGGCACGCTGCCGCAGCGCATCGCCCTCACGGCGGACATGCTCGGCGTGGCCGCCACCGATGAGCCGGTGCGCAAGGCCCCGGGGTGGGAGGCGCTGTACTACGGCGTGGAGCAGAGCATCGTGCACCTCTCGGTCTTTGGCGCCTACCGGCTCAATGAAATGGAACTCGCGCGCCACTTCAACGTGGGCCGCATGGTGGCGCGCGACGTGCTGCTGCGCGCCGAGGCCCTGGGCCTGGTGGAAAAGGACGAGCGCTCGCGCTGGACGGTGATCGCGCTGGACAGCAAGCGCATCGGCGACCTCTACGAGCTGCGCCTGCTGCTGGAGCCCGCTGCGCTCGCCAGCGCCGTGCGCGCCATCCCGCCCGAAGAGGTGCAGCCCATGCTGCGCCGCCTGCAGCGCGCCATCAAAACCTACCCCAAGGTGCAGCGCGCCGAGCTGGACCGGCTGGAGCGCGACCTGCACATCGACCTGCTGTCGTACTGCGCCAACCCCGCCATCCTGGAGAGCCTGCAGCGCACACGCTGCATCCTCACGCTCAGCAAGCACGTGCTGGGCGCCGCCGCCCCCATGCCCGCCGAAGACCCGTTCATGGCCGAGCACATGGCCGTGCTGCAGGCCGTGGCGCAGGGCGACGCCGTCTTGGCGCAGTCACTCTTGCGGCGGCACCTCGAAGTCTCCTGCGATAAGGTGACGCAGCGCGCCGCCTACGTGCGCAGCCACCTGCGCGTGCCGCGCATTGGCTATGCTGCGTAGCAACCACCAGAATTCCAGTGAATAATGGCTCCAGCGCTTATCCATCAAGCGCTACCAGCTATCAAATGCATAGTGATCCCTTCCCGCCGAATTGGCAGTCCGTGCTGGACGAGGCGACCTTCGTCCCGCTGTCGCGGCTGGCTGCGCGCATTTGCGCCGCGCCCATGGCGGTGGCGGGCTTCGCCGCGGCGGAGCACCAGGACTTCACCGCCGTCACGGGCATGGACGCGGCGCAGGGGCGGCAGCTGGCGCAGCTGTGCCTGCAAGAACTCGCCCTGCCGCAGGCCGTGGCCGATACGCTGTGCTGCCCGCCCCTGGCGCGGCACCCGCTGGTGCAGGGCGGCTCGCCGGTGCGGTTCGTGGCCGGGGTGCCGCTGCTGGCCCCGGGGGGCGAGGCGCTGGGCGTGCTGGCGGTGTTCGACCGCGTGCCGCGCACGCCCGACCCGCAGCACATGGAGAGCCTGGCCATGTTGGCGCGGCAGGCGCAGCAGCAACTGGCGCTGCGCCAGCAGCAGTGGCAGTACCGCCAGCTGTTCGACGACCACCCGCAGCCCATGTGGGTGTATGAGCCCGGGACGCTGCGCTTCCTGGCCGTGAACCGCGCCACGGTGCGGCACTACGGCTATTCCGAGGAAGAACTGCTGCGCATGGGCCTGGACGACCTGTGGCTGCCCGAGGAGCGCGCGTGCCACCGGGCCGAGCTGCGGGGCGTGCAGCGCGGCGAGCCCAACAGCGTCGCGGTGCGCCGTCACTGCCGCAAGGACGGCAGCGTGATCGAAGTGGAGATCTTCGCCGGCCCCGTGCAGTTCAACGGCCGCCCGGCGCGGCAGTCGATGGTCACCGACGTCACGCAGCGCCGCCGCGCCGAGCACGCGCAGCAGCGCTTGCAGGCCACCGTGCTCAAGGTGGCGGCGGCGGTGTCGGCCAGCACGGGCACGGAGTTCTTCGAGCAGTTCGTGCTCAACATGGCCGAGGCGCTGGGCGCGCAGACGGGCTGCGTGGCGCGGCTGCTGCCCGGGCCGCCGGGCGCGCCGCCGCGCGCCGCCATGCTGGCGCGCTGCATGGATGGCGCCAAGATGCCCACCCTCGAGTACCCGCTCGCCGGCACGCCGAGTTTTTCGCTGCTCACGCAGCGCCAGTTCGTGGTGGCCCGCGACATCACCCGGCTTTATCCGCACGCGCCCAGGCTGATGGAGCGCCAGGCCCAGGCCTACGCGGGCCAGCAGCTGTGCAGCGCCGACGGCCAGCCGATCGGCATGGTCTACGTGCTGTTCCGCGAGCCGCTGGCGCGGGCGGAGGAGGACTTCGTCACCTCCATGCTGCAATTCTTCGCGGCGCGCGCGGCGGCGGAGATGGAGCGCCTGGCCGCCGAGCGCGAAATCCAGCGCCTGGCCTTCTACGACCTGCTCACCGGCCTGCCCAACCGCATGTTGCTCATGGACCGCATCCACCACGCCCTGGCGGCCGCGCGGCGCAGCCACCAGGGCGGCGCGCTGCTGTTCATCGACCTCGACAACTTCAAGGACCTGAACGACACCCTGGGCCACGACAAGGGCGACCTGCTGCTCCAGCAAGTCGCCCAGCGCCTGAACGACTGCGTGCGCGGCATGGACACCGTGGCGCGCCTGGGGGGCGACGAATTCGTGGTGATGATCGAGCAGCTGAGCAGCGACCCGGCCGACCTGGCGCACGCCGCGCGCATCGTGGCTGAAAAAATCCTGGCCCGGCTCTCGGCCCCGTACACGCTCGCGGGCCACCAGTACCTCAGCACGCCCAGCATCGGCATCGCGCCGTTCCACGGCGGTGGCGGCCCCACGGATGCGGGCGCGAGCGTGGGCGAACTGCTCCAGCAGGCCGACCTGGCCATGTACCAGGCCAAGGCCGCCGGGCGCGCTACGCTGTGCTTCTTCGACCCCGGGATGCAGGCCGCCGCCGCCGCGCGCGCCGGGCTGGAGGCCGACCTGCGCACCGCCCTGGCGCAAGGCGACTTCGTGCTGCACTACCAGCCGCAGGTCGACCACGCGGGCCGCGCCGTGGGCGTGGAGGCCCTGGTGCGCTGGCGGCACCCGCAGCGCGGCATGGTCTCGCCCGCCGACTTCATTCCGCTGGCGGAAGACACCGGCCTCATCCTGCCCCTGGGCCGCTGGGTGCTGCGCACCGCGTGCGAATTGCTCGCGCAGTGGCGCGAAGACCCGCGCCTGGCCCACCTGAGCGTGGCCGTCAACGTCAGTTCGCGCCAGTTCCACAACGCCGACTTCGCCGACTACGTGGCCCACGTGCTGGAAAACACCGGCGCGCCGCCCGCGCGGCTCAAGCTGGAACTGACCGAGAGCATGTTGGTGCACGACATGATCACCACCATCGCGCGCATGGAGGCGCTGCGCGCGCTGGGCGTGGGCTTCGCGCTCGACGACTTCGGCACCGGCTACTCGTCGCTGGCGTACCTGCGGCGTATGCCGCTGGATCAGATCAAGATCGACCGCAGCTTCGTGCGCGAACTGCTCACCGACGCCAACGACGCCGTCATCGTCAACACCATCATCGCCCTCTCGCGCAGCCTGGGGCTGGAGGTGATCGCCGAGGGCGTGGAGACGGCCGAACAGCGCGACCTGCTGGCCCGCGCGGGCTGCCGCTTCTACCAGGGCTACCTGTTCGGCAAGCCGGTGGCGCAGGAGGCGCTCATGCCGCTGCTGCTGCCCGGCGCTCCAGCGTGAACGCGGGCAGCCCCGCCAGCAGCCGCTGCCCGTAGCCGGTGCGCACCAGCCGCTTGTCGTAGCAGACCACGTGGGCCTGGTCTTCCTCGGTGCGGATGGCGCGGCCCACCCACTGGGCCAGGCGCATGGCGGTGGCGGGCACCACCAGTTCGCTGAACGGGTCGCGGCCCGCGCCGCGCAGCCATTCGGCGCGCGCTTCGCCCACGGGGTCGTCGGGCGGGGCGAAGGGCAGCTTGGTGATGAACAGGTGCTCGCACAGCGCGCCGGGCAGGTCCAGCCCTTCGCCGAACGACTGCATCCCGAAGATGATGGACGGCTCGCCCTGCGCCACGCGCTCGCGGTGGCGTTTCAGCAGTTCGGCGCGCGGCAGCTGGTTCTGCACCAGCACCGTGCCGCGCAGCGCGGTGGGCAGCGCGTCCACGGCCTGGCGCATCTGCTCGCGCGAGGTGAACAGCACCAGCGCGCCGGAGGGCACGCGCGCCAGGTCGTTCAGCAGCGCATCCACCATGTCGGCGGTGAAGGCCTTGGCCTCGCGCGGGTCGGCGCGGGTTTCCGCCGCCACCAGGGTGCCCTGGCGCGCGTAGTCGAAGGGGCTGGCGACCTCCAGCGTGCTCACCTGTTCATCGCCCGCCAGCCCCGCTTCGCGCAGGAAGAAGTCGAACCGCCCGCAGCTCGTGAGCGTGGCCGAGGTGAGCACCGCGCCGCGCACCGCCGACCACAGGTGGTGGCGCAGCGTGGCGCCCGGCAGCAGCGGGCTGGCGTGGGCCTGCAGGGCGATCAGCTCGCCGTCCATCTCCAGCGTGAACCACTTGGCGGGCGGCGGCGCGCCGGGCGTCACGCCGGGTGCCGCGCTCTGCGGCGCGTCTTGCAGCAGCAGCTGCGCCGTGGCGTGCACGGCTTCGAGCCGGGGGGCCAGGGCGCCGACCTGGGCGTACTGCGTGCTCAGGCGGCGCGCGTCCTCGGGCTGGTCGGTGATGGCCTTGCGCAGCGCCTTGGCGATGGCGCGCAGCGCGTCGAGCATGTGGCCCGCGTGGTGGGCGATCTGGCCCAGCGGCTCGATGAAGGCTTCGGGCAGCTGGCCGCCCGGCACGCGCTGGCGGCGCTGCTCGCGCAGCACGGGGCCGTAGGCGTCCATCACCAGCCGGGCCAGGTCCTGCAATTGCACGCGCAGCTTCGCGCTGTGCTGGGGCAGGTCGGCCAGTTCTTCCACCTCCGCCAGCTGGGCGGTGCGCAGGGCGCGGCTGGTCAGGCGGTCTATCCACGCCAGGCGCGAAAGGTCCGCCGTGCAGCCGAAGCGGGCCAGCGCGGTGGCGGGCAGGTGGTGGGCCTCGTCGAAGATCAGCAGGCAGTTGTCCAGCTCGGGCAGCAGCCGCGCGCCGATGGACGACAGCACCAGGTCATGGTTGGCCACGATGACCTGCGCCGCCACCAGCGCCTTGCGCCGGTCGAAATAGGCGCACTGGCTGAACGCGGGGCAGTGGCGGCCGGTGCAGGAATGGCCCTCCGCCGCCACGGGCGACCAGGCCTCGGGCTCGGGCGGGGTGGCGAGGCTGTCGCGGTCGCCGTCCCATTGGTGGGTGGCCAGGGCGTTCGCCATGCTCTGGTAGTAGCGCAGGCGGGCCTCGCTCTCGTGGCCGGGGCGTGGCCGGGCTTCGTCTTCGGCGAACAGGTCGTCGTCTTGCGCATCGCCGCCGCCCGCCAGCCGGTCGAGCTTGAGCTTGCACACATAGCGCCCGCGCCCCTTGGCCAGCGCGAACTGGAACGGCTGCTCCATCTGCGCCGCGAGCCAGGGCAGGTCCTTGTTCACCAGCTGCTCCTGCAGCGCCACCGTGGCGGTGGAGATGACCACGCGCGTGCCGCGCGCCAGCGCCAGCGCGATGGCGGGCGCGCTGTAGGCGAGCGACTTGCCCACGCCCGTGCCGGCCTGCACCACGGCGATGGCGCGTTCGGGGTCATCGCCCTCTTCCGCCTTGCCAAGCTGCGCGCGGCTGAAGGCCTGCGCCACCTGCTCGGCCATCTGCCGCTGGCCGGGGCGGCTGCGCAGCCCTTCGGTGGACTGCACCACGGCATCGAACGCCGCCAGGGCCTGCGCGGCCCATTCTTCTTGAGACATAGGGGCGGGAGCTTACAGGGGCGGAAAGCGCACGGTGGCGACGAGGCCATGCGCCTCCTGCGTATTGGGCGCCAGCGCCACGCTGGCGCCGAAGGCCCGGGCTGCTTCGCGCACGATGGCCAGGCCCAGCCCCGTGCCCTCGGCGTCGGCGGCCACGCGGTAGAAGCGCTCGAACACGCGCTCGCGCGCCTCGGCGGGAATGCCAGGGCCGTTGTCGGCCACGCTGAGTTCCAGCGCCCCCGCCGCGCGCCGCACGCCCACGGTGACCTGCCCGCCCTCCTGCGTGTAGCGCAGCGCGTTGTCGAGCAGGTTGGCGATCAGCGCGTCCAGCAGCGCGGGCTGGGCGCGCACGGTGGCGGGGGCGGCCTGCACGTCCATGCCCAGGTCGATGCGGCGGCGGTCGGCCAGCGCGGCGAGCTGTTCCACGCATCGCAGTGCGGCGGCGGCCAGGTCCACGGGCTCATGGCGCGTCTGCGCGTCGCCGTGCTCGGCCTGGGCGAGCAGCAGCAGCTTGTTGGTCACGTCGACCAGGCGGCGGTTGCTGGCCTGCAGGTCGGCCCACAGCGGGCCGGGCGAGGCGTGGCGCGCGTATTCGATCTGCGAGGCCTGCAGCGCCAGCGGCGTGCGCAGCTGGTGCGCCGCGTCGGCGATGAAGCGGCGCTGCGCCTCGGAATGCGCCGCGAGCATCTGGGTGGAGCGGTTGATGGTGTCGGCCACGGGGCGCAGCTCGGTGTGCAGGGCGCGCGCGTCCACCCACAGGTCGAGGTGCAGCGGGTCGCGCTGCGCCAGCTGCTGGCCCAGGCGCACCACGGGGCGCAGCTCCAGCGTGAGCGCCAGCGCGCTCAGGCCCACGGTGAGCGCGAGCGCGGCCAGCAGGTATTCCACCGTGGGCCGCCACAGCTGGGCCAGCATGTGGTTGTGGCTGGCGGTGGTCTTGCCCACGGCGATGCTGACTTCGCGCGCGCCCGCCACGTCGTACAGCGCGCGCGTGATGACCACGGCGCGCAGGCGCTGGCCCTGGAAGGTGGCGTCGTACCACTGCGCGCGGTCGTTGCCCTGCGGCCTGCGTACGGCGGGCAGCGGAAAGCCGCTGCTGCCGGCCAGCAGCGCGCCGTCCGCGTCGGTCACGCTCAGGTACACGCGGTCGTGCTCGGGCGACGCGAACAGGCTCAGGGCCGAGGGCGGCACGCTGGCCTGCACGTCGCCCGCGTCCCAGATCAGGCGCTCCGACAGCACCTTGGCCGACGCGAGCAGGTCGTGGTCCTGCACGTAGTCGGCCACCGCCGCCGCGTTGCGCCACGCCAGCCCCGCGCACAGCGCGAGGAAGACCGACAGCGGCAGCAGCAGCCACAGGGCCAGCCGCAGGCGCAGGCTGGCGAACATCAGCCGTCCTCGCGCGTGCGCAGCAGAAAGCCCACGCCGCGCAGCGTGATGATGGTGGCGCTGCTGGCCTCCAGCTTCTTGCGCAGGCGGTGCACGTAGAGGTCGATCGCGTCGGCGCTGGCTTCCTCGTCCAGGCTGAACAGGCTGTCGACCAGCGCCTGCCGGGACACGGCCTGCCCCGCGTGCAGCACCAGGGTTTCGAGCAGCGTGCGCTCGCGCGGCGGCAGCGCGAGCTCGGCCTGCGCCAGCGTGAACTGGCGCGTGCGCAGGTCGTAGCGCAGGTCGCCGCAGGCCACGTCGTTGGCCTTGCCGGGCATCTGCCGGCGCACCAGCGCCTTGATGCGCGCGACGAGTTCGCGCACCTCCACGGGCTTGACGAGGTAGTCGTCCGCGCCGATCTCCAGGCACAGCACTTTCTGGTCGAGCGACGCGGTGGCGGTGAGCACGATCACCGCCACGCCGTCCTGCCGCGCGCGGATGCGCCGCAGCACGCCCTTGCCGGACAGGCGCGGCAGGTTCAGGTCGAGCAGCACCACGTCGTAGCGGCCCTGCTGCAAAAGCTGGTCGGCGGCCTCGCCGTCGGCCACGTGGTCCACCACGAAATCCTGCTCGCGCAGCAGCCGCGCCAGCCAGTGGGCGAGCTGCGCGTTGTCTTCGATCAGCAGGAGTTTCATGGCCCCGGTATTATGAATTTGATAGCTGCCAGCGCTTGTCTATACTGGGCTGAGCCCCAATTTGGCCTAACCCGCCAGCGCCACCAGCGCCAGCCCGATCAGCGCGGGAATGACCTGTACGAACAGAATCTTGCGGCTGGCCGTAGCCGCGCCGAACAGGCCCGCCACCAGCACGCACAGCAGGAAGAAGACCTGCACCGGCCGCCCCGCATCCCCCAGCCACAGCCCCCAGAACAGGCCCGCCGCCAAAAAGCCGTTGTACAGCCCCTGGTTGGCGGCCAGCGTCTTGGTGGCCGTGGCCATTTCCGGAGTCAGGCCGAAGGCGCGCAGGCCCGCGGGCTTGTCCCACAGGAACATCTCCAGCACCAGGATGTAGACGTGCAGCAGCGCGATCAGCGCGACGACGATCTGGGCGGCAAGCGACATGGCGATACCCGTTCAATGATTTGACACAATTGGATTGTACGCAATTCAATTGCGCGCTACAATGGCACCATGCCCGCAGCCCTCCCGCCTGCCGAACTGCTGAAGCTGGACAACCAGCTCTGCTTCTCGCTGTACTCGGCCTCGCTGGCCATGACCCGGCTGTACAAGCCCCTGCTCGACGGGCTGGGGCTCACCTACCCGCAGTATCTCGCCATGCTCGCGCTGTGGGAAGAAGACGGGCGCACCGTCTCGGCCCTGGGCCAGCGGCTGTCGCTCGATTCGGGCACGCTCACGCCCCTGCTCAAGCGGCTGGAGGCTGCGGGCCTCGTCACCCGCCTGCGCGACGCGGCGGACGAGCGGCGCCTGTGCGTCACCCTCACGCCCGCCGGGCGCCGGCTCAAGGCCCGCGCGGCGCGCGTGCCCGCCTGCCTGCTGGCGGCCAGCCAGTGCTCGGTCGACGAACTGGTGCGCCTCACCGGCGAACTCAACGCCCTGCGCGACCAGCTCCAGGCCGCCTGAAGATTTCTTCCACCCCTCCACCTTTCTACAGGAGACCACCATGACGACAGCCCTCGACAAAGTCCTTTACACCGCCCAGGCCCGCGCCACCGGCGGGCGCGACGGCACCGGCCGCAGCAGCGACGGCGCGCTCGACGTGCAACTCAGCTCCCCCGGCTCCAACAAGCCCGGCACCAACCCCGAGCAGCTCTTCGCCGTGGGCTACGCCGCCTGCTTCATCGGTGCGATGAAGGCCGTCGGCCCCAAGGTGGGTGTGAAGGTGCCCGACGACGTGGCGATCGACGCCAGCGTCAGCCTCGGCCCCATCCGCGCGGGCGCGGCCTACGGCATCGCCGTCAAGCTCGCCGTCTCCCTGCCCGGCCTGGACGCCGACGCCAAGCAGAAGCTGGTGGACGCGGCGCACCAGGTCTGCCCCTACTCCAACGCCACGCGCGGCAACGTGCCGGTGGAACTGGTAGTCCAGTAAGCCACCCCGGGGCGCGGAGCCGCGCCTGTGCAGAAAAAGGCGCGCCGCGCCATAATAGATAGATCGCCTATCTATTTGTGAGTGCCGCCTTGCCCGCCATCTCTCCTTCTCCCCAGGCCATCGCGCTGGCCGACGATCTGCGCGCCGTGCTCAAGCACCTCATCCGCCGGATGCGGCAGGAAGACGAAGGCCAGTCCGCCGGCGGCCTGGGCCTGCACCAGACCCTGCTGCTGGCGCGCATAGGCCAGCACCCCGGCATCGGCGTGGCCGAGCTCGCGCGGCTCGAAAAGCTGCGCGGCCCGACCATGAGCGGCCACGTCAAGGCGCTGGAAAACGCGGGCCTCGTGCGCCGCGCGCCCGACCCCGCCGACAAGCGCCGCGCCGGCCTGCACCTGACCACGCCGGGCCGCCAGGCGCTGGAGGCCGTGCGCAGCCGCCGCCGCGACTGGCTGGCCGCCGAGCTGGCCCGCCTGCCCGACGAAGGCGCCGCCGCGGTGCGCCAGGCGCTCGTCTACCTGAAGGAGATCGGCGCATGAACCGCGGCCAGATCGGCGCCGTGTACCGCGGCCTCGCCATCATGGTGGCCCTGTCGGCGCTGGACCAGAGCATCGTCGCCACCGCCCTGCCGCGCATCGTGGCCGAGTTCGGCGCGGTCACGCACCTGTCGTGGGTGGTCACGGCCTACGTGCTGGCCTCCACCGCCGCCATGCCGCTGTACGGCAAGCTCAGCGACATGCTGGGCCGCCGGCGCATGATCTACACCGCCATCTTCACCTTCCTGCTCGGCTCGGCCCTGTGCGGGCTGGCGCAGAACATGGCCATGCTGATCGCGTTCCGCGCCGTCCAGGGCCTGGGCGCGGGCGGCTTCGTGCCGCTCACGCAGATCGTCATCGGCGACCTGGTGCCGCCCCACCAGCGCGGCAAGCGCCAGGGCAGCATCGCGGCGGTGTATGCGTGCACCAGCGTCGTCGGCCCCGCGCTGGGCGGGGTGATGACGGACACGCTGGGCTGGCATTCCATCTTCTACGTCAACCTGCCGATCGGCGCCGTGGCGCTGTGGATGATCGCCCGCTCCCTGCCCGACGACCGTCCGCACCACGCGCACCGCATCGACTACCTGGGCTCCGCGCTGCTCACCGGCGCGGTCACCGCCGCGCTGCTGGTGCTGGCCCTGGGCGGCACCGAATGGCCCTGGGGCTCCGCCGAGGTGCGCTGGTGCGGCGGCCTCGCGCTGGCGCTGTGCGCCCTGCTGCCGTGGCACGTGCGCCGCGTGCCCGAGCCGGTGCTGCCGCCCGACCTGTTCCGGAACCGCGTGTTCAACACCGCCGCCATCGTGCTGGCGCTGGCCTTCATGGGGCTGCTGGGGTCGAGCGTGTTCTTCCCGCTGCTGTTCCAGTGGGTCATGGGCGTGAGCCCGGCGCATTCGGGCCTGCTCACCGTGCCCATGATGGTGGGGCTGGTGATCTCGTCCATGCTCAACGGCCGCGTCTTCAACCCCGGCGGCGGCAGCTACAAGCGGCCGCAGATCGCGGGCCTGGCGCTGGCCACGCTGAGCTTCGGCGCGCTGGCCGCGGGCATCACCTGGGGGCATGGCTATGGGGTGCTGGAGCCCGCCATCTTCACCCTGGGCGCTGGCCTGGGGCTGGTCATGCCCAACATGACCATCGCCGTGCAGAACGCGCTGCCCCAGCACCGGCGCGGCGTGGGCACGGCCATGCTGGGCTTCTTCCGCTCGCTGGGCGGGCTGGTCGGGGTGACGGGCTCGGGCGCGCTGCTGGCGCAGCAGCTGCACGGGCAGGCGGCCAGCCCCGAGCTGTACCGCCACGCGATCTCGCACGTCTTCATGGCGGGCACGGTGATGGTCGGCCTGTCGCTGCTGATCGTGCTGCGGATGCCCGTGCTGCCCATGGCCGTCCCCGATGCTATGAAGAAGTGAGCTGCCAGCGCTTGCTGCACCAGGGCTGGAGGCCATTTTGGCTTGAATAAAGGGTAAACCCCTAAAAATGCTGCGCCGCAGCGAAAGCTGGCTGAAGGACGGCGGTTTCTACAGTGGCCCCATCGCCATTCCGACCGCAAGGAGCCCCCGCCATGAAAGCCTTTCGCCTGACCCTGATCGCCGCCGCCCTGGCCGCCGCCAGCGCCCTGCCCGCCCAGGCGGCGGACGCCAATACCATCACCATCATGGTCGGCGGCATCAACAAGATCATCTACCTGCCCGCCAAGCTGGCCGACGCGCTGGGCTACTTCAAGGACGAAGGGCTGACCGTGGAGCTGCAGTCGCAGCCCGCGGGCGTGGACGCCGAGAACCAGCTCATCGCCGGCGCGGTGCAGGGCGTGGTCGGCTTCTACGACCACACCATCGACCTGCAGGCCAAGGGCAAGGAGATCGAGGCCATCGCCGTGTTCGGCAAGGTGCCGGGCGAGGTGGAGCTGGTCTCCGCCAAGGCCGCGCCCACGTTCAGGAGCATGGCCGACGCCAAGGGCAAGACGCTGGGCGTGACGGGCCTGGGCTCGTCCACCGACTTCCTCACGCGCTACCTGGCCGACCGCCAGGGCGTGGCGCAGAAGGACTATTCGCTGCTGCCCGTGGGCGCGGGCAACTCCTTCATCGCCGCCATCAAGCAGGACCGCATCCAGGCCGGCATGACCACCGAGCCCACCGTGTCGCAGATGCTCAAGACCGGCGACGCCAAGGTGCTGGTGGACATGCGCACCGAAGAGGGCACCAAGGCCGCGCTGGGCGGCCTGTACCCCGCCGCCAGCCTGTACGTGCAGAACGCCTGGGCCGACGCGCACAAGGAGCAGGCCGCCAAGCTGGCCCACGCCTTCGCGCGCACCATGCAGTACATCCACACCCACAGCGCCGAGGACATCGCCGCCAAGATGCCGCGCGACTACTACGGCAGCGACAAGGCGCTGTACGTGCAGGCGCTCCAGTCCTCGCTGTCCATGTTCACCACCGACGCGAAGATGCCCGCGGGCGGCCCCGAGACGGTGCTGAAGGTGCTCTCCGCCTACAAGCCGCAGGTGAAGAACGCCAACATCAACCTGGCCAAGACCTACAGCAACGCCTTCCTGAGCGCGGCGGCCAAGTGAGCGGGGCCGGCATGAGCAACGACGCCCCCGCCATCGAGTTCGACAACGTCTCGCTGCGCTTCATCTCGGCCGACGGCAACGCCACCGTCGCGCTGCGCAACTTCAGCATGAAGGTGGCGCGCGGCGAGTTCGTGGCCATCGTCGGCCCCACGGGCTGCGGCAAGTCGACCACGCTGAACATGATCACCGGCCTGCTCCAGCCCACCGTGGGCACCGTGAAGATCATGGGCCAGCCCATCCACGGCATCGACCCGCGCATCGGCTTCGTGTTCCAGGCCGACGCCGTCTTCCCCTGGCGCAGCGTGCGCGACAACGTGGCCGCCGGCCCGCTGTTCCGCGGCAGGCCCAAGGCCGAGGCGCACGCGCTGGCCGACGAGTGGATCCGCCGCGTGGGCCTGGACAAGTTCGGCAACCACTACCCGCACCAGCTCTCGGGCGGTATGCGCAAGCGCGTGGCGCTGGCGCAGACCTTCATCAACAGCCCCGAAATCCTGCTGATGGACGAGCCTTTCTCCGCGCTCGACATGCAGACCCGCACGCTCATGCAGGACGAACTGCTGCAGCTCTGGTCCGGCACCGGCGGCTCGGTGGTGTTCGTCACGCACGACCTGGAAGAGGCCATCGCCCTGGCCGACCGCGTGTTCGTGCTCTCGGCCCGCCCCGCCACGCTCAAGCGCGTGGTCGAGATCGACCTGCCGCGCCCGCGCGTGATGAGCCAGGTGCGCTACGACCAGGGGTTCATCGACCTCTCCAAGCGCATCTGGGACGACCTGCGCGAAGAAGTGGCGATTCACTGAGGAGGAACCCATGAACACCGCAACGAATGCCCTGCCCGCCGCGCTCAGCGACGAGGCGCTGGCGCGCGAATCCGAGGTCGCGCAGCGCGCCATCCGGGGCCGCAGGCGCCTCATCATCGGCCTGCGCCTGGCGGTGCTGGTCATCGTGCTCGGCGGCTGGGAAGTCGCCGCGCGCCTGAAGTGGATAGACCCCTTCTTCTACTCGCAGCCCACGCTGATCTGGGCGCAGATCGTCGAGTGGATGCGCGACGGCACCTCGCAGGGCTCGCTCTGGATGCAGGTGCTGGTCACGCTCGAAGAAACCGTGCTCGGCTTCCTGATCGGCTCCGTGGCGGGTGTGATCGCGGGCATCCTGCTCGGGCGCAACAAGCTGCTGTCCGACGTGTTCAGCCTCTACATCCAGATCGCCAACTCCATCCCGCGCGTGGTGCTGGGCTCGGTGTTCGTCATCGCGCTGGGCCTGGGCATGGCCAGCAAGGTGGCGCTGGCCGTGGTCATGGTGTTCTTCGTCGTTTTCGGCAACGCCTTCCAGGGCGTGCGCGAGGCCGACAAATACATGATCGCCAACGCGCAAATCCTCGGCGCCTCGCCGCGCCAGCTCACCACGGCGGTCGTCATCCCGTCCGCCATGTCGTGGATTCTGGCCAGCCTGCACGTGAGCTTCGGCTTCGCCCTGGTCGGCGCGGTGGTGGGCGAATTCCTGGGCGCCAAGGAAGGCATCGGCCTGCTGATCTCCACCGCCCAGGGCGCGTTCAACGCCAGCGGCGTGTTCGCGGCCATGATCGTGCTCGCGGTGGTGGCGCTGGCGGCGGACTTTCTGCTGAGCACGCTCGAAAAGCGCCTGCTCAAGTGGCGGCCCGCGGCGTTCTGACCTTCACCATCCGGATCGCATCGAACGGGCAGCGCACCGCGCACAAGGCGCAGCCCGTGCAGCCGGGCGCGTCGTGCAGCGTCGATTTCTTGGGGCCGAATTTTCCGGCCCCCTGCACCTGCAGCGACAGCACGTGCGGCGGACACACCGCCACGCACCAGCCGCAGCCCGTGCAGCGCTCGGGCGCGATCACGGGCAGGGCCTTGGGAGTTTTCATCTCAAGCGCCGCGCATGGCCCGCGCCAGCGGCGCGGCGGCGTGGTCGATCACGCCCTGACGGTCCGCCGCATCGCGGTTCTGGCTCAGCTTGCGCTTGCCCTCCAGCCGGGTGATGCTCAGCTCGATGCCCACGATGGCGCGCAGCATCCCATCCAGGTAGTCGAGCAGCGCATCGCCCATCTTCCACGGCTGCGGCTGGCCGGCCTCGTGCGTGCGCGTGAGCCGCGCGACCACGCCGCGCACGAACTTCTCGTCATCGCGCACCGTCAGCACGCCATGCGCGTGCACCACCTCGTAATTCCACGTGGGCACGGCGCGGTGCGTGGCCTGCTTGCTCGGGTACCAGTTGGGCGACACATAGCCCTCCGCCCCGCGGAACACCACCAGCGCCGCGCTGCCCGAGGGCACCGCCTGCCACAGCGGATTGGCGCGCGCCACGTGGGCGACCAGCGTGCTGTCGTCCAGCAGGTGGAACGGCAGGTGGTTCGCATCCAGCCCCTGCGGCCCCGCCGTGCACAGCACGCCCAGCGGGTGCGCGCGGATGATGCGGTGCAACTCTTCGGGGCGGGACTCGGTGAAGTGGTCGGGGTTGTACATGCGGCCTATTGTGGCCGCTTAGCCCCATACGCGCACCAGCCGGGCCGGGGGCTCTTCGTCTGCGGATGCAGGCGGCAGGTCTCGGGGCGCTGGTCGTACACCGTGCACCGCCGCGTGGCGGCATCGAGAAACTGGCAATCGCCGCTCGCCCGCCGCGCCATCGTGAACAGCGCGTGCTTGTGGTTGAAGTGGTCGATCAGCCGCGCTTTCTCCAGCCGCTTGGCGATGCGCCGGGGCTCCTCGTGCTCGGCCTCGAAGGCATCCACCAGCCCGAGCCGCACGAGGTCGGCCAGCCGCACCTCCAGCGGCATGGTGCAGCAGTTGGCCGCGCAGGTGGCGCACAGGCCGGCGCGGTAGCGGGTCCAGGTGTCGGGGCGGTCGACGTCGACGATGGAGAGGGGGGATTTCATGGACAAGGATTTGGAGCGCGTGGATTCTAGGACCGCAGGCGTGGACGGGCGGCCCGGCAATCGGCCTTTCTCGATAATGGCCGTCCTCAAGAGGCTGCCTGCAACCGCCATGCACAAAAGTACGTTCAGCGAAACCGACATCTGCGACCAGCTCATCACCCCCGCGTTGCAGCGGGCGGGCTGGAGCAGCCAGCAGCACATCCTGCGCGAATACACACTGCGTCCCGGCCGCGTGGTGGTGCGGGGTCAATCGGCGTTTCGCGACAAGGCGTCCATGCTGCGCGCCGACTACGTGCTCTTCCACAAGCCCAACCTGCCGCTGGCCGTGGTCGAGGCCAAGGACGCCGCGCACGCCGTGGGCGCGGGTATGCCGCAAGCCATCCAATACGCCGAACTGCTGGGCGTGCCCTTCAGCTTCGCCAGCAATGGCAGCGGCTTCGTGTTCCGCGACGCCACGCTGGCCGATGGCGTGCTGGAACGCACCATCACGCTCGACGAATTCCCCACCCCCGCCGAGCTGTGGGCCAGATACCGCGCCTGGAAGGGCTGGGCGCCCGCGGTGGAGCAAATCGCCGCCACCGACTACGCCCCCAGCAAGACCCCGCGCTACTACCAGCTCAATGCCATCAACCGCACCGTGGAGGCCATCGCCCAGGGGCAGAACCGCGTGCTGCTCGTCATGGCTACCGGCACGGGCAAGACCTACACCGCGTTCCAGATCATCTGGCGCTTGTGGAAGAGCGGCGCCAAGAAGCGCATCCTGTTCCTGGCCGACCGCAACATCCTCATCGACCAGACCATGGTCAACGACTTCCGCCCCTTCAAGGGTGCGATGGCCAAGCTGAGCCCCAACGCCAAGGGCGTCGAGCGCGTCGATGAAGTGGACCTGGCTGTCCACAAAACCACCAAGCAGGTGGACAAGAGCTACGAGATCTACCTCTCGCTCTACCAGGCTGTCACAGGCACGGAGGAAGAGCGCAACATCTACAAGCAGTTCAGCCCCGACTTCTTCGACCTCATCGTCGTCGATGAATGCCACCGGGGCAGCGCGGCGGAGGACTCGGCCTGGCGTGACATCCTCACCTACTTCGCCAGCGCCACGCAGATCGGCCTCACCGCCACGCCCAAGGAAACCGAGGACGTCTCGAACATCGACTACTTCGGCGAGCCGCTCTACACCTACAGCCTCAAGCAAGGCATCGAAGACGGCTACCTGGCCCCCTACAAGGTCATCCGCGTCGATCTGGACAAGGACACCTTCGGCTGGCGTCCACACGAGGGTATGCGCGACAAATTCGGCCACCTGATCGAAGACCGCATCTACACCGGCGCCGACATGAACCGCAAGCTCGTCATGGAGCGCCGCGATGCGGTTGTCGCCGCCAGGATCACCGACTACCTCAAGGCCACCGACCGCTACGCCAAGACCATCGTCTTCTGCGAAGACATCGAGCACGCCGCCCGCATGCGCCAGGCCCTCAGCAACGCCAACGCAGACATTTGCGCTGCCCAGCCCAAATACGTGGTGCAGATCACCGGCGACAACGCCGAGGGCAAGCGCGAGCTGGACAACTTCATCGACCCCGAGAAAACCTACCCCGTCATCGCCGTCACGTCCAAGCTCATGAGCACCGGGGTAGATGCACAGACCTGCAAGCTCATCGTGCTCGATCAGACCATCCGCTCCATGACGCTGTTCAAGCAGATCATCGGCCGCGGCACCCGCCTGCGCGAAGACCTGGGCAAAAGCTGGTTCACCATCCTCGACTTCAAGCGCGCCACAGAACTCTTCGCCGACAGCGACTTCGACGGCGAACCCGTGCAGGTGTATGAGCCCCAGCCCGGCGAACCCATCACCCCGCCGCCCGTGGACACGCCCCCCGGCAACCCGCCCCCCGGCCAGCCGCCCGAGGGGTGGCCCGCCACCACCGCAGGCCCCGGCGAAGGCGGCGGTGAGAGCGGCGGCATGGGCGCGGATGAACCCCGCAAATACATCCTCGGCGACGGCGTTCCCGTCACCGTGGCCCGCGAGCGCGTGCAATACCTCAACGCCCAGGGCAAGCTCGTCACCGAAAGCCTGCGCGACTACACCCGCATCAACCTGCGCAAGCAATACGAATCGCTGGACCAGTTCCTGCAAACCTGGCAGCAGGCCGACCGCAAGGCTGCCCTGCTCGCCGAGCTGGAATCGCAAGGCGTGCTGCTCGACGCCCTGGCCCATGAAGTCGGCCAAGACCTCGACCCCTTCGATCTGCTGCTGCACGTCGCCTACGGCCAGCCCCCGCTCACCCGCCGCGAGCGCGCCCAGCGCGTCAAAAAGCGCAACGTCTTCACCCAATACGGCCCCGTGGCCCGCAAGGTGCTCGACGCGCTGCTCGACAAATACGCCGACGAAGGCATCGCCACCATCGAAAGCAACGAAGTCCTGCGCCTGCAACCCTTCAGCCAGCTCGGCAGCCCCGTCGAACTGGTGCGCAGCTTCGGCGGGCGCCCGCAATACCTCGGCGCCTTGCAGGCGCTGGAGCGCGAGCTGTACACGTCGCCAGCCGCATAGACTATCAATTCAATAGCTGCCAGCGCTTGCTGCATAAGCGCTGGAGCCATATTTGGCTTATAGAAATGTCCAGCCTCACCCCCGTCATCAAATCCATCCAGGACATCATGCGCCAGGACTCCGGCGTCGATGGCGACGCCCAGCGCATCAGCCAGCTCACCTGGCTGCTGTTCCTCAAAGTGTTCGATGCGCTCGAAGAAGAACTCGAACTCACGCGCGACCACTACGAAAGCCCCATCCCCCAGCACATCCGCTGGCGCGCATGGGCCGCCGACCCCGAAGGCATGACCGGCGAGGCGCTGCTCGACTTCGTGGACAAGCAGCTCTTCACCACGCTCAAGAACCTCAACGCCGACCCCGTCCGCAACCCGCGCGGCTACGTGGTGCGCAGCGTGTTTGAAGACGCCTACAACTACATGAAAAGCGGCCACCTGCTGCGCCAGGTCGTCAACAAGCTGAACGCCATCGACTTCAACCGCCAGGCCGAACGCCACCAGTTCAACGACCTGTACGAAAAAATCCTGCGCGACCTGCAAAGCGCCGGCAACGCGGGCGAGTTCTACACCCCCCGCGCCGTCACCCAGTTCATGGTGGACATGGCCAACCCCCGCCTGGGCGAAAGCGTGCTCGACCCCGCCACCGGCACCGGCGGCTTCCTCGTCTGCGCCATCGAACACCTGCGCAAACAGGTCAACAACGCCGACGACGAAGCCGTGCTGCAAAACAGCATCCGCGGCGTGGAGAAAAAGCAGCTGCCGCACATGCTCTGCGTCACCAACTTGCTGCTGCACCGCATCGAAGTGCCCAGCCAGATCGTTCACGACAACACCCTCGCCCGCCCGCTGCGCGACTACACCGCCGCCGATCGCGTCAACGTCATCCTCACCAACCCGCCCTTCGGCGGCATCGAGGAGCCGGGCATCGAGGCAGGCTTTCCCGCCGACGTGCGTACCAAGGAAACCGCCGACCTGTTCCTCGTGCTCATCCAGCACCTGCTCAAGCCCGGCGGCCGCGCCGCCGTCGTGCTGCCCGACGGCTTCTTGTTCGGCGAAGGCGTCAAAAGCCGCATCAAGGAACAACTGCTGCAAACCTGCAACCTGCACACCATCGTGCGCCTGCCCAACGGCGTCTTCGCGCCCTACACCGGCATCAAGACCAACCTGCTGTTCTTCACCAAGGGCCAGCCCACAGAGCACATCTGGTACTACGAACACCCCTACCCGCAGGGCGTGAAGACCTACAACAAAACCAAGCCCATCCACATCCGCGAATTCGATGCCGAAAAAGCCTGGTGGGGCCTTGAAGCCGACGGCTTTGCCGCCCGCGTGGAAAACGAGCACGCCTGGAAAGTGGGCATCGAGCAGATCAAGGTCGCCAACTACAACCTCGACCAGAAGAACCCCCACATCGGCGAACAAACCAGCCATGACCCCGAGGTGCTGCTGGCCGACTACGCCCGCCTGCAAGCCGAGGCACAGGCTCTGCGCGATGAGCTGAAAGAAGTTTTGGCTAAATCGCTTGCCAGCGCTTGAGGGACAAGCGCATGCTGCTATCGAATTTGGATTTGCTGGCGACCGCCCCCGGCGGCGTTGCCAAGCTGCGTGAACTCATTCTTACCCTGGCCGTACAGGGCAAGCTGGTGCCGCAAGACCCGGCGGATGAACCGGCCAGCATGTTGCTGCAAAAGACTCGGGCGGAAAAAGATCGGCTGATTGCGGAGGGCAAGATTAAGCGGGACAAGCCGCTAGCAGCGATTGGGGATGAGGAAAAAACGTTTGAATTGCCGCCAGGATGGGAGTGGGTGAGATTGGCGGATGTGGTTCGTGTCTTGAATGGGAGAGCTTATAGCAAACAAGAATTGCTCGATGCTGGGCCTGTACCAGTTTTGAGGGTGGGCAACTTGTTTACATCCAACCATTGGTATTTCTCAAATTTGGAGCTGGAGCCGGAAAAATACTGCAACGAGGGTGATTTGTTGTATGCATGGTCTGCATCTTTCGGCCCTTTCATATGGGAAGGCCCAAAAGCGATTTATCACTACCACATCTGGAAACTTGAACCGTGGGCATCAAACTGTTTTAGTATTGGATATTTTCATAAATTCTTGACTGAAAAGACGGCAGAGATTAAGGCAGCAGGGCATGGGGTCTCGATGGTTCATATGACCAAAGAGAAGATGGAACAAATTGTTGTGCCATATCCACCGCTCGCCGAACAATCCCGCATCGTCACCCGCGTCGAATCCCTCATGCGCCTGTGTGATGCGCTGGAGGCCAAGGGCCAATTGGAGGCCACGCAACACGCCCAATTGGTCAGCACCCTACTGGGCACCCTAACCGCCAGCACCACGCCCGAGGAACTGTCCGCCAACTGGCAGCGCGTGGCCCAGCACTTCGACCTGCTGCTCGACCGCCCCGAAGCCATCGACGCCCTGGAGCAAACCCTGCTCCAACTGGCCGTGCGCGGCCTGCTCGTCCCCCAAGACCCCACCGACGAACCCGCCAGCACCCTGCTGCAACGCATCCGCACCGAAAAAGACCGCCTCATCGCCGAAGGCAAGATCAAACGCGATAAACCCCTGCCGCCCATCACCGACAAGGAAAAGCCGTTTGAATTGCCGAAGGGGTGGGAGTGGGTGCGACTGGGTGTGGTGGTAAATGCCAGCGAAGCCGGATGGAGTCCTAGTTGCATTGGTTCTCCGCGTCGCCCAGGACATTGGGGAGTGTTGAAGGTTAGCGCTGTTTCATGGGGTGAGTTCGATGCATCTGCTAATAAGGAATTGCCTTCAGAGCTTGCTCCTAAATCCGAATATGAAGTGAAAGATGGCGATTTCCTTCTATCGCGGGCAAATACGGCGGAATTGGTTGCGCGCTCTGTTGTGGTGGGGGTGGCAGAACCTCGACTGATGTTGAGTGACAAGATTATCCGGCTGGCTGTGTCCAGTCAAATGAATCGCGCTTTCCTCAATATGGCGAATAACTCAAGCTATGCGCGTGAACATTACACCATTAATGCGTCTGGAACGAGCAGTTCCATGAAAAATGTATCTCGCGAAGTCGTCTTAAATTTGCCAGTTCCGCTTCCACCCCTTGCCGAACAATCCCGCATCGTCACCCGCGTCACCGCGCTGCGCCACCTGTGCGCAGACCTGCGCCAGCGCCTGGCCGAACGCCAGTCCGTGCAGGCCCGTCTCGCCGAGGCGCTGGTGCAAGAGGTGGCCTGAATATGTCATGGGTGGGCGAGGCCACGGGTCTGTGGGGCGCGCTCAGCAAGGGCTGGGGCTGGTGGCGTGGCCGGCGTGATCCGGCCCGGCATTCGGCCCTGCGGCTGATCCGCGCCTTCGAGGCGCATGGCGTGGTGCGGCAGCAGATCGTTCGCCTGGTACCCGCCGCTATCGCCCAGGCCCGGCCCGAGCTGGGCATGGCCGATTGCTCGTCGCCCGAGCAGCTCAAGCCCAAGCTGACCCCGGCGCTGCTGGACTGGGCCGCAGGGCACGTGAACCTGCGCCGCGACTGGCTGGATGGCCGGGATGTGCCGCCCCACCTTGTGGTGGATCACTACAAACACCCCGCTTGCTACGGCCCCTGGCTGCAACAGCGCAAGACGGCTGTGCCAGAGGCGCATAGGTGCCTCACGGTGTTGAAAACCCACGGCGTTCCCGTGGGGCCGGGTGCGGACGGCCCGCTGTGCCTGGTCTATGAAGAAACCACCGAAGGGTTGGATGGCATGGAGTGGTCGCGCTACTGGCTGTTGGCCGACCACTGGCACATGGGCCATGCCCCCTGCCTGGAAAACCTGGCCGCTGTGGTGCATGTGGCGCAGCAGGCCGGGGTGCTGGTGGTGGGCAGAGAGTTGAAAGCACGCGACCTGCTGCGCCTGCAAGAAGGCCAGGCGCTGGTGCCGGAGGTATTGGGGCGCGTGCAGGGCTCTTGGTATCCCGGTGATCTGGTGGATCCGCCGCCCCAGCACGACTCGGTATGGCGCAAAGCCATATGGCAAGGGGCACAGGGGTGGTTGGCGCAGCCGGGCCCGCCCAACGGCATCACGGGCTGCAATACCGGAAGCGGAGCCGCCAGTCAGGCTGGCCAGTAGAGCTTGCGCAGTGGCACCAAGCGCTGGGTTTGGCTGTCGGCCTGTTCGTAGTGCTCTAGCAGAGCTTTCACCAAGTCGTCCAGATCCATCAGGGTAATGGGGATGCGACCGCGCTCAGCTTCGTAGCGGGCGTCCTTGGTAAAGCCGCCAGTGCTCACATACAAGCCCTTGTCCCGCTCATGAGCGCCGCCTAGAAAGCTGCGGATTTCCTGCGACCCCATGGCGGCCAAGCGATGCTTGACTTCCACTACGATGCGCGGGTCTTCAAACCCCAGCCCGTCGCGCGAAGCCACGATGTCTTTGCCCCGATCCGAGCCGCTGGGCGAAATGCGTGTCTTGTACCCCATGGCCCGCAGCAGGCCCGCTACCAGTTCCTGCATGTCAGACCAGTCCAGTGCGCTTACGCGATCCTTGATGAACTCCAACGCCTGGTTTTGAATGTCTTTGTACTGGCTGCCTACTTCGTCGGTTGCCGTATCAGGAGGCGTGGCGGGGCTGGAATGAACGCCCGCTGGCTGTGCGGCCAGCCTCTCCAGCTCCTGGCCCACTTCGGCAGGTATTTGGAACAGGGTGGATATGGAGCCCAGGCTGGCCCGTGCAGCTACCGAGAGGTCGTCTCTGGCGATGGTGCCGCGCCACTGTACGCGCCTTTGGTTGGGGTGCCCGTCTTGCGTGCTAGGTGCATATTCGTAGCTGCCCGTCACAGTGCCCAGCAGGTAGATTCGCTCGCTAGGGTTATAGGTCACTACGTTGTCACCCACCTTGATTTCGCGCACGAAGCGGAAGGTCTGGCCCGCATAGCTGCTCAGGGCGCCGGTTGAAACGGTGGGGTAGGCCGAGGCTGCGGCTTTTTGGAAGTCGGCACGGCTGACGAGAGGGCCGAGGTTGCCCATCTCGTTCCAGTCAATGGTGACGAGGCTTTGGCTTTTGAATTCGTCGAAGCGAAAGCCACCCTCGCCGGCTCTTACCATCCAGTAGATCGCTGTTGTCCCGCTCACTTCCTATATCCCCCGTGTCAAGGCCGCACGATCCTCGAACGAATCATCAAACGTCGATATTCCCCGCCCTCAACGCATTCGTCTCGATGAAGTCCCTGCGCGGCTCCACCTCGTCCCCCATCAGCATCGTGAACACCCGGTCCGCCTCGATCGCATCGTCGATCTGCACGCGCAGCAGGCGACGCACCTCGGGGTCCATCGTCGTTTCCCACAGCTGCTCGGGGTTCATCTCGCCCAGGCCCTTGTAGCGCTGGCGGCTGGTGGTGCGTTCGGCTTCGCTGATGAGCCAAGCCATCGCCTGGCGGAAGTCGCTCACCTTTTCTTCCTTCTGGCGCTCGCCCTCGCCGCGTGTGACTTTGGCGCCTTCGCCCAGCAGGCCGCGGAAGGTGTCGGCGGCTTCGGCCAGGGCGGCGTAGTCGGCGCCGTGCACGAAGTCCTGCGTGAGGATGCTGCTCTTGACGTTGCCGTGGTGGCGGCGGCTGATGCGCAGGATGGGCTTGTCGGTGCGCGCGTCGAATTCGCCCGCCACTTCGGGCGGCACGCCGGTAGCGGAGAGTTCGGCCAGCTTGGCCTGCATGGCGACGGCGCTGGCCTCGGCCTCTTCCACGGTGTCGAGCTTCACGGCCACGCCGTCGGCGATGGCGCGCAGGGCCTCGGCGTCCATGAAGGCCGACAGGCGCGCGATCACGGCTTCGGCGGCCTGGTGCTTGCGCGCGAGTTCGGCCAGGGTGTCGCCGCTCAAGGTTTGCGGGCTGGCGCCGCCGGTGCTCACGCTGGCGTGGTGCAGGGCGATGCGCAGCAGGAAGCTGTCGAGCGCGGGGCCGTCCTTCAGGTACAGCTCTTCCTTGCCGTTCTTCACCTTGTACAGCGGCGGCTGGGCGATGTAGATGTGGCCGCGCTCGACCAGGTCGGGCATCTGGCGGTAGAAGAAGGTGAGCAGCAGGGTGCGGATGTGCGCGCCGTCCACGTCGGCGTCGGTCATGATGATGATGCGGTGGTAGCGCAGCTTGGCCACGTCGAAGTCGTCGGCCCCGCTCTTGCCGCTCTCGATCGCCGCCTTGCCGATGCCGGTGCCTAAAGCGGTGATGAGGGTGACGATTTCGTTGCTGGACAGCAGCTTTTCGTAGCGCGCCTTCTCCACGTTCAGGATCTTGCCGCGCAGCGGCAGGATGGCCTGGAACTTGCGGTCGCGGCCCTGCTTGGCGGACCCGCCGGCGGAGTCGCCCTCCACGATGTAGATCTCGCACAGCGCCGGGTCTTTTTCCTGGCAGTCGGCCAGCTTGCCGGGCAGGCCCATGCCGTCGAGCACGCCCTTGCGGCGCGTCATCTCGCGCGCCTTGCGGGCGGCCTCGCGCGCGCGCGCGGCCTCGACGATCTTGCCGCAGAGGATCTTGGCGTCCTGCGGCTTTTCTTCCAGGTACTCGGCCAGGGCCTTGGCCACGATGTCTTCCACCGGCGCGCGCACTTCGCTGGACACCAGCTTGTCCTTGGTCTGGCTGCTGAACTTGGGCTCGGGCACCTTCACGGAGAGCACGCAGCACAGGCCTTCGCGCATGTCGTCGCCGCTGACCTCGACCTTGGCTTTCTTGGCCAGTTCGTTCTGCTCGATGTACTTGCCGATCACCCGCGTCATCGCGGCGCGCAGGCCGGTCAGGTGGGTGCCGCCGTCGCGCTGCGGGATGTTGTTGGTGAAGCAGAGCACCTGCTCGCTATAGCCGTCGTTCCACTGCATGGCCACTTCCACGCCGATCTCGGTGCCGGGGATGCCGCCGTAGCTGTCCGCCGGCCGCGTGCCCGTGGCGTGGAAGGCGGTGGGGTGCAGCACCTTCTTGTTGGCGTTGATGAAGCCGACGAAGCCCTGCACGCCGCCCGCGCCCGAGAAGTCGTCTTCGCGGCCATCGCGCTCGTCTTTCAGGCGGATGCGCACGCCGTTGTTCAGGAAGCTCAGCTCGCGCAGGCGCTTGGCCAGGATTTCGTAGTGGAACTCGTGGTTCTGCTGGAAGATTTCCGTATCGGGCAGGAAGTGCACGTCGGTGCCGCGCTTCTCGGTCGGGCCCGTCACCTTCATGGGCGAGACCTCGAAGCCGTCCACCGTCTCCAGCAGCCGGTTCTGCACGAAGCCCTTGGCGAATTCGATCTGGTGCACCTGGCCTTCGCGGCGCACCGTCAGGCGCAGCCATTTGCTGAGCGCGTTCACGCAGCTCACGCCCACGCCGTGCAGGCCGCCCGAGACCTTGTAGCTGTTCTGGTTGAACTTGCCGCCCGCGTGCAGCTCGGTCAGCGCGATCTCGGCGGCGCTGCGCTTGGGCTCGTGCTTGTCGTCCATCTTCACGCCCGTGGGAATGCCGCGGCCGTTGTCGGTCACGCTGATGGAGTTGTCGGTGTGGATGGTGACGACGATGTCGTCGCAGAAGCCCGCCAGCGCCTCGTCGATGGAGTTGTCCACCACCTCGAACACCAGGTGGTGCAGGCCGGTGCCGTCGGACGTGTCGCCGATGTACATGCCGGGCCGTTTGCGCACGGCCTCCAAGCCTTCGAGGATCTGGATCGCGCCCTCGCCGTAGTCGCCGCTTTGCGGGGCAGTGCTCTCGGGAGAGGGTTGGTTCTCGTTGGTCATGGATTCAGTGCCAAATGGGCCGTCAGCGCTTATGGGACGTGCGCTGGCAGCTATTAAAAGAAGAGTAAACCGGCCGCGTCAGATCCGCATCGGCATCACGACGTACTTGAAGCTCGCGTTCTCGGGGATGGTGATCAGCGCCGAACTGTTGCCATCCGCCAGCTCGATCTTCACCATGTCCTGCCCCATGTTCGCCAGCGCGTCCAGCAGGTAGGTCACGTTGAAGCCGATCTCGATCGCGTCGCCGCCGTAGTCGATGTCCAGCTCGTCCATCGCTTCTTCCTGCTCGGCGTTGTTCGCGGCCACGCGCAGGGTGCCGGGCTCGATGGTCAGGCGCACGCCCTTGAACTTGTCGCTGGTCATGATGGCCGTGCGCTGCAGGCTGGCCAGCAGCGGCGCGCGGCCCAGGGTCACGCTGTTGTGGTGGTTGCGCGGAATCACGCGGTTGTAGTCGGGGAACTTGCCTTCCACCAGCTTGGTGACGAACTCCATGCCGCCGAAGCTGAACTTGGCCTGGTTGTTGGCGAACTGGATCTCGATGGCGCCGTCCGCGTCGGACAGCAAGCGCTGCAGCTCCAGCACCGTCTTGCGCGGCAGGATGACTTCCTGTTTGGGCACCTCCACCTCCAGCGTGGCGCTCGCGAAGGCCAGGCGGTGCCCGTCCGTCGCCACCAGGCTCAGCGTATTGCCCTCGGCCACGAACAGGATGCCGTTCAGGTAATAGCGGATGTCCTGCACCGCCATGGCGAACGACACCTGGCCCAGCAAGTCCTTCAGCACCTTCTGCGGCACGCTGAACGCGGGGCCGAACGCGGCGGACTCCTGCACCAGCGGAAAGTCCTCGGCGGGCAGCGTCTGCAGCGTGAAGCGGCTCTTGCCGCCCTTGAACACCAGCTTGCCCTGGGTGGACTCCAGGCTCACCGTCTGGTCGCCGGGCATGGTCTTGAGGATGTCGATCAGCTTGCGCGCGCCCACGGTGGTGGTGAAGTCACCCACGTCGCCGCCCAGCTCCGCCGTGGTGCGGATCTGGATTTCGAGGTCGCTGGTGGTCAGCTGCAGCGCATTGCCCGTCTTGCGGATCAGCACATTGGCGAGGATGGGCAGCGTATGGCGGCGCTCGACGATGCCGGACACCGACTGCAGAACCGCGAGAACCTTGTCTTGTGGAGCCTTCAGGACGATCATTTCAGACCTTTGTGGATGGGACGGGGCGGGATTGCTCAACCCCCCATTTTGCCTTGCGGCGGCTACCCCTTGAGCGTCTGTTCGAGCACGTGCAGTTGCTGGTTCAACTCGGTGTTCGTCTGGCGCTCGGTGCCGATCTTGCGCACCGCGTGCAGCACCGTGGTGTGGTCGCGCCCGCCGAAGAGTTCGCCGATCTCGGGCAGGCTCTTCTGCGTCAGCTCCTTGGCCAGGTACATGGCGATCTGGCGCGGGCGGGCGATGCTGGCCGGGCGCTTCTTGCTGTACATGTCGGCCACCTTGATCTTGTAGTAGTCGGCCACGGTCTTCTGGATGTTCTCCACGCCGATCTGCCGGTTCTGGATCGACAGCAGGTCGCGCAGCGCCTCGCGCGCCAACTGGATCGACACCTCTTTCTGGTTGAAGCGCGAATAGGCCAGGATCTTGCGCAGTGCCCCTTCGAGCTCGCGCACGTTGCTGCGCACGTTCTTGGCGACGAAGAAGGCCACTTCCTCGGGCATCTCGGCGTGCTCGGCGCGGGCCTTGTTGATCAAGATGGCCACGCGCATCTCCAGCTCGGGCGGCTCGATCGCCACCGTCAGCCCCGAGTCGAAGCGGGACACCAGCCGCTCGTGGATATTCGCCAGGCCCTTCGGATACGTGTCCGACGTCATCACGATGTGGCTCTTCTTGGCCAGCAGCGCCTCGAAGGCGTTGAAGAACTCCTCCTGCGTGCGGTCCTTGTTCGCGAAGAACTGCACGTCGTCGATCAGCAGCAGGTCGAGCGAGTGGTAGCGCGCCTTGAACTCGTCGAACGTGCGCCGCTGGTAGGACTTGACCACATCCGACACGAACTGCTCGGCGTGGATGTAGAGAACCTTGGCGTCCGCCTTGTCCGCGAGCAGCTTGTTGCCCACCGCGTGCATCAAATGCGTCTTGCCCAGGCCCACGCCGCCGTAGATGAACAGCGGGTTGTACAGGTGGCCGGGCGCGCCCGCCACGTGCAGGGCGGCGGAGCGCGCCATGCGGTTGGCCGTGCCCTCCACCAGCGTGTCGAACGACAGCGCGGCGTTCAGGCGCGAGCGGAAGCCGCCGGGGCCGGAATCGTCGCCGCCGGCGGCCGGCGAAGGCTCCGGCGCGGATTCCGCCGGCGAAGACGCGGACGGCCCCGGCGCAGCGGGCCGCACGAAGGTGCGCGCCACGCTCTCGCGCTGGGCCAGCGCCAGTTCCAGCGCCACCGGCTGGCCGTAGAGCGACTCCAGCGCCGCCGCGATGCGGCCCGCGTACTGCGCGCGGATCCAGTCGAGCTTGAAACGGTTGGCCACCAGCAGCGTGACCTTGGAGAAATCAGGGGCGACCTGGGCCGTCAGCGGCCTGATCCAGGTGTTGAACTGCTGCTCGGGCAGCTCTTGCGCCAGCAACTCGGCGCAGGCCTGCCACAGGCCCTGGTCGGCCTCGGCGTCGGATGGAAGGGGAGAGAGTTCCTCGGGCATGGAAAGGCTTGTTTTTTGTGGACAGGAGGAACGAACAGGGCGGCGGATTGTAGTTTGCCCAGAGCTTATCCACAAGCTGGGGCAAGGCAATCGGGGCCGCGAGGGGTTGCCATCTTAACGAGGCGCTGCGATAATCGCGGGTTTCCCTGAATGTTCAGGGCATTTTGGGCATGTCGCCCCCCTGTCAGGAGAATTCCCATGAAGCGTACCTACCAACCGTCCAAGACCCGCCGCGCCCGTACCCACGGCTTTCTCGTGCGCATGAAAACCCGTGGCGGCCGCGCCGTCATCAACGCCCGCCGCGCCAAGGGCCGCAAGCGTCTGGCTGTCTAAGCAACGACGGACCAGCCGCTTGCCATGCAACGGCTGAAAACGCGCGCGCAGTTTCAGGCCACGATGGCCGGGGGCGTCATTTCGCGCACCGCGCACTTTGCGCTGCACCGCCTGGCGCTGGAGCAACCCACAGGGCAAGAGCCATCGGTTCTTGCCCTGTTTGGCGTTCCCGGGCCATGGCTGGGCGCCGTGGTGCCCAAGCGCTGGGCGCGCCGCGCCGTCACGCGCAATGCCATCAAGCGGCAGGTCCATGCCGTGAGCGCGGCGCTCGACCTGCCGCCCATGGCCTTCGTGGTGCGCCTGTCCAGCGCCTTCGACCGCAAGCAGTTCGTCAGCGCCTGCTCCGAGCCGCTCAAGCAGGCGGTGCGGGCCGAGTTGCAGCAGCTGTTCGCCCATGCGCTGCGGCGTTTGCAGGCGGTGCAGGCATGAAAGCGCTGCTCATGGCCCTGGTGCGGCTGTACCGCTTCGCGCTCAGCCCCTGGCTGGGCTCGGCCTGCCGCTTCACGCCCACCTGCTCGGCCTATGCGCTCGAAGCGCTGGAGCGGCACGGCGCGGCGGCGGGCGGCTACCTCACGCTCCGGCGGCTGGCGCGCTGCCATCCCTGGTGCGCCGGCGGCCACGACCCCGTGCCCCCGGAACCGCCGCGCCTGTTCGCGCATCTCATCGCCGCGCACCAACCTTCCTCACCTGAGAAGAAGTCTCCATGAACGACATTCGCCGCACCATCCTGTGGGTGATTTTTGGCTTTTCCCTGGTCATGCTGTGGGACAAGTGGCAGATCCACAACGGCAACAAGCCCTTGTTCTTCCCCTCGCCCACGGCGGTGGCCACGGCCGCGCCCAGCGCGCCGGCCGACAAGGGCAGCGCGCCGGCCGTGCCCGGCCAGAACGCGGTGGCGAATGCGCCCGCGGACGGCCCGGTCCCGGTGGCGGGGCAGAAGATCGACGTGGAGACCGACGTCTACAAGGCCACCATCGACGGCCAGGGCGGCACCCTGGCGCACCTGGCGCTGACCCAGTACACCGACGAGCTCAACGCCACCGGCCTCATCCCCTGGGGCCGCAAGCTGCTGGGCATGGCCGCGCTGCCGGTGGTGGAGCAGGACGTGGTGCTGATGGACGACGCCTCGCCCGCCACGCGCTACCTGGCGCAGACGGGCCTGCTCAACCCCGCGGGCGGCGAGAAGTTTCCCACCCACCTCACGCTGATGGCCGCCAAGCCCGGCCCCTACAAGCTGGAGGCCGGGCAGGACAAGCTCGAAGTGCCGTTCGAATCCCAGCCCGTGGGCGGCCTGAAGTACGTGAAGACCTACGTGTTCCAGCGCGGCAGCTACGTGATCGGCGTCAAGCACCAGATCGTCAACGTGGGCAGCGCGCCGGCCACGCCGCAGCTGTACCTGCAATTGCAGCGCCACGGCACCGAGCCCAAGGGCTCCATGCTGGGCACCAGCACCTTCACCGGCCCGGCCGTGTACACCGACGAGAAGAAGTTCCACAAAGTGAACTTCGCCGACATCCTCAAGGGCAAGGCCGAGCTGCCCGATGCCTCGCAAAGCGGCTGGATCGCCATGGTGCAGCACTACTTCGCCTCGGCCTGGCTGCTGCCCGTGGACAACACGGTGAAGCGCGAATTCCGCAGCGCCAGCCTGGGCGACAACCAGTTCGCCGTCTCCATGGTGCTGGACCTGCCCGCCATCGCCCCCGGCGCCACGCAGACGGTGGACACCCAGCTTTTCGCCGGCCCCGAGGAAGAAAAGAAGCTCGAAGCCCTGGCCCCCGGCCTGGAGCTGGTGAAGGACTACGGCATCTTCGCCATCATCTCCAAGCCGCTGTACTGGCTGCTGAACCAGCTGCACAGCGTGCTGGGCAACTGGGGCTGGTCCATCATGGCGGTGGTGCTGCTGCTGAAGATCGCGTTCTACTGGCTCAACGCCAAGGCCTACGCCAGCATGGCGAAGATGAAGGCCATCAACCCCCGCATCACGGCCATGCGCGAGCGCCTGAAGGACAAGCCGCAGGAGATGCAGCAGGAGATGATGCGCATCTACCGCGAGGAGAAGGTCAACCCCATGGGCGGGTGCCTGCCCATCGTGATCCAGATTCCGGTGTTCATCGGGCTGTACTGGGTGCTGCTCTCGTCCATCGAGATCCGCCACGCGCCCTGGATCGGCTGGATCCATGACCTGTCCGCGCCCGACCCGTGGTTCATCCTGCCGCTGCTGATGACGCTGTCGTCGCTGCTGCAAACGGCCCTGAACCCCGCGCCGCCGGACCCGATGCAGGCCAAGATGATGTGGATCATGCCGCTGATGTTCAGCGTGATGTTCTTCTTCTTCCCGGCGGGCCTGGTGCTGTACTGGCTGACGAACAACATCCTGTCCATCGCCCAGCAGTGGATCATCAACAAGCGCATGGGCGTGCCGCCGCAGTTCAACCTGCCCAAGTTCCGCTGAGGCGTCTTTCTCCCCGACGACAACGGCTGCCCCTCGCAAGGCAGCCGTTGCCGTTTTGTGGATACGATGCCGCCTTTACCTTCGAGGAGTGAGACGATGCAACAAAAGGCTTTCCGGCTCGCGGCGCTGGGCGCGGCCATCCTGTTGGCCGTGGGCGCGGCCCAGGCGGCCACCCTGCGCTGGGCCGGCGCGAACGACATTCTCACGGCCGACCCCGACGCGCAGAACCACCAGACCACCCATGCCTTCCTGCAGCAGGTGTACGAAAGCCTGGTGCGCTACGACGCCAAGTTCCAGATCGAGCCCGCGCTGGCCACCAAGTGGACGCAGGTGTCGCCCACACAGGTGCGCTTCGAGCTGCGCAAGGGCGTCAAATTCCACGACGGCGCGCCCTTCACGGCGGACGACGTGGTGTTCTCGCTGCAGCGCGCGGCCACGCCGCCGTCGAACATGACGCACGCGGTCGCTAGCATCAAGGAGGTGAAGAAGGTTGACGACTACACCGTGGACGTATTCCTCAAGGGCCCCAACCCCATCCTGCTGCGCGACCTGACCGAGGCGCGCATCATGAACAAGGCCTGGGCCGAGAAGCACAACTCCACCAAATCGCAGGACTACGCCGCCAAGGAAGAGAACTACGCCTCGCGCAACGCCAACGGCACCGGCCCCTTCATCCTCGAAGGCTGGCAGCCCGACGTGAAGGTCACGCTGAAAAAGAACCCGAACTGGTGGGACAAGCCCAAGGGCAACATCGACACCGTGGTGTTCACCCCCATCAAGTCCGCCGCCACGCGCACCGCCGCGCTGCTGTCGGGCCAGGTGGATTTCGTGGTCGACCCGCCGCCGCAGGACCTGGCGCGCATGAAGGCCAGCCCCGACATCAGGATCATCGAAGGCGCGGAAAACCGCACCATCTACATCGGCCTCGACGAGTTCCGCGACGAACTGCCCGGCGCGGGCACGCCCGGCAAGAACCCGCTGAAAGACAAGCGCGTGCGCCAGGCGCTGTACCAGGCCATCGACTCGGCCGGCCTGCACAGCCGCACTATGCGCAACCTCTCGGTGCCCGCGGGCGCCATGGTGGCCCCCATGGTCAACGGCTGGACGAAAAAGCTCGACGAGCGCGCCGCCAAGTACGACGTGGACGCCGCCAAGAAACTGCTGGCCGACGCGGGCTACCCGCAGGGCTTCGCGCTCAAGCTCGAGTGCCCGAACGACCGCTACGTGAACGACGAGGCCATCTGCCAGGCCGTGACCGCGATGTGGACGCGCATCGGCGTCAAGACCACGCTGCAGGCGTCGCCCATGTCGCAGTTCGTCACCCGCGTGATGAACTCCGAGCCCAACGCCTACCTGTTCGGCTGGGGCGTGGCCACGTTCGACGCGCTGTACACCCTCGACGGCCTGCTCGTCACCAAGGACGGCAAGGGCCAGGGCGCGTACAACGGCGGCCGCGTGAGCGACCCCCAGCTCGACGCCATGGTCGGCCAGATCCGGACCGAGATGGACCCGGCCAAGCGCGACAAGCTGCTGCAGGACGCGCTGCAACGGGTCAAGGACGAGTACTACGACCTGCCCCTGCACCACCAGATCCGCCCCTGGGCCATGCGCAAGAACGTGGACACCGTCCACCGCGCCGACGACCGGCCCATGCCCACCTGGACCACCATCAAGTAAAAAGCATAGCTGCCAGCGCTCGTCCTGCAAGGATTTCAGGTGGTTTTCTGCCTGAAATACTGAATTGACAAGCGCTGGAAGCTACTTTTTTCATAGCTACCCGCCCGCCATGCTCGCCCGCCACCAGGACCCCATCGCCGCCATCGCCACCGCGCCGGGGCGCGGCGCGGTGGGCATCGTGCGCGTGTCGGGCCAGGGCCTCGCCCCCTTCGTCCAGGCCCTGCTGGGCCGCGGCCTGCGCCCGCGCGAGGCGCACTACCTGCCCTTCCCCGACGCGCAAGGCCAGCCCATCGACCGGGGCCTGGCGCTCTGGTTCCCCGCGCCGCACAGCTACACCGGCGAAGACGTGCTCGAGCTGCAGGCCCACGGCGGCCCCGTGGTGTTGCAGCTGCTGCTCGCGCGCTGCCTGGAGGCGGCGCAGGCCGCCCTGCCCCGCCTGCGCCTGGCCGAGCCCGGCGAATTCACGCGCCGCGCCTTCCTCAACGACAAGATCGACCTCGCCCAGGCCGAGGCCATCGCCGACCTGATCGACGCCAGTACCGAGGCCGCCGCACGCAGCGCGGGCCGCTCGCTCGCGGGCGCGTTCTCGCAGGAAATCCATGCCCTGCGCGACGCCCTGGTGCACCTGCGGATGCTGGTCGAGGCCACGCTCGACTTCCCTGAAGAAGACATCGACTTCCTGCGCAAGGCGGACGCGCGCGGGCAGCTATCAAATCTGCAGCAAACGCTGGCCGCCGTGCTGGGCCGCGCCACCCAGGGCGCGCTGCTGCGCGAAGGCATCAAGGTCGTCATCGCGGGCCAGCCCAACGCGGGCAAAAGCTCGCTGCTCAATGCGCTGGCGGGCGCGGAGCTGGCCATCGTCACCCCCATCGCGGGCACCACGCGCGACAAGGTGCAGCAGACCATCCAGATCGAAGGCGTGCCGCTGCACGTGATCGACACCGCAGGCCTGCGCGAGAGCAGCGACGAGGTCGAGCAGATCGGCATCGCCCGCGCCTGGGCCGAGATCGCGGCGGCGGACGCGGTGCTGTTCCTGCACGACCTCACGCGCCAGCACGAGCCCGGCTACGTGGCGGCGGACCAGGCCATTGCCCACCAGCTGCCGCAGGGCGTGCCCGTGATCGACGTGTGGAACAAGACCGACGCCGCGCCCGGCGCCGCGCCCGCCACGGGCGTGTCCCTCTCCGCCCGCACCGGCGACGGCCTGGCCGCGCTGCGCCGGCAACTGCTGCACGTGGCGGGATGGCAAAGCGCGGCGGAGGGCGTCTACATCGCCCGCGCCCGCCACCTCGAAGCCCTGCGCGCCGTCGACGCCCACCTGATGGAATGCGCCGCCCAGCTGGAAAGCCCTGGCCCCGCGCTCGACCTGCTGGCCGAAGAACTGCGCCTGGCGCAGAACGCGCTCAATGCCATTACCGGGGCGTTCAGTTCGGACGATTTGCTGGGCGTGATCTTTTCCAGCTTCTGCATCGGAAAGTGACTCGCAGGTACACTGCCCCCTACATTTTGTAGCACCCCTCCAAAGGCACGGCATGTCCCTGTTTGGCTGGCTCTTTCGCAAACCCGCTCCCCAGAAGCCGCCGCGCGCGGCACAGGAGCCCCCCGGCGGCCAGACCGGCGACACCGTGCCGCAGGTGCCGGGCCGCGCGGCGCCGGCGCCCGCCGACGCCGCCGCCCAGCGCAAGAACGAGCGCATGGAGCGCCGCGAGCTGCTCTACACCGCGGTGCGCGAAGCCATGGTGCGCGCCAGCGTGCTGTCGGCCAGCTACAAGTTCAAGGTGCTGTCGCTGGACCAGCGCGGGCGGCAGTTCCTCGTCATGATCGACCTCGCGCGCGAATATGGCGGCGACACGGCGCGGCTGTCCGAGATCGAGGCGTTGATCGCGCAGATGGCCAAGGCGCGCTTCGACATCTTCGTCACCGCCGTGTACTGGCGCATCAGCGAGCACGTGGCCGTGGGCCAGCCGCGCCCGGCCGCCACGGCGCCCACGGCGGCAGCGGCTGGCGTGCCGCCGCGCAGGCTGCGCCCCGCGCTTCCCGTGCCCCCGCAAGCTCCTGCCCCCGGCGCCGACCCCATCGAGGCGGACGAAATCGCCGCCTTCCAGCGCGCGCTGGCGCAGTCCGCCGCCCCGCCCGCGCCGCCCCTGCCGCGCCGCCCCTCCAAGCCCGCCGCGCCCACCGGCTTTGAAGACACGCAGGTTCAGGACCCGGGCGAAACGGCCGACCTGGGCCGCACCCAGTACGGCGAACTGAAATAGCAGTCTCCCGGGTGCTTGGACTAAGCTGTGCCCATGTCCGTTGCCATCCTGCTGATCGACAGCGACGCCCGCTGCGCCCAGGCCGTGGCGCAGGCCCTTGCGCCGCAGTGCGTGGAGGCCGCGCCCACGCTGGCGCAGGCGCTGGCGCTGCTGCGGGCGCGGCCCGGCGGGTTCTCCGCCGCGCTGGTCGCGCACCGCGTGGCAGCCAGCGAGGACGGCGCCCGCGAAGCCGCGCAGGCGCTGCCGCCCGATCTGCCCGCGCTCATCCTGGTGCCTGAAGGCGGCGAGGCCCTGGCCGCCCATGCGCTGCGGCACGGCTTTGCCGACTTCGCCGTGCAGGACGCGCAGGGCGCATGGCTGCACGCCCTGCCGCGGCGGATCGACGCCGCCGTAGCGGGTGCCCGTCTGCGGGCGCGGCGCGACGTAGGGGCCGAACTCGCCTGCGTCAGCGCCCTGCAGGCCGAGACCATCCGCGCGCTCAAGATCACGCTCGACAACGTGTCGCACGGCATCATCTACTTTGACGCCGACGGGCGCATCCGCGCCTACAACCAGCGCGTGCTGGACCTGCTGGACTTGCCGCAGGATCTGTTCGAGGGCGACCTGAACATGGAGCGCCTGGTCAAGTTCCAGACCGAGCGCGGCGACTTCGGCCCCGGCTTCAGCCTCATCGCCGACCCGCGCGCGCGCAACTACGTGGCCCAGGAATACGCCGTGGGCGAAGAGCGCAAGCAATGGCCCGAGGTGTACCTGCGCCGCACGCAGGCGGGCCGCACCATCGAAATACGCACGCGCACGCTGGAAGGCGGAGGCCGCGTGCGCACCTACACCGACGTGAGCGACTACATCGCCGTGCAGGAGGCGCTGCGCCAGAGCGAGGCGCGCTGGCGCAGCCTGACCCAGCTGTCGTCCGACTGGTTCTGGGAGCAGGACACCGAGTTCCGCTTCGTGAGCTTCGACGGCAGCCCCGCGCACGAACTCGGCGTGCCCGACGGGATGCGCTACGGCCACACGCGCTGGGACACCCCGCACCGCAACGTCACCGAGGCGCAGTGGCGCGCGCACCGCACCCAGCTGGAGGCGCATGAGGTCTTCCGCGACTTCGAGCTGGAGCGCGCCGCGCCCGACGGCAGCAGCATCTGGGCCTCGGTCAGCGGCAGGCCCATCTTCGACGCCGAGGGCCGCTTCGCCGGCTACCACGGCGTGGCGCGCAACATCACCGAACGCAAGCGCGCCGAGGCGGAGATCCAGCGCCTGGCCTTCTACGACGAACTCACCGGCCTGCCCAACCGCCGCCTGCTGCTCGACCGGCTGGAGCAGGCCACGCAGGCCTGCGGGCGCAGCGGCGCGCATGGGGCGCTGATGTTCCTGGACCTCGACAATTTCAAGGACATCAACGACACCCTGGGCCATGAATGGGGCGACGGCCTGCTCGTGCAGGTGGGCGCGCGCCTGGCGGCCAGCGTGCGCGCCAGCGACACCGTGGCGCGGCTGGGCGGCGACGAGTTCGTGGTCGCGCTGACCAGCCTGTCCACCGACGCCGGCGCCGCCACCGCGCAGGCCGAGGCCGCGGGGCAGAAGCTGCTGGCCGCGCTCAGCCAGCCCTACGAGGTGAAGGGCCGCGCCACGTACAGCACGCCCAGCATCGGCATCACCCTGTTCGGCGGCCAGAGCTGCCAAGGCGGCGGGCCGGGCGGCGAGCGCCCGTCCGTGCCCGAGCTGCTGCAGCGCGCCGACCTGGCCATGTACCAGGCCAAATCGCGGGGCCGCAACACCCTGTGCTTCTTCGACCAGGCCATGCAGGCCAGCGCCACCGCGCGCTCGGCGCTGGAGGCCGACATCCGCGCCGCCCTGGCGCGCGGCGAATTCCTGCTGCACTACCAGCGCGTGGTCGATGCGGGTGGCGCGGTGCTGGGCGCCGAAGCCCTGGTGCGCTGGCGGCACCCCGGGCGCGGCCTGGTGCCGCCCGGCGAATTCATCTGCGTGGCTGAGCAGACCGGCCTCATCCTGCCCCTGGGCCGCTGGGTGCTGCGCACGGCCTGCGAGCAGCTGGCGCAATGGGCGCGCGACCCCGCCCGCGCGCACTGGACGCTGTCCGTCAACGTCAGCGCGCAGGAATTCCGCCACCCCGGCTTCGTCAGCCAGGTGCTGGGCACGGTGGCCGACAGCGGGGCCGACCCGAGCCGCCTCAAGCTTGAGCTGACCGAAAGCATGTTGCTGAACGACGTGGAGGACAGCATCGTGCGTATGCAGACGCTGCGCACGCACGGCGTGGGCCTGTCGCTGGACGACTTCGGCACCGGCTACTCGTCGCTGGCCTACCTCAAGCGCCTGCCGCTGAACCAGCTCAAGATCGACCAGAGCTTCGTGCGCGACGTGCTCACCGACCCCAACGACGCCGTCATTGCCTGCACCGTGATCGCCCTGGCCCGCAGCCTGGAGCTGGACGTGGTGGCCGAGGGCGTGGAGAACAGCGGGCAGCGCGACTTTTTGCTGGAAAACGGCTGCCAGCGCTTCCAGGGCTACCTGTTCGGCCCGCCCGGCCCGGCTGAATTGCTATTATAAGAATAGCTGCCAGCGCTTGCTGCACAAGCGCTGGAGCCATTTTTCCCTTAAACCGCCTTGCCCCCGCCCAGCAGCCGCTCCTCGGCCCGCGCCAGCGCCTGGGGGTGGCCCGACAGCACCAGCGTGTCGCCCTCGGCCAGGGGCGCGGTTTCGTCCGGCGCGGTGGCGCGGCCCGTGCCGTGGCGCACGTTGACCACGCGCACGCCCAGCGCGGGCAGCGCCACCTGCGCCAGCGTGCGCCCCAGGCTGCCCGCGCCGGGCGGCAGGGCCACGGTGGCCAGGCGCTCCTGGTCGCGCTCGGTGGGCGTGTCGTCGTCCGCGCCGTGGAAGTAGCCGCGCAGCAGGTTGTAGCGCGCCTCGCGCTGCTCCTGGATGGTGTGCAGCACGCGGCGCATGGGCACGCCCATCAGGGCCAGCATGTGGCCCGCGAGCATCAGCGAGCCCTCGATGGCCTCGGGCACCACCTCGGTCGCGCCCGCGGCGCGCAGCTTGTCCAGGTGCAGGTCGTCCTGCGTGCGCACCACCACGGGCACGTGGGGCGCGTGCTCGTGCGTGTTGGCCAGCACCTTCAGGGCGGCGGGCACGTCCAGGTAGGTGACGGCTACGGCGCTCGCGCGCACCAGCCCGGCGGCCATCAGCGCCTGCAGGCGCGTGGCGTCGCCGAACACCACGTTGTCGCCTGCGGCGGCGGCCTGGCGCACGCGGTCCGGGTCCAGGTCCAGCGCCAGGTAGGGGATTTTTTCGCGCTCCAGCATACGCGCCAGGTTCTGGCCGCAGCGGCCATAGCCGCAGATGATGACGTGCTTGCTGGTGTTGATGGACTGGCGCGCGATGGTGGTCATCTGCAGCGACTGGTGCAGCCAGTCGCTGGCCACCAGCTTCATCACGATGCGGTTGCTGTAGGCAATGATGAAGGGCGCGGCCAGCATCGACAGCACCATGGCCGCGAGCACCGGGTGCACCAGCGCGGACGAGGTCAGCCCCTGCGTCTGCGCCAGCGTGAGCAGCACGAAGCCGAACTCCCCCGCCTGCGCCAGGTACAGCCCCGTGCGCAGCGCCACGCCCGTGGTCGCGCCCATGGCGCGCGCCACCGCCAGCACCACCGCCAGCTTGAGCAGCAGCGGCAGCGTGAACAGCAGCAGCACCAGCGCCCAGCGCTCGATGAGGATGTGCCAGTCCAGCAACATGCCCACGGTGACGAAGAACAGGCCCAGCAGCACGTCGTGGAAGGGGCGGATGTCGGTCTCCACCTGGTGGCGGTACTCGGTCTCGGACACCAGCACGCCCGCGATGAACGCGCCCAGCGCCAGGCTCAGCCCCGCCGACTCGGTGAGCCACGCCAGGCCCAGCGTGATCAGCAGCAGATTGAGCACGAACAGCTCCTCGCTCTTGCGCCGCGCCACCAGCGTGAGCCACCAGTGCATCACCTTCTGCCCGCCCGTGAGCAGCAGGCCCACCAGCACCGTGGCCTTGAGCAGTGCCAGGCCCAGCGCCACCAGCAGCTGCTCGGGCGGGCTGCCCAGGGCCGGAATCAGCACCAGCAGCGGCACCACGGCCAGGTCCTGGAACAGCAGCACGCCCATCACCCGCCGCCCGTGCTCGGACTCCAGCTCCGCCCGCTCGGCCATCAGCTTGACCACCACCGCCGTGCTGCTCATGGCCAGCGTGCCCGCCAGCGCCAGCGCCGTCTGCCAGCCCATGTCCCACGCGCCGCCGAGCCAGCGCGCCAGCAGCAGCGCGCCCGCCATGCCCGCCCCCATGGTCAGTGCCACCTGCGCCGCGCCCAGGCCGAACACGAAGGTGCGCATGGCGCGCAGCTTGGGCAGGCTGAATTCGAGGCCGATGGCGAACATGAGGAACACCACGCCGAATTCGCCGATGTGGCGCACGGTGGACGTGTCCTGCGCCAGCGCCAGCGCGTTCGGGCCGATCAGCACGCCCGCCACCAGGTAGCCCAGCATGGGCGGCAGCTTGAAAGTGCGGCAGGCCACCACACCCAGCACGGCGGCCAGCAGGTACAGCAGCGTCAAAGCAAGGGAAGACATCGCTCGATGCTAGCTTAGGAGCCCGACAGGCTCCTAAAGGGAAAAACCGCCTCGATAGAATCACCCAATGCCCCCCGTTTTTGATGCCGCCCACGCCGTCCGCCTGGCCCGCGAAACCCTGGAAATCGAAGCCGCCGCGCTCACCGCCCTCGCCGCCCGCGTGGGCGACGGCTTCGCCCGCGCCGTGCAGCTGGTGCTGCGCGTGCAGGGCCGCGTGGTCGTCATGGGCATGGGCAAGAGCGGCCACGTGGGCCGCAAGATCGCGGCCACGCTGGCCTCCACCGGCACGCCCGCGTTCTTCGTGCACCCGGCCGAGGCCAGCCACGGCGACCTGGGCATGGTCACCGCGCACGACCTGGTGCTCGCCATCTCCAACAGCGGCGAGAGCGGCGAGCTCACCGCCATCCTGCCCGTGCTCAAGCGCCTGGGCGCGCCGCTGGTCGCCATGACCGGGGGGCTGGAATCGTCCCTGGCGCGCCATGCCGACCTGGTGCTCGACACCAGCGTGGCGCGCGAAGCCTGCCCGCTCAACCTCGCCCCCACCGCCAGCACCACCGCGCAGCTCGCCATGGGCGACGCGCTGGCCGTGGCCCTGCTGGACGCGCGCGGCTTCCGCGCCGAAGACTTCGCCCGCTCCCACCCCGGCGGCGCGCTGGGCCGCAAGCTGCTCACCCACGTCAGCGACGTGATGCGCACCGGCGCCGACGTGCCGCGCGTGCCGCCCACCGCCAGCTTTGGCGACCTGATGCGCGAAATGAGCGCCAAGGGCCTGGGCGCGTCCGCCGTCGTCGACGAGCGCGGCGCCGTGCTTGGCATCTTCACCGACGGCGACCTGCGCCGCTGCGTGGAAACCGGCGCCGACCTGCGCGCAGCCACGGCGCAAGAGGTCATGCACCCTGGCCCGCGCACTATCGCGCCCGATGCGCTTGCCGCCGACGCCGCCGAACTCATGGAGCGCCACGGCATCACCAGCGTGCTGGTCGTCGAGGGCGGGCAGCTGGCCGGCGTCATCCACATCCGCGACCTGATGCGCGCCAAGGTCATCTGATGCAGCCCACCCCCTCCCCTGTCCTTACCTTTGCCCCGGAGCTGCTGCTGCGCGCCCAGCCCGTGCGCGTGGCCTTCTTCGACGTGGACGGCGTGCTCACCGACGGCGGCCTGTACTTCAGCGAACACGGCGAGACGCTCAAGCGCTTCCACACGCTCGACGGCCACGGCCTCAAGCTGCTGCAAAAGGCGGGCATCACCCCCGCCGTCGTCACGGGCCGCGACGCCCCCGCGCTGCGCCTGCGCCTCAAGGCCCTGGGCATCGTCCACGCGCGCTACGGCACCGAAGACAAGCGCCCCGCCGCCGAAGCCATCCTGGCCGAACTGGGCCTGGACTGGAGCCAGGCCGCCGCCATGGGCGACGACTGGCCCGACCTGCCCGTGATGCGCCGTTCTTCAATAGCCGCCGCGCCCGCCAACGCTCAGGCCGAGGCGCGCGCCGCCGCCCACCTCGTCACCCAGGCGCGCGGCGGCGACGGCGCGGTGCGCGAGTTCTGCGACCTGCTGCTCGTCGCCAGCGGCCGCTACGCCGCGCTGTTGGCCGAATACGCATGATGCGGCTGCCCCCCCGGCTGTGGGACCGCGTCTCGCTGTACCTGCCCGTGCTGCTCATGGGCCTGCTGGCGCTGGGCAGCTTCTGGCTGGTGCGCAACGCGCCCAAGCTGCAGACCCCGCAGGCCGAGCGCCCCGCGCGCCACGAGCCCGACTACTACATGAAGGACTTCTCCGTCAAAACCTTCGACGGCACGGGCCGCCTGCAAAGCGACGTCCAGGGCACGCTGGCGCGCCACTACCCCGACACCGACACCCTCGAAATCGACCAGCCCCACATGCGCTCCATCTCGCCCGAAGGCCGCATCACCGTGGCCACGGCCAACCGGGGCCTGAGCAACGCCGACGGCTCCGAGGTGCAGCTCTTCGGCAACGCCGTGGTCACCCGCCTGCCCATGAAGAGCCCCAGCGGCGCGATGCTGCCGCAGCTGCGCTTCGAGGGCGAATTCCTGCACGCCTGGACGCAGGACGAACGTGTGCGCTCGCACCTGCCCGTCGTGCTCACGCGCGGCGCCGACCGCTTCACCGCCGACAGCATGGACTACGACAACATGGAGCAGATCGCCCACCTCAAGGGCCGCGTGCACGGCCTGCTGATACCGGGCGTGGCCACGGCGGCGCCCAAGGCCGCCCCCGCCGCCAAGCCTGCCCCCAAGTCCGCACCCAAAGCGAAAGCCAAGCGCTGACATGCCCGCCCCCCTGGTCTTCATCACCGGCGCCTCCAGCGGCATCGGCCAGGCGCTGGCCTTGCGCTACCACCAGGCGGGCTGGCGGCTGGCGCTGGCGGCGCGGCGCGTGGATATGATCGAATCATGGGCCAGCGCCCACGGGATAAGCGCGGACAGCTATGTAATCTATAGCGCCGACGTGTCCGACCCCCACAGCATCATGGTCGCGGGCGACGCCTGCATCGCCCGCCAGGGCCTGCCCGACGTGGTGATCGCCAACGCGGGCATCAGCATCGGCATGGACACCGCCGAGCGCGAAGACATCGCCACCCTGGCGCGTACCGTCGCCACCAACCAGGTCGGCCTGGCCGCCACCTTCCAGCCCTTCGTCGCCGGCATGGCGCGGCGCGGCAGCGGGCGGCTCGTGGGCATCGCCAGCGTGGCGGGCATACGCGGCCTGCCGGGGCATGGCGCGTATTGCAGCAGCAAGGCGGCGGTCATCAGCTACTGCGAAAGCCTGCGCGGCGAACTGCGCGCCTCGGGCGTGCGCGTGGTCACTCTGTGCCCCGGCTACGTCGCCACGCCGCTGACCCGCCGCAACCGCTACCCCATGCCCTTCCTGATGCGCGCCGAAGACTTCGCGGCGCGGGCGTTCAAGGCGATCGAGGGCGGGGTGAGCTACCGCGTGATTCCGTGGCAGATGGGCGTGGCCGCCAAGCTGCTGCGCCTGCTGCCGAATGCGCTGTTCGACCGGCTGCTGGTGGGCCGCCCGCGCAAGCACCGCGGCCAGGAATGAAAAAAGCTCCCGAAGGAGCTTTTTTGCATTGGTAGAAGCGTTTTAGTAGCTGTTGCCGCCGCCGTAGCCGCCGCCACCACCACCGCCGTAGCCGCCACGGCCACCGCCGCCGCCACCGTTGCGCGGGCCGGAGCCGTAGGGGCTGCGGAAGCCGCCTTCGCTGCGGCCGCCGCTGTAGCCGCCGCCTTCGCCACGGCCACCGCCGAAGCCGCCTTCACGGCCACCGCCGTAACCGCCGCCGCCACCACCAAAGCCACGGCCACCGCCGCCGCCGCCAAAGCCGCCGCCACCGCTGCGGGGCGGGCGGGGTTCCATCGGGCGGGCTTCGTTCACCACGATGCTGCGGCCGCCCAGGGGCTGGCCGTTCATGCCGTTGATGGCGGCTTGCGCTTCCGCGTCGCTGCCCATTTCCACGAAACCGAAGCCCTTGGAGCGGCCCGTGTCGCGCTCCATCATGACCTTGGCGCTGGTGACGGCGCCGAACTGGCCGAACGCCTGTTCCAGATCGTTGTCGCGCACCGAATAAGGCAGGTTGCCGACGTACAGTTTATTGCCCATTTCCAGGGACTCCTCAAAAAACCAAAAAAGTCAAAAAAGCGATGGAGCCCGACGCAATCAGCAAACCCGAGGACTTCAGAGACGCAAAACTGACCAGACACCGCCTTGGACATTATGGGCCATGTAACAGGGTGCGGGGTGGTTGTCTGTCGCATTCTGGTGAGTGTTTTCACCAATTTGTGGTTAGAATCCCGCGCTGTCTTTGGGGAGTAGCCCGCGCGACGTGCAAGGCGTCGCGGGCATGTGTCAACAGACTTGGGTCTTTTTTGGCCTATGGCACATGCGGCCGTCACGGCTGGGCGAGACCATTGACTGTGCGCCGATCCCTCCAGGCCGGAGTCGGTGCGCGGTCAATGCGTTCTCATGCCATCCGGCCGGATCGGAAAAAAACTCCCCACATGGAAGCCTTTCTCGTCTCCACCTCCATCGTCGCCCTGGCCGAGATGGGGGACAAAACCCAACTGCTCTCCCTCGTCCTCGCGGCGCGCTTTCGCAAGCCCTGGCCCATCGTGCTGGGCATTTTCGTCTCCACCCTGGTCAACCATGCGCTCGCGGGCGCGGTGGGCGCGTGGGTGACCACGGTGCTCGGGCCCGACGTGCTGCGCTGGATTTTGGGCTTGTCGTTCATCGCCATGGCGGGCTGGATGCTGATTCCCGACAAGCTGGACGACGACGAGGCCGCCGGCCCGGGCCGCCTGGGCGTGTTCGGCACCACGGTCGTGCTGTTCTTCCTGGCCGAAATGGGCGACAAGACGCAGATCGCCACCGTGATGCTGGCGGCCAAGTATTCGGCCTTTTACTGGGTGGTGGCGGGCACCACGCTGGGCATGATGCTGGCGAACGCCCCTGTGGTGTGGCTGGGCGACAAGTTGACCAAACGCCTGCCCATTACATGGATCCACCGCGTCTGCGCCGTCGTTTTTGCCGTGCTCGGCATAGTTGCGCTGTTCAGCGATGCCAAATTGGTATAGCTGATAGTGAAGCCCCTGGGTTGGCCGGGGGTGCCGCCATGCACACAATGGAGCCACAACAACCCGTGTGGAGACTGCGCAGCATGATCAAGGGCATTTCTTCGATGGCCACGCGCCAGGTGCTGGCCGAACTGGCGGGTGCCTGGCAGGCACAGGGCGGCGAGCCGGTCGTGATCGAGTCGGTGGGCGGCGTGGATGCCGCCCGGCGCGTGCAGGAGGGCGAGGCGTTCGACGTGGTCTTCCTGGCCGCCGATGCCATCGCCAAGCTGGAGGCCGCGGGCCGCGTGGCGGCGGGCAGCAAGACGGACTTGATGCTTTCCAGCACCGCCGTGGCCGTGCGCGCGGGGGCCGCGCAGCCTGATATTTCTTCCGAAGACGCCGTGCGCGCCGCCGTGCTGGCCGCGCCCAGCATCGGCTACTCCACCGGCCCGAGCGGCGTGGCGCTGCAAAAGCTGTTCGAGCGCTGGGGCATTGCCGATCAGATCCAGCCCCGGCTGGCCCAGGCCCGGCCCGGCGTGCCCGTGGGCTCCATGGTCGCCAGCGGCGAGGTGGCGCTGGGCTTCCAGCAGCTGAGCGAACTGATCCATGTGCAGGGCATCGCCATCGTCGGCGCGCTGCCTGCGGCCATCGCCATCGACACCATCTTTTCCGCCGGCGTGGTGGCCGGCTCGCCTCAGGCCGGTGCGGCACGGCGTTTGCTGGCCTTCATGGCCGCGCCCGCGGCGGCCGAGGCCAAGCGCCGCCAGGGCATGGAACCCCTTTGAATTGTCTGAATTTTCAACCAGGAGACAACCGCATGAGCTTGATCATCGACGTACACGGCCACTACACCACCGCGCCCGCCGCGCTGGGTGCGTGGCGCGATTTGCAGATCGCGGGCCTGAAGGACCCCAGCAAGACCCCCCGGCCCGGCGACCTGAAGATCAGCGACGACGAAATCCGCGAGACCATCGAGACCAACCAGCTGAAGCTGATGAAAGAGCGCGGCTCGGACATGACCATCTTCAGCCCGCGCGCCTCGTTCATGGCGCACCACATCGGCGACTTCCAGACGTCGAGCACCTGGGCGGCGATCTGCAACGAGCTCTGCTACCGCGTGAGCCAGCTGTTCCCCGACCACTTCATCCCCGCCGCCATGCTGCCGCAGTCGCCCGGCGTGGCGCCCGAGACCTGCATTCCCGAACTGGTCAAGTGCGTGGAACAGTACGGCAACGTCGGCATCAACCTGAACCCCGACCCGAGCGGCGGCCACTGGACCAGCCCCCCGCTGTCCGACAAGAGCTGGTACCCCATCTACGAAAAGATGGTGGAGTACGACATTCCCGCCATGGTCCACGTAAGCACGAGCTGCAACGCCTGCTTCCACACCACCGGCTCGCATTACCTGAACGCCGACACCACGGCCTTCATGCAGTGCCTGACGAGCGACCTGTTCAAGGACTTCCCGACGCTCAAGTTCCTGATCCCGCACGGCGGCGGCGCGGTGCCGTACCACTGGGGCCGCTTCCGTGGGCTGGCGCAGGAGCTGAAGAAGCCGCTGCTCGAAGAGCACCTGCTGAACAACATCTACTTCGACACCTGCGTGTACCACCAGCCGGGCATCAACCTGCTGACCGAGGTGATTCCGACCAAGAACATCCTGTTCGCCAGCGAAATGATCGGCGCCGTGCGCGGCATCGACCCCCAGACTGGCCACTACTACGACGACACCAAGCGCTACATCGAGGCCACGCGGAACCTGACCGCCGAAGAGCGCCACATGGTCTACGAAGGCAACGCGCGCCGCGTGTTCACGCGGCTGGACAAGGCGCTCAAGGCCAAGGGCAAGTAATTCAAGCCAAATGGGCCTCCAGCGCTTGATGGACAAGCGCTGGCAGCTATCTTTTTCATAGTTTCAAGGAGACAGCATGTACGAACTCGGAGTCGTTTACCGCAACATCCAGCGCGCCGACCGCGCCGCCACCGACGGCCTGGCCGCGCTGGGCTCGGCCACCGTGCACGAGGCCCAGGGCCGCGTGGGCCTGCTCAAGCCCTACATGCGGCCCATCTACCCGGGCAAGCAGGTGTCGGGCACCGCCGTCACCGTGCTGCTGCAGCCGGGCGACAACTGGATGATGCACGTGGCCGCTGAACAGATTCAGCCCGGCGACGTGGTGGTGGCCGCCGTCACCAGCGAATGTACCGACGGGTATTTCGGCGACCTGCTCGCCACCAGCTTCCAGGCCCGGGGCGCGCGCGCCCTCATCATCGACGCCGGGGTGCGCGACGTGAAAACGCTGCAGGAGATGGACTTCCCCGTGTGGAGCCGCGCCATCAGCAGCAAGGGCACCATCAAGGCCACGCTGGGCTCGGTGAACATCCCGGTGGTGTGCGCGGGCATGTCGGTCACGCCCGGCGACGTGATCGTGGCCGATGACGACGGCGTGGTCTGCGTGCCCGCCGCCCGCGCCGCCGAGGTGCTGGCCGCCGCGCAAAAGCGCGAGAGCTTCGAGGGCGAAAAGCGCGCCAAGCTGGCCAGCGGCATCCTGGGGCTGGACATGTACAAGATGCGCGAGCCGCTCGAAAAGGCCGGCCTGCGCTACATCGGCTGAGGCGCCGCCGTGGACCGCAGAACGGCATTGACGGCGCTGGCCGGCGCAGCCCTGGCGGGCCGCGCCGGAGCGCAAAACGTGGCATCCGGCACGTACCCGGCCAAACCCATCCACCTCGTGGTCGGCTACTCGGCGGGCGGGGCGGTGGACATCATCGCGCGCCAGCTGGGCCAGAGCCTGTCGCCCAGCCTGGGTCAGCCCGTCATCGTGGACAACAAGCCCGGCGCGGGCACCAACATCGCCGTCAAGTCGGTGATCGACGCCGCGCCGGACGGCTACACGCTGATGCTCGCCGCCAACGCCCTCGCGGCCAACATGGCGCTGTACCAGCCCGCGCCTTTCGACGCCGAGCGCGACCTGGCACCGATTGCGCTGGTGGGCCGCGTGCCCGTGGTGATCGCGGCCAACCCCGCTGCCCCCTTCGCCAGCGTGGCGCAACTGGTCGCCGCCGCCAAGGCCAGGCCCAACGCCCTCAGCTACGGCACGCCCGGCAACGGTTCCACGCCGCACATGGCGGTGGAACTGTTCGCCAAGGCCGCGGGCATCGACCTGCAGCACGTGCCCTACAAAGGCGGCGCGCAGGCGGTGACGGACGCCATCGGCGGCCAGATACCGCTGGTGGCGATGAATGCGCTCGAAGTGCTGCCCCATGCCAAAAGCGGCAAGCTCAAGGTGCTGGCGGTGCTGAGCGCGCAGCGCGCCAGCATCTTCCCCGACGTGCCGACCATTGCCGAATCGGGCTACCCCGGCTTCGAGGCCTCGGTGTGGTACGGCGTGGTGGCCCCGGCCAAAACGCCCGCCGCCATCGTGGACCGGCTGCACGCCGAAGTGCAGAAAGCCCTGGGCACGCCCGAGATGCGCCAGCGCATGGCGGCGGTGGGCGGCGAGGTTTCGCCCGGCCCGCGCGAGCAGTTCGCCGCGCTCCTCCATTCCGAGCGTCTGCGCTACGAAAAACTGGTGAAAGAAACGGGCATCAAACCCGATTAAGGAGACCCCTGTGAGCACTTTTGAAAAAACCCCCGGCTGGCTCGACTGGTACAGCGGCCCGAGCAAACCCCGCTTCCAGTTGCCCGCGGGCGCGGTGGACGCGCACTGCCACGTCTTCGGCCCCGGCGACCAGTTCCCCTACGCGCCCGAGCGCAAGTACACGCCGTGCGACGCGAGCAAGGCGCAGCTGTTCGCGCTGCGCGACCACCTGGGCTTCGCGCGCAACGTGGTCGTGCAGGCCACCTGCCACGGCGCGGACAACCGCGCCATGGTCGATGCCTGCCAGGCCGCGGGGGGCAAGGCGCGCGGCATCGCCACCGTCAAGCGCAGCGTGACCGATGAGGAGCTGCAGGCCCTGCACGCCGCGGGCGTGCGCGGCGTGCGCTTCAACTTCGTCAAGCGGCTGGTGGACTTCACGCCCAAGGACGAGCTGATGGAAATCGCGGGCCGCATCAGCAAGCTGGGCTGGCACGTGGTCATCTACTTCGAGGCCGTGGACCTGCCCGAGCTGTGGGACTTCTTCACCAGCCTGCCCACCGTGGTCGTGGTGGACCACATGGGCCGCCCCGACGTGAGCAAGCCCGTGGACGGCCCCGAGTTCGCGCTGTTCCTCAAGTTCATGCGCGAGCACGGCAACGTGTGGTGCAAGGTCACCTGCCCCGAGCGCCTGTCCGTCACCGGCCCCAAGGCGCTGAACGGCGAGCAGAACGCCTACACCGACGTGGTGCCGTTCGCGCGCCGCGTGGTCGAGGAGTTCCCCGACCGCGTGATCTGGGGCACCGACTGGCCCCACCCCAACCTGAAGGACCACATGCCCGACGACGGCCTGCTGGTCGATTTCATCCCCCACATCGCCCCCACGGCGGAGCAGCAGAAAAAGCTGCTGGTGGACAACCCCATGCGGCTGTACTGGCCCGAAGAGGTGTAAGCCATGGCCCTCGAAAAACCCTACCTCGACGTGCCCGGCACCATCATTTTCGATGCCGAGCAGTCGCGCAAAGGCTACTGGCTCAACCAGTTCTGCATGAGCCTGATGAAGGCCGCGAACCGCGAGCGCTTCAAGGCCGACGAGCGCGCCTACCTCGACGAATGGCCCATGACCGAGGAGCAGAAGCAGGCCGTGCTCGCGCGCGACCTGAACTGGTGTATGCGCACGGGCGGCAACATCTACTTCCTGGCCAAGATCGGCGCCACGGATGGCCGGAGCTTCCAGCAAATGGCGGGCAGCATGACCGGCATGACCGAGGACGAGTACCGCGCCATGATGGTGGCCGGCGGGCGCAGCGCAGAAGGCAACCGCTACCTGGGCGAGAACGGCGACGCGCAGCCGCACAACCAGCCGCAGGGCGCGGCGGGGCAACAGAAAAAGGGAGGCTGACCATGGCCCGCATCACTGCATCCGTCTACACCTCGCACGTGCCCGCCATCGGCGCGGCCATGGACCTGGGCAAGACCCGGGAAGACTACTGGAAGCCGCTGTTCCAGGGCTACGAGTTCTCGCGCCAGTGGATGAAGGACAACAAGCCCGACGTGGTCTTCCTGGTCTACAACGACCACGCGACCGCGTTCAGCCTGAGCCTGATTCCCACCTTCGCCATCGGCACCGGCGCGCGCTTCGCGCCCGCCGACGAGGGCTGGGGGCCGCGCCCCGTGCCGCCGGTCATCGGCCACCCCGACCTGGCGAGCCACATCGCGCAGAGCGTCATCCAGCAGGACTTCGACCTCACCATCGTCAACGAGATGGACGTGGACCACGGCCTCACCGTGCCCCTCTCGCTCATGTGCGGCGAGCAGGACGCGCAGACCGGCGCCTGGCCCTGCCCCGTCATCCCCTTCGCGGTGAACGTGGTGCAGTACCCCGTGCCCTCGGGCCAGCGCTGCTTCAACCTGGGCCGCGCCATCCGCCGCGCGGTGGAGAGCTACGACGAAGACCTCAACGTCCACATCTGGGGCACGGGCGGCATGAGCCACCAGCTGCAGGGCGCGCGCGCGGGCCTGATCAACAAGGAGTGGGACAACCTGTTCCTCGACCGCCTGATCGACAACCCCCACGGCCTCACGCAGATGCCGCACATCGACTACGTGCGCGAGGCGGGTTCGGAGGGCATCGAGCTCGTCATGTGGCTGATCGCGCGCGGCGCGATGGCCGACATCGACAGCCCCGCCAGGCCGCCGAAAGTGACGCACCGCTTCTACCATGTCCCCGCATCCAACACGGCCGTAGGCCACCTCATCCTGGAGAACCAAGCATGACCATCAAAGTAGCCCTGGCCGGCGCCGGCGCGTTCGGCATCAAGCACCTGGACGGCATCAAGAACATCGACGGCGTGGAAGTCGTCTCGCTCATCAGCCGCGACCTGGAAAAGACCCGCGAAGTGGCCAACCAGTACGGCATCGCGCACGTGACCACCGACCTGGCCGACAGCCTCGCGCTCAAGGAAGTGGATGCTGTCATCCTCTGCACCCCCACGCAGATGCACGCCGCGCAGACCAAGGCCTGCCTGGAGGCGGGCAAGCACGTGCAGGTCGAAATCCCGCTGTGCGACGTGCTGAAAGAGGGCGAGGAAGTGCTGGCCCTGCAGCAGAAAGTGGGCAAGGTCGCCATGGTGGGCCACACCCGCCGCTTCAACCCCAGCCACCAGTGGGTGCACAAGAAGATCGAGGCGGGCGAGTTCCACATCCAGCAGATGGACGTGCAGACCTACTTCTTCCGCCGCACCAACATGAACGCGCTGGGCCAGGCGCGCTCGTGGACGGACCACCTGCTGTGGCACCACGCCGCGCACACCGTGGACCTGTTCGCGTACCAGGCCGGCAGCCCCATCGTGAAGGCCAACGCCGTGCAGGGCCCCATCCACCCCACGCTGGGCATCGCCATGGACATGAGCATCCAGCTCAAGGCCGAAAACGGCGCGATCTGCACGCTCAGCCTGAGCTTCAACAACGACGGCCCGCTGGGCACCTTCTTCCGCTACATCGGCGACACGGGCACCTACATCGCCCGCTACGATGACCTGGTGAATGGCAAGGAAGAAAAGATCGACGTGAGCAAGGTCGATGTGTCCATGAACGGCATCGAGCTGCAGGACCGCGAATTCTTCGCCGCCATCCGCGAAGGCCGCGAGCCCAACTCCAGCATCGCCCAGGTCATGCCTTGCTACCGCGTGCTGCACCAATTGGAGCAACAATTGCAGGCTTGAATGAAACACCCCCTATGTCGCTGCGCTCCATCCCCCTCAAGGGGGACGACGGCCTTTGCTGCGGGGCGGCCCTTGCTGGCCGTCCGCTGGCCTGGGCCGCGCCGGTTTCAGGCGATGTGGGCGGTGTAGCCGCGTAATGGACAACCGAGAAAGTGTGAACGTATGACGACCATCGACCGCGAAGACGTGCCCGACCGCCCCAACCGGCTGGGCATCGACGGCATCGAATTCATCGAGTACACCACCAGCCGCCCCCAGGCGCTGGGCCAGGTGCTGGAGCGCATGGGCTTCAAGCCCGTGGCGCGGCACCGTTCGCGCGAGGTCACGCTGTACCGCCAGGGCGGCATGAACCTGGTCGTCAACGCCAGCCTTGACGACGCGCGCGGCAGCGAGCAGCCCGTCATCTCCGCCGTGGCCCTGCGCGTGCGCAACGCGCTGCAGGCGCACCAGCGCTGCCTCGACCTCGGCGCGTGGGAAGTGCCCAGCCACGCGCAGGCAATGGAGCTGCACATCCCCGCCATCCACGGCCCGGGCGGCAGCCGCTTCTACTTCGTCGACCGGTGGAAGGAGTTCTCCATCTACGACATCGACTTCGTGCCGATTCCGTCCGTGGACCAGCACCCGCCCGCGCTGGCCGACATGCGCTACTTCGGCGTGGTGCAGTACATCGGCACCGACCGCAGTGTGGACTGGATCACCTACTATGAGCGCATGTTCGACTTCCACACGCTGCCCGACGAGGAGCGCTTCGGCATCCTGCCCAAGGGCACGCTGATGCGCAGCCCCTGCGGCGGCTTCCTGTGGCAGTTGATCGAGCCCGACATGATCAGCATGGACCAGGACTCGCCCGAGAGCCTGCAGCGCATCGGCCTGGGCGCGCCCGACGTGGAGCGCGCCGTGCAGGCGCTCAAGGCCAACGGCGTGGAGTTCGTCGAATCCAGCCGCCTGCACCCCGACGACCGCGGCGCGCTCACGCGCAATGCCCTCGGTTCCGTCGCGTTCGAGCTGGTGCACCAGGGGGATTGAGATGGGCCTGATCGACCAATACGGCGCGGACACCATCACCTTCAACGGCTCGCTCGAAGCCAAGCTCGAAGCCATCGCCAAGGCCGGCTTCACGCAGGTGATGCTCAACGCGCGCGACCTCGCGGGCCACCCCGGCGGCGTGCCCGCCGCCGTGGCCGCCGTGCGCGCCAGCGGCCTGCGGACCACGGGCTTCCAGGTGCTGCGCGACTTCGAGGGGCTGTCCGACCGGCTGCACAACTACAAGGTGGACATCGCCAAGTCCATGCTGGAGATGTGCGCCGAGATCGGTGCGCCGCTGCTGCTGGCGTGCTCGTCCACCTCGCGCCACGCCACCAGCGACCTCGACGCCATCGCCGCCGACCTGCGCAAGCTCGCCATGCTCGGCATTCCGCTGGGCGTGAAGATCGCCTACGAGGGCCTCTCGTGGGGCCGCACGGTGAACGAATACACCACCGCCTGGGACGTGGTCTGCCGCGCCGATACGCCCAACCTCGGCACCTGCCTCGACACCTTCCACATCCTCGCCGCCAAGACCCCGCTGGACGACCTGGACGCCATCGACCCGAGCAGCATCTTCCTGGTGCAGCTGTCGGACTTCATGTGGAACGAAGCCCCCACCTTCGAGGAGCGCATGGCCACGGCGCGCACCTTCCGCGTGTTCCCCGGCGAAGGGGTGCACAGCGAGCAGGTGGCCGACTTCGTGCGCCGCATCGACCGCCTGGGCTACCGGGGCGACTACAGCTTCGAGGTGTTCAACGACGACTACCAGTCCCTGCCGCTGGACGTGGTGGCCCAGCGCGCGCGCAAGAGCGCGCTGTGGCTGCACGAAGACGTGCTGCACAAGTCCATGCCGCTGCCCGCGTGGACGCGCGAGCGCAGTTAGCAATATCAAAAAAGAGAGCGGCCAGCGCTTGCCACTCCTCGGTTTCAGGCATGAAAATACCTGAAACCAGTGTGTAGCAAGCGCTGGCCGCTCCTTTTTTTGTAGTCCTATTCGAGCGGCACCGTCAGCCGGTCGATCACCGCCCGGGTCTGCGGGCGCACGCCGCGCCACCAGGCGAAGGCCTCCGCCGCCTGCTCCACCAACATGCCCACGCCGTCCGCGACCTGGCGCACGCCCGCATCGCGCGTCCGGCGCAGGAAGGGCGTCAGGCCCTTGCCGTAGGCCAGTTCGTAGGCCATGCCCTGGGGGCTGAATGCGCCGGGCGGCACGGGCGGCAGTTCGCCCGTCAGGCTGGCCGAGGTGGCGTTGACCACGAGGTCGAACGGGCCCAGCGCTTCCAGGTCCGCATAGCCGCAGGCCGTGACGCTGCCCTGGCCCGCCACCTGCGCGGCCAGCGCCCGGGCCTTGTCCACGTCGCGGTTGGCCAGCACCAGCGCGGACGGGCCGGCGGCCAGAAAAGGCAGCAGCGCGCCGCGCGCCGCCCCGCCCGCGCCCAGCAGCAGCACGCGCCGGCCCGCCAGGGGCAGGCCCAGGTTGGCCTCGATGTCGCGCAGCAGCCCGATGCCGTCGAAGTTCTCGGCCAGGATGCGGCCCGCCTCGAACTTGAGCGCATTGGCCGCGCCCGCGAGTTCGGCGCGCGCGCTGCGCTCGTCGGCCAGCGCGCAGGCTTGCAGCTTGAACGGCGCGGTCACGTTCATGCCTTTGCCGCCCGCTGCGGCAAAGGCCTTGACGGTGCCGGCAAAGGCATCGGCGGGCGCGGTCGGGCCTTCGATGGCGGTGTAGTGCATGTCCTGCCGCGCCTCCTGGGCGAACAGGCCGTGGATCAGCGGCGACTTGGTGTGGTTGATCGGATTGCCGATCACGGCGTACTGGTCGGTCATGGATGCCTCACTTGGAAAACAGCACGCCGTCAGCCTGCATGGCGCGGATCTCATCGTCGCCAAAACCCAGCGAGCGCGCCACGTCGGCGTTGTGCTGGCCCAGGTCGGGCGCCACGTCCTGGATGCCCGTGTCGCAGTCCGAGAAGCGGAACGGCAGGTTGGGCAGGCGCAGCGTGCCCAGGCGCGGGTGCTGCTGCTCCACCACCATGCCGCGCGCCTGGATCTGCGGGTCGGCCAGCACCTCGTCGATGCGCTGCACCTTGGCGCAGGGCACGTCGATGGCGTCCAGCATTTCCAGCACCTGCGCCACGCCGCGCGCCGCCACCCAGGGCTTGACCACGGAGAGGATGTACTCGCGCTGCGCGTTGCGGCCCGTGCCGTCGTGCAGCCGCGCGTCGGCGCCAAAGCCCGCTGGGCCGCCGTGGGCCTCGATGAGCGCGGCGAAGCGCTTCCAGGCGTCGTCCACCTGCGCGGCGATCACCAGGTCGCCGTCGGCGGCGCGGAACACGCCGTAGAGCGTAGAGGTTGGCATGTCGTGCCCCGTCTGCACGGGCAACTCGCCCTTGAGCGTGTAGCACTGCACCGCGTATTCGTGCATGGACACCAGCGTGTCGTACAGCGCCATGTCAATGTGCTGGCCGCGCCCGCTGGCCACGCGGCCCAGCAGCGCGGCGTTGATGGCCGCCACGGCGTGGATGCCGGTGTACATGTCGCCCAGCGAGATGCGCAAGAGCGGCGGCGCCTCGCCCGGCGTGCCCACCATCTGCATGATGCCGCTCTTGGCCTCGGCGATCAGGCCGAAGCCCGCGCGGTGCGCGTCCGGCCCCGTGTGGCCGTAGGCCGAGATGGAGCAGTACACCAGCTTCGGGTTGCGCGCCGACAGCTGCGCATAGCCCAGCCCCAGCTTGTCGAGCGCGCCGGGGCGGTAGTTCTCGATGAACACGTCGGCCGAGTCGCACAGGCGCTGCATGAACGCCTTGCCGCGCGGGTCCTTCATGTCCACGCTCACGCCCTGCTTGCCCATGTTGAGCTGCAGGAAGTAGCCGCTCTGCTGGTCGTCGAGCACGGTGGCGTGCTGGCGGCCCGCGTCGCCGCTGCCGGGGCGCTCGACCTTGATGACCTCCGCGCCCAGCGCCGCGAGGCAGCGGCCCACGTAAGGCCCGGCAAGGAAGTGGCTGTAATCGACGACGCGAATGCCTGCGAGGGGACGTGCCTGCATCAGAAAGCTCCCGGACGGCGGGGAATCATCAAGCGATGTTCGCCACGCTGCACGGTCTGGCCGTGCTGGTTGATGAGTTCGGACGGCAGCACCACGATGCCCCAGCCCGGCTTGCTTTGGCTGGCGCGCATGGAGCCGACGCGGAATTTGACGTGCAGCACGTCATTGACCTTGATCGGCAGCAGAAAGTCCCAGGTCCAGCCCAGCGACATGCCGGGCAGGAAGCGCAGGTCGCTCTGCGTCTTGAGCCCGTCGGCGATCGACTGGCCGAACAGGCCGTGCGCGACGAGGCAGCCGAAGTGGCTGGCGTTGGCGTATGCCTCGTCCACGTGCACGGGCGTGTGGTCGCCCGTGAGGTCGGCGTAGGCCAGGATGCGCTCCTTGGTCACGGTGTATGTGGGGCTGGTGCATTCATCGCCCTCGCGGGCGTCGTCCCAGTATTTTTCGGTGATGGTCATGGCTTATGTCTCCGCGCGCGGGTTGATGGCCAGCGCCCGCGCCACGCAGGCGGCGGGCCGGGCCTGGATGAGTTCGACGGCCAGGCCGTCCGGCAGGCGCAGCCAGTTGCGGCCCTGGGGCATTTCCGCCACGCCGAAGGGGCGGGCGGCGGCGATGGCCGCTTCCAGGTCTTCACACATCACGCCCAGGTGAGCCAGGCGGCCTTCGGGGCCTTGGAACTGCGGGTCGTGGATGAACTGCAGGCCGCCCAGCGTCCAGTACTGGCGCGGGGCGTCCAGCGGGCCGTCCACCTCGCGCATCGTCATGCCCAGCACCTGCTCGAAGAAGCGGATGTGCCAGTGGATGTCGCGTACCCAAATGGCGACGTGTTCCAGATAGGCTTTGCTGCTCATGCGGGGTTCTCCTGGCGGTCGGCCATGGCGCGCTCGATGCCCTTGACGCAGGCCACCAGCGTGGCGTTGACCGGCGTGGGCACGCCGTGGCGCTGGCCCCAGCGTACGACCGCGCCGTTGATGAAGTCGATCTCGGTGACCGAGCCTTTTTCCAGGCTCTGCAGCATCGAGGTCTTGAATGTAGGCGGCAGGCCAGCGGCGGCCAATGTCCAGGCCTGTTCGGGTTGCGTGAACGACAGCTGCACGCCCCCGGCCCGCGCCACGGCCATAGCCTCGGCCACGGCGGCCAGCGCGGTCTGCTCCAGCAGCGGCTCATCGTAAAGCTGGCCATAGGTCAGCCCGGTGATGCCCGTGACCGCGCCCGTGGCCACGTTGACGAGCAGCTTGTCCCACATGGTGCCGACGATGTTGCCGCTCACCGTGGTCTCCAGGCCCGCCGCGTTGAACGCCTCGGCCACGGCCTGCACGCGCGGCGTGATGCGGCCGTCGAGCTCGCCGATGTAGGTGGCCTTGCCCGCCACGCCCGATTCGATGTGGCCCGGCGCGCGCAGCACGCCGCCCACGTAGGTCTTGCCCGCCAGCACGCGCTCGCGGCCCACGGCCTCGGCCAGCACGTCCTCGTGCCCCAGGCCGTTCTGCAGCGACAGCACCAGCGTTTCGGGGCCGACCAGCGCCATCGCGCCGCGCATCGCGGCCTCGGTGTGGAAGGACTTGACCAGCACGATGACCAGATCGGCCACGCCCGCCTCGGCGGCCTGTGTCGTGGCGCGCACGGGCACGTGGCGCGTGCCGTGGGCGCCGTCCACGCGCAGGCCGTGGCGGCGCATGGCGTCGACGTGCGGGGCCGAGCGGTTGAGCAGCCAGGTCTCGTGCCCGGCCTCGGTCAAGGCGGCGCCCAAGGCGCAGCCCAGCGCACCGGCGCCCAGAATGGCGATCTTCATTGGCATCTCCGTGGAATGGGCTGCATCGTAGGAGGGGCCGTTCATATTGAAAATACAATGGCTGCAATACTGCTATTGCCTACAGCAATGCCGCCCGCCGACCTGCCCGACCTGAAGCTGCTGCAACTGTTCGACCTGCTGTACGACACGCGCAGCGTCACCCGCGCCGCCGCGCAGCTGGGCCAGAGCCAGCCCACGGTGAGCATCTGGCTCGGGCGGCTGCGCGAACAGCTGGGCGACCCGCTGTTCATCCGCACGCCCGGCGGCATGGCGCCCACGCCCCGGGCCGACGCGCTGATCGGGCCGTGCCGAGAAATCCTCGAATCGCTGCGCCGCTTCGCCACCTGGGAGCCGGGCTTCGACCCCGCCACCGCGCAGCGGCGCTTTCGCATCTGCATGAGCGACGCCAGCCACATCACCCTGCTGCCGCGCCTGCTGGCCCACGTGCGCGCCCACGCACCGGGCCTGCGGCTGGAGGCCGCGCGCATCGACGGCCACACCGAGCGCGCGCTGGAGACGGGCGAGGCCGACCTCGCCCTCGGCCACGTGCCCTGGCTGGGCGCGGGCATCTACCAGCAGCAGCTGTACGAGCAGGACTGGGTCTGCCTGGCCCAGCGCCCGCACCCCCGCATCGCCGGCACGCTGGACGCGGCGCGGTACGTGGCCGAGGGCCATGTGCTGATCGCGGCGGGCACGGGCGCGCAGCTGCTCGAACAGGCGCTGGCGCGTGCGCGCATCGAGCGCCGCGTGGTGCTGGAGCTGCCGGGCTTCCTGGGCCTGGGCGCCATCATCCGCGGCACCGACCTGATCGCCACGCTGCCGCGCCACACGGGCGAAACGCTGGCGCGGGCCAACGGCTTGGCGCTGTACCCCTGCCCCATTCCGGTCGAAGGCTTCGCCGTGCGCCAGCACTGGCACCCGCGCTACCACCACGAGGCGGGCCACCGCTGGCTGCGCGGCGTGGTGATGGAGCTGTTTGGCCATCAAAAACCATAGCTGCCAGCGCTTGACTGGTAAGCGCTACAGCCATTTTTACCTTGAAATCGAGAAGCAACGATGACAGAGCAAGCCACTTTCGACGCCGTGATCTTCGATGCGGACGGCACCCTGGTCGACAGCGAAGGCATAGGCCTGGGGCTGCTGGCCGAACATGCCGCCGCGCTGGGCGTCGGCCTGAGCGCGCCGGAGACCGGCGCCCTGCGGGGCGAGAGCATGGCGGGCTGCCTGGAGTACCTGGCCCGCCGCCTGGGCCGGGCGCTGCCCGGGGATTTCGAGCCCCGGCTCCGGCAGGCGATGGCGGCGGCCTTCGCCGAGCGGCTGCGGCCCATGCCGGGGGCGCTGGAGGTGCTGTCGTCCCTGCGCGTGCCGTTCTGCGTGGCGACCAACGGCCCGCGCTCCAAGGTCTCGCAGACGCTCGAAGTGACCGGGCTGCGGCCCTGGCTGGACGAGCGCATTTTCTGCGCCCCGGAAGTCGGCAGCTTCAAGCCGCAGCCGGGGCTGTTCCTGGCCGCCGCCCAGGCGCTGGGCGTGGCGCCTGGGCGCTGCGCCGTTGTCGAGGACAGCGCGCCGGGCATGTTGGCCGGCATCCGCGCCGGGATGCAGGTGTTCGCCGTGGCGCCGGTCCATGCGCTGCCCGATGGGTGCGATGACAAGGTGCGCGTGCTGGAGCGCTTGCAGGACTTGCTGGGGTTCCAGCGGCCCGGCGGGGCCTGACCCGGTTGGTGGAGTGCAAGAAGCTCACTTTTTTGAGAACGCAGCTTGGCGTTGCTGCACCGATTCGGCAGATTCGCCGACCAGTTCCGCATAGGTCTGCGGAGCGGTGGCGCCTTCGGTGCTGATGATGAGCACGCGCGATTGCGCATCGAGCCCGACTTGCGCGGCCAGCCCGGCCTCGGCGCGCAGCAACTCCAGGGCGGCCAGCCCGGCGGTGCCGGATTCACCAGCGATGATGGGAATGTCCTTGTCACCGCCCGCAGCCAGCACGCGCATCGCCGCCACGGCCTGTTCGTCGGTGATGGTAATGAAGTGATCGACGCTGGTTTCCAGGAACTTCCATGCCAGTGGCGAGGTTTCGCCGCAGGCCAGGCCCGCCATCACCGAATCGACCGAGCCCGTGGCCTTGGCCGGGCGGCCCTGTATGGCGCTTTGCAGCAGACAGTCGGCCTGCTCGGGCTCGACCATGATGAAGCGCGGGCGCTTGGCACCCTGGTATTCCCACAGGTAGCTCGCCAGCCCGGCGGCCATGCCGCCCACGCCGCCTTGCAGGAAGACGTGGGTGAAGGGGCCGGCATCGCCCGGCTGGGCACCGGTCTGCTCCACGATCTCGGCGGCGATGGTGCCGTAGCCCTGCATCACGTCGCGCGGAATGTCCTCGTAGCCTTCATAGGAGGTGTCGGACACCACCTGCCAGCCATGGGCGGCGGACAGGCGAGCGGCTTCTTCCACCGACTCATCGTAGTTGCCAGTGATGCGGCGAATCTCGGCACCGAACGCGGCAATGGCCTGCTCGCGCTCCACGCTCACATTGGCGTGCAGCACGATCACACAGCGGCAGCCCGCATCGCGCGCGGCGGCGGCCAGGCCCTTGCCGTGGTTACCGTCGGTGGCGCTGATGACGGTATAGCTCTGGAGCAAATCGGCATAGCGGCCGGTCAGGATGGCTGCGGGGTCCAGTTCGGGATGCAGGCGCAGGATCTGGCGTACCAGTGCAATGGGCGCACCCAGTGCCTTGAAGCTGCCCAGCGGCGAGCGTGCGGACTCGTCCTTGACGCTGAAGCGCGCTATGCCGAGCTTATGCGCCAGGCCGGGCAGGTCACGCAGTGGCGTGGCCTCGCGGGCGATGCCGCTCCAGTCCTTCAGCCAGCGGCGGCTTTCCTCGGCACGCTCGATGCTCATGATGGCGCGCAGTTCAGCGGGGTAGGCCGTGCGGATCGCACGGGGGTTGGTAAACAGCATGGAAGTGATTTTCTTTGGAATGGGATGAAAGAGGGGATTCACGCTTACGGACTTGCCGCGCTATTCCGGAATGTCAATGCAATGGGGCGGACGCCCTTCATGGCTGCGTGGCCGGGTCTTGGGAACGCACCACACGGGGCAGCCGTGCATGGGTAATGGCAGTGAAGAACTCGACGCCGTAGGGAATGGCGTCGTCATTGAAGTCGTAGGCCGAATTGTGGAGGGACGCGGTCTGTCCGTTGCCAATGTTGACGAAGCAGCCAGGAATCCGCTGCAGCAACTGTCCAAAGTCCTCCGAGCCTGATTGAGGCCGTGCATCAACGGATACCGCATCCGGTCCAAATACGGCTGTTAGCGTTTCACCAACGGCGCTGGCAAGCTCCGGCGCATTCACTGTCGGTACGAACTCCCGGGTGTATTCAACAAAGGCCTCACAGCCATGAGCCCTTGCAACGCTCTGGGCGATGGACCGCATCTCCGCCTCAATGAGGCTGCTCACATCGGCAGAGAATGATCGACAGTCGCCAGAGATTACCGCTTCGCCACAAATCACATTACGGACACCACCGACTTGAATATCCGTACATGAAACGACGACCTGCTCTCCGGGAACAATCACGCGTGAAACAATGGTCTGCAATGCCGTGATGATGGCTGCCGCCGCAACCAATGCATCCCTTCCCTGCTGTGGCCGCGCAGAGTGAACACTCTTTCCGACTACCTTGATGGTGAAATTGTCTTCTGCAGACCGAAACGCACCGGCCCGGGTTTCGAATTTTCCGATCCCCAGCCCTGGAACGTTATGCAAACCATAGGCTTCCGATGAAGGGAACCTCTCGAGAAGTCCATCGTCGAGCATGGCAAGCATCCCTTTGCCCCATTCCTCGGCGGGCTGGAATACAAAGTGAACCGTCCCGTCAAACTGGCCATGCGTTGCGAGTGCATAAGCTGCACCCAAGAGCATGGTCGTATGGCCATCATGTCCGCACGCGTGCATGTAGCCCGTATTCACCGAGCGGTAGGCACGTCCTTCTGGGGGAGTCTCGTGAATTTGCAGAGCATCCATGTCCGCACGCAACAGAATTGCCTTGTCGCTGTGGCCGCGCTTGAGGGTTCCGACAACTCCGGTGCCGCCTACGCCTGTAACGACCGGGATTCCGCAGGCAGTAAGGTATGCGGCAACTCGATTGGCAGTACGCTGTTCTTGAAAGCCAAACTCAGGGTTGGCGTGTAGGTCGCGACGGATTCCTATCAACTTACTCAGCGTTCCGTCCTTGGCAAGATCAATTTTCATGGCTTGAAGTATGGGTGGAGGAAAACCTGGGCTGCCAGGAACTGCGCCCCTGGTAGCCGACAGGTGCGTTGATAAAAAACCTAGTCCAAGGTCATGCCGCTGGCTTTGATGGGTCCAGCCCACATTTGAAGGCCTCCCGCTTGAGCTGCAGCCAGTTCTTCCGGCTTGCCGTAATTGGGAATCAGGGCTGCCTGCGTAATGCGACGAAGCACCTCGGGATTCTTTGCGGAGACCGCAACCGCTTGCGTCAGCTTCCGTGCGACATCTGGCGGGAGGTTGGCCGGAGCGTAAACACCCACATAGCCTTCCGCGACAACGTCAAAGCCGCTTTCACGAAGTGTCGGCACTGTCGGCAACTCGGGATTGCGATGGCGACCCGTTGTCGCCAAAATGCGAACCTTTCCGGCCTTGGCCATCTCCCTTGGCTCCAAGCAGGTTTCCACCGACAGAGGAACTTGTCCTGAAGCGACGTCTAGAAGTGCGGGTGAACCGCCTTTATAGGGCACGTGCCTGAAGTCAACACCAGAAGCCTTTCCCAACATGAGGCCCACGAATTGCGACATCGTCGCGGGACCTGACGTAGCATAGGCAGCCTCTGCTGGATTTGCTTTGACCCAAGCCACCAGTTCTTTCATGTCTTTCGCCGGCACCTTCGGCCCCACCGACAGGCAAAGCTCCATGCCAGCGAGTCGTCCGATGGGAGTGAAATCTTTTACCGGGTCGAAATCGAGTTTCTTGTAGAGGTGAGGAAATAATGTGAATGGACCATTATTTGCAATGAGAATGGTCAACCCATCTGGACGAGAACGCTTCACATCCAACACGGCAAGCCGTTGGTTGGCGCCGGGCTTGTTATCGACCACAACAGGCTGCTGGAGCGCTACACGCAGGCTATCTGCAAGTGCCCGTGCAACAGAATCAAGCGCGCCTCCCGCAGCGTAGCCGACCAGCAGACGCACGGGCGTCCCCTTATCTTGCGCTGCCGCGTTTCCAAACACCATGGTGAGCAGCACAGGCAGTACTAGTTTGCGAATGGAATTTTTCATAATGTTTCCAGTTCTGTAAATTAAATGGTTGCATCCGACGATTAGTGGGTGCAATGGCCAGGCGCGATTGCGTGCAAACCTCACCCAGGCGGAATCTTATTTCTCTGGGGGTATAAAAAATATTAAAATCCATCCATAGAATGCAATGTTTTTGCATTGTTGGATTTCACTATGGAACACCATTGCGGCATGACCTCGCCTCTTGACAGCTTTGATATGCAATTGCTGGCCCTGGTGCAGGAGAACGCCCGCCTGTCCCAGGCGGATCTGGGGGAGCGAGTGAATCTCTCCACGGCAGCAGTCAATCGCCGCCTCAAACGCCTAGGCGAAGACGGCGTCATTAAGCGCTACGCGGCAGAGGTGGAGCCAGCAGCGGTTGGATACCCGCTGACCGTCATTGCGGGCGTGGAAACCGAAAGCGAGCGCGTCGATCTCCTTGACGAGATGAAGCACGCATTCGCGTCTTGTCCCGAAGTGCAGCAGTGCTACTACGTGACTGGAGACTGGGACTTCATCCTTATCTTCCTCGTGAACAACATGGAGCACTACAACGCGCTCACGCGGCAGTTGTTCTTTACAAATAACAACGTCAAGCGTTTTAAGACATTCGTAACGATGAGCCGGGTCAAGGTAGGCATGTCGATACCCATCGGTGCCGGGGGCAGGATGGAGTCGATTTCAGGCACGAATTAGAGTGTCCCGCTGCCCTAAGGATGCTCTGTACAAATCCCCCGGGTCGGTGGTTGAGATGAGCGCAAGCCAGGACAATACAGGCCTGAAGCAAAGCAGACTGGGCCTGAGAGCATCCTTAGGAACTGGACTCTGTTGTGGGAGAAGAAGACATGAAACCCTCTGAAGCCCTGGCCTCGAACCGCGCTGCGATCCGGCATGTGATCGAATCTCACCGCGCCCGCAACGCCCGGGTGTTTGGTTCTGTGCTGCGCGGCCAGGACATCGACGGTAGCGACTTGGATATCCTGATCGATCCCACGCCGGAGACGACGTTGTTCGACATCAGCGCGATCCGGGTGGAATTGCGCAAGCTGCTGGGCGTGCCCGTGGACGTGCTGACGCTCAATGGCTTGCCGGACAAATTCCGCGCTGCCATACTCGCAGAGGCCAGCCCGATATGAGCCGCCATCCCCTGCGGCTGCCCGATTAGTGCCCACCCGGAGTTCGCTGCGGCGCACCCGGAGCTTCCATTGGCCCTCGCCAATGACATGCGCAACGCCTTGGCGCATGGCTACTTCAAGGTGGATTTGGAAATCGTCTGGAAGACGATTCACAACGACTTGCCCGCGCTGTACAAGCAGGTGCAAGCCCTTGCGACCCAAGGCGGCAACTAGCCACCCTCCCCCGGCAGCGCCGTCCGCAAGGCATACGGCCCCTGGGTCAACTCCCGTCGCAAATACTCGATGCAGGCGCGCACCTTGGCCGAGCCCGAGGTGCGTGCGCTCGTCACCGCCCACACGTCGGCGGGCTCGTGCCAGGCCGGCAGCACGCGCACCAGCCGCCCGGCGGCCAGGTGGCTGGCGATGTCCCACACGGACAGCAGCGCCACGCCCTTGCCGTCCAGCAGCCAGTGGTGGATCACGTCGCTGTGGTTGGAGCCCAGCCGCCCGGTGACCTTGACCGACGCCGCGCCGCCCGGCCCGTGCAGCCGCCAGGTGCCAAAGGCCTGCTCGCGGTCGCGGAACAGCAGGCACTGGTGCTCCGCCAGTTCCGCCAGGCTGCGCGGCGGCGGGTGGCGCGCGAGGTATTGCGGCGCGGCGCACAGCACCCGGCGGCTGGCCGCGATGCGGTGGCCGATGAGCTGGGGCTGCGCCGGGTCGCCCACGCGCACGTCCACGTCGATGTGGTCTTCCACCAGGTCGGCGCGGCGGTCCAGCACCTCCAGCCAGATCTCCAGCCGGGGGTGGCGCGCCTCCAGCAGCGCCATCACCGGGGCCACGTGGTCGCGCGCCAGGCGCAGGCTGGTCGCCACGCGCAGCACGCCCGCGGGCTCCTGCCGCCCCTCGGCCACCGATTCGTGCAGGGCCGCCGTTTCTTCGAGGATGCGCTGCGCCCCGGCGTAGACGCGCTCGCCCTCCGCGCTGATGGCCACGCGGCGCGAGGTGCGGTGGAACAGGCGCACGCCCAGCGCGGCTTCGAGCACGGCCACGCGCTTGCTGATGTGCGCGGGCGTGGTGCCGTTCTCGCGCGCGGCGGCCGCGAAGCTGGCCCGCTGCGCCACGGCGCAGAAGATGCGCAGGTCGTCGAGGTTCATGGTGAACGATTCGTTGATGGCGAGGTTCCATCTTGCCTGTTTATCGACGGTTCATGCGCCCATAAGCTACGGGACTGCTGCGCGCCCTGCCCAGCGGAATACAAGCCAAATCGGCCTCCAGCGCTTATGCAGCAAGCGCAAGCAGCTATCAATTTTGAATAACTATCCTTAGGAGCATTCGCACCCATGAACCCCCTACGCATCGCCGTCGCCGGCGCGGGCTATATCGGCCAGGCCCACATGGCCGTCCTGCAGGCCAGCGCGGCCTGCACGCTGTCGGCCATCGTCGATCCCGCGCCCGCCGCCGCCGCGCTGGCCGCGCGGGCGGGTGTACCGTTGTTCGGCTCCATCGGCGAATTGCTGGCCCAGGACCGGCCCGACGGCCTGGTGCTCGCCACGCCCAACGCGCTGCACGTGCCGCAGGCGCTGCAATGCGTGGCGGCGGGGCTGCCCATCCTGCTCGAAAAGCCCATCGCCACCACCGTGCACGAGGGCGAGCGCCTGCTGCGCGCCGTGCAGGAGAGCGGGGCCAAGGTGCTCATCGGCCACCACCGCGCGCACAGCCCCATCATGGCCAAGGCGCGGCAGGTGGTCGAATCCGGCCAGCTGGGCCGCCTGGTGGCCGTGATGGGCAGCGCCGCCTTCTTCAAGCCCGACCAGTACTACGCCGACGGCCCCTGGCGGCGCGAGCCCGGCGGCGGCCCCATTCTGCTGAACATGATCCACGAGGTACACAACCTGCGCATGTTGTGCGGCGACATCGTGGCCGTGCAGGCGTTTGCGTCGCACGCCACGCGCGGCTTCGCGGTGGAAGACACGGTCTCCATCAACCTGCGCTTCGCCAACGGCGCGCTGGGCAGCTTTTTGCTGTCCGACACCGCCGCCTGCGCGCGCAGCTGGGAGCAGACCAGCGAGGAAAACAAAGCCTACGCCAGCTACGCCGACGAGGACTGCTACGTCATCACCGGCACCAACGGCAGCCTCAGCGTGCCCACCATGCGCCTCAAGACCTACCCCCGGCCCGAAGACCGCTCGTGGTGGAAGCCGTTCGAGACCGGCACCGTGGGCATGGTGAAGGGCGACCCGCTCAAGCACCAGATGGCGCACTTCGCCGCCGTGGTGCGCGGCGAGGCCGAGCCCCTGGTCAGCGCGCGCGACGGGCTGCTGAACCTGCGCGTGACCGAAGCCATCGCCGAGGCGGCGCGCACCGGCGGCACCATCAACCTTTGAAAAGACACCCCCATGGACTTCTCGCTGAACGACGAGCAGAAGATGCTCATCGACACCGTGCGCCGCTTCATCGCCGCCGAACTGCAGCCGCTGGAGCAGGCGCTGGACGACACCGGCACGCTGCCGCGCGAGCGCGCCCTGGCCATCCACGCCAAGGCCAAGGCGCTGGGCCTGTACGCGCTGAACATGCCCGCCGAACTGGGCGGCGGCGGGCTCTCCAACCTCGACCGCATCCTGTGCGAAGAACAGTTCGGCCACACCAGCGACCAGCTCATCCGCCGCGCCTTCGGCAACGTGTACGAGCCGCTGCTGCACTGCCAGGGCGACCAGGTCGCGCGCTGGCTGCGGCCCACGGTGGAAGGCCGGCGCACCTGCTCCATCGCCATCACCGAACCCGGCGCGGGCTCGGACGCGGCGGGCATCCGCACCCGCGCGGAAAAGACCGGAAACGGCTGGGTGCTGAACGGCGCCAAGCACTTCATCAGCGACGGTGCGTGGAGCGACTTCTTCCTCGTCTCGGCCCGCACCGGCGAGCGCGAAATCTCCCTGTTCATGGTGGACAAGGGCCTGCCCGGCTTCACCGTGGGCCAGGATCAGCCCATGATGGGCCTGCGCGGCACGCCGCACGTCGAACTGTTCTTCGACAACGTGCCGCTCGACGGCGCGGCGCTGCTGGGCGAACGCGGCCAGGGCTTCAAGCTCGCCATGGGCGCGCTCAACGTCGTGCGCCTGGCCCAGGTGGGCGCGCGCGCCGTGGGCAAGGCCAGCCACGTGTGCGAACTGATGCTCGGCTACGCCAGCGAGCGCCAGCAGTTCGGCAGCCGCATCGGCGACTTCCAGATGGTGCAGCAGATGCTGGCCGACAGCGTGACCGAGACCAACGCCGCGCGCTGGATGGTCTACCACGCCGCCTGGATGCTCGACCAGGGCCTGGACGCGCGCGCGCAGATTGCCATGGTGAAGGTGCACGCCGCCGAAACGCTGGGCCGCGTGGTGGACCGCGCCGTGCAGGTGTTCGGCGGCATGGGCTTCTGCAAGGACCTGCCCATCGAGCGCTACTACCGCGACGCGCGCATCTACCGCATCTTCGACGGCACCAGCGAAATCCACCGCGGCGTGATCGCCAAGGCGGCGCTGAAACAGGGTGCGCCGCTGTTCGACCTGCACCGGTGACAGGCTCTAAACTTTCCCGGTTTCAGCACAAGGAGAAACCCATGGGCAACCGCCAGATCGGCCCCTTCACCGCCGCCCCCGTCGCCCTCGGCTGCATGAACTTCTGCCACGCCTACGGCAGCCCCGTGTCCACCGAGCAATCGCACGCCGTGCTGCACGCCGCGCTGGACGCGGGCGTCACCCTGTTCGACACCGCGGCGCTCTATGGCTTCGGCGCGAGCGAAAGCCTGATCGGCCCCGTGCTCAAGCCCCACCGCAGCCGCATCACCCTGGCCAGCAAAGGCGGCATGGCCGGCGTGCGGGGCGACGACGGCGTGATGCGCCGCGCCATCAACGGCCACCCCAAGGCCCTGCGCCAGAACTGCGAAGACAGCCTGCGCCGCCTGGGCACCGACGTGATCGACCTGTACTACCTGCACCGCTGGGACCCGCGCGTGCCCATCGAGGAATCCGTGGGCGCAATGGCGCGCTTGAAGGACGAAGGCAAGATCCGCGCCCTGGGCCTGTCCGAAGTCGGCGTGGACACCCTGCGCCGCGCGCACAAGGAGCACCCCATCACCGCGCTGCAAAGCGAATACTCCCTCTGGTCGCGCAATGCCGAACTGGGCACGCTGCAGGCCTGCAAGGAACTGGGCATCGCCTACGTCGCCTTCAGCCCCCTGGGCCGGGCCTTCCTGACCGGCGCATTGCAGGACGTGGGCGGCTTCGTGCAAGGCGACATCCGTGCCACCATGCCCCGCTTCGCGCCCGACGCCTACGCGCGCAACCTGCAACTGCTCGCGCCCATGCAGGCGATCGCGCACGAGGCCGGCTGCACCCTGGCCGAACTCGCCATCGCCTGGGTGCTGCACCAGGGCGAGCACATCATCGCCCTGCCCGGCACCACCAGCGTCGCGCACCTGCACGAAGACGTGCGCGGCGGCGCGGTGCAAATCGGCGCCGCCACGCTGGCCGCGCTTCATGATCTGTTCCAGCCCGGGCGCATTACCGGCGATCGTTATGCGCTGCAGGGCCAGCGCGAGGTGGATACGGAGAAATATCCGTTCGAGACGGTGTGAGGTTCACGCGGCTTCGGGGCACCGGGCGAGCCGCGCGCGCACTTCCGGCGGCGCCAGGCACGTTGCCACGGCTTCGTAGCCCGGCGCACCTGGGTAAGGCGCCACGCGGCTGGGCGGGCTGTGGTTGGCGGGGCACAGGATGATGGCCTCGTCCGGCCCCACCGCCTGCAAATCCAGAATGGCGCAGGAGCGCGTCATCAGGAACAAGGGCCGAGCCCCCGCCTGGGCGCGCTGGCGCAAATGGCCGATCAGCGCCGCTTGCGTCGGCGGGTCGAGGTCTTGCTCCACCAAGTCCACCACCAGGGCCGCCGGCCCTTCGGCTTCCAGGCCCGCAAGCAAGGCCATCAGGGCATCGGACGCTGCCGCCCCCTCGCCCACCAGCCATTCCAGGGCCTGCTGCACACGTGCCCTCAGCGCCGCGTCCGCCGCCAGCGCTTCCTTGGCCGCTGCGCAGCCGTGTTCCAGACGGTCGAGTCCCAGGAATACGGTATCGGGCAGCGCCTGCGCAAGCCGCAGGGCCAATCGTGTCTTGCCGCTGCCCAGCGGGCCGACGATGTAGTTCAGCGGACGCACGTCGCGCAGTTCAAACCATTCGCCGCCCCAGGGCCAGGGCAGCGCAAACGCCGCGCCGATGTGGGCCGGGCGATGGAGCAAGTGCGTCAATGCACCGCTGGAGGGCGCCTGCCCCCGGGCCAGGCCGCTTTGCAGGGTCCGCACCTTGTCCAGCTTGCGCACCAGGTCGTGGATGGCCTGGCCCAGCGCCGTTTCGTGGTCCGCCAACGTCGCTTGCAGACCATGGGGGGCGCCGCCCAGCACGCGCGCCACCTGCGCCAGACGGAGCCCCAGTGCACGCAGGGCCACCACCTCGCTGGCGCGCGCCATATCGTCCGGCCCATAGGTGCGGTAGCCTGCGGCGGTGCGGCCGGGGCGGACCAGTCCCTGCTGCTCGTACAGCCGCAGGGCTTTGATCGACACGCCGAGCCGCTTGGCGGCTTCGGCAGCGGTGAAACGTGGCGCAGAAGAATCCATGGCGGCCAGTATGGGGGCGGCCCCAGGGGCTGGGTCAAATCAAACTTCGCAACCCCTGTGCCGCCTCGCGTAGCACCGGCAGCACACGCATTCGCCAAGCCGATGGCTTGGCGGGTGCCGAGTGAGGGATTGCGGAGTTGAGGTTAACGGCGCAACTAGGTAGGGAATGGGATAGCCGATTTCGGTCAATAGCAGACGCCAGATAATAGAAAAATGGGCGTTCAACTCGTTTCGCCAAGAATAATGGCAGAGTCAATAATGAAGTTAATACACGATTCTAGATAATCCACCGTGAGAAGATCAATAGATTTCTGAGAATTCTGAATGATCGGAGCGCCACTAATGGGTTTCGTCACATGTGGAAGCAATGCGCGAAATTTGACATAGCGACGGTAATCAAGGCCAAGAGCTACTATCCGGGTTGCAGCCTGAAGTGCAGCAATTGATTCGCTCGCAGCATCTACAAATCTGCCAAGATTTCTACGATCAGTTAATCCTAGGAAAAAACTGTTCAACATAGACATATTGCCTCCGAAGTAGAAACGACGATTTGCTCCTGTTTGGAACTCATCTGTCTCAGCGATGTGATGCGCTACCATGTCCTCAAATGCCAAAGCAATGTAATTGGCAGCTTCGGCAAGTCGCCCTTTAGACATTTCATCTTGTGCAGATCTGATGCTGTCTCTTGCCGATGAGGGCTCCACAAAGTCCACCATCGATATTGCGGAGAACTCCATTTGAAAGAGCATGGGGGTTGCTGCATGCAACAGATTTGTAACGGTTTCTCGGTGTCCTTCAATATCTGATTTTGCTGGCATATTGCCGTGATGTTTGATGCCGACACGCGCCTTATTCAGGCGCTCAAAGCTTGCACGTTCTGGGAGGTGGGGCGGTGGAAGTTTGGATTCGAATTCGGTCCAGTACCCCATGATGCTTTTCTGCTCGCTAATGCCGTGGATTTCCGAAGCAATTTTGAGATAGAACTCCACGCAATCATGAAACATCAGCAGTGAGGCGGCTGCTTTGACTTCAGGCCCTTTCGATTGCACTACCGCGTTGTTGTACAGATACTTGACAAATGCTAGTCGGCGAAGCTGAGTATGATGCAGTGCCATTTTTTATCCCTCCTTCAGGGGCTCTGTACGTATTGCATGTCAATGCATAGTCGTGCCCGGTAAAATTTTCCAAGAAAGATTATTTCTCCAAATACGTGCGTCCGCTATGGGTCGAAAGCTGCATTTCACTGAAACGCTGTGCTGATTCCCTGTGCAAATGCGTGGCGCAGTATTTCAATCCACCGCCCGCTGCACAGCCACCCGTTCCCCCACCCGCTGAAAATGCGCCCCCACCTTGGGAAACCGGGCGATATCCACCCCATCCCCCTTCAGCCACCCGGCAATGGTGAACAAATACCCATCCGCCACCGAATACCGCTCCCCCAGCACCCACGGCTTGGCCTCGTCCATGGGGCCCAGGTAGTGCTGTTCGATCACGTTGAAGCACTCCGTCATGTTCGCCGGCACCTTGCGCTGCATGGCGGCCTGGGCTTCGGGTTCGTCGGCCCAGCGGCTGGCGCGGGGGCGGTGGGCGTGGGCGACGTGGACGGTGGAGGCGAGGTAGCTGTGGAACTCCTGCATCCGCGCGAGCTGGAACGGGTCGTCCAGCGGCGCGAGGTTCGCCTCGGGAAAGCGCTGCGCCACGTACAGCAGCAGCGCGGGCGTTTCGCTCAGCGTGCCGTGCTCGGTCACCAGCGTGGGCACGCGGCCCTTGGGGTTGATGGCGAGGTAGGCGGGGCTGCGCTGTTCGCCCGCCGCGAAGTCGAGGCGCACGGCCTCGTGCGGCGCGTTGGCTTCGAGCAGGGCGATGCGCACGGCCTGGGCGCAGGTGCCGGGGGCGTAGTAGAGCGTGAGCTTGGTCATGGTTTTGCTATCAAGTTAAGAGCTTCTTGCGCTGGTGGATAAAGGGCTGGAGGCCATTTTCATCCAAAACCTGGGGATGGGGCATCGAATATAGTCTGCGCCCCATGGCCAAAGACAAATCCATCTACACCTGCAACGACTGCGGCGCGACCAGCCCGCGCTGGCTGGGCAAGTGCCCGGGCTGCGGGGCGTGGAATACGCTGGTGGAGACGGTGGCGGCCCCCAGCGGCGCGGGCAAGAACCGTCTCTCCGCCCCCGCCTACGAGGGGCTGGCCCAGGCGCAGGCGGTGCAGCCGCTGGCCGCCATCGAGGCCACCGAGGTGGCGCGCACGCCCAGCGGCATCGATGAGCTGGACCGCGTGCTGGGCGGCGGCGTGGTCGAGGGCGGCGTGGTGCTGATCGGCGGCGACCCGGGCATCGGCAAGTCCACCCTGCTGCTGCAGGCCCTGGACGCGCTGCACCGCCAGGGGCTGCCCACGCTGTACGTGACGGGCGAGGAAAGCGGCGCGCAGGTGGCGCTGCGCTCGCGGCGGCTGGGGCTGGAGAGCAGCCAGGTCAACGTGCTGGCCGAAATCCAGCTGGAGAAAATCCTCGCCACCATCGAGGCCACGCAGCCTGCCGTGTGCGTGATCGACTCCATCCAGACCGTGTATTCCGACCAGCTCACCAGCGCGCCCGGCTCCGTCGCCCAGGTGCGCGAATGCGCGGCGCACCTCACGCGGCTGGCCAAGGCCACGGGCATCGCGGTGGTGCTGGTGGGCCACGTGACCAAGGAGGGCGCGCTGGCCGGCCCGCGCGTGCTGGAGCACATGGTGGACACGGTGCTCTACTTCGAGGGCGACACGCACAGCAGCTACCGGCTGGTGCGCGCTATCAAGAACCGCTTCGGCGCGGTGAACGAGATCGGCGTGTTCGCCATGACTGAGCGCGGGCTGCGCGGCGTGAGCAACCCCAGCGCCATCTTTCTGAGCCAGCACAGCGAGCCGGTGCCGGGCTCGTGCGTGCTGGTCACGCTGGAGGGCACGCGGCCCATGCTGGTCGAAATCCAGGCGCTGGTCGATGGCGGCGGGCCGAGCCCGCGCCGCCTGTCGGTGGGGCTGGAGCGCGACCGGCTGGCCATGCTGCTGGCCGTGCTGCACCGCCACGCGGGCGTGGCCTGCGCGGACCAGGACGTGTTCGTCAACGCCGTGGGCGGCGTGCGCATCAGCGAGCCTGCCGCCGATCTGGCGGTGATGCTGGCCATCACGTCGAGCCTGCGCGGGCGGGCGCTGCCCAAGGGCTTCATCGCGTTCGGCGAAGTGGGCCTGGCGGGCGAGGTGCGCCCCGCGCCGCGCGGGCAGGAGCGGCTGAAGGAAGCGGCCAAGCTGGGCTTCTCTGTCGCCGTGGTGCCCAAGGCCAACATGCCCAAGAAGCCCATCGAGGGCCTGACGATCCACGCCGTGGAGCGTGTGGACGAGGCCATGCAGGCCGTGCGCGGGCTGGACTGAGACGCCTGAGACAATCGCCCCCCATGAATTTCCGCAGATTCCTGGTTCCCCTGGGCCTTGCCGTCCTTTTCGTCGCCGCCTACCGCGCCTATGGCTGGCAGGGCGTCATCACCGTGAGCGGTGGCGTGGTCATGTGGCTGTTGCTGCATTACACGCGGCTCATGAACGTGCTGAAAAAAGCCCGCAACCGGCCCATCGGCTTCGTGGGCAGCGCCGTCATGCTGAACGCCAGGCTCAAGCCCGGCGTGACGCTGATGCACGTGATCGCCATGACCCAGGCCCTGGGCGAGTTGCGTACCCCGCAGGACACCCAGCCCGAGGTCTACCGCTGGACGGACGCCTCGCAGTCCTACGTCGAGGCCGAGTTCCGCAATGGCCGGCTCGTGCGCTGGGAGTTGCAACGTCCCGAGCAGCGCCCTGAAGTGACTTCCGGCGAGACGGCAGCCTCGTAAAATCCCTTTTTTTCCAAGGACAAACACCCCATGAGCCCCGTAGTTCCCTCGATGGCCGACCGCGACGGCCAGATCTGGATGGACGGCCAGATGGTCGACTGGCGCGACGCCAAAATCCACGTGCTGACCCACACGCTGCACTACGGCTGCGGCGCCTTCGAAGGCGTGCGCGCCTACAACACGGTCAACGGCACGGCCATCTTCCGCCTGGAAGAGCACACCGACCGCCTGTTCAACAGCGCCAAGATCCTGCGCATGAACATCCCGTTCACCAAGGAGCAGGTGAACGAGGCGCAAAAAGCCGTGGTGCGCGCCAACCAGCTCGAATCCTGCTACCTGCGCCCCCTGGTCTGGATCGGCGACCAGAAGCTCGGCGTTTCTCCCAAGGGCAACACCATCCACGTCATGGTGGCCGCCTGGGCCTGGGGCGCATACCTGGGCGAAGACGGCATGAAGCGCGGCATCCGCGTCAAGACCAGCAGCTACACGCGCCACCACGTCAACATCACCATGACGCAGGCCAAGGCCGTGAGCAACTACAGCAACTCCATCCTGGCCAACATGGAAGCCACGGAAGACGGCTACGACGAGGCGCTGCTGCTCGACTCGGCGGGCTTCGTGTCCGAGGGCGCGGGCGAGAACATCTTCGTGGTCAAGGGCGGCGTGATCTACACGCCCGATCTGTCCGCCGGCGCGCTGAACGGCATCACGCGCAACACCATCCTGCACATCGCCAAGGATCTGGGCATCGAGGTGGTGCAAAAGCGCATCACGCGCGACGAGGTTTACATCGCCGACGAAGCCTTCTTCACCGGCACGGCGGCGGAGGTCACGCCCATCCGCGAACTCGACCGCATCGAAATCGGCGCGGGCAGCCGCGGCCCCATCACCGAGAAGATCCAGAACGCCTTCTTCGACATCGTGAACGGCCGCAATTCCAAGTACTCCCACTGGCTGACGAAGGTCTGACACCATGTCGCAAGCAATCGTCGAACTGCAGGCCAAAGACCTCAACGGCGCTGGCGAGGTCTACTGCCCCAGCCCCAAGGCCCACATGAAACTCTGGAACAGCCACCCCAAGGTCTACCTCGACGTGGGCCATACCGGCGAGGCCAAATGCCCGTACTGCGGCACGGTGTACCGCCTGAAGGCGGGCGAAACCTTCAAGGGTGGGCATTGAGCCCAAGCGGCGGCCAGGCTTCGGACTGGCCTGACCGGCTGGCCACCCTGGCGCTCTTCCTGGTGCCGGGGCTGGCGCTGTGGCTCCAGTCGGGCTATTCCTATGGCGCCGCGCTGCTGGGCGTGGGCGCCCTGGTGGGGGCCCGCCGCTGGCTGCGCGCCCCGCAAAACGGCTGGACCTGGGCCTACGCCGTGGTCATGCTGGGCATGGCGCTGCTGTGGGGGCTGCAATTGGCCGACCCTGCGGAGCACTGGGGCCAGTGGGACCGCCCGGCCAAATACGTCCTGGGCGCCGCCTGCCTGCTGTTCGCCAGCCGCACGGCGCCCCGGCCCCGGGCGCAGTTCTGGGGCCTGCTGCTGGGGTGCGTGGGCGCGGGCGCCGTGGCACTGTGGCAGGTGTACTGGGCGGGCATACCGCGCGCCACGGGCTTTCCGTCCCACCACACCAGCAACGCCATCCAGTGGGGCAACATGGCCCTGCTGATGGCCGCCATGCTGGCCCTGCAACTGCTCGTGCTGTACCGCCACCTGGGCCGCTGGGCAGTGGCCGGGGCCTGCGTGGCCGTGCTGCTGGCGGTCAACGCCTCGGTGCTGTCGCAGTCGCGCGGCGGCTGGGCGGCGCTGGCGCCGATGCTGCCCCTGGGCCTGTACCTGCTGTGGCGCCACCGCCCGCGCGCGGCGCGGCTGCTGCTGGCGGGCACGGTGCTGGCCGTGGCCGCCGTGGGCGCGCTGAACTACCGGATGCTCGACCTGCGCTGGAACCTGATGGACCGCGAAGTGCAGACCTACGGCAACAGCGGCAAGGCCGACAACTCCGTGGGCCAGCGCCTGGAGCACTGGCGTTTTGCCTGGCAGGCGGGGCTGGAGCGGCCCGTGCTGGGCTGGGGAATGCGCGGCTACCTCGCCGAGAAGGAAAAGCGCGTGGCCGCGGGGCAGTACCAGTCCTCCATCCTGCTGTTCCAGAACAGCCACAACGAGCTGCTCGACATGTTCGTCAAGGCCGGCCTCGTGGGCGTGGCCTGGCTGCTGCTGCTGTACGGTGTGCCGCTGTGCATGTTCTGGCCCACGCGCGCGCGCATGGCCGCCTATGCCGCGCAGCCCGAGGAGGTGCAGGCGCAGGTGCTGGCGCTGCGCCTGGGCGGCGTGTGCATTCCCGTGCTGTACGCGGGCTTCGGCATGACGGTGGTGTTCCTGGGGCCCAACAACGGCATCATGTTCTACCTGTTCATGACCATGCTCACCTGGGCCGCGCTACAGGGCATGGACAGGCGCTACGCCAAGCCCTGAGCCGCGCCGCATGACCACGCCGCCCCGCCGCCCCCGCGTGCTGCATTTCGTCACCGGGGGCTTCTCCGGCGCCACGCAGGTGGCGGTGGACTTGGTGCGCGCCCATGCCGCGTCGGGCCGCTGCGAGGCGCTGCTGGCCCTGCGCCGCAAGCGCCACACGCCCGAGGCGCGCGTGCAGGCGCTGAGCGCCGAGGGCCTGGCCGTGGAACTGGTGCCTGGCTGGGCGCACGCCGCCACTGTGTGGCAACTGGCCGCGCTGTGCCGCCGCTGGCGCCCCGACGTGCTGGTGGCCCACGGCTTCAGCGAACACCTGTGGGGCCGCTACGCGGGCCTGCTGGCGGGCGTGCCGCGCCTCGTGCACGTGGAGCACAACTCGCGCGAACGCTACACCGCCTGGCGGCTGCGCCAGGCCCTGTGGCTGGCCGGGCGCACCGAGGCCATCGTCGGCGTCTCCGAGGGCGTGCGCCAGAGCCTGCTGGCGCGCGGCTTTCCGCCTGAAAAAACCATTGCCATTCCCAACGGCATCCACCTCGCGCCCTACGCGCGGGCGGATGCAATCGCCTGGGACGACCGCGTGCCCGGCATCGTCATGGCCGCGCGCTTTGCCCGGCAGAAAGACCACGCCACGCTGCTGCGCGCCGTGGCCCTGCTGCGCAGCAGAGGGCTCACGCCGCCCGTCAAGCTGGCCGGCGGCGGCAAGGCCAGCGCGCAGCGTGCGGCGCGCAAGCTCTGCACCGCGCTGGGGCTGGACGGGCAGGTGGAATTTCTGGGCCACTGCGACGACGTGCCAGGCCTGCTCATGCGGCACCGCATCTGCGTGCTGGCCACGCACTTCGAGGGGATGCCGCTGTCGCTCATCGAAGGCATGGCCGCGGGCTGCGCCGTGGCGGGCAGCCGCGTGGTGGGCGTGCAGGAGATCATCGACCCCGGCCGCAACGGCCTGCTGGCCGAACATGCCGACCCGGCCGCGCTGGCCGACGCGCTGCAGCGCCTGCTCACCCAGCACGAGGATGCCGAACGCATGGCCCGCGCCGCCCGCGCCGACGCGCTGCAACACTACGGTATGCAGACCATGACCGCGCGCTACGAAGACCTGTTGCTGCACGGGCTGGAGCCCGCGCCATGACGGAAGAACTTTGGCCGGCGGCGCCCTGGCTCAGCGTCATCGTGCCCGTGTACAACGCCGAGGCGTATGTGGAAACCTGCCTCGCCTCGGTGCTTGACCAGGCCGATGAAGGCGTGGAACTGCTGGCGCTGGACGACGCCTCCACCGACGGCTCGTGGCGCTGCCTGCAAACCCTGGCCCAGCGCTGGCCGGGCCGCCTGCGCGTATTGCGCCACGCGCGCAACCAGGGCCAGAGCGCCGCGCGCAACACCCTGATCGACGCCGCGCGCGGCGACTACCTGTGGTGCGTGGACGCCGACGACAAGTTGCTGCCCGGCGCCGTGCCGCGCCTGGCCGCCATCGTGCGCCAGCACCGGCCCGACGTGGTGCTGTGCGACTTCCAGGTCTGGCGCGAGCGCACCCGCCTCAAGCACCGCCTGCGCGGCGAACTGCACCGCCGCAGCTTCGACGGCCCGGCGGGCCAGACGGGCCGATTGGTCCATGACCGCTGCGCCCTGCTGGCCGGGCTGCTGATGCGGGGGCAACTGCACGCCTGGTCGAAGATCGCGCGCCGCGCGCTGTGGGGCGGCGACCTGCGCTTTCCCGTGGGCCGCTGCTTCGAGGACATGACCACCCTGCCGCTGCTGGCCCTGCGCGCCGGCAGCTTCTTCTACGAACCCCGGCCCTGGGTGGCCTACCGCCAGCACGGCGGCAGCGTGCTCGCCACCATGACTCTGGCCAAGGTGCGCGACCAGGTGGCGGCCCTGCACCCCCTGCGCGAGGCCCTGCGCGGCACGCCGTGCGAAAGCCATCCCGGCGTGCGGCAGGCCCTGGCGCTGCAAAGCGCCCGCAGCCTGCAAGGCGCGCTGCGCTTCGTGCGGCAGGCCGACATGCCCGAGCCCGAGCGCCAGGCCCTGCAAGCCCGGCTGCGCGCCGACTTCGCCGCCGCCTCGCCGCTGACGGCGCGGCAATGGCTGCGCGCCTGTCTGCGCAGCGGCTGGTGGCTGCGCGCCTGGCGCTTCCGGAAGGTCTGGCAGGCATGACGAATCCCCCATTGACCCGCAAGAACCGCGCCGAACTGTGGCTGGCGCGTTGGCTCGCGCGCTGGTACGGCTGGCGCCCGCGCCCGCTGGAAGCCTGGCAGCCCGTGCCCTTCGCGCTGCACCGCTTCGGGGCCGCGCCGCCGAACACCGCCGCCATCCCGCGCATCGTCTGGGCGTACTGGGACAGCGGCACGCCGCCGCTGGTGGTGCGGCGCTGCCTGGCGCAATGGCAGCGCGTGGCGCCGGGCTTCGACGTGCGCGTGCTCAACGCCGCCAATGTGCAGCAGCACACCGGCCCGCTGCCCGCCACCCTGGCGCGCGCCACGCCGCAGCAGTGCGCCGACTGGATCCGGCTGGAGCTGCTGCGCCGCCACGGCGGCATCTGGGTGGATGCGAGCACCCTGCTCACCCAGCCGCTCGACTGGGTGCTGGCCGAGCAGGCGCGCGCGCAGGCCGATTTCGTGGGCTACTTCATCGAGCGCTACACCACCGACCCGGCCTGCCCCGTGGTGGAAAACTGGTTCATGGCCGCGCCGCCGGGCAGCCCGCTCATCGCCGACCTGCAGCGCGAATTCACCGACGAAGTGCTGCCGCGCGGCAACACCGGCTACGTGGAGCATTTGCAGGCCCTGGGCGTGTACGAGCAGGTGCGCCAGGCCATCGACATCCCGCATTACCTCAGTATGCATCTGGCCTTGCAGCGCGTGCTGCGCGGCGCGGGCGGCTACCGCGTCAGCGTGGCCCCGGCGGAAAGTGGGCCGTTCTACTACCACGCGCTGGGCCGCTGGGGGCGCACGCCGCTCAAGATCCGGCTGCTGTTCTCGCGCGCCAGCGAGGCGCTGCCCCCGGTCATCAAGCTGCGCTGGCCCGACCGCAAACGGCTCGACGAATACCTGGCGCGCGGCCTGTACGTGCCGGGCAGCGTGGCCGACCGGTTTCTAAGGTAAATCGGCATCTAGCCCAATAGGAGCAAGCGCTGGCAGCTATCAATTTGATACCGAACGCCACTCGCGCTCCAGCACCTGCACCAGCGCCGCCGCCTGCATGGGCCGCGCCGCCGCCACGCCCTGGCCCGCCCAGAGCGAGAGGTAATCGGCGTTGCCCGCCTCGGCGGCCGCGCGGCGCAGCGCGCCGGTCAGGGCGTTCTGCACGGGGTAGGGCGGCACCTCGGCTTCATATTCCGCCAGCCGCTCCATCATGCGGTTGACGATGCCGCGCGCCGGGCGGCCCGAAAAGATGCGCGTGGTGCGCGTGTCGGTGGCCGTGGCGCGGGCCAGGGCGGCGCGGTAGGCGGGGCCGATGGCGGACTCCTCGCACGCCAGGAAGGCCGTGCCCATCTGCACCGCCTGCGCCCCCAGCGCCAGCGCGGCGGCGATGCCGCGCCCGTCCATGATGCCGCCCGCGGCGATCACGGGAATGCGCACCGCGTCCACGCACGCGGGCACCAGCGCCATCGTGCCGACCATGCCGGCCTCGAAGCCGCCCAGGAAGGTGCCCCGGTGCCCTCCCGACTCCATGCCCGAGGCGACGACCGCGTCCGCCCCCACATCGGCCCAGGCCACGGCCTCGGCCACGGTGGTGGCGGTGCCGATCACATGGCAGCCCGCCGCGTGCAGCCGTTCGACCTGCGCGGCGGCCAGGATGCCGAAGGTGAAGCTCGCCACGGCGGGGCGGGCTTCGAGCAGCGCCTCGAACTGCGCCGCGAAGTCCTCGCACCAGCGCGCGGGCGTGGGCGGCTGCAGGCCGAATTCGGCGTAGAGCGGGGCCAGCCGCTGCTGCGCGGCCTGCACGGTGGCGGCGTCGGGCGCGGGCGTCTCCAGCACGAACAGGTTCATGCCGAAGGGGCGGTCGGTGCGCTCGCGCACGGCGGCGGCGGCCTGGCGCATGGCCTCGGGCGAGCGCATACCGCAGCCCAGGTTGCCCAGGCCCCCGGCGGCGGAGACGGCGGCGGCCAGGGCCGGGGTGTCGGAGCCCGTCATCGGGCCCTGGAGGATGGGCAGGCGCAGGCCGATGGCTTCGCGCAGGGAAGGGTGGGGCATGGGGTACTCCTGTGAGACATCAAGCGGGAGGGGCCAGCGCCTGCTCCAGCGCATCCAGCGCCGCCGAGCGGTAGCCGTGGCGCCGCACCAGCAGGGTGTCGATGGCGGCGAGCGGGTGCAGCGTGAGCGGCGCACCGTTCGATGCGAGCGTCAGCACCGATTGCGGCACCACGCCCACGCAGCCGCCGCCCGCCACGCAGGCCAGGATGGCGTGGTACGACGCCAGTTCCAGCAACTGCATGGGCTGCGGGCGCGGCGCGAACCAGTCCTGCGCGATGCGGCGGTAGGTGCAGCCGGCCCCGAACACCGCGAGCGTGCCGGGCCGCACGTCCTGCGGCTCGCGCACGCGCGGGTGGCCGGCGGGCAGCGCCAGCATCAGCGCTTCGGTGAACACGGGCCGGGCGTCGAGCGCGGCGTCCACCGCCTGGCCCGGCGGCCAGGCGACGAGCGCGGCGTCGAGCGCGTGGGCACGCAGCCGGTCCACCAGCGCCTGCGAGGTGCCGGTGGAGAGTTCCAGCGCCACGCCGGGCCATTGGGCGTGCAGCCGGGCCAGCGGCGCGGGCAGGCGGCTCGCGGCGGTGCTTTCCATCGCGCCCAGGCGCAGCCGCCCGCCGGGGCGGCCCGGGCGCAGGGCCTGGCGCGCCTCCTCGGCCAGGGCCAGCAGCCGGTCGGCGTAGCCGAGCAGCACCTCGCCCTCGGGCGTGAGCGCCATGCGCTTGCCTTCGCGCAGGAACAGCGTGGCGCCCAGTTCGGCCTCGAGCTGGCGCACGCGCGTGGTCACGTTGGACTGGGCGCGCGACAGCCGCTCGGCGGCGCGCGTGACGCTGCCCTCCGCCGCCACGGTGCGGAAGATGTCGAGCGCCGTGAGGTCCAGGGCGGGGAGGGGTTTTTCCATCTTTGAACGGGATGAATTCTGAAAATTCATTCTCTTGATAAGATGATAAGCAGCGGCATCCGCCGTGGCAACCGGAATCCCTGCCGTGCTCCAGGCCTCTTCTTCTTCCGCAGGCGCGCGCCCGCTGTCCATCGCGCTCGCGGGCATTGCCGCGCTGGCCGCCGCCATGGGCGTGGGCCGCTTCGCCTTCACCCCGCTGCTGCCCATGATGCTGCACGACGGCGTGGTGGACATCGCCGCGGGCAGCTGGCTGGCCACGGCCAACTACCTGGGCTACCTCGCGGGCGCGGTGCTGTACACCGCGCTGCCGTGGCTGGGCGTGCGCACGGCGCAGGCCGGCGTGAACGCGGCGCTGGTGCGCGGCGGGCTGGTGGCGACGGTGCTGCTCACGCTGGCCATGGCCGCGCCCGGCCCCGCGCTGTGGCCGTGGTGGCGCCTGCTGGCGGGCGTGGCCAGCGCGCAGGTGCTGCTGGGCGCGAGCAACTGGTGCATGGGGCAGCTGGCGCAGCGCGGGGCCAGCGCGCTGGGCGGCGTGATCTTCGTGGGGCCGGGGCTGGGCATCGTGCTCACGGGCCTGTCGGCCAGCGGCATGGTGGCACTGCACTGGAGCGCGGCCACGGGCTGGGCGGTGTTCGGCGTGATGGCGCTGGCGCTGTGCGCGCTGGCGTGGCCGCTGCTGAAGAGCGCGCCGGCGCCCGCTGCCGCCGCGTCCGCGCAGGCCGCTGCGCCGGTTCAGGGCGCGCTGACCTCGGTGGCCCAGCGCACGCTGCTGGCCGCCGCCTACGGGCTGGCGGGGCTGGGCTATATCGTCACGGCCACCTTTTTGCCCGTGATCGCGCGTGCGGCGCTGCCTGCGGGCTCGGTGTGGTCGGACCTGTTCTGGCCGATCTTCGGCGCGGGCGTGGTGCTGGGCGCGGTGCTGTCCACGCGCATCCACCCGTCGCGCGACCGGCGCTGGCTGCTGGCGTGGCTGTACCTGGCGCAGGCGGCGGCCATCGCCATCGGCATGGCGTGGCCCACGCGCACGGGGTTCGCGCTGGGCAGTTTGCTGCTGGGGCTGCCGTTCACGGCCATCACCTTCTTTGCCTTGCAGGAGGCGCGCCGGCAGTGGCCTGGCGCGGGCGCGGCGTTCACGGGGCTGCTCACGGCGCTATACGGCCTGGGCCAGATCGCGGGGCCGCCGATGGCCGCGTGGCTGCTGGCGCACGCGGCGTCGCGCGCGCAGGGTTTCGACTGGGCGCTGGGCGTGGCGGCGGGCGCGCTGGCGCTGGGCGCGGCGGTCTATGCCGGCATGGCGTGGCGCTGGCCTTTCACGCGATTCCAAACCAAATCGGCCTCCAGCGCTTGACTGGCAAGCGCTGGCAGCTATTGATTTAGTAGTTTCAGATCAGCACGCCGGGCTTTTCGCCGCGCTCGTAGACCACGTGCGCGCGGCCCACCAGCAGCGGGTCCAGCTTGCCGACCTGTTCGGCGTCCTTGGGCGTGTAGGGCAGCTTGTGCAGCACGTAGCGCATGGCGTTGAGGCGCGCGCGTTTCTTGCAGTCGCTCTTGATCACCGTCCAGGGCGCCTCGGCGGTGTCGGTCTCGAAGAACATGGCCTCCTTGGCGAGGGTGTAGTCGTCCCACTTGTCCAGGCTGGCCTTGTCGATGGGGCTGAGCTTCCAGTGCTTGAGCGGGTGGCCTTCGCGCTCCTTGAAGCGGCGGCGCTGCTCCTCGCGGCTGACGGAGAACCAGAACTTGAAGAGGTGGATGCCGCTGCGCACCAGCTGGCGCTCGAACTCGGGCGCCTGGCGCATGAACTCGTTGTATTCCTCGGGCGTGCAAAAGCCCATCACGCGCTCCACGCCCGCGCGGTTGTACCAGCTGCGGTCCAGCAGCACGATCTCGCCGCGCGTGGGCAGGTGCTGCACGTAGCGCTGGAAGTACCACTGGCCCTGCTCGGTGGGCGAGGGCTTCTCCAGCGCCACCACGCGCGCGCCGCGCGGGTTCAGGTGCTCCATGAAGCGCTTGATGGTGCCGCCCTTGCCGGCCGCGTCGCGCCCCTCGAAGACGATGACCACGCGCTGGCCCGTTTCCTTGACCCACGCCTGGAGCTTGAGCAGCTCGACCTGCAGCTTGAACTTCTCGCGCTCGTAGGCGCTGCGGCGCATCAGGTGACGGTAGGGGTAGGCGCCGTCGCGCCAGCCAGGGGCGAGCTCGTCGTCGGGGTTGCGGCGCCCGTCCGTGGGGGCGTTGTCCGCCAGCAGGGCGCGGCGCAGCGCCTTGCGGTCGTCTTCCGCCGCGCCGTCGATCAGCGCGCGCAGCGCGGCGGCGCGGTCTTCGGCGGGGGCCTGCAGCGCGATGACGCTGCGCGCGGCTTCGGCCAGCTCGGTCTGCCGGGCATGGGTTGCGTCTTGCGCGATGCGGCGGGGCAGGGTGGCGGCTGCGAGGGGGGCCGGTGCGGCGGCGGGCGCTGTGGCGGGCATGGCTTGTCTCCTGGTTGGAATGGGGGGAAGTCTGCCACTGTGCGCCCGCCGCGCGCTTTTTTGCTTGATGTGGATCAACTGCGCGGAGCGGCGTCGAACGGCAGGCGCAGCACGAAGCACGCGCCCTGCTGCCCGTCGGGCCGGTCTTCGCAGGCCACGCTGCCGCCATGGCGCTGCGCGATGGAGCGCACCAGCGCCAGCCCCAGGCCCACGCCGCCCTCGCGCTCGCTCGCGCCGGGCAGGCGGTAGAAGGGCTCGAAGATGCGCTCGCGCTGCGCGGGCGGCACGCCGGGGCCGTGGTCGCACACGCGGATGACGGCCTGGCTCCCTTCGTGCGCCAGCAGGAGCTGGATTTCGCCCTGGCTGTAGCGGCGCGCGTTTTCCAGCAGGTTGCGCACGGCGCGGCGCAGCAGCTTCGGTATGCCCTGGGTCTGCAGGTCGGTGGCGTTGGGGGCCATTTCCAGCTCGGCCCGGGCCACGCGCGCGCATTCCTCGGCGGCCAGGCCCACCAGGTCGATGGGCTCCACCGTGCCCACGTCGGCCACGTGCGCGTCCAGGCGGCTGGCCAGCAAAATTTCGTCGATGAGCTGGTCCAGCTCGGCGATGTTGCGCTCGACCTCCCGGCGGAACGCGGGCGAGGGGGAGCCGCCGCCCATCAGCTCCAGCCCCATGCGGATGCGCGTGAGCGGCGAGCGCAGCTCGTGCGAGGCGTTGGCCAGCAGCGACTTGTGCGAGGTCACCAGCGCCTCGATGCGCGCCGCGGCGGCGTTGAACTGGCGCGCGAGGTCGGCTACCTCGTCCTGCCCGCCCTCGGGCACGCGCACGGACAGGTCGCCCTCGCCGAAGCGCTGCACGCTGCGCTGCAGTTCTTCGAGCCGCAGCAGCAGCCGCCGGATGATGGGGAACACGCCCACGGCCACCGCCAGCCCGACGAAGCCCAGGATCCACAGGAAGCCGAACGGCGGGCGCAGCCAGAACATGGCCTCGGGGCTGCGCGGGCGGCCGCCGGGCGGCGACATCTGCAGCACGTAGCTGGTGCCGTCCAGGGCTTCGATGCGGTACTCCAGCCCTTCGCCGGGCGGCCCGGGCTCGCGCGTGGCCTGGCCCGCGAGCAGGGGGCGGCCCGTGGTGCCGTCGCGCAGCACCACTTCGCGCGCGGGCGGGTGGCGGGCGGACGACGAGGTCTGCTCCGCCGCGATGCGCCACGCCCAGCCCACCAGCATCGTCAGCACCGCCACCCCGCCCACCACCGTGAGCCAGATGCGCAGGTACAGCCGCTGCGAGAAGGCGCGGGAGAGTACGCGCAGCGTGGGCATGGGCTAGTCTTGCTGCTTGGCGAAGACGTAGCCCACGCCGCGCACGGTGAGGATGCGCTTGGGCGTCTTCGGGTCGGTCTCGATCGCGGCGCGGATGCGGCCCATGTGCACGTCGATGCTGCGGTCGAACGCTTCCAGCTCGCGGCCGCGCACGGCCTCCATGATCTGGTCGCGCGTGAGCACGCGGCCTGCGCGCTCGGCCAGCGCCACCAGCAGGTCGAACTGGTACGAGGTGAGGTCGGCGTTCACGCCGCCCACGGTGACGGCGCGCGCGTCGCGGTCGATTTCGAGCGAGCCGAAGCGCAGCGCGTGCGAGGCGGTGCTGGCCACGCCCTCGCCCCGGCGGCGCAGGATGGCGCGGATGCGCGCCAGCAGCTCGCGCGGCTCGAAGGGCTTGGGCAGGTAGTCGTCCGCGCCCATTTCCAGGCCGATGATGCGGTCCATCGGGTCGCCCTTGGCGGTGAGCATCAGCACCGGCACCTGCGCCGCGCCGCCCGAGAGCGCGCGGATGCGGCGGCAGACTTCGAGCCCGTCCAGGTCGGGCAGCATGAGGTCGAGGATCACGAGGTCGGGCGGAGCGCCGGCCTCCTGCAGCTGTTCCAGCCCGCTGTGGCCGTCGGCCCGGTGCGTGACGGCCAAGCCGTTCTGCCCCAGGTACTCGCTCACCATCTGTGCGAGGCGGGCGTCGTCTTCGATCATCAGCAGTTGGTGGGTGGTGAGATTGGTCGTCATGGTGCGAGTCATGGTTGCTGCGGGGCGTCGCTTGCGCTTGTCCCGGTCGTAAAGTTAAGTATCAACTTGGGAAGGGACGCTGTGCACGCGCCCCGCCAGCCACACCAGCAGCAGCACCGGCACGCCCAGCAGCGCGGTCGCGGTGAAGAACGCCGCGTAGCCGTGCGCGTCCACGTAGACCCCCGAGAAGCCCGCCAGCCATTTGGGCAGCAGCAGCATCATCGAGCTGAACAGCGCGTACTGCGTGGCCGAATACTGTACGTTGGTCAGCCCCGAAAGGTAGGCGATGAACGCCGCCGACGCAATGCCGCTGGCGAGGTTGTCCGCCGACACGGTGAACACCAGCGCCCCCACGTCGTGCCCGTGCCGGGCCAGCCAGGCGTAGAGCAGGTTGGTCAGCGCCGACAGCACCGCGCCCAGCATCAGCACGCGCATCACGCCCCAGCGCATGGACATGGCCCCGCCGATGAAGGCGCCCGCCAGCGTCATCACCACGCCGTAGATCTTGGTGACGGCGGCCACCTCGTCCTTGGTGAAGCCCATGTCCACGTAGAACGGGTTGGCCATGATGCCCATCACCACGTCGCTGATGCGGTACACGGCGATCAGCGCCAGCACCAGCAGCGCCTGCCAGCGGTAGCGCGCGATGAAGTCGGCGAACGGATCGACCAGCGCGCCGCGCAGCCAATCGGCGGCGTTCTTCACGGGCGGCAGGGGCCGGGGCGCGGGCTCGGGCGACAGCAGCACGGTGAGTACGCCCACGGCCATCGACGCGGCCATCACCAGGTACGCGCCGCGCCACGCGCCGGCCTGGTAGCCGCCCACGCCCGCCGCCTCGAAGCGCGCCGCCACCCAGAGCACGCCCGCGCCGGCCCAGATCATGGCCAGGCGGTAGCCCGTCTGGTACGTGGCGGCCAGGGCGGCCTGCTTGTCGGCGGCGGCCGACTCGATGCGGAAGGCATCGAGCGCGATGTCCTGCGTGGCCGAGCCGAACGCCACCGCCAGCGCGCACCACACCACGGGCGTCAGCGCGGCGCGCGGGTCGTGCCAGGCCATGCCCGCCAGGCCCGCCATCACCATGCATTGCGCCAGCAGCAGCCAGCTGCGCCGCCGCCCCAGCCAGCGCGTGAGCAGCGGCAGCGGCATCCGGTCTACCAGCGGCGACCAGACCCACTTGAACGCATAGGCCAGCCCCACCCAGGAGAGGTAGCCGATGGTGGTGCGGTCGATGCCCGCCTCGCGCAGCCAGAACGAGAGCGTGCCCAGCACCAGCAGCAGCGGCAGCCCGGCGGAAAAGCCCAGCGCGAGCATCCGCAGGCTCGCGGGTTCCAGGTACACGCGCAGGGTGGCGGCCCAGCCGGGCCGGGGGGGAGAGGTGGTGCGGTCGGACATGTGCCGGGCATTATCGGGGCGCGGGTTCTACCATCGGGGCCATGGCGCGCGACGCTTTTCCTCCTTTCGAGCCGCACTGCTCCGTGCGCCGCTACAGCGGCGAGCACAGCGTGCACGCGCACGGCCATGCGCAGGTGCTCTACGCGCTGCAGGGCCGCATGGAGCTGGAGGTGAATGGGCGCGCCGCCTTTGTCGATGCGGCCTGCGGCATGGTCATTCCCGCCGGGGTGGCGCACGGCTTCGTGGCGGCGCCCGCGTCGCGCCTGTTCGTGATCGACGCGCCCGACCAGCACGGCCTGTCGCGCCTGCGCCGCTTCGCCGTGCCGCCCGCATGGCGCGGCGAAGCGCACACGCTGCATGATGCCGCGGCGCGGCTGGCCGTGGTCTTGCAGGCGCCGGGCGTGCTGGCGCGCCGCGGGCTCGACGTGGCGCGGCTCGCGCGCCAGGTGCAGGCCGCGCTGCACGAAGACTGGCCCACCGCCCGGCTGGCCGGGCTGTGCCACCTGAGTCCGCAGCGCTTCCACGCGCGGCTGCTGGAGCTGACCGGCCACACGCCCCAGGCCTGGCTGCGCGGCCTGCGGCTGGACCAGGCCCAGGCGCTGCTGGCGCGCGGCCTGCCGCTGGAGACGGCGGCCCTGGCGTGCGGCTACGCCAGCGCCAGCGCGCTGGCCTATGCCCCCCTCAAGCGCGATCGCGGCGTGGGGGCCAGGGCGTTGCGTAGCTCCTGAATTCAGCCGCCTTGCCGCCCCGCCCACTCCTCGGGCGTCACGATCAGGCCGGGAAACGCGCCGCGCAGCGCCAGAAGGTCGCCATCGCCCGTGATGAGCGCCTCGGCCTGCCCGGCATGGGCCAGCACCAGGAATACCTGGTCCTTTGCATCGCGGCAGGCCGGCAGCGCGGGCCAGGGCCGCGGCAGTTCGACGGCATCGGTATAGGGCAGAAAATCTTCCAGCAGCGCCTGCCGGTCCTCGGCCGTCAGCCTGAATTTCGGGTAACCCAGCACCCGCAGCAGTTCGCTCACCGTTTCCTTGCATACCAAGGGCTGCAACTGCTGGTGCTGCCAGGCCTGGCGTATCCATGCCAGCCGGCCCGACGTGAACAGCAGCGCCGAAAGCACGACGTTGGTGTCCAGAACGACACGGCTCACCGGCGTGCCCAGCCGATCGCGTCGTCCACATCCTGTTCCGTGATGCCGAGTTGCCGCAGCTTGTCGCGCACCGCCTGGGCCCGCTGCACCCGCACGGGCGTCAGCACGATCCGGCCGTTCTCGGCGGCGACCTCGAAGTACTCCGCCGTGTCCACCTCCGACACCACGGCCTTGGGCAGGGTGATCTGGTTCTTCGACGTCAATTTGGCAAGCATGGCGGCCTCCGGTGTTACGTCCGGGAAATCTTACTTCCTTACCTCCTTGTTTGCCAATGAGAACCCCGGGCCGCCACTTCAAGCGTTGCTCGACAAAAGCCGCCCCGGCGCGCGCGCAGCATGGCGGCATGGCAGACGACACATCGCATTCCGGTCGCGGCGCGGCCCTGGTGGCCCTGGCGGCCATCCTGTGGGGCACCACCGGCACGGCGCAGAGCCTGGGGGCGGGCGGCCTGTCGCCCTTCTGGGTGGGGGCGGCCCAGCTGGTGGTGGCCAGCGTGTTCTTTGCCGTGGCGCCGGTGCGCTCCCACGCCGCCCCCACGCCCGTGCCCTGGGCGTGGTGGTGGCTGGCCTCGGCGGGCGTGGCGGGCTACAGCATCACGTTCTATGCGGGGGTGCGCCTGGCCGGGGTGGGGGTGGGCACGGCGGTGGCCATTGGCAGCAGCCCGGTCTGGGCGGGGCTTCTCCAGGCCCTGCTGCTGCGCGCGCCGCCGTCGCCGCTGTGGTGGCTGGGCACGGCGGCCAGCGTGGCGGGCGGCGCGGCCCTGGTGCTGGGCAAGGGGGCGGGCGGGGCGGTGTCCTGGCGCGGCCTGGGGCTGTGCCTGGGGGCGGGGCTGTGGTACGCGAGCTATGTGCTGGTGAACCAGCGGCTGGTGGCCGCCCAGGCGCCGGGCCGGGTGAACCGGCGCGTGTTCGCCGGCGCGGCGCTGCTGGCGTGCCCGCTGGCCTGGCTGCTGGCGGGCGCGCCGGTGTGGAGCGCGCCCGCTCTGGCCGTGGTGGCGTACCTGGGCGTCGTGGTGTCGGGGCTGGCGTATGTGGCGTTTTCCCACGGGCTGCGCCATCTCTCGGGCGCCACGGGGGTGGCCCTGACCTTGATCGAGCCGGTGGCGGCGTTCGTGCTGGCGGCGCTGGTGGTGGGCGAGCCGCCCACGGCCCTGGCCTGCCTGGGGCTGGCGGGCGTCATCGGCGGGCTGCTGATCGTGGTGTGGGCGGAAAGCCGATCAAGGCAATAAAGATTGGTGCAGGGCTTTTATTATTTCAATATCAGAAACAAACCATTCTTCTGGGGGTGGTTTATCCGGGGGTTAACCCTAGGTACAGTACATCCCATCGACGGACGACATCCCGCCGCCCGCACACCGAACCAAGGAGTTCACCATGCAAGTCTTCCGCACCGTCACCACCGCCGCCCTGATCGCCGTTGCAGGCTTCGGCAGCATCGCCCAGGCGCAAACCGCCCAAACCCAGCCCCTGACCCGCGCCGAAGTGAAGGCCCAGGTGGCCCAGGCCATGAAGGACGGCACGCTGTTCCGCGGCGGCGCGATCTACCAGCCCATCGTGGCCGACAACCTGGTCATGGCGGCCAACCGCAGCGCCCAGGCCGCCCAGCCTGCCGCACCGGTGGTGGCACAGGGCCAGGCGGCCCAAGGCAGCGCCACGGCTGAATAAGCCCCTCCCGCCCCACGCACAAGCCCGGCCCCGCGCCGGGTTTTTTCGTTTTTAGGTTCACTACACTGCGTGCCATGCACGACTGCCGCTTTTGCGCCGCCACCGCCGCGCCCTGGAATGCGCGCCGGGGCTTTCTGCTGGCCGCCGCGGCCAGTGCGTCCGCGCCCGCGCTGGCGCAGGTGAACGTGGGCGGCGCGTCCATGGTGCGCAACCTGGTGCCCGCCGAGCGGCTGGAGCAGTCCGCCACGCAGCAGTACAGCCAACTGCTGGCGCAGGCCCGCGCCAAGGGCGCGCTCGCCCCTGAGGGCGACCCGCAATTGCGCCGCCTGCACGCGATAGCGCGCCGCCTCATCCCCTACGCCGTGCAGTGGAACCCGCGCGCCAGCGGCTGGCGCTGGGAGGTCAACCTCATCGGCAGCAAGCAGATCAACGCCTTCTGTATGCCCGGCGGCAAGATCGCGTTCTTCACCGGCATCCTCGACCAGCTGAAGCTGACCGACGACGAGGTCGCCATGGTCATGGGCCACGAAATGGCCCACGCGCTGCGCGAACACGCGCGCGAGCGGCTGGCCAAGACCCAGGCCACGGGCCTGGGCCTGTCGCTGGGCGCGCAGCTGCTGGGCCTGGGCGACATCGGCAACATGGCGGCCAACCTGGGCACGCAGCTGCTCACGCTCAAGTTCAGCCGGTCGGACGAGTCGGAGGCCGACCTCGTGGGCCTGGAGCTGGCCGCGCGCGCGGGCTTCAACCCGCAGGCCGCTGTGAGCCTGTGGCGCAAGATGGGCGAGGCCACGGGCGGCCAGGCGGGCACCGCCTTTCTCTCCACCCACCCGAGCGGCCCCGACCGCATCCGCGAGCTGGAGCGCAACGTGCCCAAGGTGGAAGGGCTGTACCGCGCGGCCCGGAAGAGTTAGGTCCCGCCCACGAACGGGTTGCTGCGCCGCTCGCGCCCGAAGGTGCTTTCCGGCCCGTGGCCGGGGATGAACACCGTGTCGTTGCCCATGGGCCACAGGCGCTGGGTGATGCTGTCGATGAGCTGCTGGTGGTTGCCCTGCGGGAAGTCGGTGCGCCCGATGCTGCCCGCGAACAGCACGTCGCCCACGAAGCAGCGCCCGATCTGCGGCGCGTGGAAGACCACGTGGCCCGGCGTGTGGCCGGGGCAGTGGCGCACGTGCAGCGTCTCGCGGCCGATCTGCACCGTGTCGCCGTCGTGCAGCCAGCGCGTGGGCGTGAAGGGCAGCGCGGGCGGAAAGCCGAACATGGCGCTTTGCTGCGGCAGCGCGTCGATCCAGAACTGGTCGCCCTCGTGCGGGCCGATGATGGGCAAACCGAGCTTCTGCGCGAGTTCGCCCGTGCCGCCCGCGTGGTCGATGTGCGCGTGCGTGAGCCAGATGGCCTTGAGGTTCAGGCCCCGGCGCTGCACCTCGGCCAGCAGGTCGGGCAGGTCGCCGCCGGGGTCGATGAGGGCGGCGTCCAGGGTGGCGTCGCACCACACGAGGGAGCAGTTCTGCGCGAAGGCGGTGACGGGGTGGGTGTGGTAGTGGAGCATGGGATGGTTCTGAAAGAGGTTATTTTGGCATCTAGCCCTTATCCATGAAGCGCTGGCAGCTATGGTTTTGGTAGTAATTATGGGCTAGGGCTGTGGCGCTGCGGGCTGTTCCCCGAACACCACTTCGATCCGGATTCTGGACTTCACCACCCGCCCATCGCGCTGGCCGGCCAGATAGCGCGCGGCCATGAAGGCTTGCCGCACGGCTTCCTCGTACTCGGGGGGGAGCCGGGGGTCCTGGGGCTGCACGTCGCGCACCCGTCCCGTTTCGTCGATGAAGACCGCCACGATGCCCACCCTGGCGCCCATGGCATCGGCCGGAGCGCCGGCAGGCTCCGGAATCTCCACCGGCGCTATGAGCATGGGCGCCAGGGTCAGCAGGGGGCGCGGCAGGTAGCCTGCTTCGTCGCCGCCGTAGGCCGATGGCGCCGGGGTGGCGGGGCGGTCCGTGCCGGGCCGCTGCGGGGGTGGCGCAGGCGGCTTTTTTGCGGGTTGTGCCTTTGTGGCCCGTGGGGCGTCCATGGCGGCAGGGGGCGCCGCCGTGGTGGCGGGAGCCGTTAGCGGCACCAGCCGGCCTTGCAATACAGGCGCTGCCGCAGCCGCCAGCACCTGCGGCGGCGCGTTGCGCAGCGCCAGCGCAAGGGCTGCCGCATGGAGCCCGATCGAGAGGCCGGTGCACAGCCCCAGGGTCAGGCGTGCACGCGCCTTGGCGGAAAGGGTCAATTCACCAGTTCGCGCCACGAGGTGCGCTGGGGCGTCAGGTTGGAGCTGGAGCCAACGCCTGGCTTCTTGATGACCGTGCTGCCGTCGCTGTTCTGCTGCACGATCCCCACCCCTGAGCCGTTGCTGTTGCCGTCTCCACCCCCCGAGCCCCCGCCGGTATCCACTCCCGAACCGCCCGTGGTGCTGGTAGCCAGCGCAACGGCGTTCTGGCCCACGATCAGTGCATTGTCGCTGGATTTCGAACCGGCGGTGTTTCCGAGTGCATTCCCGTTGGCCGCGTTCAGGTAGTACGTCCACGAACTCCCGCCGGACGTGCAGGCATCTCCTTTGGGAATCGCCGTGGCGACGGACAACATGCCGCTGACCAGCACCATGTCAATGGCCACCCGCTCGCCCGCCTGCGGCAAATCCACCCACCAGCCATTTTGTGCAGACCAGTTGACGGGGTTGTTCGTGATGGTGGCGGACGCCTTGTCCGTGCTGAGGGTGAGCGTCTGCTTCACCATCGTGGTGTTCTTGCGCACGTCGCCCAGGCCGGTGCTGGTCAGCGAATCCTTCACGGCGTAGACGCTCTGGGTCGTCGTGTCGGTGATGTCGGCGGTATTCAGGTATTCCCCCGTGCCTACCATGATCACCGGCAGCTTGGCCACCGTGGTCAGCCGTGGCCGCGTGGTGATGGGCTGGGGCGTGGTGCTGTTGATCTGGAACTGGGCCAGCAGCAGCGCGGCATTTTTAGGCTCCACCAGGCCATCTATGTCGAAACGCCACAGGTTGCCCAGCAGGTCGCCGCCATAAAAGCGCTTGGAGGTATTGTCTGCCGCCAGGTCGATCCAACCGCTGATCTTGGCCAGCCCGCTCGGGCTGGAGGTGCTGCCTGCCGCGGTGGCAACGTCTCCGCCCGCCACCAGCGCGCCGGTGGCGGCATTCACCACGAACAGATGGCCTTTGCCATCCCCAGGACTGGTGTTGTTGTAGCCCGACGCGAATGCCACCACCCAGGTGCCGTCCTGGCGCTTGGTGATCACCGGGTTGCCGAAGGTCAGGCCCAGGTTGTCGTTGCTGAACTCCCAGAGCGACACCGGGTTCTGCGGATCGGTGATGTCCAGCGCGTAATAGCTGCGACCGCCCTTGCCCAGGCCGCCCACCAGAATCGTTTTCCACGCACCGTTGATGTATGCATCGCCCACGACGGGCGCGCCATCCACGAAGTAGCGGTGCTTGTTGGCGTAGTCCGCATCCGCCAGCATGTACATGTTGGGCATGACGGCGGCGGGCACGTAGGCCCACAGTTCCGTGCCGCCGTCCGAGGTGTCTGCCGAAATGGCGTGCAACATGCCGTCATTGGCCGCCACGTACACCACGGGCTTGCGGTTCTTCTGGGCGGTCACGAAATTCGCGTAGCCCGTATCGCTGTAGCTGAAATTGGGCACGCCCACGTAGCGCGGCGCGCCGTTGATGATGTCGCCCAGCAACCCCTTGTCGCGCACCCGGTACACGGCTTGCGAGGTGTTCGCTGACGTGTTGGCGCTTTCATAGGTGCGATCGCCGCTCAGGTAGTTGACCAGCCGCGCGCCATCGCTGGCGACGGTCTGTTCCGTTGCGTTCAGGGCATTGCTGCACTGGCTCACCCCGGTCTTGGTGCTGCACAGCCCCGAGAAATAGCCGCCATAGCCGTCCGAGTTCAGATTGGCCCAGTTGAACGCGCCCAGCGCGCCGCCGGTTCTGCGGTAGTAGATATTGCGGCTGGCAAGGGGCATGGCGGTCAGCTTGTCCTGGGCCGACCAGATGGGCGTGGTGCCGATGGCGCCGGTATTGCCGTTCAAGGTATAGGCCTTGAGGTCACCCACCCAGAGCGCTGTGGTGTAGCTGGCGCTGTAGATCTGGTTGTTCTCGCCCGCCACGAGTTCCAGCGTGCTGGTGGTGGCCGCCGACGACGAGCCCGTCACGGCCTGGATGGTGTTCACCACCCCCTGGATGGCCGAGGCCAGCAAGGTGGCGTTGAGCGCCGAGTAGTACTGACCGCGCCCGTCCACGGCGGCGTGCCACAGGTCGTCCACTTGGCGGGCGTCGCCGTTGCCGCTATCTGATGGCACCGGCCAACTGGCGGTGCCATTCTTCAGGTTCACGTAGGAGCCGCTGGTCTGCGTGAGGTAGTTGGGGTCGTAGGCCAGCGTGCCGCTCACCCCCAGGCCCACAGTAAAGGTGGTCATGTGCTGCCAGGTGGCCGTGTCCCGGCCCGACGTGGGAACGATGTCCGAGCAAACGTTCTGGCTGGTGCCGGAACTGGTGGAAGTGCATACGCCCGTGGCCGGGCGCAGATCCGTCTTGTAGTAGTACTCGGCCACGTCGGCCAGAGTGTTGGATGAGCCGCCGGATACGTTGGTGGTCGAAGTGGTCGCTGAGTAGATTGATTGGCCCGCCAGGCTGGCCGCTGTCTGGCTGCCATAGACCGTGCTGCTGCCGGCTGGGCAGGTATTCGTAGGACTCCCCGAATTAGTCCAGGTGCTGCCATCTGTCGAGGTCTGGAGTTGCGTGGTGACCTGGTAATACACCGTGCCACTGCTCCACGCGCCAGAGCATGTGCCACGGCTACTGTTCTTGTACTTGCTACTGGCCACCGTGTATTGGGTTCGCGAGTACGTAGTGGTAGAGATGGTGCCGTCGTACATGGGCTTGACTTCGGTGCCGTCCTGGTTGCCCACCAGATTCCCGCTCACGTCGCGGGGGCCATAGGAGGATCTGGTCGATTCATTCCAGTAGCCGTCCGTCGTCAACAGCGTGTAGTTGCGCTGGCACGCATACTGAATCGGGTCAGGCACGCTGGTGGTAATGAAGTTTCCGGCGTAATAGCGTCCCATGGTGGACAGCGCCCCGCGCAGCGGGGTACCGCCGTTGGCGGTAGCGCCATAGAGCTTGGAATACACGGTGGCGCGCTGTGTACCTGGCTGTGTACCCGTGAAAGTGTCCAAAGGCTGAAAACCGCTTGATGTGACGGCGGGTGTGCCGCTGCTGCTGTTGATAGTGGAAAAGCCTACCCGGTAGCCATCGCCCAGCGTCGAGATCGCCTTACCCACCGCCGTGCGCATCAGAAACGTCCGCTTGCGGTAGTACGAATACCAGTTGGCATAGTTCTGCTGCACCGTTGCCGTCTGGTTGCGGATGAGCTGTTTGGCGAACACGCCGTAGCCTTTTGAAGTCGAATCCCCAATGGTGCTGGCGCACTCCTGGTAGAACGTGGTGGTCGTGTCCACGTCGCCGATATTGGAACCGCTGGTCTGGTACGTCCATCCCATTGCGGGCTGCGCCCCGTTGTACGTGTAGTAATAGGCGGTACCGTAGGTTTGGGTGACTGACCAGGCTTCGCTTGTCGTGCCTATCGTGGGCTTGGAGTTGCTTGACGAAGTGACGGCATTGGGTGTGGAGGACGTGCTTGCCGTGACGTTGACGTCCAGCGTCCAGTTGTTCCCCGATCCAGACCATGCAGTGACCGTGCCGCTCATGGTGTTGGTGACGGTGGTCGTGGTGACCGTGTAGGGGCTTCTGGTGCCCGTGTACGAGACGGTTGTGGACTTGGAAGTCAGCGTGACCGTTTGCCCGACTGCAAACGTGGCCGAATCGATGCTGCTCGACGTGAAGTTGAAAGTCTTGCTGCCTGTGCCCGGGGTTACCGGATTGGTGGCCGAGAGCGTGACCGTGCTCGTGTTGCCCAGATTGGTGGAGCCGGTTTGCGCGAAACCGTCAGTCCATGCGCTGCTGAAGCTCGCGTTGGCATACGACGTGCCATCGGCCTTGATGGGGGGGGCATAGGTCAGCGTGGGGTCGAAGGCCACGCCATTGCATTGGGTTGAGGAGTAACCATACCATTGGGTATAAGGTTGATCGGTTGCGTCATTGCTCACCCCCAACTCATCAGGCATGTATGACCAATTCATACTGCCCGAATCATCCAGCACGAACATCAAGTTCGGCTTGGCCTGCACAGTAGGGCTGGTGATCAGCGGCACGTCCGAGAGAGCCGTTGCCTGCGCTACGTTGCCCAGGGTGGCCACGGCCAGTGACATGGCGGCTGCGGCGCTTCCCAATACGCCATGCCAGCGCGATGGCCCCCGGCAGGCGCGTGGTGGTTTTTGCATGATCGGCGGCTCCTCGTTCTAGAGTTGGACGATGGTTTCAATGAAGCTCACGGAGTTGCGCGAACCGCTCACCCGCACGACGATGCGGTAATACGCGCCGCCCGACGTGGCCAGATTTGGCGGGCGCTCGCCGGCCTCGTTGTTGCCGCCGGTCAACCCGGTGGGCGTGGCGCAGTTGTTGCCGGCAACGGGGCCCGTTGCCGCGCACAGGCGGAAGATGGTGTAGCGCAGCAGGTTGTTGCCGTTGGGCGTGGAGCCCGCCTCCTTGGAAACCAGGGTGCAGTTGCCCGCGCCGGCGTAGCCGCAGTTCTTCAGCTTGCTGTCGTCGGGATACCACTCGATCAGTTGCCGGGCCGCGATGGAGGGGTACTGCTGCCCCGTCATGTCCACGGGCTGGGTGCTGTCCGTGTCCATGGTGCTGGCGTAGTAGCCCTGCGCCGTGTTGTCGTTGTCCAGGCTGCTCTGGCTCTTGAGCCAGGTAAAGGCGGTGCGCACGGCCTGGTCGGCGGAGGCGGTGGCGTCCTGCTTGAAGCTCATGTTGCCCAGCATCAGGGCGCCGGTGTCCACCGTACGCACCACGGCCAGCGTGGATAGGGCGATCACCAGCAGCGCGATGAGCGCGAAGATCAGCGAGACGCCTTGCTGCCTGGCATGGCGGGGGGTGTCGGGTCGGGGCTGCATGGGCATGTTTCAGCTTCCGGCGTTCCAGAGGATGTTGCGCAGCGGAACGGTGGTGTCGTAGATGCGGTAGCGGTAGTTCTGCCAGTCGGTCACGTGGTCGATCTTGATCTGCAGGCATTTGCTGCCGTTGTGGCAGTCCACCACGCCGGTGACGGTGCTGCTGGCGCCCAAGTCCCACAAGGGCGCGCTCTGGGTCACGGCGTCGGATTTGTCGGCTTTGCTCCTTTCGTACTGGGTGCTGCGCGCCACGACCGCAATGCGCACAGCCAGCACCTGCGCCCATCCGTCGTTGGTGGTGGGCGCGGTTTTGTCGAAGGTGTCCACCAGGCCGTCGTTGTTGGTGTCTTTGCCGTAGAGCGCTTGCAGGTTCACGATCTGCGGGAACAGCACCGACGTGCTGCTCGCTGCGGTGGCGCTGTGGCTGGTGACCTGCAAGGCCAGGCTGCTGGTGTCGACGGTGTACTGGCTGTAGCTCAGGGAGCCCAGGTTGACGAGGTAGGCGGGAATGGCCGGGAATGCCGCGGTGAGCGCGGCGTTGTCGTTCCAGGAGGTGGCGCCGCCCTGGGTGTGCGGCACGCGCTGCGCCCACAGGCCGGTGTTGCTGCTGGAGCCCGCGCCGTCATCAGTCACCGAGAACAGGCGGCATGTAGATGTTGTTGCGCTCCAGGCGTATCCGGGGTACGCCACCGTGGGTACGGCCACCATCACGTCGCCAGCGCTCACGCCCAGCGACGAGAGCACGGTGAAGTAGTCGGTGTTCTGGGCGGTCACCATCACCGGCACCGAAAAGCCCGATTTCCTGGCCTGCAGGATGGTCAGCGTGTCGGGCGCGCCATTGGCGCCGCTGGTGATGACCACGGGGGCCAGGGTGCCGGAGAAGGTTTCAGTGGCGGCCGGCGGGCCCGCGGTGACGAAGGAGCCTGCCAGCGGGCAGCCCAGCGCGTCGGGCTTGGCCGTCAGTCCATAGCCTGCCATCTCCAATTCGCGCTGGAGCGCGAAAACGGCGAGCGCGCCGTTGACTTGCGAGTCGCTTCCCGCCGCCATGGTGCGCTTGCGGCCTTCGGACAGCGCCAGCACCTGGGTGATGGCCAGCACCGCCAGCAGGCCCAGCAGCAGGCCCACCATGAGTTCGACCAGCGTAAAGCCCTGGTGGCGGCGGCGCGGTGTCGGTGCAATGGGCGGGGGCGGGAGGTGTTTCATGCACGTCACGCCGATTTGGCGGAAATGTTGCTTTGCGTCTCGTAGTGGTGCGCCGCGCCGCCGGGCAATTGCCAGTCGATCCGGATCGACACGTTGCCGGTGGCGGCGTCGACGGTGATCGAGGCGGTGCTCCCCGGCAGCAACTGCTGCACCTTGCTGCGCCATTCGGTGCAGGCCGTGGCGGTGCAACTGGTGGTGCCGGCGTAGTTGGCCAGGTTGCCGATGTCCGACCACATGCGGCCCAGGGCATCGTTGGCCAGGTAGGCGGCGTTGGCGCGCCAGTCGGCCTCGGCGGTGGCGCGGGTCATGGCGGCCTGCAGGCCGATGAAACCCAGAATGCCGAGCATGAAGACCAGCAGCGCCACCAGGACTTCGAGCAGCACGAATCCATGGCGGCTGCCTGGGCGCGGCGGGCGAGGGCGGCGACAAGAGGCATGGGGGGCGCGGGGAGGCATGGCTGCTCTGCCTTTCTCAGCACTTGCGCGGGTCGGTGGACGCGATGGAGGAGCGCGGGTCACACATGCGCACACCGCCGCCGGCATCGACGATGAGCATGAGGTCGACGTAGGCGGCTCCGGCCCTGGGGCCCGTTACCCGGATGCGGTTGATGGCGCTGTCAGCGTTGGTCACGCGGCCCAGGCCGTCGTAAGTGAGCGTGGTGGCCGCGGAGCCCAGGGTGGCCATGTTCGCGGTGTCCGTGGAATGGCCTGCTGATACCTGGACGTTGGTGGCCGCGTCGCCAATGGGCCGCGCCGCCAGCAGGGGTGCGCTGGCGCATTGGCCCGTGGGCGAACTGGCGCTGACCACCCAGGAGCCGCTGCTGGAGGACAGCGCGCAGCTGTTGTCCAGGGTGAAAGGGTCGTTCAAGGACACCAGGTAGAACGACACGGGCTGATTGCGCCGCAAGGCTTCCATGCGGGCTGTCTGTATCCCTGCCTGGAGCGCCTGGGCCGCGCTGCGGATGCGCGTGTTGTCGATCCAGGTACTGAAGCCGGGCGCGGCCACGAGCAGCAGAAACGCCAGCACCGCCATGACGACGGCCATCTCGACCAGGGTGAAGCCCCGCGCGGAGGCGTTGGCGCGACGGGTCAGCATGTGCTGGACTTGGTCAGCCAGCAGTTCGCGGTGACGGCGGCACCCTTGAACTGGGTGGTGGAGCGGTTGCCATTCTGGTCAATGGCATAGACGTCGGTATTGACCTGCCCGGCGCGGCCCGTGGCCGTGATGCTGTACGCCTGGTACGTCGATGTGTCGGTAATCTTGCAGTCGTAACTGAAATACTGCGTCGGCGTGAAGCCGTTCCAACTGCTGGCGGTGGCGTCGCTGGCGCAGCCGGTGCTGGTGCCGTAGTTGCGATTGTCCTGGTAGTACTGCTCCATCTTGGCGCGGAAGTCGGAGAGCGCATTGAACGCCTCGGCCTGCTGGCCGCGCCGGATGTAGTCGTTGTACGAGGGGAGTGCGATCGCAGCCAGGATGGCGACGATGGCCACCGTGACCATGACCTCGATGAGGGTAAAGCCCTGCTGTGCCGGGCGGCGGGCGGTGCGTGTTGTCATTGGTATTCACCGTTCTGCGTTGCGGTGAAATTTTCCTGTCGTTTTCGACAGATTGGAAACCATTTGTCACGGCGCCGCGACCGCTGATCGGTCAGATCTGGAGGTCGTACCCGATGGTGATGGGCGCGTGGTCGCTGAACTTCTCGCCCTTGTAAATCGATTCCGTGCGCGCCAACTGCGCCAGCGCGGGCGTGGCCAGGTGGTAGTCCAGCCGCCAGCCCACGTTGTTCGCGTAGGCCTGGCCGCGGTTGCTCCACCACGTGTAGGCCGTGTCGGTGGCCGTGGGCTGGAGCCGGCGGTACACGTCCACCAGGCCGCCAGCGGGGTCGGTTGCGTGCAGCACCTTGCTCATCCAGGCGCGCTCCTCGGGCAGGAAGCCGCTGTTCTTCTGGTTGCTGCGCCAGTTCTTCAGGTCGATCTGCTGGTGGGCGATGTTCAGGTCGCCGCACAGGATGAACTCGCGCTCGGCCTTCAGCCGCATCAGGTGTGGGTGGAACCCGTCGAGAAAGCGGAACTTGGCCTGCTGCCGTTCCTCGCCCGACGAGCCGCTCGGAAAGTACGCGCTGATGATCGAGAGCTTGCGCGCGGGCGTGTCGAAGCGCAACTCCACGTAGCGTCCCTCGGTGTCGAACTCGGGCGAGCCGTAGCCGATCACCACGTCGCTGGGCTCGTGCCGCGTGTACACACCCACGCCCGAGTAGCCCTTTTTGCCGGCGAAGTGGAAGTGGCCCCGCAGCCCCGCGACGGCCTCGAACTTGCCCGCCATGTCCGCCGCCTGGGCCTTGATTTCCTGCACGCAAATACAATCCGGCCGGTTCGCCGCAATCCAGGCTTCCACGCCCTTGGACGCGGCGGAGCGGATGCCGTTGAGGTTGAGGCTGGTTAACTGGAACAAGGAAGAAGTCATGGTGGTGGAGCGGCAAGGCCAGGAGCTGGCGCAGGAATTCGTGCGGTTCGCCGTGGAGGCGGGCGTGCTGCGCTTTGGCGAATTCAAGACCAAGGCAGGCCGCATGAGCCCGTATTTCTTCAACGCCGGCCTGTTCGACGACGGCGCCAAGATGGGCAGGCTGGCCGAATTCTATGCAAAAGCCCTGGTGGCCAGCGGCATTGAATTCGACATGGTGTTCGGCCCCGCGTACAAGGGCATCCCGCTCGCGGCCACCGTGGCGGTTGAGCTCGCGCGCCTGGGCCGCAACGTGCCCTTCGCCTACAACCGCAAGGAAGCCAAGGACCACGGCGAGGGCGGCACCCTCGTTGGCGCGCCGCTCCAGGGCCGCGTGCTCATCGTGGACGACGTGATGAGCGCGGGCACCGCCGCGCGCCAGTCCATCGCGCTGATCCAGGCCGCCGGGGCCACGCCGCACGCCGTGGCCATCGCGCTCGACCGGCAGGAAAAAGCCACCGAGAACGGCCAGGACGTGGACCACAGCGCCGTGCAGTACGTGCGCAACCAACTGGGCCTGCAGGTCTGCACCATCGCCAAGCTGGCCGACCTGCTCGCCTACCTGGAGCGCAGCAGCGGCGACGACGTGCGCTCCCACCACGAGCGCGTGCTGGCCTACCGCCAGCGCTACGGCGTGAGCGAGGAGGCCGCCGCTTGAAGCGCGCGGGCGTCGGCATGGCGCTGGCGCTGGCCGCCGCGGGCGCATGGGCGCAGCAGGGCGGCATCTACACCTGCGTGGACGCGCAGGGCCGCCGCCTCACGGCGGACCGGCCCATCGCCGCCTGCACCGACCGCGAGCAGCGCGTGCTCGGCCCCACGGGCACGGAGCGCCAGCGCATCGGCCCCACGCTCACCGAAAAAGAGCGCGAAGCGCAGGAAGCCCAGCGCCGCAAGGACGCCGAGGAACGCGCCCGCGTCGCCGAAGAGCGCCGCCGCGAGCGTGCCCTGCTGAACCGCTATCCCGACCAGGCCACCCACGACGCCGAGCGCGCCGCCACGCTCGCGCAGGCGGACCAGGTCATCGGCCTGGCGCACAAGCGCATTGCCGAGTTGCGCGAGCAGCGCAAGAAGCTCGACACCGAGATGGAGTTCTACGGGCAGGACCCCGCCAAGGCGCCGATGGCGCTGCGCCGCCAGATCGCCGAGAACGACGACGCCATCGCGCAGCAGCAGCGCTTCATCGCGGGGCAGGAAGAAGAAAAGCGCCGGGTCAACCGGCGCTTCGATGCGGAACTGGAGCAGCTGCGCGCGCTGTGGTCCGCGCGCGCGCCGGCTACGAACTAGCCAGCCGGGCCTTCAGCAGTTCGTTCACCTGCTGCGGGTTCGCCTTGCCCTTGCTGGCCTTCATGGCCTGGCCGACCAGGGCGTTGAACGCCTTGTCCTTGCCGGCCTTGAACTGGGCCACGTTGTCGGGGTTGGCGGCGATCACCTCGTCGATGATCTTTTCGAGCGCGCCGGTATCTTGAATCTGCTTGAGGCCCTTGGCCTCGATCACGGCGTCCACCTCGGCGGCCTCGCCGTTCCACAGCGCGTCGAACACCTGTTTGGCGGCGTTGTTGCTGATGGTGCCGTCATGGATGCGGCGGATCAGCGCGGCCAGCTGGCTGCTCGTCACCTTGGCTGCTTCGATGCTGATTTCCTCGGTGTTCAGGCGGCGCGAGAGCTCGCCCATCACCCAGTTCGAGGCGAGCTTGGGCTGGCCGCAGTCCTTGGCGGCGGCCTCGAAGTACGCGCCCATGGCCTTGCTCTGCGTGAGCGTGGTCGCGTCGTACTCGGGCAGGCCATAGTCGGCCACGAAGCGCGCGGCCATGGCGCGCGGCAGTTCGGGCATCCGGGCGCGTTCGCGCTCCACCCACTCGGGCGCGATCACCAGCGGCGGCAGGTCGGGGTCGGGGAAGTAGCGGTAGTCTGCCGCGTCTTCCTTGGTGCGCATGGCGCGGGTTTCGCCCGTGTCGGGGTCGAACAGCACGGTGGCCTGCTGGATGGCGCGGCCGTCCTCGATTTCCTCGATCTGCCAGCGGATCTCGTAGTCGATCGCGATCTGCATGTTCTTGAACGAGTTCAGGTTCTTGATCTCGCGGCGGGTGCCCAGCGGCTGGCCGGGCTTGCGCACGGAGACGTTGGCGTCGCAGCGGAACGAGCCTTCCTGCATGTTGCCGTCGCAGATGCCGATCCAGGTCACGATCTTGTGCAGCTCCTTGGCGTAGGCCACGGCCTCCTCGGTGCTGCGGATGTCGGGCTCGGTCACGATCTCCAGCAGCGGCGTGCCCGCGCGGTTCAGGTCGATGCCGCTCTGGCCGATGAAGTCCTCGTGCAGCGACTTGCCCGCGTCTTCCTCGAGGTGCGCGCGCACCAGGCGCACAGTCTTTTTCTCGTCGCCCAGGTAGAACGACACCTCGCCGCCCTGCACCACGGGAATCTCGAACTGGCTGATCTGGTAGCCCTTGGGCAGGTCGGGGTAGAAGTAGTTCTTGCGCGCGAAAATGCTCTCTGGGGCAATGCGGGAGCCGAGGGCCAGTCCCAATTTGATAGCGCAGGCGACGGCCTCGCGGTTCATCACGGGCAGCGTGCCGGGCAGGGCCAGGTCCACCGCGCAGGCCTGCGTGTTCGGCTCCGCGCCGAAGGCCGTGGGCGCGCGGCTGAAGATCTTGGACTGCGTGGCGAGCTGGGCGTGGGTCTCGAAGCCGATGACGACTTCGTAGCCTTGGATGAGTTTCGTCATGGTCAGATGCCCTCCGGCGCACGGAGGTGGAAGTCGGTCGCCTGCTGCAAGCGGTGCGCGGCATTCAGCAGCCGCGCTTCGCTGAAATAGTTGCCGATCAGCTGCAGGCCCATGGGCATCCCATCCGCGCCGAAGCCCGCGGGCACGCTCATGCCCGGCAGGCCCGCGAGCGAGGCGGGCAGGGTGTAGATGTCGGCCAGGTAGGCGGCCAGCGGGTCGCTCTTGTCGCCCAGCTTCCAGGCCACGGTGGGGGCCACGGGGCCGGCGATCAGGTCGCAGTCCTGGAAGGCGGCCTGGAAGTCGTCGGCGATCATGCGGCGGATTTTTTGCGCCTGCAGGTAGTAGGCGTCGTAGTAGCCGTGGCTCAGCACGTAGGCGCCGATCATGATGCGGCGCTTGACCTCGTCGCCGAAGCCCTGGGCGCGGGTCTTCTTGTACATGTCCATGAGGTCGGTGTAGTCCTTGGCGCGGTGGCCGAACTTCACGCCGTCGAAGCGGCTCAGGTTGGACGAGGCCTCGGCGGGCGCGATGATGTAGTAGACCGGAATGGACAACTCGGTGCGCGGCAGGCGGATGGGCACCAGCCTGGCGCCGAGCTTCTCGTATTCCTTGAGCGCGCCATCGACGGCAGCGCGCACGTCGGGCGCGAGGCCGTCGCCGAAGAACTCGGCGGGGATGCCGATGCGCAGCCCATCAAGGGAATCGTTCAGCGAGCGGCTGAAGTCCTCGGCGGGCATGTCCAGGCTGGTGGAGTCGCGGTCCGGGTCGGGGCCGCACAGGGCCGAGAGCAGCAGCGCGCAGTCTTCCGCCGAACGCGCCATCGGCCCGGCCTGGTCGAGGCTGGAGGCGAACGCGATCATGCCGTAGCGGCTGGCGCGCCCGTAGGTGGGCTTGATGCCGGTGATGCCGCAGAAGCTCGCGGGCTGGCGGATGGAGCCGCCCGTGTCCGTGCCCGTCACGGCGGGGGCCAGGCGTGCGGCCACGGCCACGGCGCTGCCGCCGGACGAGCCGCCGGGCACGCGCTGCGCATCCCAGGGGTTGCGCACGGGCGCGGGCGCATCGAAGCCCACGGGCGGCACGGCCATGTTCTCGTTGGCCGAGCCCATGGCGAACTCGTCGCAGCCCAGCTTGCCCAGCGTCACGCAGCCCGCGTCGGCCAGGCGCGCGACCACGGTGGCGTCGAACGGCGACTGGTAGCCCGCGAGCATCTTCGAGCCCGCCGTGGTGGGGAAGCCGCGCGTGACGAAGATGTCCTTGTGCGCGATCGGCAGGCCCGCGAGCGGCCCGGCGGTGCCGGCGGCGATGGCGGCGTCTTGCGCCTGGGCCTGGGCCAGCGTCGCGTCTTCGTTCAGGGCGACATACGCGCCCAGATGCTGGTGGGCCTTGGCGCGGGCCAGGAAGTGCCGGGCCGCCTCCACGGCGGAAACGCGGCGCTCGCGCAGTTGGGCGGCCAGGGCGGCCACGCCCAGGTCGTGCAGGTCTTGGCTCATTCGATCACCTTGGGCACCAGGAACAGGCCGCGCTCCACGGCAGGGGCGCTTTGCTGGTTGGCTTCGCGCTGGTCGGGTTCGCTCGCCACGTCGTCGCGCAGGCGCAGCTGCACGGGCTGGACGGCGGCCACGGGGTGGGCCAGGGGCGTGAGGCCCGTGGTGTCCACGGCGCGCATGGCCTCCACGATGCCGAAAAAGCCGTTGAGTTGGGTGAGCATTCGCTCGCTTTCAGTGTCGGAAAGCTCGAGCCGCGCCAGGTGGGCGATGCGAGCAATGTCCTGGGAGGTCAGTGCCATACGAAAAAGAGGGTGGGAAACCGGGTGTAAACCTGCGCCGCCCCAGGGGGCGAGAGGGGTTATGCACAAGCGATGCGGTATTATCCCGCCTTTGCCGCGCAGCCCCCAAACGCCGGCAACAGCGCGCAAAAGTCCCAGATTACCCCCCAAACCCAGGCGACCGCAGGCGCACTTGGCGCTTGCCGTCCGAGAGGATTCTTGAATGTTCGGAGCCTTCCGTCGGTACTTCTCCACCGACCTCGCCATTGACCTTGGCACCGCCAACACCCTGATTTTCGCCCGCGACAAGGGCATCGTGCTCGACGAACCCTCCGTGGTCGCCATCCGCCACGAGGGCGGCCCCCACGGCAAGAAAGTGATCCAGGCCGTGGGCCACGAGGCCAAGGCCATGCTGGGCAAGGTGCCCGGCAACATCGAGGCCATCCGCCCGATGAAGGACGGCGTGATCGCCGACTTCGTGATCACCGAGCAGATGATCAAGCAGTTCATCAAGATGGTGCACCCGCGCTCGCTGCTCGCGCCCAACCCGCGCATCATCATCTGCGTGCCCTGCGGCTCCACCCAGGTCGAGCGCCGCGCCATCCGCGACGCGGCCGAGGCGGCGGGCGCTTCCGGCGTCTACCTGATCGAGGAGCCCATGGCCGCCGGCATCGGCGCGGGCCTGCCCGTCTCGGAAGCCTCGGGCTCCATGGTGGTGGACATCGGCGGCGGCACCACCGAGGTGGGCGTGATCTCGCTCGGCGGCATGGTCTACAAGGGCAGCGTGCGCGTGGGCGGCGACAAGTTCGACGAGGCCATCATCAGCTACATCCGCCGCAACTACGGCATGTTGATCGGCGAGCCCACGGCGGAGTCCATCAAGAAGCAGATCGGCTCGGCCTTCCCCGGCGCCGAGGTGCGCGAGATGGAAGTCAAGGGCCGCAACCTCAGCGAAGGCGTGCCGCGCAGCTTCACCATCAGCTCCAACGAGGTGCTGGAGGCGCTGACCGAGCCGCTGAACCAGATCGTCTCGTCGGTCAAGAACGCGCTGGAGCAGACCCCGCCCGAACTCGGCGCGGACATCGCCGAGCGCGGCATGATGCTCACCGGCGGCGGCGCGCTGCTGCGCGACCTGGACCGCCTGCTGGCCGAGGAAACCGGCCTGCCCGTGCTCGTGGCCGAGGAGCCGCTGACCTGCGTGGTGCGGGGCTGCGGCATGGCGCTGGAGCGCATGGACCGCCTGGGTTCGATTTTCACCAGCGAGTAATGCTCCGCTGCGCCTGAAATGCCCCTCGGCACCCTGGAGCGCAGCGCTCCGCCATTCTTCAAGCAGGGCCCTTCGGCCCTGTCGCGGTTCGCCCTCTACAGCGCCTTGGCGCTGTTTTTGATGGTGGCAGATGCGCGCTTCCACCTCACCGACCCGCTGCGCAAGGCCGTGGGTGCGGTGCTGTACCCCGCGCAGTGGCTCATGCTCCAGCCCGTGGAGCTGGCGCAGGGCGGCGCGGGCTACTTCCAGTCGCTGCAATCCGCGCAGCGGGAGGCCGATGCCGCGCGCCAGCGCATGACGCAGATGTCGCAGCGCGCCAACCAGGCCGAACTGCTGGCGCAGGAAAACCAGCATCTGCGCGCGTTGCTCGGGCTGCGCGAGCGCCTCGACACGCCCGCGACGGCGGCGCAGGTGATCTACGACGCACCCGACCCCTACACCCGCCGCGTGGTCGTGGACAAGGGCCAGATGGCGGGCGTGGAGCTCGGCTCGCCCGTGGTCGATGAATTCGGCGTGCTGGGCCAGGTCACGCGCGTGCTCCCGTTCGTGAGCGAGGTCACGCTGCTGGTGGACCGCGACCAGGCCATCCCCGTGCTCAACCCGCGCACCGGCGTGCGCAGCGTGGCCTACGGCGACCCGGTGGAGGGCCACGGCGGCAGCATGGAATTGCGCTTCATGCCCAGCAATGCCGACGTGCAGGAGGGCGACCTGCTCACCACCAGCGGCGTGGACGGCGTCTACCCCCCCGGCCTGTCCGTGGCGCACGTGCGCCGCGTGGACCGCAAGGCGGACTCGGCCTTCACGCGCATCTACTGCGACCCGGTGGCGCAGGTGAACGGCGTGCGCCACGTCATGGTGCTCAAGCCGCTGCACGAAGACCTGCCCGAGCGGCCCGAGCCCGACCCCGCCGCCAAGCCCGCGCGCAAGGGCGCATCGCTGCCCGGCGCGTCGCCCAAGGGCCTGAAATCCAGGGACGCCGCCAAGGGCACTGCCAAGGAAGGGGCCAAGCCATGATCATGCCCCGTGGCCAGCAACTGCTGCTGCCCGCCAGCCCGGTGTTCATCGCGGCCAGCATCGCGGTGGCGCTGGCCATCAACCTGCTGCCGCTGGGCCGCGTGGTGTGGATGCCCGACATGGTCATGCTGCTGCTGGCGTTCTGGAGCGTGCACCAGCCGCAGCGCGTGGGCATGGGGGTGGCATTCGTGCTGGGGCTGTGCATGGATGTGCACCAGACCGCGCTGCTGGGCCAGCACGCGCTGGCCTACACGGCGCTGGTGTACGGCGCCGGCGCTTTAAGCCGGCGCCTGCTGTGGCTGCGCGTGCCCGCGCAGGCGCTGCACCTGCTGCCGGTGTTCGCGGCGGCCCATGCGCTGGAGGTGCTGGTGCGCATGGCGTCGGGCGGCATCTTCCCGGGGCTGGGCCTGCTGATCGCGCCCGCCGTCGAGACGGTGCTGTGGCCGCTGGCCAGCGTGGTGCTGCTCGCGCCCCAGCGCCGCGCGCCCGACCGTGACGAAACCCGGCCGCTGTGACGGGGCGAGGCCGTTGTGACCGAACTGCGCAATAGCGAAGCCGACGCCTCGCGCTTCCGCCTGCGGGTGCTGGCGGTGGCGCTGGTGGTGTTCGCCGCCTTCGGCCTGCTCGTCGCGCGGCTGCTGTACCTGCAGGTGGTGCGGCACGAAGACCTGGCCGAGCAGGCCGAGAGCAACCGCACGGCGGTGGTGCCCATCGTGCCCAACCGGGGGCAGATCCTGGACCGCAACGGCGTGGTGCTGGCCACCAACTATTCGGCCTACACGCTGGAGATCACCCCGTCCAAGGCCGGGGTGCTCGACGACACCATCGAAGCGCTGGGCAAGGTGGTGGAGATCACCCCGCGCGACAAGCGCCGCTTCAAGCGGCTGATGGACGAGTCGCGCAGCTTCGAGTCGCTGCCCATCCGCACCCGCCTCACCGACCAGGAGGTGGCGCGCTTCACCGCGCAGCGCTACCGCTTTCCGGGCGTGGACATCAAGGCGCGGCTGTTCCGCACCTACCCGCTGGGCGACGTGGCGAGCCACGCCATCGGCTACATCGGCCGCATCAACCAGCGCGAGAAGGAGCGCATCGACGACTCCGACGAGGCCGCCAACTACCGTGGCACCGAATACATCGGCAAGCTGGGCGTGGAGCAGGCGTATGAGCAGCAGCTGCACGGCATCACCGGCGTGGAACTGATGGAGACCTCGGCCGGCGGCCGCGCCGTGCGCCGCCTGAGCAGCCGCCCCGCCACGCCGGGCGACAACGTGATGCTGTCCATCGACATCAAGCTGCAGAAGATGATCGAGGAGCTGTACGGCGACCGGCGCGGCGCGCTGGTGGCGATCGACCCGCGCAACGGCGAGATCCTCGCGCTGGTGTCCAAGCCCACCTTCGACCCCAACCTGTTCGTCGAAGGCATCGACGTGGAAAACTGGCAGGCGCTCAACGAATCCATCAACAAGCCCCTGCTCAACCGCGCGCTGCGCGGCACCTACCCGCCGGGCTCCACCTACAAGCCCTTCATGGCGCTGGGCGCGCTGCAGCTGGGCAAGCGCAACCCGGCGCTGGTCATCAACGACCCCGGCTTCTACACCTTCGCCGGCCACACCTTCCGCAGCCACGAAGGCGGCCTGGGCGGCGTGGACATGCACCGCGCCCTCATGTACTCCAGCAACACCTACTTCTACTCGCTGGCCGTGGACATGGGCGTGGACACCATCCATGACTTCATGAAGCCGCTGGGCTTCGGCCAGCTCACGGGCATCGACCTGGGCGGCGAGGTGCGCGGCGTGCTGCCCAGCACCGAGTGGAAGCGCCGCACCTACAAGCGCCCCGAAATGAAGCGCTGGTTCGCGGGCGAAACCGTGTCGTTGGGCATCGGCCAGGGCTACAACAACTTCACCATGCTGCAACTGGCCAGCGCCGAGGCCACGTTGGCCAACGGCGGCACGCGCTACCGCCCGCACCTGGGCAAGGCGGTGAAGGACACGGTGACCGGCCAGGTCACCGAACTGCCCCAGCCCCCCGGCGAGAACCTGGGCTACGCGCAGAAGAACATCGCCATCGTGCAGAGCGCCCTCGTGGCCGTGAACAAGTCCGGCACGGGCGCGCGCGTGTTCGCGGGCGCGCCGTACAGCTCGGCGGGCAAGACGGGCACGGCCCAGGCCGTGAGCCTGGGGCAGAACGTGAAGTACAACGCTAAGGCGCTGGAGGAGCACCAGCGCGACCACTCGCTGTTCGCCGCCTTCGCGCCCGCGGACGACCCGAAGATCGCCGTGGCGCTCATCGTCGAGAACGCGGGCTTCGGCGCGGCCAGCGCCGCGCCCATCGTGCGCCGCGTGTTCGACTACTGGCTGGCGGGCGAATACCCGACCGAGGAAGACATCGCCGCCACGCGCAAGGGCGAATCCGGCCCGCCCATCGGCAAGCCGCGCAGGGTGGAAGACGTGCCGCTGGAGCCGACAGTGGCGCCGCCCAAGCCCTGATATTTTCAGTGTTTTTGGCCTCCAGCCCTTGTACGACAAGCGCTGGCAGCTATTAAAAAAGAAGCGCCTAGGCGCGCATCAGCGTCGATTTGCCGAACAGGCTTTCGAGCAGGTCCACCGCCAGCTCCGCCGTCTGGTTGCGCAGGTCGAGCGCGGGGTTGAGCTCCACCACGTCCACCGAGCTTAAAGCGCCGCAGTCGGCCAGCATCTCCATGCACAGCTGCATCTCGCGGTAGGTGGGGCCGCCGCGCACGGGCGTGCCCACGCCGGGGGCGATGCCGGGGTCGAGGCAGTCGAGGTCGAAGCTCAGGTGCAGGTGGGTGTCCGGCCCCACGCCGTCCAGCGCCTGGGTCATCACGGCGCGCATCCCGATCTCGTCGATGCAGCGCATGTCGAACACCTCGATGCTGTGCGCGTTCACGTAGTGCTTCTCGGTGGCGTCCACGCTGCGCACGCCGATCAGGCGCAGCTGCCCGGGCTGGAGCGCGGGCGTTGCGGTGAACTGCAGCGGCGCGGGCCCGTCGCCCAGCAGGCAGGCCACGGGCATACCGTGCAGGTTGCCGCTGGGGCTGGAGGCGGGCGTGTTCGCGTCCGCATGGGCGTCGAACCAGAGCACGCGCAGGCGCTTGCCCTGTAGCTGGCAGTGCCGCGCCACGGCGCTGATGGAGCCGATGGCCAGGCAGTGGTCGCCGCCCAGCAGCAGCGGCAGGCGCTGGCGGGCCAGGGCGTCGGCCACCGCGTCGAACACCGCGCGGTTCCAGGCCGCGACCTCGGCCAGGTGGCGGAAGCCGCCCTGCGCGGCCTGCTGCGGGTTGGCGGGGCCGGCGAGGTTGCCCTGGTCTTCCACGTGCAGCCCGCGCGCGCGCAGCGCCGTGGCCACGCCCGCGATGCGCAGGGCGTCCGGCCCCATGCTCGCGCCGAGCACGCTGGCGCCCACGTCGGTGGGCGCGCCAATCAGGGTGATGTCAGTGCAGGAATGCGTCATAGCCGGTCTTCAGGATCAAACAACCCACGACGAGGATGAAGATGGCGCGCACGAAGCCCGTGCCGTGGCGCAGCGCCATGTGCGTGCCCAACACGCTGCCCGCCACGTTGGCCACGGCCAGCGGCAGCGTGAAGTGCCACCACACATGCCCCTTGGCGGTGAACAGCACCAGCGCGGCGGCGTTGGTGGCCAGGTTCAGCAGCTTGGCCGAGACCGAGGCGTTCAGAAAATCGTAGCCCAGCAGCCGCACGAAGGCGAACACGAAGAAGCTGCCCGTGCCGGGGCCGAAAAAGCCGTCGTAGACGCCGATGACCCCGCCCACGGCGCAGGCCATGGCCGCTTCGGCGCGGCCCGCGAAGCGTGGCCGGTGGTGGTGGCCCAGGTCTTTTCTGGCCAGGGTGTAGAGCAGCACGGCCAGCAGCACCAGCGGCAGCAGCTTGCGCAGAAAGCCGGGGTCGATCACGGTGACCAGCCACGCCCCGAGCACGGAACCCGCCGCCGCTGCCGTTGCGGCGGGCAGCATGGCGCGCCAGGGCAGCTGCACGCGGCGGCTGTACTGCCAGGTCGCCATGGCCGTGCCCCAGACCGAGGCGCTTTTGTTGGTGCCCAGCAACGTGGCGGGCGGCGCGCTGGCGAAGGTGGCGAACAGCGCGGGCACCAGGATGAGCCCGCCGCCGCCCACGATCGCGTCCACGAAACCGGCCAGGAGCGATGCGAGCGAGACGAGGATCCATTCCATCCCAAGGATTGTCGTGCACAAACAAAAAGGCACCGGGGGTTAGCCGGTGCCTTGTGCAAGGGGGCATCTCATGGAGGATGCTTTTCGTTGATGTACTGATTGTTGAGATGTCTCCTCGGGCTCCTCTGCTGCGCACCTTGGTGCGCGTCGAGTGGCAAGACTGTAACGGCGCGCACCCTGGAGGTGCATTGGGAGTTTCCCGTGGTCTTTAGGGCGGTTCAGGGTTGGTCAGTTGTGATCCATTGTGCGGCTTTCTCGGCCATCATCAGCGTGGGCGAGTTGGTGTTGCCGCTGGTGATGGTGGGCATGGCCCCGGCGTCCACCACGCGCAGGCCCGCAATGCCGCGCACGCGCAGGCGGCTGTCGAGCACGGCGCCGGGGTCGTCGGCGCGGCCCATCCTGGTGGTGCCCACGGGGTGGAAGATGGTGGTGGCGATGTCGCCCGCCAGCCGCGCAAGCTCCTCGTCGGTCTGGAACTGCACGCCGGGCTTCCATTCCTCGGGCCGGTACTTGGACAGCGCGGGCTGGGCCACGATGTGGCGGGTGACGCGCAGGCTGTCCGCCGCCACCTGCCGGTCTTCGTCGGTGCTCAGGTAGTTGGGCGCGATGGCGGGGGCGTCTTCAAACCGGGGGCTGCGGATGTGGACGGTGCCGCGGCTGGTGGGGTTGAGGTTGCACACGCTGGCGGTGAACGCCGGAAAGCCGTGCAGCGGCTCGCCGAAGGCGTCGAGCGACAGGGGCTGCACGTGGTATTCAAGGTTGGGATAGGGTAGATCGGGCCGCGAGCGGGTGAAGGCGCCCAGCTGCGACGGGGCCATGCTCATGGGGCCGCTGCGGGTGAGGGCGTATTCGAGGCCGATGCGCGCTTTGCCGATGAGGGAGTTGGCCAGCGTGTTGAGCGTGGTCACGCCCTGCACCTTGAACACGGCGCGGATCTGCAGGTGGTCTTGCAGGTTCCCGCCCACGCCGGGCAGGTCCTGCACCACCTCGATGCCGTGCTGGCGCAGCAGCGCCGCCGGCCCCAGGCCGGAGAGTTGCAGCAGTTGCGGCGAGTTGACCGCGCCCGCGCAGACCAGCACCTCGCGCGCGGCCTGCACGGTGGCCATTTCGCTGCCCGTCCACACCTGCGCGCCGGTGCAGCGGCGCGTACCGTCGGGTTCGGTGGCGAAGAGCAGGCGCGTGGCCTGGGCGGAGGTCCACATTTCAAAGTTGGGGCGGTCGTAGCAGGTGGGGCGCAGGAAGGCCTTGGCCGTGTTCCAGCGCCAGCCGGCCTTCTGGTTGACCTCGAAGTAGCCCACGCCCTCGTTCGTGCCCTGGTTGAAGTCGCTGGTGGCCGGTATGCCCGCCTGCTGCGCGGCCTGGGCGAAGGCGTCGAGCACGTCCCAGCGCAGGCGCTGCTTTTCCACGCGCCACTCGCCGCCCGCGCCGTGCAGGGCGTTGGCGCCCGCGTGGTGGTCTTCGTGCTGCTTGAAGTAGGGCAGGGCGTTGTCCCAGCGCCAGGCGTCGTCGCCGGTCAGTTCGGCCCACTGGTCGTAGTCGCGCGCCTGGCCGCGCATGTAGATCATGCCGTTGATGCTGCTGCAGCCGCCCAGCGTCTTGCCGCGCGGGTAGCGCAGGCTGCGGCCGTTCAGGCCGGGGTCGGGCTCGGTGTGGTAGAGCCAGTCGGTGCGCGGGTTGCCGATGCAGTACAGGTAGCCGACGGGGATGTGGATCCAGTGGTAGTCGTCCTTGCGGCCCGCTTCGATCAGCAGCACGCGCTGGCGCGGATCGGCGCTCAGGCGGTTGGCCAGCAGCGCGCCCGCGGTGCCGCCGCCGATGATGACGTAGTCGAAGCTGGTGTCGCTCATGGGCTTTTTGCTCCTTGTTTGATAGCTGCTGGCGCTTGGTGTGGCTGGGCTGGAGGCCAATTTGAGCATGAATTCCATTCCCGGTGCCGGCAGGCATGTCGCCAGCGCGCTATCCTGCATCCTTTTTTGCCGCCGCTCTGCATGACCCTAGAAACGGCAGTTGACCGCTTGCCATCTTCATCAGAACCGCATGAATACTGACTTTCGCTGCTTCGTTGACGTTCACCTGCGTGGTGAACAGCGCTACGCACCCGCCAGCACCGCGCTCGGCGCGCCATGCGGCGTTGCAAATCCTCGCAATAGCCAAGCTATTGCTGCGGTTTGCGCCTTGCCTGGCGCGCTGATCACGGCACTGGCGGGCGCGTCCAACTGCCGTTTCTAGGATGACCGATTTGCCGCCCCAGCTTCACCGCACCGAAGGCCCCCACGGGCCGTGCGCCGTGCTGCAAGGCCGCTGGGGCGCGGCGGAGTTGGGGACGAGGGCGCAGTGGCGGGCGCTGGGCCCGCAATTGGCGCAGGCCGGGCCCGGCTGGGCCTGGGATTTGAGCGGCCTGCAGTGGCTGGACCACGTGGGCGCGCAGCTGCTGTGGAACCACTGGGGCCGCGCCTGGCCCGCGCAGGTGCAGGCCAGCGACGCGCAGCGCGCCATGATCGAGCGCGTGGCGCGGTTCAGCGCCGTGCCCGCGCCGCCGCCCGAGCGCGCCGGGCTGCTGGGCCAGGTCAATTACCTGGGCATGTTGGTGGGCCGGGCCTGCGCGCATGGGGTGAGCTTTGTGCGGCTGATCGGCCAGTTGGCGCTGGACTTGCTGCGCCTGCTGCGCGCGCCGCAGCGCGGCCCGTGGCGCGACGTGTCGGGCCACCTGTACCGCATGGGGGCCACGGCGCTGCCCATCACGGCGCTGGTGGGGTTTTTGATCGGCGTGGTGCTGGCCTACCTGATGGCGCTGCAGCTGCGCCAGTTCGGGGCCGAATCGTTCATCGTCAACATCCTGGGCATCTCGCTCATCCGCGAACTGGGGCCGATGCTGGGGGCCATTCTGGTGGCGGGGCGCTCGGGCTCGGCCATCACCGCGCAGATCGGCGTGATGCGCGTGACCGAGGAGCTCGACGCCATGCGTGTGATGGGCATCGCGCACGGCTTCCGGCTGGTGCTGCCGCGCGCGCTGGCGCTGGCCATCGCCATGCCGCTGATCAGCGTGTGGACCTCGATGGCCGCGCTCATGGGCGGCATGTTGGCGGCGGACCTGAGCATGGGCATCACGCCCGCGTACTTCCTGCAGGCGCTGCCCGCGGCGGTGAAGGCGGCCAACCTGACGCTGGCGGTGGGCAAGTCGGTGGTGTTCGGCGTGTTCATCGCGCTCATCGGCTGCCACTGGGGGCTGGCCGTCAAGCCCAACACGCAAAGCCTGGGCGAGGGGACGACGGCTTCGGTGGTCTCGGCCATCACCATGGTCATCATCGTGGATGCGCTGTTCGCCATCGCGTTCCGGAGCGTGGGCATATGACGGCGGCGGCGGAGCCCATCGTGCAGATCCAGGGCCTGTGGTCGGTCTTCGGCCAGGGGGCCGATGCGTTCGCCGTGCACCAGAACCTCGACCTGACGGTGCTGCGCGGCGAGGTGCTGTCGCTGGTGGGCGGCTCGGGCACGGGCAAGTCGGTGCTGCTGCGGCAGATGCTGGGGCTGGAGCGCCCGGCGCGCGGCACGGTCACCGTGCAGGGGCGGCCCGCCGCGCAGGTCAGCGGCGAGGGCGCCTCGGCCCGCGTGGGCATGTTGTTCCAGCAGGGGGCGCTGTTCTCGGCCTTCAGCGTGCTCGACAACATCGCCTTCGCGCTGCGCGAGCAGGGCACGCTGCCCGCGGACTTGGTGCGCGACGCCGCCATGGTCAAGCTGCAGATGGTGGGCCTCAAGCCCGAGCACGCGGCGCGGATGCCCGCCGACCTGTCCGGCGGCATGGTCAAGCGCGTGGCGCTGGCGCGGGCGCTCATCATGGACCCGCCGCTGCTGCTGCTCGACGAGCCCACGGCGGGCCTGGACCCGCACAGTTCCGACGATTTCTGCGCCCTGCTGCGCGAGCTGCATTCCGCGCTGGGGCTCACGGTGGTCATGGTCACGCACGACCTGGACTCGCTGTTTGCCCTGTCCACCCGCGTGGCCGTGCTGGCCGACAAGCGCGTCATCGTCAGCGGCGCGCCGCGCGAGGTGGCGCGCTACCCGCACCCGTTCATCCAACAGTTCTTTCAGGGCGAGCGCGGCCAACGTGCCATGGCGCCCATGCAAGGCGGCGCACCGCTGCCGCCGGAGGTTTCCTAGATGGAAAACAAGTCGCACGCCCTGGCCGCGGGCATTTTCGTCATCGCCGTCACCGCGCTGCTGGTGGCGCTGGGGCTGTTCCTCACCCGCGACCGCACCCACTACAACCGCTACGAACTCTCCAGCAAAGAGAGCGTGAGCGGCTTGCAGCCGCAAGCCGCCGTGCGCTACAAGGGCGTATCGGTGGGCAAGGTGACGGACATCGGCTTCGACACCGTGGTGCCCGGCAACGTGCTCATTCGCATCGCCGTCAACACCGAGGCGCCCATCACCCCCGCCACCTTCGCCACGCTGGGCTACCAGGGCGTCACCGGCCTGGCCCACATCCTGCTGGACGACTCCCCCACGCCCCTGCCCGCGTCGCCGTCCGGCCCCGACGGCCTGCCGCGCCTGCCGCTCAAGACCTCGCCCGTGGCCCAGCTGGCCGAGCAGGGGCCGCTCATCCTGGCCCAGGTGCAGCAAGCCACCGAGCGCGTCAACCGCGTGCTGAGCGACGACAACCAGAAACTGTTCGCCACCGCGCTCGCCCAGATCGGCAACGCCGCGGGCCAATTGCAGCAACTGGGCCAGCAGCTGCAACCCACCGTCGCCGCCCTGCCCGGCACCATGCAGGCATTGCAGAAAGCGGGCAACAGCGCCTCCGCCGCCGCCCAGCAGGTCGGCCAGACCGCCCAGCGCCTGAATGCGCCCGGCGGCGCCATCGAGCAGATCACCCAGGGCACGCAGGCCCTGTCGCGCGCCGCCGACAACCTGGGCGGCAACACCCTGCCGCGCATGAACGACGCCGCCGACGACGTGGCCCGCGCCGCCCGCCAAATGAGCCGCGTCGCGGGCCGCGTGGGCGACAACCCGCAATCCCTCATCTACGGCACCGGCACACCGCTGCCGGGGCCGGGGGAGCCTGGTTTCACCGCGCCCGTGACCGTGCCCGCACCTTGAAAGCACCGCCATGAAAACTATCAAATTCATAGCTGCCAGCGCTCGTCCCATAAGCGCTACAGTCGTTTTTGGCTTGATATTCGCCTTGGCGGCCTGCTCCGCGCTGCCCCAGCCGCCCGCCCGCGCCACGACGTACGACTTCGGCCCCGGCCCCCTGCAGGCCACGGCCGCCGCCAGCGCCGACGCGGGCGCGCTGCCCCCGCTCTCCCTGGCCGACGTGGAAGCCCAGGGCCAGGGCGCCGACACCAGCACCGCGCTCAACTACCGCCTGGCCTACGCCGACGCGCAGCAGCTGCGCCCCTACGTGCAGGCCCGCTGGAGCCAGCCTCCGGCGGCCCTCATCCAGCAGCGCCTGCGCGAAACCCTGGGCCAGCGCCGCGCCATCCTCAGCGCGGGCGACCAGCCCACCATCGCCAAAAACGCCCCCCAGCGCCCCGCCGTGCTGCGCGTGACGGTGGAGGAATTCAGCCAGGTCTTTCAGGGCCCCGCGCAAAGCACCGGCCTGCTGCGCCTGCGCGCCACCGTGGCCGACGGCGTGCCGGCGGGCGAAGTGCTGGTGGCCCAGCGCGTGTTCACCGTGCAGCGCCCCGCGCCCACGGCGGACGCGGCGGGCGGCGCGCGCGCCCTGGCGGCGGCGACCGATCAGGCCGCGCAAGAGATCGAAGGGTGGCTGGAGACGCTGAAGCGCTGAGAGCGTAAACACGCTCTGAGGCAGGGGCGCGTCAGACGCCCGCCGCGTGCGCCTGCTCGTCCGCGTGGTAGCTCGACCGCACCATCGCCCCCACGGCGGCGTGGGTGAAGCCCATCTTGTACGCCTCGGCCTCGAACATCTTGAACGTGTCCGGGTGCACGTAGCGGCGCACCGGCAGGTGGCTGTTGCTGGGCGACAGGTACTGGCCGATGGTCAGCATGTCGATGTCATGCGCGCGCATGTCGCGCATCACCTGCAGGATTTCTTCGTCCGTCTCGCCCAGCCCCACCATCAGGCCGCTCTTGGTCGGCACCTTGGGGTGCAGGGCCTTGAATTTCTTGAGCAGGTTCAGGCTGAACTGGTAGTCCGAGCCGGGGCGCGCTTCCTTGTACAGGCGCGGAATGGTCTCCAGGTTGTGGTTCATCACGTCCGGCGGCGCGGCTTTCAGAATCTCCAGCGCGCGGTCGTCGCGGCCCCGGAAGTCGGGCACCAGGATTTCGATCTGCGTCATGGGCGACAGTTCGCGGATGTTCCTGATGCACTCCACGAAGTGGCCCGAGCCGCCGTCGCGCAGGTCGTCGCGGTCCACGCTGGTGATGACCACGTACTTCAGCCGCAACTGCGCGATGGTGCGCGCCAGGTTCAGCGGCTCGTCCTGGTCCAGCGGGTCGGGCCGGCCGTGGCCCACGTCGCAGAACGGGCAGCGGCGCGTGCACTTGTCGCCCATGATCATGAACGTGGCCGTGCCCTTGCCGAAGCACTCGCCGATGTTGGGGCACGAAGCCTCCTCGCACACCGTGTGCAGCTTGTTGGCGCGCAGCACGTCCTTGATCTCGTAGAACCGCGTGGTGGGCGAGCCCGCCTTCACGCGGATCCACTCGGGCTTCTTCAGCACCTCGGCCTGCTCGACCTTGATCGGAATGCGCGACAGCTTGGCCGCGGCCTTCTGCTTGGCCAGCGGGTTGTAGGCTTCGGTGGATTGCGCTTCGCGCACGACGTCGGTGGTGCTCATTGCTTGTAGTCTCTTTTTTCAGAGCCGGGCCGTGAGCTGCTTGGTGAGCCGCTGCGCCGCCTCGTCCCAGGTGGTGTGAACGCCGATTGTAGAAAGATCAACCGTCTGCAACCCAGCATATCCGCAAGGGTTGATGCGCGTGAAAGGTTCCAAATCCATCGCCACGTTCAACGCCAATCCGTGGTAGGTGCAATGGCGGCTGACCTTGATGCCCAGCGCCGCGATCTTGCCCAGGCCCGTGAAGTCGGGCGTGGCGCCTGCCCCGTGCTGCGGGCGCTGCGGCAGCACGGCGTGGCTGCCGGGGTCTTCGAGGCGCACGTAGATGCCCGGCGCGCCCGCCACGCGGTGGCCCGTCACCCCGTAGGCGGCCAGCGTGCGGATGACGGCTTCCTCCAGCCGGTACACGTATTCCTTCACGAAGTAGCCGCGCCGACGCAGGTCGAGCAGCGGGTACGCCACCACCTGCCCCGGGCCGTGGAAGGTCACCTGCCCGCCCCGGTTCGTCGCCACCACGGGAATCGCGCCAGGGTTCAGTACATGATCGCTTTTGCCTGCCAGCCCTTGCGTATAGTGCGGAAGATGCTCGCAAATCCATAGCGCATCAGGCGCATCGTCGCCGCGCTGGGCGGTGTAGTCCTGCATGGCCTGCACCGTGGCGCGGTAGTCCGTGCGGCCCAGGATGCGCGCATCCATCACAGCACGATCTTCACCATCGGGTGCGAGGTCAGCGCGCGGTACAGGTCGTCCAGCTGCTCGCGGCTCGTGGCCGTCACGGTCACGGTCACGCCCAGGTACTTGCCGCCGCTGCTCGGGCGCAGTTCCACGGTGCTGGCGTCGAACGTCGGGTCGAAGCGCTCCACCACTTCGGTCACGGCATGGACGAAGCCCTCGGCCTTCAGCCCCATCACCTTGATGGGGAACTGCGAGGGGTACTCGATCAGCGAATCCTTGCGCGGGTCGGCGTCTGGGGTGGTGGTCATGTGGCGTTCTTCCAACTGTCAAACCCCGAGCGTAGCGCACTGTTTTGTCTCTGGCGCGACTGGACGTGCGAGGTCATTTTCGAATGACACGGGTTCTTACCTATAATCAGGAGCTTTTTGGAAATTTGGGTCGCGAACCGCTGGGTGCAAACCATGAGAACAAATGCCCCGCAAGTGACCGAAACTGAGGCCGAAGAACCTGACTTCAAGCCCCTGACCGCCGAAGAGGCGGCACAGTGGCGCCGCCGCAACCCGCCGCTCTCGGTGTGGCGCGTGGTGGCAGGGCAGGCACTGGTGGGGGCGGTGGTGGCCATGCTGGCCTGGCTGTTCACTTCCAAGTCTTCCGTGGCCTGGTCTGCCGGATACGGCGCGCTTGCGGTCGTATTGCCCGCCGCCTTGTTCGCGCGCGGCCTGGCGCGCCAGAAAGCGTCTGCGAATGCGGGCGCGGCCTTGGTGGGGTTCTTTGTCTGGGAGTTCGCCAAGCTCGTGTTGACGGCGGCCATGCTGGCGCTGGCCCCGCGGGTGGTCAAGGATGTGAGCTGGCTGGCGCTGCTGGTCGGCATGGTGGTAGTCATGAAAACCTACTGGGTCGCCCTGCTGGTGCGGCCCGGTGGCCGTAAACAGAATTGATATTTGAAGAGAGTTGACTGATGGCATCGGAAGCACACGGACTGACTGCGGGTGAGTACATCGTTCACCACCTGCAGCACCTTCAGAACACCCCGCAAAAGTCCATCGTGGACTTCTCGGTCATCAACCTGGACTCCATCGCCGTCGGGCTGATCATCGGCGTCATCGCGCTGCTGCTGTTCTGGATGGCGGCCCGCAAGGCCACCTCCGGCGTGCCGGGCCGCTTCCAGGCCGCCGTCGAAATCCTGGTCGAAATGGTGGACAACCAGGCCAAGGCCACCATCCACAACGCCCAGAGCCGCAAGTTCATCGCCCCCCTCGCGCTCACCGTGTTCGTCTGGGTCTTCCTGATGAACGCCATGGACATGCTGCCCGTCGACCTGCTGCCCCTGCTCTGGCAAGGCGCCCAGGGCGATCACCACGCCTTCCTGCGCGTCGTGCCCACGGCCGACCTGTCCACCTCGCTGGGCCTGTCGTTCGCCGTGCTGGTGCTCTGCATCTACTACAGCCTCAAGATCAAGGGCCTGGGCGGCTGGGCGCACGAACTCGTGACCGCCCCCTTCGGCACCAGCAAGAACCCCCTCTTCGCCGTCATCCTCGGCGTGGTCAATCTGCTGATGCAGATCATCGAATACGTTGCCAAGACCGTGTCGCATGGTATGCGACTGTTCGGCAACATGTACGCTGGTGAGTTGGTGTTCATGCTGATCGCCCTGATGGGTGGCGCGGCTGCCATGTCGCTTTCCGGTGTGTTGCTCCCCGTGGGGCACATCATTGCGGGCTCGATCTGGGCGATCTTCCACATCCTGGTGATCACCCTGCAAGCCTTCATTTTCATGATGCTGGCGCTGATCTACCTCGGCCAGGCGCATGACCATCACTAATCCACCCTTTCCCTTTCTTTAACTTTTCTTTTTCAATCCTCTAGGAGTCATCATGGAAAACATTCTCGGTCTCGTCGCTCTGGCTTGTGGTCTGATCGTGGGTCTGGGCGCCGTCGGCGCTTCGATCGGTATCGGTCTGATGGGCGGCAAGTTCCTGGAATCGTCCGCTCGCCAACCCGAGCTGATCAACGAACTGCAAACCAAGATGTTCATCTTGGCCGGTCTGATCGACGCCGCCTTCCTGATCGGCGTGGCCATCGCCCTGATGTTCGCTTTCGCCAACCCCTTCGCCCTGCACTAAGCCGTCCGCTCAACGCCCTACCTAGATAGAAAGGTGTTGCCGTGAGTATCAACGCGACCCTGTTCGTCCAGGCCATCGTCTTTCTGATTCTGGTGTGGTTCACGATGACCTTCGTGTGGCCCCCGATCGCCAAGGCGCTGGATGAACGAGCACAAAAAATCGCCGACGGTCTCGCCGCTGCCGACAAAGCCAAGACCGAGCTCGCCGCTGCCGACCAGCGCGTGAAGCAGGAACTGGCCGCCGCCAGCAACGAAACCGCCACGCGCCTGGCCGATGCCGAGCGCCGCGCCCAGGCCATCATCGAAGAGGCCAAGGCCCGCGCCACCGAAGAAGGCAACAAGATCGTCGCCGCAGCCCGCGCCGAAGCCGAGCAGCAGTCCATTGCCGCCCGCGAAACCCTGCGTGAGCAGGTGGCTGCGCTGGCTGTCAAGGGTGCCGAGCAGATTCTCCGCAAGGAGGTCAACGCCGGTGTCCATGCCGATCTGCTGAACCGCCTCAAGACCGAGCTGTAAGGGAGCACACATGGCTGAACTCGCCACCATTGCCCGCCCTTACGCCGAGGCCCTGTTCAAAGCCTGCGCCGGCAAAGGCGTGGACTTGAACGGTGCCGCCGCCTGGGTGGACGAGCTGGCGGCGATTGCCGCCAACCCCCAACTGCGCCAGCTGGCCGACAACCCCAAGGTCACGGCGGAGCAGGTGTTCGGCGTCATCACCGGCGTGGCCCGCACGGCCCTGCCCGACATGGCGCAGAACTTCCTGCGCACCGTGCTCGACAACGGCCGCGTGGACGCGCTGCCCGAAGTCGCGGCCCAGTTCCGCGCGCTGGTCAATCGCCAGAGCGGGTCGTCCGATGCCGTGGTGCACAGCGCCTTCCCGCTCGATGCGGCGGCGCTGGCCGACCTGGGCGCCACGCTCGAAAAGCGTTTCGGACGCAAGCTGAACCTCAGCGTGCAGCAGGACGAATCCCTGATCGGCGGCGTGCGCGTGGTGGTGGGCGACGAAGTGCTCGACACCTCCGTCAAGGCCCGTCTCGAACAAATGAAAGCGGCCCTCACCGCCTGATCGCAGGGCGTTGAGGCTAATCCCCAAGAGAGAAGGAAAGAGTCATGCAACTCAATCCCGCAGAAATTTCTGAACTGATCAAGAGCCGCATCGAAGGGCTGGCAGCCAGCAGCGACATCCGCAACCAGGGCACCGTGGTGTCGGTGACGGATGGTATCGTGCGCATCCATGGCCTGTCGGACGTGATGCAGGGCGAAATGCTCGAATTCCCCGCCACGGCGGACGGCCAACCCACCTTCGGCCTGGCCCTGAACCTCGAGCGCGACTCCGTCGGCGCCGTGATTCTGGGCGAGTACGAGCACATTTCCGAAGGCGACACCGTCAAGTGCACGGGCCGCATCCTGGAAGTGCCCGTGGGCCCCGAGCTGATCGGCCGCGTGGTGAACGCCCTGGGCCAGCCCATCGACGGCAAGGGCCCGATCAACGCCAAGATGACGGACGTGATCGAGAAGGTCGCACCCGGCGTGATCGCGCGCCAGTCCGTGGACCAGCCGCTGCAGACCGGCCTGAAGTCCGTCGACTCCATGGTGCCGATCGGCCGTGGCCAGCGCGAGCTGATCATCGGCGACCGCCAGACCGGCAAGACCGCCGTGGCCATCGACTCCATCATCAACCAGAAGGGCCAGGGCGTGACGTGTGTCTACGTCGCCATCGGCCAGAAGGCATCGTCCATCAAGAACGTGGTGCGCGCGCTGGAGCAAGCCGGTGCGATGGAATACACCATCGTCGTGGCCGCCTCGGCCTCCGAGTCCGCCGCCATGCAGTACGTGTCGGCCTACTCCGGCTGCACCATGGGCGAATACTTCCGCGACCGTGGCGAAGACGCGCTGATCGTGTACGACGATCTGTCCAAGCAGGCCGTGGCCTACCGCCAGGTGTCGCTGTTGCTGCGCCGCCCCCCGGGCCGTGAAGCCTTCCCCGGCGACGTGTTCTATCTCCACAGCCGTCTGCTCGAGCGCGCAGCCCGCGTGAACGCCGACTACGTCGAAGCCTTCACCAAGGGCGCCGTCAAGGGCAAGACCGGTTCGCTGACCGCGCTGCCGATCATCGAGACGCAGGCCGGCGACGTGTCCGCGTTCGTGCCGACCAACGTGATCTCGATCACCGACGGCCAGATCTTCCTGGAAACCAGCCTGTTCAACGCTGGCGTGCGTCCCGCCATCAACGCCGGTATCTCCGTGTCCCGCGTGGGCGGCGCCGCGCAGACCAAGCTGGTCAAGGGCCTGTCGGGCGGTATCCGTACCGACCTCGCGCAGTACCGTGAACTGGCCGCATTCGCGCAGTTCGCCTCCGACCTGGACGAAGCCACCCGCAAGCAGCTCGACCGTGGCGCGCGCGTGACCGAACTGCTCAAGCAGCCCCAGTACAGCCCCCTGACCACCGCAGCCATGGGTGCCACCCTGTTTGCCGTGAACAAGGGCTTCCTCGACGACGTGGACGTGAAGAAGGTTCTGGCCTTCGAGTCCGGCCTGCAACAGTTCCTGAAGACCAGCCACGGCGCGCTGATGGACCGCCTGCAAGCCAACCGCGCCTTCGACAAGGAAGGCAAGGACGAGGCCGAGCTGACGCAAGCCATCACGGCGTTCAAGAAGTCGTTCGTTTAAACCGGACGAGGAGCCATCATGGCAGCAGGCAAGGAAATACGCGGCAAGATCAAATCGGTGGAGAACACCAAGAAGATCACCAAAGCCATGGAAATGGTGTCCGTGTCCAAGATGCGCAAGGCGCAGGATCGCGTGCGTGCGGCCCGTCCCTACAGCGAGAAGGTGCGCACCATCGCGGCCAACCTCGGCAAGGCCAACCCGGAATACACCCACACCTTCATGAAGACCAACGACGCCAAGTCGGCGGGCTTCATCGTGGTGACGACGGACAAGGGCCTGTGCGGTGGTTTGAACACCAACCTGCTGCGCGCCGTGACGACCAAGCTGCGTGAATTGCAGCAGGCGGGCGTCTCCGCCGAAGCGGTCGCCATCGGCAACAAGGGGCTGGGCTTTCTCAACCGCATCGGCGCGAAAGTGTCGGCGCACGTCACCCAGTTGGGCGACACGCCGCACCTCGAAAAGCTGATCGGCCCGGTGAAGGTGCTGCTGGACGCATATGCCGAGGGCAAGCTCAACGCCGTCTACCTGTGCTACACGCGCTTCGTGAACACGATGCGCCAGGAGTCGGTGGTCGAGCAGTTGTTGCCGCTCAAGGCGGACGTGCTGAAAAGCGACAAGGCCACCGCCGGTTGGGACTACATCTACGAGCCGGATGCGCAGACCGTCATTGACGAACTGCTCGTGCGCTACGTCGAGTCGCTGGTCTACCAGGCCGTGGCGGAAAACATGGCCTCCGAGCATTCCGCTCGCATGGTTGCCATGAAGGCCGCCACCGACAACGCGGGCAACGTCATCAACGAGCTCAAGCTGGTCTACAACAAGACGCGCCAAGCCGCGATCACGAAGGAACTTTCGGAGATCGTCGCGGGTGCCGCGGCCGTCTAGGCCGCCTCAGGGTCTCGGTTTAAAAATTCTGGAGCAAGCAAAAATGGCTCAAGTACAAGGCAAGATTGTTCAATGTATCGGCGCCGTGGTGGACGTGGAGTTCCCGCGCGACCAGATGCCCAAGGTGTACGACGCCCTCAAGCTCGACGGCTCGGCGCTCACGCTCGAAGTGCAGCAGCAGCTGGGCGACGGCGTGGTGCGTACCATCGCGCTGGGTTCGTCCGACGGCCTCAAGCGCGGCATCATGGTCACCAACACCGCCCACCCCATCACCGTGCCCGTGGGCAAGGCCACCCTGGGCCGCATCATGGACGTGCTGGGCAACCCCATCGACGAGCGCGGCCCCGTGGACCAGGCCCTGATGGCCTCCATCCACCGCAAGGCCCCCGCGTATGACGAGCTCTCGCCTTCGCAGGAACTGCTCGAAACCGGCATCAAGGTGATCGACCTCGTCTGCCCGTTCGCCAAGGGCGGCAAGGTGGGCCTGTTCGGCGGCGCCGGCGTGGGCAAGACCGTGAACATGATGGAGCTCATCAACAACATCGCCAAGGCGCACAGCGGTCTGTCCGTGTTCGCCGGCGTGGGTGAGCGTACCCGCGAGGGCAACGACTTCTATCACGAAATGGCCGACTCCGGCGTGGTGAACCTGGAGAACCTGGGCGAGTCCAAGGTGTCCATGGTCTATGGCCAGATGAACGAGCCGCCGGGCAACCGCCTGCGCGTGGCGCTGACGGGCCTGACCATCGCCGAGTCGTTCCGCGACGAAGGCCGCGACGTGCTGTTCTTCGTGGACAACATCTACCGTTACACCCTGGCCGGTACCGAAGTGTCCGCCCTGCTGGGCCGTATGCCTTCCGCCGTGGGCTACCAGCCGACGCTGGCCGAGGAAATGGGCCGTCTGCAAGAGCGTATTACGTCGACCAAAGTGGGTTCGATCACCTCGATCCAGGCCGTGTACGTGCCTGCCGATGACTTGACCGACCCCTCGCCCGCGACGACCTTCGCCCACTTGGACTCCACCGTGGTGCTGTCGCGTGACATCGCCGCCCTGGGTATCTACCCCGCCGTGGACCCGCTGGACTCCACCAGCCGCCAGCTCGACCCCCAGGTCGTGGGTGAAGAGCACTACTCCGTGGCCCGCGCCGTGCAAGGCACGCTGCAACGCTATAAGGAACTGCGCGACATCATTGCCATTCTGGGCATGGACGAACTGGCTCCGGAAGACAAGCTCACCGTTGCCCGCGCGCGCAAGATCCAGCGTTTCCTGTCGCAGCCGTTCCACGTGGCCGAAGTGTTCACGGGCTCGCCCGGCAAGTACGTGCCGCTGTCCGAGACCATCCGCGGCTTCAAGATGATCTGCGCCGGCGAGTGCGACCACCTGCCCGAGCAGGCGTTCTACATGGTCGGCACCATCGACGAAGCCTTCGAGAAGGCGAAGAAGCTGGCCTCCTGATCCTTTAGGAGCAACGATGAACACCATCCACGTCGATGTGGTCAGCGCCGAAGAGTCCATCTTCTCCGGCGAAGCGCGTTTCGTCGCGCTACCCGGTGAGTCGGGCGAGCTGGGCATCCTGCCCAAGCACACGCCGCTGATCACGCGTATCAAGCCCGGCTCGGTGCGCATCGAAATGGCCGACGGCAGCGAAGAATTCGTCTTCGTGGCAGGCGGCATCCTGGAAGTGCAGCCCAACTGCGTGACCGTGCTGTCCGATACCGCCATCCGCGGCAAGGACCTGGACGACGAAAAGGCCAACGCCGCCAAGGCCGCCGCCGAGGAAGCGTTCAAGAACGCCAAGAGCGATCTCGACCTGGCCAAGGCCCAGTCGGAGCTGGCCGTCATGGCCGCGCAGATCGCGGCACTGCGCAAGTACCGCCAGAAGCGCTGAGTCTTACGCTGAAAGTCCTGCTGCAAACGCCCGGTGCAATGGCTGCATCGGGCGTTTGCATTTGGAGCGTTGCCATGTGTGAAATTGGCCTCCAGCCCAGATGGGACAAGCGCTAACAGCTATGAAATATGTAGCTCCCTGGTGGCTGCCCGGAGGTCACCTGCAAACCATCTGGCCCGCGCTGTTCGCGGGCCGTGTGCTGGGCGTACCGCCGGTCTATCGCCGCGAGCGCTGGGATACGCCGGACGGTGATTTCATCGACGTGGACTTCCTGGACGCACCGCCGCAGCGCCCGCTGCTGGTGCTGTTCCACGGCCTGGAAGGCTCCTCGCGCAGCCACTACGCCGAAGCGTTCGCGGGGTGGGCGCATGACCAGGGCTGGGCCTGCGCGCTGCCGCACTTCCGGGGATGCAGCGGTGAGATCAACCGCGCCCCGCGTGCCTACCACTCGGGCGATCATGCGGAGGTGGCCTGGGTGCTGCAACGCCTGCGCGCTGGCCATACAGCAGGCCCCGTGGCGGCTGTCGGCGTATCGCTGGGTGGCAATGCGCTGCTGCGCTGGGCGGCGGAAGCCGGGGAGTCCGCGCGCGGCTGTGTGCAGGCGGTGGCTGCCGTGTGTTCGCCGCTCGATCTGGCGGAGAGCGGACGGGTCATAGGGCAGGGCTTCAATCGGCATGTCTACACGCGCATGTTCCTGCGGACCATGGTTCCCAAGGCGCTTGCCAAGTGGGCGCAGCATCCGGGCCTGTTCGACCGCGAGGCCTTGCTGGCGGCGCGCACCTTGTACGAGTTCGACAACGTGTTCACGGCTCCATTGCACGGCTTCCGCAATACGGAGGACTACTGGCGCCGCGCCTCGGCCAAGCCCTTGCTGCGCCAGATCCGCGTGCCTGCCCTCGCGCTGAACGCGCGCAACGACCCGTTTGTGCCCGCGCGCAGCCTGCCCGGCGTGGAGGAAGCGGGCGACCACGTCACGCTGTGGCAGCCAGCCCAGGGCGGGCACGTGGGTTTTGCGGCGGGCGGGCCGCCCGGCCACGTGCGCGCCCTGCCGGAAGCCGTGGGGGCATGGCTTGCATCGCGCCTCTGAGCCACAATAGCTCCCATGGACGACATCGTCAGACAGGCCATCGCCAAATGGCCCCATGTGCCCGACTGCTACGGCTGGCTGGGCTTGGACGCGCGCGGGCGCTGGTACATGCGTGACGACGCCACGCAGGCGCGCGGGCCGTTTCCGCAGGCCAAGGGCGCGGTGCTGCTGCATGACAAACTCGTCGCCTTCATCCACCGCAACTACGAGGCCGATGCGCAGGGCCGCTGGTTCTTCCAGAACGGGCCCCAGCGCGTGTATGTGGAGCTGGAGTCCACGCCGCTGATCTGGCGGCTGTACGACGATGGAACGGTGCGTTCGCACACGGGCCAGGAGGCCGTACCGACGGAGTGCCTGTGCGATGAAACAGGCCACGTCTACCTGGTTGCACCCCAGGGCCTGGGCCTGGTGCACACACTGGACGTGCAACTGGTGGCCGATGCGCTGGAGCAGGGCCGGTGGACGCCGCGTGAAGTCCTGGCGAGCGAGTTGCCTGCGCGTTACGGTTTCGTGCGCAGCCCCGTGGCGCTCAAGGCCCAGACGTGAAAAAGCCGGCCAGAAGGCCGGCTTGCAAGGAGAGGGCGTGGCTTACTGGGCCGCCGACGCTGCGTCGCTGGCTGCCGCTGCTGCACCAGCCGCCGGACGATCCGGGATCGGGAACTTGCCGCCTGCCGCATTCGCCATGTAGGCCACGCCGCGCGCGATCTCAATGTCGTCGAAATCGCCGCCGCCTTGCGGCGCCATCGCGCCCTTGCCCGTCAGCGCCGAATGCACCAGCGCATCGAAGCCCTGGCCCAGGCGCGGACCCCAGGCGGCGGCATCGCCGAACTTGGGCGAGCCTGCGGCGCCGGTGGCGTGGCAGGCCGAGCACTGCGCCTTGAACACTTCTTCGCCCGTGTGCAGCGGGCGGTTGGCATCGCGGATTTCCACGGCGCCCACCTTCTGGATGCGCGCTTCGGTGGCCTTGGCCAGATCCACCGCGCCCGCGGCGGGCTTGTCGGCCGAGGTCACGTACATCACCAGGCCGATGATGGCGAAGATCGGCACCACGAACGAGAAAAAGCCTGCAAGCAGCAGTTGCTTGGGGGTCTTGATGGGGCCGGTGTGTGCCTCTTCGTGCTGGTTCTCGCTCATGTCTTCCTCAGGTCGCCATCGTGGGGCGGTCTTGTAACAAATAGCCGTCGATTATAGCGATGGCCCTGCGTCAAGAAGGCGCTTTTGCGGACTCCTCCGTCCACCCTCCGCCCAGCGCCTTGTACAGCGTGACCTGGTTCTGCAACTGCGCCAGGCGCACCTGCACCACGGACTGCTCGGTGGCGAACAGCGAGCGCTGCGCGTCCAGCAGGTCGAGGTAGCTGGCCACGCCGTTCTGGTAGCGCAGGTCCGACAGCTTGTAGCGCGCGGTATCGGCCACGGCCTGGGCCTGCTGGGCACGGGCCTGGTCGGCCAGCGTGCCTTGGCTGGCCAGCGCGTCCGACACCTCGCGGAAGGCGCTCTGGATGGCCTTCTCGTACTGCGCCACGGCAATATCGCGGCCCGCTTTCGACGACTCCAGCGACGCCTGGTTGCGGCCCGCGTTGAAGATGGGTAGCAGCGCCGAGGCGGTCGGCATGAAGGCCCAGGTGCCGCTCTTGAACAGCCCCGAGAGTTCGGTGCTGGCCGTGCCGGCCTGGGCCGTGAGCGTGATGGTCGGGAAGAACGCCGCGCGGGCTGCGCCGATGTTGGCGTTGGCGGCAATGAGCTGCTGCTCGGCCTGCCGCACGTCGGGCCGGCGCACCAGCAGGTCGGACGGCAGGCCCGCAGGCACGTTGGCCATGGCGGGCACGTCGGCCAGGCGGCTGCCGGGGAGGCTGGCGCGCACGTCGTCGGGCAAGGGCTGGCCCAGTAGCAGCGCCAGGGCGTTTTCGTCCAGCGCGCGCTGGCGCTGCTGCTGCGCCAGCGTGGCGCGTGCCGCTTCGGTGAGTGACTGGGCCTGCTGGTAGTCCAGCTCGGAGGCCGCGCCCACATCGAAGCGCATCTTGGTCAGCTTGACCGACTCTTCGCGGGTGGCCAGGGTGCGGCGCGAGATGTCGAGCAATTCCTCGTCAGCCAGCAGCGTGTACCAGCCGTTGGCCACGTTGGCCACCAGGCTGGTCTGCACGGCCTTGCGCGCTTCCTCGGTCGCCAGGTACTGGTGCAGCGCCTGTTCCTTGAGGCTGCCCAGGCGGCCCCAGAAGTCCAGTTCCCACGACGACAGGATGCCGCCCACCGAGTAGGTGTTGGTCATCTTGCCGAAGGCGTTGGGCGCGCGCTGCGCGCTGGCGCCCAGGCCGATGCTGGGGAACTGCTGGGAGCGCTGGATCTGGAACTGCGCCCGCGCCTGCTCGATGTTGAGCACGGCCACGCGCAGGTCGCGGTTATTGACCAGCGCTGCTTCGAGCAACTGGCGCAGGCGCGGGTCGCTGAAGTAGTCCTTCCAGTCCGCGATGGCGGCGGGCGCCGCTTCAGCCGTCGCCTCGGTGCCGGGGGTGGCGTAGGCGGCGGGTACGGGCGCGGCGGGGCGCTCGTACTGGGGAATGAAAGAGCAGCCCGAGAGCAGCGCGGCCAAGGCCAGAGTGGTCAGTGTGAATCGTTTATTCATGGGCGGTTACCCCGGCTTCCTCGGCATGACGCCGGTCCATTTCATGCTGGCGCGCGCTGCCCTTGAACAGGGTGCGCACGACCACGAAGAACACAGGCACGAAGACCACGGCGAGCATGGTGCCGGTGACCATGCCGCCCAGCACGCCCGTGCCGATGGCACGCTGGCTGGCCGCGCCCGCGCCCGATGCGATGAACAGCGGCACCACGCCCAGGCCAAAGGCCATCGAGGTCATGATGATGGGGCGGAACCGCAGGTGTGCCGCCTCCAGGGCTGCCGCTATCGCGCTCTTGCCCTGGGCCTGCAGGTCCTTGGCGAACTCGATGATCAGGATGGCGTTCTTGGCCGAGATACCGATGATGGTGACCAGCCCGACCTGGAAGTACACGTCGTTCGCGTAGCTGCGCAGCAGCGTGGCCAGCAGCACGCCCAGCACGCCCAGCGGCACCACCAGGATCACGGCCAGCGGGATCGACCAGCTTTCGTACAGCGCGGCCAGGCACAGGAACACGGCGAGCACGGCGAACCCGTACAGGACCATGGCCTGGGAGCCGGCGAGCTTTTCTTCGCGCGACTGGCCCGTCCATTCGTAGCCGAAGCCTTGCGGCAGCTGGGCGGCCAGCTTCTCCATTTCGGCCATGGCCGCGCCCGTGCTGTAGCCTGGCGCGGCGGTGCCCGCGATGCGCATGGCGGGGTAGCCGTTGTAGCGCACCGTTTGCTGCGCGCCCTTGACCCAGCGCGTGGTCGCGAAGGTGGACATGGGCACGAGCTGGCCGTTGTTGCCGCGCACGTTGATCTGCAGCAGGTCGTCGGGCTGCATCCGGCCCGGCGCATCGGCCTGCACCACCACGCGCTGCATACGGCCCTGGCTCGGGAAGTCGTTCACGTAGCTCGAACCCAGTGCCGTGGACAGCGCGGCGTTGATCGAGTCGAACGGCACGCCCAGCGCATTGGCCTTGTCGCGGTCGATGTCGATCTGCAGCTGCGGCGCGTCTTCCAGGCCGTCGGGGCGCACCTGGGTCAGCACCTTGCTCTTCATGGCCATGCCCAGCAGCTGGTTGCGTGCGTTGACCAGCGCCTCGTGCCCCGCGCCGCTGCGGTCTTGCAGGCGGAAGGTGAAGCCCGTGGCGTTACCCAGTTCGGAAATGGGCGGCGGGCTCAGCGCGAAGATGAACGCATCGCGCACGCTGCCCAGGAGCGCGCCCGTGGTGCGGCCCGCGACGCCTTCGGCGGAATGCTGCGCCCCTTTGCGCTCGTGCCAGTCCTTGAGCGTGACGAAGGCCAGGCCCGCGTTCTGCCCCTGGCCCGAGAAGCTGAAACCCAGCACGCCGACCATGTTCTGCACTTCGGGCTGCTTGAGCACGAAGCCTTCCACCTGCTGCATCACGGACAGCGTGCGTTCCTGCGTAGCGCCGGGAGGCAGCTGTACGTTCACGATGAAGTAGCCCTGGTCCTCGTTGGGCAGGAACGAGGTGGGCAGGCGCATGTAGACCACGGCCACCGCGCCGACGATGGCGGCGTAGATCACGAGGTAGCGCGCGGCGCGCTGCAGGATGCGTGCCACGAAGCCTTCGTAGCTCTTGGCCGTGCGGCTGAAGCTGCGGTTGAACCAGCCGAAGAAGCCCGTCTTCTCGTGGTGGTGCCCCGCTTCCACGGGCTTGAGCAGCGTGGCGCACAGCGCGGGCGTGAGCGACAGCGCCATGAAGGCCGAGAAGCCGATGGACGCCACCATCACCGCCGCGAACTGGCGGTAGATGTTGCCGGTGGAGCCCGCGAAGAACGCCAGCGGCACGAACACCGACACCAGCACCACCGTCACGCCGATGATGGCCCCGGAAATCTGCCGCATGGCCTTGCGCGTGGCTTCGAGCGGCGGCAAGCCTTCCTCGCTCATGATGCGTTCGACGTTCTCCACCACCACGATGGCGTCGTCCACCACGATGCCGATCACCAGCACCATGCCGAACATGGTCAGCACGTTGATCGAGAAGCCCAGCGCGAGCAGCGTGGCGAACGTGCCCAGCAGCGCGATCGGCACCACGATGGTGGGAATCAGCGTGTAGCGCCAGTTCTGCAGGAACAGGAACATCACCAGGAACACCAGCACCACGGCTTCCACCAGCGTTTCAACGACCTGCGAGATCGAGATGCTGATGAAGCGCGAGCTGTCGTACGGAATCGTCCAGCTCACGCCCTTGGGGAAATAGCGCGAGAGGTCGTTCATCTTGGCGCGCACGTCCTTGGCCGCCTGCAGCGCATTGCCCGTGGGCGTGAGCTGCACGCCAATGCCGATGGCTGGCTGGCCATTCAGGCGCGCCGAGGTGGCGTAGGATTGGCCGCCCAGTTCGATGCGCGCGACGTCCTTGAGGCGCACGGTGGAGCCGTCCGCGTTGGCGCGCAGCACGATGGCGCCGAACTGGTCCACCGTGGCGAGCTGGCCATTGACCACCACGGTGGCCGAGATGCCCTGGCCTTTCACGTTGGGCAGGTCGCCGATCACGCCGCTGGCCACCTGCGCGTTCTGCGCGCGGATGGCATTGGTGATGTCAGTGGCGGACAGGTTGTAGCCCGTCATCTTGTCCGGATCGATCCAGATGCGCATGGCGCGCTCGGCGCCGAAGAGCTGGGCCTGGCCGATGCCGTTCAGGCGCTGCAGTTCCGGCACCACGTTGCGCGCGGCGTAATCGCCCAGCGCCGTGGTGTCGATGGCCGGGTTACTCGACGAGAGCATGGTGAACAACAGGAAGTTGGCGCGCGACTTGTCCACGCGCACGCCCTGCTGCGTCACCACCGAAGGCAGGCGCGGCGTGGCGCGCGAAAGGCGGTTCTGCACGTCCACCTGCGCCAGATCGGGGTTGGTGCCGGGCTGGAAGCTGATGGTGATGGTGCCGGTGCCGTCGGCCTGGGCCACGGACTCCATGTAGATCATGCCGGGCGAGCCGTTCATTTCGCGCTCGATCACGGCGAGCACGCTGTCTTCCAGCGTCTGGGCCGAGGCGCCGGGGTAGGCGGCGCTGACCACGATGGAGGGCGGGGCCACGGGCGGGTACTGCGCGATGGGCAACTGCGTGATCGCGACGGCGCCCATCACGATGACGAACAGCGCTATCACCCACGCGAAGATGGGGCGGTCAATAAAAAACTTGGCCATGTGTCGGGCCTCTGGTTATTGCTTGGATGCCGCAGCAGATGCCGGCGCAGCGGGCGCGGAAGCGGTGGATGCGGGCGCTGTAGGCGCGGCGGGCGCAGCGCCCGGCGGCTGCCAGGGCACGGCTTTCACGGGGGTGCCGGGCGGCAGCATCTGCAGTTTCTGGAATCCGTCCACCATCACCTGCTCGCCGGCTTTCAGGCCGTCCTGCACCAGCCAGCGGTTGTTCTGCGCGGTGGTCACTTTGACGGTACGGGTGCTGACCTTGCCGTCTTCGCTCACCACGCTCACGGTATCGCCCTGCTGGGTGCGGGTCACCGCCTGCTGGGGCAGGGTAATGGCGTTGGATACCTGGGCCTGTTCCAGGCGCACGCGCACGTACAGGCCGGGCAGCAGTTCGCCCTTGGGGTTGGGGATTTCGGCGCGCAACGTCACCTGGCCCGTGGTCGGGTCCACCGTCAGGTCGGAGAACAGCAGCTTGCCGGCCAGCGGGTAGGCACTGCCGTCGTCCAATACCACGTGCACCACGGCGGCATCGGTGCCGGGCGCGCGCTGGAACTGGCCTGCGGCCATCGCGCGGCGCAGGTTCAGCACGTCGGTGGACGACTGCGTGAAGTTCACATACACCTTGTCGATCTGCTGCACCAGCGCAAGCTGCGTTGCCTCGCCCTGGCCGACCAGCGCGCCCTCGGTCACCAGCGCACGGCCGATGCGGCCGGCGATGGGGGCGGTCACCGTGGTGTAGCCGAGGTTGATTTCGGCGGTGCGCACGGCGGCCTTGCCGGACATCACGTCGGCCTGGGCCTGCTTCTGGGCTGCTTCGGCGTTCACGAAGTCCTGCTTGCTGATGGCGTTGGCGCCCACCAGCGGGCGGTAGCGCTCCAGCTGCGCCGTGGTCTGCGCCAGATTGGCCTGGGCGCGCGCCAGTGTGGCGCGCGCGCTTTCCAGTGCTGCGGCGTAAGGGGCTGGGTCGATCTTGAACAGCGGCTGGCCTGCCTTGACGTCGCTGCCTTCCTTGAACAGACGCTGCTGCAGGATGCCCGCGGCGCGTGCGCGGATCTGGGCCGTGCGCACGGCCTCGACGCGGCCCGGCAGTTCGGTCACCAGGCCCACATTGCCCGGCGTAGCCACCACCACGCCCACTTGCACGGGCGGCATCTTGTGGGCGCCGCCGTCACCGCCTGCTGCGGCTTCGTCCTTCTTGCCGCCGCAAGCCGCCAGGGCCAGGGTGCAGGCCAGGGCCAGGCCGAAGGCGGCTTTCTTGAAGGGAGGGGAAATGTCTGACAGGTCGCGCGAGCGCTGCATGGAGGGGTCCTTCCGGGGGTGTACGGCAAACAAGACAAGGGTGGCGAAAACGCCACCCTTGGCATTGCTGACCTGAGAATGTGTCGCCAAATTATACATACAACCATGAATGTATAATGGCAGGCGCCGTGCAAGTCACGACACAGTATGAACTACCGGGAGAGGCGCATGGTCCGGCGTACCAAAGAAGATGCAGAAGCCACGCGCGACAGCCTGCTCGACGCAGCGGAGCGGGTTTTTCATGAAAAAGGCGTGTCGCGCGCCACGCTGGCGGACATTGCGCAGGCTGCGGGGGCGACGCGCGGGGCCATCTACTGGCATTTCCGGGACAAGGCCGACCTGTTCGGCGCCATGATGGATCGCGTCACCCTGCCGCTGGAAAACGCCTACGGCCCCAGCGGGGGTAATGAAGACGTGGCGCCCCTGCAGCGGCTGCGCGGCGTCGTGGAGGGGGTGCTGCGCATGGTGGCGACGGACGAACGCGCGCGCAAAGTCTTCGAGATTGCGCTGTACCGGGTGGAGTACGTCAACGAACTCAGCGCCGTGCGCGACCGGCACATGACGGCTTGCGAAGGGTTCGAAGCCAAACTGGCCGAAGACATGCGCCGTGCGGCGCAGGCGCAGGGGCTGGTCTTGGAGATGCCGCCCGAGGTGGCGGCCAAGGGGTTGCACGCCCTGTTCGACGGGCTGCTGCAAGGCTGGCTGCTCAATCTCGGCAATTTCGACTTGGTGGCTGTGGGTCGCATGACGACGGATGCTTACCTGGCGGGGCTGGGCTTCGACCTTTGAGGGCCGTGCAATAATGCGGGGCTTCGCCTTGTGGCGGAGTTGGAATGCGCGGCTGTAGCTCAGTGGATAGAGTATCGGCCTCCGAAGCCGAGGGTCGTGGGTTCGATCCCCGCCAGCCGCGCCAGTGTCGTTTTTTGAGGCTGCTTGCGCGGTGCCAAAAAATGCTGCTAGAATCCAAGGCTCTCCGGAGGGGTGCCCGAGTGGCTAAAGGGGGCAGACTGTAAATCTGTTGGCTTACGCCTACACTGGTTCGAATCCAGTCCCCTCCACCAGCTTTGCGCTGGAAGAGTTTTTGCACAGGCTGTATGGCTTGCGCGGGAGTAGTTCAATGGTAGAACCCCAGCCTTCCAAGCTGATGACGCGGGTTCGATTCCCGTCTCCCGCTCCATGCGGCGTGTGGTTTGATTGATGTGGGGCTGCAGCGATGCGGCTTCATGTTGCCCTTGTGGCTCAGTGGTAGAGCACTCCCTTGGTAAGGGAGAGGTCGCGGGTCCGATTCCCGCCAAGGGCACCAGATTTTTGGCGCACTCCGTCTATGGGGTGCGCCACATCTTGTTGTTTTGAAGTTTGTAGATTTTTTTCGGAGTCGGAAAAATGGCAAAAGGTAAATTCGAACGCACGAAGCCCCACGTGAACGTGGGCACGATCGGCCACGTGGACCACGGCAAGACGACGCTGACGGCAGCGATCGCCACCGTGCTGTCGTCCAAGTTTGGCGGCGAAGCCAAGAAGTACGACGAAATCGACGCAGCGCCTGAAGAAAAAGCGCGCGGCATCACCATCAACACCGCCCACGTGGAATACGAAACGGCCAACCGCCACTACGCCCACGTGGACTGCCCCGGCCACGCCGACTACGTCAAGAACATGATCACCGGCGCCGCCCAGATGGACGGCGCCATCCTGGTGTGCTCCGCCGCTGACGGCCCCATGCCCCAGACCCGCGAGCACATCCTGCTGGCCCGCCAGGTGGGCGTGCCCTACATCATCGTCTTCCTGAACAAGTGCGACATGGTCGACGACGAAGAACTGCTCGAACTCGTCGAAATGGAAGTGCGCGAACTGCTGGACAAGTACAACTTCCCCGGCGACGACACCCCCATCATCCGCGGCTCCGCCAAACTCGCCCTCGAAGGCGACAAGGGCCCCCTGGGCGAACAAGCCATCGACAAACTGGCCGAAGCCCTCGACACCTACATCCCCACGCCCGAGCGCGCAGTGGACGGCGCCTTCCTCATGCCCGTGGAAGACGTCTTCTCCATCTCCGGCCGCGGCACCGTGGTCACGGGCCGTGTCGAACGCGGCGTGATCAAGGTCGGCGAAGAAATCGAAATCGTCGGCATCCGCGACACCCAGAAGACCACCTGCACCGGCGTCGAAATGTTCCGCAAGCTGCTCGACCAAGGCCAAGCCGGCGACAACGTCGGCCTGCTGCTGCGCGGCACCAAGCGCGAAGACGTCGAACGCGGCCAAGTGCTGTGCAAGCCCGGCTCCATCAAGCCCCACACCCACTTCACGGCTGAGGTGTACGTGCTGAGCAAGGACGAAGGCGGCCGCCACACCCCCTTCTTCAACAACTACCGCCCGCAGTTCTACTTCCGCACCACCGACGTGACCGGCGCGATCGAACTGCCCGCGGACAAGGAAATGGTCATGCCCGGCGACAACGTGTCCATCACGGTGAAGCTGATCAACCCCATCGCCATGGAAGAAGGCCTGCGCTTCGCTATCCGCGAAGGCGGCCGTACCGTGGGCGCGGGTGTCGTGGCTAAGATCATTGCCTGATCTTTGAAAGGGTTCTAGGGGTATAGCTCAATTGGCAGAGCGTCGGTCTCCAAAACCGAAGGTTGTAGGTTCGATTCCTACTGCCCCTGCCACCTGAAAGGTGGAAACCAACAAGCCCGCCAGCTTCTGGCGGGCTTCAGTGTCTTGGGCGCGGGCCGTTTTTTTGGCGGTAAGCGCATGAATTGATCCGATATGGCTACCACTCCCATTGAAACCGTCAGCACCGGTGCCGACAAGGCCAAACTGGCCGCCGTCGTGCTGCTGGTGGTTGCGGCGCTTGCCGGTTTCTATCTGCTCGGCAAGCAAGGCCCCGTTGCGCAATGGGGCGCGCTCATCGTCGGCCTGGCGGCTGCCGTGGGGGTGTTCCTGAGTTCCGAGTGGGGCCGTCAGTTCATCGGCTTTGCGCGCGATTCGGTGCGTGAAGTCAAGAAGGTGGTCTGGCCCAGCCGCAAGGAAACCTTGCAGATGACGGCCTATGTGTTCGCCTTCGTAGTGCTCATGGCCCTGTTTCTCTGGTTGACCGACAAGACGCTGGAATGGGTGCTGTACGACCTGATCCTGGGCTGGAGGAAGTAATGACTGAAACCACCACCGTTGCCACGGAAGTTCTGGGCAGCGCCACGTCGGCCAACCCGGATCTGCGCTGGTACATCGTCCATGCCTACTCGGGCATGGAAAAGGCCGTGGAGCGCAACATCGCCGAGCGCGTGAACCGCGCCGGGATGCAGACCAAGTTTGGCCGTGTGCTCGTGCCGACCGAAGAGGTCGTCGAGATGAAGAACGGCCAGAAGAAGACCACCGAGCGCCGCCTGTACCCCGGCTACGTGTTCGTCGAGATGGTGATGGACGACGACACCTGGCACCTCGTGAAGCACACGAGCAAGGTCACGGGTTTCGTCGGCGGCGCGAAGAACCGCCCGGCTCCGATCTCCGAGGAAGAAGTCCAGAAGATTGTGAACCAAATGCAGGAGGGCACCGACAAGCCCCGCCACAAGGTGGAGTTCATGGTCGGCGAGCTCGTGCGCGTCAAGGAAGGCCCGTTCACCGACTTCAACGGCACGGTGGAAGAGGTCAACTACGAAAAGAACCGCCTGCGCGTGTCGGTCATGATCTTTGGCCGCTCCACGCCGGTGGAACTGGAATTCGCCCAGGTCGAGAAGACCTGAGCACAAGAACCCCGCGTTTTCTGACTCGGCGCGAACGTAAATACCGAGTCACCCACCCCGCCGGGGAGCCATGCCGCAAGGTGTGGCGCTATCACCCGCAAGGAGCTATACATGGCGAAGAAAATCGTCGGCTTCATCAAGCTGCAAGTGCCAGCTGGTAAGGCCAATCCGTCCCCCCCGATCGGTCCCGCGCTGGGCCAGCGCGGCCTCAACATCATGGAGTTCTGCAAGGCGTTCAACGCGCAGACCCAGGGTGTCGAGCCGGGCCTGCCGCTGCCCGTGGTCATCACGGCCTTCGCGGACAAGAGCTTCACCTTCATCATCAAGACGCCGCCCGCGACGACCCTGATCAAGAAGGCCATCAAGCTCGAAAAGGGTTCTTCCAACGCTCTGTCCACCAAGGTCGGCAAGATCACGCGCGCGCAGCTCGAAGAGATCGCCAAGACCAAGCTGAAGGACATGAACGCTGCGAGCGTGGACGCCGCCGTGCGCACGCTGGCTGGCTCGGCCCGTTCCATGGGCGTGACGGTGGAGGGTCTCTGAAATGGCAAAGCTGACCAAGAAACAAAAGGCGCTGGCAGGCAAGGTGGAATCGACCAAGCTGTACGCATTCGCTGACGCCGTGGCGCTGGTGAAGGAAGCCGCGACCGCCAAGTTCGACGAATCCATCGACGTGGCCGTGCAACTGGGCGTGGACGCGAAGAAGTCCGACCAGGTGGTGCGTGGCGCCGTGGTGCTGCCCAACGGCACCGGCAAGACCAAGCGCGTGGCCGTGTTCGCCCAAGGCGCCAAGGCCGAGGAAGCCAAGGCCGCTGGCGCCGACATCGTGGGCATGGACGACCTCGCCGCCCAGGTGAAGGCCGGCGACATGCCTTTCGACGTGGTGATCGCCGCCCCCGACGCGATGCGCGTGGTGGGTACGCTGGGCCAGATCCTCGGCCCGCGCGGCCTGATGCCGAACCCCAAGGTCGGCACCGTGACGCCCGACGTGGCCACGGCCGTGAAGAACGCCAAGGCCGGCCAGGTGCAGTTCCGCGTGGACAAGGCCGGTATCGTGCACAGCACGATCGGCCGCCGCTCGTTCGACAACGACAAGCTCCAGGGCAACCTGGCGGCGCTGATCGATGCGCTGAACAAGGCCAAGCCCGCGACCAGCAAGGGTGTGTACCTGCGCAAGGTGGCCGTGTCTTCCACGATGGGTCTGGGCGTTCGCGTCGATACGCAATCCATCACGGCCTGATCGTGAGAAATCTTGGAGCGCTTCGCAAGGGGCGCTCCAGTGGTGGGCCGGTGCAGTAATGCATCGGGCCATCCAAGACCGTTGGTGTGCAGGCCGGCTGCACTTAAACCCCGATGGGCCAACGCAGATGGCGATCCCGCTGCTGATGGAATTTGTTCCGAAAACAGTTGGTCGCTGCAACCCAAGAGCGCGCACGAAGACCCGTTCCAAGTGCGCATATGAAGGAGTAGACCTTGAGTCTTAATCGCAGTGAGAAAGAAGCGGTCATCAATGAAGTGACCAGCCTCGCCGCTAAAGCTCAAACGCTCGTGATCGCGGAATACCGTGGCATCACGGTGGCCGACATGACCAAACTGCGCGTCGATGCCCGCAGCAAGGGCGTGACCCTGAGTGTTCTGAAGAACACCCTGGCACGCCGTGCTGTGGCTGGCAGCGCGTTTGACGTGGTGGCCGACCAGATGACCGGTCCTCTGATCTATGGCTTCTCCGAAGACGCTGTGGCCGCCGCCAAGGTGGTGGCCGATTTCGCGAAAACCAACGACAAGCTGGTGATTCGCGGCGGCGCCTTCGCGGGCAAGGCCCTGGATGTGAACGGCGTGAAGCAACTGGCCAACATCCCTTCCAAGGAAGTGCTGCTGGCCCAGCTGTGTGGCTTGCTGATGTCGCCGATCTCCCGCACCGCCGTGGTGCTGGGCGCCCTGGCGGCCAAGAAAGGCGAAGGCGAACCTGCTGCCGCTTAAATGGCGCACGCAGACGTCCCCCTCTTAAAACCAATTGTTAGGAAATCAAAATGGCATTCGATAAAGACGCATTCTTGACCGCGCTGGACAGCATGACGGTCCTGGAACTCAATGACCTGGTGAAGGCCATTGAAGAGAAGTTCGGCGTGAGCGCTGCCGCCATGGCCGCTCCCGCAGCTGGCGGCGCTGCCGCCGGCGGCGCTGCAGCCGCTGAAGAAAAGACCGAGTTCAACGTCGTGCTGACCGAAGCCGGCGCGAACAAGGTGTCGGTTATCAAGGCCGTGCGCGAAATCACCGGCCTGGGCCTCAAGGAAGCCAAGGACCTGGTGGACGGCGCTCCCAAGAACGTCAAGGAAGCCCTGCCCAAGGCAGACGCCGAAGCCGCTGTCAAGAAGCTGGTGGAAGCTGGTGCCAAGGCCGAACTCAAGTAATTCGGCTTTTGCGAAGGCTGGAAGCTCCACAAGGGCTTCCAGCCTTTGGCGCTTTCAGAGCGCACCTGCAAACGCCCCTCTCCAGCGGGTTTTTGCAAGTGTCTTCTGAACACCCCCGACAGCAGAAGATGCCTTGGTTCGGGCGATGTGCAATGCATCGCCGTCCGCCATGGTTGGTAGTGGCCAACCGCCAAGCCCGTCACCGCGACGGGTAGTCGTCGAAGACCCAGGATTCATGTCTTTGCCCGGAGATCTCATGGCCTATTCCTATACCGAACGCAAGCGCATTCGCAAGAGCTTTGGCAGCCGCGACGCCGTGCTCGAAGTGCCCTACCTGCTGCAGATGCAGAAGGACGCCTACACCGCCTTCCTGCAAGCCGACAAGGCCCCGAAGAAGCGCACCCCCGACGGCCTGCAAGCCGCTTTTGAATCGGCTTTCCCCATCGTCTCGCACAACGGTTTCGTCGAGATGAAGTTCGTCGAATACAACCTGGCCAAGCCCGCGTTCGACGTGCGCGAATGCCAGACGCGCGGCCTAACCTTCGCGTCCGCCGTGCGCGCGCGCGTGCAGCTCATCATCTACGACCGCGAGTCGTCCACTTCGCAATCCAAGGTGGTGAAGGAAGTGAAGGAGCAGGAGGTCTACATGGGCGAAGTGCCCCTGATGACCGACAAGGGCTCGTTCATCATCAACGGCACCGAGCGCGTGATCGTCTCGCAGCTGCACCGTTCGCCCGGCGTGTTCTTCGAGCACGACAAGGGCAAGACGCACAGCTCGGGCAAGCTGCTGTTCAGCGCGCGCATCATCCCCTACCGCGGCTCGTGGCTCGACTTCGAGTTCGACCCGAAGGACATCCTGTACTTCCGCGTGGACCGCCGCCGCAAGATGCCGGTGACGATTCTGCTCAAGGCCATCGGCCTGAACCCCGAATCCATCCTGGCCAACTTCTTCGTGAACGACAACTTCCGCCTGATGGACGCGGGCGCGCAGATGGAGTTCGTGGCCGACCGCCTGAAGGGCGAAGTGGCGCGCTTCGACATCACCGACAAGTCGGGCAAGGTCATCGTCGCCAAGGACAAGCGCATCACCGCGCGCCACACCCGCGAACTGGAGCAGTCGGGCACCACGCACGTCAGCGTGCCGGAAGACTTCCTGCTGGGCCGCGTGGTGGCGCGCAACATCGTGGACGGCGACACGGGCGAAATCATCGCCAAGGCCAACGACGAACTGACCGAGGCGCTGCTGAAAAAGCTGCGCACGGCGGGCGTGCAGGACGTGCAATGCCTGTACACCAACGAACTCGACCAGGGCGCCTACATCTCGCAGACTCTGCGCATCGACGAAACGGTGGACGAGTCCGCCGCGCGCGTGGCCATCTACCGCATGATGCGCCCCGGCGAGCCGCCGACGGAAGACGCGGTGCAGGCCCTGTTCCAGCGCCTGTTCTACAACCCCGACACCTACGACCTCTCGCGCGTGGGCCGCATGAAGTTCAACGCCAAGATCGGCCGCAACGAAGCGACCGGCCCCATGGTGCTGAGCAACGACGACATCCTGGCCGTGGTGAAGATCCTGGTCGATCTGCGCAACGGCCGTGGCGAAGTCGATGACATCGACCACCTGGGCAACCGCCGCGTGCGCTGCGTGGGCGAGCTGGCCGAGAACCAGTACCGCACGGGCCTGGCGCGCATCGAGAAGGCCGTGAAGGAACGCCTGGGCCAGGCCGAGCAAGAGCCGCTGATGCCGCACGACCTGATCAACTCCAAGCCGATTTCCGCGGCGCTCAAGGAGTTCTTCGGCGCGTCGCAGCTGTCGCAGTTCATGGACCAGACCAACCCGCTGGCCGAAATCACGCACAAGCGCCGCGTCTCGGCCCTCGGCCCGGGCGGCCTGACGCGCGAGCGCGCGGGCTTCGAAGTGCGCGACGTGCACGTGACCCACTACGGCCGCGTGTGCCCGATCGAAACGCCGGAAGGCCCGAACATCGGCCTGATCAACTCGCTGGCCCTGTACGCCCGCCTGAACGAATACGGCTTCATCGAGACGCCCTACCGCCGCGTGGTGGACGGCAAGGTGACCGACCAGATCGACTACCTGTCCGCCATCGAGGAAGGCAAGTACGTCATCGCCCAGGCCAACGCCACGCTGGACAAGGACGGCAACCTGACCGGCGACCTGGTGTCGGCGCGCGAGAAGGGCGAATCGACGCTGCTGTCCGCCGACCGCGTGCAGTACATGGACGTGTCGCCCGCGCAGATCGTGTCGGTGGCCGCATCGCTCGTGCCCTTCCTGGAGCACGACGACGCGAACCGTGCGCTGATGGGCGCCAACATGTCGCGCCAGGCCGTGCCCGTGCTGCGCCCGGAAAAGCCGCTGGTGGGCACCGGCATCGAGCGCGTGGCCGCTGTGGACTCGGGCACCGTGGTCACCGCCACGCGCGGCGGCGTGGTCGATTACGTGGACGCGACCCGCATCGTGGTGCGCGTGAACGACAGCGAAGCCGTGGCCGGTGAAGTGGGCGTGGACATCTACAACCTCATCAAGTACCAGCGTTCCAACCAGAACACCAACATCCACCAGCGCCCCATCGTCAAGAAGGGCGATGTGCTGGCCAAGGGTGACGTGATCGCCGACGGCGCATCGACCGACCTGGGCGAGATCGCCATCGGCCAGAACATGCTGATCGCCTTCATGCCCTGGAACGGCTACAACTTCGAAGACTCGATTTTGATCAGCGAGCGCGTGGTGGCCGAAGACCGCTATACCTCGATCCACATCGAGGAACTCGTGGTGATGGCGCGCGACACCAAGCTGGGCGCCGAGGAAATCACGCGCGACATTCCGAACCTGTCGGAGCAGCAGCTGAACCGTCTGGACGAGTCCGGCATCATCTACGTGGGCGCGGAAGTGCAGCCCGGCGACACGCTGGTCGGCAAGGTCACGCCCAAGGGCGAGACGACGCTGACGCCGGAAGAGAAGCTGCTGCGCGCCATCTTCGGCGAGAAGGCTTCGGACGTGAAGGACACCTCGCTGCGCGTGGACCAGGGCAGCTCCGGCACCGTGATCGACGTGCAGGTCTTCACCCGCGAAGGCATCCAGCGCGACAAGCGCGCGCAGCAGATCATCGACGACGAGCTCAAGCGCTTCCGCCTCGACCTGAACGACCAGCTGCGCATCGTGGAGGCCGACGCCTTCGACCGTATCGCCAAGCTGCTCACGGGCCGCGTGGTGAACGGCGGGCCGCAGAAGCTCGCCAAGGGCACCAAGATCGACAAGGCGTACCTGGACAGCGTGGAGAAATTCCACTGGTTCGACATCCGCCCCGCCGAGGAAGAAGTGGCGCAGCAGCTCGAATCCATGAAGAACGCGATGGAGCAGACGCGCCACAGCTTCGACCTGGCCTTCGAGGAAAAGCGCAAGAAGCTCACGCAAGGCGACGAACTGCCCGCGGGCGTGCTGAAGATGGTCAAGGTGTACCTGGCCGTCAAGCGCCGCCTGCAGCCCGGCGACAAGATGGCCGGCCGCCACGGCAACAAGGGTGTGGTGTCCAAGATCGTGCCCGTGGAAGACATGCCTTACATGGCCGACGGCACGCCCGCCGACATCGTGCTGAACCCGCTGGGCGTGCCTTCGCGCATGAACATCGGGCAGGTGCTCGAAGTCCACTTGGGCTGGGCCGGCAAGGGCATCGGCCAGCGCATCGGCGACATGCTGCGCGACCAGGCCAAGGTGGCCGAAGTGCGCAAGTTCCTCGAAGAGGTCTACAACTCGCGCGGCCGCAAGGAAGACCTGTCGCAGATGAGCGATGCCGACCTGCTGGCGATGGCGGGCAACCTGAGCCACGGCGTGCCCTACGCCACGCCGGTGTTCGACGGCGCGAGCGAGGCCGAGATCAAGGACATGCTCAAGCTGGCCTACCCGGACGACATCAAGGCGCGCAAGGGCCTGACCGACACGCGCACGCAGGCGTTCCTGTACGACGGCCGCACGGGCGAGCGCTTCGAGCGCCCGACCACCATCGGCTACATGCACTACCTGAAGCTGCACCACCTGGTGGACGACAAGATGCACGCGCGCTCGACCGGCCCGTACTCGCTGGTCACGCAGCAGCCGCTGGGCGGCAAGGCGCAGTTCGGCGGCCAGCGTTTCGGGGAGATGGAAGTGTGGGCGCTGGAAGCCTACGGCGCCTCCTACGTGCTGCAGGAAATGCTGACGGTGAAGTCCGACGACGTGCAGGGCCGCACCAAGGTGTACGAAAACATCGTCAAGGGCGAACACGCCATCGAAGCCGGTATGCCCGAATCGTTCAATGTGCTGGTCAAGGAAATCCGTTCCCTGGGCCTGGACATGGAACTGGAGCGTTCTTAAAAAAGTGAGCGGCTAGCGCTCGTCCCGTAAGGGTTTCAATGCGAAAACACATTGAAAACCAATAAAGACGAGCGCTGGCAGCTATCAAATTTGACGAAAAGGAAAGAGTCCATGAAATCGCTACTCGACCTGTTCAAGCAATTCACGCCCGACGAGCACTTCGACGCCATCAAGATCGGCCTCGCGTCGCCCGAGAAAATCCGCTCCTGGTCCTTCGGTGAAGTCAAGAAGCCCGAGACCATCAACTACCGCACGTTCAAGCCCGAGCGCGACGGCCTGTTCTGCGCCAAGATCTTCGGCCCCATCAAGGACTACGAGTGCCTGTGCGGCAAGTACAAGCGCCTGAAGCACCGCGGCGTGATCTGCGAGAAGTGCGGCGTTGAAGTCACCCAGACCAAGGTGCGCCGCGAGCGCATGGGCCACATCGACCTGGCCGCGCCCTGCGCGCACATCTGGTTCTTGAAGTCGCTGCCGTCGCGCCTGGGCCTGGTGCTCGACATGACGCTGCGCGACATCGAGCGCGTGCTGTACTTCGAAGCCTATGTGGTCGTCGACCCCGGCATGACCCCGCTGAAGAAGTTCAGCATCATGAGCGAGGACGACTACGACGCCAAGCGCCGCGAGTACGCCGACGAGTTCGTCGCCAAGATGGGCGCGGAAGGCATCAAGGACCTGCTCGAATCCATCGACATCGACACCGAGATCGAGCGCCTGCGCGGCGACCTGACCGGCTCCGAAGTCAAGGTCAAAAAGAACGCCAAGCGCCTGAAGGTGCTGGAAGCCTTCCGCAAGTCCGGCATCAAGCCCGAGTGGATGGTGCTGGGCGTGCTGCCCGTGCTGCCGCCCGACCTGCGCCCGCTGGTGCCGCTGGACGGCGGCCGCTTCGCCACGTCCGACCTGAACGACCTGTACCGCCGCGTCATCAACCGCAATTCGCGCCTGCGCCGCCTGCTGGAGCTCAAGGCCCCGGAAATCATCGCGCGCAACGAAAAGCGCATGTTGCAGGAAGCCGTCGATTCGCTGCTGGACAACGGCCGCCGTGGCAAGGCCATGACCGGCGCGAACAAGCGCGCGCTCAAGTCGCTGGCCGACATGATCAAGGGCAAGAGCGGCCGCTTCCGCCAGAACCTGCTGGGCAAGCGCGTGGACTACTCGGGCCGTTCGGTCATTACCGTGGGCCCGACGCTCAAGCTGCACCAGTGCGGCCTGCCCAAGCTGATGGCGCTGGAGCTGTTCAAGCCCTTCATCTTCTCGCGCCTCGAAGCCATGGGCATCGCCACCACCATCAAGGCGGCGAAGAAGGAAGTCGAATCCGGCACGCCCGTGGTGTGGGACATCCTGGAAGAAGTCATCAAGGAACACCCGGTGCTGCTGAACCGCGCGCCCACGCTGCACCGCCTGGGCATCCAGGCGTTCGAGCCCATCCTGATCGAAGGCAAGGCCATCCAGCTGCACCCGCTGGTCTGCGCGGCGTTCAACGCCGACTTCGACGGTGACCAGATGGCCGTCCACGTGCCGCTGTCGGTGGAAGCGCAGATGGAGGCGCGCACGCTGATGCTCGCGTCCAACAACGTGCTGTTCCCGGCCTCGGGCGAACCGTCCATCGTACCCTCGCAAGACGTGGTGCTGGGCCTGTACCACGCCACCCGCGAGAAGATCAACGGCAAGGGCGAAGGCATGGTCTTCACCGACACCGGTGAAGTCCAGCGCGCGCTCGACGCCGGCGAGGTCGAACTGGCCACCCGCATCAACGTGCGCCTGGTCGAGTGGACCAAGAACAAGGAAACGGGTGTTTTCACCTCCGCCCTCAAGCTCACCGAAACCACGGTGGGCCGCGCGCTGCTGTCCGAAATCCTGCCCAAGGGCCTACCGTTCGAGAACATCAACAAGGCGCTGAAGAAGAAGGAAATCTCCAAGCTCATCAACGCCTCGTTCCGCAAGTGCGGCCTGAAGGAAACCGTGGTGTTCGCCGACAAGCTGCTGCAGAACGGCTTCCGCCTGGCGACGCACGCGGGTTTCTCGGTGGCCATCGACGACATGCTGGTGCCCCCGCAGAAGGCCGAGATCCTGGCCCGCGCCGAGGCCGAGGTGAAGGAGATCGAGCAGCAGTACGTGTCCGGCCTGGTCACGTCCGGCGAGCGCTACAACAAGGTGGTGGACATCTGGGGCAAGGCCGGCGACGACGTGTCCAAGGTGATGATGGACCAGCTCAAGGTCCAGAAGACCATCGACCGCCACGGCAAGGAAGTCAACCAGGAGTCCTTCAACGCCATCTACATGATGGCCGACTCGGGCGCTCGCGGTAGCGCGGCGCAGATTCGCCAGCTGGCCGGTATGCGCGGCCTGATGGCCAAGCCGGACGGCTCCATCATCGAAACGCCCATCACCGCGAACTTCCGCGAGGGGCTGAACGTGCTGCAGTACTTCATCTCCACCCACGGCGCCCGCAAGGGCCTGGCCGACACGGCGCTGAAGACCGCGAACTCGGGTTACCTGACCCGCCGCCTGGTGGACGTGACGCAGGACCTGGTGGTGAACCAGGAAGACTGCGGCACCAGCCACGGCTCGCTGATGCGCGCCATCGTCGAGGGTGGTGAAGTCATCGAATCGCTGCGCGACCGTATCCTGGGCCGCACCACGGCGGAAGACGTGCTGCACCCCGAGACCCGCGCCGTGCTGGCCCCCGCGGGCCGGATGCTGGACGAAGACCTGATCGAAGAACTCGAAGCCGCTGGCGTCGATGAAGTGAAGGTGCGCACCGCGCTGACCTGCGAAACCCGCTTCGGCCTGTGCGCCAAGTGCTACGGCCGCGACCTGGGCCGTGGCGGCCTGATCAACCTCGGCGAAGCCGTGGGCGTGATCGCCGCGCAGTCCATCGGCGAGCCGGGCACGCAGCTGACCATGCGTACCTTCCACATCGGCGGCGCGGCCTCGCGTGCGGCAGTGGCATCGAGCGTGGAAGCCAAGTCCAATGGCGTGATCACCTTCAACGCCACCATGCGCTACGTGAGCAACACCAAGGGCGAACTGGTGGTGATCGCGCGCTCGGGCGAAATCATCATCCAGGACGAGCATGGCCGCGAGCGCGAGCGCCACAAGGTGCCCTACGGCGCCACGCTGACGGTGAAGGCCGACCAGACCATCAAGGCCGGCACCATCCTCGCCAACTGGGACCCGCTGACCCGACCCATCATCACGGAATTCGCCGGCCAGGTGAAGTTCGAGAACGTGGAAGAGGGCCTGACGGTGGCCAAGCAGGTGGACGACGTGACGGGCCTCTCGACGCTGGTCGTGATCGACCCCAAGCGCCGCGGCTCCGCCAAGGTGGTGCGCCCGCAGGTCAAGCTGGTGGACGCGAACGGCCAGGAAGTGAAGATTCCCGGCACCGACCACTCGGTGACCATCGGCTTCCAGGTCGGCGCGCTGATCCAGGTGCGCGACGGCCAGGAAGTGGGCCCCGGCGAAGTGCTGGCGCGTATTCCGGTCGAAGGCCAGAAGACCCGCGACATTACCGGCGGTCTGCCCCGCGTGGCCGAGCTGTTCGAGGCCCGCACGCCCAAGGACAAGGGCACGCTGGCCGAGATGACCGGCACCGTCTCCTTCGGCAAGGAAACCAAGGGCAAGGTGCGCCTGCAGATCACCGACCCCGACGGCAAGGTGTGGGAAGAACTCATCCCCAAGGAAAAGAACATCCTGGTGCACGAAGGCCAGGTGGTCAACAAGGGCGAGCACATCGTGGACGGCCCCGCCGACCCGCAGGACATCCTGCGCCTGCTGGGCATGGAAGAACTCTCGCGCTACATCGTCGATGAAGTGCAGGACGTGTACCGCTTGCAGGGCGTGAAGATCAACGACAAGCACATCGAAGTGATCGTGCGCCAGATGCTGCGCCGTGTCGTGATCGAAGCGCCGGGCGACACCGGCTACATCCAGGGCGAGCAGGTCGAGCGCTCCGAGGTGCTCAACACCAACGAAGCGGCGCAGAAGGACGGCAAGATTCCCGCCACGTACTCCAACGTGCTGCTGGGCATCACCAAGGCGTCGCTGTCCACCGACAGCTTCATCTCCGCCGCCTCGTTCCAGGAAACGACCCGCGTGCTGACCGAAGCCGCCATCATGGGCAAGCGCGACGAACTGCGCGGCCTGAAGGAAAACGTCATCGTCGGCCGCCTGATTCCCGCGGGCACCGGCCTGGCCTACCACCAGGCGCGCAAGGCCAAGGACGCCATGGACGAAGCCGAACGCCGCGCCATCGCCGAAGCCGAGGAAGCCGAACTGGCCGCCACCGCCACCGCCACCGCCACGGCCACCGAGGTGGAAGGCAGCGAGCCCGCGGCTGAATAAGCCTTTCGGCCACCGCTGACAAACGCTCCCGCTCTGCCCGCCCGGCAGGCCGGGGGCGTTTTCTTTTGGAGGAACCGTGCCAACTTCACCGATCTTCTGGGCCGCCTGCGCCCTGCTGCTGTTCTGGGCCGTGGGCGCGCACAACCGGCTGGTGCGCCTGCGCTCCGGCGTGGTGCAAGCCTTTGGCGGGCTGGACGCGCACGTGCAGCGCCTGCTCGCCATGCTGGCCGAATGCGACGCCGCCCATGCCGGCGACGAACACGTGGCCGACGCCCGCCGCGCCCTGCAGGCCGCAGCAGCGCAACTGGGCGCCTCGCTGGCCGTGGCGCGCGCCAAGCCCCTGAAGCCCGAGGCTACCGCCGCCCTGGCCACAGGGCGCGACGCGCTGGACGGCGCCTGGCAAGCCCTGATGCGTGCCCGCGAAGACGAGGCCGGCCCCGCGGCCGTCGCCCCGTGGAAGCAGCAGTGGGACGAGCACCAGGCCCACGCCCGCCTGGCCGTGCAGCAGTTCAACGCGGCGGCGGGGCAATACAACCAGGCCATCGCCCAGTTCCCGGCCGTGCTGCTGGCCTGGCTGTCCGGCTTCAAGCCGGCTCGCCTGCTATGAACGCACCCATTCCCCTTGCGCGCCAGTTGGCCGCCACCGCGCAGGCCCTGGCCGCCGTGCGCGCGGGCCAGTCCGGCACCACGGCCCTGGCCGCCGTGCCGCCCGCCCTGCGCCCCGGCGTGCAGGCGCTGCTGTTCCAGGCCCTGCGCAACCTGGGCCGCGCCGAGGCGCTGCGCCGCCAGCTGGCCCCGCGCAAGCCGCCGCCCGCCGTCGATGCGTTGCTGTGCACCGCGCTGGCCCTGGCCTGGAACCCGGCTCATGCCCCCTACGAGCCCTTCACCCTGGTCAACCAGGCCGTGGACGCCGCCAAGCGCGGCGCCGCCCGCCAGGCCAGCTTCGTCAACGCCTGCCTGCGCCGCTTCCTGCGCGAACGCGATGCGCTGGTCGCCGCCACCGACGCCGTGCCCGAAGCCCGCTGGAACCACCCCGCCTGGTGGATAGACCGCGTGCGCCAGGACCACCCCGAACACTGGCAGGCCATCCTGGACGCCAACAACACCCATCCGCCGCTGGTCTTGCGGGTTTATGAGGAAAAATGCCCTCTAGCCCAGTACCAGGAAGCGCTGGCAGCTATGAATTTGGAAGCTACCCGTGTCGGTGACAGAGGCCTGCTGCTGCGCCGCCCCGTCCCCGTGCAGTCGCTGCCGGGCTGGGCGGAAGGCTGGGTGTCAGTGCAGGACGCCGCCGCCCAGCAAGCCGCGCCGCTGCTGCTGGACGGGCTGCAGGGCCAGCGCGTGCTCGACGCCTGCGCCGCGCCCGGCGGCAAAACCGCGCACCTGCTCGAACTCGACGGCACCCTCGACGTGACCGCGCTGGACGTGGACCCCGCGCGCTGCGAACGCATCGAGGCCACCCTGCACCGTCTGGGCCTGCGGGCGAACGTGCTCGCCGCCGACGCGGGCCGCCCGCAGGACTGGTGGAACGGCCAGCCCTTCGACGCTATCCTGCTCGACGCGCCCTGCACCGCCTCCGGCATCGTCCGCCGCCACCCCGACGTGCGCTGGCTGCGCCGCCCGTCCGACATCGCCCAACTGGCCGCCATCCAGGCCCGCCTGCTCGACGCCCTCTGGCCCCTGCTGGCCCCCGGCGGACGCCTGTTGTACTGCACCTGCTCCGTCTTCCGCGCTGAGGGCGATGCCCAGGCGCAGGCGTTTGTTGCGCGCAACACCCGCGCGCGTTTGCTGCCCTCGCCAGGGCATTTGCTGCCAGGCCTCCCGGACAATCCAGGGCAAGACCATGACGGCTTCTTCTACGCCCTGTTCCAGAAAACCTGAGCGCCGCGCCTTCCTGGCGCTGCTCGGGGCGCTGGCGCTGGCGCCGGCGCCCACACTCGCCCAGGTGCCGGGCGAAGTCGTGCCCATGCAGCTCGAACGCACGCCGGACGGCCTGCTGCTCAGCGCGGGCCTGCGCCTCGACCTGCCCGAGCTGGTGGAAGACGCGCTGCGCAAGGGCATCCCCATGTACTTCGTGGCCGAGGCCGAGGTGCTGCGCGAGCGCTGGTACTGGTCCGACAAGACCGTGGCCCAGGCGCAGCGCTACCTGCGGCTGGCGTTCCAGCCGCTCACGCGCCGCTGGCGGCTGAACGCCGCGTCCACGCCGTTCAGCAACGCGGGCCTGGGCATGGCGCTGGGCCAGAGCTTCGACGACTACGACGAAGCCATCGCCACGCTGGAGCGCCTGTCGCGCTGGAAGATCGCCGAAGCCGCCGACATCGCCGCCGACACCCGCTATACCGTGGAACTGCGTTTCCGCCTCGACCTGTCGCAGCTGCCGCGCCCGTTCCAGATCAGCGCGGCGGGGCAGGGCCTGCTGGTCTCGCGCAGCCAAGTCCTGCCGCCCGCGCCATGACCCCGCCCGAGTCCAAGCCGTCGCGCACCCTGCGCAGCGCCACCCGCATCTCGCGCACCGTGCGCTGGGCGCTGGGCGTGGGGGTGGCCGCCATGTGCGCCATCGGCGTGGTGCTGCTGCTGCTGCTCACCCTCGCCACCAACAACCGTGCGCTGTACGAGCGCAACTACGCCTGGCTGTTCGGCGTCAACGTGGCCGTGGCCGCGCTGCTGCTCATCGTGCTGGCCTGGGTGGCGGCGCGGCTGGCGCTGCGCCTCAAGCGCGGGCGCTTCGGCAGCCGGCTGCTGCTCAAGCTCGCGGGCATCTTCGGGCTGGTGGGGCTGGTGCCGGGGCTGCTGATCTACTTCGTGTCGTACCAGTTCGTCTCGCGCTCCATCGAAAGCTGGTTCGACGTCAAGGTCGAAGGCGCGCTCACGGCCGGCGTGAGCCTCGCGCGCTCCACGCTCGACACCATCGCCACCGACATGGCCGAGCGCACCCGCATCGCCAGCACCCAGCTGGGCCCCATGTCCGACGCGGCGGCGGGCCTGGTGCTCGAACGCATCCGCGACCAACTGGGCGCCACCGACGTGGTGCTCTGGACGGCGTCGGGCCAGGCCGTCGGCAGCGTGGGACAGTCGCGCTTCGACCTCAACCCCGAGCGGCCCGGAATGCAGCAATTGCGCGCCGTCCGCCAGCAGCGTGCCACCTTCCAGATCGAAGGGCTGGACGACGTGGCCGACTCCGCCGTCGCCGTGAAGAACGCGCGCGTCAAGACCCTGGTGCTGGTCAACAACACCGCCGTCGATCTGCTGCAGGAGCAGCGCTTCCTGCAAGCCACCATCCCCCTGCCCGGCACCCTGGTGACCAACGCCCTGGCCGTGCAGGAGGCCAACCGCGAATACCAGGAACGCGCCCTGGCGCGCGGCGGCCTCACGCGCATGTACATCGGCACCCTCACGCTGAGCCTGTTCCTGGCCGTGTTCGGCGCGGTGCTGCTGGCCGTGCTGCTGGGCAACCAGCTCGCCCGCCCGCTGCTGGTGCTGGCCGAAGGCGTGAGCGAAGTCGCCCGCGGCAATCTCTCGCCCAAGGCCGTGCTGCAAGGCAAGGACGAACTCGGCGGCCTGACCCGCTCCTTCGCCGTCATGACCCAGCAGCTCGCCGACGCCCGCGCCACCGTCGAGCGCAGCATCGGCGACGTGGACGCCGCCCGCGCCAACCTGCAGACCATCCTCGACAACCTCACCGCCGGCGTCATCGTGCTCGACACCGCCGGCACCATCCAATCCGCCAACCCCGGCGCCACGCGCATCCTGCGCGCCCCCATGGCCGCGTGCGAAGGCCGCCCCCTGGCCGAAGTGCCCGGCCTGGAACACTTCGGCCAATTCGTGCAAGAGCAGTTCGACGCCTTCCTCGGCGACCAGGGCGTGCTGCACGGCCTGGACCACTGGCAGCACGCCTTCGTGCTGCACACCCACGGCGAAGCCGCCGCGGCGGGCGATAAACCCCAGCAAGGCACCAGCCTCGTCGTGCGCGGCGCCGAACTGCCCGACCACTCGCGCCTGCTGGTCATCGACGACATCACCGAAATCGTCTCCGCCCAGCGCTCGCAGGCCTGGGGCGAAGTCGCGCGCCGCATGGCGCACGAAATCAAGAACCCGCTCACACCCATCCAGCTCTCGGCCGAGCGGCTGGAGATGAAGCTCACCGGCAAGCTGACCGCGCCCGAACAGGCCGTGCTCGCCAAATCCGTCAAAACCATCGTCGAACAGGTGGACGCCCTCAAACGCCTGGTCAACGAATTCCGCGACTACGCCCGCCTGCCCTCCGCCGACCTCAAGCCGCTGGACCTGAACGCCCTCATCACCGACGTGCTGCACCTCTACGGCGCGGAAAACGCCGCCATCCCCGTCACCCCCGAACTCGACCCGCGCTGCCCCCTCATCGCGGGCGACGCGCAGCAGCTGCGCCAGGTCATTCACAACTTATTGCAAAACGCGCAGGACGCCACCGAACAAGCTGTGCAACAGTCAGGAGCCGCCGCTGCCGCCCCCGTGAGCATCAGCACCCGCCTGAGCGAATCGGGCCGCGTGCGCCTCACCGTCAGCGACCACGGCTGCGGCTTTCCGCCCCACATCCTGCAACGTGCCTTCGAGCCCTACGTGACCACCAAAAGCAAAGGCACCGGCCTCGGCCTCGCCGTCGTCAAGAAAATCGCGGACGAGCACGGCGCGCGCATCGACCTGGCCAACCGCACCGAAGACGGCGTGGTGCAAGGCGCGCAAGTCTCGCTATCATTCGCCCCACAGCGCACGGTGGCGCTTTAACAACATATTTCTGCACATGGCAAACATACTGGTGGTTGACGACGAACTGGGGATCCGCGATCTCCTGTCCGAAATCCTCAACGACGAAGGCCATACCGTCGACCTTGCCGAGAACGCCACCCAGGCCCGCGCCGCCCGCGTCGCCCAGGGCTACGACCTCGTGCTGCTCGACATCTGGATGCCCGACACCGACGGCGTCACGCTGCTGAAGGAATGGGCCGCCACCGGCCAGCTCACCATGCCCGTCATCATGATGAGCGGCCATGCCACCATCGACACCGCCGTGGAATCCACCCGCATCGGCGCGTTCTCCTTCCTCGAAAAGCCCATCACCCTGCAAAAACTGCTCAAGGCCGTGGAGCAGGGCCTGGCCCGCAACACCCCCAGCCTTGCGCCTGCTGTGGCCAAGTCCAGCGTCTCCGCCGCCGACGCCGCCAGCGCCGGCTCCCTCATGCCCCAGATGGCCCAGCCTGCCGACCAGGGCCCTCACCCGCACCAGGGCTTCGACCTCGACCGCCCCCTGCGCGAAGCGCGCGACGGCTTCGAAAAGGCGTACTTCGAATTCCACCTCGCCCGCGAGGGCGGCTCCATGACCCGCGTGGCCGAAAAAACCGGCCTGGAACGCACCCACCTCTACCGCAAGCTGCGCCAGCTGGGCGTGGACCTGGGCCGCGGCAAGCGGGGGTGAGGTTCCACTTTCGGAGCAGCGCTTTTTTCAGGTTATAATTTCAGTCTTGGCCCGGTAGCTCAGTTGGTAGAGCAGCGGATTGAAAATCCGCGTGTCGATGGTTCGATTCCGTCCCAGGCCACCACTCATCTACGCCTAGTCCCTCCCGACTAGGCGTTTTTGTTTGTGGATCAAGGACTTAGCTCCGAAATCTCGCTCACAACGTCCCAGACGGTTCCGTTACATCCCGGATTTGCCCGTACCCCAATCCGTACCCTAGAGTGATTTCATCGAAATCGACCTTTGGGGGTACGGGTGTCATGGGACAACTGACCGAGACGCAGATCAAGGCCATCAAGCCGGGGCCTAAAGAAGTCTTCTTCAACGATGGCGACAACCTGTTCCTGCGCGTGCGCAGCACCGGCAAAGCCTGGGTCTACCGCTACGAGAAGGCCGGCAAGACCATCAAGCTGGGGCTGGGGCCGTACCCGGCGGTGACGCTGGCACAGGCGCGCGCCAAAGCCTACGAGGCCAACAGCCAGCGTGCCAACGGGCTCGACCCCAAAGAGGCCCGCCGGGACCAGGCCGAACAGTCGCGCGTTGCCCAGCTCAACACCTTCGAGCGCCTGGCGCGTGCCTGGCACGCCAGCGCGAAAAAGGACAGGGAGTGGTCCGAGGGCTATGCCGAGAAAGTTATCCGGCATCTGGAGATTCATGTCTTCCCGTGGGTCGGTGATCGGCCCATCGAGACCATCCCGCCGACCGAGATCGTTCGCTGTCTGCACCGGATCAAGGATCGAGGCAATCTGGAGACGGCGCAGCGCGTGCGCGAGGCCGTGCAGCACGTGTACCAGTACGCCGTCGATATCGGCGCCCTGGAGCCGGCCAAGAACTTCGTCAACAAGAACACCGGCGGCCTGCCGCCGCCACGCAGCCGCCACTTCGCGGCCATCACCGAGCCCGAGAAGCTGGGGCAGTTGATGCGCGACATTCAGGCGTACAAAGGCGCGTTCATTACGCGCTGCGCCTTGCGGCTCGCGCCGATGATGTTCCAGCGGCCCGGCCAGATCCGATTCGCGGATTGGGAGGACATCAGCCTCGATATCAAGCTGTGGCGCTGCCCGCCCGAGAAGATGAAGATGCGCGAATGGCAGAAGCGGGACAGCCGCACGCCTGCGCACTTCGTGCCGCTGCCTCGGCAGGCGATGGAAATCCTGCGGGAGTTGTACCCGCTGACCGGCCCCACCGGGCCGGTGTTCCGCAGCATGTCGCGCCGTTCGGAGAAGAACCGCTACATGAGCGACAACACCGTCAATGCGGCGTTGCGCGCGATGGGCTACGACACCCAGGAGGACATCACCGGCCACGGCTTCCGGGCGACGGCGCGAACCATGATCCGGGAGTACCTGGGCTGGGACCCGGACGTGATCGAGCGCCACCTGGCGCACGTATCCGATGAGGAACTGGGCGGCAGCTACGACCGCGCCACGTTCCTGGCGCAGCGCCGGGAAATGGTGCAGCAGTGGGCGGACTTCCTCGACGACTTGCAGGCGGGGAAGATGCCGGCGCAGGCTGAGAACGTCTTGAAGTTCGTGCGCCCGCCAGCCCCGAAGGCTCGGCGGGCGTGAGCCTGGCACGGCTGCATCGTGCTTCAGCCTTTCTCGCAAGCCGCTGCACGCCTATCCTAGAAATGGTATATTTCCATGAGCAACACCAATGAACGGCCGCTGCTGTGGATCGGCAGCAGCAAGAAGGATCTGCTCGATTTGCCGGGGCCTGTTCGCCGCTTCTTCGGTCATGCGCTGGACTTTGCCCAGCGCGGCGAACAGCACCTGGCGGCCAAGGTGCTCAAGGGCTTTGGTGGTGCGGGGGTGCTGGAGGTCGTCGAGGACGATGCGGACGGCACGTATCGCGCGGTCTATACCGTGCGCTTTCGGGAGGCGGTGTTCGTGCTGCACGTCTTCCAGAAAAAGAGCAAGCGGGGGATCGCCACGCCGCAGGCGGACATGGAAGTCATTCGGCAGCGGTTGAAGGTGGCTGCGGTCGTCGCGCAGGAGTTGAGAGATGAAGAAGCGAATGATTGAAGGCGTCGAGGTCGAAGTCAGCTCCGGCAACGTGTTCGCTGACCTGGGCCTGCCCGATGCCGACAAGCTCAAGATCAAGTCCGGGCTGACGGCCGAGATTGCCAAGGCCATCCGCGTGCGCGGGCTGACGCAGGCGGAGGCGGCCAAGCGCATGGGCCTCACGCAGCCCAAGGTGTCAGCGCTGCTGCATGGCGAGTTCTCGAACTTCTCCGAGCGCAAGCTGATGGACTGCCTGAATCGGCTGGGCTATGACATCGAAATCAAGGTCCATCCTTCCGACCAGCTTGTGGGCCACCTGATGCTCACCCATGCCTGAGCTGTGATTCGGCAGGGGCGGCGATATGCCGGACGCGGGCGCCGGACGACGTATGCCTCACCTTGGCCGTGGTCAGCGGGCGAAAGCCCGAAGGGTCGCCGATCCATGCTTGCAGAGCTTCGCGGCGCCAGCCTGTCGCACGGCCGCCGAGCGATACCTGCGGCGGGAATTCGCCGGCGGCGATGCGCCGGTAGATGCTCGATCGGCTCAGCGCCGTGATGCGGATCACGTCGGCCAGGCGGTAGAACGCAGGCTCGGCTTCGGACGACGAAGCGGCGGTGTCTCGCGTATGCGGCATGGCTGCACCTTCCTGAGATTTCCTGACACCCATAGATTGAAGGATTCAGGCGCGATGGAAAACTTGTACGGGCGAGCCCGGGCGTAGGCCATCGAAGAAATGAAGCGATGACTGCCGTGAAGGGGCGGAATGGCTGTGGCGACTGTCCGAAAAATGTAGATGTTTTTCGGACTAACGATGACTGCTCCGTGCAGTCGGAAGGCCAGCAGCATCACCCGTTTTCACTGGCGAAAACCCTGGGCGTCCCGGCGTTCCGCCGTCGCGCTGTCGTGCCGGCGCATCGAGCCGCCTGCGGCGTCTCGCCCCTGTCGGGCTTCCATCGTCCCCTCGCTTCGCTCGGCTGACGCCTCCGGCCCTGGCGGGCCTGCGCGCTGCGCTTGCACGATACCGGGGCGCGTGGTGGTGGGAGGGGCGGTCTTGCTGTGTCCCTTCACCGTATCACGCCGTGCTCGCCGTCAAGGGCGGCGCGCCGCTGGCGCTTGCGTCCTGGCGGCCGTCTTCGACCCCTGACTGCTGCGCTGCGCCGTGATGGCGACGGTTCCGGGCAATTCCGCCCGAGTAACCGGAGATCCGTCATGCATGACAAGTCACACGTTTCCCTCGAACAGCACGTTTGCCTGGTGTGCGGCCAAGCGTTCGACACCGGCGCCATCCTGCTGGACAAGCGCCTGCGCGCGAGCATGGAGCGCCACACGAAGACGGGCTGGGGCCTGTGCCCCGAGCATCAGAAGCTGTTCGATGACGGCTTCGTCGCGCTGGTCGAGTGCGATCCCAAGCGCAGTGGTGCGGCAGCGGGTGGCCGTTTGAAGCCCGAGCAGGCATATCGCACGGGTCGGTCGGCCCACCTGCGGCGCGCGGTGTTCGCGCAGGTGTTCAACGTGCCGATCGACGACAAGCAGGCTTGCGTGTTCGTCGAGCCTGGGGTCATCGACCAGTTGGCGTCGATGGTGGCGCCAGCGCGCTGATCGCCCCCGTCTCGAAGCGCCGCCCCTGTCGGGGTGGCGCTCTTTTTCTTCTGCGCCTGGTGTGCGGAAAGGGCGGCTTGCTGATCCCTTCATCGTGCCACGGCGTGCTCGCCGTCAATGACTGCGCGCCCGTGGCGCTTGTGGCCTCGCGGCCGTCTTCGATCCTTGACCGCTTGCGCTGCGCCGTGCCCCGGAAGGGTCGGGCAATTCCGCCCGGCAACCTTTCAGGAGATCACCATGAACAACGCACTCATCACTGCCGAGCAGCGCATCGTGCTGCTGGCCAACGGCCGTGAAGCGCTGGAGAACCCGCAGTTCGATCCGGTGCCCGTGGTCAAGCTGTTCACGCCCGATGCCGGCGCGACCTGGCTGCTGACCTCGATGGACCCCGACGACCACGACCATGCCTACGGGCTTTGCGACCTGGGGCTGGGGATGCCGGAAATCGGCTGGGTGAGCCTGGCTGAGCTTGCAGCAGTACGCGGCGGGCTGGGCTTGCCGGTCGAGCGTGATCTGTATTTCCGGGCGGAGAAGCGCCTGAGCGGCTATGCGCGCGATGCGCGGCTGGCCGGGCGCATCGTTGTCTGACCCGCCCTTGGAGCGCTGCAAGGCGCTCCTTGCCGCAGTCCGCGTGCGTGCCATTGAAGCCCGCAGGAGTGCGTCAGCTATGTGTCGTCAGAAGGTTGGCATCGCGTGCCACGCGCCACTTGCCATCGGAACCCTTGCGCAACAGCGTGAGCGTGTACCCCGATCGACGGATGGGGCCGCCGCCGGGCGGCGTGACCGTCATGTCGATCTTGTTGCGAATGAAGGCCCAGCTTCCATGCGTCTCCAGCTCGACGATCTGATTCGTACCCTCTATCCGGGTGTCGCCCATGCTGGAAGACGCTGCGGCAAAAGCCTCCTTGCCGAATGGCTCCTGTCCAGGCACCGTGAAAACCACATCGTCTGTCATCAACGCAAGAACGGTTGCCAGGTCGCCACTCTGGCTCGCTGTCATCCAGGTCTCGACGACTTGCCGAATCGCCTTTTCGTCATCGGTCATTCCAAAGCCTCCGCTGTATCACCACCGAACTCGATCGGAGTTGCCGAATTCGCCGCTTGATCGAAATCCTAGCGTCCCCGGCCACCTGGGAGATGGCCGGTCGCGCTGTCGTGCGCGCAGCGCATCGAGCCGCCTGCGGCGTCTCGCCCCATTCGGGCTTCCATCGTCCCCTCGCTCCGCTCGGCTGACGCCTCCGGCCCGGCTTGCCTGATCCGGGCCTGCGCGCTTCGCTTGCCATGCGGTAGGCACATCGAGGCGGCCGTTGCCGTGTCCAGCCGTCTTCCCTGACTCCATCACCTTGTCCGCGACTGTAGCCCGCGGCCGTGTGCCGTCAAGGCGCGCCAGGCCGTGTCCTCGGCTGCGCCTGCGGGCCGCACCTACCTGGCGCTTGCCTCCTTGACGGCCCCCGTCCACGGGCTCCCTTGCGTCGCGGGCGATGAACTCAGGAAAGACGGTGGCAACAGGGCCAGCCGGGTTCTTCGTGCCAACCGCACCGAACAGCCGAAAGGCTGGGCTCCGAATCTAGGAATCCGGTGTGCGGTTTTCTTCAACAGCCTTTTTTGTTCAGGAGATAGACCATGAATGCCATCACGCAAACCGAAGCTCGCGCCATCCAGGCCACCACGCTGGAAGCCGCCGACCCGTCCAAGAACCTGATTCTGGTTCCGCTGTCGCGGCTGGTGCTGCGCCGATACGGCCGCAGGTCCAGCAACGTGCGCAAGTCCGTTCGGCGCATGTCCATCCCTCAGCTTGCCGCCAGCATCCTGCGTGTCGGCCTGCTGCAAAACCTGATCGTGATCGAGGCCGGCAGCGGGTATTACGAGGTGGTTGCCGGGGGGCGTCGCTTCTCTGCCCTCAAGCTGCTGGCGAAGATGCACCGCATCAGCAAGGATTGGGAGGTGCCCTGCCTGCCGGTGGCCGACCGCACGGCCCGCACCGCCAGCCTGACCGAGAACGTGCAGCGCGAGGCCATGCACCCCGCAGACCAGTTTGAAGCCTTCGCGGGGCTGGTGGCCGAAGGCCGTCCCATCGAGGACATTGCGGCGGATTTCAGCGTCACGCCGCTGGTGGTGCAGCGCCGCTTGAAGCTGGCGAACGTCTCGCCGCGCCTGATGGACGACTACCGGGCCGACGCCGTGAGCCTGGATCAGTTGATGGCGCTCGCCATCACCGACGACCATGCCGCCCAGGAGCGTGCGTTCTACGACGCGCCGACGTGGCAGCGCAGCCCGTCCGCCTTGCGCGAGCGTTTGACGGAGCGCGAGATTGACGCCTACCGCAATCCGCTGGTGCGTTTCGTCGGGCTCGACGCCTACGAGGCCGCAGGCGGTGGCGTGCGCCGCGACCTGTTCGCGGAAGATGACGCGGGCGTGTACCTGACCGATGCCGCGCTGCTGGATCGGCTGTTGCAAGAGAAGCTGGCAGTCATCGCCGCCGAGGTGAAGGCCGAAGGCTGGGCCTGGGCGGACGCCACGCCGGGTGTGACCCATGCCGACCTGCACGCTTTCCAGCGCGCCCCGCGAATCCGGCGTGAACCGACCAAGCGCGAGGCGCAGCGCATCGAGAAGCTGGAAGCCCGAGTGCAGGCCCTGGGCGAGGCCATCGACGCCGCGATGGAGGAAAACGACGAGAGCAAGGCCGAAGCCTTGCAGGAGGAAGGCGAAGCCCTGGGCGAGCAGTTGCAGGCGCTGGAGGACGGCTTGCAGGAATACGGCCCCAACGTGAAGGCCGCAGCCGGGGCCATCGTCACCATCGACCGCGACGGGCAGGCCGTGATCCATCGCGGGTTGATGCGTGAAGCCGAGGCCAAGGCGCTGCGCACGCTCGAAAGGCTGCGCCAAGGGTTCAGTGGCGAGGACGCCGCGAACGACGAGGGCAGCGCGGAAGGCGGCGACGAACCCAAGGCCGTGAGCCTGTCCGACCGGCTGGCGCAGCGCCTGAGCGCGCATCGCACCGCCGCGCTGCAAATCGAAGTGGCCCGCCATCCGCACGTCGCCCTGGCCGCGCTGGTGCATGGCATGGTGCAGAGCGTCTTGCAGGATCGCCGCTACGGGCACGATCTGCCGCTAGGCGTGCGCCTGACCGTACAGGGCCGGCTGGACAGCATGGCCCCGGACTGGCCCGAGTCGCCCGCCGCCGTGGCGCTGCGCGAAGCGCAGCAGGCATGCGCTGACAAGCTGCCCGAGGACAGCGCCGAACTGTTCGCCGCGCTGCTGGCGATGGAGCAGGGCGAATTGGTCAAGCTGCTGGCCGTGTGCGTGGCCTCGACGGTGGACGTGGTGACGCATCGGGCTGCGCCCAGCCAGCCCGGCCAGGAACTGGCGCAGGCTGTGGGCCTGGACATGGCCGAATGGTGGCAGCCGACCGCAGAAGGCTACTTCAGGCATGTTTCCAAGGCCGCGATCCTGCAAGCCGTTGGCGAGTACGCGCCGCAGGAAGTCAACCGGCTGGCGAAGCTCAAGAAGGCCGACATTGCCAGCGAGGCCGAGCGGCTGGCCGATGGCACGGGCTGGATGCCTGCGATCTTCAAGGCGGAAGCCTCGCAATCGTCGCAGGCAGAGCCGCAGGAGCAGGACGAAGCCCCGGAGGACGCCGAAGCAATGGCGGATGAATCCGCTGTGGGGCTGGCCGCTTGATCCTCATCCGCAGAGAAGCGCCCCGGTTCATCCGGGGCGCTTTGCCTTGTGTGCTGGCTCAGGCCGGCAAGTCAAAAATCCGGGCGCGGCAGTGGCCGCGCCCGGTGTTCAAGGCCAACAGTCAAATTAGAACGCCGCCGCCTGAGCTACCGCCAAGGCGGCGGCGTTGTAGGTAACTTTGGTCGCGTCCTCTCGCTGACAGCACAATGCTGGCATGTCTGCCGAACCCTCCCTTCCAATCGACGTTATCCGCGATGCCCTCGAACGCTCGGGATACCTGATGAAGTCTCGCGTTGTGCGTGCACTCGCAGAGGCGGATTTTTTTGTTGAGCCCAATGTCACGCACAACACCGCTCATGGTGCGGCACGGGGAATTGACCTTACGGCGGAAGCAGTCCGTGGACTGAACCACCGTGGTGTTTGCGTGAAGACCACGTTCGTGATTCAGACCCTAAACAATGCTTATCCCATAGTTCTCCTGACGGAGCGGCCATCAACGCCCAACGCAGACTTCGAGAACTACATCAAGTTCGGAACCAGCCCCGATCCGTGCCCCTTCTTAGATCAGATTCACGTCTATGACGAGCGTGCAGCAGACTGGCATAACCTATTTTCGGAGATTTGCGCGCTGGACAAGCCACACGGACAGGGTGAGTTCACGGCACACCGATCCGATGACATCTACCTGTCGCTGCTCAACGCGAGCCAGTACACGGAAGATGAGGTAGGTGCATTTAACGAGTGGATTTCAAAGGAAACCGGACGGTACTGGCGCCTGTTCTTCTGGCACCCCATTGTGGTTGTGAGTGGCCAGCTTTTGACCGCGAAGGTTGCGGCGGGCGGAACGGTGCAATTACAAGAAGTGCCGCTCGCCAGGCTGGAGTTCAACTGGCACGATGGTGAAGACCGGAAAACGACCGTCGTGGAGGTGGTTCGAGAGGACTTCCTGCTGGAGCGCCTTGATTCGATACGTGCGCAGGACGACGCCATCGAGGCGCGCATTCACGAAATCAAGTCGGCGCGAGAGCCTGAAGCCGACTGACGGGTCATCAAAGAAGCGGTACTTCAGCGCAACTTCAGGCGTTCCGGCGCGTTGCGCCGTCGGGCTTTGCGGGCTTCGCCCCGTGCCGACTTCGCCGTCACGGCCTTCGGCTTCAATCCCTAACGCAGCTTCGCGCCCTTGCAGGGCGCTGCGCGCTGGCGCTTGCCTCCAGGGGACAGCCCTGCGGGCTATCCCCACCGCGCGTTGCTTGGCGCCCCTCGATACCGCCGAACCGGCTGGTGCCGGATCGGCCTGGCCAGCACTCCACACAAGGCCCCACCGCAGTGGGTGGGTGGCGGCGGGTACGCCGTGACTTGCTGCGGCAGGTTGCACGAAAGCGTGCCGTCCCCGACGCTGGCGGGCAGTGTTCCGCGTGTCACGAAGGACGGTTCACAGACATCCCGCCCGGCCTCGCAGGGTTCGCAAGCCGCGCCTGGGAACCCGCCGCCGCAGGAAGCCGGGGGCGTTGTCCCGCAGTCGTTGGTGGTGGTCTTGCAGGCGTCAGGGGGCGTGCCGGCGCAGCCTTCGTGCGGGGATGCCGAGTCGGCCATGTCTCCTTGCGGGGTGCGGGTACGGCCCAAGGCGTCCTTGTCTTGTTGCGAATCCTGGCGGTGGCGCGGGCTTCATGTCTGCAACCTTCCAGCTCAAATAATTTCCCCGCCGCTGTGCGGCTCCTCGCGGGACAAATTATTGGATCTTCCAGGTGCTCCACTGCGTTGCGCCCGCAAGCGGTGCAGCCAGCCCTTCCCCCGCCGGACGGATCGCAACAAGGACGCGATGGGCGCGACCCTTGTTCAACTACCGTAAGGAGATTCATCATGGCAAACATCGGCACCTTCACCGCAGAGAAAGACGGCTTCACCGGCACGCTGCGTACCCTGACGCTCAACGTCAAGGCCAAGCTGGTCCCCAACGACAAAGGGGACAACGAAAAAGCCCCGGACTACCGGGTGCAGGCAGCGGGACACGACATCGGCGCGGCGTGGAAGAAGACCAGCGAGGCCGGGCGGGAATACGTGTCCGTGAGCATCGACGATCCTTCGTTCCCGGCGACGGTCTATGCCCGCCTGATCGAGGGTGAGGACGGCACGCACGACCTGATCTGGTCGCGCAGCAAGCCCCAGGCGGCGTAACCGCCGCAGCGTCCCGCCATTGCGGCGGGGCGCCCCCCCACGCGGCAAACGTGTAAGTGTCTAGAGCGACAAGTCGAGGTGGCTTGGATTTGCCTCGATCTCCAGCCCTCATGCGTCGTGCGTAAAATGTGGGCTGGCCGTCATGCAGGCCAGCCCGCCCACAAGGCAAAGTCGTTTCGACAGCACGAGATATACGAGTCTTGGTTTGACCTCATGGTCGCCGCTGGCTCGGTGTGTGGGCGCATCGAAGTCATCGCGACCGCGGAGTTCAACCCATGGCCGTTTCATTTTCATCTGCTCAGATTGACCGCTTCAAACGTGAAGCCAAGAAACTCGTCCGCGAGCTTTCAATTCCCCATACCGAAGCGTTGAACCGCATTGCCACCCGGCAAGGCTTCAAGAACTGGTCTTTGCTGGCCAAACACAACGGGGCTGCGCCTGTCGTCAAAACTACGCCCTCGTTACTTCGCAGACCTGTGCCGTCGAACCAGAGCAGGTACTACTTGCATGGGGATCAGGACGAAGGCAATCCGGCTCTCTTTTACTGCGCCCGATGCGACGTGTTCACCGACGCGGAGCATTTCGATGACCCACAGTTCCACCGTGGCGAAACGCATGGTGAGCGTTATCTGGGGTCACTCGATCGCTGGAACCAGTGGTCATCGGAGTCGAAAGCGGACTGGCATCGCCCTGCTGACGCAGTGAACCTGTTGGCTGTTGCTGCCACGGCAGAGCGCGCTGCGCGCGAAGCGGCGCGCGGACCATTTCATCGATGGCTGCTCAACCAGATTGACAGGAATGATCCTGTTGGTGATCTCGCTGTGGATGCAAGGCGCGACAAGACATTCCCCACTGGAGCGAGCAACCGCCGCGAGTTGGAACACTATCTATCCCGTTATGGAGACCATGTGGTCCGGGCTTTGAGACAGGCTTGGCGCGAGTTTTCCGCGACTCAGCCAGCCGTCTGACGGCTCAAGCCATGACCCGGATCGGCGGCTGGCCTTCGACCGGCATCTGCCAGAGCTGCTTGCGGGTCATGCGGATGCCGGGCCGGTTGATCTGGCTGTCGTTGGCCATTTCCAGTATTCGCACTGTCTTCGAGCGCAGCACTTCTAAAGTGCATGGTGTCTTTTCAAGATACTCGTGAAAGCTGATGTGGTTCGCCACGTCTTTTTCCCAGTTCTTGACCTGATGGATGCCGGCGTAGAAGCCACTGGGGGGTGGAACGATGCGAACACCCAAGTATGTGAGCCAGCCTTCGACCTCCGGATACTTTTTCGACACGGCGGTGGGAACGATCAGGTTTTCCGGTATGCCGTGGAAGAAGAAGTCCGGCTTCTGCGACCATGCCCGCGCCAGAAACTCTGTTGGCTTCATTAACGTTTTGCTGGTGCTGACCTCCGCGTAGAACGCGGCGGACGTGTGGTCTGCCAGGACATAGTGGACAAGGTGCTCCCGATCTGCGTCCTCGATGCCGTCGAGCTTCACTTCCATGGCCTTGCTTTGCCATTTCAGGCGTTTGTCCTTCAAGACATGCAGGTGCTTGGAAGGTGTGATGAAAAGCTGGTGGATGTAGTTTGGGTACGGCGAACTGTAGCGATTGAGCATGTCGTATTCGGGAACTGAAGCGGGATCAGGGAGGTAGTGAAGGGCTACGCCACTTCCAGCATTGCGATCTCACTTTGAACGCGCGCAAATAGGGCATCGACGCCCTTACGATTTCCACCGTAGGCCAGTGCCAGCAGCGTGAGCGGGTGAACCTCCATCACCGCGCACAGTTCGCCCAGCTTGTTCAGGGTCGGGCTTTTCAGGTCGCGTTCCAGCGAACTCATGTAGGTGCGGCTGGACACGTCCGAGAACGCCTCCTGGCTCAGCCCGCGCGCCGCCCGGATCGTCTTCAACGCCTGGGACAATGTGTGTTTCTCCGCTGCCAACCTTGGACTCCCAAAATCCAAGATGACAGCCGATTGCATCCCATAGGGCTACAATCTATAGTGTTCACTATCGAGAGGCCACCGCTTTTGCGTTTTTACGGAAAGCCGCTTTCTCGGGTTTACGGCAAAGCGTGATGCCACGAAACCGCATCCGTGCTTTCGTCCAAAGCTGCCAATGCGCTTTCACGCTTCGGCGGATTCGTGAGAATGCCGAGGCGCATCCAGACTTTTTCAGTCTGGTTTCAGACTCGCGCCGTCTGGATTCCGATCGATGCCAGGAAGCGCTGCCTTGGTGATCGCAATGGTCACGATGGCCGGCCCGTGCTGCGGCAAGGTGTTCCTCGCCGCGAGACGTTCTTGGGTCGTGCGGCCGTCGCATTCGGACGATTGATGCAACATCCCGGAGCCCATCGGTCTTGACACCCCATGCCCCAGCTTGAACAGATGCAGATGAAGGTCTCGATCCGGTAGCTCCGGGCCCGCCGCCCGTGGCGACGTTCCTGTGATTCGACGGGAGCTTGGCCATCATGGGCGACCGCAGCGCCGAGTCTTGGTATCCGACTGCCGCGTACCTGTACGTGCTGCATCTGGACGGCCTTGCGCTCGCCTGGGAGTACCTGCGCCGCCACCCCGGCTACCGCCTCGATTGGCTGCGCCACCATCACCGCCCGGCCACCGCCAGGCAGGTGGCGCAGCGCTGGGGCCTGCGCCTGCTGGAAGACCCGGGCCTGGATGCGCGCGACGCGCACCCGGCTTGGGAACCCGGCCATCCGGCCGTGGTGCAGCTTTATCCCGATGTAGACCCGCCGCGCGACGCTGCGACCTTCTCAGTCTGGAACCTTCCGGGTCACAAGCAACTGATCCACGACGGCAAGGGGCTGGCGCTGATCGCGCGCGGCCCCGGCCATTGCGCGCGCTTCGCGCTGGCGCCTGGCCTGGGGGACGGCATGGCGGTCGCCTATGCCTGCCGCGGAAGTGGTGGCGGCGGTGGCGCCGCGCCTGCGCGCAGCGCGACGCCAGCCGCAGCCAGGCCCAGGCCGGCGCCGAGCGCCTTGATGGAGCTGCACACCTTGCAAGCCCTCGACGCGACTCTCGCGGGCGCGTCGCTGCGCGAGGTGGCCGAAGGCCTGTTCGGTGTGGACGCGGCGGCCGATTGGTACACCAACGGCGGCCTGCGCTCGAAGACGCGCCGGCTGGTGCGGCGCGGCGACGCGCTGATGCGCGGCGGCTACCGCCACCTAGCACGAACTCCGCCGCCTGGATAGGTCCGATTTGAAGGGCACGCAGATCGGACCTGCTCAAGAGGGCTTCGTTTTCTCAGACTGCCTCCATCCGGTCGCGCTGTGTGGCCGGAGCTTCACAACCGATGGAGGTTCACCCCATGCGTCCTGCTCCCCTGCGGCCTGCCGCCGCTCCCGTGTTTACCGTTCCGCAGCCCCCGCGCTATCTGACCAACGACGAAGCCGCCGAGTACCTGCGGCTGTCGCCGCGCACGCTGGAGAAGCAGCGCGTGATGGGCGGCGGCCCGCGCTTTCGCAAGTTCGGCCGCCGCGTCATGTACGCCGTGGCCGACCTCGATGCCTGGGCCGCCGACCGCAGTTTCGAGACGACCTCCGACCCCGAGTACGCCGAGCACCATGCGGCGGACAGCCGTGCGCGCTGACCGGCGGCGCGCGGCAGGCCATCGCCATGTCCAGCCTCGCGCTGCCTTCCCGGCAGCGGCCCTCGCGGGAGCGCGAACAGCTCGACCTGTTCCGTGCCCTGCCGGGCGACATGGCGCCGCGCGACAGCCAGGACCTGATGGCCTTTCCGTTCTTCTCGCTCGGCAAGTCCAAGCGGATCAAGCCCATCGACTTCCGGGCGGGCAACGTCACCATCCGCGTGGAGGGCACGGCCGAGCACGGCATCGCCACGATTTGGGACGCGGACGTGCTGATATGGGCGGCCTCGCAGATCGTGGAGGCGCGCGACGCGGGCCTGCGGCCCTCGCGCCTCATGCAGGCCACGCCCTACGAGATCCTGCGCTACATCGGCCGCGGCACGTCGCTGCGCGACTACCAGCGCCTCAAAGCGGCCCTGGATCGCCTGCAATCGACCACGGTGGCCACGTCCATCCGCGAGACGACCGGACGGCGCCTGCATCGGTTTTCGTGGATCAACGAGTGGAAGGAGCTGGCCGATGCCGGCGGCACGCCGCTGGGCATCGAACTGATCCTGCCGGACTGGTTCTATGCGGGCGTGCTGGATGCGGCACTGGTCCTGACCATCGACCCGGCGTATTTCCGGCTCAAGGGCGGGATCGAGCGCTGGCTGTACCGGCTGGTGCGCAAGCACGGCGGGCGCCAGGCCGAGGGCTGGCAGTTCGATTTCGTGCACCTGTACCGCAAGTCGGGCAGCGTGGCGCGCTACTACGACTTCGCCGCCGACCTGCGCGCGCTGGTGGCGCGGCAGGCCCTGCCGGGCTATCAGTTGGGCATCGAGCGCGCGCCGGGCATCGACTCGCCGCTGCTGACCTTCCGGCCCGTGCCGCCCACGGCACGGGGATAAACGGTGCGCAGCTTGTGGACGGGCTCGTGCTATCAGGCAACAAAAGTATCGTGCTATCAGGCAACGAACTATCGTGCTATCAGGCAACAAAATCGGCTGCAAAGCCAATGCTGGCGCGGGTTTCGGCCTTCCTTAACTTACCTAACCTAATTCCTAACATTGGTAGTAGAGGCGCCGCGCCACGGTGGACAACCGCCGAACGGCACGCGCCAGGCAGTGCGCCTTGCCAGCGGCGCCCGGGTTTTGCAGCGCAGCCGGAGACAGGTTTTCCAAGAAGGGAAGCCCGGCCATGATCGTCGCGCTGCTCAACCAGAAAGGCGGCGTGGGCAAGACCACGCTCGCCACCCACATCGCCGGCGAGCTGGCGATGCGCGACCAGCACGTCGTCCTACTGGACGCCGACCCGCAGGGTTCATCGCTGGACTGGACGCAGCGCCGGAGCCAGCAAGGTCTGCCAAGGCTGTTCAGCGCCGTGGGCCTCGCCCGCGAAACCCTGCATCAGGAGGCGCCAGAACTCGCCAGGCGGGCCGATCACGTCGTCATCGATGGGCCACCCAGGATCGCGGCCCTGGCGCGCTCCACGCTGCTGGCGGCCGAGCGGGTGCTGATCCCAGTGCAGCCCAGCCCCTACGACCTGTGGGCCAGCGCCGAGATGGTGGCGCTGATCCGCGAGGCGCAGGTGTTTCGGCCGCTGCTCCGCGCAGCCTTCGTCATCAACCGGCGCGTCAGCACCACCGTGATCGGGCGCGAAGCGCGCCAGGCGCTCGCGGACCAGCCGCTGCCGGCGCTGCGCGCCGAGGTGCATCAACGCATCGTGTTCGCCGACAGCGTGGCTGCTGGCCGGCTTGCACGCGAGACGGCGCCGGACAGCGCTGCCGCCCGCGAAATCACCGCCCTGGTGGATGAACTGCTGCGGTGGACGACATGACAGCGAAGCCACCACCGAACAGCAAACGCAAGGCAAAGCGCGTCGGCATCGGCGTGCGTCCGCCTGCGAATCCGCACGCCGAGGCGTGGATTCGGCAAGGCGACGCCGATGCGCTGGGCAAAGGCGACCTCTACACGGCCCGCCTCACCCTAGACATCACGCCCGCCATGCGGGCGCGCATCAAGGTCTCGGCCTTCACGCAAGGCGTGACCGTGGCCGACCTGCTGCGCGGCCTGCTCGAACGGGAGTTCCCCGACAACCGCAGGGAGAGCACACCATGATGGCATCCGTTTCGCAGATGGCTGCGCCGCAGCCGTCACCGGCCGCCGCGCCTATCGGCCAGCCTGCCAGCGCGCCGCTGACGCGCGTGGCGCTGGCCTACATCGACCAGCGTTTCGACCTCTATCTGCGCTTCGGTGAGCCGGCGCGCATCGTGCGCCTCGACCGCTGGCGACGCTGCGCGGTGTTCCTGCCGGGCGCCGTGTTCTGCCGCATCCGCTGGCAGGCCAACGACTACGGCACGATCCGCTGGCAGCTCATGGTGATGCAGGCTTGCACGCTGTTGGACGGCGCGCAGCGCATCCCCGGCGTGCAGCCGGGCGCGCGCCTGCTGCTGCACGCCGAGGGCGACAAGGCCGTGCGCGCCGTGCTGGCGCGCATCGACGCCATTGAGGCGCGGGGCATCGCGCCTGTCGCCGTCTCGCCCGCGTACTGGCGCACGCTCGCCAACCGGCTCGCCGCGCGCCTGCCGCTGCCCGAATACACCGCCGAGCGGCACGCCGCCTGGCTGGCCGGGAGGGCGCTGCCATGACCGCCGTTTCCACTGGCGGCACCGCGCCGCGTCCTCGCTCGCACACCCGCTCACGCTTGCGCGCTCGCATCGTGCTTGCGGGCCTCGCCGCCTGCGGCCTCGCTGCGCTGGCCTGGGCGTCCTTCGTGCATCCGCTGCCGCGCCTGGTCTACAACCCGTCCGACAGCGTTCCGGTCGGCTGGTATCGCGTCACGCCGCCCGAGGCACTGCGCGTGGGCGCCATCGTATTGACCAAACTGCCGCCGGAGACTGCCGCGCTGGCTGCGCAGCGCCGCTACCTGCCGGCGCGCGTGCCGCTGCTCAAGCGCGTGGGCGCCATCGCGCCGCAGCACGTGTGCGTGGTCGATGCGCTGGTGTGGATCGACGGCGTGCCGGTGGCCGCCGTGCGGCCTGCCGACCGGCTGGGCCGGCCGCTGCCGCGCTGGCCGCAGTGCCGGCGCCTTCGCCCCGGCGAACTGTTCCTCCTGAGCGTGACCAATCCGGCGTCGTTCGACAGCCGGTATTTCGGGCCGGTCAGCGCGTCCGCCGTGATCGGCGTCGCACACCCGGTCTGGCTGGACAAGCGCCCATGATCGCTGCCGATTCGCTGCGCATCATCGTGCGATCGGGCGTGTCGATCCACTGCACGCCGACGTGTCGCCGCGCGTGCAGTGCGAGCGCATCCGTGCCGCACTTCGCGCTGCCTTCGGCGCGGCTATCCAACGTGCAGGCGTCTTGCCTTGGATGCGCCTGGCCTGCGGCCATTGGCGCGTCCCCCGGCGCGCTGGCTGCTCACGCAGCAGCGGCGCCGGGGCACCACGGCCGGGAGCGGATGCGGGAGGCCGGGGTGCAAGGCAAGATTGAAGGGCGCGGCACCGAGGTGCGCGCAAAGCCAGTCTGCACGTGGGGGTGGCGCGGCACGCGCCAGGGAGCGGCTTCGTGCCGCCGGTTACTCCAATGCTTTGCTGCCATTGGTGAATGCGCGTGCTTCGCCCGCTGTGGTGCGATGGCACTGGATGGGTCCACGCCATGAGCCGGCGCGCAGACGCCCCCGGCGAAGACCGTTTCCGCATCCGCCCCGGCAAACCCAAGCAGCGCGGCGACACCTTCATCGCGCAAGTGCTGCGCCAGGCCGGCAAGGCGTCCAACGCGACCGGCGGCAAGCGCGGCAAGGCGCCCGGTTCGCGCCTGGGGCGGGGCCACGTGGCGGCGCGCTTCACGGGCCAGCCGCTCACGCCGTTCTCGCGCCGGGCCACGGTCAAGGTGCGGCTGGTGTATCTCCAGCAGGCCAGCGGCCGCTCAACCGTCCAGCACCTGCGCTACATCGAGCGCGAGGGCGTGGGCCGCGACGGCGAGCCGGGCCACGCCTACGGGCCGGCGACCGACAGCGTGGACACCGCCGCCTTCGAGGAGCGGGGCCGGGGCGACCGCCACCAGTTCCGCTTCATCGTCTCGCCCGAGGACGCCGGGCAGCTCGCAGACCTGCGTACCTACACCCGCCACCTGATGCAGCGCATGGAGGCTGACCTGGGCACCCGGTTGGACTGGGTGGCCGTCGATCACTGGAACACCGACAACCCGCATACCCACGTCGTGCTGCGCGGCAAGGACGACACGGGCAAGGATCTGATCGTCTCGCAGGAGTACATCACCCGCGGCATGCGCGAACGCGCCGCCGAATTGGCGACCGAATGGCTGGGGCCGCGCACCGAGCTGGAGATCCAGCGTGCGATGGCCCGCGAGGTCGATCAGGAGCGATGGACCGGCCTGGACCGCACCTTGCAGCGCGAGGCCGTGGATGGCCTCGTCCACATCGAGCGCTTCAACGAACCCCGGCTGCAACGCCAGCGTCTGCTGCTGGTGGGGCGGCTGCAACGCTTGCAGGCGATGGGCCTGGCGACCGAGACCCGGCCCGGCACCTGGGCCGTGCATGCCGATGCGGAGAAGACCTTGCGCGCCCTGGGCGAGCGCGGCGACATCATCCGCACCATGCAGCGGGCAATGGGCGGCCGCCAGCGCGAGCTGGCCGTGTTCCAGCCCGGCGAGGATGGCCGAACCATCATCGGCCGCGTCACTGGCAAGGGCCTGGCCGACGAGCTGTACGACAAGGGCTATCTCGTCGTGGACGGCATCGACGGCCAGGCGCACTACGTGGCCCTGCCGCCCAGGACGGAACTGGAGCAATACCCTACGGGCGCGGTGGTCGAAGTGAAAGGTTCGGCCGACGTGCGCGCGGCCGACAGGAACATCGCCGCGCTGGCGAGCGATGGCCTGTACCGCACCGATCATCACCTGGCCATCGCCCAGGGGCAGGCCAGCAAGGGCCGCGATCCGCAGGAAGTGGTGGCTGCCCACGTGCGCCGGCTGGAAGCCCTGCGCCGCGCGGGCATCGTGGAGCGTGTGGCCGAGGGGCTATGGAAGGTGCCGGGCGACCTGCCCGAGCAGGGCCACCGCTACGACGCGCAGCGCCAGGGCGGCGTGGCCGTGGAGCTAAAATCCCATCTCCCCATCGAACGCCAAACCCGCGTCATCGGCGCCACCTGGCTCGACCAGCAGTTGATCGGCGGTGGCACCGGCTTGGGCGACCTGGGCTTTGGCGCGGAGGCCAGGCAGGCGATGCAGCAGCGCGCCGACTTCCTCGCCGAACAGGGACTGGCCGAGCGGCGCGGGCAGCGCGTGATCCTTGCGCGCAACCTGCTGGGCACGCTGCGCAGCCGAGAGCTGGCACAGGCCGCGAAGGACATTTCCGGCGAAACCGGCTTGGAGCATCGCCCGGTGGCTGACGGGCAGCGCGTGGCCGGCATCTACCGACGCAGCGTCATGCTCGCCAGCGGGCGCTACGCGATGCTCGATGATGGCATGGGCTTCTCGCTGGTGCCGTGGAAGCCAGTGATCGAGCAACGCCTGGGGCAGCAGCTTGCCGCCACGGTGCGCGGTGCCGCCGCGTCCTGGGAGCTGGGGCGCCAGCGCGGGCCGTCGATATGACGATATGGCGTGACGCAATTGCCGCCATTGAATGCGATTACGTCTTGTTTGCCTCAATTACAATCAAAACCGACTCCCGTCATTTCCCGCGCTTCGGATCCAGCCGCCGCCACATCTCAGCCATTCAGACGGGTCTGTTCCCGCTTTCGTTTGGCTTGGGGTTGCCGTGCACGCACAGTTCTACAACGAATTTCTGAGGTTCTTCACCCGCGAGGTGAAGGACGTGTACGAGGCGCAGGACCTCGTGCAGGAAACCTTCAGCCGCGTGCTTGCCAAGGTGGCCGCCGGCGAACAGGTGGACGACGTGCGCGGCCTGCTCTACAAGGTGGCCCGCCACCTGCTTATCGACCGCCACCGCCAGTTGGCGGTGCGCGACCACGTCTCCGACGAAGTGCTGGCCGAGATGGCCGCCCCCGCGTCCGACGAGCCCGAGGCCCGCTACGCCGGGCAGCAGCGCGTGCGCCTGCTGGTGCGCGCCATCGAGGGCCTGCCCGACCGCTGCCGAGAGGCCTTCGTGCTGCATCGCCTCGACGGCCTGCCGCAGGCCGAGGTGGCAGCCCGCATGGGCGTGAGCCTCAACATGGTCGAGCGCCACATCATGCTGGCCATCGCCACCTGCCGCAAAGCCCTGGGCGACGACCGGCCCCGCCGCCCGGTGCCCGAACCGGCGGCCGGACGGGCCACGCCATAGCGCCTTTCGTCCTGCGGCCAGAATTTTTTTGTGGCCCTTGACATCAGGATTCGGGCGCCTGATCCGTCATCATTAAAAGAAGCTACAGAAAAATTCCCACGATTCCATGACTGCCCCCAATCCACCCCCGCCACCGCCTGCCGGCCCTCCGGCCTCGGGCGACCCTGGCGCGGAGGAACCCATCGACGAGTCCCTGCTGGACGAACTCTCCACCGCCGAATACGAGGCGCTGCGCTGGTCGGTGCGCATGTCCGACGGCCTCGGCCCCGAGGCGCGCGCCGAATTCGATGCCTGGCTGAACGCCGACCCGGCGAACCGGGAAGCCTATGACGACATGGCCGGCGTGTGGGACGCCATCGGCGACATCCCGCCCGCCGGCACCGCGCACATCCGCGCATCGGTCGCCATCGACACCGCCGCGCGCACCTCCGCCCAGGACGTGGCCCATGCCCCGCCCGCACCGGTAGCAGCGCCAGAACCGGAGCCGGAGCCTGCCCAAGCGCCGCCCGTTGCCTACAACCCGTCCGCCAGGGTGCACGAGTCCCCCGCGCCCATCGCGCAGCCGCCCATCCACACCACCCGGCGCGGGGCTGCGCAGGCCCTGGCCGCCGTCGCTGCCATCGGCGTGCTGGGTGGCGCTGGCTGGCTGGGCTGGAACCACTGGCAGCGCCAGCCCGTGTTCAGCCAGCACTACGCCACCCAGCGCGGCTTCATGCAAAGCGTGGACCTGCCCGACGGCAGCAGCTTACAACTCGACACCGCCACCCAGGCCGACGCCACCCTCTACCGCCAGCGCCGCGAGGTGCGCGTGCCCGAAGGGCAGGTGTTCTTCCACGTGGCGGCCGACGCGGCCCGGCCGTTCGACGTACTGGCGGGCGCCGTGCGCATCACCGTGGTGGGCACCAAGTTCAGCGTGCGCTACACGCCATCACTCGGTAGCCGCGCCGTGCAGGTGGCCGTCAGCGAGGGGCGCGTGCGGGTGGCTTCCAACGGCGCCGCCGCCGAACTGGCCGAGGCCATCGTCCTCGGCGCCGGCCAGGCCCTCACGGCCGATGCTGACGGCAAGCTGGGCGCCGTCACCGCCGTGGCGGCCGACAGCGTCGCCCCCTGGCGCAAGCAGCGCCTGAGCTTCGACGGCGTGCCCCTGGCCAACGTGCTGGCCGAGATTGGCCGATATGGCGACGTGGGCCTGCGCGTGCGCGACCCGGCCGTCGGCAAACTGGCCGTCACCGCCAGCGTGGACCTGCGCAACCTGAACGCCTTCGTGCAAACCCTGCCGAGCGTGCTGCCCGTCCGGCTGGAGCGCGGCGAACACGGCACGGAGATCGTGGGCAGCCGGCGCTGACCCGGCTGGGCGGTCAACCCGGCGGCAAATACCCTTGCTGATGCAGGAAATCCCGCACCGTCACGATGCGCGTGCCCTTGTGGCGCTGCATGCTGAGCAGATCGCGCTTGTCGCCCGTCAGCAGGAAATCGGCATTGGCCGCTTCGGCCATGGCCAGGAGGTAATTGTCGAAAGGGTCGGCGCAAGCGGTGACCACCGGCAGCTTGCCCGTCATGCTGGCCACCTCGCGCAGTTGGTTGATGAGCCGCCCTGCCAGCGCCGGACTCAAGCGTTCACGCACCTTCGCGTAGCGGGTGACGCGCATCAGCTCATCCAGCTGCTCCGCGCTGCTGACCAGCTCGAACCGTCCCTGCCGCCACAAAAGGACGAGCCGGGCGGGCAACGACGCCTCGGCCAGCAAGGCGCTGATCAGAAGGTTGGTATCGACAACGATCCGCACAGCCCGGGTTCAATGCGCAGCGGGCGTGGCGGCACGGGCGGCAGCGACGGCCTCGGCCAGCAAGGCTTCCAGCTCATCCGCCGGCAGGTCCGCAAACCGCGCGCGCGCATCGGTGATGGTCTGGTCAAGCACGTACCACTTGACGGCCTTCTCGATGAAGTTCGAGAGGTCGCCCTTCTTCATGCCGCGCTGCGCCAGCAGGCTTCGCACGGCAATGTCGGTGTCGGTGGAAACGGAAACCGTCCAGCGGGTCGTGGTGGCAGTCATGGCGCACTCCTGTAAACGTCTATCAGCATAGCATGATAAGCGCTTATGGTGCCGCCTTGCCGACGGCCCCACCTTGAACAGCGCCCATCCTGAGACTGCGCTGCCCATGCCGGGGCTGGCTTCCGCGCGCCCCATCGAGCCACAGCGCAGGGCGGTGAAAAGTTTTTTTTCGTATCCGACATCAGGGTCGAGCCTTCTGATCCGTCATCTGTAATGAGGCCCACAGTTTTTGTGGGAGGTATTCATTCACCCGGAGAAGGATCACATGCGCGCACACCACCGCCCGTCCAAGCCTGCTGGCAGCCCCGCCGGCGCGTGTTTTTTGTCGCCGGGCCGCCCCAAGACAAAAAGCACCCCCTCGGGGGGCAGCGGACCTCGCGCAGCGGGGGAGCGTGGGGGCCTTTTGCTCACCCGCGCGCCCCTGGCGCAGGCCGTATCGCTGGTCGTGCTGCTGATGCTGGGCGCCCAGCAGGCGGCCCAGGCCCAGCCGCAGGGCGGTGGTGCGCCGGTCGCCATCAGCATCGCGGCGCAGCCGCTCTCGCAGGCGCTGACCGAACTTGCACGCCAGACCGGCACCACGCTGGTGGCCGCGCCCGCGCTGCTGGCGGGCAAGCAGGCGCCGGCCGTCTCGGGCACCCTGGCGCCGCAGCAGGCGCTGGAGCGGCTGCTGGCGGGCAGCGGGCTGGCCGGCAGCCTGCGCGAAGGGGTCATCACGGTGCATCGGGCGGCGCAGGAAGGCAGCACGGGCACGCTGGCGGAAGTCGTGGTGAAGGGCCAAGCGGAAACCACGAACTTGACTGAAGGCACCGGCAGCTACACCACGCGCAGCACCAACGCCGCCACGGGCTTGAACCTGTCGCTGCGCGAGACGCCGCAGTCGATGACGGTTATCACGCGCCAGCGCATGGACGATCAGGGGTTGAACGAGTTGGGGCAGGTGCTTGCGCAAACGCCTGGCCTGTCGGTTCAGCAAATGGGCGGTGGCGCGCTCACCTCTGCCGCCTATGTCTATTCCCGCGGCTACCGGATCAATAGCATGCAGGTCGACGGCGCCACTGTTTCGCCCTACACGTTCAGCATCGACGGCACAGGCTACACCGACATGACCGGGCTGGACACAGCCGTCTATGACTCCGTCGCCATCCTGCGCGGACCTTCCGGCTTGATGACCGGTGCGGGCGATCCCAGCGGCACCATCAGCGTGACGCGTAAGCGCCCGACCGACAGCTTCCAGGCGTCGGTGAGCGGCAGCATCGGGCGTTGGGATCGGTATCGTGGCGTGGCCGACTTGGGTGGCCCATTAAACGCGGCGGGCACGCTGCGCGGGCGTTTGGTGGCGGCCTACGAGGACGGGAAGTCGTGGATCGATCGCGTTCAACAGGACAAGACACTCGCCTACGGTGTACTAGAGGCCGATTTGAGCAGAGACACCCTATTGAGAGTGTCCCTGGAGCACAGCCGCAAGACAGGCAAAGGGGCGAGCACATACGTCGGCTTCCCGATAGTGTTTGAGGACACGAAAACGCCCACACCATTTGGTCGCAGCGATAGCAGGCAGGCGGACTGGACTCGAACCAACAGAGAGAGCACCAATCTATCGCTAGCTCTGGAGCACCGGTTCAATGACGACTGGCAGTTCCAAGCGAACTACGGCTACACAGCTCAGGAATATGCGATCAAGGGCATCAGTTTCTTAGGTGCGAATTCGAACGGCACATTCGCCGGGTACTACGCCACGAATCTATTAGATGATGGCTTTGAACCTACCAAAACCCATGCGCATGACTTCAATGCACGCCTGAATGGGCGTTTCACTCTCGGCGGTCGGAAGCACGATTTGGTTGTCGGGTTTAACGGATACACGGGCAAGAGCGACAGCTACAACTCCGTCGCCATGGACTACTCCTATACCAGCATTCCCGGCAGCGGTTGGGTCAACTGGGATGGGAGCTACCCAGAAAATATCAACTGGGCCGCCTATGCGGAAGGCCAGCATGTCAAAACCGAGCAGTACGGTTTCTTCGGCGCTACCCGGCTACGCCCCACAGATCAGCTCTCCGTCATCCTCGGTGGGCGGGTGAGCACGTGGAAAACCCGCACCGTCAATACCCTTACGGGAGCCACCACGGACAACCGCAAAGAAAACTCCGTCTTCACACCTTACGCCGCCGTTGTTTACGACCTGAGTAAGTCCCTTTCCGCCTACGCGAGTTACACCGAGATCTTCAATCCACAGAACTACAAGGATGTGGGCGGCAGTATGCTGAACCCGGAGAAGGGTAAGAACATCGAACTGGGCTTGAAAGGCGAATGGTTCGACGGCCGCCTGAACGCCAGTGCGGCCGTGTTCGAGACGCGCAAGGACAACCTGGCTGTGCGCGATGGCGACAGACTGACACCCGATGGCTCACCAGCCTACGTGGCAGAGAGCGGTACCAAGGGTCGAGGCTGGGAACTGGAAGTGTCGGGCGAACTGGCACGCGGCTGGCAGATGCAGGGCGGCTACACACGCATCGTCACCAAGAATGCCAGTGGCACCACCTTGAATACATCAACTGTCCCAAAGCACATCTTCAAGTTGTTCACTACCTGGACCCCTGCCAGCTTGAGTCAGTTGACCATCGGAGGCGGAGCCTATTGGCAAAGCAAGATGTTCACCTCGAACGCCAATCCGGTTTTACAGAGCCTCTACACGCAGAAGAGCTATGCCGTCTTCAGCCTGATGGCGCAGTACCGCTTCAACAAACACCTGCATCTGGCGGTGCAGTTGAACAACGTATTCGACAAGACCTATCGCACTTACACGACAGCGCACGAATACGGCGCACCGCGAAACCTCCAGGCAACGCTGACGTACAAGTTCTGAGCGTTTCCTATCGATGATTCACAGCCAAAACCGCCGCCAGCACCCGCCAGTAAAGCGCGGAAAGCTATCAATTTCGACAACAAGAAGATTCTTGATCGATGCTCACTCTTGCCGCCCTGGCGCTGAACGTTCTCGGCTGTGCCTGTCTCTACCTGGCCAGCCCGCACCAGAAATGGCTTGAGCGCGCGCCGTCCAAGCGGCCGCTGCTTGCGGCTGGGTGGATGTTGCTGGTCGCCGGCCTCGCGCTGTGGGTTGCTGCGCTGCGTCCTTTATCAGGACTGTTCGTGGCGCTGCACGTAGCGATGGTCTGTCTGTTCGCTTTTCCCTACGCCACCGCGCTGCACAGTGGAGGGAGGCGCTGACATGGGCGCAAAAATCCGCCCCGATTGGCTGGCCAAGACCAGTGCCGGCGCCGTCCTGGGTTTTTGCCTCGGGCTGTCGCTGGCTGGCCTGCTCGTCTATCTGGTGGCAGGCAATCCCGCAGCCAATCCGGGCGGCCACTATGGCTTGCTGCGGTATGTGGTGGCGCTCATCTGGATCATGGTGTTCGGCCTCTGCTTTCTGTTCCGCAGCGGCTGGGCCGCATGGGGATGGTTGGGCGTTGCGAACCTGATGGCCTTCGCGGCGCTGTTCGTTTTTCGCTTCTGGCTGTTCGCGTGAGGGCCGCATGATCCGAACCGACGTCATCAAGATCTACAAGACCGTCCACACATGGACGGGCATCACCTGCGGTTTCGCGCTGTTCATTGCTTTCTATGCCGGGGCGCTGACCATGTTCAAGGAGCCGATCGCACGCTGGGCCTCGCCGCCCGCCGTGGGCGTGGCGGCGGTTCCCTTGACCGATGCGGGCAAACTCATAGCACTGGTGGCCGACGCGCACCCCGAGGCACGCGAGGAAGGCATCACGCTCCACCTGCGGAGTCGCGAAAACGAACCTGCGCGTGTGACGTGGGAGCAGGAACTGCCACACGATGAGGGTGAGCCCGACCATGAGCATGTACACGTGCACTGGTGGGCGACGCTCAAATCGGACGGGACATTGCTGGCGAAGGAAGAAGAGCCCTCCGAACTCGCTCAGTTCATTGATGACATTCACCAGCGGGTCGGAATTCCGGGCGAGTTCGGATCGAACTTCATGGGTATCGTCTCGCTGCTCTACGGTGTGGCGCTGATCTCCGGGGTGATCGTGCTGCTCCCGTCGCTGGTCAAGGACTTCTTCGCGCTGCGCCTGGGCAAGAACCTCAAGCGCATGTGGCTGGACGCGCACAACGTCGTTGGTATCACGAGCCTGCCGTTTCATATCGTCATGGCGGTCACAGCCACAGTTTTGGGGCTGGGCACGATGCTCTGGTCGGCGCAGGACAGTGTGATTTACGGCGGCGAGCAGTGGAGCATGACGCAGCGGTTTTTCGCTCCAATGAGGCCGCCAAAACCTACGGGCGTGGCGGCGCCCATGCTGCCTCCCGCGCAACTGCTGGAGCGCTTACGTGCTCAGGCGCCGGCCTACGACCCCGTTGCGATGACCTTTCACAACGTCGGTGACAAGGCTGCTGTCGTGCAGTTTGCAGTAGCTGACCCGGCCTATGTCGGGGTCGCTCGTTTCGCAACCGTCATCGCCAGCGCCGTGACTGGCGACGTGATCAGTGATTTCAGTCCGTCACGGCAAGAGCCGTGGACGCGCGCCTCCCTGACCGTGCTTGGCCTCCATTTCGGTGAGTATGGCGGTGCGACAATCAAGTGGGCCTATTTCTTCCTCGGGCTGGCAGGCGCGTGGCTGTTCTACGGCGGCAATCTGCTGTGGGTGGAAACCCGGCGCAAGGCCCAGCGCAAGAACAGTGACGAGGTGCCCACCCAGCGCCGCGACACCTACTGGCTGGCCGCCGGCACCGTGGGCGTGTGCCTGGGCTGCATGGCCGGCCTCTCTGCCACCATCGTGGCCGCCAAGTGGCTGCACGGCCGCGTGGCCGACCTGAACCACTGGCATGAAGTCATCTACTTCGCGGTGTTCTTCGCCTCCATCGCCTGGGCCTTCGCACGCGGCGCCGCGCGTTCGTCGGTGGAATTGCTGTGGCTGTGCGCCGCCGCGACGCTGGCAATTCCGCTGACCACGCTGGCCGCGCTGCTGTTCCCGGCACTGGGCCTGTGGGCGCACGGCAGCGCCGCCACCATCGGCGTGGACGTGGTGGCCTTCGTCGGCGCGCTTTGCTTTGGCTGGATGGCCGTTGCCACCGCGCGGCGCGTCAGGCGCGGCCCGGTGGACAGCGTGTGGTCGGCCCGCAAGGCGCCCGCTGCCCCGGCAGCGCCGGCCACCGCGCAGGAGGCTTGAACCCATGCAGGCCGCGAACTGCCGCCTGCACTGGTGGCTGGCGCTGGCCACCGCGAGGTTCGGACGATGAGCGAGGCTAACGTGATCACGCGCCTGCGCAACGCCCGGCTGCGCCTGAGCATTGCCCGCATCGGCGTGATGCAGGTGCTGCAAGGGGCCGAGCCCGAGCCGCTGGGTGCCGAGGATGTGTACCGCCGCATGAGCGAACGCGGCACGCGCACCAGCCTGGGCACCGTATACCGGGCTACGAAGGAACTGGAAGCGCATGGCCTGCTGCTGCGCGAATGGGGCCGCCACCGCAAGGCGGTGTACCGCGTCAAGCCCTCGGGCTTCGACGCGCACCGGCTGCGCCTGGTGTGCCAGGACTGCGGGCACAGCGTGGCGTTCTCGGACGGGGCGCTGCTGACCGCCTTGGAGCAGGTAGCGCACGCGCAGGGACTCGCGCTGGCAGGCAAGGCCGTGGCGATCCCCTGCGAATGCCGGGGCTGCGATGCGCAGGCGCCTGAGCTGCGCCCCTGTCCTCTGGCGAAGTCGAGGGGCCAGCCAGCGGCGGCCAACAGCGGATGACATTACAAGTGGAGGCGACATGGAATTGAGACACCTACGTTATTTCATGGCTGTGGCCGAAGAACTCCATTTCGCGCGCGCGGCGAGAAAGCTGCACATCGAGCAGTCGCCGCTGTCGCGCACCATCAAGGAGCTGGAGGAAGAACTGGGCGCGCAGCTTTTCGTGCGCACCAGCCGCAGCACGCGGCTGACGCTGGCGGGCAAGCTGCTGATGGAGAACGTGCCCCGCGTGATGCTGGCCCTGGAGCAGGCGCGCGAGAGCGTGAAGGCCGGCGCCAACGGTTTTCACGGGCAGTTGCGCGTGGCCCTGTCCGATGGCGTGACGCCCTCGCGCCTTCCGGCACTCTTGGCGCGCTGCCGCGAGCAGGACCCCGAGGTCGAGGTGCGCCTGTTCGAGGTGCCGCTGGCCCAGCAGATCGCCGGCCTGCGCGACGACCTGTACGACGCGGGGTTCTCGATGGCCGAGGAAGCGGGCGACGGCATCATCGTGGAGCCGGCCTGGGAGGACGAGCTGATGGTGGCCGTGCCCGCGCGCCACCCGCTGCTGGCCTACAAGGAGGTGCCGCTGGACGAGGTGCTGCGCCACCCGCTGGTGCTGGGCGACCCGGCCATCTGCGAGGGCCATGCGCGCCAGATCGACCGCATCCTGCGCCGGCAGGAGCGCGAGCCCCTGATCGTGCAACACGTCGCCACCTTCGACGTGATGATGACCTTCGTGTCGGCCGGCCTTGCCCTGGGGCTGGCCGGAGCGGCGCACATCGCCGCCAGCCACGAGCCCAATGTGATCGGCCGGCCGCTGGCGGGCAAGCCGCCCATGCTGACCACCTACCTGCTGCGCCGCGACGCCGACCCGTCGCAGGCGCTGGCCCGCTTCGTGGAGCGGGTGGAAGCCCTGGGGCCAGGGGGCATCTAGCCGACGGCCCATGCCTTAGCTTGGAGGACACCACCATGAAGATGCCGATCACCGCCGCGCTGTCGCTGGCGGCACTGTTGGCCGCCTGCGGCCCGTCGCCCGCACCAGCACCCAAAGCCGCTGACGTACCGAGCGTGGAGGAACTGGCCGCCGACCCGGTGCGCCTGAAGGAGCTGCGCCGCCGCTGCATCACCGAGCGCCCCACGATGGGCGACCTGCTGTGCAACCGCGTGGCCGAGGCCGTGAACAAGCGCTTCTTCGGCGACGGCAAGGTGCCTTACACGCCGCCCAAGGAAGCGCCGAAGTTCTGATGGCCTGCGGCTGTGCGCCGGCCGCCACGCGGTTGCACTTGGTTGCCTGATGCGCTACTGCACGTTCGCGGTGGCGGTGCTTCGCCCGTGTTCTTTCCTGCCTGAAACCTTGCTTTTTTCAGCATCTAGGTGCTGAGAACGGTCTTTGACCGGCACGCCCCGCGGCACTGATCCTCATGAATGCGGCACATGCCTGTGCCGCGTTCGGAGGGCAGAGCGTGCAAGGGACGAACGTGCTGTTCGGTCAGATCGCCGTGGTGTTCGGCATCGTGACCGCGGGGGTCTGGAGCGCCACGCAGTGGACGGCATCGGCCCTGGGCTATCAGCTACGCCTGGGTTCGCCCTGGTTCGACTTCCTCGGCACGCCGGTCTATCACCCCTGGCGGCTGTTCGAATGGTGGTTCTTCTTCGATGCCTACGCGCCGCGCATCTTCGACATCGGCGGCGCCATCGCGGGCGGCAGCGGCCTGCTGGCGGTGGTGGTCGCCATCGGCATGTCGATCTGGCGCTCGCGGCAATCGCGCCTGGTCACGACCTATGGCTCCGCGCGCTGGGCGAACGCGCAGGACATTCGCAAGGCGGGCCTCACGCAGCCGGCCGGCGTGTTCCTGGGCCAGCACGACCGGCAGTACCTGCGGCATGAAGGGCCAGAGCACGTCCTGACGTTTGCGCCGACCCGCAGCGGCAAGGGTGTCGGCCTGGTGGTGCCGACGCTGCTTTCCTGGCCCGCGTCCGCCGTCGTCCACGACATCAAGGGCGAGAACTGGAGCATCACCGCTGGCTGGCGCAGCCGCTTCAGCCACTGCCTGCTGTTCAACCCGACGGACAGCCGCTCGGCCGCCTACAACCCGCTGCTCGAAGTCCGCAAGGGCGACCACGAGGTGCGGGACGTGCAGAACATCGCCGACATCCTCGTCGATCCCGAAGGCGCGCTGGAGAAGCGCAATCACTGGGAGAAGACCAGCCATGCGCTGCTGGTCGGCGCCATCCTGCACGTGCTCTATGCGGGCGAGGACAAGACGCTGCGCGGCGTCGCCAACTTCCTCAGCGACCCGGCCAGCCCGTTCGAGCTGACCTTGCACCAGATGATGACCACGCCGCACTTGGGCGAGGGTCCGCATCCCGTCGTCGCTTCGGCGGCGCGAGAAGTGCTCAACAAGTCGGACAACGAGCGTTCGGGCGTATTGAGCACCGCCATGTCGTTCCTCGGCCTGTACCGCGACCCCACGGTGGCCGAAGTCACTTCACGCTGCGATTGGCGCATCGCCGATTTGATCGCGGCCGAGCATCCGGTGTCGCTGTACTTGGTGGTGCCGCCTTCGGACATAAGCCGCACAAAACCCTTGATCCGGTTGATCCTCAACCAGATCGGGCGGCGGCTCACCGAATCGCTAGACGGCAGCGACGGCATCGAGCGCCGCCACAAGCTGCTGCTGATGCTCGATGAGTTCCCGGCCCTGGGGCGCCTGGACTTCTTCGAGACAGCGCTGGCCTTCATGGCGGGGTACGGCATCCGCAGCTTTTTGATTGCGCAGTCGCTCAACCAGATCGACAAGGCGTATGGGCAGAACCATTCGATTCTGGACAACTGCCATGTGCGCGTGACGTTCGCCACGAACGACGAACGCACCGCCAAACGGATCTCCGAGACGCTGGGCACCGCGACCGAACTGCGCGCGCAGCGCAACTATGCGGGCCACCGGCTGGCGCCGTGGCTGGGGCACCTCATGGTGTCGCGCCAGGAAACGGCCCGCCCGCTGCTGACGCCGGGCGAAGTGATGCAGCTTCCGCCCGACGAGGCGGTGGTGATGGTGTCCAGTGTGGCACCGATCCGGGCGAAGAAGCTGCGCTACTACGCGGACGGCAATTTCAAACGGCGCGTGTTGCCGCCGCCGGCGCTTGTCGCTGGCAGCTATGCGGATGCACCGCCGCTGCGCCAGGACGATTGGAGCGGGCTGGCGATTCCGCCGACGCCCACCGCATCGGCCACGGCATCCGCCGAGGGCTTCGATTCCGCCGACGAGGGCGGCCCGCGCCGTCAGCCCGAACTCTCCGAAACCGTCGCCTACGACCCCGAGCTGGCCGTGCCCGCGGCCGACCTCGGGCTGCTCGATGACGACGACGACCTGCCTCTGCCTCCTATGGCCTCCCTTCCTCGCCAGCTTGATCCGGCCATGCAGCGCACGGCACGGCTGGCTTCCCTTGACCCTGACGACGGCATCGACCTATGACCTATCGCCTGAACCTCTTTATCCAGCCCGAGCACGCCCGGCGCCTCGACGAGGTGGCCGCCATGAAAGGCGTGTCCAAGTCCTCCATCGTCGCGGCGGCGCTGGCATCGTGGCTCTCGCCCGACGCCGGCGACCAGCGCGAGGCGGCCATCGCCAAGCGGCTCGATCGCCTCTCGCGCCAGGCCGAGCGCCTGGAGCGCGACCAGAACATTGCCATCGAGACGCTGGCGCTGTTCATCCGCTACTACCTGACGGTGAGCACGCCGGTGCCCGAAGCGCATCAGGACGCGGCCCGCGCCCAAGGCAAAGCGCGCTTCGAGCAGTTTGTGGAGCAGTTGGGCCGCCACCTGTTGCGCGGGCGCAGTCTGGTGCGCGACGTGGTGGAGGAACTGCACCCCGACCCCGCGCGCCTGGACGAAGCGCAGGAGCGTGCGTCATGACCGCGCCGCAGTCTGCAAACGCGGCCTCGCTCGACCGCCGCATCCAGATGCTGCGCACGGCCATGGGGCCGCTGATCGCCACCGCGCTCGAAGACCCCGACGTGGTGGAAATCATGCTCAACCCGGATCGGACCCTGTGGATCGACCGGCTTTCGTCGGGCCGCGCCCCGATGGGCGTGGAACTGCCCGAGGACGATGGCGAGAGGATCATCCGCCTTGTCGCGGCGCACGTCGGCGCCGAAGTCCACCGGGGCCAGCCGCTGCTGTCGGCCGAGTTGCCCGAGACGGGCGAGCGCTTTGAAGGCATCCTGCCGCCCGCAGCGCCGGGGCCAGCCTTCGCGCTGCGCAAGCGCGCCGTCGGCGTGATCCCGCTGGAGCGGTACGTGGTGGACGGGATGATGACGCCCGCCCAGGCGAGTTTTCTGGTGCAGGCCGTGCGCGAGCGCCAGAACATCGTGATCGCCGGGGCCACCAGCAGCGGCAAGACCACGCTGGCCAATGCGCTGTTGGCCGAGATAGCCGCCACGGGCGACCGCGTGCTGGTGCTCGAAGACACGGTGGAACTGCAATGCGCGGCGCGCGACCACGTGCCGCTGCGCACACGCCACGGCGTGGTCTCCATGACCGAGCTGGTGCGTTCGTCCATGCGCCTGCGCCCGGATCGCGTCATCGTCGGCGAGGTGCGCGGCCCCGAGGCGCTGGACCTCATCAAGGTGTGGGGCACCGGGCACCCCGGCGGCATCGCCACGATCCATGCCGGCTCCGTGCTGGGCGCGCTGCTGCGCCTGGAGCAACTGATTCTCGAAGTGGCGGTGAACCCGCCCCGTGCGCTGATTGCCGATGCGGTCAACGTGGTGATCTACATCGCCGGACGCGGACGCAAGCGCCGCATCGAGCGCATCGCCCGCGTCGTCGGCTTCGACGGCACGGGCTACCAACTGACGGACGCCCTTGAGGCCCCGGACGCGCCGGCGCCCGAAGCACCACGGGCCGAGCTGCTTTTTTCCGTTTCCCTCAACCACCCTGGAGAACTGCCATGACGCAGATGACCGTTCCTGCTTTCCGTGTTTCCGTAAAACCGCTGCCGAGCCCTTCGGCCTGGCCGGGCCTCGCGCGGCTGCACAGCCTGGGCCGCCCTGCGGCGCAAGGGCTGTTGCTGGCCGCGCTGCTGGTGTTCCTGGCCAGCACCGCGCAGGCCGCCGGTTCCTCGATGCCGTGGGAAGGCCCGCTGCAAGCCATCCTCGAATCCATCCAGGGGCCTGTCGCGCGCATCGTGGCCGTCATCATCATCATCGCCACGGGCCTGGCGCTGGCCTTCGGCGACACGTCGGGCGGTTTTCGCAAGCTGATCCAGATCGTGTTCGGCCTGTCCATCGCGTTCGCCGCTTCCTCATTCTTTCTGTCCTTCTTTTCGTTCTCCGGCGGGGCCGTCGTATGAATGCGGCCAGCGAAGGCGCGCCGGGCCTGGCGCCCGGCTTCGAGGTGCCGCTGCATCGCTCGCTCACCGAGCCGATCCTGATGGGCGGTGCGCCGCGCACCGTGGCGATCGCCAACGGCACGCTGGCCGCCGCCGTCGGCCTGGGCCTGCAACTGTGGATTCCGGGCGTCGTGCTCTGGATCGTCGGCTATTCGCTGGCCGTCTGGGGCGCGCGCGTCGATCCGCAGTTCATGCAGGTCTTTGCGCGGCACATCAAGCACCGGCCGCTGCTGGACGTGTGAGGGGAGAGCATCGTCATGCTGAACCTCGCCGAATACCGCCAGCGCCCGGCCTTGCTCGCCGACTGGCTGCCCTGGGCCGGGCTGGTCGCGCCGGGCGTCGTCTTGAACAAGGATGGCAGTTTCCAGCGCACGGCACGGTTTCGCGGGCCGGACCTCGACAGTGCCACGCAGGGCGAGCTGGTGGCTACGTCGGCCCGCCTGAACAACGCGCTGCGGCGCCTGGGCTCGGGCTGGGCCTTGTTCGTGGAAGCCGACCGCCGGCCGGCCGCTGGCTATCCGCAATCGGACTTCCCGGAGCCCCTGTCCTGGCTGGTGGACGAGGAACGCCGCGCCGCCTTCGAGGACTCGGGCCATCACTTCGAGAGCAATTACTGTCTGTCGTTGGTGTACCTGCCACCGGAGGAATCGCGCACTCGCGCGGCGGGCATGCTCTACGAGAACCGGCCCACGCAGGGCGTGGACTGGCGCGAGCGGCTGGTGGCCTTCATCGCGGAGACGGATCGCGTCTATGACTTGCTCGATGGGGTGATGCCGGAGGTTGCCTGGCTCGATGACAGCCAGACGCTGACCTACCTGCACGCGACGGTTTCGACGCGGCGCTACCGCGTGGGCGTGCCTGAAGTGCCGTTCCACATCGACGCGCTACTGACGGACTCGCCGCTCGTGGGTGGCCTGGCACCCATGCTGGGCGACCAGCACCTGCGCGTAGCGAGCGTGCGAGGCTTCCCGACCTCGACCTGGCCGGGGATGCTGGACGATCTCAACCGCCTCGGATTTGCGTATCGCTGGAGTACGCGCTTCCTGTGCATGGACAAATCCGAAGCGGAACGGGAGTTGGGGCGCCTGCGGCGCCAGTGGTTCGCCAAGCGCAAGAACGTCATTGCGCTGCTGCGTGAAACCATCTTCCAGCAGGAGTCGCCGCTGGTGGATACCGATGCCAGCAACAAGGCCGCCGACGCGGATGCGGCCTTGCAGGAGCTGGGCAGCGATCAGGTGTCCTTCGGCTACCTGACGACCACGGTGACGGTGCTCGATGCCGATCCCGCCGTGGCCGACGAGAAGCTACGCATGGTGGAGCGCGTCATCCAGGGGCGTGGCTTCATCACGGTGCCTGAAACGCTCAATGCCGTGGATGCGTGGCTGTCCTCGATCCCCGGCAATGCCTACGCCAACGTGCGCCAGCCCATCGTCTCGACGCTGAACCTGGCGCACATGATGCCCGTGTCGGCGGTGTGGGCCGGGCCGGAGAAGAACGACCACCTGGGTGGCCCGCCGCTGATCGTCACCCGCACGGACGGCGCCACGCCGTTCCGGCTGGTGACGCACGTCGGGGATGTGGGCCACACGATGATCGTTGGGCCGACGGGCATGGGCAAGTCGGTTCTGGTCGCCACCATGGCGATGCAGTTCCGCCGCTATCCCGGCGCGCGCATCTTTGCCTTCGACGTGGGGCGCTCCATCCGGGCGACCATCCTGGGCCTGGGCGGCGAGCACTACGACCTTAGTGCCGATGGCGAGATTGCGTTTCAGCCGCTCGCCCGGATCGACCGCGAGGGCTACCGCACCTGGGCCGCCGAATGGATCGAGGGCCGCCTGTTGCACGAAGGCGTGGTGATCGGCCCAGACGAGAAATCCGCCATCTGGTCGGCGCTCGGCAGCCTCGCGGGTGCGCCCGTAGAGCAGCGCACGCTCACCGGCCTGTCGGTCTTGCTGCAATCGAACGCGCTGCGCCAGGCGATCGCGCCCTATGTGCTCGGCGGCGCGCACGGCAAGCTGCTGGACGCCGACTACGACCGGCTGGGCAGCGCAGACGTGCAGTGCTTCGAGATGGAAGAACTCATGCACAGCAAGGCCGCCGTGCTGGCTGTCCTGAACTACCTATTCGCCCGCCTGGAGGAGCGATTCGACGGTTCTCCGACGATGCTTTTCCTCGGGGAGGCGTGGGTGTTCCTAGATGATCCCGTGTTCTCGGCGCGGCTTCGGCAGTGGCTCAAGACCTTGCGGAAGAAACAGGTCTCCGTCGTCTTCGATACCCAGTCGCTCGCAGACATCAAGGATTCGAGCATCGCGCCCGCGATCATCGAAAGCTGCGCCAGCCGCGTCTTCTTGCCCAACCCGCAGGCGACGGAGCCGCAGATCAGGACGATCTACCAGGGCTTCGGCCTCAACAGCCGGCAGATCGAGATCGTCGCCACGGCCGTTCCGAAGCGCGACTACTACTACCAGTCGCGCCTGGGCAACCGCCTGTTCGACCTCGACCTCGGGCCGGCCATGCTCGCTTTCGCGGGCGCGTCCTCACCGCAGGACCAGCGCGACATCGACGCCGTGCTCGCCGCATCCCCTTCCTCATTCGCAGCCGCGTGGCTGCGCCATCGCGGCCTCGATTGGGCGGCTGACCTGCTGCCCACCTTCCCCGGCCCTGCGCCCGCGGCCCATCCCTTCCTTTCCCAACCCCAGGAGAACTTGCCATGAGAACCCGTGCGCTTTCCGCAACCGCCGCCGCCGTGCTGTCGGCATCCCTGCTGGCCGTGCAGCCTGCATCGGCGTTTGTCTTCATCGACCCCGCGAATCTGATTCAGAACACGCTCACCGCCCTCCAGACGCTGGAGCAGATCTCCAACCAGATCGAGCAGTTGCAGAACGAGGCCAGGATGCTGGAGAACCAGGCCCGCAATCTGGCGCGGCTGCCATCCAGTGTCGTGGGCCGGCTGCGCGCCAACCTGGCGACCACCCAGCGCCTGATTGACCAGGCCCGGGGCCTGGCCTACGACGTGGCGCGGATGGATCAGGAGTTCGCGCGGCTGTATCCCGAGCAGTACGCCGCCACGGTCAGCGGCAGCCAGATGTACCGCGATGCGCAGGAGCGCTGGAGGAACACGCTCAACGGCTTGCAGACCAGCATGCAGATGCAGGCCCAGGCATCGCGGAACCTAAACGATGACGAGGGCGTGCTGAGCGATCTGGTGAGCCAGAGCCAGGCGGCCGAAGGCGCGCTGCAAGCGATGCAGGCGACGAACCAGCTTCTGGCCTTGCAGGCCAAGCAGTCCATCCAGACGCAGCGGCTCCAGCTCACGCAGGACCGCGCCGCCTCGCTGGAACTGGCGCGGCAGGCCGCCGCCGCCGAGCGCGGGCGCGAGGTGACGCGCCGCTTCCTCGGCAGCGGCACGCCCTACACGCCGCAGGCCGTGACCTTCTACGGCAACTGACGGGCTGCCATGAACGACATCACGGTCATCGACCGCTTCCTCGACGTCTTCTCGCGCTACATCGACTCGGGGTTCGGGCTGCTGCAAGGCGAGGTGGCGTTCCTGACGGCCGCGCTCATCGTCATCGACATGACGATCGCCGGGCTGTTCTGGGCGATGGGCCATGCCACGGGGCAGGGCGATGACGTGATCGCCAGACTGATCCGCAAGGTGCTCTACGTGGGCGCCTTCGCCTACATCATCGGCAACTTCAACGGGCTGGCCAGCATCGTGTTCCGGTCCTTCGCCGGCCTGGGCCTGACGGCCAGCGGCTCGACCCTGAGCATGGGCAGCTTCCTGCAACCGGGGCGGCTGGCGAAGGTCGGCATCGATGCCGCCGCGCCCATCCTCGGCCAGATCCGCGACCTGGCGGGGTTTCCCGACGTGTTCATCAACATCACGGTGATCGTCGTGCTGTTCCTGTCCTGGATGGTGGTGGTGCTGTGCTTTCTCGTCCTGGCGGTGCAGCTTTTCGTGACGCTGATCGAGTTCAAGCTGACCGCGCTCGCGGGCTTCGTGCTGGTGCCGTTCGCCCTGTGGGGAAAAACGGCGTTCCTGGCGGAAAAGGTCTTGGGCAATGTGATCGCGTCGGGCATCAAGGTCTTGGTGCTGGCGGTGATCGTGGGTATCGGCTCCAGCCTGTTCGGCGACTTCCAGATACCGCCGGGCGCGGAGCCTTCCATCGACCAGGCGCTGGTCATCATGCTGGCCTCGCTCGCCATGCTGGCCCTGGGCATCTTCGGCCCCGGCATCGCCACCGGGCTGGTGTCCGGCGCGCCGCAGCTTGGCGCAGGCGCGATGGCCGGCGCCGCCATCGGCGCGGCCGGTGCCACGGTGGCCGTCGGCGCGGCGGCGGTCGGCGCGGGCAGCGCCGTGGCTGTTGGCGCGCGCATGCTGCCCGGTGTCGGCCGCAAGCCGGCTCCGGCGGCTGGCGGCGCGACGCTGGCCTCTCAGGTCAGTGCGGCTCCCGCTGGCGGTGGCCTCGCAGGTGCGGGCGCAGGTCTCGGCAATGTGGCCGGGACCGGCACGACGCAGACGACGGCGGCGCAGCCAGCGCCCGCTGGCGCGGGCACCGCTGCAAGCTCCGGCAATGCGGCCGGAACCGGCGCCCCAGCGGCGGGGCAGCAGGCGGGACCACCGGCAGCGGCGGGTGCGGACACAGCCGCAGCGCCTGCCGGTGTGGCCGATGCGGGCGCACAGGGGGAGGGGCAGAAGACCGCCGATGGCCCGCGTTCCATCCGCGAGCGCGTCGTCGCGGCAGCGGCGGCATTCAGGGCCGGTGCGCCCGCCCCGCAAGCCCCCACCGGCGATGCGGCGCCAGCCGGGACGCAGGAGCAGCCGGCCTGGGCCAGGCGCTTGCAGCGCAGGCAGCAGATCGCCCATGCGGCCATGACCGCCGCCCACACGCTGCGCGGTGGAGACGGCGGAGGCTCGGGCCAGGGGCCGAGCCTGCGCGATTCCGATTCCTGAACCTCAAGGAGAACACCCATGCGATTCAAACGACCGCAGGTGCGCTATGCGGACACGCCGCAGCCTGCGACGCCTTACCAATCCGCCGCGCAGGTGTGGGACGAGCGCATCGGCTCGGCCCGCGTGCAGGCCAGGAACTGGCGCTTCATGGCCTTCGGGTGCCTCACGCTGGCGCTGCTGATGGCCGGCGGCCTCGTCTGGCGCTCGGCGCAGTCCATCGTGACGCCCTACGTCATCGAGGTGGACAACGCGGGACAGGTGCGCGCCGTCGGCGAGGCGGCGACGCCCTACAAGCCCAGCGACGCGCAGATCGCGCACCACCTGGCGCGCTTCGTCACGCTGGTGCGCTCGCTATCCATCGACCCCATCGTGGTGCGCCAGAACTGGCTCGACGCCTACGACTACGCGACCGACAAGGGCGCCGTGGTGCTCAACGAGTACGCCCGCACCAACGATCCGTTCGCGCGCATCGGCAAGGAGTCCACGACGGTGCAGATCACCAGCGTGACCCGCGCCAGCGACACGTCTTTCAACGTGCGATGGACCGAACAGCACTTCGTGACGGGCGCACTGGACCGCACCGAGCGCTGGAACGCCGTGGTGTCCATCGTGCAGCAGACCCCGCGCACCGAGCAGCGCGTGCGCAAGAACCCGCTGGGCATCTACGTCAACGGCCTGTCGTGGGCGCGTGAACTCGATTCCTCCGAAGGAGCCAAGCCATGAAACCGTCTTTTCGTACTTACGCTTTGCCGTTGATGTTTGCGGCCCTGGCCGGCTGCGCGACGAAGGGCACGCCGCCGCCCGTGATCCCGCTCGACGAGCCGGTGCAGGCGCAGCCGCTGCCCGAGCCGCCCGCGCCCGTGGAGGTGGTGGCCGTGCCCGAGGTGCTGCCGATGCCGGCGCAGTTGATGCCGCTGCCCGAGGCCGAGGACGCTAGGCCCGCGCCGGAGCCCGTCGATGAGAAGGAGCGCGTGGCGCGGGCCAACACCGAGGCCCGCGTCGCACCCACGCGCGAGGGCTACGTCAATGCGATCCAGGTGTGGCCGTTCACTGATGGCGCGCTGTATCAGGTCTATGCGGCGGTCGGCCGCGTGACCGTGATCGCGCTCCAGCCGGGCGAGGAACTGGTGACGGTGGCCGCTGGCGACACGGTGAGGTGGATCGTGGGCGACACGTCCAGCGGCAGCGGCGAAGCGCTTCGCGTGAACGTGATGGTCAAGCCCATCCGCTCGGGCCTCAAGACGAATCTGGTCATCACCACCAGCCGGCGCACCTATCTGCTGGAACTGACATCCACGGCCAAAACGTGGATGGCCTCGGTGTCCTGGGAATACCCGAAAGACAAGATGCTGGCCTTGCAGCGCCAGGCGCAGGCAGCCAGCGCCGCCGCGCCAGTCGATGCAGGCCTGTCCCTGGAGAAGATCCGCTTCCGCTATGGCATCAGCGGCAGCAACCCGCCCTGGAGGCCGCAGCGCGCCTTCGACGACGGCGAGAAGGTCTACATCCAGTTCCCGGCCGGCATCGCCCAGGGCGAGTTGCCGCCGCTGTTCGTGATCGGGCCGCAGGGCGACGGGCAGTTGGTCAACTACCGCGCCCGCCTGCCGTACCTGATCGTGGATCGCCTGTTCGGCGCGGCCGAGTTGCGCCTGGGCGGCGATGGCGGCGACGTGGTGCGCATCGAGCGCACGGACGGCGTAGCGCGGAGGAACTGACGATGAGCCAGGATGATGCTTCCGGCCGTACCGCGCCGCAGGCGGGCAAGGTCGCGCCCGAATCGGTGGCACTGCGCGCCCAGCCGCGCCCCGTCACGCGCCTGAATCGGCGCACGCTGGCGATGCTCGTGGGTGGCCTGTCGGTGGCCGTCCTGGGCGCCACGATCTGGTCATTGCAGCCGCACCGGCGCGGTGCGGGCGATCTGACGGAGCTTTACAACGTCGATCGCGTGTCGAAGTCCGAAGGGCTCGACGGCCTGCCGGCGGACTACTCGAAGCTGCCGAAGGTGCCCGAGCTGGGGCCGCCGCTACCCGGCGACCTCGGCCCGGCCATCGTCGCTTCACAGCAGCCGGTGGTGCCCAGCTACGCGCCACCGGGCCACGATCCAGAGGATGCTTTGCGCAAGGAAGCCGAAGCGGCCGCGGCGTCGGGGCTGTTCTTCCGTTCGGGCAACCAGGGCAAGGGCGCCGCCGTTGCCGTGGCTCAGCCTGCGTCCGCGCCCGGTGCGCCGGGCCTGGGCGCCCTGGCGGGCTTCGACCCGCTGGCGGCTGGGCTGGCCTCGACGGCAGCCCAGCCCACCGACCCGGCCACCGCGCAGAACAGGCAGGACCAGAAAGAGGCGTTCCTGAAAGGCGGTTCTACGGAAACACGCAACTCCGGCAGTCTGGCGCTACCGTCGTCGCCGTATCAGGTCATGGCCGGGACAGTGATCGCCGGTGCGCTGGTCACGGGTATCAAGTCGGACTTGCCGGGCGACGTGATCGCCACGGTGACGGAGCCCGTGTACGACACGGCCACGGGCAAGTTCCTGCTGATCCCGCAGGGTTCGCGCATCCTGGGCAAGTACAACAGCCAGGTCAGCTACGGGCAGAGCAGGGTGCAGGTGGTGTGGAACCGCATCATCCTGCCCGACACGTCATCGCTGACGCTCGACAACCTCGTGGGCACCGACCCGGCCGGCTATGCCGGCCTGGAAGATGACGTGGACTACCACTGGGGCCGCCTCGTCGCGGGCGCGGCGCTGACCACGCTGCTGGGCATCGGCGCCGAGCTGGCCGCGCCCGAGAACCGCCAGGATGACAATCGCATCATCATCGCCGGGCGCGACAGCGCGCAGGACAGCGTCAATCAGGTCGGGCAGGAACTGACCCGGCGCAACATGAACATCCAGCCGACCTTGACGACCCGGCCGGGCCTGCCGGTGCGGATCATCGTGGCGAAAGATCTGGTATTGCGCCCTTACCAGCCGATGTTCTATCAGCTTGGGAGGACGCGATGAGCACGCCGAAGAAACTCCGCCTCGGCCCGCTCCCGCGCGTGGAATCCACGAAGCTGACCTTTGCGTGCCCGGCCAGCCTGCGCGCGGACCTTGATCGCTACGCAACGCTTCATGCGCAGACCTACGGTGAGGCGGTTGATGCGGCGACGCTCATCCCGCACATGCTGGAGGCGTTCATGGCGGGGGATCGGGGGTTCAGGAAGGTGCTTCGATCCAAGGCGGTGAAGTGCTAAAATGCATGAAACTTCAATGAAGAAATTGATATGTCCAGCGTCGTTTCACATCCGCGGAACCTGCCGCGAGGAGGGGCAGCCCATCTCGCTGGCGAGTTGCGGCCGGGGCGCGTCTATCGGCGCGAGGACCTGGCTCGGCTGTCCACGGCGGTGGACCGGCATTTGCGCGAGTTGGTAGCCAGCGGCAAGCTAAAGAAGCTGGCGCAGGGGCTGTACCACGCGCCCAGGCTGTCCAGCTTCGGCCCGCTGCCGCCGGACGACGAGCAACTGGTCGGAAGCTTTCTGCGGGATAAAGATTTCCTGATCTTCTCGCCTTCGGTCTACAACACCGTGGGTGTGGGCACGACACAGCTCTACAACCGCACGCTGGTCTACAACCACAAGCGCCACGGCGTCTTCAAGCTCGGTAACCGCCAGTTCGACTTTCGTGTGAAGCCGCGCTTCCCGAAGAAGCTGACGCCCGAGTTCCTGTACGTCGATCTGCTGAACAATCTGGACGAACTGGCGGAGGACCGCGAGGCGGTTCTTCTCCAGGCGCGCGGCAAGCTCGCATCGTTCGATCCCGCCCGCCTGCAAAAGGCCGCCGACAGCTACGGCAGCGTGGCCACGCGCAAGCGTCTGCGGGAGTGGACGGGTGGCTGACTTCCTGCACGACCGAACGGACTTCGGCCAACTGCTGGCCCTGGTCGCCGACGAGCGCGGCCTGGACCCGATGCTGGTCGAAAAGGACTACTGGATCATGCACGCCCTGTGGGGCCTGCAAGCCCAGGGGTTCCAGTTCGAGCTGAAAGGTGGCACGTCGCTGTCCAAAGGCTTCGGTGTCATCCATCGATTCTCGGAGGATATCGACATCCGCATCGAGCCGCCTGCCGGCATGGACGTGAAGACCGGGCGCAACCAGGACAAGCCCGCCCACGTGGCATCGCGGCGTGCCTACTACGATGAACTGGCCGCCCGCATTCGCATTCCCGGCATCGTGAGTGTGGAGCGCGATACGCAGTTCGACGACGACAAGATGCGCAGTGCCGGTATTCGCCTGATCTACACGCCGCGCGCTGCCGCGCTTGCGGGTGTCAAAGACGGCATCCTGCTGGAACTGGGGTTCGACGACACGGCCCCCAACCGGCCGGTGACGATCTCGTCCTGGGCACTGGACGTGGCGCTGGGCCGAGGCGTGGAGGTGATCATCGACAACCGCGCCGTGGACGTGCCCTGCTATGCGCCGACACACACCTTCGTCGAGAAGTTGCAGACCATTTCCACCAAGTACCGGCGGCTGGACGAGACGCAGGCGTTCCCCGCGAACTTCCTGCGGCACTACTACGACGTGTACTGCCTGCTGGGCCTGGCGGAAGTGCAGGCTTTCTTGCGAACGCCGGCCTATCAGGACCGCAAGGCGCAGCGGTTCCGCACTGGAGACGAGCAGGTCATCGCACGAAACCTGGCGTTCGTGCTGGCGGATGCGGGGCAGCGCGAACGCTTTGCACAGGAGTACAGGAAGACGGCGGCGCTGTACTACCAGGGGCAGCCGAATTTCGATGAATTGCTGGCGCGGATTCAACAGTATGTCGATGTACTTTAAATTGCGAGATTGGGCATGTCTATTTGGCGTGAAGATTGGCTGTAAGTTATACTGTACAAAAAACCAGTATATTGAAGCAATGCATTGAAAGAATGGGCAATGGGAAAAGACACCCGCATCGAGTGGACGCACCACACCTTCAATCCATGGTGGGGTTGTGTGCGCGTGTCCGATGCATGTGACCATTGCTATGCCGAAACATGGGCCAAGCGCTTGGGGGCGGACGTTTGGGGAGCAAAGTCTGAGCGGCGCTTTTTCGGTGATGCTCACTGGAAGGAGCCTTTGAAGTGGGACCGAGAAGCCAAGGCCAGTAAGACCCGCCGACGCGTGTTCTGTGCGTCCATGGCTGATGTCTTCGAGAACCGTAAGGATCTGGTTTCGCATCGCCATCGCCTGTTGGAACTCATCGCAGCCACACCCAACCTAGATTGGCTGTTGCTGACCAAGCGCATTCATCTCGTGCGCAAGCAGTTGCCCAAGGGTTATGAATTTCCTGCCAACGTGTGGCTTGGAGCCACTGTTGAAAACCAGGATGCCGCTGGCAAGCGACTGAAGTATCTTCTTGAGTTTGAAACACCGGCTGTCCGGTTCTTGTCTTGTGAGCCGCTGTTAGGGCCTCTGGATCTAAGTCCCTGGTTGAAGGTGAGCGAGGCCGGTACGCGTGTGGATTGGGTTATTGCTGGTGGAGAATCAGGGCCTGGTGCACGCCCGATGGATCCACAATGGCCGGAGGACTTACGCAAACAATGCAATGCTGCCGGCGTAGCGTTTCATTTCAAGCAGTGGGGCCACTGGGCACCTTTGGAGCAGGCGGCAGATGCTGTGACCGGTCGTACACCGATCCACATCGTCCGGCGTGACGGTTCAGAGGTCAAACTGGCCGCTGTCGGAAAAGGCAAAGCTGGACGGTCTCTGGGGGGGCGTCATTGGGATCAGTTCCCGAATACGGGAAATAGGGTGTAGCGTCGATCGACTTCAGTACCGCAGAAAGGCTTGCGCTTGGCAGAGAGTCACTACGATTGGAGGAACGGACCGGCAGAGATCGATCCGCATAGTGTGACGAAGCATGAGGTGCTGGTTGGCTACCTGATTCGGTACTTCGAGCAGCGCACGCTCAATGCGCGGGGACGAGAGCGGTTGCGCATCACGCTGGTAGATGGATTCTGCGGGGGTGGGCTCTACACGCTCAAAGGAAGAGGCACGGAAATCCTCGGATCTCCGCTTCGCATGCTGGATGCGGTTCGAGAGGCCAGTGTCCTAGTCAATGCCCACAGAACGAAACCGATCGAACTGGATGTGCGGTACATCTTCATCGACAAGGATGCCCGCGCATTGTCGCACCTGAAACAGGTATTGCACGACAGAGGTTACGGCGCGCAAATCGGCCAGTCGATCCACGTCATTCACGACGACTTTACCTCTGCGTCGCCGACGGTGTTTCGGTTGATCAAGGCTCATACTCCCTTGGCGCACACAGCGCTTTTCTTTCTGGATCAGTATGGGTACAGCGAAGTGCCGGCACCTCTGATTCAGCAGATATTTGCCGAGTCGCCGAAGAGCGAAGTGGTCCTGACGTTCCATGTCTCAGCTTTCGCTACCTATACCAACGATGAGTTCACAGACAAGGTCTCTAGCAAGCTGGCCATCGACATCCGCTCGGCGTTGGGGGGAAGAACGATCGAGCAAATCAAGGAAGAGGACTCGGCGGACTGGCGGCGCTTCATTCAGGCCGCCCTGTACCAAGCCTTGGTGAAGGATTGTGGAGCTGAGTACTTCACGCCCTTCTTCATTCGTGGAGAAGGGAGTGGTCAAGGCGAGTACTGGCTTGTGCATCTCTCACGGCACCCGCGGGCGCAGGATGTGATGAAGCAGGTGCATTGGGAACACCAGAACCATTCCATCCACTACGGTGGTGCGGGCCTTGAGATGCTTGCGACACACATGATGGGTTTTCGCCAGGAGTTTGAAGGGGGGATTCGTGTTCGACGACGTGGCACAGAACCTTTCCGCCGATGTGTTGCCGCAGCATTTGGCTGAGAACATATTCAAGCGGGCGCAGCCAGTGCAGATCGGCGAGCTCTACGCCTCGACCTGCAACACGTCCCCCGGCACGTCGCTCATGTACAAGGACGCGCTTCAAAGGTTGTCTGGTGAGAAAGACATCGTCATTCGGTCCGAGGACGGAACGGTTCGCCGGCTTGCGCGGTACATGCGGGATACGGACTGGATCGAACGAAACCGGCAAGGCTCCCTGTTCTTCGTTTCGCAAAGGGGTGGGCTGTGAGTTTTTCCCTCATTCGTAGCGATGACCCTTTGCCACATCTGCCGGTGGAGTTAGGGCGGGCCGGCGAGGGTGTTGGCCGCTGGGTTCCAGAGATGAAGCATACCTTTCTGGCCAAGTACGTGGAGGGCACGAGGAGAGCCCGCGAGAAGTTCAAGCAGCGCGTCTATGTCGATCTGTTCTGCGGTCCCGGACGTATTCAGGTCAAGGGCGAAACGATGACTCGCCCTGGTGGTGCACAGATCGCATGGCAGCACTCGCTGCGGGACAACGTGGCCTTTACTTCGTGTTTTGTCGGTGATCTTGACGCGTCGCGCGCATCGGCTTGCGCGGAGCGGCTGCGCGCGATGGGTGCGCCGACCACAGCCTTGCCGGGGGCCGCCGAGTCCACGGTCGATCAAGTGCTTCAAATGATCCCGAAGGGCGCCCTATGCCTCGCTTACCTTGATCCTTATAACCTCCAGTACCTATCGTTCAGTGTCATCGAGAAACTGGCGCGGTTGAAGTACGTTGATTTTGCGGTCCATTTCAGCACCATGGATCTGCGGCGTAACGTGCTGATGGAGTACAACCCGGAGCGGGCGCGCTTCGACGCGGCAGCGCCTGGCTGGCGGGATCATATCGATCCGACTGCATTCGTGCGCGGTGATGCTGACGAGGCGTTTTTCGACTACTGGTGTGGCCTGGTGCGTGGCCTTGGGTTTTCGATCAGTCGGCGCATGCCGCTGGTGCGCGACGAAGGAAATCGGCCGCTGTACCACTTGGTGTTCTTCAGCCGTCATGAACTTCCAAACAGGATCTGGGGCGATGTGGCTCAAGGGCCAAACCGGGAATTCGACTTCTAGACAAGGTAGCTGGCAGGCTGGCAAGTTAGTGAGAACTATCAATTAAAGCGCGCCGCCTCAACGTGTGGGAATGCTTGTCGGATGGGATGTTACATTTGGCGAATAAGAGAGTAGAAGGAGTTTGGTGCTTCCCGCGCGCCGCCTTCCGCGCAACTGGAGGAGCGACGCATGCCGATCGAGAGCATCTACAGTTTTCTCACTTATCCGAAAAATCACGATAAGGCCGAGGAAAAGATTGAGGGCGTCCACATCAAGCCCGACGGCGGCAAGCTATCCAAGATGCTTGCAGAAGTATTCGACAGCAGAAGATCCAAGCGCGACGTGCCGGTTACGTTCAACGCGGTCAACCAGATCAACGAGACGCGCGAGCAGCTTTTGGCCTTCTTCGACAGCCCTAAGCTCTCCACGGCGCGCCGCCTCGCGCGCGCCTTGCAGGAAGCCACGCCCGGCACCGCCGGCATGGGTCTTTTCTTCGTGTGTCTGGGCTCCGATGAAGGGAAAGTGGGCACCCGCGTCGTCCTTTCGCGCTTTGCTGCCGAAGAGGCGGTCGTGGCTAGCAAGAAGGGCGGGGCGCTAAGCGTCGAGTTCGTGGAACAGGTATTCTTGAAGAACGCGCATACCTACAAAGCCGCGAGCTACCGGCACGAGGCCGGCAAGGCCGACGCATGGAAGGGCATCGCGACCGACCGCCAGCTCAATCACGGCGCGAAGGCCATCGCCGACTACTGGATTGTTGACTTCCTCCGCTCGGATCTGACGACTACGGCGGCAGAGGGAACACGCCGGCTCGCCATCGCCATGAAAAATGCCAGTAGGAGCTCCACCGATTCGCAAGTGCGCAGTGAGATCGTCGCGGCCGCGAAGCTCGCGCCCAACTTGCCGCCTCGCGCCATGACCATCGAGCAGTTTTGCGACCAGTTCGCGATGTCGCCTGCGGCCAAGGAGGCAGTGAAGGCTGCGGTGAAGCCTTCGCGGCTGATCGCCGAGTCGTTTCGCTTCGACGCCGACGAGTTCCACAAGCATGCCCCTTATCGGCAAGTCGAACTGGACAACGACGTCACGCTCACGGCGCCCACCGACACCTTCGACGAGGTGTTGCAGCACCGCAAGGTCGGCGAGGAGCACGCGTTCGCCACGCGCGGCAGGATCGTGGATGAAAAGTTGAGGTCTAACCGTTGACCGATGCCGAACTGCTCGCGGAATACGCGCGGCGCCACGAGGTCGCGCTGAAGCCTTTGGCCGAAGGGCTGGCTCGCCACCTGACCGATCGATTGGCAGGCGTGAAGCGGATCGACCGCGTGAGCGCCCGCGCCAAAGATCCGGAGCGCTTTTTGGCCAAGGCGACGAAGGAGGCGGACGGAAGACGCAAATATGGAGACCCGTTCAGCCAGATTCAGGACCAAGTGGCCGCTCGCGTCACGGTGTTTTATCTTTCGGACGTGGAAGCGGTCGAAGCGACGCTTCGAAAATACTTCAACCGCATCGAAGAGATCACGGTGGCCGAGGAGCCCAAGAAGTTCGGCTACGAGGGCCGACATCTGATTCTCGCCATCCCCGAAGAGCTTTTCGAAGAAGAGGAGCACCCGGATGCTCCGGATTTTTTCGAACTGCAAATCAAGACGCTGTTCCAGCACGCGTGGAGCGAGGCCGAGCACGACTTGGCCTACAAGCCGCCGACGCCGCTCACCGACGGGCAGACACGCGAGATCGCCTTCACCGCGGCGCAGGCTTGGGGTGCCGATCAGATGTTCGCCAAGCTGTTCAAAGAGCTCGGGGAGAATAGATGAACTTGCTGCTTCTCGGCGCTGGCTTCTCTAGAAATTGGGGCGGAGGGCTCGCCTCAGAGGTTTTCGAGTGGCTACTCGGGCATCCCGCGATTGGCGCCGACATCGCGTGTGCGCAGTCTTGGGCATATTGCGACTGATCGCCCAACGCGGACGGCAAGATCGACGTTCTGGAGAAGCAACAGCCGATCTACAAGCTGCACGGCTCGTCGAATTGGAGAGATGCGCGCGGCGCTCTTTTGTGACGACGTGGTCGAACACCGAAAGGTGTTCCGCTTCTTCGACTGACAATTGGTTAGCTAGTCAGCGGTGCTTGCGCTCGCCCGCACTGCACATGCGCCTGAGCATAGGAGCATCGAACCACCGCCCATTTCTGTCGCTTTTTTGCACCCGTACCCCGACCCGTACCCCAGTTATTTGTAACAACCGAGAGGCCCGTAGAATCAGGCGTCCAGAGGGACTGTGATTCCGTCCCAGCCACCAATCAACCAAAAGCCCGCTACCCCCGTAGCGGGCTTTTTGCTTTTACGCTGCCCATGACTCTCTCCACTGCCCAAGACCTCCACCGCATCGTGAGCGTCCAGTCGCCCCATCTTGAATACTGACCGGCGGCATAGGAGTCTCGTGTCCACTAACTCTTGGTGGACACGTGAACACTATTTCCGATCAACAAGGCAGCCCGCGTCGGCGGCGTCGCCTACACAGCGATGAATTCAAAGCCGATGCCGTGGCCAGTTGCATGCAACCCGGCATGTCAATGGCGGCCGTGGCGCTGGCCCACGGCGTCAATGCCAACCTGCTGCGCCGTTGGGTCCGCGAGGCCGAGCTGAGGCCGCCGGGCATCGCCCCGGACAAACCCGCCGCTTGTGACATCGACACTCCAGAGGCCAAGCCGTTGTTCGTCCCCGTGAGCCTGCCGCCACCGGTTGCAGCAGCACCGGTCGCCGACATCCACATTGAGCTGCAGCGTGGTGCCACAGCGATCATCGTCACTTGGCCAGCCAGCGCCGCCAGTGAATGCGCCGCCTGGATGCGTGAGCTGCTGCGGTGATCCGCATCGACGCGATGTGGCTGGCGGTCGAGCCCATCGACATGCGCGCCGGTGCCGACCGGCTGCTCGCACGCGTGGTGCAGGTCTTCGGCGCCGCCCAGGCCTACCACGGCTACCTCTTCGCCAACGCTCGCGGCACCCGAATCAAACTGCTCGTGCACGACGGCTTCGGCGTGTGGTGCGCCGCGCGTCGCCTCAACGCAGGCCACTTCACCTGGGCCATGGTTACCTCGGGCGGTCCTACCGCGCTAGAACTTGGGCGCGCTCAGTTCGACGCGCTGGTGCTTGGCCTGCCTTGGCAGCGTCTCCCAGAGCTGCAGCGCATCTGCCGGGCATGACGGCCGTGCGCTGACAACGGCAGTTGTGCCAATGGTGCTGCCCGGCCGTGCCTGGCACGATGCCAGCCATGCTCGACCTGCGCGACCTCAAGGCCCATGACCTGCAAGGTCTGTCGCCCGATGACATCGCGGCGCTTGCCCGGCAGATGCTCCAATGCATTGAGCAGCAGGCTGGCGAGTTGCAGCAGAAGGATCAAGAGATCAAGCGCAAGGACCGCGAGATCGTGCTGCGTGAGGCCAAGCTGGAGAAGGTGCAGTTCGAGCTGGCACGCCTGAAGCGCTGGAAGTTCGGCGCCAAGACCGAGGCCATGAGCGCCGACCAGCGGCGCCTGTTCGAGGAGACCCTGGCCGAGGACGAGGCCGGCCTGCAGGCCCAACTCGATGCACTGCGCGCGCAGGCCGCGCGAGCCGGCCAGGGCACACCCCCGAAGCCCCCTCCGCGCCGGCCGCGGCGCCAAGCGCTGCCCGAGCACCTGCGTCGCGTCGAGCACCGTCACGAGCCTGCAGACACCACCTGCCAGAGCGAGGGCTGCGGCCGCCCTATGGTGCGCATCGGCGAAGACGTCAGCGAGCGGCTGGACGTAGTACCAGCCGAGTTCTTCGTGCACCGCCACATCTACGGCAAGTGGGCCTGCCGCTGCTGCCAAGTGTTGAAGCAGCAGCCCACCGTCCCCGAGATCATTGACGCGGGCCTGCCCGCCAGCGGGCTGCTGGCCCATACGCTCATCAGCCGCTTCGCCGACCACCTGCCGTACTACCGGCAAGAGGCGATCAACGCGAGGGCTGGCTTGCATACTCCACGCTCCACGCTCGCCAGTTGGGCCGGCCAGGCCGGCGCGGCCCTGGAGCCGCTGTACGAAGCGCAAAAGCGCTTCGTGCTCGCCAGCCGGGTGCTGCACGCCGACGAGACGCCGGTAGCGCTCCTGGATCCCGGCGCCGGCAAGACTCGCAAAGCCTATGTGTGGGCCTATGCCCGCAGCCACCATGATCCGACACCGGGCGTGGTCTACGAGTTTGTCCGCGGACGCGCAGCGCAGTACCCACGCGCCTTCCTGGCAGGGGACGAGCGCGCTGGGCTGCCCGCTTGGCAGGGCACGTTGCTGACCGACCGCTACGGCGCCTACGACCCGGTGCTCGACGAGCGGCTGTACCCAGGCCGCAAGGCAGCCGCATGTGTGGCACACGCCAGGCGAAAGTTCGACGAGCTCGCCAAGGCCGGCACCAGCGCCGTGGGCGAGGAGGCGATACAGCGCTTCGCAGGCATCTACGCGGTCGAACGTGAACTCATCGGCCTGAGCGATGAGGGGCGGCGCAGCGGGCGGCAGGCACTGGCCCGGCCACTATGGGAGCAGCTCGGCGCCTGGCTGCAACTGGAGCGCCGGCGCGTGGCCGACGGGGGCTCGACGGCTGCGGCCATCGACTACACGCTCAAGCACTGGGCGGCACTCACGCATCACCTCGATGACGGCGCGGTGCCGATCGACAACAACCACCTGGAGCGCCAGATCAAGCCCTGGGCGATGGGGCGCAAAGCCTGGATGTTCGTGGGTAGCGAACTGGCCGGGCAACGCGCGGCGGTGGTAATGAGCTTGGTGCAGTCCGCCCGCATGTGTGGCCGCGAGCCCTGGGCCTACCTGCGTGATGTTCTGCAGCGGCTGCCGACTCAGCTCAACAGCCGCATTGAAGATCTGCTGCCGCATCGCTGGCAACCCGCCTGACACGCGAGCCGCCCGCCACAAGGTGGACCGGCTGGACGCTCACACCGCATCGGCATGGCCGCCCGTTACAGCGAGGCTGCGGTTTTCAACGGTGTCGTTTACCTGGCGGGCATGGTGCCCGAGCGGGGCGACACCGATATCCGGGGCCAGACCGAGGACGTGCTGGCGCAGGTGGCGCAGCGTTTGAAGGAAGCGGGCAGCGACAAGTCGCGCATCCTGCGTGCGCAGATTTATCTGGCGGACATCCGCGAGATCGGCGCCATGAACGAGGTGTGGGATGCCTGGGTCGTGCCCGGCGCGGCGCTCCCGCGCGCCACGGTGCAGGCGGCCCTGGCCGACCCGGCCTGGCGCATTGAAATCGTGGTGACGGCGGCGCAGATCTGACGATGGCATCTCTGGCGGACACCACGCTAGGTATCGACTTCGGTACGTCCAACTCGGCGATCGCACTGCGGCGGGGTGCGGAGGCTGCGTGGCTGGTGCCGCTGGAGGGCGGGAACACGGCCATGCCCACGGCGCTGTTCTTCAATGCCGAAGCCGCGTGCACCCACTTCGGCCGCGACGCCGTGGCGCACTATCTGGAGGGGGTGGAAGGGCGGCTCATGCGCTCGCTCAAGAGCCTGCTAGGCAGCGCGCTACTGCAAGACAAGACCGCCGTGCATGGCGGCCTGGTGAGCTACCAGGACATCATCGCCCTGTTCCTGCGCCGCCTGGCGGATACCGCGCGGCAGGCGCTCGGCGGCCTGCCGCAGCGCGTGGTGCTGGGGCGCCCCGTGCACTTCGTGGACGACGACCCAACGCGCGACCGCCAGGCCGAAGACGCGCTGCGCCAGGCGGCCCGCAGCGCGGGGTTTGCCCAGGTGGGCTTCCAGTTCGAGCCGATCGCGGCGGCGCTGGACTACGAGCAGCGGCTCGCGCACGAGGCGTGCGTGCTCGTGGTCGATATCGGCGGCGGCACGTCCGACTTCACCGTGGTGCGGTTGGGCCCCGGCCGGGCAGCCCGTCCGGACCGCATGGCCGACGTGCTGGCGACCACGGGTGTGCACATCGGCGGCACGGACTTCGACCACCGCCTGAGCCTGGAGCTGGTGATGCCGCTGCTGGGCTTTCGCCACCAGGGCCCGAGCGGGCGCGAGGTGCCGAGCCGCGTGTTCTTCGATCTCTCGACCTGGCACCTGATCCAGTGGCTCTACGCGCCGCAGCGCGTGCGCGAGGTGCAGGCGCTGCGGCCGGACTACGCCGACCCCGCCCTGCACGCGCGCCTGCTGCGTGTGCTGGACGGGCGCTGGGGCCACCGGCTGGCCGATGCGGTGGAGCAGGGCAAGATCGCCGCATCGCAGCAGGGCGCGGCGGCGGGGCTGGACCTGGGGTGGCTGGAGCCGGGACTGCAGGCCGCCGTCACGCCGCAAGGGCTGGCGCAGCATCTGCAGGCCCCGCTGGCGCGGGTGGTGGAGTGCACGCAGGATTGCGTGCGCCTGGCCGGGCTCACGTCCCGGCAGCTGGATGCGGTCTACCTCACGGGCGGCTCGTCGGCCCTGCGCCCGCTGCGCCAGGCCTTTCCCGATACGCCGCAGGTCGAGGGCGACCTGTTCGGCGGCGTGGCCCTGGGCCTGGCCTGCGTGCGTGGATGAGGCGCGGCGGCGCTACAGGCCCAGCGCCCGCTGCAGTGCCTCGGCGCTCAGCCGTTCGGGCGGCGCGGGCCAGTTGCCGTCCAGCAGCTCCACCATCTTCGCATTGCGCGGCGCGCTCATGCCGTGGGCCTGGGCCAGGCGCACCAGCTCGCCGCTGAGCGCGTCGATCTCGGTGCGGCGGCCCAGCGCCAGGTCGTCGGCCATGCTGGAGCGGGCCTGGGCGTCCACCTGCAGCAGGGGCGCGGCCATGGTGGCGAACTGCGCGTCCGGCAGCCGTAGCAGCTGCACGAACTGCTGCGGCGGCAGGCCGGTGGCCTGCGCGGGCGTGATGCCGGCGGCGGCCAGCACGCCCAGGCCTTCCTCGATCAGCGCCGCCACGCACAGGCGGTAGCCCGGGTGCTGCAACTGTGCGCGCAGCGGCAGGCCCGAGAGCGCGTTGACCGGGTTGTTCAGGTTGATCAGCAGCTTGCCCCACTGGATGGCGCGCAGGTCGGGGTGCAGGTCCACGGGCACGCCCGCGGCCTCGAACACCGGCACCCAGGGGCGCAACGCGGCGTCGTCCTGCGCGGCCAGCCGCCCGCCCGTGCCGCGGTGGTATGCGCCGGGCGACAGCTCGGCGATGTTGTAGGGCACCATGCCCGGCAGCGCGCGCAGCGCGGGCGCGGCGCGCTGCGCCACGTCGGCATTGCCGACGCCGTTCTGGAAGGACAGCACCGGCGTGCCGGCGGGCAGCGCGGCGGCCAGCGTCTGCGCCGCCTCGGCGGTGGCGCCGCTCTTCACGGTGAGCAGCACCAGCGCGGGCCGGGCCGTGGCGGGCACGGTGGTGGACAGGTGCAGGCGGCCGGCGGGCACGGCGTGGCGCGCGCCGTCGCGGTCGGTCAGCACCAGGCCGTGGGCGGCCAGGGCGTCCACCACGCGCGGGCGGCCCACCAGCGTGACGGGCGCGCCCGCGGCGGCCAGGCAGCCGCCCAGGTAGCAGCCGACAGCGCCCGCGCCCATGACCAGCACCGGGCCGGGGATCTGTACGTTATTTGTAGTCAAATCGTGCTCCAACGCCCGCGCGACGTGCGCTGGCAGCTATCAAATTTATAGAGAGTGCGTACCAAGGTGTCAGTCACTTGAGTGCCAATGCCGCCTCGTACAGCCCATTGCGCGGCGCGCCCGTGATCTCGGCGGCCAGGCGCACGGCGGTTTTCAGCGGCAGCTCGGCCAGCAGCAGGCGCAGCACGCGCAGGCTCTCGCCGTCGTCGCCCTGCACCGCCACGGGGTGCAGCAGCAGCACGAATTCGCCGCGCACCCGGTCGCGCGAGGCGGCCAGCCATGCGGGCAGGTCCTGCGCGGGCAGGGTGGCGATTTCCTCGAACTGCTTGGTGATTTCACGCGCCAGGGTGACGGGGCGCGCGCCCAGCACGGCCAGCGCCTGGGCCATATCGGCGATGCGGTGCGGGGCTTCGAGCAGCACCACGCTGCGCGGCTCCTGGGCCAGCGCGGCGACGGCGCGCTGGCGCTCGGCGGACTTGGGCGGCAGAAAGCCCGCGAAGACGAAGCCCGCTTCGCCTTGCGCGGGCGCCACGGCCCCGGCCACGCTGAGCGCTGCGGTCACGCTGCTCGCGCCCGGCAGGGGCAGGGCGCGCAGGCCCGCGGCGTGCACGGCGGCCACCAGGCGCGCGCCGGGGTCGCTCACGCCGGGCGTGCCCGCGTCGCTCACATAGGCCACGCGCTGGCCCGCGCGCAGGCGCTCCACCACGGCCTGTGCGGCCTCGGCCTCGTTGTGCTGGTGCACGGCCAGCAACTGGGCGCCGGAGCGGTCGAGCCCATAGGAGCGCAGCAGCGCCTGGGTGTGGCGCGTGTCTTCGCAGGCCACGGCGTCCACGGTCTGCAGCACGTGCAGCGCGCGCAGCGAAATGTCGGCCAGGTTGCCGATGGGCGTGGCCACGACGTACAGCGCGCCCTCGGGATAATGCTGCGAGCCCGCCGCATCGCGCGCGGCGGCAAGGGCGGAGGCGAAAGAGGCGCTCAATGGACTTCCTTGGAAAAATGCGGCGAACCACCACGACCAAGACGCTGGGCGATGCGGCCGAGGACCGGGCGCTGGCGCACCTGCAGGCCGCCGGGCTGCGCCTGCTGGCGCGCAATTATCGAACGCCGGGGCGCGGCGGCGGCGAGATCGACCTGGTGCTGCGCGCGCCCGACGGCACGCTGGTGTTCGTGGAGGTGCGCAGCCGAGCGAGCGGAGCGTATGGCGGCGCGGGCGCGAGCATCGGCGCGGCCAAGCAGCGGCGCATCGTGTTCGCGGCGCGGCATTACCTGATGCGGTACCCGTCCCCGCCGCCGTGCCGGTTCGATGCGGTGCTGATCGAGGGCGATACGGTGCACTGGCTGCGCGCCGCGTTCGATGCCGGGTGAGGCAACGCCTTGCTACAAAAACCATAACAACGGCCCGTTATCATTCGCCCTTCCATGCAAGAGCTTCGCATCCAACAGCATTTCATCGACAGCGCGGACTTGAAGTACCAGGCGGCCCAGGCGCTGGGCCAGCCCATCGCCGCCGCCGTGCAGACCGTGCTGGCCTGCGTGACCAGCGGCGGCAAGGTGCTGGCCTGTGGCGGCGGGGCTTCGGCGGTGGACGCGCGGCGCTTCGCGGCGCTGTGCGTGGCGGGCTTCGAGCGCGAGCGGCCCGAGCTTGCGGCGCTGGCGCTCTGCGAAGACGCCGCTTTGTCCGCCCAGGCCGACGACCAGGCCCTGGCGCGCCAGGTGCGCGCGCTGGGCCAGGCGGGCGACGTGCTGCTGGCCCTGTCGGTCAGCGGCAGCGACGCCGGCGTGCTCGCCGCCGCGGCGGCGGCGCACGAGCGCGACATGAGCGTGGTGGCGCTCAGCGGCCGCACGGGCGGCGACCTGGCCGCGCTGCTGCGCGAAACCGACGTGCTCATCTGCGTGCCGCACGACCGTGCCGCGCGTGTGCGCGAAGTCCATGTGCTGGTGCTGCACTGCCTGTGCGACGGCGTGGACGCCCAGTTACTTGGTGAACAGGAGAACCCTTCATGAAATTCTTTTCTGCATCCACACGGCTGACCTGCATGTTGCTGGCCTCCGCGGCCCTGGGCGGCGCGCTCACGGCCTGCGTGCCCCTGGTGGTGGGCGGCGCGGTGGGCACCGCCATGGTGTCCGTGGACCGGCGCACCTCGGGCACGCAGCTGGAGGACGAGCGCATCGAGCTGCGCGCCTCCAACAACATCAGCGCGCAGCTGGGCGACTCCGCCCACGTCAACGTGACGAGCTGGAACCGCCAGGTGCTGCTGACCGGCGAGGTCGCCACTGCCACCGATCGCGGCAAGCTCGACCAGATCGCGCAAGGCGTGGAAAACGTGCGCGGCGTGGTGAACGAGACCGTGGTGGCCCCGCCCTCGTCGTTCACGCAGCGCTCCAACGACACCTACATCACCAGCAAGGTGAAGGCCAGCATCGTGGACGCGAAAGACCTGACCAGCAGCGCCTTCAAGGTGGTGACCGAGCGCGGCGTGGTCTACCTGATGGGCCGCGTGACGCAGCGCGAAGCCACGCGCGCCACCGAGATCGCGCGCGGCGTGGGCGGCGTGACCAAGGTGGTGCGGGTGTTCGAGGTCATTTCGGAAGACGAACTCAAGCGCGGCTTCGCCGACCCGCAGCAGCCCGCGCCCGTGGTGCGCGACGCGCAGTAAGCCGCACTGCCACTTCGCCAAACCGTCAAACGATGGCGAAGTGCTCGGTGCCCGCGGACAGGTCGGGGCTCTTGGCGCGCTGGCTGTTCAGCTTGATCTGCAGGCGCAGGTCGTTGAGCGAGTCGGCGTTGCGCAGCGCGTCCTCGTAGGTGATGGCGTGGGCCTCGAACAGGTCGAACAGCGACTGGTCGAAGGTCTGCATCCCCAGGTTGCGGCTCTTCTTCATGATCTCCTTGATCTCGGCCACCTCGCCCTTGAAGATCAGGTCGGAGATCAGCGGCGTATTCAGCAGCACCTCCACGGCGGCGGTGCGGCCCTTGCTGTCCTGCTTCGGGATCAGGCGCTGCGAGATCATGGCGCGCAGGTTCAGCGACAGGTCCATGAGCAGCTGCGTGCGCCGCTCCTCGGGGAAGAAGTTGATGATGCGGTCCAGCGCCTGGTTGGCCGAGTTGGCGTGCAGCGTGGCCAGGCACAGGTGGCCGGTTTCGGCGAACGCCACGGCGTGCTCCATGGTCTCGCGGTCGCGGATCTCGCCCATCAGGATCACGTCGGGCGCCTGGCGCAGCGTGTTCTTCAGCGCGGCCTCCCAGCTGTCGGTGTCCAGCCCCACCTCGCGCTGCGTCACCACGCAGTTCTTGTGCGGGTGCACGAATTCGATCGGGTCTTCCACGGTGATGATGTGGCCGAACGAGTTCTCGTTGCGCCAGTCCACCATGGCCGCCAGCGTGGTCGATTTGCCCGAGCCCGTGGCGCCCACCAGGATGCACAGGCCGCGCTTGGTCATGGCCACGTCCTTCAGCACCTGCGGCACGCCCAGCCCGTCGATGGTGGGCAGCGTGAGCGGAATCGTGCGCAGCACCATGCCCACGCGCCCCTGCTGGATGAAGGCGTTGACGCGAAAGCGCCCTATGCCCGCGGGCGAGATGGCGAAGTTGCACTCCTTGGTGCGCTCGAAGTCGGCCACCTGCCGGTCGCTCATGATGGAGCGCGCCAGCGTCATGGTGTGCGCGGGCGTGAGCGGCTGGGGCGACACCTTGGTCACCTTGCCGTCCACCTTGATCGCGGGCGGAAACTCGGCGGTGAGGAACAGGTCGCTGCCGTTGCGGCTGACCATGAGTTTCAGCAGGTCGTTGATGAATTTGCTGGCCTGATCGCGTTCCATGTGAATGTCTCCTAACCCGGGAAATTCTCGGGCGTCTTGGCCTTGCCGCGCGCCTCGGCGGCGCTGATGACGTTGCGGCGCACCAGGTCGGTCAGGTTCTGGTCCAGCGTCTGCATACCCACGTTCTGGCTGGTCTGGATGGTGGAGTACATCTGCGCCACCTTGCCTTCGCGGATCAGGTTGCGGATGGCGCTGGTGCCCAGCATGATCTCGTGCGCCGCCACGCGGCCCGAGCCGTCCTTGGTCTTGCACAGCGTCTGCGAGATCACGGCCTGCAGCGACTCGGACAGCATCGCGCGCACCATCTCTTTCTCTTCGGCGGGGAACACGTCGATGATCCGGTCGATGGTCTTGGCCGCGCTGCTGGTGTGCAGGGTGCCGAACACCAGGTGACCGGTTTCGGCGGCGGTCATGGCCAGGCGGATGGTCTCCAGGTCGCGCATTTCACCGACCAGGATCGCGTCCGGGTCTTCGCGCAGGGCGGACTTGAGCGCGGCGGCGAAGCTCAGCGTCATCGGCCCCACCTCGCGCTGGTTGATGAGGCATTTCTTCGACTCGTGCACGAACTCGATCGGGTCTTCCACCGTGAGCACGTGGCCGTATTCGGTCTCGTTCAGGTGGTTGATCATGGCCGCGAGCGTGGTGGACTTGCCCGAGCCCGTCGGCCCCGTCACCAGCACCAGCCCGCGCGGCTTGAGCGCGAGGTCGCCGAAGATCTTGGGCGCGTTCAATTGCTCCAGCGTGAGGATCTTGCTCGGAATGGTGCGGAACACCGCCGCCGCGCCCCGGTTCTGGTTGAAGGCGTTGACGCGGAAGCGCGACAGCCCCTCGATCTCGAACGAGAAGTCCACCTCCAGGAATTCCTCGTACGCCTTGCGCTGCGCGTCGCTCATGATGTCGTACACCATGGCGTGCACGGTCTTGTGGTCCAGCGGCTCGACGTTCAGGCGGCGCACGTCGCCATGCACGCGGATCATCGGCGGCAGCCCCGCGGACAGGTGCAGGTCGGAGGCTTTGTTCTTCACGCAGAATGCGAGCAGTTGGGTGATGTCCACGGGGGCTCCTGGCTTGGAATCCGGATTATGACGACGATTGGTAACAACTTCCACCAAGTGCGCGCGCGCATCGACGCGGCCTGCGCGCAGGCGGGCCGGGCGGCGGGCAGCGTGGCGCTGCTGGCCGTGTCCAAGACCTTCGGCCCCGAGGCGGTGCTGGCGGCGGTGGAGGTGGGTCAGCGCGCCTTTGGCGAGAACTACATCCAGGAGGCGGTGGAGAAAATCGCCGCCGTGGGCGCCGTGCCCGGCATCGAATGGCACTGCATCGGCCCCATCCAGAGCAACAAGACGCGCTTGGTGGCCGCGCACTTCGACTGGGCGCACACGGTGGACCGGCTCAAGATCGCGGAGCGCTTGTCCGCCCAGCGGCCCGAACACCTGCCCCCGCTCAACGTGTGCGTGCAGGTCAACGTGGATGGCGGCGCGACCAAGTCGGGCGCAACGCCCGATGAAGCCGTGGCCCTGGCCCAGGCCGTGGCGCAGTTGCCCCGGCTGCGCCTGCGCGGGGTGATGAGCATTCCCGACCCGATGGAGGGCTTCGACGCCCAGTGCGCCGTGCACCGCCGCGCGCGCGAGGCGTTCGATGCCATCCGCACGGCGCTCGGGCCGGGGCATGGAGACTTCGACACCCTGTCGCTCGGCATGACCGCCGACCTGGAGGCCGCCGTGCAGGCGGGCAGCACCATGGTGCGCGTGGGTAGCGGCATCTTCGGTGCGCGCAGCTATCAAATAAATAGCTGATAGCGCACGCTACATAAGGGCTGGAGGCCAATTTAGCCTTGAATCACGTCAAGAGGGCCGCTGCATCTTGCACGCGGCGGACGGCGGCTGCGCGATCTGCTCGCCGGTGTAGACGGCGTCGGTGCGGAAGCCGTAGTTCGTGCCTTCCCAGCCGGTCTTGACGGTCTTGCCGTCCACGGGCGCGATGGTGTTGACCACCTGCCGCATCAGGATCTGGTGGTCTTCCGCGCGCATCTTCACGGGGCCGACCACGGTGTCGAAGCTCAGCCCCTCCAGCGCGCGGGCGACCTTCACGCTGTCGGTGCTGCCGGCCTTGGCGACGGCGGCGGCCAGCAGGGGCACCGTCATCTGGATGTGGGGGCTGGCGAACTCCTTGCCCGTCTTGGCCTTGTAGGCCTGGGCCATGGCGTCGACCTTGGGGTTGTCGGCCTGGCCGGGGTGCCATTCGGCCACCCAGGTCAGTTCGCCCGTCCTGGCCTGGGCCACGGCGGTGACGGTGCCGGGCAGGCCGCCGCCGCTGTGGTTGAAGTAGCGCAGGTGGACGCCGGCATCGCCCGCGGCCTTGACCAGCAGGTTCATGTCCGAGCCCCAGTTGCCGGTGATGACCGAGTCGGCCCCGGCGGCCTTGATCTTGGCGACGTAGGGCGCGAAGTCCTTCACCTGGCCGATGGGATGGAAGGTCTCGCCGGTGAACTGGATGTCGGGCCGCGCCTTGCCCACCATCTGCCGGCCGTAGGTGGCCCACTGGTGGCCGTGGGCGTAGTCCTGGTTGAGCAGGTAGATCTTCTTGACGGCGGGCGTTTTCTGGATGGTGTTGGCCAGGGCCTGCATCTTCATCGCCGTGTTGGCCTCGGTCTGGAAGTACCAGAAGCTGCACAGCTTGCCGGTCAGTTCGGGGTCAATCGACGAGTGGTTGATGACGATGATTTCCTTGCCCGGATTGCGCTGGTTCCAGCGGTAGGCCGCCTGCACCAGCGCCGTGACCACCGACGAGCCCGAGCCGCCCGTGAGGATGACCCGGGCCCCCTGGTCGATGGCGCCCTGCAGCGCGCTCTGGCTCTCCTGCGCGGAGAGCTTGCTGTCGAACTGCAGCAGCTGGACCTTGGTGCCGCCCAGCACGCCGCCCTTGGCGTTGACCTCGTCCACGCCGAACTGGATGTGGTCGCGCATCATCTGGCCCACGTTGGCGAACGGGCCGGAGAGCGGGTCGATGTAGGCGACCTTGTAGGTCTCCTGCGCCTGGGCGACACAGGAGGCGGCGAGCGCGAGGGCCAGGGCGAGCGGACGGTGCATGGGGGGTTGTCTCCTGAAGGAAAAAAGGGTCAGGGCTTGCTGCGGCGCGGCTTTTTCAGGCCCAACATGCGCGCGGCCAGGGCCGTGAGTTCGCGCACCATCGCGTCGGGCGGAAGCCGCCCATCGGGCCGGTACCAGGTGGACAGGAACCCGGGGAGCGAGCACACCGCCTGGGCCGTGATGCGCGTTTCGGTGAAGTCGAACGCGCCCTCGGCGCGGCCCTGCTCCAGCAGCGGGCACAGCCGCGCGTAGAAGTGGTTGGCCAGGCGCTTTTGCGCGGCCAGGTATTCGGGGCGGTAGGCCTGCGGCTCGCGGTAGGCGAAGAACGCGGCGGGCGAGTGGGCGATGGAGGTGCGGATCAACTGCTCCAGCCCGGCCAGCACCTTCTCGTGCGCGGGGCGCGGGTCGTGCTCGGCGAAGTCCAGCACCGTGAAGCACTCCACCGCGGGCCGCCACGACAGCACCTCGAAGATCTCCTGCTTGTTGCGGAAGTAGTAGTACACGAAAGGCTTGGTCACGCCCAACGCCTGCACGATCTGCTCCATGGTCGTGCGCGCGTAGCCCTGCTCGGCGAACAGCGCCTCGGCGGCGCGCAGGATGCGCTCGCGCTTCGCGTCCGAGTCGGCCGTGGGCGTGCGCTGGCGGCCCGAGCCGGGGTGTGTCGCATGGGTTATAGCCATGCATGGCATTTTTCTACCCGGGGGTATACGCTGATATGGCAACAAACCCCAAGACCAAGACACCTCGGAGACAAGCCCATGACCGCACCGCAGCCCTTGCATGAACACCTGCGCGCCCATGCGCGCGCCACGCCTGACCGCGCCGCCTACCTCTGGTACGGCCGCGCCATCACCTGGGCCGAGCTGGACGCCGCCAGCGACGCCTTCGCCGCGCGCCTGCAGGCGCTGGGCGTCAAACAGGGCGAGCCCGTGGCCCTGTTCATGAACAACTGCCCCCAGTACATCATGGCGCACTACGGTATCCAGAAGGCCGGGGCCATCGTCTGCCCCTGCGGGCCGCTGAACAAGGAGCACGAGCTCACCTACCAGCTGGGCGACCTGGGCGCGCGCGTGATCGTCGCGGCGGACATGCTGCTGCCCGTGGTGGAGCAGGTGCGGGCGAATACCAAGCTGGAGCGCGTGTTCGTGGTGCGCTACGCCGACCTGCTGCCCGCCGTGCCTGAGACCAGCCCCGTCCCCGTGCCCGCCGAACTGCTGGACATGCGCGCCGCGCCCGCCGCCGCGCCCGCGGCGTTGTCGCCCCTGTGCGAAGACTTTCTGACCGTGGCCCACTCCGGCGCCAGGCCGCAGCCCGTGCAGATCGGCATGGACGACGTGGCGCTGATGACCTACACCTCGGGCTCCACCGGCTTGCCCAAGGGCGCGATGCTGAGCTTCGAGAACGCGCGCTTCAAGACCGCCGCGTCGGTCGACGGCAGCGGCCTGAATGCCGACGACGTATTGCTCGCCATCGCGCCGCTGTACCACATCGCCGGGATGCTCATGGGCGTGAACCTGCCCGTGTATTCGGGCGCCACCTGCGTGCTCATGTACCGCTTCGACCCCGTCGCCACGGCGCTGGCGTTGGCGCACCACCGCGTGACGTGGTGGTACAGCATCGCCCCCATGAACGTGGCCGTGATGCAGGTGACCGGCGTGCACGAACTGGACTTCAGCGCGCTGCGGCACAACGCCGTCACCAGCTTCGGCATCACCTTCACCGAGGCGCTCGCGCAGCAGTGGAAGGACTTCGCGCCCAACGCCGTGGCCAGCGAGGCGGCCTATGGCCTGTCGGAAACGCACACCTGCGACACCATGATGCCCGTGGATGACATCCGCTGGGGCACGCAGGGCAAGCCCGTGCCGGGCAACCACATCCGCATCATCAACCCCGACACGGGCGAAGACATGCCCGTGGGCGAGCAGGGCGAAATCATCATCCTCGGCCCCGGCAACTTCAAGGGCTACTGGAACAAGCCCGAGGCCACGGAAAAGACGCTGAAGAACGGCTGGGTGCACACCGGCGACATGGGCACGCTCGACGCCGACGGCTACCTCACCTTCTCGGGCCGGTTCAAGGAAATGATCAAGGTCTCGGGCTACAGCGTGTTCCCGGAGGAGGTGGAGACCATCCTCATCAAGCACCCCGCCGTCGCCCAGGCCGCCGTCATCGGCGTGCCCGACGTGCAGAAGGGCGAAATCGTGCGCGCCTTCATCGTGAAGAAGCCCGGCGCGGAACTGGACGCCGAGGCCCTCATCGCCTGGTGCCGCCAGAGCATGGCCCCGTACAAGACACCGCGCGAGGTGCGCTTCATCGACACGCTGCCCGCCACGGGCGCGGGCAAGGTGCTGCGCCGTTTATTGAAAGACATTGAGTAAGCATGTTCAAGAAGGTTTTGATCGCCAATCGCGGCGAAATCGCCCTGCGCATTGCGCGCGCCTTGCAGGAGCTGTCCATCCCCAGCGTGGCCGTGTATGCGGACGATGACGCGAACGCCCTGCACGTGCGCGCCGCCGACACCGCCGTGGCCCTGGGCGCCACCGGCCCCGCCGCCTACCTGGACGTGGCGCGCCTCATCGCCATCGCGCGCGAGACAGGCGCGGACGCCGTGCACCCCGGCTACGGCTTCCTGAGCGAACGCGCCGACGTGGCGCGCGCGCTGGCCGATGCGGGCCTGCGCTTCATCGGCCCCACGCCCGCGCAACTCGAACTGTTCGGCGACAAGGCCCAGGCGCGCGCGCTGGCCATCGAATGCGGCGTGCCGCTGATGCCCGGCAGCCAGACTGCCGTGACGCTGGACGAAGCGCGCGCCTTCCTGGCCGCGCAGCAGGGCGCGGGCGTCATGCTCAAGGCCATCGGCGGCGGCGGCGGGCGCGGTATGCGCGCCGTGCGCAACGTGCAGGAGCTGGAAGCCGCCTACGACCGCTGCCGCGCCGAGGCCCGCGCCGCCTTCGGCGTGGACGGCGTCTACGTCGAGCGCCTGATGGACGGCGCGCGGCACATCGAGGTGCAGGTGGTGGGCGACGGGCGCGAGGTGCTGGCCCTGGGCGAGCGCGAATGCACGCTGCAGCGCCGCTTCCAGAAGCTCGTCGAAATCGCGCCCAGCCCCACGCTCACGTCCGCGCTGCGCGAGCGCATCACGCAGGCCGCGCTGACCATGGCGCGCAAGGTGCGCTACGAGGGCCTGGGCACGTTCGAATTCCTGGTGGACATGGCGAGTAGCGACCTGCCCTACGTCTTCATCGAAGCCAACGCGCGCTTGCAGGTCGAGCACACCATCACCGAGGAAGTGATGGGCGTCGACCTCGTGCAGACGCAGATCCAGATCGCCGCGGGCCACACCTTGAGCGACCTGGGCCTTGACCCCGCCGCGCCGCCCCAGCCGCGCGGCTGTGCCGTGCAGTGGCGCATCAACGCCGAAACGCTGGACGCCCAGGGCCAGGCCACGCCCGGCAGCGGGCGGCTCGACGCCTTCGACCTGCCCGCCGGCCCCGGTGTGCGCGTGGACACGCACGGCTTCGCGGGCGCCACGCCTTCCCCGCACTACGACACGCTGCTCGCCAAGCTCATCGTGCACGCGCGCGGCGGCTGGGCCGATGCGCTGCGCCGCTCACAGCGCGCCATGGCCGAATTCCGCATCGCCGGCGTGGCCAACAACCTCGCCCTGCTGCGCGCCTTGGCCGAGCGGCCCGAGATGGCGGCCCAGGCCATGCACACCCGCTGGCTCGAAGCGGTGCTGCCGGAACTGCTTGATGCTTCCAAATTAATAGCTGCCAGCGCTCATCCAGTAAGCGCTGGAGGCCAAAAAGACCATAAGCCTTCTCAGGACACGCCCGAGAACGCGGTCGTGGCCCCCATGCCCTCGCGCCTCGTCCAGCTCAGCGTGGCCGAGGGCGCCGAAGTGCCCGCGGGCGCCGAACTCGCCGTGCTCGAAGCCATGAAGATGCAGCATGTGCTCTCCGCCCCCCACGCGGGCCGCGTGCGCGCGCTGCTCGCCGCGCCGGGCGGCTACCTGGCCGAAGGCGAGGCGCTGCTGGTGCTCGACCCCATCGCGGGCGCCGCCACGGCGGACGCCACAACGGCCGCAGCGCACGACCCCGACCACATCCGCCCCGACCTCCAGCGCGTCCTCGACCGCCACGCGCTCACGCTCGACGCCGCGCGCCCGCAGGCCATCGCCAAGCGCCACGCCCAGGGCGGCCGCACCGCGCGCGAGAACATCGACGACCTGTGCGACCCGGGCAGCTTCATCGAATACGGCCAGCTTGCCTACGCCGCGCAGACGCGCCGCCGCAGCCTCGACGACCTGATCGCCAACACGCCCGCCGACGGCATGGTCACGGGCATCGGCTCGGTCAACGGCGCGCAGTGTGGCGAGGAAAAATCGCGCACCGCCGTCATGTCCTACGACTTCACCGTGCTCGCGGGCACGCAGGGAATGCGCAACCACGCCAAGACCGACCGGATGCTGGCCGTGGCCCAGGCGCAGAAGCTGCCCGTGGTGCTGTTCGCCGAAGGCGGCGGCGGCCGGCCCGGCGACGTGGACGTGCCCACCGTGGCGGGCCTGCACATCCACACCTTCGCGGCCTACGCGGGGCTCTCGGGCCAGGTGCCCGTGGTGGGCGTGGTGCACGGGCGCTGCTTCGCGGGCAACGCGGCGCTGCTCGGCTGCAGCGACGTCATCATCGCCACCCGCTCCGCCAACATCGGCATGGGCGGCCCGGCCATGATCGAAGGCGGCGGCCTGGGCGTGTTCCGGCCCGAGCAGATCGGCCCCAGCGACGTGCAGCACGCCAACGGCGTGATCGACATCCTGGTGGACAACGAAGCCGCCGCCGTGGCCGCCACGCGCCAGTACCTGGGCTACTTCCAGGGCCGCCTGCCCACGTGGACGGCGCCCGACCAGCGCCTGCTGCGCGCCGTGGTGCCCGAAAACCGCCTGCGCGTGTACGACACAAGCAAAGCCATGCAGGGCCTGGTGGACGAAGGCAGCCTGCTGATGCTGCGCACCGGCTTCGGCGCGGGCATCCACACCGCGCTGGCGCGCATCGAGGGGCGGCCCGTGGGCCTCATCGCCAACAACCCGCTGCACCTGGGCGGCGCCATCGACGCGCCCGCCGCCGACAAGGCCGCGCGCTTCATGCAGCTATGCAACGCGCACGGCCTGCCCATCGTGAGCCTGATCGACACGCCCGGCTTCATGGTCGGCCCCGAGGTGGAGACCACCGCCCAGGTGCGCCACGTGAGCCGCCTGTTCGTCACCGCCGCCGCGCTGCGCGTGCCCTTCTTCAGCGTGGTGCTGCGCAAGGGCTACGGCCTGGGCGCCATGGGCATGGCCGCGGGCAGCTACCACGCGCCCGTGTTCACCATCAGTTGGCCCACGGGCGAATTCGGCGGCATGGGGCTGGAGGGCGCGGTGCGCCTGGGCTACAAGAAAGAACTCGAAGCCCTGCCCGAGGGCCGCGAGCGCGATGCCTTGTTCGAGAAACTGCTGGCCCACAAATACGCCGACGGCCAGGCCATGAACATGGCCGCCACGCTGGAGATCGACGCCGTGATCGACCCCGCCGAAACCCGCGCCTGGCTGGTGCGCGGCCTGGCCTCGGCGCACGTGGGCCACATGGGGCATCAGTTCGTCGATACGTGGTAGCCTGAGCCGTTTCATTCGGAGAACCCTTCCCATGCCCGGACTCTTGCCCGACATCGACCCCGACGGCCTGCTCGAATTCTCGGTCGTCTACACCGACCGCGCGCTCAACCACATGTCCCGGCGCTTCGCGGGCGTCATGCAGGACATCCTGGGCACGCTCAAGGAGGTCTACCACGCGCACACCGCCGTGCTCGTGCCCGGCAGCGGCACCTTCGGCATGGAGGCCGTGGCGCGCCAGTTCGCCAACAAGGAAAAAGTGCTCATCGTGCGCAACGGCTGGTTCAGCTACCGCTGGACGCAGATCTTCGACGCCGACAAGGGCCTGGGCGGCGGCAGCGTCATCTGCAAGGCGCGCCGCCAGGGCAGCGGCCCGCAAGACCCGTGGGCGCCGTGCCCCGCCGACGAAGTGGCCGCCGCCATCCGCGCCGAAAAGCCCAAGGTCGTCTTCGCCCCGCACGTCGAAACCGCCAGCGGCATCATCCTCTCCGACGACTACCTTCGCACCGTGGCCGACGCCGCGCACGAGGTGGGCGCGCTGTTCGTGCTCGACTGCGTGGCCTCGGGCGCGATGTGGGTGGACATGGAAAAGACCGGCGTGGACGTGCTCATCAGCGCCCCGCAAAAAGGCTGGAGCAGCTCGCCCTGCTGCGCCATGGTCATGCTCTCGGCCCGCGCGCGCGAAGCCATCGAGCACACGCAAAGCAGCAGCTTCTCGTGCGACCTGAAGAAGTGGATGCAGATCGCCGAAGGCTACGAAAAAGGCCAGCACGCCTACCACACCACCATGCCCACCGACGCCCTGGTGCGCCTGCGCGACGTGATGCTCGAAACCCGCGCCTACGGCTTCGACAAGGTGCGCGACGAGCAGATCGCCCTGGGCGCCGCCGTGCGCCAGCTGCTCGAATCGCGCGGCTTCCCCAGCGTGGCGGCGGAGGGCTGGAAGGCCCCCGGCGTGGTCGTCAGCTATACCACCGACCCTGGCATCCAGAACAGCAAGAAATTCCTCGAAGCAGGCCTGCAGACCGCTGCCGGCGTGCCGCTGCAATGCGACGAGGGGCCGGACTTCTCCACGTTCCGCATCGGCCTGTTCGGGCTGGAGAAGTGGCACAACGTGGAACGCACCGTGGGGCACCTGCGCGCGGCGCTGGACAAGGTGGCGTAAGACTCAGCTGGTTTTCCGCTCGGCTTCCTCCGCCTCGTGCGCGCGGGCGATCGCCAGGATCACCTCGCGCGCCAGGCGGCGCTTGGGCACGGGCAGGCGCAGGTACAGGTCGAACAGCTCGCGGTCCTGGTAGCCCACGCCCGTGTGCCACGTGGCCTGCCGCTCGCGCACTTCGCGGACGGCGGGCTCGCCGTAGCCCAGCTCCTGCACGGGCACGCCCAGCCACTCGGCCAGCGTCGTGAGCTTCCGGTGGTCGGGCATGGTCTCGCCCAGCAGCCAGCGGCGCACGCCGTGCAGGGTCATGGGCTTGCCCCAGTGGCGCGTGTTGAACTCGCGCTCCAGCACGGCGGGCTTGGGCTCGTAGCCCGCCGCCGCCATGGCCGTGCGTAACCGCTGCGCAAATGCTCGCTTTCCTTCCTGCATCCGGCGCACGGTAGAAGCACCGCCGTTCCTTGGGGTGATTACATGCGATAGTCACGTAGAATGTTTGCGCACAGATTACGTCACTGCCGATGGATGGCAGCGACCGGAGAGAGACGATCCATGCCTTACCGTTCCCAGCCCCTGCGTGCGCAGCCGCCTGATAGCGCAAGCGGCGGCGCACGGCCCGACGATGGGTTGCCGCGCCCCACGCGCGCGCAGCGCGACGCCATGCTGGCCAATATCGAGCACCTGCGCGAGTGGCGGGAGCAAGAGCGCATGAAGGCCGAGGCCGCCGCGGCCAACGCGCCGCAGGGCGGCAGTTCGCTGAAGGATTCCTAAACGCCTGTATCACGCCCCGGTGGCGGCGCAATGCCCAGCCGCTTGGCCAGGCGCTGCACGTTGGCCCGGTCCATGCGCAGCTCGCGCGCGGCGGCGGCCCAGTGGCCGGAATGGCGCTGCAGGCTGGCCGCGACGAGGCTGCGCTGGTAGGCCTCCACGGCGGCGCGCAGGCCCTGGGGCGGCGCGGCTTCCGGGGCGGCGGGCGCAAGCGGCGGCGTGGGCCCAGGCGCAGCGGGCGGCGCATCCCACAAATCGCCCGCGCCCAGCGTGAGGATGCGCGGCCGGTGGGCCAGGCTGCCGTGCGGCGCGCGGCTCAGGGCCTTGAGCACGGCGCGGCTCAGCAGGTGTTCCAGCTCGCGCACATTGCCCGGCCAGGGGTGGGCCAGCAGGGCCGCCTGCGCGGCGGCGTCCAGCCGCAGGCCGCCCAGGTGCAGGCGAGCACGGTTCTCTTCGAGGAAAAAGCCGGCCAGCGGCAGCACGTCGCTGTCGCGCTCGCGCAGCGGCGGCACGTGCAGCGGATAGACGCTCAGGCGGTGGTAGAAGTCGGCGCGCATACGGCCCGCGCGCACCTCGGCGGCCAGGTCGCGGTTGGTGGCGGCGATCACGCGCACATCCACGCGGTGTTCGCGGTCGGACCCCAGGCGCTGCAACTGCCCGCTTTGCAGCACGCGCAGCAGCTTGGCCTGCACGGGCAGCGAGAGTTCACCCACCTCGTCGAGGAACAGCGTGCCCTGGTGCGCCTGCTCGAACTTGCCGCGCCGCTCGGCCAGCGCGCCGGTGAAGGCGCCGCGCACGTGGCCAAAGAGCTCGCTTTCCACCAGGCTGTCGGGCAGCGCCGCGCAGTTGATGCTGACCAGGGGCCGCCCCGCGCGCGCCGACTGCGCGTGCACGGCCTGGGCCGCCAGTTCCTTGCCGGTGCCGGTCTCGCCGGTGATGAGCACGGCCAGGTCGCTGGCGGCCACCAGGGCAATGTCCCGCTGCAGCTGGCGCATGGCCGGGCTGTGGCCCAGCAGCGGGCGTGGGCCGGGCGCCCCAGGCGCTGGCGTGGGGGGCGGTGCGGAATGCGGGCGGGCCAGCACGCGCAACCGCTCGGCGGTGGCCACGGTGGCGGCGGCCAGGTTGGTGAAGGCCTGCAGCGCGGCCAGCGACCCCGCGTCGGCGAAGCGCCCGGCGTCCAGCGCGTCCAGCGTCAGCAGGCCCCAGGGCAGGCCGCCCGCGTACAGCACGCAGCCCATGCAGTCGTGCACGTGCAGCGTGGCGTGGGGCTGGGCGACGAGGCCGTCATACGGATCGGGCAGCGGGCTGTCAGGCGCGAAGCGCATGGCCTGGCCCGCCGCCAGCAGCTGGGCGAAGCGCGGGTGGTCGGCAATGCGGAAGCGCCGGCCCAGCGTGTCGGGCGCCAGGCCGTCGATGGCCACGGGGCGCAGCCATTCGCCTTCGAGCCGCAGCAGCGCCGCCGCGTCCGCCGGCAGCACGGCGCGCAGCGCGGCCAGCAGGCGGCGCAGGCGCTCGCGCTCGGGCAGGTCCTGGGCCAGGTCGGCCACCAGAGGAATCAGGGCGTGCAGGATGGCGGATGTGGTCATTTTGACTTTTAAGCAGTCATCAAGACGGCATTGTGATGCAGTCTTTTTGACATTAAAGCGCCCAAGTGCTTGATGCACAAGGGGATACCAGCGGGCACGGGCATTGCCTTAGAGCGTGTTTACGATCTCCACGCGGGTGCGTAGGCGCGGCCTCGGGCGGTCTGCCGCGTTGCAAATCCTCGCCATAGCTACGGCTATGGCTGTGGTTTGCGCCTTGCATCCCATCCCGATCCGCTGCCCCCGCCCCTTCGCGCGGAGATCGTAAACACGCTCTTATCGTGTGCCATTCCACCCACCCCCAGGAGTCCTGCCCGTGCTGACCGAAGCCCAACGCGCCATCGTCAAGTCCACCGTACCGCTGCTCGAAACCGGCGGCGAGGCGCTGATCACCCATTTCTACAACACCATGCTGGGCGAATACCCCGAGGTGCGTCCGCTGTTCAACCAGGCCCACCAGCAAAGCGGCGCGCAGCCGCGCGCGCTGGCGCACAGCGTGCTGATGTATGCCAAGCACATCGACCACCTGGAAAAACTGGGCGACCTGCCCGCGCAGATCGTGAACAAGCACGTGGCGCTGCAGGTGCAGCCCGAGCACTACCCCATCGTCGGCACCTGCCTGCTGCGCGCCATCCGCGAGGTGCTGGGCGCCGAGATCGCCACCGACGAGGTGCTCGCCGCCTGGGGCGCGGCCTACCAGCAGCTGGCCGACATCCTGATCGGCGCCGAGCGCGACGTGTACGAGCGCACGGCGGCGGCCGAGGGCGGCTGGCGCGGCGAGCGCGCGTTCAAGGTCGAGAAGAAGGTGCGGGAAAGCGCCGAGATCACCTCGTTCCACCTCGTGCCTGCCGACGGCGGCAAGGTGATCGCGCACCTGCCGGGCCAGTACATCGGCCTGCGCGTGGTGGTGGACGGCACGGAGCAGCGGCGCAACTACTCGCTGTCGGCCCCGGCCAACGGGCGCAGCCTGCGCATCAGCGTCAAGCGCGAGCCGGGCGGCAAGGTGTCGAACTACCTGCACGACCAGGTGCAGGTGGGCGACACGCTGCCGCTGTTCCCGCCCGCTGGCCACTTCACGCTGCAGCACAGCGACAAGCCGCTGGTGCTGATCAGCGGCGGCGTCGGCATCACGCCCACGCTGCCCATGCTGGCCACGGCGCTGGCCGCCGACCGGCCCGTGACCTTCATCCACTGCGCGCGCGACCGCGCCGTGCACGCCTTCCGCGAGCGCATCGACCAGCTGGCCGCCGAGCACCCGCAACTCACGCGCTACTACTGCTACGACCGCGCCGTGCCCGAGGACGCGGCGGACGCCGAGGGCTACCTGACCGAGCAGCGCCTGGCCGAGTGGCTGCCTTCGCGCGATGCCGACGTGTACTTCCTGGGGCCCCGCCCGTTCATGCGCGTGCTCAAGCGTTCGCTCAAGAACCTGGGCGTGCCCGACAAGCAGGTGCGCTACGAGTTCTTCGGCCCGGCGGAAGCGCTGGCCTGATCGGGCCATGCCGCGGGGGCGGCTACAGTGGCGCGATGCACACTTCCACCCCGCTGCGCCGTGCCCAGCGCCTGGCACTGGCCCTGCTGCTGCTGTTCGTGGCGCTGTTCATCGCGGCCAGCCTGGCGCCGCGCAGCCTGTGGGCGGACGGCCTCAAGGCCGTGGCCGAGGCGGCGATGGTGGGCGCGCTGGCCGACTGGTTCGCCGTGGTGGCGCTGTTCCGCCGCCCGCTGGGGCTGCCCATTCCGCACACCGCCGTCATTCCGGCCAACAAGGACCGCATCGGCGACAACCTCGCCACCTTCGTGCGCGACAAGTTCCTCGACCCCGATTCGCTCGTCGCCCTGCTGCGCCGCAACGACCCGGCGGGGCGGCTGGCGCTGTGGCTGAAGAACCCGCAGAACGCCGAGTTGCTGGGCCAGCAGGCCGCGCGGCTGCTGGCCGCCGTGCTCGACACGGTGCAGGACGCGCGCATCGAGCGCTTCCTGCGCCAGGCGCTGCGCACGCTGCTGGGGCGGCTGGATTTGTCGGGCACGCTGGCCACGGCGCTGTCCGCACTCACGCAGGGCGGGCGGCACCAGGCGCTGCTCGACGAGGCGATGGCGCGCCTCGTCGCCACGCTGCAAGGCGAGGACACACGCGCGCTGATCGCGCAGACCATCGTGCAGTGGCTCAAGCGCGAGCACCCGCTCAAGGAAAAGATGCTGCCCACCGAATGGCTGGGCGGCAAGGGCTCGGACCTGGTGGCGAACGCGCTGCAGGGCCTGCTGGCCGAGGTGGCGCAGAACCCGCACCACGTGCTGCGCGAGCAGTTCGACGGGGCCATGCAGCGCTTCATCCACCGCCTGCAGACCGACCCGGCCTGGGCCGCCAAGGCGGCGGAAATCCGCGACTACCTGCGCACCGACCCGGCCGTGGGCCGCTACGTGCAGGAGCTATGGCACAACCTGCGCGCGGCGCTGCTGCGCGACCTGGCGAGCGACGACTCGGCGGTGGCGCGGCAGGTGCGGCTGCTGGGCGCGTGGCTGGGGCGCTCGCTCGGCAGCGACGCGGCCTTGCGCGAGGCGCTGAACCAGCGGCTGGAGCGCTGGGCGCAGGGGCTCGCGCCCGACGTGTCGCGCTTCGTCGCGCAGCACATCCGCGACACGGTGCAGCGCTGGGACGCGCAGGAACTGGCGGGCCTCATCGAGCAGCACGTGGGCCGCGATTTGCAGTACATCCGCATCAACGGCACGCTGGTGGGCGGCCTGATCGGGCTGCTGCTGTTCGGCCTGACCTATGCGCTGGACGGGGCGTACACCCGGTAGCACCGAGGGTAAAACCCAGCCCAATGCCGCATCGGGGGTACTGCTGCCGGGGAGGGGGCGGTAATAATCAAAAACAACTTCAGCGCGCGTCGAACCGCCGCTCTTCTTTGCCATCGGGGATCATGACCCAAGACCCTTCACCCCCCGTGGCTGCGGCGGCCGGCGATCCAGGCCCTTTGCCCTGCACCACGAACCACCATTCGATCATCTACGAGGCCCTGCCCAGCCCGGCCGGCCTCTCGCGCATGTCCGACGGCATGGTGCTCGACATGAACCCCGCCGGCGCCGCGATGCTGGGCCTGCCGCGCGAGCAGGTCGTGGGCCGCACCCTGCGCGAGCTGGGCATCTGGGGGCCGGGCGAGCGCGAGCTGATGGTCCAGGCGCTGCGCGACGGCAACGGCAGCGCCCAGGGCCTCCCGATCACGGTGGTGCAGGCCGGGCGGACTCTTGCGGGCGTCGTCTCGGTGCGCCAGATCGATCTGGACGGCCTGCCCTGCCTGGTCTTCGCCTTTCAGGACATGACGCACGAGCACTACGCGCGCAACGAGCTGAAAGTCGCCAACAGCCTGCTCAACGAAGCCAGCCGCATGGTGCAAATGGGCGTGTGGCAGGACATTCCCGGCACCGGCGTCATCCACTGGTCCGACGTGTGCCGCGAGCTGCACGGCCTGGCCCCCGATGCGCCCCTGCCCGCCGACTACGTGCAGACCTGCGTGGCGCCCGAGTGGCGCGACAGGCTCATCGAGCTGCGCGCGGGCAGCGTGCGCGATCAGGTTCCGTTTTCGCTGGACATGGAGATCATCCGGGTCGACGACGGCCGCCGCCGCTGGGTGCGCGCGCGCGGCGAGCCCGTGGTGCAGAACGGGCTGGTGTCGCACTGGCACGGCGTGATCATCGACATCGACGATTCGTATCGCGCGTTCGAGCAGCTGCGCACCTCCGAAAAGCGCCTGGCCAAGCTGTTCGATTCGCTGCCCTTCCCGCTGGGCTACATCAGTGCCGAGGACAGCCGCTACATCGACGTGAACCCGGCATGGGAGCAGGTCACCGGCTACACCCGCGCCGAGGCCCTGGGCCGCAACGCGGTGGAGCTGGGCCTGTACTCCCAAGAGACCTGCGAGCGCCTGCTGGCCGCCCTGCACGTCAACGGCGGGCTGCTGGGTGACGAGGCCGAGCTGATCACCCGCGGCGGCGAGCGACACACCGTGATACAGACCATGAGCCAGATCGAGGTGCGCGGCCAGGGCTGCTGGCTGTTTTCGCTGCACGACATCACCGACCGCAAACGCGCCGAGGAACAGGTGCGCGAACGCCAGGAACTGCTCTCGCTGTCGATCTCCGCCGCGTCGCTGGGCCTGTGGGACTGCCACCTCGAACCCAGCAAGCACTACATCACCGGCGACACGCGCTGGCGCGACATGTTGGCGATGCCCGAAGGCGCCGTGAGCCTGGCCGACTGGGTTCAGCGCTGCACCGAGGAAGAGCGGGCTCCCATGCGCCAGGAAATGCAGCGCCACCTGGGCAACCCCGGCTCGCCGTTCGACGTGACCATCCGCAGCCCCTTCGAGCAAGGCGGCACGCGCTGGATCCGCTGCCTGGGCAAGGTCGTCTCCTGGAGCGCAGCGGGCGAGCCCACGCGTATGCTGGGCCTGTCGATGGACGTGACCCGCCTGCGCGAGCAGGAGGCGCAGCTCGAACGCATGGCCCACTACGACCCGCTCACCGGCCTGCCCAACCGCGTGACGCTGGAGCAGCGCCTGCGCCAGGCCATGGCCCGGTGCGACAGCCTGGGCCAGCGGCTGGTGGTGGCCTATCTGGACCTGGACAACTTCAAGCCGGTCAACGACCGCTTCGGCCACGCGGCGGGCGACCGCCTGCTGGTGCAGTTGAGCGAGCGGCTCACGCGCTCGCTGCGCCAGGGCGACTGCGTGGCGCGGCTGGGCGGCGACGAATTCGTGATCCTGCTGCCCGGCCTCGACGGCGGCGCCCTGTGCGAAGAGCGGCTGAACGCCCTGCTGCACGACATCAGCCGCCCCTACGACCTGAACCGCGAGCACGCGCGCGCCACCGTCACCGCCAGCGTCGGCTACACCGTCTACCCCGACGACCCGGCCGACGCCGACACCCTGCTGCGCCACGCCGACCAGGCCATGTACGCCGCCAAGCAGGCCGGGCGCAACCGGCTGCACGCCTTCAACGCCGCACAGGAACAGGCGCGCGAGCAGCTCTACAGCCAGCGCGCGCGCCTGACCAGGGCCATCGATGCGGGCGAGCTGGCGCTGTACCTGCAACCCATCGTGGACATGCACGACGGCCGCATCGCCGGTGCCGAGGCGCTGGTGCGCTGGCTGCACCCCGAGCGCGGCCTGCTCGCGCCGGGCGCGTTCCTGCACCTGCTCGAAGACCACGCCGACATGCATCTGCGCTTCGGCACCTGGGTGGTCGATACGGCGCTGGGCCTGGCCGGCAGCCTCATGCAAAGCGGCCTGCACCTGCCTATCAGCGTCAACATCGCGCCCGAGCACCTGCACCAGCCCGGCTTCGCCCAGTGGATGCGCCAGCGCCTGGCGCTGCACCCCGGCGTGCCGCCCGCCCGGCTGTCGCTGGAGCTGACCGAAAGCGCGGCCCTCTACGACACCGAGCACGCCGCGCGCGAACTGGCCGAACTGCGCGGGCTGGGCATGGGCATCGCGTTCGACGACTTCGGCACCGGCTACTCGTCGCTGGCCTACCTGCGGCACCTGCCGCTCGACCAACTCAAGATCGACCGCAGCTTCGTCAACGGCATGGGCCAGGACACGAACGACCGCGCCATCGTGCAGGGCGTGATCGGCCTGGCGCAATCGTTCGGCTGCGGCATCGTGGCCGAGGGCGTCGAGACCGCCGCCCAGGGCCGTATGCTGCTCGGCATGGGCTGCCGCCTGGGCCAGGGCTACGGCATCGCCCGTCCCATGCCCGCCGCCGACTTCCCCGCCTGGGCCGCCGCATGGCACATGCCTGGCGAATGGCGGCCCGAGCCCGAACCCGCGCCCTGAACTAGCGGAAGACGACGGTGCGGTGCCCGTTGAGCAGCACGCGGTGCTCGCTGTGCCACTTCACGGCGCGGGCCAGCACCTGGCTTTCGGTGTCGCGGCCCCGAGCCGTGAGGTCTTCCACCGTGTCGGTGTGGTCGGCGCGGGCCACGTCCTGTTCGATGATGGGTCCTTCGTCCAGGTCGGCGGTCACGTAGTGCGCGGTGGCGCCGATCAGCTTCACGCCCCGGTCGTGTGCCTGGTAGTAGGGCTTGGCGCCCTTGAAACTGGGCAGGAAGCTGTGGTGGATGTTGATGGCGCGGCCCGACAGCCGGGTGCACAGGTCGGTGGAGAGGATTTGCATGTAGCGCGCCAGCACCACCAGTTCCGCGCTTTCCGCCTCGATGATCTCCAGCTGCCGAGCTTCGGCCTGCGCCTTGGTGGCGGCGCTGACGGGGATGTGGTGGAAGGGCACGTTGTAGCTCGCCGCGAGCTGGTAGAAGTCGCGGTGGTTGCTGATGATGGCGCGGATGTCGATGGGCAGCAGGCCGCTCTTCCAGCGGAACAGCAGGTCGTTGAGGCAGTGGCCTTCCTTGCTGACGAGCAGCACGGTCTTCATGGGCTCGGCGGTGGCGTGCAGGCTCCAGCGCATCTGGTGCGGCTCGGCGAACGCGGCCAGCCGCTCCTTGAGGGTGGCGTGGCCGTGCGCGCCGCAGGCGAACTGCACGCGCATGAAGAACAGGCCGGTGCCGTGGTCGTTGTACTGCGCGGCTTCTTCGATGTTGCCGCCCTGCTCCAGCAAGAAGCCCGAAACGGCGTGCACCAGCCCCAGGCGGTCGGGGCAGGAGAGGGTGAGGATGTAGGTGGGAGTCGTGGCGATGTCAGCGGTCATGGGGCTGGATTTTCTCAGGTGCGATGCGCTTCTTGAGCTCGGCGCAAGGGTCTTGCGGCGGCAGGGCGGGAGTGGGGTGAATCCAGTCTGCTTCTTTTTCGATAGCTGCTAGCGCTTGTCCAGCCTGGGCTATGGCCACTTTTTGCTCTAAATCGGGCGGCAGCCATGTGGGCACGCCCAGGCTGCGCTGCACGTGGCCCAGGCCCGCCACCAGCACCACGGTCTTGCCGGGTTGCAGCGCCGCCTCGGCGGTGCGTGCCAGGCTGGCGTCGCGCGCGAGTTGGATGCGCGCCATGGGCGCGATCTGCGTTTCGGGCAGCAGGCCGCAGTGGCCGGTGCGCAGGGCTTGGTACTGGCGCTGCAGCGCGGCGGAGGGCAGGTGGGTGTCGAAGGCGGTGTCCTGCATGGCTGCGCGCATCTGCGCACGCGGCAGGTTGCCGCCCAGCACTGGCACGCCCGCGCGCACGGCGGCCATGGCGACGGGGCCGTATTTCGCCCAGGGCCAGGCGGCGTCGTTCCAGGCCAGCGCGGCGCGGGCCTGGGCCTCGCTGGCATCGGCGGGCAGGCCGGCGGTGGAATGGCCTGCTTCGGCCATCTCCATGACCACGGTGGCGAGCCGTCCGCGTTCGGCAAGCTGCTGCACGGTGTCGCGCTCCCATTGCTGGTGCTCGGGCGCGTCGTGCTGTTCGCCCAGCAGCAGCACCTGGGTGGCGGGGGGAATGAAGGGGGTTGTGGAGGGAGTTGCGCAGCCCGTCAGGACGAGGGCCGCGCAAGCTGAGGCAAAGCGGCGCATGGCGCGATGCTACGCGCCGCCGGGGAGTCAGTGGACGACCACGGGGTTCTGCGCCAGCCCCGTGTAGCGGTCGAGCGTGTCTTCCACCTCTTCCTGCGTGGGCGTGTCGCGCTGCCAGGCGAGGATCTGCTGCTGGAACATCTCGGCCCAGGAGCCGTCGAGGTAGACCTCCTTGCCGCTGCGTTTGTCCACGATCTCGAAGCCGTGGCGCGCAAGCTGGGGCACGGGCGGGGTGGCCTGCTGGGGTTCTTCGGGGTCGGGCAGCATGTGCACCACCACGAAGGAGTCGGAGTCGTAGAGCATGTGCATGGCGTTCCCCCTGTTCATGTTCGCTTTCATTGTCAGTCCATTATGAGATGGCGGCGGGCGCCATAAGTTCAAGGCGATGCTTCAAGGCGGGCCGTTGTCCGACAGGCGCAGATCGACGAAATCGCCGTTCGGCTGGGACAGGCGGATGCGCGCGGGCAGGTAGTGCAGCGCGGGCGCGAGCCAGATCGCGGCCTGCTGGTCGCTGCCGGGGCGCGGCAGGCGCTCCAGCTTGACGGCGGGCACGGCGCCCCCGGGCAGGTCCAGCGTTTCCGTCCCCTCGACGCGGAAGGTCCAGCGGTCTGGCGCGCGTGCGCTGAGGGTGGTCAGGGTGATTTCGGTGCCCTGCGGGTAGCCCTCCGGGTGTGCGGCGATCAGGGCCGACAGCTGGATGAACACGCTGAGCCGGTCCTGCGCGCCGGGCGCGATGGGCGCGGGCGGCGTGCCTGCGCTGAAGGTGGCCTGGCCCTGGGCGAAGTCGAACTGCGCGGACTGCTCGTTGCGCGCCTTGTCCACGAAGCGCTGGGGCAGCAGGCCGCGCGCGGTGATCTGGCCCACGCTGGACTGCGAGCGCGTGCCCAGGAGAAAGGCGCTGATCTCTTGCCGTGCCTCGTAGTGGCTGCCGTCGTGCCGCCATACCAGTTGCGCGTGTGCCGAGTAGTTGAAGCGCTTGATCTGGCCGTTCACGTCGAAGGACAGGCGCTGCGGCGGCGGAATCTGCACGGGCGGCGCGGCGCCGGACTGGGCCGTGCCGCCGCCGGGCGGGGTGATGTCCACGCCGGGGTCTTGCGGCGTGCTGGCGGGGGCTGCGGGGGCTGGCGCGGGCGCGGGTGCAGACGCAGGCGTTTCGGGCGCGGAGGCGGGGGGCGACGCGGGCTGGGCCGGAGGCTCGGGTGCCGTGGACGGAGGAGCGGTGTCTGCCTTTGCCTTTGCCTCTGCCTCGGTAACGGCCACGGCGGCAGGCGGGGTGGGCTGGGTCTTTGGCGCGGGCGGGGGCGTTGGCTTGGGCCGGGGCTTGGGCGGGGCTTTTGGCTTCGGCGCAGCCACGGGCGGCGGCGGAGGTGGTGGAGGCGGCGCGGGCGCAATGCTGCGCGTGGTGAACACCGGCCCCCCTGTCCGCGCGGTCGCCAGGCCCTGCCACATCTGCGGCAGCCCGCCCAGCGCCACCCAGTGCAGCGCCAGCACCAGCAGCGTCAACAGCAGCAGGGCACGTCGTGGCATGGGGGAGAATTCGGGGGAATATTCACGGAAACAGCGGCATGAAACTCGCCACGTACAAAGACGGCTCGCGCGACGGGCAACTGGTCGTCGTCTCGCGCGACTTGGGTTCGGCCCATTATGCGACCGGCATCGCGGCCCGCCTGCAGCAGGTGCTGGACGACTGGAACTTCCTCAGCCCGCAGCTGCAGGACCTGTACGACCAGCTCAACGCGGGCCGCGCGCGTCACGCCTTCCCGTTCGACCCCAAGCAGTGCATGGCCCCGCTGCCGCGCGCCTACCAGTGGGCCGACGGCTCGGCCTACCTCAACCACGTGGAACTGGTGCGCAAGGCCCGCAACGCCGAAGTGCCCGCCAGCTTCTACACCGACCCGCTGATGTACCAGGGCGGCAGCGACGACTTCCTCGGCCCCTGCGACGACGTGGTCGTGCCCAGCGAGGCCATGGGCATCGACTTCGAGGCCGAAATCGCCGTCATCACTGGCGACGTGAAGATGGGCGCCACGCCCGAACAGGCGCTGGACGGCATCCGCCTCGTCATGCTGGCCAATGACGTGAGCCTGCGCAACCTGATCCCCGCCGAGCTCGCCAAGGGCTTCGGCTTCTTCCAGGCCAAGCCCGCCACCGCGTTCAGCCCCGTGGCCGCCACGCTGGACGAACTGGGCAGCGCGTGGGACGGGGGCCGCGTGCATCTTGCCCTGCACAGCACCTGGAATGGCCGCAAGGTCGGCATGTGCGACGCGGGGCCGGAAATGACTTTTCACTTTGGCCAGCTCATCGCCCACCTCTGCAAGACGCGCAACGTGCGCGCGGGCTCCATCGTGGGCAGCGGCACCGTGAGCAACAAGGACTGGGCCAAGGGTTATTCGTGCATCGCGGAAAAGCGCTGCATCGAGACCATCCAGGACGGCCAGCCGGTCACGGAGTTCATGCAGTTCGGCGACACCATCCGCATCGAGATGAAGGGGCTGGATGGCGGCAGCCTGTTCGGGGCCATAGACCAGCAGATCGCGGCGCTGGGCGAGGTGCCAAAATGACAGGTTCCGCCCGCTGAGCAGCCCGATCGCCAAGCCTCCATGTCCAAAGCCAAGAAGCCGCAAAAACCGAAGTTCTCCACCCCCTTCCTGCCTGGCGGGCTCGCCGCCCCTTCCGCCGCGGCCCTGCCGAACGACGCGCAGGCGTGCTACACACTGGGCGACCAGTGGCTGCGGGCCAACCGGGCGGGCGATGCCCTGCGCGCCTACGACCGCGCCATCGCCCTGCGGCCCGACTACGTGGATGCCTACCTGAGCCGCTGCAACGCGCTGCTGCGCCTGCAGCGCCCCGCCGAGGCCCTGGCCAACTGCGAGCGCACGCTGGCCTTGGCGCCCACGCTGGGCTTGGCCCACTTCAACCACGGTGTCGTCCTGGAGGGCCTGGGCCGCACCGAAGAAGCCCTGCAAAGCTACCGCCAGGCGGTGCAGTGCGAGCCTGGCGCGGCCCATGCGCACTTCAACCTGGGCTATCTGTATCTGTGCATGAACCGGTGTGCCGATGCCGTGGCCTGCATGAACCAGGTTCTGGCGCTGGAGCCCCAGAACGCCGAGGCGCTGGTGCAACGGGGGCAGGCGTACCTGGCGTTGAAGCAGGACGAGCAGGCGTTTGCCAGCTTCAACCAGGCCCTGCGGATCAAGCCCCAGCTGGCCGAGGCGCGGTGCCAGGTGGGCATTCTGCTCAAGAAGCACAAGCGCTATGAAGAGGCCTTGCAGCAATTGCAGGCGGCATGGGCCGTCAACCCCCAGCTGCCGGGGTTGCTGAGCGAGATGATGATCGTCATGACGTCCATGTGCGCATGGGACAGCATCGACGATGGCATGGCCCGCATCGCACAGGACGTCGCGCGGCACCAGTCCGGTGCCAAAGCCCACAACGTGCTCGCGCTGCACGACGACCCTGCGCTCCAGTTGCAAGCCGCGCGCAATGGGATACCGGCCAGCCAACCCGCCCTGGGCCCTTGCGTCCCGCGCTCCGGAACCGGAAAAATCCGCGTGGGCTACTACTCCGCCGATTTTCACTACCATGCCACCACCTTCCTGATGGCGCAGCTGTTTGAACTGCACGACCGCGAGTGTTTCGAGTGGTTCGCCTTTTCTTTTGGCCCTGACCAGCAGGACGACATGCGCGCGCGGGTGCGCAATGCCTTCGACCATTTTCTGGACGTGCGCGAGCGCAGTTCCCGGGAGATTGCCGAGCTCTCGCGCAGCATGGGCATCGACATCGCCGTTGACCTCAAAGGGTTCACCGAGGATGCGCGCTTCGACATTTTTGCCTACCGCTGCGCGCCGGTGCAGGTGAGCTGGCTGGGCTACCCCGGCACCACGGGGGCGGATTACATGGACTACGTGATCGCTGACAAGGTCGTGCTGCCGACGCAGTTGCAGCAACACTTCAGCGAGAAGGCGGTCTACACGCCGCACAGCTACCAGTGCAATGACAGCCACCGCCGCATTGCCGACCGCGCCTTTACCCGGGCCGAGTTGGGCCTGCCCGAAGCGGGTTTCGTCTTCTGCTGCTTCAACAACAACCTCAAAATCCTGCCGCCCACTTTCGATGGCTGGATGCGCATCCTGCACGCCGTGCCCGGCAGCGTGCTGTGGTTGTTCCAGGACAACCCGTTCGTCGTCCCCAACCTGCGGCGCGAGGCCCAGGCGCGCGGCATTGCGCCCGAGCGGCTGGTGTTCGCGCCACGCATGGAACTGGCGGACCACCTGGCCCGCCATCGCCACGCCGACCTGTTCCTCGACACCCTGCCCTGTAATGCCCACACCACCGCCAGCGATGCCTTGTGGGCTGGTTTGCCGGTGCTGACCTGCGCAGGCGCGGCCTTTGCGGGCCGGGTGGCGGCCAGCCTGCTGCACGCAGTGGGCCTGCCCGAACTGGTGACGGAAAACCAGGCCGATTACGAAGCGCTTGCCATCGCACTGGCGACGGACTCCACCCGTGTGCAAGCCCTGCGCGACAAGCTGCAGGCGCAGATTCCGACCGCGCCGCTGTTTGACACCCAGCGCTTCGCGCGCGACATCGAAGCCGCCTACACCGCCATACACGCGCGCAGCCTGCAGGGGCTGCCGCCCGAGGTCATCCATGTGTGAGCATGGGCTTTTGGACACTGACCGAGAACACCCGTGACCCACCCGAAAACGCCGGACTCCGGTGCCTCCTTTACGCTGTTCACCCCCGCCACGCAGGGCGCGCCGCAGCCGCCCGCATGGCCCGATGACGCGCAGGCGTGCAACGCGCTGGGCAACCAATGGCTGCAAGCCAACCGGACGGAAGACGCCATGCGCGCCTACGACCGCGCCATCGCCCTGCAGGCCGACTATGTGGACCCGCATTTCAACCGGGGCATCGCGCTGCTGCGCCTGCAACGCCCCGCCGAGGCCCTGGCGGCCTTCGAGCGGACAGCGGCCCTGGCGCCCAGACTGGCCGTGGCCCACTTCAACCGGGGCACCGTGCTGGAGCGCCTGGGCCGGATGCCGGAGGCCCAGGCCAGCTACCGCCAGGTGCTGCAACTGGAGCCCGGCCACCTGCAGGCCCGCTTCAACCTGGGCTGCACCCACCTGCACCTGAAGGAATACGACGAAACCGTGGCCTGCATGGACGCGGTGCTGGCGCAGGAGCCGCAACTGGTCATCGCCCACAACAACCGGGGCAGTGCGCTGCTGAAGGCCGGGCGTGCGGAAGAGGCCATCGCCAGCTTCGACCGGGCCCTGGCGTTGCAGCCGCAGTTCGCCGAGGCGCTCGTCAACCGCGCCAATGCGCGCCTGCAGCGCAAGGAGCTCGATCAGGCGTCTGCCGATCTGGACCAGGCCTACCGGCTCACCCCCCACCAGGCGGAGCTCTGGCATCTCAAGGGGGGGCTGTCCACGGAGCTGAAGCGCTATGGAGACGCATTGCAGCAGCTTCAGGCGGCCCATCGGCTGAATCCCGAACGGCCGGTCATTCTGATCGACATCCTGACCACCAAGGCCAGAATGTGCGACTGGCACGACCTGGAGGCGGCGATCGCGCAGGCCGAGCACGTCAGCGTCCAGGGCCGGGCGGGAAGAGCCGCTCCCTTTCTCTGGCTGACCTTGCGCGATGCGCCCGCGCTGCAGCGGCGCACCGCCCACGCCTTGATCGAGGCGGATTTCCCGGAAAAATCGGCCTTGGGCGCGATCACGCCACGCACCGGCGGCGGCAAGATCCGCGTGGGCTACTACTCGGCCGACTTCCGCCAGCACGCCACCACCATCCTGATGGCGCAAATGCTCGAACTGCACGACCGCGAACGCTTCGAGTGGTTCGCCTTCGACTTCGGCCTGGAAAAACCGGACGCGATGCGCGAGCGCGTGCGCAAGACCTTCGACCATTTCATCGACGTGCGCAAGCGCAGCGATAAAGAGGTGGCCCAGCTTTCACGCGAACTGGGCATCGACATCGCCGTCGATCTCAAGGGCTTCACGGGGGACAACCGCTTCGGCATTTTTTCCTACCGCTGCGCGCCGGTGCAGGTGAGCTGGCTGGGCTACCCCGGCACCACGGGGGCGGACTACATGGACTACGTGATCGCCGACAAGGTCGTGCTGCCGCCTGCGTTGCAGCCGCACTTCAGCGAAAAGGCGGTCTACATGCCGCACAGCTACCAGTGCAACGACAGCCATCGCCGCATTGCCGACCGCGCCTTTACCCGGGCCGAACTGGGGCTGCCTGAAACGGGCTTTGTCTTCTGCTGCTTCAACAACAACTACAAGATCCTGCCGTCCACCTTCGACGGCTGGATGCGCATCCTGCACGCCGTGCCCGGCAGCGTGCTGTGGCTGCTGGAAGACAACCCGTTCGTCGCCCCCAACCTGCGGCGTGAAGCCCAGGCGCGCGGCATTGCGCCCGAGCGGCTGGTGTTCGCGCCGCGTATGGAACTGAGCGAGCACCTGGCCCGCCACCGGCTGGCCGACCTGTTCATCGACACCCTGCCCTGCAATGCGCACACCACCGCCAGCGATGCCTTGTGGGCTGGTTTGCCGGTGCTGACCTGCGCAGGCGCGGGCTTTGCTGCCCGTGTCGCGGCCAGCCTGCTGCACGCCGTGGGCTTGCCGGAGCTCGTGACCGACACCCAGGCCGATTACGAAGCGCTTGCCATTGCACTGGCCCGTGACCCGGCCCGGTTGCAAGCTCTGCGCGACAAGCTGCGCGCGCAGATTCCGACCGCGCCGCTGTTCGACGCAAAGCGCTTCGCGCGCGACATCGAGGCCGCCTACACCGCGATGCACGCGCGCAGCCTCCAGGGCTTGCCGCCTGATGTGATCGAGATATAAGCCAAATAGGCCGCCAGCGCTTATCCATCAAGCGCTGGCAGCTCTCATTCCGATAGCTCCACTTCCACCGCGCAGTCGTAGAACGTGGGCGCGCCGCCCAGGTCGGTGAGGGCCTGGCTGGTGAGTTCGTTCACGTTGGTGCCGTTCATGCCCAGCTTGCGCCACCAGATGCCCATGCCATGCACCACGCCGGGCCGGGCGCGGTCGCTCACCTCGGCATGGCATTGGTAGCTGCCGCGCTGGTTGAACACGCGCACCACGCTGCCGTCGGCAATGCCGCGCGCGGCGGCGTCGTGGGGGTGGATTTCGAGCAGCGGGCGGCCTTCGATGGCGCGCAGGCTTTTCACGTTCACGAAGGTGGAGTTGAGGAAGTTGCGCGCGGGCGGCGAGATCATGGCCAGCGGGTAGGCGGGCGCGGGCGGCTCGTGGTTGGGCAGGTAGTCCGGCAGCGGGTCCAGCCCCTGGGCCGCCAGGCGCGCGCTGTGGAATTCGCAGCGGCCCGAGGACGTGGGGAAGCCGCCCTCGGCAAACGGCGCGTCGGCGATCGGCAGCGTGGCGAAGCCGTGTTCCAGCAGCGTGTTGAAGTCCACCGCGTCGCCGTAGGCCTGGCGGCACAGTGCTTCGTCATCGTCGGCAAAGCAGGGCTCGGTGAAGCCCATGCGCGCCGCCAGGTCGCGGAAGATTTGGGCGTTGCTGCGCGCCTGGCCCAGCGGCGCAATCGCGGGGCGGTTGAGCAGCACGTCGGTGTGGCCGTAGGACAGGTGCACGTCCCAGTGCTCCAGCTGCGTGGTGGCGGGCAGCACGTAGTCCGCGTAGTCGGCGGTGTCGGTCTGGAAATGTTCGAGCACCACGGTGAACAGGTCTTCGCGCGCGAAGCCGCGCGCCACCTTGGCGGAGTCGGGCGCGACGGCCACGGGGTTGCTGTTGTAGACCACCAGGGCCTGGATGGAGTCGCCGCGCAGCAGGTCGTCGCCGATGGTCACCATGTTGATGGTGCGCGGCGTGCGGCCCGCCAGCAGTTCGGGCCGCTGCAACGCAGCCCGCTGCACGGGGTAGTGGCCTGAGCTCGACAGCAGCACGCCGCCCGCCCGGTGCCGCCACGCGCCCGTAAGCGCGGGCAGGCAGGCCACGGCGCGCGTGGCATTGCCGCCGCCGCGGGCGCGCTGCATTCCGTAGTTCAGGCGGATGGCGGCGGGTTTCGTCGTGCCGTAGTCGCGCGCCAGCTGGCGGATCTGCTCCACCGGCAGGCCGCAGACCTCGGCGGCGCGCTCGGGCGGCCATTGCAGAGCGCGCTCGCGCAAGCCTTCCCAACCCACGGTGTGGCGCGCGATGTAGTCGTGGTCGAGCCAGTCGTGCGCGATCAACTCGTGCATCAGCGCGAGCGCCAGCGCCGCATCGGTGCCGGGGCGCAGTGGCAGGTGCTCGTGGCACTTGTCCGCCGTCTCGGTGCGGCGCGGGTCGATGCACACCAGCCGCGCGCCGTCGCGCTTGGCCTGCTGCGCGGTGCGCCAGAAGTGCAGGTTGCTGCCGATGCTGTTGCTGCCCCAGATCAGGATGAGCCGGGACTCGGCGAAGTGCTCCACCTTCATGCCCACCTTGCCGCCCAGCGTGTAGTTCAGCCCCTCGCCGCCCGCCGTGGAGCAGATGGTGCGCGCCAGCTGCGATGCGCCCAGCTTGTGAAAGAAGCGCGCCGCCATGCTCTCGCCCTGCACCAGCCCCATGGTGCCCGCGTAGCTGTAGGGCAGGATGGCTTCGGGGTCGCGCGCGGCGATTTTCCCCAAGCGCGCGGCGATGTCTGAAAGCGCTTCGTCCCACGTCACCGGCGTGAACTGGCCGCTGCCCTTGGGGCCGCTGCGCTTGAGCGGCATGAGGATGCGCTCCGGGTGGTGCGTGCGCTCCGCGTATCTGGACACCTTGGCGCACAGCGCGCCGCCCGTGTGGGCGTGGCCGGGGTTGCCCTGCACGCGCACGGCGATGCCGTCTTGCACCGTGGTCAGCAGCGCGCAGGTGTCGGGGCAATCGTGCGGGCAGGCGCCGCGAACAACGGTGGTGGCAGTCATGGGGGCATTTCAACACGCCATGAACACGCTCTAAACTTGACCGCTCTGGAGAGCCCCATGAAAGTCATCGATTCCATCGCCACCCAGGCCGCCGGCATCGCCGCGCTGCGCCGCGACATCCACGCCCACCCCGAACTGTGCTTCGAAGAAGTGCGCACCGCCGACCTGGTGGCCGCCAAGCTCACCGAATGGGGCATCCCCATCCACCGGGGCATGGGCAAGACCGGCGTGGTCGGCATTGTGCACGGGCGCGACGGCGGCGCCTGCGGGCGCGGCGTGGGCCTGCGCGCCGACATGGACGCGCTGCCCATGCAGGAGTTCAACACCTTCGCGCACGCCAGCCAGCACCAGGGCAAGATGCACGCCTGCGGGCACGACGGCCACACCGCCATGCTGCTGGCCGCCGCGCAGCACCTGGCGCGGCACCGCGACTTCGACGGCACCGTGTACCTGATCTTCCAGCCGGCGGAAGAGGGCGGCGGCGGCGCGCACGAGATGATCAAGGACGGCCTGTTCGACCGCTTCCCCATGCAGGCCGTGTTCGGTATGCACAACTGGCCCGGTATGCCCATCGGCACCTTCGCCGTGGGGCCGGGGCCGGTCATGGCGTCCACCAGCGAGTTCAAGATCACCATCCGCGGCAAGGGCAGCCACGGCGCCATGCCGCACATGGGCGTGGACCCGGTGCCCATCGCCTGCCAGATGGTGCAGGCGTTCCAGACCATCATCAGCCGCAACAAGAAGCCCGTGGACGCGGGCGTGATCTCCGTCACCATGATCCACGCGGGCGAGGCCACCAACGTGGTGCCCGACAGCTGCGAGCTGCAGGGCACGGTGCGCACCTTCACCCTGGAGGTGCTCGACCTCATCGAGCGCCGTATGCGCCAGGTGGCCGAGCACACCTGCGCCGCGCACGAGGCCGTGTGCGAATTCGAGTTCGACCGCAACTACCCGCCCACCGTCAACAGCCCCGCCGAGGCCGAGTTCGCGCGCCAGGTGATGGTCGGCATCGTGGGCGAGCAACTCGTGCTGCCGCAGGAGCCCACGCTGGGCGGCGAAGACTTCGCCTACATGCTGCAGGTGAAGCCCGGCGCGTACTGCTTCATCGCCAACGGCACGGGCGACCACCGCGCCATGGGCCACGGCGGCGGGCCGTGCACGCTGCACAACCCGAGCTACGACTTCAACGACGACCTGATCCCGCTCGGCGCGACCTACTGGGTGCGCCTGGCCGAGCAATGGCTGAACCAGAAGGCACCCGCATGACCACCGACCTCGACACGGCGTTCGAAGCCGCTTTCACCCACTCCAAGACCCTGAGCGAGCGCCCCGACAACGCCACGCTGCTGAAGATCTACGCGCTCTACAAGCAGGCCACCGAGGGCGACAACGCGGCCAAGAAACCCAGCTTCACCGACATGGTGGGCCGCGCCAAGTGGGATGCGTGGGAAAAGCTCAAGGGCACCGCGCAGGACGAGGCCAAGCGGCAGTACGTGGCGCTGATCGATTCCTTGCGATGAGTTGAGCTGCATCAACCCTTGTGCGGGCGGCCCGGATGAGAATTCCGGGAAGCTGCGGGCCGTACGCCCGCCAACGCAACGCACAATGAAAAACCTGCTCCTCAACCTCAAGACCCCTCACAAATTCACTCTGCTGGGCGTGCTGGCGGCCATCGCCATCGTGCTGCCGTGCGTGCTGTACCTGCGCGCCGCCCTGCAGGACCTGAACTTCGCCCGGCAGGAGGCCAGCGGCCTGCCCGTGGTGCTGGAGCTTTACGACGTGGTGCGGCTCACGCAGGAGCACCGGGGGCTGTCCAACACGCTGCTGGCGGGCGACGCCGGCGCCGCCCCGCAGCGCGAGGCCAAGGCGGCGGAGGTGTCGCAGGCGGTCGAGGCGATGTCGCGTGACCTGGCCGCCCGCGCCGTGCCGTCGATGCAGAAGGAATGGGCGCCGCTGGCGGCGCAGTGGCAGGCCATCGCCGCCGACCTGGGCGCGGGCCGCGTGGACGGGCCGCAGAGCTTCGAGCGCCACATGGCCCTGGTGGCGGGCGAGCTGAAGTTCATGGCCTCCGCGCTCGATGCCTACGGCTGGGCGCTCGACCCCGAGCCCGGCACCTACTACAGCGTCATGGGCTCGGCCGTCGACGGCCTGCAGCTCACCGAGCGCCTGGGCCAGCTGCGCGCCCTGGGCGCCGCCGCACTGACCCGCAAGGCGTCCGTGCCGCCGCCCGAGCGCAACAAAATCCTCGGCGCGCTGGTGCTGGCGCAGGACAGCTACACGCGCAGCAAGGCCGCGCTGGACCGCGCGGGCCGGGCCGAAGCCGCCATGGGCCAGGCCTACGCGCCGCTGCAGGCGAAGCTGGCGGACAGCCTGGGCGCCGTGCTCGCCGCCACGGAAAAGGACATCCTCGGCGAAGGCATGGCCATGGCGCCGGCGGACTACTGGCAGGCCGCCACCGGCCTGATCCGCCAGCAGTTCGAGATCAACCGCGTCGCCACGGGGTTCATCCGGCAGCAGATCGAGCAGCGCGTCGCGTCGCGGCAGGCCACCATCACCACGCTGAGCCTGGTGCTCGCGCTGGCCGCCGTGGCGTACGCGCTGGCGGCCTGGTTCGTGGCGCGCACCACCGCGCAGCGCCTGCGCGTCGCGCAGCAGGCCGCCGAGGCCATTGCCGGGGGCGATCTGGGCATGGGCATCGCCCAGGCGGGCCGCGACGAACTGGGCCAGCTGCTCGCGGCGCTGTCGGCCATGCAGCGCCAGCTGGCGGGCATCGTGACCGAGGTGCGGCGCAATTCCGAGCACGTGGCCACCGCCAGCGCCGAGATCGCGCAGGGCAACGACGACCTGTCCGCGCGCACCGAGCAGCAGGCGTCGTCGCTGGAGGAAACCGCCGCGTCCATGGAGCAGATGAGCAGCACCATCCGCCAGAACGCCGACAACGCCCAGCAGGCCAACCAGCTCGTGGTGGACGCCGCGGGCGTGGCCCAGCGCGGCGGCGAGGCGGTGGGGCGCGTGGTGAGCACCATGCAGAGCATCCAGGGCAGCTCCAGCCGCATCGCCGACATCACGGGCGTGATCGACGGCATCGCGTTCCAGACCAACATCCTGGCGCTGAACGCGGCGGTGGAAGCCGCGCGCGCGGGCGAGCAGGGTCGGGGCTTCGCCGTGGTGGCCAGCGAGGTGCGCACGCTCGCGCAGCGCAGCGCCGCAGCGGCCAAGGAGATCAAGCTGCTGATCGGCGAAAGCGTGGGCCGCGTGGACGAGGGCGTGGCCCAGGTGGAGCAGGCGGGCCGCACCATGCAGGAGGTGGTGACCTCCATCCGCCGCGTGACCGACATCGTGGCCGAGATCGCCGCCGCCAGCCGCGAGCAGGCCAGCGGCGCGGGCCAGATCAACGAGGCCGTGGCCCACATGGACCAGGCCACGCAGCAGAACGCCGCGCTGGTGGAGCAAAGCGCCGCCGCCGCGCAAAGCCTGCGCGCGCAGGCCGATCAACTGGTGCGCGCGGTGGCGGTGTTCCGGGTCGGGGCCGGCGTGCCGCTGCTCGAAGGGCGCTGAGCCTCCGGGGCCGCGCCCAGTGCGTCCAGGCGCGCATGGCGCTCGCCGGGCGGCAGTTGGGCCAATGCGCGCACGGCGGCGTAAAAGCGCGGCCAGTCCCGCCCCTCCTGCTCGAACAGCGCCTCGAACGCGGGCACCCAGCCGTCATAGGCGGCCAGCGTGCCGAACGCGGCGTTGTTCGCCTCCCGCACCCAGCGGTCGTAGCCCGCCACCTGCGCCGGGCTGCTGCCGGGCGCCTGCAGCCAGCGCGCGCGCAGGGCGGCGTACTGGTTGCGGAAATCCTGGAATGCTCCTGATTTAATAGCTGCTAGCGCTTGCGTATCCTGCGCTGGAGGCTGATTTTGCTTGTAAATGGCCTCCAGCCGCGCGCGCGTGGCGCGGGTCAGGGCGCGGAATTCCTCGCGGCGCTGGTCATTGGCCAGCGTGGCCGCGCGGCCCGCGGGGCCGGCCTCGGTCGCCAGCCAGAGGTCGCCGCCCAGGCGCTGCACCGCCGTGGCGAAAGATTCGTTGAACATGGTGTCGCCAGGCGCGTAGACCACCTGGTGCGCCAGTTCGTGGAAGACCAGGCGCACCAGGTCGCCCTCGGGCCAGGCGATGAAGGTGGACAGCAGCGGGTCGCCGCCCAGCCAGTTCAGGTAGCCCAGCGTGGAATAGGCGGGCACGCCGTACACGTTCACCTCCAGGCCCTGAGCGGCCAGTTCCGCCGCTTCGGCGCGCGCGTCGGCCTCGGCGAAGTAGCCCCGGTAGCCCACGCAGCCCACCACGGGGAAGCACCAGGTGTGCAAGGTCAGCGAATAAGGCGGCGCGGCCACCACGTTCCACACGGCGGCGGCGCGGTGCAGGTCGGCATAGCGGTGGTAGCTGGCGTTGTCGGGCAGGTGCAGCGCCGTCACCGCGAAGGCGCGGGCGCGCTGGGCCAGCAGCAGCCGCTCGCGCAGCGCGGGCGGCGTGGCGCTGTCGGCGATCCAGTCCGGCACGGGCCGGGCCGCGTGCAGCAGCCGCACCTGGCCGCTCAGGCTCTGCCAGTAGTAGCCGAGGGTGGACTGGGGCGCGCAGCCCGCGAGCGGCAGGGCGCAAAGCGCAAGGCAAAGGGCGCGGCGGGGTTGTGGCATGGGGTGACTGTGCCACGCGCCACGGCTGTGACACGCCCTACACTCGAACGCTTTTCACTTTCACATTGCAATGGAACTGCTTACGTTGGCGCTGGTGGCGGTGGTGGTCCTCCAGTTTTTCAAGGCCCGCGAACGCCGCGAACGCGTGGCGCTGCTGGGCGGCTTTCTGCGCCGCTACCAGATCGAAAAGCTCATGGAAAACCTCACCGACGGCTATCTGCGCGCCCTGGGCGAGGCCGACGCGCAGCGCAGCGCGCAGATCTGGGCCATCCTGGCCGACACCGAGAAAAACCTCCGCACCCAGTTCCAGTCCTTCGCCGCCGACTTTGCCCGCGTGCCCGCGCAAGAGGCGCGCGTGAGCACCCTGGCCCTGGCGCTGCCCTACGCGCGCCGCTGGCTGCCCGGCAAGAGCTTCGACATGCGCCGGCTGCTGCAAGTGCACGCGCAGGGCCTGGCCGCCGCCGTGACGCCCGAAGCGCCCGAAACTCCTAACGAACGCAAGCGCCGCGCCTACACCATGACGGCGGAGATCTACCTCATGCAGCACAGCTGCCACTGGTTCTGCCGCTCGGCCACAGTGGCTTCGGTGCGGCTGCTGGGGCAGCACCACACGTCCTACGAACAGGTGCTGAACGCCGTCTCGCCCGCCACGCGCGCGGCCTACGGCCAGGTCGTGAACAGGCTCTAACACAACCGCGTTGACGCACTGCAAGCCGTCCGGCAAAAATCAACCATGCTGAAGCAGTTGCAAAGTGCCTTGGAGGCACGGCTGGCGGCCTCTCCCGTGCCGCTGGCCCTAGAACTTCCTTCCGGTGCGCACGCGGGCGCCGCCCATGCGGCCGTCACCCTGCGCTTTCAAGACAACGCCGCGCTGGCCGCGCTGGCGGCAGGGCAGATCGGCGCAGTGGGCGATGCGATGGTGGAAGGCCGCGTGCAGTTCGACGGCAGCCTGCGCGACCTGATGCAGGCCGCTGGCGCGCTGGTGCAGGCCGACCCCACGCGCGCCGGGGTTCCCTGGTGGTCGGGCGCCATGGCGCGTATGCGCTCCAGGGCGCTGCATACACCGGCGCGCGACGCGCAGCAGGTGCAGTTCCACTACGACCTGTCCGACGACTTCTACGCCCTGTGGCTGGATGCGCGCCGCGTCTACTCCTGCGCCTACTACCGCCACGCCGACATGACGCTGCACCAAGCGCAGGAGGCCAAGCTCGACCACATCTGCCGCAAGCTCGACCTGCGGCCCGGCGAGCGCTTTCTCGACATCGGCGCGGGCTGGGGCGCGCTGCTGCTGTTCGCCGCCGAACACTACGCCGTGCAGGGCCTGGGCATCACGCTGTCGCAGCACCAGTACGCCTACGCCAAGCAGCTGATCGCCGACCGGGGCCTGCAGGGCCGCGTGCGCGTGGAACTGTGCGACTACCGGCAACTGCGCCACGAGGAGCCCTTCGACAAGGTGGCCTCGGTCGGCATGTTCGAGCACGTGGGCCGGGCGCACATGCCCGCCTACTTCAGCACCGTGCACGGCCTGCTGCGCCCCGGCGGCCTGCTGCTGAACCACGGCATCACCGCCGGCGGGGTGGGCAACGCGCAGCTGGGCGCGGGCCTGGGCGACTTCATCGAAAAGCACATCTTCCCCGGCGGCGAACTGCTGCACGTGAGCGCCGTGCTGCACGACATGGCGCGCGCGGGCCTGGAGATGGTGGACACCGAAAACCTGCGCCCGCACTACGCGCGCACGCTCTGGGCCTGGTCGGACGCGCTGGAGGCGCAACTGCCCGAAGCCGGGCGCATCCTCGCCCGGAACGCCGACCCGGCGCACGCCGAACGCACCCTGCGCGCCTACCGCCTGTACCTGGCGGGCAGCGCCCTGGGCTTCGAGCGCGGCTGGATGGCGCTGCACCAGATGCTCGCCGCGCGGCCCGATGGCAATATGGCAACGGGCACGATGCGCGGCGCGCAGTCGGCCTATCCCTTCAACCGCGCCTACATCTACCGGTAAACAGGTTCCTATGCTCTACAAATTCCAATCCCGCGCCACCGCCGACGTCATCATGCTGGAGGCCAACGGCCGCCAGCTCGTCCAGATCATGGGCAAGACGCCGGGGCAGAGCGGCATCGTCACCGCTGAGCAGATTCCCGCCGCCATCGCCGCCATCGAGGCCGCCATTGCCGCCGACGAACAGGCGCAGGCCGCGCCGCAAGAGGACAAGGACGACCAGCCCGTGCGCCTGCGCCAGCGCGCCGTGCCCCTGCTCGACATGCTGCGCCGCAGCGCCGCCGAGGGGCGTGACGTGACGTGGTGACACGCCCTAGGAACCGGCAGGAGGCTCTTCCTCCAAGGCATCGGCGAACTGGCGCACCAGCCGGACGAGGTCGTCGATGTCCTCCGGGGCCCAGGTGCTGAAGATCGCGCGGCCCATCTTCTCCCGCGCCGCGTCGATGCGCACCGTCATCGCCTTGCCTTGCGGCGAGATCACCGCCTCGCGCACACGGCGGTCCGCGGCGTTCGCCTGGCGCTGCACGAGCCCCAGGCTTTCGAGCTTGGCGACCTGCCGGCTGACGGTGGTGTAGTCCCGCCCCGCACGGTCGGCAAGTTCCATCACCCCGATCGGACCCAGCCGCTCGATGCCGACGAGCAGCGGGAACAGCGCCCGGTCGAGCCGGATGCCCGCCGCCTCGATCAGCTTTTCGTCGCGCTGCGGCCGGTTCATCACGCCGACGATGCTGATGAGCGCACCGTGCAGCACCTTCAGTTGCTCCGATATGCGTGTATCTTGCACGCTTTTGCGCGGCGTCATAGAATGCCTCCAATTAAGTGCATATTACACGCATTGGAGTGGCGATGACACAGGATTCGACGACCGGCGTTCTGGTCTGCGGCGCAGGCGCCGCCGGGCTCACCCTCGCCATCGAGCTGGCGCGGCGCGGCGTGGCCTTCCGCCTGATCGAGAAAATGGCCGCGCCCTTCAACGGCTCGCGCGGCAAGGGCATCCAGCCCCGGATGCAGGAAATCTTCGAGGACCTGGGCGTCATCGACCGCATTGCCGCCGCCGGTGGCCCGTACCCGCCCCAGCGCGAATACCGCGGCGACGGGAGCTGCGTGGAATCCGAAGTGGCCGAAGCCGCGCCGCCCACGCCCGCCGAGCCCTACCGCCTGCCGCTGCTGGTGCCCCAGTGCCTGACGGAAGCGGTTTTGCGGGAACGCCTGGCCGAGCTGGGCGCCCGCGCCGAATACGGCTGCGAGCTGACCGCCTTCGACCAGGACGGGGAGGGCGTGACGGCGCGCATCGCCACCCGCGCGGGCACCGAGACCGTGCGCGCGCGCTACCTCGTCGGCGCGGACGGGGGCCGCAGCTTCGTGCGCGGAGCGCTCGGCATCGGCTTCCCCGGCAAGACCCTGGGGGTTCGCGCCATCGTGGCGGACGTCGTGCTCACCGGCCTGGGGCGCGACGCCTGGCACCGCTTCAACGAAGGCTCGATGGAGCGGCAGCTCTCGCTCTGCCCGCTCGCGGGCACCGGGCTGTTCCAGCTGCAGGCGCCCATTCCGCTGGAGGGCGACGCCGACCTTTCCGCCGCAGGGCTGGCCGCGCTGGTGGCGGAGCGCACGGGCCGCGCCGGCATCCAGATCGCCTCCGTCTCCTGGGCGTCGGCCTACCGCATGAACGCGCGCCTGGCGGACCGCTACCGGGAGGGCCGGGTGTTCCTGGCCGGCGACGCGGCGCACATCCACCCGCCCACGGGCGGCCAGGGGCTCAACACCAGCGTCCAGGACGCCTACAACCTCGGCTGGAAGCTGGCGGCGGCGCTGGCGGGCGCGCCCGCCGGGCTCCTCGACAGCTACGAGGAAGAGCGCAGGCCGGTGGCGGCGGCCATGCTGGGCCTTTCGACGAAGCTGCTCGACGCCCTGCGGCGGGGCGACAACCGCCGTGGCCGCGAGGTGCAGCAGCTCGACATCGGCTACCCCGAATCCTCCCTCGCGCTGGAGGCGCCCCGGCGCGCCCGCCGCCTGCTCGCGGGCGACCGCGCGCCCGATGCCCCGGTGCGCGGCGCGGCAGGGCAGCCGGCCCGCCTGTTCGGTTGGTTCGCCGGCACGCACTGGACGTTGCTGGGCTGTGGCACCGCGCGCGCCAGCGTGCCGCCCCGCCCGGGGCTGCGCATCCACGTCTTCGGCCCGGACGGCGATGTGGTGGACGAAGGCGGCCACTTCGCCGCGGCCTATGCGCCGGCCCCCGGCGAGTGGGTGCTCGTGCGGCCCGACGGCTACGTCGGCGCCATCGTCGCGTCCGGGGAAATGGGGGTGCTGGAGCGGTACCTGAGCGATGTCGGGCTGAGCGCGCCTGACGCATGAAAGAAAAAGGCCGCCTCGCAAGGCGGCCCTGGCATCCGGCGCTACATCAGTCGGCGTAGGCGCCCGCGGCCTTGATGACCGTGCCGAACTTCTGGATTTCGGCTTCGACGAACTTCTTGTGGCCCGCCGGTTCCATGCGGTTGTCGGTCACCACCACGGCGCCCAGGGCGTCTTCCTTCTTCACGAATTCGGGGTCCTTCAGCGCCGCCTTGAGCGCGTCGTTCAGCTTCTTCAGCACCGGCGCGGGCGTGCCCTTGGGCGCGTACAGGCCGTGCCAGATGGTCACGTTGAAGCCCTTCAGGCCCGACTCGTCCAGCGTGGGCAGGTCCTTGAGCGCGGGGGTGGTCAGGCGCTGCATGGTGGTCACGGCGTAGGCCTTGACCTTCTTGGCCTCGATCTGCGTGGTGGTGTTGGTGGTCTGGTCGCACAGCAGGTCGATCTGGCCGCCGATCAGGTCGGCGATCGCGGGGGCCGTGCCCTTGTACGGCACCGGGGTCAATTCGGTCTTGATGGCGGACTGGTACGTCAGCCCGCACAGGTGCGAGGCCGAACCCAGGCCCGCGTGGCCGATGTTGACCTTTTCCTTGTTCTGCGCGATCCAGGCGGCCAGTTCCTTGTAGTTGTTCGCGGGCAGCGAGGGCTTGGCGATGAGGGTCATGGGCACGTCGTTGACCGTGCCCAGGTACTCGAAGTCGTTCAGCACGTTGAACGGCAGCTTGCGGTACAGCGTGGGCATGGTGGCCATGCTCACGTGGTTCAGCAGCAGCGTGTAGCCGTCCGGCGCGGCGCGCGCGACGGCGGCGGTGCCGATGGTGCTGCCCGCGCCGCCGCGGTTGTCGATCACCACGCTCACGCCGCCCAGGGGCTTGCGCAGCGCCTCGGCCAGGTCGCGCGCCACGCGGTCGGTGGGGCCGCCCGCGGCGTAGGGCACGATGATGGTGATGGGCTTGTCCTTGGCCGGAAAGTCCTGGGCCTGCACGCCCGTGGCGGCAAAGGTGGCAACGGCGGCCAGGGCAATGGCAGCGGTCTTGAACAAGGGCTTCATGAACGGGGTCTCCTGTGAACAAATAGCGTGCAATGGTAACAAAGGGTTTTATCGTCGCCACTGTGACAATTACCTAGTCTAAAAGTATCAGGTGTCAGGCAGCTTTCAGCGGCGGCCGCGCGCATAGGACAATCCCCGCCTGTATGCCCGCCGACAAGCCCACTACCCGCCTGACGCTGCGCCGCCCCGCGCCAACGCCGATTTCCGCGCCCGCCAGGGCCGCGCCGCCCGCTGCATCCGCTCCCGCCACCCAGCGTCTGAACAAGCGCATGGCCGACCTGGGCCTGTGCTCGCGCCGCGAGGCCGACGATTGGATCGCGCGCGGCTGGGTGCGCGTGAACGGGCAGGTGGCCGCCATGGGCCAGCAGGTGGGGGCGCAGGACCGCATCGAGGTCGACCGCGCCGCGCAAGGCCAGCAGCGCCAGCAGGTCACCATCCTGCTGCACAAGCCCATGGGCTACGTGAGCGGGCAGGCCGAGGACGGGCACACGCCCGCCGTGGCGCTCGTCAATCCGCGTTCGCATTGGCAGGGCGACGCCAGCCCGGTGCGCTTCTCGCCTGCGCAGCTCAAGGGCCTTGCGCCCTGCGGGCGGCTGGACATCGACTCGGTGGGCCTGCTCGTGCTCACGCAGGACGGGCGCGTGGCGCGGCAACTGATCGGCGAGGATTCCAGCGTGGACAAGGAATACCTGGTGCGCGTGCAGTATGGCGACGTGGCGGCGGATGTGCAGGCCGCCTTCCCGGCAACGCAACTCGCGCGCCTGCGCCACGGCCTGTCGCTCGACGGCCAGGCGCTCAAGCCCGCGCAGGTGGACTGGCAGAACCCCGAGCAGCTGCGCTTCGTGCTGCGCGAGGGCAAGAAGCGCCAGATCCGGCGCATGTGCGAACTTGTGGGCCTGAAGGTGGTGGGCCTCAAGCGCATCCGCATCGGCCGCGTCACGCTGGGCCAGCTGCCCGTGGGGCAGTGGCGCTACCTGGGGGCTAACGAGCGGTTCTGATCACGACGCGCACGCCTTGTTGCGCGCCGCGTGCATCCCCTTGGCCTTGGCGTCGGCCTCGGTCATGTATTCGCCCTGCTTGGTCTTGCCGTAGTAGCGGTCGCCGGGGCAGTGGTAGACCTTGGTGGCGTCGTTGGCCCAGACCTTGCCCGCGCCGCCGCCAGGGGCTGCTGCGGCGGCGGGAGCGGTTTTGGCGGCCGCCGGAGCGGCGGGTGCTGCCGGCACGGGCGCAGCGGGGGCCGCGGGCGCGGCCGCTGCGGCAGGCGCTGCCGCCCCTTTGCCATACCAGGTCTTGATGCCCTTGTGGCCCTTGCAGGCGCCCTTCTTGGCGTCGGGCGAGGCGTAGCTGCCGTCCTTGCACAGCACGGTGGTGCCCGCGGGCGCGTCGGCGGGCGGGGTCTGGGCGTGGGCGGCCAGCGCGCCCAGCAAACCGGCGGCGGCGATCAGGGCGGAGAGGGACTTGCGCATGGGAGGGCTCCTCAAGGGGGTGAAGCCGCCATGCTGGCGCGGCGAACCTGAAGAGAGCCTGACTTGGGGTCTTTGAAAATGTCCCCCCGCCCTTATATGGCCGGGCGTCCCTCCCTTTTTTTGACTTCTGACACCCATGACCAAACATACCTTCCAGGCCGAGGTGGCGCAGCTGCTGCACCTCGTCACCCACTCGCTGTACTCCAACCCCGAGATCTTCGTGCGCGAACTGGTGTCCAACGCCTCGGACGCCTGCGACAAGCTGCGCTTCGAGGCGCTGAACGACGCGGGCCTGTACGAAGACGCGCCCCACCTCGAAGTGCGCGTGGCCTTCGACAAGGCCGCCAAGACCCTCACCATCACCGACAACGGCATCGGCATGAGCGCGCAGGAGGCCATCGACCACCTGGGCACCATCGCCAAGAGCGGCACCAAGGCGTTCATGGAAAAGCTCTCGGGCGACCAGAAGCAGGACGCGCAGCTCATCGGCCAGTTCGGCGTGGGCTTCTACTCGGGCTTCATCGTGGCCGACAAGATCACCGTCGAATCGCGCCGCGCGGGCATGAAGGCCGAGGAAGGCGTGCGCTGGGTCAGCGGCGGCACGGGCGACTTCGAGGTCGAGGCCATCGAGCGCAAGGCGCGCGGCACCAGCGTCATCCTGCACCTGCGCGACGACGCCGAGGAGTTCCTCAACGCCTGGAAGCTCAAGCAGGTCATCAGCAAGTACTCCGACCACATCAGCCTGCCCATCCTCATGGAAAAAGAGGAATGGAAGGACGGCGAGAACGACCAGCCCGGCGAGATGGTCAAGACCGGCGAGTGGGAGCCCGTCAACAAGGCCAGCGCGCTGTGGACGCGGCCCAAGAAGGACATCACGCCCGAGCAGTACCAGGAGTTCTACAAGGCCATCAGCCACGACTTCGAAAACCCGCTGACCTGGAGCCACAACCGCGTCGAAGGCAGCACCGAATACACGCAGCTGCTCTACATCCCCGCCAAGGCGCCGTTCGACCTGTACCAGCGCGACGCGCACGCGGGCATCAAGCTGTACGTGAAGCGCGTGTTCATCATGGACGAGGCCGACGCGCTCATGCCGCAGTACCTGCGCTTCGTGAAGGGCGTGATCGACTCCGCCGACCTGCCGCTGAACGTGAGCCGCGAACTGCTGCAGGAAAGCCGCGACGTGCGCGCCATCCGCGACGGCTCGGCCAAGCGCGTGCTGTCCATGCTCGAAGACCTGGCCCGGCACGACAAGCACGAGGCCAATGCCGACGGCGTGACCGATGTGGTGGACGAAGACGACAAGGCCAAGGAAGGCAAATACACCCGCTTCTACGCCGAGTTCGGCGCGGTGCTGAAAGAGGGCCTGGGCGAAGACTTCGCCAACCGCGAGCGCATCGCCAAGCTGCTGCGCTTCGCCTCCACCAGCAGCGACACGCCGAGCGTGAGCCTGGCCGACTACAAGGCGCGCATGAAGGAAGGCCAGGAGGCGATCTACTACATCACCGCCGACAACCTCGCCGCCGCCCAGCACAGCCCGCAACTCGAAGTCTTCAAGAAGAAGGGCATCGAAGTGCTGCTGATGACCGACCGCGTGGACGAGTGGGCGCTGAACTACCTGCAGGACTTCGACGGCACGCCGCTGCAAAGCGTGGCCAAGGGCGCGGTGGACCTGGGCAAGCTGCAGGACGAGGCCGAGAAAAAGGCCGCCGAGGAAGCCGCCGAAGCCTTCAAGCCCCTGCTCGCCAAGCTGAAAGAGGCGCTCAAGGACAAGGCCGAGGACGTGCGCGCCACCACACGCCTGGTCGATTCGCCCGCCTGCCTGGTGGTGCAGGACGGCGGCATGAGCACCCAGCTCGCGCGCCTGCTCAAGCAGGCCGGCCAGAGGGCCCCGGACAGCAAACCCGTGCTGGAGGTGAACCCCGAGCACCCGCTGGTCAAGAAGCTGGACGGCAGCGTGCACTTCAACGACCTCGCGCACATCCTGTTCGACCAGGCGCTGCTGGCCGAAGGCGGGATGCCGGAAGATCCGGCCGCCTACGTCAAGCGCGTGAACGCGCTGCTGGTGTGAGAGTGTTCACGGTTCTCGGCGCAGGGTGTCCGGAGCCGGCGCCAGACAGACGGGCTGGCGGCTAAAACGCGGCGCTTTCAAGCACGCCAGGCGCTCTGGCCTTCGATGACCGTGGCCTGAGCGCGGCCCAGCGCCTCCAGCGTTTGCAGCAGCGTGGGCAGTCCCTTCTTCCAGGGGCCCCGGCCCTTGAAGCGCACCTCGATGGCAGGCATGGAGAGCGGCGCAGGGCTGTGCGCCAGCACCTCGGCCACGGCGCGTACCTGCTCGGGCAGCGTGGCGGGCCAGGGCTGCTGTGTCGTTTGCTCCTTCTTTGATAGTGATTTTTCAGTGCTCCAATCGGCCTCTTGCGATTGCTGATCCTGCGTAAGCAGCTCCTGTTTTTGATCTGTTTTCTGCGGATTCTGGAAGGCGGGGCGCAGCCAACGCACATGGCCCTGCGCTTCTTCCTGTGTGCGCCGGGCGTTGAGTTGAACGAGGTGGGTGAGGATGGCGTCGGTATCCACAGACGGCGCCAGGCCGTAGGCGGTGAGTACGGTGGCGTCCAGTTCGTCATGCAGTTCGCGCAGCACGCCCACAAGACCTTGCGTGTGGATGGCCTTCTCCTTGGCGGTCAGCGTGCGGCCTTCGCGCAGCGCGGCCAGCACGTTGTAGAGGCCGGTGAGGGTCAGGCCGTTTTCTGTGGAGAGCATGTGCTTGCGGTGGACGTCGATATGCTCGGCCAGGGTGGCAATGCGTTCGCGCAGTGCAGCCGTGAGGCCGGTGTCTTCGTCGGGGAAGGGGAAGGTCTCGAAGCAGCGGGATGTGTTGTAAACGGGGCGATCTTCCAGAGTGCCGCCCGTTGCCAACGCCCATTCGATATGCAATTGGCTGGAGAGGATGCCCAATACGAAAGCACTGTCATGAACGACAGCACGGACTTTTTGGTCTGGAAAGACATCTCCGTCAATGAACGAGAAGACCCGATGTTTGGAGGTTTCTGCGGTGCCGATGTAGCGCTGCAACCCATGGACGGCGTTTCGGAATTTTGGGACGGATTCGCCGTAGAGCCACCAGTTGTTGCGGCGACTGGCCCGCTTGTCTTGATCGCGTTGAGGCTTGACACGATCTCTCAGCCATTGGTACGCGGCTGGGAACCGCTGCATCAGTTCGTCAGCACTCAGCCCAAAAAAATCCAATGCCAAGATGCCTCTTGGCTTATCCATCAGGTCTTTGCCATTGATATATCGCCTGACGTGCGTGTCAAAGCCGGAAACCGTTCCATACCCGAGCGCGATAGCTTCATCCTTGGACACCCAGAATCCCGTACCAAGCGGGATCATTCCCATGAACGAGATTCCTACGTTTGAAAGTAGTTTGCTAGCGGCGGCGACATTCGCCCCGACCGTCAGGTCTGCATGCACCGCTCCACGTTGGGAGGTGATTTCTACGGCGGCTTCCCCGTAGTCCCCAGGGTTTTCGGCTACCACCTCCTGTAGTTCACCAGTGCCGCTCCCATTGGCCACTACCGTCATGGCAATCCGCACGGCAGCGCCGCTGGCGCTGTCCACCCAAGGATGGTCTGCAATCGCCATGTGCAGGTGTGTTCCTTTGTCCATAGCGGCTTGCACCACGCGGCGGTTGAAGATCATCGTCAAGCTGTTGGTGGTGATGAGGCCCATGCGGTGCGTGTCGCCTGCAGCAACTTGCCTGGCGGCGTGCTGCCACCAATACATAACGAAGTCCGCGCTTTCTGGCACATCAGGCCAAGCATTGCGAAGCGCCTGTACGTAACCATCGCCCAGCGCGTCGCGCATCCGCTTATTTCCAATGAACGGCGGATTGCCCACGATGAAATCCGCCTGCGGCCATTCGGCCTTGCGCGCACCGGTGTAGCGCCACTGCGGCACGCGCGCGGCCTCGTCGGGCACGGGCTCGCCCGTGACGGGGTGCGTCTTGTACGTGCGCCCATCCCAGCGGGTGAGCGGCTGGCCCGTGTCGTCCAGCGCAGGTTCGCGTCCGTCCCATGCCAGCACGGCGTCGCGGCATTCGATGTTGCCGTAGTTGTGCACCACCGGCTCGGCCACGCTGGCGCGGCCCCGGCTGCGGATGTGCCATTGCAGGTAGCCGATCCACAGCACCAGTTCGGCGAGCGCGGCGGCGCGTTCGTTCAGCTCGATGCCGCGCAGTTGCTGCAGCGTGACCGTTTCACCCTCGAAGCCGAGCTGGTCTTGCGTGTGGCCCAGGGCTTCGAGCTGGTTGACGACTTCGCCTTCCAGGCGCTTGAGGTGCTCCAGCGTCACGTACAAGAAATTGGCACTGCCGCAGGCCGGATCGAGCACGCGCGTGGCGCACAGCCGGTGGTGGAATTTGCGCACCTCGGCGCGCGCCTCGGCCAGCTTGGCCTCTGCGGCCTTTCCGTCCAGTGCGGCGGCTTCGCGGGCCAGCACCAGCGCGGCGGCCTGGGCATCGGCCCATTCGGCGCGCAGCGGCTCCATGACGGTGGGCAGCACCAGCCGTTCCACGTAGGCGCGCGGGGTGTAGTGGGCGCCCAGCGCATGGCGCTCGGCGGGGTCGAGCGCGCGCTCCAGCAGGGTGCCGAAGATGGCGGGCTCCACCTCGCGCCAGTTGCATCGGGCGGCTGCTATCAGCAGGTCGGTCTGCTCGGCGGTGAGCAGCAGGCTGTAGCCGTCGGCCTCGGCACCCTTGAACAGCTTGCCATTGAAGTGCAGCACCTTCTTGGCGAGCACGGCGCAGAAGCCCCCTTTGTCCATGTCGGCCCACAGTGCGCGCAGCATCTGCTGCAGCGTGGCCGGGTCGTCGCGGTGGGTTTGCAGCAGGCCGAGAAAGGCGCCCTTGGGGAGAAGCTCCACGTCTTCCGCGAACATGGAGAATAGACAGCGGGTGAGAAAATTTGCTACTGTTTCAGGAGCTGCTTGTTCTTGCTGGTATTGGGTTCCAGGCGTATTTGATGTATAATCTGCGGACTGCGGACTGCGGACTGCGGACTGCGGACTGCGGACTGCGGACTGCGGACTGCGGACTGCGGACTGCGGACTGCGGACTGCGGACTGCGGACTCGATTCGAGCGATTTCGCCAGCCGTGCCAACAGCGTGGCCACGTCGCGCGTCACCTGCGCGCTGATGCGCGAGGGGTCGAGGCTGTCGGGTTCCTGCCAGATGCGCCGCAGGCGCTCGCGTACTTCGGGCTGGGCCAGATCGGCGAGCAGCAGGCGGTGGCTGCGCGGGTCGGGGTAGGGCGTGTAGGTGCCGCCGCTCTTGCTGAATTCGGCATACACCTCGATCACGTTGCCCACGTCCACCACCAGCACGAAGGGCGGGCGACCCTCCCCGGCGGGCAGGGCGCGGGCGTAGTTTTCGCCCTGGCTGCGGGCGCGCAGCAGGCCGTCGTCGAAACCCCGGGTGTGGCTGCCGGCCTTGAGCTTCTTGGCTTCCAGCACGAAATGGCCGCGCTTGTAGCAGTCGATGCGCCCGCTGCTGGTGGTGCCGTCGCCGTGCCGGAAGGTGATGGGGCGCTCAAACATATAGCTTTGCTCTTGCGTCGGGTGGGGCTTGTCCACGCCGAGCAGCTCGCACAGCTCGATTACGAAGCTCTGAGCGGTGGCGAGTTCGCTGGCCATGACGTTCTGCCAGCGGGCGATGAAGTCAGGGGCTGCAGAGGGCTTTTCCATGCCGTGGGGCCTGTCAGGCGCGGCAAACGCCGTCCACGAACACCTTCAACTCGCCGTTCTGGAACGCCGTCCATTCCTCGTTGTTCGTCAGCGGCGCGGTGGCGATCACCGCCACGCGGTCCTGCGGCGTGGTGCAGGTGGCGAAGTCGATGTGCACGTCCTCATCGCTCAACTGCGCGCAGGCGAAGGGGTGGCGGCGCTCGATGTAATGCAGGTGCGTGGTGGCGTGCGCCCACAGCGCCTGGCCGTTCGACAGCAGGAAGTTGAACGTGCCGTGCGGCGCGATGCGCGCGGCGAGCTCGCGCAGGGTGAGGGTCAGCTCCTGCACGCTGGGCACACCCGCGTGCGACTTGGACAGCTCCTGCATCAGCCAGCAGAACGCATGTTCGCTGTCGGTGCTGCCCACGGGGTGGAAGTGCGCGTGCAGGCGCGGGCGGAAGTCCTTCAGGTCGCCGTTGTGCGCGAACACCCAGTAGCGGCCCCAGAGTTCGCGCACGAAGGGGTGGCAGTTCTCCAGGCTCACCTGCCCTTGCGTGGCCTTGCGGATGTGGGCGATGGTGTGGCGGCTGCGGATGGGGTAGCGCCGTATCAGCTCGGCCACGGGCGAGTCCACGGCGCGCTCGTGGTCCACGAAGTGGCGCAGGCCCTTGTCCTCGAAGAACGCGATGCCCCAGCCGTCCGTGTGGTCGCCGGTGTTGCCGCCGCGCTGCGCAAAACCCGAGAAGCTGAAGCGCACGTCGGTCGGGGTGTTGCAGTTCATGCCCAGCAGTTGGCACATGGTCAGTCCTTTGGCGATTCGGAGGGTTCGCGCAGCTGCCATGCCGCCGCCAGCGCCAGCAGGCACAGCGCGACGAGCATGAAGAACGTCTCGGCGAAGGCCGCGTCGCGCTGCGCGCCTTCGCTCGCCAGCGACGCGCCGTGCGCCGCCAGCCGCCACTGCAGCACGATGCCGCACAGGCTCACGCCCGCCGCGCCGCCCAACATGCGTATGAAGCTGATGGCGCTGGAGCCTTGCGAGATCAGGTCCTTGGCCAGCGAGCGCACCGAGCCCAAATTCAGCGACGGCAGGATGAACCCGAGCCCGATGCGCCCCAGGCAGGTGAAGGCCACCAGCGTCCAGATCGGCCAGGCGGGCTGCATGAGGCCCGTGAGCGCGAACGAGGCGGCCAGCAGCGCCAGGCCCGCGCTGACCAGCAGGTGGGTGGAGTACTGGTCGGCCATCCGCCCCGCGATGGGGATGATCGCGCCCAGCGCCAGGCCCGCGGGCAGCATGATGGCGCCCACGGTCGACGCCGACAGGTGCAGCCCGGTCTGCATGAACACCGGCAGCAGGTAGGTGGAGCCGAACAGCGCCGTGCCGTAGATGAACGACACCACGCAGCCCAGCGCGAACGGGCGGCTGCCGAACAGGCGCAGGTCCATCAGCGGCTTGCCGCCGCGCGCCATCATGCGCCGCTGCCATGCGATGAAGAGCAGCAGAGAGGCCAGCGCCGCGCCCAGCAGCAGCGCCGCCTCGGCCGCCGGGCCGCCGCGCAGCGCCACCAGCCCGTTGAGCAGGCACAGCGTGCCGCCCGCGCTCAGGGCCAGGCCCAGCCAGTCCAGCCCGGCGGCGTTGTCGCCCGCGTCCTTGCCGCCGGGCGCGGTGGTGGGCACGAACTTGTAGGCCAGCCAGAACGAGGCGAGGCAGAACGGCACCACCATGAAGAAGATGGAGCGCCAGCCGAACCAGTCCACCAGCAGCCCGCCGATGCTGGGGCCAATGGCGGGCGCCAGCACCACGCCCATGCCGAAGATGCCGCTGGCGCGGCCCTGCTCGTGCTGCGGGAAGGCGTAGAGGATGATGACGGCGGGAATCGGCTGCAGCACGCCGGACGCCAGCCCCTCGGCCACGCGCGCCACCAGCACCAGCCAGTAGGCGTGCGCCTCGCCGCCCGCGATGCCGCCCGCGAGCAGCAGCCCCACCGCGCCTATGTAGGTGCTGCGGTAGCCGAAGCGCGCCAGCAGCCAGGGCGTGACCAGCATGGCCACGGTGCTGGCCACCATGAAGCCCGAGGTGACCCACTGCGCGCGCTCCTGCCCGATGGCGAAGTGGCGGCTCAGGTCGGGAATGGCCACGTTCACGATGGTGGACGACATGTACGACGCCATCGTGCCCACCATCACCGAGAACAGCAGCAACCAGCGGTAGCGCTCGCCGTAGCGCGCGGCCAGGGTGGCGACGGAGCCGGGCGTGGATTGGGGCATGGTGCGGTACGGTGGCAGGGGTCTAGGGAGAGCCGCCGATCATATCGGCGGGGTTTCGGGCGGCATGTCGCGTCCGCAGGCGGGGCAGAGGCAGGCCTGGCCGCGCTGGTCCTCGGGCAGGCGGGCCAGCGCGTCGCGCAATACTTCCCGCGAGATGGGCGCGCTCATGCACCAGCACTGTTCGGCCGGCAGCCCGGCGGCGACGGCGCACTGGTTGGGCTGGCCGCACAGCGGGCAGAGGGTGGTGTCGGCGGTCATGCAAAGCAAAACGGTGCAGAGGTTTCCCCGAGCACCGTTTTATATCAAATCGGCCTCCAGCGCTTGTCCATCAAGCGCTGGCAGCTATTGATTTGGTAGCATCAAGCCGCGCCGGCCTTGACCTTCAGGCGCCAGGCGTGCAGCAGCGGCTCGGTGTAGCCGCTGGGCTGTTCCTTGCCCTTGAACACCAGGTCCAGCGCGGCCTGGAAGGCGGCGCCGTTCGGGTTCTGCACCAGGCTCTTGTAGGCCGGGTCGCCCGCGTTCTGCTGGTCCACCACGGCGGCCATGCGGTCGAAGGTGGCGCGCACCTGGGCCTCGGTCACCACGCCGTGCAGCAGCCAGTTGGCGATGTGCTGGCTGCTGATGCGCAGCGTGGCGCGGTCTTCCATCAGGCCCACGTTGTGGATGTCGGGCACCTTGGAGCAGCCCACGCCCTGGTCCACCCAGCGCACCACGTAGCCCAGGATGCCCTGCACGTTGTTGTCCAGCTCCTGCTGCCTCTCGGCGTCGCTCCAGTTCGGGTTGCTGCTCACGGGCACCGTCAGCAGGGCGGTGAGCAGATTGTCGCGCTCGGCGTTGGCGTCGATCTTGGCGAGCTCGTCCTGCACGTCGCTCACCTTCACCTGGTGGTAGTGCAGCGCGTGCAGCGTGGCGCCCGTGGGGCTGGGCACCCAGGCGGTGTTGGCGCCGGCCTTGGGGTGGGCGATCTTCTGCTCCAGCATGGCCTTCATCAGGTCGGGCATGGCCCACATGCCCTTGCCGATCTGCGCGCGGCCCTTGAGGCCCATCGACAGGCCGACCAGCACGTTGCTGCGTTCGTAGGCCTGGATCCAGGCGCTGGTCTTCATGTCGCCCTTGCGCACCATGGGGCCGGCGTACATGGCGGTGTGCATCTCGTCGCCCGTGCGGTCGAGGAAGCCGGTGTTGATGAACGCCACGCGCGCCGGGGCCTGCGCGATGCAGGCGCGCAGGTTCACGGAGGTGCGGCGCTCTTCGTCCATGATGCCCAGCTTCACGGTGTGCTCGGCCAGGCCCAGCACCTTCTCGACGCGGCCGAACAGCTCGTTGGCGAAGCCGACCTCGGCCGGGCCGTGCATCTTGGGCTTGACGATGTAGACGCTGCCCGTGCGCGAGTTGCGGATGCCGTTCGCGCCCTGGCCCTTCAGGTCGTGGATGGCGATGGCGGTGGTCACCACCGCGTCCATGATGCCCTCGGGGATTTCTTTCTTGTCCGCGCCCCACAGGATGGCGGGGTTCGTCATCAGGTGGCCCACGTTGCGCACGAACATCAGCGAGCGGCCATGCAGCGCCACGGGCTGGCCGTTGGCGCCGGTGTATTGGCGGTCGGGGTTCAGGCCGCGCGTGAAGGTCTTGCCGCCCTTGGCGACTTCCTCGGTCAGCGTGCCCTTGAGGATGCCCAGCCAGTTGCGGTAGCCCGCGACCTTGTCGTCGGCGTCCACGGCGGCCACGGAATCCTCGAGGTCGAGGATGGTGGAGATGGCCGATTCGATCACCAGATCCGACAAGCCCGCGGCGTCGCTCGCGCCGATGGGCGTGCTCTTGTCGATGCGCACGTCGATGTGCAGGCCGTTGTTCACCAGCAGCACGGACGAGGGCGCGCCAGCGTCGCCCTGGTAGCCCACGAACTGCGCGGGGTTCTTCAGGCCCGTGGTGGTGCCGTCCTTGAGGGAGACGGCCAACTGGCCGCCTTCCACGCGGTAGCCCGTCGAATCCTGGTGCGAGCCCGAGGCCAGCGGCACGGCCTGGTCGAGCACGTTGCGCGCGAACTCGATCACCTTCGCGCCGCGCACGGGGTTGTAGCCCTTGCCCTTTTCCGCGCCGCCTTCTTCGCTGATGGCGTCGGTGCCGTACAGCGCGTCGTACAGCGAACCCCAGCGCGCGTTGGCGGCGTTCAGCGCGTAGCGCGCGTTCAGGATGGGCACCACGAGCTGCGGGCCGGCGATGGTGGCCAGTTCCGCGTCCACGTTGGCGGTGGTGGCCTTGGCGTCCGTGGGCTGGGGCACGAGGTAGCCGATGGTTTCGAGGAACTTGCGGTACGCCGCCATGTCGGCGATGGGGCCGGGGTGGGCCTTGTGCCAGGTGTCCAGCTCGGCCTGCAGGCGGTCGCGCTCGGCCAGCAGGGCCGCGTTGCGCGGGGCCAGGTCGGCCACGATGGCGTCGAAGCCCTTCCAGAAGTCGGCGCTGCTCACGCCCGTGCCGGGCAGCACCTCGGTTTCGATGAAGCGGTGCAGGTTCTCGGCCACTTGCAGGCCGTGTACGGAGATGCGCTGGGTCATGTGGATGCCTTTGGGGGGAATGGGGGTGGGAGCCGCGCGGACGTGCCGCCACGATCAGGTTTCCATAATGTAGGCGATACCCCGGGCGTTATTCCGCTGCCTTTGCGGCAGTTATCCGTGACAAAAAAGGCTGGAATAAACGCAAAACCCTGATCATTTGGCTTGAAATTGACACCTATGCGACAAGATGCCCCCGAAGCGCTGCCCTACGCGGGCGTACGCGTCATCGAATTCACCCACATGGTCATGGGCCCCACCTGCGGCATGGTGCTGGCCGATCTGGGGGCCGAGGTCATCAAGATCGAACCCCTCGCGGGCGACAACACGCGCCGCCTGCTGGGCTCGGGCGCGGGCTTCTTCCCTATGTTCAACCGCAACAAGAAAAGCGTGGCGCTCGACCTGCAGACGCCCGAGGGCAAGCAGGCCGCGCTGCGCCTGATCGCCACCGCCGACGTGGTCAGCGAGAACTTCAAGCCCGGCACCATGCAGAAATTGGGGCTGGACTACGCCAGCCTCTCGGCCCTGCACCCGCGCCTGATCTACGTGAGCCACAAAGGCTTCCTGCCCGGCCCCTACGACCACCGCACCGCGCTCGACGAGGTGGTGCAGATGATGGGCGGCCTGGCCTACATGACGGGCCGCCCCGGCGACCCGCTGCGCGCGGGCACGAGCGTGAACGACATCATGGGCGGCATGTTCGGCGCCATCGGCGTCATGGCCGCGCTGCGTGCCCGCGAACAGACCGGGCGCGGGCAGGAGGTGCAAAGCGCGCTGTTCGAGAACAACGTCTTCCTCGTCGCGCAGCACATGATGCAGTTCGCCGTCACGGGCCAGCCCGCCGCGCCCATGCCCAGCCGCATCTCGGCCTGGGCGGTGTACGACGTGTTCACCGTCAAGGGCGGCGAACAGATCTTCCTGGCCGTGGTGAGCGACACGCAGTGGGCGATTTTTTGCGATGCCTTCCGGCTCACCGAACTGCAAGCCGACCCGCGCCTGGCGACCAACAACGACCGCGTGCGCGCCCGCGCATGGCTGATGCCGCTGCTGCGCGCCCACCTGGCCGAATTCGCCGCCGCCGACATCGCCGCCGTGTTCGAGCAAAACGGCCTGCCCTTCGCCCCCATCACCCAGCCGCAGGACCTGTTCGACGACCCGCACCTCAACGCCACCGGCGGCCTGGCCCCCGCCACGCTGCCCGATGGCCGCGCCACGCGCGTGCCGCTGCTGCCCCTGACGCTGGACGGCCACCGCCCCGGCCTGCGCCTGGGCCCGCCGCGCCTGGGCGAGCACACCGGCGCGCTGCTGCGCGAGGCCGGCTACAGCGAGGCCGAGATCGCCGCCCTGCGCGAACGGCAGGTTATTTCAGGATGAAATAGGCCTCCAGCGCTTATGCATCAAGCGCTGGAGGCTATGAATTCAGGAGTATTTGATTTCAGGAACCTTGCCCAATCCCCGCCGGTCAACGCTTGATCTTTGACTTTCAACCGCCTAATCTGCGCACATGGACAAACTCAAGGCGTTCGAGTCCTTCGTCTCGGTGGCCACGCGCGGCAGCCTCACGGCGGCGGCCAAGGTGGAGGGCGTGGCCCCGGCCATCATGGGCCGGCGGCTCGACGCGCTCGAAGAGCGCCTGGGCGTGAAGCTGCTGGTGCGCACCACGCGCCGCATCACGCTCACGCACGAGGGCAGCGCCTTCCTGGAAGACTGCCAGCGCCTGCTGGCCGACATCGCCAACGCCGAGGCCAGCGTGTCGGCGGGCGGCGTCAAGGCCACGGGGCATCTGCGCATCACCGCGCCTGCGGGCTTCGGCCGCCGCCACGTCGCGCCGCTGGTGCCGCTGTTCCACGAACTGCATTCCGAAGTGACGATCTCGCTCAACCTCAGCGACCGCGTGGTCGACCTGGCGGGCGAGGGCTTCGACTGCGCCGTGCGCGTGGGCGATTTGCCCGACTCCGCGCTGGTCAGCGTGCGCATCGCCGACAACCGCCGCCTGTGCGTGGCCACGCCGGCCTACCTGCAGCGCCACGGCACGCCGCGCCACCCGAGCGAACTCGCGCAGCACGACTGCCTGACCCTGTCGAGCGACGCCTCGCAAACGCGCGGCTGGGCGTTCAAGGTGCCCGTGGAGGGCGCGGAGGCGGGCGCGTCCGAGGTCATGCACTTCAAGCCCGACGGGCCGCTCGACTGCTCCGACGGCCAGGTGCTGCACGACTGGTGCCTGGGCGGCTGGGGCATCGCCTGGCGCAGCACCTGGGAGGTGGAGGCCGAGATCGCCGCAGGCCAGCTGGTCGCGGTGCTGGAGGAATTCGCCGCGCCGCCCAACGGCATCTACGTCGTCTTCCCGCAACGCAAGCACATGCCGCTGCGCGTGCGGCTCTGGATCGAATACCTCAAGCGCCACTACGCCCAGCCCGAGTTCTGGAGGCGGGCCACATGAAACTGCTCATCAACCACCAATGGGCCGCCCCGGCCCTGGCGCTGCTGCTCGCGGCCTGCGCCACCGCGCCTGCGGGCGACCCCGAGCCCGGCGCGGTCAGCGTCACCACCACCAACCCCGCGTACTTCAGCGACGCGACGGTGCACCCGCGCGACCCCGACCGCCAGCGCTGGGTCGATGCGCTCTCGAGCTACCTGGCCGAGCGCGCGGCCGCCGCGCTACCCCGCGGCCAGCGGCTCGACGTGCGCATCACCGACGTGCGCCGCATCAGCGGCTCCGGCGCCCGGCGCGTGGCGCGGGAAGACACCAAAGTCATGACGCGCGTGGTCTACCCGCCGCAGATCGACCTGGACTTCGTGCTGCGCGACGAGGACGGCAAGGCGCTGCGCCAAGGCCGCCGCACGCTGCGCGACGACACCTTCGTGCAGCGCCTGCACGAGGTGTCCAGCGACCCGCTGTACGCGGAAAAGCGCCTCATCGACACCTGGGTGGCGCGCGAATTCGGCCCCGTCAGAGCCCCTGGCCCCCTGGAGCAACCTTCACCATGACCACCACCGAAGCCCTGCTGGCCTACGCACACCTCCTTGCCATCCTCACCCTGGTGGTCTTCCTGGCCAGCGAAGCGGCGCTGTGCCGCGCCGAATGGCTCAACGCCGCCGTGGTGGAGCGGCTGGCGCGCGTGGACGCGATCTACGGCGCCTCGTCCGTCGCGGTGCTGGCCACCGGGCTGGCGCGCACCTTCTGGGGCGTGAAGGGCGCGGCGTGGTACTGGTCGCAGCCCTTGCTGCACGCCAAGGTCACGCTGTTCGTCGTGGTCGGCCTGCTGTCCATCGTGCCCACGCTGCGCTTCCTGCGCTGGCGCCGGCAGCTGCGAGCCACGGGCGTGCTGCCCGGCGCGGACGAAATCCGCTCCACGCGCCGCATCGTGATGATCGAGGCGCACCTGGTCGCGCTGATTCCGCTGCTCGCGGTGTTCCTGGCGCGCGGCGGCATCGGCGCCTGAAATCTGGTTCCGCTTTGCGCAAGGGCCAGCCAGGGGTGCTGGCCAGCGCAAGCCCCGAAGTAACGCCGCGCAAACTGGCCGTCAAGAACATGGCCGTGATAGCGCGGCCATTCCATCTGACGACTCCCTCAGCGATCTGAGCAGCCATTCTTGGTGACTCCATCCATTGATCTGCCTGGGCAACAGTGATAAGTTACTGGTAAGTTACTTAATACTAAGAGGCCATATGGCATCGGAACGCGCCAAGCGGTTGAACAGAGCGGATCGCCGCGAGCAAGTGTTGAAGAAGGCCGGCCAGGAGTTCGCCGAATACGGGTTGCATGGCGTTTCCGCCGAAGCGATCGCGCACAAGGCAGGCATCACGCACGCCTACGTCTTTCGTCTCTTTGGCACCAAGAAGCAACTCTTTCTGGAAGTCGTCAGAGACGCCTTTGAAATGATGGCGAGCGGCCTGGCTGAGGCGGCGGGCTCATCCTCTGGGCTTGAGGCGCTGTCATCGATGGGTCAGCGCTACAACGACAACTTGAAGGACCGCACCCTCTTGCTGCTCCAACTGCAGGCCTTCGCGGCGTGCGGCGATGCCGAAGTTCGGGAAGTCGTACAGGAGAGCTTTGGCCGGCTGTGGCAGCTTGTGAGCGACACAACGGGCCTTGACGCCATACAGATCAAGACGTTCATGGCCTTTGGAATGCTGCTCAATACCAATGCCGCACTCGATACAGCGAATGTCCATGCGGACTGGGCTCGGCAGGCCACCACGCGCATTACCCCCCACCTTTTCCAGCACGTGAATGTCGAGGCAAATCAATGAAGCCGATGGCCGATGGTTCTCGTCCAACCCTCAAGGAGCGCCTGATGGCGCCGACGCTGATATTCATCGCACTCGCACTCGCTGTCGCAGTCGTCGTTGGCAGCCTTGGCGCACCCTTGATCACAGCCGTGGCAAACCGGTTTGGCGTGCCGTTGGCTACCGCGCAATGGACGCTCACCGCGCCGCTGCTGGTCGGGGCGATCGCAACGCCGGTATTGGGCCGGCTTGGCGGCGGCCCCTATCGCCGGCAAACAATCCTCGCAATCCTGGCCGCCGTCGCGGCGGGCAGTGTGCTGACGGTTGTTCCCCCATCATTTGGCTGGCTGCTGGCCGGGCGGATCGGCCAAGGTGCTGGTCTGGGGCTGACGGCGCTGATGATGGGCGTGGCACGTGATCATTTGTCCGCCGAGCGTTCAGCGGCCACGATTGCTCTCCTTTCCGTGGCCGCGACCATCGGTGTCGGTATCGGCTACCCGCTTGTCGGATTGCTGATCGACTTGGCAGGCTTGCGTGCGGTGTATGGCCTTGGCCTGCTGATGGCCGTAACCGCATGGGCGGCGGCTTGGTATTCGATACCGCAAGCGCCTGAACATCGCTCGGCATCCGTGGACCTGCTGAGCGCAACCTTGCTGGGGGCTGGCTTGGTGGCGCTTCTGCTCGCCATGGGCCAGACAGCGCTGTGGATTGACCACCCAGGATTTGCTGGCGCTCTTGTGATCGCGTCTGTCGTTCTGATCGGTATTTGGGCGCGCCATGAGGCCCGATCTGCTGCGCCCCTGGTGAGCTTGGCTCTGCTGCGCCATCCGGCAGTGGCGGGAGCCAACATCGTCATGCTGTTGGGCGGCATCTGCATGTATCTGCTGTTTTCGCTGGTGACTCGCTACGTGCAAACACCCGCTATCGCTGGGTATGGGTTCGGCATCAGCGGCTTCGTTGCCGGTCTGGTTCTGGTGCCTTTCTCTGTGTTTGGCTTCATCGGCGGAAAGCTGGTGCCAACGTTGCGCGAGCGGTTGGCTCCCTCCATCATTCTGGCTTGGGGAGGTGCGGTGGTTCTGGCAGCACTGGTCCTGTTTGCCCTGGCCCGAGCCCAGTTCTGGCTATCGTTTGCCGTCATGGGCTTGCTGGGGCTGGGCGTCGGGGTCTTCTCGGCATCCATGCCCGCAGCAATCCTCGCCGTTACCCCCCGTGAAGAAACTTCCAGTGCGATGAGTTTCAACCAAATCGTCCGAAGTGTCGGTTTCTCGATGGGGAGCGCGCTGGGCGGTCTCATGCTGGCCGTCTATACCCCGGTTGGAGCAAGGTTTCCGACCAATATGGGATACACGGCGGCATCCTGGCTGGGGGCCGCTGCGATGGGCATTACGGTCGTCGCGGCACTCGCACTTCGGCGGGCATCTGCCGTCGGCGCCGTGATTTCGGGATAAGGCCATCGAATATGCCTGATCGCCTTGGAGCGAGTCTGGTCAGGCAGCCTTTGACGTGATGACCAAGGCGCACTTGACCGTGCGGCGGCCCCAGTGCGCAAAAAGAAAACCCGCCAGGCGGCGGGTTCGGTGCAAGCGGTAGTAGCGCGATCAGCCCTTGGCCGCGTCGGCCTCGCACTTCTTCATGAAGCTCTTCTTGGCGGCGCCGGCCAGCGGCTTGCCATCCTTGCTGACGGCCTTGGCTTCGCAGGCGGGGGCGGCAGCGGCCTTGTTGTCCTTTTCGCACTTCTTGACGAAGCTCTTCTTGGCGGCGCCAGCCAGGGGCTTGCCGTCCTTGCTGACGGCCTTGGCCTCGCAGCTTTCGCCGGCGGCAGGGGCTGCGGCGGCCGGGGCGGCAGCCGCCGGAGCCGATGCGGGCGCGGCTGCGGCGGCCGTCTGGGCCTGGGCAGCGGCGAAGGAGAGGGCGAAGCCTGCGGCGGCAACCACGGAAAGCAGCTTGTTCATGGAATGTGCTCCTGCAAAGATGTGGAACGGGGGTGGATGAAAACCCCCAGAAACACAGGGGGTTACGCAGCATAACGCGCCAGTCTGGTTGCGGGATGACGCGCTCTTAAAATCGAACCATGCTCAGTGTCAAACAAGAATTGCTCGCGGCCCTGGCCGCCGAGCTGGAAAAACTCTCGCCCGGCGCCGGTGCGCGCGCCGGGTTCGAATCACCCAAGGTGGCCGCGCATGGCGACTTCGCCTGCACGGCGGCCATGCAGTTGGCCAAGCCCCTCAAGCTCAATCCGCGCGCCCTGGGCGAGCAGCTCAAGGCCGCACTGGAGGCCACGCCCGCCTTCGCGCGCTGGGTGAGCGCCATCGAGATCGCCGGGCCGGGCTTTCTCAACATCCGCCTCCAACCCGCCGCCAAGCAGGAGGTGGTGCGCGAGGTGCTGAATGCGGGCGAGCGCTTCGGCCGCCAGCCTGACAACGGCCAGCGCGTGCTGGTCGAATTCGTCTCCGCCAACCCCACCGGCCCGCTGCACGTGGGCCATGGCCGCCAGGCCGCGCTGGGCGATGCCATCTGCAACCTGTTCGTCACCCAGGGCTGGCGGGTGCACCGCGAGTTCTATTACAACGACGCGGGCGTGCAGATCGATACGCTCACCAAAAGCACGCAACTGCGCGCAAAAGGCTTCAAGCCCGGCGACGCCGAATGGCCCGAGGCCGCCTACAACGGTGACTACATCCAGGACATCGCCAACGACTTCCTGGCGAAAAAATCCGTCAAAGCCGACGACCGCGAGTTCACCGCCAATGGCGACGTGGACGACTACGACAACGTGCGCCAGTTCGCCGTGGCCTACCTGCGCAACGAGCAGGACAAGGACTTGCAGGCGTTCAACCTGAAGTTCAACGAGTACTACCTCGAATCCAGCCTCTACACCTCGGGCCGCGTCGAGGCCACGGTGAACAAGCTGGTCGCCAACGGCCATACCTACGAGCAGGACGGCGCGCTGTGGCTCAAGTCCACCGATTACGGCGACGACAAGGACCGCGTCATGCGCAAGACGGACGGCACCTACACCTACTTCGTGCCCGACGTGGCTTACCACATCGCCAAGTGGGAGCGCGGCTTCGCCAAGGTCGTCAACATCCAGGGCACCGACCACCACGGCACCATCGCGCGCGTGCGCGCCGGGCTGCAGGCGGCGGATGTCGGCATTCCCCAGGGCTACCCCGACTACGTGCTGCACACCATGGTGCGCGTGGTCAAGGGCGGGCAGGAGGTCAAGATCAGCAAGCGCGCGGGCAGCTACGTCACGCTGCGCGACCTGATCGAGTGGACCAGCAAGGACGCGGTGCGCTTCTTCCTGCTGAGCCGCAAGCCCGACACCGAATACACCTTCGACGTGGACCTGGCCGTGGCGCAGAACAACGACAACCCGGTCTACTACGTGCAGTACGCCCATGCGCGCATCTGCTCGGTGCTCACGGCCTGGGGCGGCGACCGGGCCGCGCTGAAGGATGCCGACCTGTCCGCCCTCGAAGGCCCGCAGGCCCAGGCGCTGATGCTGCAACTGGCCAAATACCCCGAGATGCTCACGGCCGCCGCCACGGGCGAGGCGCCGCACGACGTGACCTTCTACCTGCGCGACCTCGCCGCCGCCTACCACAGCTACTACGACGCCGAGCGCATCCTGGTCGACGACGAGGCCGTGAAGCGCGCGCGACTGGCGCTGGTCGCCGCCACGGCGCAGGTGCTGCAAAATGGGCTGGCGGTGCTGGGCGTCTCGGCGCCCCAGAAAATGTGAGTGAACACTGACATGAAACGACAACAACGCGGCGGCACGGTCCTCGGCCTGATCATGGGCCTCATCGTCGGCCTGGGGGTAGCGCTGGGTGTGGCGATCTACGTGTCCAAGGTGCCCGTGCCCTTCCTGAACAAGGGCGCGGCGCGCGGCTCCGACCAGGACGCCGCCGAGGCCGAGAAAAACCGCAACTGGGACCCGAACCAGCTGCTGCGTGGCAAGAACGCCGCACCCACGGCGCCGCCCGCGCCCCCGGCCGCGGTGGCTTCCGCGCCAGCGGCCCCGAACCCCGCGCAGAATCCCGTTGCCAACCCGCCCGCCCTGGCCGCCACGCCCAAGGGCACGGCCAGCCAGAGCGCGCCGCCCGCCACGGCCAAGCCTTCCGCCGACCCGCTGGGCGACCTGGCCACCGCGCGTGCCAAGGCGGCTCCCCCGGCCGGCGCGGCGGCTCCCGCCAACGCGGGCGGCGACCCGTTCGACTACTTCGTGCAGGCCGGCAGCTTTGGCTCGCAGTCCAGCGCGGACGCGCAGCGCGCCAAGCTCGCCATGCTGGGCTGGGAGGCGCGCGTGAGCGAGCGCGAACAGAATGGCCGCACCGTCTTCCGCGTGCGCGTGGGCCCGTTCACCAAGCGCGACGACGCCGAGCAACTCAAGGGCAAGCTCGAAGGCGCGGGTGTCGAATCGGCGCTGGTGCGTGTGCAACGCCACTGAACTTTTGTCCGCTCTCCCGTCTCAGACGGCCACTGAATACACAGAGGAGTGATCTTTTCACCATGAAACGCCGCGAGTTTTCCCTCACCGCCGCCACGGCCCTGGCCGCTGGCGCCTTTGCCGGGCCCGCGCTGGCCCAGCAGTTCCGCGAAGGCAAGGACTACCGCAAGCTCGGCAAGCCCGCGCCCACCGAAGCGCCCGCAGGCAAGGTCGAGGTGATCGAGTTCTTCTGGTACAGCTGCCCGCACTGCAACGCCTTCGAGCCCGCGTTCGAGGCCTGGGTCAAATCCGTGCCCAAGGACATCGTGGTGCACCGCGCGCCCGTGGCCTTCAACGCCAGCTTCGTGCCGCAGCAGAAGATCTATTTCGCGCTGCAGGGCATGGGCCGGCTCGATGACATGCACGCCAAGGTGTTCCGCGCCATCCACGTGGACCACATGCGCCTCGGCAAGGACGACGAAATCTTCGACTTCATGGGCAAGCAGGGCGTGGACGTGGCCAAGTTCAAGGAGCAATACAACTCCTTCACCGTGGCCAACCAGGTGCGCAAGGCCACGCAGCTGCAGGACGCCTACGGCGTGGAAGGCGTGCCTTCGATGGGCATTGGCGGCCGCTTCTATACCGACGGCACCATGGTCGGCAGCATGGAAAGCGTGCTCAAGGTAACGGAGCAACTGGCCGCCACGGTGCGCAAGGGCTGATCTTTGCTCCCGTCCGGCTGAAAACCCGCCTCGTGCGGGTTTTTGCATTCCAACAAGCCCGGTGGCTCATACACCTCGGCCCCTGCGCGGGCGCAGGCTGTAGCGCAAGCCCACGGCAATGGGCGCCAGCAGCGCCAGCCACGACAGGCCATGCCAAATGCCCGTGCCCAGCAGCGCCGCCAGCAGCCCGAACAGCGTCAGCGCCGCCAGCAGCAGCGGCACCGCCCACACCCGCCGGAAAGTGCGATGGGGGCTGCTCATGACCGGGCCTCCGCCATCTGCGCCACGCGCCGTGCGTGGGTCTTGCGCCGCGCCAGCCACAAGTACAGCCCGCTGCCCAGCACCACGATGGTGATGAGGTCGAGCAGCGCCCAGATGATCTTCAGCGGCAGCCCGCCGTAGTCGCCGAAGTGCAAGGGCCGGGAAACTTCGAGCGCGCGCAGATACCAGGGCATCCGCACCACGGCCGTCAGCTCGCCCGTGCGGGCATCGACCAGCACGGGGCTGAACAGCCGGCTGGTCAGCGGTGTCTCGCCCTTGGCCCAGACCAGGTAGTGGTGCGGACTGCCCAGGCGGTTGCCTGGGTAGGCCACGCTCACCACCCGCATACCTGGCACGGCTTTCTTTGCCGTATCAAACGCCGCCTGCGCGGAAGCCAATTCGGTCTGGCGAGGGGCCGGCTGGCCTTGCCACGGCTTGAGCATGGCCTGAACGTCAGTGCGGCTCCATAGCGCGAATAGCGGGGAGGACAGTTCATTGACCACGCCGGTCAATCCCACCACCAATGCCCAGGCCAAGGTAACGATACCCAGCAGGTTGTGCAGATCGAGCCAGCGAATGCGGGTTGAACGATCGGCACGCACTGTGCCGAAGTCCAGCTTCTTCACGAATGGCCCATACAGCACCACGCCCGAGACCGTGGAGAGCACGAACAGGAGCGCCATCGAGGCCAGGAACAGTTCACCAGGCAGGCCACCGAACAGATCGGTGTGCAACGACCGCACCACGCCCATGAAGCCCCGCTGCTCCCGGGGCTTGGACACTTCCAGCACCTCGGCTGTGCGAGCGTCGAAGCGGATGAAATGCTGGACTCTGGGGTCCGCGCTCAATGCGGCAAACGACGGCGCCATCCACGCATAGACCTGCGGCTCGTCGTCATCGACGAACAGCAGTGAAACGACCTCGCCTGGGTACATCTGGCGGCCGATGGCCGCCAGACGGTCCAAAGACACCCGCGGCGCAGTGGCCGGCAGTTCGGCGTAGGTATGCGGGCTGATCCAGTCCTCGATCTCCTCGGAAAACACCAGCGGCAAGCCAGTCAGGCACACCAACAGCAGGAACACCACGCAGACCAGGCTTGTCCACCGGTGAACCAGCCCCCAGACCCGTATCGTTCCCGCGCCTTTCACGGACTTCACCAGTTGTATTTCAAGGTGGCCACAACATTCCGCCGGAGTCCGTACCAGCATCCATTGGTGCACGTTTGGATGTATTTTCTATCGAAAATATTCGAGGCATTGACGGCCAATGTCAGTCCTTTCAACGATGGGTTATTAAAGCCGAAGTCGTAGCTGAGCATGGCGTCAGACACGGTCACCCCCGGAATGGTGGCCGTATTGGCGGTATTCATGGTGCTGCCGATATATCTGGCACCTGCACCCACCTTTACGCCACCCAAAGCTCCTTCCGTGAATTTGTAAGTTGCCCATGCATTCGCACTGTTTCGCGGAATTCCTGACGGCCGATAGCCTTTTGTCCCGCTATTTGATTTCGTGGTGCGCGCGTCAATATAGGCATAGGAAGCAAGCAGGTTGACATTCTTGGTCAGACGCCCTTGCACGCCGATGTCAAAACCATTGGATCGGACTTCACCGGTCTGTACGCGATTATTGGAATTATTCAGATCCTGCGTCAGTACATTCTGCTGCGTCAACTGATAGACGGATGCAGAGAAAATCGCATCCATGGCAGCCGGCTTGTATTTGACGCCTGCCTCGTATTGCTGCCCTGTCGTTGGCTTGAATGCCTTGCTGTTGACATCCGTCCCGACAGTCGGCATGAACGAGGTGGAGTAGCTGACGTAGGGCGCAATGCCATTGTCAAAAAGATAAAGCAAGCCAGCATTCCAGGTGGTCGCCGAACTGGATTGGGTTTGCCTGGAGTTATCGTTCAACAGATCCGTGGTCGAACTGTTAGCCCAATCATGGCGCGCTCCCATGGAAGCCCGCCACCCGCCGAATGATATTTCATCGTGGGCATAAACCCCTAGATCGCGCACCGTTTGTTGCGTGTTGATGTAGGTGTCATTCGCCGTATAAACAGGTAGTGGCTGGCGATAGATTGGATACAAAAGATCGAGCGAAGGCGCATCCGCATCCGTCTCCTTGTCGGCATAGTTCACATGCTGATAATCGAGCCCGAGCAGGGTCTTGTGCTTGAAGTCACCCAGGGTGAATGTTTTTTCCGCCTGGTTGTCGACGCTGAAAAGGTGGGCGTTGTTGATATCCTGGAACTTGTCCCGAATGATGGTGGTGCCGACGAGTTTGTCATCTTGAACGCTGTCGAAGTGCCACGCCAGGTATTGCTGCCGCAGGTTCTGCCTGAATGTCCAGCCGCTGTCGAAATGGTGTTCAAAGGCATACCCGATGGATGCCTGTTTGCTTTGCAGCTTGTTGAATCCCAGGTCGCCGGTGAAGAAATTGTCAGGAATGCGATAGCCATCCGCGTTGGGAACCAATGACCCCACCGCGGGCCTCTTGTTCCAGAAGCCGGTATTCGGGTCGTTGCGGTAGCTGGCAAGAATGGTCAAAGACGTGGAGCTGTCGGGCCGGAATGTGAGCGACGGCGCAATGGAAACTCTGCTGAGATTGGTGTGATCGACCTGGGTACCGCTGTCATATGCAACCCCCGTGATGCGATACAGCCAGCGCTTATCCGTGTCGATGGGGCCTCCCACGTCGAAGCCGCCTGCGATACGCCCGTAGCTTCCACCTTGAAGGAAGACTTCATGCAATGGCTCCTCGGTCGGGCGTTTGCTGGTCAGTTGGAGAATGCCGCCGGGCTGGTTCTGGCCATACACAGCGGCGGTGGCGCCTTTGAGGAGTTCCACCCGATCCAGCATGTAGGGGTCATGCGCCGGGCGGGCGAAAGTCCCGGCGGGGACGGGCAGGCCGTCCACATATTCCGTGGTGCTGAACCCTCGCACTTGTACGCCAGCTTCGGCCTGTTTGGGATCGGCGCCTGAGCCATTTCCCTGGACGCCAGCGTTGTAATACGTCACCGCATCCCCTGGATTGAAGGGCTGCTGATCGTCCATCTGCTGGCGAGTGACGACGACGACGGATTGGGGAATTTCCAGCAGCGGGGTTTCACCCTTGGCTGACGTGACGCTTCTGGTGGTGTACGACTGCGTGCCTTCCGTCGTTGCATCCTGTTCTGGCGCAGCACGCACGAGAACTTCGGGCAGCGCGGTGCCCCCCACAGACGCAGCGGCCTTGATCACGACCGCATTGCCCTCATGCATTGCCGTCAACCCGCTGCCCGCCAACAAGCGATTCAGCGCCTGATTCGGCGTCAGTGTTCCCGACACAGCCGGAGCGGTTTTGCCCGCGACCAGGCTCTGCTGGGTCATGAGCTGGATTCGGGTCTGCCGCGCCCAGTCATTGAGCGCCTCCGCAAGAGGCTGGGCCTTGATGCTGATCTGAACCGGCGCGTCAGGCGATGCAATGCCTTGCGCGTGAACGGCAGCGCCTCCCAACGCGAGGGCGATAGCCAGGGCGAGAGGGGCTGGCCGAAGTTTCTGGCGACTCATGAATGTCCTTGAAGTAGTGAATGCGAATGGTTCCTGCTTTGGAAGACGCACGAGCCGCCAGAAATACGGTAGCTGTCGGAAAATTTCTTGGCCGCACTGCCGCCATGTGGAAATAGGGTGCGGGGGGCTGCAAGCCAGAAAGGCCATCAGCGCTTGCTGGTCAAGCGCTGATAGCTATCGAATAAGGAGCGCATCGCCGAAATGGAGGGCCTGCCGGTGGTCCGCGGCGCCACTCCGAAGAGGCATCGGCTGCATTTATCGGCCTGCGGAACTCCCGCTGGCGCGCACCACCTCGGTCGCTCCGCCTTCCTCCCGCAGCCGCACGGGCAGGGCGCTGGGCAGCACGCGCCGCAGCGTCTGCACGTCGCGCGGGTCGAAGGTGCCGGAGAGGCGCAGCGCGGCCACGGCGGGGTCGTGCACGGCCAGGCCGGTGCTGCCGTAGCGCTCCATTTCGGCCAGGGCCTGCGCCAGCGGTGTGTTCACGAAGCTGATGCGGCTGTCGCGCCAGGGGGCGATGCCTTCGCTGGGGACGGCCGCCGGGGCCGCCAGCGTGCCCCCGGTGTCGGCCGATATCTGCTGGCCGGCCGTGAGGTAGATGGCGCCGGGCAGGTCGCGCAGCGCGTCGCCGGGCGCGCTGTTGCGCCGCACGACGCGGACTTTGCCCTCTTCCACGGCGACTTGCACGCCGTCGTTGCCCGGCAGGTTCGGCGTGTAGCGCACCGAGAACCGGGTGCCGACCACCGTCACGCCCACGGGGCCGGCCAGCACGTGGAACGGCTGGGCGGCATGGGCCTGGACGCTGAAGACGGCCTGGCCTTCGAGCAGCGTCACCTCGCGGCGCTGGCGGTAATAGGTGACTTCGAGCCGGGTGGCGGTGTCCAGCCGCAGGCGGCTGCCGTCGGGCAGCGCGACTTCGGTCTGCTGGCCGCGCCGCGTGGCGAAAGCCTGCGCGAATACCGGCTGGGCCTGCCAGCGGTTCCAGGCCAGCAGCCCGGCGCCGCCGGCGATGGCGGTCACGGATGCCACGGCGAACGCGGGCGCCAGGAAGCGGCGGCGCGGCAGGGGCTGCGCCTGCCGGGCGTTTTCAAGCGCTTTGTCGCGTTGCAGGTTGCGGCGCAGTTGGGCCACGGCGTCGGCGGGAATGCCGTCGAGCGCCTGCCAATGGGATTCCCACTGCGCATAGGCCTGCCGGTGGCTTGCGTCGGCGGCCAGCCAGGCCTGAAAGCCGGCTTCGTCCTGCGCGCTCCAGCCGCCGCGCTGGCGGCGGGTGAACCAGCCGAGCACGTCCTGGCGCAAGCCGGGCGTGTCGTCGGGCGGTTGGAGTGGAGGGGGCATGGGAAAAGGTTTCTCTTTTTCTATAGACGCGCGACAGGCGCCGAATCCGGTACCGGGCAGGGAGTGCGCCCGGATATTTTGCGGTTCATGGGCCGGCACGCTTTCTCCGGCCCGGGGGCGGCGTGGGGCGTGCCGCGCCGCCCTGTGCGTCCAGGCAGCGCCAGCAGGCCTGCATGGCGATCTGGAGCTGCATTTCCACGGTGCGCGGGGAGATGCCCATGCGTTCGGCGATCTCGGCGTAGGTCAGGCCGTCGAATTTGTAGAGGATAAAGGCCTCGCGGCAGCGTGGGGGCAGTTGGTCGATGGTGGCGATGACGGCCGCCAGGCCTTCGCGCGAGGCGAGGATGGCGTCCGGCTCCTGGGACTGTGGGCCGGCCAGGTCGCCGAGCCCGGCACCCTCGTCGTCCAGCGAGGGGGCTTCGCCGGTCGCGGCGCGCGCGGCGGCGCGGCGGTGTCTGTCGATGACGAGGTTGCGCGCCGTGTGGTACAGCAGCGCCCGCGCGTCGCGCACGGGCCGGCCTGCCTGCTGCGCCGCCAGGACGCGGGCGTAGCTTTCCTGCGCCAGATCGGCCGCGGCGTCGCGGTCTCTCACGGCGCGGGAAAGAAAGTTCAGCAGTTCGCGGTAGTAGCGCTCCAGCACGGGTGGCCCAGGGCCCAATGGAAACGGGGAATTCCCTCGGCGGATGGGCGCCGGTATGCGGCGGCTGACCTTGGGTGCGCGTCAAATAGGAATGACAATCATTAATTATCGGCCATGCACGAGGAGGCAAAGGAGTGCGGTGCCATCCGAAGCGCGGAGCGCGGGATGACTACAATGCCTGCAAGATTCGTGCCCTGCCCAATGACCCACCGTTTTTCCTCTTTCCTACTGCTCGTGGCCCTGTGCCTGGCGGGCACCGCGCAGGCCGAGAAGGCCGACAGCGGCAAGCCCATGAACATCGAGGCCGACGCGCTGCGCCACGACGAGCTCAAGCAGACCAGCGTGTTCACCGGCAACGTGGTGATGACCAAGGGCACCATCACCATCCGCGGCGCGCGGCTGGACGTGGTGCAGGACGCCGATGGCTACCAGTCCGGCACCGTCACGGCCGCGCCGGGCGCGCGCGCCTTCTTCCGCCAGAAGCGCGATACCCCGCCGGGCCAGCCCGAGGAGTGGATCGAGGGCGAGGGCGAGGTCATCGAGTACGACGGGCGCCGCGACATCGTGAAGTTCATCCGCCGCGCCGAGATGCGCCGCTACCGGGGCAGCCAGCTGTCGGACCACGTCTCCGGCGCGATCATCGTCTACAACAACGTGACCGACGTGTTCACCGTGGACAGCCCCAAGGGCCAGCCCACCGCCGCGCCCCAGGGCGCCAGGCCGCGCGACGGCCGCGTGCGCGCCACGCTCGCTCCCAAGGACAGCGCCAGCGCTCCGGCGGCGCCCGCAGCGCCGGCCTCCGCGCCCGCGCTGCGCCCCAGCACCACGCTCAGCCAGTAACCGCATGACCGTGGAAGAAAGCCGCCTGGAGGCGCTGAGCCTCGAAAAGACCTACGGCAGCCGCAAGGTCGTCAAGGATGTATCGCTCACCGTGCGCAAGGGCGAGGTCGTGGGCCTGCTCGGCCCCAACGGCGCGGGCAAGACCACATCGTTCTACATGATCGTGGGCCTGGTGCGCTCGGATGGGGGCGACATCCTGATCGACGGCCAGTCGGTCGCCAACATGCCCATCCACCGCCGCTCGCGCCTGGGCCTGTCGTACCTGCCGCAGGAGGCGTCGATCTTCCGCAAGCTCAGCGTGGAGGCCAACGTGCGCGCCGTGCTCGAACTGCAGCGCGGCGACGACGGCAAGCCGCTGCCCAAGAGCGAGATCGAGCGCCGCCTCACCGCCCTGCTCGAGGAACTGCGCGTGGACCACCTGCGCGAATCGCCCGCGCTGGCCCTGTCGGGTGGCGAGCGGCGGCGCGTGGAGATCGCGCGCGCGCTGGCCACGCAGCCGCGCTTCATCCTGCTCGACGAGCCGTTCGCGGGCATCGACCCGATCGCGGTCATCGAGATCCAGCGCATCATCGGCTTCCTGAAAGGGCGCGGCATCGGCGTGCTCATCACCGACCACAACGTGCGCGAAACGCTGGGCATCTGCGACCATGCGTTCATCATCAGCGACGGCCGCGTGCTGGCCCAGGGCACGCCGTCCGAGATCGTGGACAACGCCGAGGTGCGCCGCGTCTACCTGGGCGAACATTTCCGGATGTGATGAAACCCGGGCTGTCGCTGCGCGTCTCGCAGCATTTGTCCCTCACGCCGCAGCTGCAGCAGTCCATCCGGCTGCTGCAACTGTCCACGCTGGAACTGGCGCAGGAAGTGGAGCAGATGCTGGCGGACAACCCCTTCTTGGAGCACGACGAGGAAGAGGGCGAGGCCGCACCGCCCACGCCGCTGGCACCGCCCGGCGCCGAAGCACCCGCGCAGGGCGATGAAAACGCTATCGAATCAGAAGCTGCCAGCGCAGAGCCCATAAGCGCTGAGGCCCAATTTGACCAGGAATCCACCCCCGAGTGGGACGACGAAGGCATCTGGAACAGCGCCGACGCCCCCGCGCGCCAGCCGCCCGATGACGACGACGAACTCGGCGCCGCCGACCGCTCCGCGCCGCACGAATCGCTGACCGACCACCTGCACCGGCAGGCGCTGGCCCTGCGCCTGTCCGCCGTGGACAGCGCCGCGCTGCGCTTCCTCATCGAATCGCTGAACGAGGACGGCTACCTCGAAGACCCGCTGGAAGACCTCGCGGCGGGACTGGCGCAGAGCGAGGACGACCGCGAGGAACTGGTCCACCGCTTCACCGTGGCCCTGCGCCTGCTGCAAAGCCTGGACCCCACGGGCGTGGGCGCGCGCGGCCTGGCCGAATGCCTGGCGCTGCAACTGCGCGCGCTCGCGCAGGACGAGACCACCGCCACCGCGCTCGCCATCTGCCGCCAGCCGCTGGACTGGCTGGCCAAGCGCGACGTGCGCCGCCTGGCCCAGGCCGCAGGCAGCAGCGAGGAACGCACCCGCGCCGCCATGGCGTTGATCGCGCGGCTCGAACCGCGCCCGGGCCGCCGCTTCGCCAACGTGGAGCGCAACGCCATCGTGCCCGACGTGATCGTGCGGCCGCTCGCCAGCCGCGCGCGCGAAGGCACGCCGCGCTTCGCCGTGCAGCTCAACCCCGACGTGGCGCCGCGCCTGCGCGTGCACGCGCTCTACGCGCAGGCCCTGCGCGGCGGGCGCGGCGAAGGGCACCAGGCCCTGCAGCAGCGGCTGCAGGAGGCGCGCTGGTTCATCAAGAACATCCAGCAGCGCTTCGACACCATCCTGCGCGTGTCCGAGGCCATCGTGGAGCGGCAGAAGAACTTCTTCGTGCACGGCGAAATCGCCATGCGCCCGCTGGTGCTGCGCGACATCGCCGACGAACTCGGCCTGCACGAATCCACCATCAGCCGCGTGACCACGGCCAAGTACATGGCCACGCCGCAGGGCACCTACGAGCTCAAATACTTCTTCGGCTCGGGCCTGGGCACCGAGACGGGCGGCAACGCATCGAGCACGGCCGTGCGCGCGCTCATCAAGCAGTTCGTCGCGGCGGAAAACCCGGCCAAGCCGCTGTCCGACAGCCAGATCGCCGAGATGCTCAAGGAGCAGGGCATCGAATGCGCGCGCCGCACCGTCGCCAAATACCGCGAGGCGCTCAAGATCGCGCCCGCCAACCTGCGCAAAGCACTATGAACACCCCCCTGAGCCGCTACGCGGCTTCCCCCCGCTCTCGGCTTCGCCGGGCAGGGGGACGACGCCAGCGCGGCGGGGCGGCCCTTGCGCGGCGTCTGCCGGCCTGGGCCGCGCCGGGTACGTACGCCGTGCCCTAGAAAACCGAAATGAATCAACTGCAACTTTTCCTCCCTTGCGCCGCCGGCGTCGAGGGCTTTCTGGCCGACGAGGTGCACGGCCTCACGGGCCTGACCGGCAACGACCTGATGGTGGGCCGTGGCGGCGTGCTGCTCAACGCCTCGTGGCGCGAGGCGCTGCGGCTCAACCTGCACAGCCGCCTCGCGCAGCGCGTGCTGGTGCAGCTCGCGCACGGGCCGTACCGCTCCGAGAACGACCTTTACGCCCTGGCGCACGGCGTGGCCTTGGAGATCTGGGGCACGCCGCGCCAGAGCTTCAAGGTCGAGGTCACGGCCCAGCACAGCCCGCTCAAGAGCCTGAACTTCGCCGCGCTGCGCGTGAAGGACGCCGTGGCCGACCGCTTCCGCGCCAAGGCCGGCGCGCGCCCCGACGTGGACACGCAGCGGCCCGACTGGCGTGTGCACCTGCACCTCACGCACGACGAGGCCACGGTCTACATCGACACCTCGGGCGAGCCGCTGTTCAAGCGCGGCTGGCGCGAGGACAAGGGCGACGCGCCGCTCAAGGAAACCCTGGCCGCCGCCATGATCGCCGCCACGGGCTGGAACGCGGACCTGCCGCTGTACGACCCCTGCTGCGGCAGCGGCACCGTGCTGATCGAGGCCGCGCAGATCGCCTGCCGCATCCCGCCCGGGCTGCAGCGGCGCTTTGCGTTCGAAAAGCTGCTGCCGCACCAGCCGCACGTCTGGTCTGCTATCAAAGAAGAAGCTGCCAGTGCACGCCAGGCAAGCGCTGCAGCCATTTTTGGCAGTGACGTTTCGCACCGCATGGTGGACTTCGCCCAGCGCAACGCCGAGCGCGCGGGCGTGGCCGGGGCCGTGCAGCTGCGCGGCGGCGACGCGCTGCAGCGGATGCCGCCGTGCGACCCGCCGGGCGTGATGCTGCTGAACCCGCCCTACGGCGAGCGCATTGCCGCCGCGGGCAGCGCGGGCCGCAATGCCCGCGAACGCATGGGCCAGGTGGAGCGCGCGGGCCGCGAAACCGCCCAGACCGAGGACGGCGGCGAATTCTTCAGCCAGCTTGCCGCGCACTGGAAGAAGCACTACGCGGGCTGGCAGGCCTGGATGCTCACGCCCGACCTCAAGCTGCCCGGCAAGATGCGCCTGAAGGAATCGCGCCGCGTGCCGCTGTGGAACGGCCCCATCGAATGCCGCCTGTTCCGCTTCGACATGGTCCAGGGCTCCGCGAAGTGAAGATCGTGCTGCGCTGGCCCGAGTGCAACGCGGGCTACGCCGGCCCCGCGCCGCGCCCCGTGGTGCTGGACACCAACGTGGTGCTCGACCTGCTGCTCTTCGACGACCCGCTCGTGCCGCCGCTGCGCGAACTGCTGGCGCAGGGGCAGCTGCGCTGGATCGCCAACGCGGCCCAGCGCCTGGAGCTGGAGCGCGTGCTGCACTACAGCCAGATCGCGCCGCGCGTGGCCTTCTACGGGCAGACGGCGGACGACCTGCTCGCCGCCTTCGACGCGGGCACCCAGCCGGTGGCCGCCGCGCCGCGCATCCGCTACACCTGCACCGACCCCGACGACCAGCACTTCCTCGACCTCGCCGCCGCGCACCAGGCCGTGCTGGTCAGCAAGGACAAGGCCGTGCTCAAGCTGCGCAAACGCATGGCGCTGCTGGGCGCCACGGTGGGCGCTCAGGTGTCCGCATCCCCTGGTACGATACCGTAACATTCTGTACTACCCCGCAGCCCGAAAGGGGTCGCCTTGCCGACCGCTCTGCCCAGCGCCTCGCTGATCCACCGCCTGTCCCTGACCCTCTGGGGCCTGTTCCTGGCGCTGCTGCTGTTGCTGTCGGCGCTGGGCTATGCCGCCCTGTGGCTGGCGGCGGACCGCGTCGTGCCGCTGGTGCTGCAGCAATGGGCGCTGTCCCGGGCGCAAACCCATGAAAGCCTGTTCGTGCAGGCCGACGCCAGCGTGCGCCGCCTGCGCGAGACGCTGGTGCAGCGCCTGGACCACGCCGACCCCGTGGCCAGCGAGCAGCGCTTCCACGCCCTGTTCGCGCGCGGCGCCGACGGCCTGTGGCGCGTGCGCCCCGGGCTGGTGGACACGCAGAACGCCCCCACCCTGTACCTGCACGACGGCCCGCACGGGCTCGACGCCTCGGCGCGCCTGCGCGCCGTCGCCAGCTACGACCTGCTGCGCGAGCAGGGGCCGGCCCTGGTGCCGCCGTTCTTCTCGGCCTACATGGACTTCGTGGAAGACGGGCTGATGGTGTACGCGCGCGGCCTGGACTGGGGCGGCAACGCCAATGCGCAGGCCACCAACGCCAACTATCCCACCATGCGCGGCTCCGACCCGCGCGGCAATCCGCGGCGCCAGGTCTTCTGGACGCCGGTGTACTGGGACGAGCAGGCCCGCATCTGGATGGTGTCCGCCATCGCGCCTCTGGACTGGCGGGGCCGCTGGGTCGGCACCCTGGGGCACGACGTGACGGTGCAGACGCTGATCGACTCGGTGGCCGCCAGCCAGGGCGCGGGCGTGCAACAGCTCATCCTCGATGGCCAGGGCCGCCTGATCGCGCACCCGCAGCTGCGCGAGCGCATCGCCGCGGCCCAGGGCCAGCTGCAGATCGCCGCGCTGGCGGACCCGGCCCTCGAACAGGTGCAGCGCATGGTGCTGGCCGCGCGCTCCGACAGCGGCGCGGGCCGCACGCCCGGCGGCCAGTGGGTGGCCTGGTCGCGCATCCACGGGCCGGGCTGGTTCCAGGTGCAGGTGCTTGCGCAGGAGCGCGTGAGCCGCATGATCATGCTGGGCTGGCTGGCGGTGTGCGGCGCCGGCCTGCTGATTCTGGCGCCCGTCCTGTGGCTGATGCGCCGCCGCGTGAACGCGCTGGTGATCCGCCCCCTGCTGCGCCTGACCCGCGCCGTGGACGAACTGGGCCAGGGGCTGACGCCCCAGCCGACGGCCCCGGGCATGGGCCTGGACAGCGCCAACGAACTGGGGCGGCTGGCGGGCGCCTTCGACACCATGGCCGCCGAGCTGGTGCAGCAGCGCGAGCAACTCACCACCCTGGCCGAGCGCGACGCCCTGACCGGCCTGTACAACCGCCGCCGCTTCGAGGAGGAACTAGCGCGCTGCTTCAAGGACGGCGCGGGCGCGGGCCGCCAGGGCGCCGTGCTGTTCTTCGACCTGGACGAGTTCAAGTACATCAACGACACCTTCGGCCACCGCGTGGGCGACACGGTGCTGCAGCGCGTGGCGGTCGAGGTCCGGGCGCTGGTGCGCGAGACCGACACCCTGTGCCGCCTGGGCGGCGACGAATTCGCCGTGTTCATGCCCCAGGCCACGCTGGACGACGCCCAGGCGCTGGCCCAGCGCATCGTGCGCGCCGTGGGGCAGACGGTGCTGCACGTCGAAGGGCAGACCCTGCGGCTGACCACCAGCCTGGGCGTGGCGCACTACCCCGACCACGGCCTCGATACCGAGGCGCTCGTGTCGCACGCCGACACGGCCATGTACCAGGCCAAGCGCCTGGGCAAGAACCGCTGGAGCCTGTACCGGCCCGACCGCGACGCGGCGCAGGCCATGGCAGCGCACCTGGCCTGGAACGAGCGCATCGACCGCGCGCTCGAACATGGCCTGCTGCGCCTGCACTTCCAGGGCGTGTACCGCGCCGACAGCGGCGAACTGGCGCACCTGGAGGCCCTGGTGCGCATGGTGGACGAGGCCGACCCCGCGCGCTGCATCACCCCCAGCCAGTTCATCGGCCCGGCGGAGAAGAGCGGCAAGATTCTCGACATCGACCGCTGGGTGGTGAACGAGAGCATCGCGCTGCTGGCCGCGCACCCGGGGCTGCCGGCCCTGGCGGTCAACATCTCGGGCCGCTCGCTCGACGACCCCGACCTGCCCGGCTTCATCGCCGCGCAGCTGGCCCGGCGCGGCGTGGCGCCGCAGCGGCTGCTGGTGGAGCTGACCGAGACGGCGGCCATCTCCGACCTGCGCGACGCCGAGCGCTTCATCGACGCGCTGCGCCACACCGGCTGCACCCTGTGCCTGGACGACTTCGGCAGCGGCTTCGCCTCGTTCGCCTACCTCAAGCGCCTCAAGGTCGACGTGCTCAAGATCGACGGCCTGTTCATCCGCAACCTGCCCGGCGAGTACGACAACCAGGTGTTCGTGCGCTCCCTCATCGAAATGGCCCGGGGCATGGGCCAGCACACCGTGGCCGAGTTCGTGGAAGACGAGGCCACCCTGCGCCTGCTGCGGGAGTTCGGCGTGGACATGGTGCAGGGCTACCACCTGGACAAGCCCCGCGCGGACCACCCCGCGCTCAGGTAGTCAGGTGGGGGCCAGCAGGTCGTAGGCCGCGCGCGCGCGCTGCGCGTCGCGGCCCCAGCGCTTGTCCGTGGGCAGGTGGCGCAGCCAGCGCAGGCGCGCCGTGGCGGCGGCCAGCGTGTCACGCACCGCGCCCAGGCCGCCGTCTTCCTCCATCCACGCCTGCCATAGCGCGCGCGCATCGTCCAGCGCCCCGGCTTCGCGCAGCGCCAGCGCGGTGGAGTGCGCGTAGCACAGCGCGTCGCGCGCCTGGCACACCGGCAGGGGCAGGGCGGCGGCGGGGTCGTCCTCGAAGTCGATCAGGCCCACCGCGCCGTCGGCGCAGCGCACCATGTTGCGCGCGAAGGCCTGGCTCAGGCACGCGCCGCGCGCGTGCACTTCGCGCAGCGCCGCCAGGCCCTCGCGCCACAGCGCCAGCACGGCGACGCCGCCGGCGGGCGCGGCGTCGATCATTTCGTTGAGCAGCGAGTGCGAGCCGCCCAGGTCGCGCATCAGGAAGCCATCGTCCTCGGCGGCCAGCACCTCGGGCACACGCAGGCCCAGCGCGGCCAGTTCGCGCAGGCGGCGCACTTCGGTGGCAATGGCGGCGCGGCCGCCGGGGTTGGGCACGGGGCGCAGCACTTGCAGGTTCAGCGCGCGCGCCAGCCAGTCCAGCGCCAGGTAGCGCGCCTGGCCCAGGGGCGCGCCCGCGCGCTTGAGCCAGACCTGCCCGCCCCCCAGCGCGTGGCGCGTCACCCCCGCGCCGGGCTGCGCCAATTGGGCGCGCAGGTAGGCGGCGTAATCGGGCGCAGCCGCGGGCGGCTCGCTGGAGGGTTCGGCAAAGGGCTCGGGAAGGTGCATGGGCGGAGGGCTACACTGCGCGCCGCATCATAAACAGCCCACCCCCCATGACCGACGCAGCCCTGACCCCCGAAGAACTCCACGAACTCGATGACCTGCTCGACGCCATGCGCGCCGAGCACGAGGAAACCCCGCAGTGGGAGTTCTGCGACGGCTTCCTGACCGCGCTGGCCTGTACGCGCCGCGACATTCCGGAGCATGAATACTGGGCGGTGCTGCTGGACGCGGACCCCGCCGAGCGCTTCGTCCAGCTGTGGCGCAAGCGGGCGGCCGAGGTGGCGCGCCAACTCGATACGCCCGTGGAATCGCTGGACGACGAGCGCACCTTCCAGCCCGACGCACTGGACGTGCGCGCCGCCGTCCTCGCCCTGCCCGAAGACGAGCGCGCGGGCATGGAGGGCGAAATCCCCTCCTTCGGCCAGATCTGGGCGCTGGGCTTCATGTACGCCGTGGAAAGCTGGCCCGAGGAATGGGCCGCCCCGCGCGACAAGGAGGCCGCGGGCTGGATCGACGACGCGCTGGACACCCTCGTCGCGCTGACCGAGGATGACACCGGCGCGCCCGAGGTCAACATGGCCGACGAGGACGGCCCGCCCAGCGTGAGCCAGGCGCGCGTGGAACTGTTCGGCGAGGCCATCTGGGCCGTGTACGACCTGCGCCAGGTCTGGAAAAGCCTGGGCCCGCGCGTGGAGCCCGTGGTGAAGGGCGACCAGCCCGGCCGCAACGACCCGTGCCCGTGCGGCAGCGGCAAGAAGTTCAAAAAGTGCCACGGGGCTTAGCCCCCCATCGCCCCCAGCGCCCCCATCACCTCTTCCGCAAACAGCAGGCTGGCCAGGCCCCGGCCATGCTTTTCATGGCGCACCAGCGAGAGCACGTTGCGGTTGAAGGCGCGGTCGCGGATGGGCCGGTAGACGAGCTGGCCCGCGTGGTATTCCTCGGCGATGTCGAACTTGCTGAGGAAGGCGATGCCTTCGCTCGCGGCGGCCAGGCGCTTCATGGTTTCGATCGAATTGGTGCGGAAGGCCGGCTCCACGCTCAGCCCGGCCTGCGTGAAGGTGTCGGCGATGTTGCCGTGGATCATCATGGAGCGGTCGGCAAAGATCAGCGGGTAGGCCGCGCAGTGCGCCAGCGGGATCGCCTCCATGCCCGCCAGCGCGTGCCGGGGCGAGAGCACCGCGCCCAGGCTGGTGTCCATCTCCCACAGGTTTTCGAGCTGCGGCGACGGCGGCAGGTTGAAGCCCAGGCCCAGGTCGGCCTCGCCGTCGAGCATGGCCGCCAGGATGTCGTGCGCGGGCATGATGCGGATCGATAGCCGGATTTGCGGGTGGTGCGCGTAGAAGCCCACCGCCGACGCGGCCACGATGCCGCTGGCCAGCCCCGTCATGGTGGCGATGATGGCCTCGCCGCTTTGCAGCGTCTGCAGGTCGCGGATCTCGGCCTCCACCTGGCGGTATTCCTGCAGCGTGCGGCGCACATGGGCCAGCAGGATGTCGCCCGCGGGCGTGGGCCGCAGGCCGCGCGGCAGGCGCTCGAACAGCGGCTCGCCGATCTCCTCCTCGAGCTGCAGCACGTGCTTGTTGATGGCCGACGGCGCGACGTGCAGCCGCTCGCCCGCCGCGCGGATGGAGCCGCTGCGGGCCACCTCGTCGATGTAGCGCAGCAGGCGCGAGTGGAGCATGGGGTTCCCCCTGTGGTGCGTTCTCGAAAAGAGAACGGTCTGCGCAAAAAACACTGCTTTTCAGAAGCGGTATTTTACGATTTCATTGCACCTGTCGCGTTACCCCAGCGGCGGCACTGCAATCTTTGAGGCCCCTCTCGATGAACGACTGGCGTTCGTTGCAGCGCTCCCCCACCCCCGGCCCAACGCCAATCGATGAAAGCGAGACAGAGCCATGTACCAAGAAGTCAGCGAACGCAATGCACAAGCATCCGGGCAGCAACAGCGGGATTCCGTGGCCGCGCATGAGAGCCATGTGCGCGCCATTTTCGACATCCTGCACGGCAAGCGCGAAGCCGATCTGCTGCTGAAGAACCTGAACATCCTCGACGTGCACAGCGAGTCGGTCTACCAGGGCTCCCTGCTGGTCTACGACAAGCGCATCGTCGCGCTGGACCCGGACGAGAAGATCATCAAGGTGCGCGAGGTGTTCGACGGCCAGGGCCTGTACGCCATTCCGGGCCTGATCGACGCGCACGTGCACTTCGAGGCGCAGCTGGCGCACCCGGTGGCGTTCGGCGAGGCCATCGTGCCCTGCGGCACGACCACCATCTTCTCGGAATGCCTGGACTTCGTGAGCGCCGCCGGCCCCGAGGCCGTCGAGGCCACCGAGGGCCTGTTCAAGGACTACAAGAACCTGCCGTACCGCGTGTTCGCCTTCGCGCCGGGCAAGAAGACCTCGGTGGCGGTGACCGACGCGCTGCTGAAGATGGAGCCGGTGATCGGCCTGGGCGAACTCGCGCACCTGACCTACAGCGTGGGCAACGACGACGACTTCCGCAAGTCCGCGCTGGGCCGCGCCAAGGGCGGCTTCATGAACACGCATTGGGGCGTGACCGCGCTCTCCGACATGATGCTGAACTACATGCCCGCCATCGGCGCCTACGCCAACCATGACGTCTGGAAGGAGGACGACATCGAGAAGAGCGTGCGCTATGGCCTGCAGACGCAAATCAAGTTCGGCGTGGGCAGCCCCGAGGTGATCAAGACCATGCTGCGCGCCATCGTCAAGCGCAAGTGGCCCACCGACAACTTCCAGCTGTGCGCCGACAACATCTCGGTGGACCGCGTGCTCACCAAGGGCCACATGGACTGGATCGTCTCGCTGTGCGCCGAGATGGGCATCGACCCGATCCAGGCCATCAAGATGGCCACGCTGCACACGGCGCGCGCCTTCAAGATGGACCGGCAGCTCGGCTCGCTGACGCCGGGGCGCTTCGCCGACATCGTGCTGACCGACAGCCTGTCCAAGATCAACCCGCGCTACGTGTTCAAGGACGGCGAGCTGGTCGCCAAGGACCGGCAGATGCTCAAGCGCGTGGAGATCGACTATTCCGGCATGGTCAAGCAGCCCGTGCCCGGCCTGGGCGGCCTGGCGCCGGCGGAACTGGACCTGGTGCCGATCGAAGTCTCCGAGGATGGCCAGCAGGCCAAGGTCCTGCTGTTCGACGTGTACGGCCGTGGCCACGAGAAGTTCTTCCAGGAAGTCTGGGTGCCGTACCGCGACGGCAAGGTCGTGCCCGAGTACCAGGGCGCCCTGCTCAACCGCATCTGCGTCGTGCAGCGCTACGCCAAGGGCAAGCGCCACGTGGTCAACGGCCTGTTCAAGGGCGTGTCCATCGAGCGCGGCGCGGTCGCCACCTTCTGGCCGGCGCCCAAGGCCTATTTCGTCGCCGTCGGCAACGACAGCGCGGAAATGTGCCACTGCCTCCAGCAGGTCGATGCCCAGGTCGGCGGCTGCATGGTCACCGACGGCGGCCAGGTCAAGGCGCAGCTGCCGCTGGACATCTACGGCGTGATGGCCAACATGGACCTGGACGGCCTGCTGGCCGCCACCCGCGACATCGACGCCGCCCTGCACGCGCTGGGCAACCGCAACGAGGGCGAGCCGGTGGTCAACAAGCTGCTGACGCTGTTCATCTCGCTGGACCGCTTCGGGTTCATGGTGTGATGCAGCGGCGGGCGCCCGGCGCGCCCGCCCCGCAAGACAAAACCGAGGAGACAAAAGAATGATTCACCACGAGAAAGAAGCGGGCATCGCCGATACCGGTAGCCTCAAGCGCCGCTGGGTCACCTATGGCATCGGCATCTACATCCTGACGCTGGGCGTGAGCCTGGCGATCCGGGCGGGCATCGGCATCTCGCCGCAAAGCAGCCTGACCCGCACGATGACGCTGGTCTACACGCCGCTCAGCCAGGGCACCTACAACTTCATGCTGGAGTTGTTCATGCTCATGCTGACCTACCTGGTGCTGCCCAAGGACTTCAAGCTCAAGAACTTCGCCGCGCTGATACCGGCGTTCGCGCTGGCCGCGTTCCTGGATTTCAACCTGATGCTCACCAAGTCCATCGTGCTGACGGAATACGGCGCGCGCTTCTCGCTGCTGGCGTTCGCCGACGCCCTGCTCGCGTTCGGCCTGTTTCTGATGATCCGCGCCAACCTCGTGCTCATGCCCATCGACATGTTCGTCCACACGATCTTCAAGCGCACGGGCTGGAAGTGGGGCAACATCAAGACCGGCTTCGACTGCACGCTGCTGGTGATCTCCGCGCTGATCGGCTGCATCTTCCTGGGCGAGCCCCAGTTCATCCGCGAGGGCACCATCCTCAACGCCATCCTCGTGGGCCAGTACATCAAGCTGTACTTCTACCTGTTCAGGAAATTCAAGGCGCACCAGGACACGGCGGCGCCGCGCATCGCCGGGTAATCCCCCCTCTTCTTTGAAGCACATCCAGGCGCGGGCACGCCGCCGCGCCGGGGGCAGGCTTTGCCCCGTTTTTCGCAACCCACGGAGACAACACACCATGAAAAACAAAATCCTTCTGGCCGCCGCCGCTGTGGCCTCGTCGGCGGGCGCGCTGGCGCAGAACGTCACGCTGTCGGGGCTGGTCGATGCCTACGCCGGCTCCATGCAGTACGCGGGCAGCAAGCGCGTGTCCGCCGTCAACTCGGGCGGCATGAGCACCTCGTGGTGGGGCATGGAGGGCAGGGAAGACCTGGGCGGCGGCCTCAAGGCCGAGTTCAAGCTCGGCGGCTACTTCCGGGGCGACACCGGGGCTTCGGGCCGCTTCGACGGCAACGAAACCTTCTTCAGCCGCAACGCCTTCGTGGGCCTGGCCGGAGACTTCGGCTCCATCCACCTGGGCCGCGACGGCGCGCCCAACTTCCTGCCCACCGCGCTGTTCAACGCCTTCGGCGACTCGTTCACCTTCTCGCCCATCATCCTGCATGGCGACGTGCCGCTGTACAACGGCACCGGCTGGCAGTCCACCAACGCCGCCGACACCGGCTGGAGCAACCAGATCCGCTACACCACGCCGAACATCGGCGGCTTCACGGCCAACCTGCACTACCAGTTCAGCGAGGTGCCGGGCGACAGCGGCAAGCGCAACGTGGGCGCGAGCTTCCTGTACTTCAGCGGGCGCTTCGGCCTGGGCGGCTTCGTGCACCGGGCGCGCATCGACGACCCGCTGCCCGGCACCCTCGGCAACATCAAGCTCGGCTTCGCGCAGCAGGATGCGTGGATGCTGTCCGCCAAGGCCGGGTTCGGCCCGGTCAACCTGTATGCCAACTACGAGCAGACCCGCAACAACAACGACGGCGGCGCGCCGGGGTTCGCCAACAGCAAGACCTGGAGCCTGAGCGCCGACTACGCCGTGGGCCAGGGCAAGCTGATGGCCGCGTTCGCCAACACGCGCTGGACGGGCTCGGCCACCGTGGCCCTGAACGGCAAGCAGCGCGACACGCTCTCGCTGGGCTACGACCACAGCCTCTCCAAGCGCACCGACCTGTACGCGGTGGTCATGAGCGACAGGATCACCGGCTACAACCACGGCAACTCCTTCGCCGTCGGTATGCGCCACAGGTTTTGAGGCGGCTCAGCCCATGCCGCACACCAGCAATCCTGGCTCGTCGGGGGGCTGCTGCGGCTCGCGCTCGTTCTTGGCCTGGGCCACGCCCATGTCGCGCGGCAGGGTGACGCCGTTCTTCACGGCCAGGATTTCGGCCATCACGCTCACGGCGATCTCGGGTGGCGTCTTGCTGCCCACGTAGATGCCGATGGGGCCACGCAGGTGGTTCAGGCTTTCCGGCGTCTGGTCGAAGTGTTCGATCATGCGCAGGTGGCGCGCCTGGTTGTTGCGGCGCGAGCCGATGGCGCCGACGTAGAACGCCTCGGTGCCCAGCGCCTCCAGCAGCGCGAGGTCGTCGAGCTTGGGGTCGTGCGTGAGGGCCAGCACGCAGCTGCGCCGGTCGGGCTGGAAGGCCAGCACCACGTCGTCGGGCATACCGTCCACCAGCGTGGCGCCCGCTACGCGCCAGGCGCTGCGGTATTCCTTGCGCGGGTCGCACACGGTGACGGCGAAGCCGCAGAACAGCGCCATGGTGGCGAGGTATTCGGTCAACTGCCCCGCGCCGATCAGCAACATGCGGTAGCGCGGGCCGAAGGTGTTGACGAGTTCGGTGGCCGTCAAGGCCAGCGCCTCGGGCGCGGTGGCGTCGGCCAGTTGCACCGCGCCGTCGGCCAGGCGCACGCGGCGCTGCACCAGGCGGCCCGCTTCGAGGGCACGGACCAGCTCGGCCAGGCTGTCCGCGTCGGGCGTGTATTCGAGCAAGAGTTCCAGCGTGCCGCCGCAGGGCAGGCCGAAGCGGTGCGCCTCGTCGGCCGTGACGCCGTACTTGACGAACTCGGGCGCGCCCGAGGGCATATAGGGATGCTCTTCACGCATCGTCGCGCCGTGGGCATCTGCGGACTCGGGCGAGCTGCCGCGTTGAAAATGCTCGCAATAGCTTTGGCTATTGCTGCGCTTTTCGCCTTGCATCTCATCCCGATCCGCAGCGCCCGCTTGCCGCTCGATGCGCGAAGTGCATCCCTGCTGGGCGTAGGCGCTGGTGCAGCGGTAGATCAGGTCGTCCTCGATGCAGCCGCCCGAGACGGAGCCGACCACCGCCCCGTCCTCGCACAGCGCCATGATGGAGCCGACCGGGCGCGGCGACGAGCCCCAGGTGCGCACCACGGTGGCGAGCAGGGCGCGCTTGCCCGCTTGCAGCCAGTCGCGCAACTGGCACAGCACCATGACGTCGAGGTTTTCCATAGAGGTCAGAGCTTGCCGAGCGCCGCCACTTCCGCCCGGGCCTGGGCTTGCAGTTCGGCCATGTCGAGGCCTGGGATGGCGTCGTCCTCGGCGATGACCTTGCCGTCGCACAGCAGCCAGCGCAGGCGCGGACGGCCGCCGCTGGCGATGGGGCCGATGGCCGGGTCGTGCAGGCCGAAGTAGCGCGGGTCGTCGAGGCCGTAGACGGCCAGATCGGCGGCCTGGCCGACCTCCAGCGTGCCCACGCCGTCGAAGCCCAGCATCCGCGCGCCGCTGGCGCTGGCCCAGTGCACGATCTGCTCCACCGTCACCACGTCGGCGCCTTCCTCGCCCGCGCCTTCGGGTCGCGGGCGCGCCTTTGCGCCGGCCTGGGCGCGGTGCAGCAGCCAGGTGAAGTGCAGTTCGCTGATCATGTCGGCGGCCTCGTTGGAGGCGGCGCCGTCCACGCCGATGGTGACGGGGGAACCGAGCTTTTCCAGCGCAGGCGCGGGCGCGATGCCGTCGGCCAGCCGCGCGTTGCTCTGCGGGCAGTGGGCGATGCCGGTGCGCGTCTCGCCCAGCAGGCGCATCTCGCCGGGCGTCAGGTGGCACAGGTGGGCCAGCCACACGTCGGGGCCCAGCCATTCGTTGTCGGCCAGGTATTCGATGGGCAGGCAGTTGTGCACCTCGCGGCAGTACTCGAAGTAGGCCACCGACTCGGACATGTGGCTGTGCAGCGGCAGGCCCAGGGCGCGCGCGGCGCGGGCGACTTCCTTGAGCTGCTCCTTGGGCAGCGAGACGTGGACGGAGGTGGGCGCCATGGCCACGCGGTGGCGCGCGCGCGGGCCGCGCTGGTGGAAGCGCGCGGCGGTCTGCTCGACGGCGGCGAGCATCTGCTCCAGCGTCTCGGGCGGCTGCACGAGCTTGTCGCTGTCTTCGAGCTTGCGCGTGACGGTGGCGCCGCCGCGCAGCAGCATGAAGCGCAGGCCCAGCTTGTCGGCCTCGTCGAACAGCAGCTCGGCGGCCTCCTGGCTGGCGCCGGCCTGGAACAGGTAGTGGTGGTCGGCCACCGTGGTGCAGCCCGAGCGCAGCAGCTCGACCAGGCCGATGCGCGCGGCCAGCCGCAGGCGCTTTTCGTCGAAGCCGCGCCGGTAGGCGAAGGGCACGGCCTGCAGCCAGGGGCTGAGCGTGAGGTCGATGCCCGAGGGCACGCCCTTGAGCAGCGACTGGAACAGGTGGTGGTGGGTGTTGACCCAGCCGGGGTAGACGACGCAGTCGCTCGCGTCGAGCACGCGCTCGCCGGGCTGCGGCGCGAGTTGGCGGCCCATGTCGGCCACCACGCCGTCGGCGATGCGCAGGTCGGTCGCGCTGCTGCGGGCCTGCGCGCCGGGTTGGCCGGTGAAGATGCACTGGGCGTTGCGGATGAGGAGGCGGGTGGTCATGGGGTGTGGTTGAATATTGAAGCCAAATTGGCCGCCAGCGCTTATGGGGCAAGCGCTGGCAGCTCACTTTTCAGGAGTGGGCGGCTATTTCGGCATGAGGCCGTCCACGCCCTGCACCAGGTAGTTCATGTTAGCCAGATCGCCCGGCGAAATGTTCTGCCCGGCGGGCACGCGCACCTTGCCGTCCTGGTCCGTGATGGGGCCGGCGAAGACGTGGAGCGTGCCGGCGGCGATCTCCTCGCCCAGCTTGGCGACCTTCTCGCGCACGGGGGCGGGCACGGCGGCGTTCAGCGGCTGCATCTTGATCATGCCGTCGCGCAGGCCGCCCAGCGTGTTCTCCGACTTCCAGCGCCCGGCCAGCACGTCCTCGACGGTCTTGATGTAGAAGCCGCCCCAGCTTTGCACGATGGAGGTCAGGTTGGTCTTGGGGCCGAACTTGGACATGTCGGAGTAGTAGCCCAGCGTGTACACGCCCTTCTCCTCGCCCGTGGTGACGATGGAGACGCCCGAGGTGGCATAGGCCAGCGTGTCCGCGCCCAGCTTGATGAGGGCGTTGGCCGCGTCGCGCTCCTTGCCGGGGTCGTACCAGGCGTTGACCCAGATCAGCCGCAGCTTGGCCTTGGGGTTCACGCTGCGCATACCCAGCGCGAAGGCGTTCACGCCCTGCAGCACCTCGGGGATGGGGAAGGCGCCCACGTAGCCCACGTCGCCGCTCTTGCTCATGGCGCCGGCCACCACGCCTTCGAGGTAGCGGCCCTCGTAGTAGCGCGCGTTGTAGGCGCCCACGTTGGCGGCGGTCTTGTAGCCGCTGCCCTGCATGAAGACCACGTCCTTGGGCGCGGTGCGCGCCACCTTCAGGGTCGGCTCCATGAAGCCGAACGAGGGCGTGAAGATGACCTTGCAGCCGTCCTGCACGAAGTTGCGGATGACGCGCTCGGCGTCCGGCCCCTCGGCCACGTTTTCCACGTACTTGGTGGTGATCTTGTCGCCCAGGGCGGCCACGAGCTCCTTGCGCGCCAGCTCGTGCTGGTAGGTCCAGCCGCTCTCGCCGATGGGGTTGGAATACAGGAAGCAGACGCTCAGCGGCGCCGCCGACGCGGCGGTGCCCAGGGCGGCGAGCAGGGCTGCGGCGGCCAGGCGGCGCAGAGGGCGGCGCAGGGTGCGGGGGGTCTTCATGGCGATGTCTCCTTGTGGGTTTTGGAAGGAAAGGTCAGCGGTCAGGCCGGAAGGCCTGCCCTAGCGATGCCGGGGAATTGAGCCGCACGGTCGTCTGGTTGCGCGAAATGAGCACCAGCACCACCACGGTGGCCAGGTAGGGCAGGGCCGACAGCCACTGCGCCGGTATCTCCAGCGGCAGCCCCAGCCCTTGCACGAAGAGTTGTGACACCAGCACGCCGCCGAACAGGTAGGCGCCCACCATCACGCGCAGGGGCCGCCAGGTGGCGAACACCACCAGCGCCAGCGCGATCCAGCCGCGCCCGGCCACCATGCCCTCGGCCCACAGCGGGGTGTAGAACACCGACAGGAAGGCGCCGCCCAGCCCCGCCATCGCGCCGCCGAAGGCCACGGCGGCGTAGCGGATGGCGATCACCGGGTAGCCCACGGCGTGCGCCGCCGAAGGCGACTCGCCCACCGCGCGCAGCACCAGCCCGCCACGGCTGCGCTCCAGGAACCACGCCACGCCCGCCACCAGCAGCCACGACACGTAGACCAGCGCCTGCTGGTGAAACAGCGCGGGGCCGATCAGCGGAATGTCGGCCAGCAGCGGAATGTGCAGCGGCGGCACCGCCGGCAGCGGCGACGATTCGTAGGGCTTGCCGAGGAAGGCCGCCAGCCCCACGCCGAAGATGGCCAGCGCCAGGCCCGAGGCCACCTGGTTGGCTTGCATGGTCAGCGTGACGTAGCCGAACAGCAGCGCCATGGCCACGCCCGCCGCCATGCCCAGCAGCGCCGCCATCCACGGGCCGCTGCCCGCGTGGGCGGCGGCGAAGGCGGCCACCGCGCCCACGGACATCATGCCCTCGGCCCCCAGGTTGAGCACGCCCGCGCGCTCGGTGATCAGCTCGCCGATGGCGACGATGATGAGCGGCGTGCCCGCCACCAGCGTGGCGGCGATGACGGATGCGATCAGCGAATCACCCATGGCGCAGCCCCTTTCCTGCGGCGCGCTCCCAGCGCAGCCGGTAAGCGATGAACAGGTCCGAGGCCAGCAGGAAGAACAGCAACATGCCCTGGAACACCTTGGAGATGGACGACGGCAGGTTCATGTGCTGCTGCGCCTGCTCGCCGCCCAGGAAGAACAGCGCCATCAGCAAGCTGGCCGCGAAGATGCCCACCGGGTGCAGCCGCCCGACGAAGGCGACGATGATGGCCGCGAAGCCATAGCCCGCCGAGATCTGGCTGGTCAATTGCCCCATCGGCCCCGCCACCTCCGTCATGCCGGCCACGCCGGCCAGCGTGCCGCCCGCCAACATGCCGACCCAGATGGCGCGCGTGGCCGAGAAGCCCGCGTAGCGCGCCGCATCGGGCGCCTGCCCGCCCACCTGCATCTGGAAGCCCTGGAAGCTGCGCTGCAGGAACACGTAGCCCGCCGCCAGCACCGCCAGCGCCAGCAGGAAGCCCGCGTGCAGCCGCGTGCCGTCGATCAGCAGGGGCAGCAGCGCGCTGTCGCCGAAATTGCGCGTCTGCGGAAAGTTGTAGCCGTTCGGATCCTTCCACGGCCCGTAGATCAGCCACGAGGCCAGCAACTGCGCCACGTACACCAGCATCAGCGACACCAGGATCTCGTTGGTGCCGAAGCGCGTGCGCAGCCAGGCCGGGATCGCCGCCCACAGCGCGCCGCCCACGGCGCCCGCCAGCACCATCGCCGGCATGGCCCAGGGCGCGTGCTGGTCGCCCACCAGCAGCGCCACGCCGGTGGCGAACACCGCGCCGACGATGAACTGCCCCTCGGCCCCGATGTTCCACACCCCGGCGCGGAAGCCCGCGGCCAGCCCCATGCCGATCAGCATCAGCGGCGTGGCCTTGAGCAGCAGTTCGCTCACGCCGTACAGGTCGGCCACGGGCCGCAGGAAGAAGACCCGCAGCCCGTTCCACGGGTTCTGCCCCAGCGCCGCGAACAGCGCCAGCCCGCACAGCAGCGTCAACACCACCGCCAGCAGCGGCGACAGCCAGCGCATGTGGCGCGACGCCTCGGGGCGCGCTTCAAGCCTCAGCATGGGACACCTGCCTTTCTTCGCCCCCGGGCGCCGGGGCCGCGCCGCTTTCGGGCCACAGCCCGCTCATCCACAGGCCGATGGTCTCCACGTCGGTCTGCTGCGTGGGCACGGCGGGAGAGAGCCGCCCCTCGGCGATCACCGCGATGCGGTCGCACACCTCGAACAGCTCGTCCAGTTCCTCGGACACCACCAGCACCGCCGTGCCCGCGTCGCGCAGCGCCACCAGCGCCTGGCGGATGGCGGCGGCGGCTCCGACGTCCACGCCCCAGGTGGGCTGCGCGGCCACCAGCACGGCGGGGCTCTGCATCAGCTCGCGCCCGACGATGAACTTCTGCAGATTGCCGCCCGACAGCGAATTCGCCGCCGACTGCGCGCCGCCGCACTTGACCTTGAAGTCGGCGATGCAGCGCTCTGCAAAGGCGCGCACCGCGCCCTGCCGGATCAGGCCGCGCTGCAGCAAGCCCTGGCGGTGCGCGGTGAGCAGGGCGTTGTTCGACAGGCTCATCGCGGGCACCGCGCCCCGGCCCAGCCGTTCTTCGGGCACGAAGCCCAGACCCAGCACGCGCCGCGCGGCGCTACCCAGGTGGCCCGCGGCGTGCCCGTCCAGCAGCACCATGCCGGCATCGCCGCGCGGCAGCGGCGCTTCGCCCGAGATGGCGCGCAGCAATTCCTGCTGGCCGTTGCCCGAGACGCCGGCAATGCCCACGATCTCGCCCGCGCGCACGTCCAGCCCGATGTCCTTGAGCGTGGTGCCGAACGGGTGCGCGGCGGGCAGGTTCAGGCCGCGCAGCGCCAGCCGCACCGCGCCCGGCGTGGCGGGGGCACCGCGCTGGCAGGCCACCAGTTCCTTGCCGATCATCATGCGCGCCATCGAGGCCGGGGTCTCGTCGCCGGGCGTGCAGTGGCCGGTCACGCGGCCATTGCGCAGCACCGTGGCGCTGTGGCACAGCTCGCGCACCTCGTCGAGCTTGTGGCTGATGTAGAGGATGCTGCAGCCCTCGTCGGACAGTTGCCGCAGCGTCTCGAACAGCTTGCGCACCGCCTGCGGCGTGAGCACCGAGGTCGGCTCGTCCATGATGAGCAGGCGCGGATTCTGCAGCAGGCAGCGGATGATCTCCACGCGCTGGCGCTCGCCCACCGAGAGGGTGTGCACCAGCCGCTGCGGGTCCACCGGCAGGCCGTAGCGGCGGCCCACGGCGTGGATGCGCTGGGCCAGGTCCTGCATGTCGGGCCGGCCGGGCAGGGCCAGCGCCACGTTCTGCACCACCGTGAGCGTCTCGAACAGCTGGAAGTGCTGGAACACCATGCCGATGCCGAGGCTGCGCGCATGGCTCGGGCTGGCCACGCTGACCGCCTCGCCGCGCCAGCGCATCTCGCCCTCGGTGGGCGCCGTCACGCCGTAGATGATCTTCATCAGCGTGGACTTGCCCGCGCCGTTCTCGCCCAGGATGGCGTGGATCTCGCCGGGCTGCACCGCCAGGTCGATGCCGTCGTTGGCGACGACTGAGGCATAGACCTTGCGGATGCCCTTCAGCTCCAGTTGCGGCGGCGTGCCGCCGGCGACATTGCGCAGCATGTCATGCCGCCTTGGCTTCGGGCTGCTCGGCCACCGCGCCGTGGCTCGGCTCGTGCGCGTGGAACAGCACGTTCAGCAGCACGGCGCTGAAGGTGCCCAGCAGGATGCCGTTCTGGCAGAACTTGGCCACCAGCTCGGGCAGCTGCGCGAAGAAGCGGTCGGCCACCAGCGGGATCATGCCCAGCGCGAGGCTGATGGCGACGATGTAGGCGTTCTTGCGGTTGGACACGAAGTCCACGTGGCTCAGGATGCGCACGCCGGTGGCGGCCACCATGCCGAACATCACCAGCGCCGCGCCGCCCAGCACGTACTGCGGAATCGACGCGGCGACGAACGACAGCTTGGGAAAGCTGCTCAGCACCACCAGCATCGCCCCCGCCGTCACGCACACCCAGCGGCTGCGCACGCCCGTGACCTGCACCAGGCCCACGTTCTGCGCGTAGGAGGTGTAGGTGAAGGTGTTGAACACGCTGCCCACGATGGCGCCCACGCCGTCGGCGCGCAGGCCGCGCGCCACGTCGTCCTTGCCCAGGGGCTTGTCCACCACTTCGGCCAGCGCGAGGAACTGGCCCACGCCCTCGATCATGATCACCACCATCACCACGCACAGGGTGACGCAGGTCATCGGGTCGAACTTGGGCCAGCCGAAGTGGAACGGCGTGATGAACTGCACCCAGCCCGTGGACTGCATCCCCACGAAGTTCACCTGCCCCAGCGCCAGCGTGATGAGGAAGCCGACGACGATGCCGATCAGCACCGCGATGTTGGACAGGAAGCCCTTGCAGTACGCAATGATGAACAGGATGACCAGCAGCACGATGCCCGAGATGGCGATGTGCGACGGGATGCCATAGCTCGGGTTGTTGATCGGGCCGTTGGGACCATGGATGGTCGGGTTGCCGCCCGCCGCCCAGTTGATGCCCACGCGCATCAGCGAGATGCCGATGATCAGCACCACCGAGCCCGTGACCACCGGCGGAAACCAGCGCAGCAGCTTGCCCACGTAGGGCGCCACCAGCAGCGTGAATATCCCCGCGACCATCACCCCGCCGAACACCGCCGTCAGCCCGAGCTGCGGATTCGTGCCGGTGGCGATGATGGGCGCCACGGCGGTGAAGGTCACGCCCATCATCATCGGCAGGCGGATGCCCACCTTGCCGATGCCCATGCTCTGGATGATGGTGACCAGGCCGCAGCAGAACAGGTCGGCGGCGATGAGGAAGGCGGTGTCTTCCTTCGTCAGCTTCAGCGCGCCGCCGATGATGAGCGGCACCGCGATGGCCCCCGCATACATCACCAGCACGTGCTGCAGGCCCAGGGCCATTAGCTGGGGGAGGGGGAGCTTCTCGTCCACCGGGTGGACTGCGGAGGCGCTCTGTGGCGCGGTGCTGGTGGTGATCGTGGTCATGCTTGTCTCCTGATGCTGCGGTCGGCGCCGCTTGGTGCTTAGGTCTTTGGCAGCCAGGCCTGGGCGCGCGCCATGGCCTCGGGGCTGATGCGGGCGCGGATGCCGTCGAAGCGCGGGCCGCGCGTGGCGTCCAGCCCCAGGCGCGAGGTGGTGCCGTCGGCGGAGGACGAGGGGTCGAGCGCGCTGCCGGGCAGGCCGTCGACCACGAACATGTCCTGGTGCGGCTGGAAGTGCGTGGCCAGCGCCCAGAGCACCTCCTCGTCGCGCATGATGTCCACGTCCTCGTCCACGGCGATGACGGTCTTGAGGTACGGGTCCCAGCCCAGCAGGCCCATCATCACCTGCCGCGCCTCGCCGGGGCGGCTCTGTTTGAGCGCCACGTAGGCGTGGAAGTGCGTGCCCGAACTCGGGTAGTGCACGGCGGTGACGCCGGGGAAGCGCTCCTTGAGCTTTTCCACCATCTCTGACTCGCGCGGAATGCGGCCCAGGTTCAGGTGTTCCGCCGAATTGCCGCCCACCACGTCGAGCAGCCAGGCGTCGTTGCGGCGCAGCAGCGTCTCCACCTTCAGCACGTTGTTGGTGGAGCGGTCGGACGAGTAGCCGGTGAATTCGCCGAACGGGCCTTCCTCGGCGCGGGCGGCGGGGTCGATCACGCCCTCGATCACGAACTCGGCGTGCGCGGGCACGGCGATGCCGTACTTGGGCGTGCGAATCACGTCGAGCGGCGCGCCGAACAGGCCGCCGGCCAGGTGGCGCTCGTCCACGCCGTAGGGCAGGCGCCCCGCGCCGGCCAGCATGAACAAAGGATGGGCGCCGACCACCATCGCCACGGGCAGCGGGCGGCCCTTGGCCTCGGCGGCGCGCAACATGCGCCACAGGTGGCCGCGCGAGTGCAGGCTGGTGGCGATCTCGGTGGGCGAGTGCACCATGGAGCGGTGGTAGCTCACGTTGCCGATGCCCTCGTCGCGGTCTTCGGACACGATGACGGCGTTGGTGATGTAGGGGCCGCGGTCGGTGGCGAAGTGGCGGATGGCCGGTACGTCGCGGTTCAGGTCGATGCCGCCGGTTTTGACCTGTTCGGTGACCGCGCCCGAGGGCAGCTCGCGCGGCGCCACCATGCGGCGGCTGCGAGCCTGGTATTCGGCATGGATGCCTGCGGGCGGCACGCCGCCCAACATGCGCCCCACGCGCTCGCGGGAGCCGAACAGGTTGGTGACCAGCGGCACGCCCAGCCCGCTGATGTGGTTGAAGCGCAGCGCGGGGTGGCGGCCCTGGGCGGCCAGCGTCCAGACGGTGGCGGTCACGTCCTCGCCTTCGCTGACGGACTGGTCCACCGTGAGCAGGTCGTCCGGGTACAGGGAAGCGTAGGCGGCGAGAAACCGGTGCAGGTCCTGGCCGGTGTCTTCGAGCAGGGCTTTTGAATTCATCGAACAACTCCTGAGCAGGGCGCGGACGCGCGCCTCCCTTGCCATGGTTCAGCAATCTCTTTTTTTGATAGCTGCCAGCGCTTGCCATTCCTGGGTTTCAGAGGGAAAACATGCTGAAACCCAATAAAGACGAGCGCTGGCAGCTCCTTTTTTGATAGGGCGCAGCCTTGCGCCCCGGGGGCTTACTTGACGCCTGCGTAGGTGTCGAGCAGGCGCGCCTGCGCATCGGCCTGGTCGCGCGGCGGCGGCGTGGTCTTGATGCCGCACAGCCGGGCGATGTTGTTGCCCAGGTAGTCTTCGAGCGTGTCCTCGTCGAGGTTGATGCCGTGCGGCGCGGGCTTGCACAGCATCTCCAGCTCGCGCAGCCACATGCCGGGCTCGTTGGGCGGGCTGTCGGTGCCGAAGACCAGTTTGTTCTTCGGCAGTTCCTTCGCGAACTCGGCGATGCGCGCCTGGAAGCACCAGCCGGATTCGACGTACACGTTGGGCGTGTCCATCGCCATCCAGAAGGTCTCGAACGAGTAGTTGCCGCCGGTCTGGATGCCGAAGTGCGCGATCACGAAGTTCACCATCGGGAACTCGCGGATGATCGGATAGAACATCGTCGGGATGGTGAACGGCCCGTCGCCGGTGTGGATCAGCACCACGGTGCCGTACTTGGCGCACACCTTCATCGCGGGGCGCAGCCAGTCCAGCGCGCGGTCGGGCCGGTAGCCGTGCATGTTGGCGTGCAGCTTGATCATCTTGAAGCCGTATTCCTTGATGTGGAATTCCAGCTCGGCGGCGCCGTTCTCGGGGCCCCAGCGCGGGTTGTAGTTGAAGTTGCCGATGAAGCGGTCGGGGTACTTCTGCGTCAGCTCGGCGATGTAGGCCATGTAGTCGCGGATGCCCTCGCGCCCGCGGCGGTTGCCGTCGCGGTAGCCGGTGTTGCCGGGCGGCGGCTGGATGAAGCCCATGTCGATGCGGCGCGGCTTGCCGTTGATCATGTAGGGGCCGTCCATCAGCTTGAGCATCCGCTCGCCGTTGAAGGGCGTGCCGGTGTGGCGCCAGGCTTCGTCCACGAGGTTGGTGGGGTGCAGGTGGGTGTCGATGATCATGTCGTTCGCTCCAAATCAGTACAGGCCGATGACGGGTTGGCGCTCCGCCTTGCGGCCCAGCTGCGCCTCGGCTTCCTCGAAGGTCTTGGGGTAGGGCGTGGGCTCGATGCCGACCATGCGGGCGATGTTGTTGCCCAGGTAGTCCTCCAGCGTCTCCTCGTCCAGGTTCAGGCCCTGCGGCGGGTTGGTGCACAGCACTTCGAGCAGGCGCAGCCACATGCCGGGCTCGTTGGGCGGCGTGTCGGAGCCGAAGATGATCTTGTTCTTGGGCAGCGTCTTGGCGAACTCGACGATGCGCGACTGCAGGCACCAGCCCGATTCGCAGAACACGTTGGGCAGCTCCATGGCCCACTGGTAGGGCTCGAAGCAGTACACGCCGCCGGTCTGCACGCCGAAGTGCGCCATGATGAAGTTCACGGTGGGGAATTCCTTGATCATCGGAATCCACTCGGACGGGATGCTGTACGGGCCGTCGCCGGTGTGCAGCTTGACCGGCACGCCCAGCTCGGCGGCCTTTTGCAGCGCGGGGCGCACCCAGTCCAGCGCGCGGTCGGGGCGGTAGGCGTGCATGTTGGCCTGCATCTGCACCATCTTGAAACCGTGCTCCTTCACGTAGCGCTCCATCGCCTCCAGCCCGTTCTGCACGCCGCAGCGCGGGTTGTAGACGAAGCAGCCGATGAAGCGGTCGGGGTGCGCCTGCACGCACTTGAGCGTGTAGGCCATGTAGGCGTCGATGGACTCGCGGCCGTCCTTTTCGCCGTCCGTCCAGGTGTAGATGGTGTTGCCCTGCGGCGGCTGGATGAAGGCTTTGTCAATGCGGCGCGGCTTGCCGTTGACGTAGTACGGGCCGTCCATGGTCGCCAGCAGGCGATCCATGGTGTACGGGTCTCCGTCGTGCCACCAGGCCAGGTCGACCTGGTCGGTGGGGTAGCAGCTGATGTCGATGATCATGGAGTCGGTCTCCTTTTCGTGGATGACGGGTTGAAGCGCTTCAGGCGGCTTCCAAAGCCTCTTGGGGAACGGTGCAGGCCGCGAGCCGCGCGCGCAGCGCGTCGGCTTTCAGGTTGCGGCCGATGAAAACGATCTTGCTGCCCGGCGTCTCGTCCCACCACGGGATGGAGGGCTTGAGTTCCAGGATGCGGTGCACGCCCTGCAGCACGTGGCGGCGGTCGTCGCCCTGCGCGTGCAGGATGCCCTTGACGCGGTAGATGTCGTCGCCATCCACGGCCAGCAGTTCGTTCAGCGACTGCATCAGGCGTTCGGTGTCGAAGGGCTGGTCGAACAGCAGCGAGACCGAGCCCACGGACGGGTCGTGGCTGTGCGGGGCGAGCATGGCGGCGACGTCGTGCGAAGCGTGGCCGTGCTCGTGGCCGCAATGGTCGTCGCACACATGGCCGTGGTCGTGGTGGTCGTGGCCGCCAAAGAAATGCGGGTCGGTCGAGGTCAGTGCATCGCACTCGAACGACTGCAGGCCGAGGATGTGCGACAAATCCACCCGCGCCTGCACCGTGCGCAGGATGGGCGCGCTGCTGTTCAGTGCGCGGATGCGGCCCTCCAGGTCGGCCAGTTGCGCGGGCGCGACCAGGTCGGTCTTGTTCATCAAAATGCGGTCGGCCACCACGATCTGCTGCACGGCCTGGTTGTCGTGGTCTTCGAGGGCCGGGTCGTCCAGGTGCGGCTGCACGTGCAATGCATCCACCAGCGTGACCACGCCGTCGAGCACCACCTGCTTGGCAACTTCGTTGTCCATGAAGAAGGTGGCGGCCACGGGCGTCGGGTCGGCCAGGCCGCTGGTCTCGACCAGGATGTGGTCGAACTGGTCCTGCCGCTCCAGCAGCATCTGCAGCGTCTTGACCAGGTCGTTGCGCACGTCCACGGTGCAGCAGATGCAGCCGTTGACGATCTGGAAAATCTCCTCGTCCGAGTTGGCCATCACCAGGTCGGAGTCCACGTCCACCTCGCCGAACTCGTTCTCGATCACCGCGATGCGGTGGCCGTGCTTCTCGGTCAGGATGTAGTTGAGCAGCGTGGTCTTGCCCGCGCCGAGAAAGCCGGTGAGGATGGTGACGGGCACCGGGCGCTTTGTGGTCGCGTTCATGCGTTGGCTCCTTGTGTGGGGTTGGTTTTTTCGCGCAGGGCTTGCAGCACCTGCTCGGGCTTGATCGGGTAGTGGCGGAAGCGCACGCCGATGGCGTCGTACACCGCGTTGGCGATGGCCGGGCCGATGGCGACGATGGGGTCTTCCCCCACGCCCTTGGCGCCGAAGGGGCCGCCGGGGTCGGGCGCGGTTTCGAGGATCACCGTGCGGATGGGCGGCATGTCCATGGACAGCGGCATCTTGTAGTCCACGAAGTTCGCGTTCAGCGAGCGGCCGGTCTGCAGGTCGATCTGGTAGTCCTCGTACAGCGTGTGGCCTATGCCCTGCTGGATTCCGCCCTCGATCTGGCCTGCCGCCGCCACCGGGTGGATCACCTTGCCGATCTCGTGCACCGGCACCACCTGCAGCACGGTGATCTGGCCGGTTTCGGTGTCCACGTTCACTTCGACGAAATGCGCGGCGAACGAGTACGACTTGGTCGGGTGGTAGGTGGCGCTGCCCACGAACTGCGCCGCCGGAATGCCCTTGCGCGGCATCACCGCGTCGCGGATGCTGATGCTTCGGTCAGCGCCGCGCACGTGGATGACGCCTTCGCGGGATTCGAGTTCCGCCGCCTTGGCCTCCAGCAGCCCGGCGGCGCGGTCGAACAGCTGGCGCTTGATCTCCGCCGCCGCCAGTTGCGCCGCCTTGCCGCCCAGGTAGGTGGTGTGGCTGGCGAAGGCGCCGATGTCCCAGGGCACCACGTCGGTGTCGCCATGCATGACGGAGACGGACTCGAACTGGACGCCGATCTCCTCGGCCACGATCTGCGCCAGCGCGGTGTGCGCGCCCGTGCCCAGGCCCGCCGTGCCGGTCAGCAGCACCACGGTGCCGTCCTCGTTCATCTTGACGATGGCGTTGCCCTGCTCCTTGATGCCGGGGTAGGCGCTGCTGCCGTGCATCTCGCAGCCCATGCCCCAGCCGCGCCGCTGCACGCCGGTGTCACGGGGGCGCTGGCGCAGCGCGGGCCAGTGCACTTCTTCCATGCCGCGGCGGATGCAGTCCTCCAGCCCGTGGCCGATCAGCGGGTGGCCGGAGGGGGCGATGTCGCCCTCGCGCACCGCATTCATCAGCTTGAGCGCCGCCGGATCCATGCCCAGCTTCTCGGCGGCTTCGTCCATCTGGATGTCGATGGCGTAATAGGTCTGCACCACGCCATAGCCGCGGAAGGCCCCGGCGATCGGGCTGTTGGTGTACAGGCACCGGCCTTCCAGGTCGATGTTCTCGCAGCGGTACAGCGAGGTCATGGCCGTGGTGCCCACGATGGTCACGCCCGGCCCGTGCGAGCCGTAGGCCCCCGAGTTGTAGACCACGCGCGCCTGGCGGGCGGTGAGGGTGCCGTCCTTCTTGAAGCCCTGCCGGAGCCAGATCTTCACCGGGTGGCGCGTGCGCCCGCCCAGGAAGGTCTCTTCGCGCGTGTACTCCATGCGTACCGGGCGGCGCGTTTCCTTGGCGAGCAGGGCGCACAGGAATTCGCTTTGGAAAAGATCCTGCTTGGCGCCGAATCCTCCGCCCATGTGGTCGACCAGCACGCGCACCTTGTGCAGCGGCAGGCCCAGCACCTCGGCCATGATGCCGCGCACCATGAAGGCGGTCTGGGTGGAGATCCACACCGTCAGGTTGCCGTTGCCGTCCCACTGGCACATGCAGGCATTCGGCTCCATGTAGGCGGGGGTGGGGCGGCCGCCCTCGTACTCGCCTTCCACGATCAGGTCGGCCTCGGCAAAGCCTTTCTCGATGTCGCCCCGGCTCACCTTCACCGGCGGCAGCACTAGGTTGCCGCCGGGCTCGCGGTCGTGGATCAGGGGCGCATCGGGGCGCGCAGCGTCGTCGGTGGTGAACACGGCGGGCAGCGGCTCGTATTCCACCGTAATCAGGTCGAGCGCGGCCTCGGCGATCTCCTCGCTGGTGGCGGCCACCACGGCCACCGTCTCGCCCCAGTAGCGCACCTTGTTGTCCAGGATGTACTGGTCGGGCGTGACCGAGGCCGAGCGCGGGTGCGGCGAGCCCGCGTGCAGCACGCGCGGCACGTTCTCGTGCGTGAGCACGGCCTTCACGCCCGGCAGCGCCAGCGCGCGGCTGGTGTCGATGCGGCGGATGTGCGCGTGCGCGATGTTGCTGCGCTTGCTGCGCGCGTACAGCAGGCCGGGCTGGTGCATGTCGGCCACGTACTGGGCCGTGCCGGTCACCTTGGCCAGCAGGTCGGTGCGCTTGACGCTCTTGCCGATGATGGTGCTCTGGCTCATTGCGCGGCTCCCTGGTCGGCGGCCATCGCGATGGCTTCGATGATCTTGGTGTAGCCCGTGCAGCGGCAGATGTTGCCCGCGATGCCGAAGCGGATCTCGTCCACCGTGGGGTGCGGGTTCTCGTCCAGCAGCGCCTTGGCCTGCACCAGGAAGCCCGGCGTGCAGAAACCGCACTGCGCGGCGCCGCACTGCATGAAGCATTCCTGCAGCCTGTGCGGCGTGCCGTCGGGGGCCTGCAGGCCTTCGACGGTGGTGATCTCGGCGCCCTCGGCCTCCCAGGCCAGCACCAGGCAGGAGTTGACCGGCTTGCCGTTCATGATGATGGTGCACGAGCCGCACTCGCCCACGTCGCAGCCCTTCTTGCTGCCCGTCAGGCCGGCCTCGCCGCGCAGCGCGTCGAGCAGGCTGCGGTTGGGCGCGACCACCATGTCGCGGGCTTCGCCGTTGACGGTGAAGGAAACGATCTTCTTGCTCATGGCTGTGCCTCCTGCAGGGCTTGCTCCAGCGCGCGCCGCGTCAGCACGCGCACCATCTCGCGGCGGTAGGCGGCGCTGCCGCGCACGTCGCCGATCGGGCGGGCCTCGTCGCTGGCGGCCTGGGCCGTCTGCGCCAGCCGCTCGGGCGTGGGCTGCTGGCCGCGCAGCACGCCTTCGGCCTGCACGGCGCGCAGCGGCGTCGGGGCGACGGCGGCGAGCACGATGGCGAGGTCGGCCACCTCGCCGCCCGCGCCCAGCGTCACTCGCACCGCCACGCCCACGGTGGCCAGTTCCATCTGCGAGCGGCGGCCATGCTTGATGTAGGCCTTGCCGGTGCGCGGCGGAGGGGCCGGGATCTCGATGTGGGTGACGATCTCGTCGCCCGCGAGCACGGTGCGGCCCGGGCCGGTGCAGAAGTCCTGCACCGCCACGCGGCGCTGGCCGCCGCCGCCGTGGATGCGCAGCACCGCGCCGTCGGCGATCAGCGCCGGCAGCGTGTCCGCCGAGGGCGACGCGCGGCACACGTTGCCCACCACGGTGGCGCGGTTGCGCACCTGGATGGAGGCGAAGTCGGTGGCCGCCTTGGCCAGGCTGGCGTAGTGCTTTTGCGTGATCGGCGAGGTCTCCACCTGCCGCGTGGTCACCAGCGCGCCCAGCAGCAGCCCGTGCGACTGGGTGAACGCGAACTCGCTCATGCCCGGAATCTTCTTGATGTTGATGACCTGCGCCGGCTGGCGCACGTGCTCCTTCATCTGCACCATCAGGTCGGTGCCTCCGGCAATGAGGCTGGCCGGGGCGGGGCCGCTGCGCAGCAGCGCGACGGCCTCGTCCAGCGAGGCCGGCTCGCTGTAGTCGAAGTGTTTCATGCTTCAGTCCCTTGCTTCTTCGGAAGAACGCCCCGAAGCAGGCCCCGTCCAGCGCCGTACCGCGCCCACGTCGATGTCGAAAAGGTCCAGCACCCTTCCCAGGGTGTGGTCCACCATGTCGTCCAGGCTCTTGGGCATGGCGTAGAAGGCCGGCACCGGCGGCGCGACGATGGCGCCCATCTCGGTGACGGCGGTCATGTTGCGCAGGTGCGAGAGCGTCAGCGGCGTCTCGCGCGCCAGCAGCACCAGGCGGCGGCGCTCCTTGAGCATCACGTCGGCGGCGCGCGGAATCAGCGAGCTGCCGATGCCGTTGGCGATCTCGCCCAGCGTCTTCATCGAGCACGGGGCAATGACCATGCCCAGCGTGCGGTACGAACCGCTGGCGATGCAGGCGCCCACGTCCTCGCTTTTGTGCACCTGGGCGGCCAGCGCCGTCACGTCCTGCAGGCGCAGCGCGGTTTCATAGGCCATGGTGAGTTGCGCCGCGCGGCTCAGCACCAGGTGCACTTCTATGCCCGTGGGCTGCAGCAGTTGCAGCAGCCGGTAGCCGTAGACGAAGCCCGACGCTCCGGTGATGGCGACGATGAGGCGTGGCTGGCTCATACTGCGGCACCATGAACCCGGACACCGCCTGGAAGGGCATCACAGCCCTGTACGCCGACCCCGCCGTGGCGCAGGAACTGATAAGGCGGCAAGACGTCGAGGGGCTGGACGTGGTGCTGCACCTGTTCGCGCAGTGGTGCGCGGCGCAAGGCCGGCCGCTGAATGACGCGGCGCTGGCCGACGCCGCGGCCACGGTGGCCGACTGGCGCGCGCAGGTGATTGCCCCGCTGCGCGGCCTGCGGCGCAGCATGAAAACCCTGGCCGCCGCCCCCGCCCTGCGCGACGCAGTGCGCAGCCAGGTGCAGGCCGCGGAACTGGCCGCGGAGCGGGCGCAGGTCGCCATGCTCTGCGCATGGCTGGATGGGCGTTGAAGCCGACACGTCCCATGAGAATGCGAGGGATGAGCGCAGCATCGTGGCCTCCTTGTGCTGGAAGGACCAACCCGGCGAAGCCGCTTCGCCACGGGCATGGGCCGCATCGTGACAGACGCGCCGGCTTTCGGTAACCAGCCAAGTTCTATATATTCGCGCCAGATTTATAGCGATTCACGATGAATCAGAACGTCACCCTGCGCCAGTTGGGCGTATTCATCGCCGTGGCCGACGCGCGCACCATCACCAGCGCGGCGGACGCCCTGGGCCTGCCCCAGTCGTCCGTCAGCACCCAGCTGCGCGAACTCGAAGAAGCGCTGGGCCTGCGCCTGTTCGACCGCCACACACGCATGTTGCGCCTGACCGAGGCGGGCGGTGAAATCCTGCCCCTGGCGCGCAAGACCCTGGCCGACCTGGACGCGGTGGTGGGCAGCTCGGCCCAGCTCAAGACGCTGGAGCGCGGGCGTGTCTCCATCGCCGCTTCGTCGCTGCAGGCGGCGCTGGTGCTGCCGCGCATGGTGCGGCAGTTCACGCAGGCGCACCCCGGCATCAAGGTGGAACTGCTGGACGTGTCCCAGGACGAGGTGCTGAGCATGGTGCAGAGCGGCGCGGTGGATTTCGGCGTGGGCACGGCGTTCGGCGAGCACCCCGAACTCGCCATGCGCCCCCTGTGGGTGGAGCCGTTCTACGCCGTGATGCTGCCGGACCACCCGCTGAGCGCCAAGAAAAAACTCAGCTGGCACGATCTGCAGAAAGAAGCCCTGATCGGCTCGCGGCGCGGCAACCCCGTGCGTACGCAGCTCGACTTTGCGCTCGCCAGCGTGGGCCTGACGCTCACCTTCGGCCATGAGAACTCGCTGCCGCTCACCACCATCGGCATGGTGATGGGAGGGCTGGGCATCGGCGTGATGACCAGCTCGGCGCGCCCCTTGGCCGAGGCGCTGGGCCTGGCCCTCAAGCCCGTGGGCAACCCCACCGTGAAGCGTGGCGTGGCGCTGGTGTTCCACCCCGGGCGTTCGCTGTCGCCCGCGGCCAAGAAGTTCACCGAAGCCTTGCAGGAATGGGCCAGCACCATGCTGGAGCCGGACATGCAGCCGCGCCGGGCGGCACGCCGGCCTTAAGAACGTGTTCACGATCTCCTCGCGGGTGCGTGGGCGCGGGCTTGGGCGGTCTGCGGCGTTGCAAATCCTCGCAATAGCTACGGCTATTGCTGCGGTTTGCGCCTTGCAGCCCATCCCAATCCGCATCCCACGCCCCTCGCGCTGAGATCGTGAACACGTTCTAAAACGCCACCGCGCCCCCATCCTTGCGCGGGTCGGAGCCCGCGATGTACGTGCCGCCCTCGCCGCGCAGCACCAGTTGCGCGCCGCCGAAGGCGAACACGCCATCGCCCGGCTCCACCGTGACCTCGTGGCCCAGGACGCGCAGTTGGGCGATCACGGCGGCATCGAACTGCGGCTCCACCGCTACGCCCTTGCCGCCGGTCACGCGCCAGCGCGGGGCGTCCGCCGCCGCCTGCGGGTTCTGGCCGTAGCGCAGCACGCGCAGCGCCATCTGCGTGTGGCCCTGGCTCTGCATGGGGCCGCCCATCACGCCGAAGGCCATGCGCGGCGTGCCGTCGGCGTTCATGGCGAACGCGGGAATGATGGTGTGCGACGGGCGCTTGCGCGGCCCCACTTCGTTGGCGTGGCCGCGCTCGGTGGTGAAGCCGCAGCCCCGGTTCTGCAGGCTGATGCCCGTGCCCGGCACCACCACGCCCGAGCCGAAGCCCATGTAGTTGGACTGGATGAACGACACCATCATGCCGCCTGCGTCCGCCGCCGCGAGGTACACGGTGCCGCCCGGGCGCGGCGTGCCGTAGGCGGGGCTGCCGGCGCGCGCGGGGTCGATCAGGGCGGCGCGCTGTTGCAGGTATCCGGGGGCCAGCAGATCGGCGGGGGCGACGCGCATATGGGCGCCGTCGGCGTTGTACTGGTGCAGATCGGCGAAGGCGAGTTTCATGGCCTCGATGCTCGCGTGCACCGTTTCCACGCTGTCCACGGGGTGCCGGCCCACGCCGTGCGCATCCAGCAGGCCCAGGGCCATGAGCGCGGCAATGCCCTGGCCGTTGGGCGGGATTTCGTGGATGACCGCATCGCCGAACGGCTGCGCCACCGTGCCCACCCAGTCGGCCTGGTGCGCGGCCAGGTCGTCCAGCGTCATCGCGCCGCCGTGGGCCTGCGCATGGGCGGCCATTTTTTCCGCCAGTTCGCCCCGGTAGAACGCTTCGCCGCGCGTGGCGGCAATCAACTCCAGCGTGCGCGCATGGGCTTCGCTGCGGAAGAGGTCGCCCGCCTGCGGAGCGTGGCCTTGGGGCGCAAAGCATTCGGCAAAGCCGGGCTGGCCGCCGAGTTTGGCGAGCCCCAGCGCCCACAGCCGCGCAATGACGGGCGAGACCGGGAAGCCCTGGCGTGCATGGCCGATGGCCGGCTGGGCGATCTGCGCCAGCGGCAGCGTGCCGAAGCGCTCATGCAGCGCCATCCAGCCCGACACCGCGCCGGGCACGGTGACGGCGTTCCAGCCCTTCTCCGGGATGCCGCCGAGCTGGGCGAAATATTCGGGCGTCCACGCTGCGGGCGAGCGGCCCGAGGCGTTGAGGCCGTGCAATTCCTTGCCGTCCCACACGATGGCGAACGCATCGCTGCCAATGCCGCAGCCCGTGGGCTCGACCACGGTCAGCGCCATGGCGGCGGCCAGCGCCGCGTCCACCGCGTTGCCGCCCGCGAGCAGCATCTGCAAGCCCGCTTGCGCGGCGAGCGGCTGCGAGGTGGAGACGACGTTGCGCCCCAGCACGGGCGAGCGGCGCGAGGGATAGGGGAAGCTCCAGTCCATGGTCAGTACCCGTGTTGTTCGCGGAACGCCCGCGCCTGCCCGAAATGCCCGCAGCCAATAAACGGCACCGGCGGGCGCAGCGCCGACAGCGGCGAGGGGTGGTTGGCCGTGAGCACGAGGTGTCCCCGGTCGCGCGGGATGAAGGCGCGCTTGCTCTGCGCGTGGCTGCCCCAGAGCATGAAGACCACGGGGCGCGGGCCTTCGGCAATGTGGCGGATGACGGCGTCGGTCAACAGCTCCCAGCCCTTGCCGGAGTGGCTCGCGGCCTGGCCCTCTTCCACCGTCAGGCAGGTGTTGAGCAGCAGCACGCCGTTCTTCGCCCACTTGACCAGGCTGCCGCCGGGGTTGGGGAACGGCGGGAACGGCACGCCCAGGTCGCGCTGCATCTCCTTGAAGATGTTCTGCAGCGAGGGCGGCAGGCGCACGCCGGGCGCGACGGAGAACGACAGCCCCTCGGCCTGGCCGCGCCCGTGGTACGGGTCCTGCCCCAGGATGACCACGCGCGTGGCTTCGGGCGGCGTGAGTTCGAGCGCGCGCAGGGGCATGGGGGGGAAGATGACCGCGCCCGCGTCCAGCCGCTGCTGCAGGAAGGCGATCAGGCGCTGGCCGGTGTCGCTGGCAAAGAAGGCATCGACCACCGGCTGCCAGCCGGGGGCCACGGGCCAATCGACCGGGTCTGCGGTCTGGAGTTGGGAAATTTGGGTCAAATTGGCCTCCAGCCCAAGTGGGATAAGCGCTAGCAGCTATTTAATCGATAGCTTTCAGGCAAACAATTCTGCCAGCGCCAGCCCGGGCTCGGGCGCGCGCATGAAGGCTTCGCCGACCAGGAAGGCGTGGATGCCCGCGTCGCGCATCTGCTTCACGTCGGCGCTGTTCAGGATGCCCGATTCAGTGACCAGCAGCCGGTCGGCGGGCACCTGTTTTTGCAGGGCCAGCGTGGTCTGCAGCGACACCTCGAACGTGCGCAGATTGCGGTTGTTGATGCCGACGAGGCGGGTCTTGAGCTTCAGCGCACGCTCCAGTTCGGCGCCGTCGTGCACCTCCACCAGCACGGCCATGTCGAGGCCGTGGGCAATGGCTTCGAGCTCGGCCATCCGCGCGTCGTCGAGGCAGGCCGCGATCAGCAGGATGCAGTCCGCGCCCATCGCGCGCGCTTCGTAGACCTGGTACGGGTCGACCATGAAGTCCTTGCGCAGCACGGGCAGGCCGCACGATGCGCGCGCCTGCTTCAGGTAATCGACGCTGCCCTGGAAGAACTGCTTGTCGGTCAGCACCGAAAGGCAGGCGGCGCTGACCTTGCCATCGCCCTCGGCATAGCTTTGCGCGATGTCGGCGGGGATGAAGTCGGCGCGCAGCACGCCCTTGCTGGGGCTGGCTTTTTTGACCTCGGCGATCACGGCGGCCTGGCCCTTGGCGATCTTGGCACGCAGCGCGCCTTCGAAGTCGCGCGTGAGCACACGGCTTTCGGCGTCGGCGCGCATGGCGGCCAGCGGCACCTTCTTTTGCGCGGCGGCGATTTCCTCGTGCTTGACGGCAACGATCTTGTTCAGGATGTCGCTCATGCCAAGGCTCCCAGCGCGTGCGTGCGCATCACCAGTTGATCGAGCTTGGACTTGGCCGCGCCGCTGTCGATGGCCGCGCGCGCCTGCACGATGCCCTCGGCCATATCGCTCGCCACGTTGGCCGCATAGAGCGCCACGCCCGCGTTCAGGCAGACGATTTCACGCGCCGCGCCCGCCTCGCCGTGCAGCACGCCCAGCAGCATCTCGCGCGACTGCTCGGGCGTTTCCACCTTGAGGGCGCGGTTGCTCACCATCTGCAGGCCGAAGTCCTCGGGATGGATCTCGTACTCGGTGATCTCGCCGTTCTTCAGCTCGCCCACCAGCGTGGCCGCGCCCAGGCTCACCTCATCCATGCCGTCGCGGCCATAGACCACCACGGCGTGCTCCGCGCCCAGGCGCTGCAGCGCGCGCACCTGGATGCCCACGAGGTCGGGGTGGAACACGCCCATGAGGATGTTGGGCGCGCTGGCCGGGTTGGTCAGCGGGCCCAGGATGTTGAAGATCGTGCGCACGCCCAGTTCCTTGCGCACCGGGGCCACGTTCTTCATGGCCGGGTGGTGGTTGGGTGCGAACATGAAGCCGATGCCCACCTCGGCCACGCACTGCGCGATCTGCTCGGGCTTGAGGTTGATGTGCACGCCCAGCGCCTCCATCACGTCCGCGCTGCCCGACTTGCTCGACACGCCGCGCCCGCCGTGCTTGCTGACCTTCGCGCCCGCCGCGGCGGCCACGAACATGGAGCAGGTGGAGATGTTGAAAGTGCTGGCCCCGTCGCCCCCCGTGCCCACGATGTCCACGAGGTGGCGGGCGTCGTGCACATGCACCTTGGTCGAGAACTCGCGCATCACCTGTGCGGCGGCGGTGATCTCGCCGATGGTCTCCTTCTTCACGCGCAGGCCGGTGACGATGGCCGCCGTCATCACGGGCGACATCTCGCCGCGCATGATCAGCCGCATGAGATGCAGCATCTCGTCATGGAAGATCTCGCGGTGTTCGATGGTGCGCTGCAGCGCCTCTTGCGGGGTGATCATCGGGCTTGCTCCAGGAAGTTCTTCAGCATGGCGTGGCCGTGTTCGGTGAGGATGCTCTCGGGGTGGAACTGCACACCCTCGATGGCGAGTTCCTTGTGGCGCACACCCATGATCTCGCCGTCCTCCGTCCAGGCCGTCACCTCCAGCACCTCGGGGCAGGTCGCGCGCTCGATGGCCAGCGAGTGGTAGCGGTTCACCGTGAACGTTTCGGGCAGCCCCGCGAACACGCCTTTTTGCGTGGTGGTGATGGTGCTGGTCTTCCCATGCATGAGCTGCTGCGCACGCACGATGGTGCCGCCAAACGCCGCGCCAATGCTCTGGTGCCCCAGGCACACGCCCAAAATGGGCAGCTTGCCCGCGAAGTGCCGGATGGCGGCCACCGAAACGCCCGCTTCTGCTGGAGAACACGGTCCGGGCGACACCACCAGCCGGTCCGGCGCGCGCGCCGCGATGCCTTCGAGCGTGATTTCGTCGTTACGGAACACCTCCACCTGCGCGCCCAGCTCGCCGAAGTACTGGACGATGTTGTAGGTGAAGCTGTCGTAGTTGTCGATCATCAGGAGCTTCATTGATCTAACCCTTTGATTTTAAATGACTTTCTCATTTCCAGCACCACTCCATTACACACATCGTTATGCACAACAGTGCTGGAGTTGGCGATGTTCACGGGGAGTCTTGGTCCAACGCAGCCTCCAAAAAGCCAACGCGAGACCCCTCGCCACCACGATTCAGCCGGAGCGAGAAAGCTGCGGTCTAGTGCGCTCACAAGCCCGCCGCCTCTCACACACGGAAGGGACGAGCAATTTGCTAAAGGGGATCTGTTCAAGGGCATCGGACATCCTCCAAGGGTTGGAGCCGCCGTACCGGAAAGTCTCTGACCTTGCCCACCGGAACGGCGACAAGGTTGCGGTCTGTACCGCAGCGACATGCCGCTTCCTATTGGAAGCGCCACCACTGAATTGCGTTGATCGGGGAGGTGAAAAGCATACAAAGAGCCACAAGGCATTCTACATGCTGAACTCTTGCAAGCTACGCTCTTATCGAAGCCCGCTTTGCAGCGATTGCCGCCGACCCCGGACGAGACATCGACGGTTGCTTTGGGCCAATTCTGTTGAAAAACTCAGCCGATGACATTTTCACGTCGTTCGAGGGGTGTCTGACCCCTTGCCTTGGTTGCGATCGTCGATCCTGGGGCGATCTGAGAGGTCAAATTTTCGGGCGAAGCCGCCGCGAACGAAACGACGGAGTTTTTCAACACAATAGGCCAGAAGCAGACGTTTGCTGTGGCTCTCTTGCAAGGCTTACCTCCGCCGCTTCCTGCATCGGAGCCAGCGCGAAGCAGGCGCGAATTTCGAGAGACTCTGTCAAGCGTAGTACTTGAAATTGTGCTTCCAACTGGTTTGGGGAAGCCCAGGATTTGCAAGAATAATTTCGCCAACTCTGTCGGAATACTTGATGGTGATAGGCCGGCCTTCACCAAGCTGGCAAGAGTTGTAGTTCAGCTTGGTCAAGCCTAGGATGTCTTTGGCTACCTGAACGATGTCACCTTCTCCAAATTGGATGGTGATTGAGAGGGGGACGGGAATCTCGAAGCCATCGTAGCTCGCGATGCGAGCTTTAAAGCCATTGGTGTACAGAAGGCCGTGGCGATTTGTCCGTTGCCAGAAGACGCCACGTTGGACGGGATATTGGCCTCGTTTTCCAACGTCCGGATGGTCGTCGTAGCGGTACAGGCGTTGGCCGCCACGGTCTTGGCGAACACGAATCGAGATGAGCTTCACGCCCTCTGGAACAGCCTTCAAAAATCCTTTGTATTCCTCTGGACTCACACCTGAGTGGGTATGCAGAAAAATCTCCTTTAGTGGTCGACCGTCCTGTTCCTGGTAGGTTTCGATGGTGCCGCGCAGCAGCGCCTCAGCTTTTTCTGGCGGAAGGTGATATTCGCCTGTTTTGGCTGAGTACCAAGCACCAAACTCACCGACAAAAACAACGCCGTCGCCGCTGTCCAAGAACATCTGTGCTGCGCAGCATGCCGTCCGCTTGTTTTCGGCGAGCTTGTAGGCCAGGCCAACGTAGCAGACACCTTCTCGAGCCCAGGGCGTTTTCCATGGCTTCGCGCCACACTTATAGTAGATGGCCGTGCCGAAATTCCACAGCCGGTCGGACAGCGGGTTCTCGCCTTTTTCGCCGAGACGCACCTTCGGCGTGATGTGGAGCGTCGACTCCTTGATGATTTGCACTGGTAGGTCGAGTCCCATCAATCGACCCTTGAGCTGCCGGCGGAAGTCTGGCGAGTAGCTACGAGATTCTTCAAACGTCTCCAAAGTCTCGCGAACAGCAGTCACTGCCGCGTCTTCGAAGTCGTCAAACATTCCCTGCTGACCGGTATCCCGGTCAACGATTGCCTGCTCCAGGAAAGACCGCTCGTCGCGGCTTCGTCCAGCATCGCTGCGCTTGCTCAGAGGAATGATTGAGTTCGGACGACAGTTCTCAAAGACTTCGTCTGGAACGACGCAAATGGCCAGAGCGGGGCGCGAATCGAGCTTTCCGAGCTTTTCCACCTGCTCCATATACAGGCCAGTGACCGCGAATGCGCGGTCGTGCTTATCGGCTTTACGTGATGCATCCGAGAGCTTCTCTGCATCAATGGCATAGCTGCGAACAGGTGATGGCCATTTGGCACCGAAGGCCACGTCAAAGCCTGGAAACGGTGGCCAAGCCCGATGTCTGGCAGGGTCGATGCAGGAGGCTGGCGCATTCAGCGCGGCACACCAATCCTTCCAGGCCTCTATGCCGCTAGCAGTGCCGAGAACAATATTGTCCGGGAGCTGCTGCCTTGCCTCTGCAGGGCCAAAGAGGGCCAGTCCGTCATGCGGGTCTTCAGCGGTTTGACCATGGCCAAATTCAAGAAGTGGCTCGCCCAGAAAATGAAAAGTGTTGCTCATTAGGCTTCTCCTGCCTGCGGTGCGCCGTCACTATCGTCTGACCCATCTTCCTCATCTTCGCGAGTTCTGTTTTCGGCGAGCTCCTCGCTCATATCGATCATTCCTGCGAGGGCATGAACGTCGAGTCCAACTGGGCACATCCATTTAAGTGGCGAGGTGTTCATCGTTACGGCTCGGCGTCCTTCGCCATATCGAATCAGGCCGGGCTCGGCTTCCAGCGCTTGAACTACGCCAAGTAGTCGCGGGAGCCAGTCTTTGTTCCACCAATTTTTCGTAACCGCCTTGCGGCGTCGCCCCAGTTCTTTGAGCTCATAGACTTTGCCATTGAGATCCGTCGGACGGACATAGACGTTGACGACAACGTTCCAGCTTCCATCAATGTCTCGCTGTGGCTGGAATTTAGGAGAAAGTTGGTAGAGGAATGGCGACGCCCGCTCGCCCCAGCCTTTGGTCCGTTTCCCGGTCAGGCTCACGCGGGTGTCTCGCCCGTCAACGTGTCGGATACGCTGCGTCCATGCTCCATCTTCGCGCTCCGGAAAATAGTAGATTTCTCTGTCTGGACACCAAGCCAGCCCCTTTTGCGCGCAAACGACGGTGAGGCTCCGGCGAACTAATTCCTTCGCGACATCCTCCGTCTTTTTGCCATCGCGCTCTGGGTTGTCGGTCCACAGAAACTCAGGGGTGCGTATTGTCTTGACGGAGGGAATGGCGTTCTCTGGGGGCGGGGTGAAGGCGACCAGCCGGTAGGCATTCAACTCCACAAACGCCCAACGCGTTCTCAGCTCATCGAGCTTTGCCGTGGATAGCGCTGAATGGAGGTCGTAGACCAACATCGTCTCAGGCAACCCCAGCGCGAAAATGTTTGCGAAAACAGGCTCTTCCTTTGCGACGGTGACCCGCGTAGGCATGTAGTCGTTCAGCGCAATAGCTTTGCCCTGGTCGAGCATGATGTCTGGCTGAACTCCAAGACCGGCCAGCCTGGCCACGATTTGCTGAAGACCTGTGTTCCAGGAACGGGAAAAGTCTGCGGGAGTGGAAGGGCGTAACCGAGAGGGCAACTTTGACGGCTCGACCTCGGATGCTTTGCAGAGAAGCACCAGTCCTTCCTTCCCCGCCGCGAGCGCGCATCGCTCAAGCAGCAGTTCGTCGGCCATGCTGGATTGCGACAGAATTGGGATGTACTGCGTCGCCCGGAGATCAATGAGTTTCCGAACGCTTTCGTCTTGGTTCTCACCTGCGAGGGGTGCGGTACCTCGACACCAGACTCTGAAGCCAGCGAGTGTGAGCCGGCGCGAAAGCCAGGTCGCAAGCGCATGGTCGGAGTCGACATGGTCAATTACCAAGGTATCTCGGCTCTCCAAAAGCGACTCTCCACCCACCTGCGGAAAGAACGGAGGCGTGAAGATGCTGGGATGCTGCGCCAGGAGATGGCGCTGAGGTCCGACCAGTAGCACCCTCAACCGCTCCAAGTCGAAGAGGTCTAACTTCCAACCGAACTCACCCTGGACGAGTTCATGAGCGCTGTCCTTTTCCGCAGCGTTCAATACTTCTGTGCATACGAAGACGAACAAATCTGGGTTGTGAGCCTGTTCACGGACCCGAGAGCAGTCGCTTTTGAGCTTGGTCTTCCAGTCGCCCCGAACTGTGTATGCAAAGACGATTTTTCGCCCGTTCGAATCGGACCGGATGATTGCGTCACGCCCGCCGTCACCGGTTCCCCCCAATGGGTCAATCCCGGGATAGTCGGTACCTGCAAGGAGACCTGAACAGAGCCGTTCGAAGTCGCGGTAGCTTGAGACACGCTCTAAGCAATAGGTGATACGGTCAGCGGACATATGTAAAGCATACGATGTGAATCCCTGCCGCGGAACTGGCCCAGGTCCACGAGATGCTGATCATGTCCTGCCAAAGCAAAGGTATCGAACCGAGTGCAGATTCGATGAACGACGAGACTGTGATGAGGATGGCCCAGGAGGGCTACACCGACCTGCAGGCGGACGTTGATGGAGACCTGTCTTTTTCGAAGGCGCGATGGCTCGGGTCAGGATTTCTATGGCTCGCTGCCATGGGGCGCATGATCGTCGGGAAGTGCCCTCCCCTCGCCCAGGACAGGCGCCTCTTCAAGGTTCAGGTAAAGACTCGCATACACCGTACGCAGGAACTCATCGGTAAAGCCCAGTCCCCATTTCTCTCGCTGTAGGTTGCTGGGCATCGGCCAAAAGCATGTCGAGCGGCAGAGGCTCACCAGCGGCGAGCCGTCGGCATCGTGCGAAGGGGCATATCCCTCAGGTTGTCAAAGATGACAAACGAGACATAAGAGAATAGAGTGACTCCGTCTCAATCTGCTTGTGGGAAATGACCACGCCAAAGATCCTCGAATTCATTGCCGACCATCTGCCACGCGTTACCGTGGAAGATGTGCACCGCTTCGCCGCCATCGGCGATATCCGGGATGCCGAGGCTTTCGCGGCCGAGCTGCAGGCGTTCGTCCACGAGCGCGTGGAAGCGATGGAACTTCCTGCCAACCTGGAAATGAAGACGGTGGAGCAGACGTTGGCCCGCAAGGCGGCTGCACTGCGCGCTGGTACGCGCTGGGCACCCGGAGAAACTGACATTCAGCGCGGCCGCGCCGTTTTGCTGGACACCTTCGAGCAACCGCACAACCTGCCGCTGGCCAAGTTCGCCAAGCTAGCGAACAAGTCGCGCCAGCAGATCTACAAGGACATCGTTGCCCGTCGACTGCTGGCGCTGAGCGTGGGGCCACGCGGCCAGAAACTGCCCGACTGGCAGTTCGACCCGGTGAAGCAGCAGTTGACGCAGACCCTGCTTCAGGAGGTCGAGGGTATCGACAACTGGACGATCTATCGCGCGCTGTCCGAACCGCTCGAAAGCCTGGGCGGGCGTTCGCCGGTGTACGCGGTGACGCCCGGTTCGATCGATGATGTGGCAAGTGCGGTGTTCAATGCGGTGGGCGTACACGTGCATTGAGATGAGGTTGCCGCGAGCATCAAGTTGCCGTCGCGTCCGATCGATACAGGTGAACTGCTCCAGCACGTGAGCCGCATCGCGTATCGGGACAGTCTGCTGTGCTGCGGCCGCGACGACACCGATCGCTACGACGGCCCGACACGGGACTACGGTGTGCTCTACCTGGGCCGCGACCTTCCCGCAGAGTCGGTATTTCACAAGCACCAGTGGGTCGCGGCATAACCAGTCCAAGAATTCCGCTCCTGTGATGAGCGCCTACAGCTTGCGCTTGCGGACTTCATCGCCTCGGCCATCGTGACACACCTATTTCCTTGGCGATTTGGAATTGGGTGCAAATGGGCGGAGAAATGGAATCTCAGCCACCATCATCTCGATGGTGCCGACCTTCCTCTACGTGTCATGGAACACCAGCAGTTGATGTTCCTTTTTATCGTCAAGTTATTATATTTGGCGAACAAAAGGAACATACTCTCGCCATGGTCGCCGACACCCACACCCAGCGCGTCCTCGATCTGGCCCATCAGAAGGGGCTGCTGCGCACCAGCGATCTGGATGTCATTGAAGCACCCCGGGTCGTGCTGACGCGGCTGACAGCCGCCGGCCTGCTCGACAAGGTCGGACGCGGCCTCTACCGTTTGCCCAGCCATACGGGTTCGGAGCATGAGGGTCTTGCCGTTGTGGCAACCAAAGTGCCGCAGGCCGTGTTCTGCCTGCTGACCGCCCTCCAGTTCCACGAACTGACCACGCAGCTACCCAGGCAGGTCTGGATTGCCATGCCGCGCGGCAGCCATGTCCCGCGCCTCGACTACCCGCCCATCAAGATGGTGCAGATGACGGACGATGTCTACGCCGCTGGCGTCGAAGAGCATCAGCGAGATGGCGTGACACTGCGTGTGTACGGTGCGGCCAAGACGGTCGTGGACTGCTTCAAGCACCGCAACAAGATCGGCCTGGACGTGGCGCTGGAAGCACTGAAAGATGCACGCGCCAAGAGAAAGGCCACGGCGGACGATCTGTGGCGCTACGCGAAGCTCTGCCGCGTAGCCAATGTGATGCGCCCCTATCTGGAAGTCATCGAATGAGCAGCAGCGCAGCCTCCATTCGTGCTCGTCTACTCAACGTGGCCAAGGCGCAAGGCGTGGATTTCAATCAGGTTTTGGTGCGCTTCGCGTTGGAGCGCATCCTCTACCGCTTGACGCAATCGCCGCATGCCGATCGCTTTCTGCTCAAGGGAGCGCTGCTGTTCACGCTCTGGTACGACATGCCGCACCGAGCCACGCGTGACGCTGACCTGCTGGGCTTTGGCGCGAGCGATCTGGAGTCGGTCGCGCAGGTATTTCGCGAGATCGCAGCTGTCGCTGTGGACGACGGCATCGTGTTCGATCCTGTCTCTGTCAGCGTCGAAGAAATCCGCAAGGAAGCGGGCTATGGCGGCGTGCGCGTGGTCATTGCGGGGGAGTTGGCCAAAGCACGCTGCAAGACGCAAATCGACGTCGGCTTTGGGGATGCCGTTACGCCTGGCCCGGTGGATTCGGTTTACCCGGTGCTCTTGGGCGACATGCCCGCACCGCGACTACGGGCCTATCCCACCTACACCGTCGTCGCGGAAAAGCTTCATGCCATCGCGCTGCTGGGCATGACGAACAGCCGCGTGAAGGACTACTTCGACCTGTCGGTGCTATTGCAGCGCGAAACCTTCGATGCCGATCTGCTGGCCCAGGCGATCAAGGCCACCTTTGAGCGGCGCGGCATGGCCGTACCCACCGAACTGCCGGTCGGCCTCACGGACGAATTCACGCACGATGCCTCACGACAGGCACTGTGGCAGGCATTCGTCAGGAAGAACGAACTAGATCCCGAATCGTTGGCCACTATCGTGGCCCGGCTGCGGTTGGGCTTGGAGTCAATGTTGAAGCAAGCCGCTCGATAGCGGCCTGCGAACGACTGCCATTCCAGACAAGCTAATATGGAATCTGAACATTGACCAGAATGACGAGGAAGAGACATAAAGAGGGAGTGATATGAGACTGCACGCATCACATTGACGTGGAGGTAGCCATCCAGCATGCCGGCCCCTCCGATTTCTCTGCAGGCCAATCTGTTCCGTCACGTCAGCGCCGAGAAGGCGCTGCTCTATCGCCGCGTGATGGAGACGTTCGCTGCGGCCAAGCGCCAGTTTCGCCTGCACCTTCGGCCTGACGAAGTACTGGCCGACGGCACCTGGGATGCGCAGCCACCGCGCATCGAAGAAGTGCAGGCCGCGCTGACCCAGCTCACGGAGTGGGGGAACCTCGAATCCCAACCCGACACGGCACGCGTTGCCAGCTTGAGCGACTTCTACCGCGCCCGCTTCCTCTACCGCCTGTCGCAGGGTGGCGAAGCCGTCGAAACAGCGTTGACCACATTTGCACGCACACTCCAACGCCGAGCCGAGCTGCAAACCGTCGCACTGGAAGACATCACCGCCCAATTGCAGACCCTGCAGGCATTGGCAGACGAAGCCACGCCGGATGCCGCCAAGGTCCACGCCACGTTGCGCGACTTGGTGCGCGTCTTCGAAAGCCTCGCGGACAACGCACAGGCTTTCATGGCCGGTATCGGCCGCAGTCTCGAGTTGCAACAGGCCCAGGCCGATGCCGTGCTGGCCTATAAGCGCCGGTTGATCGACTATCTGGAGCGCTTCATCGGCGACCTGGTCAGCCGTTCCGGCGGCATCGCGCAACGCATCGAGTCCTTGTCGCCGCGCATCGAACCGCTGCTGTGGCAAGCGGCCCAGCGCGAAGCGCGCGACAGTGCGCCGGACGATGAAGCAGAGCACCTCGACGCCACCACGCGAAGCTGGCAAGCCTGGCGTGAACGCTGGAGAGGTTTGCGTCGTTGGTTCGTCACCCATGCGCACGAGCCGCCGCAGGCCGAATTGCTGCGCTCCAAAGCACGTGCCGCGATCCCCCAGTTGCTGGCCGCCATCGCCACACTGAACGAACGCCGCAGCGGGCGCAGTGACCGTTCGGCCGATTTCCGCATGCTGGCCGGCTGGTTCGCCGCGTGCGGCAGTGACGATGAAGCCCACCGTCTGGCGCGCGCCGCCTTTGCCTTGAGCCCCGCGCGGCATTTCTCGCTGAACCCCACGCTGAAGGATGGCTCCCCCGAACTGCCGGCCAGCACGCCCTGGGCCGAAGCGCCACCGCTGCGCATTCATCCCCGTCTGCGCGAGTACGGCGAGGCCGCGCCGCGGGGCGCGCTGCCGCGCGTGCAGGCTCGCGACGAGGAGCGCCGCCTGCTGGCCGCACAGTTGCAGGAGGAACACGTACAGATCGAGGCCGCCCGCCAGCGCCTCGCCACGGGGCGGCCGACGCGGCTGTCCGAACTGGGCACGCTGGACACCCATGCCTTTGCCCTCTTTCTGTCGCTGCTTGGCGAAGCCCTCACAGCGCAAACCATGCCCGACGAAGCCGTCGAGCTGCAAAGCAGCGATGGGCTGTTGCGCATCCATTTGCAACCGCTGGACGCCAGCAGCCGCGCCGAGATCGCCACGCCGGCCGGCACCTTTTCCGGCCGCGACCACCAGCTCACCATCACACGGCTGGACGGATGACGGACGCCGGCCACATCGCCCGCCAGCAAAGCCGGCACCACAGCGACGAACGGGCCCAGGCCTTGCGTGCGCTGCTGATGACGCCACTGATGACGCCCGCGCACGAGGACTTTGCGGCCGTGCGCCGCCATGCCGACGAGTTGCGCGGATGGTTCGCGCGCGAAGCCGGCTGGCCGCTGCACATCGAGCGCGATTGCGCCCGGCTTTACAAGCGCCCGGCCGACCTGCACGACCCCAGCCGCGGCTTGCCCGACTACGAGCGCCGGCGTTATGTGCTGCTGAGCCTGGCCTGCGCAGTGCTGGAGCGCGCGGATCCGCAGATCACGCTGCGTGTACTGGGGGAGCGCCTGTTGCTGCTGGCCGCCGATCCGACGCTGGCGTCTCGGGGTTTCCGCTTCGCCCTCACCGGTGCGCACGAGCGCCGCGAGCTGGTTGCTGTCTGTCGCAGCCTGCTGCAATGGGGTGTGTTGCGGCGTGTGGCAGGCGACGAGGAGGGTTACGTGCACGGCGCAGCCGCCGCCACCGAGGGCGGCGACGCCCTTTACGACATACAGCGGCGCGTACTGGCAGGCCTACTGGCCGCCGTGCGCGGCCCCTCCACCTGGTCCGCTGAGCAGGCGCCTGTCACGCTGGAAGAGCGTCTCGACTCCCTGGTCGCCGAGCATGTGCCCGACAGCGAAGAGGGGCAACGCACAGCGTTACGCCACCATCTCGCGCGCAGGCTGCTGGACGACCCGGTGGTCTACCTGGAAACCCTGGGCGATGCCCAGCGCGCTTACTTCGTCAACCAGCGCGGCGCCATGGCCAGCCGCCTGTGTGACGCCACCGGCCTCGCCGCCGAACAGCGTGCGGAAGGGCTGGCACTGGTCGATGAGGACGGGCAACTGACCGACGTGGCCATGCCCGCCGAGGGGACGGAGGCGCATGCCACGCTGCTGGTGGCCGAATTCCTGGCCAGCCGGCCCGACCCGGCCAGTCTGGACGACATCGCCGCCTTCCTCTCCGAGGCGCGTGATCGCTACGGTCACTACTGGCGCAAGTCGGCCCGCGAAGCCGGTGCCGAACGGGAACTGGCCGGCATCGCCCTGGAACGCTTGCGCAAACTCCAACTCATCGCCCTCGACGCCGGCCACGCTCGTCCCCTGCCGGCATTGGCTCGCTTCGCCTTGGGTGAGGCAGACATCCGCAAGCCGGCAGCCGCAAGCACGCCTTCCTTGTTCGACCTCTGATGACAGATACATCCGCCACCCTGCCTCAACCCAGCCTGCAGCGCTGGCAACCGCTGCGCTTGGGGCTGGTGGAACTCTTCCACTACGACAGCGAAGAGTTCTGGTTCCGCGACGGCCACTTGCTCCTGCGCGGCAACAACGGCACGGGCAAGTCGAAGGTGCTTTCACTGACTTTGCCTTTGTTGTTCGACGCGCAGATCAAATCTTCGCGCGTCGAGCCCGATGGCGACCCGGGTAAGAAAATGGCCTGGAACCTGCTGCTGGGCCGCCACGAACGGCGCATGGGCTACACCTGGGTGGAATTCGGTCGCCTGGACGAAAGCGGGCAGGCGCACTACCTCACATTGGGCTGCGGCCTCTCGGCCACCGCAGCGCGGGCACAGGTCGACAGTTGGTTTTTCCTGCTGGAGCAGGCACGCATCGGCCAGGATCTGTGGCTGATGAATGCAAGCCGGGTGGTTCTGACACGCGAACGCTTGCGCGAGACTCTGCAGCATCACAGTGGCCAGCTTTTCGACACCGCCATCGCCTACCGCCGCGCCGTTGACGAGCGGCTGTTCCATCTCGGCCAGGCGCGCTATGCCGCCTTGATGGACACGCTGATCCAGTTGCGCCAGCCGCAACTGTCCAAGCGTCCTGACGAATCCAACCTGTCGAACGCGCTGACTGAGGCCCTGTCGCCCATGTCCTCCGACCTGCTGGCCGACGTGGCCGATGCGCTGAACCAGATGGAGGAGTACCGCCGCGAGTTGGAAGAGTACGAGGCGCTGGAACGCGCCGTCGGCCAGTTCAACCAGCGCTACCAGCGCTATGCAGCCACCCAGGCCCGTCGCCAGGCCGCCGGCCTGCGCAGCGCACAGACCGGTTTCGACAATGCCAGTCGGGAACTCGGCGAAGGGCGTGCAGCCTTGCAGGAAGCCCGACAGGCCGAAGAAGTCGCCCGCGGCGACCACGCCGAGAGCGAAGCGACCCTGAACGCCGGCCGCATCCGGCTCGACGAACTGCAAAACGATCCCGCGATGACCAGCGCCAAGCAGTTGGCTCAGGCCGAAAGCGATGCGAAGCGCCGTCGCCAGGACGCCGAGCAGGCCCAAGGCGCGCAGCGCGAGGCGCAATCCCGACTCGAGCGCGAGCGGCAAGCCAGCCACGCGCGCACCCAGCGCGCCGAACAGGCCAGGCGAGCGTGGACCGAGGCACGCGATGCAGCCATCCATGACGCGGAGCAGGCCGGCATCGCGGCCGCGCATGCGGCCAATCCCCTGTCGAGCCCCGATGCCGACACATTGGCCGGCCTGTCATCACTGGCCCTGGACACCGCGCGCCAGGATCTGCGCCGCGCCATGGATATGCGCCGCGAACAGGTGGCACTGCTGCTGCGCCGCTGCGAGGACACGGAGCGCGCGGCCCAGGACCATGCGAACGCGCAGGCCCGGCGCGACGAACGCCTGGACGAAGCCGACGCCGCGGCCGAACGGCGCGAGGAAGCCGACGGCGCCGTCGAACGGCAGAGTGATACGCTGGTTCAGGCTTGGCAGACCCATCTGGGCAGCCTGCAACAACTCCAGCTTTCCGCCGAGGTCGCTTTGCTGCAAACGCTGGCCGCCTGGGCCGCAAGCCTTGAAGGCGACAACCCGGCCCGCGCGGCATTGCAAGCCGCCCAGCACGCCGCCGCCCAGCGGCTTGCCGGGCGCCATGCCGCACTGCAGGCGGAACAGGCCGGCATCGAGAGCCAACGCAGCGCGCTGACGGCGGAGCAGGGCCGCCTGGAACAAGGCGAGGACACCGTGCCCCCTGCTTTGTACTGGCACGACGTCGAAGCCCGCAAGATCCGGCCTGGCGCCCCACTGTGGCAGTTGGTGGATTTCCTGCCAGAGGTTCCCGATGTGGAACGCGCGGGCATCGAGGCAGCCCTCCAGGCTGCGGGCTTGCTCGATGCCTGGGTCGACCCCGAAGGCAGCTTGCTGGCAGCCGATGGCCTGCCACTGGAGCATGACGCGCGCTGGCGGCTGCGCCCACCGCAGACCCGCTCGCTGGCCACCTACCTGCAAGCCGCTGCCACGCACGACACGCCGCCGGTCGCACCCGCCCTGCTGCAGCGCCTGCTCGAAGGTGTGGCCTGCACGGAACAAGACCAATCTCAGGCCGAAGCCTGGATCGGCACCGATGGCCGGTTTCGCCTCGGCGCATTGGCAGGCGCCTGGCACAAGCCCCGCGCGGAATTCATCGGCTACGCCGCACGCGCCGCCGCACGCACGCGCCGATTGGAGGAGATCAGGCAGGAACTGGCAACCTTGGCCCGGATCCAGGATCGATGGCAACAGGACGTCGCCCGGCTCGAAGCAGACCAGGATCAGGCCGCCAGGGAGTGGCAGCAGGCACCTTCCGACGATGCCTTGCGCGCCACTCATGCCGCAGCCACCGCAGCCGCGCGTGAATTCCAGGCCGCCCGGCAGCGCCTGGAGCAGGCCGACCAGCAGTTGCGCGCAGCCACCGAACGCTGGGACACGGCCCGTCAAGCCCTCGCCCGTGACGCCGAAGACCTGTCGCTTCCGTCCGAACGCCCGGCATTGCAAGCCATCACCTTGGCACTGCAAGCCTTCGGCGACACCTTGCATGTGTTGGTCAGCAACGTCCGCGAACTGCGCGATGCGATGGCGGAGCAAGCCCAGCAGCAGCAGCGGGAGCAGGAGGTCGAAGCCGATGCCGCGCGCGCCCATGAACAGGCGGCCGAGCGCGAAGCCCTGGCCGAGGAGGCCCGCATCCGTTTCGAGACGCTGCGCGAGTCCATAGGGGCGGCGGTCGACGAACTGCGCCAGCGCCTGCGCGATGCGCGCACGGCCGTCGCCGACAGCGAAGCCAAGGTCAAGAAGTGCAGCGAGGCCTTGCGCGAAGCCGGCGAAGCCCGAGCCAGGGCCGAACAGAAAACCGAGGACGCGGAAATCAAGCTGGAGGAGCGCACCGTCACGCGCCAGGCCGCCATCGCCCGTCTGCAAGGCTTCGCCGCCACCGGCCTGCTGCTCATTGCCTGGCCGGCCGCCGAGTTGCCGCCGCTGCAAACGCCTTGGACCATCGAACCCGCGCTGACGCTGGCCCGCCGCACCGAGCAGGCGCTTGCCGACGTCAAGGCCGACGACGACACCTGGAGCCGCGTGCAGAACCAGGTTTCGCAGGACTACACCGAGCTGGGCCGCGCGCTGGCCGCCTTGAGCCACCAGGCCCAGGCCGAAACCAGCGACTACGGGTTGGTGGTCAGCATCGTCTACCAGAACCGGCCCGAGCGGCCGGACCAGTTGGCACTGCGCCTGGCCGGCGAAATCGCGCAGCGCCGCGAACTGCTGACCGCCCGCGAACGCGCGGTGCTGGAAAACCATCTGCAAGCCGAAATTGCCAGCGCCGTGCAGAAATTGCTGCGCGATGCCGAGCGCCAGATCCATGCCATCAACGACGAGCTGAAGAAGCGCCCGACCTCTACCGGCGTGCGCTTCCAACTGAAATGGGAAACCCTGCCCGAGGGAGCGGATGGCGCGCCGGTCGGCCTGGAGGCGGCGCGGCGCCGGCTGCTCAACACCAGCACCGACCTGTGGACCGCCGAAGACCGCCGCGTGGTCGGCGAAATGCTGCAGCAGCGCATCGCCGCCGAGCGCAGCCGCGCCGATGCCGACCAGGGCGGCAGCCTGCAGGACCAGCTCGCACGCGCCCTCGACTACCGCCGCTGGCACCGCTTCCGCGTGCAGCGCTGGCAAGACGGGCAGTGGCGCCCCCTCGCCGGCCCCGCCTCCAGTGGCGAGCGCGCGCTGGGGCTCACGGTGCCCTTGTTCGCCGCCGTCTCCAGCTACTACAGCCAGGCCGACACCGCCCACGCGCCACGCCTCGTTCTGCTGGACGAAGCCTTCGCCGGCATCGACGACGCGGCCCGTGCCCACTGCATGGCGCTGATCCGGGAATTCGACCTCGATTTCGTCATCACCAGCGAACGCGAATGGGCCTGCTATGCAGAGTTGCCCGGCGTCTCCATCGCGCAGTTGCAGCGCCGCGAAGGGATCGATGCCGTGCATGTTTCCCGCTGGACCTGGGACGGCCGTGCCCGTCGTCGCGAAGCCGACCCGGATCGCCGCTTTCCGCCCACCCCATGAACCACCCTGATGAGCGCCTTGAACGCCTGCTCGGCGGCGCTGATCTGGCCGCCTTGCGCCAGCGTCTGCGGCGCCGCTTCGAGCGGCAAGGCGAACCGGGCGCGGAACAGGTGCTTCATCTCGGCAAGCTCGAAGCCATAGAGCGCGAAGCACTGGCCTTGCTGACCGGCCGCCCCGTGAGCACGGCACGCTCGGCCCGCATCGACCTGGCACGCATCGACGCCGCCTTGCAGACGGCGGGCCTGTGTCACTCTTTGCGCGATGCACTGGAACGATTGGACGGCCCCATCGAGAACCGCACCGCGATGCGCATGGCGGCCGAGCAGGCTTGGACCACCATGGTGCAGCGAACCGGCCGTGACGCGCGCCTGCAAGCCTGGCTGCAAACCTTTGCCGCAGGCACGCTGCTCAAACGCCTGGCCCGCCGAGATGCTACGTTGGCCGATGCACTGCTCACGCGCGCCGATGCCGTGATGCGCCGCCTGCCTGCGTTGGGCCTGACTCGCGCCCAGTTGGCCGCACAAGTGCTGGGCAGTGCCCATGCGCTCGACGCGGGCCAGCCCGTGGCCTCTCTCGTGCTGGCCGTTTTTCGCCACGGGCAGGCCAGCCGCGACGCGAGTTGTGCTTTGTCTGATGGCGATACCCCAGTTGTCGAGGAACGGGCGCGCGACGTTTGGGCCCGCGCGGGTGTCCTGGTGAACGAGCTGGCACGACCTGCGCTCGCGCTGAATCTGCCGACGCGCGGGACACCGCTGCTCACGCAGGGGGAGCCCGGCTACCTGTCGCTGCGCCGGCTGTTGCGTGAGCCTCCCACCTGGGCTGTCCAAGGCCAAGCCGTCTACGTTTGCGAGAACCCGAACGTTCTCGCCATCGCCGCGGATCGGCTGGGCGCGTGCTGCGCGCCATTCGTCTGCACCGATGGGATGCCGGCCGCAGCGCAGCGCATGCTACTTGACCAGTTGTCAGGGGCTGGGGCGCGCCTGCACTACCACGGCGATTTCGACTGGCCGGGCCTGCAGATCGCCAACCACGTCGTGCGCCGCTGGCAAGCACAACCTTGGCAAATGCGCGCACAGGACTACGAAGCCGCTGTGCCAACCGTTCCGCACAAGCAACGTGACCTGGCTGCATCCGAAGTGACTGCCCTTTGGGATCCACAACTCGCTCCCGCGATGTACCGGCACGGACTGGCCATTGCGGAGGAAGCAGTGGCTGATTTCTTGATAGAGGATCTTCGACTCACCTGACACGGGAGCCCGCCATGTCTCAAATTCCCGATGATGCTGCGTTCCAGCAATTCACCATTCGGCGGAAGAAAGACTTGCAGCGCATTGCTCGCGCCACACGGGGAGAGTGTCAACTTGATGACGTCGTCAACGAGGCCTGGATCATGGCTTGCGACCTGCGCGCCAATGACGGAAGTTGCTTGGATCTCCTGGATGCAGACAGCCAGCATCAACTGATCAGCTACCTCTTCCAACGCCTGGTCCGTTACACCGATCAGAAAGTCCGCCATGCCGTGCGGATCGACCATGCGCCCAAGGGAGGCAAGCATGACGAGGATGTCCATCCCTTGGCTTATCTGTTGGTCAGCGACGACGGGCGGGATGCCTTGGATGAGCTGATGGAGCGGGAAACAGAGGCAGCACTGGAATCCAGCCTTGCCGAGCAGGGTTCGCTGGCCGTCGCCTACGTCCGCCTTCTACGCCACTTCGGCAACAACATGTCTGCCGTTGCAGACCATCTGCGTGTTTCCCGATCCTATGCCTATCGCCGCTGCGCGAGGGCTCGATGGTTGGCCATCCACGCGAGGCACATACCGATTCCGGTGAGTGAGAAATTCATACCTGGGCCGTGGCGGAGTTTTCGTCTGCGCCGTCCTCAGGTTCAGCTCGCGCTCGAGTTCGATGATGAGTCGCTGCTCTGAGACGAAGCAAGCAGGCATGACCGGACAGGTCATGCGATCCCACATGAAGCGCAGTGCAGGACAAATCGACGGTAGCCGCAGCAGTTCCCGCATTCAGCAAACCCCAGGGGCCCGCGCCATGTGTATAACGTCCTCAAGGCTTGCCATTACTCACTTCATTACACACATCGGCAGTAGCTTGCTCTGGAAGTCAGTGGAGCTCCGCAGACACCAACTCCTTTTTAATCAACAACTTACGCATCCTCAGTAGATGGGGAAAGCCCTCAGTGGACGCTGATCGCAGTTATCGATCATTAAGAGTTTCATTGAAACCACCCTTTGATTTCAAAAGATTTTCTGTTCATCAGGCCTACGCTGTTATGCACACGGTTATACATGCGCTGCCATCGCTCTGGCCCGGGACGCCCGCAAACTTGCCCTGGCCCTGGCGAGCGAAGCGCAAACGACGTGATTGGATTGAACAGGGGCATCGGACATCCTCCATCGGGTTGGAGCCGCCGTACCGGAAAGTCTCTGACCTTGCCCACCGGAACGGCGACAAGGTTGCGGTCTGCACCGCAGCGACATGCCGCTTCCTATCGGAAGCGCCACCACTGAATTGCGTTGATCGGGGAGGTGGAAAGCATATGAAAAGTCACGGGGCATTCTACATGCTGAACTTTCGCAAAGTTCGCGCTCGTCGCAGCCCGCTTTCCAGCGGTGCTACCGGTCGACTTGAGCGTGAGAGCTCACGCCGACAACATCCATGCGTCCCACACGGCATACAGTTTCTTCACGCTTGCCTGCCTCCAGCAAGTTCAGAAGGCTCTGGCAGTCCTGCTATATATTGATTTACGTCACAGACCATCCAAGGGAGCCGCATGTCGATCAAATCCATTCTGAAATCCACGGTGGTGGCACTGGCGATCATGGGCAGCGGGTCGCTTTTCGCGCAGGGCGCGCCTATCAATACGGCGGCGTTCGACGCGCTGGTTGCGCAGGGCCCCGTCGCCGACGCTGCGACCATTCGCTCAAGCACCTGGGCCAGCAAGATCAAGCAGGCCGGCACATTGCGCCTGGGCGGCACGCAAACCTCGAACCTTTTCTCGCTGCTCAACGAGAAGGACGGCAAGCTCCGTGGTTTCGACGCCGGGCTGGCCCAGCTCATCACGCGCTACATCCTGGGCGATGGGGCCAAGGTCAAGTTCACGCAGGTGACCTCATCCACGCGCGAGCAGGTGCTCATCAACGACCAGGCGGACATGGTGCTGGCCACCTACTCCATCACCCCCGCCCGCGCCGAGAAGATATCGTTCGCCGGCCCCTACTACACCTCGCAGGCCGGGGTGCTGGTCAAGGCGAACAACAAGACCATCCAGTCGTACAACGATCTGGCCGGCAAGAAGGTCGCCACGCAGGCCGGCTCCACGGGGCCCGCGATCCTGGCGCAGTACGCGCCCAAGGCTGTCGTGCAAGAGTTCCAGACGCACCAGGAAGCGCTCGACGCACTGCGCCAGGGGCGCGTGGACGCCTACGTGACCGACAACACGCTGCTGCTCAACGCCCTGAGCCTCGGAACCGGCGACACGCGGCTGGCGGGCGCGCCCTTTGGCGCGCAGGATCCCTACGGCATCGGGCTGCCCAAGGGCTCGGACGGCGTGGCCTTCATCAATGTCTTCCTGAAGAAGCTGGAGGCCGACGGCACCTGGGCCAAGCTCTGGACGATTTCCATCGGGCAGCGCACCGGTAGTAGCGCCGTTCCGACGCCGCCCGCCCTCCCATAAAAGATGGGCGATATTTCCAGGCTCCTGGCCGGCTATGGGCCTGCTTTCGGGCAGGCCCTTTTTTTGACGTGGAAGCTCACGGTCATGTCGTTCGTGCCTGGCGTCCTGCTGGGCATGGCCGTGACGGTGCTCCGGCTCCTGCCGCTGCCGCCGCTGCGCTTCGTCCTGACCGGCTACGTCGAGATCTTCCGCAACATTCCCAGCGTGGCGCTGCTGATCTTCATCGTGTTCGCGCTGCCCGATCTCAACGTGGTGATCGACTATGAGCCGAGCGTGATCCTGACGTTGACGCTGGTCTGCTCCGCGTTCACGGCGGACTACCTGCGCTCGGGCATCAACACCATTCCCGGCGGCCAGATCGAGGCCGCACTCAGCCTGGGGATGCGGCCGATGCAAATCATTGCTGCGGTGGTCTTGCCGCAGGCGCTGCGCGCGGTGGTGCAGCCGATGACCTCGCTGCTCATTGCGCTGATGCTGTCGACCTCGCTGGCGTCGCAGGTGCCGATTCCAGGCCGGGAACTCACCGCGCTCGTATCCAAAATCGCCAACGACTCCGCCGCCGGCATTCCCGCGTTCGCGGTGGCGGCCGCGATGTACGTGGCGACGGGGCTGCTCATTGCCTGGGCGGGCGCCGCCCTGGAAAAGAAGGCGCGGATACTGCGATGAACCGTCCTCTGGAAGACATACTGTTCGGCGCGCCCAGCCCCCGGGCCCGGACCGTCACGCGAGCGGCCAGTGTGACCGCGGCGGCCGCGCTGCTCCTGCTGGCTGCGGGCATCGTGGCCCGGTTCCATTCCGCAGGGCAGCTCGACGCCCGGTTCTGGGAATTCTTTGCCTGGCCGACGACGTGGTCCTTCTTGGCCAGAGGCCTGCTCGGCACGCTGGCATCGGCGGCGATGGCCGCCGTCATCGCGCTGACCCTCGGGCTGGTGCTGCTGGTGGGGCGCCTGGCGCGTGCGCGGCTCGTGCGCTGGCCGAGCATCGCGGTCATCGAGTTCCTGCGCGGCACGCCGACGCTGCTGCTCATTTACGTGTGTTTTCTGGTGCTTCCGGCGGCCGGAGTCAAGCTGAGCACCTACTGGATGCTGACTTTGCCCATCAGCCTGAGCACCGCCGCCGTGGTGGCCGAGGTCTATCGCGCGGGCGTGCTCGCCGTACCCCGCGGCCAGGCCGATGCGGCGCGCAGCCTGGGGCTGACCGAAACCCAGGTTTTCTTCCTCGTCGTCTTTCCCCAGGCCCTGCGCTACATCGTCCCGGCGCTGGTCGCGCAACTGGTCATCGTGGTCAAGGACACCACCTTCGGCTACGTCGTCACCTACGGTGAATTGATGCAGAACGCCAAGGTGCTGATCGCCAACTACCATGCGCTGGTGCCCGTGTACCTCATCGTGGCGGCGCTTTACTGCCTCGTGAACTACGCGATATCCAAGGCGAGCAAGCGGCTCGGCGGCCCAATGCATTGACCATCGCCAACCTGCCGCCCAGCCCCCGCGCGGCTGGCGCAGAATTTGCACGCTACATTGTGTTTTTTGAGGGCCCGTCTCATGTCCGCCGATCCCACCGCCGCCACACCCCGGCACATCCGCCTGACTTCGCACGCGGGGGGCTTCGGCGCCCCGCCCATCCGCTGGGGCGCGGCCAGCGCCGCCGAGCGCGGGCCGGTGGTCGGCACCACCACCCGGCGCGCGCACCGCAACGTGATCGGTGCGCACAGCGGCAGCTACAGCGTGTACCGCGCGCTGGCGGTGGCGGCCGGCGCGCTCAAGCGCGAGCACAAGGCCGACCTGACCAACACCGCGCCCACCGACCTGATCGGCCCCTACCCGCAGTGGAGCGAGCCGGGGCGCATCGTCTCCATCGACCCCTGGGGCGCGATGGTGGCCGATGCCTTCGCCAGCGAACTGGCGGCGGGCTACGACATCCGCCCCACCATCGCCGTGACCAAGGCGCACGTGATCCTGCCCGAGGTGATCGACGCGCTGCAAAAAGGCCGCCTCAAGGCCGACGGCAGGTTCCTCACGCCCGGCGGCGCGGCCGTGGTGACCAAGGTGGCGCTGGAGCCCGTATGGTGGCTGCCCGGCGTGGCGCAGCGCTTCGGCTGCACCGAGGCCGAGCTGCGCCGCGTGCTGTTCGAGGAAACCGGCGGCATGTACCCGGAACTGGTCACGCGCTCCGACCTGGAGGTCTTCCTGCCGCCCATCGGCGGGCAGACGCTGTACATCTTCGGCCAGCCGCGCGACCTGGCCGACACGAATGTGGAACTGACGGCGCGCATCCACGATGAATGCAACGGCTCGGACGTGTTCGGCTCCGACATCTGCACCTGCCGCCCCTACCTCACGCACGCTATCGAGGAATGCATCCAGGGCGCGCAGCGCGGCGGCGTGGGGCTGGTGGCTTATTCGCGCAAGGAAGGCCGCGCCCTGGGCGAAGTGACCAAGTTCCTGGTCTACAACGCGCGCAAGCGCCAGGTGGGCGGCGACACCGCCGACCAGTACTTCGCCCGCACCGAATGCGTGGCCGGCGTGCAGGACATGCGCTTCCAGGAGCTGATGCCCGACGTCTTCCACTGGCTGGGTATCCGCAAGATCCACCGGCTGGTGTCGATGAGCAATATGAAGTACGACGCCATCACCGGCTCGGGCATCGAGGTGGGCGAGCGCATCAACATTCCCGACGAACTGATCCCCGCCGACGCACGGGTGGAAATTGACGCCAAGATGGCGGCCGGCTACTTCACACCCGGCCCGGTGCCGGATGCGGAGGAACTGAAGAAGGTCAAGGGACGGGGGCTGGACGCATGAGCGAAGCGCTGGATGCCGTCGCGCTGCTGCGCCGCACCGATACCATCCGCGCCCGCGCCAATGCCTTGCTGGCCCGGGCGCGGCGTGGCGAATCCGAGTGGTTCACGCTGGGCGGCGATGAAGCGCTCGATGCCGCCGCACAGACCGTGGCCGAGGTCACGCGCCAACGCTACCCCCTGGGCGATATCCCTTTTCACAGCCGCTGGCGGCACTTCGAGGCCGGTGGTATCGATCGCCGCGCCATGCTCGATCGCCTGCTAGGCACGGACGCCCAGGAGCGGGCGTGTGCCCACATCGATCTGGCGCTGGTCAGCGTGCTGCTCGATGCCGGTGCGGGCCCCGACTGGTCGTACCACGAAGCGGGCAACGGGCTGCGCTTCAGCCGCTCCGAAGGGCTGGGCGTGGCCAGCTTTCACGCCTTCACGGCGGGCCTGTTTTCCAGCGACCCGGCGCGACCCCTGCAAGCCGACGCCGATGGCCTCCGGGCGTTGACGCCCGAGGCATTGGGCGCGGCTTTCCAGGTGAGCGCAGACAACCCGCTGGTGGGCCTGGAAGGGCGCACCCAATTGCTGCGTCGGCTGGGCGATGCGCTGGCCGCACAGCCCGAGGTCTATGGCACGCCGGGCCGCCCCGGGGGGCTGTTCAACGCCCTGAGCACGCCGGCAGGCGTGGCCGCGCACGACATCCTGGCGCTGCTGCTGAACACTTTGTCAGGCATCTGGCCCAGCGCCAACACCATCGCCGGCGTGCCCGTGGGTGACTGCTGGCCGCACCCCGCCGTGGACGGCCCCGGCCTTACGCAGGGCTGGATGCCCTTCCACAAGCTGTCGCAGTGGCTCAGCTACTCGCTGCTGGAGCCCTTCGCCTGGGCGGGCGTGCCTGTGCACGGCCTGGATGCGCTCACGGCCCTGCCCGAGTACCGCAACGGCGGCTTGCTGATCGATGCCGGCGTGATCGTGTCGCGCGATGCCGCCACCTTGGAGCGCCTCTGGCAGCCCGGCGACGAATGCATCGTCGAATGGCGTGCCCTCACCGTCGCGCTGCTGGACGAACTGGCACCGCGCGTGCGCGCCCTGCTGGGCCGAAGCGCTTTGCAAATGCCGCTGGCCTGCGTGCTCGAAGGCGGCACCTGGGCGGCAGGGCGCGTGCTGGCCCAGAAGCTGCGCGGCGGCACGCCCCCTTTGCACATCGCCAGCGATGGCACGGTTTTCTGATTCCTTACCCGAGAACAACGCACCATGAGCAACGTCCATCTCATCGACCACCCCCTCGTGCAACACAAGCTGACGCTGATGCGCCGCAAGGACGCCTCCACCAACAGCTTCCGCCGTCTGCTCAATGAGTTGAGCATGTTGATGGCCTACGAGGTCACGCGCGACATGGCGATGCAAACCATCGAGATTGAAACCCCGCTCGAAGTCACCACAGGCAAGGTCATCGACGGCAAGAAGCTGGTCTTCGTCTCGATCCTGCGCGCGGGCACCGGCATCCTGGACGGAATGCTCAGTGTGGTGCCCGGCGCGCGCGTGGGCCACATCGGCCTGTACCGCGACCCCAAGACGCTGACGGCGGTGGAGTACTACTTCAAGATGCCCGGCGAGATGGCCGAGCGCGACGTGGTGGTGGTCGACCCGATGCTGGCCACCGGCAACTCCGCCGTGGCGGCGGTGGAACGGCTGAAGGAATGCGGCCCCAAGTCCATCAAGTTCGTCTGCCTGCTGACCTGCCCCGAAGGCGTGCGCGCCATGCAGCAGGCGCACCCGGACGTGCCCATCTACACCGCAGCCATCGACCGGCAATTGAACGATCACGGCTACATCCTGCCGGGGCTGGGCGATGCGGGGGACCGGATTTTCGGCACCAAGTAACCGCTGTGCTCGACCTGCTCGTCACCAATGCCACCTTGCCCGATGGCCGCGCCGGCATGTCGGTGGCCGTGCAGGACGGCTGCATCGCCGAAGTCGCGCCCGGCCTGCGCGCGCCGGCGCATGAAACGCTGGACGCGCAGGGCTTGCTGCTCGCGCCGCCCTTTTGCGACCCGCACTTCCACATGGACGCCACGCTCAGCTACGGCCTGCCGCGCGTCAACGCCAGCGGCACGCTGCTCGAAGGCATCGCGCTGTGGGGCGAGCTCAAGCCGCTGCTGACGGCCGATGCGCTGCTCGAGCGCGCCCTGGCCTACTGCGACTGGGCCGTGGCCAAGGGCCTGCTGGCGATTCGCTCGCACGTGGACACCAGCGACGCGAGCCTGCTGGCCGTCGATGCGCTGCTGGAAGTGCAGCGCCGCGTCGCGCCTTATCTCGACCTGCAACTGGTCGCCTTCCCGCAGGACGGCGTGCTGCGCTCACCCGGCGGGGTGGACAACCTCCGGCGCGCGCTGGACAGGGGCGTGCAGGTGATCGGCGGCATTCCCCACTTCGAGCGCACCATGGCCGAGGGCGCGGCAAGCGTGCGCCTGCTGTGCGAACTGGCCGCCGAGCGCGGCCTGCCGGTGGACATGCATTGCGACGAGTCCGACGACCCGCACTCGCGCCACATCGAGACCCTGGCCTTCGAGGCGCAGCGCCTGGGCCTGCAAGGGCGTGTCACCGGCGCGCACTGCACGTCGATGCACAGCATGGACAACTACTACGCCAGCAAGCTGATCCCGCTGATCGCCGAGTCCGGCGTCGGCATCGTTGCCAACCCGCTCATCAACATCACCCTGCAAGGCCGCCACGACACTTATCCCAAGCGGCGCGGCATGACCCGCGTGCCCGAACTGCTGGCCGCTGGCGTCAACGTCGCCTTCGGCCACGACTGCGTGATGGACCCGTGGTACAGCCTGGGCTCGGGCGACATGCTGGAGGTGGCGCACATGGGCCTGCACGTGGCGCAGATGACCAGCCAGGCCGGTATGCGCCAGTGCTTCGAGGCCGTGACCACGCGCGCGGCGCGGGTCATGGGGCTGCAAGGCTATGGGCTGGAAGCGGGCTGCGATGCCAGCTTCGTGCTGCTGCAGGCGCGCGACCCCGTGGAAGCCATCCGCTTGCGCGCTACGCGCCTGAAGGTGTTCCGGCGCGGGCGGGTGCTGGCCGAAACGCCGCCCGCGACCGCCACGCTGCATCTGGAGGGACGGCCGGCGCAGACGACGTTCATGAGAGGCTGAGAGTCATTTGATTCGCCCGAGATATAGCACTTCAGATTGCGTCTGCCATTTCTTCAACAACCAATCAAGAGACCACCTCCAAAGCCCAAACTGCTGCCCTGCCGGACGGCTCGACGGTACGGAAAATAATCAACCAAAACATCTGAAGGACACTATCTTGGGATTCGCTCACTCGGAATCGCTTCAAGCTTCCACGGACTTCAAGGTTGAAATTGCTGAAAGACGTTCGGCGCCGGTCAGCAGCAGAACGATAAATCTTTACTGCCCTGTGAATGGAGAGCGGACAAGGCAAAGTGTTACCGTTGGCCGGCCGATTCGCTTCGATGACATCGTGGTGGCGGTAGTCAACGAAACCTCTTCCCCTCCATCACGGGAGTTGAACTGGCCCAATGGCCTGCGCGGTGTGGCGCGGCTGGCTTATCATGCCATGGGGGATGCTAAATCCAGATTCACGCCGGCCCTTCGATATTCCTCCCCGGTGTTCGACGCACGGCGTGTTGAACCCAACAACATTTCGCATTTGCTGCTTGAATGCATTCCGATGGTATTGTTTGCCAAGGAGGTGTTGGGAGCTAATGTCGTGCCTGTATTTGGAAAAGTGCGAAATCCGTTTGCATCTTTTCTTGAGGAGTTTGGCATTGATGCGATATGCACCTCCAAGCGGATTCAAGGTCCCATCGTGCATATTCGTGGATCGCGCAACCTGCAGTTTTACGATCTTCCCGGGGTGATTGATTGCGCTGCAACCTCTTTCTTTCCTGATATCTATGATCGCTTCTCGTTTCCAAACGAGAATTGTCCCTCCAAAATATACCTGGCAAGGCGAGGTGTTCGGTCAGTATTGAATAACAAGGAGGTTGAGCGTATTGTTAGAGCGCGTGGATATGAGACCATTTACATGGAGGACTATTCCATCCGCGAGCAATTATCCATGGCGCAACATGCCAAGCACGTAGTGGCTGTTCATGGCGCCGCGATGGCATTGTTGGCGGTGAACAGGGGTGTTGATTCGCTTGTGGAAATCTTTCCCCCTCACGTTTATCATGAGCACTTTGCAATTGGTTTGCCCAGGGTCAAGAGCTATGCGGTTCTGCTGTCCGAATTTGATTGTGCCGTGGCTAACTGCGGCTGGAGTGTGATTCACGCCTTGAAGGATGCGGCATTTACCGTGGACCTTGAAATGCTGGAGCGCGCACTCGATGAAATTTGAGTGGTTCAAGGGTTGCTGCGCAGTCGCGCGAATTCACGGTGTTCGTAGGCGATGCAGGCTTCCATCATCCCTCGGTAAATGGTCTCGATCAGGCCGGCGTCGCCCCCTTCGGCGGCGGCATGTTCGCGCACGCGCTGAACGATGGCCTCGATGCGCGCTTCGTCGCGCACCTGGGATTCCTGCTGCTTGATGCGCGCGGCCTGGGTCATGTAGCCGGTACGCTGCACGAGCAGGGGGACGATCAGGTCGTCGAGCGCATCAACCTCGCGGCGTACCTCGGCCATGGTGGTGCAGAACTTGGGTTCGTGGGTCATTCCAGGCCCTCCTCGACGAGTTCGGCGGCGCGCAGCAGGGCGCGGGCCTTGTGTTCGGTTTCCTTCCACTCCAGCTCGGGTACGGAGTCTGCCACCACGCCCGCGGCGGCCTGCACGTAGAGCGTGCCGTCCTTGACGATGCCGGTACGGATGGCGATGGCCACGTCCATGTCGCCCGCGTAGCTGAGGTAGCCGCACGCGCCGCCATACAGGCCGCGCTTGGTGGGCTCCAGCTGGTCGATGAGTTCCATCGCGTGCACCTTGGGCGCGCCGGTGAGCGTGCCGGCGGGGAAGGTGGCACGGAGTACGTCCATGCTGGTCATGCCATCGTTCAAAATGCCTTCCACGTTGCTCACGATGTGCATGACGTGGCTGTAGCGCTCGATGGCGAAGGCTTCCGTTACCTTCACCGTGCCGGTCTTGGCGATGCGGCCGATGTCGTTGCGCGCGAGGTCGATGAGCATGACGTGCTCGGCGCGCTCCTTGGGGTCGTTGACCAGTTCCACCTCGGCGGTCAGGTCCTTCTCGGGCGTGGCGCCGCGTGGCCGCGTGCCGGCCAGGGGGCGGATGGTGATCTTCTGGCCCTCGTCGGTGCGCTCCTGGCGCACCAGGATTTCGGGGCTGGCCCCGACCACGTGGAAGTCGCCGAAGTGGTAGTAGTACATGTACGGCGACGGGTTTAGCGAACGCAGCGCGCGGTACAGGCTCAGGGGCGATTCGGTGTAGCGCTTGTGGATGCGCTGGCCTACCTGCACCTGCATGAAGTCGCCCGCGGCGATCAGTTCCTTGGCGCGCCCGACGGCGGCGAGGTAGTCAGCCTTGGCGAAGCTGCGCTGGGCGGGGTGGCTTTCGCTCGCCTTCACCACGGGGGCGCTCACCGAATAGCGCAGCTTTTCCTTCAGATCGCGCAGCCGCTTTTTGGCGCGCGCATAGGCCTCGGGCTGGGCCGGGTCGGCGTAGACGATGAGGTAGAGCTTGCCCGAGAGGTTGTCGATGACGGCCACTTCCTCGCACTGCAGCAGCAGGATGTCGGGGCAGCCCAGGCTGTCGGGCGGGCAGGTGGCTTCAAGCTTTTTCTCGATGTAGCGCACCGCGTCGTAGCCGAAGTAGCCCGCCAGCCCGCCGCAAAAGCGCGGCAGGCCGGGGCGCAGCGCGACCTTGAAGCGCTTCTGGTATTCGGCGATGAAGTCCAGCGGGTTGCCCGTGGCGGTTTCCACCACCTGGCCGTCGGTCACGACCTCGGTGCGCGCCGCGTCGCCGAAGCCGCTGGCGCGCAGCAGGGTACGCGCGGGCAGGCCGATGAAGCTGTAGCGCCCGAAGCGCTCGCCACCCACCACCGATTCCAGCAGGAAGCTGTATTGGCCGCCGCCCTGGGTGTGGGCCAGCTTGAGGTAGAGGGACAGGGGGGTTTCGAGGTCCGCGAAGGCTTCGGCCATCAGCGGAATGCGGTTGTAGCCGTCGAGCGCGAGGCTCTTGAATTCGAGTTCGGTGATCACGGGGGGAGGCTCCCTAGCAGGGGGCGGCGCGTAGAGGGGGGCGCCGCAGTTCATGGGGGGTTCCAGGCATGGAACCGGGGGCGCACGCTGGGAGTGCCCAGGTGCCGTCAGGCGTTCAGTCGTGCAGGCCGTGGCGCCAGGGCCAGGCCCCCCGGTCTGCACAACCTGTAATGAACACGCGGTGGATGAACATGCGGGGCAGTATAGGACAACACCGGTTGCGGTGGCCGCGCGCCTTTCGCCACAATCAAAAAGAGCCATCGTTCTTTTTTGGAGCTTCCCATGCATCTGATCCAACGCTGCGCCCTCTGGACGGTCATGGGCTTGCTGGCCTGTGGCAGCGCCTTCGCGCAGGTCTCCGTGGCCGACGTGAAATACGACGCCACGGCCATCGTGCAGGGCCAGCCGCTGCAACTCAACGGCGCGGGCGTGCGCTACAAGGCGGTGTTCAAGGTCTACACCGCCGGGCTGTACCTGGAGAAGAAGGCGTCCACGCTGCAGGAGGTGCTGGCGCAGCAGGGCCCGAAGCGGATGCGCATCGTGATGCTGCGCGAGATCGACTCGGGGGAACTGGGCAAGCTGTTCTCGCGCGGCATAGAGGACAACATGGACAAGGCCGCGTTCTCCAAGCTCGTTCCCGGCGTGCTGCGCATGGGCCAGATTTTTTCCGAGCACAAGAAACTGCTGCCGGGCGAGGAATTCATGGTGGACTGGGTTCCGGGCAAGGGCACCGTGATCACCGTGAAGGGCAAGGTGGAGGGCGAGCCATTCAAGGAGCCGGAGTTCTTCGGTGCCCTCATGGGCATCTGGCTGGGGCCGCAGCCTGCCGACTGGAAGCTGAAGGAAGCCTTGCTGGGACACTAGTGGCACTTCAAACACCCGAATTTCTACTTCGGGGGTCTTCCTCTCGGCAGCGAGCCAGCAAGGTTGGCAAGCGTGATAGCGTGACCCCGTCAGACAGCATGTCTCGTCTACTTACGCCACTGTCAATGCAAACGGCTTGAGCCCCCGGGCGGCGATCAGATACGGAACCATCAGGATCAGCGCTTCTGTCGCACGCGCGGACTGGATGCCGCCGAGATCCAGCACCTGCCCGGCAGGCCATCCGAGGTCGGCCAACAGCGCCTTCACCTGATCCTTGGCGACTGCGTCGTCTCCACTGACGAACACCGTGGGCGGAGTCGGCAGGCTTTGGGGGGCCGCCATGACGGTGAAGAGCATGGTGTTCAGCGATTTCACGACGCGCGTTTGCGGCAGTGCGGCCTGCAGGCGTTCGGCCAGGCTGCTGTTCGGATAGAGCAGCCCGCCGGGCATACCGTTGGAAGTGCGTTCCGTGGCGTTGGAGACGTCCAGCAACACCTTGCCCCGGAGAGGCGTCTGCAGCGCCTGCAGCATCTGCAGGGCGGTGTCGCCCGGCGTCGCGTTGATGACCAGCGGGGATGCTGCTGCCGCATCGGCGAGCGACGCCTGCTGCACTGAAGGTCCTTTCCACCGGCTCTCGCCGACGGCCAGGTCACGATGGCCGATGGTGATGGTGTGCCCCTTGGCGGCCAGGGCTTGTGCGAGCGTAGCGCCGACGCGGCCGGCACCGAGAATGCTGATGTGCATGATGAATTCCTTGAGGTGAAATGAGGGGGTTCGATGGCGGTGTTCAGGCCACGAGGCTCAGCGCGCGGACTGCCTCGCCATGCACGCCCGGCGCGCTGGCCAGGAAATCCTCGCTGGCCAACGTCCAGGGATGGCCTCGTGTATCGGTGACGACGCCGCCGGCCTCGGACACCAGCAGCGCGCCGGCAGCCAGGCCCGAGCGCACGTCGCTGTACTGCCAGAAGCCTTCGATCTGCCCGGCCGCCACCCTGCCCAGTTCAAAGGTGGCGGGCACCGTCATGCGCACCACCAGCGCCGTATTCAGCATGGACGCCACGGATGCGCCGAGGCGGCGATAGGTTTCAGGCGTCTCGCCGGGCTTGGCCTGGCCAGTGGTGACGATGGCGGCCCTGAGTTCGGTCTTGGTGGACGGGCGCATCGGCACGCCGTTCACATACGCCGAGCCGCTCCCGCGCACAGCGGTGTACAGGCGGTCGGCCACGGGCTCGTGGACGGCGGTCAGCACCGGGACGTTGTCGCGCACCAGCGTTGCGCTGATGCCCCATTCGGGGAGGCCATGCACGTGGTTCACGTTGCCTTCCACGGCGTCGAAAACCCACCACTCGCCGTCGGGTAGCGTGCCGCCCTCCAGTTCATCGTCCACCCAGCCGGCATTCGGACGAGCCTTCTCAAGCAGTTCGCGCGCCACCGCCAGCGATGCGTCGTCGTTGTCATGGATGGCGGCCACGACGCCTTGCAGGTCATCGGGTGTGCGCGTCTGGGCATCGAAGCGGGCCAGCATGTGGGTGCCCGTGGCGCGCACGGCGGCCACGGCTGCCGCGAGCAGCGCGCCGTCGTTGTCCGCATGGGTGGCGGCGTGTCTGGCGAGGCGCTTGGCGGTCGAGAGAGAAAGGTTCGTAGAGGAGTTCATGTCATACCTTCTAGGGTTGCGGCGTTGCCGCCTGGGTGTGTGATGGGTTTATTTTTGGCCGACGCTCAATTAACATCAAATCAAACGTCGTTACCAATCACTTAACCCATATGCAACTGGACATGAACCTTTTGGTGGCGCTCGACGCGCTGCTGGACGAGGGGAGCGTGGGGGGCGCCGCAGCCCGTATGCACGTCAGCTCTCCCGCGATGAGCCGCACGCTGGACCGCATCCGGCACATGACGGGCGATGCCATCCTGGTGCGCGCCGGCCGCCACATGTCGCCGACGCCTTACGCGCTGGCCATACGCGAGGAGGTGCACGCCGTGGTCACGCGCGCGCAGGCCGTGCTGGCGCGCCGGCGCCGCTTCGAGCCGGCCGAGATGGAACGCAGCTTCACCATCCAGTGCCACGACGCGCTGGCCTGCGCGCTCGGCCCCGCCTGGCTGGCCAGACTGCGCCGCGCGGCGCCGCGAACCAGCCTCAGGGTGCTGGCAGAGGCGTCGATGGACACGCCGGAACTGCGCCAGGGGCAAGTTGATCTGCATATCGGCGCGGCCATTCCCCTGCAGGCGGATCTGATGCACGCCGTGCTGGGCGAAGACAAGCTCTTGGTCGCCATGCGGCCCGAACACCCTTTGGCGGGCCGCAGGCTCACGGTACGCAGCTACGCCTCGGCCGAACACGTCACGGTTTCTCGCCGGGGCAGGCTGAACGACCCGGTGGATGACCTGCTGGCTGTCCAAGGGTTATCGCGTCGCGTCGCCGCTTCCGCGCCGACGGTCGCTGCCGCCTTGTGTATGGCCGCGGCCGCCGATTTGCTGGTGGTTGTGCCGGGGTGGGTCAGCGCAGGGCTGGTCAAAGCCATGAAGCTCAAGACGGCCGCGCTGCCGCTGACGGTGTCGCCACTGCCCATCGTCGCGACCTGGCATCGGCGCCATGACGGAGACCCCGCCCACGCATGGCTGCGCGAGCAAGTGGGAGAGAGCGTCAAATGTTGGACGACATCCCCGGTGGGGCGGCCTTGAAGCGTTCCACGGCCACGCCGCTCAGGCCCTGCGCGTCGTAGCGGCAGTCCTGTCTGAGAGCGTGTTCAAGGTCTTTTCATGGATCTTCACCGGGCAAATTCAGCCAAGCATGGCGGCAGCGGATTTGCGAGGCGGGACGCTACAGCGCCAGCCCGGTCAACGCATCGACGAAGCCATCCGCATCCACGCCCTGCACGGGCTGGCCGTGGTTGTAGCCGTAGGTGACGAGCACCACGGGGCAGCCCGCGGCGCGCGCGGCCTGGGCGTCGTTGCTGGAGTCGCCGACCATCAGCGTGCGCGCGGGCAGCGTGCCCAGCGCTTCGCAGGTTTTGAGCAGAGGCAGCGGGTCGGGTTTTTTCTTCTCGAACGCGTCGCCGCCGAACACGTGGTCGAAATACCCCTCCAGCCCCTTGGCGCGCAGCAGCGGCCCGGTGAAGGCCGTGGGCTTGTTGGTCAGGCAGGCCAGCCGCAGGCCCGCCGCGCGCAGCGCCGCCAGCCCTTCGGTCACGCCGGGGTAGACGCGCGAACACTGGCCGTTGATGGCGAGGTAATGGCGCTGGTAGCTTTCCCACGCCTGGGGGAAGAGTGCTCTTGCTTCTGTTTTTATAGCTGCTTGCGCACGTCCTTCCTGCGCTAGAGCATGATTCAGCACTGAATCCAGCAAATGCTCGGAGCCCTTGCCCACCATGGGCTCGATGGCGGCCTGGGCGATGGCGGGCAGGTGCAGATCGCGCAACATGCGGTTCAGCGCCTCGGCAAAGTCGCCCAGGGTGTCGACCATGGTGCCGTCGAGGTCGATGATGGCGGCGTCGAGGCGCGCCCGGTGGAGGCTGAAAGAGTTCAAAACAGATGAAGAGAGTTGCGGAAGAAGGGGTTGACGCAAATATTAGTGCGACAAGCGCAGCGAACCTTCGGTGCACCCGGGTTCCCTTGCGGGGTGAGGAAGCGGCGTGGGGATTGTTTCACTTCACGACAGCTTCGCCGCGTGCAGTACCAACAAGGCAAAGCCGCCCAGCACCACCAGCGAGAGCGTGACGACGATGGACACGCGCGGGCCCGCGGCGGTCACGCTGCGCAAATCGACGCCCAGGCCCAGACCCGCCATGGCCACGATGGTGAGCAGGCCGCTGGCGCTGCTGGCCGCCGCCACCAGCGTCTGAGGCAGCAGGCCCACGGAGCGGATGAGCGCCAGCGCCAGGAACACGAGGATGAACCCCGGCAGGTACTGCGTGAGCGAGCGGCGCGGCGTGGCCGGCCCCGGGGCGCTGCCATGGCGGCGGCCGTACAGGATCGACAGGGTGGCCACCACCGGCCCCAGCATCAGCACCCGAATCAACTTGACCAGCGTGCCCACCTGGACGGCGGCGGTGCCCATGGGCGCGGCGGCGGCGAGCACCTGCGGCACCGCGTAGACCGTGAGGCCGGCCAGCACGCCGCTGGCGGCGGCGCTCAGGTGCAGGACATGGGCAATGACGGGAATCAGCAGCACCACCACGATGCCCAGTACGGCGGTGAAGGCGATGGCGGTGGCGACGTCGCGGCTGTCGGCCTCGATCGCCGGGGCGACCGCGGCGATGGCGGAGTTGCCGCAGATCGAGTTGCCGCAGGCCACCAGCGCCGCCATCTTGGCCGGCAGGCCCAAAGCCCGGCCCAGCAGGAAGCTGACGGCGATCGTGGCGAACACCGTGAACACGATGCCCGCCAGCAAAGGCGCTCCCGCCTGGAGGATGGCGCCAAAGCTCACCGTGGCCCCCATCAGCATGACGGCGGCCTCCATCAGCGTCTTGGCGGCGCACTGGATGCCGGGTTCGAAAGACACCGGCGGCTTCCACGCCGTGCGCAGCAAGGTGCCGATGACGATGGCCAGCACCAGCGCTTCCAGCCAGGCCCGGCCCGTCAGCGCCGCCTCGACATGCTCCAGCCCCAGCGACACCAGGGTGACGGCGCCGCACAGCGCCAGGCCGGGGAAAAGAGGGGCGAGAGGTCTTCGCAGGTACATGGCGCCATCTTCAAGCGCCACCATCAAAAAATCCAATGAATTGAATAAGTTTATTCAACAAGATATTCTTATTGAATGACCTTCGATCAGCTGCGCATCTTCGTGGCCGTGGCCGAGACGCTGAACATGCGGCAGGCCGGCGAGCTCCTCCACCTCACCCAGCCCGCCGTGAGCGCGGCCATCACGGCGCTGGAGACGCGGCACGACACCCGCCTGTTCGACCGGGTGGGCCGCGGGCTGGAGCTGAGCGCGGCAGGCCGCAGCTTTCTGCCGGAGGCCCGGGCCGTGCTGGCGCGTGCCGGCGATGCACAGCGCGTGCTGGCAGACCTGTCCGGGCTGGTGCGTGGCGAGGTGCGCATCGTGGCCAGCCAGACCGTGGCCACGTACTGGCTGCCGTCGCGCATGGCGCGCTTCGTCGAGGCCTGTCCGGGCATCGGCGTGCCGCTGGTCGCCGGCAACAGCGCGACAGCGTCCGCCGCGGTGCTCGCGGGCGATGCCGACCTGGGCTTTGTCGAAGGCCATGTGGACGGCGACCTGCTGCGCGTGCGGCGCATCGGCGGGGACCGGCTCGGCCTGTATGCCGCGCCCGGCCATCCGCTGGCGGGACGCCCCGTGGAGGTTGCCGACCTGCAGCGGGCGGCCTGGGTGCTGCGCGAACCCGGCTCAGGCACCCGCGAGCACCTGAAGGCCGGCCTGGCGCACCACGGGCTGGAACTGGACGCGCTCACCGTGCGGCTGGTGCTGCCGTCCAATGGCGCGGTGCTGGAGGCGGTGGGGGCGGGCGGCCTGATCACGGCGGTGTCCGATCTGGCGGCGGCGTCGCGGCTGGCCACCGGGCAGGTCGTGCGGCTGGACTATGCGCTGCCGCCCCGCGACTTCCGCGTCATCGCGCACCGGGCGCGGCGGGCGAGCCGGGCGGTGGCCGCCTTCATGCAATCGCTCGGCCTGCCTTGAAGGGCCCCGCTCAGGCCAGCGCCGCCCGCATCGCGTCGATCACCGCCTTGTAGTCCGGCTTGCCGAAGATCGCGCTGCCCGCGACGAAGGTGTCCGCGCCCGCGTCGGCCACGCGGCGGATGTTGTCGGCCTTGATGCCGCCGTCCACCTCCAGACGGATGTCCTTGCCCGAGACGTCGATGCGCCGGCGCGCCGCTTCGATCTTGCGCAGGGCCGAGTCGATGAAGCCCTGGCCGCCGAAGCCGGGGTTCACGCTCATGATGAGGATGAGGTCGATGTCCTCGATCACCCAGTCGAGCACGTCCAGCGGCTGCGCGGGGTTGAACACCAGCCCCGCCTGGCAGCCCGCGGCCTTGATGGCCTGCACGCTGCGGTGCACGTGGGTGGAAGCGTCGGGGTGGAAGCTGATGAGGTCGGCCCCGGCCTGGGCGAACGCGGCGGCGAGCGCGTCCACGGGCTGCACCATCAAATGCACGTCGATGGGCACGGCGCGGCCGTCGGGCGTTTTCGCGTGCGGCTTGAGCGCGCTGCAGATCATGGGGCCGAACGTGAGGTTGGGCACGTAGTGGTTGTCCATCACGTCGAAGTGGATCCAGTCGGCGCCGGCGGCGATCACGTTGCGCACTTCCTCGCCCAGGCGGGCGAAGTCGGCGGACAGGATGGAGGGGGCGATGCGGTAGGTGGGGTGCATGTAAGGGATTGTCGCAGTTCGGAAATGGGGCGGCAGGTAACATCGGCACATGCCTATGTACGAGTTCCAGGTCGAGGTACGCCCCCAGTACCTGCCCGACCAGTCCACGCCCGAGGCGGGCGTGTACAGCTTTGCCTACACCATCACCATCAAGAACACGGGGCGCGTGGCCGCCCAGCTCATCTCGCGCCACTGGGTGATTACCGACGCGCTGGGCCGCGTCGAAGAGGTCAAGGGCCTGGGCGTGGTGGGCCACCAGCCGCTGCTGGCGCCGGGCGCGTCGTTCCAGTACACCAGCGGCTGCCGCCTGCGCACGGCCAGCGGCACCATGCAGGGCAGCTATTTCTGCGTGGCGGAAGATGCCGAGCCGTTCACCTGCACCATCCCCGCGTTTGCGCTGGAGTCCGACGACTCCCCCAAGGGCCGGGTGCTGCATTGATCGGAAGCAGCCCCCGCAAGGATCTGCCCCGCCTGCTGGCCGAATTGCAGCCGGATGCCGCGCTGGCCGAGCGCCATCTGTGGCTGATCCACCTGCTGGAATGGGTGCGCGGCACGGAAGGCTCCGCTGACGCCGCTGTGGGCCGCGTGCGCCAGTTTGTTGCCGCGCTGGAGGCCGATGCCGGCGCGCGCGCGCGTCTGCAGGCCTGGTGGGGCGCGCTGGTCGGCCATGTGGACGTGACCACGCTGCTGGCCGACTTCGGCTTCGCGCCGCGCTCCGCGTTTTTCAGCGAACTGGCCGCGCGGCTGCGCAACCGGCTGATGCCGACGACGCCGGAGACCATCGACGCCTCGGAATTGTTCTCGCTGGCGCTGCCCACCGGCCTGGACGCCGAGTGGCTGGCCGCGCTGGATGAAGACACGCTGGCGCGGCTGGTGGCGCTCATCATGCCCGAGCGCCCGGACGGCGCGACCCGCTGGCAGCACGCGCTGCTGGACGCCATGACGTATTGCGCGGGCCAGATCCTCTCCACCGGCTTCGCGCCCGAATTGCGCCTGCGCATGAGCGAGGCCGCGCGCGAGGCCCAGCCCTTCCACGCGCTGATCGCTGACGTGCAGAGCCTGCGCGTGGAGGTGCTGCACCCGCTGCGCACCAGCGACCGCCTGGACGAAGCCGTGGCGCGCCTGCGCGAGCGGCTGGACGCCTGCCGCGCGGCGGCGGGCACGGTGTATACGCACTTCGAGGACAACGGCATCTCCGTGGGCCTGGTGTTCCGCCTGCGGCAGCTGCGCGAACGCATTCTGCGCGTGCGCGAGCTGCTGGACTGCCTGCTCTCGCCCACGCCCGCGCCAGCGGCGGCGCGCTTTTTCGCGCGGCTGGTGGCCGTGGGGCGCGAGCGGCGCAGCGTGCGCGCGCTGGTGGCGTCCAACTCGTCGCTGCTGGCCGCCAAGGTGGCCGAGCGCAGCGCCGAGACGGGCGAGCACTACATCACCCGCGACGGCGCCGAATACGGCGCCATGCTGCGCAAGGCGGCGGGCGGAGGCGTGCTGATGGCGGGCACCACGCTGGTCAAGTTCGGGCTCTACGCGCTGGCGCTGTCGGCGTTCTGGGGCGGCTTCTGGGCCGGGGTGAACTACGCCGTCAGCTTCGTGCTGGTGCAGCTGCTGCACTTCACCGTGGCTACCAAGCAGCCCGCGATGACCGCGCCCGCGATGGCAGCCAAGCTCAAGGACCTGCACCACAGCGGCGCGGTCGAGGACTTCGTGGACGAGGTCACGCACCTCGTGCGCTCGCAGGTGGCGGCGGTGCTGGGCAACGTGCTCGTCGTCTTCCCGGTGGGGCTGGTGCTGGCGCTGGGGTTCGCCAAACTGTTCGGCAAGCCCGTGCTCACGGCCGGTCAGGCCCACCACGTGTTCGAGACGCTGCACATCCTGGGCCCCACGCTGCTGTTCGCGGCCTTCACGGGCGTGCTGCTGTTCGCCAGCAGCATCATCGCGGGCTGGACGGAGAACTGGTTCGTGCTGCACCGGCTGCACTCCGCTATCCAGTACAACCCGCGCATCACGCGCTGGCTGGGCACGGCGCGCGCCGCGCGCTGGGCGCGGTGGATGCGCGGCAACATCTCGGGGCTCACGGCCAACGTGTCGCTGGGCTTCATGCTGGGCCTGGTCCCGGCCTTCGCGGGGTTTTTCGGGCTGGGGCTGGACGTGCGCCATGTCACACTGTCCACGGGGCAGGTGGGCGTGGCCATCGCCTCGCTGGGGTGGGGCGTGCTGCACCAGCCCGCGCTCTGGTGGGCTGCGGCCAGCCTGCCGCTGATCGGCGCGCTGAACGTTTCGGTGAGCTTTTACCTCGCCTTCCGGCTGGCGCTGCGCGCGCACAGCGTGAGCGGCGTGGACCGCTCGCGCATTTACGCCGCCATCCGCGCGCGGCTGTTCAAGAAGCCGTTGAGCTTCTTCTTTCCCACCCGCCGCCGCGCCGCCTGACGGCGCCGCCGCGCGCCATCGCGCGGCGGCCGGTTTTTTGAAAGGATTGGAATGGATGACCTCCTGAATTTCTGGACGCAGTGGCTGCGTCCCTCGGCCGGCCTGCCCACGGTGCAGTGGTCGCTGCTGCTGGCCGTGGCCGCCGTGGCGGGCAGCCTGTGCCAGCGTTTCACGGGCCTGCCCAAGGTGGTGGGCTATTCGCTGGTGGGGGCGGTGGCCGGCTTCGCGGGCTTCAGCGGCGCGGTGTGGCCGCTGCAGGGCATCGGCCTGTTCCTGCTGGAGCTGGGCGTGGCCGTGGTGCTGTTCGAGACCGGGGGGCGCGTGCCGCTGCGCTGGTTCCGCCACAACCCCATGGTGCTGGTGCAGAGCCTCGCCGAGTCGGCGCTGGCCTACTTCGCGGTCCATGCCGTGCTGGCGTGGCTGGGCCTGCCCGCGCGCGTGGCGGGGCCGCTGGCGCTGATGGCCATGGCCGCGTCGCCCGCCGTGCTCACCCGCGTGGTGGCCGACACGCGCGCCGCCGGGCCGGTGACGGAGCGCGCCCTCGTGCTCGCCACCCTCTCCACGCTGTACGCGCTGACGCTGGGCACGGCCGGGGCCGCGGGCGTGGGCAGCGAAGGGGGCTGGCTGGCGGGCTTGGGCGCGGTGGCGCGGGTGCTGGGCATGTCGATCGTGGTGGCAGCGGCCCTGGCGCTGCTGCTGCGCGTGGCGCTGCGCTACATGAGCCCGACGAGCGAGAACACCGCCATCCTGCTGCTGGCGCTGATCGCGGCGGCCACCGCCGTGGCAGCGGGCCTGGGCGGCTCGGCCCCGCTGGCGGCGCTGCTGGGCGGCATGTTGCTCAAGCAGATCCACCCCGGGCCGTGGTCCTGGCCCCGGCAGCTGGGCACGGCGTCCACGCTGCTCACCATGCTGATGTTCGTGCTCGTCTCCACCGTGGCCGCGCAGGGCCACTGGAGCGCGCCGGTGGCGGGCCTGGCGCTGGCGCTGATCGTCGCGCGGCTCGTCGCCAAGGCGGCGGGCATCGCGCTGGCCAACGCGGGCAGCGGCGCAAGCTGGCGGCAGGCGCTGTGGCTGGGCGGCGCGATGACGCCCATGTCCGCCGTGGCGCTGCTGGTGGCGTCGCAGTTCGTGGTGGACGAGCCCACCGTCGTGGGCGAGCAGATCGCCAGCGTGGCGCTGCCCGCCATTTTGCTGATGGAGGTGCTGGGCGCCGTGCTGGCCACGCTGGCGCTGCACCGCGCCGGTGAAACAAGGAAATCCGCACCATGACCCTCGAAGCCTTCCACCATTCCGAGCCGCTGACGCTGGGCGTGGAGCTGGAGCTGCAGCTCGTCAACACGCACGATTACGACCTCGCGCCCTACGCCGAGGACATGCTGCGCCTGATGCGCAAGACGCCGCTGCCCGGCAGCGTGGTGCCCGAGATGACCAACAGCATGATCGAGATCTCCACCGCCGTCTGCCGCAGCAGCCACGAGGTGCTGGGGCAGCTGGGCCAGATCCGCGACGCGCTGGTCAAGAGCGCCGACAAGCTCAACATCGCCGTGGCGGGCGGCGGCACGCACCCGTTCCAGATGTGGCACGAGCGGCGCATCTACGACAAGCCGCGCTTCCGCGAACTGTCGGAGCTGTACGGCTACCTGAGCAAGCAGTTCACCATCTTCGGCCAGCACGTGCACATCGGCTGCCCCAGCGCCGACGCGGCCCTGCTCATGCTGCACCGCATGAGCCGCTACATCCCGCACTGCATCGCGCTGTCGGCGTCGAGCCCCTACGTGCAGGGGCACGACACGGCGTTCGACTCGGCGCGGCTCAACTCGGTGTTCGCCTTCCCGCTGTCGGGCCGCGCGCCCTGCGTGCTGACCTGGGACGAGTTCGGCCACTACTTCGACAAGATGACGCGCACCGGCGTCGTCAAGAGCATGAAGGACTTCTACTGGGACATCCGGCCCAAGCCCGAGTTCGGCACCATCGAAATCCGCGTGTTCGACACCCCGCTGACCATCGAGCGCGCCGCCGCGCTCGCGGGCTTCGTGCAATCGCTGGCCGCGTGGTTCCTGGCCGAGCAGCCCTTCACGCCGCAGGAGGACGACTACCTCGTCTACACCTACAACCGCTTCCAGGCCTGCCGCTTCGGCCTGGACGCGGTCTACGTGGACCCGGCCACGGGCCAGCACCAGCCGCTGCGCGAACACCTGCTGCAGACGCTGCAGGCCATTGCCCCGCACGGCGCGGCCTACGGGGCCGAGGGCGCGCTGAAACTGCTGCGCCAGGAGACCGCGGCCGGCCAGAACGACGCGCGCTGGCTGCGCGAGCGGCAGCGCGAGGAGCAACTGCTGGGCGAGGTGAGCCGGCTGGCGGCGCAGCGGTTTCGGGGAAACCTCTGAACGCCCACCGCACCATCCTCATCGAACCCGCCGCGCCGCCCAAGCCCGCCGTGGGCGCGCCCTGCAACGGCTGCGGCCTGTGCTGCCTAGACGAACCCTGCCCGCTGGGCATGGTGCTGTCGCGCCGCCGCCGGGGCGCCTGCGTGGCGCTGCGCTGGAGCGAGGCCGAGCAGCGCTACCGCTGCGGCGCGGTGGCGCACCCCTGGCTGGGGCGGCTGGCGCGGCGCTGGATTGCGGCGGGCGTGGGGTGCGACGCGGAGCTGCAGGTGCAAAATACTCCTGAATAGATAGCTGCCAGCGCTTGCTGCATAAGCGCTGGAGGCCATTTTGACCACAAAGGCCACCCATGGGTGAATTCGACCTCATAGCCCGCTACTTCACCCGACCCGTGCGACGCGCCGCCCTGGGCGTGGGCGACGACTGCGCTTTGCTCGCCCCCGCGCCGGGGATGCAGCTCGCGGTGTCTTCCGACATGCTGGTCGAAGGCCGCCACTTCTTTGCCGGCGTGGACCCGCGCACCCTGGGCCACAAGGCGCTGGCGGTGAACCTGTCCGATCTGGCTGCCTGCGGCGCCAGGCCCCTGGCCTTCACCCTCGCGCTGGCGCTGCCGCGCGTGGAGGAGCCCTGGCTGCAAGCCTTTGCCGCAGGGCTGCTGGCGCTGGCCGACGCGCATGGCTGCGAACTGGTGGGCGGCGACACCACGGGTGGCCCGCTGAACATCTGCATCACCGTCTTTGGCGAAGTGCCGCCCGGTCAAGCCCTGCTGCGCAGCGGCGCGCAGGCGGGCGATGACCTGTGGGTCAGCGGCACGCTGGGCGACGCGCGGCTGGCGCTCGAAGCGCTGCAAGGCCAGATTGCATTGCCGCCCGAGACGTTGGCGCAGGCCCGCGCCCGGCTCGAAGCGCCCACCCCCCGCGTGGCGCTGGGCCAGGCGCTGCGCGGCATTGCGACCAGCGCGCTGGATCTGAGCGACGGGCTGCTGGGCGACCTGGGCCATATCCTTAAGGCCAGCTGCGTCGGGGCCGACATCGAACTGGCGGAAACTTCAAAATTGATAGCTGCCAGCGCTTTATTCACAAGCGCTGGTGGCCTATTTGACTCGGAATTACTGCACCGCTGCACCTTGGCGGGTGGCGACGACTACGAACTCGCCTTCACCGCACCGCCCGCACGGCGCGAGGCCGTGCAGCACGCCGCCGCCAGCGCCCGCACCCCCGTCACCCGCATAGGCCGCATCAGCGCCCAGCCGGGGCTGCGGCTCTGGGATGCCCAAGGCAACGCGGTGGCGCAGCGCTGGGCGTCGTTCGACCACTTCCAGCGCGGTGCATAGACACCAGGGCTCACGCCTTCTTGCCCACCCTCGGCAGCAGCGCCGCCACCATGCCCAGCAGCGGCAGGTAGGCGATCACCTGGTACACGTAGTCGATGCTGGTGCGGTCGGCCAGCAGCCCCAGCAGCGCCGCGCCCAGGCCGCCCATGCCAAAGGCGAAGCCGAAGAACAGGCCCGACACCATGCCCACTTTGCCCGGAATCAATTCCTGCGCGTAGACCAGGATGGCCGAGAACGCCGACGACAGGATCAGCCCGATGGCGATGGTCAGCGCCACCGTCCAGAACAGGTTGGCGTGCGGCAGCAGCAGCGCGAACGGCGCCACGCCCAGGATGGAGGCCCAGATCACCGGCTTGCGCCCGATGCGGTCGCCGATCGGCCCGCCCATCAGCGTGCCCAGCGCCGAGGCGAACAGGAACACGAACAGCAGCACCTGCGCGTTCTGCACGCCCACGCCGAAGTGGTGGATCAGGTAGAACGTGTAGAAGCTCGAAATGCCCGCGATGTAGAAGTACTTCGAGAAGATCAGCACCAGCAGCACGCCCACCGCAAACAGCACCGTGCTGCGCGGCAGGCTGGCCACCGCCTTGGGCGCGGCCTTGGCCGTGCGGCGCTGGTGCGCGTACCAGCGGCTCACGTGCGTGAGCAGGAAGATGCCCGCCAAGGCCGCCAGCGCGAACCACGCCGCGCTGTGCTGCCCGAACGGCACCACCACGGCGGCGGCCAGCAGCGGCCCCAGCGCGCTGCCTGTGTTGCCGCCCACCTGGAACAGCGACTGCGCGAGGCCGTGCCGCCCGCCCGAGGCCATGCGCGCCACGCGCGACGACTCGGGGTGGAACACGGCAGACCCCGTGCCCACCAGCGCCGCCGCGAGCAGCACCGTGTGGAAGTTGGGCGCGAACGCCAGCAGCAGCAGGCCGCACAGCGTGAAGCACATGCCCACCGGCAGCGAATACGGCGTGCTGCGCCGGTCGGTGTACAGGCCCACCAGCGGCTGGAACAGCGAGGCCGTGAGTTGGTAGGTCAGCGTGATCAGGCCGATCTGCCCGAAGCTCAGGTGGAAGTTGCCCTGCAGCACCGGGTACATCGCCAGGATCAGCGACTGCATCATGTCGTTGATGAGGTGCGAGGCGCTGATCGCGCCCAGCACGCCAAAAGCCGCCTGCGGCTTGGCCGCGGCGTTGGAGGGGAGTGCAATGGTGGACATAGTGCTGCGCATGGTAGGCATAAGATGAGAACCCGTCTTGCGCCAATCTCCCTTGCATCTTTGCAAAAAGGACATGACTTCCCAACCCCTCTCCTGGCCCGACATCGACGCGGGCGACTTGCCCGTGGCCGCCCGCGCCACCAACTACATGGGTGGCGAGGCCACGGGCGCCCACCACCACCCGCGCCACCACCAGCTCATCCACGCCGTGCACGGCGTGATGGTGGTCGTGGCCGACGCGGGCCAATGGATCGTGCCGCCCACGCGCGGCATCTGGATGCCCGCCGGCATGACGCACAGCGTGCGCCACCTGGGCGAGGTGCACATGCGCAGCCTGTTCGTGCGGCCCGACGCCGCCCCCGGCCTGGCCGAGGCCGCGCAGGTGGTGGGCATCTCGCCCCTGCTGCGCGAACTCATCCAGGCCGCGATGGACGTGGCCCGGCCCTACGTGCCCGACTCCCGCGACGGCCGCCTGATGCGCCTGCTGCTCGACGAACTGCGCGCCCTGCCCGTGCTGCCCATGCACCTGCCGCACCCGGCCGACCCGCGCCTGCAACGCATCTGCCAACACCTGCAGCAGCGGCCCGACGACGCATCGACGCTGGACGACTGGGCCGCGCGCCTGGGCGTCAACCCCAAGACCCTGCAGCGCCTGTTCACGCGCGACACCGGCATGGGCTTTGGCCGCTGGCGCCAGCAGGCGCGCCTGCTGCACGCGCTGGAGCGGCTGGCGCAGGGCGAGCGCGTGATCGACGCCGCCCTCGCCGCGGGCTACGACAGCCCCGGCGCGTTCGCCACCATGTTCAAGCGGCAGTTCGGGCAGTCGCCGAGCGGGTTCTTCCGCTAGCCGCTGCTTCGATAATCCACGGCTTATGCCCGATACCCATCCGCCCCGCCGCGCCACGCGCGCCTTCCTGCTCGCGCACCCCGCGCACCTCGTGGCGCTGGGCTTCGGCAGCGGCCTGTCGCCGGTCGCCCCCGGCACCGTGGGCACGCTGTGGGGCTGGGCGGCCTTCCTGGTCCTGCAGCTGTGGCTCTCGCCCTGGCAGATGGGCTGGCTGATTGCCGCGTCGCTGCCCGTGGGCTGGTGGGCCTGCACCGTCACCGCCCGGCACCTGGGCGTGGCCGACCCCGGCAGCGTCGTGTGGGACGAGATCGTGGCCATCTGGCTGGTGCTGTGGCTGGCCATGCCCATGGGCTTCCTGGGCCAGCTCGCGGCGTTCGCGCTGTTCCGCTATTTCGACGCGGCCAAGCCCGGCCCGGTGGGCTGGGCCGACCAGCTGTTCAAAGGCTTCGGCTGGCGCGGCGGCTTCGGCATCCTGTGGGACGACCTGGTGGCCGCGTTCTGCACGCTGTTCGTGATCGCGCTCTGGCGGCACTTCATGGGGTAACCATATGCTATTGAAAAATGAGCTATCGGCGCTTGATGGGCATGGGCTGCAGGCCTGTTTGGTTCAAATCGCCGAAGGGCTGTCCGCACGCGGCTGGATGCTGGCCACGGCCGAAAGCTGCACGGGCGGGATGATCGCGGCGGCGTGCACCGACCTGTCCGGCTCCAGCCAGTGGTTCGAGCGCGGCTTCGTCACCTATTCGAACGCCGCCAAGGCCGAATTGCTGGGCGTGCCCGAGGCGTTGATAGCCCAGCACGGCGCGGTCAGCGAACCCGTGGCGCGCGCCATGGCCGAAGGGGCCGTGGCCCACTCGCGCGCCCAGGCCAGCGTGGCGGTGACGGGCGTGGCCGGCCCCACGGGCGGCACGGCGGACAAGCCCGTGGGCCTGGTGTGGTTCGGCTGGTGCGTGAACGGCGCGACGCACAGCGAATCACAACGCTTTGCCGGCGACCGCGCGGCGGTGCGCGCCGCCACGGTGCGCCATGCGCTGGCGCGGCTGCTAGCGCTCAGCGCGTGTTGACGATGGCGTATGAAATCGGCGCGGCCCTTAGCCAGCAGACACCGAGCAAGGGCCGCCCCGCAGCGAGGGTGTCGTCCCCCTGCCCGGCGAAGCCGAGAGCGGGGGGATGGAGCGCAGCGACATAGGGGGGTGTTAGCGTGTCTCCCGCACCGTGAGCCACGCGCTCATCGCTCCGCTCAGCGCGATCACCCCCATCCCCGCCAGCGACCAGCGGTCGGGCATGTGCCCGTACAGCGCCCAGCCCAGCAGCATGGCACAGGCGATCTGGCTGTACAGGAACGGCGCGATGGTCGCGGGCGTGGCGCGCACGTAGGCCTTCAGCAGCAGCAGGTGGCCCAGCGTGCTCCACAGGCCCATGGACACGGTGCCCACCCACAGCCAGGGGTTGTCCACCCGCGTCCACACGAAGGGCAGGCCCAGCGAGGTGAGGGCGGTGGCGATCCAGCCGGTGTAGAAGTGCGTGGTGGCGGGCACGTCCAGCCCCGCCATCTTGCTGCTGATGATCTGGTAGCCCGTGCCGGTGACCAACATGCACAGCGGCAGCAGCAGCGCCCAGTTGAACGCTTCGCCGCCGGGGCGGATGATGGTCAGCACGCCCGCCAGCCCCAGCCCCACCAGCGCCCAGCGCGGCGCGCTCACGCGCTGGCGCAGCCAGAAGGCGGCCACCAGCGTGACGCACAGCGGCGTGGCGGCGGCAATGGCGGTGAACTCGGCCAGCGGCATGTGCTGGAGGCTGAAGAACGCGAACAGGCTGGTGCCCGCGAACAGCGCCGCGCGCAGGCACTGGAAGCGCGGGTGCGCCGTGCGCGGCAGCCGCCAGCCGTTCTGCGGCAGCACCCAGGCCGTGGTGATGAGCGACTGAAACAGGTAGCGCAGCCACAGCGCCATGAACATGGGCAGCGCGGCGCTCACGAGCTTGGTGCTGGCGTCCAGCAGGGCGAAGCAGACGCAGGCGCCCACCGTGAGGCCAATGCCCGCGAGGGCAGAGCGCCGCGCATCGCTGCTCATGCGCGTTCCGCGCGTTCCAGCAGCATCGAATCGCCGTAGCTGAAGAAGCGGTAGCGCTGGTCGACCGCGTGGCGGTACAGCGCCATCACCTGGTCGTAGCCCGCGAAGGCGCTCACCAGCATCATCAGCGTGCTCTTGGGCAGGTGGAAGTTGGTGACGAGCAGGTCGGCCACCTGGAAGCGGAAGCCCGGCGTGATGAAGATGCGCGTCTCGCCTGTGGTCTGGCCCGTCTGCGCCCAGGATTCGAGCGTGCGGACGGTGGTGGTGCCCACGGCCACCACGCGGCCGCCGCGCGCGCGGCAGCGCTCCAGCGCGGCCAGGGTGGCCAGGGGCAGGTCGTACCACTCGCTGTGCATCTGGTGCTCGGCGATGTTTTCGGTCTTCACGGGCTGGAAGGTGCCCGCGCCCACGTGCAGGGTGACGTGGGCGCGCTCCACGCCGCGCTCGGCCAGGGCGGCGAGCACGGCGTCGTCGAAGTGCAGCGCCGCCGTGGGCGCGGCCACGGCGCCGGGCGCGCGGGCGAACACGGTCTGGTAGCGCTCGGCGTCCTCGGCTTCATCCGGATCGTGATCGGCGTTCTGCTGGCGCTCGATATAAGGCGGCAGCGGCAGGTGGCCGTGGCGCTCCATCAGTTCCCACGGGGTCTCGCCGTTCGGGCCGGCGAGGGCGAAGCGGAACAGCGGGCCGTCCGCGTCGGGCCAGCGCGAGAGCAGGGTGGCCGTGAAGCCGCCCTTTTCCACGCCGCCCGCCAGGTGCAGCGTGGCCCCGATGGCGGGCTTCTTGCTCACCTTCATGTGCGCCACCACCTCGTTGCCCGTCAGCACGCGCTCGATCAACAACTCCAGCTTGCCGCCGCTGGCCTTCTCGCCGAACACGCGCGCCTTGACCACGCGGGTGTCGTTGAACACGAGCAGATCGCCCGCGCGCAACAGGCCGGGCAATTCGCGGAAGACGCGGTCCACCGGCTGCGCGGCGCGCCCGTCCAGCAGGCGCGAGGCGCTGCGTTCGGTGGCGGGGTGTTGGGCGATGAGGGATTCGGGCAGCGAGAAATCGAAGTCGCTGAGAGTGAAGGGGCGCTGCACGGGAATGGGGCGGAGGGCGGGGCGGGAAAACCCGGATTGTCGCAAATCGTGCAGATTTCTGCGCGATGATGGGGCGCCCATTGGAGACCCGCCCCCATGTTCGCCCTTCGCCATACCGCCTTTGCCCTGTGCATCGCAGGCCTGATCGCCAGCGTCGCCGTGGCGCTGTTCCTGCCCCACGAGGGGGCCGCCTGGCTGGCGGTGGCCGCCTTCGCCTTCCTGACCGCCACGGGCTTGCACGACGTGCGGCAGACGCGCCACGCCGTGCTGCGCAACTACCCGGTGATCGGGCACATGCGCTTTTTCTTCGAGTACATCCGCCCCGAACTGCGCCAGTACTTCATTGAAAGCGACACCGAGGCCGCGCCGTTCTCGCGCGCGCAGCGCTCGCTGGTGTACCAGCGCGCCAAGGGCGAGCCCGACAACCGGCCCTTCGGCACGCAGATGGACGTGGCGCACACCGGCTTCGAGTGGATCAACCACTCGCTCGCGCCCACCCGGCTCGACGGCCACGACTTCCGCATCACCATCGGCGCGGACTGCGCCCAGCCCTACAGCGCCAGCGTGTTCAACATCTCGGCCATGAGCTTCGGCGCGCTGTCGGCCAACGCCATCATGGCGCTGAACAAGGGCGCCAAGGCGGGCAACTTCGCGCACGACACGGGCGAGGGCTCCATCAGCCAGCACCACCGCGTGCACGGCGGCGACCTGATCTGGCAGGTGGCCTCGGGCTACTTCGGCTGCCGCAACGCGGACGGCACGTTCAGCGAAGAGCGCTTCGCGGCCAACGCGCGCGACCCGCAGGTGAAGATGATCGAGATCAAGCTCAGCCAGGGCGCCAAGCCCGGCCACGGCGGCGTGCTGCCCGGCCCCAAGGTCACGGCTGAAATCTCCGCCGCGCGCGGCGTGCCGCAGGGCGTGGATTGCATCTCGCCCTCGTCGCACAGCGCGTTCTCCACGCCCACGGAGATGATGCACTTCGTCGCCCGCCTGCGCGAACTCTCGGGCGGCAAGCCCACGGGGCTCAAGCTGTGCATCGGCCACCCGTGGGAGTGGTTCGGCATCGTCAAGGCCATGCTGGCGACCGGCATCACGCCGGACTTCATCGTGGTCGACGGGGCCGAGGGCGGCACGGGCGCGGCCCCGGTCGAGTTCACCGACCACGTCGGCACGCCGCTGCAGGAGGGGCTGCTGCTGGTGCACAACACCCTGGTCGGCGTGAACCTGCGCGAGCGCATCAAGCTCGGCTGCGCGGGCAAGGTGGTCAGCGCCTTTGACGTGGCCCGCATGATGGCCCTGGGGGCCGACTGGTGCAACGCCGCGCGCGGCTACATGATGGCGCTGGGCTGCATCCAGGCGCAAAGCTGCCACACCGGCAAATGCCCCACCGGCGTGACCACGCAGGACCCGCACCGCCAGCAGGCCCTGGTGGTGCCCGACAAGGCCGAGCGCGTGCGCAACTTCCACCACAGCACGCTGCACGCGCTCAAGGAACTGGTGCAGGCCGCGGGCCTGGCGCACCCGCAGCAGATCACGGCGCACCACATCGTGCGGCGCATTTCGGACACGGAGGTGCGGCTGCTGTCCAACCTGATCCTGCAAGTCCGGCCCGGCGCGCTGCTGGCGGCGCTGGACAAGCAGCCCAGCGTGTTCCGCCTGTACTGGCCGCAGGCGAGCGCGGAGAGCTTTCAGCCCGTGGTGGCGGCACACCATTAGGCCTCAAGAGGGATATCGGCATCTAGCCCAAGATAGAAAAGCGCTGGCAGCTACTGATTCAGGAGCATTGGCCGCGCCAGCGCATGGGCTCAGAAGGCGTGGCGAATGCCCAGCATGAGCGAGCGCACGCCATCGTTGCTGCCGGGCAGGCCGACGATGGGCGAAATCACCCCGCCGTAGCCCACATAGCTGAAGTTGCTGCCCGCGTTGGAGATGCGCACGAAGCGCCCGTACAGCGAGGTGCGCTTGCTCAGGTAGTAGTTGTAGCCCAGTGTGAAATAGTTCTGGTTGAAGCCGTCCGCGTTGTCCACCGTGCGGCGGCCAAAGCCCGCCAGCACCGACGAGGAAGCAGACGGCATGTCGTAGTTGCCGGTGACCACCCAGATCTTGGCGCGGTTTGAGCCGTCGGCCTTGGAGGTGATGAAGGACAACCCCATCTTGAGTTCGGGCTTGACGTAGTAGATGGCGTGCGCGGACTGGAAGGTGCTGTTCGCCAACGGCATTGCGCCAGCGGCCACCTGCGGGGCCTTTTGCACCTGCACCGAGTAGCCCGCGAAGAGCTTGTCGGTCGGCTTGTAGCCGATATGGCCGCTCAGGATGTCGCCTTTGGCGCTGCCGTCGGTGGCTTCGCCGGGTGCATACATCACGTTCACCTTCACCGGGCTGCTGGCGGGCGTGATGTAGCTCAGGGAGTTGACGGCGCGCGACTGGAAGAAGTACAGCCCCTTTTGGCCGCCCGTGCCCAGCACCAGGTTGTAGGGCGAGGTCAGCGCGTTCAGGCCGAACGCGTCGGGCTCATACCCCGACACGTGCATGGGCGTGTACTGCTTGCCGAGGCTCACCGTGCCCCAGTTTGCGTCCAGGGCCATCCATGACTGGCGCGTGAAGGCGAAGCCAGGGCCGGAAAGCGTGCCCACACCAGTGTCGGCATACAGGCCGCCGTCCAGCAGGAAGCGCGTCTTCATGCCGCTGCCCAGGTCTTCCACGCCCGAGACGGCGAGCTGCGACGCGCTGTTGCCGCCGTCCTGCAACTGGGTGTAGCGGGTGGCGCCGGACTTGCTGAAGCCGACGTACTGGTCGACCACGCCCGAGAGCGTCACCCTGCTTTGCGCGAAGGTGCTGGAGCCCAGCAGGACCAGGCCGGCAGCCGCGAGCCGTTTCAGGGGGAGGGCGGTGGTTTTCATGGATGTCTCTGAATAGGTGGATGCGCTCCCGGGCTCGGCAGCACATTGCCCGCGCTCCTGCGACGCCGCCGGGAGCACCAGGGTGGCGATGGCGAGGGGGCTCGTGAGGCTTACAGGGCGTTGAATTCCACGACGCCGGCCTTCATCACCAGGGGAATGTGTTCGCCCTGGCCCAGCAGGCAGTCGACGCTGCGCAGCGGATCGCCGTCGACCAGCAGCAAGTCCGCCAACGCGCCGGGAACCAAGCGGCCGAGCCGGCCGCTCATCCCCAGCACTTCGGCGCCGACCACCGTGGCGCTGGCGATCACTTCGGCTGGCGACAGCACCTGCGTACGCAGGCGGAACTCGTCGCTCTGCAGGCGGTGCGATTCGCCGAGCAGATCGGAGCCGAAGCCCATCTTCACGCCGGCCGACCGGTAGATCTCCAGCGAGCGCAGCCCGGCGCCGCGCACGTCCTCCACTTTGGCGATGCTGGCCGGGGGCAGCCCCAGCGACGGCCCTTCGTTGGCGAGGGCGTCGTAGGTCACCAGCGTCGGCACCACGTAGGCGCCATGCTCGGCCATCACCGCCGCCGCCGGCGCGTCGATCAGGTTGCCGTGCTCGATTGTGCGTACGCCGCAGCGCACCACGCGTTCGATCGCGCGCGGCGTGTAGGCGTGCGCCAGCACGTAGGTGTTGCGGCCCTGCGCTTCCGCGACGATGGCGCGGACCTCGTCCTCGCTGTAGCCCAGCGCGTCGACCGGGTCGGTCGGTGATGCCACGCCGCCGCCGGCCATGATCTTGATCTGGTCCGCGCCCATCTGCAGTTCCTCGCGCGCGGCCTTGCGCACGGCGTCCACGCCGTCCGCCACGCGGGCGATCGCCCCCACGCGCGCGCAGGTGGGGCATATACCGCCGCTGTCCATCAGGTAGTCGGAGCGCGCACGCCCGTCGCCGTGGCCGCCGGTCTGGCTCAGGGCACGGCCGGAGACGAACAGGCGCGGCCCCTGCGCCAGCCCCGACTCGACCGCCTGCTTGAACGCATGGCCCGCGCCGCCGGCATCGCGCACGGTGGTGAAGCCGCGGCGCAACATGCCGCGCAGGATCGGCAGGCTGCGCAGCGTGACCAGCACGTTGGGCTGATTCGCCAGGCTCTGCAGGTTCATGGTGATGGCGACCAGGTGCACGTGCAGGTCGATCAGGCCCGGCATCATGGTCTTGCCGGCCGCGTCGATGACCCGCGCGTCGCACGCCGCCGGCGCCGCGATGGGCCGATCGGACACTTCGCGGATGGTGTCGCCCTCGATCAGGATGTCGTGGCGGTCCTGCAGCTCGGGCTTCAGCGGATCGAGCAGGCGGGCGTTCCGGATGAGCGTGGTCTGTGTCATGGGGCTCCTTTTGCGGTCGTGGCGTAGGAATGGGCCACGTCGAACATGGTGGAAGATGGCGTTTGCGCGAGAAAGGGGGCCAGGTCGGGGCCCTGCGCCGTGCGCACCGGGCTGGCGAGCCATTGCTGGTACGACGCCGCGGAGTCCCACAAGGCGATCACGCACATAACATCGGGATCCTCCTGCGAAAGTACCAGTTCACCGCCCAGAAAACCCGGGGTGGCCTCGGCGCATTCTTCGAGCACACGCCGACTGGCATACGCCTGCGCGGCCGCTTCGCGCTGGCCCGGATGCACGCGCAGGCTGAGCAGTGAACGCACGGTCATGCCGTCACCTCCAGCGTCAATTCCTCCAGTGTCTCGGGCGCCTGCGTGAGCGACTGGTTGCCGCTTTCCGTGACCAGTACCGTGTCGGAGAAGCGAAAGCCGCCGACGCTGGGCAGGTAGATCCCTGGCTCGATGCTGAACAGCATTCCCGGTTTGATCTCGCGTGAATAGCCTTCAGCGAGAAATGGCGCTTCGTGCCGCGTCACCCCGAAGCTGTGGCCGGTGCGATGCAAGCGCTTGTCGCCGTAGCCGTGCGCCTTCAGGACGTCGTTGACCTTGCGGTCCACCTCGGCCATGTCGGCGCCTGGCACCGTCAATTCGAAGCCGAGGGCGCGTGCTTCGAGCATCGCATGGAAGGGCCGTACCGCCGCTTCCGGCACGTGGCCGATGAAGAAGGTGCGCTCCACTTCCGCGCCGTAGCCGTTCGCCGTGCCGCACAGCAGCGTGACGTGCGGCCCGCCTTCGACCAGCGTGCACGAGAGATCGGGCACCAGGTGCGGGTCGTGGGAGAACGCGGGCGGCGTGGCCACCGCGATCGCCTCGCAGGCCAGCATGTTGGCACGCGGGTTGTCGGCGAGCAGTTCGCCGACGAGCGCGCCGCCGATTTGCGAGTTCAGGGCCAGCGTCGAGGCCCCGGGCCTGGCGGCGGCCAGCAGCCGCGCATGGCCGCGGCTGAGCCACTGGCCCGCATAGGCGAGGCGGCCGAGCTCGTAGGCCGACTTGATCTCGCGTACCGCGTCGACGATGTCGGTCTCCACTGCGGTGCCGGGAATGGCCTTGAACACGGCGAGTGGGCACAGCGATTCGATGCCGACGCGGTGCGACGGCTTGAGCACGTCATGCAGGCGGTCGGACCACATCTCCCCTTTCGGCGCGGGGAACTCGAAGTAGGTCAGCAGTTGCAGATCGCCGACGGCGCGCGAGCGCACGTGCGTTTCTTCCAGCTTCGGACACAGCAGGGTCGGGGCACCGCTGGCAGGCACCAGCAGGATGAACGGCCGCTCGTGGACGTAGTTCTTGAAGTTCGTCAGGTAGTAGACGTTCGACGGGTCGTGGCTGAGGTAGAAGTCCAGGCCCTGCCGGGCCATCTCGGCTTGCACCGCGGCAAGCCGCCGGGAGATTTCCGAAGGCTCGGGGTTCTCGCAAGAGGGGATGAATTGCATGGGTGTGACTCCAGTGTTCAGTGGGCCATCTCTTCCGCCGAAATGGCTTCGAGCGACCGGTTCTTGGTGGAGACGCCGAAGATCAGCACCGCGAGCGCGCCGAACAGCAGCACGCCGGTTGTCATGCCGAACACGCCGGCAAACCCGGCCGCGGGGTAGACCATGCCCACCATGAGGGGCGCGGCAGCCCCGCCGAAGCGGCTCATGCCGGAGGCCATGCCGGTGCCGGTGGCGCGTACGTGGGTCGGGAACACCTCGGGCGTGTAGGCATAGATGCCGGCGTAGGCGCCGTTCATGAAGAAGGACAGCGCGATCCCCGCCAGCATGATCTGGGTGTCGCCCGTGGCGAGGCCCATGGTGATGGCGGCCAGGCCGCCCAGCAGCATGTAGGAGACGATGACCGCCTTGCGGCCGATGGCCTCGTTGAGCCAGGCGGCCGAGAAGTAGCCCGGAATCTGCGCGACGTACATCACGATGGAGAAGCCGAAGCTCTTGGTCAGCGACATGCCGTTCTGTACCAGCAGGCTGGGAATCCAGCTGAAGAAGGCGTAGTAGCTGAAGGACTGCGACATCCACAACGCCCAGGTCATGAAGGTGATGCGCCGGAGCTTGCGCGACAGGAGCGTGGCGTAGTTCTTCAGCGGCGAGCCGCGCTCGGTGCTCGGCGGTTGGGAGGCGACCTCCTCCGGGTCCAGCGGGGGCAGCGTGGTGCCGCGCTGTATTGCAAAGGTTTCCATCGTGGTCAACGTGGCCTCGGCCTCGGCGGCGCGGCCCTGGCTCTCGAGCCAGCGTGGCGATTCGGGCAGGGAGCGGCGCCACCACAGCAGGATCACGACCGGCGCAGCGGTGATGAAGATGACGTGGCGCCAGCCGTCGGGAGAGGCCGGCACGAAGAAGTAGCCCAGCAGCGCCGCGAGCACGAACCCGAACGAGAAGAAGCCCGCCAGCGCCCCGGTGAAGATGCCGCGGTAGCGGCGGGCGACGAACTCGGACAGATAGGGCGCGATGATCACGCTCTCGGCGCCGGCGCCGATGCCGGCCACGAAGCGCCAGCCCGTGAAAGTGATCCAGTCGTTGGCCAGCGCGCTGGCGGCCGAGGCCAGGCAATACAGGACCAGCGCGGAGATCATCACCTTGCGCCGCCCGATCAGGTCGCCCAGCGTGCCGGCTGCGAACGCGCCGACGATGGCGCCGACGAAGCCCAGGCTGCCCATCGCACCGAGTTGCACGGTAGACAGGTTCCAGGCCGTGCGCAGCACCGGGATGACGAAGGCGAGGACCGCGCCGTCCATCGCATCGAAGGTGTAGCCCAGGCCGCCGGCAATCAGTAGTTTGCGATGGAAGCCGGAGAACGGAAGCCGCTCTACGCGGGCCGAGATCATGGTCATGGTGGTGCTGTCTCCAATGTCTGTGTGCGTGGCGGACGGCCCGGTGACCATCCAGCCGCGCCATCGTAGGAGCAGCACAACGTAACGAAAAATTTATATTCTGAATCCTCACCATCGACCGCGTGAATGGTCTATACCCCGCGCCCATGAACTACCACCACGCCGATCTCAACCTGCTGAAGGTGTTCGAGGCCCTGATGACCGAGGGCAACGTCACGCGCGCGGCGAACAAGCTCTCGCTGACCCAGCCCACGGTCAGCAATGCTTTGCGCCGGCTGCGCGAGACCTTCGGCGACCCGCTGTTCGTGCGCCATGGCGCGGGCATCCACCCGACGCGCCGGGCCACCGAGCTGTGGGCGCCGCTGGCGCGCTCGCTGCAGGCCATCCGCAGTGCGATCGAGGGCGAGACCTTCGACGCAGCGGGCAGCACCGCGACGCTGCGCCTCACGATGTCCGACTACGTGGGCTGCATCGTCGTGCCGCGGTTGCTGGCACGGCTCGGAGAGATCGCGCCGGGGATACGGATTCATACGCTGCCCGGCAAGGTGGTGGATTTCCGCCAGACTTTGGCAGAGGACAAGGCCGACTTCGCGATCGGCGCCTACAACGACGACATCGAGCGCCCGCGCTTCCTGCGTTCACGCGACCTGTGGCCGGTGGGCTTTTCGTGCTTCATGCGCAGCGACCATCCGCTCGGCCAGCTTGAAAAGATACCGCTGAAGAAGTTCTTGAACGCGCGCCATGTCGACGTGAGCCTGCCGTCCGAGCCGGGGGCGATCTATGACCGCGTTCTGCGCAGCCGCGGGCTGCAGCGCAACCTGGTCTCGACGGTGAGTCACTACGCGACCGCCTATGAGGTGGTGCGCCAGTCGGACCTGATCGCGGTGCTGCCCTGGTCCGGCGACCTGGAGACCGTCTGCACGACCGGGCTGCGCCAGGTACCGCCGCCGCTGGCGCTCCCACCTCGCACGGTCGAGCTGCTGTGGCACGAGCGGCACGAGACTTCTGTGCTGCACCGGTGGTTTGGAAACTTGCTGATCGACATGTTCGCACCCGGCTGATCCGCGCCGGGCCGCGGGCCTACAAGGCCGGAGGCGCGACCGGCAGTGCCAGGCGCGCGGAGTTCTTCACCTCTTCCATCACCGCGTAGGTGCGGGTTTCGCGCACCCCCGGCAACTGCCACAGCACCGCGCCGGCGAACTGGCGGTACGCATTCATGTCGGCGCAGCGCGTCTTGAGCAGGTAGTCGAAGCCGCCCGCGACGAGGTGGCATTCCATGATCTCCGGGTGCACCTGCACGGCGGCCTTGAATTCGTCGAACACATTGAGCGTAGTGCGGTCCAGCAGCACCTCCACGAACACCAACATGCCCGCGCCCAGCTTGAGGGGGTTCAGGCGCGCTTCGTATCCGAGGATGTAGCCCTCGCGCGTGAGCCGCTGCACGCGCGCGAGCACGGCGGTGGGCGACAGGCCGATCGCGTCCGCCAGCTTGAGGTTGGTGATGCGGCCGTCCGCCTGCAGGGCGGCGAGGATGCGCAGGTCGAGGCGATCCAGTTCCTGCGGCTCCGTGGGTGGTGATTTATTCGTTGATTTGTTCATTATTCGAAATAATATTCTGCTTGATTGCGATGAACATGCTGGATGTCACCAACCACTCCGCATTCCCATGTCCACCCCTGCACCCTCCGATGCCCACGCCCTTTTTCGCCGGTTCGCCAGTGGCCCGGCCGACGTGACGGAGCTTCGGCAACGCATCACGCAAGCCTGTCGGCAGGATGAGCCGCAGGCCGTGGCGAGCCTGCTGGCGCAGGCCCGGATGCCCCAGGCCGCCGCGCAAGACGCCCATGCCCTGGCCCTGCGGCTGGCGCGGCAACTGCGCGAGCGCAAGAGTGCCGCGGGCCGCGCCGGCATCGTGCAGGGGCTGCTGCAGGAGTACGCGCTGTCCTCGCAGGAGGGCGTGGCGCTGATGTGCCTGGCCGAGGCGCTGCTGCGCATCCCCGACAACGCCACGCGCGATGCGCTGATCCGCGACAAGATCGCCCACGGCCAGTGGCAGGAGCACGCGGGCCGCAGCCGCTCGCTGTTCGTCAACGCCGCCACCTGGGGCCTGCTGCTGACGGGCAAGCTGGTGTCCACGCACAGCGAGTCGTCGCTGTCTTCCATGCTCACGCGCCTGATCGGCAAGGGCGGCGAGCCGCTCATCCGCAAGGGTGTGGACATGGCCATGCGCATGATGGGCGAGCAGTTCGTCACCGGCGAAACCATCCAGCAGGCGCTGGACCATGCGCGCGGCCTGGAGGCGCAGGGCTTCCGCTATTCCTACGACATGCTCGGCGAGGCCGCCATGACGGCCGAGGACGCCGACCGCTATCGCCAGTCCTACGAGCAGGCCATCCACGCGATCGGCAAGGCATCCGCCGGGCGCGGCGTGTATGAAGGCCCCGGCATTTCCATCAAGCTCTCCGCCTTGCACCCGCGCTACAGCCGCGCCCAATACGACCGGGTCATGGACGAGCTGTACCCCGTGGTGCGCAGCCTGGCGCTGCTGGCCCGCCGCTACGACATCGGCCTGAACATCGACGCGGAAGAAGCCGACCGGCTGGAACTGTCGCTGGACCTGCTGGAGAAACTGTGCTTCGAGCCGGCGCTGGCAGGCTGGAACGGCATCGGCTTCGTGATCCAGGCCTACCAGAAGCGCTGCCCCCATGTGATCGACTACGTCATCGACCTCGCGCAGCGCAGCCGCCACCGCCTGATGATCCGCCTGGTCAAGGGCGCCTACTGGGACAGCGAGATCAAGCGCGCCCAGGTGGACGGGCAGGACGGCTTCCCGGTCTACACGCGCAAGGTCTACACCGACGTGTCGTACCTGGCCTGTGCGCGCAAGCTGCTGGCTGCGCCACAGCAGATCTACCCGCAGTTCGCCACGCACAACGCGCACACCATGGCCGCCATCTACACGCTGGCCGACCCGGCCGCCTACCAGAGCGGCCAGTACGAATTCCAGTGCCTGCACGGCATGGGCGAGCCGCTGTACGAACAGGTGGTGGGGCCGATGGGGAGGCCCTGCCGCATCTACGCGCCCGTGGGCACGCACGAGACGCTGCTGGCCTATCTGGTGCGCCGCCTGCTGGAGAACGGCGCCAACACCTCGTTCGTGAACCGCATCGCCGACCCCTCCATCCCGCTGGAAGCGCTGGTGGAAGACCCGGTGGCCGCCGTGGAGCGCATGGCGCGGGAAGAGGGCGCCGTGGGCCTGCCGCACCCCTCGATTCCGGCCCCGGCCCGCCTGTACGGCCCGCAGCGCCGCAACTCCGAGGGCCTGGACCTCGCGAACGAGCACACCCTGGCAACGCTGGAAACCACGCTGCTGCAAAGCGCCGGCCAGGCGTGGACGGCAGAGCCGATGCTGGCGCAGCCCCCCGCCGAATCGGGTGGCGGCTGGGAGCCCGTGCGCAATCCGGCGGATCTGGGCGACGTCGTGGGCCAGGTGCGCCCGGCGGTGGCCGCGGAGGTGGATGCCGCCGTGCAGTCCGCAGAGGCATTCGCCAGCGCCTGGGCCGCCACGCCCGCCGCCCAGCGGGCCGAGGCGCTGGAGCGCGCCGCCGATCTGCTGCAAGATAGGCTGCCCCTGCTGCTCGGCCTGCTGGCGCGCGAAGCCGGCAAGACCTACGCCAACGGCGTGGCCGAAGTGCGCGAGGCCATCGACTTCCTACGCTTCTACGCGGCCCAGGCGCGCGCGGACTTCGGTGCGGCCACGCACCAGCCGCTGGGGCCGGTGCTGTGCATCAGCCCGTGGAACTTCCCGCTGGCCATCTTCCTGGGCCAGATCGCTGCGGCGCTGGCGGCGGGCAACACGGTGCTGGCCAAGCCCGCCGAACAGACGCCGCTGATCGCCGCCGAGGCCGTGCGCCTGCTGCGCGAGGGCGGCATTCCCGCCGCCGCCATCCAGCTCCTGCCGGGCGATGGCGCCACCGTGGGCGCGCGCCTGGTGGCCGATGCGCGCGTGCAGGCCGTGATGTTCACGGGCTCGACCGAGGTGGCCCGCATCCTGCAGCGCACGCTGGCGCAGCGCCTGGGCCCCACGGGCGCGCCCATCCCGCTGATCGCCGAGACGGGCGGCCAGAACGCCATGGTCGTGGACTCCTCGGCCCTGGTGGAGCAGGTGGTCGCGGACGTGATGGCCTCCGCCTTCGACAGCGCGGGCCAGCGCTGCTCGGCGCTGCGCGTGCTCTGCGTGCAGGAGGACGTGGCCGACCGCCTGCTGCACATGCTGCGCGGCGCGATGGCCGAGGCCACGGTCGGCAACCCCGCGGCCCTGCGCACCGACGTCGGCCCCGTCATCGACGCCGAGGCGCGCGATGGCATCGAGGCCCACGTGCAGGCCCTGCAATCGCGCGGCCGCCGCGTATACCGGCTGGGGCGATGCGATGCGGCGCAACTGGAGCGCGGCACCTACGTCATGCCCACGCTGATCGAGCTGAACGGCATCGATGAACTGAAGCGCGAAGTCTTCGGCCCGGTGCTGCACGTGGTGCGCTACCGGCGCGACCAACTGGGCGCGCTGATGGCGCAGATCGCGGCCACGGGCTACGGCCTGACCATGGGCATTCACACGCGCATCGACGAAACCATCGCCCAGGTGGTGGCGCAATCGCATGTGGGCAACCTGTACGTCAACCGCAACATGGTCGGCGCCGTGGTGGGCGTGCAGCCGTTCGGCGGCGAAGGGCTCTCGGGCACCGGACCCAAGGCCGGCGGGCCGCTGTACCTGTACCGCCTGCTCGCCACCCGCCCGCGGGACGTGCTGGCCCGCGCGGGCGCGCTGGCCCTGCCGGGCTCCGTGGAGCAGGGGGAAGCGCCTGCGGCCCCGGCCTTCGCGTCCCTGGCGGCGTGGCTGGCACAGCACCGCAGCCACCTGGCGGCCCCATGCCAGGCGCTGCTGCAGGCGGCGGGCGAGCGCCGCGCCAGGAGCCTCATGGGGCCGACCGGCGAGCAGAACGTCTACTCCCTCCTCCCGCGCGAAGCGGCGCTGTGCGTGGCGGAGAACGAGGATGCGCTGCTCTTCCAGCTGGCGGGCGTGCTGGCCGTGGGCAGCCGCGCCATCTGGCCGCTGAGCGCCGCGACACGGGCATTGCAGGCGGGCCTGCCGCTGGACGTTCAGGAACGGGTCGCGCTGGCCAGCGACTGGAGTGCGCCCGGCGTGCGGTTCGACGTCGCCCTGCACCAGGGCAGCCGGGCGGGCCTGCTGGATCTGTGCGCCCGCCTGGCCACCCGCGAGGGGCCGATCGTGAGCGTGCGCCGCTTCGAGGCCGACGGCGGCGAAGCGCCGCTGGAGGCGCTGGTGGCCGAGCGCTCGGTCAGCACCAACACGGCGGCGGCGGGCGGCAACGCGAGCCTGATGACCATCGCGTGAAAACCCGCTTCATCGCGGGCGCGGCAGCCCCGACCAGAGTTCGTCCACGTCCGCGAAGCTCCACCGCGCCGGGTCTTCGCGCGCGACGATCTTGTCCTGGCAGCGCGGCGACGCCAGGTCGACGATGGCGGGCGTGATGCGCCGCCCCGTCCTGGTCGAGAAGAACACCTTCACCTGCGGCGTAAGCAGCGCGCCCTCGTTCTGCCCGGTCACCACGCCGATGCGCTCCGACGCCAGCCGCACCAGCGCGCCCACGGGGTAGATGCCCAGGCTTTTCACGAAAGCGTGGAACAGGCGCTCGTCCAGGTGGCTGCGCACCCACTCGGCCATGCGGCGCAGGGCTTCGGCGGGGTCCCAGCCGCGCTTGTAGGGGCGGTCGGAGGTGATGGCGTCGTACACGTCGCAGATCGCCGCCATGCGCGCCAGCACGCTGATCTGCTCGCCCTTCAGGCGATGGGGGTAGCCGGTGCCGTCCATCTTCTCGTGGTGGTGCAGGCAGGCGTCGAGCACCTGGGGGTGCACGCCAGCGCCTTGCAGCAGCGCGTGCCCGGCGGCGCAGTGGGTGCGCACCACGTCGAACTCCTCGTCGGTGAGCTTGCCGGGCTTGTTCAGGATCTCCTGCGGCACGGTCGCCTTGCCCAGGTCGTGCAGCAGGCCCGCCATGCCCGCGATGCGCATCGCCGCCTCGTCCATGCCCATCTGCCGCGCCAGCGCCACCATCAGCGCGCACACGGCTACCGAGTGCATGTAGGTGTAGTCGTCCGCCTTCTTCAGCCGCGCCAGGCTGACCAGGGCGCTGGGGTTGCGCGTGACCGAGTCCGAAATCTCCTCCACCAGCTCGCGCGCGGTGCCGGAGTCCAGCGCGCGGCCCATGCGCGCCTCGTTGAACATGGCCTCCACGGCCGCCTTGGCGTGCGCGCAGATGGTGACGGCGAGGCGCAGTTCCTGCTCCATGCCCACGGGCGCGGTGCTGCGCCGGCGGGCAGGGGGCTGCGCGGGGCGCGCTGGAGCCGGAGCCGGGGCCGGAGAGGGCGCGGCCTCGGCCAGCGCCTCGCCGGCCGCGTCCAGCCCCTGGGACGTGTCGATCCACACCTCCTCCATGCCCGCCGCGCGGATGCGGGCCAGGTCCTCGGGGTCGTCGAGCAGAAATTGCTTGCGCCAGAACGGGTGCGCAAGCCACGGGCCGCAGAATTCGTGCAGGAACATGCCCAGGGTGAGTTGCTGGACACTGATGCGCTTGAGCATGGGGGAGTGGCAGGCGTGTAACAGTGGCTTTACATGGTAGCCTTTTTGTCGTGCCCCGAACTGTTTCCCCTGCCTCCAAAACTCCGGCCAAGGCCACGCCCAGCCCCGCGCGCAAGGCGCTGGAAAAGCTCGGCCTCACGCGCGACATCGACCTCGCCCTGCACCTGCCGCTGCGCTACGAGGACGAAACCCGCATCACCCCCCTGCGCAACGCGCGCGAGGGCGACACGGTGCAGATCGAGGCCACCGTGACCGCCAGCGAGGTGCAATTGCACCCGCGCCGCCAGTTGCGCGTGGAGGTGGACGACGGTTCCGGCACCTGCGAACTGCGCTTTTTCAGCTTCTACCCCTCGCACCAGAAGACCCTGGCCGTGGGCCAGCGCGTGCGCGTGCGCGGCGAGGTCAAGGGCGGTTTCTGGGGGCGGCAGATGCTGCACCCGGCCTTCAAGACGGCGGGCGGCGAACTGCCCCAGGCGCTCACGCCCGTCTACCCCACGACGGCGCAACTGCCCCAGGCATACCTGCGCCGCGCCATCGCCGGCGCCCTGCTGCGCGCCCCCCTGGGCGAAACGCTGCCGCCCGACGGTCTTTATAGCCAAATCGGCCTCCAGCCCTTGTGGAATCTGCGCGAGGCGCTCACTTTTTTGCACCACCCCGCGCCCGACGTGGCGCTGGCCACGCTGGAAGACCACAGCCACCCCGCATGGCAGCGGCTCAAGGCCGAGGAACTGCTGGCGCAGCAGTTGTCGCAACTCACCGCCAAGCGTGAACGCGGCAGGCTGCGCGCCCCCGTGCTGCCTGCGCGGCAGGGCGCCGCGCTGGCGCTGCACGAGCAGTTGCTGGCCGTGCTGCCCTTCCAGCTCACCGCCGCCCAGCGCCGCGTGTGCGAGGAAATCGCGGGCGACCTGGCGCAGGCCCAGCCCATGCACCGCCTGCTGCAGGGCGACGTGGGCTCGGGCAAGACCGTGGTGGCGGCGCTCTCGGCCCTCATCGCCATCGGCGCGGGCTGGCAATGCGCGCTGATGGCTCCGACCGAAATCCTGGCCGAGCAGCACTTCGGCAAGCTCGTGGGCTGGCTCGAACCCTTGCTCGCGCCGCTGGGCAAGAAGGTGGCATGGCTCGCGGGCGCGCAGAAGAAGAAGGAGCGCGCCGCCATGCTCGCGCTGGTGGAAAGCGGCGAGGCCGCGCTGGTCGTGGGCACGCACGCCGTTATCCAGGAGCAGGTGAAATTCGCGCGCCTGGGGCTGGCCGTGATCGACGAGCAGCACCGTTTCGGCGTGGCCCAGCGCCTGGCGCTGCGGAACAAACTGGCTGCACAGGGCCTGGAGCCGCACCTGCTGATGATGAGCGCCACCCCTATCCCGCGCACCCTGGCGATGAGCTACTACGCCGATCTCGACGTCTCCACCATCGACGAACTGCCCCCGGGCCGCACGCCCATCGTCACCAAGCTGATCGCCGACAGCCGCAAGCACGAGGTGGTGGAGCGCATCGCCGCCCAGGTGGCCGCGGGGCGGCAGGTCTACTGGGTGTGCCCGCTGATCGAGGAAAGCGAGGCGCTGGATCTATCGAACGCCACCGCCGCCCACGCCGAACTCAGCGAGGCCCTGCCCGGCGTGCTCGTCGGCCTGCTGCACTCGCGCATGGCGTCCGCCGAGAAGAAGGCGGTGATGGACCTGTTCACCAGCGGCGCGATGGGCCTGCTGGTCTCCACCACCGTGATCGAGGTGGGCGTGGACGTGCCCAACGCCTCGCTCATGGTCATCGAACATGCCGAGCGCTTCGGCCTCTCGCAACTGCACCAGCTGCGGGGGCGCGTGGGGCGCGGCGCGGCGGCGTCGGCCTGCGTGCTGCTGTATTCGACGGGCGAAAGCGGCCGCCTGGGCGAGACGGCGCGCGAGCGGCTGCGCGCCATGGCCGAAACGAACGACGGCTTCGAGATCGCCCGGCGCGACCTGGAACTGCGCGGCCCGGGCGAATTCCTGGGCGCGCGCCAGTCGGGCGCGCCGCTGCTGCGCTTCGCCGACCTGGAGACCGACGGCGCGCTGCTCGCCTGGGCGCGCGAACTGGCGCCGCTGATGCTCGACCGCCATCCGCACCTCGCCCGCCAGCACGTGGAGCGCTGGCTGGGCGGGCGGGCCGACTACCTCAAGGCGTGAGCAAGCCTCGCATCAGGGCTGGCGCACGATGCCCGGCAGCGCCCAGCGGCCATCGGTGGCCTCGGCGTGCGGCTGATACAGGCGCATGGTCGCGCTGAACGGGCCGGGGGCGGCGGGCAGCCAGTTCGACTCCTTGTCCTTGCCGGGAGACTCGCGCTGGATGTAGATGTCCAGCGAACCGTCGGCGTTGAAGGCCAGCTTGTCGCGGTCGCCGATGGCGTAGCGGTTGATCGGGTTGCTGGTGAAGAACTGGTCCGCGCCATACATGGTGAGCGACCAGAAGGCGTCCACCGGCGGCACCTGGTTCTTGTCGAGGTGCAGCACGTAGCGCTCGGTGCCGGTCAGCGGCTTGCCGTCCTTGTCGGTGATGGCGGTGACGTAGATGGCCTCTTCGGGCGGCAGGGCGCCCAGGCCGCCGTAGCCGATGAAGGCGCGGAACAGGTAGTCGGTGCCGTAGACACCGAGCTTGGCCTGCGCCACGCTCCAGCCCTCGCGCCGCGTGTAGCGGTAGCGCCCGCGCTCGAGGATGCGCTTGAGCGCATCCGGCGCGGCGCGCGCCAGGCCGCGCTGCACGGCGGGGTCGGCCTTGGCCAGGTCGAAGCTCTTGCCGGCCACCAGGCCCAGGCGCTCCATGCGCAGCAGCATCGCGTAGTCGGCGGCGTGCGGCGGGTTGTGCTTCAGCGCTTCGGCGAAGAGGGCGAAGAAGGCGTCGGGCTGCAGGCGCGCCACCTGCGCCACCGGCGGCGTCTGCATGTCGATGGCCGGGTTCACGCGGCCGGCCGGCGGCACGTAGCCCTTCTTGCCCCAGCCGGACAGCGGCGTCGCCGTCAGCTCCTTCTGCCACTCATGCACCTGGGGGTAGTCGTCCGGCCCGTTGGTCTGCAGCCGGCCGACGATCCAGCCCTTCTCGGTGGGACTCACGATCTTGCGCACGCCGGCCGGCAGCTTGCCCTGCCAGTGCGGGCCGACCAGCGCCCAGGCGCCCGTGGCCCGGCCGGTGGTGCTGGTGCCCAGGGTGGCGAACACGTCGGTCCACTGGTCCATGAAGGGCACCACGAAATAGCGGCCGCCGGTGTCGGGCAGCGAGATCACCAGGGGCTCGCGGCCCACGTCGTACCAGAGGAAGGAGTAGAGCGTATCGGCGTTGGGGCGCACCACGTCCTTGAACGTGGCGTCGGGGAAGGCCGCGCCGTGCGTGAACTGGTTGACCGGCGCGCGCAGCTTCGCGCTGTCGGGCTGGGCCACGTTGGTGGTGACCTGGCGCGACACCTCCATCAGCACCAGTGGGTAGGCGTAGGTATAGGCGTCCACGCCGATCTCGTAGGCCTCGGCCTCGGTGAGCGGCGGCGCTGCCGCCGCGTGCGCCGCCGGCGCACCGGCCGTTACGCCCAGCAGCAACAGGCCGGGCAGCCACTGGCGCAGGCCAGACAGGAAAGTCAGGTTCACATCGGTCTCCTTGGTTGGTATAGGGGGCTGCACGCTATCACGGGCACATCGGGGCTGTCTTTCAGGTTTTTGACATTCGGGAGCCTGACCGGGCGGGCTCTTCCCCAAGGCGTGATCAGGGCTGGCGCTGGAGGGGCGGCGGCAGCCAGCGCCCATCGGTGGCCTGGGCCTGGGGCAGGTACAGGCGAAGGTTCATGCTGAACGGCCCCTGCGCCGGGGCGGGCAGCCAGTTCGCTTCCTTGTCCTTGCCGGGCGATGCGTGCTGGATGTACAGGTCCAGCGAGCCGTCGGCATTGAAGGCGAGCTTGTCGCGGTCGCCGATGGCGAAGCGGTTGATGGGGTTGTCCACGAAGAACTGGTCGGCCCCGTACATCGACAGCGACCAGAACGCCTTGGCGGGCGGCAGCTGGTTCTTGTCGAAGTGCAGCACGTAGCGCGCTTCGCCCTTCAGCGGCTGGCCGTCCTGGTCGGCCAGAGCGGTGGGGTAGATGGCCTCTTCGGGCGTGAGCGCCCCCAGGCCCGCGTAGGCGATGAAGGCGCGCAGCAGGTAGTCCTCGCCATAGGAGCCGATGCGGGCCACGGCCATGTTCCACCCATTGCGCCGCGCGAAGCGCGAGCGGCCCTGGGCCACGAAGTTCTGGAAGGCATCCGGCGCGGCACGCTCCAGCGCGCGCTGCACGGCGGGGGGCGCCTGGTTCAGGTCGAAAGGCCGGCCCGCCACCAGGCCCAGGCGTTCCATGCGCAGCAGGATGGGGTAGTCGGCGGCGTGCGGCGGGTTGCGCGGCAGCAGTTCGGCCAGCAGGGCGAAGTAGGCCGCGGGGCTCAGGCGCTTCACCTGCTCCACGGGGGGCGTCTTCATGTCGACGGATGCATCGACCTTGCCCGCTGGCGCGGTGTAGGGCTGGCCGAAGGCCGACAGCGGCACCGCCTGGATGCCGCTCTGGAGCTGGTGCACCTTGGCGTAGTCGTCCGGGCCGTTGACCTGGATGCGGGCCGTCATCCAGCCGTTGGCCGTGGGGCTGGCGATCCGGCGCACGCCCGCGGGCAGCGTGCCTTGCCAGCCCGGCGCCACGATGGCGAAGTGCCCCGTGGCCGAGCCCGTGGTACTGGTGCCGACCGAGGCGTAGGCGTCCGTCCACATGTCCATCAGCGTGAGCGAGAAGTAGCGGCCGCCGGTATCGGGAACGGTGATGACCATGGGCTCCTGGCCCACGTCGTAGCGCACCAGGGAGTAGAGCGTGTCGGCGTTCACCCGCACCACGTCGCGGTAGGTGGCGTCGGGGATGGCCGTGGCGTGCACCAGCTGGTTGTAGGGCGCGCGCAGGTTGCCGTCGGGCCTGGCGACGTTGGTGGTGACGCGGTTGGTCAGTTCCATCAGCACGAGGGGGTAGGCGTAGGTATAGGCGTCCATGCCGATCTCGTAGGCCTCGGCCTCGGTGAGCGGCGCCGCGTGCGCCGGCGTACCGGCCTGCGTTGCGCCCAGCAGCAACAGGCCGGGCAGCCACTGGCGCAGGCCAGACAGGAAGGGCGGGTTCACATCGGTCTCCTTGGGTGGTATGGGCGGCTGGCACGCTATCACGAGCGCCCGGGCATGTCTTTCGGCTTTTTGACATTCGAGACCCTATGATTCGACTGTGCAAGAGGAACGCGCATGACCCTGACCGAACTCAAATACATCGTTGCCGTGGCGCGCGAGAAGCACTTTGGCCGCGCGGCGGATGCGTGCTACGTCTCGCAGCCCACGCTGTCGGTGGCCATCAAGAAGCTCGAGGACGAACTCGAAGTCAAGCTCTTCGAGCGCAGCGCAGGCGATGTCTCGGTCACCCCGCTGGGTGATGAGATCGTGCGCCAGGCGCAAAGCGTGCTGGAGCAGGCCGCCGCCATCAAGGAAATCGCCAAGCGCGGCAAGGACCCGCTCGCGGGCGCGCTGACGCTGGGCGTCATCTACACCATCGGCCCCTACCTGCTGCCCGAGCTGGTGCGCCACGCCATCGCGCGCACGCCGCAGATGCCGCTGATGCTGCAGGAGAACTTCACCGTGCGCCTGCTCGAAATGCTGCGCACCGGCGAGATCGACTGCGCCATCCTGGCCGAGCCCTTCCCCGACACCGGCCTGGCCCTGGCCCCGCTGTACGACGAACCCTTCATGGCCGCCGTGCCCAGCACCCACCCGCTGGCCGCGCGCAGCAGCGTGAGCACCATCGACCTCAAGAACGAAACCATGCTGCTGCTGGGCACGGGCCACTGCTTCCGCGACCACGTGCTCGAGGTCTGCCCCGAATTCGCGCGCTACGCGAGCAATGCCGAGGGCATACGCCGCACCTTCGAGGGCTCGTCGCTCGAAACCATCAAGCACATGGTGGCCGCCGGCATGGGCGTGACGCTGGTGCCGCGCCTGTCAGTGCCGCCGGGCGCGCTGGCCCCCACCCCCGCGCGCCGCCGCAGGAGCGATGCATTCCCCCACGTGCGCTACCTGCCCATCCGCGACGACGATGCCACCGCGCCGCCCCAGCGCCGCGTGGTGCTCGCCTGGCGGCGCAGCTTCACGCGCTACGAGGCGATCGCGGCGCTGCGCAACGCCATCTACGCCTGCGAACTGCCGGGCGTGCAGCGGCTGTCCTGAACGCGCACGCTTGCGCTACATTGCCCTCATCACTCCACTACCAAGGACTGACACCATGGCCAAAGCCAAGACCTCTGCTCCCAGCATCAACATCGGCCTCAGCGACAAAGAGCGCGCCGCCATTGCCCAGGGCCTGTCGCACCTGCTGGCCGACACCTACACGCTTTACCTGACCACGCACAACTTCCACTGGAACGTGACGGGGCCCATGTTCAACACGCTGCACACCATGTTCATGGCGCAGTACACCGAACTGTGGAACGCCGTGGACCCGATCGCCGAGCGCATCCGCTCGCTGGGCCACGTGGCGCCGGGCTCGTACGCCGAGTTCGGCAAGCTCGCCAGCGTGGCCGACGCGCCGGCCAAGCCGCCCAAGGCGCTGGAGATGGTGCGCATCCTCGTCGATGGCCATGAGGCCGTGGCGCGCACCGCGCGCGGCCTGTTCCCCGCCGCCGATAAGGCGGGCGACGAGCCCACCGCCGACCTGCTGACCCAGCGCCTTACGGTGCACGAGCAGACGGCGTGGATGCTGCGCTCGCTGCTCGAAGAATGAGCACGGCTGCCGCGCCGCGCGGCAAGCTGGACCTGTACCTCGACCTGATCCGCTTCGACCGCCCGGCGGGCTGGCTGGTGCTGGTGTGGCCCACGCTCACGGCGCTGTGGGCGGCGGCGGGCGGTTTCCCGGGCTGGCACCTGCTGCTGGTGTTCGTGCTCGGCACGGTGCTCATGCGCAGCGCGGGCTGCTGCATCAACGACGTGGCCGACCGCGACTTCGACCGCCACGTCAAGCGCACGGCGCGGCGGCCCATCACCAGCGGCCAGGTCGGCGTGAAGGAGGCGTTGCTGCTCGGCGCCGCGCTGGCGCTGGTGTCGCTGGGCCTGGTGCTCACCACGCGCTGGGAGGCCGTGGCCTGGTCGGTGCCCGCCGTGCTGTTCACCATCCTCTACCCGTTCACCAAGCGCTTCTTCGCCATGCCGCAGGCATTCCTGGGCATTGCGTTCAACTTCGGCATCCTGATCGCATTCGCCGCCGTGCGCGGCGAGGTGACGGCCACGGCCTGGGTGCTGTGGCTGGCCAACATGTGCCTGGTGTTGGCCTACGACACCGAATACGCCATGGTCGACCGCGACGACGACCTGAAGATCGGCATGAAGACCTCGGCCATTACCCTGGGCCGCTTCGACGTGGCGGGCGTGATGCTGTGCTTCGCCGCCTGCTGGGGCCTCACGGCCTGGGCGCTGTGGCCGCTGGTGGCGGGCTGGCCGTTCGCCCTGGGGCTGGCGGCGGCGGCGGCGCAGATGGCATGGCACTACACGCTCATCCGCCACCGCACGCGCGAAGGGTGCTTCCGCGCGTTCAGCAAAAGCCACTGGATAGGGGCGGCGCTATTTGCCGGGGTGGCGCTGGGTTTCTTGCTGAAAGCGGCTTAGCCACTGCCTGCCATTCGATGCGCCTGCCTGGCCCATGCAATGTCGTGCCGACACCGGTAAACATACAAGCCACTCTTGGTTTTATCAAGGTGTAGCTATAGTTAGCGATTGCTCCAATCCTGGGGCCGCATTTCCTGCAAGACCTCTGCGATGCAGTCCCACTGGAACCGTTGGCATAGTACGTTGGAGCGAGCCCTGTCGGGCCTGCTGATCTACGCGCTGCCCTGTGCCATGCTCGTGCTGTCGGTGCTCGCCATGCTGGCCTGGGCGCCTCGGTATGCGCACGATGCTCCGGTGGACCTGCCCATGCGCGTTCTCGCAGACCCCAGCGCGGGGCTGACCGCCGATGCCGCCCGCACGGCGCTGCCATACCAGCCGCCGGTGCTGCTGCACGACACGCACCTGGCCGAATCGCCGTTCTGGTTCAGCTTTTCCGTACCTTCACCGGGGGCCGGTGGCCCCGTCGTGGTCGAATTCCCCTCGCGCCATTTGACGAAGCTCGCCTGCTGGGATGGCCGCAAACTCGACCCCCTGGGCGAGGCGGATCGCGTCAGCCAGCAGGGGCACCTGTTCAACTCGCGCTCCGGCTTCGGCCTGCAGGTACAAGACCTGACCCCCGGCTCGGAAGTGCTGTGCCAGGCCCGCTTCGTCGGCCCGGCGCGTCTTACGGTGCAGCAGTGGGATGCGGACGCGCTCCAGACCGCTGCTCGCGTATTCGAGCGCAATGCGGGCCTGCTCGAAGGCGGCATCGTGCTGCTGGCGCTGTTCGTTTTCATCACTGCCCTGATCAACCGCAACGCCACCTACGTGCTGTTCGCGGTGTGGCTGGTGATCAACCTGCGCGCGGGCGCCCTGTCGGCGGGCTGGGACGTGCAGTGGCTGGGGCACAGCGTGCCGATTGATTGGCTCAACCGGATGCGCCTGGTCACGGTGGCGCTGCTGTACAGCGTGACCATCATGCTGTTTCTATCGCTGTTCAGGGAGGAACTGACCGAGGCAGGCTACCGGCCGATACGCACTCTGCTCCATGGGAGCTGCGTGCCGCTGCTGGCCTTGTCCGTCGTGTTGCCCTATGCCCAGTTCCTGCCCGTCCTCTGGGTGTGTACGGCACTGGGCTGCGTGGCGCTGGTGTTCCTCCTCGTGCGCATCGTCGTCACCACGCGCTCCGCAGTGGCCGTCTGGTATGGCGCCTCGATCGGCGTGACCCTGCTGTCGAACGTCTACGAAGTCGTGGCGGCGGCCTTCGGCCTGCGGACCTGGATCGGCACCGTCAACAGCGTGCTGGCCGCTCTGTCGTCGAGCCTGCTGGCCAGCATGGCCATTGCGATCCAGATGCGCAACGAACATGCCCAGCGCGTGCAGGCCCAGGCCGAACTGGCGCACACCTACAACGTGATCCCGCTGGGCCTGTTCACACTCGACCTGCAGGGCCGCTTCATTGCCGCCAACCCGGCGCTGCAGGCCGCACTGGGCCCGGCCGTGCTGGCGCCGGGCAGCAACCACTGGGACCAATACTTCGAGGGCGCTTCCTGGCAGCGCCTGCTCGGCAGCCTCAACGCCCAGCCGGTGGCCGAGTTCGAGGTCAAGGTCAAGGGGCGCCCTGGCCCGCAGCAGCAGGCTTGCCGGTTCCTGGTGCAAGCCTCGCGGGCCGGCGAGCGCATCGAGGGCTCGCTGCAGGACGTGACCGAGCGCGCCCTGGCGGCCGAGCGTCTGCAGTTCCTGGCGAACCACGATCCGCTGACCCAAGTGCTCAACCGCAACGGCGTGCGGTCCGAACTGGAGCAGGCGCTGCGCCCCTCGGGCGGGAACCTGGCCCTGGCCTACCTGGATCTGGACCGCTTCAAGCTCATCAACGACATGTTCGGCCACGGCGCGGGCGACGAGGTGCTGCGGCAGGTCTGCGCGCGCATCGCGGAAGTGCTGCGCAGCGGTATGCACCTGGGCCGCATGGGCGGCGACGAGTTCATCATCCTCATGCCCGAGACCACCCTGGCCGATGCCACCCTGGTCTGCCGCGACGTGGTGGACACGCTGGGCAACCGGCCCTACCGCGTGGGCGACCTGTCCTTCCAGGTGCACGGCTCGGTGGGCCTGATCGAGGTGGCGCCGGGCAGCGCGGCCAAGGACGCCATTTCCACCGCCGACATGGCCTGCCGCGAGGCCAAGAAACGGCGCGGCAGCCACCTCGTGGTGTTCGAGCGTGACTCGGGCGTATTCCTGGAGCACGAGGCCGAGATGCGCCTCGTGGGCCTGCTCACGGGTTCCGACGAGATCGAGGGCCTGTACCTGGAAATGCAGCCCATCATGTCGCTCAGGGACCCGCGGCACTCGCTCGACTTCGAGGTGCTGCTGCGTATGCGCGACCCCGAGGGCAACGTCGTGCCCACGCCCAGCCTGATCGGGGCCGCCGAGAACAGCGGCCGCATGGGCGTGATCGACCGCTGGGTGCTGGGCCAGACCCTGGCCTGGACGCGCGAGCACCTGGGCCGCCTGGTGCACACCCGCTTCATCTGCCTGAACCTGAGCGGGGCCTCGCTCAACGACGAGCGCTTCATGCAGGACGTGGTGCGCATGTTGGCGCAGTACGCCGACGTGGCGCCCCGCCTGTGCCTGGAGATCACCGAAAGCGTGGCCCTGCACGACCTGGAGAACACCCGGCGCTTCATTGCCCAGGTGCACGGTTTCGGGGCCAGGGTGGCGCTCGACGACTTCGGCGCGGGCTACACCTCGTTCTCGTACCTGAAGGAGTTGCGCGGCGACCTGCTCAAGATCGACGGCAGCTTCGTCGTCAACATGAACCAGCACCCGGCCAACGTGTCCATCGTCGAGGCCATCGTCGGCCTGGCGCGCAACCTGGGCATGAAGACCATCGCCGAATGGGCCGAGGACAGCGCCACGGTGCAGACGCTGGCCGAAATCGGCGTGGACTACGTGCAGGGTTTCGCGGTGGCTCGCCCGCAGACCCCGGAGTTCCTGCTGGGTATGCGCTCGGCGGCCGACCTGGTGAGCAATGCCGATCTGCTCAATCACCTGCTGCTGCAGGCGTGGCATGTGCCGCTACTGCCTGGCAATACGCTGCCCCCCGGCAAGTCCACCCACTGAATCCGCCGCGTTCGCCGCGTGGGTCCACGTGAGCGCGTCGGCGGTCTCGTGTACGTCCAGCCGGATGTCGGGGTGGTAGGTGCAGAAAATGAATTTGAACAGCGGGTGCCGCGCCTGCGCCCAGCGCTGCTCGGCCGTGGCCACGTCGAACTTCATCACGCGGTGCAGCAGGCCGCCCGCGTGGCGCAGCGGGATGTAGCCCTGGCCGGGGTACACGTCCTCGAACAGCAGGCGCAGGTACTGGCGGTCGATGGGCGAGCGGCCCGCGACCACCATCCAGTCCACCCCGGCTTGCCGGCAATAGAGGTAGAACGCCTTGAACAGCACGGTCTTGACCAGCGTGCCCACCTGGCCGTCGGCCACGCCCAGGCGGGTGGCCTCGGCCAGCAGGCTGCTGCTCAACTCTTGCGGCAGCGCCAGCGACTGCTCCAGCGCCAGCGGCGCGTAGCGGTTGGTCTGGATGCGCATGGTGCCCAGGGACGAGCCATCGATGTGGGATTCGGCCAGCAGCACCACCGAGCCGTCGGCGAAGTCGGCCGGCTCGGGCTGCACCAGCAATTGGGCCAGGTCGGGCACGTGGCGCGCGTAGGCGGCGTGGCGCACCTGCACGGCCTTGCTGAGCGCTTCGTCGTCGCGGGCGATGCGCACGCTGAACGGCAGGCGTTCCTCGATCCAGCCGTCGGCCATGGGCGGGCGAGGGAGGGCCTCGCGCCCCTCGATGGGCGGCAGGAGTTGGTCGGACAGGGAGGGGGTCAGGGTTCTGGGAGTCATAGAGCTGCCTTTGGAGGAGAGGGCCGGCATGGCGCCGTCGCCCGAAAAGCAGGGGAAATTCCCTGCGTTTCAGAGTTTATGGGCGAATGGCCTCCAGCGCTTTTGTATAAAGCGTGAGCAGCTATCAAATTAGGAGCAACTGTGCTATTCCTGCGACAGTGCGCCGATGTCGTGCGCGAAGATGGAGTGGTTCATCCCCGCTGGCGCGAAGGGTGCTTTCGCGCGTTCAGCAAGAGCCACGGGAGCGGCGCCGGCCTGTTCGCCGGCGTGGCGCTGGGTTTTGCGCTGCGCTGATCAGCTGCCCGCGCGCGTGGCCATGCCCGCCATGGTGCGCGTGAGCCAGCGCGGCGTCACCTGCGCCCAAGCGGCGGCGATCTGGTTGGGCAGGCCCGGCACCGCCACCGTCTGGCCGCTCATGGTGGCGCGGTAACCCAGCGCGGCCACGTCGGCGGGTTTGGACAGCATCTGCGTGGGAATCTTGCGCACGGCCGCCGAGTTGGACTGGATCTCGTCGATCATGTCCGTCTGCGTGAAGCCCGGGCACAGCGCCGTGACGGTGACGCCGGTGCCGCGCAGTTCTTCCGACAGCGCCTCGGTCAGCGACAGCACGAACACCTTGCTGGCCGCATACGTGCCCATGGTGGGCACCGGCTGGAAGGCCGACATCGACGACACGTTGAGCACGCGCCCCGCGCCGCGCTCGACCATGCCGGGCAGCACGCGGCTGGTCATCTCGGTCATGGCGCGCACGTTCAGGTCGACGAGGGCCAGCAGCCGCTCGGTGGGCGCATCGACGAAGGGGCCGGTCTCGCTGATGCCGGCGTTGTTCACCAGCACGCCGATGGTCTCGCCGCCGGCCTGCGCGGCCTTCACCACGGCGGCGGGGCCGCCGGGCTGGGCCAGGTCCTGGGCGATGGTCTTCACGTCCACGCCGTGGTCGCGCGCCAGTTCAGCGGCCAGCTCGGCCAGCGCCTCCTTGCGGCGCGCCACCAGCGTCAGCGGGTGGCCGTGGCGGGCGAACTCGCGCGCCAGCTCGGCGCCGATGCCGGCGGAAGCGCCGGTGATGAGCACGCGGCCGGCATCGGCCTTGCCGTGGCTGCTGGAGGGGCGGGAAGGGGTTTTCTTGCTGGCGGGCATGGAGTCTCCTGGGGTTGTCGCGGTGATCGCGCGCCGATGATAGATGGATTGCCAGCGCAGGCCGGTGGCTACCGCCCGAACCCGTCGCCCAGTTCCTTGGCGCGCTTCGCGGCGGCGTCTTAAGAGCACTGCGCGAGCGCCACGAGTTGCGTGACCTCGGCAGGGTTGAAATTGTCATCGCTGATGAGCAGCAGCACGCGGCGGCCATCGGGCAGGGGCGGGGCCCAGGCCATGCCTTCGAGGTTGTCCAGCGTGCGCAGGCCCAGCGTGGAGAAGTCGAGCACCAGCGTTTTGTGCAGGGCGTCGCCGGTGGCAATGCGGTACAGCCGGGCGCCGAAGCCGTGGCCCAGCACCCACGAGCGCTCCAGCACCAGCAGGTGGTCCGCGCCGTCGGCCAGGATTTCGCTCACGCCGTTCACGGCCATGCGGGGCACAAAGGCAGCGGCGGGCAGGGCGTCGGGCTGGTAGGCGATCTGGCGCAGGGGCTGGCCCGTGGCCGCGTCGAACGCGGTGATGCGCACCGGGCCGCCTGGGCGCTCGTGCGTGGGCAGGGGGCCGTCCTGCCGGAGCGGGCCTTCCATGCTCGCCCACACGGTGCGGCCATCGGGGCTGACGGCGATGCCTTCGAGCGTAAGGTTGTCGCGCGGCCCCTGGCCGTACTGCAAGGACTCCGGCAGCGCGAAGCGGCGCAGCCACGTGCCGTCGGGGCGCATGGCGTTCAGTTCGGGGCCGAAGCCGCGGGAGAAATCGCCCTCGCTGCTCCACAGCCATTCGCCCGACGGCAGCACGCGCAGCGCCTCGGGGTCTGGCACAGCCACGCCGGCCTGGACGTGGCGCGCGTTGGCGTAGGGCTGGCCTTGCGGGCTCAGCAGCGGGCGCGTGCCGGTGAGGGTGAAGCGGTGCAGGCCGTCGGCGTCGTAATCGATGCGCGCGGTGTAGAAGCGCGCCGGGTCGTGGGCCGAGCGGTCGTCGCTGAGCAGCACGAACTGGCCGTGCGCGGCGTCGTAGTCGATGGCCGAGAGTCCGCCCACGGTGGTGCCGGCAAACAGGGTGCCATGTTCCAGCCGGATTTCGCCCAGCAGTTGCCAGCCCGTGGCCATGCAGGCGCCGGGCGTGGGGGCGGGCGTGGTGCAGGCGGCGAAAAAAGCCGTGGACAGCGCCGCGAGCAGGAGTTTGAAGTGTTTCAGGCGCCGAACTCAGCTGCCATGGCCTTGGCGCGCGCCTCGGCCTTGCGCATCGCCGCGACGAAGTGCTCGGGCACCTGGCAGGCCTGCATGTGGGTGATGGCCGCGTGCGTGGTGCCGCCCTTGCTGGTCACGCGCTGGCGCAGCACCTCGGGCGGCTCGTCCGACCACGCGGCGAGTTCCGACGCGCCCTGGAACGTCGCCACCGCCATCTGGTGCGCCTGCGCGGGCGTGAGGCCCATGTCGGTGCCCGCCTGGATCATGGCTTCGAGGAACAGGAAGACGTAGGCCGGGCCGGAGCCGGAGAGCGCCGTCACCGCGTCGAGCTTGTCCTCGGCGTCCACCCAGATCGACTGGCCCGTGGTGGCGATCACGCGCTCCACCAGCGCGCGGCCCTCGCTGTCCACTTCGGGCCGGGCGAACAGGCCGGTCATGCCCTTGCCCACGAGCGCGGGCGTGTTGGGCATGGCGCGCACGATGAGCCCGTTGCCGAGCCAGCGCGCGATGCTCTCGGTGGTGATGCCGGCGGCCACGCTCAGGTGCAGGGCGTGGGCGGTGTGGGGCGCGGCGGCGAGGGCCGCGTCCTTGAAGGTCTGGGGCTTGACGGCCCATACGACGAGCTGCGCGCGCGCGAGCTGCGGACCGGGCTGTGCCAGTGCCTCGATGCCGAAGCGCTGGCGCAGCGTGGCGCGCGCTTCGTCCCAGGGCTCGACCACTTCGAACTGGCTGGCCGGATGGCCCTGGCCGATCAGCCCGCCGATGAGGGCGCTGGCCATGTTGCCGCCGCCGACGAAGGCGATGGCGGGATGGGTGGATGCGGTGGTGGACATAGGTGGGGGTGATTGTGTCGTGGTTTTCGAATCCGTGGCTGGGGGCCCGTCAGTGGGCGCGGCCGCCCAGGTACAGCTCGCGCACCTTCTCGTCCTGCAGCAGCTCCTGCGCGCGGCCCGTGAGGGCCACCGTGCCCATGGAGAGCACGTAGGCGCGGTCGGAGATGCGCAGCGCCTCCATGGCGTTCTGCTCCACCATCAGGATGGTCACGCGCTCCTGGTCGCGCACGTGGACGATGGCGTCGAACACCTCGTGCAGCACCTTGGGCGACAGGCCCGCCGAGGGCTCGTCGAGCAGCAGGATCTCGGGGCGCGGCATCAGCGCGCGGGCCAGGGCGAGGATCTGCCGCTCTCCGCCCGACATGGACGCGGCGCGCGCGTCGAACTTCTTGCGCAGGATGGGGTAGAGCGTGCACAGCTCGTCCATGCGTTTGGCGCAGTCGGCCTTGTCCATGTAATGGCCACCCACCTGCAGGTTCTCGCGGATGGTGAGGGCGCTGAACACGTTCTCGGTCTGCGGCACGAAGCCCAGGCCGCAGTGGCGGATCTTGCGGTGCACGGGGATTTGCGAAACGTCCTCGCCGCGCAGTTTGACGTGCCCGCCGCGCGGCAGCAGGAAGCCGGCGATGGTTTTCAGCAGCGTGCTCTTGCCGCAGCCGTTGGGGCCCAGCAGGGTGACGATTTCGGCGGCTTGCACGTTCAGCGTCATGCCGCGCAGGATGTCGATCTCGGCCGTGTAGCCGGCCACCACGTTGTCGATGTCGATCACGATGTCGCTTCCAGGGGTTTGGCGCCTGCGGAGCCCAGGTAGGCTTGCAAGACCCGTTCGTTGCTCGCGAGTTCGTCGGGGCGGCAGCTCGCCACGATGTGGCCGCGATCCAGCACCACGCAGCGCGTGCACACGTCGCGGATGAAGTGCATGTCGTGCTCCACGATCACCAGGGTCATGCCCTGGGCGTTCAGGCGCTGCAGCGCGGCCACGATGTCGCGCCGCAGGTTGGGGTGCACGCCGGCCGTGGGCTCGTCCAGCAGCAACATGCGCGGCTCGGCCATCAGCGCGCAGACGATGCCCAGCAGCTTCTTCTGCCCGCCCGAGATGGCGGATGCGGGCAGGTCGCGCACGGGCGTCAGCAGCAGTTCTTTCAGCAGATGCTCGGCCTTGTCGCGCGCTGCCTTTTCGGTGGCGCGCGCGCCTGCCGTGCCCAGCAGCGTGTCGAGCACGCCATGGTGGGCCGTCGCGGCGGCCATCGCCACTTCCATCACCGACATCTTGGTGGGCATGGAGGGGAGCTGGAAGGTGCGCGCCATGCCCGTGCGCACGATACGGTGCGCGGGCAGCCGGTCGATGCGCTGGCCGTCGAAATGCACCGTGCCCTTGTCGGCCTGCGTGAAGCCGGTGATGACGTTGAGCAGCGTGCTCTTGCCCGAGCCGTTGGGGCCCAGCAGGCCCACGATCTCGCCGGGGGCGATCTGCACGCTCACGTCTTCCAGCACCTGGTTGCCGCCGAAGGCCTTGGCAACTGATTGAACGTCAAGGAATGCTTGTGGTGCGGTCATGGAATCTTCCTCAGCTTTTCGGGGATGAGGCCCTGGCTGCGCCACAGCAGGCAGGCCAGCAGGATGGCGCCGATCAGGCCCAGGCGGATCGCGCCCGCCAGGTCGGAGCTGAAGTGGAAGTAGTCCTTGGCGAAGGGCACGAGCGCATAGGCCGCCTGCACCAGCACCACGCCGACGAGCACGCCGGCGGTGTTGCCCAGGCCGCCGATCATCAGCATCGTCCAGAGCAGGAAGGTTTCCGACGCGACCATGTAGTCCGGCCCCGCGAAGCTCATGTAGTGCGCGTAGAGCGAGCCGCCCAGCGCAGTTACCGCAGCGCCCGTCATGATGGCGTGCGACTTGAGCTGGCGCAGGTCGTAGCCCATGCACACGGCCAGTTGCGGCTCCTCGCGCATCAGGCGCAGCGCGCGGCCGAAGCGGCCGTTGGCAAGGCGGCGTGCGAACAGCGCGAACACGGCCAGCACCACCAGCACCACGGCCAGGAAGGCGAGGGCGCTCCACGGGCGGCCCAGGCCCTCGAACAGCGAAGGGATGCCCGCGATGCCGTTGGCGCCGCCCGTGAGCCAGTCCTCGTTGGTGGCGATGGTGCGCAATATCTCGGCGATCGCCAGCGTGGCGATGCCCCAGTAGTCGGCGGCGAGCTGGCGGCCCAGGCGCGCGACGCACCAGCCCAGGATCATGGCGACGAGCACGCCGCAGGCTGCACCGGCAAGAGGCGACCAGCCCGCCTGGATGGCGATGCCCGTGCCGTAGGCGCCGATGCCCGCGAACGCGATGTGTCCGAAGTTGAGCAGGCCGGAGACGCCCGCCTGCAGGTTGAGCCCCAGCGCCATCAGGCCGTAGATGCCCGCGACGGTAAGGGTGGCGATGAAGAAATCAAACACGGCGCACCTCCCGGTCGAACAGGCCATAGGGCTTGAACAGCAGCGCCAGCAGCAGCACCAGGAACGAGCCCGCGCTGATGTACGACACCGGCAGGAAGGCCATGGATTTGCCCAGCAGCGGGCCGAAGTTCAGGTTGGTCACGAGCGTTTCGGTCAGCGCGATGAGCAGCGCGCCCAGCACGGCGCCCAGCGGGTTGCCCAGCCCGCCGAGGATGGCGGCGGCGAACACCGGCAGCAGCAAATCGTGCCCCAGGTTGATGTGCGCGCCGGTGGAAAGCGCCAGCACGCTGCCGCCCAGCCCCGCGATGGCGCCGCTGGCGAAGTTGACGAGGCGCGTGATGCCCTCGGCGTTCAGGCCCGAGGCTGCGGCCAGCGCCGGGTTGGTGGACAGCGCCCGCATGGCGCGGCCCGTGCGCGTGAAGAACAGCAGCAGCGTGAACAGCGCCAGCAGCACGGCGGTGGTGGTCATGGAGGCGATTTGCGTGTGCGACAGGCGCACGTCGCCGACCATGACGGGTTCGGTGATCGGCAGGTTGAACATGCGCGGGAACGACCCCGCGAAGCCCTGCGCGAAGGCCACGATCAGCATGGCGACGGCCAGCGATCCGATCATCGTGATGGCCGGGCCCGCGCGCAGCAGGCGGCGGAACACCAGCAGGTGCAGCGCGAGGGTCAGCAGCCCGGTCAGCACGCAGGCGATGGCGATGGCCACGGGCAGCGGCACGCCCATGGAAAAGAAAGCGTAGGTGGCGTAGGCGCCCAGCATGGCGTACTGCACGTGCGCGATGTTGGGAAACTTGACCAGGCCATAGACGGTGCTCAGGCCCAGCGCGACGAGCGCGAGATCCGAGGCACGCAAGAGCGTGTCGAAGAGCAGTTGGAGCATGGCGGCGGAAAAGGGATGCTATGAAAACAAGAGCTTCCAGCGCTTGATGGTCAAGCGCTGGAAGGCAATTTGGCTTGAAATCGCCGCGCGTGCGGCGATCGCTGGCTTAGCGGGGAACGATCTTGCCGTCGTACTTCAGCTTGGCGTACGGAGGGTTGGTGCGCTGGCGGTCGTTGTCGAACACGATCGGGCCGGTCACGCCCACGTAGCCGCCCTTGCCGATTTCCTTGAGCGCGGCCTGCACGGCGGCCGTGTCGGTGGACTTGGCCTTGTTCATCGCGGCGGCGGTCATCAGCACGGCGTCATACGCGTAGCCGGTGTACGAGGTCTTCATGCCTTCCTTGTACTTGGCGGCGAAGGCGGCGGCATAGGCCTTGCCCGCGTCGCCGTAGACGCTGCCTACTTCCATGCCGACCTGGCCCTTGGCGATCTCGGGCGGCGTGTCCGACAGGCTCATCGAGAACAGGATGGCGTAGAACGGCTTGGCGCGCAGGCCCAGCTCCATCGCCTCGCGGTTGATGACGGCCGCCTCCTGGCCATAGCCGGAGTAGACGTAGCCGTCGGGGTTGCTGCGCGCGAGCTGCTGCAGCTCGCGGCGGTAGGTAGACTGGCCGGCGGTGTAGAGCGCCTCGGCGATCACCTTGCCGCCGAGCTTCTCGAACTCCTGCTTGAAGCCGTGCACCACGCCCTGGCCGTAGGCGTTGTTGGGGGCGATCATCGCTACGTTGCGCAGGCCCATGTCCCATACGTCCTTGGACGAAAACTGGTTGCCCTTGTCCTCCAGGCCGATCAGGTTGAACGACGAGGCGCCCAGGTCGCGGATCTTCACGCTGGTGCTGGCGATGTTGATGTGCGCCACGCCTTCCTTCACCAGGTACTGGGCCATCGGCAGCGTGATGCCCGAGGAGTATTCGCCGATCACCACCGGCACCTTGTCCACGCTCACCAGCTTGCGCGCGGCGTTCAGCGCCGTGGTGGCGTTGCCGCCCGAGTCCTCGACGATCACGTTGAACTTCTTGCCGAGCACGCCGCCGTCGGCGTTCACCTTCTCCACGGCCAGGGCCACGGCGCGGCGCACGTCCTCGCCCACGGTGGCGTTGGCGCCCGTGAGCGACAGCACGGCGCCCATGTTGACGGTGTCTTGCGCGCTGGCGGGCAGGGCGGCCAGGCCCAGCGCAAGGGCTGCGGCGGCGGAGAGTTGGCGGCGGGTCAGAGGCATGTGAACTCCTTGGGAGGGTTGGAAAAAGGAAACACTCCGGTGGATTGCAATATCCATACCCACTGGAATTGGATACAAATGTATTTGAATGGATTCAAGATGGCAATGCAGGGAAAACCCCATGGGTCAAATCTGATCCAATAGCGCCATGAAGCCCCGCACCCCGGCGCCCCGCGCGCTGCACCACACGATCCGCGAAGCCTTGCGCCACGACATCCTGAACGGCGTGCTGCAGGCGGGCCACGAGCTGCGCCAGGACGCGCTGGCCGAGCGCTTCAACGCCAGCCGCATCCCCGTGCGCGAGGCGCTGCGGCAACTGGAGGCCGAGGGCCTGGTCATCCACCAGCCCAACCGGCGCGCGGTGGTGGCGGGCATGAGCGTGCCCCAGCTGTGCGAGCTGCTGGACATCCGCATCGCCCTGGAATGCCATGCGGCGCGGCTGGCCGTCCCCAACATGGTGCAGCGCGACTTCGACGCGATGGAGAAGATCCTGGCCGACTACGCGGCCTCGGACGTGCTCGCCGAATGGGCCGAGTACAACCGCCAGTTCCACCGCGCGCTGTGCGCGCCCGCCAACAACGCGCGGCTGCGGCAGCTCATCGAGGAGTTCTGCCTCAACACCGACCGCTACACGCACATCGCCATGTCCGAGGCGACGGGGCTGGAGCGCCCCATGCAGGACCACTACGCGCTGCTCGACGCCTGCCGCAAGCGCGACGTGGAGCGGGTGGTGGAGATCCTGCGCGAGCACATCGACCACACGCGCAAGGAACTGCTCGCCACCGAGCGCGAACGCCTGCGCGCGCAGGAACAGGTGGCGGCCTGAGAACACGGCCCGCCGGTGAACGGCATTCTTGTTGGCATCAGCCCTGCAATTGCAGCAGCGCTTCTTGCCGCCAGTATTCGGCGGCGTCCAGGAACCCCTCCCACACGCAGCCGTTGCAGCCGCGTCCGCAGCAGGTAGTGGGCTCGGGCGGGGGCGGGCGCAGGGCCGCGCCGTGGGCTTGGGCGTGTGTTTGCAGCGCCGCGAACATCGTCCGCGCCGATGCTCCGTCCACGGCGCGGGCGGGGATGAAATCCGTCATGGATGGCGCCGGCGCAAGGCGTGCCGCGCCATCTCCTTGAAGAGCCGTTCTTTGGATGCATGGGGGGGCGGGCATGGGCGCGATTATCCTTTCCACCCTTTGAACCGATACACGAGGTGCAGGCATGACGAAGCGCGCGCCCGCCAAGACCGCGCCGCTGGACGCGGCCTACGGCGGCGCGCAGCGTCAATGGCCAGAACGGATTTGGCAGACGCTGTCTGCGAAATCTCCCGCGACGGTAATTTCCGAATTACCGCTTCGGAGTCATAGCGTCGCCTGCGCCACCGCGTGCTCCCAGCGCGCCATCAGCGCCTGCGCCCGCTCGCGCGGCAGCGTGGGCAGGAAGCGCCGCTCCGCGCGCCACAGATCCGACAGTTCCGCCGTGCCCGCGTACACGCCGCTGGCCAGGCCCGCGAGATAGGCCGCGCCCAGGGCCGTCGTCTCCACCACGGCCGGGCGCACCACGGGAATGCCCAGCAGATCGGCCTGGAACTGCATCAGCAGGTCGTTCACGCAGGCGCCGCCGTCCACGCGCAATTCGCTCACCGGGCTGCCGCCGTTGGCGACGGCGTCGCGGCTCATGGCCTGGAGCAGGGCGGCGCTCTGGTAGGCGATGGATTCGAGCGCCGCGCGCGCGATGTGCGCCAGCGTGCTGCCGCGCGTGAGGCCCGTGATGGTGCCGCGCGCCTCGGGCTTCCAGTACGGCGCGCCCAGGCCGGTGAAGGCGGGCACCATCATCACGCCGCCCGAGTCGGGCACGCTCTCGGCGAGCGACTGCACCTCGCTGCTGGCGGAGATGGCGCGCAGCCCGTCGCGCAGCCACTGCACCACGGCGCCGCCGACGAACACGCTGCCCTCCATCGCGTACTCGGGCGCCGGGTTCGTCTGCGCGGCGCTGGTGGTCAGCAGGCCGTTCTCGCTTTTCTGGAACTGGCCGCCCGTGTGCATGAGCATGAAGCAGCCCGTGCCGTAGGTGTTCTTCGCCATGCCGGCGGAAAAGCACGCCTGGCCGAACAGCGCGCTTTGCTGGTCGCCTGCCACGCCGCCGATGGCGATGGGGCCGCCGAGCAGCTCGGGCGCGGTCTGGCCGAAGTCGCTGGCCGAGGGCAGCACCTCGGGCATCAGCGCGCGCGGGATGCGCAGCAGCGCGAGCAGCTCGTCGTCCCACTGGTTGGCGTGCACGTTGAACAGCATGGTGCGGCTGGCGTTGCTCACGTCCGTGACGTGGCGGCGCCCGCCGGTGAGCTGCCAGATCAGCCAGCTGTCGACGGTGCCGAAGGCCAGCTCGCCGCCCTCGGCCGCCGCGCGCGCGCCGGGCACGTTGTCCAGCAGCCATTGCAGCTTGGTGCCCGAGAAATAGGCGTCGATGAGGAGCCCGGTCTTCTGCTGGATGAGCGCGGCGCGGCCCTGCTCGCGCAGCTGCGCGCAGGCGGGCTCGGCGCGCCGGTCCTGCCAGACGATGGCGTGGTGCACGGGCGCGCCGGTTTTGCGGTTCCACAGCACCGTGGTCTCGCGCTGGTTGGTGATGCCCAGTGCGCGCACGTCCCGCGCGGCGATGCCGGCCTGCCGCAGCGCCTCCTGCGCGGTGGCGAGCTGCGTGCGCCAGATCTCGCGCGGGTCGTGCTCCACCCAGCCGGGGCGCGGGTAGTGCTGCGGCAGCTCCTGCTGCGCCTGGGCCACGATGCGGCCCTGCGCGTCGAACACGATGCTGCGGGAACTGGAGGTGCCCTGGTCCAGGGCGAGCAGATAGGTCATTTTTTCAGGCCACGGTGCATTGGACGCCTGCCTCTTGCAGCAGGGCCGGGAAGGGCGCGGGCGGCGGCGCGTCGGTGAACAGGCGGTGGATCTGCGCCAGCGTGGCCAGCTCCACCATCGCGGGGCGGTTGAACTTGGTGTGGTCGGCGGCCAGCCAGACCTCGCGCGCGTGGTCGATGATGGTCTGCGCCACCTTCACCTCGCGCAAGTCGTAGTCGCGCAGCGTGCCGTCGGGCTCGATGCCCGAGATGCCGATGAGCGCGATGTCCACGCGGAACTGGCGGATGAAGTCCACCGCCGTCTCGCCCACGATGCCGCGGTCGCGCGTGCGCACGGTGCCGCCCGCCACGATCACCTCGCACTCGGGGTTGCTGCTCAGGATGGCGGCCACGTTCAGGTTGTTGGTCAGCACGCGCAGGCCCCGGTGGTGCGTGAGCGCGCGCGCGATGGCCTCGGTGGTGGTGCCGATGTTGAGGATCAGCGAGCAGTCGTTGGGCACCTGCGCCGCCACGGCGTGCGCGATGCGCGCCTTGCCCTCGGCGTTGAGCGTTTCGCGCTGCGTGTGGGCCAGGTTCTCCACGGTGGAGCTGGGCATCCGCACCCCGCCGTGAAAGCGCAGCAGCAGCCCCTGCTCGGCCAGCCGCTGCACGTCGCGGCGCACGGTCTGCAGCGTCACGCCCAGGGTGTCGGCGAGCTGCTCCACGGTGGCGGATTTGTGCTGCCGCACCTCGTCGAGCAGCGCCAGTTGGCGGGGGTTGGTGTTCACACCCTGGACTGTAAAAGCGAACCGAAACGAAAATCTAAGGGTAAACCTGTATTCAATACAATCAAAAACGAACAAAAATGAAATAAAACGAATCGGAAGGGTTGTGATGGAGTTGGTTCTGGACGGCACAGCCAAGCGTGTAGGCGCCGAGACCTGGCTGCACCGCATGGACATGGCACTGCACAGCGGCGCCGTGACCGTGCTGCTGGGCGCCACGCAGGCGGGCAAGACCAGCCTGATGCGCGTGATGGCGGGGCTGGACGCGCCCACCGAGGGCCGCGTGCGCGTGGACGGCCAGGACGTGACCGGCACCCCCGTGCGCGAGCGCAACGTGGCCATGGTGTACCAGCAGTTCATCAACTACCCCTCGCTCACGGTGGCCGACAACATCGCCTCGCCCCTGAAGCTGCGCGGCGAGAAGCACGTGGCGGCGCGCGTGCGCGAACTGGCCGAGCGGCTGCACATCGAGATGTTCCTCGACCGCCTGCCCGCCGAGCTGTCGGGCGGCCAGCAGCAGCGCGTGGCGCTGGCGCGCGCTCTGGCCAAGGGCGCGCCGCTGATGCTGCTCGACGAGCCCCTGGTCAACCTCGACTACAAGCTGCGCGAGGAGCTGCGCGAAGAGCTCACGCAGCTGTTCGCCTCGGGCGACTCCACCGTGGTCTACGCCACCACCGAGCCCGCCGAGGCGCTGCTGCTGGGCGGCTACACCGCCGTGCTGCACGAAGGGCGGCTGCTGCAATACGGCCCCACGGCGGAGGTCTTTCACACGCCCAACTCGCTGCGCGTGGCGCGCGCCTTCAGCGACCCGCCCATGAACCTGCTGCCCGCCGAGGCCGTCCCCACGGGCCTGCGCCTGCCGGGCGGCGGCGAATGGAACGTGCTCCTGCCCACGGGTCTGGAAGGCGCGCTCACGCTGGGTCTGCGCGCCAGCGCCCTGCGCCTGCACGCGCGCCCCGGCGACGTGGCCGTGCAGGGCGTGGTGGAGCTGGCCGAGATCTCGGGCTCCGACACCTTCCTCCACGCCGCCACGCCCTGGGGCGAACTGGTGGCGCAGATCACCGGCGTGCACTACGTGGAGCTGGGCAGCGCGCTGACGCTGCACGTGAACCCCGCCGATGCCTACGTGTTCGGCGCAGACGGCGCATTGGCCGTGGCCCCCGCACGCGAATTCGTGCGCAACGGAGGGCGCTGAACCATGGCCCGCATAGAACTCCAACTCGCGCACTCGTACAAGCCCAACCCGCAGCAGGACAGCGACTACGCGCTGCTGCCGCTGGACATGGCCTTCGAGGACGGCGGCGCCTACGCGCTGCTCGGCCCCTCGGGCTGCGGCAAGTCCACCATGCTCAACATCATGTCGGGCCTGCTGGTGCCGTCGCAGGGCAAGGTGCTGTTCGACGGGCGCGACGTGACGCGCGCCACGCCGCAGGAGCGCAACATCGCCCAGGTGTTCCAGTTCCCGGTGATCTACGACACCATGACCGTGGCCGAGAACCTGGCCTTCCCGCTGAAGAACCGCAAGGTGCCCGAGGCGCGCATCCAGCAGCGCGTGGGCCAGATCGCCGAGATGCTGGAGATGAGCGGGCAGTTGAACCAGCGCGCGGCGGGCCTCAGTGCCGACGCCAAGCAGAAAATTTCGCTGGGCCGCGGCCTGGTGCGCGAGGACGTGGCCGCCGTGCTGTTCGACGAGCCGCTCACCGTGATCGACCCGCACCTCAAGTGGCAGCTGCGGCGCAAGCTCAAGCAGATCCACCACGAACTGAAACTGACGCTGATCTACGTGACGCACGACCAGGTGGAGGCATTGACCTTCGCCGACCAGGTGGTGGTGATGACGCGCGGCCGCGCCGTGCAGGTGGGCACGCCGGGCGAGCTGTTCGAGCGCCCGCGCCATGCCTTCGTGGGCCACTTCATCGGCTCGCCGGGCATGAACTTTTTGCCGTGCGATGCGCAGGGCGGCCAGATCACCGTCGCGGGCCACGCCCTGCCCGTGCAGCGCAGCCTGCCCGCAGGCACGCTGCAATTGGGCGTGCGCCCCGAATACCTCGCGCTGGCCGATGCGGGCCAGCCCGGCGCGCTGCCCTGCACCGTGGCGCGCGTGCAGGACGTGGGCACCTACCAGATGCTGACCGCCACCATCGGCGCGCACACGCTCAAGGCGCGCTGCGCTTCTGAGCAGCGCCTGCCCACCATGGGCGAGACCGTGTGGCTGCAGGTGCTGGGCGAGCACACCTGCTTCTACCAAAACGAGGAGCTGCTGGCATGAGCGGTACGACCAAACCGGTGAACCAGAAAGCCTGGTTCCTGATCCTGCCCGTGATCGTGTGCGTGGCCTTCTCGGCCATCCTGCCGCTGATGACGGTGGTGAACTACTCGGTGCAGGACATCATCAGCCCCGAGCGCCGCGTGTTCGTGGGCACCGAGTGGTTCGCCGACGTGATGCGCGACGAGGAACTGCACGGCGCGCTGCTGCGGCAGATCGGCTTCTCGCTCGCGGTGCTGCTGGTCGAGATACCGCTGGGTATCCTGCTCGCGCTGGCCATGCCCGCCAAGGGCTGGAAGTCGTCGGCGGTGCTGGTGGTGGTGGCGCTGTCGCTGCTGATTCCGTGGAACGTGGTGGGCACCATCTGGCAGATCTATGGCCGGGCGGACATCGGCCTGCTGGGCGCGGCGCTCAACAAGCTGGGCATCGACTACAGCTACACCGGCAACGCCACGCAGGCCTGGCTCACCGTGCTGGTGATGGACGTGTGGCACTGGACGCCGCTGGTCGCGCTACTGGGCTACGCGGGCCTGCGCAGCATCCCCGACGCCTACTACCAGGCCGCGCGCATCGACGGCGCGAGCAAGTTCGCGGTGTTCCGCTACATCCAGCTGCCCAAGATGCGCGGCGTGCTGATGATCGCGGTGCTGCTGCGCTTCATGGACAGCTTCATGATCTACACCGAGCCCTTCGTGCTCACGGGCGGCGGGCCGGGCAACGCGACCACGTTCCTGAGCCAGTACCTCACGCAGAAGGCCGTGGGCCAGTTCGACCTGGGGCCGGCGGCGGCGTTCTCGCTGATCTACTTCCTCATCATCCTGCTGCTGTGCTTCATCCTCTACAACTGGATGCAGCGCGTGGGCACGGCCGACAAAGAAGGGGCTGGCCATGAATGAACCCCGTTTCCAGAAACGCACGCTGTTCCTGATCGCCTACCTGGTCTTCGCCGTGCTGCCCATCTACTGGATGGTCAACATGAGCTTCAAGACCAACGAGGAGATCCTGTCGAGCTTCTCGCTCTGGCCCCAGCACTTCACCTGGGACAACTACAAGACCATCTTCACCGACGAAAGCTGGTACTCGGGCTACATCAACAGCCTGATCTACGTGGCCATCAACATGGTGATCTCGCTCACCGTGGCGCTGCCTGCGGCCTATGCGTTCAGCCGCTACCAGTTCCTGGGCGACAAGCACGTGTTCTTCTGGCTGCTGACCAACCGCATGACGCCGCCCGCCGTGTTCCTGCTGCCGTTCTTCCAGCTGTACACCACCGTGGGGCTGATGGACACGCACATCGCCGTGGCGCTCGCGCACCTGCTGTTCAACGTGCCGCTGGCGGTGTGGATTCTGGAAGGCTTCATGAGCGGCATCCCGCGCGAGATCGACGAGACGGCGTACATCGACGGCTACAGCTTCCCGCGCTTCTTCCTGACCATCTTCCTGCCGCTCATCAAGGCGGGCGTGGGCGTGGCGGCGTTCTTCTGCTTCATGTTCAGCTGGGTGGAGCTGCTGCTGGCGCGCACGCTGACCAGCGTGAACGCCAAGCCCATCGTGGCGACCATGACGCGCACGGTGAGCGCCTCGGGCATGGACTGGGCCACGCTCGCGGCGGCGGGCGTGCTGACCATCGTGCCGGGCGCGATCGTGATCTGGTTCGTGCGGCACTACATCGCGAAGGGGTTCGCGATGGGGAGGGTCTGATATGTGGGAATGGATGGCCTGGACGACACCCGTGGCGGTGTTCTTCACCTGCATCGTGCTCATGCTCATCGGCATGACGGTGTGGGAAATCAAAAGCCCGACCACGCTGCGCAAGGGCTGGCTGCCCATGGCCACCACGCGCGGCGACCGGCTTTTCATCGGGCTGCTCACGGCGGCCTACATCAACCTCGCCTGGGTGGGCCTGGGCGCGAAGATGGCCGAATGGTTCTCGCTGGAGGCCGAGCCCTCGGTGTGGTTCAGCTTCGTGCTGTCCATGCTCGTGCTCGCGCTGGTGATGCGCAAGGGTTGAGCATCAAAAGCGGCTCCAGCGCAGATGCAGCAAGCGCTGGCAGCTATCAAATTCAAAGCATTCATGGCGCCTGCCCGATCCTCCCCCGAGGCCGGCGTCCCGAGACAACGGGGAGTCCTATTCAAGGAGACAGCAATGAAGATGCAGTTCAAGGCGATCGCGTTCGCCGCCGCGGCCCTGGCGCTGGGCCATGCCGCCTGGGCCGGCGAGGCCGAGGCCAAGAAGTGGATCGACAGCGAGTTCCAGCCGTCCACGCTCAGCAAAGACCAGCAGATGGCCGAGATGAAGTGGTTCATCGACGCCGCCAAGAAGCTGCAGGCCAAGGGCGTGAAGGAAATTTCCGTCGTCTCCGAAACCCTGACCACCCACGAGTACGAGAGCAAGACGCTCGCCAAGGCGTTCGAGGAAATCACCGGCATCAAGGTCAAGCACGACCTGATCCAGGAAGGCGACGTGGTCGAGAAGCTGCAGACCTCCATGCAGTCCGGCAAGTCCATCTATGACGGCTGGATTTCCGACTCCGACCTCATCGGCACCCACTACCGCTACGGCAAGGTCATGAACCTGACCGACTACATGGCCGGCGCGGGCAAGGAGTGGACCAACCCTGGCATCGACCTCAAGGACTTCATCGGCACCAGCTTCACCACCGCGCCCGACGGCAAGCTTTACCAGCTGCCCGACCAGCAGTTCGCCAACCTCTACTGGTTCCGCGCCGACCTGTTCGCGCGCAAGGACCTGCAGGACAAGTTCAAGGCCAAGTACGGCTACGACCTGGGCGTGCCGCAGAACTGGAGCGCCTACGAGGACATCGCCGAGTTCTTCACCAACGACGTGAAGGAAATCGACGGCAAGCCCATCTACGGCCACATGGACTACGGCAAGAAAGACCCGTCGCTGGGCTGGCGCTTCACCGATGCGTGGCTCTCCATGGCCGGCGCCGCCGACAAGGGCATCCCCAACGGTATGCCGGTCGACGAATGGGGCATCCGCGTGGCCGACGACAAGTGCACGCCCGTGGGCGCCAGCGTGGCGCGCGGCGGCGCCACCAACTCGCCCGCCGCCGTCTATGCGCTCACCAAGTACATCGACTGGATCAAGAAATACGCGCCCAAGGAAGCCATGGGCATGACCTTCGGCGAATCCGGCCCCGTGCCCGCCCAGGGCCAGATCGCGCAGCAAATCTTCTGGTACACCGCCTTCACCGCCGACATGACCAAGAAGGGCCTGCCCGTGGTCAACGCCGATGGCACGCCCAAGTGGCGCATGGCCCCCGGCCCGCACGGCCCGTACTGGAAGGACGGAATGCAGAACGGCTACCAGGACGTGGGCAGCTGGACCTTCTTCCAGGGCCATGACGCCAACCGCACGGCGGCGGCCTGGCTCTACGCCCAGTTCGTCACGGCCAAGACCACGTCGCTGAAGAAATCCATCACCGGCCTGACCTTCATCCGCGACAGCGACATCCGCAGCGACTACTTCACCAAGAACGCCAACAACTACGGCGGCCTGATCGAGTTCTACCGCAGCCCCGCGCGCGTGGCCTGGACGCCCACCGGCACCAACGTGCCCGACTACCCCAAGCTCGCGCAGCTGTGGTGGAAGAACGTGGCCGAGGCCGTCACCGGCGAGAAGACCCCGCAGAAAGCCATGGACAACCTGGCCGACGAGATGGACAACGTGATGGCCCGCCTGCAGCGCGCCGGCATGGCCCACTGCGCGCCCAAGCTCAACCCCAAGGGCGACCCGGCCAAGTGGCTGAGCGACCAGCACGCGCCGTGGAAGAAGGTGGCCAACGAGAAGCCGAAGGGCGAAACCATCGCCTACGACAAGCTGCTGCAGGCCTGGAAGGACGGCAAAGTAAGGTAAGCGACACCCCCCTGAGGCGCTGCGCGCCTTCCCCCTGCTCTCGCTGCGCGGGCAGGGGGGCGACGCCTTCGCTGCGGGGCGGCCCTTGCTTGGCGTCCGCTGGCATGGGCCGCGCCAGTTCCCGCGCTGCATCACCTGACATGACATGACCACAGACTCCCCCGCACCCGCCCCGCGTGCCGCGCTGCTCGCCCGCCTGTCCGAACCCGTGACCTACGACCTCGCCGTGATCGGCGGCGGCGCCACGGGCCTGGGCGTGGCGCTGGACGCGGCGGCGCGCGGCTTCCGCGTGGTGCTGGTGGAGTCGCACGATTTCGCCAAGGGCACCTCGTCGCGCGCCACCAAGCTGGTGCACGGCGGCGTGCGCTACCTCGCCCAGGGCAACATCGCGCTGGTGCGCGAAGCGCTGCACGAGCGCACCACGCTGCTGCGCAACGCGCCGCACCTGGCGCAGCCGCTGGCCTTCGTGATGCCCGCGTACCGCTGCTGGGAAACGCCGTTCTACGGCCTCGGCCTCAAGGCCTACGACGCGCTCGCGGGCGCGGCGGGCCTGGGCGCCACCGAATTCCTGAGCCGCACGCGCACGCTGCAGTACCTGCCCACGGCGCGGGCCGAAGGGCTCAAGGGCGGCGTCAAATACTGGGACGGCCAGTTCGACGACGCGCGCCTGGCCCTGGCCCTGGCGCGCACCGCCGCCGCGCACGGCGCCTTGCTCGTCAACCACTGCCCCGCGCGCGAACTGCTGCACGAAGGCGGCAAGGTCGCGGGCCTGGTGTGCGAAGACGCCGAAACCGGCCGGCGCTACCCCCTCCACGCCCGCGCCGTGGTCAACGCCACCGGCGTATGGGTGGACGAACTGCGCGCCCAGGACGGCGCGGCCACCGGGCACGACGCCCGCCCCATCGTCGCCCCCAGCCAGGGCGTGCACATCGTGGTGGACCGCGACTTCCTGCCCACCGACCACGCCCTGCTCGTGCCCAAGACGCAGGACGGCCGCGTGCTCTTCGCCGTGCCGTGGCTGGGCAAGCTCATCCTGGGCACCACCGACACCCCGCGCCAGGACGTGGTGCGTGAACCCCGCGCCCTGCGCGAAGAGGTCGCCTTCATCCTGGGCGAATCCGCGCGCTACCTGCGCCGCGCGCCGGGCGTGGCCGACGTGCGCAGCATCTGGGTCGGCCTGCGCCCCCTGGTCAAGCCCGACCACGCCAGCGGCGGCACCAAGACCATCAGCCGCGAGCACACCGTGCTGGTCAGCGCCAGCGGGCTGGTCACCGTCACGGGCGGCAAATGGACGACCTACCGGGCCATGGCCGAAGACGTGCTGAACCACTGCGCCAACGCGGGCCTGCTGCCCCAGCGCCCCAGCGCCACCCAGCACCTGCCCCTGGTCGGCGCGCCTGGCTGCAAGGTGCGGCGCGGCATCAACGCCACGCCGGGCCCGCACTCCTACGGCAGCGAGGCCGGCGCCGTGCGGGCCCTGCCGGGCGCGGAGGCCTGGCTGGCCGAGGGCCTGTCCGAAGCCATGGTGCGCTTCGCGGCCCGCCACGAATACGCCCGCACCGTGGAAGACATGCTCGCGCGCCGCAGCCGCCTGCTGTTCCTCGACGCGCGCCAGGCCGCCGCCGTGGCCCCGCGCGTGGCGGCCATCCTGCAGGAAGAACTGGGGTGCGAGGTCGCGCTCCAGGAATTCCTGGCGCTGGCGGAGCAGTACCAGCAGGTGCCCGTCTGATGGCCTGATTGCTATTAATAAAGTAGCTTCCAGCGCTTGTCCAGCAAGCGCTGCAGGCCAAAAAGACTGAAAATCAATGCGGCGCGGCCAGCGCGGCGGCCCCGCCCTTCACATCCGCGCGCAGCAGCCACCCGCCGAGCACGGCGGCCACCAGCGCAAACGCCGCACCCGCGCCAAAGGCCGCCTGGTAGCCGCCCAGCAGCGCGGCGGCACCCTCGGCGCCGCTGGCCGCCAGCGCGCCAGTCCGCGCGGATGCCAGGCTGGCCAGCACCGCCAGCCCCAGCGCCCCGCCCAGCATGAAGGCCGTGTTGACCAGCCCCGAGGCCAGCCCCGCGTCCTCGGGCGGCACGTCGTGCATGGCTGCCATCAGCATGGGGTTGAACGCAATGCCCGCGCCCAGGCCCAGCAGCAACATGCCGGGGAACACGTCAAGCCAGAACCCGCCCGCCAGCGGCGCGCGCGCGAACAGCAGCAGGCCCGCCGCCGCCAGCACCAGCCCCACGCCCAGCGGCGCGCGGATGCCAAAGCGCATCACCAGCCGGGCCGACCAGCCCAGCGACAGCGCGGCCATCACCAGGTTGGCGGGCAAAAACGCCAGCCCCACCTGCATGGGTGTGTAGCGCAGCACCTGCTGCAAATACAGCGCCGCCATGAAGAACCACGCGAACATGCCCGCCGACCACAGCACGGCACAGACGTTCGACACGCTGATATTGCGCAGCCTGAACAGCCCCAGCGGCACCAGCGGGTGCCGCGAGCGCGCCTCGACCGCCAGGAACAGCGCCATCAGCGCCACCGCCGCCCCCAGGGTGCCCAGCGTCTGCACCGAGCCCCAGCCCGCCTCGTTGCCGCCCACCACGCCGTAGACGGCCAGCATCAGCGACAAGGTCACGCTCACCGCGCCCGCCACGTCCAGCTTCTGCCCCTCTACCCCCGCCGCGCGCGGCAGCAGCCGGCTGCTGGCCGCGTACACCGCCACGCCGATCGGCAGGTTGACCAGAAAAATCCAATGCCAGCCCACGCTGGTCAGCAGCCCGCCCAGCAACACGCCCAGGCTGCCGCCGCCCGCGCAGACAAAGCCGTACACGCCCATCGCGCGGGCGCGCTCGCCGGTCTCGGGGAACAGGTTCATGATGAGCGACAGCGCCACCGCCGACACCACCGCCCCGCCCAGCCCCTGCACCGCGCGCGCGGCCACCAGCAGCGCCTGCGTCTGCGCCAGCCCGCAGGCCAGCGACGCCAGCGTGAAAAACGCCAGCCCCCCGAGGAACGTGCGCCGGTGCCCGTACAAGTCGCCCAGCCGCCCGCCCAGCAGCAGAAAGCCACCAAAGGTGAGCATGTAGGCATTCACCACCCACACCAGCGCGGTCTCGGTAAACCCCAGGTCGGCACGGATGGAGGGCAGGGCGACGTTCACGATGGTGCTGTCCAGCACGATCATCAACTCGCCCAGGCACAGCACGACCAGCGCCAGCCAGCGGCGGTCGGGGCGGGTGGCGGTCATGCCCTGACGTTCACCATCCACGGCGTGCCGAAGCGGTCGGTCACCATGCCGAAACCTTCCGACCAGAAGGTCTTGGCGTAGGGCATGGTCACCGCGCCGCCCTCGGCCAAGGCATCGAACACGCGCTGTCCCTCGGCGGCGGTGTCCACGCCGATCGACACCCACAGCCCCTGCGGCTTGCGGTAGCCGCCGCCACACGCCTCGGGGTCCTGCCCCGGCATGGCGGGCATGGTGTCGGACGCCATCAGCGACTGCTCGCCCACCTGCAGGTGCACGTGCATCACACGGCTCCTGGCCGCCTCGGGCAGCGGCGGCATTCCCGGCTGGGGCGGCATCTCGCCGAACGTGCCCTGGTACACGATGGTGCCGCCGAACAGCTTGGCGTAAAACGCAAACGCTTCGGCGCAGGTGCCGTCGAAGTTCAGGTAGGGGGTGAATTGGGTGGGCATGGCGGGTCTCCGGGTGGTTGAAGGAATTCAGGCGCGCACATAGCGCAGGTGCGTGGCGGCCGGGTCGGCCAGCACCTTGTCGATGCGGAACCGCGGGCCGGGCTCGCGCAGGTTCTCGAAGAGCCGCCGCCCGCTGCCGAACAGCACGGGCGCCAGGGCGATTTCGAGTTCATCCACGGCATCCAGGTTCAGGTACTGCTGAATCACGTCCGCGCCGCCCGCGATGCGCACATCCCGGCTGCCGGCGGACTGCCTGGCCAGCTCCAGGGCGCGCTCCGGCCCGTCGTTGACGAAGTAAAAGGTCGTCCCGCCGGGGCGCACCCAGGGGTCGCGCTGCTCGTTGGTCAGCACGTAGACCGGCGTGTGGAACGGCGCCTCTTCCGGCCAGGCGGCCTCGCCCTGGTCGAACATCCGCTTGCCCATGATGTTGGCGCCGATGCGCTCCACGGTGCTGCGCACCCAGTCGTTGACCGGGCCGGTCTCTCCCCCCGGCCCGAACCCGTGGTTCTCGCGGAAATACTGCTGATTGAGGAGCCAGCCCATCAGCGCCCCCCATTTGGCGCCCCAGTTCTTGTAGCCGGGGTTCTTCATGGTCATGCCTTCCGGCGCCATGTAGCCATCGAGGCTCAGCCCTATGTTGACGAATACCTTGCCCATGGTGCTTCCTCAGCGCCCATCGAAGGCGCGCTGCAGCGCCGCGATGTCGAGCTTCTTCATGGTCATCATCAGCGCCATGGCGCGGCCTGAAGCCGCCGCGTCGCCGGACGCCATCAGCTGGCCCCAGCCGCGCGGCACGACCTGCCACGACACACCGAAGCGGTCCTTCAGCCAGCCGCACTGCTGCGCCGCCGGGTCGCCGCCTTCGCCCAGGCGGCTCCAGTAGTGGTCGATCTCGGCCTGCGTGTCGCAATTCACCATCAACGAAATGGCCGGGTTGATCTGGAACACCGGCCCGCCGTTGAGCGCGAGGAAGGGCTGGCCCGCCAGCGTGAAGGCCACGGTCATCACCGAGCCGGGCGCCTGCCGGTGGTGCTCGCGCCCGGCCTCGCCGTAATGCGCGATCTGGCCGATGGCCGAATCGGGAAAGATGCCGGTGTAGCAGCGCGCGGCGTCTTCCGCCTGGGTGTCGAACCACAGGCAGGGCTGGATGCGGGTGACCGAGGCCATGGGAACTCCTTTCCTGGAAAAACCCGCCCATGTGGACGGCGTTCACTTATCCTAGGCCATAAAATGGACACTGTCCACATAAAGGCGCTGGCGAGGTTGTGAGAATTCGTGGCCCCCGCCCCTGACCCCATGGCAGCACCCAAGGAACGCAACACCTACCACCACGGCGACCTGCGCCAGGCCCTGATCCAGGCCGGGCTCGATCTCGCGCGCGAAGGCGGCCCGCAGGCCATCGTGCTGCGCGAGGCCACGCGCCGCGCGGGCGTGGCGCCCAACGCCGCCTACCGCCATTTCGCCAGCCGCGAGGCGCTGTTCGCCGCCGTGCGCGCCGCCGCCCTGGGCGCGCTGGCGCAGGCCATCGAGGACGAGATGGCAACGGCCCGCCTGCTGCGGGAGGCCCCGGCGCGCGCCCGTGCGCTGCTTTCCGCCGTGGGGCGCGGCTACCTGGGCTTCGCGTGGCGCGAAACCGGCTGGTTCCGCACGGCCTTCGCCTCGGGCGAGCACGACGTGGCGGTGCCGTCCGACCCCGTCCGGACCGCCGCCATGGGCCTCAACCCCTACGAGTTGCTGGGCTACGCGCTGGACGCTATGTGCGACGCAGGCGTGCTCGCGCCCGAGCGCCGCCCCGGCGCGGAATTCCTCGCCTGGTCGTCCGTGCACGGCATGGCGCTGCTCTCCATCGACGGCCCCCTGCGCCATGCCCCCGTCCCGGCGCGCGAGGCGCTGGCGGCGCGGCTGTTGGAAATGGTGGAAAAAGGTCTTCAGTAGCGCTTGACCTGCCCGAAAAGTTCTGCAACAATGGCGGGCTTCGCGTTTGAAAGGCTCTCTTTTGGGCGCGGGTTTCTGCCCAACGGGCGCGCAGCGAAATGGTTCGCGGCGCGGACCACGGGCCCAAGACTGACTGGCAGCCGCACTGGCTGGCAGTACAAGTTGGGAATATTGAAATGATCCAGACTGAATCTCGACTAGAGGTTGCCGACAACACCGGTGCCAAGTCCGTCCTGTGCATCAAGGTGCTGGGCGGCTCCAAGCGCCGTTACGCCAGTGTCGGCGACATCATCAAGGTGAGCGTGAAAGAAGCCGCACCGCGTGGCCGCGTCAAGAAGGGCGAGGTCTACAGCGCTGTGGTGGTGCGTACCGCCAAGGGCATCCGCCGCGGCGACGGCTCGCTCGTCAAATTCGATGGCAACGCAGCCGTGTTGCTCAACGCAAAGCTGGAGCCCATCGGCACCCGCATCTTCGGCCCCGTGACGCGCGAACTGCGTACCGAGCGCTTCATGAAGATCGTGTCCCTGGCTCCCGAAGTTCTCTAAAAGGACGGCACCATGAACAAGATCCGCAAGGGCGACGAAGTCATCGTGCTCGCCGGGCGCGACAAGGGCAAGCGCGGCACGGTTGCGCTGCGCAAGGACGATTCGCACATCGTCATCGACGGCATCAACCTGGCCAAGAAGCACGTCAAGCCGAACCCCATGAAGGGCACCACCGGCGGCATCGTGGAAAAGGCCATGCCCATCCACCAGTCCAACGTGGCCATCTTCAATGCCGCTACCGGCAAGGCTGACCGCGTAGGCATCAAGGTGCAGGCCGACGGCACGCGCGTTCGCGTGTTCAAGTCCAGCGGCGCCGAAATCAAGGCGGCCTAAGGAGTCAACATGGCACGACTGCAACAACAATACCGCGACAAGATCGCCCCCGAACTCATGAAGAAGTTCGGCTACACCTCGCCGATGCAGGTTCCCCGCCTGACCAAGATCACGCTCAACATGGGCGTGAGCGAGGCCGTCTCCGACAAGAAGGTCATGGACAACGCCGTGGGCGACCTGACCAAGATCGCCGGCCAGAAGCCCGTGGTCACCAAGGCCAAGAAGGCCATCGCCGGCTTCAAGATCCGCGAAGGCCAGGCCATCGGCTGCATGGTCACGCTGCGCGGCGTCCAGATGTACGAATTCCTCGACCGTTTCGTCACTGTGGCCCTGCCCCGCGTGCGTGACTTCCGTGGTATCTCGGGCCGTTCGTTCGATGGCCGCGGCAACTACAACGTGGGCGTCAAGGAACAGATCATCTTCCCCGAAATCGAGTACGACAAGGTGGATGCTCTGCGTGGTCTGAACATCAGCATCACGACGACCGCCAAGACCGACGAAGAGTGCAAGGCACTGCTCGCCGCGTTCCGTTTCCCCTTCAAGAACTGAGGTGGCGCCATGGCTAAGAAAGCTTTGATCGAGCGCGAACTGAAGCGCGAAAAACTGGCCGCCAAGTACGCTGCCAAGTATGCAGAACTGAAGGCCATCGCCGCTGACGCCAAGCGCAGCGACGAAGAGCGCGACGCCGCTCGCCTGGGCCTGCAGAAGCTGCCCCGCAATGCCAACCCCACGCGCCAGCGCAACCGTTGTGAAATCACCGGCCGCCCGCGTGGCACCTTCCGCCAATTCGGCCTGGGCCGCGCCAAGATCCGTGAACTGGCTTTCGCCGGCGACATCCCCGGCGTGACCAAGGCCAGCTGGTAAGAGCGAGGAGAACAAACATGAGCATGAGTGATCCCATCGCCGACCTGCTGACCCGCATCCGCAACGCACAAATGGTCTCCAAGGCCACCGTGTCCGCTCCTTCCTCCAAGGTGAAGGTTGCGATCGCGCAGGTGCTGAAGGATGAAGGCTACATCGACGGCTTCCAGGTGAAGACCGAAGACGGCAAGTCCGAACTCGAAATCGCCCTCAAGTACTACGCCGGCCGCCCCGTGATCGAGCGCATCGAGCGCGTGAGCCGCCCTGGCCTGCGCGTGTACAAGGGCCGTGATTCCATTCCCCAGGTCATGAACGGCCTGGGCGTGGCCATCGTCACCACCCCCAAGGGCGTGATGACCGACCGCAAGGCGCGCGCCACCGGTGTCGGCGGCGAAGTGCTGTGCTACGTGGCCTAAGGCATTGAGGAGATAACTGAAATGTCCCGCGTAGGAAAAATGCCCGTGACCATCCCCGCAGGTGTGGATGTGTCCATCAAGGAAGACCAGATCAGCGTGAAAGGCACGGGCGGTACGCTGTCCGTGGCCCAGAACCTGCTGGTCAAGATCTCCAACAACGAAGGCAAGCTCAGCTTCGAGCCTGCCAACGATTCGCGCGAAGCCAACGCCATGAGCGGCACCCTGCGTCAGCTGGTGAACAACATGGTGGTGGGCGTGAGCAAGGGCTTCGAGAAGAAGCTGTCGCTCGTCGGCGTGGGCTACAAGGCCCAGGCCTCGGGCGCCAAGCTGAACCTCAGCGTCGGCTACTCGCACCCCGTGAACTTCGAAATGCCCGCCGGCATCACCGTGGCCACCCCGACCCCGACGGAAATCGTCATCAAGGGCTCGGATCGCCAGCGCGTGGGCCAACTGGCTGCTGAGATCCGCGCCGTCCGTCCGCCCGAGCCCTACAAGGGCAAGGGCATCCGCTATGCGGACGAGAAGATCGTGATCAAAGAGACCAAGAAGAAGTAAGGAGCTGCATGATGTTGACCAAGAAAGAGCAGCGTCTTCGTCGCGCCCGCCAGACCCGCATCCGCATTGCCCAGCAAGGCGTGGCGCGTCTCACGGTGAACCGCACGAACCTCCACATCTACGCCAGCGTGATCTCTGGCTGCGGCACCAAGGTGCTGGCCAGCGCTTCCACGGCCGAAGCCGAAGTGCGCAGCGCTTTGGGCGGCTCGGGCAAGGGCGGCAATGCCGCCGCGGCCCAGATCATCGGCAAGCGCATCGCCGAAAAGGCGAAGGCAGCCGGTGTCGAGAAGGTGGCGTTCGATCGCGCAGGTTTTGCATACCACGGCCGCGTCAAGGCGCTGGCCGATGCGGCCCGCGAAGCCGGCCTCCAGTTCTAAGCGGAGCGGATAGAAATGGCAAAGTTTTCCCCCAAGGTGCAAGACGAAGGTCGTGACGACGGTCTGCGCGAAAAAATGATCGCGGTGAACCGCGTCACCAAGGTTGTGAAGGGTGGCCGTATCCTCGGCTTCGCCGCACTGACCGTGGTCGGCGACGGCGATGGCCGCGTGGGCATGGGCAAGGGCAAGTCGAAGGAAGTGCCCGCCGCCGTGCAAAAGGCCATGGAAGAGGCCCGCCGCAACATGGTGAAGGTGTCGCTGAAGAACGGCACCATCCACCACAACGTGAATGGCCACCACGGTGCCGCCAACGTCATGCTGGCGCCGGCCCCCAAGGGTACCGGCATCATCGCGGGCGGCCCGATGCGCGCCGTCTTCGAAGTGATGGGCATCACCGACATCGTGGCCAAGAGCCACGGTTCGTCCAACCCCTACAACATGGTTCGCGCCACGTTCGACGCTTTGAACAACTCCACGACCCCTGCGGAAGTGGCGTCCAAGCGCGGCAAGTCGGTCGAAGACCTGTTTGCTGCCTGATAGGAGTCATTCACCATGACGACGCAAAAAACTGTCAAGGTTCAGCTGGTGCGCAGCCCCATCGGCACCAAGCAAGACCACCGCGCCACCGTGCGCGGCCTGGGCCTGCGCAAGCTGAACAGCACGAGCGAACTGCAGGACACCCCTGCGGTGCGCGGCATGATCAACAAGATCAGCTATCTGGTCAAAGTGATCTGAGAGGCAAGACGATGGAACTCAATAGCATCAAGCCCGCAGCGGGCGCCAAACATGCCAAGCGCCGCGTAGGCCGTGGCATCGGCTCCGGCCTGGGCAAGACCGCGGGCCGCGGTCACAAGGGCCAGAAGTCGCGTTCGGGCGGCTACCACAAGGTCGGCTTCGAAGGCGGCCAGATGCCCCTGCAACGCCGTCTGCCCAAGCGCGGCTTCAAGTCGCACCTGCTCAAGTTCAACGCCGAGATCAACCTCTCGGAGCTGGACCAGCTGGGCCTGGCCGAAGTCGATCTGTTGGCGCTGAAGAAGGCCGGCCTCGTGGGCGAAATCGCCAAGGTGGTCAAGGTCATCAAGAGCGGTGCCATCACCCGTGCCGTCAAGCTGACCGGCATCGGCGCTACCGCAGGTGCCAAGGCAGCCATCGAGGCCGCCGGCGGCAGCCTGGCCTGAACTTTGGTTCTGAAAGAAGACATCCGTGGCAACTAGCGCAGCTCAGATTGCAAAGACCGGCAAGTTCGGCGACCTGCGTCGCCGGCTGGTCTTTCTGCTGCTCGCACTGGTCGTGTACCGCATCGGGGCGCACATCCCCGTGCCCGGTATCGACCCGGCGCAACTCCAGCGGCTGTTCAGCGGTCAGCACGGCGGCATCCTGAACCTGTTCAACATGTTCTCGGGTGGGGCGCTCTCGCGCTTCACGGTGTTCGCGCTGGGGATCATGCCGTACATCTCGGCATCGATCATCATGCAGCTGATGACCTATGTCGTCCCGACGTTCGAGCAGCTCAAGAAGGAAGGCGAAGCCGGCCGCCGCAAGGTGACGCAGTACACCCGCTACGGCACGGTGGGCTTGGCGCTGTTCCAGTCGTTCGGCATCGCCGTGGCGCTGGAAAGCTCCGCCGGCCTGGTGCTGAATCCTGGCATGGGTTTCCGCCTCACGACCGTGGTGAGCCTGACGGCCGGCACCATGTTCCTGATGTGGCTGGGCGAGCAGATCACCGAGCGTGGCCTGGGTAACGGCATTTCCATCCTGATCTTCGGCGGTATCGCCGCGGGTCTGCCGGGTTCGGTGGGTGGCCTGCTGGAACTGGTGCGCACGGGTGCCATGAGCATCATCGCGGCGATCTTCATCGTGCTGGTGGTGGCTTTGGTGACCTACTTCGTGGTGTTCGTCGAACGCGGGCAGCGCAAGATCCTCGTGAACTATGCGCGCCGCCAGGTGGGCAACAAGGTCTACGGGGGCCAGTCTTCGCACCTGCCGCTGAAGCTGAACATGGCCGGCGTGATTCCGCCCATCTTCGCTTCGTCGATCATCCTGCTGCCGGCCACCGTGGTGAACTGGTTCAGTGCGGGCGAGTCGATGCGCTGGCTGCGTGACATCTCGTCCACCCTGACACCCGGTCAGCCGATCTACGTGCTGCTGTATGCCGCCGCCATCGTCTTCTTCTGCTTCTTCTACACGGCGCTGGTGTTCAACAGCCGTGAGACGGCGGACAACCTGAAGAAGAGCGGTGCGTTCGTTCCGGGTATCCGTCCGGGCGAGCAGACGGCGCGCTACATCGACAAGATCCTGGTGCGGCTCACGCTGGCCGGTGCAATCTACATCACCTTCGTGTGTCTGCTGCCCGAGTTCCTGATCCTGAAGTACAACGTTCCGTTCTACTTCGGCGGAACGTCGCTGCTGATCATCGTGGTGGTGACGATGGACTTCATGGCCCAGGTGCAGAACTACCTGATGTCGCAGCAGTACGAATCGCTGCTTAAGAAGGCCAACTTCAAGACGACGCTGGGCGGCTGAGCGCCCCGCACTTAGGTGAATTTAGGAGAATGAAATGAGAGTTTCGGCTTCGGTCAAGAAAATCTGCCGCAACTGCAAGATCATCCGCCGCAAGGGTGTGGTGCGCGTGATCTGCACGGACCAGCGCCATAAGCAGCGCCAGGGTTGATTAGGAAAGTATCAGAGGACGCACATGGCACGTATTGCTGGCATCAACATCCCGCCGCATCAGCACGCCGAAATCGGCCTGACGGCAATCTACGGCATTGGCCGCACGCGCGCTCGCAAGATCTGCGAAGCCTGCGGTATCGCCTATTCCAAGAAGGTCAAGGACCTGACGGACGGCGATCTGGAAAAGATCCGCGACCAGATCGCCCAGTTCACCATCGAAGGTGACCTGCGCCGCGAAACCACGATGAACATCAAGCGCTTGATGGACATCGGCTGCTACCGTGGCTTCCGCCACCGCCGTGGCTTGCCCATGCGTGGCCAGCGCACCCGCACCAACGCCCGCACCCGCAAGGGCCCGCGCAAGGGTGCAGCGGCCCTGAAGAAGTAAGACTGAAAGATCACTATGGCAAAGTCTCCCGCCAATAACGCAGCCCAGCGCGTGCGCAAGAAGGTTCGCAAGAACGTTTCCGACGGCATCGCCCACGTGCACGCTTCGTTCAACAACACGATCATCACGATCACCGACCGCCAAGGCAACGCCCTTTCGTGGGCTTCGTCCGGCGGCCAGGGTTTCAAGGGCTCGCGCAAGTCCACCCCGTTCGCTGCCCAGGTGGCTTCGGAAGTGGCGGGCCGCGCTGCCATGGAACAAGGCATCAAGAATCTCGACGTCGAGATCAAGGGCCCCGGCCCGGGTCGCGAGTCGTCGGTGCGCGCCCTGGGCGCGCTGGGCATCCGCATCACGTCCATCTCCGACGTGACGCCGGTTCCCCACAACGGCTGCCGTCCCCAGAAGCGCCGCCGTATCTAAACTGCTTTTTCAATAAGCCCACCGCCGCTTGCGGGCCGCAAGGTTCGCCAGCGGCTCCCGCAATGGTTTGCGGCAGATGACACAAGGAAGCTCAAGTGGCACGTTACCTCGGCCCCAAGGCCAAACTCTCCCGCCGTGAAGGCACCGACCTGTTCCTGAAGAGCGCCCGCCGCTCCATCGCGGACAAGGCCAAGTTCGACTCCAAGCCCGGCCAGCATGGCCGCACCTCGGGCCAGCGCACCTCCGACTACGGCCTGCAGCTGCGCGAGAAGCAGAAGGTCAAGCGCATGTACGGCGTGCTCGAAAAGCAGTTCCGCCGCTACTTCGAGGAAGCCGACCGCCGCCGTGGCAACACCGGCGCCAACCTGCTGTCGCTGCTCGAATCGCGCCTGGACAACGTGGTGTACCGCATGGGCTTCGGCTCCACGCGCGCCGAAGCGCGCCAGCTGGTGTCGCACAAGGCCATCACGGTGAACGGCCAGTCCGTGAACATCCCGTCGTACATGGTCAAGACCGGCGATGTGGTGGCTGTGCGCGAAAAGTCCAAGAAGCAAGGCCGCGTGGTCGAGGCGCTGCAACTGGCCCAGCAAGTGGGCCTGCCCGCCTGGGTCGAAGTGAGCGTGGACAAGGCCGAAGGCACCTTCAAGAAGACGCCGGACCGCGACGAATTCGGCGCCGACATCAACGAATCGCTGATCGTCGAACTGTATTCGCGCTAATCCATTGCTGCGCTGAGCAGCAATCGCCATTGAAAAAATGTCCCTGAACCGCGAGGCATCGCGGTTCAGGCGCTTCACCAGCCTTACCGGCGTAACGAGCTGGGGGTATTGAGAGGAAGTCCATGCAAACCAATTTGCTGAAACCCAAGGCGATCAATGTCGAGCAGCTTGGCCACAATCGCGCCAAGGTCGAGCTGGAGCCGTTCGAGCGTGGCTACGGCCACACGCTGGGCAACGCCATCCGCCGCGTCCTGCTCTCGTCCATGGTGGGTTACGCAGCGACGGAAGTCACCATCGCCGGGGTGCTGCACGAGTACTCCTCGATCGACGGTGTGCAGGAAGATGTGGTCAACATCCTGCTGAACCTGAAGGGCGTGGTGTTCAAGCTCCACAACCGCGACGAAGTCACGCTGAGCCTGCGCAAGGACGGCGAGGGCGTGGTCACCGCGCGCGACATCCAGACGCCGCACGACGTGGAAATCGTCAACCCTGACCATGTCATCGCCCACCTGTCGCAAGGCGGCAAGCTGGACATGCAGATCAAGGTCGAAAAGGGCCGCGGCTACGTGCCCGGCAACCTGCGCCGCTATGGCGACGAGCCCACCAAGTCCATCGGCCGCATCGTGCTCGATGCCTCGTTCTCGCCCGTCAAGCGCGTGAGCTACACGGTGGAAAGCGCCCGAGTGGAGCAGCGCACCGACCTGGACAAGCTCGTGGTCGAGATCGAGACCAACGGCGCCATCACGGCGGAAGACGCGGTGCGCGCCTCGGCCAAGATCCTGGTCGAGCAGCTGGCGGTGTTCGCGCAGCTCGAAGGCGGCGAAGTCACCAGCATCTTCGAGAACAGCAGCAGCGCGCGCGGCAATGCCACGTTCGACCCGATCCTGCTGCGCCCCGTGGACGAGCTGGAACTCACCGTGCGCTCGGCCAACTGCCTCAAGGCCGAGAACATCTACTACATCGGCGACCTCATCCAGCGCACCGAGAACGAGCTGCTCAAGACCCCGAATCTGGGCCGCAAGTCGCTCAACGAGATCAAGGAAGTGCTGGCTTCGCGCGGCCTCACGCTGGGCATGAAGCTCGAAAACTGGCCGCCTGCCGGTCTCGACAAGCGTTGATATAATCTTTGGTTCCCTGCAAAGGGAACAGTGCTCCGGGCAGTACCTGATACGGCTGCCCGTTTTTACATTCAATCTATAAGGAAAGCACCATGCGTCACGGCCACGGCCTTCGTAAACTCAACCGTACCAGCTCGCACCGCCTTGCGATGCTGCAGAACATGATGAACTCGCTCATCGAGCACGAGGCCATCAAGACCACTGTCCCCAAGGCCAAGGAACTGCGCCGCGTGATCGAACCCATGATCACCCTGGCCAAGGAAGACTCCGTGGCGAATCGCCGCCTGGCCTTCAACCGCCTGCGCGACCGCGACAGCGTGACCAAGCTGTTCAACGACCTGGGCCCGCGCTTCAAGACCCGTCCGGGCGGCTACACCCGCATCCTGAAGATGGGCTTCCGCGTGGGCGACAATGCGCCCATGGCCTATGTGGAACTGGTCGACCGCGCTGCCGAAGCAACGGAATCTACCGACAACAGCGCAGCGGCCTAAAAAACAGGTTATAATTTCTGTCTTGTCGCGCGGTGGAGCAGTCTGGTAGCTCGTTGGGCTCATAACCCAAAGGTCGGAGGTTCAAATCCTTCCCGCGCAACCAAATCAGCAAAACGCCCTCCTTTCGGAGGGCGTTTTTGTTTGCGTGCAATTTTTGGCTTATGCGTCGCTGGGTGTGGGTCTTCTTGCAAGCCGCCACCCTGGCCATGCCCGCCACTCGGGCCCTGCGTGGCGGAGAAGTTCGATGAGCAATAAAGACGTGGTAGACGGATACAGCTGGAAGGCGCTGGCGGGCTCGGCGCTGGGCTATGCGATGGATGGTTTCGACCTGCTGATCCTGGGCTTCATGCTGCCGATGATTTCCGCCGACCTGCACCTGACGCCTGCGCAGGCGGGCTCGCTGGTGACGTGGACGCTGATCGGCGCCGTGGCGGGCGGCATCGTGTTCGGCGCGCTCAGCGACCATTTCGGGCGCATCCGCGTGCTGACCTGGACGATCGTGCTGTTCGCGCTGTTCACCGGGCTGTGCGCCTTTGCGCGGGGGTACTGGGACTTGCTGGCCTACCGCACGATCGCCGGCATCGGCCTGGGCGGCGAGTTCGGGATCGGCATGGCGCTGGCCGCCGAGGCCTGGCCCGCGAAGCACCGCGCCCGCGTGTCGTCCTACGTGGCGCTGGGCTGGCAGACGGGCGTGCTGGCGGCGGCCTTGCTGACGCCGCTGCTGCTGCCGGCGATCGGCTGGCGGGGCATGTTCCTGGTGGGCGTGCTGCCCGCGCTGGTGGCCTGGGTCATCCGCAACAAGCTGCACGAGCCCGAGGTGTTCGTGCGCAGCACGGCCAGGAAGGCGCCCAAGGCCCAGGCCTTCAAGCTGCTGGTGAAGGACAAGGCCACGGCCAAGATCAGCGCCGGCATCGTGGTGCTGACCTCGGTGCAGAACTTCGGCTACTACGGGATCATGATCTGGATGCCGGGCTTCCTGGCCAAGCAGCTCGGCTTCAACCTGACCAAGTCCGCCCTGTGGACCGCGGTGACCATCGTCGGGATGATGGCCGGCATTTTCGTCTTCGGGCAACTGGCGGACCGGATCGGCCGCAAGCCCAGCTTCCTGCTCTTCCAGGCGGGGGCGGTGGCCATGGTGCTGGTCTATTCGCAGCTGCACGACCCGGTGCAGATGCTGTGGGCCGGCGCGGCGCTGGGCATGTTCGTCAACGGAATGCTCGGCGGCTACGGCGCGCTGATGTCCGAGGCCTACCCGACCGAGGCACGCGCCACCGCGCAGAACGTGCTGTTCAACATCGGGCGCGGCGTGGGGGGCTTTGGCCCGGTGGTGGTGGGGGCCCTGGTGACGGCCTACTCGTTCCAGGTGGCCATTGCCCTGCTGGCGGCGATCTACGTGCTCGACATGCTGGCCACGCTGTTCCTCATCCCCGAGCTCAAGGGGCAGGAACTGGCGTGACCTGCGCGCTGCAATTGCTATTTAGTTGATAGCTGCCAGCGCTTGCTGCATAAGCGCTGGATGCCGATTTGGCTTGAAGTCAGGTGGCGTAGACCTGATCGAGCGAGCGGAACCCTTTCACCTCGATGGGGTTGCCGCTCGGGTCGTGGAAGAACATGGTCCACTGCTCGCCGGGCTGGCCCTCGAAGCGCACCTGCGGCTCCAGCACGAAGGCCGTTCCCGCCGCGCGCAGGCGCTCGGCCAGGGCCTGCCAGTCGGGCAGTTCGAGAATCAGACCCAGGTGCGGCATGGGCACCAAGTGGTCGCCCACGTGGCCGGTGCGCGTGCTGGCGAAGGGCTGTCCCAGGTGCAGCGAAATCTGGTGGCCGAAGAAGTCGAAGTCCACCCAGGTGGCGGTGCTGCGGCCTTCCGCGCAGCCGAGCACGCCGCCGTAGAAGCGGCGCGCCTCGTCCAGATCGGTCACGTGGTAGGCGAGGTGAAAGAGGCTGCGGGGGCGGGTGGTCATGGCTTGATTTTGCTGAGCATCAGCGCCGTATTGTCCTTGCGGTCGGCGTTCACGCGCTGCACGTGGGGGCGGGCGTTGACCAGGGCCAGGTAGTCGCGCACGGGCAGGTGGGCCAGCATGTCCTGGCCGTAGATGATCTTGGTGGCCCCGCTGATCACGGGCAGGTGCACCAGCGCCGCGCAGTCGGCCAGCGTGAACGTGTCGCCCGCGATGTAGGGCGCGAAACGCACCAGCTTGCCGAAGGCGGCGATGTTCTTTTCGAGCTGGCCGCGCACGAGTTCCTTGAACTTGTCGCTGAGCTTGCCGCCGAAATAGGCCTCGGCATACAGCTGGCGCGCCACCAGTTCCAGGTGCAGTTCGAGGAAGTGCGTCAGCTCGCGCACCTTGGCCGCGCCGAACGGGTCGGCGGGCACCAGGGCGGGCGTAGGGTAGGCGGCTTCGATGTAGTCGGCGATCACGGCGGATTCGCACAGCGGGCCGTGCTCGGTCAGCAGGTAGGGCACCTTGCCCAGCGGCGATGCGGCGGGGTCCACCTGGCCGACCCAGACCAGCTTGTCCTCGAACGGCACGCCCTTTTCGAGCAGCATGAGTTTGACCTTGTTGTGGTAATTGCTGGCCGCGAAGCCGCAGAGCGTGAGCATGGGGTGTCTCCTGAAAAAACCGGATTCTAGGATCCGGTCGCGCCGAGGACTGTATTCAGGAAGCCACCGGGGCACAAACCGGGCGAATGCGGGTAAGCTGATTTCATCGACACCAACCACACGCACGGAGCGGCCATGGCAGACAACAACGCCTTCAACTTCAGCAAACTCATTCCCGGTTTTGACTTCTTGCAGAACCTGTCCAAAGGCGCGGGCGGCACGCCCATGCAGCGCATGGCAAGCTGGGTGGCCCCCACCATGAACGTGGAGGAGCTGGACAAGCGCATCGACGAGTTGAAGGCCGTGAAGTTCTGGCTCGACCAGAACTCGCGCGCGCTGTCGGCGACCATCCAGGCGCTGGAAGTGCAGAAGATGACCCTGGCTACGCTCCAGGGCATGAACCTGAACATGGTCGATTTGACCAAGGCGTTCCAGTTCCCGCGCGCCGCATCGGCGGACAAGGCCGAGGCCCCCCCGCCGGCGCCCGCCCCTGCACCGGTGCCCGCGCCCGCGCCCGCCCCGGAAGCCGCCGCGCCCGAGGCCAAGGACGACGGCAGTGCCGCCGCCCCGCAGCAGGGTCTGGTGGACGCCATGCAGTGGTGGGGTTCGCTGACCAACCAGTTCCAGCAGATCGCCGCCACCGCCATGCAGGACGTGGTGCGCCAGACCAGCACGGCGCGCAAGGCGGCCGCCAAGGCCCCGGCCAGGAAGGCGGCGGCGAAAAAGGCGCCCGCCAAGAAAGCCGCCGCGAAGAAGGCTCCCGCGCGCAAGCGTGCCTGATTGCCGCCCATGGCCCTCTTTCCCACCGGGCACGCCACCCATCCGCAGTGGCGCATGGCCGCCGCGCTGGTGCTGGCCCAGTTGCAGGCGCAAATGGCGCTGCCCGGCTATGCGCAGGCGCCCCGGCTGGGCCTGCTCTACATCACCGACCATTACGCGGCGGATGCCCAGGCGCTGCTGGCCTTTCTGGCCGACGAACTGCCCGGCGTGACGGATTGGAGCGGCACCGTGGGCGTGGGCGTGGCGGCCAACAACGCCGAATACTTCGACGAGCCCGCGCTCAGCGTGATGCTGCTGGATCTGCCGCCCGCGCAATACCGCGTGTTTTCGGGCGTGGCCCCGCTGCCGCATTCCGCCAACGGGGGCTTTGCCGCGCACACCGCGCTCATCCATGCCGACGGCCACACCACCGAGCTGGCCGAACTGATCGGTGAAATGGCCTCGCGCACGGCCACGGGCTACCTGTTTGGCGGCCTGTCCGCCAGCCGGGGCGCGCAGGTGCAGTTCGCGTTGCAGAACGGGCTGGGCGGCGTGCTGGATGGCGGCCTGTCGGGCGTGGCGTTCGGCAAGCAGGTGGGCGTGCTCTCGCGTGTCACCCAGGGCTGCCAGCCGGTGGGCGGAACGGCCGCCATCACCGCGGCGCAGGGCAACGTCGTGCTGGCGCTGGACGGTGAGCCGGCGCTCGACCGGCTGCTCGCCACGCTGGGCGTTTCACTGGAGGGCGACGTGCAGGCCGCGCTGCGCAGCGTGCGCTCCACGCTGGCGGGCCTGTCGGACGCGGGCTTCAGCGACGGCCCGCGCCGCACCGGCCACTTCGGCGCCGACGTGCGCGTGCGCCACATCGTGGGGCTGGACGGCGCGCGGCGCGGCGTGGCCGTGGCCGATGCCGTGGAGCCCGGTATGCGCCTGGCCTTCTGCCAGCGCAACGTGGCGGCGGCGCGGGCCGACCTCATGCGCATCTGCGCCGAAATCCGCGAAGAACTCGCGCCCGCCGAAGCGCTGGCGGGCGTGCCGGTGGCGGAGATGGAAGAAGCCCGCGCCATCCGCGGCGCCATCTACGTGAGTTGCTCGGGGCGTGGCGGCCCGCACTTTGGCGGCCCGAGCGCGGAACTGCACATCGTGCGCCACGCGCTGGGCGACGTGCCGCTCACCGGCTTCTTCGCGGGCGGCGAGATCGCGCACCACCATCTGTACGGCTATACGGGTGTGCTGACGGTGTTTACATAAAAAATAGCTACCAGCGCTTATGGGGCAAGCGCTGGCAGCTATCAAATCAGTAGCTTTTTACTGGCGGTACGGGTTGTTGGGCTGGCGGTCGTAGCGGTTGGGCACGCCGTCGCCGTCTCTGTCCCAGCCGCCGCGGCGCATCTCCCAGCGGCCGCCGCGGTCCACCCAGACGGGCTGGCGGTAGACGTAGCCGGGCCGGGCGCGCACCCAGTAGCCGGGCACCCAGGCGTGGCGGCCGTGGCGCCATTCCCAGTGGCCCTGCACCCAGACCTGGCCCCGGCGCGGCGGGGGCACCATTTCGCGGCGCGGCGGGGGCGGCGGGCCGTACTGCACCGGCACGGCCACCACGGGGGCGGGCGTGCCCGCCTGCACGTAGACCGAGGTCTGCGCCTGCGCGGCGGTGAACGTGCCCAGCGACGCGAGGGCGAGCGTGGCGCTGAGGTAGAGAATGCGTCGTGTCATGTGTCTGCTCCTGAGAAGATTCCTTGGAAAGGTCTGCGCGACCTTGCGGAACCGGAGCCTTGATCATCGCCAGCTTGTGTCAACCGTCTGTAGGCCATGGGCTAAGTGGTGTGTGCGAATGCTCACCGCCGCATGGCGGTGAAAGCCTCCAGCTCCCAGCTGCGCATGGCCAGCAGCAGGGTGTAGCCCTCGCGCTCCTTGTCGGGCAGGCGCTGGTCGGTCAGGTGCTGCTGGGCGAAGTCCTGCGCCACGCGCTGCAGGCGCTCCACGAAGGCCGGGGCCAGGGCGCGGCTGATGGAGCCGTGCACCAGCATCAGCCCCTCGCCCGCCTGGTCGAAGCCGCCGGCGTAGTAGTCGAGCAGCGCGTGCTCGCGGAAGTACTGCATCACCGGCCCGTGCGGCCGCCAGCGGAAGGTCTTGGCGAGCTTGAGCCGGTAGCGGTTCAGCGGGCGCAGCTCGATGATGCCGATGCGGTCGAGCTGCGCAAGGCACTGCACGCCCTCGGCCTCGGTCAGCCGGTAGGTGGCGAGCACCTGCTCCAGCGTCCACTGGCTCAGCACACAGATCGCCATCAGCAGCAGCTTCTTGTCGGCCACCACGGCGTGCTCCTGCTGCTGCGTCAGCTCGCGCACCAGCGGCTGGCTGTCGGCTACCTTGCGCGCCAGGTCGGCGAAGTCCAGCCGCAGCGCGCGGCAGATGGCGTCGATGCGCGATAGCGGCATCTCGCCCCTGGCCAACATGCGCTTGACGCTGGATTCGGCCATGCCCAGGACCTGGGCCAGGTCGGCATAGGTCATCTGCGCGGCCTTGAGTTCCTGCTTCAGGGCCTGGATGAGATCGGCGGTGGTGCTCATGGGTGCCGTATTTTGATACTTCGGGTGCCGCGGCGGTGGGCGCGGTGCAATTCCACGGTGGATGGCCGGAGCGTCGGGCACACTCGCGGCTGTTGCATTGGAGAAGATTCGCCCAAATGAGCCAGGGACCCGACCACCCCAACCAGTTCGCGCTGCTCGGCCAGCGCCGCTTTGCCCCGTTCTTCTGGACGCAGTTCGCCGGCGCGGCCAACGACAACCTGTTCAAGTTCGCCTTCACGGTGATGGTGACCTACCAGTTGCAGATCGCGTGGCTGCCGCCGTCGCTCGCGGGGCTGGTGATCGCGGCGCTGTTCATCCTGCCGTTCCTGCTGTTTTCCGCCACGGCGGGGCAGGCGACGGACAAGTACGACAAGACGCGCGTGATCCGCTTCGTGAAGAACCTGGAGATCGCCATCATGGCCGTGGCGGCCTATGGCTTCTGGGTGGCCAGCGTGCCCGCGCTGCTGGCCTGCGTGTTCCTGATGGGCGTGCACTCCACCATCTTCGGCCCCGTCAAGTTCGCCTACCTGCCGCAGCACCTGAACGACCGCGAACTCACGGGCGGCAACGGCATGGTGGAGATGGGCACCTTCGTCGCCATCCTGCTCGGGCAGGTGGCGGGCGGGCTGCTGGTGGCCATTCCGCAGGTGGGGCCGCACTACGTGGCGGCGGCGTGCATCGCGCTGGCGCTGGTGGGGCGCGCCACGGCGCAGGCGGTGCCCGCATCGCCCTCGACCGATCCGCAGCTCGTCATCAACTGGAACCCGGTCACCGAGACCTGGCGCAACCTCAGGCTCGCGCACGGGAACATCGTCGTGTTTCGCTCGCTGCTGGGCATTTCGTGGATGTGGTTCTTCGGCGCGGTGTTCCTGAGCCTGTTCCCCGCGTTCGCCAAGGAGGTGCTGCACGGCAACGAGCAGGTCGCGTCGCTGCTGCTGGTGGTGTTCTCGGTGGGTATCGGGGCGGGCTCGCTGCTGTGCGAGGTGCTGTCCAAGCGGCAGGTCGAGATCGGCCTGGTGCCGCTGGGCGCCATCGGCATGAGCGTGTTCGCCATCGACCTGTATTTCGCCGCGCGCGGCCTGCCGCCCTCGGCGGAGTTGAATGCGGCGGGCTTCGTCGCCCAGGCGCGGCACTGGCGCGTGATGGCCGACCTGGCGCTGCTCTCGCTGTTCGCGGGGCTGTACAGCGTGCCCATGTACGCGCTGATCCAGCTGCGCTCGCTGCCCAGCCACCGCGCGCGCATCATCGCGGCCAACAACATTTTGAACGCGCTGTTCATGATCGCCAGTTCGCTCATCGTGGGCGTGCTGCTCAAGGCGGGCCTGAGCATTCCGCAGGTGTTTCTGGCGATCGGGCTGCTCAACGCCGTGGTGGCGGGCTACATCTTCCTGCTGGTGCCCGAATACCTGCTGCGCTTCGTCGCCTGGGTGCTGTCGCGCTGCGTGTACCGCTTCCGCATCCGGGGCGACGAGCACATTCCCGCCACGGGCGCGGCCATCCTCGCGTGCAACCACGTGAGCTTCGTCGATGCCGTGCTGCTCATGGCCGCCAGTCCGCGCCCCATCTGCTTCCTGATGGACCACCGCATCTTCCGCCTGCCGGTGCTGGGCCGGCTGTTCCGGCTGGCCAAGGCCATCCCCATCGCGCCGCAGAAGGAAGACCCGCGCGCCTACGAGGCGGCCTTCGAGCGCGCCGCCCAGGTGCTGCGGGACGGCGACCTGCTCGCCATCTTCCCCGAGGGCGGCATCACCCGCGACGGGCAGTTGCAGCCGTTCAAGGGCGGAATCGTGAAGATCATCGACCGCGCCCAGGCCGACGGCGTGCAGGCGCCCGTGGTGCCGATGGCGCTGACCAATCTCTGGGGCTCGTACTTCAGCCGCATCGAGGAGGGCGGGGCGATGGTGCGGCCCTTCCGGCGCGGCATCTTCAACCGCGTGGGGCTGAACGTGGGTGCACCCATGGAGATGGCGCAGGTGACGCCCGAAGGGGTGCGCGAGCGGGTGGCGGGGTTGTTGGCGCTGGGGTGAGGGAACGGGGCCCAGTCTGCAAAAATGCCGGCCTCGCAAGTCCTCTCTACCCCATCCCATGGCAAGTTCAAAGCGCCCCGCGCGTTTCCCGGCATTCCCAATGGCAGGCGCCGCCACGGTCGAATCCGACCTGCAGCGTGCCCTGGCCTTGCACCGCGCAGGCCAACTGGCCCAGGCCAAGGCGATCTACGACAGGATTCTGGTGGTGCAGCCCGAGCACTTCAGCTGCCTGCAACTGGCGGGCACGCTGGCGCTGCAGACGGAGGACTTCGCGGCGGCCGAGCAGCGGCTGGCCCGGGCCGCGCGGTTGCGGCCCGCGGAAGCGTCGCTGCACGTCAATCTCGCCATTGCGCAGGCCCAGCAGAATAAGGCGCAAGCGGCGCTGGAGAGCATGGACAGGGCGCTGGCCCTCAAGCCCGACTGGCCTGCGGCGCTGGTGAACCGTGCGGCCATCCTGGTGCAGGCGCAGCGCTACCCCGAGGCGCTGGAGCAGTTGGCGCGCCTGATCGCGGCGGGCCATGCCTCGGCGGAGGTCTGGACCAACCACGGCATTGCGCTGATGCGGCTGGAGCGGCAGGACGAGGCGCTCGCTAGCTACCGCCAGGCCCTGGCCGCTACGCCGGGCTACCTGAAGGCGCTGTGCAACATGGGCTTTGCGCTGATCGAAACCCGGCGCCACGCAGAGGCCCTGGCCGTGGTGGACGAAGCCCTGGCCACCCACCCGGACTACGCCGAAGCGCTCAGCGCCAAGGGGCGGGCGCTGCATGGCCTGGGGCGCGTGGAAGAAGCCCGCGCATGGCATGAGCGGGCCGTCGCGCTCAAGCCGCGCGACGCGCAGATACGGGTGCACTACGCCAACTACCTGGGCGACTTGCACGACTACCCGGCGGCGCTTACGCAGGTGGAGCAAGCGCTGGCCGCCGACCCGGGCTGCACCGAGGCCTACGTGGCCGGCGGGCAGGTGCTGGCGGCGCTGCGGCGCTTTGAAGACGCCATTGCCAATTACGACCAGGCGATAGCCAGCGCGGGCAGCCACGGGGACAACGTCAAGGCCCTGCACCTCAAGGGCGTGGCCGAGTACGAACTGGGGCGCCTGGCCGATGCGGTGCAGACCCTGCAGCGCTGCTCGGACAACAAGACCATGGGCACGCGCGCGCTGCTCCAGCACTACAAGATGCATATGTGCGACTGGTCGGATCTGGGGGAGGGCCTGGCGCGCCTGCGCGCAGACTGCGTCCAGGGCGGTTCGCCAGTCTCGCCCTTTGCCCTGATGGCCTTGATCGACGACCCGGCCCTGCAACTGCGCGCTGCCGAGGAATATCTGGCGCAATCGAACATCTGCAACGCCGTGCAGGCGCTGCCTGCGCACTCAAGGCCGCAGGGGAGCGGCAAGATCCGCATCGGCTACTTCTCCGCCGACTTCCACGAACATGCGACGATGGTTCTGATGGCGGAACTGTTCGAGAGCCATGACCCCAGCCGGTTCGAGATCTATGGGTTCTCCTTCGGCCCGGCGCGGCCCAGTCCCTTGCTCGACCGGGTGCAGCGCCATTTCAACGGCCTGTTCGAAGTGCGCGCCCAAAGCGACGGCGAGATCGCGGCGCAGGCCAGGGCGCTGGGCCTGGACATTGCCGTGGACCTCAAAGGCTTCACCAGTGATGCGCGGCCGGGCATCTTCGCGCAGCGCTGCGCGCCCATTCAGGTCAGCTACCTGGGCTACCCCGGCACGACGGGGGCGAAATTCATCGACTACATGGTTGCCGACCCGGTCGTCATCCCCGACCACCTGCGGCAGCACTACAGCGAGCAGATCGTCTACCTGCCGCACAGCTACCAGTGCAACGACAGCCAGCGCGCCATTGCCGAGGGCAGCCCCAGCCGCAGCGACATGGGCCTGCCGGAGCAGGGCGTGGTGTTCTGCTGCTTCAACAACAACTACAAGATTCTCCCGGCCACCTTCGCGGGGTGGATGCGCATTCTGAAGGCGGTGGAAGGCAGCGTGCTGTGGCTGCTGCAAACCAATACCTGGGTGGTGGAGAACCTGCGCCAGCGGGCGGCGGAGTGTGGTGTGGACGGCGCGCGCCTCGTCTTCGCGCAGCGTCTGCCATTGCCGGAGCATCTGGCCCGCCACCGCTGCGCCGACCTGTTCCTGGACACCCTGCCCTGCAACGCGCACACCACCACCAGCGATGCGCTGTGGGCCGGGCTGCCCGTGCTGACCTGCGCGGGCCAGTCGTTTGCCAGCCGGGTGGCGGCCAGCCTGCTGGCGGCCGTGGGGCTGCCGGAATTGATCACGCAGAGCCAGGCCGAATACGAAGCGCGGGCGATAGAACTGGCGCAGTCCCCGCAAGCCTTGCAGGCCGTGCGCGACAAGCTGGCCCGGCAGCGGCTGGCCAGCCCGCTGTTTGATGGCAAATTGTTCGCCCGGCACCTGGAGGCGGCGTATGTGGCCATGGTGGAGCGCCACCAGGCGGGGCTGGAGCCTGGCGTGATCACCATTGCGCCGTAGCGGAGGTATCTTCAAAAGATACTGCATGGGGATTTTCTGGGTACTTGATGGGTTGATTCGAGACTTTGGACCTGCGTCGTTGCACGATGCCGCCCATGTTCAACCAACGCCCCAGGGCACTGACCGCCATGCAAACCTCTCCCCGCCCCCTCCAATGCGACACACGCGCCTGGCAGTTCCAGGTCTGGGTGTCGTTCGCCATCGCCGTGTTCCTGTGCGGCACCGGGCTGGCCTGGCTGCCGGGCGAGCGGCTGGAGGTGGCCTTCATGTTCATGGGCTACGTGTTCTGCCTGTCGGCGGCCTTCGTGCTCGCCAAGTTCGTGCGCGACCAGCAGCGCGGCGCGGGCCGGGGCGGCAAGGACGTGCCGCTGTGGAAGCTGGTCGTCTGGGGCGGCTTTGCCGTGGCCATGGCCCTGACCGGCTGGGGCCTGTGGGGCATGGAGGTCAGCGCCACCTACAAAGCCTTCCTGGGCGTGAGCTGGCTCTACCTCATCACCACCGCGTTCACGCTGGCCAAGATGCTGCGCGACCGCCATGAAGCCGATCTGGCCGAAGCCGGTCAGAAATAAGGAGGCAGCCATGATCCGCAAGACTTTGACCAGTGCGCTGCTCGCCTGGGGCCTGCTCAGCGGCCCGGCCCAGGCGCAGAGCGAGGCATCGGCGGCGCTGTCGCTGATGCCCGTGGCCTCGGTGGTGGCCAGCACGGGTGCTGTATCGATGGCGGCGGGGGCCGCGGTGGCCCTGCCCGCCGCGCTGTCGGTGGGCGGCGCGGTGCTCACGGTGAAGGCGGTCGAGGCCTCGGCCAAGGGCACGGTCTACCTGCTGGAGCGCGCCTCGGACGGCGCACAGGCCAGCGTGGAAGTCTCGGGCCGCGCCGCAGCGGCGGCGTCGGCGGGCGTGGGCGCCGTGGTGGCGTGCAGCGTGATCGGCACGGTCGTGATTCTCTCGGCGGCGGGCGAGGTGCTGGCCTTCGTGCCCAACGCGCTGGGCCAGGCGCTGCTGCACAACGAAAGGCTGTGACCATGCGCCGCGCCATCGTGATCGCGCCACTGCTGGCGCTGGCGGCCACGGGCGCCCATGCGGGCCGCGCGTGCGAACAGCGCAAGCCCACGGCGCAGGCCATCGCACGCGGCATGGACCTTGCCGAGCGCACGGCCCGCGCGCTGGATGCCAGCGGCGCCCGCGTGGTGGTGCTGGCGCGTGCGGGGCAGGACTTGTCGAAATACGGCCTGCGCTACTCGCACCTGGGCTGGGCCTACAAAACATCGGAGGCGCCCGATAGCCCCTGGCGCGTGGTGCACAAGCTCAACGACTGTGGCACGGCCAGCGCCTGGGTGTACCGGCAGGGGCTGGGCGAATTCTTCCTGGACGACCTCTGGCGCTACGAAGCGGCATGGGCCGTGCCCGGGCCCGCAGTGCAACAGCGCCTGCTGCCCCTGCTGCAGGACAACGCCCGCGTCACCGCGCTGCACCAGCGTGCCTACAGCATGGTGAGCTACGCCTGGGCGACCCAATACCAGCAGTCCAACCAATGGGCGCTGGAGACGCTGGCCGCCGCCATGGAGCCAACGGTGCATACCCGCGAGCAGGCCCAGGCGTGGCTGAAGTTCAAGGGCTACGAGCCGACGGCGCTGAAGATCGGCCCGCTCACCCGCCTGGGCGGGCGCGTCACCGCCGCCAACATCGCGTTTGACGACCATCCGGCCGAGAAGCGCTTTTCCGACCGCATCGAGACGGTGACGGTGGACTCGGTCCTGGCCTGGATGCGGCGCACGCAGCTTGCCGATGCGCCGCAGGTGCTGCGGCCGCAGGAATGAGAAATTCAAGCAAAATCGGCCTCCAGCCTTTATACAGCGTGCGCTAGCAGCTATGAAATTCGTAGTAATTGAAAGGATCACACCATGAGCAAAGCCTTGCGCCTGTCTGAAAAATGGTTCCGCCGCGGCCTGTGGCTGGTGGCATTCCTGTTTGCCGGGTTCCTCATCGGCCTGGGCGGCACGGTGGTGGGCGACCTGCCGCGTGTGGAAGCGCCGCTGCGGCAGGACGACTTCATCGACCAGCGCGCCGCCGAGCCGCTGCGCGCCCAGGTCAAGGCCGCGCAGCAGGCCGAACAGCAGGCGCAGGACGCGCTGGAGCAAACGCGGCTGCAATGGGCCAAGGCGCGCAGCCAGACCCAGGCCGAGCGCGAAACCTTCGACAACTGGCTCGCCGCGCGCAGCGTGACCCAGCGCTCCGAGCACGACCCCGAGGTCATCGCTCGCACCCAGGCGCTGGACACGCTCAAGGCCCGGGAGCACAAGGCGCAGCAGGCCGTGGAGGCGCAGCAGCAGGCCCAGCTCGACGCGCGCCAATCGTTCCAGTCCGCACAGCGCCAGCTCGGCGCGCTCGAAAAAGACGCCGACGACAAGCTGTACGCCCAGCAGCGCAAGGTGGAACTGCACGTCTTCCTCTACCGCCTGGCGCTCACGCTGCCGCTGCTGGTGGTGGCGGGCTGGCTGTTCGCCAAAAAGCGCAAGAGCACCTGGTGGCCCTTCGTCTGGGGCTTCATCTTCTTCGCGCTGTTCGCCTTCTTCGTCGAACTGGTGCCCTACCTGCCCAGCTACGGCGGCTACGTGCGCTATATCGTCGGCATCGTGGTGACCGTGCTGGTGGGGCGCTACGCCATCATGGCCCTCAACCGCTACCTGGAGCGCCAGAAACAGGCCGAAGCCCGCCCCGACGAAGAACGCCGCCAGCAGCTGAGCTACGACGTGGCCCTGGCCCGGCTGGACAAAGGCGTCTGCCCCGGCTGCGAGCGGCCCGTGGATTTGAAGAACGACAAGATCGACTTCTGCCCGCACTGCGGCATCGGCCTGTTCAACCGCTGCGCGCCCTGCGGCACGCGCAAAAGCGCGTTCGCGCGGTTCTGCCATGCGTGCGGAGCGAGCGCGCCGAGCGCGGGGGCGCAGGCTTCGTAAAAAGCGGAGCGGTTGCAGCCCTATCTTTTTGCCGGGCTATTGCCTGTCACCTAGGTTTCATTGCAGAATAGAACGAACGTTCGTTTTTTCTGCAATTCATGCCGCCTTCCACCAAAACCCGCTCCTATGCAAACGCCGACACCGCCTCGGCGGGCCGTGGCCGCGCGCTGCAAAAAGGCCAGCAGACCAAGGCCGCCATCGTGGAGGCCGCGCTGGGCCAGGCCACGCACATCGGGCTCGAAGGGCTGTCCATCGGCGCGCTGGCCGAGGTGACGGGCATGAGCAAGTCCGGCGTGTTCGCCCACTTCGGCTCGCGCGAGGAACTGCAAATTTCGGTCATCCGCGAATACCACGCGCGCTTCGAGCAGGAGGTGTTCTACCCCGCCATGAGCGCGCCGCGCGGCCTGGCGCGGCTGCGCGCCATGTTCGGCAACTGGATGCAGCGCACCTCGGTCGAAATCGACTCGGGCTGCATCTACATCAGCGGCGCGGTGGAATTCGACGACCGCGAAGGCCCGGTGCGCGATGCGCTCGTCTGGTCGGTGACGACCTGGCATGGCGCCATACGCCGCGCCATCACGCAGTGCAAGGAAGTCGGCGAACTGCGCGCCGACGTGGACGAAGAGCAGATGCTGTTCGAGATCCACGGCCTGATCCTGGCGCTGCACTACGAAGCGCGCTTCCTGCGCACCGAGGGCTCGATCGAGCGCGCGGTCAAGGGCTTCGACAACATCCTGGCGCGGTACGGCGCCTGATCCTTTTCTTTTTCTTTTTTCAGGAGATACCTCCATGCCCACCTACACCCCGCCCCTGCGCGACATGCAATTCGTGCTGCACGAAGTCTTCCACGTGGCCGACGAGTTCAAGGCCCTGCCCGCGCACGCGGACGTCGACGTGGACACCGTCAACGCCGTGCTCGAAGAGGCGGGCAAGTTCGCCGCCGAGGTGACCTTCCCGCTCAACATCAGCGGCGACACCGAAGGCTGCACGCTGGACCAGGCCACGCACGAGGTCACCCCGCCCAAGGGCTTCAAGGAGGCCTATGCGAAGTACGTCGAAGGCGGCTGGGCCGCGCTGTCGTGCGACCCGGCCTACGGCGGCCAGGGCCTGCCTTTCGTGGTCAACCAGTGCCTGTACGAAATGCTGAACAGCGCCAACCAGGCCTGGACCATGTACCCTGGCCTGTCGCACGGCGCGTACGAAGCGCTGGTGGCCCACGGCACCGACGCGCAAAAGCAGACCTACCTGCCCAAGCTGACCAGCGGCGAGTGGACCGGCACCATGTGCCTGACCGAACCGCACTGCGGCACCGACCTGGGCTTGCTGCGCACCAAGGCCGAACCGCAGGCCGATGGCACCTACAAGCTCACCGGCAGCAAGATCTTCATCAGCGCGGGCGAGCACGACTTCACCGAGAACATCGTCCACCTGGTGCTGGCCCGCCTGCCCGACGCGCCCAAGGGCAGCAAGGGCATCAGCCTGTTCGTGGTGCCCAAGTTCAACGTGAACGCCGACGGCTCGCTGGGCGCGCGCAACCCCATCTACTGCACGGGCCTGGAGCACAAGATGGGCATCCACGGCAACGCCACCTGCCAGATCAGCCTGGACGGCGCCGTGGGCACCCTGGTGGGCGAGCCCCACAAGGGCCTGGCCGCCATGTTCGTGATGATGAACGCCGCGCGCCTGGGCGTGGGCAACCAGTCGCTGGGCCTGACGGAGGTGGCCTTCCAGAACGCGCTGGCCTACGCCAAGGACCGCGTGCAGATGCGTTCGCTTTCCGGCGTGAAGGCCAAGGACAAGGACGCCGACCCCATCATCGTCCACCCCGACGTGCGCAAGATGTTGCTGACCGCCAAGGCCTACGCCGAAGGCGCGCGCGCGCTGCAGGTGTTCTGCACGCTGCTGCTCGACAAAGCCCACGGCCACCCCGACGAGAAGGTGCGCAAGGACAGCGACGAACTGGTCGCGCTGCTGACCCCCATCGTCAAAGCCTTCATCACCGACAACGGCCACATCGCCACCAATGCGTGTATGCAGGTCTTCGGCGGCCACGGCTTCATCAAGGAATGGGGCATGGAGCAGTTCGTGCGCGACAACCGCATCAACATGATCTACGAAGGCACGAACACCGTGCAGTCGCTCGACCTGCTGGGCCGCAAGGTGCTGGGCAACCAGGGCGCCACGCTGCGCAAGTTCGGCAAGCTCGTCGCGCAGCTGGTGGAGGAAGAGGGCGTTCATGAAGCGATGTCCGAATTCATCACCCCCATCGCCGTGCTGGGCGAGCAGATGACGAAGTTCACCACCGAGATCGGCTTCAAGGGGATGCAGAACCCCGACGAAGTGGGCGCCGCCGCCGTGGACTACCTGCGCGTGGCGGGCCACCTGGTGTTCGGCTACCTGTTCGCGCGCATGGCGCAGGTCTCGCTGCGCGCCATTGCCGCAGGCAGCACCGACCCGTTCTACACCGCCAAGCTGCAGACGGCGCGCTTCTACTTCGCCAAGCTGTTCCCCGAGACGGCGACGCTGATGCGCACCGCCCGCGCCGGCAGCCAGCCGCTGATGGACACCGACGCCGCCCTGGCCTGATTGAACCTGATTTCTAAGCCTTTTTGCACCGGAACCCTTATGAGACAAGCGCTAGCAGCTCTTCTTTTGGTAGCAACCAGCGGCGCCGCCTTCGCCCAGACGAGTCCCCTGGGCCTGTGGCGCAGCGTGGACGACAAGACCGGCGAGGCCAAGGCCGAAATCCGCATCAGCGACAACGGCGGCGCGCTCTCGGGCCGCATCGAAAAGACGCTGAAGAAAGACGCCTCCCCCACCTGCACCGAATGCACGGACGACCGCAAGGGCGCGCCCATCGCGGGCCTCGAAATCATCCGCGGCGGCAAGCAGGAGGAGGGCAAGGCCGTGTGGTCGGGCGGCAAGATCCTCGACCCCGAGAACGGCAAGGAATACCGCGCCAGCTTCACCCCCATCGACGGCGGCAGCAAGCTCGAAGTGCGCGGCTACCTCGGCCCCTTCTGGCGCACCCAGGTGTGGCAGCGCGTGCAATAAACCAAGGACCCGCCATGTCCCGATTCCTCGTGAAAAAAGTCGCCGTGCTCGGCGCGGGCGTGATGGGCGCGCAAATCGCCGCCCACCTCGTCAACGTGAAAGTGCCCGTGGTGCTGTTCGATCTTCCCGCCAAGGAAGGCCCGAAGAACGGCATCGTCGCCAAGGCCGTCGAAGGCCTGAAGAAGCTCAAGCCCTCGCCCCTGGGCTTGGCGGAAGACGCCGCGCTGATCCAGCAGGCCAACTACGAAGAGCACATCCAGCTGCTCAAGGAATGCGACCTCGTCATCGAGGCCATTGCCGAGCGCATGGACTGGAAGCTCGATCTGTACCAAAGAATAGCCCCGCACCTGGCCAAGCACGCCATCGTGGCCAGCAACACCTCGGGCCTGTCGATCACCAAGCTCTCCGAGGCGCTGCCCGACAGCGTGAAGCCGCGCTTCTGCGGCATCCACTTCTTCAACCCGCCGCGCTACATGCAACTGGTGGAGCTGATCGACACCCCCGCCACGCAGCCCGAGGTGCTCGACCAGCTCGAAGCCTTCGTCACCAGCGGCCTGGGCAAGGGCGTGGTGCGCGCGCACGACACGCCCAATTTCATCGCCAACCGCGTGGGCATCGCGGGCCTGCTGACCACGATGAAAGAGGTGGAAAACTTCGGCCTCACGTTCGACGTGGTGGACGACCTCACTGGCAAGAAACTGGGCCGCGCCAGCAGCGGCACCTTCCGCACCGCCGACGTGGTGGGGCTGGACACGCTGGCCCACGTCATCAAGACGCTGCAGGACAACCTGAGCTTGGGCACCGACCCGTTCTACGCCAGCTTCGGCACGCCCGCCGTGCTGCAAAAGCTGCTGGATCTGGGCAACCTGGGCCAGAAAACCAAGGCTGGCTTCTACAAGAAACAGGGCCGCGACGTGCTGCGCTTCGAGTTGGAAAGCGAAAGCTACGTGCCCGCGGGCCAGACGGCCGACGCCGTGTATGGCCGCATGTTGAAAAAGCCCGCCGCCGAGCGCCTGCAACTGCTGCGCAACGCCCAGGGGGCCGAAGGCCGGTTCCTCTGGGCCATCCTGCGCAACAGCTTCCACTACGCCGCCGTGCACCTGGGCACCATCGCACACAACGCCCGCGACGTGGACCAGGCCATGCGCTGGGGCTTCGGCATGAAGCAAGGCCCGTTCGAGCTCTGGCAGGAAGCGGGCTGGCTAGCAGTCGCCAAGATGGTGCAAGAAGACATCGACGCCGGCAAAGCCCTGTGCAACACGCCGCTGCCCGGCTGGGTGTTCCAGGGCCCGGTGGCCGAGGCCGGCGGCGTGCACACGGCGCAAGGCTCGTGGAGCGCATCGGAAGGCCGCTTCATCCCGCGCCGCGAACTGCCCGTCTACCAGCGCCAGCGCTTCCCCGAGCCGCTGCTGGGCGAATCCAACCTGCCCGACTGGCGCACCGCGGGCACCACCGTTGCCGAATCCAAGGCCCTGCGCACCTGGACGCTCGATGGCAAGGTGCTCATCGCCAGCATCAAGAACAAGATGCACGCCATCAGCCCCGAGGTGATGGAGGGCCTGATGGAAGCCGTGGACGTGGCTGAAAGCGATTACGAAGCCATGGTCATCTGGTCCGGCGACGCTCCCTTCAGCGTGGGCGCGGACCTCGAAGCCACCATGCCCGCCTTCGTCATCGGCGGCCCGGACGCCATCGACAGCATCGAGCAGGAACTGCAGAGCCTCATGCTGCGCATCCGCTACGCGCAGGTGCCCGTGGTGGCGGCCATCCACGGCATGGCGCTGGGGGGCGGCTGCGAATTGGCCGTGCATTGCGCGCGCCGCGTGGCGCACATGGAAAGCTACATGGGCCTCGTCGAAGTCGGCGTGGGCCTGGTGCCCGGCGCGGGCGGCCTGACCTACATCGCGCGCCGCGCGGCGGAGAACATGGCCGCATCGACGGGCAAGGACCTGCTGCCCTTCCTGACCGAAGGCTTCACCGCCGCCGCCATGGCCAAGGTGGGCACCAGCGCCCTCGAATCGCGCAAGCTCGGCTACCTGCTGGACAGCGACCTGATCGTCCCGCACAAGGACGAACTGCTGGGCACGGCCCTCAACGAGGCCCAATCGCTGGCCGCCAGCGGCTGGCGCGCGCCGCACAAGCGCCTGTTCCCCGTGGCGGGCCGCAACGGCATCGCCACCATCAAGGCGCAACTGGTCAACATGCGCGACGGCGGCTTCATCAGCGCCTACGACTTCAAGGTTGGCACGCTGATCGCCGAAGTGGTCTGCGGCGGCGATGTGGACGCGGGCACCCTGGTGAGCGAGGAATACCTGCACACGCTGGAGCGCAAGGCCTTCTGCCACCTGATCGGCCAGCCCAAGACGCACGAGCGCATCCTCGGAATGCTCAGCACCGGCAAGCCGGTGCGGAATTAAAGAGCACCCCCCTATGTCGCTTCGCTCCATCCCCCCGCTCTCGGCTATCGCCGGGCAGGGGGACGCTGCCCTCGCTGCGGGGCGGCCCTTGCTCGGCAGCCACTGGCCTGGGCCGCGCCAGTTTCATGCGCAGCGCTATGGACAACTGAAAAGGACATTGAGATGAAACAAGTACAAGACGCCTACATCGTCGCCGCCACGCGCACGCCCATCGGCCGTTCGGGCCGGGGCTACTTCCGCAACACGCGCCCGGACGACCTGCTCGTCGCCGCCATCCAAAGCGCCGTGGCCCAGGTGCCCACGCTCGACCCCAAGGCCATCGAGGACGCCATCATCGGCTGCTCCTTCCCCGAGGGCGAGCAGGGCATGAACATGGCCCGCATGGCCGTGGGCCTGGCCTTCGACCACCCCGTGGGCGGCGTGACGGTGAACCGCTTCTGCGCCTCGGGCATCACCGCCATCCAGATGGCCGCCGACCGCATCCGCGTGGGCGAGGCCGACGTGCTGATCGCGGGCGGCGCCGAGTCCATGAGCCTCGTGCCCATGGGCGGCAACAAGCCCTCGTTCAACCCCGAGGTCTTCGCGCGCGACGAGAACGTGGGCATCGCCTACGGCATGGGCCTCACCGCCGAAAAGGTCGCGCAGCAGTGGAAGGTGAGCCGCGAGGCGCAGGACGCCTTCGCGCTCGAATCGCACCTGCGCGCCGTGCGCGCCCAGCAGGCGGGTGAATTCGCCGACGAGATCACGCCCATCGAAGTCGTGGAGCGCACGCCCGACCTGAAGACCGGCGAAGTGACGGCCAAGACCCGCACCGTGACCCTCGACGAAGGCCCGCGTCCCGACACCACGCTCGAAGCGCTGGCCAAGCTGCGCCCCGTGTTCGCCGCGCGCGGCAGCGTCACGGCGGGCAACAGCTCGCAGACCAGCGACGGCGCGGGCGCGTTGATCCTGGCGAGCGAGAAGGCCGTCAAGCAGTTCGGCCTCACGCCGCTGGCGCGCTTCGTGAGCTTCGCGGCGCGCGGCGTGCCGCCCGAGGTCATGGGCATCGGCCCCATCGAGGCTATCCCCGCCGCGCTGCGCTACGCGGGCTTGCAAAGCCAGGACATCGGCTGGTACGAATTGAACGAAGCCTTCGCGGCCCAGTCGCTCGCGGTCATCAACACCCTGGGCCTGGACCCGGCCAAGGTCAACCCCATGGGCGGCGCCATCGCCCTGGGCCACCCGCTGGGCGCCACGGGCGCCATCCGCGCCGCCACCGTGGTGCACGCGCTGCGCCGCCACAACCTCAAGTACGGCATGGTCACCATGTGCGTGGGCACGGGCCAGGGCGCGGCGGGCATTTTCGAGCGCGTGTAGTCACGCGCAGGACGGCGCGCGCGGCGCTCCCTTGGCACACTGAAGGACCAACATGAACAGCACCACAGCACACCCCTTCGACCGGGCCATCGCGCTCGCGCCCACCGCCGAACCCGGCGTCTACACCGGCCACACCAGCCCCGACTACTGGAACATGGTCGGCCCCTTCGGCGGCGTCACGGCGGCCACGCTGCTGCGGGCCATCCAGCAGCACCCGGCCCTGCTGGGCGAGCCGGTCTCGCTCACCGTGAACTACGCCAGCGCCATTGCCGAAGGGCCCTACACCCTGCGCGCCACGCCCGTGCGCACCAACCGCTCCACGCAGCACTGGCTGCTGACCATCGAGCAGCCCGGCGCGGATGGCGAAGTCATCACCAGCACCACCGCCACGGCCGTCACCGCCGCGCGCCGCGAGACCTGGAGCCTGAGCGACTGCCCCATGCCCGCCGTGCCCGGCCCCGCCGAACGCCCGGCCCTGCCGCCCGGTGTGGGCGTGCAGTGGCTGTCGCTGTACGAAATGCGCTTCATCACCGGCCTGATGCCGCAGACCTGGGACGGCGGCGGCGACACCAGCCTCACGCAGCTATGGATGCGCGACGCGCCCGCGCGGCCGCTGGATTTCCCCTCGCTCGCGGCCTTTTCCGACATGTTCTACCCACGGGTATGGCTGCGCCGCGCGCTCCGCGTGCCCGCGGGCACCGTGTCCATCACCATCTACTTCCACGCGGGTGGCGCGCAGCTGGCCGAGGCCGGCACCGGCTACCTGCTGGGCCAGGCGCGCGCGCAGGAGTTCCGCAACGGCTTCTTCGACCAGACCGCGCAACTCTGGACGGAATCGGGCGCCATGCTCGCCACCACCCACCAAATCGTCTACTTCAAGGAATAAGACACCATGAGCGACATCCTCGTCCACACCGAAGCCGGTGTGATGACCGTCACCTTCAACCGGGTCGACAAAAAGAATTCCATCACCGAGGCCATGTACGCCACCATGGCCGACGCGCTGGCGCAGGCCGAGCAGGACGCCGCCGTGCGCTGCGTGGTATTCCAGGGCGACGTGGCCATCTTCAGCGCGGGCAACGACATCGCCGACTTCCAGAAGCAGGCCGCCAAGCGCGCGGCGGAAGGCACGCAGCAGCAGGGCGAGCGGCCCGTGTGGCGCTTCCTGCGTGGCATCGCCGCCTTCCCCAAGCCCGTCATCGCCGCCGTGTGCGGCCCGGCGGTGGGCATCGGCACCACCATGCTGTTCCACTGCGACCTGGTCTACGCGGGCGACAACGCGGCGTTCTCCATGCCCTTCGTGAACCTGGGGCTGTGCCCCGAGGCCGCGTCCAGCATCCTCGTGCCCAAGATGTTCGGCTACCACCGCGCCGCCGAGGCGCTGCTGCTGGGCGAACCCTTCATGGCCGAGGCCGCGCTGGAAGTGGGCCTGGTCAACCGCGTGGTGGCCCCCGCCGAGTGCAACGCCCTGGCCCAGCAGCAGGCGAAGAAGCTCGCGGCCAAGCCGCTGTCCGCCGTGGTGGAAACCAAGCGCCTGATGAAGCAGGGCCAGGTCGCCGTGCTGCACGAGCGCATGGCCGAGGAAGGCGAGAGCTTCGCCAGCCTGATGGCCGGGCCTGCGGCGAAGGAGGCGTTCGCGGCGTTCATGGAAAAGCGCAAGCCGGATTTCAGCAACTGCTGAGATCCGAAGCCTGCGCAGCAGGCTCCTCGCGCAGCGAGGGCGCGGCGTTTTCGCTAAAAGCGCAAGCCGGATTTCAGCAACTGCTGAGATCCGAAGCCTGCGCAGCGTTTTCGCCAGCAGCGCAGGCCTGACTTCGGTAGGTGCTAAAAAAGCCTGCTAGCGCTTGTCCAGTAAGCGCTGGAAGCTATTAAAAAAATAGTAAATCCGCATGAGCCATACCACCCCGCCCGTCACCTTCGAGCCCGAATTCATCAAGGTGCTCACCAAGTTTTTCGAGCAGCGCATCACCTTCAACCAGGTGCTGGGCCTGAAGATCACCAGCCTGACGCCCGAGCGCGTGGCCGCGCGCATCGCCATGCGGCCCGAGTTGATCGGCAGTGCGGTCCACCAGCGCATCCACGGCGGCGTCATCGCCTCGGGGCTGGACTCGATGGGTGGCCTGGCCATCATGGCCGCGCTGGGCGCGCGCCATATGGATGAGGCGCCGCTGCACCGTATGCGGCACTTCGCCAGGCTCGCCACCATCGACCTGCGCGTGGACTACCTGCGCCCCGGCACCGGCACCGACAGCGCCTTCGACCTGCGCGCCGAGGTGCTGCGCCTGGGCTCGCGCGTGGCCTCCACGCGCATGGAGTTCCTGGGGGAGGACGGCCAACTGCTGTCCACCGGCACGGCGGCCTACATCGTGTCGTGAACGGGCGCTGAACGACGTCATCGCTGTGTGTCGCTGCAAAGCTTGCAAGCGACTGCAACTGTCAGGGGGTTTAGTTACCGATATTGCGTAATGCCGGGAATTGTTATCGCCGTGGCCTTCTAGGATTTCTTTTTCTCCCGGAGCACACAAGGAAACAACCGATGGCGCAAAACCCCTTCTTTGGCAAGCGTGAAGAGCAACCGTACCAACCCCCCCGCCCGGCCACCACGCCGCTGTCGTCCACCAGCAGCGTGAGCAGCACCTCCACGGCGGCCAGCAGCGCGGCGGCGGCCAAGGACAGCGGCAGCAAGCTCACCGTGGGCCCCAACATCAAGCTGCGCGGCGTGGAGATCACCGATTGCGACACGCTGGTCGTCGAAGGCACGGTGGAAGCGACGATGAACTCGCGCGTCATCCAGATCGCCCCGGCGGGCGCGTTCCACGGCACGGCGGAGATCGACGTGGCCGAAATCCACGGCCTGTTCGACGGCACCCTCACCGTGCGCGAAAAGCTCGTCATCTACTCCACCGGCAAGGTCAGCGGCACCATCCGCTACGGCAAGGTGGTGATCGAGGAAGGCGGCGAACTCACGGGCGAAATCTCGGCGGGCACCGGCTCCGCCGCACGCTCCAGCGCCAGCGCGTCCAGCTCGGCCGCGAACGGCAGCGCAAGCAAGGAGCCCGCTGCGCTCGCGGCCTCCTGACTTCGCTGAACCTTCAAGCTGCGGCCGGCTGCGGAATCACCCGCGGCTGGCCGTTGGCGTCTATGGCCACGTAGGTCAGCAGGGCTTCCGTCACCTTCACGTACTGGCCCTGGGTGCGGATGCGCTCGGCGTACACCTCCACGTCCACCGTGACCGAGGTGCGCCCCACGCGCACGATGCTTGAATAGAACGACAGCAGGTCGCCCACGCGCACCGGCTGCTTGAAGACGAACTCCTTCACGGCCACGGTCGCCATGCGCCCCTGCACCACGCGCATGGGCAGCACCGAGCCCGCCAGGTCCACCTGCGACATGACCCAGCCGCCGAAGATGTCGCCGTTGGCGTTGCAGTCGGCGGGCATGGGAATGACCTTGAGCACCAGTTCCTTGCCATCGGGCAGAACGGTCGTGGGGCGGTTGATGGCGTCGAGCATGGGCACAATCCTGGACAAAACAACGACCACGATTGTCCGCCATGCGCGCAGCCAGCCGCGACCTCTCTTTCCCTACCTCCCCCGGCGCTCCCCACGGCTCCGACTGGCAGGCGCTCAGCCGCCTGCTGCCCTACCTCTGGCAATACAAGTGGCGCGTGCTCGCGGCGCTGCTCTTCATGGTGGGGGCCAAGGTGGCCAATGTGGGCGTGCCGGTGCTGCTCAAGCACCTCGTCGATGCGATGTCCCTCAAGCCCGGCGACCCTGCGGCCATCCTCGTCGTGCCCGTGGGCCTGCTGCTGGCCTACGGCGCGCTGCGGCTGTCCACCTCGCTGTTCACCGAACTGCGCGAACTCGTCTTCGCCCAGGCCACGCAGGGCGCGGCGCGCAGCATCGCGCTGACCACGTTCGAGCACCTGCACGCCCTCTCCCTGCGCTTCCACCTGGAGCGGCAGACCGGCGGCATGACGCGCGACATCGAGCGCGGCGTGCGCGGCATCGAGTCGCTGATCTCGTACTCGCTCTACAGCATCCTGCCCACGCTGATCGAGGTGGCGCTGGTGCTCGGCATCCTGGCGGTGAAGTTCGACCTGTGGTTCGCGGGCATCACGCTCGCGGCGCTGGCCATCTACATCACCTTCACCGTCAGCGTGACCGAGTGGCGCACGCAGTTCCGCCGCCAGGCCAACGAGTTCGACTCCGCCGCGCACACCAAGGCCGTGGATTCGCTGCTGAATTACGAGACGGTCAAATACTTCAACAACGAAGCTTTCGAGGCGCGGCGCTACGACGACAGCCTGGAACAACTGCGCCGCGCGCGGCTCAAGAGCCAGACCACGCTGAGCCTGCTCAACACCGGGCAGCAGCTCATCATCGCTACGGCCCTCGTGCTCATGCTCTGGCGCGCCACGCAGGGCGTGGTGGCGGGGCGCCTGACGCTGGGCGACCTGGTCATGGTCAACGCCTTCATGATCCAGCTCTACATCCCGCTCAACTTCCTGGGCGTGATCTACCGCGAGATCAAGCAGAGCCTGACCGACCTCGACCGCATGTTCGCGCTGATGGACCGCGAGCGCGAAGTGGCCGACGCGCCCGGCGCGCAGGCGCTGCACCTCGACGGCGAGCCCGCCGTGCGCTTCGAGGACGTGCACTTCGCCTACGAGAGCGCGCGCCCCATCCTGCACGGCGTGAGCTTCGAGATACCGGCTGGCAAAACCGTGGCCGTGGTCGGCCCCTCGGGCTCGGGCAAGTCCACGCTCGCGCGGCTGCTCTACCGCTTCTACGACGTACAGGAGGGGCGCATCACCATCGCGGGCCAGGACATCCGCGCCGTCACCCAGGCCAGCGTGCGCCAGGCCATCGGCATCGTGCCGCAGGACACGGTGCTGTTCAACGACACCGTGGCCTACAACATCGCCTACGGCCGCCCCGGCGCATCGCAGCAGGAGGTGGAGGCCGCCGCCCAGGCCGCGCGCATCCACGCCTTCATCGCCGCCACGCCCAAGGGCTACGCGACGATGGTGGGCGAGCGCGGCCTGAAGCTCTCGGGCGGCGAAAAGCAGCGCGTCGCCATTGCGCGCACCCTGCTCAAGAACCCGCCCATCCTGATCTTCGACGAGGCCACCAGCGCCCTCGACTCGGCCAACGAGCGCGCCATCCAGGCGGAACTGCAAAGCGCCGCGCGCAACAAGACGGCGCTGGTCATCGCGCACCGGCTGTCCACGGTGGTCGATGCGCACGAAATCCTCGTCATGGACGCGGGCCGCATCGTGGAGCGCGGCACGCACGGCGCGCTGCTCGCGGCGGGCGGGCGCTATGCGCGCATGTGGGCGCTGCAACAGAACCATGGCGGAAATGGCGCCGACGCATGACCCTCCGCCATGGCGTGGCCGCCGGTGCGCCCGCGTGACTTTCGGGGGAGCCGCGGGCGGCCCATAGCCGTTACATTTGCGGCTTATCGCCCACTACCAGGCCATGCCCGGCGCAGCCGGAGGAGGAAACCTTGCATGTCCACGCCGAATACCGACTACCGCTTGCTGCTGGACGAGGTGGGCGCCTTCGTCTACACCACCGATCTGGCGGGCAACTTCACCTATGCCAATCAACTGGTGCTGGAATTGCTCGGCAACCATCCGCTGGAGGCCGTCATCGGCAAGGCATTCACCGACTTCGTCGACCTCGGCGAAGAGAGCAACGCCCTGCGCGAGACCGATCGCCGCGTGCTGCAGGGCGGTGAAACCCTCGCCCGCGAGGAAACCAACTACATCCACGCCCTGGGTGAGGCGCGCACCTACTGGTCGATCAAGAAGCCGCTGCGCAATGCAGACGGCGCCATCAGGGGCATGTTGGGCATCTCGCACGACATTACCGAGAAGAAGCGCCTGGAAGACAAGGTGCGCCAGCAAAAGGAATTGCTGGACGCCGTGCTCGACAACGTCCAGGGGCTGGTGTACGTGAAGGGCGCGAACCGCCGCTTCCTGTATGCCAACAGGCACCTGGCCACGGTGTTCGGGCGCCCGGTCGAGGAGATCGTCGGCCGCCTGGACAGCGAACTGATGCCGCGCGACGTGGCCGATGCGTTCTGGGAGAAGGATCTGCACATGCTGGCGACCGGTGAGCACTACGCGGGCGAGGCGTCCCTCGTCGATGCGGCGGGCCGGCTGCGCCATTACTGGAGCGTGGTGGTGCCCTGGTCGGGCTTTGACGGAATGCCGGCCTTGATCGGCCTCATCACCGACATCACCGAACTGCACGCGCTCAAGGAAGAATTGCAGCGCCAGGCCTGCAGCGACAGCCTGACCGGGGTCGCCAACCGGCGCAGCTTTTTCGAGCGCGCGGAACTCGAATTCGGCCGCAGCCGCCGCCACGACACGCCGCTGAGCCTGATCGCCATCGACATGGACCATTTCAAGCGCATCAACGACGAATACGGCCACCCCGTGGGCGACCGGGTGCTGCAGGCGTTCGTGCTGTGCTGCCAGCGCCTGCTGCGCGAGCAGGACCTGTGCGCGCGCACCGGCGGCGAGGAGTTCTGCATCCTGCTGCCCGGCACGCCCGCCGAGGCCGCGCAGGCCGTCGCCGAGCGCATCCGCGCGGAGTCCGCCGCCTTCGGTTTCGGCCCGGAGCACCCGGCGCTGCGGATGACCGCCAGCTTTGGCGTGAGCGGCATCGGCGCGGCCGACCCGCATTTCGGCACCCTGTTCTCGCGCGCCGACCGCGCGCTCTACACCGCCAAGCAGCAGGGCCGCGACCGCACCTGCGTGCTGGGCGCGTAAGTCAGAACGCCCGTCGCGCCGTGTAGTGCAATTTGCGCTACATCGCTATAATCCAGGCATGACGACACTGGCCACCCGCAAAGAGCACCCCTTGTCGCTCCGGCTTGCCGAGGGCGACATCGCCATGATCGACCGCGCTGCCGCGTTGCGCGGGCGCTCGCGCACCGAGTTCATGCGCGATGCGGCGGTGCGCGCGGCGGAAGAAGCCTTGCTGGAATCCTTGCCCATCCGCATGAGCCCCGAGGGCTTCGACGCCTTCCTGGCAGTGCTCGCCGCGCCGGGCACTCCCGTGCCCGAGATGGTGCAGACGCTGCAACGCCCCGCGCCCTGGGAACGCGCGCCGTGACGATCGAAGGGCCGCAAGCCCTGACGGCGCAGCACGACGTATCGGCATTTTCCTGCGGCCACCCCGCGCTCGACCGGTGGCTGCGCACCCGCGCGCTGTCCAACCAGCAAAAGGGTTTCACGGCGGTGGTCGTGGTGCACGTGCAAGGGCGCGTGGTCGGCTTTTACGGCCTCTCGCCCACGGCGGTGCTGCCCGCGCAGATGCCGCGCTCCATCCGCACCGGCCAGCCGCCCGACCCTGTGCCCTGCCTGCTGCTGGGCCAACTGGCCATCGACAGCCGCTGGGCGGGCCGGGGCGTTGGCACGGGGCTGGTCAAGCACGCCTTGCAGCGCAGCGTGGCTGCCGCGCGGCTGATCGGCGGGCGCGCCCTGGTGGTGCACGCGGTGGACGAGGCCGCCGCGGTATTCTGGGTGCGCCGGGGCTTTTTGCCTTCGCGCGACGATCCGCTGGTGCTGTTCCGGTCGATGGCGGATGTCGCGGCGTCGGTGGCTGCGGCGGGTTGTGAATAAAAGGTGCCCTTGGCGCCCGTCAGCCGTGCGCAGGCAGCTATCAAAAACGAAGTGACCATGGACATTCAGGCGCTGCAGCACCGTCTGCGCGATTTCGCAGCCGCGCGCGATTGGCAGTCCTTCCATTCGCCCAAGAACCTGGCGATGGCGCTGATGGTGGAAGCGGCGGAACTGCTGGAGTTGTTCCAGTGGCAGACCATCACGGAGTCGCGTGGCTTCACGCGCAATGCCGTGGACAAGGAGCGCGTGGCCGATGAAATCGCCGACGTGCTGCTGTACCTGTTGCAACTGGCCGACCACACCGGCGTGGACGTGGCGCAGGCGGTGGAGCACAAGCTGCGCAAGAACGCCGAGAAACACCCGGCCAAGCACCCCGAGCCACCTGCGCGCCCCGCCCCGCCCGCCGTGGCACGCGCGCACCTGCTGGTGGATTGGGAGAACGTGCAGCCCTCGGGCGAGGCGCTGAAGGCGCTGGCGCCGCAGGGCACGGACGTGTGGGTGTTCCACGGCCCGCAGCAGAAGGTGAATGCGGCCAGCCATGCGCAGGTTTACGGCGAGGATCGCGTCACCCTGGTTCCGCGTTCAGGCGCGGGCAGGAATGCGCTGGACTTTCAGCTTTCCTACTACGTGGGCTACATCGCGGCTCGCCAGCCGGATGCCACATTCGTCGTCGTCTCCAACGACCAGGGCTACGACCCGATGCTGGAACACGCGCGCGAGTTGGGGTTCGATGCCCGGCGCTGTGCCTTCTACAAGCCTGCGCCCAAGCCGGAGCCTGCACCACCGGCACCCGTCCAGCCTGTGCCGCCGTCTACGCTGCCGGTGGTAGCGGCAGTTTCCACGAAGGCAGCAGAGCCCGCGGATAGTGCCAAGGCCACACGCCAGGACGTGAAGCAACTGGCGCAGATGCTTCAAGGCATGGAGCCTTGGGAGCGCCCTGGGCGTCGTGATGTTTTACTGGTTCTGCTTCAGACGTATCTGAGAGAACCCAGTCCGCAGTCGCCTCGTGTCGCTCATGCAATGGCGCAATTGCAGGCGCAAAAGCATGTGGCGCTCAAGGGCGATCAGGTGAACTACCCGCCTAAACCCGGAACGCAATCTCCTCCACCCGCAACTGCTGCGGCAAAGAAGAAAGCCGCCCCGGCCCAGAAGGCCGCTGCACCCGCGAAGGCTGCGCCCAAGCCCACGGCACCACAGATCACCCAGGCCGTGCTTGCCAGTCTGAAGAAGATGCCCAAGAACAAGCCCACGAGCCGGGCAGGCCTGCTCAAGTTCATCGCGACGCACACCACCAAGGCCGCCGACCCGAAGGCCATGGCGCAGCAGGTGTGCGCCTTGCTGGAGGCGCGCCAGGAGGTCGTTCCCGGTGTGGATGGCAAGGGTATCGCCTATCCCAAATTGCAAGCCAAAAAGCCCCCCAGCGCTTGATGGTAGAGCGCTAGCAGCTATCAAATCAGAAGCTATAGCGCGCCGACACCCGCACGCTGCGCGGCTCCATCGGGTGAATATGGCGGTCGTCGATGCCGCCGCCGCAGCTGCCGTTCAGCACCTCGCGCGCGGTGCACGAGGCGTAGTCGTACTCGATGTCGTTGCCCTTGCTGCCCGCCAGGTTGAACACCTGCACGCCCAGCGTGAGGTGGCGGTTCACCGCGTAGGTGCCGCCAAAATTCAGCAGCGTGACGGGGCGTGAGCGCACGCTGTTCAGCGTGTCGAGCGCGCGCGGGCCCATGGTGCGCATACGCAGCGTGGCCATCCACGGCCCCTCTTGCCAGACCACGCCCGCCGCGGCCACGCGCTCCACCGCGTTGTCCACGTAGTTGCCTTCGCCCTCGGGCGCGGGGCCGCGAAAGCGCGCCCGGGACAGGGCCGCGTCGGCCTCCACGCGCCAGTGCGCGGTGACCTGCCAGCGCAGCGTGGCCTCCAGGCCGTGGCGCTTGCTGGCGCGGCCCGCCTCGGTGGCGCCCGCGTCGCCCACGTAGACGAGTTCGGAGCCGATCTGGAGTTGCCACAGCGCCGCCGTCAGGCTCAGCTGGTCGCTGGGCTGGTAGCGCCAGCCCACTTCCGCGCCCATGCCCTTGACCAGGGCGGGCACGCGCCGCGCGGCCTCGCCGGTGGCGGGGTCCACGGTGATGGTCGCGCCGCGCACGTCGTTGCTGTGAAAGCCCTGGCCCGCGTTCAGGTACAGCTCGTGCGCGGGCGCCACGGTCCAGGCCAGCCCGGCCTGGGGGGTGAGCAGGGCGTTGTGCCCGCTGCCGCTGTTGGCCGCGCCGTACACCGGCTCGCGGCCCTGCACCCGGTAGCCCAGCCAGGTGCCGCGCAGGCCCGCGTAGCCGCGCCAGGCGGCGCTGAAGTTCAGCAGCTGCTGGGCGTACAGGGCGATCTGGTCTTGCGACACCTTGTCGCTGCGCACCGTGGCCCACCGTTGGCGCGCCTGGGTCTGGTACAGGCCCACTTCGCCGATGCGGTCGCCGCGCCATTGCGCGCCCAGGGTCAGCAGGCCGTCCAGCCCCGCGAAGCGCGTGGGCAGTTTGCGCGACGCCTGTGCGCCATAGACGCGGCGGCGGTCGGTCTGTTCGAACTGGTCGCCTCGGTCGGGGTGGTCCAGGGCGTAGGTGAAGTCGGAGAACAGGTCGAACCGGTAGCTGATGGCGTAGGCGCTGAATTCGGTGTCGCCGTCCGGCCCCCTGTCGAACCATTGGGCGGACAGGGACAGCCGCCGTGTGCTGCCGCCGTCGCTGGGATCGAGGCTGCCAAAGCGCGAGAGTTCGCCGCTGTCGATGAGGCGCTCGGGAATCTGGTCGGTCGCCGTCCAGCGGCTCTGGTAGGCCATGCCGGTGATGCTGAAACCGCGCTGCGACGAGCCTTGCGCATAGCGCAGCACGGCGTTGGCCTTGCGCAGGTTCTCGGGCGTCTGCCAGGGGCCGTCGTTGCCCTGCAGCTCTACCGCGCCCATCCAGGTCTGGTCGCCCACGGTGCGCGAGCCGGCGGCCAGCAGGCGGCGCAGGCCATGCTGGCCCAGCGTGGCCTCGGCGAACGGGCGCTCCAGCGCGCTCACGTAGTCCATGCGGGCGCTGCCGGCCAGCGCGAAGTCGCCGTTGTCGGCGAAGTACGGCCCCTTGCGGTAGCGCACGCCCGAGACCAGCTCGGGGATGAGGAAGTTCAGGTCCGCGAAGCCCTGCCCGTGGCCGTGGCTGGGCATGTTCACTGGCATGTCGGCCACGGTCACGGCGAAGTCGGTGCCGTGGTCCAGGTTGAAGCCGCGCAGGAAATACTGGTTGGCCTTGCCGTCGCCCGAGTGCTGCGTGGCGACCACGCCGGGCACGGCCTCCACGATGTCGCCGGGGCGCTGCTTGGGGCGGGTCTGGAACGAGGCCTGCTCCGCCGCGCCCTCGCTGGCGCTGTCGGCGGTGCCGATGCTGGCGTCGCGCGGGCCGTGCACGGCCACTTCGGGCAGGTGGGCGGCGGCCGGGGCGGTTTGCGCCTGGGCGAAGCCGCAGCACAACAGCAGCGGCGCCAGCATCCAGGTGCGGCGGTTTCGGGCGGGTGGGGCAGGGCGCGGCATGGCAGCGGGCGAATGCAAGATGTGTGCCCCGTTGGAAGCAAAAAGAGCTGCCAGCGCTTTTCCATCAAGCGCTGGCAGCTCTTGTTTTAGGAGCAAATTACGGCTTGCGCGCGGCGATCGCCTTCTCCGCCGCCTGCACCAGGTCGGCGCCGATCGGGCCCTTCCACTTGTCGTACACCGGGCGCGTGGCCTTCACGAACGCCTCGCGCTCGGCGGGGCTGAGCTGGGTGATGGTCACGCCGTGGCCGGCGATCTCTTTCAGCAGCGGCTTGTCGGCCTCGACCATGCCTTTGCGCGCGATGGCGATCTCTTCCTTGCCGGCCTCGATGGCGGCCTGGCGCACGGCTTCGCGGTCGGCGGGCGTCCACGAGTTCCACACGTCCTTGTTCACCACGAAGATCAGCGGGTCGTTGATGTAGCCCCACATGGTCAGGTACTTCTGCGCCACGGTGTAGAGCTTGGCGGCCTGGTAGACCGACACGGGGTTCTCCTGCCCGTCCACCGCGCCGCTGGCCATGGCGGGCTGGGCGTCGGACCAGCTCATCTGCGTGGGGTTCGCGCCCAGCGCGGTGAAGGTGTCGAGGAACAGCGGCGAGCCGACCACGCGGATCTTCATGCCCTTCAAATCAGCCGGGGTCTTGATGGGGTGCTTGGAGTTGCTGATTTCGCGGTAGCCGTTCTCGCCCCAGGCCAGGGGCATGACGCCGGCCTTTTCCAGCGTGGCGAAGAGGCTCTTGCCCACGTCGCCCTGCGTCACGGCGTCCACCGCCGCGTAGTCGGGGAACAGGAAGGGCAGCGAGAACAGGTTCAGCGCCTTGACCTGGGGCGACCAGTTGATGGTGGAGCCCACGGCCATGTCGATCACGCCCTGGCGCAGCGCGCTGAACTCGCGCGTCTGGTCGCCCTGGATGAGCGACACGCCCGGGTACAGCTTGATGTTGATGCGGCCCTGGGTCTTCTCGCGCACCTTGTTGGCCCAGATTTCGCCGCCTTTGCCCCAGGGGAAGGCGGTGCCCAGCACCAGCGACATGCGGTATTCGCTCTTGTAGTTGCCCTGCGCCAGCGCGGGCGTGGCGGTGAAGGCCAGTGCGGCGGCAGCGGCCACGGCGGAGGCGAGGAAGGTACGCAGTTTCATCGGACGAGTCTCCTTGTCAAAAAATCAGTAGCCCAATCAATAGCCAAGCTGGGCGGGCAGCCACAGCGCCAGCTGCGGGAAGGCGATCACCGCCACCATCACCAGGAACATGGCGAACAGCATCCAGCCCACCCAGCGCACGGTGGATTCCATGCGCACGCCCGCGATGCGGCACGACACCATCAGATTGACGGCCAGCGGCGGCGTGAACTGGCCCAAGGCGACCTTGAGCGTGAGGATGACGCCGAACCACACCGGGTCCCAGTGGTAGTGCTGCATGATGGGCAGCAGCAGCGGCACGAAGATCAGGAAGATCGACACGCCGTCGAGGAACATGCCCACGGTGATGAGCAGCAGGATCAGCAGCGCCAGCACGCCGTATTCGCCCAGGCCCGAGTTCACGATGGCCTGGGCCACCGGGTCGATGATGCCCAGCGTGGACAGCGAGAACGCGAAGATGCCCGCGAGCGACACCACGATCAGGATGACGGCGGACAGTTCGCCCGCCTCGCGCAGGATGGGGAACAGGTCGCGCACCTTGATCGTGCGGTGGATGCACATGCCCACGAACAGCCCGTAGAACACCGCCACCACGGCGGCCTCGGTGGGCGTGAACCAGCCCGCGCGCATCCCGCCCAGGATGACCACGGGCGCGGCCAGGCCCCACGACGCCTCGCGCAGGCTGCGCCAGAACGGCGGGCGCGGCATGGCGGCCTCCAGCGCGCCCATCTTGTGCTTGCGCGCCATCCACACGGCGGGCACGATCAGCGCCACGCCCGCCAGCACGCCGGGCACCATGCCCGCGGCGAACAGCGCGGGCACCGAGGCGCCGGGCACCAGCACCGAGTAGATGATGAACGCGACCGAGGGCGGAATCAGGATGTCGGTGGCCGCCGCCGCGCCCACCACGCTGGCCGAGAAGCTCGCGGGGTAGCCCGCGCGGTTCATGGCCGCGATCATCACCGCGCCCACGGCGGCGGCGTTGGCCGGGCCGGAGCCGGAGATGCCGCCCAGGAACATGGCCACCACGATCGCCACCAGCGGCAACATGCCCGGCCCGCGCCCCACGATGGCCACGGCGAAGTTGACGAGCCGCAGCGCCACGCCCGAGCGGTCGAAGATCGAGCCGACCAGCACGAACATCGGAATGGCGAGCAGCGGGTACTTGCCCAGCCCCGCGTAGAAGTTCTGCGGCACGGCCAGCAGGCCGAACCACTGCGCGTCGGCATTGGCCAGCGCGATGCAGGCCGCGCCCGCCAGGCCCAGGGCCGCGCCGATCGGCACGCCCACGATCATCATGGCGAGGAACGCCACGAACAAAAGGGTGGCGATCATACGGGGTGGTCTCCGTGCGGGCCGGGCTCGGGCATCCGTTGGCCCCGGCGGATGAACAGCTGGATGGCGCGCCACGCGATCAGCGCCGAGAACACCGGCAGCCACACCGAATACCACCACTGCGGCACGCCGATGCCCGGCGAGGTCTCCTCGAAGCGGAAGTCGTCGTAGACCACGCGCACGCTCAGCACGGCAATGGCGCCGAACAGCAGCGCCGTCATCAGCGCGCCGAAGCGCGCGAGGAACCGGCGGCGGCGCGGCGAGCCGCCCTCGGCGAAATATTCGATGCGGATGTGCACGTCGCGCGCCACGGCGGCGGAGCCCGCGACGAGCGCGAGCACGATCATCAGGAAGACGGAAATCTCTTCCGTCCACGCGAACGAGGTATTGGTGAAATAGCGCACCAGCACGTTCGCGAAGGTGATGAGGGCCAGCGCCGCCATCACGAGGACGGTGAGCCAGTCTTCAATGCGCAGCGAGCGCGGTGCGTCGTCGTTTGGAGTAGGTTCTTCTGGGGAGGACATGGGGCGCGATTATGCGGGCCGTAACCAGATGTGCCCGTCGCCATAATTCAGCGCATGGAAACCAAATGGCTCGAAGACTTCGTCAGCCTGGCCGAAACGCGCAGCTTCAGTCGCTCCGCGCAACTGCGCCACGTCACTCAGCCCGCGTTCTCGCGCCGCATCCAGGCGCTGGAGGGCTGGGCCGGCACCGACCTGGTGGACCGCAGCAGCTACCCCACGCGCCTGACCCCCGCGGGCAAGACGCTGTACGACCAGGCGCTCGAAATATTGCAGGCGCTGCAGACCACCCGCGCCATGCTGCGCGCCCACAGCCGCACCGGCAAGGACGTGATCGCCTTTGCCGTGCCGCACACGCTGGCGTTCACCTTCTTCCCGGCTTGGGTGTCGCGCCTGCACGAGCAGTTCGGCCCGTTCAAGAGCCGCCTGATCGCGCTCAACGTGCACGACGCCGTCATGCGCCTGATGGAAGGCGGCTGCGACCTGCTGGTGGCCTATCACCACCCCTCGCAACCCATTCAGCTGGACCCGGACCGCTACGAAATGGTGAGCCTGGGCCAGGAGGCGCTGGCCCCCTACGCCAAGCCCGGCGCGGACGGCCAGCCCCTGTTCAGCCTGCCGGGCCGCGCGGGCCAGCCCCAGCCCTACCTGGGCTACGCGCCGGGCGCCTACCTGGGGGGGCTGACGGACCTGATCCTTAAGGATGCGAACCAGCCCATCCACCTCGACCGCGTGTACGAAACCGACATGGCCGAGGGCCTGAAGGCCATGGCGCTCGAAGGCCACGGCCTGGCCTTCCTGCCGCACAGCGCCGTGCGCAAGGAGGTGCGCGCGCGCAAGCTGGTCAGCGCCGCGCCGCCCGAACTGGCCCACCTGCACGTGGTGATGGACGTGCGCGCCTACCGCGAAAAGCCCGTGGGCAAAGAGCCGCCCAAAGGGACGGTGCAGGACCTGTGGGCCTTCCTGCAATCGCGCAGCGGGTCTAATAACTAGGCGAGCATTAATCATCTGCATAACCCTGCCCGCAAATGGCATTGGCGCTGGTGGCGGCGCACCCTTACAGTGCGCTGCGCTCTGGCCCTTTTCTTGCTGCGCCACTTCTGGAAACACCCTACGGATTGGGAGCCCTGCCAAGGTGCATCGGCTCCTAAAATCAGTCTCTCTTTTCGCTTCACCCCATAAGGAGTTCACATGAAGAAGCAATTGCTGGCGATCACCGTCGCCGCCCTGGCCACCGTTGCATCGCACAGCGCATTCGCCGAGGACACGCTGGCCAAGATCAAGTCGTCCGGCAGCATCACGCTGGGCGTGCGCGAATCCTCGGGCCTGAGCTACACGCTGGGCAATGGCAAGTACGTGGGCTTCCACACCGAAATGGCCGAGCGCATCATCGGCGACCTGGGCAAGATCGTGGGCAAGACGATCAAGATCAACTACCAGCCCGTCACCTCGCAGAACCGCGTGCCCCTCGTGCAGAACGGCACGGTGGACCTGGAGTGCGGCTCCACCACCAACAACAGGGCCCGTGGCAAGGACGTGGACTTCGCCTACACCACCTACGTGGAAGAGGTGCGCATCGCCACCCGCGCCAATTCGGGCGTGACCGGCATCAAGGACCTGAACGGCCGCACCGTGGTGACCACCACCGGCACCACTTCCGTGCAGCACCTGCGCAAGAACGAGCGCTCCCAGGGCATCGACTTCAAGGAAATCATGGGCAAGGACCATGCCGACAGCTTCCTGATGCTCGAAACCGGCCGTGCCGACGCCTTCGTGATGGACGCCTCCATCCTGGCCGCCAACATCTCCAAGGCCAAGAACCCCGGTGATTACAAGATCGTGGGCGAAGTGCTGTCCGTGGAGCCCATCGCCTGCATGTTGCGCAAGGACGACCCCGCGTTCAAGAAGGCCGTGGACGACTCCATCGTGCGCCAGATCAAGGACGGCTCGCTCGCCAAGCTGTACGACAAGTGGTTCATGCAGCCCGTGCCTCCCGCCAACGTGAAGATCGGCCTGCCGCTGTCCGCCGCCACCAAGGACGCCTGGGAGCACCCCAACGACAAGCCCATGGAAGACTACCAAACCAAGTAATCGGCCTATGTAGCGTCCGCCCCTTCAAACCGGTGTTTGGAGGGGCGGTTTTTTTAATCCAACCAATACAAGAGGGCTCCTATGGCTTGGGATTGGCAGGTGTTTTGCCAGGACACCATCGAACAAACCGTCACCCAGGGCTGCTTCGGCAAGAACGGTGACGTCACCTACCTCGACTGGATGCTCTCGGCCTGGGGCTGGACGGTGTCCGTGTCGCTGCTCTCGCTGGCCATCGCGCTCGTCGTGGGGGCCATCGTCGGCACGCTGCGCACGCTGCCCGACAGCCCGTGGCTGGTGCGCCTGGGCAATGCGTGGGTGGAGCTGTTCCGCAACATTCCGCTGCTGGTGCACATCTTCCTGTGGTACCACGTGGTGCCCGCCTTCTTCCCGGCCCTGAAGGCGCTGCCGGGCTTCGTGCTGGTGGTGTTCGCGCTGGGCTTCTTCACCTCGGCGCGCGTGGCCGAGCAGGTGCGCTCGGGCATCCAGGCGCTGCCGCGCGGCCAGCGCTACGCGGGCATGGCGCTGGGCTTCACCACGCCGCAGTACTACCGCTACGTGCTGCTGCCGATGGCGTTCCGCATCATCCTGCCGCCGCTGACCAGCGAGTCGATGAACGTGTTCAAGAACTCCGCCGTGGCGTTCGCCGTGTCGGTGGCCGAACTGACCATGTTCGCCATGCAGGCGCAGGAGGAAACCTCGCGCGGGGTGGAGGTCTACCTGGCCGTCACGGTGCTGTACGCCATCTCGGCGCTGGCCGTCAACCGCATCATGGCCTTCATCGAGAAGCGCCTGCGCGTGCCGGGCCTGATCGCCGCGGGCGGGACGGGAGCGCACTGATCATGAACCTGCAACTCGACTTCTCGTTCTACAACTGGGACCTGATCACCAACTTCGTCGCCAAGGGCTTCGTGTTCAGCGTGCTGCTCACGGCGGTGGCCACGCTGGGCGGCGTGTTCTTCGGCACGCTGCTGGCGCTGATGCGCCTGTCGGGCAAAAAGTGGCTGGTGCTGCCCGCCACGCTGTACGTCAACGTGATGCGCAGCGTGCCGCTGGTGATGGTGATCCTGTGGTTCTTCCTGCTCATGCCCATGCTGATCGGGCGGCCCATCGGCGCCGAGGCGTCGGCCTTCATCACCTTCATCGCGTTCGAGGCCGCGTTCTTCAGCGAAATCATGCGCGCCGGCATCCAGTCCATTCCGCGCGGCCAGGTGTTCGCGGGCATGGCGCTGGGCATGAGCTACGGCCAGAACATGAAGCTGGTGGTGCTGCCGCAGGCCTTCCGCAACATGCTGCCGGTGCTGCTCACGCAGACCATCATCCTGTTCCAGGACACGTCGCTGGTCTACGCCATCGGCGCCTACGACATGCTCAAGGGCTTCGAGGTCGCGGGCAAGAACTATGGCCGCCCGATCGAGGCGTACCTGGCCGCCGCCGTGGTCTATTTCGTGATGTGCTTCACGCTGTCGTATTTCGTCAAGCGCCTGCACAAGAAGATCGCCATCATTCGATGAAACACCCCCTGAGCCGCTTCGCGCCTTCCCCCTTGAAGGGGGACGACGGCCTTTGCTGCGGGGCGGCCCTTGCTGGCCGTCCGCTGGCTTGGGGCGTGCCGGTTGCGTGGGCTTCAACGGTGCAAGCAATGTGAACTGAGAGGAGAAATCTCATGGCTGAAAAAATGATTGAAATCAAGAACGTCTCCAAGTGGTATGGCCCGGTGCAGGTGCTCAACGACTGCTCGGTCAGCATCGACAAGGGCGATGTGGTGGTGGTCTGCGGCCCGTCGGGCTCGGGCAAGTCCACGCTCATCAAGACGGTGAACGCGCTGGAGCCGATCCAGAAGGGCGACATCATCGTCAACGGCACCAAGGTCAACGACCCGGCCACCAACCTGCCGCAGCTGCGCTCCAAGGTGGGCATGGTGTTCCAGCACTTCGAGCTGTTCCCGCACCTGAGCGTGACCGAGAACCTGACCATCGCGCAGGTGAAGGTGCTGGGCCGCAGCCTGGACGACGCGAAGAAGCGCGGCCTGAAGATGCTCGACCGCGTGGGCCTCACGGCGCACAAGGACAAGTTCCCCGGCCAGCTTTCGGGCGGCCAGCAGCAGCGCGTGGCGATCGCGCGCGCGCTGAGCATGGACCCGATCGTGATGCTGTTCGACGAGCCCACCTCGGCGCTCGACCCCGAAATGGTGGGCGAGGTGCTGGACGTGATGGTGGGCCTGGCCCGCGAAGGCATGACCATGATGTGCGTGACCCACGAAATGGGCTTCGCGCGCAAGGTCGCCAGCCGCGTGATCTTCATCGACGTGGGCGGCCGCATCCTGGAAGACTGCTCGAAGGAGGAGTTCTTCGGCCACCCCGAGAACCGCCAGCCGCGCACCAAGGATTTTCTGAACAAGATTCTGCAGCACTGACGCTGCCACCCGCCGCGCGTATAGTTGCCTGACCATGAAACTTGCCGCACAGCCCTATGTGAGCGAAGCGCAGTACCTGGAGCAGGAACTGCGCAGCGCTACGCGCAGCGAATACGTGGCCGGACAGGTATTCGCCATGTCTGGCGCTTCGCTGCGCCACAACGTGATCACGCTCAACATCGCCATGCTGCTGCGCCACCACCTGCGTGGCACGCCCTGCCGCACCTTCATGGCCGATGCCAAGCTGCGCGTCGCCAAGGTCCAGAGCATCTACTACCCGGACGTGATGGTCACCTGCGACCCGGTGCACCAGCAGGTCGGCCCGCAAGACCACCTGGTGGAAACGCCTCGCCTGATCGTGGAGGTGCTGAGCGAAAGCACGGCGGGCACCGACCGCCGCGAAAAGCTGCAGGCCTACCGCAGCCTGCCCACGCTGCGCGAATACATGCTGGTGAGCCAGGACGAGGCGCTGATCGAAATCCACCGCCGCCGGGGCGACATAGGCTGGGACATCATCACCCTGACGCCGGGCGACCCGGTGGAACTGGACAGCGTGGAATTGCAGACCCAGTTCGCCGCCGTGTACGAAGAGAGCGGCTTGGCGCTCGGGTAAGCCACTACAAAAACAAGAGCTGCCAGCGCTTGTTCCACTTGGTTTTCAGCATGAAAAATGCCTGAAATCAAGAAGGAGCAAGCGCTGGCAGCTTCTTTTCTGATAGCTCTATTGCCGTTTCCTCCGGCTCAATCCAGCGTAACCCCGGTGGCCTGGGTCAGCCGCAGGGACACGGGCAGGAAGGCCTTGTAGGCCGCCGTCGATTCGGCGGGCGTGTTGCCGATGGGCTCCATGCCCATGTCCTCGATGCGGCGCTGCACCTCGGGCAGCTTGACCACGGCGGCCACCTCGCTGCCCAGGCGCGCGACGATGGCGTCGGGCGTCTTGGCGGGCACCAGCAGCGACGTGGGCGCGGTGACGGTGTAGATCTCGTCCTTGTAGCCCTGGTCGGGGAAGGTGGGCACCTCGGGCATGGCCTTGGTGCGGTTGGGGCCGGCGATGGCGAGCGCGCGCAGCTTGCCTGCCTGCACCTGGGGCTTGAGCGTGGCGACGGAAACCAGGGCCATCTGGATGGTGCCGCTCATCAGGTCCACCATCATGGGCGCCTCGCCCTTGTAGGCCACGTGCAGGGTTTGCGTGCCGTAGGTGTTGTCCATGAACACCTGCATCTGGTGCGGCTGCGTGCCGGGGCCCCAGGAGCCCATCGAGTATTTGCCGGGCGCGGCCTTGACGGCGGCCAGCAGCTCGGGGAAGGTCTTGGCGGGCACGTTGGGGTTGACGGCCAGCACCACGCGCGTGCGGGCCACGTCGGACACCATGCGCAGGTCGGTGCGCGGGTCGTAGGGCAGCTTCTTGTACAGCACCAGGTTGGCCGTGATGGGGCCGGGCACCGAGAGCAGGATGGTGTGGCCGTCGGGCGCGCTCTTGGCCACGTAGTCGGTGCCGATGATGCCGCCCGCGCCGCTGCGGTTGTCGATCACCACGGGCTGGCCCAGGCGCTTGGACAGCGGCTCGCTGATGGCGCGCGCCAGCGCGTCCGCCGAGCCGCCCGCCTGGTACTGCACGATCAGGCGGATGGGCTTGGTGGGGTAGGCATCGTTGGCCAGGGCAGCGCTGCCTGCGAACAGGGCCAGGGCGGCGGTGATGGTCAGGGTGTGTGCTTTCATGCCAGTCTCCTCGAATGAAAAAGGGCCCGGTCCGTCAAGCCAGACGGGCCGGGCCCTGCCATTGCCGTGTGTGGGCGGATTAGAACGCGTGGCGGATACCCAGCATGAGCGCGCGCGCAGCGCCGTTGTCGCTAGGAGAGGCCGCAGGCTGGCCGAGCGGGTTGACAGCGCCGCCGTAGCCTGCATAGCCGAAGTTGCTGCCTGCGTTGGAGTAGCGCACAAAGCGTCCGTACAGCGAGGTACGCTTGCTCAGGTAGTAGTTGTAGCCCAGCGTGAAGGCGTTCTGATTGAAGCCGCTGCTGTTGTCCACCGTGCGGCGCGCGAACGAGGCCAGCACCGAGGAGGAGGCAGCCGGCAGGTCCCAGGTAGCGCCCAACTGGTAGAACTTGGCCTTGGGCGAGACGCTATCGTTCACCTTGTCGATGATGAAGCTGCCGCCCACCTTCAACGTGGGCATGATGTTGTAGCTGCCCACCAGGGCCTGGAAGGTGCTGGTCAGCGGCGAGGCCACGGCCGTAGGACTACCGGCGGGGGTGGGAGCGCCGCCGTAACCGAGACCGCCGCTCTTCTGAATCTGGAAGGCATAGGCGGCGTAGAACTTGCCCGGCTGCTTGTAGCCGAGAGCGCCGCTCACGACGCTGCCCTGGCTGTTGTGGCCCGCCACTTCACCGAAGGCATAGCTGAGGTCTACCACCAGAGGGCTGGTCAGGGGAGATGTGTAGCGCACGCTGTTGGCGGAGCGTGCCTGGAAGTACATGTTGTTGCCGGGGTTGGTAGTGGCATTGGAGGCCAGGCCCGGTTGTCCGCCCGTAGCAGGGAGCAGGCCCATGGTAGGCGAGTTCAACTGGTTCATGCCGAACGGATCGGCGATGTACAGCGCACCGAACATGGGAGTGTACATCTTGCCTGCGGTGACCGAGCCCCAGGGCGCTTCCAGGCCCAGGTACGACTGGCGCGAGAAGGCGAAACCACCGGCGCTGTTGCCGGTGCCCGCGCCCGTATCGGCACTGATGCCGCCATCCAGCAGGAAGTTGGCGCGCAGGCCGCCGCCCAAGTCTTCGCTGCCCGACAGCACCAGCAGCGAGGCGCTGTTGCCGCCGTCCGATAGCTTCATGATGTTCGGGCTGCTGCCGATCTTGTAGGAGCCTACGAACAAATCCACCACGCCGGACAGCGTGACCTTGCTGGGCACCGTCGCCGGCAGGGCTTGCGCGGGCAGGCCCGGCTGGGCGGTCTGCATGGTGGTGTTGGGCGTATATACGGGTTGCTTGGCGCCGTCTTGCGCGGTGCTGCTTTGTGCGAAGGCGCCGGTGCTGAGGGCGGCAAGGCCCGCAGCTGCGAGCCAGTAGGTGCTTTTCATGAGGAAGATCTCCTTGTAACTCTTGTATAAGCCGTTGTCGCACCGGCCAAAAAGGCGGTACCGATGCGACAGTTACTATCGTCAACGGCGTGTAATTTGTCTTGTCAATGCAGCGACATTTAGTGTTGGATGCGACAGGTACTTACCCTGGGATCGCTCCGAACTTCGTGGAAACCATGCCTCGTAAACCCTTGAATGAGCCTGATGCCGAGTTGATCCGCCGCGCCCTCGGCGGGTGCGAAATGCTGTGCAGCTGGCCCGCCGACGCGCTGTACGCATTGGCGGCCAGCGCCCGCCTGGAGCGCTACGACCGCCGCGCCACCATCGAGCGCCAGCGGCGCGAGGCGCTGGTCGTCGTCTCGGGCCGGCTGGAGGTGGAGGTGGTCGATGCCGCGGGCGCGCGCTTCGTGATCCACATCGTCGGCCCCGGCGAAATCACCTGCCTGCTGCGTATGCTCGACGATCCGCCCTTTGTCTACAGCTGCCTGGTGCACGAAGGCACGGTGCTGGTGCACCTGCCCGTCGACGCGGTCCAGGCCGTGCTCAACGAGCACCCGCTGCTGTGGCGCGGCCTGTGCCTGCTGATGATGCAGCGCCTGCACGGCCAGATGGTGCGCCAGCAGCGCCGCGCCTTCGGCCAGATCGACAGCCACGTGGCCGACCTGCTCCTGGAACTGGCGCGCACCCAGGGACGGCCGGGCGACGACGGCCTGCTGGGCCTGCGCCTGTCGCAAAGCGACATCGCCGCCATGCTCGCGGTATCGCGCCAGACGGTGAACAAGGAACTGCGCGCGCTGGCCCAGCGCGGCCTGATCGACGTCGACTATGGCCGCATCACCCTGCGCGACCTGGACGAACTGAAGCGCATCGCGGAACGCGATTGCGAATGAAATGGGCCGCCAGCCCAGGCTGGTAAAGCACCAGCAGCTCTTGAATCGATAGCGAATGGGCGGAATGGGACAATCCGCCCCCATGACCACCACCCTCACGATCACCCGCCCCGACGACTGGCATTTGCACGTGCGCGACGGCGCGCCGCTGGCCACCGTCGTGCCCCACACCGCCGCGCAGTTCGGCCGCGCCATCATCATGCCCAACCTGCGCCCGCCCGTGACCACGGCGGCCCAGGCCATGGACTACAAGCAGCGCATCCTGGCCGCCGTGCCGCAGGGCATGTCGTTCGAGCCGCTGATGACGCTCTACCTCACCGACAACCTGCCGCCCGATGAAATCGCCGCTGCCCGGGCCGCGGGCGTGGTCGCCTGCAAGCTCTACCCCGCGGGCGCCACCACCAACAGCGACGCGGGCGTGACCGACATCCGCAAGACCTACAAGACCCTGGAGGCCATGCAGAAGGCCGGCATCCTGCTGCTGGTGCATGGCGAGGTGACCAGCAGCGACATCGACCTGTTCGACCGCGAGGCCGTGTTCATCGACCAGCAACTGATTCCGCTGCGGCGCGACTTTCCGGAACTGAAGATCGTCTTCGAGCACATCACGACCAAGGAAGCCGCCGACTACGTGGCGCAGGCCGATGCGTTCACCGGCGCCACCATCACCGCGCACCACCTGCTCTACAACCGCAACGCCATCTTCACGGGCGGCATTCGCCCGCACTACTACTGCCTGCCCGTGCTCAAGCGCGAGACGCACCGCCAGGCGCTGGTGGCCGCCGCGACCAGCGGCTCGCCCCAATTCTTCCTGGGCACCGACAGCGCGCCGCACCCCGCGCACCTCAAGGAACACGCCACCGGCTGCGCGGGCTGCTACACCGCGCACGCGGCCATCGAGATGTACGCCGAAGCCTTCGACCACGCGGGCGCGCTGGACAAGCTCGAAGCCTTCGCCAGCTTCAACGGCCCCGCGTTCTACGGCCTGCCGCGCAACCAGGGCACCATCACCCTGCGCCGCGAAAGCTGGACGCCGCCGGAGTCCTTCGCGTTCGGGGACGCCGAACTGAAACCCCTGCGCGCGGGAGAGGCGCTGCCGTGGCGGGTGGCGGGCTGATCGACTGGACTGCACCGTGGTACCAGGGCCTGCCGCGTGTGGAGGCGGCAGGCCCCATGCATGAAGCCCTGAACCGCGCCGGTACCGCCCCGGTGCGGTTCGTGCCCCAGTCCGCGCTGCCCGCGGGCATGGCCTACGAGCAGTTCATCTTCGAGACGGGCCAGGTGCCCACCCGCGACAACCTGCATGACCTGTTCAATGGCCTGGTCTGGCTGCGCTTCCCCCGCGCCAAGCGCCGCCTGAACCAGCTCCAGGCCCAGGCCATTGCCGCCCACGGCATACAGGCCACGCGCGGGCCGCTGCGCGATGCGGCCACGCTGTTCGACGAGAACGGCGCGCTGCTGCTGGCGCCCGATGCGCTGTGGCAGGCGCTGCTCGCTCGCGCGTGGCGGCGGCTGTTCGTGGATCTGCGCCCGCTGTGGGCCGAGGCCCGGCTCATCGTGTTCGGCCACGCGCTGCTCGAACAACTCGTTTCACCCCGAAAACCGCTCACAGCCCACGTCTACCGTGCGCAAGCAGCTATCAAAACAGGAGAAGACGTGGACGCCTGGCTGGCCCGCGACCTGGGCGCGGAACACCTCGCGCGCAAGCCTTTCACGCCGTTGCCCGTGCTCGGCACGCCCGGCTGGTGGCCCGGGAACGCGAACTTTTCCTTCTATGATGACTCCTTCGTATTCCGCAGCGCCTGCCCCGCACAACCACGACAACAGGGCCCCCGCCAAGCTGCTTGAAGGCGCCCCCGGCGCCCCCATCTGACTCCGCGTGGAGAACCCCCCGACATGAAACGCATTTTTCTGTTCATCCTGACCAACGTCGCCGTCGTGGCGGTGCTGGGCATCGTCGCCAGCCTGCTGGGCGTCAACCGCTACCTCACGGCCAACGGGCTCAACCTGGGCGCGCTGCTCGGCTTCGCGCTCGTCATGGGCTTCGGCGGCGCCATCATCTCGCTGCTCATCAGCAAGCCCATGGCCAAGTGGTCCTCGGGCGTGCACGTGATCGACGGCACCGGCTCGGCCGACGAGCGCTGGATCGTGGACACCGTGCGCAAGTTTGCCGACAAGGCCGGCATCGGGATGCCCGAGGTCGGCATCTTCGAGGGCGACCCCAACGCCTTCGCCACCGGCGCGTTCAAGAACTCGGCCCTGGTGGCCGTCTCCACCGGCCTGCTGCAGAACATGACGCGCGAGGAGGTCGAGGCCGTGATCGGCCACGAGGTCGCGCACGTCGCCAACGGCGACATGGTCACCATGACGCTGATCCAGGGCGTGATGAACACCTTCGTCGTCTTCCTGTCGCGCGTGATCGGCTACGCGGTGGACGGCTTCCTGCGCCGCAACGACGACCAGCGCTCCGGCCCCGGCATCGGCTACATGATCACCACCGTCGTGCTGGACATCGTGCTCGGCTTCGCCGCCTCGCTGATCGTGGCCTGGTTCTCGCGCCAGCGCGAATTCCGCGCCGACGCGGGCTCGGCGCAGCTCATGGGCCGCAGGCAGCCCATGATCAACGCCCTGGCCCGCCTGGGCGGCGTGCACACTGGCGAGCTGCCCAAGAGCGTTGCCGCCCTGGGCATCGCGGGCAGCATCGGCCAGCTGTTCAGCACCCACCCGCCGATCGAGGAGCGCATCGCCGCGCTGCAAGCCAGGGCCTGACCACCCGTAGCACCCACCCGCAGGCTGCCGCAGACAAGCGCTGCGGCGGCCTTCTTTTCGACCGATTGAAACCAGCGCCCGTGGCTAGAGTGGCGGTGTCTTCGACAAGGAAACACCGCATATGCTTGCCAACGCCCGCCTGTCCGCCCGCCTGATCCTGGCCTTCGGGGTGGTCTGCCTCATCATGTCGCTGTCGGCCGCCGTGGGGGTGTGGCGCCTGCAGGAGCTGCAGGCGGTGGCGGACGACCTGGGCGGCGCCACGTCCGAGAGCGCGCTGCTGGCGCGCGAGCTGCATTCCATCGTGGTGATCAGCTCGTCGCGCGCCGAAACGCTGCTGGAATTGGACGGCAACCCCGCCTATGTCAAGCGCATCGACGCCGACCGCAAGGCCACCTCGGCCCGTTCCTCCGCAGTGCGCAAGCGCCTGGACGCCCTGGCCACCGACGACGATTCGCACAAGCTCTTCGAGGCCATCGACCAGGCGGGCAACCAGTTCCGCGACGTGCGCGACGACCTGGTCAAGCGCCGCAAGGCGGGCGCCGTCCTGCCGCCCGACGCCGTGGCCACGCAACTGCGCCCCGCCGCCGACCGCTATGCCGCCGCCGTGGAGGCCCTGGCCGCGCACCTGCGCGACCGCGTGGCCGAGGCCCGCGCCGCCGCCGAGGCCAGCGAGCGCCAGGGCATCACGCTGCTGGTGGCCGGGTCCGCGCTGGGGCTGCTGCTGAGCCTGGCCTGCGCCTGGCTGCTCGCGCGCTCCATCCGCCAGCCGCTGGCGCAGGCGTCGCAGGTGTCCGAACGCATTGCGCATGGCGACCTGACCACCGCCGTCTCCCAGCCGCCGCAGCGCAACCGCGACGAAGTGCGGGCGCTGCTGGGCGAACTGGGCGCCATGCAGCAGCGCCTGGCGGGGCTGGTGGTGGGAATGCGCGAGGCCAGCGCCAGCGTGGCGGGGGCCAGTTCCGAGATCGCGGCGGGCAATACCGACCTCTCCAACCGCACCGAGCAGACGGCATCGCACCTGCAGGAGATCGCCGCGCGCATGGACGACCTGCTCGCCACCGTGCGCCAGAGCGCCGACGGCGCGGCCCAGGCCAATGGGCTGGCCACCTCCGCCAGCGACGTGGCGCGGCGTGGCCGCGACGCCGTGAACCGCGTGGTGGGCACCATGGACGGCATTGCCGCCACCTCGCGCCGCATTGCGGACATCACCGGCGTGATCGACGGCATTGCCTTCCAGACCAACATCCTGGCCCTGAACGCCGCCGTCGAAGCGGCGCGCGCGGGCGAGCAGGGCCGGGGCTTCGCCGTGGTGGCGGGCGAGGTGCGTACGCTCGCGCAGCGCTCGGCCACGGCGGCCAAGGAGATCGGCGCGCTCATCGCCAGCAGCGTGCAGCAGGTGGACGAGGGCGCGCAGCACGTGCACGCCGCGGGCAGCACCATGGGCGAGGTGGTGGATTCCATCGAGCGCGTGGCGGCCATCGTGGGCGAGGTGAGCGCCGCCGCGCGCGAGCAGAGCGCGGGCCTGGGCCAGGTGGGCGAGGCCGTCACCCAGCTCGACGGCATGACGCAGCAGAACGCCGCGCTGGTCGAGCAAAGCGCCGCCGCCGCGCAGGGCCTGCGCGCGCAGGCGCAGCAGCTGGCCGGGCTGGTGGAGGCGTTCCGGCTGCCGGGCTGACACTCTTTACGGCCCCTTTACGGCCCCAGGGTCAACATGCCTAAGCGGGTGGCGTTGAATGGAGGCACATTCCCTTCCAGGAGTCCGCTATGACACACAACACAACCTCCCCCCGCCGTTCCCTGGTGCGCGGCGCGCTCGCCGCAGCCGCACTGGGCGGCGGCCTGCTGCTCACCGGCTGCGTGGTCGCGCCCGTGGGCCCGGCCTATGCCGATGCCGCCGTGGTTGCACCCTATGCGCCCCCGCCGCCGCAGTACGAAGTGATGGGCGTGGCCCCGTCGCCCGTGTCGGTATGGGTGGGCGGGTACTGGGGCTGGGGCGGCGGCCGGTACAACTGGCACCCGGGCCACTGGGGCACGCCGCCGCGCCCGGGGTATGCGTGGCATCCGCACACCTGGTCGCAAGGCCGGGGCGGCTGGGTTCACGGCGGCGGCCGCTGGGGCCCCCGTTAACCCAGCAGCTGTCGCGCAACGGCTTCGCCCACGCGGATGCCGTCCACCCCCGCAGACAGGATACCGCCCGCGTAGCCCGCGCCTTCGCCTGCCGGGTACAGGCCGGGTGTGTTCAGGCTTTGCAGGCTCTCGGCGTCGCGGCCTATGCGCAGGGGGGACGAGGTGCGCGTTTCCACGCCCGTCATCACCGCGTCGGGCATGTCGTAGCCTTTGATCTTCCGGGCGAAGGCGGGCAGGGCCTCGCGCATGGCCTCGGTGGCCCAGGCGGGCAGGGCGGCGTGCAGGTCGATGAGCTTCACGCCGGGCTTGTACGAGGGTTGCACGCTGCCGAATTCACGCGACGCGCGGCGGGCCAGGAAGTCGCCCACCAACTGCCCCGGCGCGTTGTAGTCGCTGCCGCCGAGCACGTAGGCGTGCGACTCCAGCTGGCGCTGCAGCACGATGCCGGCCAGCGGGTGATGTTCGCCCTCGCGCAGCGTTTCCGCGCCGTGGGTCGCGCCCAGGGCGGCCTCGAACGCGGCGGGGTCGCGCGGGTAGTCGGCGGGGTCTATGCCCACCACCATGCCCGCGTTGGCGTTGCGCTCGGCGCGTGAATACTGGCTCATGCCGTTGGTCACCACGCGGCCCGGCTCGCTGGTGGCGGCCACCACGGTGCCGCCGGGGCACATGCAGAAGCTGTAGACGGTGCGGCCATTCTTCGCGTGGTGCACCAGCTTGTAGTCCGCCGCGCCCAGCAGCGGGTGGCCCGCGTGGCGGCCCCAGCGGGCGCGGTCGATCACGCTTTGCGGGTGCTCGATGCGCACGCCGATGGAGAAGGGCTTGGCCTCCATCTGCACGCCGCGCCGGTGCAGCATGGCGAAGGTGTCGCGCGCGCTGTGGCCCAGGGCCATTACCACGTGCGATGCGGCCAGTTCGTGCTCCTGGCCCGTGGCCTGGTCGAGCACGCGCAGGCCGCGCAGGCGGCCGTTTTCCATCAGCACATCCGTCACGCGCTGCGAAAAGCGCACCTCGCCGCCCAGGGCGATGATCTGCTCGCGCAGCGTCTCCACCACCTTCACGAGCTTGAAGGTGCCGATGTGCGGGTGCGCGGCGTAGAGGATCTCGGGCGGCGCGCCGGCCTGCACGAATTCCTCGATCACCTTGCGGCCCAGGTGGCGCGGGTCCTTGATCTGGCTGTAGAGCTTGCCGTCCGAGAACGTGCCCGCGCCGCCTTCGCCGAACTGCACGTTGGACTCGGGCGTGAGTTCGCGCCGGCGCCACAGGCCCCAGGTGTCCTGCGTGCGCTCGCGCACCGGCTTGCCGCGCTCCAGCACGATGGGGCGGAACCCCATTTGCGCCAGCACCAGCGCCGCGAAGATGCCGCAGGGGCCGAAGCCCACGACCACGGGGCGTTCCTGCAGCGTGGCCGGAGCATGGCCCACCGGCTTCCAGGCCATGTCGGGCGTGGGGTGGATGTGCGGGTGGCCCGCGTGGCGCGCGAGCAGGGCGGCTTCGCCGTCCACCGCCACGTCCACGATGTAGACCGCCTGCAAGTCGGCCTTGCGCGCGTCGAAGCTGCGCTTGTAGACCGTGAGTTCGCGCACCGCCTCCACGCCCAGCGCCTGGGCGGCCAGCGCGCGCAGCGCATCCAGCGGGTGGAATTCGGTGTGGTTGTCGGGGTGGTAGGCCACCGCGGACAGCGGCAGCTTGAGTTCGGAGAGTCGGATCATGGCTTGTGTCGATCAAGCAGGTTAAGGGTCAAATAGGCCGCCATCGCAGAGTGGACAAGCGCTGGCAGCTATTCAATGGATAGCATTGTCGCGCAGCGCGGCCCGCTGGGCGCGCAGCCAGGGCAAGAGGGCTTCGGGGTCGTCGCGCAGGGTGCGCAGCTCCTGGCGCAGGTATGGGGTGGCGGCCTTGAGGTCCCGGATGTGCGCGCGCAGGCCGGCCATGAGCTGGGCCGGCTTGGGGCTGCCGTGCGGGTCCAGCCCGAATTCGTCGCGGAACGCGGCCTCGGCGCCGTCGATCTCGCGCTGCAGCTCCAGGCGCTGCCCGGCCAGCACCTGGGTGTAGTGGCCCAGGCGTTCTTCGCCCAGGTCCGCTAGGCGCGCGGGGTCGATCTGCTCGGCTTCGAGCTGCAGTTGCAGCAGGTCCAGCAGATTGCTGGCCGCGTAGGCCTGGTTGGCGCGCTGCATCAGCGCCGTCTTGCGCGCGCGCTCGGCGGGGTCGCTTGCGCGGTCGGGGTGCAGGGCGCTGGCGAGCTTGCGGTAGATGTCGCGCACCGGCGGGCTGGCGTGCAGGGACTGGGCGCGCGCGCTGGATTTTTTGGCGCGGCGCGCGGCCTGGCGGTCGGCGCGGGCCTGTTCGGCCTGGGCCTGCCGGGCGCGCAACTGCTCTTCCACGCGGCGTGCGATGGCTTCGGGCGAGTCGTCGTCCGCGCCGGCCAGGTCGGGCTCCGCGGCATAGCGCTGGTGCAACGCGGCCATGGCCGCGCGCGTGGCCTCGTCGCGTGCGCTGCTGGCCAGGCTGTCCGCCAGGTCGGCGATGACCGCGCCCAGCGTGGCGCGGTCGGCCCTGGAGAGTTTGCGCGGCGAGGCCTCCTCGTCCAGCCACTGCGCCAGCTCGCGCAGCAGCGCGTGGTGCGTGGCCAGCAGCGGCGCGTATTCGGCCGCGTAGCGCGCGCGGTAGGCGGCTGCGGCCTCGTCCCAGGCCGCGAGCCGCTCGCGCAGCCGGGCGATGTGCTGCACCTGGGTGTTGAACTGCTGCTGCCACGGGCTGAGCGGCGCGGCGGGGGCCGCGGCGCCGATGTGGACGGGGTGCTGCGTCATGGCGCGCATCCCGGGGCGCGCGCCAGCGGCCTGCGCCACAGCTCGCCCACCATCACCCCGCCCACCGTGAGCAGCCCGCCCACCAGGTGGTGCGCGGACAGGTCTTCGCGCAGCAGCATGGCGGCGATCAGCGCCGTGAACAGCGCGATCAGGTTGAAGAACATGCTCGACCGCCCCGGCCCCAGCAGGGTGACGGCGCGCATCCACAGCCAGGGCGCGCACACCGAGGCGAGCAGGCCCGCGTACAGCACCAGCGGCAGGTTGGCGGCGTTCAGCCCGGTGCGCGGCGACAGCAGGGCCAGCGGCAGCATGGCCAGCGTGGCGACCACGATCTGCGCGTACATATGCTGCAGCGGCGGCAGCCCGCCCGGCCCCCAGCGCTTGAGCAGCACGCCGTACAGCGCGTAGGCCACGCAGGCCAGCAGCGTCAGGGCGTCGCCGCCGTTCACGCCGTGGTCCAGCAGGCTGGCCGGGTGCCCGCCCGTCACCACGAACACCACGCCGGTGATGGACAGCGCCGCGCCCGCCAGCGCGCCCGCCGTGGCGGGCTGGTCCAGCAGCACGATGGCCAGCGCCACGGTGATCAGCGGGTTGAGCGCGCCGATGATGCCCATGTGCGTGGCCGTGGTCTGGTACGCCGCGTAGTAGGTGAGGCACTGGTACACCACCATGCCCAGCAGCCCCAGCACGGCGATGCGCCCGGCCTGCGCGCGCACCGCCGCGCCTTTGCGCAGCAGGGGCCGCAGCGCGAAGGGCGTGAGCAGCAGGCAGGCCAGCAGCCAGCGGTACAGGCCGATCTCGGCGGGAGCGATCGCGCCCGCCGCCATCTTGCTGACCACCGTGTTGCCCGCCCAGATGAGGATGGCGGTCAGCGGGTAAAGGTAGTGGCGGGCAGGGGTCATTCAGGCGGGCAAAAAGCCTTCCACCGACAAGTAGCGCTCGCCCGTGTCGTAGTTGAAGCCCAGCACGCGCGCGCCCGCGGGCAGGTCGGGCAGCTTCTGGCTGATGGCGGCCAGCGTGGCGCCGGACGAGATGCCCACCAGCAGCCCCTCTTCGCGCGCGGCGCGGCGCGCCCATTCGCGCGCGGGCTCGGCGTCCACCTGGATCACGCCGTCGAGCAGCGTGGTGTCCAGGTTCTTGGGGATGAAGCCCGCGCCCAGGCCCTGGAGGGGGTGGGGCGCGGGGCTGCCGCCCGAGATCACGGGCGAGAGCGAGGGCTCCACCGCGAACACCTTGAGATTCGGGAATTGGGGCTTGAGCACGCGCGCCACGCCCGTGAGGTGCCCGCCCGTGCCCACGCCGGTGATGAGCGCGTCGATGCCGTCGGGAAAGTCGGCCAGGATTTCCTGCGCCGTGGTGCGCGCGTGGATGTCCACGTTGGCCGGGTTCTCGAACTGCTGCGGAATCCACGCGCCGGGCGTTTGCTGGCGCAGCTCCTCGGCGCGGGCAATGGCGCCCTTCATGCCCTTTTCGCGCGGCGTCAGGTCGAACTGCGCGCCGTAGGCCAGCATCAGGCGGCGGCGCTCGATGCTCATGCTGTCGGGCATCACCAGGATGAGCTTATAGCCCTTGACGGCCGCCACCAGCGCCAGGCCGATGCCGGTGTTGCCCGAAGTCGGCTCGATGATGGTGCCGCCGGGCTTGAGAGCGCCGCTCTGCTCGGCGTCTTCTACCATCGCCAGCGCGATGCGGTCCTTGATCGAGCCGCCGGGGTTGCTGCGCTCGGACTTGATCCACACGTTCGCGCCCGCGCCGAACAGGCGGTTGATGCGGATGTGCGGCGTGTTGCCGATGGTTTGCAGGATGTTGTCGACCTTCATGCGGGCTCCAGTCAGGGTTGAAACAAGAAACAGCGATTGTGGCGCAGCCGTTCCTGCGCGCGGCCATAACGATATGCGCGGAAGGGATGAGCGGGCCGGGTTGATGTGCGTCAAGCCTCTGGCGGGCAAGCCAGCGCATCCTTGGCGGCAGGCACCCGGAGAATTCGCCATGACCCTGTTCCAATTCAACATACTGGCCCTTGCCGTTTGCTGCACCCTGCTCACGGTCGGCTTCGCGGCACGCGAGCGGCGCGGGGTGCCCGTGGCGCTGATGCTGCTTGGCGTCGTGGGGCTGATGGCCTTGATGGTGTACAACATCCACCGCCTGTCGTACTGACCCGGCGCATGGGACAATACGGGCGTGAAGCGCGCCAGACCGCCGCTGGGGCAATCTGGGAAACCAGGCCCTGGAGGAACGTCCGGACTGCACAGGGCAGCGTAGCAGCTAACGGCTGTCCACCGCGAGGTGAGGATCAGAGCAACAGAGACGAGTCTGGCAGGAGTGCCGCAAGGCAGACCAACCAGGGTGAAACGGGCAATCTCTACGCGCAGCAATACCAAGTAGGCACACGTTGACGGGGCCCCCGGAGTGTGCGGGTAGGTAGCACCGAGCCGCCAGGCGACTGGCGGCCCAGAGTAATGGCGGTCACGCTGCGGGCAACTGCGGCGCACAGAATCCGGCTTATCGGCGCGCTTCACACTTTCTCCATGGCTGGCGCATGGCCTCAAGAACGGCGGCTCCTTGCCGATAGCAAGGGGGAGGGCTGCACTTCCTACCCACAACATCGCGGCGACTCTGGTTTTTCCCTTCTGCCAGGAGCCACTGCATGACAACCATCTCCAGCCTCCCTGCCGGCTCCAGCGCGCTGGCGGCGGCGTTGGCCAGCGCCAAGGCGGCCGCTGCTGCGCGGCAGCCAGCGGCGGATGCGCCCGCCGGCAGCGATCTGGCGCCTTCCTCGCCCACCCTCACGATCACCACGGTGCCGCAACAGTCCGTGGTCTACCGCTTTCCCGCCCCCGTGCGGGCCTGGGCCCAGCCGCCGCAGGACGGCATCAGCGCCTTGATGGCGCGCAACTTCGGCGCGTCGGGCGTGGGCAAAGACCTGGCCAAGCAGTGGAGCGGCCTGGGCGGCGCACTGCTGTCACAAGTGGCGCAGGGCGCGGCCGCCGGTCCGTTCACCTACCAGCAGACCTTGCTGGCGAATGCGGACACCACGCAGCCCGTGGACGCGCAGCTGCGCAGCGTGCAATTCGGCGCAACCACGGTCGCCTTGCAGGTCAAGACCCGCTCCGGCCAGACGGTGAGCCTGCACATCGACGTGAACAACAAGGTCGGCGCGGACGGCAGCATGGGAACGCAGGGCATTCGCGTGACCGTGAGCAGCACGGGCGCCCTGAGCGACACCGAGCGCAAAGCGCTGGCCGATCTGGCCAGCGGGCTGGACGAGGCGCTGAACGGCCTGGGGCAAGACCCGCCGCAACTGGCGCTGCAAGGCTTGCTGGGGGCGGGCGTGGGCGCGAGCGGCGGCGTGTTCACCCGCCTGAGCCTGGACATCCAGGGCGCGGCTGCGTTCAAATCCTTCGCGCTGAACCTGGACGCGCACGCCAAAACCTTGGCGCTCGATACCGCCACCAGCAAGGTCAACCTGAAGCTGGACGCCGATTCGCCGCTGCAATCCGCCAACGCGCAGCAGCGCCAGGCCGCCATCGCCCAGTACCTGCAGCAGATCGACGCCGCCGCCCAGCGCAGCCACGCGGACGCCAGCCTGGTGGCCCTGTTCAAGGACGGCTTTGCGCAAATGCAGGGCATCACCCCGTCAGACAGCGCCGCTGCCGAGCGCCTGCTGGGCTCCCGCTCGCTGGCGGACAAGGTACTGCCCCGCCTCAGCGGCCTGGCCGACTTCGAGGCCAGCTTCAGCAACGACTTCAAGAAATTCAACCAAGCGGGGCAAGTGACCGAAGCGGGCCACGTCGACTACCAGATCAGCCAGCACACCACCTGCAAGACCGCCCCCGACAAGGGCGACGCCTCCATCACGCAAAAGCAGAACGAGAGCCTGAAGGGGCACTACCTGAAGGCCCTGTACGGCGGCGAACTCAAGCCCGACGAAGGCAATTACGAGAAATTCGTCTTCAACGACAGCACCAGTACCACCACCCAGATCGAGGCCCGCAACGGGCAACTGGTCAGCGCCCTGCAGACGGTGGAGAAAAGCCGGTCGATGCTGTACGAGCGGCTGGAAAAGCACCGCGTGGTGGAGCGGCGGGAGACGCCGGAACGCCAGAGCTTTGCCAGGAGCTTGCTTTCGGACTCTATGTAGAATCGAAGGCTTTCCGAGGAGCGTTGCAGCGCCCCCAGCACAGCGGGGCGCGAGGCTCGGAACCTTCATTCGCAACGACGCTCACCCACGCTTGGCCTGTGCGGTGAGTCCCATCCCCCAAAGCGTGGTTTTTTCAAACGTTGGAGAAACCCATGAACGCTGCTGTAACCCAAGATTCCGCCATCGCGGACATCACCCTTGCCGCCTGGGGCCGCAAGGAAATCGCCATTGCCGAAACCGAAATGCCCGGCCTGATGGCCATCCGCGAGGAATTCGCCGCCGCGCAGCCGCTCAAGGGCGCGCGCATCACCGGCTCGCTGCACATGACCATCCAGACGGCGGTGCTGATCGAGACGCTCAAAGCCCTGGGCGCCGACGTGCGCTGGGCCTCGTGCAACATCTTCTCCACGCAGGACCACGCGGCCGCCGCCATCGCCGCGGGCGGCACGCCGGTGTTCGCCATCAAGGGCGAGTCGCTGGAAGACTACTGGGACTACACCCACCGCATCTTCGAGTTCGGCGACAAAGGCCCGAACATGATCCTGGACGACGGCGGCGACGCCACGCTGCTCATGCATCTGGGCCAGCGCGCCGAGAAGGACGCCTCGGTGCTCGCCAGTCCCGCCAGCGAGGAAGAGCGCATCCTCTTCGCCGCGATCAAGGCCAAGCTCGCGCAGGATGCGACCTGGTACACCCGCATGAGCGCCGAGATCATCGGTGTGACCGAAGAAACCACCACCGGCGTGCACCGCCTGAACGAAATGTCCGCTAAGGGCACGCTGTTGTTCCGCGCGATCAACGTGAACGACTCGGTCACCAAGTCCAAGTTCGACAACCTCTACGGCTGCCGCGAGTCGCTGGTGGACGGCATCAAGCGCGCCACCGACGTGATGATCGCCGGCAAGGTCGCCGTGGTGGCCGGCTACGGCGATGTGGGCAAGGGCTGCGCCCAGGCGCTGGCCGCCCTGCGCGCCCAGGTGTGGGTGACCGAGATCGACCCCATCAATGCGCTGCAGGCCGCGATGGAGGGCTACAAGGTCGTCACCATGGAATACGCCGCCGACAAGGCCGACATCTTCGTGACCACTACCGGCAACCGCGACGTGATCCGCCATGAGCACATGGTGGCGATGAAGAACGAGGCCATCGTCTGCAACATCGGCCACTTCGACAACGAGATCGACGTGGCGGCTATCGAGAAGTACCAGTGGGAAGAGGTCAAGCCCCAGGTGGACCACGTGATCTTCCCTGACGGCAAGCGCATCACCCTGCTGGCCAAGGGCCGCCTGGTCAACCTGGGCTGCGCCACGGGCCACCCCAGCTTCGTGATGAGCAGCAGCTTCGCCAACCAGACCATCGCGCAGATCGAACTGTTCACCAAGCCCGACGCCTACCAGGCGGGCAAGGTCTACGTGCTGCCCAAGATCCTGGACGAAAAGGTGGCCCGCCTGCACCTCAAGAAGGTGGGCGCGCAGCTGTCCGTGCTGACCGACGCGCAGGCCGCCTACATCGGCGTGAAGAAGGAAGGCCCGTACAAGGCCGACACGTATCGCTATTAAAACAGTAGCTGCTAGCGCTTGATGGATAAGCGCTAGAGGCCAATTTCATTCAAAACTATGCGCGCAGACGTTTTTCTCGTCGAAGGCGGGCACGCGAGCACGCGCTCGCAGGCCCAGCGCCTGATCGCCGCGGGCGTGCAGTGGCGGCTCGCGCCCACGCTGCCGTGGAACCCCGTCACCAAGAACGGCGACGACATTCCGGCAGGGGCGCAACTGCAACTGCTCGACGCGGCCGAGGCCCAGTACATCTCGCGTGGCGGGCTCAAGCTAGAAGGCGCGCTGAACGCCACCGGCCTGTCCGTGGCCGGGCTGCGCTGCCTGGACGTGGGCCAGAGCACGGGTGGCTTCACCGACTGCCTGCTGCAGCGCAGCGCGGCGCAGGTCATCGGCGTGGACGTGGGCCACGGCCAGCTCCACGAGCGCCTGCGCGCCGACCCGCGCGTGGTCTGCGTCGAAGGGCTGAACGCGCGCCACCTCACGCCCGAGGGGCTGGTGCAGGCGTGCGAAGAAGCCCTGTCCGAGCGCGTCGAAGCCGAGCCCGAGGACAACGACACCCAGCCCACCGCGCCCTACGCCTGGATGCGCAACGGCGGCGTGGTCGATGACGACTACGAAAATGACGAAGGCAGCGACGACGCCCGGGAGCAGGACGTGGAAGCCTTCAAGGCCGAGCGCGCCGCCAAGGCCCAGGCGCGCGCCGCCGGCGCCGTGCCCACCGTGCGCCAGCGCCGCGCCGGGCGCGAGCATGACGACATCACGCCCGTGTTCGACCTCGTCACGGGCGACCTGTCCTTCATCTCGCTCACGCTGGTGCTGCCCGCGCTCGTGCCGCTGCTCCAGGCGGGCGGCGCGCTGCTCATGCTCGTCAAGCCGCAGTTCGAATTGCAGCCGGGCCAGGTCGGCAAAGGTGGCATCGTGCGCGACGCCCATTTATACCCATTGGTAGAGCAACGCATTCGCGCCTGCTGCGACGAAATCGGCTTGCAGGTGCAAGGCTGGTTCGACAGCCCCATCACCGGCGGCGACGGCAACCGCGAGTTCTTCCTTTACGCCAAGGCAAAGCCATGATCAGTTTCGAGTTCTTCCCGCCCAAGACGCCCGAAGGCGTGGTCAAGCTGCGCGCCGTGCGCCAGCAGCTGTACGCCAAAAAGCCCGAGTTCTGCTCCGTCACCTACGGCGCGGGCGGCTCCACCCAGTCCGGTACCTTCGACGCGGTGCGCGAAATCCTGGGCGAAGGCGTCAGCGCCGCGTCGCACTTCTCGTGCATCGGCGCTACCCGGGACGGCGTGCGCGCACAGCTCGCCGAACTGAAGGCCATGGGCGTCAAGCGCCTCGTGGCCCTGCGCGGCGACCTGCCCAGCGGCTACGGCGCGGGCGGTGAGTTCCAGTACGCCAGCGACCTGATCTCCTTCATCCGCGTGGAGACGGGCAACGACTTCACCATCCACACCGCCTGCTACCCCGAGACGCACCCCCAGGCGCGCTCGCCCGAGGCCGACCTGCACGCCTTCGCCGTGAAAATGCGCGCGGGCGCGGACACGGCCATCACGCAGATGTTCTTCAACGCCGACGCCTACTTCCGCTTCGTCGATGAAGCCCACGCCCTGGGCATCAAGGCGCCCATCGTGCCCGGCATCATGCCCATCACCAACAGCAGCGGGCTGATGCGCTTCGCCGATGCCTGCGGCACCGAGATTCCGCGCTGGATCCGCCTGCGCCTGCAGTCCTACGGCGACGACGCGGCCAGCATCCGCGCCTTCGGCCTCGACGTGGTGGCCGGCCTGTGCGAGCGCCTGCGCCGCGGCGGCGCGCCGGGGCTGCACTTCTACACCATGAACCAGAGCGCGGCCACGCTCGCCGTCTGCGAAAAACTGGGCCTGTAAGGCGTTGTCTTAATATCCGCCGGATGCAAATTCGCGTCCTGCTTCTATCGACGCTGCTGGCGGCTGTGCTGACGGGTTGCTCCACCACGCCGCCGGAGGCCTCCTCGCCGGGCACCATCGCCCCGCCGGACTCCGTCCCCACGGCCCCTCCGCCCAAGCCGCGCAAACCCGCGCCGGCACCCCAGGCCAAAGCCCCGGCGCCCGAGGCGCTGCCCGACATCCCCGCGCCGCGTACTCCTTCCGACAGCGGCGGCGGCAACGAAGCCACCGCGTCTGAAGGCGAACTGGTGGGCAGGGGGCTGGCCTCCTGGTACGGCCCCGGCCTGCATGGCCGCCGCACGGCCAACGGCGAGCGCTTCGACCGCTATGAATTCACCGCCGCCCACCGCACCCTGCCTTTCGGCACGCGCCTGTGCGTGCGCAGCGCCGTGACCGGCAAGGCCGTGGTGGTGCGCATCAACGACCGGGGGCCGTTCGCCAAGGGCCGTGTCATTGACCTGAGCCAGGCTGCGGCGCAAGAACTGGGCATGGCGGGCCTGGGCATCAAGCCGGTGGAATTGCGGCGGCTGGAGGCCACCGACGACGCTTGCCCCGGCAGCGTGGGTGACGATGGCGAGGCCTCCCCAGCCCCGCGCCACAGGCCCCGCGCCAAGGCCAAGCCCAAGCCGCGCAAAAAGCGGCGTTGATCAGCCCCCCGCCGCGTCCAGCGTGAACGCGGCGTTGCGGTCTTGCCCCAGCAATTTCACCATCTGCGGCAGCGCGGGCTTCAAGGCTGCGTGCAGCGTATAGGGCGGGTTGATGATGAACATGCCGCTCGCGGGCAGGCCCGGCGCGCCCGACTTCACCGTAAGCGTGGCGTGCAGCCAGCCTTTGCCTGCCTTGGTCGCCAGGGTCTTGAGCCGGCGCGGCAGATCGTGCGCCTCCTGCCGCGCGATGATGGGGTACCACACGGCGTAGCAGCCCGTGGCAAAGCGCGTGAGCGCGTCTTGCACCAACGCCGCCACGCGCCCGTAGTCGCTCTTGATTTCATAGCTGGGGTCGCACAGCACCAGGGCCCGGCGGGCCGGCGGGGGCAGGAATTTCTTCACGCCCTCGAAGCCGTCCTCCAGCAGCACCGCCACCTGACGGCCCGCATCCAGCTGGGCCACGTTGCCCGAGAGGGCGCGGTAGTCGGTCGGGTGCAACTCGAACAGCTTGAGCCGGTCTTGTGCGCGCAGCAGCCGCTGCGCGATGAAGGGCGAGCCGGGGTAGACCTTGAGCGCGCTGCCGCTGTTGAAGCCGCGCACCAGGTCCAGATAGTCCTGCAGGGCGGGCGCGAGGTCGCCCGCCTCGGCCAGCCTGGCGATGCCGGCCTGCGCCTCGCCGCTTTGCTGCGCGTAGTCGCCGTCCAGCCGGTACAGGCCCGCGCCCGCGTGGGTGTCGAGCACCGTCAGCGCCGCGTCCTTCTGCGTGAGGTATTGCAAGAGGGCAATCAACACCGTGTGCTTGAGCACATCGGCATGGTTGCCCGCGTGGAAGGCGTGGCGGTAGCTGAACATAAGGGGGCGATTATCGTTCTTTGTATAATGGCGGGCTTCGCAGCGATTTCCTGGCCCCGCGGCGAAGTTCAACCTGCCACCTAAGAGGCTTCCGAAAGAGAAGCGCCGACCGTGGAAAAGGGCCGCCAAACCCTCTTTTTGAAAAGAGAAAACCCATGACTACTTTCAGCGCAAAGCCCGCTGAGGTCGTGCATGAGTGGTTTGTGATTGACGCGACCGACAAGGTTCTCGGACGGGTAGCCAGCGAAGTGGCCCTCCGACTGCGCGGCAAGCACAAAGCCATCTACACGCCTCACGTCGATACCGGTGACTTCATCGTCATCGTCAACGCCTCCAAGCTCAAGGTCACCGGCACCAAGAACCTGGACAAGGTGTACTACCGCCACTCCGGCTACCCCGGCGGCATCACGGCCACCAACTTCCGCGACCTGCAGGCCAAGCACCCCGGCCGCGCGCTGGAAAAGGCCGTCAAGGGCATGTTGCCCAAGGGTCCCCTGGGCTATGCCATGATCAAGAAGCTCAAGGTCTACGGCGGCGCGGAGCATCCGCACAGCGCCCAGCAGCCCAAGCCTCTGGAAATCTAAGGAGCCGACATGATTGGTGAATGGAACAATGGCACCGGCCGTCGCAAGTCCAGCGTCGCCCGCGTGTTTCTGAAGAAGGGTTCCGGCAAGATTACGGTGAATGGCAAAGACATTCAGCAGTACTTCGGCCGCGAGACGTCCATCATGATCGCCAAGCAGCCGCTGGTGCTGACGGGCAATGTCGAAGCCTTCGACATCCAGGTCAACGTCCACGGCGGCGGTGAATCCGGCCAGGCCGGCGCCACCCGCCACGGCATCACCCGCGCTCTGATCGACTACGACGCCACGCTCAAGCCCGCGCTGAGCCAGGCCGGCTTCGTGACGCGCGACGCGCGTGAAGTCGAACGTAAGAAGGTCGGCCTGCACTCCGCACGCCGCGCCAAGCAGTTCTCCAAGCGTTGATCGCCGGGTTTCTGCCTGCAACGAAAAAACCGCCTCCGGGCGGTTTTTTCTTGGGCGGATGGCGGTTGTGCGCGGCGTTCACTTGCCCTTCCAGGGCGCGAGCCTGGCTTCCATCCAGCGCATCAGCACGTCGAAGGCCAGCGCCAGCGCGCCGATGACGAGGATGCCCATGATGACCACGTCGGTGACCATGAACTTCGAGGCGCTCAGCACCATGAAGCCCAGCCCGGCGGTGGCGGCCACCATCTCTGCGGCGACCAGCGTCGTCCAGCCGAAGCCGATGGCGATGCGCATACCGGTCAGGATGTCGGGCAGCGCGGCGGGCGCGATCACGTGCCACAGCACCTGCGAGCGGGTCGCGCCCATCGAGTACGCGGCGTGGATCTGCTCGATGGCGACGGCGCGCACCCCGGCGCGGGCGCTCAGGGCCAGCGGCGCGAACATGGCCAGGTAGATCAGTACGATCTTGGAGCTTTCGCCAATGCCCAGCCAGATCACGACCAGCGGCAGGTAGGCCAGCGGCGGCAGCGGGCGGTAGAACTCGACGATGGGGTCGAAGATGCCGCGCACCACGCGGTTGACGCCCATCAGCACCCCGGCCGGAATGGCGGTGACGACGGCCAGCGCGAACGCGCCAAACACGCGCGCCGCGCTCCAGCCCAAATGGGTGAGCAGGGTGGCGTCGGCGAAGCCGTCGCGCGAGACTTCGAGGAACTGGTGCCACACCGCCTGCGGCGAGGGCAGGAACAGCGGCTGTATCCAGCCCTGGCTGGTGGAGGCCGCCCATAGCGCCAGGATGATGGCGACCGTGGCGGCGCTGATGCGCCAACTGCTGCCGTTGCCGGGCGCGCCGTACTGCTCGCCGGGGCGCGCGGGCGCTGCACGGCGCAGGCGGGCGAGCAGGCCGCCGCTGCTGGGTTCGGATGTGGTCGTGGGGGTCATAGCGTGTGCTCCTCGTCGCCGTGGATGATGCCCAGCACCTTCTCGCGCAGCGCGATGAAGTCGGGGCTGGACTTGACGGCGCGCGCGTTGCGCGATTGCAGGAAGCGGCGCCCGAAGTCCAGCGGAATCTCGTGGGTGATGCGCCCCGGCCGGGGCGACATGATGATGAGCCGCGTGCCCATGAACAGCGCTTCCTCCACGTCATGGGTGATGAAGAACATCATCTTCTGCGTGCTGTGCCAGATGTCCAGAATCAGCTCCTGCAGGCGCTCGCGGGTGAGCGAGTCGAGCGCGCCGAGCGGCTCGTCGAGCAGCAGCATGTGCGGATCGTTGGTCAGCGCACGCGCAATGCCCACGCGCTGCTGCATCCCGCCCGACAACTGGTACGGCGCATGGTCCCGGAAATCGGCCAGCCCCGCCTGCGCGAGAAAGTGCATGGCCCGGGCCTCGCGCTCGGCCCGGGGCACGCCCTTGAGCTTGAGGCCGAAGGCCACGTTGTCCAGCACGTTGAGCCAGGGCAGCAGGGCGTGTTTCTGGAACACCACGCCGCGGTCCGCGCCGGGGCCGGTGATCTGGTCGCGCAGGCCGCTGTGGGCATCGGCTTCGGCGGGCGGCTCGCCGTGGTAGCGGCCCAGCGTCATCAGGCCGCTGGTGGGCTGGATGAAGCCCGCCATCAGGTTCAGCAGCGTGGTCTTGCCGCAGCCCGAGGCTCCGAGCGCGACGACGAAATCGCCCTGGGCGATCTCCAGGTTGACGCCGGACAGGGCCGTGACCTGCTGGCCCTGCTGGCGGCCGGGGAAGATGACCGAGACGTCTCGGATGTTCAGGCGCAGGCTCATGGGCACTCCCGGCTTACTTGACGCCTTGCACGAAGCCCGGGTCGATGGCGACGCTGTAGTCGGGCAGCACGGCGGGCACTTTCTTCTGCTCCTTCAGGAAGGCCGCCGTGGCCTCCAGCGCCTTGGCCGCGCCGCCTGCCTTGCCGCCGCCCAGCCAGGCGTTGCCAGCCTGTTCGGCGGCGAGCGGGAACTGGTAGAGCGCCAGCACCGGCGGCACCTCGGCGGGCTGCGCGCCCGACTGTTGCGCCACCTTGCGCACCGCGTCGGACTGCGCCGTCCAGGCCTTGGGGTTGTTCACGTAGCTGGCCGTGGCGTTTTGCAGCACCTGGGTGAAGGCCTGCATGGCCGCCTTGTTCTTCGCGGCGAAGTCCTTGTTGACGACCAGCGCGTCGAACGTGGCCTTGCCCAGCTTGGTCAGGTCGCCCGAGGTGATGAGCACCTTGCCGCTTTGCTTGATCTTGCCCAGTGCCGGGTCCCAGATGAAGGCGGCGTCGATGTCGCCGCGCGCCCAGGCGGCAGGGATGTCGGAGGGCTGTAGGTTGATCACCTTGACCTTGCCCGCGATGCCGTAGTGCTCCAGCGCGAACAGCGCGTGGAAGTGCGTGGTCGAGACGAAAGGCACGGCCAGCGTCTTGCCCACCAGGTCCTGCGGTTTGTTGATACCGCTGCCGTTGCGCACGACCAGCGCCTCGGCCTCGTTGATGTTGTCCAGGATCCAGAACACCTGCAGCGGCAGGCCGCGGCTGGCGGCAGCGGCCACCGGGCTGGAGCCGGCCACGCCGATCTGCACGTCGCCCGAGGCCATGGCGGTGACCACATCGCCGCCGCTGTCGAACTTGCGCCAGTTGATCTTCCAGCCGGTGGCTTTTTCAAACTCCTTGTCCGCGATGGCGGTTTTCCAGGGGCCGAACATGCTTTGCACGCCGATGGTGACGGTGGGCGCGCTCTGCGCATGAGTCGGCAGCGCGGTGGCGCAGGCGGCAAGGCACAGGCTGCCCAGCAGGGCGCGTCGGATGGCGGCACGGGATGTGGTGGCAGGCATGGAAAATTCCTTTGGAAGAGCCGAGACAAAAGACATCGATGCAGCCAATGTAGGGTTGACCCGTACCTTGCATTGGGTCCAGCGGCTGCCTGCGATGGCGCCAGCCGAGCGGGCCGCCAACCGATCGCTCCACGGTGGAGCCGTGCGCGCGCCCCTTCGCGCCGGGCCGCGTGGATGCCATTCACCCGGCGAAGGCGGGTTCGCGGTGGTGATTGCGGGCGTGTGCCGTTGTGCCCATTGAGGCGGTGGATGCGGTCATGGCGCCATATCGCGCGCTTTCGGCGCGTGGGCGCAGGCGAAAGCCTCGTCGAGCGCTGCATTGGGCAATCGGCCACGCAAGCCAATGGCGACGAGGGTGTCCAGCGCCTCCCGGGGGCGGGTCTCTTGATGGGCTGCGCGCAGCGCGCCATGGCTGCCTGCGAATTGCATCTCCGCCAGCGCGTGTTCGTCCGTGCGCACGAATCCTTTCAGGCGCAGCACGCCTGCCGGCATGGCCTTGAGCAGCGCGCGCAGGGCTTGGGCGCTGAAGACGGGGGCATCCCGTAGCACCCAGGCGTCGAAAAGCTCCCCATGCTCTGCCTGTGCCGCCAGGCGCGGCGCATTCCCCAGGGTGGGGTAACGCGGGCCTGCGTGTAACGGCGCGCCGAGCAGCACAGGCGGCACGCGCGCCTGCTCCGTTTCGAAGCGCGGTACGCCGGGCATGTGCGTATCCAGCCAGCAGCGTAGCGCCTGCAATGCGGCATCGCTCACCAGGTCGCATTTGTTGAGCACCAGCAGGTCGGCGGCGCGCAGTTGGCGCTGCACGGTATCTGCCAGCAGCGGATCGGCGGCCTGCGCCGGCAAGGCGGCCGCGTCCGCTAGCACCAGAACGGCATCCAGCGCCAGCGCCGGGTCGGCCAGGCCGACCTGTGCAATGCGCCACGGGTCGGAGACGCCGCTGGTCTCGACCACGATCGCATCGGGTGGCCGCGGCGATTCGATCAGGCCGATCAACGCAGCCGTCAGGTCGTCGCCAATGGCGCAGCACACGCAGCCATTGGTCAGCGCGATAGCGTCGGCCGCTTCCGATGCGATCAGGCGGCGGTCGATGTTGATGGCGCCGAAGTCGTTCACCAGGACCGCGACACGCCTGCCCTGCGCTTGCGTCAACAGGTGGTTGAGCAGCGTGGTCTTGCCGGCGCCGAGGAACCCGCCGATCACCGTCAACGGGATGCGTGCGCGGGGCATGGGGTCAGGCATGGTTGTCCGCTCCCGGCTGCGGCAGAGGCTGGCCGCCGACCACGGTGCCTGCGATGCGCACATCCTTCAGTGCAGCAGGGTTCATGGCCAGCGGATCATCCTCCAGCACGCAGAAGTCGGCGAATTTGCCGACCTCGATGGAGCCGATCAGGTGGTCCATGCGCAGCGTGAAGGCCGCGCCCATGGTGATGGCATACAGCGCATCGGGCACGGAAATGCACTCGGCAGCGCCGAGCTGCTGGCCGCTGGACGTCAGGCGGTTGACGGCGCACCAGGCCGTGAACAGCGGCCCCAGCGGCGTGATCGGCGCGTCGGAATGGATGGCCAGCGGCACGCCGTGGCGCAGCGCGGTAGCGCAGGCGTCCATGCGGCTGGCGCGGTCGGGACCCATCGTCAGCGCGCGGTGCGCATCGCCCCAGTAGTAGATGTGGTTGGCGAACAGGTTGGCGCACAGCCCCAGGCGCGCCATGCGGGCAAACTGCGCCTCGCTCGCCATCTGGCAGTGCTGTAGCGTGTGGCGATGGTCCCAGCGCGGGTGCGCGTCCAGCGCCTCCTCGATACCGTCCAGCGCCAGTTCGGTCGCCTCGTCGCCGTTGGTGTGGATGTGCAATTGAAAGCCCTGGGCGTGGAAGTCCTTGATGGTCGCCTTCAACTCGGCGGGCGGCAGGATCCAGATGCCATTGGGCGCGCCGTTGTGGTAGCCGGGCCAGCGCACGCGCGCGGTGAAGCCCTGGATGGAGCCATCGGCCACGATCTTCACCAGCCCGTAGTGCAGCTTGCCGTTGCCGGCGGCCTCGGCCTGCCGGGCGCGGATGCGCTCGCCGCCCTGCGCGCGGTTCACGCTGCCGTCCATGCAGACATAGGCGGGCACCAGGCGCACGGGGAAGCCGGGTGCTGCGGTCACCTCGGCCATCGCGGCGGCATTGGCGTCGCTCAGGTCGTTGACCAGGTCGGTGGCGGTGGTCACGCCCGCGAGCTGCGCCATCTGGCCGAACATGCGCAGGCTGGCCGGGTCGCTGCCGGTCACGCGGAAGATATTGCCCGTCAGCCGCGTGATCGGGAACATGGCGGCGAATTCCTGCAGTTCTCCATTGGGTTCGCCGTCGGGGAAGCGGGCCACGCCTTCGATGTCGGTGTCCCGCGTGATGCCGGCCGCCGCCATGGCGGCGCGGTTGACGTTCATCAGATGCTGGCTGGCATGTAGGATGACCACGGGCCGGCTGGTCGAGACGCGATCGAGGTGGTCGGCCGTCATGCGTTCGCTGCCGAAGAAGATCGGGTCGAACCCCCAGGCCAGCAGCGGGGCCTTGGCGTCGCTCATGCTGCGCTCGGCGGCCACCAGGCGCTCGATCACCTCATCGAAGTCGCGGCAGCCTTGCCACGTCGTGCCATCGGGCGCGGTGCGCGCGTGGTAGCCCACGAAAGTGAAATTCCACAAGCCGCCCGCCATCAGGTGGCAGTGGCCTTCGACCAGGCCCGGCATCAGGACCTGGCCGGCAAAACGGCTGTCGAGCGCGTGGGGCCCCAAGGCTTGCATATGGGCCAGGTCGCCCACGGCCAGAACGCGGCCGTCGCGCACGGCAACGTGCGTCGCCTCGGGCTGCTGCGGGTTCATCGTGAGGATTTTGCGTGCCTGGAAAACGGTGATGGTCATGGGAAGCCTTGCAGGGAAAGGGCGGGGGAGATCAGGCAGCCACAGGCAGTTGCAGCGGGCCGGTGGGAATGCCGCCAGCGGCGGTGACGCGATGGCAGGCCACCCAGTGGCCGGGCTGTACCTCGCGCGGCACCTGGGGCTGTTCGCAGCCGGCGCCGGCGGCCGGGCAGCGGCCCGCGAAGCGGCAGCCGGCGGGCGGGTTGATGGGACTGGGCGGATCGCCGACCAGCCGAATGCGCTGTGCCGCTCTTGCGCGCCCGCCCTTGACGGTAGGCGCTGCCGACATCAAGGCCACGCTGTAGGGGTGCAGCGGCCTGGCGAAGAAGACCTTGCGCGGCGCGCGCTCGACGATCTGGCCCAGGTACATGACGGCGATCTCGTCGCAGATGTGTTCCACCACCGCCATGTCATGCGAGATGAACAGGTAGGTCAGGCCGAGCTCGCGCTGCAGGCGTTTGAGCAGGTTCAGGATTTGCGCGCGGATGGCGATGTCCAGCGCCGACACCGGCTCGTCGCACACCACCAGTTCAGGGTGGGTCGCCAGGGCGCGCGCGATGTTGATGCGCTGGCGCTGGCCGCCCGAGAACTGGTGCGGAAAGAGGTGCTGCTGCTCGGGCCGCAGGCCGACGGCGGCAAAGAGCTCGTCCACGCGCGCCGCGCGTTCGGCCTTGGAGCCGATCTTCATCAGATCCAGCGGCGCGCGCACCGCTTCGCCCACCCGCTGGCGCGGATTGAGCGATGAGTACGGGTCCTGAAAGATCATCTGCACCCGGCGGCGCGCCTGGCGCATGGCCTCGTCCGGCAGCAGGCTCAAATCCGTGACCCCCAGGCGCACGCTGCCGTCGGTAATCGGGGCCAGGCGCATCACGGCCAGCGCCGTGGTGGTCTTGCCGGAGCCCGACTCGCCCACCACCGCGAGCGTGGAGCCGCGCCGAACCTCGAAGTTGACGCCATCGACGGCGCGCACCACTTCGTTCCTGCCGCGGGGGAAGTGCACTTTCAGTTCGGTCACGGACAGCAGCACCGGTGCCGCCGGTTTGGCGTCCGCGCTGGACGGGAAATCCATCGGCTGGTTCATGCCGTCACCTCCTGTTCATGGTGGCTTTGCGCCAATAGCCAGCAGGCGGCGCCATGCCCATCCTGCGCGGGCGCTGCCACGGCTGTCATGGGCGGCACCTCCTCTGCGCAGCGTGCATGGGCCTGCGGGCAGCGTTCGCGGAAGGCGCAGCCGCGGCCCAACTCCCAGAGCGAAGGCACCACGCCCGGGATTTCGGCCAGGTCGGCGTCACCGCCGGCTTGGCTGCTGCCCAGTTCGGGCAGGCAGGCGATCAAGCCCCGGGTATACGGGTGCTGCGGCTGCTCCAGCACCTGGGCGGTGCTGCCTTGCTCGATCACGCGGCCGGCGTACATTACGATCACGCGGTCGGCCATCTCCGCCACGGCCCCCATGTCGTGCGTGATGAGGACGATGGCGGTGTTGCGCTCGCGTTGCAGCTCGCGCAGCAGGTCGAAAATCTGGGCCTGCACCGTCACGTCGAGCGCCGTGGTCGGCTCGTCGGCGATCAGGATGTCGGGGCGGCAGGCCAGCGCCATCGCAATCATCACGCGCTGGCGCATACCGCCGGAGAGCTGGTGCGGGTATTCGTCCACGCGCCGCTCCGGCGCGGGGATGCCGACCTGCCGCAGCATTTCGGTGGCGCGCCCGTGCGCCGCAGCGCGGTCCAGGCCCGCGTGCAGGCGCAGCGATTCGGCGATCTGCTCGCCCACGGTAAACACCGGGTTGAGCGAGGTCATCGGCTCCTGGAAGATCATCGAGATGCGGTTGCCGCGCACCCCGCGCAGGCGCTGCTGCGTTGCCTGGAGCAGGTCTTCCTCGCCAAACAGCACCCGCCCGCCGCTCACGCGCCCCGGCGGTTGCGGTACCAGGCCCAGCACCGTCAGCGCCGTCATGCTCTTGCCGCAGCCGGATTCGCCGACGATGCACAGCGTCTCGCCGGCGTTCACGTCGAAGCTCACGCCATTGAGCACCAGCGCCTTGCCGCGCCGGGTGTTGAATTCCACGCGCACATCGTCGACGCGCAGCACGGGGGATAGGGAGGCGGCCATGTCAACGCTCGCGCAGTTTGGGGTTGAGGGCATCGTTCAAGCCATCGCCAATCAGGCTGACGGCCAGCACCGTGAGAAAAATGGCCGCGCCGGGGATCGCCACGGCCCACCAGGCCGACAGAACGTACTGGCGGCTGGAGCCGATCATCATTCCCCAGCTCATCAGGTTCGGATCGCCCAGGCCGAGGAAGGACAGACCGGCCTCGAACAGGATGGCCGAGCCAATGGCCAGCGTTGCGGACACCACCAGCGGCGCCACGCAGTTGGGCAGGATGACCTTACAGATGATGCGTGCGTCACGCGCGCCGATGGAGCGCTCGGCGCGCACGAATTCGAGGTCGCGCACCTTCATGAACTCGGCGCGCGCCAGCCTCGCCGTGGCGGGCCAGCTCACCAGCCCGATCGACAGCACCACGGTCACCAGGCTGGGCGTGAACAGCGTGACGACCACCATGGCGAACAGCAGCGCGGGCAGCACCTGGAAGAACTCCGTCACGCGGGATAGCGCGTTGTCGATCTTCCCGCCGTAGTAGCCCGCGAAAGCCCCCAGCGTGATGCCGATGGCCACGGACAGCAGGGCCGCAACGGCTCCAACCAGCAACGTGGCGCGACCGCCGTAGAGCAGCGCGATGGCCACGTCGCGGCCGAGATAGTCGGTGCCGAGCCAGGCGTCTTCGCTGCCCGGCGGCGACAGCGGCGCGGCGCGAATCTCGAACGGATCCGCGGGGTACAGCCAGGGGCCGGCGACGGCAATGACCACGATCAACGCCAGCAGCGCCAGCCCGGCCACGGCCGCCGGGTTGCGGATGAACATGCGTGCCGCCTCGCGCGCTGGTGAGGGTGTGGCCGGCGCAGGCACGGCGGACGCCGGAGAGAGGGAGGTTGTGGGCATGGCGTTCATCGCTTCTGGATACGGGGGTCGACCAGGCGGTAGCACAGGTCGGTCAGCAGGTTCATCACCAGCACGACCACCGCCGACAGCAGCAGCACGCCGAGGATGGTGGGGTAGTCGCGCCGCAGCACCGATTCGAAGGCCAGCCGGCCCAGCCCCGGCCAGTTGAAAACCGTCTCGACCAGGATGGCCCCGGCCAGCACGTTGCCGAATTGCAGGCCCAGGATGGTGACGACGGGCAGGATGGCATTGCGCAGCGCGTGCTTGTAGAGCACCACCCGGTCCGCCAGCCCCTTGGCGCGGGCGGTGCGGATGAAATCCGCTCCCAGCACTTCCAGCATACTGGCGCGCGCCAGGCGGCTGTACTGGGCCAGGTACACCAGCGACAGCGTCGTCATCGGCAATACCAGGTGCCACAACACATCCAGCACACCGGCCAGCCCTTTGCCATCGCTGTCCACCGAACGCATTTCCGACACCGGCAGCACGGGCCAGACCGAGGCGAATAGGATCATCAGCATCATCCCGGTCCAGAACACCGGCGCGGCAAAGCCGGCTAGCGACAGCACCGTGATGAGTTGCGACAACAGCCCGTTGGGCCGGCGCGCGGCCAGCGTGCCCAGCCCGGTTCCCACGACGAAGGCGCACAGCACGGAGCAGACCACCAGCAGCAGCGTGGCGGGCACGCGCTCGACGATCAGCCCCGTGACCGGCAGGTTGAAAAAGTAGGAGTAGCCCAGATCGAGCCGCGCCACGCGGCCCAGATAGACCGCCAGCTGCACGGGCAGCGGTTTGTCCAGCCCGTAGGACTGGCGCAACTCGGCCTTAACCTCTTCGGACATGCCGCCGCTCGCGCCGGCGATGGTCTCCACCGGGTCGCCGGGCGCGGCGTGCACCAGAACGAAGTTCAGGACCACCACGGCCAGCACCAGCAGCATCGCTTGGCAGAGCCGGGAAACGACAGGCCGTAAAGCGCTCATGATGCGGCCCCTCTCACTTCAGGTACACGTCATCCATCGGGGAGGCCGGGCCCCAGATGGTCGTCGGAAGATTGCCCACCTTCTTGCTGGCCACCATGTAGTAGGGCGTCAGGTTGATGAAGACGATCGGCACCTCGTCCGTCACGATCTTCTGGAAGCTTGCATAGTCCGCCTTGCGCTTGGCCGGATCGACGGTCGCGCCGGCGGCATTGAGCAGCGCGTCCACTTTCGGGTTCCTGTAGGACTGCGTGTTGGTCCAGATGATGGGCTTGATGTTGTTCGACAGGTAAGTGCGGTGCACGCCGATGACCGGATCCCCCCAGTTGAAAACGGTGTCCATGGTCATGTCGAAGTCGTGCGCGGCAATGCGCTGGGACCAGGCTGGGAAGTCCGCGGAAGCGCGCACCTCCACCGTGATGCCCACCTTCTTGAGTTGCGAGCGCAGGTACTCGGCCACGTTCTTCTGCTGCTCGTCGTTGCCGGGCAGGTAGTCGATGGTCAGCTTGAACCGCTCGCCTCCCGCGCCGGCCTTGTGCCCGGCCTGGTCCAGCAGCGCGGCGGACTTTTGCAGATCCAGTGGGTACTTCACCAGGTCCGCCGTGGCCCAGGGGCTGCTGGGAACGATGGGGCCGTCGGCCACGGTGGCAAAGCCGCCCATCAGCGCCTTGACGATGAAGTTCTTGTCGATGGCGTAGGCAATGGCCTTGCGCACTTTCACATCGTCCAGAGGCTTCTTTGCCGTGTTGAAGGCCAGCCAGTTGATCGGGCCGATGCCCTCGCTGCCTTTGTCCGTGATCTGTATGTTGGGGTTGGCCTTCAGGCGGCGCAGATCCACCGAACTGGCCGTGTACGGCATCATGTGGATGTCGCCGCGCTCCAGGCCCAGCAGCAGGCTCTGGGAGTCGGGCGAGAGCGTCTCGATGATCTTGTCCAGGTGGGGCTTGCCCGGCAGGAAGAACTTGTCGAACTTTTCCATGACGATGCGCTGGCCGGGCTTGAACTCGATCAGCTTGAACGGGCCCGAGCCCACCACGTTCTGGCTGTTGCGCGGGTGGTTCTTCAGGTCGGTGCCATCGCCGTAGATGTGCTTGGGCATGATGGGGCACAGCGCGGGCGACATGGCCAGCACGATCGCCGGGTGGGGCGTGCTCATGCGGATGATGGCGGTCTGTGCGTTGGGCGTTTCGACTTTCTCGACGGGCGCCAGCATGGTCGAGAAGGGGTGGTTGGCCTTGATCGCCATGATGGAGAAGGCCACGTCTGCCGAGGAGATGGGTTTGCCATCGTGGAACACGGCGTTCTTGCGCAGGTTCAGCGTGAGCGATTTGCCGTCGTCCGACAGCTTCCACGACTCGGCCAGGTAGGGCTGCGGGTTCCACTTGTCGTCGAAGCGCAAGGGGCTGGCGAAGATCTGCGTGGAAGGCACTGCCGTGGCAATGCCCGATTGCACGCCGCCATTGAGATGGCGCGGGGCCTGGGTCGAGCCAATGACCAGCGTGCCGCCGTTTTTGATGTCCTGCGCGGCGGCAGGCTGGGCCAGCAGGCCGGCCGCCAGCGCGGCGGCGGTCAGTGCAAGGGTTCGGCGTGAAAAGGACAGCGGTTTCATGCGATTCGCTCCTGGAGCATGGAAGGGCGGGATGCCAACATCAAAGATGCATGGCATTCAGTCTAGGAACGGAAGCCGGGTCGCCGTGGCGCCAGAGCCATCGGCCATTGGTGCCACGCCGCGCGGCGCCAAGCCTGCCCCGGGAATGCAAAAGGCCGCCGCCTTCGCGGGCAGCGGCCTGGCGATTCAGGTGCGGGCTTCAGCGGAACAGCTGGCCTGTTCTTTGCGTTGGTTCCAGAGACTGGCCGTTGTGGCGCCAGTCCAGAACAGGCCGACGACAGGCCCCGGGGGAATCACCATGCTGGAACCTTATTTGCGCCCCTTCGAGCCGGGCCGCGGCCTGCAGGAGCAACTGCGCGAGTGCCTGCTCAACGCCGTGCTCGACGGCGCGCTGCCGCCCACCGAGCCTCTGCCTTCGTCGCGCAAGCTGAGCCAGTTGCTCAAGGTGTCGCGCAACACCGTGGTGCTGGTCTATGAGCAATTGATGCGCGACGGCTTTCTGTCGGCGGTGGACCGGCGGGGCTACTTCGTCAACGAAGGCTTCGTGCGCAAGCAGTTGCGCGTGCGCCTGCTGCCCGTGCCGGAAAAATGGTTTACCCCGGGCCAGGACGCACCTGATTGGGGAAAGCGCCTGGGGCAGCGCACTGTGGTGGAGCCCGCCATCGTCAAGCCGCGCAACTGGCGCGACTACACCTACCCCTTCATCTACGGCCAAGTGGAGTACGACGAGGCCACCGCCGCGCGCTGGCGGCACTGCACCCGGCTGGCCCAGACGCGCGCCCACCTGCAAAGCTGGATGGACGACCACGTGATGCATGACGACCCGCTGCTGGTCGAGCAGATCGTGCAGCGCGTGCTGCCGCGCCGGGCCATCCGCGCCCGGCCCGAGCAGGTGCTGGTAACGGTGGGCACGCAGAACTCCCTGTTCCTGCTGGCCCAGGCGCTGGCGCATCCTGAACTGGTGTTCGGCATGGAAAACCCCGGCTACGTGGACGCGCGCAACATCTTTGCGCGGGCGGGCTGCCAGATGCGCCCGCTGCGCGTGGACAGCCAGGGCCTGGTGCCGGGCGCGCATTTGCATACGTGCGACCTGGTGTTCTGCACGCCCAGCTACCAGTCGCCCACGGGCGTCACCATGCCCGTCTACCGGCGCATGGACCTGCTGGAGCGCGCGCGCCAGCACGACTTCGTGCTGATCGAGGATGACTACGACACCGAATTCAACGACCTGGGCAGCAACCACCCGGCGCTCAAGAGCTTTGACGACAGCGGTCGCGTCATCTATCTGGGCAGCCTGAGCAAGAACCTCCTGCCGGGCCTGCGCCTGGGCTTCATCGTGGCCGACGAAGCGCTGATCGAAGCCCTGCGCGCGCTGCGCCGCTATGTCTATCGCCACCCGCCGACGAACAACCAGCGCACCATGGCCCTGTTCCTGTGGATGGGCTATGGCGAAGAGCACGCGCGCCGCTGGCGCGAGCGGCTGGCGCCCAAATGGCAGGCCATCAGCCGCGCGCTGGCGGCCCAATTGCCGCAGTGCCGTAGCATGAGCCTGCCAGGCAGTTCCCTGCTATGGGTGCAGGGGCCGCAGGAGCTGGATGCGCGCACGCTGCAAATCCACGCCGCGCGCCGCGGCGTGCTGATCGAGCCGGGCGACGTGCATTTCTTCGAGAGCGCGCAGCGCCCCACGCAATTCTTCCGCCTCGGCTTCGGGGCCATGCCTTTGCATCAGATCGAGCCCGGCATGACGGCGCTGGGCATGGCCTGGCGTGACTGCCTGGATGCAGGCATCAAAAAAGAGAGCTGATACCGCAGTCTGACAGCCATTTTGGAAGCTTTATCTATCTGAAAATGGCTTGTAGATTGCGGTAGCAGCTATCTTTTCAGAAGCGGCCTTCGTCCTTGTAGTGGTACCAGTGGTACAGCGCCCGCTGCCCCAGGCGCCGCGCCGGGGCGAACAGGCGCGACTGCGGCAGGCGGATGTCGTTGAACAGGAAAGGGTAGTCCAGCGCGCCGTGGTAGATCGGCAGGTCGAACTGCGGCAGTTGCTGCCCGGCGATGCGCTGTGCCAGCCGCCGTCCGGCATGGGCCGAGAACGACACGCCGTTGCCGCCGTAGCCCAGCGCGTAGAACACGCTCTGGCGCGGGTCGGGCTGGGCGATGCGCGGCATCATGTCGTGGCTCACGTCCACCCAGCCCCACCACGAATAGTCGATCGGGATGCCGCGCAGCGCCGGGAACTTGCGGTGCAGCCCCTCGACCAGCACCGCCATGTGGCGCGGGTGGGGCGCGTCGGCCCCGGTGACGGAGCTGCGGCTGCCGATCTGCACGCGCCGGTCGGGCAGCAGGCGGTAGTAGTAGCGCAGCGTGCGCGTGTCGGTGATGACCTCGTGCGTGCGGAAACCCGTGGCGTCGATCTCGGCATCGGTCAGCGGCCTTGTGACCATCGAGTTCGACAGAATGGGCATGACCTTGGCGTCCAGGCTCGGGTGCAGTCCGAAACTGGTGTAGCCGCCCGTGCAAAAGCCCACGGCCCGCGCCTTGACCGTGCCGCCCGGCGTTTGCAGATGGTGCACGCCGCCGCGCGTGGCGAAGCCCGTCACCGGGCTGGCCGTGTGCACCTTCACGCCCAGCGCGCGCGCCGCGCGCAGGTAGGCGAAGGCGAGCTTGAGCGGATGCACGCCGATGCCGTCCGGCTCGTGCTGCGCGCCGTGGCATTCCTGGTCGTTGACATACTGGGTGCGCACCTCCTCGGCGGAGAGCAGGCGCGCGTCGTAGCCGAACACCTCGCGCATCACCTGGGTCTCGTGGCGCAGAAAGTCCATTTTCTCGGGCCGGTGGGCGATGTAGAGATGCCCGCCGTGCTGCGGCTCGCATTCGGGGAATTCGCGCACCAGGCTTTTGAAAGTCTCGAAGCCCTCGCGGATTTCGGCGTCCAGCCGCAGCGCCGTCGGCTTGCCCCAGCGCGCGATCCATTGCGAGCGGTACATGCGCCCGCTGGCGTTCTGCCCCTGGCCGCCGTTGCGGCTGGTGCAGCCCCAGGCGCTCTGGTTGGCCTCCAGCACCGTGGCGCGGATGCCGTGTTCGCGCGCCAGGAACAGCGCCGCCGCCAGCCCGGTGAAACCGCTGCCGACGATCACCACATCGGCATCCAGGTCGCCCGCCACCGGCCCGTCGTCGGCGGGCGGCTCGCCTGCCGTGGCCACCCAATAGGTCGGCGCATAGTCCCGGCCCTGGCCGGGGTGGGGGGCGACCAGGGGGTCGTATTGCGGGTCGTAAGCGGCCTTGCTCGGCATCGTGCATCTCCAGCCAGAAATCAATGGCGGCATCTTGCGGCGCGGCCCGCGGGCTGCCTGGTGCCAGTGGTCGAACGCCATGGGTCCAGCCCGGTTGGCTCCATTTCCGCCGCCTGCTGGCACCATGGCGCGCGCAGCGCCTGCCTAGCATCGCGGCCATGACTTCACAGGAGGGCCTCGCGCCATGACCGCCACCACCGATTCCGCCGCGCTGCTTGCGCTGCTGCACCGCTTTTCCGACGCCTGGAACCGCCACGACCTCGAGGCGCTGATGGACTGCATGGACGCGGACTGCGCATTCCACGCCGTGGCCGGGCCGGAGGTGCTGGGCCGCAGCTTCATCGGGCGCGACGCCGTGCGCGCGGGTTTTGCGCTGGCCTGGCAAACCTGCCCCGATGCCGCCTGGCGGGACGGCGCGCACTTCGTCTGCGGCGACCGCGGCGTGAGCGAAACCACGTTCAGCGGCACGCGCGCGGCGGACGGCAAGCGCATCGAGGCGCGCATGGTGGACGTGTTCACCTTCCGCAACGGCAGGATTGCCGTGAAGAACGCCTTCCGCAAGGACCGGCCCGCGCAATGAACACCGGCTGGAAACGCGCCGACATCGCCGCCGCGCTGGCCGTGGTGCTGATCTGGGGGCTGAACTTCGTCGCCATGAAGCTGGCGCTGCGCGAGTTCACGCCCATGCAGCTGGGCGCCGTGCGCTATCTGTTCGCGGCCTTGCCGCTGGTCTTGCTGGTGCGGCGGCCCGCGCTGGCCTGGCGCTGGGTGGGGCTGTATGGCTTGGTGCAGGGCGTAGGGCAGTTCGGCCTGCTGTTCCTGGCGCTGAAGCTGGGCATGACGGCGGCCCTGGCCTCGGTGCTGATGCAGACGCAGGTGTTCTTCACCGCGCTGCTGGCCCTGGGGCTGCTGGGCGAAAAGCCCACGCGGGCGCTCATGGGCGGGCTGCTGTTCGCCTTGGCGGGGCTGGTCTGCTTCGGGCTGAATTTCACAGCGGCGGGCGGCGCGGCCGGGGTGACCGCCATCGGCTTCGTGCTGACGCTGGGCGCGGCGGCCATGTGGGGCGGCACCAATATCCTGGCGCGGCACCTGCAGCGCATTCAGCCGGGCTACGACCCCTTGCAGTTCGTGGTCTGGTCCAGCCTTGCGCCCATCCTGCCCTTTGCTGCCCTGGGCTGGCTGACCGACGATGCACAGGTGCGCCAGCACTGGACGCAGGCGTCCTGGCAGGCCTGGGCGGGCGCGGCCTACCTGGGCTGGTTTGCCACGGTGGCGGCCTATGGGCTGTGGACATGGCTGCTCAAGCGCCACCCGGCCAACCAGGTCGCGCCTTTTGGCCTGGGCGTGCCCGTGGTCGGGCTGCTGGCGGGCATGTGGCTGCTGGGCGAGCACCTTTCGGCCTGGCAGGTGGCAGGCATTGCCTGCATTGGACTGGCGCTGGCGTATGTCATGTTCGCGGGGCGGGCAATGCCCCCAATGCGAATGGCGCCAAAGCGGCAGGCCCGTGGGCCACGGAGCGGATTGAAGTAGCATTCCCCCCATTGCTGACGCAAGGATTCCTTCCATGAACGCCACCGCCGAAACCACCACGACCGAAATGCCCGCTCCCATCCTCTTCACCGACAGTGCTGCCGCCAAGGTGGCCGACCTGATCGCCGAAGAGGGCAACCCCGACTTGAAACTGCGCGTGTTCGTGCAGGGCGGCGGCTGCTCGGGCTTCCAGTACGGCTTCACCTTCGACGAGATCACCAACGAGGACGACACGACCATGACCAAGAACGGCGTATCGCTGCTCATCGACGCCATGAGCTACCAGTACCTCGTGGGCGCCGAGATCGACTACAAGGAAGACCTGCAGGGCGCGCAGTTCGTGATCAAGAACCCCAATGCCAGCACCACCTGCGGTTGCGGCTCCAGTTTCTCGGTATAAGAAAGTCCTTGGATTTCAGGCCGCCCGTGAGGGCGGCTTTTTTCATGCAGCAAGCGCAGCCATCCGACCGCACCCTTTCCCTCCTGCTCTGGCTGGTGGCCGTGGGCTTTTTCATGCAGACGCTGGACGCCACCATCGTCAACACCGCGCTGCCCGCCATGGCGCACAGCCTGGGCGAGAGCCCGCTGAAGATGCAGTCGGTGGTGGTGGCGTATTCGCTGGCCATGGCGATGCTGATTCCCGCCTCGGGCTGGATCGCCGACCGCTTCGGCGCGCGGCGCGTGTACCTGTGCGCCATCGTGGCCTTCGTGCTGGGCTCGGTGGCCTGCGCGCTCTCACCCCGGCTCGACGTGCTGGTGGCTGCGCGCGTGCTGCAGGGGCTGGGCGGCGCGCTGCTGCTGCCCGTGGGGCGGCTGGTGGTGCTGCGCACCTTTCCGCGCGAGCGGTTCCTGCAGGCCATGAGCTTTGTGGCCATTCCGGGGCTGATCGGGCCGCTGATCGGGCCCACGCTGGGCGGCTGGCTGGTGGAGGCGGCTTCGTGGCACTGGATTTTCCTCATCAACGTGCCCGTGGGCGTGGTGGGCTGCATCGCCACGCTGCGTTTCATGCCCTACGTGCCGGGCGCGCCGGTCAAGCGCTTCGACCTGTCGGGCTATGCGCTGCTGGCCTTTGGCATGGTGGCGCTGTCGCTGGCGCTCGACGGGCTCTCGGGCTTGGGGCTGCGGCAGGCGGGCGTGCTGGTGCTGATGGTGTTCGGCCTGGCCAGTCTGGCGGCCTACTGGCTGCACGCGGCGCGCAAGCCCGACCCGCTGTTCTCGCCGCATTTGTTCTCGGTGCCTTCGCTGCGCATCGGCTTGCTGGGCAACCTGTTCGCGCGGCTGGGCAGCTCGTGTATGCCGTTCCTGATTCCGCTGCTGCTGCAGGTGAGCATGGGCTACACACCCCTGCACGCGGGGCTGATGATGCTGCCCGTGGCCGTCGCGGGCATGGCCATGAAGCAGGTGGCCACGCCGCTCATCACGCGCCTGGGCTACCGCCGCGTGCTGGTGGGCAACACCATGGCCGTGGGGCTGATGATGGCGAGCTTCGCGCTGACGGCGCCGGGCCAGCCGCTGGCGCTGCACATCGTTCAACTGGCGGTGTTCGGCGCGGTGAACTCGCTGCAGTTCACGGCCATGAACACCGTCACGCTCAAGGACTTGACCCAGGCCAACGCCAGCAGCGGCAACAGCCTGCTGTCGATGGTGCAGATGGTGGCCATGGGCATGGGCGTGGCGGCGGCGGGCGGGGTGCTGGCGGCGTTCACGGGGGTTTTTGGCGCGGCGGGCGGCGGCGGAGTGCAGACGCTGCACGCCTTTCAGGCCACGTTTGCGTGCATGGGGCTGATGACCGTGGCGTCGGCGGGCATCTTCGCGCAGCTGTCGGCGGATGAGCGGCCCGCCACCAAGGCAGAGGCCGATCTGGAAGGCTAAACCGGATACAGCGCACCCAGCACGCGCGGCCCGGCGGCGCCGGTCACGCGGGGCAGGTTGCCCGGCTGGCCCTCGAGCAGCCGGTGCGCGAGCCAGGCAAAGGCGGCGGCTTCGACCTGCAAGGGCGGCAGGCCATGGGCGGCGGACGATTCCACGGCCCAGCCCGGTAGCAGGGCGGACAGGCGGCGCATCAGGTGGCCGTTGAGCGCGCCGCCGCCGCAGGCGATCAGCAGTTTGCTCTCTTTTCCGTAGCTGCTGACGCTTGATGCACAAGCGCTGGCGGTCAATTCGGCCAAGGTCGCTTGCACGTCCGCGGGTGGGGCCGAGGCAAACGCCGCGAGGCGCCCGGCCAGCCATTCGGGGTTGAACAGGTCGCGCCCCGTGCTCTTGGGCGGCGGCAGGGCCAGGTAGGGCTCGGCCTGCAGCGCGGCCAGCAGGCTGGGCAGCACGCGCCCGCTGGCGGCCCAGGCGCCGTCGGCGTCGTAGGGCTGGCCGGTGTGGCGCTGGCACCAGTGGTCCATGAGCGCGTTGCCGGGGCCGCAGTCGAAGCCCAGTACCTCGGCGCCCAGCACGCTGATGTTGGCGATGCCGCCGATGTTGAGCACGCACGCGGCGCGCCCGGCCTGCCCGAACCAGCCCTGGTGGAACGCGGGCACCAGCGGCGCGCCTTGGCCGCCCGCGGCCACGTCGCGGCTGCGGAAGTCGGCGGCGACGGCAATGCCGGTCAGTTCGGCCAGCAGCGCGGGCTGGTTGAGTTGCAGGGTGTAGCCCGTGCCATCGAACGCGCCGGGCTGGTGGCGCACGGTTTGCCCATGCACGCCAATGGCGCGCACGGCGCTGGCGGGCAGGTCCGCATCTCGCAAGAGCGCGTGCACCACCTGCGCATAGCAGCGCGCCAGCGCGTTGGCGGCCAGGGCGGCGCGGTGCAGTTCGTCCGCGCCGCTGGTGTTCAGGGCGAGCAGTTCTGCTCTCAGTTCAGGAGCAAAGGGCGCTGATGCGTAGCCGGTTACACGGCATTTGGGCCCTGAAAAGTCGGCCAGCACGCCATCCACTCCGTCGAGCGAAGTGCCTGACATCAGGCCGATGCAAATCATTCCGCCGAGGCTTGCTGGATGAGGTCCGCCGCGTCGAGCTGGCTGCGCATCAGGCCCGCGAGCCGGTTGAACGCGGGGCGCGCGGCGGCGGAGAGGGGCGTGGCTCCGTCGTTCTGCTGGGCGATGGTCAGCGGGTCGTGCTGCTCGCCGTTCACGCGGAACTCGAAGTGCAGGTGCGGCCCGGTGGCCCAGCCGGTGGAGCCCACGGCGCCGATGGTCTGGCCCTGTTCCACGGTCTGGCCCTTGCGCACGTCGATGCGGCTCAGGTGCGCATACACGGTTTCCTGGCCGTTGCGGTGGCGCACGAAGATCACGTTGCCGTAGCCGTTCTGCACGCCCGCGAATTCGATGGTGCCGTCGCCCACGGTGCGCACCGGCGTGCCCGCGGGGGCGGCGAAGTCGGTGCCCTTGTGGGCGCGCCAGGTTTGCAGGATGGGGTGCAGGCGCATGGCGAAGCCGCTGGAGATGCGGGTGAACGCCACGGGCGAGGTCAGGTAGGCACGGCGCAGGCTCTGGCCGTCCGGCGTGTAGTACGCGCCCTTGGCGCTGGGCGACTCCTGGAACCAGAGCGCCTGGTGCCGCTTGCCGCCGCTCTGGAATTCGGCGCTGAGCACGCGGCCCGTGCGCAGCACTTCGCCGTCGGCTTCCAGCGTTTCATAGACCAGCGAGAAGCGGTCGCCCTGGCGCAGCGCGCGGCGGAAGTCGATGCTGCCCGAGAACACCTCGGCCAGCTGCGTGGCCACGGCGTCGGGGATGTTGGCGTCGTCCGTGGCGGCGAAGAGCGAGCTGCGGATGATGCCGCCCGCCAGGCGGCTGCCGCTGACGAGCGGCGCGAATTCGATGCGGGTGCTGAACTGGCCCGGGTCCTTGCGCTCCACGACCATGCGGCGGAAGGTGGTGCCGGTGCTGTTGGCGGGCAGCCAGCGCATGGTCAGGCGCGTGAGCCGGTGGTCGGCGGTGGCTTCGGCGGTCACCATCCGGTCGCCGTGGCCCAGCAGGTGCTGGCGCGCGGTGGCGTCGGCGCGCAAAAAGGCGGCGGCGGCGGGGTCGGCGATTCCCAGGCGCTGCAGCAGCGACTCGGCGGTGTCGCTGTCGCGCGTGCGGTCGCTGCGGTACAGCGACTGCGTGGGCAGGTCGGCGAGGGACGTGGCCACGTCGGCCAGGGGCTTGCCCTCGGCCAGCGAGGGCACGGGGTATTCAATGGTGCGGGTGGGCAGCTGGGCCGGGTCGGGCCCCAGCTGGGCCACGGCGAAGGCGCCGCCGCCGGCGGTGAGCAGCAGGGCGCCAATGGCGGCGGTGATGCGCTGGGGGTGTTGCCGGGCCGCACGCGCAAGCCGGTCGAGCAGGGCCTTGCTGGCCGCAGAAATGCCTTGGTTCAAGAATCAGTCCCCGGGGGTGAGTACGCATGGGGCGCTGGCTGGCATTCACCTGCTGAGGGAGGGGCCTAGAATCCGCCTTTTGCGAAAAAAGTGGGCCGAAGTATAGCGGCGCACCTGCCAAAAAGGCGAAAAAACCTATATGAATCAATCGGATGTTACATCTCAACCCGTTACCGACGGGGTGCGCCATGCGCTCGAAGTCTCGCTGCGCGGCGTGGAGGAATTGCTGCCGCGCGACGAGTGGACGAAGAAGCTGGCGCGCGCCGAGGCCACGGGCCAGCCGCTGCGCATCAAGCTCGGTTTGGACCCCACGGCGCCGGACATCCACATCGGCCACACGGTGGTGCTGAACAAGATGCGCCAGCTGCAGGACCTGGGGCACCAAGTCATCTTCCTGATCGGCGACTTCACCAGCCTGATCGGCGACCCCTCGGGTCGCAACAGCACGCGCCCGCCGCTCACGCCCGAGCAGATCAAGGCCAACGCCGAGACGTACTACCGCCAGGCCAGCCTGGTACTGGACCCGGCGCGCACCGAGATCCGCTACAACAGCGAGTGGAGCGAGCCGCTGGGCGCGAGCGGCATGATCCAGCTGGCCGCCAAGTACACCGTGGCGCGCATGATGGAGCGCGACGACTTCCACAAGCGCTTCACCACCGGCCAGTCGATCAGCGTGCATGAATTTTTGTACCCGCTGATGCAGGGCTACGACTCGGTGGCGCTCAAGAGCGACCTGGAACTGGGCGGCACCGACCAGAAGTTCAACCTGCTCATGGGCCGCCACCTGCAGCAGGAATACGGCCAGGAGCCGCAGTGCATTCTGACCATGCCGCTGCTGGTGGGGCTGGACGGCGTGGACAAGATGTCCAAGTCGAAGAACAACTACATCGGCATCGCCGAGGACGCGAACACCATGTTCGCCAAGGTGCTGAGCATCAGCGACACGCTGATGTGGGACTGGTTCACCCTGCTGTCGTTCAAGAGCCTGGCCGAGATCGCCGCGCTCAAGGCCGAGGTGGCGGGCGGGCGCAACCCCAAGGACGCCAAGGTGATGCTGGCCAAGGAGATCACCGCGCGCTTCCACAGCGCGGAGGCGGCGGAGGCGGCGGAGCAGGACTTCATCAACCGCAGCAAGGGCGGCATTCCCGACGACATCCCCGAGGTGGCGCTCTCCGGCGCGCCGCTGGGCATCGGCGCGCTGCTGAAGCAGGCCAACCTCGCGCCCTCGACCAGCGAGGCCAACCGGCTGATCGACGGCGGCGGCGTGCGCGTGGATGGCGGCGTGGTCAGCGACCGTGGCCTGAAGCTGGACGCGGGCAGCTACGTGGTGCAGGTGGGCAAGCGCAAGTTCGCGCGGGTGGTGCTGGGCTGATCTTTCAGCCAAATCGGCCTCCAGCGCTTATGTAGAGAGCGCTGGGTGCTATTGAAACCATAGTTGGAGGCTCTGATGCCCTTGCTGCTGGCGCTCATCATTCCGCTGATTTTCGGCATGGCCATCAACCGGCTGTATCAGATTCCCCGCAGGCTGCGGCGGGGCGAACTGCGGCTGCCGGGCCGGCAGCGCGCCGCGCTGCACGTGGCCACGATCGCCGCCTATCTGGTGCTGCTCGGCTACACCGTGGCGCTGGCCGCCGCGCTGGTCCATGCGCTGCTGGTGGCGGACAACCACCTGTCCGCGTACTGGGAGCTGGCCCTCTACATGGCCGCCTACCCGCTGGTGTACATGGGGGCGGCCTGGGTGTTCTATTACGGGTTCAAGCCGCCGAAAGCGTAACGCCCAGGCGTCAGCGCATGGTGCGCCTTGAAGCTGCGCTGCATGTGCGCCTGGTCGGCAAAGCCCATCGCGTGCGCCGCGTCGGCCAGCGGCGTGCCCTGGGCCAGCAGGCGGCGCGCGCCGTTCAGGCGCAGGTTCAGGCGGTAGACGCCGGGCGTCACGCCCGTGGCGGCCTTGAAGCGGCGGATGAACTGCGCCGCGCCCATGCCCGCGGCCTCGGCCAGCGCCTGCACGCTGGGCGCGGATTCGGGCCGGGCGTGCAGGGTGCGCAGGGCGGCGTCCACGGCACTGTCGCCCGGCAAGGGCGATGCGGGCTCGCCGTGGCGGCGCAGCAGGTTCAGCAGGTCTTCGGCGGAGGCGGGCAGGCGGCCGGGCTGGCATAGCCGGTCTGCCGCATCGGCGGCGCAGCCGCCCAGCACCCGGGCGGGAAAGCGCAGCGCCCGCACCCCCAGCTGCGCGTGCACCCAGTCGGCCTGCACGAACAACATGCGGTACGACCAGCGCGCGCCGGGCACGGGGTTGCAGGCGTGCCACAGGCCGGGCTCGATCAGCACCACGTCGCCCGCGCGCACCGGCTCGGGGCCGCCCGCGTGGCGGAACTCGGTAACCCCGGCGTCCACGATGCCGATGGAATATTCGGCGTGCATGTGCAGCCGGAAGCAATGCGGCGCGCTGTGGCTTTCGCGCAGTTCGACCCAGGGCGCGGCGGGGTGGCGGTGGAACACGGTGCTCATGGCCGCAGCAGCATACCCCCGACGCTGGCCGCCAGCAGCGCCGCCAGCGCGGCGTTCAAAAGCCGTTCGCGCCGCGCGCTGCGCAGCCAGCGCTGCAGCGCCGTGCCCGCCAGCGCCCAGCAGCCCACGCTGAACAGGCAGGCCAGCAGCGAGATGGCGCTGAACCAGGCCAGCGCCGCCCCGCCGGACGAGAGCACGAACAGCCCCAGGCCCGACAGCCCCACCAGCCACGCCTTGGGGTTGAGCGCTTGCAAGGCCGCGCCTTCGATGAACGCGCGCCACGGGCCGGGCAGGGGGCTGCCCGCCCGCGCGGCGGCCTGCCCCACGGGCGCGCGCGCGATCCGCCAGGCCAGCCAGAGCAGGTAGGCCGCGCACAGCCATTGCAGCGTGGGGGCGGCGGGCAGGTGCGCCAGCGCCCGTTCCGCGCCCCGGCCCAGGCCCCAGAGCATGGCCGCATAGCAGCCGCTGGCCCCGGCCACGTAGGCCAGCGCGGCGGTGCGCCGGCCCTGGCTGCCGTAGCGCAGCGCCAGGAGGTTGACCGGGCCGGGGGTGATGGCGCCCGCGAGGGCAAAGCCCGCCATGGCGAGGGGGGAGGAAAGCTCTGTCATAACCCGCGCAGTCTGGGCGGCGGCGGGCGGGTTGTATTGAACGCAATTGACGGGTTTTGAACGAAATGGCCAGCCAGCCCTTGTACGGCAAGCGCTGGCAGCTATCAAAAAGAGAGTTTCTATGCCAATTTCTCTCCGGCCGCGGCCCGCGTGGCTTCGGCCTGCGCCTGCAGCCAGCCGTGGAAGGCGCGGATCTCGGGCCGTTGCGCGCTGCGCTGGGCCACCAGCAGCCAGTAGGCCAGGGGCGAGTCGAGCCGGTGGCTGGGCAGCACCTCCACGAGGTCGCCCGAGGCCAGCGCGTCGGCCACCAGCGGCATCCGCGCCAGCGCCACGCCCTGGCCGCTGAGGGCGGCCTGCACGATCTGGTGCGCGTAGTTGAAGGACAGCCAGCGCTGGGGCTGCTGCTTGCCACTCGCATAGGTGGCCAGCCAGCGCTGCCAGCTCAGGAATTCCAGGTGCTGGGCGCGGTGCGCGTCGCCCGCCTCGATGAGCGCGTGGCGCGCCAGGTCGGCGGGGGTGCGGATGGCGGGGCCGCTTTTCAGCAGCCAGGGGCTGGCGACCACGGCCAGCTGCTCGCCGAACAGCCGCAGCGCGCCGCGCGTGTTCGGGCCGGGCAGGGCGTAGCGCAGCGCCAGGTCCACGTCGGCGGTGTCCAGGTCCACCAGCGCGTCGGTGGCGTCGATGCGGATGTCGATGCCGGGGTGGTCGCGCTGGAACTGCTCCATGCGCGGAATCAGCCACATGGACGCGAAGCTCGCCCAGGTCGATATCGCCACGGTCTGGCGCCCCGCCGTTTGGCGCACCTGGCGCACGGCGGCGTCCACGCGCTCCAGCGCCGGGGCCACGGCGCGCTGCAGCTGCGCGCCCGCGCCGGTCAGTTCCACCGCGCGCGTGTGGCGCAGGAACAGGGGCACGCCCACCTCGTCTTCCAGCGCCTGGATCTGGCGGCTCACGGCGGACTGGGTGAGCGCCAGATCATGAGCCGCCGCGCGGAAGTTGAGGTGCCGCGCCACGGCCAGGAAGGCGCGCAGGTGCCCGGCCGCCACGGGCCGCGTGCGCATCACCGAAGGGGTGGCGTAGGGAATGTCGTTCATGGCGCGATTGATGCAAAGGTGGAATCAATAGCGTAGCGCCAATTCATTGGACGGCGGTGCGCAGTGCGCGGAATATGCGGGCATGGCAACACGACCAGGAGATTTTCATGCCACACGCTGCCGTTCCGAATCCGCAACAATCACCGGCCGGGTGCTTCCGCCTGGCCGCGGGCCGTACCCTGGCGCTGCGCCCGCGCGCGCGGAGCGTGCTGGCGATGAAGCAGGGGCGCGTCTGGCTCACACAGGGCGATGAGGACATCGTGGTCTCGCCGGGCGAGCGCTGGGTGGCGCGGCCGGGCGGGCTGGTCGTGATCGAGCCGCTGGGCGGCCCCGCCGATTTTTGTTGGAACGCCTGCGGATAATGGCGGCCTATGACCGCTCCTCTTGATCTCATCGTCATGGCCGCAGGCAAGGGCACGCGCATGAAAAGCCGCGTGCCCAAGGTCCTGCAAACCCTGGCGGGCCGCCCGCTGCTGGCCCACGTGCTGGGCACCGCCGCGCAACTGCACCCCCGTTCGGCGGTGGTGGTGACGGGCCATGGTGCTACAGAAGTTGAAGCTGCCAGCGCACGCTGGGAAAGGGCTGGAGGCCCATTCGACCTGAAATTCGCACGCCAGGAGCCGCAGCTGGGCACCGGCCATGCGGTGCAGCAGGCCATGCCGCAGGTGGCCGACGACGGCATGGTCGTCGTGCTCTCGGGCGACGTGCCGCTGACCCAGGCGGCCACGCTGCGGGCGCTGGTGGAGGCGGCGGCGGGCGAAAAACTCGCGCTGCTCACCGTCACCCTGCCCGACCCCACGGGCTATGGCCGCATCGTGCGCGCGGCGGACGGCTCGGTGCAGCGCATCGTCGAGCAGAAAGACGCCAGCGAAGCCGAGCGCGCCATCACCGAGGTCTACAGCGGCATCATGGCCGTGCCCGCGCGCCGCCTGCGCGGCTGGCTGGCGCGCCTGTCCAACGACAACGCCCAGGGCGAGTACTACCTGACCGACATCGTCGCCATGGCCGTGCAGGACGGCGTGCCCGTGGCGGCCCACTGCATCACTGACGCGGTGCAGGTTGCGGGCGTGAACAGCCCCGCGCAACTGGCCGAATTGGAGCGCGCCTGTCAACTGCGCCAGGCCCATGCGCTGATGGACCAGGGCGTGCGCCTGGCCGACCCGGCGCGCTTCGACCTGCGTGGCGAACTGGCCTGCGCGCAGGACGTGGAGATCGACGTGGGCTGCATCTTCACCGGCCGCGTGGCGCTGGGCGAGGGCGTGCGCATCGGCGCGTACTGCCACATCGGCAACGCCACCATCGCGGCGGGCGCGGTCATCCACCCTTTCACCCACATCGACGGCGAGAAGCTGGGCGTGCAGGTGGGCGAGGGCGCGCTCGTCGGCCCCTACGCGCGCCTGCGCCCCGGCGCGCAGCTGGGGCGCGAGGTGCACATCGGCAACTTCGTCGAAGTCAAGAACTCCACCCTGGCCGACGGCGCCAAGGCCAACCACCTGGCCTACCTGGGCGACGCCACCGTGGGCGAGCGCGTGAACTACGGCGCGGGCAGCATCACCGCCAACTACGACGGCGCGAACAAGCACCGCACCGTGATCGAGGCCGACGTGCACGTGGGCAGCAACTGCGTGCTGGTGGCGCCCGTCACCATCGGCGCGGGCGGCACGGTGGGGGGCGGCTCCACCATCACCAAGAGCACGCCGCCGGGCGCGTTGAGCGTGGCGCGCGGCAGGCAAGTCAGCCTGGATGCCAGCAAATGGAAACGTCCCACCAAGACCTGAGCACACAACTGGCCGAACTGCGCGCCGCGCACGAGGCGCTGCTGCACGCCGTGTCGCACGACCTGCGCGCGCCGCTGCGGCATATCACCTCGTTCGCGCCGCTGCTGCGCGAGTCGGTGCAGGCGCTCAGCGCCGGGCAGAACGGCGTGGACGCGCAGGAGGCGGAGCAGTTCCTCTCCACCATCGAACAGGCCTCGCGCCGCCTGGGGCGCATGGTGGACGCGCTGCTGCACATCGCCCGCGCCGGGCGTGCGCCGCTGTGCCTGGAGCCGGTGGACCTGGCCGCGCTGGCGGCCGAGCTGGCCGTCACCCCGGCGGGCCGCGCCGTGGAATGGCAATGGCCCACCGGCCCCGTGCCGCTGCGCGCCGACGCCCCGCTGCTGCGGCAGCTGCTGGCCGAACTGCTGGGCAACGCCCTCAAATTCACCCAGGGCCGTACGCCCGCGCGCATCGCGCTCACCGTGGAACCGCTGGCGCAGGCGGTGCGCTGGCGCGTGCAGGACAACGGCGCGGGCTTCGACCCGGCCCATGCCGACAAGCCCTTCGCCGTGTTCCAGCGCCAGCACCGCGAGAGCGAGTTCGACGGCGTGGGCGGCGGCCTGGCGCTGGCGCACACGATCGCGCGGCGGCATGGCGCGGGCATGGCCATCACGGCGCAGCCCGGCAAGGGGTGCGTGGTGACGCTGGACTGGCCGGTTTAGCCCGGGGTCAGGCCGCTTCCCACTTTCAACCCGATACTTCCACCCGGTTGCGCCCGGCGTTCTTGGCGCGGTACAGCGCGGCGTCGGCGGCATTCAGCCAGTCGCGCAACTGCGCATGGGCCGGTGCCGCGGCGGCCATGCCGATGCTGGCCGTGGTGCGCAGGTCGGGGTGATGGGGCCAGTCCAGCGCCTGCACGCCGCTGCGGATGCGCTCGGCAATGCCGTGCGCCGCCTCCAGGCTCACGCCGAGGCACACCACCATGAACTCGTCGCCGCCGTAGCGGCCCGCCGCGTCGTGCGCGCGCACGCTCTGGCGGATGGCGCCGCCCACGGCGCGGATGACCTCGTCGCCCACGGTGTGGCCGAAGCAGTCGTTCACGGCCTTGAAGCGGTCGGTGTCGATGATGAGCAGGAACGCCCCTTGCCCCGTGGCGTGGAAGGCGTCCAGCGCCGCCTGGGCCTGCTGCAGCCAGTGCGCGCGGCTGGCCAGGCCCGAGGGCTCGTCGGTGCAGCGCAGCATCTCCAGTTCGCGGTTCTGCCGGCCCACGGTGCGGATCAGGCGGCTCATGGTCAGGCTGGTGGCCAGCGTGTAGCCCACCAGCAGCGGCAGGGTCAGCAGCACCACGGGCAGGGGGCTTTCCAGCCGGGGCTGCGGCTGCGCCAGCCAGGCCGTGGCGGCGGTGGCCCCCAGGGCGGTGAGCGCACCGCGCCACCACAGCCCGCGTATGCCGGTGGCGATCTGGTTGGTGACGGTGGCCGTCACCAGCACCACGCTGGGCAGCAGGCAGAACTGCATGGCCGTTGCCCAGGCCCCGGCGTAGACGCAGTCCAGCAGCAGGTTGATCTTTTCGGCGCGGAAGGGGTTGCCGCTGGTGCGCGCGTGCAGCCAGGCCAGGTGCGGCCAGACCAGGCCGTTGAGCACGGCCAGCGCATACAGCACGGTCGGCGCCTGGTGGTGGTACAGCACCGCCACGACGGCGATGAAACCCGATGCCGTGCCGAGCGCGCGCAGGGGGTAGAGCTTGCGATAGAGCTGGTGGCGGGGCAGCGGCATGGGAGTCGCCGCATTCTAGGGAGGCGGTATGGCGATGTGTGTCGCGAACTTGGCGCGTTTGACGCTGAAAAACGCGCGCACGTTGCGCACGTTCGCATCCTGCGTGAACAAGCGCTCGGCCAGCGCGCGGTAGCCGGGCATGTCGCCCACGTGGACGACCAGCACGAAGTCCGGCCCCGGCGACACGCGCCAGCACTGCTGCACCGCGTCCTCGGCCACGGCGCGGGCCTCGAAGGCGTCGAGGTGCTCCGCGCCCTGGCGCTCCAGCGTCACCTCGACGATGGCCGACAGGCCATGCCCCACCAGCTCCGCCAGCCGCTCGGGCCGCACGATGGCCACCTGCCGTTCGATCAGCCCCAGTTCGTGCAGCCGCCGCACCCGGCGCAGGCAGGTGGGGGGGAGACGTGCACCAACTCGGCCAGCGCCTGGTTGGCCAGGGCCGCGTCGCGCTGGAGGTGGTCCAGCAGCTGCAAATCGATGTTGTCTAGTTCCATGAAATCATTATTCATGGAATCCAATTTCTTTCCATGAAGAAAAAGAAATTAAAATTCATAATTGGATGAAGATTGCACAGAAATTTCTTGCCTGCCCGCATAGCATGGCAGCACTTTGGAAGGAACCATCCCATGTGCGGCATCGTCGGCGCAGTGTCTGCGCGCAACATCGTCCCCATCCTCGTGCAGGGCCTGCAACGGCTCGAATACCGGGGCTATGACTCCTGCGGCGTGGCCGTGCACCTCGAATCCGGCGGCCTGCACCGCGCCCGCAGCACCGCGCGCGTGGCCGAGCTGCTGACCCAGGTGCAGGCGGACGGGCTGCAGGGCGGCACGGGCATCGCCCACACCCGCTGGGCCACGCACGGCGCGCCGGCGGTACACAACGCGCACCCGCACTTCAGCCACGGGCCGGGGGCGGCCAGCGACAAGGGCCGCGTGGCCCTGGTGCACAACGGCATCATCGAAAACCACGAAGAACTGCGCGCCGAACTGCAGGCGCGCGGCTACGTGTTCGCGAGCCAGACGGACACCGAAGTCATCGCCCACCTCGTGGACAGCCTGTACGCGGGCGACCTGTGCGAGGCCGTGCGCGCTGCCATCGCGCGCCTGCACGGGGCCTACGCCATCGCCGTGCTGCACCGGGACGAACCCCAGCGCGTGGTGGGCGCGCGCGCGGGCTCGCCGCTGGTGCTGGGCGTGGGGCAGGGGGAACACTTCCTGGCCAGCGACGCGATGGCGCTCGCGGGCGTCACCGACCAGATCGTCTACCTCGAAGAAGGCGACGTGGTGGACCTGCAGCCCGGCCGCTACTGGATCACCGGCCCCGACGGCCGCCCGCTCGACGCCGCGCAGCGCCCCGTGCGCACCGTACAGGCCCACAGCGGCGCGGCGGAACTCGGGCCGTACCGCCACTACATGCAAAAGGAAATCTTCGAGCAGCCGCGCGCCATCGCCGACACGCTCGAAGGCGTGCAGGGCATCGTGCCCGAACTGTTCGGCGACGGCGCGCACCGGGTGTTCCAGGAGGTGGACTCGGTGCTCATCCTGGCCTGCGGCACCAGCTACTACAGCGGCTGCGTGGCCAAATACTGGCTCGAAGGCATCGCGCGCATCCCCACCCAGGTCGAGATCGCGAGCGAATACCGCTACCGCGACTCCGTGCCCAATCCGCGCGCGCTGGTCGTCACCATCAGCCAGTCGGGCGAAACCGCCGACACCCTGGCCGCGCTGCGCCACGCGCAAAGCCTGGGCCACAAGCACACGCTCACCATCTGCAACGTGGCCACCAGCGCCATGGTGCGCGAATGCGCGCTGGCCTACGTGACGCGCGCGGGCGTCGAGATCGGCGTGGCCTCCACCAAGGCGTTCACCACGCAGCTCGCGGGCCTGTTCTTGCTCACCCTCGCGCTGGCCCAGGCCAAGGGGCGGCTGACGGACGAGGCGGAAGCCGCCCACCTCAAGGCCATGCGCCACCTGCCCGTGGCCCTGCAGGCCGTGCTGGCGCTCGAACCCCAGGTCATGGCCTGGGCCGAAGACTTCACGCGCATGGAAAACGCCCTGTTCCTGGGCCGCGGCCTGCACTACCCCGTGGCGCTGGAGGGCGCGCTCAAGCTCAAGGAAATCAGCTACATCCACGCCGAGGCGTACCCCGCCGGCGAACTCAAGCACGGCCCGCTGGCCCTGGTGACCAGCGCCATGCCCGTGGTCACCGTCGCCCCCAACGACGCGCTGCTCGAAAAGCTCAAGAGCAACATGCAGGAAGTGCGCGCGCGCGGCGGCGTGCTCTACGTGCTGGCCGACGCCGACACGCGCATCGACAGCGGCGAGGGCATCCACGTCATCCGGATGCCCGAGCACTACGGGCCGCTGAGCCCGCTGCTGCACGTGGTGCCGCTGCAATTGCTGGCGTACCACACGGCTTGCGCGCGAGGGACGGACGTGGACAAGCCCAGAAATCTCGCTAAGAGCGTGACGGTCGAATAAGTCAGGCCGAGGTTTCATCGCGGCTGGCGTCGTCCAGGTGCTGGGTGTCCGCCCAGCCCACCAGCGTCAGGCCCGCGCTGGGCGTCCACAGCAGGCGGTTGATGGCGGCGTTGGCGAGTTGCCAGGTGCGCGGGGCCTGGATGTCCTGGCGCGTGGCGGCGCGGTAGAGCGTGTCCAGCACGCCGCCGTGGGCCACCAGCAGCACCAGGCCGCCGGGGTGGCGCGCGGCGAGGTCGGCGGTGGCCGTGGCGATGCGCTCGCGCAGGGCAATGAGGGATTCGCCGCCGCCCTCGGGCGCGTAGGCGGGGTCGCGCTGGCGCCAGCGGCGGGCCTGTTCGGGCAGCTCGGCCTCGACGTCCGCGAAGGTGCGGCCCTGGAACTGGCCGAAGCTGCGCTCGCGCAGCCGCGCGTCGGGCGTGAGCGGCGCACCCGTGGCGTCGGCCACGGCCTGGGCGGTGGCGTGGGCGCGGGCGAGGTCGCTGGTGTAGATGTGGGTCAGCGGCTCGTCGGCCAGCGCGCGCGCCAGCTGGCGCGCCTGCCACAGACCGGTGTCGTTGAGCGGAATGTCGATGTGGCCCTGGATGCGGGTGTCCACGTTCCAGGCGGTTTCGCCGTGGCGCACGGCGATGAGGCGGGTGGCTTGCATCGCCCCATGCTAAAGCACTACTGCGTGGGGATTTCCGTGCGGATCTGCCGCGCGCCCGTGGGCGGCTGCGGGAAGCCGGTGAGCGCGGCGTCGAACAGCACGCCGAAGATCAGCGCGTCGTTGCTCCATACCTCTTCGTGCGAGGCCGCGGTTTCGTAGACCACCTTCTGCGTCCGCGCGTCGCGCATGACGATGCTGACGGCGCGGTACAGCAGCGTGGGGGGCGTGTCCATCATCCAGCCCATGCCCATGCCGCCGCCGAAGCGCCGCCCGCGCCAGCCGCCGTAGCCCCCCCAGCCCCAGGGGCGGCCATAGGGGCCGTAGTAGTAGGGCCAGTTTTGCGGCAGGGTGTTGCGCGCTTCTGCGCCGATCTGCACGACCAGGCGGCCGTTCTGGTCGTCGCGCGTGAGGCCGACTTTGGCGAGGGATTGCATGGCCTGCACCTCGATGGGTGCGAAGACGGCCGAGTGCGCCTGCTGCGAGGGCAGTAGATCCAGCCGGTAGGTGGCGGGCTGGGGCAGGGCGGCGAGGGTGGAGTAGCTGTGCACGTCGCTGTCCACGGCGCGCACGCTGGCGCAGCCGGTGAGCAGGGCGGCAAGGGCAAGGAACAGGGCGGCAAGCCAGCGTTGGGGCATGGTGATCTCCTGGAGTGGGCGGGCCGGGCTGGCTGGCCGTTGGTTCAACCGAGTTGCACCACCTGCACGCCCGGCAACGCGGGTGCGGTGGGCAGCGCTTCGTGGTCGAACGCCGTGTCGCCGTCTTCGCTGGCTATGCCCGTGGCTTTGAGATTCCTGAAATCGTGCAGCGTTCCGTCGAGCAGGTGGGTGGTGACCACGTTTTGCAGCGAGCGGAACATGTTGTCCACGCGGCCGGGGTATTTCTTGTCCCACTCGCGCAGCATGTCGCCCACGATCTGGCGCTGCAGGTTCTCCTGGCTGCCGCAGAGGTTGCAGGGGATGATGGGGAAGTTCTGGTACTGCGCCCAGCGCGCCGTGTCCTTCTCGGGCACGTAGGCCAGCGGGCGGATGACGACGTGCTTGCCGTTGTCGCTGGCTAATTTTGGCGGCATGGCCTTCATGCGGCCGCCGAAGAACATGTTGAGCAGCAGCGTCTGCACGATGTCGTCGCGGTGGTGGCCCAGCGCTATTTTTGTGCAGCCCAGCTGCTCGGCCACGCTGTAGAGGATGCCCCGGCGCAGGCGGCTGCACAGGCCGCAGGTGGTCTTGCCCTCGGGGATCACGCGCTTGACGATGCTGTAGGTGTCCTGGTTCTCGATGTGGAAGGGCACGCCCAGGCTTTCGAGGTATTCGGGCAGCACGTGCTCGGGGAAGCCGGGCTGCTTCTGGTCCAGGTTCACGGCCACCAGTTCGAAGGGGATGGGGGCGCGCTTTTGCAGCTTGAGCAGGATGTCGAGCAGCGTGTAGCTGTCCTTGCCGCCGGACATGCAGACCATGACCTTGTCGCCGGCCTCGATCATGTTGTAGTCCACGATGGCCTTGCCGACCTCGCGACACAGGCGTTTTTCGAGCTTGTGGGCTTCGCGTTCGATTTTGGCGGAGGTGGCGGGGGTTTCTGCTTCCGCTTCCGCACTCCAGTCGGGGGTCAATACTGCGCTCATAGGGGGTTCACCATTGTCCGGTTTCGACGCGAATGGCCACTTCGCAGTCGTCAAAGATTTCGAGTTTGGCGATTTTCACGCGCACGCCGCGCACGCCGGGCAGTTGCAGCAGGCGCTGGGCCAGTTTGCCGATCAGGCTCTCCAGCAGGTTCACGTGCTCGGCCGTGCATTCGTCGATGATGATCTGGCGCACCTTGCGGTAGTCCAGCACGTGCAGGATGTCGTCGTCGCGCGGGGCCAGGGGCTGGGGGCCGAGGTTCAGCTCCGCGTCCACCTGGATGGGCTGGGGCGCGGTTTTCTCGTGCGAGAGGATGCCCAGGTTGGCGTTGAAGCGCAGCCCGGTCAGGGTGAGGATCTGGGTGCCGGTGGTCACGGGGTCACCAGGGTTTGATGCACACCCGCTCCACGCCCACGGAGGCGCTGTCGGGGTAGATGTCGGGCTTGCGCGTGGCGACGCGCACGGCCTGCACCTCGCTCTTTTGCAATAGGGCGTTGGCGATCGCGTCACACAGGGTTTCCTGCAATTCATGGTGCCGGGTGCCCACGGCGCGGGCCACGGTGTCGCGGATGAAGTCGTAGTCCACGGTTTGCGAAAGATCGTCCGTGGCGGCGGGCGCGTGGGCCAGTTGGATGCACAAGTCCACGTCGAACCACATGCGCTGAGCGGCCTCGCGTTCGTGCGCGTGCACGCCGATGCGCACCGCCACCGCGTGGCGGCGCAGGCTCAAGGCGCGGCAGTGGGTGGCCAGCCGCGCGTCGATGGCGCCGAAGGCGAGCAGGATGGAATTCATAGGCGGGGATTGTCTTCGATGGCCCACATCACGTCCCGCGCCAGGGGCACCAGGTGCTGGCCGTTGTCGGCCCGCAGGGTGCAGCCGTTGAGGCTGGTGTTCTCGGCAATGAACACGGCGCAGCGCGCCACGTCGGCGGGCTGTATGGGCTGGCGCAGCAGGTTGACCTGGCTCGCGCGGTCGAAGTTGCTCTGCGTTTGCGGGCCGCTCAGGTACATCAGGCCCGGCGACAGCCCGCACACCCGCACCAGGGGCGCGAGCGCCTGGGCTTGCAGCGCCACGCTGCGCTCCAGCGCGAGCTTGCTCACGGTGTACGAGAAGTAATCGGGGTTGAGGTTGTGCACCTTCTGGTCGAGCACGTGGATGACGCTGTGTCGCCCCGCCGCCGCATCGCCGCCCAGCCGCGCGTGCAGCGCATTGCCCAGCAGCAGCGGCGTGGCCGTGTTGGCGATGAAGTGGTCCAGCAGCATCCGGGCGCTGGCGGTGCGCGCATCGTCGGCCTCGAAGAGGGAGGCGTTGTTGACGATGCAGCGCGGCACAGTGCCCGCCAGCGCTAGGCATTGCTCCAGCAGCAGCGCGGCTGCGTCGGGCTGGGCCAGGTCGGCCCGCACCAGCAGGCACTCGCGCCCCAGGGCGCGGATGGTGGCCTGGGTGGCTTCCGCGCCCGCCTGGGAGTGGCGGTAGTGGCACAGCACGTTCCAGCCCGCGGCGGCAAAGGCCAGGCCGATTTCGCGGCCCAGCCGGTGGGCCGCGCCGGTCACCAGGACCCAATCGCGGGGGGCTTGCGGGTTATGCTGGTTCATGTCCCGAATTATGACGGCCCCCCCCCTGGCGCTGACCGAGCGCCTGACCGAACACCTGCGCCAGCAGATCGCCGCGCAAGGCGGCTGGATCGGCTTCGACCGCTTCATGGAACTGGCGCTCTACACCCCCGGCCTGGGCTACTACGCCAATGCGCTGCCCAAACTGGGCGCCATGCCCGAAGGCGGCAGCGATTTCGTGACCGCGCCCGAGCTGTCGCCCGTGTTCGGCGAGGTGATGGCCGCCCAGGTGGCCGAGGCGCTGGAGCGCACCGGCACGCGCGAGGTGTGGGAGTTCGGCGCGGGCACGGGCGCGCTGGCCGCGCAGCTGCTGGCAGCGCTGGGCGGCGCGGTGGGGCGCTACACCATCGTCGATCTGTCCGGCAGCCTGCGCGAGCGCCAACAGGAGCGCCTGGCGGCCTATGCGCCCAAGGTACGGTGGGCGGATGCGCTGCCCGACCGCTTCGAGGGCGTGGCCGTGGGCAACGAGGTGCTGGACGCCATGCCCGTGCAGCTCATCGTGCGCAAGGGCGGCCAGTGGCACGAGCGCGGCGTGGATGCCGGCCTGGCCTGGAGCGACCGCCCCACCGCCCTGCGCCCGCCCGTCGACATCGAAGGCCCGCACGACTACCTGACCGAACTGCACCCGCAGGCCGAAGCCTTCATCCGCACCCTGGGCGAGCGCCTGGCGCGCGGCGCGGTGCTGCTGGCGGACTACGGCTTCGGCGAGCGCGAGTACTACCACCCCCAGCGCCACATGGGCACGCTGATGTGCCACCGCGCCCACCGGGCGGACGACAACCCGCTGGTGGACGTGGGCTTGAAGGACATCACCGCCCACGTCAATTTCACCGGCATCGCCGTGGCCGCGCAGGAGGCGGGCTTCGAGGTGCTGGGCTACACCACGCAGGCGCACTTTCTCATCAACAGCGGTTTGCTATCGAAATTGGAGCTGCTCCCGCAGGCGGGACGGGCGCAAGCGGCCAAATTGATGATGGAGCATGAAATGGGCGAACTGTTCAAGTTCATCCTGCTCGCCAAGGGCGCGCCGTGGGACGCGCTGGGCTTTGCGCGTGGCGACCGCACGCACCGGCTTTGAGACCGTGAACAAGCCCTGACAGGCGGCGCGCCGTCCTACGGCCCGGCGCGCGCGGCGCCGCGCAGAATCGCCGTGTCTTTTTATCCTTGAAAGGAAGTACCGCCATGCGCATCGCCACCACCATCGCCGGCGCCAGCCTGCTCTGCGCCACCCTGATCGCGCCCGCCCAGGCCGGGCTGCTCGACGGCCTCAAGGACAAGGCCGGGGGCGCCGCCGGAGCCGCCGGGGCCACGTCCAGCCTGGGCGGCCTGGGCGCGCTGGGTATGCCCAGCATCGGCAGCGGCACGGCCAGCAACGCCGCGGGCGTGCTGCAGTACTGCGTCAAGAACAACTACCTCAGCGCCGCCAGCGCCGGGGGCGTGAAGGACAAGCTCATGGGCAAGCTCGGCCTGGGCAGCGAGACCCAGGCCGCGCAGGACCAGGGCTACCAGCAGGGCCTGACCGGTATGCTGCAAGGCAGCAACGGCGGCAGCTTCGACATGGGCAAGGTGCAGGACAATCTCAAGGAAAAAGCCTGCGACTACGTGCTGAAGAACGCCTCGTCGCTGCTCTGAGAATAGGAGCTGTCAGCGCTTGTGCCATAAGCGCTGGCGGCCTATTCGGGCCAAATGGCTACACTGGCGCCCATGCTGCGCTGGCTGCTCGTCATCTTCCTCGCCCTGGTGCTGGTCAACGGCTTCTCGGCGCTGCTGCGCCGCCTGGGGCTGGGGCGGCTGCCGGGGGACTTCCAGTTCCGGCTGTTCGGGCGCGAATGGTTCATTCCGCTCGCCAGTTCGGTGGTGCTCAGCCTGATCGCGGGGCTGGTCGCCAAATATTTGTAGAAATTTTCCGGCGCGCTGTAACCGCGCCCGCGCCGCGGACGAATTAGCTCACGTATCCGTCGTGGATACCTTTCATCCCAACACCTGAGGAGCTATTCATGTCCGCAACCACCAAAGTCACTTCCGCCCTCCTGGCCGGCGCCGTCGCCAGCCTGCTGGCATCGGCCGCCCATGCCGCCCCGCTGACCAAGGCAGAAGGTGAGGCCGCCATGGCCGCGCACAAGGAAAAGTGCTACGGCGTGGCCCTGAAGGGGCAGAACGACTGCGCCGCCGGCCCCGGCACGACCTGCCAGGGCACCTCCACCATGGACTTCCAGGGCAATGCGTGGAAGTTCGTGCAGGGCGGCACCTGCGCCAACATCATGACCCCGAACGGCGGCCACGGCTCGCTCACCCCGATCAAGTCCTGACCCCCGGGTCGCAAGGGGAAGCGCCATGCTCGCGGGCACCAGCTTCAAGCCGGCACACCTGTCCGCGATTCTCGCGGAGCCGCCGCAGGAGGGCTTCTTCTTCGAGGTCCATGCCGAGAACTACATGGGCGCGGGCGGCCCGCCGCACCGTATGCTGGCCGCCCTGCGCGAGCGCCATGCGCTGTCCCTGCACGGGGTGTGCATGTCCATCGGCGGGCCGGGCGCGCTGGACAAGGCCCATCTGGAGCGCTTTCGCGCCCTGGTGCGGCGCTACGAGCCCGCCTTCGTGTCGGAGCACCTGGCCTGGTCCTCGCATGGCGGCACGTTCTTCAACGACCTGCTGCCCTTGCCCTACACCGCGTCCACCCTGGCGCGGGTGTGCGAGCACGTCGAGCAGGTGCAGGAGGCGATCGGGCGGCCCCTGCTGCTGGAGAACCCCGCCACCTACATCGCGTTCGCGTCGTCCACCCTGGGCGAGGCGGAATTCCTGCGCGCGGTGGCCCGGCGCACCGGCTGCGGCCTGCTGCTCGACATCAACAACGTCTTCGTTTCGGCCACCAACCACGGCCATGCCGCCGCAGACTATCTCGATGCCTTCCCGCTGGATCGGGTTGGCGAAATCCACCTGGCCGGGCACAGCGCGCAGCACGACGACGAGGGCGAGCCGCTGCTCATCGACAGCCACGACCGCGCCGTCGCGCCGCCGGTCTGGGACCTGTACCGCGGCGTCATCGAACGCACCGGCCCCACGCCGACGCTGATCGAGTGGGACAGCGACCTGCCCGGCTGGTCCACCCTGCGCGCGCAGGCCGAGGCGGTCCGCCGCATCCTGCGGGAGGAACTGCACCATGTCGCTTGACCACTGCGCCGCGTTCGCGCCGGGCCTGACCTGCCCGCGGTACCCCGCGCCCGCCGACGTGGCCGCCCACCGGGGCAAGGGCGTGGCCCGGCGCTACAACGTCTACCGCAACAACGTGACCGTGAGCCTGATCAACGCGCTGGCCGACATCTACCCCGCCGTCCAGCGCATCACCGGCGCCGGGTTCTTCCGCGCGATGGCGCGCTTCCACGTGCGCGCCACGCCGCCCGCGTCGCCGCTGCTGTTCGAGTACGGGCGGGACTTCCCCGCCTTCATCGCCGCCTACGAATATGCGCGGGAACTGCCCTGGCTGGCCGATGTCGCCCGCATCGAGCGCGCCTGGCTGGACGCCTACCATGCCGCCGACCGACCCGTCCTTGACGTGAGCACGCTGGCCGCCGTCGATCCGGCCTGGCTGATGGATTTGCGCTTCGAGCCGCATCCCGCCGCGCGCATCGTGCGGTCGCGCTACGCCGCCGTATCGCTCTTCACGGCGCACAAGGCCGAAGGCGTGCCGCCGCTGCACGCCGACGAAGCGGAAGACGCGCTCGTCACCCGGCCCGGCATGGACATCATCGTCTCGCGCCTGCCCGCAGGCGGCGCGGCCTTTCTGACCCGCCTGCTCGCGGGCGGCCCGCTGGGCGCGGCCGCCGCCGCCGCGTTCGACGAAGCCCTGTCCTTCGACCTTGGCGCCAACCTGGCGGGAATGGTTTCGGCGGGCGTATTCACCGCCCTTCACCCTGGAGACTGACCATGCAAGCGACACACAACCCCCCCGCGCCCGCCCTGGGCCTGGTTGGCAAGGCCCGGCGCCTGGCCGAAGGCATCGCCCAGCCGTGGTGCGTGCAATTCATGCTGCGCATCGCGCTGGCCGTGCCGTTCTGGAAATCCGGCCTCCTGAAATGGGACGGCTTCCTGCACCTCAAGGACACGGCGGTCTACCTGTTTTCCGACGAATTCCAGCTGCACCTGCCCGGCGGGCCCTACCCCTTCCCCGCGCCCGCCACCGTCGCGTTCCTGTCCGGCTGCGGCGAAGTGCTGCTGCCGGTGCTGCTGGTGCTGGGCCTCGGCACGCGCTTCGCCGCCCTGGGCCTGCTGGCGATGACCTGCGTGATCGAACTGACCGTGCCGGAGGGCTGGCCCGTGCACCTCACCTGGGCCGCGATGGCGCTGGCGATCGCCGCCTGGGGGCCGGGCCGTCTCTCGGTCGACCATTGGCTGGGAGACCGCTCGCCCCGGTCGTGAAAGCGGGTGTGTAATGGGAGGCTATGGAGACCGAAGAGCGGCTGCGAACCTGGCTGGTGCAGGGGCTGGCGGGCGACGCCGGGGCCTACCAGCGGTTTTTGAAAGAGCTGAGCACCCATGTGCGCGGCTTCCTGCGCCGCCGTCTCGTGCAGCGGCCCGACGACGTGGAGGATCTTGTGCAAGAAACCCTGCTGGCCGTGCACCACCAGCGCCACACCTATGCCGCCGACCGGCCGCTGACGGCCTGGGTGCACGCCATCGCGCGCTACAAGCTCGTGGACTGGCTGCGCGCGCGGGCGTCCAAGGACGCGCTGACGGACCCGTTCGAGGACGAGGCTGACACCTTCTTCGCCGCCGCCGACGGCGAGGCCGCCACGGCCCGGCGCGACCTGGACCTGCTGCTGCAGGCGCTGCCCGAGCGCCAGCGCCTGCCCATCGTGCACATGAAGCTCGAAGGCCTGTCCGTGGTCGAGACCGCGCGGCTCACGGGCCTGTCGGAATCGGCGGTCAAGGTCGGCGTGCACCGGGGCCTCAAGGCCCTGGCCGCGCTGGTGAAAAGGAAGGGGCCATGAACACCGACGAACTCATCCGCGTGCTGGCGGCGGACGCGCACCCCGTGCCCGCGCATGGCGTGGCGCGGCGCTTCGCGTTGGCCGTGGCGCTGGGGCTGGCGGGCGGGGCGGCGCTCATGCTCGGCATGTTCGGGCTGCGCCACGACTGGGGCACGGTGCTGGCGCTGCCCATGTTCTGGGGCAAATTCGCGCTGGGCGGCTCGCTGGCCGCGCTGGGGCTGGCCGTGCTGCTGCGTCTGGCGCGGCCCGGTATGCCATGGCGTCGCGCCGCGCTGTGGCTGGCCCTGCCGCCCGCCGCGATGTGGGCGCTGGCGGGCGTGGCGCTGGCCGGTGCCGCGCCGCCCGAGCGGCTGCCGCTGCTGCTGGGCAGCACGTGGCGCACCTGCCCGTTCAACATCGCGCTGCTGTCGCTGCCCGCGCTGGCGGCGCTGTTCTGGGCGCTGCGCGGCATGGCGCCCACGCGCCTGGGGTGGGCGGGCGCGGGCGCGGGTCTGCTGGCGGGCGCCTTGGGCGTGGTGGCGTATGCGCTGCACTGCCCCGAGATGGCGGCGCCGTTCATCGCGCTGTGGTACTTGGCGGGCATGGCGCTGCCCACGGCGCTGGGCGCGGCGCTGGGGCCGCGCCTATTGCGCTGGTAGCGCCGCGGCCACGGCCCGCTCGCGCGCCTGCTGAATTTGCGCGCCCACCTGCGGCCCCTTGAGCCCGCGTGCCGCCGCTTGCGCCGCAATGGGGGCGGTGGCCACGCCCAGCGCCGCCTCCAGCGCCGCCAGCAGCCGCGCGCGCTGCGGGTAGGGCGAATCGTCCAGGCCCAGCCGTCCGCGCGCATCGCACTCGCAGGCCAGCAGCGCATCGGCGAAGCGTTCGGGCTTGCGCAGCGCGTCGCAGCGCTCCAGCAGGCGCAGCACGGCGGCGGCGTTGAGGTTGCCGCTGGCGTGGATGTTGCCGTGCTCGCGCGCCACCACCTCGGCCAGTTCGCGGCAGTCGGTGGGTACGCGCAGGCGCCCGGCCACGGCGCAGGCGAGCCTTTCACTGCGCTGCTCGTGGCCGATGTGGCGCGGCAGCACGTCGGCGGGCGTGGTGCCCTTGCCCAGGTCGTGCATCAGGCAGGCCCAGCGCACGGGCAGGGGCGCGCTCAGACGCGCGGCCATGTCCATCACCATCATGGCGTGCACGCCGGTGTCCACCTCGGGGTGGTACTCGGCGCGCTGGGGTACGCCCCACAGGCGGTCGAGTTCGGGCAGCAGCACGGCCAGCGCGCCGCAGTCGCGCAGCACCTCGAACATGCGCGAGGGCCGGGGCTCCATCAGGCCGCGCGCCAGTTCCTGCCAGACGCGCTCGGGCACGAGGTGTGCGGCCTCGCCTGCCTGCACCATCTCGCGCATGAGTTGCAGGGTTTCGGGCGCGACGGTGAAATCGGTGAACCGCGCCGCGAACCGCGCCACGCGCAGGATGCGCACCGGGTCTTCGCGGAAGGCATCGGTCACGTGGCGCAGCACGCGCGCCTGCAGGTCGCGCTGGCCATTATAAGGGTCAAAAATGGCTCCAGCACTTATGGGGTAAGCGCTGGCAGCTATCGCATTGATAGTGAGATCGCGCCGCGCCAAGTCTTCTTCCAGCGTCACGCCGGGCGCGGCGTGCACGGTGAAGCCCCGGTAGCCGCGCCCGCTCTGGCGCTCGGTGCGGGCCAGGGCGTATTCCTCGCGCGTCTCGGGGTGCAGGAAGACGGGGAAGTCGCGCCCCACGGGCAGGTAGCCCTGCGCCGCCATCTGCTCGGGCGTGGCGCCCACCACCACCCAGTCGCGGTCGTGCACGGGGCGGCCCAGCAGGTGGTCGCGCACCGCGCCGCCGACGAGGTAGGTCTTCATGGCGCGCCCCGCTCCAACTCGTGCCTTACCGCGTCGCGCGGCGCGTAGGCGGCCACCAGCGCGTCCATCAGCGCGCGTGCCTTGGCGGAGTTGTCGCCGCTGTAGTTGCACACGTACACGTCCAGCGTGGCGCTGCCCAGTTCGGGCCAGGTGTGCAGGGCGACGTGCGATTCGGCCAGCAGCAGCGCGCCGGTCACGCCGCCCCCTTCGGCGAAGCGGTGCCAGTGTTCGCCCACCACGGCCAGGCCGCAGGCCTGTGTCTGCGCGCGGCACAGCGCGGCGATGGCGCCGGTGTCGCTCATCAGGGCGGCGGCGCAGGCGCAGTGGTACAGGTCGGCGGTGAGGTGCAGTCCGTGCATGGAGGAGGCATCGTACAGTGGCTGCCATGCACACCACCGCACTCGTTCTTTTCTCGGGCGGGCAGGATTCGACCACCTGCCTGGCCCATGCCCTGGCGCGCTACGGGCGCGTCGAAACGCTGGGCTTCGACTACGGCCAGCGCCATGGCGTGGAGATGCAGGCGCGCACCGCCGTGCTGGCACGCCTGCGCGAGCGCTTTGCGGACTGGGCGCCGCGCCTGGGCGAAGACCACGTGCTCACGCTGGACGTGCTGCGGCAGATCGGCGGCTCGTCGCTGATCGAGGACATCGCCTTCGCGCTGCAGGCGGACGGCCTGCCCAACACCTTCGTGCCGGGGCGCAACCTGCTGTTCCTCACGCTCGCGGGCGCGCTGGCCTACCGGCGCGGGCTGCAGGTGATTGTGGCGGGCGTGTGCGAGACGGATTTCTCGGGCTACCCCGACTGCCGCGACGACACCATGAAGGCCATGCAGCTGGCGCTGAACCTGGGGCTGGCGCAGCGCCTGCGCATCGAGACGCCGCTCATGTGGATCGACAAGGCCGCCACCTGGCGCCTGGCCGAGGCGCTGGGCGGCGCGGCGCTGGTGGACCTCGTCGTGGAGGAAACGCACACCTGCTACGAAGGCGACCGCGGCCAGCGCCACGCCTGGGGCTATGGCTGCGGCCAGTGCCCCGCGTGCCAGCTGCGCGCGCGGGGCTGGGAGGGCTACCGGGCGGGGGCCAGCCGGTAGGGCTCCTCGAACGCCAGGAAGTCCTTTTCCGCCAGCGCGCCGTCGATCCACGCCCGCACGCCGGGTAGGTCGCGCACGCGGCCCACGTAGGCGGCGATGTGCGGCGGCACGGGCAGGCTGTAGGTGGCCAGGCGCATACACACGGGCGCGAAGAACGCATCGGCCACGCCGAAGCTGCCGAACAGCATGGGGCCGCCGTGCGCCTGCAGCAGGGCGCTCCACATGTCCACCAGGCGCTGCACGTCGGCGCGCACGCCCGCGTTGTCGCGCCAGATCAGCGCGCCCACGTCGGGCAGGCGCGCCTCGATGTTCATGGGGCAGGCGCCGCGCAGCGCGGTGAAGCCGCTGTGCATCTCGGCGGCCACGCTGCGCGCCTGGGCGCGGGTGGCGCGGTCCTGGGGCCACAGGTGCTTGTCGGGGTATTGCTCGGCGATGTATTCGCAGATCGCCAGCGTGTCCCACACGGCCAGGCCGTCGTGCACCAGCACCGGCACCTTGCCCGTGGGGCTGACGGCGGCCACGGCGGTCTTGAACTGCGAGCCGGCGTCGAAGCTGTCGAAGCGGATTTTCACCTCGTCGAACGCGATGCCCGCCTGCCGCAGCAGCACCCAGGGGCGCATGGACCAGGAGGAGTAGTTCTTGTTGCCGATGTAGAGCTGGAGCATGGGCGCGCCTCGGTGAAAGAAGGGCCGGCCAGCTTACATCAGCTTTTTCTGCACCATCACGATCACGCCCGCCGCCAGCGCCACGGCGGCCACCCACAGGTACAGCTGCTGGCAGGCCATGAACAGCGCCTGCTGGTTGACCACGGCGCTCATCTGCGCCAGCGCCGCGCCATGGGCCTGGGCGGCGGGCAGGCCCATGTGCTCGAACTGCGCCTGCACGGTGGCCAGCCAGTGCGTGGCGGCGGGCCGGTCGGGGGTCAGGCGGCTGGCCAGGTCGCCGTAGATGGCGAAGCGCCCGTCGGCCAGCGCGATGGCGGCCACGGCGGAGGCGAGCGAGCCCACCAGCTGGCGCATCAGGTTCTTGCTCTGGTAGCCCTTGGCGAAGTGCTTGGCGTCCAGCGCCCGCCAGGTCAGGCCCGCCACGGGCAGCACCATCATCACGCCGAACAGCCCCTTGATGGCCAACGGGCCGAGCATGGCGGTGAAGCGCGCGCCGGGCGGCAGCAGCGCCAGCCAGGCGGCGGAAAAGGCCATGACGATGCAGCCCGCCATCATCAGCGGGCGCTTGTCCAGCACCTTGGCCGAGTACCGCAGGTAGACCACGGCGCCCAGCAGGCTCACCAGGGCCGAGAAGGCGTTGAGCCAGCCCGCCGTGGCCAGCGACAGGCCCATGGCCTGCTCCGCGAACTGGGGGAACAGGTAGTTGCTGAAGTTGACGATGAAGTAGTACAGCGCGTACAGCGCCATGCCCGCCAGGAAGCCGGGGTGCGTCAGGTCGCGCAGGTGCAGCAGGGGCTCGTCGTGCTTCCACTGATGGAGGCCGAAGAGGCCCAGCAGCAGCAGGCCCGCCATCACCACCAGCGCGAGGACTTCGGGCCGGTCGAACATTTCATAGCGCGCCTCGGAGAACCCCCACTGCACGCAGCCGATGGCCAGCGCGAACAGCAGCAGCGGCGCGAGCGACCAGCGCACGCGCTCGCTGCTGCGGCCCAGGTGCGGCGGCAGCAGCAGGCGCACGCCCAGGGCCAGCAGCGGAATCAGCGGCAGCACGCTCCAGAACACGAAGCGCCAGCCCCATTCCTCCACCGCCCAGGCGGCGAGCACCGGGGCGATCATCCCCACGCCGAAAATGCTGAGCATGAAATGGCGCGACGCCGCGGGCCGCAGCGCGGGCGCGAACAGCAGCGGAATCAGCACCCGCGTGCTCAGAAAGAACGCCCCGCCGCCCATGCCTTGCACCAGCCGCGCGGCGGTGAGCTGGCCGATGGTGTCGGACAGCGCGCTGGCCATGTCGCCCACGCCGAACACCAGCAGCGCCAGCAGCAGGTAGCGCCGGTAGCCGAAGTGCCGCGTGAGCCACTGCTGCAGCGCGATCATCAACATGCTGCCGATGGCATAGGCCGCCTGCACCTGCGCGAACTCCTGCGGCGCCGCGCCCACGCCGCCCAGGATGTGCGACGAGGCGAAGACGAACATGCCGTTCTCCAGGAACTCCATGCCCACCAGCGCGCCCAGCAGCAGCATGATGAGGCGCTGGCGCTCCTTGTGCAGCCAGTGGTGCAGCGGGTAGCGGGGGCGCAGCGCGCTCATGGCTGCGTGCCTTCCAGCAGCGCGCTGTGCACGCTGCGCAACTGCCCGTTCAGCGCCGACAGCCCCTGGGCGGACAAGGGAGCCCACGCCGCTTCATAGGCTGCGTGCACCACGGGGACGGCCCGCGCGAGCAGTTCCGCGCCTGCCGCCGTGGGGGCGAGCTGCAGGCTGCGGCGGTCCTGGCCATCCGCCGTGCGCACGGCCAGCCCCTTGTGCTCCAGCCCGTCGAGCAGCCGCGTGGTCTGCGTGCGCGTGGCGTCCAGGGCGGTGCTGAGCGTGGAGGGCCGCAGCGGCTCGTGCACGCTGTCGGCCAGCAGCGCCAGCGCCAGGTATTCGCGCATGTGCAGGTTGAACGGGGCCAGCGCCGCGTCGATGCGCTGCTCCAGCAAATGGGCCGTGTGGATCACCAGGCGGGAGCTGCCGACCGCATCGCGCAGGCGGCGCGGCTTGCCGGCAAGGATGCGGTCCAGGCGGGATTCGTGGCTCATGGGGAGTTATTTGATTTCAATTGAAATTATATTGTTTGCAATCAAATGGTGCGCGGCTCCCCGCAAGAATGCCAGCGCGCTGGCGGCGCCATGTCGCACGAGAGACGCGGCGTGGCAGGCCGGCGCAGATCTACGACGTTGTGCTGACGGAAGAAGGCCGGGACGGTGGCGCGTGCGTGCTCCCCACGGCCGCGCTCCGATGGCGCCGAGCCACCGCATGGGTGCGGTGAATCTTCAAAAAAGATAGCTGACAGCGCTTTCTGGATAAGCGCTGGAGGCCAAAAAGCCTTGATTCAAGCAGCCGCCCGCACCATGCGTGGCGCGGCGTTGCCTTGCTGGCCATAGGTGGCCGCGTCTTGCGGCGGCAGCATGGCGGCGGCCTGGCTGCTGGCCAGGGCGAGCACGCGCGCGAGCTGGTCGCGCAGGTGGGTCAGGCGTTCGCCCAGGGCCTGGATGCGCTGGGCGTACTGCGGGTATTCGGGGTGGGGCCGGGGGCTGCTCAGGGCGTTGGCCAGTTCGGTCGCGCCTTCGCGCAGCAGGGCGCAGCAGCGTTCCAGGGCCAGCGGGTCGGCCACCAACAGGGCGTCGGCGGCGGCCTGGAATTTTTCTTCAGCGTCGGCGAGGATGGGTTCCAGGGTCATCGCGGTTCGGTGGAGAGAGGAAGGGCGCAGCCGCCGGGTCAGTGGCTGCTGGAGGGCACGATGAACTCCTGCGCGTTGGACAGGAGCTTGTCGGCGATGGCGCCGGCGTCGATCTTGAAGGTGCCGTTGGCGATGGCCGCGCGCATGGCCTTGACCTTGTTGGCGTCGAACTCGCCGGTGTTGCGCGAAGCCGGGTCGAGCTCGCGCGCGGCGTTCGAGACGCTGACGGGCACGCCCGCGTGGGCGGTCGCGCCTTGCGCGCTGGCCTGGGCCGTGGCCTGGGAGGCGGGCGCGGCAGCCTTGGCTTGCTGCTTGGCCGCGTTGGCCTGGGCTAACGCGGCAGGAATGTCGATAGCGATTTTCATGATGTTCTCTCCACGGAGCCCCTCCCTGGATAAAAGGGGTTTCGTGGTTATGGTTTCGGCGGCTTGGCTCTGGACTTTAGGGCTTTTTAGGTAACTCTGCTGTTACAAAGGGACGGCTACCGTTCCATCCTCGGTCACAGTGCCAGTGATGATGCGGCCATTGTCCACACGCACGCGCACAGTCTGGCCTGCGCCGCCGGGGCCCAGGGCCTGGCCGGTGGCGATGACGGCAATGCCCGGCCCCTGCACCATCACGCGCACCTGCGCGCCGGAGTTGAACATCTGCGGCGGCTTGACCATGGCGTGGCGCAGCGCCTGGCCGGGCACCAACTGGCGCGCGGCGACCTGGCCGATCCAGGCCTCGGGGTTGGCGATGATGGGGGAGTTGTCGGCCGCCCAGTCCACTTCGCCGGTCTGGCTGGCGTCGTCGGCGGTGAGCGTGGCGCCCGGCGCCACGTTGCGGTTGACCACCCAGGCGGGGCCCCAGGCCTTGATGGTGACGGGCAGGAACACGTTCCATGCCACCGCGCCCTGGGTGCAGCGCAGGCCCAGGCGGGTGCGGCCCCACAGGCGGGCGTTGGGCGGCAGGTAGGGCTCCACGTGCGCGCAGGGGGCCAGTTGTAGGCGCGGGTCGAGCTGGCCCACGGCCACTTCCATGCGCAGGGTGGAGCCGCCGGGCTGGGCGCGCTGCACGGCGTCGTCCAGCCAGTGCTGGGTCATGGGCCCCAGGCCGGCCATGGGGTCGGTCTGGGCGCCGGCGGCGATGGCCGCGCCTGCAAGCCAGGCGATGAGGGTGTGTTTGAGCATGGGAGTGCCCTCCTGATGGACTGCGACTGTAGGCCGCCCCTGCCGCCGCGATGCGCCGAAGTGCGGGCGCAAACCCGGCTTCATCGCGCTTTCGCCAAAAGGGGTGGCTTCCACAATCGCTGCACGCCAGAAGCCCGTGGGCCGACGGCAACCCCCTTTCACTTCATGACGAGGCCCCCATGCTCGACAAGATGACGCAAAAGCTGGACTTTCTCGGCAACGCGCTGGTATTGCGCGCCGAGCGCCAGCGCACGATCGCGAGCAACATCGCCAACGCCGACACGCCCGGCTACGTGGCGCGCGACTTCCAGTTCTCCGACGCGCTGCGCGCCGCCACCGACGGCGGCAGCGCGCTGGTCAAGCAACTGGGCACCAACGGCGCGACCGACCCGCGCCACATTCCGCTGCCCGCCGCCGTCACCGGCCAGGGCCCCGGCAGCCTGCTGGGCTATTCGGTGCAGACCGAGCCCAGCATCGACCGCAACACCGTGGACCTGGACCGCGAGCGCGCCAACTTCGTGGACAACGCCGTGCGCTACGAGGCCACGCTGCGTTTCATCAACGGCAACGCCAAGACCATGCTCTCGGCCATCCAGGGCCAGTAACCCTTTTCAGGAGCATTCCCCATGTCGATGTTCTCGATCTTCAACGTATCCGGCAGCGCCATCAGCGCGCAGGCGCAGCGCCTGAACGTGGTGGCCAGCAACATGGCCAACGTGGATGCCGTGGCCGAGCCCGACGGCACTTCCTACAAGGCGCGGCAGGTGGTCTTCCAGACCCTGCCCATGGGCGAGGACGGCGCCGCCGGCGTGCGCGTGACCAACGTGACCGAGAGCGACGCCCCCGGCAAGCGCGTGTACGACCCCACCCACCCGCTGGCCGATGCCACGGGCTACGTCACCCACTCCAACGTGAACGCGGTGGACGAGATGGTCAACATGATCTCGGCCTCGCGCTCGTACCAGAACAACGTGGAAATCATGAACACGGCCAAGTCGCTGCTGCTCAAGACCCTGCAGATCGGCCAGTAAAGGATTGCCGCCATGTTCATCTCCCCTGTAGACACCAGCGCGCTCGACGCGGGCAAGACCACCACCAGCACCGCCGCCAGTTCCAGCGACCCGGCGGCCATGCAGGCCAGCTTCCTGAAGCTGCTGGTGGCGCAGCTGAACAACCAGGACCCCATGAACCCCATGGACAACGCCCAAATGACCACGCAGATGGCGCAGATCAACACCGTGTCGGGCATCCAGCAGCTCAACACCACCATGCAGGGCATGGCCACGCAGTTCGCGGCCATGCAGTCGCTGCAGGGCACGCAGATGATCGGCCGCTCGGTGCTCACGGCGGGCTCCAGCCTCAGCTACGACGGCAGCACCGGCTCGGGCACCTTCGACCTGCCCAACGCCGCCGCCAGCGTGAAGGTCAACGTGGTGACCCCCGGCGGCCAGACGGTGGGCACGGTGGACATGGGCGGCCTGGCCGCGGGCCGCCAGACCTTCACCTGGGACGCCAGCGGCTACACCGGCGACAAGAGCCAGCTGAAATTCCAGGTGGTGGCGGGCAACAGCGACGGCAGCACGGTCACCGCCACCAGCCTCATGCAGGGCAAGGTCACCGGCACCGGCACCGATTCCGCCACCGGCGCGCTCACGCTCACGCTCGATTCGGGCTCGGTCGTCAAGTACACGGACGTGAAGTCCGTGCTCTAACCAATTCATTCGCAGGAGTTCATCATGGGTTTTCAGCAAGGACTTTCGGGCCTTTCCGCCTCCAGCAAGAGCCTGGACGTGATCGGCAACAACATCGCCAACTCGAACACCACGGGCTTCAAGGCCTCGCGCACCGAGTTCGCCAACATGGTGGCCTCGGCCTTCGGCACGGCGGGCAATAACGCGGGCATCGGCGTGTCGGTGGCCGACATCGCGCAGCAGTTCACCCAGGGCAACATCAGCACCACGGGCAGCAGCACCGACCTGGCGATCAACGGCAACGGCTTCTTCGCCGTGCAGAAGAGCGACGGCACGATGGCCTACACGCGCGCCGGCAACTTCCAGCTCGACAAGAGCGGCGACCTCGTCACCCCCAGCGGCGCCAACGTGATGGGCTACACCATCGACCCCACCACGGGCCTGCGCACCTCGGCCACGCTGGTGCCCATGAGCTTCCCGCTGGGCAAGACCATGGCGGCCAAGCAGACCGCCACCGCCAGCTTCACCGGCAACCTGGACGCGCGCGTGCAGGACGCCACCGCCACGACGCCCCCCACGCCGCGCCAGACCTACGCCACCTCGATCAACGTGTACGACAGCCAGGGCGTGGCCGTGCCGGTGAACATGTACTTCGTGAAGAACGGCAGCAATACCTGGGACGTGTACGACCAGCTCGACGACCCCACCGCCACGCCGCCCGTCACGGCATCGCCCGTGGGCCAGCTCGTCTTCGACGGCAACGGCAACATCACCAGCGGCTCGCCGCTGGCGCTCACGGTGACGCCGCAGCCCACCAACCCGAACACGCCGCCCACGCCGTTCACCGTGGATGTGAACCTGGACAACATGACGCAGTACGGCACCAAGTTCGCCATCAACGACGCCAAGCAGGACGGCTACACCGCCGGCCAGCTCACCAACATCAACGTGGGCAACGACGGCAAGATCACCGCCACCTACTCCAACGGCGTGAGCCAGGCCGAGGGCCAGGTGGCGCTGGCGAGCTTTGCCAACAACCAGGGCCTGGCCGACGTCGGCAACAACCTCTTCATGGAAACGTCGGCGTCGGGCCAGGCCGTGATGGGCACGGCGGGCACGGGCATCTTCGGCGAACTGCGCTCGGGCGCGCTCGAAGACTCCAACGTCGACCTCACGGCCGAACTGGTGAACATGATGACCGCGCAGCGCGCCTACCAGGCCAACGCGCAGACCATCAAGACGCAGGACCAGATCATGTCCACCATCGTGAACCTGCGCTGACCCGGCCTGCATTGAACTGAAGAAGGAGACGCGCGATGGACCGCATCATCTACACCAGCATGACGGGGGCCACGGCCGCCGCCAACCGGCAGGCGGTGCTGGCCAACAACCTCGCCAACGCCTCCACCAACGGGTTCCGGGCCGAGATGTCCACCTTCCGCTCGGTGCCCATCCAGGGCGACGGCTCGACCACGCGCGTGTTCGCGCTGGAGGCCACCTCGGGCTACGTGGACACGGCCGGCCCCATGCAGACCACGGGCCGCAACCTCGACGCCATGGCCAAGGGCAGCGCCTGGTTCGCCGTGCAGGGGCTGGACGGCACCGAGGCGTACACGCGCGCGGGCTCGTTCCAGGTGTCCGACCAGGGCCAGCTCGTCACGCCCTCGGGCCTGCCCGTGCTGTCGGACGGCGGCGCGCCCATCGACGTGCCGCCCGGCTCCACCATCAGCCTGGGCGACGACGGCACCGTGACGGGCCGCGTGCCCGGCCAGCCGCCGACCATGCTGGCGCGCCTGAAGCTCGCCACGCCCACGCAGGAAGACCCGCTCAAGCGCGGCGCCGACGGCCTGTTCCGCACCGGCTCGGGCGACCCCATGCCGCAGGACGCGAACGCGCGCATGGTCTCGGGCGCGCTCGAAGGCTCGAACGTGAACGCCGTGGAGAACATGGTGGGAATGATCGCCGCCGCGCGCCAGTTCGAGTCGCAGATGCGCATGTTGCAGACCGCTGAAACCAACGACAAGTCCGCCAGCCAGCTGCTGAGCATGAACGGATAAGGAGTCTAGAAAAATGATCAATTCGCTTTGGATCGCCAAGTCCGGCATGAGCGCCCAGCAGACCAACCTGGACGTGATCTCGCACAACCTGGCCAACGTCTCGACCAACGGCTACAAGCGCAACTACGCGGTCTTCGAAGACCTGATCTACCAGAACCTGCGCCAGGTGGGCGCGCAGTCGTCCGGGCAGACGCAGCTGCCCACCGGCCTGCAGCAGGGCATGGGCGTGCGCACCGTGGCCACGGGCCGCACCTTCACCCAGGGCAGCCTGCAGCAGAGCAACAACCAGCTCGACGTGGCGCTGAACGGCAACGGCTTCTTCCAGATCCAGCTGCCCGACGGCACCATCGGCTACACGCGCGACGGCTCGTTCCAGCTCGACGCGCAGGGGCGCGTGGTCACCAACAACGGCTACCCCATCGCCAACGGCATCACCATCCCGGCCAGCGCCACCAGCGTGAGCATCGCGCAGGACGGCACGGTCTCGGTCGTCACGCCCGCCAGCCCCACGCCGCAGCAGGTGGGCGTGCTGGCCGTGGCCGACTTCATCAACCCCGGCGGGCTGGAGCCCGTGGGGCAGAACATGTACAAGGAGTCCGCCGCCTCGGGCCCGCCGCAGCAGGGCACGGCGGGCACCAACGGGCTGGGCTACGTGAAGCAGGGCTTCACCGAAAGCTCGAACGTGAACGTGGTGGAAGAACTGGTCAACATGATCCAGGCCCAGCGCGCCTACGAAATGAACTCCAAGGCCATCTCGACCAGCGACCAGATGCTGGCCAAACTGGCGCAGCTGTAAGGAGCGCCGCCATGACCGCCGCCATCCGCCTTGCCGCCGCTATTGCCGGCGCCGCCGCCGCGCTGCTGGCGGCGGGCTGCGCCTCCACCCTCAACCCGCCGCCGCCGGTGGACGTGCTGCCCACCACGCCGCCGGTGCTCCAGCCTCGCGCGAACGTGGCGGCGGGCCCGGCCACGGGCAGCCTGTTCCGGCCCACGGCCTACCGCCCGCCGTTCGAGGACCGGCGCGCGCGCCTGGTGGGCGACATCGTCACCATCAACATCATCGAGACGGTGAGCGCGAGCCAGAAGTCCACCTCCAACACCGAGCACAAGGGCAGCACGGCGGGCGGCGTCACGGCGCTGCCGTTCATCACCTCCGGCAGTACGCTCGGCAAGCTGGGCATAGGCGCCACCTCCGAGAACACCTACGGCGGCAGCGGCGACACGGCCAGCACCAACACCTTCACGGGCTCCATCGCCGCCACCGTGGTGGAGGTGCTGCCCAACGGCTACCTGGTGGTGACGGGCGAAAAGCAGATCGGCCTGAACCAGAACCTGGACGTGCTGCGCTTCTCGGGCACCGTGGACCCGCGCGCGCTGCTGCCGGGCAGCATCATCAGCTCCACCCAGGTGGCCAACGTGCGCATCGAGTCGCGCGGCAAGGGCCAAGCGGCCGAGGCGCAGGCCATGGGCTGGCTGGGGCGGGCGTTCAACTCGTTCACGCCGTTCTGATTCAGAACGTCCACTGGTAGCGTTCGGGCCCGCGCGTGAACATCACGCCGCTGCGCGTGGCCTTGCAGTGCCATGTCTGCATGGTCTTGTCCAGGCCCCCTGGGGGCTCGCCAAGGCAGTCGGGGTCGAACGCCACCGCGCAGCGCAGGCCCGGCGCCCGCACGGATTCATAGGCCAGCCACTGCACGCCCTGCTCCTGGGCGGCGGCGGCCACGGCGTGCGTGGCGGTGTAGTCGCTGCCGTGGGTCCAGAGCGCGCGCGCCGTGCTCCAGGGTGGCGCCAGGAGGTCGATGGCGCGGCCGTCGACCACGGCCTGGAAGAAGGTGTGTTCCGTGAGCAGCGCCTGCTCCAGCAGTCCGGCGCTTTCCAGGATGAAGCGGTGGCGCCAGTAAGCCACCTCGGCGCAGGCGGCAAAAACCGACTCCGCCCCGTACCACTGCCCTGGCGCGTGCGGCGGGCGGAACCGGCTCGCATGGGGCGGGCGGTACCGGAACGGCGTGGCCAGCAGGTAGTGCCGGGGCCGCGCGGCGGCGGGCAGGGCGGGCTTGCTGCCTTCGAGCAATTGTTCCAGCAGGTCCTGTTCGGCGGTCGTGTCCACCAGCCGCATCGTGGACACCACGTGCTGGGCCTCCACGCCGCGCCAGGCCCGCAGGGCGCGGGCGGGAAAGGGCGGCGCGAGCCAGGCGCGGTCCCAATCCATCACGCCGGCGCCCGCATTCCGTCCAGGTAGTTCAAGGTGGCCACCAGCCCCTCGGCCTTTTGCACGAGCTGCAGGGGCTGGCCGCCCAGGGCCTTGTTGTGGGTGTTCATCCAGGCGCGGCGTTTCTGGTCGTCGGTGCCCACCAGGGCGTCCAGCGACCGGTACACGCGCACGAGCAGCAGGGCCAGTTCACCTTCCTTCGAGGCGGGGTCGATGGTTTTTTCACCCCGGAGGATGCGCGACACCGTGGGCTCGCTCAGGCCGATGGTGCGGGCCAGGGCGACCCCCGTCAGGCCCAGCAGCTCGCTCGCCCGGGCCGTGGCTTTGGCCAGAACGGCGCTGGCGTCGGGCTGCGGGTGGGGGGCGGTCTGTGGCATGGAGGCTCCTGGGGAATGGGGATTTCTTCTGAAAGATTATTGATTAATTCTTGAAATATTGCATTTTTTGAGTGTTTTTTGCCTGTGGCGCTTATGGGGTCAGCGCAAGCAGCTATCAAAAGCATAGTGTGGCGGTGGAATGGCGCCCTTTTCCCCGTCTTATCGCTCCATCTCCGCGGGCGGCTTTTTCCACAATCAACGCCATGAAAAACCTGCCCGTACTCCCTTTCTGGCGCTGGATGGCTCCGTTGGCGCTGCTGTGCGCCGTGCTGCCCGCGCAGGCCATGCGCATCAAGGAGGTGGCGGCGGTGCAAGGCGTGCGCAGCAACCAGCTCACGGGCTATGGCCTGGTGGTGGGGCTGGACGGCACGGGCGACCAGACCACGCAGATGCCGCTGACCACGCAGGCGCTGACCAACTATCTGCAGCAGCAAGGCATCACGCTGCCGCCGGGCACGGCGCAGCTGCAGCTCAAGAACGTGGCGATGGTGATCGTCACCGCGCAGCTGCCCGCGTTCGCGCAGCCGGGGCAGATGATCGACGTGGTCGTGTCGTCCATGGGCAATGCCAAGTCGCTCAAGGGCGGCACGCTGGTGGCCACGCCGCTGCGCGGCGCGGACGGCGAGATCTACGCGCTGGCGCAGGGCAACGTGGTGGTGGGCGGCGCGGGCGCCGCGGCGGGCGGCAGCAAGGTGCAGATCAACCACCTGAGCGCGGGCCGCGTGCCCGAGGGCGCGCAGGTGGAACGCGCCGTGCCCACGCCGCTGAACGACGGCGACACCATCACCCTGGGGCTGAACGCCTCCGACTTCCAGACCGCGCGCCAGGTGGCCGACGCCATCAACGCCCGCCGGGGCCGGGGCACGGCCACGGCGCTGGACGCGCGCACGGTACAGGTGCAGGCGCCGCAGTCGCCGGGCGCGCGCGTGAGCTTCATCGCTGAACTCGAGGAGATGCCGCTGCCCGACGTGAAGCCCGCCGCCAAGGTGGTGATCAACGCGCGCACCGGCTCCATCGTGCTCAACCAGGCCGTGACGCTGGGGCCCTGCGCCATCGCGCACGGCAACCTGTCCATCACCATCAGCAGCGCGCCGGTCATCAGCCAGCCGGGGGCGTTCTCGCAGGGCCAGACCGTGGTGGCGCAGCGCAGCGACATCTCGGTCAAGCAGGAGCCCGGCGTCATCATGAACCTGCCGTCGGCGCCGCAACTGGCGGACGTGGTGCGCGCGCTCAACACGCTGGGCGCCACGCCGCAGGATTTGCTGGCGATCCTGCAGGCCATCAAGGCCGCGGGGGCGCTCAACGCCGAACTGGAGGTGATCTGACATGGCTTACACGTCCACGGCCTCGCTGTCCTCGGGCAGCAACGCGGTGCAGTCGAACGCGCTGGTGGCGGATGGCCGCTCGCTCAACGCGCTGAAGCTGCAGGCGGGCAAGAACGACCCGCAGGCCGCGCGCGAGGCGGCCAAGCAGTTCGAGTCGCTGTTCATGCGCGAGATGATCAAGAGTATGCGCGAGGCCACGATGAAGTCGGGCCTGCTCGACGGCGCCGAGGGCAACCTGGCGTCCGACATGCTGGACCAGCAACTGGCGGTGCAGATGTCGGGCCGGCCGGGCGGCCTGTCGGAAGCGATCCAGCGCCAGCTGGCCCAGCAGATGGGCGGCGCGCAGTCGCCGCAGATCAGCGCGCCCTCCACGCTCAGCATGGGCAGCGTCGGCGTGCGCGGCTTCACCAAGAGCGCGGCGGCGGACGGCTCCGCGCAAAAGCCCGAAAAATCTGCCGTGGGCCGCGACGCCTTCGTGCAGCAGCACAGCGCCGCCGCCGAGCGTGTGGCGCGGGACAGCGGCATTCCCGCCGCCTTCATGCTCGGCCAGGCGGGCCACGAGACCGGCTGGGGCCGGGGCGTGATCCGCACGGCGGGCGGGGGCAACTCGTTCAACCTGTTCGGCATCAAGGCCGACAAGAACTGGACCGGCAAGGTGGCCCAGGTGGCCACCACCGAATACGTCAACGGCCAGCCGCGCCGCGTCACGGCCAAGTTTCGCGCCTACGACTCGTACGAGGACTCGTTCCGCGACTACGCCCGCCTCATCAACGACAACCCGCGCTACGAAAAGGCGCGCGCCAAGACCGGCTCGGCCCTGGCCTACGCCACCGAATTGCAGAAGGCCGGCTACGCCACCGACCCCGAATACGCAAACAAGCTGAGCCGCGCCATCAACAGCACCCTGCACGTGGCGCGCGCAGCGCCGGCGCTGCAGGCGGCCGTGGCCGCGCCCCTGGCGGTCGCACGCAACTGATTTCGAAAGGATTTCCATGAGCCTCCTGAACGTAGGCGCGCGCGCGCTGATGGCCAACCAGATTGCCTTGCAGACCATAGGCAACAACATCTCCAACGTGAGCACGCCGGGCTACTCGCGCCAGTCGGCGCAGCTGGTCACGGCCCTGGGCCAGTACTCGCCCCAGGGCTACATCGGCCAGGGCGTGGACGTGCAGACCATCCTGCGCAGCTACGACGCGCTGCTCACCAAGCAGGCGGCGGCGGCGGGCGCCGTGTCGGCGGGGGACAAGGCGCGCTCGGACAGCCTGAACCAGTTGCAGAACACCTTCACCGGCGGCGACAGCGGCCTGGGCCAGGCGATCACCGACGTGATCAACGCGCTGCAAAGCGTGCAAAGCACGCCCACCGACCTGACGGCGCGCAACGTGGCGCTCACGCGCATGAACGAACTGGCGGGACGCTTCCAGTCGGCGTCGAGCAGCATCGAGGATCTGGCCAACAACACCAACCAGCAGATCCAGAACGACGTGAAAAAGGTCAACGACCTGGCCCAGAGCCTGGCGGCGATCAACCAGCAGATCGCCAACGCCCGGGGCACCGGCCAGTCGCCCAACGACCTGCTCGACAAGCGCGACCAGTACATCCGCGAGATCAACCAGTACGTGGGCACCACCCAGGTCATGGCCGACGACGGCACGGTGAGCCTGTTCGTGGCCAACCAGCCGCTGGTCATGGGCAACACCGCCGCCACGCTGTCCATCAGCGAAGACTCGGTCTACCCCGGCAGCGGGCAGCAACAGCTCTACCTCACCCAGCCCACCAACGGCGCCACGCCCGTGCAGCTGACCGCGAGCCAACTGTCTGGCGGCGAGGTGGCGGGGCTGATGAGCTTCATGAACAACGACCTGGCCGCGGGCCGCAACCTGCTGGGCCGCATGGCCCAGGCCATCGGCATGGTGATGAACCAGCAGAACAGCATGGGCCTGACGCTGGACGGCAACGCGGGCGGCAACCTGTTCAACGTGCCCACCAGCGTCACGGGCCGCACCAGCAGCGCCACGGCGGCGGGCACCGTGGGCTTCGTGGACCCCACGCAGTTCGCCGCGTCGGACTACCAGGTGCAGTTCACCTCGGGCACCACGGGGCAGGTCATCCGCCTGTCGGACGGCAAGGCCACCAGCTTCAGCAGCCTGACCGACCCGGCGCTGAGCAACATCGACGGGCTCCAGTTCAACCTCACGGCGGGCGGCGCGGCGGGCGACGCCATGCTGTTCAAGCCCTTCGGCGGCTCGGCCGGCTCCATGCAGGCGGTGGTCACCTCGCCGCGCGACCTGGCGGCGGCCAACCCGGTCAACGCCAGCATGGGCGCCAACAACAACGGCACCATGCAGCTCGTCAGCCTGCAGGCCACCGGGCTGCACTGGGACACGGCCACCAACGCCGTCGCCACCACCCCGACCACCTACACCGCGCCGCCCAACGGCACCGGCGTGGTGCTCACCTTCAGCGGCGCGGGCACCTTCACCATCGCGGGCAACACCGACCCGAACGTCGTTGACATGAGCACCTCGCCGCCCTCGCAAATTGCAGGCCCGCCGTACAGCTACGTCTCGGGCCACGCCATCTCGGTGGACGGCTGGCAGATCACCCTGCAAGGCACGCCCAACGCGGGCGACACCGTGACGGTGGGCAACGCGCTCGACCCGCAGTACGGCGACAACTACACCCGCGACGCGGGCAACGCCGCCGCCCTGGTGAACCTGGGCGACAAGCAGATGTTCGACACCGCCTCCATGACCGACGGCTGGGCCAGCGCCATGGCCGCGATGGGCACGCGGGTGCAGAGCGCGCAGTACTCGTCCGACCTGTCTTCAACAATAGCCAGCAACCTGGAATCCAGCCGCACCTCCGTCTCGGGCGTGAACCTGGACGAAGAGGCCGCCAAGCTCATCCAGTTCCAACAGGCGTACCAGGCCTCGGCCAAGATGCTGCAGATCTCGCAGACCATTTTCGACAGCCTGATCCAGAGCACGGGCCGCTAAACCAGGGAGGACCGAGAAATGACCAGCAACACCATCCAGCGCCTGGGCACGGCGAACATGTACGACAGCGCCATCCGCAACCTGAGCCAGCGGCAGAGCGACCTGTCGAACCAGCAGGAGCAGCTCACCTCGGGCAAGCGCGTGGTGCGTCCCAGCGACGACCCCGTGGCCTCCGCGCAGGCCGAGCGCGCCATGACGCGCATCAGCCGCATCAAGAGCGAGCAGGCCGCGCTGGCCGCGCGCAAAGACACCATCTCCCAGGCCGAATCGTCGCTGGGCGACGCGGAAACCGTCATGCAGTCCATCCGCACCCTGCTGGTGCAGGCCGGCGGCGGCTCGCTCACCGTGACCGACCGGCAGACCATCGTCACCCAGCTGCAAAGCCTGCGCGAGCAGCTCTCCAGCATCGCCAACGCCAAGGACGCCAACGGCGTGCCGCTGTTCTCCGCCCTGGGCAGCTCCACCACGCCGTTCGGCGGCCCGCTGTCGGGCAACCCCGACTACGCCTTCAACGGCCAGGCGGGCCAGACGGCGGCGTCGGGCGCCAGCATCCCCGGCACGCTGGACGGCAGCGCCGGCTTCATGTTCAACCCGCAGCGCGACGGCGTGTACGCCGGCACTGTGACCATGGACAACGGCGGCGGCACTCAGGTGCCCATCCCCGACTCGGCGGGCCGCTCGCTCACCACCAGCGGCATCACGCCCACCAACCCCAGCCTGGTGACGGGCCACAGCTACGCCATCCAGTTCAGCGGCGTGGGCCCCACCGCCACGCCGGGCGCGCCCGCGGGCACGTACACGGCCACCTACACCATTACCGACGCCACCACGAACACGGTCGTCGGCACCGGCACCGTGCCCGACTACGACCCGGCCAAGCCGCTCACCCTCCAAATCCCGGACGCCAGCAACACCGCCAACGCCAGCGTGCCGGGCCTGAGCTTCTCCATCACCACCACCCCGGGCACGCCCGAGAGCGGCACCATCCCCAGCCCGGCGGATGGCGACACCGTCACCATCTCGCCCAGCGCCAGCATCTTCAGCACCATCGACGCGGCCATCAAGGGCATCGGCAACGCCGCCAGCGGCAACGACGCCATCCAGGCCGTGGGCCAGGCGCTGAACAACCTCGACATCGGCGCCAACAACATCCACATGCTGCGCGGCTACGCGGGCGCCATGATGAACCGCGCCGACAGCGTCTCGAACGACCAGGACAACCGCTCCACCCAGCTCCAGGCCGCCCGCTCCAACGCCGAAGACCTGGACATGGTGCAAGGCATCGCGAACTTCCAGACCGCGCAGACCGGCTACCAGGCTGCGCTAAAGTCCTACGCGCAAGTCCAGCAGATGTCCCTTTTCAACTTCATGAGCTGATATGGCCCAATCCGTACTCGGCAGCATCACGCTGGGCTACCGCCCGCTGTGGAACGCCGCCCGCCGCCTGGCGGGCGTTCAGCTGTACGTCCACGACAACCCCGGGGCTTCCGTGGACGCGCCGCACCTGCTGCGCACGCTGCAGGAGCTGTGGAGCGCCAGCTCGCCGCCGCTGCTGCTGTCCGCCGGCTCGCACCAGGTGCTGCTCGACCTGCTCGAACACGCGCCGCGCGGCAGCCCGTGGATCGAGGTGCGCGGCGAGTGGCTGGCGGACTCCGCCGTCTACGCCCGCGCCCGGTCCGCGCACCAGCGCGGCCTGAAGCTCGTGTGGCGCGGCGACCTGGGCCACCTGCCCGAGTCGGACGTGGCGGCCTGCTTCGACAACAGCCTGCTGACCCTCTCGCCGCAAGACGCCATGCGCGCCCTGCAATCCGCTGTAGCGCCCAAGGCCGGCGCGCCGCGCCCGCCCGCCAGCCCCGCCATCGACGGGCAGATGTACGAAAACCTGCCCAGCCTCGCCCTGGCGGAACACTGCCTGGACGCGCACCGCGCCGTGGCCGTGGCGGGCTGGCCCATGGAGGACGTGCTCTACACCCTGCGCCACCACCCGCTGCAACCGTCGCACGCCATCGTGCACAAGCTCATGAAGGCCATCGACGCGGAACAGTCGCTCGAAGCCTTTGAGCACATCCTGGGCGAAGAGCCGCTGCTGGCCTACCGCTTCATGGTCTACACCAACTCGGCGGCGCTGGGCCTGCGCACCGGTGTCGATTCGCTGCGCCGCGGCCTGGTGATGATGGGCTACGGCTCGCTGCAGAAGTGGCTGGGCAGCCAGCTGCCCAACGCCAACACCAACCCCAACCTCGAACCCATCCGCATGGCGATGGTGCTGCGCGCGCGGCTGGCCGAGCGGCTGATCGAGGCCGGCATCGAACACGACCTGCGCCGCGAGGTCTACCTCATGGGGCTGTTCTCGCAGCTCGACGAATTGCTGAACGAGCCCCTGGGCCAGATCCTGCGCCGCCTGCCGCTGTCCGAGCGCATCCTCGACGCGGCCGTGGGCCAGACCGGCCCCTACGCGGGCAGCCTCCAAGTCGCCCGCGCCCTGGAAACCGACGACGCCCAGGTGGTGCGCGACCTGTGCGAAACGTACGAGATGAGCCAGGAAGCGGTGAACCGCTCGCTGCTGCGGATGCTCAGCGAACTGGAAGTGGAAAAAAAGGCCTGAAACCCAAGGTTCCAAGCCTTTTTGGCCTCCAGCGCTTATCCATAAAGCGCTGGCAGCTATGAAAATCATAGTTGATCGGCCTTGGAAATCGGCGCACCCCAGGCCGGCAGATGCTGTGCTGGCCAGGAACCTTCTGCGCCGGGCGTGTCCAACCCGGTCATGACCTCGACCCGCCGCACTTCCTCCCCCTCCACTTCATCCCCTTCGCCCGCCGCCTCCGTTCTTGCGCCGCCGCCCGCTGCCGAGCCGGCCCCGGAGACCGCCGCCGAAATCGTCGCCCAGGCCCGCAAGGCGCTGGTGCTGCAAGGGGGCGGCGCGCTGGGCTCGTACCAGGCCGGCGTGTACGAGGCGCTGTTCGAGCGCCATCGCCACCTCGACTGGGTGGCGGGCGTGTCCATCGGCGCCATCAACGCCGCGCTGATCGCCGGCAACGCGCCCGAGCGGCGCGTGGAGCGCCTGCGCGAGTTCTGGGAGCTGGTGTCCTCCGGCGTCGGCCAGATGCTGCCCGGCTGGATGGGCGAGCGCAGCTGGCTCAACCAGTGGAGCGCGGCCAGCGCCATGGCCGGCGGCATCCCCGGCTTCTTCACGCCGCGCCTGGGCCCCGCGCTGCTGATGGGCCCCGCCGCGCCCTTGCTGAGCGTGTACGACACCACCCCGCTCAAGGCGACGCTGGAGCGGCTGGTGGACTTCGACCGCATCAACAGCCGCGAGATGCGCTTCTCCGTCGGCGCCGTGAACGTGCGTACCGGCAACTCGGTGTACTTCGACAACGGCGCCACCACCATCCGGCCCGAGCACATCATGGCCAGCGGGGCGCTGCCGCCGGGCTTTCCGCCGGTGAACATCGACGGCGAGGACTACTGGGACGGCGGCATCGTCTCCAACACGCCGCTGCAGTACGTGCTGGACGAGCACGTGCGCAGCCAGCGGCTGGTCGTGCTGCAGGTGGACCTGTTCAGCGCCCGCGGGCCCATGCCCACCACCCTGGGCGATGTAGCCGCGCGGCAGAAGGACATCCAGTACTCCAGCCGCACCCGGATGAACACCGACGTGCTGGCCGCCAACGTCAACCTGCAGCAGGCGCTGGCCTCGCTGCTGGGCCGGCTGCCGCCGCAGCTGCGCGACGAACCCGAGGTGGCCGCGCTGTGCGCGCACCTGCGCAGCGAGCCGATCGACATCGTGCACCTCATCTACCGCCACAAGCCCTACGAGCTGGACTCGAAGGACTACGAGTTCTCGCGCATCACCGTGCGCGAGCACTGGGAGGCCGGAATGCGCGACATGCGCAGCACGCTGGCGCACCCCGAATACCTGCTGCGGGAAACGCAGGCCGGCGGCGTGACCACCTACGACCTGGCCGAGACCGACGCGGCGCGCGTGCGCCACCCGGGCACGCAGGTGCAGGACTATGCGCAATTGGTTCGATAGCCGCATTCGCTTGCCGGACGGGCGATGCGGGCCGATTTCTTTCCAATTCAGCCTGGCCTAAGTCAGCGCCCGCACGCTCGGGCCATCACACATCCACCGCACAAGGATCGTCCATGAAAGCCTCCGCGCTGCGCGAAAGCGCCTTCGCCATGCCCTTCACCAGCCCGGCCTTCCCGCCGGGGCCGTACCGCTTCGTCGACCGCGAGTTCCTGGTCATCACCTACCGCACCGACATGGACGCGCTGCGCGCCGTGGTGCCCGAGCCGCTGGAGGTGACCGAGCCGCTGGTGAAGTACGAGTTCATCCGGATGCCAGACTCCACCGGCTTCGGCGACTACACCGAGTCGGGCCAGGTCATTCCGGTGCAGATCCGCACCGCCAGGGGCGTGGAGAAGGGCAGCTACGTGCACGCCATGTACCTGAACGACCACCCGCCGATCGCGGGCGGGCGCGAGCTGTGGGGCTTTCCGAAGAAGCTCGCGTCGCCGGTGCTGGACTACGAGATCGACACCATCGTCGGCACGCTCGACTACGGCAAGGTGCGCGTGGCCCAGGCCACCATGGGCTTCAAGCACCGCACGCTGGAGCACCAGCCGATCCTCGACGCCCTCGCGGCGCCGAACTTCCTGCTCAAGATCATTCCGCACGTGGACGGCACGCCGCGCATCTGCGAACTGGTGCGCTACTACATGACCGACGTGCGGCTCAAGGGCGCGTGGAGCGGCCCGGCCGCGCTGCAGCTGCACCCGCACGCGCTCGCGCCGGTGGCCGACCTGCCGGTGCTCAAGATCGAATCGGCCGTGCACTACATTGGCGACATGACGCTCGCCTTGGGCACGGTCGAACACGACTACCTGGCCTGAACCTCCTCCATCTCCGCAAACGAAAGGGAACATCATGCAACTCAAGGACAAAGTCGCCTACATCACCGGCGCCGCCAGCGGCATCGGCAAGGAGATCGCCATCGTCTACGCCCGCGAAGGCGCCAAGATCGTCATCGCGGACCTGAACAAGGAAGCGGCCGATGCCGCCGCGGCCGAGCTGAAGGCTAGCGGCGCGCAGGCCATCGGCGTGGCGGTGGACGTGACCAACGAAGACCAGGTGAACGCCTCGGTCGAGGAGGCAGTGAAAGCCTTCGGCGGCATCGACATCCTGGTGAGCAACGCCGGCATCCAGATCGTGCACCCGGTGGAGGAATTCGCCTTCGCCGACTGGAAGAAGCTGCTGGCCATCCACCTGGACGGCGCCTTCCTCACCACCAAGGCCTGCCTGAAGCACATGTACGCGCAGGGGCGCGGCGGCAGCGTGATCTACATGGGCTCGGTGCACTCCAAGGAGGCTTCGCTGCTCAAGGCGCCCTACGTCACCGCCAAGCACGGCCTGATCGGCCTGGCCAAGACGGTGGCCAAGGAAGGCGCCAAGCACGGCGTGCGCGCCAACGTGATCTGCCCCGGCTTCGTGCGCACGCCGCTGGTGGAAAAGCAGATTCCCGAGCAGGCCAAGACCCTGGGCATCACCGAGCAGGAGGTGATCAAGAACGTCATGCTCAAGGAGACGGTGGACGGCGAGTTCACCACCACCGACGACGTGGCCGATGTGGCCCTGTTCTTCGCCGCCTTCCCGACCAACGCGCTCACCGGCCAGTCGCTGGTGGTGAGCCACGGGTGGTTCATGCAGTAATCAGGCCAAATTGGCCGCCAGCGCTTATCCATCAAGCGCTGGCAGCTATGAAAATCATAGTTGACCGGCTGTTCAGTGCGCTCTCATCTTCGCGCGCAGCCGCGCGATCGCCTGGCTGTGCAACTGGCACACGCGCGATTCGGTCACGCTCAGCACGGCGGCGATTTCCTTGAGGTTCATGTCGTGCTCGTAGTACATGCCCATGATGTGCTGCTCGCGCTCGGGCAGCGTCTTGATGGCGGCCACCAGCGCGGTGCGCAGGCGGTGGTCGCGCAGCATGGCCATGGGGTCGGCGGCGCCGTCGGCCACGTGGCGCTCCAGGAAGCCTTCCTCGTCGTCCTGGCCGTGCGTCATGTCTTCCAAGTAGACGAGCTGCGTGCCGCGCACCTTGCCCAGCAGGCTCTGGTATTCGGTCAGTTCCATGCCCAGCTCGTCGGCGATTTCCGATTCGAGCGGGCTGCGGCCCAGGCGGTGCTCCAGGCGGTGCACCGCCTGTTCGATCTCTTTCTGGCTCTTGCGCGAGCTGCGGCTCATCCAGTCGCCCTCGCGCAGTTCGTCGAGCATGGCGCCGCGGATGCGCTGGGTGGCGAAGGTCTCGAACTGCACGCCCTGCGTGGCCTCGTAGCGCGACAAGGCCTCGGCCAGGCCGATCATGCCGACCTGGATCAGGTCGTCCAGCTCCACGTTGGGCGGGAGCTTGGCGATCATGTGGTGCGCGATGCGCCGCACCAGCGGCACATGCTGGCGGATCATCGCGTCGCGGTCGAGCTGGCCTTTTTGCGTGTACATCAGTGACTCAAAGCAAGCTGCGCGGTTTGCACCGCAGGGGCCACGGGGGCATAGGTGTAGGGCAGGGACGCGGCGGCATCGACGATGGTGCCCGCGTTCTCCAGCAGTTGCAAGGCAAGGCGCTGCAGGTCCTGCGGGTTTTCGGCGTCCACCACCAGGCCGCTGGGGCGCGTGCCCAGGTGTTCCTTGGCGCATTCCTGCAGCCGGGCGATCTGCTGGCGCGCGCGCTGCGCCTGGGGCGACTGGCGGCCGCGCACCACGGCGCAGACCTGGCTGGGCAGGCCGGCGCGGTTCAGGTGCTTCATGCGCACGTAGGTCTGCTGCGTGCCCTCCTGGCCGGGCGTGGCCAGGATCAGCGGCGTGGTGTTGTGCTGGTGCAAGAGCGGCCCCAGCCATTCCACCGGGCCGTGCAGCACGGCGATGGCGTAGGCGCGGAAGTGCTGCTGCAGGTGGAACAGCGGCGGCACGCCGTGCGGGTTGATGAGGGCTTCCGACGCCAGCTGGCGCAGCCCGTAGGCCGACGGGATGACGGCGATGGACTCGGCGCGCTGCTGCCAGGCGGGCGCTTCCACGCCGCCGCTGGCCCAGGCGTTCTGCGCGAGCAGGTGCATCAGGCCCGGCGCGGCGTCGTTCTCGGCGGTGCAACCGTCCAGCACGACCACGGGGTAGCCCAGGTCCTGCAGGTGGGCGCACAGGTGCCACAAGGTCTCCAGCCCCAGCGCGTCGGGCACGCTGGCCACCGCCGCGAAGCGCAGCTCCGTTTCCGGCACGCTGTGCAGCAGGCTCGCGCCCTGGTGCAGGCCATGCTCAGGCATGGGACAGTCCCCCGTTGCCGTTGGCGCTCTGGAAGAAGAAGTTCAGCTCCACCGCCTTGGGGTCGAAGGCCGACTTGGCGGGCGAGCGCATCGACTGGTTGATGAGCTGGTGGCCGTCGGCGCGCTCCCAGTCCTCGGGCACGCGCTGGCCGTTGGTGATGCCGCGCAGCACCGCCTGGTGGCGGATCAGCGCGTCCATGGCGGGGGCGAGCTTCACGGCTTCGTCCACCTTGGTCAGGATGGTCTGCTGCGGCTGGCCGTTGTCGACCTTGAAGGCGCCGAGCACGTCGTCCAGCGTGTCGCCGTGGCTGCCCGCGTTCACGGCCAGCAGGCGCTGCACGCCGGGGAGGTCGATCACGTCGTCCATCATCTCGCGCTTGCGCGGGTCGCGCGGGGCCACGCCGGTGGTGTCGATCAGCACCATCTTCTTGCCGCCCAGCAGGCTCAGCAGGTCTTGCAGCGCGGCGCGGTCGTGCGCCAGGTGGGCCACCACGCCGAGCATCCGGCCGAAGTTGCGCAACTGTTCGTGCGCGCCCACGCGGTAGGTGTCCAGCGTGATCAGGCCGACGCTGCCGGGGCCGTGCAGGCGCGCGCACAGCGCGGCCAGTTTTGCGGTGGTGGTGGTCTTGCCGACCCCCGTGGCGCCCACCAGCGCGAAGATGCCGCCGGTTTCGTAGAGGGGGCGCACGTGCGCGTCGGTCTTGAGGTTGCGCTCAAGCACTTCCATGAGCCAGCGCACGGCCTCGGCGGCGCCGAATTCCTCGGGCAGCCGCTCCAGCACGGCGCGCGCCAGGGCGGGCGAGTAGCCCGCGCGGATCAGCTTGAGCATGAGGTTGGACTGGATCGGGTTCTGCCGCGCCTGGCCCAGCCAGGTCAGGGTGTTGAAGCGGTCTTCGATCAGGTCCTTCATGGCCTGCAGCTCGTTCATCAGCCCCTGGGTCAGGGCCGGTGCCTCGGGCTCGCGGCGGCGCGGCTCGGCGCCCAGGTCCAGCGACACGCCGCGCAGCGGGTTGTGGCGCGCCACCGTGGGGAACACGGGCGTGCTCACCGCCGTGTTGGCGGGCAGGGGGCGGTCGCGGTCGGCGGCCCGGTCAGCAGCGGCGGCGAAGTCGCGGGCGCGGTCGGCGAAGGCCGGGGCGGAGTGCTGGGCAGAGGGCATGGCGGGTTGCATCGAAGGTTGGAGGATGGGCAGCGGGCGCTCGGGTGCCTGTTGCATGGGCTGCACCAGGCGCTGGGGCATGGGGGCCGGGGCGGGGTGGCCAGCGCTCGGGCCGTGCAGCGCCTCATGGCGGCGGCGCAACATGCGTTCGCGCACGTAGTCCTGGAACGACAGGGTGCTCATCGCCAGCTGCTCGGTGTCGGCCTCCACCGTGCGGCTGGTGTTGGCGGCGGGGCGGCGCGGCAGCGGCGGGTGGGCGGCGGCTTCTTCTTCGGCGAAGCGCTGCTCGGCCAGGGATTCCAGCGCCTGCCGCTGGGCTTGTTGCTGTTGCGGTAGCTGTTGCGGCACGGGGGCTTCGCCGGGGTTGAGGTGCGCCAGCGCGTCTTCCGCCGTCGCCACCACTTCCACTCCATTCGCCGTGGGGCGGTTGGAGAGGATCAAGGTGGCGTCGCCGAAGGTCATGCGGGCCTTGGCCAGGGCTTCACGCGAGGTGGCGGCGGTAAAGCGTTTGATGTTCATGCTGCACCTTTAAGGATGGGGCCGATACGGATGGTGTGGGTTTCTGGAATTTCGCTGTGCGCGAGCACTTGCAGCCGGGGCGCCACGCGGCGCACCAGGCGGGAGACGGCAGAGCGGATCACGTCGGGCACCAGCAGGCAGGCGGGCGTGCCCATTTCTTCCTGCCGGGTGGCCATTTCGGCGGCCTTCTGCGTGAGCATGTCGGCCACGCCGGGGTCGAGCGAGGGGCCGTTCTGCGTGTTGCCCAGGGCCTGCACCAGCAGGCGCTCCAGGCCGGGTTCGATGGCGATGACGCTGAGTTCGCGCGTCGGGCCGTAGATCTGTTGCACGATGGCGGGCGACAGCGCGATGCGCACGCGGCGGGCCAGTTCGGCGGGGTCGGTGATGGTGGGGGCGTACTCGGCCAGGGTTTCGATGATGGTGCGGATGTCGCGGATGTGCACCGACTCTTCCAGCAACAGCTGGAGCACCTTCTGGAACGTAGAGATCGACACCATTTTCGGAACCACTTCCTCAATAAGCTTGGGGGCGAGACGCGCCACGTGATCCACGAGCTGTTGCGTCTCGGTGCGCGACAGCAGTTTGGCGGCCTGCACTTGCATCAAGTGTGAGAGATGGGTGGCCATCACGGTCTCCGAATCAACGACCGTGAAACCCGCCATTTGCGCCGCTTCGCGCTGGGCCTTATCGATCCAGTGCGCGGGCAGGCCGAAGGCCGGGTCGGTGGTGGGCGTGCCGATCAGCGGCGTGCTGATGCCGCCGGGGTTGATGGCCAGGAACATGCCGGGGAAGGCCTCGCCCTCGCCCACCACCACGCCGCGCAGCGTGATGCGGTAGGCGCTGGGCTTGAGTTCGAGGTTGTCGCGCACGTGCACGGCGGGCGGCAAAAAGCCCACCTCCTGCGCGAACTTGCGCCGCACGCCCTTGATGCGCGTGAGCAGGTCGCCCTGGCGGTTCTTGTCCACCAGCGTGATCAGGCGGTAGCCCAGCTCCAGGCCCAGCAGGTCCACGGGCTGCAGGTCGTCCCAGCTGGCGTCGGTGTCGGCGGGCGCTGCGGGCGGCGGCGGCTCGGCGGCCTTGGCGGCGGCGGCCTTCTGGCGCTGCGCCAGCGTCCAGGCCAGGTAGCCCACGGCGCTGCCCATGATGAGGAACACCGCGTGCGGCATCTTCGGAATCAGGCCCAGCATGACCAGGATGGCCGCCGTCACGCCCAGCACGCGCGGCGACATGAAGAGCTGGCGCACGATCTGGCCGCCCATGTCCTGCTCCTTGCCCACGCGCGTGATCACCATCGCGGCGGCCACCGAGATCAGCAGGCCCGGAATCTGCGCCACCAGCGCGTCGCCGACGGCCAGCAGGATGTAGCTGTTGGCCGCGTCGCCCGCCGACAGGCCGTGCTGCGCCATGCCGATGGCAAAGCCGCCCACGATGTTGATCAGCAGGATCAGAATGCCCGCGATCGCGTCGCCGCGCACGAACTTGCTCGCGCCGTCCATGGCGCCGAAGAAGTTGGCTTCCTCCTGCACTTCGGCGCGGCGGCGCTTGGCCTCGGCCTCGTTGATGAGGCCGGCGTTCAGGTCGGCGTCCACCGCCATCTGCTTGCCGGGCATGGCGTCCAGCGTGAAGCGGGCCGACACCTCGGCGATGCGCTCCGCGCCCTTGGTCACCACCACGAAGTTGATCACCACCAGGATGGCGAACACGATCAGGCCCACGGCGAAGTTGCCGCCGATCAGGAAGTGGCCGAACGCCTCGATCACCGCGCCCGCCGCGCCCGGGCCGGTGTGGCCTTCGAGCAGCACCACGCGGGTGGACGCCACGTTCAGCGACAGGCGCATCAGCGTGGTCAGCAGCAGCACCGAGGGGAAGGCCGCGAAGTCCAGCGGCTTGACCATGTAGGCCGCCACCATCATCACCATCAGCGCCACGGCGATGTTGAGCGTGAAGAAGGTGTCGAGCAGCCAGGCCGGAATCGGCAGCACCATCAGCGCGAGGATCAGCACCACCAGCAGCGGCGCCGACAGGCCCTGGGCGGCGGCGCCGTGGCCGCTGGCCCATTGCCGCACTTGGCTGAGGGAGGAAAGTTTGGGAGGCGTCATGGCTCAGTCTCTCAAAGGGCTTGCGTGGCCTCGATGGGCTCGGAATGGGGTGCGGGGGCGGGCTTGCGCGCCGCGCGGTGGTGCGGGTCGAGCTCGGGCGGCACCTGCGGTTCGGGCAGCGCGCCGGGCATCCGGCCTTCGCCGCGCAGCGCGGCCTTCAGTCGGTACACGTAGGCCAGCACCTGCGCCACGGCGGTGTAGAGCTGGGCCGGAATGGGCTGGTCCAGGTCGGCGTGCGCATACAGCGCGCGCGCCAGCATGGGCGACTGGAGCACCGGCACCTTGTGCTCGTTGGCCAGGTCGCGGATGCGGAAGGCAATCAGGTCGGTGCCCTTGGCCACCACCTGGGGCGCGTTCATGGTCGCCTCGTCGTAGCGCAGCGCCACGGCGTAGTGGGTCGGGTTCATCACCACGAAGTCGGCCTTGGGCGTGGCGTTGACGCTGGAGCGGTCGGCGATCTCGCGCTGGCGCTGGCGGATCTTGCCCTTGATCTGCGGGTTGCCGTCGGAGTCCTTGTGCTCCTGCTTCACTTCCTCGTGCGTCATCTTCAGGCGCTGCTTGAACAGGAAGGACTGCAGCGGCACGTCGGCCAGCGCCACCACCAGCACCACGAGCAGCAGCAGCGCCATGCCGCCCGCGAGCCATTCGGCCACCGCCGCGAGCCCCACGCGCGAGGGCTGCATGGCCGTCATCACCATCTGGGCGATGCCGCCGGAGAAATACTTCCAGGCCACCGTGGCGAGCACGGCGCTCAGCAGCACCATCTTGGCCACGTTGACCATCTGCTGCTTGGAAAACAGGTTGCCGAAGCCCGACAGCGGGTTGAGCCGGTTGAACTGCGGCGTGATGGGCTTGAGGCTGTACACCCAGCCGCCCGCGAACACCGCGCTGATGACGGCCGCGCCGCAGGTCAGCAGCGCGAACAGGATGCTCGCGGCCAGGCCCACGAGGGCCATGTCCTGCAGGCGCTCGAACATGGCGCCGGTGTTGTGCGCCAGCGCCTCGTTGAAGCTGAGCTGCCGCGTGAGCGCCAATTGCAGGTGGTTGACCAGGGGCCGCGCCAGCACCAGCATGGCCGCGCTCCCCATGCCCAGCACCGCCAGGTGCGACAGATCGCGCGAGCGCGCGGTCTGGCCATCCTCACGCGCTTTTTGCAGTTTGCGCTGGGTGGCTGGCAGGTTCTTGTCTTGGCTGGAGTCGCTCATAGGGCATGACGGGAAAGGTCATGCCATTGTCTGGAAGGGGGAGGAAATCGAAGGGGGGAAAAGCGGCTGTGGCAAGCCGCTATTTACCGCTATTCTTCCCGGGGGCTAGAAACCCAGGCTCGCCAACAGATCGTCCACTTCCGACTGGTTCGTCACCACGTTCGGGGTGTTGCCCGGGTCCACCACCGGGCCTTGCAGCGCTTCGCGCGGGGCGGCCTCGGCGGGCTGGGCTGGCTGCGCGCCGGGCGGAGCGGTTTGCAGCAGCAGCTGCAGAAGCTGCTCCTCGATGGTGGCGGCCAGGTTCACCACGCGCGCGATCACCTGGCCAGTGAGATCGTGGAAGTCCTGCGCCATCATGATCTCGGTCAGGTGCTCGTCGGCAGCCTGGGTGGAGCGGTCCATGTCCACCAGGTAGTTGTAGACGTCGCCCTTGGCCACGGTGGCGACCGGGTCGCCCACCAGCGAGTCGAGCACGCGGCGCGTTTCCAGCGCGATGTGGTCGTTCTGCGCCTTGGCCTGTTCCACGCGGCCCAGCACCTTTTCGGCGGCGTCGCCGGTCAGGCGGGCGATGTACGAGAGGCGGCTTTGCGCGTCGGGCAGCTCGCTCATGCTGCTGCGCAGCTGGCTGGCCAGGCCCAGTTCGTTGAGCGCGTCGTGCAGCTGGCGCGTGAGGTGGCCGATCGTGTTGTGCACGTCCCCCGACTCACCGGCGGGGAGCGGTGTCTCAGGGCTGTTCATGGGTTACATCAACCCCATTTTCTTGAGCACCAGCGTGACCTTCTCTTCGAGCGTGGCCTTGGTGAAGGGCTTGACGATGTAGCCCGCCGCGCCGCCCTGGGCGGCGGCCACGATGTCTTCCTTGCGCGCTTCGGCGGTCACCATCAGCACGGGAATGTGCTTGAGCTTTTCGTCTTTCTTGATCTCGGCCAGCAATTGGAACCCGTTCATGTTGGGCATGTTGATGTCGGAGACCACGAAGTCGAACTTGCCGTTGCGCAGCTTGTGCAGGGCGGCCACGCCGTCCTCGGCCTCGTCGGCGTCGGAAAAGCCGCTCTCTTTGAGCAGGTTGCGCACGATGCGCCGCATGGTGGAAAAGTCGTCAACGATCAAAAAGCGGAGATCTGCCACGGGGAGCCTTTCGGTCAGTTGTTTTTGGGTGGTTGTGGTGCGGAGCCGGCGGGGGCGGGGTCGTCCCGCTTTTGCGGCACCAGCGATTCAATCGGCACGATGGCCGGGGGGTGGTTGTTCTTGCCCAGCAGGCGTTCTTCGGCCTCGCGCGTCAGCACGGTGATGGTGATGCGCCGGTTCATGGCGGCGCGCGGGTCGGCGGGCTCGAGCGGGTCGCTCGACGCCAGCCCCACCACGCGCGAGAGCTTGTCGTCGGGCATACCGCCCGCCACCAGTTCGCGGCGCGAGGCGCTGGCCCGGTCGGCCGACAGTTCCCAGTTGCTGTAGCCGCGGTCGCCGTTGCCGTAGGGGGTGGCGTCGGTGTGGCCCGCGAGGCTCACGCGGTTTTCCACGCCGCCCAGGGCCGAGCCGATCTCGCGCAGGATGTCGCGCATGTAGGGTTTGACCAGCGCGCTGCCGCTGTCGAACATGGGGCGGTTCTGGTCGTCCACGATCTGGATCTGCAGGCCGTCGGGCGTCACGTCGATGCGGATCTGCGAGCGGTACTCGTTGAGCTTGGGGTTTCCGGTGATCATCGCGTCGATCTTGGCCTGCAGCTGGCGCAGGCGCTCGGCATCCTGGCGCGCCTGCGCGGCCTTGGCGGCGGCGCGCGCGGTGTCGATGCTCTGCTTCTTCTCGGTGTCCGTGTCGGTGTCCGAGCGGCGCACCTGCCCGTGCACCTTGGCCAGGTCGTTGCCGCCGCCGGGGATGATGCTGGAACTGTTGCCCGCGCCGTTGCCGCCTGTCATGGCCACCTTCAGCGGCGACTGGAAGTAGTTCGCAATGCCTTGCAGCTCGCCCCTGGCCGTGGAACCCAGCAACCACATGAGCAGGAAGAAGGCCATCATGGCCGTCACGAAGTCGGCGTAGGCGATCTTCCACGCGCCGCCATGCACGGCATGGCCGCCCTTCTTGACGCGCTTGATGATGATGGGTTGGAGCTTTTTCTCGGCCATGGCGCGCTCCGTCTTATTCCTTCTTGCCCTTCACGTGGCTTTCCAGTTCCAGGAAGCCGGGGCGGTCGGTGGAGAACAGCACCTTACGGCCGAACTCGATGGCCGTGGCGGGGTTGTAGCCCTGCATACTGGCCAGCAGCGTGGTCTTGATGCACTCCAGTTCCTTGGCGGCGTCCTCGGCCTTCTGGTCCAGCAGGCCGGCCAGGGGCTCCACCAGGCCATAGGCCAGCAGAATGCCCAGGAAGGTGCCCACCAGCGCCGAGGCGATCATGCCGCCCAGCACGGCGGGCGGCTGGCCCACCGAGCCCATGGTGTTCACCACGCCCAGCACGGCGGCCACGATACCGAAGGCGGGCAGCGCGCCCGCCAGGCGCGTCAGCGCGGCCACGGGGGCGTGGGCCTCCTGGTGGTGGGTTTCGATTTCGCTGTCCATCAGCGCCTCGATCTCGTGCGCGTTCAGGTTGCCCGACACCATCATGCGCAGGTAGTCGGTGGTGAACTCGACCACGTGGTGGTCGGTGCCCACGCCGGGGTATTTGGTGAAGATGGGCGATTCGGCGGGCGCTTCCACGTCCGCCTCGATGGCCATCAGGCCCTCCTTGCGCGCTTTTTGCAGGATTTCATAGAGCATGGACATCAGCTCCATGTAGCGCGCCTTGGTGTACTTGCCGCCTTTGAGCGCCTGCGGCAGCGCGCTGGCCGTGGCCTTGAGCACCTTGCCCTGGTTGTTCACGATGAACGAGCCGATGGCAGCGCCGCCGATGGTGATCATTTCGAACGGCAGGGCTTCCAGCAGCACGTGGATATTGCCGCCGTGGGCCACAAACACGCCGAAGACGCATCCGAAGGTAATGACGTAACCGATGATGACGAACATGAGGAGCGTTTCTGTGGCTTGTTATGCAGGGCGGCAGCGGGACATGGCTGACGATGGTATCGGATTGTTATGGCAGAACTTGATGGCTAATTGGGTGGTATGCAGGGGGTTTGCATGTCTTTTCAATCGGGCAGCCATGCCTTGCGCCAGGCGTGCAGGTGCTTGCCCTCCAGCATCCAGCGGCCCAGCACGGCGTCGCGCAGCGCATCGCCCGCGCGGGCCGTGGCGTCCAGGTCGGCCAGGTGGGTGCGGATGGCGTTCACCCAGTCCCTGGTGCGGTTCTTCACCCGCGTCACAGGCAGGCCGCAGCGGTAGGGGAGCACGTCGCTGCACACCACGGGGTAGCCGCAGGCGCCATATTCCAGCAGGCGCAGGTTGCTCTTGCACTCGTTGAACAGGCTGTACTCCAGCGGGGCGATGGCCAGGTCCAGATCCAGTTGCGCCAGCGCCGCCGGGTACTGGGCGATGGGCAGGCCGCCCGAGCTGAATTCGTGCACGTAGGGGCGCAGCGCGTCGGGGCACAGGCCGAAGAACACCCATTCCACCTCGCCAGCCAGCGTTTTCACCACGTCGGCCATCATGGCCAGGTCGCCCCGGTGGCTGTTGCCGCCGCCCCAGCCCACGCGCGGCCTGGCGCCCCGGCGGCGCCGGCTTTGCAGGCCGCGCCACCAGGCGGGCGGCAGGCGGTTTTCCACCACGCGGATGTCGGGGTGCATACCCGCCATCGCTTCGGCCAGCCGCTCGGTGGAGACGACGAAGCGGTCGCTCTGCGCCAGCCATTGCGCCAGCGCGCGGCGCATCTCCTGCGGCGGGAGCAGGTGGGCGCGCTGGTCGTTGCCTTGGGGCACCTGGAGCAGGTAGTCGTCCAGTTCGGCCACGCGGAAGGCGTGGCGGAATTGCGTGAGCTGCGGCAGGGCGGCCAATTGTTCCCGGGTGGTCTGGCGCTGCAGCACCAGCGTGTCGGGGGCCATGCGCTCCATTTCCACGGCGCTGGGGTAGAACGGGCCGCTCAGGCAGCCGTCGACCAGGCCCGCGCCGCGCAGGGCCTGCAGGGGCTGGATCACGCGGTAGTGCCCGCAGCCCCACCGGTCGGCGGCCACCGCCAGCACCCTGGGCAGGTTGCCGAAGGGCAGCGGCCGCCAGCGCGCGCCGTCGCCGATGTCCGGCGTGAAGCCGGGGGCGGTCAGCGACAGGTGGGGGTTGTAGGCCGGATCGCGCGCCATGAGGGGCAGCCAGCGCGCCTGGAGGGCGTCGCTCGCGGCCTGGCGGCGGCTTTGCGTGGCATCGTCCGGGGGCAGGGGAGCGTGCGCTTCGTGCAGCAGGGTGGCGTGCGGCGTGAACACGGCCAGGTAGCCCCGTTGCTGCACGCGCAGGCAGAAATCCAGCGCATGGCTGGGTGACGGCAGCGGCTGTGCGCCCAGGCCGCCCGCTTCGGCGTAGATGCTTTGGCGCACCATCAGGCACTCGCCACCGAGGGCGCTGTAGTTCTGGTCGATTTCCAGCCGGTGCATGTAGCCCGGCGCGGCCAGCGGCTGCCCCGCGAAGGCCAGCCCGGCCACGCCCGCGAGCCCCAGCACGATGCCCGCGTGGTGCACCGTGCCGTCGGCGCGCAGCAGCTTGGCGCCGGTGAGGCCCACCTCGGGCCGCTGGGCATGGTTGAGCAGAGCGTGCAGCCAGTCGGCGTGCAGCGCGGCCGCACCGTCGCTCAGGAACAACAGGTATTCGCCCTGCGCGGCCTGGGCGCCAAAGTCCAGCAGTTCGGCCAGGCTGCCCATTGCGGGCGCTTGCAGCACGCGCAATTGCGCACTGCCCAGCGCCGCCAGCTGGCCCAGCCAGGCGCTGGCGTCCGTCGGGGTGTGCGGGTGCGCCACCAGCAGCAGTTCGTAGGGCGCGTAGGCGGTCTTTTCCAGCACGGTTTCCACGCAGCGCTGCAAGGTTGCGAGCGGACCCTGCGCGGAGATGACGATGGACACCAGCGGCGTTGCGCCGTGCGCGTAGTGGATGCGGTAGCGCCCAGGCTGCGTGGCCGCCACCTGGGCCTGTGCGTAGCCGCGTGCGTGCAGGTGGCGGGTGATGGCGGCGAGTTCCTGCGGCGCGGCGTGCGGGGTGTCCGCATAGGGCGGGCGGGCCACCAGCAGCGGCTCCGCCACGTGGCGCAGGCACCCCAGGCCGTGGGCGGCCAGCAGGCGCAGCAGCGCGTCCAGTTCGGCGGCGTGCGGCAATGCGGTGTCGAGCCCGCCAAGCTCCAGCACCGCCGTGCGCCGCAGCACTAGGTGGCGGGCCATGCCGGCGGGGTAGGCCAGCAGCATGTCCAGGTTCACGCCGGGGCGGAAGACGGCGGCCAGCGAGCCGTCGGCCTCGGCGAACAGTTCGTCGGCGTACAGCGCCTGCGCGTCGTCCGACGCCAGCAGCGCCAGGGCCAGGGCGCGCAGGCTGCCGGGCACCAGGGTTTCGCCCGCCTGCACGACCAGCAGCCAGTCGGCCCCGCTGGCGGCGGCCTGTGCGTTGAAAGCCGCCACCCAGGCGGGGTCCTGGGCGCTGGGCAGGCGGTGGATGTCCACCGCCGCGTACTGGCACTGCGCGGGCGCGAGGCTGGCGCGGGTGGCTGCATCCTCGCCCTGGATGAACACGGCCAGGCGCGGCAGGCGGGGCTGCGCCGCCAGGTGCTGCTCGATGAGCCGCGCGTGCGCCGCGTCGGGCCGCCGCTGTTCGAGCCAGCGGCGCAGCGTGGGCGCGGGGTCCTGGCCGCGCTCCAGGCGGTCGAGGCGGTCGCGCAAGTCCACGGTCTGGTGTCGTAGCGCGTCCGGCGGCGCGGTCAGCGGGGCCGCGCGCACCGGGTGCTGGCCGCCGTCGCGGCACCAGCCCAGTTCCTGCACCTTGCGGCGGAAATGGGCTTCCGCCGGGTGGGCGATGCCGGGCTGCTCCCGCCGCGCATGGCTGGTTTGCGCGGCGGAGATGCGGTAGCACGCCCCCACCTCTTGCAGCATGGCCAGGTGCCCCTGGCGCAGCAGGTGTGCGTACATGGCCAGGTCGCCCAGCCAGTCGATGGGCTGGCCGTCCAGGTGCATCAGTTGGTCGCCCAGCGGCAGCAGCTGCGCGCGGCGGAACATGGCGCTGCTCGGCTCGCCGATGAAGTTACCGGGGTAGTCCACCAGAAAGGACACCACGTCGTCTCCATGCAGGCACATGTCTTCGTCGAACGGGCTGTTCCACCTGCCCACGGCGTCCATGGCGTGGCTCGTCTCGTTGACCAGTATGCGGCGCGATGACACCAGCGCCACGTCGGCGCGTGCGTCCAGCACGGCGGCCTGGGTGGTCAGGGTGCCGGGCAGCAGCATGTCGTCGTCGCACAGCAGGCGCACGTATTCGCCTTGCGCCAGGGCAATGCACCGGGCAAAGTTGCCCGGCATGTGCAATGGCGTGGCGTTGCGCACGTAGCGCACGGGCGGGCCGCCGGGCTGGTCCAGCCAGGGCTGCACCACGCGCGCCACGGCGTCGCCGGGGCAGTCGTCGCACACCAGGATTTCGAAACTGTCGAACTCCTGCGCCAGGGCGCTGCGCAGCGCCAGGTCCAGAAACTGCGGCTTGCAGGCGGGGATGGCGACGGTGACTTTGGGGGGCATGGGGTTTCAGCTCAAATCGGCCTCTAAGCCAATACTGATAAGCGCGAGCAGCTATTTATTTGATAGTTTCCCAGCACGAAAACCGCCCGAAGGCGGTTGTGCGTCAACCCCGGAGGGATCAGCCCTTGAGCAGCGCGAGCACGCCCTGCGGAATCTGGTTGGCCTGGGCCACCATGGCGGTGCCGGCCTGTTGCAGGATCTGGGCGCGCGACAGGTTGGCGGTTTCCGCCGCGAAGTCCGCGTCCTGGATGCGGCTGCGCGAGGCGGACATGTTCTCGGACGAGGTGTTCAGGTTGCTGATGGCCGTCTGGAAGCGCGACTGCAAGGCGCCGTAGGCCGCGCGCTGGCCGCTGATGGCCGCGATGGCCGCGTCCACGATGGCCAGGGTGCGGTTGGCGCCGTCCACCGTGCTCACGTCCATGTCCTGCACTTTTTGCATCTGGCTGGCCGCGGCGGTGGCCTGGTTCAGGAAGCCGCCGCCTGCTGCGGCGCCAGCGGAGTCCGTGGCGCTGAACGATTTGGACGAATCCAGCGTGATCTGGCCCGTCACCACGGCGTCGTCGGTGCCGAACGCGCCAGTGCCGTCCATGCCGGCGATGCCCGTCATGCCCGTGCCAGCCAGCGCGGTGGCGGCGGTGGATGCCGTGGCGTCGGCATTGGTCAGGCTGAAGGTGCTGGCGGCCGCCGAGTTGTTCAGGATGTGGATGTCCTGGCCCGCGTCGTTGGTCAGCACCAGGCCCGTGCCCGCGGCGTCCACCGTGGCCGTTACGCCGGTCTTGGAGGCGGAGTCGTTGAACGCCTTGGCCGCTTCGCTCAGGCCGTCGGCGGTGATGGGGTTGCTCACCGTGAACGACACCGTCACCGGCGCGCTGGTGGTGTTGAGGGACGCTACCTGCAGCGTGTACGAAGCGCCGGCCACGAAGCCGCCCATGCCGATCTGGGTGCGGGCCGTGGCGGTCACGCCCGTGGTTTCCGCCGCGGCGTTGACCTTGGCGGCCATGTCCTGGGCCGAAGTGCCGGCGCCGTAGGCGATGGCGGCACTGCCGAAGGCGCCGCTGATGTCCAGTTGGCCGCCCGCGATGGACGAGGTGCCGATCGCGCCCTGGGCCACCACCGCATTGGCAGCGCTGCCCATGGTCAGGTCGCCCCGGCTGTCGGTGGCCGATGCGGCCTTGGCGCCGATGCGGTAGTTGCCGTAGGCGCTGGTGCTGAAGTTGGCCGACGTGGCGGTGATGGTCTGGTTGGCGTTGGCGCCGACTTGGAAGGCAGCGCTGGTGAACGAGCCGTCCAGCAGGTTGCGGCCGTTGAAGTTGGTGGTCTGCGCGATGCGGTTCAGCTCGGAGGTGAGCTGGCTCACTTCCGCGTTCAGCGCCTGGCGGTCGGACGCGCTGTTGGTGGCGTTGGCGGACTGCACGGCCAGTTCGCGGATGCGCTGCAGGATGTCGCTGGCACCACCCAGCGCGCCTTCGGCCACCTGGGCCAGCGAGATGCCGTCGTTGGCATTGCGCGCCGCCTGGTTCATGCCGTTGATCTGGCTGGTGAAGCGCTGTGAGATGGCGAGGCCGGCGGCGTCGTCCGCAGCGCTGTTGATGCGCAGGCCGGAAGACAGGCGCTGGATCGACGTGCTCAGCGATGCCTGGCTGGCGTTCAGGTTGCGCTGCGCGTTCAGCGAGGCAATGTTGGTATTGATCGTCTGTGCCATTGGGGGTCTCCTACGGACTGGGCGGCTGACTGAAGGGGATTAACGATGGATTGGATTGTGGGTAGCCGCCGCCGGACCGTTGGGGAGATAAAAGGGGGGAAAACCGGCTATTCCTGCATGGAGGGCCTTCCTCCGCCTTGCAGGGCAAGGCATGGGATCTAGAGTGTTTTTTGCCACCAGCGCTTATGCAGTAAGCGCTGGCAGCTATCATTTTTGGGGTGCAACGGGTGCGATCCGCAGCGGAATCGTCACCGGCCCGTCGTTCACCAGATGCACCTGCATGTCCGCCGCGAACACGCCGGTCTGCACCTCCGGGTGGGCGGCGCGGGCCTGGGCCACGAAGTGGTCGTACAGCCGCCGCCCCTCGGCCGGCGCGGCGGCCTGGGTGAAGCTGGGGCGGTTGCCGCCCGTGGTGTCGGCGGCCAGGGTGAACTGGCTCACGATGAGCAGGCCGCCCGCGATGTCCTGCACGCTCTGGTTCATCTTGCCCGCCGCGTCGCTGAACACGCGCAGCTTCAGCAGTTTGGCGAGCAGCCGGCCGGCCTCGGCCTCGGTGTCGCCGCGCTCGGCGCAGACCAGGGCGAGCAGGCCGGGGCCGATGCGGCCCACCACCGTGCCATCCACTTCCACACGTGCTTCGCGCACGCGCTGCAAAACGCTGATCACTTGGCAATCCCTCCGGAAAACCCGCGATTAGGCCATGCCAGAATGGCCCGCATGACCGCCCCACGCCGTTTGCCCGCCTCCTTGCCCGGCTGGCTGCTGGCCTGGGCGCTGGCGGCGGCGGCAGGGGCATGGTGGCTGGCGCACCAGCGCTTGCTGGCGCTGGAAGACGCCTTCGTGACCGACGCGCGCATCGTGCACCGCCTGCTGTCGCAACGCGCCGTGCAGCACGACGCCGTGCTGGCCACGCTGGCGCTGCCGCCGCCCGCTTCCGACGCAGCGACCGGGCCCCTGCCGCGCCTGCCCGCGGCGTACCCGCAAATCCTGCAGGCGCTGCGCCGCGCGCCGGGCGGGGCGTGGTCCGCGCCCGTGGGGGCGGCGCTGGCTGCCGCCGAAGCGCGGTCGCGCGCCAGCGGCCATGCCGAGCTGGCCGAAGCCCGCCTGCCCCAAGGCCGCCTCTGGCTGGTGCTGGCCGAAGGCGGCGCGGGCTATGCGCTGCACATCGACCTGCACGCCACCGTGCCCTGGGACGAATGGCCCATGGACGCGCGGGCCAGCCCCGTGCGCGTGCGGCTCGCCTACCAGGGCCAGTCCTTCGCCGTGCAGGCCGGGCGGCGCCTGGAGCATGGCTGGCACTACGATTTCCACAAAACCCTGGCTTCGCAAAGCCAGCCGTTCGACGTGGTGCTGGAGCGCGACGTGGGCTGGGCCGAACTGCCTTGGGGCCCCATGCTGGCCTGGGCCGCCGCCAGCGCCGCGCTGCTGGCCGCGCTGCGCGCGCTGCTACGCCAGCGCGTGGCCGCGCGGCGGGCCGAGGAACTGCTGCGGCTGGGCCAGGTGGCCCGGCTCAACCAGCTGGGCGAACTGGCCGCGGGCATGGCGCACGAACTCAACCAGCCGCTGACCGCGCTGCTCGCCAGCACCCAGGCCGCGCAGCGGCTGCTGGACGACGACGCGCCCGACATGGACACCGCCCGTCACGCCATGGCCCAGGCCGTGGCGCAGGCCAAGCGCGCCAGCGCCGTGGTGGGCCGCCTGCGCCGCGTGGTGGAGCGGCCCGGCCTGGCGGGCCAGGCCCAGCCCGTTGATTTGCACGCCGCCGTGCACGACGCGCTGCACCTGCTGGAGCCCGAACTGCGCCAGCGCGGCATCGGCGTGCAGGTGCAGGCCGACGCCAGCCTGCCCTCCGCGTATGTCGTGCGCGCCGAACCCGTGGCGGTGCAGCAGATCATCCACAACCTGGTGATGAACGCCCTGCAGGCGATGGAGCAGACGCCGCCCGGCCAGCGCGCGCTGCGCCTTGCGCTCGGCGCCGATGGCCGCCAGGCCCGGCTCAGCGTGCGCGACACCGGCCCCGGCGTGCCGCCCGAGGCGCGCGCACGGCTGTTCACGCCGTTCTTCACCACGCGCGCCGGCGGGCTGGGGCTGGGCCTCACGCTGTCGGAAGGGCTGGCGCAGGCGATGGGCGGCAGCCTCGCGCTGGCGCCCGCCGAAGGGCAGGGCGCTGAATTCCACCTGCATCTGCCGCTGGACGTTTAGACGCATGAGCATGACCTTGGATTCCCCCCTGATCCACCTCGTGGACGACGACGCCGCCGTGCGCGACAGCCTGGCGCTGCTGATCGGCACCGTGGGCCTGCGCGTGCAGACCTGGGCCGAGCCGCAGGCGTTTTTGCGGGGCTTCGAGCGCGGCGGCATCGGCGCCATCGTGCTCGACGTGCGGATGCCCGGCACCGGCGGCCTGGCGGTGCTGGAGCAGCTGGTGGCCGAGGGGGGGGACCAGCCCGTGATCCTGCTCACGGGCCACGGCACGGTGGAGATGTGCCGCCGCGCGTTCAAGTCCGGCGCGGCGGAGTTCCTCGAAAAACCCGTGGACGACGAAGTGCTCATCGAGGCGCTGCAGGCCGCCGTGCGCCAGCACGTGCGCTCGCGCGAACGGCAGCGCGGCGACCAGCAGTCGCGCGGGCGCTATGCGCAGCTGTCGGCGCGCGAACGCGAGGTGCTGGGGCTGATCGTGGAAGGGCTGACCAACAAGGAGATCGGCCGCGCGCTCGCGCTGTCGCCGCGCACGGTGGAAACGCACCGCGCCAACCTGTTCGCCAAGCTCGGGGCGGAGTCGCTCGCGCAGCTCATCCGGCGCTACGCGGCCCTGGTGGACGAGGACGCCGCTCCGTAGTTGTACGGAGGCGTGCGCGTAGCCGCCCGCATTGGCGCGGGCGCGGCGTTTTTCTACAGTTTTCTCCATTCCAAACCCCCGGAGAAACCTGTATGCAACGCATGAATCGCAACATGGCGCTCGCCGCCCTGACCCTGGCCGCCGTGGCCGCCCACGCCCAGGCCGTGCGCACCGAAAAAAACCTGTCGCTCGAACTGGCCAACCAGATCGCCGCCCAGAGCGTGGCCGCCTGCGCCGCCAGCGGCTACGCCGTGACCGCCACCGTGGTGGATCGCGCGGGCACCGTGCGCGCCGTGCAGCGCGCCGACAACGCCGGCCCGCACACCGTCGAAGCCAGCCGCCTCAAGGCCTTCACCTCGGCATCGGCCAAGGCCCCGTCGCTCACCATCATGGAGAACGCGCAGAAGAACCCCGGCGCCGCCCACCTCGCGGACATCCCCGGCTTTTTGCTGCTGGGCGGCGGCGTGCCCGTCAAGGCGGGCAACGAGGTGATCGGCGCCGTGGGCGTGGCCGGCGCGCCCGGCGGCCACCTGGATGACCAGTGCGCCCAGACGGCCCTGGCCCCGCTGCAAGACCTGCTCAAGTAAAACCCTAGTTCGCCAGCTTGGCCGGGGTGGGCTATAACTGCCCGTTGCACCCGACCGAGCCATGCCCCATCCACCCCCTTCCGACCCGCCGCAAGGCCTAGGCGCCATCGACGCGCACACGCGCGATTCGCTCCTGCGCCTGATGGCGGAAGGGGTGCCCGCGGGCATCGCCTACTACGAGGACGGCACGCTGTGCTGCCGCTTCGCCAACACGCACTACGCGACGGCCTTCGGCCACACCCCCACGTCCATCCTGGGCATGACCGCGCGGCAGGTGATCGGCGAGACCGCGTGGCTGGAAATGCAGCCCTACATCCAGCGCTGCATCGCGGGCGAGCAGGTGCGCTACATACAGCAGCAGTCGGCGGACCCGGCGCAGGTCATCGAGGTGCACCTGATGCCGCACCGGGACGGCGGCCGCCAGTTCGGCGCCTTCGTGCTGGGCATGGACATCACGCACCACTGGCTGGCCGAGCGCGCGGTGCGCGAAAGCAGCGAGCGTATGCGCAAATTCAGCGCCGCCACCGCGGAGGCCATCGTCTTCCACACCAACGGCAAGATCACCGACGGCAACGAGGCGCTGGAGCGGCTCTTCGGCTGGTCGCTGGCGGAAATGCTGGGCCGCAACCTGCTCGACTACATCAGCCCCGAATACCACCAGATCGTGCGCGAATACGCGGCCAGCAACCGCGAAGACCCCTACGAAATCGCCTGCGTGCACCGCGACGGCCACCACATCCCCGTCGAAGCCGTGGCCAAGACCATGCCCATCGACGGCAAGGACTACCGCATCGTCGTGGTGCGCGACATCACCGCGCGCAAGCAGGCGCAGGAGCACGTGGCCTTCATGGCGATGCACGACACGCTCACGCAGCTGCCCAACCGCCGCCACCTCATGGACCAGCTGGAGCTGGCCCTGGCGCGCGCCCACCGCACGGGTGGCAGCGTGGCGCTGCTGTTCATCGACCTGGACCACTTCAAGACCGTGAACGACTCGCTGGGCCACCACGCGGGCGACGAGCTGCTGTGCGAACTGGCGCGCCGCCTGCGCCACGGCGTGCGCAAAGGCGACCTGGTGGCGCGCTTCGGCGGCGACGAATTCGTGGTGCTGCTGCCCGACGCCGCCAGCCCCGGCGACGCCGCCGCCGTGGCCGACAAGCTGCTCGCCAGCCTGGGCGCGCCCTGCACCGTGCAGGGCACCAGCGTGTCGCTGGCCGCCTCCATCGGCATCAGCCTGTTCCCCTGCGATGGCGGCAGCGCCGACGAGCTGCTGCGCCGCGCCGACACCGCCATGTACCAGGCCAAGGACAGCGGGCGCGGCCACCGGCAGTTCTACCAGGGCGCGCTGGACGGCCCCGCGCCGCTTCATGCCCTGCAACTGGAGCACGAGCTGCGCGAAGCCGTGGCCCGCCAGCAGTTCGTGCTGCACTACCAGCCCCAGATATGGCTGGCCACCGGCGCCCTGGCGGGCCTGGAGGCGCTGGTGCGCTGGCAGCACCCCACGCGCGGGCTGCTGGGACCCCATGAGTTCATCGCCTTCGCCGAGGCGCGCGGCCTCATTTCTTCCATAGGCCGCTGGGTGCTGCGCGAAGCCTGCCGCCAGCTCAAGGCGTGGCACGACGCGGGCCTGCCGCGCGTGCCCGTGGCCGTGAACCTGTCGGCGCTGGAACTGCGCCAGCGCGACGTGGTCGCCGACATCACCGAGGTGCTGCACGACACCGGGCTGGCCCCCGGCTTCCTCGAAATCGAGATCACCGAATCCGCCCTCATGCACCACACGGGCCACGCGCAAGGTACCCTGGCCGCGCTGCGGGAGATGGGCGTGGGCGTGTCCATCGACGACTTCGGCACCGGCTACTCGTCGCTCGCCTACCTCAAGCGCTACCCCGTGGACCGGCTCAAGATCGACCGCAGCTTCATCGCCGACACGCCGCACAGCGCGGACGACGTGGCCATGGTCACCGCCATCGTGCAAATGGGCCGCAGCCTGCACCTGCCCACCGTGGCCGAAGGCGTGGAAACGCCCGAGCAAATGGCCCTGCTGCGCGATCTGGGCTGCGGGCTGGCGCAAGGCTGGGGCATTGCCCGGCCCATGGATGCCGAACGCGCGCGGGCGTGGATGCTGTCAAAACCATGACAAGCGGCGGCCTGACAATACCGCCATGCTCACCCCCGAATTCATCGCCCCCACCCGCCACACCGACCCCGCCGAGGCGCTCGCCCAGGTGCAGCGCATCTACCAGCGGCAGATCGGCCACCTGCGCGAGGCCATGCAGCGCTTCGTGGCGGGCGACACGCCCAGCGCCTCGGTGCGCGCGTTCTATCCCCTAGTGCGTATGCACACCAGCACCGTGGCGCGCAACGGCTCCGGGCTGGCCTACGGCTTCGTCGAAGGGCCGGGGCGGTTCGAGACCACGCTCACCCGGCCCGACCTGTTCGCGCACTACTACGCCACCCAGTTCCGCCTGCTGCGCCAGAGCCACGGCGTAGAGCTGGAGGTGGGCACGAGCCAGCAGCCCATCCCCATCCACTTCTCGTTCGCCGAGAACGATCACGTGGAAGGCGCGCTCACGGATGAGCGCCGCCTGCTGATGCGCGACCTGTTCGACCTGCCCGACCTGGCCGCCATGGACGACGGCATCGCCAACGGCACCCGCGCCGCCCAGCCCGGCGAGGCGCGGCCCCTGTCGCTGTTCACCGCGCCGCGCGTGGACTACTCGCTGCAGCGCCTGCGCCACTACACCGGCACGCTGCCCGAGTGGTTCCAGAACTTCGTGCTGTTCACCAACTACCAGTTCTACATCGACGAATTCGTGCGCCTGGGCCGCGCGGAAATGGCCGACCCCGACAGCGAATACATCGCCTTCATCGAGCCCGGCAACGTGGTCACGCGCCGCGCGGGCCTGCCCGCGCAAGCCGCCGACGCCCTGGGCCGCGCCCCCGAGCGCCTGCCGCAGATGCCCGCCTACCACCTCGTGCGCAAGGACTACAGCGGCATCACCATGGTCAACATCGGCGTCGGGCCGGCGAATGCCAAGAACATCACCGACCACATCGCCGTGCTGCGTCCGCACGCCTGGCTGATGCTGGGCCACTGCGCGGGCCTGCGCAACAGCCAGCAGCTGGGCGACTACGTGCTGGCCCACGCCTACGTGCGCGAAGACCACGTGCTGGACGAAGAACTGCCGCTGTGGGTGCCCATCCCCGCGCTGGCCGAGATCCAGCAGGCGCTGCAACAGGCCGTGGCCGACGTGTCGCGGGTGCCCGAGGCCGACCTCAAGCGCATCATGCGCACCGGCACCGTGGCCAGCACCGACAACCGCAACTGGGAGCTGCTGCCCGACAACACCCCCCAGCGCCGCTTCAGCCAGAGCCGCGCCGTGGCGCTGGACATGGAGAGCGCCACCATCGCCGCCAACGGCTTCCGCTTCCGCGTGCCCTACGGCACGCTGCTGTGCGTGAGCGACAAGCCCCTGCACGGCGAAATCAAGCTGCCCGGCATGGCCAACCACTTCTACCGCGAGCGCGTTCAACAACACTTGCTCATCGGTATGCGCGCCATCGACATCCTGCGCGCGGGCGGCACCCAGCGCCTGCACAGCCGCAAGCTGCGCAGCTTCGCGGAAGTAGCGTTCCGTTGACATTCAAACAATCAAACGAGGAGACCTTTTCATGCAGACAACCCGCCGCTCCATAGTCGCCGCCGCCCTCGCCGGGCTGGCCCTGTCCGCCACGGCCCAGGCGCAGCAGCCGTTTCCGTCCAAGCCCATTCGCATCGTCATCGGCTTTCCCGCCGGCGGGCCGTTGGACCAGCACGCGCGCCTGCTCACCGACAAGCTGCAGGGCGTGCTGGGCCAGCCGGTGCTGGTCGACTACAAGGCCGGCGCGGGCGGCACCGTGGGCGCGCAGGACGTGATGAAATCGCCGCCCGACGGCCACACGCTGATGCTGGCCAACACCGGCGTCATGGTCATCAACCCCGCGCTGTACGGCAAACTGCCCTACGCCACGCTCAAGGACTTCGTGCCCGTGGCGCGCACCGCCATGCAGCCGCTGGCGCTGCTGGTCAACAACAAGGTGCCGGCCAAAAACCTCCAGGAGTTCATCGCCTACGCCAAGGCGCGGCCCGGGCAGATCAACTTCGGCTCGGCCGGCAACGGCGGCATCAGCCACCTGGTGCCCGAGATGTTCAAGAACGCGACGGGGCTGTACATGGTCCACATTCCCTACAAGGGCAGCGCGCCCGCCTTCACCGACCTGATGGGCGGACAGGTGCAGTTCATGGCCGAAAGCATTCCGCAGGCCGCCGCCTACCACAAGCAGGGCAAGGTGCGCGCGCTGGCCGTGACCAGCCGCGAGCGCAACCCCGCGCTGCCCGACGTGCCCACCGCCATCGAGAGCGGGCTCAAGGGCTTCGAGGTGGTGGGCTTCTACGGCTTCCTGGCGCCGGCCGGCACGCCGCCCGAGGTGGTGGCCAAGCTCAGCGACGCCTTCGGACAGGTGCTGCAGATGCCCGACGTGAGGAACCGCATGGTCAGCCAGGGGGCCGACCCGGCCTTCCTCGGCGCGGCCGATTTCGCGAAATTCCTGGCCGCCGAAATGCCGCGCTGGGCCGAGGTGGTGAAGCAGTCGGGCTCCAAGCTGGATTGAAGCCAAATTGGCTGCCAGCGCTTGTGCATCAAGCGCTGGCAGCTATCATTTTTGAACTACACCGGCCACACCACCCCGTTGTCGTTCAAGATCGCATCCAGCGGCACGTCATGCGGCTCGGGCTCGAAGTCGTCCACGTAGCCCACCGTGTAACCCAGCCCCACCGTCGTCGGCGCGGGCTGCAGCGTGGCCAGGGTGCGGTCGTAGAAGCCGCCGCCGTAGCCCAGCCGGTAGCCGCCCGCCCCGTAGCCCACGCAGGGCACGAACAGCAGGGTGGGCACGATCACCTCCGTGTCCTTGGGCTTGGGGATGCCGTAGGCGTCCTCCTCCATGGGGCAGCCGGGGTACCAGGCGTGGAAGGTGAGCGTCTTGTGCACCTTGTTGACCACCGGCAGGCCGATGCGGCGGCGCAGCGGCTCGTCCAGCAGTTCGCCGTCTTCCTTCCAGCGGTGCAGCGCGGGCAGCGGGTCGAATTCGCCCTTGATGGGCCAGTAGGCGCCGATCACCGTGTCGGGCCGGTTCACCAGCCAGATGCGCATGATCTGCTGCAACTGGCTGGCGCGCGCGAGGCGGTCGGTGAGATTGAGGCGTTGTTCCACCAGAGTGCGGCGCAGGGCTGCTTTGTCCATCGGATAATTTCTCCCATGCAATGGCTGAAGATTCTGACACCGCTGGCCGCCGGCGCCCTGCTGACTGTCGCCTCCGCGCACGCGCAAAACGCGGGGGATGACGCCCTCATCGAGATGCAGCAGGCGTTCCGCAAGGGCGACCGCGCCAGGCTCACGCAACTTTTGCCCGCCGCGCGCGGCAATCCGCTGGAGCCCTGGGCCGCCTATTGGGAGCTGAAGGCCCGCCTGCCCGAGGCCGACGGCGCCGAGGTGCAGGCCTTCCTGGCCCGCTACGCCGGCACCTACCAGGAAGACCGCCTGCGCAACGACTGGCTGCTGCTGCTGGGCCAGCGGCGCGACTGGACGCAGTTTGCCGACCAGTACGCCCGCTACCGCATGGGCGACGACCGCGAGGTGCGTTGCTACGCCATCACCGTGGATTGGCTGCAGGGCCGGCCGAACGCGGACGCCGCCGCCGAAGTGCGCCGCAACTGGTACGCCCAGCGCGACGCCGACGACGGCTGCACCCACGCCGCGAGCGAGTTGTACGCCAGCGGCCAGTTGAAGCCCGCCGACGTGTGGCGCAAGGCCCGCATGGCGGTGGAGGCCAACCGCGCCCGCGCCGCGCGCAACGCCGTCGAGATCGTCGCGCCCGAGGCGCTGGGCCAGCTGCGCGAGGCGCTGGATTCACCCACCAAATTCCTGCTCGGCAAGGCCGCCAGCCGCGCGCGGCGCGAAATCGTCGTGCTGGCCCTGACCAAGCTCGCCACCAGCGACGCGGACGCCGCCGCGCGGCTGGTCGAAACGCACTGGGGCGGGCAGCTCACCACCGACGAGCGCAACTGGCTCTGGGGCGTGATGGGCAAGCAGGCCGCGCTGCGCCTGTCGCCCGATGCGCTGGTCTACTTCGGCAAGGTGGCGCGCGATACCGACCTGACCGACGACCAACTGGCCTGGAAGGCCCGCGCCGCCCTGCGCGCTGGCGACTGGCGCAACGTGCGCCGCGCCATCGACGCCATGGGCGACGCCCAGCGGCAGGACAGCACCTGGGTGTACTGGAAGGCGCGCGCCCTGCTCGCGGGCCGCCCGTCCGACGCCGAGCGCGCCGAAGCGCGCCAGCTGCTGGAGGGCATCGCGGGCACGCGCGGCTTCTACGAACAGCTTGCGCTCGACGAACTGGGCCAGCGCGTGACCGTGCCCGCCGCGCCCGCGCCGCTCACCGCCGACGAAAAAGCCGCCGCCCGCGCCAACCCCAGCCTCGTGCGCGCGCTGTACGCCATCGGCCTGGGCCTGCGCAGCGAAGGCGTGCGCGAGTGGAACTACGCCACCAACCTGCACACCCCCGGCGGCATGGGCGACCGCGACCTGCTGGCCGCCGCCGACTATGCCTGCGAACGCCAGGTGTGGGACCGCTGCATCAACACCAGCGAGCGCACCAAGGGCGTGGTGGACATGGCGCAGCGCTTTCCCATGCCCTTCCAGAACGCCGTGGTCGCGCACGCCCAGGGCGTGGGGCTGGACCCGGCCTACGTCTACGGCCTGATCCGGCAGGAGAGCCGCTTCATCATGGACGCGCGCTCGGGCGTGGGCGCGTCGGGCCTGATGCAGATCATGCCCGCCACCGCGCGCTGGACGGCCCGGAAGATCGGCCTGGCCGGCTTCACCCCCGACCAGCTCAACGACCGTGACACCAACATCACCATCGGCACGGCGTACCTGAAGCTGGCGCTGGACGACTTCTCCGGCTCGATGGCGCTGGCCGCCGCCGCCTACAACGCCGGCCCCGGCCGCCCGCGCAACTGGCGCAACGGCCCCGTGCTGGACGCCGCCATCTGGGCCGAGAACGTGCCCTTCAGCGAAACGCGCGATTACGTGAAAAAAGTGCTGGCCAACACCACCACCTACGCCGCGCTGCTCACGGGGCAGCCGCAGTCGCTCAAGAGCCGTCTGGGCATGGTCGGGCCGCGCGATGCGTCGCTGCCTGACCCGAGCAAGGATTTGCCCTGAAACCCGCTCTTACGCCACGTCGTCGCCTGCGGGCGGCGCCTTGCTCCCGGTGACCATGGCGCGCACCAGGTTCTCGCGGTGCTGCCAGCTCGTCCACAACATGCCGGCCACGTGCAGCGCGATCAGCCCCAGCAGCGCCCAGCCCAGGCATTTGTGCAGGTTGGCCAGCCAGCCGTAGCCCCAGAACATGTCGGTGGTGTAGAGCCAGCCCGTGAAACCCAGCAGGCCCAGGTTGGCCAGCAGCGCCAGCACCATCCAGCCACCCAGCGGGTTGTGGCCGATGTAGCGCGGCGCGTGGCCCGCGAGCGCCGCGCGGGCGTAGGCCAGCGTTTCGCGCGGCGCGCGCACGAACTGGGCGAAGCGCGCGTAGCGGCTGCCGCGAAAGCCCCAGGCCAGCCGCGCCGCGAGCAGCGCGATGACCACGTAGCCGGTGTTCTCGTGCAGCGGGCCGATGTCGTTGCGGCTCCACCAGGCGGTGGCCACTGCCGCCACCAGGCCCCAGTGCAGCAGGCGCACCGGGGCGTCCCAGACCCTCATTCCTCCACGCGCTCGAAGGTCTTGGGGTCGAAGAACGCTTCCACACGCTTGCCGTCCGGGGTCTTGCCGTAGACCTCGTAGCAGGTGTCGGTCTTTTCCATGCGGCGGATCGTCCAGCCTTCCTTGACGAGCTTTTGCTCCAGCTCGGTGTGCGGGCGCCATTCGGCCTTGGGGTATTCCTTGCAGTCCACCTCGCCGTGGGCGAAGGCCGTGCCCGCGCTGGCGGCGAGGGCGAGGGCGGCGATGCGGGTGATCCAGTGGTTCATGGTGTTTCCTTTCAGGGTTGTGCCCAGCGGCGCAGGAGGTTGTGGTAGACGCCCGTCAGCTGCACCAGGCGCGGGTCGTCGGGGGTGACCAGCGGCGCGAGCTGCTGGATGGACTGGTCCAGGTCGAACAGCAGCGTGCGCTCGGTCTCGTCCGGCACCAGGCTCTCGATCCAGAAGAACGAGGCCAGGCGCGCGCCCTGGGTCACGGGCGTCACGCGGTGCAGGCTGGTGGAAGGGTAGAGCACCAGGTCGCCCGCGGCGAGCTTGACGGCCTGCACGCCGAAGGCGCCTTCCACCTCCAGCGTGCCGCCCTCGTATTCGTCGGGCTCGGCCAGGAACAGCGTGGCCGAGAGGTCGGTGCGCATCTGCCGGCCGCTGCCGGGCAGGGCCATGACGGCGCTGTCGACGTGGGCGCCGTAGGTGCCGCCGCCCGCGTAGCGGTTGAATTTGGGCGGGTAGATGGTGCGCGGCAGCGCGGCGCTGATGAACAGCGGCGTGGCGGCGAGCTTGCGCAGGATGTGCTGGCCCAGGCCCACGGCCAGGTCGCTGCCGTCGGCCAGCTGCTGGTTGCGCTTGACGCTTTGGGCCAGCGTGCCGGCGGTGGCGGCGCCGTCCTGCCAGTCGGCGGGACCGGCGGCGGCCAGCTGGGCGCGGAACTGGCGTACTTCGTCCGGGGTGAGGACCTGGTCGATGGTGATCAGCATGGCATCAGCATGTCGGCATGGATGTCGGAAAGCCGCGCGCAGCCGGCCTGCGCCATGCAGGTGTGCAGTTCCTCGGCCAGCAGGGTCAGCATGTGGGCCACGCCCAGGGCGCCGGCCACGGCCAGCGCGTAGACCTGCAGGCGGCCGATGAGCACGGCGTCGGCGCCCAGGGCCAGCGCCTTGAAGGCGTCCTGCCCGCTGCGCACGCCGCTGTCGAGCAGCACGGGGTAGCCCGCGCCCACGGCGGCGCGCACGGCGGGCAACATGCGCAGCGCGGCGGGCGCGCCGTCGAGGCTGCGTCCGCCGTGGTTGGAGACGATGAGGCCCGCCGCGCCCGCGCCTTGCAGCGCGGCGGCGTCCTCGGGGTGGAGCACGCCCTTGACCCACACGGGCAGGCGGCTTTCGCGCAGCAGCCAGTGCAGGTCGTCCCACGTGGGGGCGTGGCGCATGGTGCCCTGGAAGATGCGGCTGCCGCCCTCGCCCGGCGCGGGGGGCGGCGCGGCGGGGGCAGCGGGGTAGGGGGCGAGGTTGGCGGCCACGCAGTCGGCGGGCAGGGCGAAGCCCGTGGCCAGCGCGCTGCGGCTGGCCATCTGGATGCTGGCGTCGAGCGTGAGCACGATGGCGCGGTAGCCCGCCTGTTCGGCGCGGCGCAGCAGGTGCAGCGTGTGTGCCCGTTCGGGCTGGAGGTAGAGCTGGAACCAGCGCGCCGGCCCGCAGGCGGCGGCGATGTCTTCCAGCGTGCAGGACGAGAGCGTGCTCGCCACCATGCAGGTGCCCGTGGCCTGGGCGGCGCGCGCGGTGGCGATTTCGGCCTCGGCGTGCGCGAGGCGCTGGTGCGCCACGGGGGCCAGCAGCAGCGGGTGGGGCAGGTCGAGACCGCCGAGCGTGAGCCGGCTGTGGCCCGCGCGCACGTCGCGCAGCAGGCGGGGCACCACGCTGAAAGCCGCGAACGCGGCGCGGTTGGCGGCTGCCGTCGCGTCCCAGCCGCAGCCGCCGGCCACGTAGGCGTGGCGGCCCGCATCCATGGCCTGGGGGGCCAGGCGCTCGTAGTCGATGGCGTTCCAGACGCCAGCGGGGATGCGGTCGGTCAGTTTCATCAAAAATGATAGCTGCTAGCGCTTGTCCATCAAGCGCTGGCAGCCATTTTCGCTTACAAGTCCAGGTTCAGCGTCAAGCGCACTGCGCGGCCATCGCCCTTGTACAGGAAGGCGCCCGAGCGGTACACGGCGGTGTAGTAGTCCTTGTTGGTCACGTTCAGCACGTTCAGGCGCAGGTCGGCGTGCTTGTTGATGCGGTAAGTGGCGAACAGGTCATACACGCTGAACGAGGGCACGGGCTGCGAGCAGTAGCCCTGGGCGTTGAAATCCGCCCCGGTGTTGGGCTGGCCGCCGCAGCGGCCGCTCTCAAAGCGGGCGACGGCGCCGAACGCGAAGTCGCGCGTGAACTGGTACTTGCCCTGGACAGCCGCCGAGCGGTTGGCGAAGTTGGCCAGCGGGTGGCCGACCAAGGACGGATTGAACGAATCCAGGATCTTGGACTTCATGATGGCCACGCCGGCCTGCATCTGGAAGTTCTTGGTCACGTTGCCGGCCAGGCCGAACTCGATGCCGTGCACGCGGTTCTTGCCGGTGTTGAAGACGCCCGCGGCGTCGTAGTCCAGGCCCGTCGCGCCTTCCATCACGTTGCTCTTGGTGGTCTGGAAGACGGCTGCGGTGGCCAGCAGCTTGTCGTCCAGCAGGTTCCACTTGGTGCCCAGTTCGATGTTCTGCGAGGTCACGGGCTTGGCGCCGGCGGCGCTGCCGTTGTAGACGACCAGGCCGCCGTAGCCGGCGCTGGTGCCGGTGTCGGGCTCGCCGCCGTTGATGTTCTGCGCCGTGCCGTAGGCGGCGTAGACCATGCCCATGGGGTTGATCTTGTAGCTCACGCCCAGGTGGCCGTTGACCAGCGTGTCGTTGAAGCCGTAGGCGGCCGTCTGGCTGCCGGCGCTGGCGCCGGTGTTGGCGTAGGTGTCCAGGCTGAGCCGGTAGTGGTCGGCGCGCACGCCGCCGAACACCGTCCACTTGTCGGTCAGGTCCACCGTATCCATGGCCGACAGGGCAAAGGTCTTCACGCGCCAGTCGCGCGTCATGCCCTGTTGGGTGTAGGTGCGGCCGGACAGGCCGCCGATGTTGGGCAATGCGGCGCCGCTCGCGTCGGTGATGCAGAACCCGTTGTTGGCGGTGGCGGTGGCGCTGGTGCGGCAGTTGGGGGTGCCGGTGGTGGTGATGCCGTAGTTGCCGGACTTGACCTTGTGGTCCGTGTATTCGAAGCTGAAGATGAACTCGTGCTTCAGGCCGCCGATCTCCTTGTCCCAGCGCAGGTTGTCCTGGTGGGCGAAGTACTTCACCTCCTGCCAGCCGGTGTGGCCGCCATCGATGGCAGCGCGCTGCGCGGTGGCGTTGAACGAGGCGCCGGTGGTGACGTAGCCGTTGTCCGACTGGCCGTAGCGCGTCAGGCTGGTGAGCTTGAGGTTGGGCGCGAAGCGGTAGTTGATGCGCGCGGTGGCCGTGTCCACGTTGGACTTGATGAAGTCGTTGTCCTGCGCGTAGACGGGCGGCACGGGGTTGGCCGGGAAGCGGTTGGGCGTGGTGCCCACGAGGTAGCTGCCCAGGTCGGGGCGCTTGTCCTTGCCGCGCATACCGTAGTAGTCCAGCGTGACCGACAGGTCGGAGTTCACCTCCCACAGGCCCGACAGCGCCAGGCCGTCGCGGCGGCGCGCCGAGGGGCTGCGGTCGGGCACGTCCTCGCCCGCCGTGAGCGCGTTGGCGCGCAGGGCGAACTTGTCGCCGAACGCCTTGTTCATGTCCACGGTCACGCGGTGGTGGTCGTCGGTGCCCGCGCCGAGGGACAGGCGCGTGAAGTCGTAGTCCAGCGTGGCCTGCTTGGTCACGGCGTTCACCGCGCCGCCGGCGCTGCCGCGGCCGGCGAAGCTGGAGTTGGGGCCCTTGGTGATTTCCACCTGCTCGATGGCGAAGCTCTCGCGGATGGTCATGCCGGGGTCGCGCAGGCCGTCCACGAAGACGTCGCTCTTGGCCTCCTGGCCACGGATGATGTAGCGGTCGCCGAAGGCGTTGCCGTTTTCGCCCGTGCCCAGCGTGATGCCGGGCTGGGTCGCCAGGATCTGCTTGAGGTCGGTGGCGCCCAGGTCGTCGATGGCCGACTTGGTGATCACCGAGATGGATTGCGGTATTTCAGCCAGCGGGCGCGTGTAGCGCGTGTCGGCCGAGGTCTTGGCCTTGTAGGGCGCGCCCACTTCGGCGTTGGGGTTCGGGTCGATCGCCTGTTCCTGCACCGTCACGGTGGGCAGGGTGATGGTGGGTTCGGTCTGCGCGGCGGCGCTCAGGGGGAGCAGGGCGGCGGCGCAGAGGCTGGCGCCCACGCCATTGGCACGGCGCAGGCTGCGGGGTTTCTGAAGCTGGTTGGACATGGCGGTGCTTTCGTTGACAGAGATGGTTTGCAATGAAATCGCCGTGATTGTTATAAAGAATCAATCTCGTTTAACTTCGCAGTCACAAAACAGAGGGAATTCCGCAGAGAAATCGCTTTTTTAGTGCTAATTTGTTGCTTGTGAGCAACAAAAAAGCACAGATTGGCGCATGAGGTACGCCTTGTTCAGCTTGCTTTAAGGATTGTTGAGGTGTTAACCATCGGGTGGCCTGGCGCTGTGCGGCACGCCGCCTTCGCCGCGGGCGGGAATGCCACAGACAGGCTTCTTGCTAGTAGACGTCCCGCCGGTACCGCCCTTCAGCCGCCAGGGCGGCCAGGCCGCCGGTGCCAAGCAGGTCGCCGAACACCTTCTCGACCCCGCCCGCCATGCCGTGCAGGCTGCCGCAGACGTGGACGATGGCGCCGTCGTCCAGCCACTGGCGCAGTTCGGGCAGGTGGGCCCGCAGGTGGTCCTGCACGTAGCTGCCGCCCGCGTCGCGGGAGAACACGCGGTCGACGCGCACCAGCCCCTGCGCCTGCCAGCGGCCGAGTTCATCGGCGCACAGGCTGTCTGCGCCCTGGTGGCGCTCGCCGAACACCAGCCAGTTGCCGCCCAGGCCGCGCCGCACCCGCTCGCGCAGCAGGCCGCGCAGTCCGGCCAGGCCCGACCCATTGCCAATGAACAGGCAAGGGACCGGCTCCGCCGACACGGTGAAGGCGGGGTTGGCCAGCAGGCGCAGGCGGATGACGCTGCCCAGCGGGCAGCCTTCCGTCAGGTGGCCGGAGACGTGGCCGATGCCACCCGCGTGCCGGTGGCGGCGCACGATCAGCTGGATGCTGCCGTCCTGGGGGATCGATGCCACGGAGTAGCGGCGCGGCAGCGCATCGCGTGCGTCCGGTCGCGGCGGGGGATCGATCTCGACCAGCGCTCCCGGCGCCCACTCGGGCGCCGGTTCGCCCTCTGGGGGCGCCAGATGCAGCTCATGCAGGGGCTCGCCCATGCTGCCGGGGTTGAGCAGCGTGCGCTCGCGCAGGCGCCACTCCTGCCAAGCCAGGGCGGGCTCTTGCTGATCCGCCTCGGTCGGGTCCGCGCCAAAGCGCGCCAGGCTCTGGAACCAGGGGGCGGTGCCGTCCGGCTCGGTGTCGCAGACGGGCACGGCGGGCTGCAGGGCGCTGGCGCCCAGCTCGCCCAGGCGCTGGTGCAGCCGCAGGCCGAAGGCGCAGAAGTGCGGGTACTCGCGGTTGCCCAGCGCCAGCACCGCGTACTGCAGGCCGTCCAGGCGTGTTTCTTCGCGTTCGATGGCGGCGGCGAAGCGCCGGGCGGCGTCGGGCGCCTCGCCTTCGCCGAAGGTGCTGGTGACGAGCAAGGCCCGTGCATGGCCCGACAGGTCGGCAGGCATCAGGCCGGACAGCGGCTTGAGGGCGACGGCGTAGCCCGCCGCCTGCAGGGCGTGGGCGGTGCGCGTGGCGAGCGATTCGGCCCGCCCGGTCTGCCCGGCCCAGGCGACCAGGAAGCCGCTGCCGTCGTGCCCGGCGTCGCCCGCCAGCGCCTGGCGCTCGGCGGCGGCGCTGCGTTTGCGGTGGCGGCGCTGCAGGTAGAGCCACCAGCCGGTCACGCCCAGCAGAGGCAACGCCAGGGCCGCCAGCATCATGATGATGCGCCCCGGCAGGCCGAAGAATTCGCCGATGTGCAGCGGGTAGACGGCGGCCAGCGCGCGCTGCGCGGTGGTGCGGTCGGCATAGCGCCGGTCGCGTCGGACTTCGCCGTCCAGCGCGATCTGCATCTGGCTGGTCTGCTGCGAGTGCTCGGCGTCGGGGGCCAGCCAGGTGACTTCCAGCGGGTCGCCCTCGCGCGCGGGCAGGCGCAGGCGCACCTGCTTCCAGTCGGGCACCTGCGCGCTGAAGGCCTGCCAGGCCTTGCCGATGTCGGGCAGGGGCTGCGGGGTTTGGGCTTTGGGGGCGGCCTGGCCCTGCGGGCGCGGCGGGCGCTGCACGCCGGCCCAGCCGTCCACCGTCTTGCGCACGGGGTCGAACGCCCAGTAGATGCCGGTGGCCGACAGGATGATCCAGGCCGGCAGCATCCAGGTGGCGACCACGGCGTGCAGCGACCAGAGGAAGGGGCGGCCCTTCAGGCGCGGGTTGAAGGTGAGCCAGGCCCGCGCGCTCGCGGCGCGCCGGGGCCAGCGCAGGTAGATGCCGCTGGCGAGCAGCAGCACCAGGCCGACGGTCATGGTGCCGGTGACGGTCTTGCCGGGGTCGCGCGGCATCAGCAGGAAGCGGTGCAGGCGCTGCACGGTGGCGAAGAATTCCTGCCCCGTGGCCACGCCCAGCGTCGCGCCGGTGGCGGGGTCGGCGTATTCGGTGGGCAACCGCGTGGCGCCTTCCATGCGCAGGATGCGCACCGTGCTGCGCGGGTCGCTGCGCAGCGTGAGCATGGAAAGCGTCTGGCCCGGCACCTGCGGCAGGGCCTGCAGCAGCTGCGGCGGCGCCAGCGCGGGCCGCTGCGCCTGCTGCGGCGCGAGCGTTCGCACGCCGGGGTTGAGCAGGTCGAGCAGTTCTTCCTCGAACGTCAGGATCGCGCCCGTCAGGCCGATCAGCATCAGCACCGTGCCCGCCACGATGCCGATGAACCAGTGGATCTGGAACAGCGCGTTGCGCAGCCCTATGCGCGGCAGTGCGCGGGGCTGCTCCGGGGAGGACGGGGCGAGATCGGCATTCATGCGGGACACCAAGGAATCGAAAAGCAGACGGCCCCGGGAGACCGGGGCCTGCGTGTGGGCAAGGGCGCGCTTATTTGGAGGCGGGCGTGCCTTGCGGCCCGGCGGGCAGCGCCGGGAGGCCGGACGCCTGGACGTAGGTCACCGAGGTCACGTAGCTGACGCTATCGTACTTCTCGGTGCCGCGCGTGCCTGGCGTGCGGTCGGTGTGGCGCACCTCGGCCACGTACTGGCCCTGCCAGGGCATGTCGAACTTCACGGCGCCTTGCGCGTCGGTGTAGCCCGTAGAGGCCCAGCCGGACTGGGTCAGCCATTCGACCTTGGTCTTGGGCAGCGGCTGGCCCTTGAAGTAGAGCTTGAACTCGCCCGCGTTGCCCGTGGGCACGAGGTCGAGCGCCAGCTTGGGGCTTTGCGCGGCAAAGCCGGTGATGAGGCGGGCGCCGGGGCGGAACCAGCTCGTCACCTCCTTGTCGTCCTGCTTGGACGTGCGCAGGGGGAAGGCCGCGTCTTCGGCCACGATGGCCTCGCCCGCGCGTGCGCCGAAGGGCAGCGCGAAGCCGTTGGCGGTCTTGCTGGCCTCCACCGCCTTCTCGCCTTGCGCGGTCAGGTGAACGGCGGAGGGCTTGCCGAAGCGGTCGAGCAGGCCGGGCGAGGTTTCGCGCAGGTTGTGCGCGTATTCGCCGAAGCGCAGCACGGCGGCGGAGCCGTCCGCCGGCTGTTCCAGCCAGACGAAGTGGGCCTGTGCCGACAGGGTGAAGCCGAGCGCGGCGGCCAGCAGGGTGAGGTGTTTTTTCATGATGGCTTTTCCTTCAAAGGAGGTTGATAAATCAGCGGTGGGCAGCGCCACCTTGCAAGCGGTCAAACAGCGTATTCAGAACCTTCTCGTACCCGTCAGAAGTCCACCGTGGCCGAGACTTGCAGCGTGCGAGGCGCACCTGTCACGAGCGTCCCCCATTGGGAGGCGGCGGCCCAGTAGCTGCGGTTGGTGACGTTGCGCACCGCAGCGCGCAGCGTGGTGGCGCGCCCGCCCCATGCCGTGCGCCAGCGCAGGCCCAGATCCGCCGTGGTCCAGCCGGGCAAGCGCTGGGAGTTGGCGACATCGACATACATCGCGCCGCTGTGGTTCAGGCTGCCGGTGAGAGTGAGGCCAGGCAACGCCTGGAGGTCGTGCTCCAGATTGAACGCGGCCTGCCAGCGCGGCACCCCCACGGCGGTATTGCCCTGGGTGGCCGCATTGCCGGTGCCGGTGAGCTTGGCGTTGATTCCGGTCACGCCGCCATACACGCGCCAGCCTGGCGCCGGGGTGCCCTGGACGCTCAGCTCCAGGCCACGGTTGCGCTGCTCGCCGTCCACGCTGTAGGTGTTGCCTACCATGAGGCCGCTCGGCTTGGTGATCTGGAACAGGCTGAGCGTGGTCATGAGCTTGCCGTGGTCGATCTTCACGCCCACCTCCCGCTGCTTGCTTTTGTAGGGCGCGAAGACTTCGCCCGCGTTGTCTGCGGTGGTGGGGGCGGTATCGCCCTTGCTCAAACCCTGGACGGCATTGGCGTAGAGCGAGATATGGTTTCCGAAAGGCTTGGCGACGATGCCGATCATTGGCGTGTTGGCACTTTGCACATAGCGCGCCGAGACCGCGCCGGTGCTGCTGTCGTAGCTGCTCGAATCCACACGCTGGTGTCGCAGGCCGAGCATGACCAGCAGCCGGTCGTCGAGCAGGTACAGGGTGTCGGACAGCGCAATGCCGCTCAGCGTGGAGGCCGAGCGCCGGGGCACGGTGGCGGGCGCGGCCGGATCCTGCTCGGGCTGGAGCAGGGGCTGGTAGATGTTGGAGGCATAGGCCGCTCCCGGGGTGGAGCCCATGCGCCAGTAGTCGTTGTAGCGGCTCCATTGCAGCGTGGCCTGGTGCGCCACGGCGCCCGTGTTGAAGCGCCCGCGCAGGCCGGTTTCCATGGTGTCGCGGTGGGCTTCGAAGCGGGCGCGCGCGGGCGTGACGCGGGTGTCGCCCGCAGCGTTGGTGATGGTGGGGGTATTGAAAAGGCGATCCAGCCCGGAAGTGACGACGCCCCAGCCTGCGAACAAGGCCCATTGCGAGTTCAACTGGTGCTGCACCCGCAGCAGCGCGGAGCGCTCGGTGGCGTCGTACCACTCCCAGGGTTGGGTGATGTTGCGCCGCCCGTCCGGCGCGGCAGGCACGGCCAGACCTGCGGCGAGCGAGGGCCGGCGGGTGGGCGCATCCACTGCTTCGCGCTGGTGGATGAGGTGCAGCAAGGCCGTGGTGCGCGCGTCCTGGTAGTCCAGCGCCAGCGCGCCCACGGTGGCCTTGCGGTGCTGGTGGTCCAGCGCCGTGTCGCCCGCGTGATGGCTGCCATTGAAGCGCAGGCCCCATTCCTTGCCCGCCCCGAAGCGGCGCGACAGGTCGATGGCGCCGCCTGCCTGCGAACGGGTGCCGTAGTCGGCGCTCAGCCGCGTGAGGTCCGCCTGCTGCGCACGCTTGGGCACGATGTTGATGGCGCCGCCCACGCCGCCATTGGGCGACATGCCGTAGAGCATGGCCGCCGGGCCCTTGAGCACTTCCACGCGCTCGATGTAGTCGGGGAACAGCCGGTAGTTGGGCGCCACGCCGTACAGCCCGTCCATCGCCATCTCGCCGATGTTGTCGCCGCCCACGGCAAAGCCGCGCATGAAGAAGCCGTCGGCCACATCGCCGCCAGGCGTATTGGTATGTACCGAAGGATCTGCGGCCAGCAGGTCGGCTGCGGTGGCGGCCTGCCGATCCGCAATGGCCTGGGCGGTGTAGCTGTCGATATGGAAGGGCGCGTCCATCGTATCGACCGCGCCCAGCAGCCCCAGACGACCGCCGCGCGCCATCTGCCCCCCGCTGTAAGCGTCCGGCAGACGATCGGCCTGGTCTGCCGTGCCTTGAACAGTGACCTCCTCCAGGGTTGTACCAGTCGGCGTGGTGGTCTGCTCCTGCGCAGCCGCCAGCCCGCAAGCCAGGGCCAGGCTGGATGCCGCCATATACGTGGAACGCATGGGATACGGACGTTTGAATGGATTTTTCATGGAGAAGCCAATCGCATTCTCAGAACTTGTGGTTGAGCGACAGCGCCACCGTCCGGGGCTCGCCCAGGGCCGAGGCGTTGGCCCAGAAATGCTTGTCGCCGGCGTTGTAGATGTCCAGGCGCAGCGTGGTCGGGTTCTTGGCCGGGCCCCACTGGTAGCGCAGGCCCAGGTCGTAGACGGTGTAGCCGGGCAGGCGGTCGGTGTTCATGGTGTCGGCATAGCTGGAGCTAGTGGCGTTCAGGCCGGCGGACAGACTCAGGCCGGGCAGCTGCGGCACGGCGTATTCGACGCGCAGCTTGAACAGCTTGTCGGACACCACGGTGGGCCGCTTGCCTTCGAGCAGCGGGTTCTGCTTTTGCTTCGTCACCTTGGGGTCGAGCCAGGTGAAGCCGCCCAGCAGGCTCACGTCGCGCGTGATCTTGCCGATGGCGGTGAACTCCACGCCTTTGTGCACCTGGCGGCCGTCCTGCACGTAAAGGGGGCGGCTGGGGTTGCTCAGGTCGTAGTACTGCAGGCCCTTGTCGATCTGGAACAGCGCGCCGCTGAACAACATGCCGTTCCACGAATACTTGGCGCCGATTTCGAGCTGCTTGCTCTTGAGCGGCTGGAAGACCTGGCCCTTGTTGACCACCGGGACGCCGTTGTATTCATCGGCGGCCGTGCCGCCCGACTCCAGCGACTCCATGTAGCTCACGTAGGTCGTCAGCTCGGGGACGGGCTTGAAGATCAGCGACAGCGTGGGCGTGAGCGCCGAGTCGCGATAGTCCAGGCTGGAGATGGTGGTGCGCCCCACGCCCGCCAGCATCGACCAGTGGTCGTTGAAGGTGATGTCGTCGCCCACCATGAAGTTCTCGCGCTTGTTGCGGAAGCGCGGAGTGCGTTCGCCACGCGACATGGAGGCCACGTTGGGGCGGTCGATGTAGTTCCCCGGATCGCCAATCGGAAAAGTACCGCCATTGATGCGCGGAGCGCTGATGGTGTACCAGTCCTGCTTGGTATTGCTGTACTGGTAGCCCGCCGTCACCTTGTGGTTGACCCGGCCGGTGTCGAACTTGAAATCGGCATAGAGCGCGCCCCGCAGGTCGTCCTGGAAGGACAGCGAGTCATCCACGCCAGGCGCATAAACGTTGCTGATCGACTGGGTGTAGGTGCCGTTGCGCGTGAAGGTATTGGTGACGGGCGAACTGGCGGAGTTGCGCCTGCCGTCGCTCGCGAGCAGGGTGGCGCGCAGGCCGAACGACTGGCTCACGTCCCACTTCGCGTGGGCCGTGTAGCGGTTGGTCTCATAGTGGCGCTGGGTCCACGACGGGCCATAGATGCGGTCGGTGCGCAGCGCGTCGGCCGAGGGGCGCGTACCCGCCGCGCCCGCCCAGGCGGCCTGCGCGCCGTTCACGTCGTACTCCAGCCGCGCGGCGCTCACCTGCAGGTACAGGTCGCTGCGCGGCTTGGCGTCCAGCACCAGGCTGTAGAGGGTGCGGTCGATCTCCTGGCCCTTGATCGGGGTATCGCCGCCCTGCTTGGCCAGGTTCAGCCGGTAGCCGAATTGGCCATCCGCATCGAACTTGCCGCCGAAGTCCCCGTGCACGTACCACGACTTGTTGCCCCGGCTGGAGACGGTGAGGCTATTCAGCCGCTCGTCGGTCGAGCGCTTGGTCACGTAGTTCACCAGGCCGCCCACGTTGCCCGAGCCGTACAGGAAGCCCGACAGGCCGTTGAGCACCTCGACGCGCTCCGTGTCCTCCATGGTGGTGGCGTGGCCGTACTGGTCGTCCGGAATGCCATCGCGGTACGAGGAATAGAAGTTGAAGCCGCGCACGTTCACCGTGGGCTGGTTGTTCTCGTACTGCGAGCGCGAGAGCTGCATCGTCGGGTTGACCCGGTACACCTGGTCCGCGCTGACGGCCTGCAGGTTCTCTATCAGTTCCTCCGAAAACACCGTCAGCGAATACGGCGTGTCGTGCAGCGTGCGCCCCTGCCAGGGACCGACGTTGGACACGCGGTCTTCCCGGTAGCCGTCCGCCGTCGAGCCCTTGGCCTCCTGGTCAGCGCTGATGGTGACGTCCGGCAGGCTGGTTTCCTCGGCGCTCCAGGCGGGTACAGCCCCCACGGCACTGATCGCCACGCCCGCCGTGACGCGCGCGGCGGATGCCAGCAGGCACGACCCGTTACGCGAAAAAAGCGAATCCATAGAGCAACTCCTCCCTTTCCTCTCAAACATTTCAGAACTTGTGGTTGAGCGACAGCGCCACCGTCCTGGGGTCTCCCAGTACCGCGGCATTGGCCCAGTAGTGCTTGTCGGCGACGTTGTAGATATCCAGGCGCAGGGTGGTCGGGTTCTTCGGCGACCCCCACTGGTAGCGCAGGCCCAGGTCGTAGACGGTGTAGCCGGGCAGGCGGTCGGTGTTCATGGTGTCGGCGTAGCTGGCGCTGGTGTAGCTGAAGCCGGCGGACAGGCTCAACCCCGGCACGGCGGGTACCGCGTATTCGGCGCGCGCCTTGAGCAGCTTGTCGGACACCAGGGTGGGGCGCTTGCCCTCCAGCTGCGGGTCTTGCTTCTGCTCCTTGATCTTGGGGTCGAGCCAGGTGAAGCCCCCCATCAGGCTGACGTTGCGCGTGAGCTTGCCGATGGCGGTGAACTCCACGCCCTTGTGCACCTGGCGGCCGTCCTGCACGTAGACGGGGCGGCCGGGGTTGCGCACGTCGTAGTACTGCAGGCCCTTGTCGATCTGGAACACGGCGCCGCTCAGCAACATGCCGTTCCACGAATACTTGGCGCCCACCTCGATCTGCCGGCTCTTGAGCGGCCCGAAAATCTCGCCCTTGTTGACCACCTCCACGCCCTGGTAGGCGTCGGCGGCGGTGCCGCCCGATTCCAGCGCCTCCATGTAGCTGACGTAGGTGGTCAGGGCAGGCACCGGCTTGAAGAGCAGCGACAGGGATGGCGTGAACGCGGTCTTGTCGTAGCCCCCTGAACTGATCTGCGTGCGCGAGCCGCCGATCAGCGCCGACCAGTGGTCGTTGAAGGTGATGTCGTCGCCAATGAGCAGGCTTCTGTTGATGCTGACCGAATTTCTCTCGTCACCCCGCGACGAGGGCTGGATCACGGGCTTGTCGATGTACTGCGGGTCGTCGATGGCGAACGGCCCGGCGGTGATCAGCGGCGCGGCCCTGGCCCACGAGCGGATGTGGTTGTTGCCGTATTGGTAGCCCGCCGTCAGCTTGTGGTTGACCGTGCCGGTATCGAACGTGAAATCCGCATAGACCGCGCCGCGCCTGTCGCTGGTGGCGGTATAGAGATCGTTGACGCCCGGCGCGAACTGGTGCGCGATGGTCTGGGTGTAGGTGGTGGGCGAGACGATGGTGTTCGTCGGCGAGGGATAGGAAGTGTTGCGGTCCACGCTGCTGCCCTGCACGACGGCGCGGATGCTCGCGGACGGGCTCAGGTCCCACTTCATCTGGGCGCCGTAGCGGTCGGTGTCGTAGAAGCGGCGCGTCCAGCGCGGGCCGTACGACAGGTCGTTGCGCAGCGCGGAAGCGGGCAGCCGGGTCGCCGCCGTGGCCGACCAGTCGGCCTGCGAGCCCAGGATGTCGTAGTTCATCTTCGTGGCGCTCACCGCCATGTACAGGTCGCTGCGCGGCTGCCAGTCCAGCAGCAGGCTGTACAGCTCGCGGTCGATGGTCTGCCCCTTGATGGGCGTGTCGCCATCCTGCTTGGCGACGTTGAGCCGGTAGCCGAACTGGCCCTCCTGGTCGAACTTGCCGCCGAAGTCCCCATGCAGATACCACGACCGGTTGCCCAGGCTCGACGCGGTGACGCTGTTCAGGCGCTCGGCCGTCGAGCGCTTGGAGACGTAGTTGATCATCCCGCCCACGTTGCCCGGCCCATAGAGAAAGCCCGACAGGCCGTTGAAGACCTCGATGCGCTCGGTGTCCTCCATCGTCGCGAGGTGGCCGAAGAAGTCCTGCGGCAGGCCGTCGCGGTACGAGCCGTACAGCGAAAAGCCGCGCAGGTTCACGGTCGGCTGGTTGTTCTCGTGCTGCGAGCGCCGCTGCTGCAGCGTGGGGTTGACGCGGTTGACCTGGTCCAGGCTGCTGGCCTGCAGGTTCTCCATGAATTCCTGCGAGAACACGGTGATCGAATACGGCGTGTCCTGCAGCGTGCGGCCCTGCCAGGGGCCGACGCTGGAGATGCGGTCTTCCCGGTAGCCGTCCGCCGCCGAGCCCTTGGCATCCTGGTCGGCGCTGATGGTGACGTCCGGCAGGCTGGTTTCCTCGGCGCCCCAGACCGGCGCGGCCCCCATGGCACTGATCGCCGCGCCCGCCGTGGCGCGCGCGGCGCACGACAGCAGGCTGCGCGGGAATGCGGGGAAACCGCAGCGCGCGCGCCGCGTGGCACGTGAAAGATGCCAGTCCATAAAACCCTCCCTCTCTTATTTGTGCAGTGCAGAAATGTAAATCAAATGAGAATGGTTGTCATTTCTATTTGTATTTAAGAGGGATCCTGTAAGGCGCGGGTCTGGTTCAGGGGGCGGGAGGAGCGCTCCTCGGCCGGTGTGGAGCGTGCTGCCCTGGCGGACAGCCAGCTGCGCTCGATTACGGTCATTTCGGGCGGTAGCCCAGGAAGGCCGTGCGGTACCAGCTATCAAAAAAGGAGTATTTGGTGCGGCGGCCGTTTTGCCTGCACACTGAAGCCATGAAATTCCTGCTTTACCTGGTGCTGTGCTACGTGGCCTTCGTGCTGCTCTGGATGGCACTGCAGTTCGCGCTGATGCGCCGCGTGAACCGGGGCGACCCCGCGCCCGCCCCCACGGCGGCGCAACTGCTGGGCGCCTGGTGGGCCGAATCGTGGCTGTCCTTCGTGGTCTTCGCCTGGCGGCAGCCCTTTCGCGCCCAGGCGGTGCCCGACCGGCTGGAGGCCAGCCCGCAGCGCGGCGTGGTGCTGGTGCACGGCTTTCTGTGCAACCGGGGTTTCTGGAACCCGTGGCTGCGCCTGCTGCAAGGGCGCGGCCATGCCTGCGCGGCGGTCACGCTGCGGCCCCTGTTCGGCTCCATCGACGGCTACGCCGCGCGGATCGATGACGCCGTGCGCCGCGTGGCCGAGGCCACGGGCCGCCCGCCCGTGCTGGTGTGCCACAGCATGGGCGGGCTGGCGGCGCGCGCCTGGCTGCGCGCCGTGCCGGACGCCGACGCGCGCGTGCACCGCGTGCTCACCCTGGGCACGCCCCACGGCGGCACCTGGGGCGCGCGCTGGAGCCGCCAGGTCAACGGGCAGCAGATGCAGCTGGACAGCGCCTGGCTGCGCGACCTGGCGCAGAGCGAGCCGCCCGCGCGCAGGGCGCGCTTCGTCTGCTGGTATTCCAATTGCGACAACATCGTCTTCCCGGCCGGCACGGCGCGGCTGGCGGGGGCGGACAACCGCTTCATCGCGGGCGTGGCCCATGTGCAGATGGCGTTCGCGCCCGAGGTGGTGCAGGCCTGTCTGGCCGAAATCGAGCGCGATGACTGAGCAATGCTGCTGTGTAAAGTTTGTTGCGCTGCAACAAAAACGCTTGAAGGGTTGAGGGAAAACCCTTAGATTTCGATGCATGAACATAGCCGCCAAAGACTTTTTCAGTGCTTCCTGGGACACCGGGCGTGCCTGGATGCACCCAATGGCCAGCGTTCCGCACTATCCTGACTACTACGAGTACGACCCCATGACGCCGCAGCACTCCCCCATGATGGTGCCCATCCGCGCGCTGGGCCCCTCGCACCGTGAACGCATCGCCACGCACCTGCTGGCGCTGGACGAACATGACCGCTACCTGCGCTTCGGCTACGCCGCGAGCGACGCCCAGGTGCTGCGTTACGTGGAGCAGCTCGACTTCGAGCGCGACGACATCTTCGGCATCTACAACCGCCGCCTGGAGCTCATCGCCATGGCGCACCTGGCGTTTTCGCCCAGCCCCGAGCACAAGCACTGCGCCGAGTTCGGCGTCTCGGTGCTCAAGAAGGGCCGGGGCCGCGGCTTCGGCGCGCGCCTGTTCGACCGCGCCGTGATGCACGCGCGCAACGAAGGCGTGGACATGGTCTTCATCCACGCGCTGTCGGAAAACGCCGCCATGCTCAAGATCGCGCGCAACGCGGGCGCTCGGGTGGAGCGCGCGGGCTCCGAGTCCGAGGCCTACCTGCAACTGCCCCCCGCCGACATGGACTCGCGCATGACCGAGATCGTCGAGGACCACTTCGCCGAGGTGGATTACTCCATCAAGAAGCAGGCCGTGCAGTTCTGGCAATTCCTGGCCGCCGTGCAGGAAGTGCGCCAGGGCATGATCGACGCGCGCCACCAGTCGGGCCAGTAAGCGGGCCCGTCATCCCCATCCGCTATCCTAGAGGGGTGTTTCACTACCGCAGCCCTCTGTGTCAGACCCGCACCCAGCGCGCCACGCCGAGAAGGAAGACAAGCGCTCCTTCCTGCAAAAAGTCGCCGAATTCATCCACCCCGGTCCCGATTCCAGGGATGAACTGATCGAAACCCTGGCCGAGGCCGAGGACAACGACATCATCGGCGCCGAGTCGCGCGTCATGCTCGAAGGCGTGCTCCGCATGGCCGACATGACCGCCGGCGACGTGATGGTGGCGGCCCCCCGCATGGACCTGATCGACATCGACGCGCCGTTCGACGAACTGCTGCACGTCGTGATCGGCACGGCGCACTCGCGCTTCCCCGTCTACCAGGGCGAGCGCGAGAACATCATCGGCATCCTGATGGCCAAGGACCTGCTGAAACTCCAGCGCGCGCCCGAGTTCAACATCCGCGCCCTGCTGCGCCCCGCCGTGTTCGTGCCCGAAAGCAAGGGCCTGAACGACCTGCTGCGCGAATTCCGCGGCAACCGCAACCACCTGGCCATCGTCATCGACGAGTTCGGCCGCGTGGCGGGGCTCATCACCATCGAGGACGTGCTCGAGGAAATCGTCGGCGAGATCGAGGACGAGTTCGACGACGGCGAGGACGACGGCGACATCTTCGGCCTGGCCGACCACACCTACCGCGTCTCGGGCGACACGCCCGTGGAGCGCGTGGCCGACGCCTTCAACGCCAATCTGCGCAGCAGCAACCCCGACGAGGAGTTCAACACCATCGGCGGCCTGATCGCGCACGAAATGGGCCACGTGCCCAAGCGCGGCGAGCAGTTCGAACTGGCGGGCCTGCGCTTCGTGGCGCTGCACACCAAGGGCGGCGCGGTGCGCTGGTTCAAGGTGTCGCCGGCGGCGGAAGCGGACGCGGACTGATGCGGGCGCTGGCCGCCCCCGGGCTGGCGGTTCTGGCGGGCGTGGCGCAGGCGCTGTCGCTCGCCTGGCCCGGCAGCGGCGCGCCGCTGTGGTGGCTGCAAATCCTCTCGCTCGCCGTGTTCGCATGGCTGCTGGCGCAAGCCCGCAGCCGGCGCGGCGCGGGCCTGCTGGGCTGGGCCTTCGCCACCGCGTGGCTCACGGGCACGTTCTGGTGGCTGTTCATCTCCATGCACACCTACGGCGGGCTGGCGGCGCCGCTGGCCGTGCTCGCCGTGCTGGGGCTGGCCGCGTTCCTGGGGGCGTACTACGCCATCGTTTCATGGTGTTTTTGGCCGCTAGCCCAGTCAGGACAAGCGCTGGCAGCTATGGTTTTCGCAGCGCTCTGGCTGCTGGCGGAACTGGCGCGCGGCCAGTGGTGGACGGGCTTCCCCTGGGGCGCGGGCGGCTACGCCCATGCCGACGGGCCGCTGGCCGCGCTCGCGCCCTGGGTGGGGGTGTACGGCATGGGCTTCGTGGCGGCATTGCTGGCCATGCTGCTGGCGCGGCGCGCCTGGCGGGGCGTGGCGGTGGTCGCCGTGGTGCTGGCGGGCGCGGCCCTGGTGCGGCCCGTTTCCACGTCCTCCGGCACCCTGTCCGTCGCGCTGCTGCAGGGCAACATCCCGCAGGACGAAAAATTCCAACCCGGCACCGGCGTGCCCACGGCGCTGGCCTGGTACGCCAACGAACTGCGCAGCGCCCAGGCGCAACTGGTCGTCGCGCCCGAAACGGCCATCCCCCTGCTGCCCCAGCAACTCGACCCGGCGTACCTTGACGGCTTGCGCGCGCGCTACACCCAGCCCAGCGGCAAGCAGGCCGCGCTCGTTGGCATTCCGCTGGGCGACGAGAAGGAGGGCTACACCAACTCGGCCATCGGCTGGATGCCGGGGGACACCGGTTATCGCTACGACAAGCACCACCTCGTGCCCTTCGGCGAATTCATCCCGCCGTTCTTCCGCTGGTTCACCGAGATGATGGACATCCCGCTGGGCGACTTCAACCGTGGCGCGGTGGGCCAGCCGTCCATGGCCTGGGCGGGCCAGCGCATCGCGCCCAACATCTGCTACGAGGATTTGTTCGGCGAGGAACTCGCCGCCCGCTTTGCCGACGAGGCCCGGGCGCCCACGCTGTTCGCCAACCTCAGCAACATCGGCTGGTTCGGCGACTCGGTGGCCATCGCCCAGCATCTGCAGATCAGCCGCCTGCGCGCGCTGGAATTCGAGCGCCCCATGGTGCGCGCCACCAACACCGGCGCCACCGTGGTCATCGACCACCGCGGCGTGGTCACCTACCGCCTGCCCCCGGCCACGCGCGGCGTGCTGCTGGGCGAGGTGCAGGGCCGCACCGGCCTCACGCCCTACGCGCGCTGGGTGTCGCGCGCGGGACTCCTCCCCTTGTGGGCGCTGGCGCTTTTGACCGTGGCGGCAGGTTTTTTGCTAGCCCGGCGGACACCACCCCGCGCCTTGCTTCGATAATGTACGGCTGCACAGATTGATGACCGAGACAAGCACGCCATGGCTGAATCCTTTTCCTACGACCAACTGATCGCCTCGGGCGAGGGCCGTTTGTTCACCCCCGACAGCGGCCGCCTGCCGCTGCCGCCCATGCTGATGTTCGACCGCATCACCCACATCGACGCCGACGGCGGCGCGCACGGCCTGGGCAAGATCGTGGCCGAGCTGGACGTGAAGCCCGACCTCTGGTTCTTCGCCTGCCACTTCCAGGGCGACCCGGTCATGCCCGGCTGCCTGGGGCTGGACGCCATGTGGCAGCTCATCGGCTTCTACCTGACCTGGCTGCGCCTGCCGGGCCGGGGCCGCGCCCTGGGCGCGGGCGAGGTCAAGTTCACCGGCGAAGTGGGGCCTGACGTGAAACTCGTCACCTACGAAATCGACATCAAGCGCGTCATCAAGCGCAAGCTCAACATGGCCATCGGCGACGCCCGCCTGCTCGCCGACGGCAAGGAAATCTACGTGGCGAACGATCTGCGCGTGGGCCTGTTCCTGCGCGAAGGGGGAGGGGCTGGGAAATGAAAAAGCGTGTGGTGATCACGGGCGCGGGCATCGTCTCGTGCATTGGCAATGACCTGGCCTCGGTCGAGGCGTCGCTGCGCGCCAGCCGCTCCGGCATACGCGCCATGCCCGCCTTCACCGAACTGGGCCTGCGCAGCCAGGTGGCGGGCTGGCCCGACATCGACCTGGAAGCGCGCATCGACCGCAAGCAGCTGCGCTTCATGGGCGACGCGGCGGCCTACGCGCACATCGCGCTGACCGACGCCATCGCGCAGTCGGGCCTGACGCCCGAGCAGGTCTCGCACCCGCGCACCGGCCTCATCATGGGCTCGGGCGGCGGCTCGCCCGCGAACCAGATCGAGTCCGCTGACACGCTGCGCAGCAAGGGCATCCGCCGCGTGGGGCCGTACCAGGTCACGCGCTGCATGAGTTCCACCGTGTCGGCCTGCCTGTCCACCAACTTCGGCATCAAGGGCATCAACTACTCCATTACCTCGGCGTGCAGCACCTCGGCGCACTGCATCGGCGCCGCCGCGCAGCAGATCGCATGGGGTATGCAGGACGTGGTGTTCGCGGGCGGCGGTGAGGAACTGTCCTGGGGCATGGCGCTGCTGTTCGACGGCATGGGCGCGATGTCCAGCAAGTACAACGCCACGCCCGAGAAAGCCTCGCGCGCCTACGACGCGAACCGCGACGGCTTCGTGATCGCGGGCGGCGGCGGCGCGGTGGTGCTCGAAAGCCTGGAACATGCCCAGGCGCGCGGCGCCACCATCCTGGGCGAAGTCGTGGGCTTCGGTGCCACCAGCGACGGCGAGGACATGGTCGCCCCCTCGGGCCTGGGCGCCATCGCCTGTATGCGGCAGGCCATCGAGGGGCTGGACGCGCCCATCGACTACATCAACACCCATGGCACCTCCACCCCCGTGGGCGACGTGCCCGAACTCAAGGCCATCCGCGAAGTGTTCGGCGACGCCGTGCCGCCGTTCTCGTCCACCAAATCCCTGACCGGCCACTCGCTGGGCGCCACGGGCGTGCAGGAGGCGATCTACTGCCTCATCATGCTGCAGAAGGGCTTCATCGCCGGCTCGGCCAACGTCGAGACGCTGGAGCCCGCCGCCGAGGGGATGCCCCTGGTCACCACCACGCGCGACGCGCCGCTCCGCCAGGCGCTGTCCAACAGCTTCGGCTTTGGCGGCACCAACGCATCGCTGGTGCTGCGCCGCTGGGATTGATGGCCTGACTACTTGAGCCCCAGCCGTCGCGCGAGCTTGTGCAGGTTGCTGGCATCCAGGTCGAGCGCACGCGCGGCCTGGGCCCAGTTGCCGCCGTGCTGCTGCAGCGCCGCGCGGATGCAGTCGCGCTGGCAGGCGTCCACCGCGTCGCGCAGCGTGCAGGGTGCTGCGACCGCAGGGGCTGCGTCCGGCGCGGGGATTGCGGGTAAGGCCGTGTCGGCATCCAGATCGAGCAGGTCGGCATCGAGCGTCACGATGTCGCTGCGCCGCGCGCCACGGCTCAGGGCCTTGAGCGCGGCGCGGCTGACCACGTGCTCCAGTTCGCGCACATTGCCGGGCCAGCGGTAGCGGCGCAGCGCCTCGTCGGCGGCGGCGGACAGGCGCAGGCTGCGCAGGCCCAGGCGGGCGCGGTTCTGCTCCAGAAAACGCCCCGCGAGCAGCAGCACGTCGTTGCCGCGCTCGCGCAGCGGCGGAATCGGGATGGGGTAGACCGACAGCCGGTGGTACAGGTCGGCGCGAAAGCTGCCTTCGGCCACCCGCTCGCGCAGGTTGCGGTTGGTGGCGGCGATCACGCGCACATCCACCTTGCGCGGGCGGTCGGCGCCCAGGCGCTGGATTTCGCCGTTCTGCAGCGTGCGCAGCAGTTTGGCCTGGATGGACAGCGGCAGCTCGCCCACCTCGTCGAGGAACAGCGTGCCGCCCTCCGCCGCCTCGAAGCGGCCGGGCCGGTCGCTCACCGCGCCCGAGAAGGCGCCGCGCGCATGGCCGAACAGCTCGCTCTCGGCCAGCGACTCGGGCAAGGCCGCGCAGTTCACGTGCACCAGCGGCCTGGGCGCGCGCCGCGACAGCCGGTGCAGCCGGTGTGCGAACAGTTCCTTGCCCACGCCGGTCTCGCCCAGCAGCAGCACGGGCAGATCGGTGTCGGCCACCACCTGCAGCTCGTGCAGCAGGCGCGCAATGGCCTCGCTGTGGCCGACGATCTCGCCGTCCTCGCGCAAGGCCGCACCGCCGGCCGCCGCGCCGGTCGATTGCTGCGCGGCGCGCAGCGCCATCTCCAGCCGCGACACGCGCACGGCGGCCTCGATCAGCGGCCGCAATTGCGCCAGCCCGCGCTGCGCGGCGGCGTCGAAGGTGCCCACCGTGAGCGCGTCCAGCGTCAGCACGCCCCAGCGCTGGCCTTCCAGGTCCAGCGCCACGCCCATGCAGTCGTGCACGTGCAGCGGCTCGCCGGGGCGATCGATGACCAGGCCGTCATACGGGTCGGGCAGGCCGCTGTCGTGGTGGAAGCAGGTGACCTCGCCGCGCTGCAGGATGGCCGCCAGGCGCGGGTGTTCCTTGATGGCGAAGCGCCGGCCGAGCGCGTCGCTGGCCAGGCCGTCCACCGCCACGGGGCGCAGCAGTTCGCTCTCGCCGTCCAGCCGCAGCAAGGCCACGGCACCGCAGCGGAAGTGCAGGCGCAGCGTTTCCACCAGCCGCTGCTGGCGCACCGCCACGGGCAGGTCGGCGGCCAGGTCGGCCAGCAGGAGGGTATCTACGGCATTCATGGTAATAAATACCTTTCAATGGTTAATTAAACCATTAATAAATAGGGTAATTTATACCTAATATTCTATAACTTGTTGAATATGAAAGGAATTTTCCTGGCGCGGCGATTGCATTTCTAGAGACGTGTAGCCACCCATTCACCTGCAAGGAGTACATCGCCATGACCTATCTGGATCAATCGCTAGGCCAGCTGGCCCGCCGCATTCCCGGCGCCACGCGCCTGTTCGACCAGCACCACCTGGACTTCTGCTGCTCCGGCAACCGGACCTTGCGCACGGCGGCCCGGGAGGCCGGCGTCGCCGCCGAGCCCCTGGCCGACGCACTGCAGGCGCTGCAGCAGCGCACGGACGGCGGCGCGGCGCACGACTGGAGCACGGCTACCGACATCGAACTGGTCAACCACATCCTGACCCGCTACCACGCCGTGCACCGCGAGCAACTGCCCGAACTGATCCGCCTGGCGCGCAAGGTGGAGCGGGTGCACGGCGAGCGCGCGGACTGCCCGCACGGCCTGGCCGACCACCTGGAGGCCATGGCGCAGGAACTGGAGAGCCACATGCGCAAGGAAGAGACGGTGCTGTTCCCGCTGATCGCGCGCGGCCAGGGCGGCATGGCCGCCATGCCGATCGGCGTGATGCGCAGGGAGCACGACGGCCACGGCACCGAACTGCGCCGCCTCGAAGAACTCACCAACGGCATCACCCCGCCGCAGGCCGCCTGCACCACCTGGCGCGCGCTGTACCTGGGCCTGCGCACGTTCCGCGAAGACCTGATGGCGCACATCCACACCGAAAACAACATCCTGTTCGAGCGCTTCGCGCCCGCGCAAATTCACTAACCCCCCTGAGCCGCTGCGCGGCTTCCCCCCAGGGGGACGCGGCCTTTGCTGCGGGGCGGCCCTTGCTGGCCACCCTCGCCTGGGTCGCGCCAGTTCCCGGGAGACGCGGCGCAGCACACATCGGTCATTCATCAAGGAGTACGCATCATGGGACCGTACAAAAAGCACTGGTTCACGCTGATCGCGCTGTGCATCGTGATGTTCTCGCTGCTGGGCTACTTCGGCGTGGACATCTACCGTTCCGCGCCGCCCGTGCCCGCACAGGTCGTCAGCGGCGAAGGCAAGGCGCTGTTCACGGAAAAGGACATCCTCGACGGCCAGACCGCCTGGCAGTCGGTGGGCGGAATGCAACTGGGCTCCATCTGGGGCCACGGCGCCTATCAGGCGCCCGACTGGACGGCGGACTGGCTGCACCGTGAACTCACCGCGTGGCTCGACCTCGCCGCGCGGGAGCGCCACGGCAAGCCCTATGCCGAACTGAGCGCGGGCCAGCAGGGCGCGCTGCGCGCCGAACTGAAGGCCGAGTACCGGGGCAACGGCGTGGACCAGGCCGGCAAGCTCGTGGTGAGCGAGCGCCGCGCCCAGGCCATGGCGCAGACCGCCACGTACTACGACCAGCTGTTCTCCGACGCGCCAGCGCTGCACAAGAGCCGCGAGAGCTTCGCCATGAAGGAGAACACGCTGCCCGATGCCGCGCGGCGCCAGCAGTTGACGCATTTCTTCTTCTGGACCGCCTGGACCGCCGCCACCGAGCGCCCGAACAGCCACGTGACCTACACCAACAACTGGCCGCACGAGCCGCTGATCGGCAACGTGCCCAGCAGCGAGAACGTGGTCTGGTCGATCGCCAGCGTGGTCGTGCTGCTCGCGGGCGTGGGCTTTCTGATCTGGGGCTGGTCCTTCCTGCGGCGGCACGACGCGCCGCAGCCCGCCGCGCCCCGGCAGGACCCGCTGGCCAGCGTGGCCCTCACGCCCTCGCAGCGCGCTTTGGGCAAGTACCTGTTCCTGGTGGTAGCGCTGTTCGTGTTCCAGGTGTTCATCGGCGGCTTCACCGCGCACTACACGCTGGAGGGGCAGAAGTTCTACGGCATCGACCTGTCGCAGTGGTTCCCCTATTCGCTCACGCGCACCTGGCACATCCAGAGCGCGCTGTTCTGGATCGCCACGGGCTTCCTGGCCGTGGGCCTGTTCCTCGCGCCCGTCATCAACGGCGGCAAGGACCCGAAGTTCCAGAAGCTCGGCGTGGACGTGCTGTTCTGGGCGCTGGTGTTCGTCTGCGTGGGCTCGTTCGTCGGCAACTACCTGGCCATCGCGCACAAGATGCCGCCCGAATGGAGCTTCTGGCTCGGCCACCAGGGCTACGAGTACGTGGACCTGGGCCGCATCTGGCAGATCCTGAAGTACGCGGGCATCCTGCTGTGGCTGGTGCTGATGCTGCGCGGCGTGCTGCCCGCGCTGTTCGCGCGAAGCACATCGGACAAGAAGGAAGACAAGAACCTGCTCGCGCTGCTCACCGCCTCGGTCGGCGCCATCGGCCTGTTCTACGGCGCGGGTTTGTTCTACGGCGAGCGCACCAACCTCTCGGTCATGGAGTACTGGCGCTGGTGGGTGGTGCACCTGTGGGTCGAGGGCTTCTTCGAGGTCTTCGCCACCACGGCGCTGGCCTTCGTCTTCAGCAGCATGGGGCTGGTGTCGCGCGGCATGGCCACCTCGGCCAGCCTGGCGTCGGCCTCGCTGTTCCTGCTGGGCGGCATTCCGGGCACCTTCCACCACCTGTACTTTGCGGGCACCACCACGCCGGTGATGGCCGTGGGCGCGGCGTTCAGCGCGCTCGAAGTGGTGCCGCTGATCGTGCTGGGCCACGAGGCCTGGGAAAACTGGCGCCTCAAGACCCGCGCGCCGTGGATGGAGAACCTCAAGTGGCCGCTGGCCTGCTTCGTGGCCGTGGCCTTCTGGAACATGCTGGGCGCGGGCGTCTTCGGCTTCATGATCAACCCGCCGATCTCGCTGTACTACATCCAGGGACTGAACACCACGCCCGTGCACGCGCACGCCGCGCTGTTCGGCGTCTACGGCTTCCTGGCGCTGGGCTTCACGCTGCTGGTGCTGCGTTACGTGCGCCCGCAGCTGGTGTTCAGCGACGGGCTGATGAAGACCGCCTTCTGGGGCCTGAACGCGGGCCTGGTGCTGATGATCACGACCAGCCTGCTGCCGATCGGGTTCATCCAGTTCCACGCCAGCGTGACCGAGGGCCTGTGGTACGCCCGCAGCGAAGCCTTCATGCAGCAGCCCCTCCTGGTCACGCTGCGCTGGGTACGCACCTTCGGCGACGTGGTGTTCATCGTCGGCGCCGTGGCCATGGCGCTGCAGGTGGTGCGGGGGCTGATGGGCCGCGCACCCGCGCCGCGGGCGCCCAGGATGCGGGCCGTGGCTTGAGGACGGGGCGGCATGGTGCAAGCGCCTCGTAAAATGGCCAGTTCGGCGCGCCAAAGGCCGCACCCCTGTTTGCACCATGCTGACATTCCAACAAATCATCCTCAAACTGCAGTCCTACTGGGACGCCCAGGGCTGCGCACTCCTGCAGCCCTACGACATGGAAGTGGGCGCGGGCACTTCGCACACCGCTACCTTTTTGCGAGCGCTGGGCCCCGAGCCCTGGAAGGCCGCCTACGTGCAGCCCAGCCGCCGCCCCAAGGACGGGCGCTATGGCGAGAACCCCAACCGCCTGCAGCACTACTACCAATACCAGGTGGTCTTGAAACCCGCGCCGGCCAACATCCTGGAGCTGTACCTGGGCTCGCTGGAAGCCTTGGGTTTTGACCTGAAGAAGAACGACATCCGCTTCGTCGAGGACGACTGGGAAAACCCCACGCTCGGCGCCTGGGGCCTGGGCTGGGAGGTCTGGCTCAACGGCATGGAGGTCACGCAGTTCACCTACTTCCAGCAGGTCGGCGGCATTGACTGCAAGCCCGCCACGGGCGAGATCACCTACGGCCTGGAGCGCCTGGCCATGTACCTGCAGGGCGTGGACAACGTCTACAACCTGCAGTGGACCGACACGCTGAAATACGGCGACGTGTACCACCAGAACGAGGTGGAGCAGTCCACCTACAACTTCGAGCATTCCGACGCCGACTTCCTTTTCACCGCCTTCAACGCGCACGAAAAGCAGGCTAAATACCTGATGGAGCAGCAACTCGCGCTGCCCGCCTACGAGCAGGTGCTCAAGGCCGCGCACAGCTTCAACCTGCTGGACGCGCGCGGCGCGATCTCGGTCACAGAGCGCGCGGCCTACATCGGGCGCATCCGCAACCTCGCGCGCGCCGTGGCCAAGAGCTACCTCGACAGCCGCGCGCGCCTGGGCTTCCCGATGGCGCCCAAGGCCTGGGCTGACGAAGTGCTGGCCGACCTGAACAAGAAGGCTGCCTGATATGCACACCCCCCTGAGCCGCTGCGCGGCTTCCCCCCGCTCTCGGCTGTCGCCGGGCAGGGGGACGACGCCAGCGCGGCGGGGCGGCCCTTGCGCGGCGTCTGCTGGCCTGTGCTGCGCCAGTTTCATACGCTATGGGCGAGCGCGTAGCGCTATGGATAACTGAAATGATGAATACCTCTCCCAACCTTCTCGTTGAACTCTTCGTCGAAGAACTGCCGCCCAAGGCGCTGCAAAAGCTGGGCGACGCCTTCGCGGGCGTGCTGTTCGATCAACTGGCGGCGCAGGGCCTGACCACGGCGCAGTCGCGCCTGACGGCCTACGCCTCGCCGCGCCGCCTGGCCGCGCACATCACCGAGGTGCAAAGCGCCGCCGCCGACAAGGCCGTGTCGCAAAAGCTCATGCCCGTGGCCGTGGGCCTGGCGGCGAACGGCCAGCCCACGCCCGCGCTGCTCAAGAAACTGGGCGCCCTGGGCGCGGATGCCTCCGCCGTGGCGCAGCTGAAGCGCGTGCACGATGGCAAGGCCGAAGTGCTGTTCTATGAAAGCACCGCCAAAGGTGCGCAGCTGGCCGACGGGCTGCAGAAGGCGCTGAACGAAGCCATCGCCAAGCTGCCGATTCCGAAGGTCATGCGCTACCAGCTGGAAGACGGCTGGAGCAGCGTGAACTTCGTGCGCCCCGCGCACGGCCTGGTGGCGCTGCACGGTACCGCTGTGCTCACCAGCGTGCAGGCGCTGGGCCTCACGGCGGGCAATGCCACGCACGGCCACCGCTTCGAGGCGGCGGTGGACCCCGTGGTCATCCAGAGTGCCGACAGCTACGCCGTGCAAATGCGCGAGGAGGGCGCCGTGATCGCCAGCTTCGCCGAGCGACGCGCTGCCATCGAATTACAGCTAAAAACGGCTGCAGGGCAGGCAGGAAAAGCGCTGGCAGCTATCAAAGATGAAGCATTGCTGGACGAGGTCACGGCCCTGGTCGAGCGCCCCAACGTGCTGGTCTGCGCGTTCGAAAAGGAATTCCTCGGCGTGCCGCAGGAATGCCTCATCCTGACCATGAAGGCCAACCAGAAGTACTTCCCGCTACTCGATGCGGCGGGCAAGCTCACGCACCAGTTCCTCGTGGTCAGCAACATCAGCCCGCAGGACGCGAGCGCCGTGACCGGCGGCAACGAGCGCGTGGTGCGCCCGCGCCTGGCCGACGCCAAGTTCTTCTACGACCAGGACCGCAAGAAGACGCTGGAATCGCGCGTGCCGCAGCTTGCCAAGGTGGTCTACCACAACCAGCTCGGCACCCAGGGCGAGCGCGTGGAGCGCGTGCGCGCCATTGCCGCCGCCATTTGCCAGCCGCTGGGCGTGGACGCCGCGCAGGCCGACCAGGCCGCGTTGCTCGCCAAGACCGACCTCGTGACCGACATGGTGGGCGAGTTCCCTGAGCTGCAGGGCACCATGGGCCGCTACTACGCGCTCAACGACGGCCTGCCGCAGGCCGTGGCCGACGCCATGGAAGACCACTACAAGCCCCGCTTCGCGGGCGACGAACTGCCGCGCGGCGGCGTGGGCACCGTGGTGGCTCTGGCCGACAAGCTCGAAACCCTGGTGGGCATGTTCGGCATCGGCAACCTGCCCACGGGCGACCGCGACCCGTTCGCGCTGCGCCGTCACGCGCTGGGCGTCATCCGCATGTTGGTCGAGAAAGACCTGCCGCTGGATCTGGACGCATTGCTCGCAAGCGCCGTGCCCGCGTTCGGCGACAAGATCCAGAACCCCACGGCAGCGCTGGCCGACTTCATCTACGACCGCCTCGCGGGCAGCCTGCGCGAGCAGGGCTACAGCGCGCAGGAGGTGGACGCCGTGCTCGCCCTGCGCCCGCAGCGCCTGGCCCTGGTCGCCAGGCAGCTGGCCGCCGTGCGCGCCTTTGCCGCCCTGCCCGAAAGCCCGGCGCTGGCCGCTGCCAACAAGCGCGTGTCCAACATCCTCAAGAAAGCCGGCGACGTGGACGCCCACGTCAACCCCGACCTGCTGCAGGAACAGGCCGAAAAAGACCTGTACGCCGCCCTGCAGCGCTTCGTGCCCGAGGCCGACGCGCAGTTCGCCCAAGGCGATTACACCGCCAGCCTGCAGACCCTGGCCGTGCTGCGCGCGCCGGTGGATGCCTTCTTCGACGACGTGATGGTCAACGCCGAGCAGATCGACCTGCGCCTGAACCGCCAGGGCCTGCTCAAAAGCCTGCACGACGCCATGAACCGCGTGGCCGACCTGTCGCGGCTGGCGTAAAGTCGCCTGCATGAAGCTCGCCATCCTCGACCGCGACGGCACCCTCAACCTGCTGGGCGAGGAGTACATCACCACGCCCGACGAATGGGTGCCCCAGCCCGGCGCGCTCGAAGCCGTGGCGCGGCTCAACCGCGCGGGCTGGCACGTGGTGGTGGCCACCAACCAGCCGGGCCTGGGGCGCGGCCTGATCGACGTGATGGAACTCAACGCCATCCACGCCAAGATGCTGCGCCAGCTGGCCGTGCTTGGCGGGCGCATCGACGCGGTGTTCTACTGCCCCCACGCGCCCGACGAGGCCTGCACCTGCCGCAAGCCCGCGCCGGGCCTGTTCGAGCAGATCGCCGACCGCTACGGCGTGGAATTCGAGGACGTGCGCGTGGTCGGCAACAACGCCGAGCACCTGCTGGCGGGCGCGGCGCTGGGCACGCAGCTGCACTTGGTCTGCACCGGCTTTTCGGCGCACCTGCAGCCCGGCCAGCCGCTGCCGCCCGACATGCCCGAGGGCACCGTCCTGCACGCCGACCTGCAGGCCTTCGCCGACCATCTGCTGGCCGCAGCCGCCACGACCGCGCCGCAGGATGCTATTGAAAAATGAGCTGCCAGCGCTTGCTGCATAAGCGCTGGAGGCCAAAAACGTTCAAAAATGTCCCTGATCCGCTCCATCATCCACATGCTCTGGATGGGCGTCACCGTCATACCCTACGCGCTGCTCATCCTGCTGGCCACGCTGCTGGGCGTGCGCGGCGACCGGCTCTACCGCATCGCGCGCGCCTGGCTGGCCCTGAGCATGGACGGCGCGCGCGTCATCCTCGGCATCCGCACGCGCATCACTGGCCTGGAGCACCTGCCGAAGGGCGAGCGCGACGGCGTGGTGCTGCTCGTCAAGCACCAGTCCACCTACGAGACCTTCCTGATGCCCACGATCATGCCGCACCCGCTGGCCTACGTGTTCAAGAAGGAGCTGCTGCGCGTGCCCTTCTTCGGCTGGGCGATCGGGCGGCTGGACATGATCCACATCGACCGCAACCAGGGCGTGCGCGCCTTCGCCAAGGTGGTGCAGCAGGGCAAGCGCCTGCTGGCCGAGGGTGTGTGGGTCATCATGTTCCCCGAGGGCACGCGCATCCCGCGCGGGCAGGCGGGCCAGTACAAGTCCGGCGGCACGCGGCTGGCCATCGCGGCGGGCGTGCCCGTGGTGCCCGTCGCCGTCACCTCGGCCACCTGCTGGCCGCGCAAGGCGTTTGTCAAGACGCCGGGGGTGGTGCATGTCTCCATCGGCCAGCCCATTCCCAGCGTGGGGCGCCAGGCGGATGAGCTGATGCGCGAAGTCGAAACCTGGATCGAGGCTGAAATGCACCGCCTCGACCCTGACGCTTACCGGTGATGTGGGTACAGCGCGTCCTTGACTGGTTCGACGCGCCTGCGCCGCCGCCTGTGGCTGCCCGGCCAGCAGTGCCCATCCCGTCCATCCTCCCGCCCGCCCAGTTCCGCCACCCCGAGGCCACCCGTGAAGTGCTGCTGGGCGGCGCCCGCGTGGCCTACCGCCTGCAGCGCGTGCGGCGGCGCAGCATCGGCTTTACCGTGGGGCCGGAGGGGCTGGCGGTGCGCGCCCCCGCCTGGGTCACGCTGGCGGCGGTGGACGCGGCCTTGCAGGAAAAGTCGGCCTGGATACTGCGCAAGCTCGCCGAAATGGGCGACCGCGCCCGCCGCCAGGAGGCAGCCCGCATCCACTGGGCCGATGGGGCGAGCATTCCCTTCCTGGGCCAGCCCATCACCCTGCGGCTCGACCCTACGCTGTCGCGCAGCGGCCTGGCGGACGGCGTTCTGCACATCGGCCTGCCCCGCAGCGCCGCCCCCGCGCAAATCCGCGACGCCGTGCAGGCGTGGCTGATGCGCGAGGCCAAAAAGCGCTTCACCGAACGGCTCGACCACTTCGCGCCGCAACTGGGCGTGCGCTGGACCAGCCTGCGCCTGTCCAGCGCGCAAACCCGCTGGGGCAGCGCGCGCAGCGACGGCAGCATCCGCCTCAACTGGCGGCTGCTGCACTACCGGCAGGCCATCATCGACTACGTGGTGGTGCACGAACTCTCGCACCTGCGCGTGATGGACCACAGCCCGCGCTTCTGGGATACCGTGGCGCGCATCACCCCCGACTATGCGCAGTTGAAGCAGGAACTGCGCGACCAACCCGCCCCGCAATGGGAATGAAGGAGACAGCGATGACCGAAGGCTACGCAGGCGACGTAACGCCCCAGACCGCCTGGCAATGGGTGCAGTCCGGCGAGGCCGTGCTGATCGACGTGCGCACCGACGCCGAGCGCGAATGGGTGGGCCAGGTGCCCGGCGCCGTCCCCGTGGCCTGGAAGCAATGGCCCGGCATGGCGCTGAACCCCGGCTTTGACGCGCAAATCAAAGCCGCCGTACCCGCAGGCGCCAAGGCCGTGCTGCTGTGCCGCAGCGGCGTGCGCTCCGTGGCGGCCGCCAAGCGTGCAACCGAGCTGGGCATTGCCGCCTACAACATTCTCGAAGGCTTCGAGGGCAACCCTGACGCGAACGGCCAGCGCAACCGCGTGGGCGGCTGGCGCTTCCACGGCCTGCCTTGGCGGCAGGGATAAAAACAAAAACGGGCCGCTCGGCCCGTTGGATGGTTACAGCGCCGGGATGCGCAGCTTCTGCCCCGGGTAGATCTTGTTCGGGTCCGACAGCATGGGCTTGTTGGCCTCGAAGATCACGGGGTACTTGTTCGCATCGCCGTAGAACTTCTTGGCGATGGCCGAGAGCGTGTCGCCGCGCACCACGTCGTGGTACTGCGCCTCGGGCTCGGGGTTGGTCACGCTCATCTGGTTGTCCACGCTCTGCACGCTGGAGACGTTGCCGCAGCACAGCGTCACCTTTTCCTTGGCCGCCTGCGTGGGGGCCGTGCCTTGCACGGTGACCGCGCCCGTGGCGCCGTCGAACGCCACCTGCACGTCCGTCACGCCCAGGTTCTGCGTGGCGATGTAGGCGGCGATGGCCTGGGCGGCCTTGCCGTTCGGGTCATCCGGCGTGGCCGCCTGGGCCTCGCTGCCGCCGAAGAGTTTTTCGCCCGCTTCCTTGATGAAACTGAAAAGACCCATCTTTCCTACTCCTGAGTTGTGGTTGAGGGAAGGGGGACTGTACCTGTCCCGCGTGCGCAATGGCCCTATCTGGAACTCGGGATAATCACCGGCATGACATTTTTGGCCATCGACGTAGGCAACACCCGCCTCAAGTGGGCGCTGTACGACGCCCCGCGCCCCGGGGCCGCCGTGCTGGCGCATGGCGCCGAGTTCCTGGAGCAGATCGACCAACTGGCCGAAGACAACTGGGCCCAACTGGCGCACCTGCCCGCGCCCACGCGCATGTTGGGCTGCGTGGTGGCGGGCGACGCCATCCGCCGCCGCGTGCAGCAGCAGATGGAGCTGTGGGACGTGACGCCGCAGTGGGTGGTCGCGTCCGCGCAGGAGGCGGGCCTCGTCAACGGCTACGACCACCCCACGCGCCTGGGCGCGGACCGCTGGGTGGCCATGATCGGCGCGCGCCACCACATGCTGGCGCGCGGGCCGGCGCGGCCCATCGTCGTGGTGATCGTGGGCACGGCGGTGACGGTGGAGGCGATCGACCACGAAGGCCGCTTCCTGGGCGGCCTGATCCTGCCCGGCCACGGCATCATGCTGCGCGCGCTCGAAACCGGCACCGCCGGGCTGCACGTGCCCACGGGCGAGGTGCGGCTGTTCCCCACCAACACCAGCGACGCGCTGACCAGCGGCGGCACCTACGCCATCGCGGGCGCGGTGGAGCGCATCTACCAGCACCTGGCGCAGCACACGGGCATGGAGCCGGTCTGCATGATGGCGGGCGGCGCGGGCTGGAAAATGGCCCCGAGCATGACCCGCCCGTTCGAGCTGGTGGACAACCTGATCTTCGACGGCCTGCTGGAAATTGCTTCGCGCCGGTTTGCGCAAGCGGCTTAACCGTCCGCGAGTTCCGCCCGCGCCAGATCTACCTGCAACTGCTCCAGCGCATCCGCGGGCTCACACGCGGCGGCGCGCTCGTACAGGCGCGTGGCTTCGTCCGCCTGGGTGGGGCCTTCGAGCATCACCAGCGCATTGGCCTGCTCCATCAGCGCGATGGGCGAATCGGGCGCCAGCGCCAGCGCCTCGTCGAACAGCTTCAGCCCCACTTCCTTGCGCGCGCCGTAGGTCATGTGGCCGATCAGCGGGCCCACCTTGTCGATGACCTCGGCGTGGTAGGCGCCCAGCGCCAGCCGCGCATCCACATGCTGCGGCGCCAGGGCGATGGTGGCCTCCAGCGACTCCTTCACCTTGATCCCGAGCCCTTGCGCCAGCGCCCGCGCCACGCTGATGCCCTGGCTGTAGCGCGCCAGCGCGTAGCCGCGCCAGAACCAGGCGTTGGCGTTGCCGGGCTCGGCGCGCGTTTGCGCCTCGGCGCGCTCGGCCACCTGCAGGAACAGGTCGAAGCGGGTTGCCTCCCGGGGTTCGAGGTAGCAGGCGTAAATGGCCGTGGCCTTGTTGGCGGCCGTGACGCCCGCGCCGCCCGCAGCCAGCCCCTCGGCGGCGGCGCGCTCAAAGTCGCCCGCATGGAACAGCGCCCAGGCTTGCAGCACGGCAGGGTCCTGGGGACAGGGCTCGGCGTCGCAGCGGTGCAGGCGCGGCCAAGCGGCGCGGATGTTCGCGGCATCGAAGCGGAACAGAGGGTGAGGGAAGGCAGTCCAGCGCGGCATGGGGACGGTGATCTTTTCGGGTGGGACTGACGTGTATTTGACGATTACTCTACCCGAGGCGGGGTGCTGCAATGCAGCAAGGGATGCTCTGCACGAATCGAGCGGTAAGCGTGCGCTGCGGATCGGGGTGGGCTGCAAGGCGAAAAGCGCAGCCATAGCCATAGCTATTGCGAGCATTTTCAACGCCGCAGACCGCCCGAGTCCGCAGATGCACGCGGCGCGACGATTCATGAAGAGCATCTCGATATGACCAATGGGATAATTCTCGATCCCATACATCTCCTATTTCCCATGATTCTGGTCACCGGCGGCGCGGGCTTCATCGGCGCCAATTTCGTGCTCGACTGGCTTGCCCAGTGCGACGAGCCCGTCGTCAACCTCGACAAGCTCACCTACGCGGGCAACCTGGGCAACCTCGCCAGCCTGCGGGGCGATGCGCGCCACGTCTTCGTGCAGGGCGACATCGGCGACACCGCCTTGCTGGAGCGCCTGCTGGCCGAGCACCAGCCGCGCGCCGTGCTCAACTTCGCCGCCGAGTCGCACGTGGACCGCTCCATCCACGGCCCGGGCGAATTCATCCAGACCAACGTGGTCGGCACCTTCAGGCTTCTGGAGGCTGTACGCCAATACTGGCAAGCGCTGCCAGCTACAAAAAAAGAAGCATTCCGCTTCCTGCACGTGAGCACCGACGAGGTGTACGGTAGCCTGGCGCCCGCAGCCCCCGCCTTCACCGAAGACCACAACTACGAGCCAAACAGCCCCTACAGCGCCAGCAAGGCCGCCAGCGACCACCTGGTGCGCGCCTGGCACCACACCTACGGCCTGCCCGTGCTCACCACCAACTGCAGCAACAACTACGGGCCGCTGCACTTCCCTGAAAAGCTCATCCCGCTGATGATCGTCAACGCCCTCGCGGGCAAGCCCCTGCCCGTGTACGGCGACGGTATGCAGGTGCGCGACTGGCTCTACGTGCGCGACCATTGCAGCGCCATCCGCCGCGTGCTGGAGTCCGGCACGCTGGGCGAGACCTACAACGTCGGCGGCTGGAACGAGAAGGCCAACATCGACATCGTCAAAACCGTCTGCGCCCTGCTCGACGCGATGCGCCCCCGCGCCGACGGCCAAAGCTACGCCGCGCAGATCAGCTACGTGAAAGACCGCCCCGGCCACGACCGCCGCTACGCTATCGACGCGCGCAAGCTCGAACGCGAACTCGGCTGGAAGCCCGCCGAGACCTTCGACACCGGCATCCGCAAGACCGTGCAGTGGTACCTGGACAACCCCGAATGGGTGGCCCAGGTGCAAAGCGGCGCGTACCGCGAGTGGGTGGCCCAGCAGTACCAGGGCCAGAACGAGGGCGTGGGCGCATGAACATCCTGCTTTTCGGCAAAAGCGGCCAGGTCGGCTGGGAACTGCAACGCAGCCTTGCCGTGCTGGGCAACGTCACGGCCCTCGACTTCGACAGCGCCGAGCACTGTGGCGACTTCAGCAACCCCGCCGGCATTGCCGACACCGTGCGCGCCCTGCGCCCCAACGTGATCGTGAACGCCGCCGCCCACACCGCCGTGGACAAGGCCGAGAGCGAGCCCGACTTCGCCCGCACCCTCAATGCCACCACCCCCGGCGTGCTGGCCGAAGAAGCCGCGCGCCTGGGCGCGTGGCTCATGCACTACAGCACCGACTACGTGTTCGACGGCAGCGGCACCGCGCCGTGGAAAGAGGGCGACGCCACCGGGCCGCTCTCCGTCTACGGCCGCACCAAGCTCGAAGGCGAGCAGGCCATCCAGCAATCGGGCTGCCGGCACCTCATCCTGCGCACCAGCTGGGTCTACGCCGCGCGCGGCGGCAACTTCGCCAAGACCATGCTGCGGCTGGCGCAGGAGCGCGAGCGCCTCACCGTCATCGACGACCAGTGGGGCGCGCCCACCGGCGCCGACCTGCTGGCCGACGTGACCGCCCACGCCATCCGCCACCTGCAAACGCGCCCGCAGGACGGCGGCCTGTACCACTGCGTGGCCGCTGGCGAAACCAACTGGAATTTGTACGCAAAATACGTGCTAGCCCAGGCGCAGCAAGCGCAAGCAGCTATCAAAATAAAAGCAACCGAAGTGGCCCCCGTGCCCACCAGCGCCTTCCCCACCCCCGCGCAGCGGCCGCACAACTCGCGGCTCGACACGCGCAAACTGCAATCCACCTTCGGCCTCGCGCTGCCGCACTGGCAGCAGGGCGTGGCCCGCATGTTGAACGAAATCCTATGACCACCTTGGCACGCAAAGGCATCATCCTCGCGGGCGGCTCCGGTACCCGCCTGCACCCGGCCACGCTGGCCATCAGCAAGCAACTGCTGCCGGTGTACGACAAGCCCATGATCTACTACCCGCTGAGCACCCTGATGCTCGCGGGCATCCGCGACATCCTCGTCATCAGCACCCCGCAGGACACCCCGCGCTTCGAGCAACTGCTGGGCGACGGCGGCCAATGGGGCCTGAACCTGCACTACGCCGTGCAGCCCAGCCCCGACGGGCTGGCGCAGGCCTTCCTCATCGGCGAGCAGTTCTTGAACGGCGCCCCCAGCGCCCTGGTGCTGGGCGACAACATCTACTACGGCCACGACTTCCACGAACTGCTCGCCAGCGCCCGGGCGCGCGAGCAGGGGGCCAGCGTCTTCGCCTACCACGTGCACGACCCCGAGCGCTACGGCGTGGCCGAGTTCGACCAGGCGGGCAAAGTCCTTTCGCTCGAAGAAAAGCCCAAGGTCCCCAAAAGCAACTACGCCGTCACCGGCCTGTACTTCTACGACCACCAGGCCGTCGAATTCGCCAAGCGCCTGGAGCCCTCGCCGCGCGGTGAACTCGAAATCACCGACCTCAACCGCCTGTACCTCGAACAAGGCCAGTTGAACGTCGAAATCATGGGCCGCGGCTACGCCTGGCTCGATACCGGCACGCACGACAGCCTGCTCGAAGCGGGCCAGTTCATCGCCACGCTGGAACACCGCCAGGGCCTCAAGATCGCCTGCCCCGAAGAAATCGCCTGGCGCCATGGCTGGATCGACAGCGCTCAGCTGGAGCGCCTCGCCCAGCCCCTGTCCAAGAACGGCTACGGCCAATATCTCCAGCGCCTGTTGAAAGAAAAGGTGTACTGACCATGCAAGCCACCCGCCTCGCCATCCCCGACGTGGTGCTGCTCGAACCCAAGGTCTTCGGCGACGCCCGCGGCTTCTTCTTCGAGAGCTTCAACCAGCAAGCCTTCAACCAGGCCACAGGTACCAACCACCAGTTCGTGCAGGACAACCACAGCCGCAGCGCCCAGGGCGTGCTGCGCGGCCTGCACTACCAGATCCAGCAGCCCCAGGGCAAGCTGGTGCGCGTGGTGCGCGGCAAGGTGTTCGACGTGGCCGTCGACATCCGCAAAGACTCGCCCACCTTCGGCCAATGGGTGGGTGCCGAACTGAGCGAAGACAACCATCACCAGCTCTGGGTGCCCCCCGGCTTCGCCCACGGCTTCGTGGTGCTCAGCGAAACGGCGGACTTCCTCTACAAAACCACCGATTACTACGCGCCCCAGCATGAGCGCTGCATCGCCTGGAACGACCCGCAGCTCGCCATCGACTGGCGCTACGCGGGCGAACCCCAACTCTCCGCCAAAGACCGGGCCGGGCGCGCCTTCGCCGAAGCCGATCTGCCTTGACGCCACCGACATCGACATTGCGCATCGCCATCCTGGGCACCCGCGGCATCCCCGCCAACTACGGCGGCTTTGAAACCTTCGCCGAACAGCTCGCCACCCGACTGGCCGCACGCGGCCACGACGTGACCGTCTACGCTGAGGCCGACGGCGCGCCGCCCGCCGACACCCATTACCGCGGCGTGCGCGTGCGCTACCGCCGCCGCCCGCACTGGGGGCCCGCATCCGTGCTGGCCTACGACTGCGCCTGCCTGCGGGACGCGCGCCGGGGCTACGACCTCGTCTACATGCTGGGCTACGGGGCCGCCTGGGCCTGCTGGTGGCCGCGCGCCTTCGGTACCCCCGTGTGGATCAATGTCGATGGCCTGGAATGGGCGCGCAGCAAATGGAGCGCCCCGGCGCGCCTGTACCTGCGCGCCATGGAGTGGGTGGCCAGCCGCACCGCCACGCGCCTGATCGCCGACGCCGAGGCCATCGCCCGGCGCTTCCAGGCCAAGTACCCGCACGGCGCGCCCAGCCACTGCATCGCGTACGGGGCCGACCTCGTGCACACCGCCCCGGCGCTGCTGCCGCAATGGAACCTGGAGCCCGGCCGCTACCTGCTCGTGGTGGCCCGCCCCGAACCCGAAAACCACATCCTCGAAATCATCCAGGGCACCATGCTGCACGGCGGCGACTGGCCGCTGGTGGTGGTGGGCAACGTGACCGGCGCCACGCCCTACCAGCAACATCTGCTCGCGCTGGCGGGCGACCAGGTGCGCTTCCTCGGCGGCATCTACGACATGGCCCAGTTGCAGAGCCTGCGCCTGCACGCCGCCGCTTACCTGCACGGCCACTCCGTGGGCGGTACCAACCCCTCGCTGCTCGAAGCGCTGGCGGCAGGCAACTGGGTGATCGCGCACGACAACCCCTACAACCGCGAAGTCGCCCGCGACGCCGCCGCCTATTTCGCCACCCCCGAGCAACTGGCCGAACGGCTGGACGACTGGGCCCGCATGGCCGACGCCGAGCGCTCCGAACGCAGCCGCCGCGCCCGCCAGATCGTGGCCGACCATTACACCTGGGACGGCATCACCGACCAGTACGAGGCGCTCATGCGCACAGAGGCGGCGCATGGCTGAGGCGGGCGCCCAAGTCTTCGCCGTCGTCGTGTCCTACCGCAGCGACCCGCAGCGCCTGGTGCAGCAGTTCGACCGCCTGCTGCAGCAAGTTACCGCCATCGTGTGGGTGGACAACGCCTCTCCCGCATCGTTGCAGCAACTGCTGCCGCGCTGGGCCGCACAGCCTGTCCACGCGATCTGGCTGCCCGAGAACCAGGGCATAGCCGCCGCGCAGAACCGGGGCATGGAGCGCGCCCTGGCGCTGGGCGCCACCCACGTGCTGCTGATGGACGACGACAGCCTGCCCGACCGCGGCATGGTGCCGCGCCTGCTGGCCGCGCTGGACGCGCACCCGCAGGCGGCGGCGGCGGGCGCACACCATGCCGACCCGCGCAGGCAGGCCGAACGCACCCCGTTCAGCAAGATCGTGGATGGGCGCCTGCGGTGGCTCCCCTGCGACGACCCCCGGCAAGTCTGGGAGGTGGACCATGTGATCGCCTCCGGCTGCCTCATCCCCAGCCAGGTGCTGCAGGCCATAGGCGCCATGCGCGAGGACTTCTTCATCGACTGGGTAGACATTGAGTGGTGCCTGCGCGCCCGGGACCATGGCTATCGCATCTACGGCGTCTGCGGCGCGCTACTGGAGCACACCCTGGGTGGCAAGGTCGTGCGCGTGCTGGGCCGTGAAATCCCGTGGCACGCCCCGTGGCGGCACTACTACCAGGCCCGCAATTTCGTGCTGATGCTGCGTGCCCGCCGAATGGACAAGGCCGCCAAGGTCCACATGGCGCGCCTGCAGCTGAAGCGCTTCCTCGTGTTCTCCGCCCTGGTTCCTGGCCGGTGGCAATACTTCAAAATGTGGATACGCGGGCTCTGGCACGGCTGCCTGGGGCGTTCCGGGCCGGTGGTGCGCCCTGGGAGTAGGTAAATACCAAGATGAACATAGACAGCATGAATGCACTGAACGCGCCCCCGAAGCTGGGCGAAATCCTGGTGGCCGAGCAAAAACTCTCCCGCAACGACCTGGAACGCGCCCTTGAAGTGCAGCGCTCCATGGGCGGGCGGCTCGGGCGGCTGCTCGTCAACCTGGGCGTGGTGTCCGAGGCGGACGTCTACGCCGCCCTCTCGCGCCAGTCCGGCCTGCCCCTGGTGCGTACCGAGGCCTTCCCGCAGGAGCGGCCGGACACCGCGCGGCTCAACACCAGCTTTCTGCTGGCCAACCACCTGCTGCCCCTGGGCTCCACGGACGGGCCGGAGGAGGGCGCCGAAGCCCCCGTGCCCGCCTTCGTCTCGCCCGACCCGCAAAGCCCGACGCTGCAAAGCGCCCTGCGCCTGGTATTCGGCCAGGTGCCCCGGCTCTGCTTCGGGCTCGAATCCGAAATCGACGCCCGGCTGAACGAGTGGTACCTGCAAGACGAGTCCGAGGGCGACGACGCGGGCGGCGAGCCGTTCGAGGCGTCCGAATTCATCGAACACCTGCGTGACATGGCCTCCGAGGCCCCCATCATCCAGCGCGTCAACCAGATCCTCGCGCAGGCCGTGGCCGCCCAGTCGTCCGACATCCACATCGAAACGTATGAGGAAAAATCCGTCGTGCGCATCCGCGTCGATGGCGAAATCTTCCCCATCGACGAAATCGACAACAAGGACGCGCCCGCCGTCGTCTCGCGCATCAAGATTCTTTCGCAGCTCGACATCGCCGAGCGCCGGATGCCACAGGACGGCCGCACCAAGATCCGCGTGCACGGCAAGGAAATGGACGTGCGCGTCTCCACCGTGCCCACCGCTTTCGGCGAATCCGTGGTGCTGCGCCTGCTCGAAAAAAACTTCGACCTGCTCTCGCTCGAAAGCCTGAACTTCACCCCGCCCACGCTGCGCACCATGCGCGAACTGCTGGCCATCCCGCACGGCATCTTCCTGGTGACCGGACCCACCGGCTCGGGCAAATCCACCACGCTCTACGCCTCCATGCAGGAGCTGGAAGGCCAGAACCTCAAGATCCTCACCGTCGAAGACCCGGTCGAATACCGCCTGCAATGGCTCAACCAGGTGCAGGTGCAGCCGCAGATCGGCCTCACCTTCGCCAAGGTGCTGCGCTCCTTCCTGCGCCAGGACCCGGACGTCATCATGATCGGTGAAATGCGCGACGGCGAAACCGCCGAGATCGCCGTGCAGGCCGCGCTCACGGGCCACCTGGTGCTGTCCACCCTGCACACCAACAGCGCCATGGGCGCCATCGTGCGCCTGATCAACATGGGCGTGGAGCCCTACCTCATCACCGCCTCCGTCGTCGGCGTGCTCGCCCAGCGCCTGGTGCGCAAGCTCTGCGGCGAATGCAAGACGCCCATGACGCCCGACCAGGCCCAGGCCGCCGCCAAATCCCTGGGCGTGCCGCTGCAAGAGCCGGCCACCCTCTACCGCCCCGTGGGCTGCCCCAACTGCCGTGGCACGGGCTACCGGGGCCGCGTCGCCGTACACGAATTGATGCTATTGACGGAAGAAGTCAAGAAACGGGTGCTCGATCGGGGAACGGAGGTAACAGGTATCGACAGCGCCTACGTCGGCGGGAACTTGCTGCAAGATGGCGCCACCAAGGTCTTCCAAGGCCTGACGACGGCAGAAGAAGTGCTGCGCGTGGCCCGCCAAAATGACTGAATTCCAATACGCCGGCACCACCGCCGACGGCAAATCCTGCCAAGGCTCCATCCGCGCGCCCAACGCCGAGGCGGCGCGTATGCGCCTGCTCGGCCAGGGCATCACGCCCGTGCGCCTGGCCGACGGCAGCGAAGCCGCCGCGCAAGACGCCGCCGCAGGCCCCGCCATCAAGCTCAAGCGCGCCGACGTATTGCTGTTCACCCGCGAAATGGCCCACCTCAAGCAGGCCAACATGCCGCTCGACCGCGCGCTGGCCATGCTCAAGCAAACCGCCGCCAACGAGCGGCTCCAGGCCTTCCTCGCTAAAGTGCAAGAAGGCGTGCGCGGCGGCAAGTCGCTGTACCAGTCGCTACTGCCGTTCGAGGCCGACCTCGGGCGCCAATACCTCGTGCTCATCCGCGCGGGCGAAGCCTCCGGTGCGCTGCACACCGTCCTCAAGGAACTCACCATTCAGCTGGAGGCCGACGACAAGCTGCGCAACTACGTCATCTCCTCCATGACCTACCCGGTCATCCTGCTGGTGGTGGCCGTGTGCTCCGTGGCGCTGCTGCTGGTCTTCGTCGTGCCCCAGTTCCGCAGCATCTTCGATTCCATGGGCGACAAGCTGCCCTACCTCACGCAACAGGTGCTGCGCCTGAGCGACTTCCTGCGCAACCACTGGATGGCCCTGCTCGCCGTGCTGGCTGCGCTGCTGCTGCTGGTTTCGCGCTGGGCCGCCACGCCCTCAGGCCGGCTGCGCATCGACACCACCCTGCTCGGCCTGCCCCTCATGGGCAAGGTGTTGAGCAACCTGCAATTCGCCACCTACTTCCGCACCTTCAGCGTGCTGCTGCAACGCGGCGTGCCCATGGTCGATGCGCTGCGCATCGCCATCGACACGCTCACCAACACCGCGCTGCGCCAGGGCATGGAACCGCTGGTCGGCGTGGTCAAGGCGGGCAAGCGGCTCTCGTCCGGGTTCGATTCGCCCTATTTCGCCAAGACCAGCACGCCCCAGCTCATCCGCGTGGCCGAAGAAACCGGCCAGCTCGACGCCACGCTGCTCAGCCTGTCCGAGCGCTACGAAGACGAAGGCCGCCGCACCATGGGCCGCGTGCTCGCCACGGCGGAGCCGCTCATCATCATCGTCCTGGGCGCCATGGTCGCCGTTATCATCGTCGCCATTTTGGGCGGCGTCCTGTCGATCAACGACACCATCTGACACCGCTTCTGAACAAGGAAATCGACATGCAAACCCGTCCCTCCCGCCTGCCAGCCCGATTGCGCGCCGCGGGCTTTACCCTGATCGAACTGCTGGTGGTGCTGGTCATCCTGGGCCTGCTCGCGGGCATCGTCGGCCCCAAGGTGCTCGACCAGCTCGGCGGCGCCAGGTCCAGGACCGCGCGCGTGCAGATCGCCGAGATCGAGCAAAGCATGGATCTGTTCAAGCTCGACGTGGGCCGCTACCCCACCGACGCCGAGGGCCTGCGCGCCCTGGTGGACCGCCCCGCCACCGCGCCGGGCTGGAACGGCCCCTACCTCAAGAAGGGCCTGCCCGTGGATCCCTGGGGCGCGGCCTACCAGTACAAGAACCCTGGCCGCAACGGCGCGCCGGACGTGTTCTCCCTGGGCGCGGACGGCAAGCCCGGCGGCGACGGTGAAAGCGCTGACGTCTACAACTGAGCCTGCGGCAGCGTAGAGGTGCATCCATCCGCATGAGGCAAAGGCAGCCGCAGGCCGGGTTCACGCTGCTGGAGCTGCTGGTCGTCCTGGTACTGGCGGGCATCACGGCAGCGGTGGTGGGCGGCGGCGCGCAGTCCTTCATGGAGCGCTCCCGCTACCACCAGGTGGTGCGTGACGTGGCCAGCCAGTTGAGCCGGGCGCGGGCGCTGTGCGTGCAGGAAGGGCGCTCCGTCGTCGTCACCTACCAGCCCAACTCCCGCCAACTGATCGTGGACGGAACGTTGCGCCTGGAAATTCCGGAGCCGCTCGTGGTGCGCTGGACGCCTGTGCAGCGCATCGGCCAAAAAGCGAATCCGGCGCTGGGCCAGCCAGTCTTCGTCTTCAATGCCGATGGCGGTGCGATTGGCGGGCAGTTCATGGTGGCGCGCGGCACCCAGGGCGTGGTTTTCCGCGTCAACTGGCTGCTGGGCACCGTGGAACAGGCCGTGGCGGCGGTGTCATGAGGCGTGCGTTCCCCCGTGCCTCGCGCGTGCGCGGCTTCAGCCTGCTCGAAGCCCTGGTCGCCATGGCCATCGCCTCCATCGCTTTCGCCGTGCTGTACCGCGCCGTGGGCCAAAGCTCCAAGACCGTGGTGGACGTCGATGCCCGCGTGCAGGCGGCGCTCGTGGCCCAATCCGTGCTGGCTTCCGCCACCTTCGCGGAAGACCTCGTCGCCAATCCCGCAGGCCAGGCCGGGCCATGGGAGTGGCGCGTCCAGGTCGGCCCTGTCCCCGTGCCCGTGATCGACACCCTGACGCACCAGCCCCAGCCCCCCATGCAGGCCGCGCGCGTGGTCATCGACGTGGCTCGAGACGGCCGCACCGTGCTGGAGTGGGCCGGCTGGAAACCCTACCGCACCGCGCCATGAGCCGCCTGCCCGCCTCCCGCCAGCGCGGCTTCACGCTGCTCGAACTGCTGATCGCCCTGGCCGTCACCGTCGCCGTGGTCGCCTTGGTGTTCGCGGGCTTCGGCGTCATCGGGCGCTCCGAAGAGCGCAATCAGCGCACCATCGACCGTTCCGAACGCATGATGGCCGTCAGCCAGTGGCTGGGCCGCAAATTCGACACCCTGCGTCCCCTCAAGCGCCGCAACGCAGACGGTGGCTTCGTCAATTTCTTCAGCGGCAATGCGGCGGGCGCTGTCTGGGTCGCCCCCCTGCCCGAAAAAGGCGACGAAGGCGGCCTCTACGTCTTCCGCGCCTCGCCCCTGCGGCACGATGATGGCAGCGTTGACCTCGCCATCGAGGCCATGCCCTACGACGGCGCCCTCATGAACGTGGACTGGGCGCGGGCCTCCCGCGCCATCCTGCTGCCCCGGGTCACCACTTTGCAGTGGTACTACCAGGACGGCGCCACGGGCCAGTGGCTCCAGCAATGGGGCTCCGAGCAGGCGCAGTACCCGGCCAGGGTCAGGCTCGACGTCGGCGACGCCCAGGGCGAATGGCCCGCTCTGGTCTTTGCCTTGGTGAAGGCGCGATGACCCACCGCCGCACCGCACGCTCCCACCGTGGCACCGCGCTGATCCTGGTGCTCTGGCTCGTGGCTGCGCTCTCGCTCGTGGTGCTCGCGGGCGCGCGCAGCGTGCGCCAGCAAACCCAGGGCGCGGCCATCGATCTGGAGCGGTTGCGCACTGGGCAGGTGCTGGACACGGCCCTGCAACTCGTCATCCAGCGCTTGGCGGCTGACAGCGCCAACGCGGGCCGGTACCGCCAGCAAACCCTGCAAATTGGCTCCCAGTCCGTGCAGGTGGAAGTCATTCCAGCCAGCGGGCTGGTGGATTTCACCGTTGCCAGCGAGGCCCTGCAACTTGCGCTGCTGCAGCGCGTGGGCGGCCTGACGCCGGGCGAGGCTGCCATCATGGCTTCGCGCATCAAAGACTACATCGACCCCGACGACGAACCCAGCGGCGTCGGTGGTGCCGAAGCTCCCCAGTACCGGGCTGCGGGACGCACCGCCATGCCGCGCAATGCCGGCCTGGACGACCCCGTCGAATTGCGCATGGTGCTGGGAATGACCCCAGAGCTGTATGAGATAATCGCCCCCTATCTCAGCATCAATGGGCAGCAACGCCTCTCCATCGACGCCGCGCCGCCCGCTCTGATCGATGCGCTCATGGGCCAGCCAGGGCTGGGGGTGCAAGTCCAGTCATCCCCCCCCGAAACGCGCGCAGCAGCCTTTCTGTCCGGTGCTGCCGCTGATCTGTTTGCATCTGGCAGTGCAGGCGGCGGGGCCGTCAAGCTGCGCGCTGTCCTGCAGACCGAAGCCGGGCGCTGGTGGCAGCGCGAAGCGTGGGTGGATCTGAACCGTCCCGATGTGTTGACCCCTTGGACCACGGTCTCTCTGGAGCCCACCCGCCGCATGAATCCGCCGCAACAGGAAATCCATCCATGACAGCAGCCACGGAGCAGTTCAACCGCCGCATGCACACTGCGCTGGATCGGCTCGCCTGGGGCTTTGGCGACTGCCGCCGCCTACTCGCCCAGCGCGGACTGTGGCCCGCCGCCGCGCAGGCCCTGGCGTCGCCCGACGGTACGCGCTGGCTCCTGGCGCAGGAGCGCTTGCGCGAACGCAATGACAGCCGCAAGCCCCAGGGGCTGCTCGTGCCCGAAGCTGAATGCCTGTGGGGTCATCTGCAACTGCCCGACATGCCGCGCAAGGCATTGGGCAATGCCGTGGACGAAGCCATGTGGCGCGTTTCCCCGCTGCCGCCCGACCAGATCGCTGCAGCCTGGACTGCCGAGCCCCACGGGGACAGCTGGGCTGTCGAATGGGGCATGTGCCGGCGCACGCTGCTGAGCGAGGCGCAGAGCCAATGGGGCCTGGACGCCGCCGCGCCCGTGTACCTTGCGCGCGCAGGCCGCGCCCTGCCCGTGCGCACGGTGGCGTGGCAGGCCCAAGCCAAACGCCAGCGCTGGATGGACGGGCTGATCGCCGCGGCGCTGGCGCTGGTGCTGGCCGCCCTGGCCGCGCCCGCCCTCATGCCCCTGGTGCTCAAGCGCGAGGGGGTGGTGCGCGCCATGCTGCATATCTCCGAACTCGAACCCCAGGCTGCGCCGCTGCGTCCGCAGCTTGAGGAATTGCGCCAACAAGCCACCATGGCTGCGGATCTGCGCAAGAGCATGGCCGACGCCGTGCCCCTTGCCCGTGTCATCGACGAACTGTCCGCCGCGCTGCCCGACGACACCTGGCTCGACCGCATCGAAGTCAATGGCGGCGACATCCGCATTACCGGCCTGACAGGCAACGCCGCAGACCTCATCGCCAGCCTGGGCCGCCAGCCTGCCTTTGCAGACGTGCATTCCACGGGTGCCAGCGTGCGCGACGGTGGCTTGAACAAAGAGCGCTTCATCTTCGAAATGCGCTGGCGCGGGGAGGAGAAAAAACCATGAACACCTGGACGCGACGCGCCATCCTCACGGTGGTGCTGGCCGTGCTGGCCGTGCTGGCCGCAGCGGCCTTCGTCTACCACGCGGGCTGGCAGCGGTATGACGGCGCGCAGCAACAGCTTGAGGCGCGCAGCGAGCGCCTGGACGGCATGGTGGCCGCAGGCGATGACATCGAATCCCAACTCGCCGCGGCACGCAAGAACGTCACCCCCTGGCTGCATCCGGCAGGCGACAACGCGCAGAACGACGTGCAGCAGCGCCTGCGCGAACTCATCGCCTCCTCGGGCTGCACGCTGGTTTCTTCCCAGGTGGCGCTGGATCCCGCTGCGGACGGCAAGCTCGCCCGCGTGCGCCTGACCGCCACCGTCAGCGGCGACTGGGCCAAGCTCGTGCGCTTCATGGAGGCGCTGCAATCGCGCACGCCGCCGTTCTGGCTGCGCTCCGTTTCCTTCATGCGCGAAGGGCAGGCCGCCAATCCAACCCAGTCGGCCCGCCTGACCCTGCAACTGGACGCGCCCCTTGCGCCTCAACCCACGCCCCAGCCCGCGCCGCAGAAGGGGCAGCCATGACACTCAAGCCTTGGCACATCGCCCCCGTTCTGGCCGTCGCCGCCGTTGCCGCCGCCATCGGGTGGTGGCAAATGCAAAAAGATCGCTGGAGCCCGCCGCCGGCGCTCAAGCCCGACCTGCCCCAGATCGAGCCCATGCCTGCGCCTGCGCCGTTCACGGCCAAACAGGCCCTGGCGCGCCCCTTGCTGTGGACATCCCGCCGCCCCTCTCCTGTCGATGAGAAAAAAGACGGTATGGCGCAGGAGATCACGCAGTCGCGCCTGACGGCGGTGCTGGAATCCGGCCGCGAGCGGGTCGCCGTGCTGCAGCGCGCCAACGGCACCACCCTCAAGGTCACCACGGAAACCGCGCCGTGGCGCATTCAATCATTCGACGGCCGCAAGGCCGTATTCGTGTCGGGCAGCCAGAGCGTTGAGAAACCGCTCGAAGCAGGCAAACAGGCGCCGCCCAAAGGGGGCGCCCGTGCCGGTGTGCAGCCCCCGCCCAAGCCGGCCCCATGACACCCAGCCAACGGAGTAAAGCCTCTATGAACATTCGGCCATCCATCCTCACGCTCGCGCTGCTCTCGGCGGGCTGTGCCAGCAGCGTGAATGGCGCGCCTGTCAGCGAACCCGTGCCGCCCGTGGCGCCGCCCATTCCCGCCCTGGCCGCGCCGGCGCCTCTGGCGGCACCAGCAGCGCCCGCCTCCGTGCCTGCCTCTGCAGCGCAGGCGCCAGCCAATACCACGAAGCTCTTTCCCGGCAACGACAGGCTGTTCAAGAGCGACATCGCCCCCAAGGTCGACCCCGTGCTGGCCAGTGGCGACAAGGTGTCTCTCAACTTTGAAGACGTCACCGTCGGCAACCTGGCCACGGCCCTGCTGGGAGACCTGCTCAAACTCAACTACACCGTGGATGCCGGCGGCGACACGGTGGTGAGCCTGCGCACGCGCCAGCCCCTGCCGCGCAGTCAGGTGCTCGACGTGCTCGATGCCGTGCTGCTCCCGCACGACCTGGCCATTGTGCGCGACGGCGCGGGCGTGTACCACGTCACCAAGCGCACGGTCACTGTCGGCGCGCGCCCCGTGGTGGGCGCTTCCAAGATCAAGGACCTGGCCGGCGCGGGCACCGTCATCGTGCCGCTGAACTACATCGCCGCAGCGGAAATGGCCAAGATCCTCCAGCCCCTGGCCCCGCGCGAAGCCATCGTGTACGTGGACAGCAATCGCAACCTGCTTGTCCTGCAAGGCAGCAAGGCCCAGTTGAACGGCTGGCTCGAAATGGTGGACGCCTTCGACGTGGACTTCCTCGCCGGCATGTCGCTGGGCGTCTTCGTGCTCGAAAACGCCAACGTCAACGTCGTGCGCGATGCGCTCCAATCCATATTGGGCGGTAGCAGCGCAGGCAAGGCAGACCCCTACGGCGGCGCCACGCCTACGCCCATGACGGGCTCCGCTGCGCAGGGCGGCGGTAGCGCGGCCCAAGCTGCCGCCGCTGCCGCAGCCACGAGCGGCGCACCAGCCGGGGCGGGGGTCAGCCCGCTGTCCGGCCTTGTGCGCGTCTTCCCCATCGAACGGCTCAATGCGCTGGTCGTCGTCACGCCGCGCAAGCACCTGCTCACGCAAGTCGAAACCTGGATCCGCAGGCTCGACCGCCCCACCGATGCACTGGAGCAGCGCCTGTACGTCTATCCTGTGCAAAACGGTTCCGCCGTCCACTTGGCCGAAATGCTCAACGGCCTGTTCAGCGGCGGCAATGCATCCTCGGCGGCCGGCAGCGCGGGGGTGGCGCAAGGCGCGGCGCCCACACAGTTTGGCGGAACGGGCGCGTCTGCGTCTCCCTTTGGCAATTCCTCCATGGCAGGGGCAAGTACCGGCACTGCTGGCACTGTCGGCAGTGTTACCGGAACTTCCGGCACAAGCACCTTGGGCAGCGGCCTTGCCGGGGGCAGCGCCGGCAGAACCGGGGCTGCTACCGGAGCGCCGCTCACCACCACCACCCAGTTGGAAGGCAACGTGCGCGTCGTGGCTGACGACAAGCGCAACGCCCTGCTCATCCGCGCACCCCAGGCCGAGTACCGGCGCATAGAGCAGGCCCTGCGTGAACTCGACAAAGCCCCTACCCAGGTGCTCATCGAGGCCAGCATCATCGAAGTCAGCCTCACGGGCAACCTGCAATACGGCGTCGAATGGTTCCTGCAGAACAGCATGAGCCGGGGCCGCACGGGCCAGGCCGCGCTCAACATGAACCAAACGGGCGACATCGGCGCGAAGCAGCCCGGCTTCTCGTACACAATCCTCAATTCGGCGAACGCGGTGCGTGCCACGCTCAATGCGCTGGCGGCCAACACCAAGGTCAAGGTGCTGTCCAACCCCTCCATCATGGTGCTGGACAACAGCAGTGCCACCATCATGGTCGGCACGCAGCAACCCATTCAGCAGGCCTCTGTTCTTAATACAACCAGTTCTGTTATCACTAATTCTTATGCATACAAGGATACCGGGGTCATTCTCTCTGTGACGCCCTCCATCAACGCGGGTGGATTGGTCACGCTGGATATCAGCCAGCAGGTTGTTGCCGTAGGTGCTCAGGACACTAAAGCAACAGGCCAATACAGCTTTTTGAACCGTCAGATTCAAACAAAGGTGGCGGTACGCTCTGGCGAACCGGTCGTCCTGGGCGGCGTCATCAGTGAAAACCAAACCACCGACAACAGTGGCGTACCAGGCTTGCGCAGCATTCCTCTGTTGGGCGCGTTGTTTTCCACCAATAACAACTCTTCCGACCGTACCGAGTTGATGGTGGTCATGACCCCCCGCGTGCTCGAAAACGACGACGACCTGCGCCAGGCCAGCGCCGAAATGCGCCAACGCATGAAAACCCTGTCGCTCGAAACCGCGCTGCAGCCCGCCGCACCCGTCCAGCGGCAGCCTGCCGAAGGCCCTGCGGCGGAACAATTGCAGCAGCGCTGAGTCTGCTTGCATTGTCATTTTTCAGGAGAACTGCACATGAACCTCCCCGCAATGCCCCGCCGCCGCCTGCTGCAAACGGCGCTGCTGCCCGTCGCCGCACCTCTGCTGGCCCTGGGCGGCTGTGCCACCGCCGCCCCTAATTCCGCGACAGACCGCGAAGCCTTACTCACCCGCGCGCGCGAGTTCTGGAAGGCCGTGCAGGCCGACGACTTGGTCACCGCCTGGAAGTACGAGCAAATTTCCAAAAACCCCAAGGCCACCTTGCAGAACTACCTCAAGCGCGATGGCGGTATCTTGTACGAAACGGTGGAAGTCGCGGGCGTAATCTCCATCGACGGCGACCAGGCGCTGGTAGATGTGAAAACCACTTACTCCGTGCCCGTCATCCGTGCCACGGGCATCAAGGGGGTGCTGCAAGATCCATGGGTGCGCCTGGAAGGCCAGTGGTACCACGCGCCAAAAATCAGCGGCTAACAACGGTAATCCTGGTGTATTTCGGGCGGAAGGGTCTTTGGGTCAGGCGGCTAGTGCTATCGGCAGGCGCCTTACTCTTGCCTGCTGCCACCGTTGCAGGCTCCTTCGCGGGAACGCTGGTCAGCGTTCCCGCAATCACGTCCGGGTATGACTTTTACTACCCTATGGCGCTTTCCAGGCCGCTGAGCGCCCTCCAGCCGGGAGTGCCGGTGAAACTCCAGGCCCGCTTCATATGGGATGGCCCCGCCCGCCAGGCAATCCATGCAGCCCAACATGCCATTGTCGCCTTTACGCAAAAAGGCGCCCCCCATAGCTGGCGTAATCCCGAAGGCCAACTCTTTTGGACGCACGGTGCTGGCGCCTATGTGGGCAACAATGGGCTGGCGCTTGAGCTATGGTTCCGTAGCGACCCTGCCCGCAATGGCGTGCAGGACGACCCGCCCGACGCCATCGTCTGGGATCAAACCAATGCACGCTGTGCGTACCTGGTCACTGTTGGCCCGACGTCCAGCATGTGCCTGGGGGCCGGCGCCAGCGCTCTTGCGGGATACCTCACGCCCGCAGCGTTCACCTTGCGCAAAGGGGTCGGCTACTGGGTGCGCGTAACATTGACGCGCGAAACCGCCAATCCGGCCCGGGCAACGTTGCGGGGCGAGCTGCTCGAAGAGTCGGGCAACGGTGCCGCCATGGTGGTGCAAACGGGCCAAGTAGGGTTCGTCGTGAATCGTTTTTTCCCTTATGCTGACCAAAGGCTCGAGGCATCCATTGCCCGTACCCCCGGCCCTGTGGGCGAGGGCGTGACCCGGTTCGTGGCCTTTGGCGGTGGGTTCTGACCCCGCCGCTGTTCAGCGTCGCAACTGTGACGTTGTTTTTTTGCAGCACATGGTCGAGTTACAAAAAAACTTGGATTGCCCAGGTTGAAAACGATAGTTGCATCGTTTAGGATTGCGCCAGCCCAAACGGATAGACGGATGGGTTGCACAGCCCGCAAGGGTGGGAAGCTTTCCCTTCATTTTTCTAAGGATCTTCAAGATGAAAAAATTTGCTCTGGCAGCCGTTGCGGCAGCTGCATTGACCGCAGGTGGTGTGGCCCAGGCATACACCATCGGCACGTTCTCGAACGGTGTCGTGGTGCCTAACGTCATTCACAACGGCGACGGCGACGTCACCGCTGTGGGCCTGATCAACCAGCAAGGCGCCCCCATCTGCGTGACCTGGACGTTCTTCGACCAAGACTCTAACCACGTGACTGACGGTCGTTTCGCCATGACCAACAAGCAGTATCGTCCCTTCATCTGGAATCCCGCTACCGCTGGCTTCGGTCTGGCTGGTAAGCGCGGCTACCTGGTGTTCGCGGCTACCACTGCTGTTACCGGTGGCACTTGCTCGAACGGCAGCATCACTACGGCCTCTCTGGCTGCTAGCGCTATTTCTGCCAACGCCTTCCAGGTGAACGCTGCTGCGCAAACCGTGGCTTTCACGCCGGTGATCGACGGCGATCTGACGATCGTGGCAGGTACCGACCTGACCAACATGGGCCCCACCAGCCTGACGAACGTGGCTGGCGCGCATACGATCACGGCTAGCTCCATCTTCAACCTGCGTTATGCACTGAGCAGCTCTTGGGACAGCACCCGCATCGCCGTGTGGTCTACGGGTAACCAAAGCGGTTCCTACACCGTGAACATCTTCGACGACCAGCAGACCCCCAAGTCGGTGAACTTCCTGCTGGATCACGCTGAACTGGCATGGTTCGATCCCTCTACCATCAATGGTCGCCCCGCTTCCTACACGGACGGCTTCATTGAGTGGAAGCCGGGCTCTGTGGCTCCGACGAACCCGGTGGTGACCAATGGCGACGACGCGCTGACCGTTGGCGGTTCCGCATTCGCTTACAGCGTGATTTCCTCGACCTCGTTCAACTCTACCCAGTCCGTGCTGGGTTCGGTGCAGGTTCAATAATCGTGTAGGCGCAGCCCAGGCTGCGCTGGCATGGTTCCGGGGCGGTGTCACAGCCGTCCCCACCAAAACAAATAGCGCCTCTGGGCGCTATTTGTTTTGGTGCCTACAGGAGAAGTTGTTGAAAGTTTTCTGGCGAAACGCGGGGCGTTGGATGGCCCCTGTGGCGGCAATGGCGTGGTTGACGGCCTGCCAAATGCAGCCTGTAAATCCTGTTGCGGGCTCTGCGGATGCGCAGCCTACCATTCCCGGGCCGCCGGGTATTGGCATCGACGTGCCTGTGGCCTGGGGAGGGGAGGTGCGTTGCGGCACGCAGGGCTGCCGCCTTGTGGCGGTGGAGCATGGGGCGGGCAATGTAGTGCTTTACCAGCTCAACGGACGCCAGCCGGCGCGGCTGCTGGATCGGCAGGCGGTGGCATACCACCCTGATTCCGCCATCTGGCTGGCGGACGACTTGGTGGCCGCCGCAGTGGAACTCACCGGCAGTCTGGATATTTTCCGGGTAGAAGATGGGCACTTGCGGCGCATCGACCAGATTATGCTGGGGATCACCCCCAGGGATGTGGTGCGGGTCAGTGAGGATGGTCAGGGTCGTTACCGCTTGCTGGCCACGCCTTATTCTGGCGAAGAGGTGGCTTGGGTGGACTACACCCCGGGGCAGCCTCAGGCAACCAAGGTGATTCGGCGCCGCTGGTGCGAGGCTCCTTGGCACCCGGTGCGTGTAGGCCATGCACCTGGTGCTCCTGAGGGAGGGGTTGCCGTGGCTTGCCGGGGGGCTCAGCGGGTGGTTCTCGCTTTACAAGGTGATTTGACGGGCACGGTGCGCACCTTGGCGGCTCCCAAGTTCCAGCAGCCCCTGGCCATACGCCAGGCCCGTCCGTCACCATCTGGCAAATGGCTGTTCGCGGCTGTAGAAACGGGTGGGCGCAATTTCCGAATCGACATGGACAGTGGGGAACTTCAATGGCTTGCCTTTCCTCCCACCGGGGCCGTGGCTGTGCTGCCGCTGTCGGATGATCTGGTGATCTGGGGAGACGATCTGCGCTTGCACATGCAACGGCTGGATGGTCAGGGGCAGGTGCTGGAGACACGTTATCTGCCCGTGGACGGTTTTGCCACCGGTCTGCAATTGCAGGATGTGGATGGCGATGGCGAGCCCGACCTGGTGGCCTATAACGCGGGGGTGCTCCCTGATAAAAAGGGCGTGAATATTCTGTTTGGCCCCTTGTGGGAGCAGGCAGTACGCACGTGGCCGCCTCAGTCCCGGTGATGCCTTGATGATGGTTGGAAAGACGCGAATGACGTTGAAACGAAAATTAAGACTTGGAGTGCTTGCCGTGTTGTGCGCGGCTTCTTCCGTGGCAGCCTTGGCGGCGATTGATCTGCCCCCCCCGACGACCTTGGCCCGGTTTGCCAACGGCGAAACCATTACCGACGATGACCTGTCGGATTACCTGGATCGGCGCATAGATCTGCAGGGGGGCGCGCGCAACGCCTGGGGGGTGGAAGGGGTGGTGCGTGAAATGGCGACGACCCGTGTATACGACCTGGAAGGCAAGCGCCTGGGCATGGCGCGTACAAAACGGGAAGGTGCCTCGGAGCGCTTCGATGACATTTATGCTGATTCTGTCTTCACCAAGCTGGCTCCTACCTGTCCCCAACCTGCCAACGAGCAGGAGGCGCACCAATACTTCAACCAGCACCCCGAGGCCTTTCGGCTGCCTGTGCGCTCACGCTTGCAGCGCGTGATGTTGCTGGCGAATACCCAAGTGGACGGTAAGCCTGCTATGGATTGGCTGCTGGCACAGGCCCAGGCTATTTCCGCAGGGAGTGCAAAATTTGCCGATGTTGCGCAGCGCGCCAAAGATCTGTACACCGACGAGGCCCAGGGCGAACTGGGCTGGGTGTCGTTGGAGGACGATGGAAGCGGCAGTGCCATCATGCAGTCTCTTAGGAATGTGCAGCCGGGCCAGATGCTGGGGCCGGTGCGTGACGGTGGAAATGTCTACCTGTTCCTTGTGGTGGCTCGCCAACCCGAGCGCCAATTGACCTGGGATGAGGCCAAGTCGTCTGCTGCCCAGCGTGCCGTGAGCTATTGCCGTGCCGAAGCGGTGTCGCAGGGCCGCGCCCAGTTGTTCAAACAATATGGCGTGGTGATAGACCGTGAGGCCATTCGGGGACTCTTTGCCAAGGCCGGGCGGAGGTCGGGCACGGAGCGGGCTGCCATAGATGAGGCGCGACGGGCCAGAAGGGCCCAGGCCGAAGCCCCTGCCGCACAAGCCAGCAGCCCTCAGAAATAGCGGGGGCTCCAAGCGGGCGGCAGTGTTTGCTAGACTCGCCTGTTTACCTCTTCGGGGCTTGCTGCTGCGCAGTTGCTCCGCATCTGCATGGCTGACATACGCGCATCCGTTCTGATTCCTGTCAAAAATGGCGGTGCCTTGCTGGGCGAGGTGCTGGATGCCGTGCTGGCGCAGCAAACGCCCTGGCCTTTCGAGGTGATCGTGGTGGACTCGGGTTCGCGCGATGGATCGGTGGAGTGCGCGCGCCAGCGTGGGGTGCGGGTGGAGTGCATACCGCCTGCCGAGTTTGGGCATGGGCGCACGCGCAACTTGGCGGCGTCCATGTCTTCGGGGGAGTTTCTGGTGTTCATCACGCAAGATGCCAAGCCTGCCGATGCACACTGGCTGCGCAATCTGGTGAATGGCTGCGATGCGGCACCCGACGTGGCGGGAGCCTTTGGTCCGCACCGCGCGCATGCGGAGGCGCGGCATGTGACGCACCGCGAACTGGACGCACACTTCGCGGGTTTTGGCGCTAGCTTGTCCATTGCCCGGCTGGAAGATCGGGCGCGTTTTGCGGCCGACCCTGGCTACCGCCAGTGGCTGCACTTTTTTTCCAACAACAATTCCTGCATCCGCCGCACGGTGTGGGAAAAGCTGCCTCTGCCTGACGTGGCTTTTGCCGAAGACCAGACTTGGGCGCTGCGCGCGGTGGAGGCTGGTTACGGCAAGGCCTTCGTGCCGGACGCGGTAGTGTTCCATTCGCACGACTTTGGCGTGTGGGAGACGTTGCAGCGCAATTTTGACGAAGCGCGCTCGTTTCAGCGTTATTTTGGCTACCGCCTACAAACCCGGCTGCCTCATGCGCTGAAGGCAGGCGTGGGTCTGGCGGCGCGCGACTGGCGCTGGCTGCGCGGCGCGGGACTCGGCGGCTGGCGGTTGTTCAAGAATGGAATCTATATGGCGTTGATCGAGTGCGCGCGCACGACGGGCCAGTACCTGGGCACGTGCCATGACCGCCTGCCACAGTGGCTGCTGCGCAGTGTGTCGCGGGATGAGCGCTTGCAGCGCGCGGGAGCGGCTTGAATGGCGGGGCCGGTATTGCGGGCGCGGCAGGTGGCTGCGCTGGTGAAGCGTAAGGGTGTGCTGCATACGCTGTGCGCCATCTGGCGGCGGATGCGCCATGGCCCGGCGCAGCCGCAGTATGCGGACGTTTTCGAGCATTACGACTATGTGCTGCCCCACACCATAGAACCTGTGCCGGGGCAGGCCGAACCGGGCACGTTGTTGTGGTTCATTCCCGACTTCAATATCGGCTCGGGCGGGCATACCACCATTTTCCGCACCATCTGGCACCTGGAGCAGAAGGGGTACCGCTCGGGTATCGTGATTTGCAAGGCCGTCGCGCACCAGACCGCAGAAGCGGCGTGCGCGGATATCCGCGAGTATTTCTTTCCGCTGCAAGCGCCGGTATACCTGGGGCTGGAGGGGCTGCCGCCCTGCGAGTTTGCCGTGGCCACCGGCTGGGACACGGCCTACAGCGTGCGCGCCTTCACGGGAGCCCGGCACAAGCTGTACTTCGTGCAGGACTTCGAGCCGTATTTCTTTGCCATGGGCAGCGAGCACGTGCTGGCTGAAAACACCTACCGCTTTGGCTTCTTTGGCATCACGGCGGGCAATTGGCTGGCCGGCAAGCTGGCGCGCGACTACGGCATGGCCACCCACCCCGTGCGGTTTGGCGTGGAGCAGGATCGCTACCGCCGCCGGCCGCGCCGCGAGCCGCACATCCGCCGCGTGTTCTTCTATGCCCGCCCGCCCACGCCGCGCCGTGCGTTCGAGCTGGGCTTGCTGGTGCTCAAGGCCGTATGGGAGCGGCTGCCGGACACGCACTTCATTCTGGCGGGGTGGGACACGTCGAACTACCGCATTCCGTTTCCGCACCTGTCAGCCGGCACGGTGACGCCGGACGAATTGGCCGATGTGTTCAGCCAGTGTGATGTGGCGCTGGTGCTGTCGCTGACCAACGCCTCGCTGATGCCGCCGGAGCTGATGGCCTGCGGCTGTGCCGTGGTGTCCAACCGCGGCCCCAATGTGGAATGGCTGGTGAGCGATGACGTGGCACTGTTGACGGATGCTACGCCCGAGGCCATGACCGATGCCGTGTGCGAGCTGCTGCAAGACGATGCGCGGCGCAACGCCTTGATCGCGCGCGGCGAGGCATTCGCGCGCGGCATGGACTGGGCCGACATGGCGAATGATTTCGAGGCCGGTTTGCACAAGGTGCGCGCCGGCGGTGCGCAGCCATGACGCCCGTGGCACATTCTCCCGCGCAGACGTCTGGGCGCGGTCCGCGCCAGTTGTGGGTGCTGTGGCGCTACTGGATGGTGCGCGAGTTCAAGACGCGCTATGCCGGCTCGGTGCTGGGGCTGGCCTGGGCCTTCGTGCAGCCACTGGCCACGCTGGCCATCTTCTACGTGCTGTTCGGCGTGGTGCTGGCCGTGCGCGTGCCGGGACTGGACGTGAACCACGGTTACCTGCTGCATTTGCTGGCGGGGCTGGCGGTATGGCTACCGTTCACCGATGCGTTTGGCCGGGGGATTGGCTGTCTGGCCGCGTATGAGGATTTCTTGCGCAAGCAGCCCATGCCGGCAGAGATACTGCCCGCCGTGGCCGTGGGCGGCAGCCTGCTGATGATGGCGATTGGCTATGCGCTGCTGCTGGTGCTGTGCCTGACGCAAGGGGTGCCGCTGCGCGCTGCCTGGGCCTGGCTGCCGGTGCTGGTGGCGATGCAGGTGGTGTTGACCTATGGGCTGACGCTGATGTTCAGCATGGCGCATTTTTTATGGCGCGACGTGGGTTCTATCATGTCTTTTGCGCTGCAACTGTGGTTCTACTTGACGCCCGTTGTCTACCCGCTGGCCCAGGTGCCTGAAAAGTACCACCTGTGGTATTTGCTCAACCCGCTGGCTTGCCTGGTGATGTCGGTGGAATGGGCGGTGCTGGGCATCGCCATGCCCACAGGCACCCCGTATGCCTTGCTGGCCTGGACGGTAGTGCTGGGCGGCGGGGGCTGGTGGTTCTTCCGGGCCATGAAGTCGGCCCTGGGTGAGGCGCTGTAATGAGCATCGCGTTCAAGGGTATAGAGAAGCGCTATGCGGTGTACGCCCGCCCGCAGGACAGGCTGTGGGAGTGGATGTCGGGGCGGCAGCGCCACCGCGTGCATGTGGCGCTGGGCGGCATCGACTTCGACGTGAAGTCGGGGGAGACCTTTGGCCTGATCGGTGAGAACGGAGCGGGCAAGAGCACGCTGCTCAAGATCGCGGCGGGCACCATCCGGCCTTCCAGCGGTTCGGTGGAGCGCGTGGGGCGCGTGGCCGCACTGCTGGAGTTGGGCGCGGGCTTCCATCCCGAGGAGTCGGGCAGCGACAACATCCGCTTCATGGCCGCGCTGCATGGGCTGGAGGGTGAGGCGATGGAGGCATTCATCGTCCATGCCACCGAGTTTTCCGAACTGAGCGCGGAGACGCTGGCACGGCCGGTCAAGACCTATTCGTCGGGCATGTTCATGCGGCTGGCGTTCGCGGCGGCCACGGCGATCGAGCCGGACGTGTTGATCGTGGACGAAGCCTTGTCCGTGGGCGATCTGCACTTCCAGAAAAAAAGCCTGGACCGCATTCTGGGCCTGCGCGAGCGTGGGGCCACGGTGCTGTTCTGCTCGCACAACCTATACCAGGTGCGCAGCCTGTGCCAGCGCGCAGCGTGGATCCACGGCGGGCGGGTGGAAGCCATGGGCGCCACGGAAGAAGTGGTCACGGCCTATGAGGCGCACGAGCGGCGGCGCTATGCGCATTTGCGGGCCGAGCAGCCTGTCAGCGCGATTCCGGCGCCGCAAGCGTCTTCGGGTGGCGGCACGCCTTTGGCAAAGATTGTGCGGCTGACGACGGAAACGGGCGATGGCGTCAACCCCGTGCAAGTGGACGCTTTTCAGGATCTCATTGTGGAAGTGGAACTGGAGGCGTATACCGATGCGCCCTTCCACGTGGCTTTGTTCATCGTGCGGCCCGACAAGGAAAACGTCTTCGGCACGGGCACGCAGTACCGCGCCGAGGGGCGGCCCCTGACCGGTGTGGGGACGCACCGGGTGCGGCTGAAGTTTCCGCGCCTGCCGCTGCTGTCGGGCGAATACCTCTGGAGCGTTTACACGCTGGACGATTCGGCCATCCAGGTACTGGACATGGCGGAGCGGATTCAGCCGTTCACGGTGCTGAGCGCCGGGGTCAAGGCGTTGGGCATGGTGGCCTTGAACCATGAATGGTTGCCTGTATGACCAGCGAATGGCGCATGGGCTGTGGGTTTCCTGCGCTGGCGCGGCTGCCGGGAACGTTGCCCTGGAAGCTGGCGCTGCGCATGGGCCGTGAGCCTGCGGCAGAGCGGCGTGCCACCGAGGATTTTCTGGTGACGCGCTTTGGCCAGGTCTTCCCGCAGGCTCCGCAGGAGCAGCGCAGGCAATGGGCCGCTGCGCACATGGACATCGTGGCCCTGGAGATGATGGATGCCGTGGCGCTGGACCGGCTGGGAACCTCCGGCGGGCCCGCGCTGGACCTGACGGGCTGGGAGCATGTGCAGCCCCTGCTGGATGCGGGCCGGGGCTTCATCATCGTGCTGAACCATTTCGATCGGCTGATGGCGAGCCTGGCGGCGCTGGCCCGCCGGGGGGTGCGCATGAACGCGATGACCATGCCGGTGCTGGACCATCCGGATCTGAGCGCGGTGCAGCGGCGCTTTCTGACGCGCAAGATGGATTTGCTGGCCCATGTGATGGGCGGGCGCTGTCACAGCGCCACGGACAATCTGCGCGAAGTGCACGAAAGCCTGTGCGCGGGGCAGAACTGGGTCATTCTGGCGGACGTCTGGCGGCCAGGGCTGGGCAAGCTGCGCGCCCATCCGTTCCTGGGCGGGAGCATCAGCCTGCCTACGGGCATAGAGCGGCTGGCGCGTGCGGCGCGCGTGCCGCTGATCCATGCCGCTGCCCATACGCAAGGGGCGGAGCGGCTGTCGGTGGTGGTGGACCCGTTGCCGGAAGAGCCCCGCGCGGCCATGGACGCCGTGGTCCAGCGTCTGCACCATGATGTGCAGCAGCGCCCCTGGGCCTGGTGGCAATGGGGGCTGCTGGATCTGATGTGGAGTCCATCTGTGGAGGAAGCCGCGTGAGCAACGTTGATCGATACGACTACGCCTTTGACTCCCAAGGGGAGGCCTGGGCTGCGCGCCTGCTGCGGCGCGTGCCGTCTGCGGGGGCGGTGTTGGAACTGGGGCCGGGGCCGGGGGCCATGACCAAGGTGCTGCAAGGGCGTGGGCACGAAATTTCCGTGGTCGAGAATGACCCCGAGGCCTTGGAGTCCCTGTTCGCGCTCGGTGTGGAGGTGATTCCAGCCGACCTGGAGTCTGCGGACGGCCTGGCGGCTTTGGCGGGGCGCCGGTTCGATGCCATTCTGGCGTGCGACGTGCTGGAGCATCTGCGCCGGCCCGAGGCCGTGCTGCAGGCATTGGCCGGGCATGTGCAGCCCATGGGGCAACTGGTGATTTCTGTGCCCAACATCGCCTATGCCGGCGTGGTGGCCGCGCTGCGCAACGGGGTGTTCGACTACGCCGACAAAGGCCAGCTGGACCGCACCCACGTGCATTTCTTCACCCGGCGCAGCCTGGAAAAAACGCTGCTGCAGTGCGGCTGGACACCCCGGCACTGGGAGGCCAACCGCGTGCCGCTGGAGCGTAGCGAGTTTGCCGGGGATTGGGCCGCGCTGCCGGATGCGCAGCGCCAGGCGCTGTGCGCGGGCTGGCCGGAGTTCGACGTGTACCAATGGATGGTGGTGGCCACGCCTTCGGCGGACGCCGCAGCCTGGGAGGTGCGCGAGGCGCAGGCCCGGGCGGACAGTCTGCGCGAAGAATTGCAGGCGCTGCAACTGGTGCATGGACAGGAGCGGGCATCGCTGAAAGAGCACCAGAAGGCGTTTGGCGAGGCGCGGGAACTGATCGCCCGGCTGGAGTCGGAAGTGCAGGCGTTGCGAACGGCTTCGGCGCAGGCGCAGGCCGATAAAGAGGCTACGCAGAAAGCGATTGAACAGCGGGTGCAGCAGGGGCTGGAGCAGAAACAGCGCGAGTGGCGGGAAAAAGGTTCCTGGCTGCGGCGCTGGCTTGGGCGGTAGCGGGCCGTGGCCATGTTGCTGGGCGTTCCCGACATCACCGCCGCCCATCCGGGCATCGACCGCCTGGGGGCGGGATGCAGAATCGACCCATCGGTGTCCGTCATGCGCTTCAGCGAGCGCGCGGACGTGCTGCAGCTGGCGGACGAAGTGAGTCTGTATGCCCAGGTGCGGCTGGTGCTCGGCGACGTGGTGGCCGACCCGTGCGTGGGCCTGACGATCGGCGCGCGCACCATCGTGAACGTGGGCTCGTACCTGTCGGGCGAGGGCGGGCTGGAGATCGGCGCCGACGTGCTGATCGGCGCCCACGCCAAGCTGTTGTCCGCAGGCCACGCTATTGACGAAGGCGACGTGATCATTGCGCGCAACCGCATCACGCGGAAAAAAATCGTGGTGGAGGACGGCGCGTGGATCGGCGCCGGGGCCATCGTGCTGGAGGGCGTGCGCATCGGGCGCGGCGCCGTGGTGGCCGCTGGGGCCGTGGTGCGGCAGGACGTGCCCGCGGGCATGGTGGCGGCGGGCCTGCCCGCGCGGCTGATCCGTGCACGGCGTATCCCGGGCCTGGAGGCCGCCGTGCCGGCGCCCCGCAACTGGCGGACAAAGTGGAAGGATGCATGGCGCAGCTTGCGCCAGCCATGAAGGTATGAATGCTGTGAAAGATGGATGGTGGATACGCGCCGTGGTGCTGGGCTGGCTGCTGCTGGGCGGCATGGCGGCGGCCCATGCGGAAGATGACAACGTGTGGCAATTCGTGGACCGCGATGGCGTGGTGCACATCGGCAACTCGGCCCCGCCCACCACGCAGCGCAAGGTGATCTGGCTGAGCCAGACGCCCCAGGTCCTCAAGGGCGGCGGCAGGGGCGAGGCGCGGGGTCTGGGCCTGAGCCTTCCGGAGCGCGAAGTGTCCGCCCTCAAGCTGCCGGGGTTCGAGACCGCCAAGCCGCACCTAGAGGCCGCCGCGCGCTCGGAGTCGGTGGAGCCCGCGCTCGTGATCGCCGTGGCGGCGGCCGAGTCGGCCTTCAACACCGAGGCGGTGTCGCGCAAGGGTGCGCTGGGGCTGATGCAGGTGATGCCGGCCACCGCCGAGCGCTATGGCGTGAGCGGGCGTTCCGAGGGCCGGCACGCCGTGCTGGCGCCCCAGGTGAACGCGCAGGTGGGCAGCCGCTACCTGGCTGACCTGCTGCGCATGTTCGACGGCGACAAGGAACTGGCCCTGGCCGCCTACAACGCGGGCGAGGGCGCGGTGCTCAAGTACGGGCGGCGCATTCCCCCGTACCCGGAAACGCAGCAGTACGTGGACCGCGTGATGCGGTTCTACCGGGCGCTGACGCGCTGAAAACTATGGGCCGCCCCCTACAGGCGCCCGGGGCAACAGCGGGTACGATCGGCGCTCCATGATCTGGTTGTCCGTCGTCGCTTTTCTGGTCACCGTCGTCGTTGCGGGCGGGGTCGTTCGCTGGGTGCGCAGCCATGCGGCCAAGTATGGCGCGGACATGCCGCAGCGCACCCACGATGGGGACATTCCGCGCCTGGGCGGGCTGGCGCTGCTGGCGGGCATCACGGTGAGCTGGGGGCTGGGGGCGGTGCTGTCGCACTGGTGGGGCGACCCGGCGTCGCTGCGCCTGGGCGGCTGGGTAGGGTGGTGGCTGGCCGCGCTGCTGCCTGCTGTGGTGGGGGGCATGGTGGAAGACGCCACGCAGCGGCTCACCGTGCGCTACCGCCTGATGCTCACGGGCATGACCGGCGCGCTGGCCGTGGGCCTGGTGGGGCTGAGCGTGCCCCGGCTGGGCCTGCCGTGGCTGGATGCGCTGCTGATCTCGGCCCCCTGGCTGGGCATGGCGATTGCATTGCTGGCCGTGGCGGGGCTGCCCCATGCATTCAACATCATCGACGGCTTCAACGGCCTCGCGGCCATGGTGGCGCTGATCGTGTGCCTGGCGCTGGCGCACGTGGCGCTGCAGGTGGGCGACCGCAGCCTGGCGGCGCTGCTGATCTCGACCGCCGCCGCGACGGCGGGCTTCCTGTGGTGGAACTACCCGCGCGGCATGTTGTTCGCGGGCGATGGCGGGGCCTACGTGTGGGGCGTGGTGATCGCCATGGCCAGCGTGGCGCTGGTGCAGCGCAATGCGGTGGTGTCGCCGTGGTTCCCCATGCTGCTGCTTATCTACCCGGTGTGGGAGACGATGTTTTCCATCTACCGCAAGCTGGCGCGCGGGGTGTCGCCCGGGCTGGCGGATGCGCTGCATTTCCACCAGCTCATCTACCGGCGCATCGTGCGGCGCGTGTTCCACGACGACGAGTCGCGCCACATGCTCATGCGCAACAACCGCACCTCGCCGTACCTGTGGGGGTTCACCATGCTCACCGTGGTGCCCGCGGTGCTGTTCTGGGGCAATACGCCGGTGCTGATGGGGTTTTGCGCGCTGTTTGGCATTACCTATGTGATTGCCTATATGTCGATCATCCGCTTCAAGGTGCCGGGCTGGCTGCGGCGGTAATCCAGCTGCGGCACAATGCGCGCCGTATCGTCTTCTCCTCACATTTCCACCATGACCGACGTTCTTTCCATCGCCCCGCGCGACAAGGCCGAAATCCTCGCGCAGGCGCTGCCCTACATCCGCAAGTTCCACGGCAAGACGCTGGTCATCAAGTACGGCGGCAACGCCATGACCGATCCGGCCTTGCAGGCCGACTTTGCCGCGGACGTGGTGCTGCTCAAGCTCGTGGGCATGAACCCGGTGGTGGTGCACGGCGGCGGCCCGCAGATCGAGACGGCGCTGAACCGCCTGGGCAAGAAGGGCGAGTTCATCCAGGGGATGCGCGTGACCGACGCCGAGACCATGGAGGTGGTGGAGTGGGTGCTGGCCGGAGAGGTGCAGCAGGACATCGTGGGCCTCATCAACCAGGCGGGCGGCAAGGCCGTGGGCCTGACGGGGCGCGACGGCGGGCTGATCCGCGCGCAGAAGCTCAAGATGGTGGACAACAAGGACCCGTCCATCGAGTACGACGTGGGCCAGGTGGGCGACATCGTGTCCGTGGACCCCAGCGTGGTGAAGGCGCTGCAGGACGATGCGTTCATCCCCGTCATCAGCCCCATCGGCTTCGGTGAGAACAACGAGAGCTACAACATCAACGCCGACGTGGTGGCCAGCAAGCTGGCCACGGTGCTGACCGCCGAGAAGCTGGTGCTGCTGACCAACACGCCGGGCGTGCTGGACAAGGCGGGCAACCTGCTGACGGACCTGACGGCGCGCGAGATCGACGCGCTGTTCGCCGACGGCACGATCTCGGGCGGGATGCTGCCCAAGATCAGCGGCGCGCTGGACGCCGCCAAGGCCGGGGTGAACGCGGTGCACATCATCGACGGGCGGGTGCCGCACTCGATGCTGCTCGAAATCCTGACCGACCAGGCCTACGGCACCATGATCCGGTCGCACTGAGCGGGTTTTGAGGCCCAATCGGCCTCCAGCCCAGGTGTGGAAAGCGCTGGCAGCTCCTTTTTCAGGAGCTGTTTTCGTTTAGACGCCGCGCGCGCGATCGGCCGCGAACTGGCGGCGGAAGGCGCTGTACTGGCCTGCGTCGAGTGCCGCGCGCACCTCGCGCATCAGGTTCAGGTAGTAGTGCAGGTTGTGGATGGTGGTGAGCATGGGCCCCAGCATTTCGCCGCAGCGGTCCAGGTGGTGCAGGTAGGCGCGCGAGAAGCCGCCGCGCCCGCCGTCGGCCCACGCCACGCCGTCCTTGCCCGCGCAGGCGTGGCAGGTGCAGGTGGGGTCGAGCGGCTGGTGGTCGCTGCGGTGGCGGGCGTTGCGGAGCTTGAGGTCGCCGTAGCGCGTGAAGATCGTGCCGTTGCGCGCGTTGCGCGTGGGCATCACGCAGTCGAACATGTCCACGCCGTCGGCCACGCCCTGCACCAGGTCCTCGGGCGTGCCCACGCCCATCAGGTAGCGCGGCTTGTGCGCGGGCAGGCGGTGCGGCGTGTGGGCCATGATGTCCAGCATCTCGTCCTTGGGTTCACCGACCGAGACGCCGCCCACGGCGTAGCCCGGAAAATCCATCTCGACCAGCGCGGCCAGCGACTCTTCGCGCAGATTCTTGTACATGCCGCCCTGCACGATGCCGAACAGGGCGTTGGGGTTGGCGAGGCGAGCGAATTCGTCCTGCGAGCGCCTGGCCCAGCGCAGGCTCATCTCCATGCTCTTGCGCGCCTCGGCCTCGGTGGTGAGGCGGCCCTTGGTCTCGTAGGGCGTGCACTCGTCGAGCTGCATGACGATGTCGGAGTTGAGCGTGGTCTGGATCTGCATACTCACCTCGGGCGACATGAACAGCTTGTCGCCGTTCACGGGGCTGGCGAAGTGCACGCCTTCCTCGGTGATCTTGCGCATGGCGCCCAGGCTCCAGACCTGGAAGCCGCCCGAGTCGGTGAGGATGGGCTTGTTCCACTGCTCGAAGCCGTGCAGCCCGCCGAAGCTCTGCATCACGTCCAGGCCCGGGCGCATCCACAGGTGGAAGGTGTTGCCCAGGATGATCTGCGCGCCCATGTCGTGCAGGCTTTGCGGCATGACGCCCTTGACGGTGCCGTAGGTGCCCACGGGCATGAAGATGGGGGTCTGCACCACGCCGTGGTTGAGCGTGAGGGTGCCGCGCCGGGCGTGGCTGGAGGGGTCGGTGGCGAGTAGGTCGAACTGGAGCATGGGCGGATTGTCCCAAATCCCCCGGCGTCCTTCGGCGCCTACACTGGATTCCTCATCCGCAAGAAAGAAGGAATTGGACATGACCCGCATCCTCGTTCCCGTCGATGGCTCCGCGCTGGCGCTCGACGCCGTGCACCACGCCCTGGCCCTGGTGGCCGACGGCCTTTCGGCCACGCTGGTGCTGGCCAACGTGCAGGAGCCCGCATCGTTCTACGAACTGGCCACGCAGGATTCGGACATCATCGCCGCCGCCGCCGTGCAGGCCGGCCAGGACCTGATGGCCGGCGCCGCCGCGCTGGCGCAGTCGGCGGGCGTGCCCTACGAGACGGAGGTGGCGCTGGGCGAAGTGGCGGCCACGCTGGTGGACCTGGCGGAAGACCACGGCTGCGGCCTGATCGTCATCGGCGCGCGCGGGCAGGGCGCGCTCAGCAGCGCGCTGCTGGGCTCGGTGTCGCAAGCGGTGGTGCAGTTGAGCCGGGTGCCCGTCACCATCGTCAAGCATCCGGAGGTGGAGGGTGACGAGGGCGAGCAGGCTTGAGAACTTGAACACACCCTAAGCACTCAGGCCGCTTTTCTCCATGGGTTGTCCGCTGTGCGCTGCAGCTTGCCGTGCGGCAGGCTGGCCAGGCGCTTGAACATGCCGCGGCAGTAGCCGCTGATCTTCAGGCAGCGGTTGAGTTCTTCCACCGGCAGCGGGCCGGAGACGACGACGATGTCGTTGGCCGCCGCCAGGTTGCCCGCCGCGCGCAGGCGGCGGCGCATCATGGTGGCCCACGAGAGGGTGCGCGTGGGGCTGCCGTGCTGGTGCACCTCGCCGGTGTGCAGGTCGAAGGCGATGGCGACCATGTCCGTCTTCAGCTTGAAGCGGCGCTCGCCCGTGACGACGCTGGGCGCTTCGCGCATGTCGTACAGGTAGTAGCTGCCGGTTTTGAGCTGGTATTGCAGATCCATTTCGCGTCAGTGTCTGCGGGAACGGGGGCGGCCGAAAGGCGGAGAAACAGGCTTCCCGGGCTGGGCATTGTGGGGCGGAAAGCCCTGGGCTTCAAGCGGGGGCGACCCGATAAAGCGTAACTATCAGAAATCGACCAAGCTCAGCCCTATGCTGAACGTGGTGCGCTTGTAGTTGTAGTCGGTCATGTTCTCGCCGTAGCCGCTGAACAGCGCCGTGTGCAGGCGCAGGTTGCTCTTGGCGCCGCCCAGGCCCTTGCCCAGCGGGGTCATCCATTCGAGCCGGGCGGAGGCGCGGCCGGTGTGGCCGAAGCTGCTGCGCAGGGTGGCGCTGAAGGTGTTCTGGTCGCTGGGCGTCCAGACCACGCGCAGTTCGCCGCGGCCCATGTAGTCGGTGATGTCGGGGTTGTCGTCGTTGGCGGCGCTTTCCTGGATGCGTTTCCAGGCGCGGGCGTGGACTTGCCACTGGCTGCCCAGTTCCATGCCGGTCATCAGGTACCAGCGGTTCCAGCTGCGCGACAGCGGCAGGCTCTGGCCGTTGGACTGGTGCACCAGCCCCACGCCGCTGTAGCGCCAGCGCCAGCCGAAGGGCAGGTGCGCGTCGGTGGGGTAGACGTACATCACTTCCGGCTCGTGGTCGGTGGCGCGGAAGGGGCGCGAGATGCCGGGGCTGAACAGCTGCCAGTACGACTGCTGGGTGTAGCCGAACCAGATGGAGTCCTTGCGCGTGCCGTTGGCGTCGGTGAGCAGCCCTTGCGCCAGTTTGGTGCGCAGCGAGAGCTGGATGCGCATTTCCTGCTTGCGGTAGTCGACGGGGCTGGCGGGCGTGTGGCCCGCGGAGGGCGAGCTGGGCTGGTCGTTCACGCTGCTGCCCGCCACCACGGCCACGGTCATGGGCCGGTAGGAGCGGAAGCTGAAGGTGCCGCAGTCGGTGTCGTTGGACAGTTCCCAGAAGCGCGAGATGGCGCTGAACTGTGGGTCGCGGCAGCCGTCGATGCGGGCGAGTTCGACGGGGGCGGTCTGCTCGGGCGGGAGGGCGGGGGCGGGAGCGGCCGCAGGGGTGGCGGCCTGGGCGCTGGCGGGGGGCGCTGACCACGCCTGCTGGCTTGCCAACTGGTCGTAGCAGGCCAGGCGGGCGGCGTTGTCGGCGGTGGCGGCGCACTGCTGCAATGCGGCGCCGGCGGTCTGGGCCTGTGCGCCGGCGGCGGCGCAAAGCCCTGCGAGGAGGGCGAGTCGTTTCATGGCTTGCGCAGGGTAAACGGGATTTGCTGGTCGGGCGCGGCGGCGCTGCTCCAGGTGCCGCGGATTTCGGCGCCGCAGCTGCCTTCCACCACGTCGCCCAGCCAGGTGGCGCTGATGCGTTTGCCGTCCTCGGACTCTTCGAGCGTGAGCGCGCCGTCGTCCACGTCGCCCGCCACCTGGGCGGTGGTGCCGCCGCGCTGCACGGTGCCGAACACGCTTTCGCTCATTTCGGGGTGGGGGCCGAGTTGCAGGCGGCTTTCGGGCAGGCCCTGGATGGTGGCGCGCCACCGGCCCTGGAGTTCGCGCGCGCCCATGCTGGCGGCGTCAGGGCAGTGGTTGGAGTCTTTTTGGCCGTCAGCCCAGGAGGAGAAAGCGCTGGCAGCTATCAAAATAGTAGTTATCAGGCGTTTCATGGCACAGGTTGTGCTGCGGCTTTGCGTGCGGCGAATTCGGCGCGCAGGGCCTTGAGTTTCTCGCGCGGGTCTTCGCGCGCGGTCTTGGCGTCCAGCGCCATCTCGGCGATGAAGCGGCTGGGTTGGGCGGCCACGGTTTCGCGGCCTTTCTTGCGGCGCTTGGTCCAACTGACGGCCAGGGTGCGCTGGGCGCGGGTGATGCCCACGTACATCAGGCGGCGCTCTTCTTCCAGCCGGGTTTGCGTGGCGGGGCCTTCGTCGTCTTCGATCTTGAAGGGCAGCAGGCCCTCGTTCACGCCCGCGAGGATGACGTGCGGCCATTCCAGCCCCTTGCTGGCGTGCAGGGTGGAGAGGGTGACCATGTCCTGGTCCTGCTCGCGTTCGCTGATGGTCGAGAGCAGCGCGATGGTCTGCGCCACTTCGAGCAGGCTCTTGGTTTCGCGCTCGGTGGTGGTGCCCGCGGCGTCGCTGATCTGGCCGCCCGCGCGCTGGCTCATCCAGTCGCAGAACTCCAGGACATTGCTCCAGCGCGAGGCGGCGGCGGTGCTGCTGTCTTCGCTGTCGTACAGGTGCTGCTCGTAGCCGATTTCCTTGAGCCAGTCGGTCATCAAGGCGCGTGCGTTCTCGGCGCCGATGGTGTGGCGCGCGCGGTGCTCCAGGTCGTTGATGTAGCGGCCGAATTCGAGCAGGCCGTCGTGCGCCTTCTTCGGAATCGCCGTCGTCAGCATGTGGTTGAACAGCGCGCCGAACATGCTCACCTTGTGCTGCGTGGCGAATTCGCCCAGTTTGCCCAGCGTGGTGTGGCCGATGCCGCGCTTGGGCACGGTGATGGCGCGCAGGAAGGCCGGGTCGTCGTCGTTGTTGATCCACAGGCGGAACCAGGCGCACAGGTCGCGGATTTCGGCGCGGTCGAAAAAGCTGGTGCCGCCCGAGACCTTGTACGGGATGTTGGCCTTGCGCAGCGCCTTTTCGAGCGGCTTGGCCATGTGGTTGGCGCGGTAGAGCACGGCGAAATTCTTCCACGCCGGGGGCGGGTTGGCGGCGGCGCGCAGGCCCTGGATGCGGGCCACGGCGCGCTCGGCCTCGTGCTCCTCGTTGTCGGCATCGACCACGCGCACGGGCTCGCCCTCGCCCAGCTCGCTGAACAACGTCTTGGGGAACAGCTTGGGGTTGGGCTGGATGACGTTGTTGGCCGCGCGCAGGATGGCGCTGGTGGAGCGGTAGTTCTGCTCCAGCTTGATGACCTTGAGGTGCGGGTAGTCGACCGGCAGCTTCTTCAGGTTATCCAGCGTGGCGCCGCGCCAGCCGTAGATGCTCTGGTCGTCGTCGCCCACGGCGGTGAAGCGGGCGCGCTCGCCCACCAGCAGCTTCAGCAGTTCGTACTGCGTGGCGTTGGTGTCCTGGTATTCGTCGACGAGCACGTGGCCGAGTTTTTCCTGCCACTTGGCGCGCACCTCGGGGTGGTCGCGCAGCAGGCGCAGCGGCATCCCGATCAGGTCGTCGAAGTCCACGCTCTGGTAGGCCGTCAGGCGCTCCTCGTAGTGCTTCATGATGACGGCGATGCTGCGCTCGTGCTCATCCTTGGCTTGCGCAAGGGCGGCGCGGCTGTCCAGGCCCGCGTTCTTCCAGGCGCTGATGGTCCACTGCCACTGGCGCGCGGTGGCCGCGTCGGCGGTGCCGCCCGCGGCGTCCTTGATGATGCTGGTCACGTCGTCGGCGTCGAGGATGCTGAACTGCGGCTTGAGGCCCAGCGCCGCGCCGTCCTCGCGCACCATGCGCACGCCCAGGGCGTGGAAGGTGCAGACCATCACCTCCTTGGCGGCGCGGCCGATCAGCCCTTGGGCGCGCTCGCGCATCTCGGCGGCGGCCTTGTTGGTGAAGGTGATGGCGGCGATGCGCTTCGGGGCCAGCCCGGTCTCGATCAGCCGCGCGATCTTGTGCGTGATCACCCGCGTCTTGCCCGAGCCCGCGCCCGCCAGCACGAGGCAGGGGCCCTCGGTGTAGTGAACGGCCTGGAGTTGGGCGAGGTTGAGACCGGCGGACATGGCGGGCAAAGCGGCCAATCATACCGAGCCACCCGCGCGACAATGCCGCCCGTGCTGTCCGTCCTGCTTGTCACATTTCCTTTCTTCGCACTCGTGCTGTGCGGCTACCTCGCCACGCGCGGCGGCGCGCTGCCGCTGGCGGCGATACCAGGGCTCAACGCCTTCGTGCTGTACTTCGCGCTGCCGTGCATGTTGTACCGCTTCGGCGCGGGCACGCCCATCGCGCAACTGCTCGACCCCGTGGTGGCGGGGCTGTACCTGGCCTGCGCGGTGATCGTGGTGGCCTGCACGGTGGCGCTGACGCGGCGCAGCGTGGGCTGGAACGACGCGGCCTTCGGCGCGCTGGTCACCGCCTTCCCGAACACCGGCTTCATGGGCGTGCCGCTGCTGGTGGCGCTGCTGGGGCCGCAGAGCGCGGGCACGGTGATCCTGACGATGGCGGTGGACATGGTCATCACCACGTCGCTGTGCATCGCGCTGTCGCGGCTGGGTGGCGCGGGCCATCCGCTGGCGGCGCTGCGCAACGCCTTCAAGGGCATGGCCGCCAACCCCATGCCCTGGTCGATGGCGCTGGGCGCGGTGGCATCGGCCTTGCAATGGCGGCTGCCGGGGCCGGTGGACAAGACGCTGGAAATGCTCGCGGGCGCGGCTTCGCCCGTGGCGCTGTTCACCATCGGCGCGGTGCTGGCGCGGTCGCAGATGAACCAGCACGAACAGGTGCCCGCGCGCCAGTACGTGCCGCTGGCGCTGGCCAAGCTGGTGCTGCACCCGCTGCTGGTGTGGTGCGCGGGGCGGGGCGCGATGGCGGCGGGCCTGCCGCTCGCGCCATCGACCCTCACCGTGCTGACGCTGCTGGCCGCGCTGCCCAGCGCGAGCAACGTGGCGATGCTGACCGAACGCTTCGGCGCGCACGGCGGGCGCGTGGCGCGGATCATTCTGGTGAGCACGGCGCTGGCGTTTCTGACGTTTTCGGCGGCAGTGGCGGTGCTGGTGTAGCGGCTGGCTTTTGGGGGGATTCTTTGGGGCGTTGCTTCCCGAGACCGGGGTGCGCCCCAAATGACTCTCAAAAAGATAGCTGCCAGCGAAGACTACGCAGGCGCTACCAGCCAATTCCCTCCAAATCCCATCGCGGGTGATGCATTCCCGCAACAACCCCGGGAGGCCGGGGAAAACACCCTGAACACGTTCTTACAATCATGTCCCTCTTATGTCCATGCGTTTCTTGCCGCGGCTCTCTCCCGCCCAGCGCGCCGTTGCGGCAGTTGCGGTGCTGTATGTACTGGCCTGGTCGCTGCTGCCCCCGCTGCTGAGTTCGAGCCTGCCGCTGGACGTGGTGGAAAGCCTCTCCTGGGGCCGCGAGTGGCAGTGGGGCTACTACAAGCACCCTCCGCTGGCCCCGTGGGTGCTGCATGTCTTCTTCCGGGTCTTCGGCAACGCCGGGCCGTTCCTGCTCAGCCAGGCGTGCATCGCGGCCACGCTGTGGCTGGTGTGGCGCACGGGCCGCCGCCTGATGGCGCCGCAGCGCGCCTTCATCGGCGCTGTGCTGACCATGGGGGTGGCCTACTACACCTACCCGGCGCTGGAGTTCAACCACAACGTGGCGCAGATGCCGCTGTGGGCGGCGCTGGGCTGGTGCCTGCTCGCGGCCTTGCAGGAGGGGCGGCTGCGCTACTGGGCCCTGCTGGGCCTGCTGGCGGGGCTGGGCATGATGACCAAGTATTCCGTGGCCATCGTGCTGCTGTGCCTGGCGCTGTACCTGCTGCTGACGCCCGCGCGCCGCGTGCTGCGCCAGGGCGGCCCCTGGCTGGCGCTGGCGGTCATGCTGGCGGTGCTGGCCCCGCACCTGGTCTGGCTGTGGCAAAGCGACTGGTTGCCCATGGCCTACACCAGCAGCCGCGCCGTGGCCGAACGGGGCAGCCCCCGGCTGGCCGCGACTGCCTTCCTGGCGACGCAGGTGGCCAACCATCTGCCGCTGGCGCTGATCGTGGCGGCGGCGCTGGGGCTCACCCGCAGGCAGCGCAAGGCCGCGCCCGCCGCCGGACATCGCCTGCACACCGGCTGGCCCGGCTATCTGCTGACCCTGGCGCTGGGGCCGGGGTTGCTGGTGACGCTGCTGGGCATGGTGGGGGGCCTCCATCTGCACGACATGTGGGGCGTGCCCATGTGGGGGTTCAGCGGCCTGCTGGTGGCGGCCTGGCTGCCCGAGCCGGGGCTGGCGGCGCTGCGCCCGCGGCTGCTGTGGGGCGTGGCCGTGTGGCTGGCGCTGGTGTCGCTCGCGCTGGGCATCTACCTGGCCCGGGACGCGCAGTGGCGCCAGCGCCCGGGCCGCACGGGCTGGCCCCAGGCCGCGCTGGCCCGGGAGGCGCAGGCTTCCTGGCAGGCGCTGAGCACCTGCCGGCTCGACACGGTGGCGGGCGACTACTGGCTGGCGGGCGTGATCGCGACGGCATCGCCGGACTGGCCTTCGGTATTCCTCACACAGGACGAGCGCTATTCCCCCTGGGTGACGCTGCCGCGCCTGCAGGCGCACGGCGCGCTGTGGGTGTGGCAGGGCGATGGTGTGCCCGAGCCGCCGCTGCTGGCACGCCTGCGCGCATCCAGCCCCGACCTGCGCCAGCACGAGGGCCAGTGGCGCGTGGCCTGGCCCCACGACCGCGCGGGCGCGCCGCTGACCGTGCACTGGCGCGCCTACGTGCCCGCCGCGTGCGCGCGCTGACCTGTTGGATATGGCTGATTCCACCTCATGACCACTTACGCCGCATTGACGCCAGACACCGTTCTCGACGCGCTTGCCAGCGTGGGTCTGCTGGGCGATGGCCGCCTGATGGCCCTGGGCTCCTACGAGAACCGTGTGTACCAGGCCACGCTCGAAGATGGCGCGCGCGTGGTCGCCAAGTTCTACCGCCCGGGGCGCTGGAGCACGGCGCAGATCCTCGAAGAACACGCCTTTGCCGCCGAACTGGCGGAGGCTGAGGTACCAGTGGTCGCGCCGCTGCGGCTGCAAGGGCGCACGCTGCACCAGCACGCGGGCTTTGCGTTTTCCGTCAGCCCCTGGCAGGGCGGGCGTCAGCCCGAGCTGGAAGACTTCGACCAGCTTGAATGGCTGGGCCGCCTGCTCGCGCGCATCCACGGCGTGGGGGAACGGCAACCCTTCGTGCACCGGCCCGCGCTCGATCTGGAGAGCTTCGGCCACGCCCCGCGCGACTGGCTGTTGGCCCACGACGCCGTGCCGCCCGACGTGCGCCCCGCCTGGCGCAGCGCCTGCGAGGGTGCTCTCGATTTGGTAGCTGCCAGCGCTTGCGGGATAAGCGCTGAGGGGCAATTCGCTGCAAAAATCCGCCTGCACGGCGACTGCCACCCCGGCAACGTGCTCTGGACGCCCGAAAGCGCCGCCGGCCCTGGCGGCCCGCATTTCGTGGACCTGGACGACGCCCGCATGGGCCCGGCGGTGCAGGACCTGTGGATGCTGCTCACGGGCGACCGCCGCCAGCGCACGCTGCAACTGAGCGCGCTGCTCGACGGCTACGAGCAGATCCGCCCCTTCGACCGCCGCGAACTGGCCCTGATCGAGCCGCTGCGCACCCTGCGCCTGCTGCACTACAGCGCGTGGCTGGCGCAGCGCTGGCAGGACCCGACCTTTCCCATCCACTTCCCCTGGTTCGGCACCAGCGACTATTGGCGCGGCCAGACGCAACTATTGCAGGAGCAGACCGTGGCGATGGGCGAGGCGCCGCTTACGGTGTGAGCGGCGCCAGCGCGGCCAGCAGCTTGCCGTGCACGCCGCCAAAGCCGCCGTTGCTCATGCACACCACATGGTCGCCGGGCCGCGCGGCGGCGGCGATCTGGGCCACCAGCGCGTCCACGCTGGCGGCGGTCTGGGCGCGCGCGCCCAGCGGGGCGAGGGCGGCGGCGGCGTCCCATTCCAGCCCGGCGGTGTGGCAGAACGCGAGGTCGGCGGACTCCAGCGCCCAGGGCAGTTGCGCCTTCATCGCGCCCAGCTTCATGGTGTTGCTGCGCGGCTCGAACGCGGCCAGGATGCGCGCGCCGGCCGGCAGGCGTCGCCGCAGGCCGTCGAGCGTGGTGCGGATGGCCGTGGGGTGGTGCGCGAAGTCGTCGTACACCGCCACGCCGCCCACGGTGCCGCGCAATTCCATGCGCCGCTTCACGTTCTGGAAGCGCGCCAGCGCCCCGGCGGCCTGGGCCGGGGCCACGCCCACATGCTCGGCGGCGGCGATGGCGGCCAGGGCGTTGAGCTGGTTGTGCGTGCCGGACAGGTTCCACTCCACGCGCGCCACCGGCTGGCCGTGGCGCAGCACGTCGAACGCCTCCGCCGGGCCGTGCGCGCTGAAGTCGCTGTTGGCGGCGCCGAAGCTGCACTGCGTGCTCCACAGCCCCATGTGCAGCACGCGCGCCAGGCTTTCCTCCAGCCCGTTGACCACCACGCGGCCCGAGGGCGGCACGGTGCGCACCAGGTGGTGGAACTGGCGCTCGATGGCGGCCAGGTCGTCGAAGATGTCCGCGTGGTCGAACTCCAGGTTGTTCAGGATGGCCGTGCGCGGGCGGTAGTGCACGAACTTGCTGCGCTTGTCGAAAAAGGCGGTGTCGTACTCATCGGCCTCGATGACAAAGGTTTTTCCCTGGCCCAGCCGCGCGGAGACGCCGAAGTCCAGCGGCACCCCGCCAACCAGGAAGCCCGGCTGCAGCCCCGCGCATTCCAGAATCCACGCCAGCATGGACGTGGTGGTGGTCTTGCCATGCGTGCCCGCCACGGCCAGCACATGGCGGCCCTGCAGCACATGCTCGGCCAGCCACTGCGGGCCGCTGGTGTAGGCCGCGCCCGCGTCGAGGATGGCTTCCATCAGCGGAAACTTGGGGCTGCCGTCGGCCAGCCGCGCGCGGCTCACCACATTGCCGACCACGAAGACGTCGGGCGCCAGCGCCATCTGGCCGGCGTCGTAGCCCTCGATGAGTTCGATGCCCAGCGCGCGCAGCTGGTCGCTCATGGGGGGGTAGACGCCCGCATCGCAGCCCGTCACCTTGTGGCCCGCCTCGCGCGCCAGCGCGGCCAGGCCGCCCATGAAAGTGCCGCAGATGCCCAGGATATGAATATGCATGGGGCGCGATTCTACTTTTGAAGTGTTTTTGGCCTGCAGCCCAGAAGGGACAAGCGCTGGCAGCTATGAAATTGAGAGTTCCCGATGCCATGACTCGGACATGGCGCAGGTTCAAAATACGGGTCTGCAACCGCAAGGAGGCCCCTATGCCCGACACCGCCGCCGAAATCGCTGCCACCGCCGCCCGGCTGGTGGTGGAAGAGGGCCTGGAATGGGGCCCCGCCAAGCGCCGAGCCGTGCGCGACCTGGGCCTGCCCCAGCGCACGGCGCTGCCCACCAACGACGCACTGGAAGACGCCGTGCGCGACTACATCGCGCTGTTCTGCGCCGACACCCAGCCCGCCGAACTGCGCGCCCTGCGCGAACTGGCCCTCACGTGGATGGAGCGCCTCGCGGAATTCCGTCCCCATCTCGCCGGGGCCGTCTGGCACGGCACGGCCACGCGGCTGTCCGACGTGTACCTGCAGCTGTTCTGCGACGACCCCAAGTCCGCCGAGATCGCGCTCATCGACCACCACGTGGACTACGAGCCGCGCAGCGTGACCGGCTTTCGCGGCGAGCCGGTGGAGGCGCTGAGCCTCAGCGCCATGTGCCCCGGCCTGGGCGAAATGGTGGGCGTGCACCTGCTGGTATACGATCTCGACGATTTGCGCGGCGCGCTGCGCCCCGACGCCAAGGGCCGCCTGCCGCGCGGCGACCTCGCGGCGGTGCAAAGGCTGCTGCAAACCCCATGACCGAACCTTCCTCCCCTTCCCGCCGCCGCTGGCTCTACGCCGGCGTGGCCGCTGCCGCCGCCGTGGCGGGGGGCGGCATCGCCTGGCGGCGCTTCCAGCCGCACGACGTTGCCGATGGCGCGGAGCAGCAACTCTGGGGCCAGACCTTCACCACGCCCGAGGGTGCGCCGCTGTCGCTGCAGCCGTTCCGGGGCAAGCCTTTGCTCGTCAACTTCTGGGCCACCTGGTGCCCGCCCTGCGTGGAAGAGCTGCCGCTGCTCAACCGCTTCCACGCCGAGCGCAAGGTGGCGGTGCTGGGGCTGGCGGTCGACCAGCCCCAGGCCGTGCTCAAGTTCCTCGCCAAGCTGCCGCTGCAATTCCCGATCGGCATGGCGGGCGCGGCGGGCACCACGCTCACGCGCACGCTGGGCAATGAACAGGGCGGCCTGCCGTTCTCGCTGCTGCTGGGCGGCGACGGGCGGGTGGCGCAACGTAAAATCGGCCAGCTCACGGCGGACGACCTGGCGCGGTGGAGTCAGTCCTCCTAGCCTGGAATTCCGCGCAAAAGCAAGGCGTTGAAAGAAAAAGAAAGAAATAGGGCCAAATTAGGGTAAATTCGCGCCCCATCTAAAGCCAAAGCTGTTGGAGCCCTTCATGGACTTGCGAAAACTCAAAACCCTGATCGACCTGGTGTCCGAGTCGAACGTATCGGAACTGGAAATCACCGAGGCCGAAGGCAAGGTGCGCATCGTCAAGAGCGGCGGCTCCGTGGTGCAGCAGTTCGTGGCGGCGCCGGTCGCGTCCGCTCCCGTGGCCCAGGCCGCGGCACCTGCCGCCGCCCCCGTGCCCGAACTGCCCGCGCCGGCAGCCGCTGCCGCCGCGGCGGGCCACACCGTCAAGTCGCCGATGGTCGGCACCTTCTACCGTGCGGCCAGCCCCGGCGCCAAGCCCTTCGTGGAAGTGGGCAACCAGGTCAAGGAAGGCGACACCATCTGCATCATCGAGGCCATGAAGATCCTCAACGAGATCGAGGCCGACAAGAGCGGCACCGTGACCAAGATCCTCGGCGAGAACGGCCAGGCCGTCGAATACGGCCAGCCCCTGTTCGTCATCGAATAAGGCTTCCATGTTCAAGAAGATTCTTGTGGCCAACCGCGGAGAGATCGCCCTCCGCATCCAGCGCGCGTGCCGCGAGCTGGGCGTCAAGGCCGTGATGGTCTATTCCGAGGCCGACCGCGACGCCAAGTACGTCAAGCTGGCCGACGAGGCCGTGTGCATCGGCCCCGCGCCGTCGCCGCTGTCCTACCTCAACATGCCCGCCATCATCTCGGCCGCCGAGGTGACCGACGCCGAGGCCGTGCACCCCGGCTACGGCTTCCTGGCCGAGAACGCGGACTTCGCCGAGCGCGTGGAAAAGAGCGGCTTCCAGTTCATCGGCCCCACGCCCGAGTCCATCCGCATCATGGGCGACAAGGTGTCGGCCAAGCAGGCCATGATCAAGGCGGGCGTGCCCTGCGTGCCCGGCTCGGACGGCGAACTGCCCGACGACCCGGTGCAGATCCGCCGCATCGCCAAGGCCATCGGCTACCCCGTCATCATCAAGGCGGCGGGCGGCGGCGGCGGGCGCGGAATGCGCGTGGTGCACACCGAGGCCGCCCTGGTCAACGCCGTGCAGATGACCAAGGCCGAGGCCGCTGCGGCCTTCGGCAACCCGGCCGTGTACATGGAGAAATACCTCCAGAACCCGCGCCACATTGAAATCCAGATCCTGGCCGACAAGTTCAGGAACGCCGTCTACCTGGGCGAGCGCGACTGCTCCATGCAGCGCCGCCACCAGAAGGTGATCGAGGAAGCGCCCGCGCCGGGCATTCCGCGCAAGCTCATCGAGCGCATCGGCGAGCGCTGCGTCTCCGCCTGCAAGAAGATCGGCTACCGTGGCGCGGGCACGTTCGAGTTCCTGTACGAGAACGGCGAGTTCTACTTCATCGAGATGAACACGCGCGTGCAGGTGGAGCACCCCGTCACCGAGCTGATCACCGGCGTGGACGTGGTCAAGACGCAGATCATGGTCGCCGCGGGCGAAAAGCTGCCCTTCACCCAGCGCCAGATCGTCATCCGGGGCCATGCCATCGAGTGCCGCGTGAACGCCGAAGACCCGTACAAGTTCACCCCCTCGCCGGGCCGCATAACCATGTGGCACGCGCCGGGCGGCCCCGGTGTGCGCGTGGATTCGCACGCCTACACCAACTACTTCGTGCCGCCCAACTACGACTCCATGATCGGCAAGATCATCGTGCACGGCGACACGCGCGAGCAGGCGCTGGCGCGGATGCGCACGGCCTTGTCCGAGACGGTGATCGAGGGCATCAACACCAACGTGCCGCTGCACGCCGAACTGATGGTGGACGCCAAGTTCGTCGCGGGCGGCACCAACATCCACTACCTCGAAGAGTGGCTGTCGCAGCACAAACGCTAATGGCCTTTGATGTTTGAGCTGACCCTGCTATGCCCTGAAGCCCGCGTCGAAGACGTGAGCGAGGCCCTGGACGTGCTCGACGCGCTGAGCGTGTCGGTGGAAGACGCCGATGCCGACTCCGCCGCCGAGCAGGCCCTGTTCGGCGAACCCGGTATGCCGCCCCCGAAGGACGGCTGGCAGCGCAGCCGCGTCGTCGCGCTGTTTGCCACCGAAGCCGGCGCGAATGACGCGCGCACGCTGCTGCAAGTGCAGGACTTCTTCGCGGGCTGCGACGCCGTCGGCGTTGCCGCCGTGCAAGACCAGGACTGGGTGCGGCTGACCCAATCGCAATTCACGCCGGTGGACATCACGCCCGACTTCTGGATCGTGCCCACCTGGCACGAACTGCCGTCCGCCGCGCGCGTGAGCATCCGGCTCGATCCGGGCCTGGCCTTCGGCACCGGCACCCACCCCACCACGCGCATGTGCCTGCGCTGGATTGCGCGCCAGACGGCGCCGCTGGGCCGCGTGCTCGACTACGGCTGCGGCTCGGGCATCCTGGCCATCGGCGCCGCCAAATTCGGCGCGCAGGACATCGACGCGGTGGACATCGACCCCGCCGCCGTCGAGTCCACCCAAATCAACGCCGAGGCCAATGGCGTGCAATTGCACGCCGGCCTGCCCGACCAGGCCCGGGGCGCGTACCAGACCGTGCTTGCCAACATCCTGGCCACGCCGCTCAAGGTGCTGGCGCCGCTGCTCTGCGCGCACGTGGGGCAGGGCGGGCACCTCGTGCTCGCGGGCATCCTGGAGCGGCAGGCCGATGAACTGAAGGAAGCCTACGCTCCTTGGCTGCGCCTCGAAGTGGCCGACAGCGAGGACGGCTGGATTCTCATGACCGCAGCGCGCTGACGGCATGAGCCAGGTCACCTGCTGCCCCGCCTGCGGGACGAAGTTCAAGGTCGTTGCCGACCAGCTTCGTATCTCCGAAGGCTGGGTGCGGTGCGGCCAGTGCAAAGAGATTTTCGACGCGACGCAGCACCTGGAACGGGCCGAACAGGCGCCGGCATTGCCGCCCGAGCCAGCCGTTCCGCCGCCACCGCCCGCGACCTTCGGCATCGTGTTCCGCCGCCGCGATGGCGAGGCGCAGCCTGCGCCCAAGGCCGAGGAGCAGCCCTTGGCGCAGGCGCCCGTTGCAGACCCTGCGGACGCACCGGAATCCGCGTCCGATGCCCCCTCCCTGGACGCTGCCGCCGCCGAAGACAACGCCGTCGCAGGCTACGACGAGCCCGACCTGCCGCTCGAATCCAGCCTGGGTGTGCCGCCGCCCGTGTCCAGCGCGGCGCAGCTGACAGAAGCGCAAATGGCCGCGCTGCCCGAACTGCAACCCGAGCCCGGCTTCGTGCGCGCCGCGCGCCGCGCCGCGTTCTGGCAGCGCAAGGGCGTGCGCACCGGGTTGGCTGCGTTGGGCGGGCTGTTGGCATTGACGCTCCTGGTGCAGGTCGCGCTGCACGGCCATGACCGCCTCGCGGCCTCGTCGCCCGCCCTGCGCCCGCTGGTATCCGCCGCCTGCGCGGTGTTCGGCTGCGCCACGGGGCCGCGCCAGGACATTGCCGCCGTGGCGATCGACGCCTCGGCCTTCAACAAGGCCGCGCGCTCCGACGCCTACCAGCTGAGCTTCACGCTCAAGAACCACGCGGGCACGGCGGTCGCCATGCCCGCCCTGGAACTCACGCTCACCGATGCGCAGGAGCAGCCCGTGCTACGCCGGGTGCTCACCCCCGCCGAACTCTCCGCGCCTGCGGCGCTGCCCCCCCAGGGCGAATGGAGCGGCAGCGTGGCCGTGGCGCTGGCCGGCCCCGCGCTGCGGCTTGCGGGTTACCGCGTGCTCGCTTTCTATCCCTGACTCTTGATTGGATCCCCCTTATGGCAGCCCTGATTTGCGGCTCTCTCGCGTTCGACACCATCATGACCTTCGAGGGCCGCTTCGCCGACCAGATCATGGCCGACCAGTTGCACATCCTCAACGTCTCCTTCCTCGTGCCCGCGCTGCGGCGCGATTTCGGCGGCTGCGCGGGCAACATCGCCTACAGCCTGAAGCTGCTGGGCGGCGACCCCGCCCCCATGGCCGTGCTGGGCAATGACGGCGGAAGCTACCTGCAGCGTCTGCAGGCGCTGGGCATCGATACGCGCTACGTGCGGCAGCTGGACGACATCTACACCGCCCAGTGCATGATCACCACCGACTTGGCCAACAACCAGATCACCGCCTTCCACCCCGGCGCGATGATGCAGGCGCACGTGAACCAGGTCACCGCGCAGGACGATCTGCGCATCGCCATCATCTCGCCCGACGGGCGCGACGCCATGCTCCAGCACGCCGCGCAATGCCGGGCCGTGGGCATCCCCTTCGTGTTCGACCCCGGCCAGGGCCTGCCCATGTTCAACGGCGAAGAACTGGCCGCCTTCGTCGAGCAGGCCACCTGGCTCACCGTCAACGACTACGAGGGCAAGATGCTCTGCGATCGCACGGGCCTGAGCCTGGAACAGTTGTCGCGCAAAGTGCGGGGCCTGGTCGTGACCCTGGGCGCGCAGGGCTGCGAGGTGTGGGTGGACGGCGTGAAGACGCATGTGCCCCCCGTGCAGGCCGCCGCCGAGGTCGACCCCACGGGCTGCGGCGACGCCTGGCGCGGTGCGCTGCTCTACGGCCTGGAGCGCGGCTGGCCTCTGGCGCGCTGCGCGGCGTTGGGCAACCGCGTGGGAGCGCTCAAGATCGCGCAGCGCGGGCCGCAGAACTACCAGCTCGACTTTGCGCCGGACTCGGTGCAAGCGTAAAAAAGCCCGGCAGTGCCGGGCTTGGGCAGGGTGCGCTCGAGAGCGTGTTCACGATCTCCACGCGGGTATGCGGGCGCGGTCTCGTCCCGCACCCCCCGCGCTGAGATCGTGAACACGCTCTGAAGCCATCAGGGCTTGCCGCCGGAGGGAAAGGGCCATGCGGCCTGCGGGCTCAGCGTGGTTTGCGCCGCAGGGGCGGGCGCGGCGGCTTTTTTGGCCGGGGCTTTCTTGGCAGGTGCAGCCGCCTTCTTGGCGGGCGCTGCTTCCTTCTTGGCCGGGGCGGCCTTCTTGGCTACGGCGGCTTTTTTGGCGGGTGCAGCGGCGGCCTTCTTGGCGGGTGCCGCCTTTTTCGCAGGCGCTGCAGCCTTGGCGGGTGCCGCAGCCTTCTTGGCCGGAGCGGCGGCCTTCTTTGCAGCAGGCGCTGCCGCCTTCTTGGCGGGCGCAGCGGCCTTCTTCGCCGCGGGTGCCGCAGCCTTCTTGGCCGGAGCCGCAGCCTTCTTTGCAGCAGGCGCAGCCGCTTTCTTGGCGGGTGCAGCGGCCTTCTTCGCCGCAGGCGCCGCAGCAGTCTTCTTGGCCGGAGCGGCAGCCTTCTTCGCAACGGGCGCCGCAGCCTTCTTGGCGGGCGCAGCAGCCTTTTTTGCAGGGGCCTTGGCGGCCGGTTTCTTCGCAGTTGCCATCATGTTCTCCTCGGGGTTGCTGTGCTTCAAAAGAGCGCTTCGATGCGAAGCGATCCACGACGCTGGGTATGCAAACCCCTCGCCATGAATGCGAAAACGCCCCCGGCAACCGCACTGGAGGGCACGGTGGGCTGGGGGCGGGTGGTGGTGGACATCGGGCTAGGGGTCAATCCCAGGAAAGCGCTCCGCCGGATTGGTACTCGATGACACGGGTTTCGAAGAAGTTGCGTTCCTTCTTCAGGTCGATCATCTCGCTCATCCAGGGGAAGGGGTTTTCCTCGTTGGGGAAGAGCGCCTCCAGCCCGATCTGGGTGGCGCGCCGGTTGGCGATGTAGCGCAGGTAGCCCTTGAACATCGAAGCATTCAGCCCCAGCACGCCGCGCGGCATGGTGTCCTCGGCGTAACGGTATTCGAGCTCCACGGCCTTGAGGAACAGGGCCTTGATCTCGTCCTTGAATTCGGCCGTCCAGAGGTGCGGGTTTTCGAGCTTCAACTGGTTGATCAGGTCGATGCCGAAATTGCAGTGCATGGACTCGTCGCGCAGGATGTACTGGTACTGCTCGGCGGCGCCGGTCATCTTGTTCTGCCGGCCCAGCGCCAGGATCTGCGTGAAGCCCACGTAGAAGAACAGCCCTTCCATCAGGCAGGCGAAGACGATCAGGCTCTTGAGCAGGGTCTGATCGTTCTCGGGCGTGCCGGTGTGGAAGTTGGGGTCCATGATCGCCTCGATGAAGGGGATCAGGAATTCGTCCTTGGCGCGGATGGACGGGACTTCGTTGTAGGCGTTGAAGATCTCGCCTTCATCGAGGCCCAGCGACTCCACGATGTACTGGTAGGCGTGGGTGTGGATGGCTTCCTCGAACGCCTGGCGCAGCAGGAACTGGCGGCACTCGGGCGCGGTGATGTGGCGGTAGGTGCCCAGCACGATGTTGTTCGCGGCCAGCGAGTCGGCGGTCACGAAAAAGCCCAGGTTGCGCTTGACGATGCGGCGCTCATCCTCGGTCAGGCCGTTCGGGTCTTTCCAGAGCGCGATGTCGCGCGTCATGTTCACTTCCTGCGGCATCCAGTGGTTGGCGCAGGTGGCCAGGTACTTTTCCCAGGCCCACTTGTACTTGAACGGAACCAGCTGGTTCACGTCGGTCTTGGCGTTGATGATGCGCTTGTCGGCCGCGTTCACGCGGCGGTGCTGCGCCCCGGAGTGGCCGTTGGCAGAACCACTCTCGACAGGCTTCAGCGGTGTGGGCTTGACTTCTTCGTCCCAGGTCAGCATAGGTCTTCCAGTGCAATCGGATTATGAAAGCAGCGCTGCAAAAAGAAAAGCGCCGGAGCGTTGCGCAGCAAGGATTTGTTGCTGCTCCGGCGGCGTTTTCTTGGTTTTCGTTATTGGCAGGCTTCGCAGGTCGGGTCGTCGATGGCGCAGAACTTCACGTCGGTGGCGGGCACGGCGTTCATTTGCGCCTGCGCCGCCGCCGCCGCGGCTTCGAGCGCGCCGCCGCCGCTGTTCGAGACGGCGTTCAGCTGCCGCGTGTTCACCGTGCTCATTTCCACGTGCGTGGCGCTTTGCGTGCGCAGGTAGTAGGTGGTCTTGAGGCCGCGCACCCAGGCGAGCTTGTAGGTTTCGTCGAGCTTCTTGCCCGATGCACCGGCCATGTAGATGTTCAGGCTTTGCGCCTGGTCGATCCACTTCTGGCGGCGCGACGCGGCTTCCACCAGCCAGCGTGGCTCCACCTCGAAGGCCGTGGAGTACAGCGCCTTCATGTCCTGCGGCACGCGGTCGATGGGGTGCAGCGAGCCCTTGAAGTGCTTGAGGTCCATGACCATCACGTCGTCCCATAGGCCCAAGCGCTTGAGGTCGCGCACCAGGTAGGCGTTGATGACGGTGAACTCGCCCGACAGGTTGGACTTGACCGACAGGTTGCCGAACGAGGGCTCGATGGACGCATCCACGCCCACGATGTTGGAGATGGTGGCCGTGGGCGCGATGGCCACGCAGTTGGAGTTGCGCATACCGTGCCGGGCGATCTGCTTGCGCAGCGCGTCCCAGTCCAGGCGCGTGCTGCGGTCCACTTCCACGTAGCCGCCGCGGGACTTGTCCAGCAGGTTCAACGTGTCCAGCGGCAGCACGCCCTGGCTCCACAGCGAGCCCTGGTAGGTGGAGTACTGGCCGCGCTCCTGCGCCAGCTCGGTCGAGGCCCAGTAGGCGTAGTAGCAGATGGCCTCCATCGATGCGTCGGCGAAGGCCACGGCGGCGTCCGATGCGTAGGGGATGCGCAGCTCGTACAGGCTGTCCTGGAAGGCCATCAGGCCCAGGCCCACGGGGCGGTGGCGCAGGTTGGAGTCCTTGGCCTTTTGTACCGCGTAGTAGTTGATGTCGATCACGTTGTCGAGCATCCGCATGGCCGTGCTGATGGTCTTCTTCAGCTTGGCGTGGTCGAGCTGGCCGTCCTTCAGGTGGCGCAGCAGGTTCACCGAGCCCAGGTTGCACACGGCGGTTTCGGTGTCGCTGGTGTTGAGCGTGATCTCGGTGCAGAGGTTGGACGAGTGCACCACGCCCGCGTGCTGCTGGGGCGAGCGCACGTTGCAGGCGTCCTTGAACGTGATCCAGGGGTGGCCGGTCTCGAACAGCATGGTCAGGATCTTGCGCCACAGGTCCGTGGCCTGCACCGTGCGCGCGGGCTTGATCTCGCCGCGCGCCGCCTGCGCTTCATAGGCCACGTAGGCCTTCTCGAAGTCGGTACCGAACAGGTCGTGCAGGTCGGGCACGCTGGAGGGGGAGAACAGCGTCCAGGTGCCCTTTTCCATCACGCGGCGCATGAACAGGTCGGGAATCCAGTTGGCCGTGTTCATGTCGTGCGTGCGGCGGCGGTCGTCGCCGGTGTTCTTGCGCAGTTCCAGGAACTCCTCGATGTCGAGGTGCCAGGTTTCGAGGTAGGTGCAGACCGCGCCCTTGCGCTTGCCGCCCTGGTTCACGGCCACGGCGGTGTCGTTCACCACCTTGAGGAAGGGCACCACGCCCTGCGATTCGCCGTTCGTGCCCTTGATGTGGCTGCCGAGCGCGCGCACGCGCGTCCAGTCGTTGCCCAGGCCGCCCGCGAACTTGGAGAGCAGGGCGTTTTCCTTGATCGACTCGTAGATGCCGTCCAGGTCGTCGGGCACCGTGGTCAGGTAGCACGACGAGAGCTGCGAGCGCAGCGTGCCGCTGTTGAACAGCGTGGGCGTGCTCGACATGAAGTCGAACGAAGACAGCACTTCGTAGAACTCGATGGCGCGCGCTTCGCGGTCGGTCTCGCGCAGCGCCAGGCCCATGGCCACGCGCATGAAGAAGGCCTGCGGCAGTTCGATGCGCGTCTTCTTGACGTGCAGGAAGTAGCGGTCGTACAGGGTCTGCAGGCCCAGGTAGTCGAACTGCTGGTCACGCTCGGGCTTGAGCGCGGCGGCCAGGCGCGGCAGGTCGTAGATGAGCAGTTCGGGGTCGAGCAGTTCGTTGTCCACGCCCTTGCGCAGGAACTGCGCGAAGTAGCCCTGGTAGGCCGCGCCCATGTCGGCGGGCACCACGTCGCGGCCCAGCACCTCGCGCACGATGGTGTGCAGCAGCAGGCGCGCGGTGGCGTAGGTGTAGTCGGGGTCTTTCTCGATCAGCGTGCGCGCGGCGAGGATGGAGGCCTTGTAGACCTCGTCCATGGGCACGCCGTCGTACAGGTTGCGCATGGTTTCGGCCAGGATGGGGTCGGCCTGCACGTCTTTGGAAAGGCCCGTGCAGGCGGACTCGATCAGGTTGCGCAGGCGCAGCGTGTCCAGCACCACGCGCTGGCCGTTGTCCATGACGTGCAGGGCCGGCATTTGCGGCGCCAGCTGTTCTTGCAGGCGCGCGCGCTCCTGCGCGTGGCGCTCGCGGTAGAGCACGTAGGCGCGCGCCACTTCATGGTGGCCGCTGCGCATCAGGCCGAGTTCGACCTGGTCTTGCACGTCCTCGATGTGGAAGGTGCCGCCGCCGGGGCGCGAGCGCGTGAGGGCGCGCACCACGTTGTGCGTGAGCTCGTCCACGATCTCGCGCACGCTGGCCGAGGCCGCGCCCTGCGCGCCATGCACCGCCAGGAAGGCTTTCATCATGGCGACGGCGATCTTTTGCGGCTCGAACGGAACCACCGCGCCGTTGCGGCGCAGGATCTGGTAATGGGCCAGGGCGGAGCTGCTGGCGGCCGGAGCGTCGTGGGCCGGAGCATGGGGCGCCGCAGGGGCGTGCGTGGTGGAAGGAGCGTTCAACGCAGTCTGCATGGAATCCTCTCGAACAGGTATCTTTGGGTGCGGCTGGCGGCAGTCCGGCGAAAGGCCGCGAGCAAGGAAGTCTGTGCCGGCGTGGGAAGCCTTTGGGCACTATATCTAGCGTACCGGAGGGTCGCTGGACACTACCTGTAGTGTACCGCCGCTATCGGGTCTGGGGGAAGAAACGAATGGTTTCCGGCATGGAAACAGCGCGCTCCACCCGGTGCGAGCCGCCTAAAAACCTGCGCTTGCGGGTGCGGATGCAGAGCCCATGCGGCCTGCGCCGCGATGTGCGCCTGCAAAGCGGCGTGGCGGCTGCATTCAGGGGTTGCGGAAAATTTTTCAAACCCTTGCGGCGGTGCTACAAATCCCCGTTCGCAGGATGGGCGGCGTCCAGCACGTTGACAGGAAAGCGCGCCTTGTCCCACGCCAGCATCCGGCGCAGGCGCCGCCAGTCAAAGCCGGGGCCGGGGTCGTGCTTGCGCCCTGGGGCGATGTGTTCGTGCCCCGCGATGTGGGCAATGGGGTAGCGCGCCGCCAGGGCCGCGCACAGGCGCGCAAGGGTGGCGTACTGCGCGGGCTCGAAGGTCAGCCCCTCCAGGCCTTCGAGTTCGATGCCCACGGAGTCGTCGTTGCAGTGCTCGCGCCCCCGGTAGCACGACACGCCGGCGTGCCAGGCGCGCGCGTCGGCATCGACGAACTGCCATGGCTCGCCCGCGCGCGTGATGAAGAAGTGGCTGGACACCTGCAGGCTGCGGATGCTCTGGAAATAGGGGTGCGCGTCCCAGTCGAGCTGGTTGGCGAACAGCGCCTGCACCGCGCCGTTGCCGAACTCGCCCGGCGGCAGGCTGATGGAGTGCACCACGATCAGGTCGATCACCGCGCCCTCGGGCCGGGGGCCGAAGTTGGGCGAGGGCGCGCGCCGCGCGCCGCGCAGCCAGCCGCCGTCCCACGCCATGGCCTGTTCTTCAGCCTGCGTCGTCATGCGCATCGCCTTCGCTAGGCGCGGGAATGTTGAGCCGCGCGATGCGGTAGCGGATCTGCCGCAGGCTGATGCCCAGCCGCGCGGCGGTGGCGGTGCGGTTGAAGCCGGTCTCGTTGAGCGCGCGGATCAGGATGTCGCGCTCCTGCTGGTCGAGCCAGGTTTGCAGGTCGGCGGGCAGGTCGGCGGGGGCGGAGGCAGCGGGCGCTCCGGCGGGCGCGGGGAGGGGCGCCGGGGCGGGTGGCGCGGCGCATTCCCATTGCAGGTCTTCGCCTTCGCTCAGCGTCAGGGCCCGGTGCAGCAGGTTTTCCAGCTCGCGCACGTTGCCGGTGAGCGGGTGCGCCATGATGCGCGCCAGCGCCTGGGGCGTGAGGCGCGGCGCGGGCAGGCCCGAGTCTTCGGCGATGCGCGCGAGCAGCGCGTCGCACAGCGCGGGCAGGTCTTCGCGGCGCTCGCGCAGCGGCGGGATGGTGAGCTCGATCACGTTGAGCCGGTAGTACAAATCCTGGCGGAAGCGGCCGGCCTGCACGTCCTGCGCCAGGTCGCGGTGGGTGGCGCTGACGATGCGCACATCCACGCCTTCTTCCTGCGTGGAGCCCAGCGGGCGCACGCTGCGCTCCTGGATGGCGCGCAGCAGCTTGGCCTGCATGGCCAGCGGCAGGTCGCCGATTTCGTCGAGGAACAGCGTGCCGCCGCGCGCGGCCTGGAAGTAGCCGTCGCGGTCCTGCGTAGCGCCGGTGTACGAGCCCTTGCGGGCGCCGAAGAATTCGGCTTCGAGCAGGTTCTCGGGAATGGCGCCGCAGTTCACCGCCACCAGCGGCCCGTCGGCGCGCTGGCTGCTGGCGTGCAGCGCGCGCGCCACCAGTTCCTTGCCGGTGCCCGATTCGCCTTGCACCAGCACCGGGGCCATGCCGCGCGCCACCTTGGCGATGCGCTGCTTGACGGTGCGCATGGCCTCCGAGTTGCCCACGAGGCGGTCGAGCGCACTGGCGTGGGCCGCGGTGCTGGCGGCGGGCGCGCCGGTGCGCGCGGTGCGGGGCGTGGGCACGCCGCCCGTGCCCTGAACGGCCGAGGCCACCACGGCGCGGAACTGTTTGGGGTCCACCGGTTTGGTCAGGTAGTCGAACGCGCCCGCGCGCAGCGCCTCCACGGCGTTTTCGGCGGAGCCATAGGCCGTCATCACCACGCAGCGCTCGCGCCGCTGCTGCGCGCGCAGCTCGGCCAGCACCTCCATGCCGAAGCCGTCGGGCAGGCGCATGTCGGTCAGCACCACGTCGTAGCGCCGGGCGCGCAGGGCCTCGCGCGCCTCCTGCACGCTGGCGGCGGTGTCCACGCGGTAGCCCTCGCGCAGCAGCGTCAGCTCGTAGAGGGTGCGCAGATCGGGTTCGTCGTCGATGACGAGGATGGAGGCGGCGGTGCTCATGCCGCCTAGAAACGGTAGTTGGACGCGCCCGCCAGTGCCGTGATCGGTGTGCCAGGCAAGGCGCAAACCGCAGCAATAGCTTGGCTATTGCGAGGATTTGCAACACCGCATGGCGCGCCGAGCGCGGTGCTGGCGGGTGCGTAGCGCTGTTCACCCCACAGGTGAACGCCAACGAAGCAGCGAAGGTCAGTATTCATGTGGCTCTTATGAAGATGACAAGCGGTCAACTGCCGTTTCTAGGCGCATTGTCGAACAGAGGTGCGGTGCCAACAGGCCGTGCAGCGGGGCGGAACTGTACGGTGAACGCATTGCCCCCCGCGCTGCCGCGCTCGGTGGCTTCTTCCTGCCGCTGATAGGTCATGGTGGCGCCGTGGCGCTGGCACAGTTCGCGGCAAATGTACAGGCCCAGGCCGCTCGACCGGCTGTGCGACGAAAAAAAGGGTTCGAACAGATGCCGCTCCACCGAGGGGTCGAGTGGCGCGCCGTCGCTCCACACCCGCAGGCTGGCCTGGCCCGCCGAGTCCACCCGGGTGGTGATTTGCAGCGAGTCGGGGTGCGGGCCCTGGAAGCGCTGCGCGTTGTCCAGCAGATTGATGAGCACGCGGCGCAGGTGCTCGGCGTCGAACTGGACCTGCACGCCGGGCGCGGCCAGCGCCACGCGGGCGGTGCGGCGCGGAAGGTCGCTGCGGCGTGTGGGGCCTTGGCGTTGCGCGGGGTCCTGGCGGCGCTCGGGGCCCTGGCTGTGCCAGTCGGCCCACACCTGGGCGACTTCCTCGTCCAGGGCCAGCGTGGCGGCAGGGGCGTAGCTGACCTGGTGCTGCACGCGGGCAATGTCCAGCACCTCTTCGACGATGCGTGCCAGCCGCTCGGCGTTCTGGCCCACGATGCCGGCGAGGCGCCGGGGGCCGGGCTCGTGCAGGTCTTCGGCCAGCAGCGCGTTGGCCTGCACGATGGCCGCGAGGGGGTTGCGGATCTCGTGCGCCACGGCGGCGGACATGCGGCCCATGGCGGCGAGCTTTTCGGTGCGCAGCCGCGCCTCGAGTTCCCGTAGGTCGTGCAGGAACATGACGCACTGCGGGGTGATGGATTCGCCGTCCCCGGCCAGCCAGGTGCGCACGCGCAGGCCCGTGGGGCTTTGGCCGGGGTGCAGCAGGCCCAGGTCGGCGCTTTGCGGCTGGCGGGTGGCGAAGGTGGCGCGGGCCATGTGCAGCAGCGGCTCCCAGGCGGGCAGCGCGCCCAGCGCCAGGGGCAGGGCGGGTGCCGTGCCGCCGCCCAGCAGCCGCAGCGCGGCCGGGTTGGCCACCTGGGCGCTCAGGTGCTCGTCCAGCACCAGCACGCCGTCGCCCAGGTTCTCGATGACCAGCGCATTCACCTGGGCCTGGGCGCGCGCGCTTTGCCGGCTCTGCTGCGCCGCCTGCTGCTCGCGCGTGAGGCGCTGCGCCAGGTGGTGCGTAAGGTAGGCCGCGAGAAAGTAGCCCGTACCGGTGAGCGCGGCCTGGAGGTAGGGCTGGGTGTCGCCATGCCGGTGGCCCTGCCACCACGCGGTGCCCAGCAGCATGAGGGTGGCGCTGGCCGTGGTGCCCAGCGCGAGCGTGAGCGTGCCCAGCACCGACGCCAGGAGCACCGGCAGGCCGAACAGCGGCGTGTAGTTCATGGTGCCGGTTTGCAGCCATTGCAGCAGGCCCACGGCGGCCAGGTCCACCCCCAGCAGCGGCAGCCAGTGCGGCCCGGCCTGGGGCGAGGGCGGGTCGCTGCCCGCGAGCGCGCGCGCCAGCAGCGTGGCGGCCAGGTAGGCCACGCACACGGCCATGAGGCGCGGCTCGGCGCTCTGGGTCAGCACCAGGGTGGCGGCCTGGAGGGCCAGCAGCGCCGTCGCCACGGCCACGCGCGCGGTCAGAAAGCTGCGCCACAGGCGCTGGAACGGGGCGTCGGCGGAGGCCATGGGCAGCCCCGGGGTCAGCGTGGGCCGGCGGCGCGGTGGACGGCGCAGCAATAGTGCGCGCCGTCCAGGGGCAGGGCGTCGGGGCGCGGCAGGTGCACGCCGCAGTGGGCGCATTCCACCATGTCTTGCGGAGCGGGGATGCGACGGCGCGGGGCCTGTGCCGGCGGTGGCGCGCGGCGTTTGCTGCGCCACAGACCGTAGGCGACCCACAGCACGATGAACAGCAGCAGCGCCTTCATGCCATGCGCCCCAGCACCACTTCCAGCACGAAGCGCGAACCGACGTAGGCCAGCAGCAGCAGGGCTGAGCCGCCGTAAAGCACGCGCCGCGCGATGCGCCCGCGCCAGCCGAAGCGCGCGCGGCCCAGCAGCAGGACGGCGAAGGCCACCCACGACAGCAGCGAGAACACGGTCTTGTGGTCCCAATGCCAGGCCTTCCAGGCGCTGCCGTACAGCGTTTCGCCAAACAGCCAGCCCGCGAGCAGCGTGGCGGTGAGCAGCACGAAGCCCGCCTGCACGAAACGGAAGGTGAGCCGCTCCAGCGTGAGCAGCGGAATGCCGCTGTGCGAGTCCGCCGCCTGGCGCATCTGCCGCTCGGCGCGCGTCATCAGGCCTGCGTGCACCACGGCGGCGGCGAACAGCCCGTAGGACGCAATGCCCAGCGCCAGGTGCAGCGGCAGCCAGGGGGAGGCGTTCACGTGCAGCGGTGCGCCGGGGAACAGCGCGGCCAGCAGCACCGCCACCGCGCCCAGGCCCGCGAGCACCCAGCGCGTTTGCAGTTGCGGGAAGAAGCGGCTTTCGACGGCGTAGACGGTGAGCACCAGCCAGGCCGTCATCGACAGCGCGGGCGCGAAGCCGAAGCGCGGCGTTGCCGCCAGGCCCCAGGCCAGGGCCGCCGCGTGCAGCGCCCAGGCCAGCAGCAGGGCCATGCGCGCGGCCCGTTCGCCCAGGCGTGCGGCGAAGGCGGCGGGCAGGGCATAGGCCACGGCGGCGGCAATGGCAAGCCCCCAGCCCGCGGGGGAGGCGCTGGATAAAATCATGGCCCCAAGTTTAGCCACCGCTGCCTTCCACTTATGGCCTCCGCACTCACCGAAAAACTCTCGCGCCTCGTCAAGGAGATGCGTGGCCAGGCCCGCATCACCGAATCCAACGTGCAGGACATGCTGCGCGAGGTGCGCATGGCCCTGCTCGAAGCCGACGTGGCCCTGCCCGTGGTGCGCGATTTCATCGCGCGCGTGAAGGACAAGGCGCTGGGCCAGGAGGTGCTGGGCTCGCTGAAACCCGGGCAGACGCTGGTCTCCATCGTCAACCGCGAACTGGCCGCCACCATGGGCGAGGGCGTGGCCGACCTCAACCTGGCCGCCCAGCCGCCCGCCGTCATCCTGATGGCCGGCCTGCAGGGCGCGGGCAAGACCACCACCACGGCCAAGCTGGCCAAGCACCTGATCGAGAAGCGCAAGAAGAAGGTGCTCACCGTGTCGGGCGACGTGTACCGGCCCGCCGCCATCGAGCAGTTGAAAACCGTCAGCAAGCAGGCAGGCGCCGAATGGTTCCCGAGCACGCCCGACCAGAAGCCGCGCGACATCGCCCTGGCCGCGCTGGACTACGCCCGCAAGCACTACTTCGACGTGCTGCTCGTCGATACGGCGGGCCGCCTGGCCATCGACGAAGTGCTGATGCAGGAAATCAAGGACCTGCACGCCGTGCTGAACCCGGTCGAAACCCTGTTCGTCGTGGACGCCATGCAGGGCCAGGACGCGGTGAACACCGCCAAGGCCTTCAAGGAGGCGCTGCCGCTCACCGGCATCGTGCTCACCAAGCTGGACGGCGACTCGCGCGGCGGCGCGGCGCTGTCGGTGCGCAGCGTGACGGGCGCGCCGATCAAGTTCGCGGGCGTGTCGGAAAAGATCGACGGTCTGGAAGTCTTCGACGCCGAGCGCCACGCGGGCCGCATCCTGGGCATGGGCGACATCGTGGCGCTGGTGGAGCAGGTGACCCAGGGCGTGGACCTGGAGGCCGCGCAGAAGCTGGCCGCCAAGGTCAAGAGCGGCGACGGCTTCGACCTCAACGACTTCCTCGCGCAGATCCAGCAGATGAAGCAGATGGGCGGCCTCTCGACCCTGATGGACAAGCTGCCCGCGCAACTGACCGCCAAGGCGGGCGCGGTGGACATGGACAAGGCCGAGCGCGACATCCGCCGCAAGGAAGGCATCATCTGCAGCATGACCGCGCTGGAGCGCCGCAAGCCCGAGCTCATCAAGGCCACGCGCAAGAAGCGCATCGCCGTGGGCGCGGGCGTGCAGGTGCAGGAGGTGAACCGCCTGCTCAACGAGTTCGACCAGATGCAGACCATGATGAAGAAGATGAAGGGCGGCGGCCTCATGAAAATGATGAAGAAGATGGGCGGCATGAAGGGGCTGGGCGGCATGGGTGGAATGCCCAAGCTGCCTTTTTGAGTGTTTTAGGCCTCCAGCCCAATAGAGACGAGCGCAAGCAGCTATGAAAATGGAAGCAGACTGGCTGCTAGACGCCTCGTACAAAGGCTTTCCGCCCGCCGCTGAACCCTGCCGCGCCAGCGCCATTGCCGAGCGCGGCTGGAACGTGCTGGCGGGCGACCTGCCCTTGCCCCTGGCCGTGCTGCGCCGTTCGGCCCTGGCGCACAACCTGGCCTGGATGCAGGCCTACGCCCGGCGCAAAGGCGTACTGCTCGCGCCCCACGGCAAGACCACCATGTCGCCCGAACTGTTCGCACGGCAGTTGGCTGCGGGCGCCTGGGGGCTGACCTTCGCCACCGCGTTCCAGGCCGGCGTGGGCGTGGCGGCGGGCGCGCGGCGCATCGTCATCGCCAACCAGGTGGCGCAGGACGCGGACCTGGACGCGCTCGCGGCGCTGCGCGCACGGCATGGCGACCTGCGCCTGTGGTTCCTGGTCGATTCGCGCGCGCAATTGGCGTTGATCGAGGACTGGTTCGAGCGCCGGGGCGGCGCGCTGCCGTTCGACGTGCTGCTCGAAATCGGCATCCCCGGCCAGCGCACCGGCTGCCGCACGGCGGAGCAGGCCGTGGACCTGGCCCAGGCCCTTGCCGCATCGCCCGCCGTGCGGCTCGGCGGCATCGAATGCTACGAAGGCAACGCCGCGCGCTGCGACAACGAACACGACGTGCGCGAGGTCACGGCCCTGGTGCGCCGTGTGCGCGAAGTGGCGCAGGCGTGCGATGCGCAGGGCCTGTGGGGCGACGACACCATCCTGCTCACCGCGGGCGGCTCGGCGGTGTTCGACCTCGTCGTGCCGCTGCTGCAGACGCAGAACCTGTCGCGCCCCGTGCAAGGCGTGCTGCGCTCGGGCTGCTACGCCACGCACGACCACGGCAACTACCAGCGCTACCTGCACCTGGTGGAGCAGCGCGAAGGCCTGCCCGATTCACTGCGGCCTGCCTTAACCGTGTGGGCGGCAGTGCAGTCCGTGCCCGAGCCGGGCCTGGCGCTGCTGACCTGCGGGCGGCGCGACATTTCCTACGATATCGAGATGCCCATCCCCGTCGCCCTGGCGCGGCGCGGCGAACGCGGCGCGGTGGCCGCGCCCGCAGGCTGGCACATCAGCGCGCTCAACGACCAGCACGCCTACCTGCGCTTCGACGCGCAGGGCGTGTTGCCGCAGGTGGGCGACCGCGTGGAGCTAGGCATTTCGCACCCTTGCACCACGTTCGACAAATGGCGCTGGATGCCGGTGGTGGAGGACGATGGCGCGGTGACGGGCGCCATCCGCACCTGGTTCTGAGCCAAATAAGCCGTCAGCGCTGATGGGACAAGCGCTGGCAGCTCCTTTTTTCAGAGCGTCACCACCTCGCCCCGCAGCGTATACGCCTTGGCCTCGGTGATCCTCACATCCACCATTTGCCCGATCAGCCGCTCGGGCGCGGCGAAGTTGACCACGCGGTTGCATTCGGTGCGGCCCATGAGTTCGCTGCCGTCGCGCTTGGAGCGGCCTTCGACCAGCAGGCGCTGCACCGTGCCCACGCGCTCCTCGCTGATCTCGCGGATGTTGCGGTTGATGACGGCCTGCAGCTCCTGCAGGCGGCGCAGCTTCACGTCGTGCGGCGTGTCGTCGGGCAGGTTGGCGGCGGGCGTGCCGGGGCGCGGGCTGAAGATGAAGCTGAAGCTGTTGTCGAAGCGCACATCGTGGATGAGCTTCATCATCTTCTGGAAGTCTTCCTCCGTCTCGCCGGGAAAGCCCACGATGAAGTCGCTGCTCATCGCTAGGTCAGGCCGGATGGCGCGCAGCTTGCGGATGGTGCTCTTGTATTCCATCGCCGTGTAGCCGCGCTTCATCGCCATCAGGATGCGGTCGCTGCCGTGCTGCACGGGCAGGTGCAGGTGGCTGACCAGCTTCGGCAGCTTGGCGTAGGCCTCGATCAGCCGGGGCGTGAATTCGTTGGGGTGGCTGGTGGTGTAGCGGATGCGCTCGATGCCCGGAATCTCGGCCACGTATTCGAGCAGCAGCGCGAAGTCGGCCTTTTCGCTGGTGTCGCCCATCTGGCCCAGGTAGGCGTTCACGTTCTGGCCCAGCAGCGTGACTTCCTTCACGCCCTGGTCGGCCAGGCCCGCGATCTCGACCAGCACGTCCTCGAACGGGCGGCTCACTTCCTCGCCGCGCGTGTAGGGCACCACGCAGTAGCTGCAGTACTTGGAGCAGCCTTCCATGATCGAGACAAAAGCGCTCGCACCCTCGACGCGCGCGGGCGGCAGGTGGTCGAACTTCTCGATCTCGGGGAAGGAGATGTCCACCTGCGGCCTGTCCTTGGCGGCGCGGGCGTTCAGCAATTCGGGCAGGCGGTGCAGCGTCTGCGGGCCGAAGACCACGTCCACGTAGGGCGCGCGCTTGATGATTTCCTCGCCCTCCTGGCTGGCCACGCAGCCGCCCACGCCGATCAGCACGCCGCGCTCCTTCAGGTGCTTGACGCGGCCCAGGTCGCTGAACACTTTCTCCTGCGCCTTCTCGCGCACCGAGCAGGTGTTGAACAGGATGAGGTCTGCCGCCTCGGGGTCGTCGGTGGGCTCGTAGCCTTGGGCGGCGCCCAGTACGTCGGCCATCTTGTCCGAGTCGTACTCGTTCATCTGGCAGCCGAAGGTTTTGATGTAGACCTTTTTGGTCTGGGCGGGGGTACAGCGGTTCATGGTGTTCATCCAGGGGCTGCGGAAAAGAAAAAGGCCAACTGAGCAGTTGGCCTTTGAGATTTGGTGGTCGTAGGTGGACTTGAACCACCGACATCAGCATTATGAATGCTGCGCTCTAACCAACTGAGCTATACGACCGAAGACCAAAATTATATGCCAGTTTTATTTGTGTGTGAAGTTGGCGGCCCGCTTGTTGACGAAGGCGTCCATGCCTTCCTTCTGGTCTTGCGTGGCGAACAGGCCGTGGAACAGGCGGCGCTCGAACATCACGCCGTCGCTCAGACCGCTTTCGAACGCGCGGTTCACCGATTCCTTGGCGGCCATCACGGCGATCTGCGAGAAGCCGCTGATGGTGAGCGCGGCGGCCAGGGTTTCGTCCATGAGCTTGTCCTGCGGCACCACGCGGCTGACGAGGCCGGCGCGCTCGGCTTCCGCTGCGTCCATCATGCGGGCGGTAAGGGCCATGTCCATCGCCTTGGCCTTGCCCACGGCGCGCGGCAGGCGCTGCGTGCCGCCCGCGCCGGGGATGACGCCGAGCTTGATCTCGGGCTGGCCGAATTTCGCGTTGTCGGCGGCGATGATGAAGTCACACATCATCGCCAGTTCGCAGCCGCCGCCGAGGGCGAAGCCGCTCACCGCCGCGATCACGGGTTTGCGGATGGTGCGGATGGTTTCCCAGTTGCGCGTGATGTAGTCGCCCTTGTAGACGTCGGCGAAGCTGTAGCGGGCCATGGCGCCGATGTCCGCGCCCGCGGCGAAGGCTTTTTCGCTGCCGGTGAGGACGATGCAGCCGATGGCTTCGTCGGCGTCGAAGGCCTTGAGCGCGGCGCCCAGTTCGTCCATGAGCTGGTCGTTCAGCGCGTTGAGTTGCTTGGGACGGTTGAGCGTGATGACGCCGACTTTGCCGGCCTCGGTGCGCACCTGGATGGTTTCGTAGCTCATGGGTTGTCTCCGGTGAAAAGCCAGCGGGCGGCCAGGGCGGCGTCGGCCACGCCGAGGGCGATGGTGTCCGCCGTGGCGGTTGCGGGGTGCAGGGCGAGCGGCAGGCGCAGCAGCCGCTTGTCGCGCGCGACCAGGGCCGTCACGGTGGGTTCGTCGCCCGCGTAGAGCGCGAGGTCGTCGAGTTTGCCGATGCGCCAATCCTCAACGCCCAGCCATTCGTCGCCCGCCATGAAGCCCGCGCGTTCGGCCGCGCCGCCGCGCAGCACGGTCTTGACCTGGATGTTGGCGCCTTCCTGCACGCGCAGGCCCAGGCGCTGGGCGGGCTGGGGCGGCTCGGCCTTCAGTGCAATGCCCTGGGCGGCGAGCAGGTCTGCCAGCGGCAGCTCGGCGGTGCCGTGCACCCATTGGGCGATCTCGCCTGCCCAGTCGCGGCCCGTGAGGCGGTGCAGCACGGCGAGCAGGTCGGACTCGGCCATGGGCCCGCCCGCGCAGCGCTGCCACAGGGCGCGCATCGCGTCGTCCAGCGTGGCGCCTTCGCGGCGCAGGGCCAGGTCCAGGCACAGCGCCACCAGCGCGCCCTTGGTGTAGTAGCTGACGGTGGCGTTGGGCGTGTTCTCGTCCTGGCGGTAGTACTTGACCCAGGCGTCGAAGCTGGCCTGGGCCACGCTCTGCACGTGGCGGCCCGGGGTTTGCAGCACCTGGTTGGCGGTCTTGGCCAGCAGCTTGAGGTAGGCCGCGTCGTCCAGCAGGCCCGCGCGGCGCAGCAGCAGGTCGTCGTAGTAGCTGGTGAAGCCTTCGAAGAACCACAGCAGTTCGGTGTAGTTCTCGCGGCCGTAGTCGTAGCGCGTGAACTCGGCGGGGCGCAGGCGCTTGACGTTCCAGGTGTGGAAGTATTCGTGGCTGATGAGGCCGAGCAGGGTGGTGTAGCCGTCGTTGGATTTCGCCACGTCCCGGCGCGGCAGATCGCGGCGGCCGCAGATCAGCGCGGTGCTGTTGCGGTGCTCCAGCCCGCCAAAGCCCTCGTCCACCACGTTGAGCAGGAAGGTGTAGTTGGTGAAGGGCGGGGCCTCGCCGCCAGGGTGCCAGAAGCGGATGGCCGTTTCGCAGATGCGGCGCGCATCGCGCAGCAGGCGCGCGTGGTCGAACGAGGGCGCGGCGCCGGCCACCACGAAGCGGTGCGGCACGCCGCAGGCGTCGAACGTGGCGCTCCAGAACGGGCCCATCTCCACCGGGCAGTCGGCCAGTTCGTCGTGGTCCGCCGCGCGGTAGGTGCCGAAGCCCCGGGCGTCGATGTTGGATGGAAAAAGGCCGATAGCGCAATACCAGTCAGCGCTGGCAGCTATGTTTTCAGGAGCGATGACGGTCAACTCGCAGGGCGCATCGGTCTGCCCCGCCACGCGCAGGCACAGGCTGGTGGCGTTGAAGAAGCCGCGTGCGGCATCCAGCCATGCGGTGCGCACGGAGTTGTCGTAGGCGCAGACTTCGTAGGTGAACTCCAGGGGGCTGTCGGCGTGGCAGTCCGCGCGCCAGTGGTCTTTGGAGCATTGCGTAATGGCCACCGGCGCGCCGTCCTGGCGCGCTTGCAGGTGGTGCAGGTTCTTCGCGAATTCACGCACCAGATAGCTGCCCGGAATCCACGCGGGCAGCGACACCTCCTGGCCCGCGGCGGGCCGCGCGACGGTGAGCGTGACGCGGAACAGGTGCGCGTGGAGGTCGGCGCACTCCACGCGGTAGTGGAGGGCGGCCATTACCGGGCGGCGGAGCCCGCGTCGGCCAGGCGCTTTTCCACTTCCTGAGCGGGAATCGCGCCGGGCACGCGCGAGCCGTCGGTGAAGACCAGCGTGGGCGTGCCGGTGATCTTGTATTTGCGGCCCAGGGCCAGGTTGCGCTGCAGCGCGTCGGTGTCGCAGGTGGCGGGCGGGGTGGTCTTGTCGCGCACCATGTGGTCCTGCCAGGCGGCGGCGCGGTCCTTGGAGCACCAGATGTTGCGCGAGCGCTCGACCGAGTCGGGGCTCAGGATGGGGTACAGGAACAGGTACACCGTGACGTTGTTCACGTTCTGCATGTCGCGCTCGAAGCGCTTGCAGTAGCCGCAGTTCGGGTCTTCGAACACCGCGAGCTTGCGCGAGCCGTCGCCGCGCACGATGGGGAAGGCGTCCTTGAGCGGCAGGTCGCTGAAGTTGATGGCCGTCAGCTTGTTGATGCGGTCTTCCGTCAGGTTGCGGCGGGCCTTGGTGTCGATCAATTCGCCCTGGATCAGGTAGTTGCCCTTGGCGTCGGTGTAGAACACGTCGGTGCCGATGCGCACTTCGTACAGGCCCTGCATGGGCGTGGGGCGCACCTCGTCGATCTTGGAAAACTGCGGAATGCTGTCGGCCAGGGCCTTGCGGATGGCGGCCTCCTGCGCGGTGGCGTTGAGGGCGAGCAGGGCCAGCGCGGCGCCGGCGAGCAGGGTGGTGAGGGGTTTCTTCATGGTGTGCGTGACTTTCGGATTCAGTGGGAGGTTCCCGTGCCCATGGCGCGCCGGGCCACCCAGTGCTTGAGGGCGCCGCTGCGCTCGAAGCCTTCGAGGCCCCAGTTGCGCAGCAGTTGCAGGGGCGGCTCGCGGCGCGTGAAGAGCTGCTGCAGGCCGTCCATGGCCAGGCCCAGCGGCAGCAGCGCGGCCTTGCGCTCGCGCTCGTAGCGGCGCAACGGGCGCAGGTCGGCCAGACGCCGCCAGGGCTCGCGTGCTTGCAACGCGCGGGCCAGGGCCTCGGCGTCGGCCAGGCCCAGGTTCAGGCCCTGGCCGGCCAGCGGGTGCACGGTGTGGGCGGCGTCGCCCGCCAGCACCCAGGCGCTGCCGGGCGCGGCCTGGCCGCACCAGCGCTGCGCCAGCGCCTGCTGCAGTGGCCAGGCGGCGCGTTCGCTCACCAGTTCCAGCGTGCCCAGCGCGCCCTGGCTGGCCTGCGCCACGGCCTGGGCGAATTCGGCGGGCGGCAGCGCGAGCAGCCCCGGCGCCTGCTCCTCGGGCACGGACCAGACGAGGGCGGCCTGTTGGCCGTCCAGCGGCAGCAAGGCCAGGATGCCGCCGTCCGCCAGGAACCACTGCCGCGCCACCTGCCCATGCGCGTGCTCGCAGGCCAGCCGCGCCGCGATGGCGTGCTGCGCGTAGGGCATGGCGCCGAACTCCACGCCGAATTCGGCGCGCGTGCGGCTCGCGCGGCCCTCGCAGACCACGGTGAGCGGGGCGGGGACGGGCGTGGGCACCTGTTCCACGTGCGGCTGGTAGCGCAGGGCCTCGGCCAGCCGGGCTTCGAGCGCGGGCACATCGACGATCCAGGCCAGGGCCGCCACGCCCTGTTCCGCCGCGTCGAAATGCAGCGTGCCGCCCTGGTCGGCCTGCACCTCCATGCGGGTGACGGGCGTGGCGTGCCCGTCGGGCCAGGCGCGCAGCGCGGCGAGCAGCGCGTGCGAGGCGGCGTTGAGCGCATAGGCCCGCACGTCGTCGGCCTGGGAGGGCCGGGGCGGCTCGGCCAGTGCCACGCGCAGGTTCTGCCGCGCCAGCAGCAGCGCCAGCACGCGGCCCACGATGCCCGCGCCGCGAATACAAACGTCAAAAGACTTGTCAGCCATCCGGGCATTGTAGGAAGATGAAAAACACCCCCCTATGTCGCTTCACTCCTTCCCCCAAGGGGGACGACGGCCTTTGCCGCGGGGCGGCCCTTGCTGGCCGTCCGCTGGCCTGGGCCGCGCCAGTTGCAGGCGCCGTGGGCTGCGCGCAGCGCAGAATTACGGCCATGAAGGAGTCCCTCTTGCCCGATTTCTCCGGCCACGACCTGCAGGGCCGCGTGGCGCAGTTGTTCGTCTATCCCGTCAAGTCGTGCGCGGGCATCGCGCTGCAAGAGGCCGAACTCACCGCCACCGGCCTGGCCCACGACCGCGCCTGGATGGTGGTGGACGGGCAGGGCGTCTTCCGCACCCAGCGCGAATCGCCGCGCATGGCGCTGGTGCGGCCCGAACTGCAGGCTGACGCGCTGGTGCTGCAGGCGCCCGGCATGGCGGCGCTGCACATTCCGTATGGCACCGACGCGCCCACCCCCACCAACGTGCAGGTGTGGGACGACACCGTGCCCGCCTGGGACATGGGCGAGCCTGCCGCGCAGTGGTTCAGCGCCTTCCTGGGCCAGCCGTGCCGCCTGATGCGCTTCGTGCCCACGCACCAGCGCCTGTCCAGCTTCAAATGGACCGGCGGCATCGAGGCCCCGAACCAGTTTGCCGACGGCTACCCCGTGCTCATCGCCAGCCAGGCGTCGTTGGACGGGCTCAACGCGCGCCTGGCCGCCGCAGGCCACGCGGCAGTGGGCATGGAGCGGTTCCGCCCCAACGTGGTCATCGCCGGCGTGGGCGAGCACGACGAAGACCGCATCGACCTGCTGCGCATCGCCGCGCAGGGCGCCGTGGCCGAACTCCGGCCCGTCAAGCCCTGCGTCCGCTGCCCCATCCCCGACATCGACCCCGCCACGGCAGAGCGTGGCCATGCGGTGGGCGACACGCTGCGCACCTACCGGCAAGATGCGCGCATGGGCGGCGGCATCACCTTCGGCATGAACGCCATCGTGCGCGCGGGCCGGGGCGCATGGCTGCGCGTGGGCCAGCCGCTGGGCGCGGACCTGCGCTTCGATTGATGTGATCGCCCCGTAAAATCCGCCGTTTGTCCCCAAAAATCCAGAAAGTCCTGCCATGAGCCTGAAATGCGGCATCGTGGGCCTGCCCAACGTGGGCAAATCCACCCTCTTCAACGCACTGACCAAGGCGGGCATCGCCGCCGAGAACTACCCCTTCTGCACCATCGAGCCCAACACCGGCGTGGTCGAGGTGCCCGACCCGCGCCTGAACCAGCTGGCCGAAATCATCAGCCCCGAGCGCATCGTCCCCGCCATCGTCGAGTTCGTGGACATCGCGGGCCTCGTGGCGGGCGCGAGCAAGGGCGAGGGCCTGGGCAACCAGTTCCTGGCCCACATCCGCGAGACGGACGCCATCGTCAACGTGGTGCGCTGCTTTGAAGACCCGAACGTCATCCACGTCGCGGGCCGCGTGGACCCGATCGCCGACATCGAAGTCATCCAGACCGAGCTGTGCCTGGCCGACCTCGCCACGGTCGAGAAGGCGCTCAACCGCTACAGCAAGGCCGCCAAGAGCGGCAACGACAAGGAAGCCGCCAAGCTCGTCTCGCTGCTCACGCCCATCCAGGCCGCGCTGAACGAAGGCAAGCCCGCGCGCACCGTGCCGCACAACAAGGAGGACGCGCCGCTGCTCAAGCAGTTCTGCCTGATCACCGCCAAGCCCGCCATGTTCGTCGGCAACGTGAGCGAAGACGGCTTCGAGAACAACCCGCTGCTCGACCGCCTGAAGGACTACGCCGCCGCGCAAAACGCACCGGTTGTCGCCATTTGCGCCAAAATCGAATCCGAAATGTCCGAGATGAGCGATGAAGACCGCGACATGTTCCTGGCCGAGATGGGCCAGAGCGAACCGGGCCTGAACCGCCTGATCCGCGCGGGCTTCAAGCTGCTGGGCCTGCAGACCTACTTCACCGCCGGTGTGAAGGAGGTGCGCGCCTGGACCATCCGCGTCGGCGACACCGCGCCCCAGGCCGCGGGCGTCATCCACGGCGACTTCGAGCGCGGCTTCATCCGCGCGCAGACCATCGCGTTCGACGACTACATCACCTACAAGGGCGAGCAGGGCGCGAAAGATGCGGGCAAGATGCGTGCAGAAGGCAAGGAATACGTGGTGAAGGACGGGGATGTGATGAACTTCCTGTTCAACGTCTGACGGTTTCCAGCCGCAGGACGCACTACCGCTCCCCGGCGTAAGCCTGCATGAGCCGGTCGAGAAAGCCGAACAGCTTCTGGTTCATACCGTCATAGTTCTGGGCACGCAAGGCGTCGGGCTGCTGCACGAACCGGTGTGCGGCAAGCGCCTCCAGATCCCGCTCCGAGGCGGCGATCAGCAGTTCGACCACTTCGGGCGTGAATTCCATGTGGCACTGGAACCCGTACACCAGATCGCCATATTCGATGATCTGGCGCGGGCAGCCTGCGCTGTACGCAATGACCCTGGCGCTCCCGGTCAGCCCCGGCATGTCGCTGTGCCAGTGGCCCACGTCCAGCGTGTCGCCGAAGTGGGAGAACTTGCCGTTCGCCTTCCCTTCCTCCGTCAGCAGGATCGGGAACTTGCCGATCTCCTTTTCCGGGCTGCGCTCGCACCGGGCGCCCAGCGCTTCGCCCATGAGTTGCGCGCCCAGGCAGACGCCGACGACCGCCTTGCCCGCGCCAGCGCATTGGGCGATCAGGGCTTGCTCGGCCCTGGAGTTGAAGTGCGGGCACTCCGCCCGCGTGGTCGAGGGCGACTGCGGGCCGCCCATCACCACCAGCAGGTCGATGCCGTCCACCGACTGCGGCAGCGGCTCGTGGTCATAGACGCGGGAATAGCGGGTCTGGTAGCCGCGCGCCTTGGCCCAGTGTTCGTAGGCGCCCGGCGCCTCGAACGCCTCGTGTACGACGAAATGCACTTGCATGATCGGCCTTTGCATGGACGGAGAATGAAGGGGTCGAAACGCTCTCAGGCCGCGCCGGGCCACAGGTACAGCAGCCCCGCCGTCATCACCAGGTAGCGCAGGAACTTGCCCACCGCCATGTAGGCGATGCAGGGCCAGAAGGGCAGTTTGAGCCAGCCCGCCACGGCGCACAGGGGGTCGCCCACCACGGGCAGCCAGCTCAGCAGGCAGGCTTTGGCGCCGAAGCGGCGCAGCCAGGCCAGCGCGCGTGGGTCGGTGGCGTGGCCTGCGGCGCGGTCCACCACCCGGTGCGTGCCCAGGCCCATCCACCAGCTGATCGCGCCGCCGATGGTGTTGCCCGCGGTGGCGACGAGGATGGCGGGCCAGAGCAGGTCGGGGTTGAGCTTGACCAGGCCGAATACCGCCGGTTCCGAGCCCAGCGGCAGCAGCGTGGCCGAGACCAGCGCCACGATGAAGATGGTGGAGAGGCCGAATTGCGGCAGGGCCAGCCATTGCAGCAGGTGGTGCAGCCAGATTTCCACGGCGGATTCCATGGCAGCCAGTGTAGGGGGTGGGTTTGTATCCGAAAGGAATCTCATGTACCGTGAAATTTTCCGGGCGCGCCATACCCTGAACAGCAAGCTAAGACCATGACATTCCGCCTCCCGAGCCTCCTGATCCTTCTGGCGCTGCTGTGCGCCCTGACTGCCGCGCGCGCCGCCACGCTGGAACTCGAAACCCCCCAGGGGCCTCGCCAACTGGACGGCGCGGCGCTCGCGCGGCAGCCGCAGGCGCGCGAGATCGAGGTGCCCCGGGACGTGTCCTACTTCCGCTCCATGCGCTACCGCGCCGTGCCGCTGGCCGGGCTGCTGTCCACGCTGGGGCTGACGCCGCAGGACACGCTGGAGGTGGTGGCGACCGACGGCTTCGTGGCCCAGTTGCCCGGCGCGCTGGTGCTGCAGCACGGCGCGCACCAGGCCCAGCCCTGGCTGGCGATCGAGGACGGCGGCGCTCCCTGGCCCCCGCTGCCCGGCAAGCCGCACGGCGCCGGGCCGTTCTACATCGTGTGGCTGGGCGGCAAGGTCAGCAGCGAGCAGTGGCCCTACGCCGTGGCGAAGCTGGCCGTGCGCGCGTCGCCCGAGCGGCGCTGGCCGCAGCTGGCGGTGGCGAAGAGCTTGCCCGCCAACGCTCCGGCGCGGCGCGGGCAGGCCGTCTTCATCCAGCAGTGCATGGCCTGCCACCAGATCAACGGCGCGGGCGGGGCCACGGTGGGGCCGGACTTGAACCAGCCCATGAACCCCACCCAGTACCTCCAGCCCCAGGCGCTGCGCCAGCTGATCCGCAATACCGCCAGCGTGCGCCGATGGCCCGCCCAGGCCATGCCGGCCTTTCCGCCCGAGCATCTGAGCGATGCGGAGTTGAGCGACCTGATCGCCTACCTGGCGCACATGGCGAAAAGGCCGCGCTGAGGCATTTCGGGTGCTGAAAATTTGAGCAGCTACAATCCCGCCTCCTCGCTGCCCACACCCCCATGCCCGCCCTGCACATCGGCCACATTCCGTTGGCGAACCGCCTGTTCGTCGCCCCCATGGCGGGCGTGACGGACCGGCCTTTCCGCCAGCTGTGCAAGCAGCTGGGCGCGGGCTATGCGGTGAGCGAGATGGTGACGTCGCGCAAGGACCTGTGGGCCAGCCTCAAGACCTCGCGCCGCGCCAACCACGAGGGCGAAAGCGGCCCCATCGCCGTGCAGATCGCGGGCACCGACGCCGAGATGATGGCCGAGGCCGCGCTCTACAACGTCGATCGCGGCGCCGAGATCATCGACATCAACATGGGCTGCCCCGCCAAGAAGGTGTGCAACAAGTGGGCCGGTTCGGCGCTGATGCAGAACGAGCCCCTGGCCGTGCAGATCGCCGAGGCCGTGGTGGCCGCGTGCGCGCCGCGCAACGTGCCCGTCACGCTCAAGATGCGCACCGGCTGGTGCAGCGAGCACAAGAACGCGGTGGCGCTGGCGCGCGCGTTCGAGGGCGTGGGCATCCAGATGCTCACCGTGCATGGCCGCACGCGCGAGCAGGGGTACAAGGGCTTTGCCGAGTACGACACCATCGCCGCCGTCAAGGCGGCGGTGAAGGTGCCCGTGGTGGCGAATGGCGACATCACCTCGCCCGAGAAAGCCCGGGCCGTGCTGCGGGCGACCGGGGCCGACGCACTGATGATCGGCCGCGCCGCCCAGGGCCGCCCATGGATCTTCCGCGAGGTGGGCCACTACCTCGCCACGGGCGAGCACCTGGCCCCGCCGCTGGTGGCCGAGGTGCGCCGCCTGCTGCTCGACCACCTGCAAGACCACTACGGCCTGTACGGCGAAGCCACCGGCGTGCGCAGCGCGCGCAAGCACATCGCCTGGTACGTGCGCGCGCTGCCGGGCGGCGAGGCGCTGCGCCAGCGCATCAACGCGCTGGAAGACAGCGCCGCGCAGTGGCAGGCCGTGGCCGATTACTTCGCGGAACTGGCGCAGCGCATGGAGCGCCTGCCGGCACCCGCCGAAGCCATGGAACACAACGAAGAACAAGAGGGACTGTGCATATGAGCCGCCCACAACACATCGAAGACTGCGTGCGCGAAAGCCTGCAGCGCTACTTTCAGGACCTGGACGGCGAGACGCCCGACGGCATGTACGACATGCTGGTGCGCGTGGTCGAAAAGCCGCTGCTGGAGGTGGTGATGCAGCACGCCGAGAACAACCAGTCCCGCGCCGCCGAATGGCTGGGGCTCAACCGCAACACGCTGCGCAAGAAGCTGGTGGAGCACAAGCTGCTCTAGCTGCTGCCGAATTAGGAGCTGCTGGCGCACGATGGACGGGCGCTGGAGCCCAGTTTGATTCCAAACCATCGCAAAAACCGCCATGAACGCACTCCTGTCCGTCTCCGACAAAACCGGCATCGTCGAATTCGCCCGCGCGCTGCACGCGCTGGGCATCCGGCTGCTCTCCACCGGCGGCACCGCCCAACTGCTGGCCAAAGAGGGCCTGCCCGTCACCGAAGTGGCCGAGGTCACGCAGTTCCCCGAGATGCTCGACGGCCGCGTGAAGACGCTGCACCCCAAGGTGCACGGCGGCCTGCTCGCGCGCCGCGACGTGCCCGCACACATGGCCGCGCTCCAGGAGCACGGCATCGACACCATCGACCTGCTGGTGGTCAACCTGTACCCGTTCGAGGCCACCGTCGCCAAGCCCGGCTGCACGCTGGCCGACGCGATCGAGAACATCGACATCGGCGGCCCGGCCATGGTGCGCAGCGCGGCCAAGAACTGGAAGGACGTGGGCGTGGTCACGTCCGCCGACCAGTACGAGGCCGTGCTGGCTGAACTGAAGGCGGGCCAACTCTCCGACCAGCTGCGCTTCGCCCTGGCCGTGGCCGCGTTCAACCGCATCGCCCAGTACGACGGCGCGATCAGCGACTACCTCTCGTCCGTGCAGTTCGAGCCGGAAAAACTGAGCGAGAGCTACCAGCCTGAACGCAGCGCCTTCCCCGGCCAGAGCAACGGCCACTTCATCAAGGTGCAGGACCTGCGCTACGGCGAAAACAGCCACCAGCAGGCCGCCTGGTACCGCGACCTGTACCCCGCGCCCGGCTCGCTCGCCACGGGCGTGCAGCTGCAGGGCAAGGAGCTGAGCTACAACAACATCGCCGACGCCGACGCGGCCTGGGAATGCGTGAAGAGCTTCAGCGAGCCCGCCTGCGTGATCGTCAAGCACGCCAACCCCTGCGGCGTGGCCGTGGGCAAGGATGCGCTGGAGTCGTACAGCAAGGCCTTCAAGACCGACCCCACCAGCGCCTTCGGCGGCATCATCGCCTTCAACCGCCCGGTGGACGGCGCGGCGGCGCAGCAGGTGAGCAAGCAGTTCGTCGAGGTGCTGATGGCCCCCGGCTTCACGCCCGAGGCGCTGGAGATCTTCAAGGCCAAGGCCAACGTGCGCCTGCTGCAAATCGCTTTGCCGCCCGGCGGCGACACGGCCTGGAAGCAGGGCCGCAACGCCGTGGACGCCAAGCGCGTCGGCTCGGGCCTGCTGCTGCAGACCGCCGACAACCACGAGCTGACGCTGGCCGACATGAAGGTCGTGACCGCCAAGCAGCCGACGCCCGAGCAACTGCAAGACCTGCTGTTCGCATGGAAGGTGGCGCAGTACGTGAAGAGCAACGCCATCGTGTTCTGCGCGGGCGGCATGACCATGGGCGTGGGCGCGGGGCAGATGTCGCGCCTGGACTCGGCGCGCATCGCCAGCATCAAGGCCGAGCACGCGGGCCTGAGCCTGCAGGGCACGGCGGTGGCGAGTGACGCCTTCTTCCCGTTCCGCGACGGGCTGGACGTGGTGATCGACCACGGCGCCGCCTGCGTCATCCAGCCCGGCGGCTCGATGCGCGATCAGGAAGTGATCGACGCCGCCAACGAGCGCGGCGTGGCGATGGTGTTCACGGGCGTGCGGCACTTCCGGCATTGATCTAATACTCAAAAAAGTGAGCTGCCAGCGCTGGTGTTTTCTGGGTTTCAGATCGTTTTCTATCTGAAACCCAGCAATACCAAGCGCTGGCAGCTTCTTTTTTGGTAGCAGCCGTCAATACCCCAGCGTCTTGCCATCGGGGTTGCGCGGGTCGGAATAGCCCCAGAACTCCCCGTTGCGCACCTGGATGGTCTGGGTGCGGCCCATCGAGGGCTTGACCACCACGTTCTCGCCGCGCTGCTTGAGCAGGTGGATGGTGTCCACCGAGAAACCCTTTTCCACGCGCAGCTCATCGGGCGTCCACTGCTGGTGGAAGCGCAGCGCCGCCGTGGCCTCGGCGGGGTTCATACCGAAGTCGATGCTGTTCGAGATCACCTGCAGCACCGTGGTGATGATGCGTGCGCCGCCGGGGCTGCCGGTCACCAGCCAGGGCTTGCCGTCCTTGAGCACGAAGGTGGGCGTCATCGACGACAGCGGGCGCTTGCCCGCCGCGATGGCGTTGGCGTCGCCGCCGACCAGGCCGTAGGCATTGGGCACGCCGAGCTTGGCGGAGAAGTCGTCCATCTGGTTGTTGAGCATGATGCCCGTGCCCCTGGCCACGATGCCGCTGCCGAAGTTGGTGTTCAGCGTGTAGGTCACGGCGACGATGTTGCCCGCCTTGTCCATCACCGAGTAGTGCGTGGTCTGGTCGCTCTCGTACGGCTGGGGCTTGCCGGGCTTGACCTCCTTGGCGGGCAGGGTGTGCTCGTCGCTGATGCGGCCCGCCAGTTCGGCGGCGTAGCGCTTGGAGAGCAGGCCCTTGACCGGCACCCGCACGAAGTCGGTGTCGCCCAGGTACTCGGAGCGGTCGGCGTAGGCCAGTTTCATCGCCTCGGCCACGTGGTGCACGGTGCGGGCGCTGTTGTGGCCCCACTGGTTCAGCGGCCACTGCTCCATCATGTTCAAAATCTGCACCACGTGGATGCCGCCGGACGAGGGCGGCGGCATGGTCACAATCTGGTAGCCCCGGTAGCTGCCGCGCACCGGCTCGCGCTCCACCACCTTGTAGGCGGCCAGGTCCTGCAGCGTGATCGGGCCCTGGTGCGTGGCCATCTCGGCGGCGATCTTCTTGGCGATCGGGCCCTGGTAGAACGCCTTGGCGCCATCGCGCGCGATCAGGCGCATGGAGTTGGCGAGGTCCTTCTGCACCAGCCGGTCGTCGCGCTGGAGCGGCGCGCCGTTCTTCCAGAAGATGGCCCGGGTGGCGTCCCACTTGCCCATGTTCTTCTGTTCCTGCTTGAGGATGGTGGCCAGGGTCTCGCTCACCGGGTAGCCCTTGTCGGCCAGGGCGATGGCCGGGGCCATCACGCGCGACAGCGGCATGGTGCCCCATTTCCTGAGCGCATGGTCCATGCCCGCCACGGTGCCGGGCACGCCGACCGCGAAGTGGGTGTGCAGCGACTTGTCGTCGATCACGTTGCCCTGGGCGTCCAGGTACATGTTGCGCGAGGCGGCTTTCGGGGCCATCTCGCGGAAGTCGAGCGCGATGTCCTTGCCGGTTTTGGCGTCGTGCACCATCATGAAACCGCCGCCGCCGATGTTGCCCGCGTTGGGCAGCGTGACGGCCAGCGCGAAGCCCATGGCGACGGCGGCATCCACCGCGTTGCCGCCGGCTTTCAGGATGTCGAGGCCCGCCTTGGACGCCAGTTCCTGCTCGCTCGCCACCATGCCCTGGCGGGCGATGACGGGGTGGAACACGTCCATGTCGAAGTCGTAGGCCGCCGCGGCGGCCTGGGTGGCCGCAGTGGCTTGGGGGGGCGCCGCTGAAGGCGCTGCAGGCGCGGCGGCAGCCGGGGGCTGGGTGGCGGGGCTGGCGCTGGCGGCCTGCTGCTGGCTCGCAGGCGTGCTGCAGGCCAGCAGGGCCGCGAGGGTCAGAGCGCTGAAAGTCCATTTGAGGGGGCTGTGCACCTGGGGTCTCCTTGCGTTGGGCCATGCCGGGCGGGCATGGACGAGGGCAGTGTAGTCAGGACCGGCCCCAGCGCATCACCCGCTCGCGCACCGCCTCCTCGTCATGCACGTCCTGCGCGACTTTCACCAGGTCGCTGCGGCTCACGATGCCCACCAGCCGGCGCGTCTGCGGGCCGTCCACCACGGGCAGGCGCTCCAGGCCCCAGGCGGCCATCTGCTGCGACAGCGCGCGGCAGGTGTGCTGCGGCAGCGCGAAAGGGGCGGAGCTGCCGCGCAGCAGGTCGCCCGCCACGCGCGTGTCACCATCCATGTCGTTCAGCCGGTCGCGGTCGATCAGCCCCAGGCACACGCCGCGCGTATCCACCACCGCGAAGGCGCGGTGCCGCTGCGCGGGGCCGAACCATTCATGCACCACGCGCGCCAGCGGCGCGTCTGCGGGAATGGTCTGCACGCCGCGCGTCATCACGGCCTCGACGGGCGTGCGCTCCAGCGGGTCCACGCCGTACTCGCGGTACACGTGGCGGCCCCGGCGCGACAGGCGCTCGGTCATGATCGAGCGGTCCATCAGCAGCACCGTGAGCCCGTGCGACACCGCGCAGGCCAGCAGCAGCGGCAGCAGCGCGTCGCCGTCGCCCGTGAGGCCGAAGGCGAACACGGCCGCCGTCAGCGGCGCGCCCAGCACGCCCGCCAGCACCGCCGCCATGCACACCAGCGGCCACAGCCCCGGCGAGCCGCCCGGCAGCACGGGCGCGAGCACCGTGCCCAGGCCCGCGCCCATCATCAGCACCGGCGCGAGCACGCCGCCCGAGGTGCCCGAGCCCAGCGCCAGCACCCACATCACCGCCTTGGCCGCCAGCAGCGCCAGGGCCGCGCCGATCAGCAGGTTGCCGTGCAGCAGGTCGCCGATCACGTCGTAGCCCACGCCCAGCGCGCGCGGCTGCAGCCAGCCGCCGATGCCGATGGCCACCGCGCCCAGCGCGGGCCACCACATCCAGTGGATGGGCAGGCGGTGAAAGCCATCCTCCACCGCATACAGCGCGCGCGACAGGCCGGCGGCCAGCAGCGCCGCCAGCAGCCCGGCCACCACGCAGGAGCCCAGCGCGGCCAGGCCCGCCGGATGGGTGTGCAGCGGGAACAGGCGGCCCGCCTCCAGCGCCAGCGGGCGCAGGAAGCCCGCCGTGGCGCAGGCCAGCGCCACGGGCAGCAGGCTGCGCGGGCGCAGCTCGAACAGCAGCAGCTCCACCGCCAGCAGCACGGCGGCCACGGGCGTGCCGAACACGGCGGTCATGCCCGCCGTGGCGCCGCTGACCAGCAGCGTCTTGCGCTCCGCCGCCGACAGGTGCAGCCATTGCGCGAGCAGCGAGCCGATCGCCCCGCCGGTCATGATGATCGGCCCCTCCGCCCCGAACGGGCCGCCCGAGCCGATGACGATGCCCGATGACAGCGGCTTGAGCACCGCCACCTTGGGCGACATCAGGCTCTTGCCGAACAGGATGGCCTCGATCGCCTCGGGAATGCCGTGGCCCCGGATCTTGTCCGAGCCGAAGCGCGCCATCAGCCCCACGATCAGCGCGCCCGCGACGGGCACCAGAATCACCGCAGCGCCCAGGTGGTGGCCGGCGGGCGAGGTGGGCGCGACCGACAGCGTCTGGAAGAAGAACAGGTTGGTGAAAAAGCGGATCAGCGTGAGCAGCAGCCAGGCCGCGGCCACGCCCAGCGCGCCGATGGGCACGGCCAGCAGCGCCAGCAGCGCGAGGCGCGCGTCGGCGGCGTAGTCGCGCGCGGCGGAAGAGGGGGAGGGAGTCATGCTCTAATTACATCATATCGTGATGTAATTTTCTGCATGAAGAAACCGCCCACCAAGACGGAGCTGGAAGCCCTGTCCGAATTCCGCTACCAGCTGCGCCGCTTCCTGCGCTTCAGCGAAGAGGCCGCGCAGGCCGAAGGATTGACGCCGCAGCAATACCAGCTGCTGCTGCACGTGAAGGGCTACCCCGGGCGCGACTGGGCCACGGTGGGCGAGCTGGCCGAGCGCCTGCAGGCGCAGCCGCACGGCGCGCTGGCGCTGGTGGCGCGCTGCGAGGCGCTGGGGCTGGTGCAGCGCGAGAGCGGCGCGGCGGACAAGCGCCAGGTGCTGGTGCGCCTGAGCCCCGCGGGCGAGGAGCGCCTGCTGCGGCTGGCCGCGCTGCACCGGCGCGAGCTGCGCTCGCTGAAAGAGGTGTTCCAGGTGGCGCGCATCTCCGCATTCACCGGGCAGGGGCAATCAACATGAACGACTTCTTGCGGGCGCTGCTGCCCGCGCGCGTGCGCGTCAACCAGCGCGAGCGGCTGCGCGCCGCGCTCGGCGGCGCCCTGGGCATCGCGCTGACGGCGCTGCTGTGCCGCGCCTTCGCGCCGCAGCACGGGGCCGCGGCCTGGCTGATCGCGCCCATGGGGGCCTCGGCGGTGCTGATCTTCGCGCTGCCCGCCAGCCCGCTGGCGCAGCCCTGGGCGGTGGTGGGCAGCCACACGGTGGCGGCCCTGGCGGGCGTGGCCTGCGCGGCGTGGATTCCCGATCCGGCCTGGGCCGGGGCCGTGGCGGTCGGCCTGGCGATTGCCGCCATGTTCGCGCTGCGCTGCCTGCACCCGCCGGGCGGGGCGACGGCGCTGTTCGCGGTGCTGAGCCACAGCGGCGATCCGCGCTTCGTGCTGTTCCCGGTGCTGGCGAATGCGCTGCTGATGGCGCTGGCGGGCATGGCCTACAACTCCTTGACCGGGCGGCGCTACCCGCACGCGCAGCAGGCCGCGCCCGCCGCGCCCGCGCGCTCGCCGCACTTCACGGCGGCGGACTTCGACGCCGCGCTGGCCCACTACAACCAGGTGCTGGACGTGCCGCGCGACGACCTCGAAGCCCTGCTGCAGGCGGCGGAGCTGGCCGCGTGGCAGCGCCAATGGGGCGAATTGCGCTGCGCCGAGGCCATGTCGGCGGACCCGGTGACGGTGCTGGCCGACACCTCGCTGGCCGACGCCTGGGCCGCCATGCGCCAGCGCCGCGTGAAGGCGCTGCCGGTGGTGGACGCCGGGCGGCGCATCGTGGGCATCGTGGCCCTGGCCGACTTCATGCGCCACGCCCAGCCGGACGCGCCGCCGCTGGGCCTGGGCAAGCGCCTGCGCGCCGTGCTGACGGGCGGCAAGGGCCAGCCCAAGCGGATCGAACAGATCATGACCCGCGAGGTGCGCACCGCGCGCGCCGACCAGCGCGTGGCGGAGCTGGTGCCGCTGTTCAGCGAAGGCGGGCACCACCACATCCCCATCGTGGACGGGGACGGGCGGCTCGCGGGCATCCTCACCCAGTCCGACCTGGTGCGCGTGCTTTACCGCGCGGCGCAGCCGCAGTAGCTACGCCTTCTTCGGGGTGCAGCGGTCCACGATGCCGGACAGTGCCGACAGCGGCGGCACGGCCAGGAAGTCCGGCGCTTCGTAGGCCGGGTTCGGGTAGTCGTAGTAGCCCTTGCCCGCCAGCAGGCCGGTGCGGCCCTGGTCGAGCAGGTGGGTCTTGACGTACTCGGCGTTGGCCAGCTGCTGCGCGTCGTTGTTCACGTGGCCCCAGTACGCCGACACGTCGTAGCAGGTCTTCATGCCGACCACGTCCATCATGCCGAACGGGCCCATGCGCACGCCCCGGTTGGCGATCAGGAAGGTGCGGTCCACGTCCTCGGGCGTGGCGATGCCGTTGGTCACCAGCGTCTGCGCCGCGCCCAGCAGGGCGGGGAACCAGGTGTTGAGCACGTAGCCGTTGTGCTCGGTGCCGACGGGAATCGGCACCATGCCGGTCTCGATGGCGAAGCGGGTCACGGTTTCGAGCGTGGCCCGGGCCGTGCCCGCGTGCGGCATGATTTCGACGAGGTTGGCCGACCAGATGTAGTTGGCGTAGTGCAGCGCGCAGAACTTGTCGGGCCGGCCGGTGGCGGCCGCGAAGTCGCTCGGCAGCAGGGTGGACGAGTTCGTCGTGAGCACGGTGTGGGCCGGCAGCAGCGGCGCCATCTGCCGGTACACGCTGTTCTTGACCTCGGGAATCTCCGGCACGGCCTCGATGACCAGGTCGGCGTTGCCCACCGCCCGGGCCAGGTCGGTGGTGAAGGTCAGGCGCTGGCGCGTGGCCTCCACCTCGGCCGCGCTGGCGCCGACCTCGGGCGCCAGATAGATGGCCGCGTACTGCTCTTGCGCCGCGCGGCAGCGCGCCAAGGCCTCTTCCGAGATGTCGTACACGGCGACGTGCTTGCCCTTGAAGGCGCTGTGCCAGGCGATCTGGCCGCCCAGCACGCCCGAGCCCAGCACGGCCACATGGTTCACGGTGGTGGACATGGCGGCCTCCTTCATGCCTTCAGCAGCGCGCCGAAGCGCTCGATGCCGCGCGTGATGAGGGCCTGCGCGCCCGGCGACCAGCGGCCCATGTCGAAGAAGCCGTGGATCATGCCCGGCCCCTCGATCAGTTCGGCCTGGCCGCCCGCGGCGCGCAGCGCCTCGGCGTAGGCCGCGCCCTGGTCGCGCAGCGGGTCGAACTCGGCGGTCAAAATCACGGCGGGCGGCAGGTTCGCCAGGCTTTGGGCCTGCAGCGGGGCCAGGCGCGGGTCCATCGTGTCGGGGTAGGTGCCCGCGTAGTGGTTGTAGAACCAGGCCATGGTCTCGGCTTCGAGGAAATAGCCCTTGGCGTTCTGCTCGGCGCTGGGGTACACGGCGGCCACGTGGTCCACCGCCGGGTAGATCAGGAACTGCGCCGCCAGCGGCGTGCCCGCGTCGCGCAGCTGCTGTGCCACCACGGCGCTGAAGTTGCCGCCCGCGCTGTCGCCCGCCACGGCCACCACGCCGTTGCCGCCCAGTTCACGCGCATTCGCCACGACCCATTTGGCGGCGGCCACGGCGTCCTCGATGCCCGCCGGGAAGGGGTGCTCGGGCGCGAGCCGGTAGTCCACCGACACCACCACGGCCTGCGCGCCACGGCAGATCTCGCGGCACGTGTTGTCGTGCGTGTCCAGGTTGCCGATGACGTAGCCGCCGCCGTGGAAGTACGCCACGGTGGGGAACGGCCCCGTGCCCTCGGGCCGGTAGATGCGCGCGGGGACGGGGCCCGCGCCGCCGGACACGGTGGTGTCCTGCACGCTGGCCACCGGCACGCGCTGTTCGGGCGTGAGCGAGCCCGCGGTCAGCGCCAGGTAGCCGGCGCGGCCTTCCTCGGGCGTGCCTTCGGCGGTGGGTTTCTTGTTGGCGGCGGCCAGCATCTGCAGGACGCCGGCGAGGTGCGGGTCAAGGGGCATGGGTGAAGTCTCCTGGGTTGTGGTGTGGTGAAGTGAAGGGATGGGCTCAGGAATAGGCCAGCGCCTCGTCCTGCGGGGAGGCCGCGGGCAGGGCGACGCGCTCTTCGGCGTGCTCCATGTCGTGCTTCCACGGATGGCGGTCGCCCTGGCCGTACATGGCGGCCTGCGCGCGCACCACGTAGCCCGCGTTGAAGTTGTCGGAATCTATCCACGACAGGCGCCGCATGTCGGAGCCGGCGGGCACGGTGGGGCGCACCTCGGCGTGGCCGTGCTCGCGCATGTGGGCGAGCAGGCGGCACACCCAGTCGCACACCAGGTCGCAGCGCAGCGTCCAGCTGGAGCGGAAGTAGCCCTGCGTGTAGGCCATGTTGGGCACGCCCTCGATCATCACGCCCCGGTACGAGATGCGCTGGCTGAAGTCCACCGGCGCGCCGTCCACGCTGAACGGAATGCCGCCGAACAGCTTGAGGTTGAAGCCCGTGGCAGTGACGATGATGTCGGCGTCGAGGTGCTCGCCGCTCGTCAACTGGATGCCGGTGGCGTCGAAGCGTTCGATGGTGTCCGTCACCACCGAAGCCTTGCCGTCGCGGATGGCCTTGAAGAAGTCGCCCTCCGGCACCAGGGCGATGCGCTGCTGCCAGGGGCGGTAGCGGGGGTTGAAGTGCTTGTCGATGTCGAAGCCTTCGGGCAGGTGCGGCCGGATTTCGCCGAGCAGGAAGGCGCGCATCGCCTCGGGGTGCTGCTTGGCCGTCTGCACGACCTCGTCGGTGCGCGCGATGAAGGCGCGGCGCATGATCTCGTGGTACCACTCGTCCGGCAGGTTCAGCGGCTTGAGCAGCGGCACCAGCGGGTGCTCCTGCGCGGGCAGGAAGAAGGTGGGCGAGCGCTGCAGCATGGTCACGTGGCCCGCATCGGGGGCCAGGTTCGGAATCAGCGTGGCCGCCGTGGCGCCGGAGCCGATGACCACGATGCGCTTGCCCGCATAGTCCAAGTCCTGCGGCCAGTGCTGCGGGTGGATGACCTGGCCCTTGAAGTCCTTCAGCGTCGGCCACTCGGGCGTGTAGCCCTGGGCGTGGTCGTAATAGCCCGCGCAGACCCAGAGGAAATTCGTGGTGAAGGTCAGCACCTCGTCAGAGCCGGTGCGGGTCACCTCCAGCGTCCAGCGCTTGTCCTCGGACGACCAGCGCGCCGCCTGCACGTGGTGGCCGTAGCGGATCAGCGGGGCCAGGCCGTTCTCGTCGATCGTCTCGCTCAGGTAGTTGCGGATTTCATCCGCCGAGGCGATGGCGTGGCCCGTCCAGGGCTTGAAGCCGTAGCCGTAGGTGAACAGGTCGCTGTCCGAGCGCGCGCCGGGGTAGCGGTGCGTCCACCAGGTGCCGCCGAAGCCGTCCATGGCTTCGAGGATGGCGAGGCTGCTGTCGCCGAAGCGCTGGCGCAGATGGCAGGCCGCGCCGATGCCCGAGATGCCGGCGCCGATGATGAGAAAGTCGAAATGCTGTGCCATGGGGGCTTGTCTCCTGGTTGTCCATTCAAGGGCCATGCTAGGCCCAACCCCCTGGCGGCGCTTGTGCTTGCGCGACACCCCGTGCATAGCCCCGATGCCCGCAGGTTCAAGTCAAATAGGCCTCCGGCGCTTGTCCATAAAGCGCTGGCAGCTATGTTTTCAATAGCGTGCGCGCTGGCGTATCCTCCCGGGTGGCTTTTCTTCACGCATGACCCGGAGCATCCGCATGACCGTCCCTTCCTCCTACCCCGACACCCGTCTGCTCATCAATAACGCCTGGTGCGACGCCGCCAGCGGCAAGACCATCGACGTGTTCAACCCCGCCACCGGCCAGGCGATCGGCAAGGTGGCGCACGCGGGCATTGCCGACCTGGACCGCGCCCTGGCCGCCGCGCAGGCCGGTTTCGCCACTTGGCGCAAGGTGCCCGCGCACGAGCGCGCCGCGCTGATGCGCAAGGCCGCCGGGCTGCTGCGCGAGCGCGCCGACGCCATCGGCCGCATCCTCACGCAAGAGCAGGGCAAGCCGTTCGCCGAGGCGCGCATGGAAGCCGTCGCGGGCGCGGACATCATCGAATGGTTCGCTGACGAGGGCCGCCGCGTATATGGCCGGATCATCCCGTCGCGCAACCTCGCGGCGCAGTCGCTGGTTATCAAGGAGCCGGTGGGGCCTGTGGCGGCCTTCACGCCGTGGAACTTCCCCATCAACCAGATCGTGCGCAAGATCGGCGCGGCGCTGGCCAGCGGCTGTTCCTTCCTGTGCAAGGCGCCCGAGGAAACGCCCGCCGCCCCCGCCGCGCTGCTGCAATGCTTCGTGGACGCGGGCCTGCCGCCCGGCGTGGTGGGGCTGCTGTACGGCAACCCGGCGGAAATCTCGGGCTACCTGATTCCGCACCCCGTCATCCGCAAGGTGACCTTCACCGGCTCCACCCCCGTGGGCAAGCAGCTGGCCGCGCTGGCGGGCCAGCACATGAAGCGCGTGACCATGGAACTGGGCGGCCATGCGCCCGTCATCGTCTGCGAGGACGCCGACCTGGAACTCGCCGCCAAGGCCGCCGGCGCCGCCAAGTTCCGCAACGCGGGGCAGGTCTGCATCTCGCCCACGCGCTTCCTGGTGCACCACAGCGTGCGCGCCGAGTTCGCCCGGCTGCTCACGGCCCAGGCTGAGGGCTTGCAAGTCGGCAACGGCCTCGACGAAGCCACGCGCATGGGGCCGCTGGCCAACACGCGCCGGCTGGACGCCATGCACAAAATTTTGCAGGACGCGCGCGCCAGCGGCGCCAAGGTGCTCACGGGCGGCGAGCGCATCGGCACGGCGGGCAACTTCTTCGCGCCCACGGTGCTCGACGAAGTGCCGCTCACGGCGGACGTGTTCAACAACGAGCCCTTCGGCCCCATCGCCGCCATCCGCGGCTTCGGCGAGTTGGACGAGGCCATCGCCGAAGCCAACCGCCTGCCCTTCGGCCTCTCGGCCTATGCGTACACCCGCTCCATCCGCAACACCCACGCGCTGATGCACGGCATCGAGGCCGGCATGGTGTGGATCAACCAGCCCGCCACGCCCACGCCCGAGGCGCCGTTCGGCGGCGTGAAGGACTCGGGTTACGGCTCTGAAGGCGGGCCGGAGGCGATGGAGGCTTACTTGGTTTCCAAGGCCGTGATGGTGACTGCCTGACCGAGGGCAACGCCTCACCCGTCGCCTAAAATCGGCGGCATGTCCACAGCCGCCGATGCCATCAACCTGACGAACCACTTCCTGATCGCCATGCCCGGCCTGGAAGATGCGTCCTTCGCGCGCAGCGTGGTCTATTTGTGCGAGCACAGCGAGCGCGGCGCGCTCGGCCTCATCATCAACAAGCCCGCCGACCTGAGCCTGAAAACGCTGTTCGACAAGGTGGACCTGTCCCTGGGCCGCGCCGACCTGAGCGAACAGCCCGTCTACCAGGGCGGCCCGGTGCAGACCGAGCGCGGCTTCGTGCTGCACGACCCGGTGCTGGCCCACAGCGACACCCCCAACGAAGCGGTGTACGCCTCCACCATGGTCATCCCTGGCGGGCTGGAGATGACCACCTCCAAGGACGTGCTCGAAGCCATTGCCGAAGGCGCGGGCCCGCGCCGCGTGATGGTGATGCTGGGCTACGCCGCCTGGGGCGAGGGCCAGCTCGAATCGGAGCTGGCCGAGAACGCCTGGCTCACCGTCGATGCCGACCAGGCCGTGATCTTCGACACCCCCGTGGACGAGCGCTACGACCGCGCGCTGGCCCTGCTCGGGCTGCAGTCCTGGGCCTTGTCGCCCACGGCGGGGCGCGCATGAGCGGCGTGTCCGTTCCGCCCGCCGTCCCCGCGCATTTCCACACCTTTCTGGCATTCGACTTCGGTCTCAAGCGCACGGGCGTGGCCGTGGGCTCGCGCCTGCTGCGCACCGCCACGCCGCAGGCCACCATCCGCGCCGAGGGCGATGCGCGCTTTGCCGAGGTGGCCGCGCGCATCAAGGAGTGGGCACCCGACGCGCTGGTCATCGGCGTGCCCTTCCACCCCGACGGCGCGGCGCATGAGAACACCGCGCGCGCGCAAAAATTCGGCCGCCAGCTGCGCGGGCGCTTCGGCCTGCCGGTGTACGAGGTGGACGAGCGTTACAGCACCACCGAGGCCCACGCGCAAGGCGCCAAGGACGCCGACGCGGCCAGCGCGGCCATCATCCTGGAACAATTCCTGAGGAGTCTTGCATGAATTCCCCCACCCCAGGCATTCTGGCGCTGGACGCCGAAGCCCTGTACCGCGAACTGCTGCGCGGCGTGCGCGGCCTGATGGGGCCGGCCACGCGGCTCGCGGGCATCGCCTCGGGCGGCGCGTGGCTGGCCGAGCGGCTGCACAAGGATCTGGGCCTGCCCGGCGCGCCCGGCGTGCTGTCGTCCGCGCTGCACCGCGACGACTTCGCCCAGCGCGGCCTGTCCGCCAGCGCGCAGACCGTGCTCGGCTTCGACGTGAACGGGGCCGACGTACTGGTGCTGGACGACGTGCTCTACACCGGCCGCACGCTGCGCGCCGTGCTCAACGAACTGTTCGACTACGGCCGCCCCGGCTGCGTGCGCCTGGCCGTGCTGGTCGACCGTGGCGGGCGCGAACTGCCCGTGCAGCCCGACTTCGCCGCCGCGCGCGTGGCGCTGCCCGCCAGCCAGTCGCTCGCGCTGGCGCGCGGCGCGGACGGCGTCTTCCAATTCCAAGTGAAAGCATCGGAGGCCTGACCGTGGCCCAACGCAACCCGCAACTCAATAAGCACGGCGAACTGATCCACCTGCTCTCCACCGAGGGCCTGCCGCGCGACATCCTCACGCACATCCTCGACACCGCCGCCAACTTCGTCTCGTTCAACGACCGCGAGGTGAAAAAGGTGCCGCTGCTGCGCGGCAAGAGCGTGTTCAACCTGTTCTTCGAGAACAGCACGCGCACGCGCACCACGTTCGAGATCGCGGCCAAGCGGCTGTCGGCGGACGTGATCAACCTCGACATCGCGCGCAGCTCGGCCAGCAAGGGCGAATCGCTGCTCGACACCATCGCCAACCTGAGCGCGATGGCGGCCGACCTGTTCGTGGTGCGCCACAGCGAATCGGGCGCGCCCTACCTGATCGCGCAGCACGTGGCGCCGCACGTGCACGTGATCAACGCGGGCGACGGGCGGCACGCGCACCCCACGCAGGGGCTGCTCGACATGTACACCATCCGCCACTACAAGAAGGACTTTTCCAACCTCACCGTGGCCATCGTGGGCGACGTGCTGCACTCGCGCGTGGCGCGGTCCGACATCCACGCGCTGACCACGCTGGGCGCCGCCGAGGTGCGCGTGGTCGGCCCGCGCACCCTGGTGCCCGGCGACCTGGCGCAGATGGGCGTGCGCGTGTTCCACACGCTGGAGGAAGGCATCAAGGGCGCGGACGTGGTCATCATGCTGCGCCTGCAGAACGAACGCATGAGCGGCGCGCTGCTGCCGTCGAGCCAGGAGTATTTCAAGAGCTTCGGCCTCACGCCCGAGAAGCTGCGCTGGGCCAAGCCCGACGCCATCGTCATGCACCCCGGCCCCATCAACCGCGGCGTGGAAATCGACTCCGCCGTGGTCGACGGCCAGCAGAGCGTGATCCTGCCGCAGGTCACCTTCGGCATCGCGTGCCGCATGGCGGTCATGTCCATCGTCGCGGGGAATGAAGCATGAAGATCCTGATCCAGAACGGCCGCGTGATCGACCCGGCCAGCGGTTTTGACCAGACGTGCGACGTGGCCATCGCGGCGGGGCGGGTCATCGCCATCAACCGGGTGGCCAAGGACTTCACCCCCAACCGCGTGATCGACGCCACGGGCTGCCTGGTGCTGCCCGGCCTGGTGGACCTGGCCGCGCGCCTGCGCGAGCCCGGGCACGAGCATGAAGGGATGCTCGAATCCGAAATGGCCGCCGCCGTGGCGGGCGGCGTGACCAGCCTGGTCTGCCCGCCCGACACCGACCCGGTGCTCGACGAGCCCGGCCTGGTCGAGATGCTCAAGTTCCGCGCCGAGAAGCTGCACCAGGCGCGCCTGTTCCCGCTGGGCGCGCTCACGCGCGGGCTCGCGGGCGAGGTGCTGACCGAGATGGCCGAATTGACCGAATCCGGCTGCGTCGGCTTCGGCCAGGCCGACGTGCCCATCGCCAGCACCCAGGTGCTGCAGCGCGCATTGCAGTACGCGGCCACCTACGGCTACACCGTGTGGCTGCGCCCGCAGGAGCTGCACCTGGGCAAGGGCGTGGCCGCCAGCGGCCCGCTGGCCACGCGGCTGGGCCTGTCGGGCGTGCCGGTGGCGGCGGAGACGATCGCGCTGCACACCATCTTCGAGCTGCTCAAGGCCACGCCCGCGCGCGTGCACCTATGCCGCCTGTCCAGCGCGGCGGGCGTGCAGCTGGTGCGCGAGGCCAAGGCGCAGGGCTTGGACGTGAGCTGCGACGTGAGCGTGAACTCGCTGCACCTGATCGACACCGACATCGGCTTCTTCGACAGCCGCGCGCGCCTGTCTCCCCCGCTGCGCCAGCAGCGCGACCGCGACGCGCTCAGCGCCGCGCTGGCCGACGGCACCATCGACGCGCTGGTGTCCGACCACACCCCGGTCGATGAAGACGCCAAGACCCTGCCGTTCGCCGAGGCCGAGCCCGGCGCGACCGGGCTGGAGCTGCTGCTGAGCCTGGCCCTCAAGTGGTCGCGCGACGGCGGCGTGCCGCTCGCGCGCGCCATCGCCGTGGTGACCAGCGAACCCGCGCGCGTGCTGGGCGGCGCGCTGGGCACCCTGCAGGCCAGCGTGGGCCAACTGGTCGAAGGCGGCGTGGGCGACCTCTGCGTGGTGAACCCGAACGCCGACTGGCGCGTGGAGCCCGCCGCGCTCGCCAGCCAGGGCAAGCACACGCCGTTCTCGGGCTACGAATTGCCCGCGCGGGTGCGCGCCACGTTGGTGGGCGGGCAGGTGGCGTTCGAGCGCTGATCACGCGGTGCGACACCTGCGCGCCTGCTGGCGGTTGCTGCGGCTGCTGGGCCATGTGCTGCATGGCCTGGCGGTCATCGTCTGGCGCTTTCCCCGGCTCACGCCCGCGCAGCAGCAGGCGCGCGTGCACGCCTGGGCGCAGGGCCTGCTGGACTGCGCGGGCGTCACGCTCGAAGTGCGGGGCGCGCCGCCCGCGGGCGGCCCGGTGCTCATCGTCGCCAACCACCTGTCGTGGCTCGACATTCCGGTGCTGCACGCGGCGCGCTACTGCCGCTTCATCTCCAAGGCCGACGTGCGTGCCTGGCCTGTCGTCGGGCGCTTGGCCACGGCGGGCGGCACCCTCTACATCGAACGCACTTCGGCCCGCGACGCGATGCGCGTAGTCCACCATATGCGCGACGCCTTGCAGGCAGGTCAGGTGCTCGCCGTGTTCCCCGAAGGCACCACGGGCGACGGGCGCACGCTGCTGCCCTTCCACGCCAACCTGCTGCAGGCCGCGCTGTCGGCGGACGCGCCGGTGCTGCCCGTGGGCCTGCGCTTCATCGACCGCCGCACGCGCGCGGTCAGCCATGCGGCCAGCTACATCGGCGACGAAACCCTGGTCGGCTCCATCTGGCGCACGCTGGCCGCGCCGGGCCTCACGGCGGTGCTGAGCTGGGGCGTGCCCGAAAAGGCCGCGGGGCGCGACCGCCGCGCCTGGAGCATGGACCTGCACGCGGCGGTGGATGCGCTGCGCAACTCCTGATTCGATAGCTGCTTGCGCTTGTCCCGCCTGCACTGGAGTCCAAAAAGGCTGTAAACCCGCCACCCTGCCCGCGCACCCGCCGCCGCGCGGCGCGTGGTAGTCTGGGCCATGCACGCCCGCGTTCTGCGCTACCTCGATGAAGTCGTGCGCCGCGGTTCCATCCGCAAGGCGGCGGAGCACCTGCACGTGGCGCCCACGGCGGTCAACCGGCAGATCCTCAGCCTCGAAGCCGAACTGGGCGCGCCGCTGTTCGAGCGCATCCACAACCGCCTGCGCCTGACGCCGCTGGGCGAGATGGTGCTGGCCCACGTGCGCAGCACGCTGCGCGAGCACGCGGTGCTGCGCGAGCGCATCGCCGAATTCAAGGGCGCGCGGCGCGGCGAGATCACCGTGGCGGCCACGGCGGGGCTGGCGGGCTCGCTGCTGCCCACGCTGATCCACGAGTTCCGCCAGCGCTACCCCGGCATCGCGCTGCGCGTGATCGACCTGACCATCGACGAAATCACCGCCGCCGTGGAGCGCGGCGACGCCGACCTGGGCCTGGGCTACGACCTGCCCGAGCGCGCCGCGCTGCGCACCCTGGCCGCGAGCGAATGGCAGATCGGCGCCGTGGTGCCGCCGCGCCATGCGCTGGCGCGCCAGTCGTCGGTGCTGCTGTCCGAATGCATCGGCCACCCGCTGATCCTGCCCGCGCCGCCGCTGTCCATCCGCACCCTGCTGGCCGACGCCTTCGCGCGCAACGCCATCGCGGTCACGCCCGTGGCCGAATCGACCTCCACCACGCTGATCCGCCGCCTGGTCATGCTGGGCGAGGGCGTGGCGCTGCTCAACCAGCTGGACGTGATGGAGGAGCGCAGCCGCAACGCCCTGGTCTTCGTGCCGCTGCGCGACGCGCACCTGCAGCGCCAGACCCTGGTGCTCCTGGCCCGCGCCAAGGGGCAGCTGAGCGCGGCGGCGGAACTGCTAGCGGCCAGCATCGGCGAGGCGCTGGCGCACCTGTTCGCGGGCGGGCGCTGATCAGCCTTGGCTCGGGTCGATCAGGAATTTCTCGCCCGTGGCCTTGCGCTCGTAGGCGCGCAGCACCTCGGGCTGCAGCGCCTCGGCCAGGCCGATGGTGCGCGTGTAGCGGCTGGCGAAGGTGGTGGTCAGCTCGCGGGCCACGCGCTGGCGCAGGCGCTGCGCCACGGCGGGGCCGGCCTTGCGCAGGAAGGGGAACAGCAGCCAGGCCGCCGCGCCCCACTGGAAGCCCAGCGCGGCGCGGTTCAGCACGGTGGGCGACGGGTCGAGGCCGCCGTAGATGTAGAGCTGCTTGAAGGTGTCCGACCCGTAGCGGCTGTACGCAGTCATGCCGCGCACGGCGGCGCGCTCCATGGCCTGCAGGATGTCGCCGCCCTGCGTGCCGCCGCCGATCGCGTCGAAGGCGATGGTCGCGCCGGTCTCGGCCACCGCGTCGGTCAGGCGCGCGGCGAAGTCGGCATCCTGGCTGTTCAGCACGTGGGCGGCGCCGATGCCGCGCAGGATGGCGGCCTGCGCCTCGGAGCGCACGATGTTGACGAGCGGGATGCCGTCGGCCAGGCAGATGCGCTGCAGCATCTGGCCCAGGTTGGACGCGGCCGCCGTGTGCACGATGGCCTTGTGCCCTTCGCCGCGCGCCGTCTCGACGAAGCCCAGGGCGGTGAGCGGGTTGACGAACATCGACGCGCCGTCCGCCGCGCTAGCGTCCGGGGGCAGGGGTATCACGTCGTCGGCGCGGATGCGGCGGTAATCGGCGTACATCGCGCCGCCGATCATGCCCACGCGCCGGCCCATCAGGGCGGCGGCGTTCCTGCCCGCGGCCACCACGGTGCCCGCGCCCTCGTTGCCCACGGGCAGCTTTTGCTCCAGCCGCCCCTGCATGGCCGCCATGCGCGCGGGCGGCACGGTGAAGTGCAGGCCGTTGCCGACGGCCTCCAGGCTGGCCAGGTCGGCGGGGCCGAGCAGCAGGCCCAGGTCGCTGGGGTTGATGGGCGTGGCCTCGATGCGGACGACCACCTCGTCGTCGCCGGGGTCGCCCGTTTCCACGGGGTCCAGCGACAGCACGAGGGTGCCGTCGCCGTGGAGGGTTGAGTGCAATGCGCGTCCGCTGTAGGCCATGTCTGCTCCATATCCGAGGGGGGAGGTGCATTGTCGCCGTGGGCGAAAAACCGTGCTCGTCCACATTTTGTGGACGCTATGGTCGAAATTCGGTGCTATCCATAGCGCACCTGGCTGCCTAGACTCGCGCATTCCCACAACCCAGAGACAAGGCGCACCCCATGACGCCCAAGACACTGATCGCCCGGCACGCGGACGTGCTGGTGACGATGGATGCCGAACGCCGCGAAATCAAAGGCGGCGCGCTGGTCGCCCAAGGCCCCGCCATCGTGTGGGTGGGCGCCACGGCCGATCTGCCGCCGCAGTACCAGCGCATGGCCGACGACGGCACGGCCCAGGTGCTGGACCTGCGCGGCCGCGTGGCGATGCCCGGGCTGGTCAACACCCACCACCACATGTACCAGAGCCTCACGCGCGCCGTGCCCGCGGCGCAGGACGCGGAGCTGTTCTCCTGGCTCACCAACCTGTACATGCTCTGGTCGCACCTCACGCCCGAGATGGTGCGCGTCTCCACCCGCACGGCCATGGCCGAGCTGATGCTCTCGGGCTGCACCACGACCAGCGACCACCTGTACCTGTACCCCAACGGCGCGCGGCTGGACGACGCCATCGAGGCCGCGCGGCAGATGGGGATGCGCTTCCACGCCGCGCGCGGCTCCATGAGCCTGGGCCGCAGCAAGGGCGGCCTGCCGCCCGACGTGGTGGTGGAGGAGGAAGAGGCCATCCTGCGCGACAGCCTGCGCCTGATACAGCAGTACCACGACGGCGCGCGCCACTCCATGCTGCGCGTGGTGCTGGCGCCGTGCTCGCCGTTCTCCGTCACGCGCGACCTGATGCGCGAATCGGCGCTGCTGGCGCGCGCGCACGGCGTGTCGCTGCACACCCACCTGGCCGAGAACGACAACGACGTGGCCTTCTCGCGCGAGAAGTTCGGCCTGACCCCGGCGCAGTACGCCGAGGACCTGGGCTGGGTGGGGCGCGACGTGTGGCACGCGCACTGCGTCAAGCTCGACCCCGAGGGCATCGCGCTGTTCGCGCGCACCGGCACGGGCGTGGCGCACTGCCCCTGTTCCAACATGCGGCTGGCCTCGGGCATCGCGCCCATCCGCACCATGCGCGACGCGGGCGTGCCCGTGGGGCTGGGCGTGGACGGCAGCGCGTCCAACGATGGCGCGCACATGCTGGGCGAGGCGCGGCAGGCACTGCTGCTGCAGCGCGTGGGCTACGGCCCCGCCGCGCTGAGCGCGCGCGAGGCGCTGGAGATAGCCACGCTGGGCGGCGCGCGCGTGCTCAACCGCGACGACATCGGTGCGCTCGCGCCCGGCATGTCGGCGGACTTCGTCGCGTTCGACCTGTCCGGCGTGGGCTTCGCGGGCGCGGGGCACGACCCGGTCGCCGCGCTGGTGTTCTGCACCCCGGCCAACGTGGACGCCAGCGTCATCAATGGCCGCGTGGTGGTGGCGCAGGGCCGCCTGCTCACCACCGACCTGCCCGTGACGCTGGAGCGCCACCGCGACCTGGCGCGCACCTTGTTCGAAAAAGCGTCCGCCGGGCACTGACCCGAGCCGGAACCACGATACACAACAGGAGACACACGATGGCCACGCAAACCTTGCTCTACGGGGTGGAAGACCGCCCGCCCAGCTTCATCACCACCACGCTGCTGTCCTTGCAGCACCTGCTCGCCGCCCTGGGCGGCATCATCGCCGTGCCGCTGGTGTTCGGCGGCGCGCTCAAGCTGCCCGCCGACCAGGTCGTGGCGCTGGTGAACGCGGCGCTGCTCGGCTCGGGCATCGTCACCATCATCCAGTGCAAGGGCGTGGGGCCGGTGGGCATCCGCCTGCCCTGCGTGATGGGCACCAGCTTCGCCTTCGTGGGCGCGGGCATCAGCGTGGGGCTGGAGCACGGCGTGCCGGGCATCCTGGGCTCGTCGCTGGTGGGCTCGCTGGTGATGATCGTGGGCAGCTTCTTCATGCCCGTGATGCGCAAGCTGTTCCCGCACACCGTCACCGCCGTGGTGGTGACCATGATCGGCCTGTCGCTCACGCCGGTGGCCGTGGACTGGGCCGCGGGCGGCAGGGGCAGCCCCACCTACGGAGCGGGCGGGCACCTGGCCATCGCGGGCTGCGTGCTGGCGCTGGTGATCATCTTCGTGCAGTGGGGCAAGGGCGTGGTCTCCGCGTCCGCCGTGGTGCTGGGCATCCTGTGCGGCTACCTGCTGTGCCTGGCGCTGGGCCTGATCGACTTCACGCAGGTGCGCAACGCCGAGGTGTTCGCCATTCCGCAGCCCTTCCGCTTCGGCATGACCTTCCCGGTGTCGGGCATCGTCGCCATGTCCATCGCGTTCCTGGTCACCATCGTGGAGACCACCGGCACCTTCATGGCGCTGGGCGCGGCCACCGAGACCCGCATCGACGGCCGGCGCCTGTCGCGCGGCATCCTGTGCGACGGCATCGGCTCGGCGTTCGCGGCGGTCATGTCCAGCCCGCCGCTGTCCACCTTCGCGCAGAACGTGGGCGTGGTGTCGCTCACGGGCGTGGCCAGCCGCCACGTGGTGGCGCTCACCGGCGTGATGATGCTGTGCGCGGGCCTGTTCCCGGTGCTGGGCGCGCTGGTGGTGACCATTCCGCAGCCCGTGCTGGGCGGCGCGGGGCTGATGATGTTCGCCATGATCATCTCCGCCGGCATCCGCATGTTGAGCGGCAGCGAGCACTCGCGCCGCAACGCGCTGATCATCGCCGTGTCGCTGGGCTGCGGCCTGGCGGTGACGGTGCGGCCCGAAATCCTGGCCAAGATGCCCGACTTCGTGCGCGAGGTGTTCGGCTCGGGCATCACCGTGGGCGCGATGGTGGCGGTGGCCATGAACCTGATTCTGCCGGGCCGGGAAACCGACCACGGCGATGAGGAAGAAGGCCACCACGCCTGAGTGAGCGTGGCGGCCTGTCGCTGATTACAGCCCGGCCGCTGCGCGCAGCGCGGCCGCCTTGTCGGTGCGCTCCCAGCTGAATTCCGGCTCTTCGCGCCCGAAGTGGCCGTAGGCGGCGGTCTTGGCGTAGATCGGGCGCAGCAGGTCGAGCATCTGGATGATGCCCTTGGGCCGCAGGTCGAAATGCTCCTGCACCAGCTGGGCGATCTTCTCGTCGGAGATCACGCCCGTGCCCTCGGTGTAGACCGTGACGTTCATCGGGCGCGCCACGCCGATGGCGTAGGCCACCTGGATCTGGCACTGCTTGGCCAGGCCCGCGGCCACGATGTTCTTGGCCACGTAGCGCGCGGCGTAGGCGGCGCTGCGGTCGACCTTCGTCGGGTCCTTGCCGCTGAACGCGCCGCCGCCGTGCGGGCAGGCGCCGCCGTAGGTGTCCACGATGATCTTGCGGCCCGTCAGCCCGCAGTCGCCCTGCGGGCCGCCGATGACGAAGCGGCCCGTGGGGTTGATGAGGTACTTGGTGTCCTGCAGCCATTCCTTGGGCAGCACGGGCTTGATGATTTCCTCGATGATGGCCTCGGTGAAGCTGGCCTTCATCTTGGTGGCCGTCTCGCTCTGGTCGGGGTGGTGCTGGGTGGAGAGCACCACGGTGTCGATGCTGTGGGGCTTGCCGTCCACGTAGCGCATCGTCACCTGGCTCTTGGCGTCGGGGCGCAGGAAGGGCAGGCGCCCATCCTTGCGCAGCTGCGCCTGACGCTCGACGAGGCGGTGCGCGTAGTAGATGGGCGCGGGCATCAGTTCGGGCGTTTCGTCGCAGGCGTAGCCGAACATCAGGCCCTGGTCGCCCGCGCCGGTGTTCAGGTGGTCGTCGCTCGCGTGGTCCACGCCCTGGGCGATGTCGTTGCTCTGCTTGTCGTAGCAGACCATGACCGCGCAGCCCTTGTAATCAATGCCGTAGTCGGTGTTGTCGTAGCCGATGCGCTTGATGGTGTCGCGCGCGACCTGGATGTAGTCCACGTGCGCGTTGGTGGTGATCTCGCCCGCGAGGACGACGAGGCCGGTGTTGGTCAGCGTCTCGGCGGCCACGCGCGAGCGCGGGTCTTGCTCGAAGATGGCGTCGAGGATGGCGTCCGAGATCTGGTCGGCTACCTTGTCGGGGTGGCCCTCGGAGACGGATTCGGAGGTGAAGAGGAAGTCGTTCGCCATTTTGTAAACTCCTGTAGATGGCTGGGAGAGAGCACGTTGCCCGGCCTTGGGAGCTTTGGCGAACGCTTTAGCAGATTTTTTTAACGTCGCCCTGCAAGTTGCTCAGTTAACTCAGCGACACCTCGAATTCTAATGCCAACGCTGTTTCGCCTGCTGTCTCTGCTGCCTTTGTGGCTGCTCCACGCCGTGGGCGCGCTGCTGGGCTGGCTGGTTTTCTTCGCATCGCCCACCTACCGCCGCCGCTTTCTCGACAACGCGGCGCTGGCGGGCTACCCGTTTGCGCGGGTGCGCGCCGCCGTGGGCCACGCGGGGCGCATGGCGGCCGAGTCGCCCCGGCTGTGGCTGGGCGACTTGCCCGCCTGCCGCATGGAGAACGCCGAGTGCGTGGAGCGCGCTTGGAGCCAGGGCAAGGGCATCGTCTTCCTCACGCCGCACCTGGGCTGCTTTGAAATGTCGGTGCAGGCCGCCGCGCGGCGCTGGAGCGCGGTGCATGGCGACATCACCATCCTGTACCGCCCGGCGCGCCAGCCCTGGCTGGCCGGGCTGATGCGTACGGCGCGCAACCGCCCCGGCGTGCGCGCCGTGCCCACCGACCTGGCGGGCGTGCGCCAGATGATCAAGGCCCTGCGCCGGGGCCAGGCCGTGGGCCTGCTGCCCGACCAGGTGCCGCCCGCGGGCCAGGGCCTGTGGGCGCCGTTCTTCGGCCGCGACGCCTACACCATGACCCTGGCCGCCCGGCTGGCGCAGCAGACCGGCGCCGCCGTGCTGCTGGCGCGCTGCGAGCGCGAGCCCTGGGGCCGGGGCTATGTGCTGCATTTGGAGGCGTTGCCCGCCCCCTTGCCCGATGGCCTGGAAGCCGCCGTGCGGCAGATCAACCAGGCGATGGAGGGCCTGATCCGCCAGTGCCCCGGCCAGTACCTGTGGGGCTACGCGCGCTACAAGAATCCGAGAGAGGTGTCCGCATGATGTCGCGTCTGGGCGTCTGGTTCATGGGCGTGCTGGCGCACCTGCCGCTGCCGGCATTGCGGGCGCTGGGCTGGCTGCTGGGGCAGGTCTTCTACGTGCTGGCCGTGCCGCGCCGCCGCGTGGCGCTCACCAATCTGGCGCTGTGCTATCCCGAGGCCAGCGCGGCCCAGCGCCGCGCCTGGGCGCGCGAGACCTTCGTGCGCTTCTGCCAGGCGTGGCTGGACCGGAGCTGGCTCTGGTCGTCGCCGCGCGCGGTGGTCGAGTCGCGCGTCAAGCTGCGGGGCGCGCTGCATGAGCTGGACGGCGACACGCCCACCATCGTCTTCGCGCCGCACTTCTACGGCATGGACGCGGGCGGCCTCGCGTTGCCGCTGCACACCACGCGGCCGTTCACGTCCATCTTCGCCACGCACCCCAACCCGGCCATCGACGGCTGGTTCATGGCGGGCCGCCAGCGCTTCGGCGACGTGCGCATGTTGAACCGCGCCGACGGCGTCAAGCCCATCATCGCCAACCTGCGCAAGGGCGGCCTGCTGTACCTGCTGCCCGACATGGACCTGGGCCGCAACGAATCGCTGTTCGTGCCGTACTTCGGCCAGATCGCGGCCACGGTGCCTTCGCTGCCGCGCTTCGCGCGCCTGGGCCGCGCCAAGGTGCTGGGCATGTACACGCGCATGACGCCCGAAGGCTACGTGGCCGAGATCACGCCCGCCTGGGCCCACTACCCCACGGACGACGTGGAGGCCGACACCACGCGCATGAACCGCGAACTGCAAGCCGCCATCGACACCATGCCGGGCCAGTACTACTGGGTGCACCGGCGGTTCAAGACGCGGCCCGAGGGGGAGCCGTCGGTGTATTGAGCTTTTTGGGCCAAATTGGCCTCCAGCGCTTGTGCAGCAAGCGCTGGCAGCTTTTATTTTGATAGCAGGAACTGCGCCAGTTCGCGGGTGACCCGCTGCGGCTGCTCCTGCACCACCCAGTGCGACGCGCCCTCGATGGGCACCACGCGCAGGTCGGGCACCCAGTCCCCCAGGCCGTCGAGCAGCGCGGGCAGCAGGGCGGGGTCGGCCATGCCCCACATCACCAGGGTGGGCACGTGGATCGCCAGCACCTCGCGCGCGAACTGCAGCTGGAGGATCGGGTCGTCCGCCGACAGCGGCGGGCGCATGGGGCTGGCGCGGTAGTAGTTGCAGCCGCCCTTCAGGCCCTTGGCCCAGACAGCGTGGTACTTGGCGCGTTCGTCCGCCGTCATCCACACGGGCGGCTGGCCCTGCGGGTCGTTGAACATGGCGAACATGCGCTTGAAACCGTCCTCGGCCAGCAGCGCCTCGGCGTCGGGGCGGCACAGGAAGTGCATGTAGCGGCTCGCGGCCTGCTGGGCCGGGTTCTTCTGCAACTCGCGCAGGAAGGCGCCCGCGTGGGGCGAGTTGATGATGCACAGGCGCTGCATCAGCCGCGGGTGCTGGTTGGCCACGCTCCAGGCCACCGCGCCGCCCCAGTCGTGCGCCACCAGGGCGGCCAGGGGCGCATCGGGGCTCTCGATGGCGATCAGCGCGGCGATGTCCTGGATGAGGTGCTTGGCGCGGTAGGCCTCGACTTCGGCGGGCGCGTCCGACGGGCCGAAGCCGCGCAGGAAGGGCGCCACGCAGCGGTAGCCGCCGTTCTCGGGTTGGGAAAAATGCTCCAGCAACTCGTCCCAGATGAAGGCCGCCTCGGGAAAGCCGTGCATGAACAGCAGCACGGGGCGGCCCGGCTCGCCCGCCACGCGGCAGGCCAGGGTGATGCCATGGGGCAAGGGGCGGGCGATTTCGGTGATCATTGCGCTACTCCTGTTTTGATAGCTGGCAGCGCTGGATGGATAAGCGCTCAGGCCGGATTTTGTTCGGACTCAGGTTGGGGTTCGGGCGGCGCGGGGTGCGACCACTGCCAGAGCAGCTGCGCCACCTCGTCCACGCCCTGCTTCTTGAGGGCGGAGAACATCCTCACCTCGCCACCTCCGGCTTGCAGTCGCGTAATCGACAACACCTTGGCCTGTTCGCTGCGCGTGAGCTTGTCGGCCTTGGTCAGCAGCACCAGGAACTTCAGCCCCGCCTCCACGCGCGGGCGCACCACTTCGAGCAGGGCCTCGTCCAGTTCGGTCAGGCCCAGGCGCGGGTCGCACAGCAGCACGATGCCCGTCAGGCCCGTGCGGCTCACGAGGTAATTGGCCATCACCTGCTGCCAGCGCTGCTTGTCGGTGCGCGACACCGCCGCGTAGCCGTAGCCGGGCAGGTCGGCCAGCACCGCGTCCGTCACGCCCTGCTTGCCCAGGGAAAACAGGTTGAGGTGCTGCGTGCGCCCCGGCTTCTTCGAGGCGAAGGCAAGCTGCTTTTGCTGCGTGAGCGTGTTGATGCAGGTGGACTTGCCCGCGTTCGAGCGGCCCACGAAGGCGATCTCGGGCACGGTGATGTCGGGCAACTGGTTCAGCTGCGCCGCCGTGGTCAGAAAGCGGGCCGTGTGCATCCAGCCCATGGCGGCTTTGGCGTCAATGGTGTTATTCATGAGAAGGGGCGCATTGTAGAATCTACGGGCTTTTGCTTACATAACCACACACGTCCCTCGATATGAAGTTGCTCGCCTCCCTGCTGACGGCTGCCGTGCTGGTGGCCCCCGCCGTTCCGGTGTTTGCCGCGGAAGGCCATGCCGCCCCGGCGGCTGCCCCCAGGGCCGCCAAACCCGATCTGGCCAAGGGCGAAGCCGCCTACACCGCCACCTGCGCCGCCTGCCATGGCGCGGACGGCAACTCCACCGTCACGGCCCAGCCCAAGCTGTCGCAGCAGCACCCGGAATACCTGGTCAAGCAACTGCAGGACTTCAAGTCGGGCAAGCGCGCCGACCCCATCATGAAGGGCTTCGCCTCACAGCTGTCCGACGAGGACATGAAGAACATCGCCTACTGGGTGACCACCAAGGCCGCCAAGCCCGGCTACGCCAAGGACAAGGACCTGGTGGCCCTGGGCGAGCGCATCTACCGCGGCGGCATCCAGGACCGCGCCATCGCCGCCTGCGCGGGCTGCCACAGCCCCAACGGCGCGGGCATTCCGGCGCAGTACCCGCGCCTGTCGGGCCAGCACGCGGATTACACCGTCACGCAGCTCAACGCCTTCCGCGCCGGCAAGCGCGCCAACAGCCCGCAAATGGCGGGCGTGGCCGCCAAGATGAACGACCGCGAGATCAAGGCCGTGGCCGATTACATCGCCGGCCTGCATTGAGCCGGAACTTCGGCGTCAACCATCCATTCAAAGGGCGGGGCCGGCGGCCTCGCCCTTTTTTCTTATGACAGCCTCCACCCACGGCCTTCGCATCCACACCCGCTCCGCCGCGCTGCGCGCCACGGTGGAGCTGCTGTCCTCGATGCGCTTCGCGATCTCGCTGCTCACGGTGATCTGCATCGCCTCGGTGATCGGCACCGTGCTCAAGCAGCACGAGCCCGTGGCCAACTACGTCAACCAGTTCGGGCCGTTCTGGGCCGAACTGTTCCTGGCGGCCAAGCTCAACGCGGTGTACAGCGCGTGGTGGTTCCTGCTGATCCTGGCGTTCCTGGTCACCAGCACCTCGCTGTGCATCGCGCGGCACACGCCCAAGTACCTGGCCGACCTGCGCAGCTACAAGGAGAACGTTCGCGAGCAAAGCCTGCAGGCCTTCCACCACAAGGCCCACGCGCAACTGGGCGATGCCCCCGAGGCCGCCGCGCGGCGCATCGGCCAGCTGCTGGCCAGCGGCGGCTGGAAGGTGCGCCTGCAGCAGCGTGAAACCGGCTGGATGGTGGCCGCCAAGAAGGGCGCGGCGCACAAGATCGGCTACATCGCCGCGCACAGCGCCATCGTGCTGGTGTGCCTGGGCGGGCTGCTCGACGGCGACCTGATCGTGCGCGCGCAGATGTGGCTGGGCGGCAAGACGCCGTACCGGGGCGGCGGCATGGTGGCCGACGTGAAGCCCGAGCACCGCCTCTCCACCAGCAACCCCACCTTCCGGGGCAACCTGTTCGTGGCCGAGGGGTCGCAGTCCAGCACGGCCATCCTGAGCCAGTCCGACGGCGTGCTGCTGCAGGACTTGCCGTTCGCCATCGAACTCAAGAAATTCATCATCGAGCACTACTCGACCGGAATGCCCAAGCTGTTCGCCAGCGAGGTCGTCATCCACGACAAGGCCACGGGCGCGGCCATTCCCGAGCGCATCGAGGTCAACCACCCGGCGAGCTACCGTGGCATCGAGATCTACCAGTCCAGCTTCGACGACGGCGGCTCGCACGTCAAATTGCAGGCCCTGCCCATGGCGCCGGGCGTCAAGCCGTTCGACGTGGAAGGCGAGATCGGCGGCCAGACGGCATTGGACAACGGCAACGACAAGCTCACGCTCGAATTCACCGCGCTGCGCACCATCAACGTCGAGAACATGGGTGATGGCGAAGGCGGCTCGGGCGCTGACGTGCGCAAGGTGAACCTGGGCCAGTCCATCGAGCAGCACCTGGGCGCGGGCAACAAGACCACGTCCAAGAAGGAACTGCGCAACGTCGGCCCCAGCATCGGCTACAAGCTGCGCGACGCCGCCGGCCAGGCGCGCGAGTACCACAACTACATGCTGCCCGTGGACACCGGCGACGGCCAGCCCGTGTACCTGCTGGGCGTGCGCGACCAGCCCGACCAGCCCTTCCGCTACCTGCGCGTGCCCATGGACGACCAGGGCGGAATGCAGGGCTTTCTGCGCCTGCGCGCCGCCCTGGCCGACCCGGCCCTGCGCGAGCAGGCCGTGCAGCGTTATGCGGCCAAGGTGGTGGACCCCGCGCGCAAGGACCTGGCCGGGCAGCTGGCCCAGTCCGCCCAGCGCGCGCTGGCGCTGTTCGCGGGCGGCGCGGACAAGAGGGGCGGCCTGCAGGCCGTGTCCGACTTCATGGAAGCCAACGTGCCCGAGGCCGAGCGCGCCAAGGCCAGCGAGGTGCTGGTGCGCATCCTCAACGGCACGCTGTTCGAGCTCGCGCAAGTCACCCGCGAGCGCGCCGGGCTGGCCCCGTTGCCGCAAAGCGACAAGACCCAGGCGTTCATGACGCAGGCCGTGCTGTCGCTGTCCGACGCGCAGTTCTACCCCGCGCCCTTCGCGCTGGAGCTCAAGGACTTCACCCAGGTGCAGGCCAGCGTGTTCCAGGTGGCGCGCGCGCCGGGCAAGAAAGTGGTTTACCTGGGCTGCGCCTTGCTCATCCTCGGCGTTTTTGCCATGCTCTACGTGCGCGACCGGCGCCTGTGGGTCTGGCTCGCGCCGCGGGCCGCCGGGTCCGACGCCCGCATGGCCCTGTCCACCAACCGCAAGACCATGGACGGCGACCGTGAATTCGCCGAACTGAGCCAGAAATTGATAGGCGCACAATTCCCGCTACCCACGCCAGCGCGCCACGGAGACGCCGCATGAACACCACCACGCTCACCCTGCACGAGGGCTACTTCTCGCGCCGCAACTGGTTCGACTGGCTGTTTGCCGCCGTCGTCGCGGCGGGCGGCCTGTTTGCGCTGCAACGCTACGGCACGGCCATGGACGTCTATGACAAAGGCGTGCTGGTGGCCGCCATGCCCGCCGCCATCTGGCTGGGCTGGCTCTGGCGGCCCCTGGCGCGGCTGATGCTGGCGGTGGCGGCGCTGGCGCTGATGGCCATTGGCCTGTACCACGGCGACCTGGCGCGGTCGGAGACGGTGTTCGGCCTCAAATACTTCCTCTCCAGCCAGTCCGCCATTCTGTGGATGAGCGTGCTGTTCTTCATGAGCACGGTGTTCTACTGGCTGGGCATGTTCTCCCGCAGCGCCAACGGGGCCATGGCGCTGATCGGCTCGCGCATCGCCTGGGTGGCCGTCGGCATGGCGCTCACCGGCACCATGGTGCGCTGGTACGAGAGCTACCTCATCGGCCCCGACATCGGCCACATCCCCGTGTCCAACCTGTACGAAGTGTTCGTGCTGTTCTGCTGGATGACGGCCACGTTCTACCTCTACTACGAGCACCAGTACGGCACGCGCGCGCTGGGCGGCTTCGTCATGCTGGTGGTCAGCGCGGCGGTGGGCTTTCTGCTCTGGTACACCGTGGCGCGCGACGCGCAGGAGATCCAGCCCCTGGTGCCCGCGCTGAAAAGCTGGTGGATGAAGCTGCACGTGCCCGCCAACTTCATCGGCTACGGCACCTTCGCGCTGTCGGCCATGGTGGCGTTCGCCTACCTCATCAAGCAGCAGGCCGCCCTGCCCCCCGAAGAACAGCGCTGGTACAAGCTGGCCCCGCTGTGGCTCCTGGGCGTGGTGCTGTGCTTCGAGCCCATCGTGTTCCGGCAAGGAGCGGCGGCGCAGGGCGGCAGCAGCTACTGGATGGTGTACTTCGGCATCTCCGCGCTGATCGTGGCCGGCATCCTGCTGGGCCGCCGCCGCATCGCCGCGCAGCTGCCCACCTTCGAGGTGCTGGACGACGTGATGTACAAGGCCATCGCCGTGGGCTTCGCCTTCTTCACCATCGCCACCGTGCTGGGCGCGCTGTGGGCCGCCGAGGCCTGGGGCGGCTACTGGAGCTGGGACCCCAAGGAAACCTGGGCGCTGATCGTCTGGCTCAACTACGCCGCCTGGCTGCACATGCGGCTCGTGAAGGGGCTGCGCGGCACGGTGTCGGCCTGGTGGGCGCTGGCGGGGCTGGCGGTCACCTCGTTCGCCTTCCTGGGCGTGAACATGTTCCTGAGCGGGCTGCACAGCTACGGCACGCTGTAACCGGAGGCGGCCCGGGAACGAATAACGGGGGGAGAGCTTCTGATGTCAGACGAAAGGCCCGACCTATGCTGTTCCCTTCCCGCCACTCCGGCTTCACCCATCCGCACGGCAGCGAGATCACGCCCCGCGCCGTCTATGAAAACCGCCGGGCGCTGCTCGCGCTGATGGCGGGCGCGGCCGCCTTGCCCGCATTCTCCGCCTGGGGCCTGACCTCGCGCCCCGGCAAGCTCGCGCCTTTGCAGGCGGTCGATTCCAAGGTGAGCGGCGCGGTCACCATGGAGAAAGTGACCAGCTACCAGGACGCCACCAGCTACAACAACTACTACGAGTTCGGCACCGACAAGGCCGACCCCGCCCGGAACGCCCACACGCTCAAGACCAGCCCGTGGAGCGTGGAGATCGAGGGCCTGGTCAAGAAACCCGGCACCTGGGCGCTCGAAGACCTGCTCAAGCTCAGCGCGCAGGAAGAGCGCATCTACCGGATGCGCTGCGTGGAAGGCTGGTCCATGGTCATCCCCTGGGTGGGCTACTCGCTGGCCGAATTGATCAAGCGCGTGGAGCCGCTGGGCAGCGCCAAATACGTCGAATTCGTCACCCTGGCCGACAAGGCCACCATGCCCTACGTGGGCTCCAGCGTGCTCGACTGGCCCTACACCGAGGGCCTGCGGCTGGACGAGGCGATGCACCCGCTCACGCTGCTCGCCTTCGGCATGTACGGCGAGGTTTTACCGAAGCAGAACGGCGCGCCCGTGCGCATCGTGGTGCCGTGGAAGTACGGCTTCAAGAGCGCCAAGAGCATCGTGAAGCTCCGCTTCACCGACAAGGAGCCGCCCACGGCCTGGAACAAGGCCGCGCGCAACGAATACGGCTTCTATTCCAACGTGAACCCCAACGTCGACCACCCGCGCTGGAGCCAGGCCACCGAGCGCCGCATCGGCGAAGACGGCCTGTTCACCCGCAAGCGCAAGACGCTGATGTTCAACGGCTACGAGGCCCAGGTGGGGCACCTGTACGCGGGCATGGACTTGAAGAAGAACTACTGAATTGATAGCTGCTTGCGCTGGATGCACAAGCACTTCAGAGGGGTTTCATATAAAGAGTGGCTGATGGCAAGCGCTGGCAGCTATTGTTTTTGCAGCGCCCCGGCGTGGGAGCGGCCCGCCAACCCCTCACGGCCCCAGCCCGCGGGCTGCGCCGGGGGGCTTGCAACCGGTTTGTAAATTTCCCTCAAGTTTCCCGAGCACTGCCCGAAAACCATCTCAACGGGCCGTTTGAACCAGGAAGTGACGACCCGCCGTTCACCAGGCAAGCCAGTTCCGGCGCTGTGAATTTCGTCAGTTCCGCCAGTTCTTTTTTCAGGAGATTTGTCATGGCACTCGGTATCAATACCAACCTCGCATCGCTGACCGCTCAACGCAACCTGAGCACCAGCCAAGGTTCCCTCAACACCTCTATCCAACGCCTGTCGTCGGGCCTGCGCATCAACAGCGCCAAGGACGACGCCGCCGGCCTCGCCATCTCGCAGCGCTTCACCAGCCAGATCAACGGCCTGGACCAGGCCGTGCGCAACGCCAACGACGGCATCTCGCTGGCGCAGACCGCTGAAGGCGCGCTGGGCAGCTCCAGCGACATCCTGCAGCGTATCCGCCAACTGGCCGTGCAGTCCGCCAACGCCACCAACAGCGCGTCCGACCGCCAGGCCATGAACGCCGAAGTGAACCAGCTCACCTCCGAGCTGAACCGCATCGCGCAGACCACCAACTTCAACGGCCGCAACCTGCTGGACGGCTCGTTCACCAGCGCCGCCTTCCAAGTGGGCGCTAACGCTAACCAGACCATTACCGCCACGTCGTCCAACTTCACCACCAGCGCCTACGGCAACTACCGCATCGGCGCCAAGGCCGCCACGGCCACCGACAGCTCGGGCGACCTGACGCTGGGCAGCACGGCCAATGCCGTGATCGCCCAGGGCGCGGTCGGTGCATCGGCCGTCACCGGCGGCACCCTCCAGATCGATGGCGCCTATGGCAGCAAGACCATCACCTATACCGCCGGCACTTCCGCCAAGGACATGGCCGCCAAGATCAACGCCGAAACCGAAACCACGGGCGTGAGCGCCACGGCCCGCACGCAAGTGGGGCTGGGCGGCCTGGCCGCAGGCGAGGCGTACACGCTCAAGGTGGCATCCAACAACGGCACGGGCGCACCGGTGACGGTGTCGTTCACGGTGGGCGCCACCGTCAATGCCGACGGCCTGAGCGCCGCCGCCAAGGCGTTCAACGACGCCGCCTCCAAGACCGGCGTGACGGCCAGCGTGAGCTCCGACGGCACGCGCATCGTCCTGACCAACGATTCGGGCCAGGACATCCACATCGTCAACGACTCGGTGGCCGCCAACACCATCAACGTGACCAACGCCGATGGCTCGGCCCTGGCGGGCGGCGCGGGTGCGGGCATTGCGGGTGCGGACGGCGCCGGCGCGTTCGGCACCGATGACCTGGTGGTGACGGGCCAGATCGCGCTGGATTCGTCCAAGTCGTTCAGCGCCACGGACTCCGGCGGCGCCGCAGCGGGCGGCGGCTTCCTGACCGTTGCCACGGCCGCGGCCAGCCAGATGCAGAAGGTGCAGGACATGGACGTGAGCACGGTGGACGGCGCCAACCGCACCCTGGCCATCGTGGACGCGGCCATCGACGCCATCAGTGGCCAGCGCGCCGCCTACGGCGCCCTGCAGTCGCGCTTCGAAAGCACGGTGACCAACCTGCAAACCTCGTCGGAAAACATGTCCGCCTCGCGCAGCCGCATCCAGGACACCGACTTCGCGGCGGAAACCGCCAACCTGTCGCGCGCCCAGATCCTGCAACAGGCCGGCACCGCCATGGTGGCCCAGGCCAACCAGCTGCCCCAGGGCGTGCTGGCCCTGCTGCGCGGCTGATAGGGCGGCGCCCCCTCCCGCAAGAAGGAGAGGGCGCCTGAAAAAATGGAGGGAGCGGTGGCGGCGCAGGTCGCCGCCGCTTCGTCGCTTGGGAATTGGCTTGGGAATTGGCAAGGTTCTGGGGCGCTTATCCGCAAGATGGCGGGGCCGTGCATTCGGATAATCCTGGCTGACCCTATTGCATCCATTGCAGCAACATCGACTCCAGGAGGTGGAACATGGCGACTTCAACCGTTTCGAGCACCAGCAGCGCCCAGACCGGAACCACTACCAGCACCAGCAGCGGCACCAAGACCAACAGCACCGGCAGCTTCTCGGCGCTGGGCATTGGCCTGAACAGCAGCGTGGACGTGAACGCGCTGATCGATTCGCAGGTGGCCATCGCCAGCCTGCCCATCACCCGTTCGGGCGGCCTGAACGACCAGGTCACCCTGACCAACGCCAAGATCTCCACTTACGGACAGATCAAGTCGCTGGTGTCCACGCTGGCGGATGCGACCAGCGCGCTCACCAGCGTGACGGGCTGGAACGCCATGGCGGCCACCTCGTCCAATACCTCCGCCGTGACGGTCACGGCCACGGGCGGCACGGCGGCCACCTCGTTCGACGTGACGGTGACGCAGCTGGCCAAGGCGCAGACCACCATGTCGGCCTCCATCCCCACGGGCACCAGCGTGAACGCGGGCACGCTGAGCATCCAGCTGGGCACCTGGGACACCACCGGCAGCACCTTCACGGCGAACGACGCGGGCGCTCCGGTTCCCTCCATCAACGTGGAGGTGGGCGACACGCTGGCCACCATCGCCGGCAAGATCAACGGCGCCAACATGGGCGTGACGGCCACGGTGCTCACCGACGCCTCGGGCGACCGCCTGATGCTGCGCAGCAAGACCACGGGCGAGGCGCAGGGCTTCCAGCTCACGGCCACGGGCGATGCGAGCCTGACCAACCTGGTCAACGGCGACGGCGCCAGCAACAACCCGGTAACCACCTACGCCGCCGACGCCAAGGCCACGGTGAACGGCGTGGCGGTGTCTTCGTCGACCAACGCCTTCGCCAACACGGTGGCGGGCGTGACGTTCACGGCGGTGCAGACCACCTCCACCCCGGTGCAGATCGACGTGACGCAGGACACCTCGGCCATCACCGGCAACATCCAGGCCTTCGTGGCCGCCTACAACGCGGTGAACGATGCGCTGAGCTCGGTGACGGCCTACAACGCCAGCACCCAGCAGGCGGGGATTTTCCAGGGCGACTCGTCCACCGTCTCGCTGCAAAGCACGCTGCGCCGCGCGCTGCAGGCGGCGGTGTCGGGCTCGGCGGCGGGCGGGCCGTTCAAGACCTTGTCGGACATCGGCGTGGTCGTGGCCGGCGGCCTGGGCAACGTGAACCCCACCGGCGACCTGGAGGTGGATACCACCAAGCTCAACGCGGCGCTGCAGCAGCCGGACGCGCTCAAGGCGTTCTTCCGCGGCGCCAGCGGCGGCAGCGTGACCGATGGCGTGGGCGGCCAGATCGGCTCCGTGCTGAGCGGCCTGCTCAGTACCTCCGGCTACTTCCAGATGAAGACCAATTCGCTGAACGCCGAGCTGGACAAGGAAAACGCCGACATCGCCACCTACACCATGCGCGCCAACAACCTGCAAACCAGCCTGCAGGCGCGCTACACGGCGCTGGATACGCAGATGAGCCAGCTGAATGCGCTGAACTCGTACATCCAGCAGCAGGTGACCACCTGGAACAACATCAAGACTTCTGCTTAACCGGCGCTTCAGTTTCCGGGCCCCGTGCCGATATAGAAGAAGACAAGCAACCCAGGAATACGCACCATGTTCAGCACTGCCTACAACCCCCGTGCCGCATCCGCCTACCAGCGGATCAATGTGGAAACCAGCATGCACACCATGGACCAGCACCAGCTGGTCACCATGCTGTACGAAGGCGTGCTGAACGCCGTGGCCAGCGCGCGCGGCGCCATGGCGCGCGGCGACGTGGCGGGCAAGTGCGGCAGCATCTCCAAGGCCGTCCGCATCCTTGAAGAGGGGCTGATGACGGCGCTGGACCGCGAGCACGGCGGCACGCTGGCCAACAACCTGGGCGCGCTGTACGACTACTGCCTGCGCCGCCTGATCCTGGCCAACGCCCGCAACGACGATGCCATGATGGAAGAAGTCGCACGCCTCATCGAGCCCGTGGCCCAGGGCTGGAGCCAGATCAAGCAACCCGGCGCGCAAGTGCCGCAGCCTGCGATGGCGATGACCTGAGGAGGAGACCCAACACATGCCCGAAATGCTGATCGACTACTACAAAGCCATAGAGGACAGCAGCGCCAAGATGCTGGAGGCCGCCAAGCTCAAGGACTGGGATGGCGTGGTGCGCTACGAAGGCGCCTGCGCCGTGCTCATCGAGCAGCTGCGCTACAAATCCCAGCAGCAGGAACTGTCGCCCGAGCACCGGCGCGAAAAGATGCGGATCATGCAGCGCATCCTGCGCAACGACGCCCAAATCCGCAGCCTGGCCGAGCCGTGGATCGCGCAGTTTGAAAACCTGTTCGAAGCGCAGCCGCACACCATGCACTGACGCAAAGCCCGCAGGGCGAACCAACGAAAAAAAGGGGGCGTGGCAACACGCCCCCCTTTTGTTTGGGGCCTGCCCGCCAGCCGCCGTACGCATGAAATAGCTCCCTTTTTCATAGCTTTTAGCGCTTTATGGACGCGGGCTGGAGGCTAAAAATGCGGGACGCTGGCGCTTTGCGCATCCAGGCGCGGCAGAAAAACCGTCGAACATCCCTAAAGTTTTGTTGCAATTAGTCGAAAGCTCCCTTGCGACTCTCTACTTTTGCCGGTGGCCGCCCAGGGCGGGCGGGATCACGGCGGGGCGGCACAGCACACATCCATCACGGAAGGAGCAACGAACATGGCAGGCATTTCCAGCATATCGGCGTCGAATTGGGCGGGGGTGACCACCGCGCAAATCGCGGCGATGACCAGCACCGACGTCAAGGCGCTGAATACGGCCCAGATCAACGCGATGTCTTCGGCGCAAATTGCGGCCATCGAGACGCGCGACGTGGTCTATTTCAGCGCGGCGCAGATGGGGGCGTTCAACGCCACGAACCTGGCGGCGGGCCTGGGCACGTACAACTCCGCCGGCATCCAGGCGCTCGGCTCCAGCCAGATCACCGGGCTGAGCACCACGCAGCTCGCGGCGCTGGGCACGGGCATCGTTTCGGAACTGTCCACCAACCAGGTGCAGATGCTCACGGCCAAGCAGGCGACGGCGCTGTCCACCGGCCAGGTGCAGGCGCTGGGCAGCGGCGTGGGCAAGCTGACCACCGGCCAGGTCAAGGCCATGAGCACGGGGCAGATCGCGGGCCTGGCCACGGGCCAGATCGCTTCGCTGACCACGACCCAGCTCGCCGCGCTGAGCACGGCCCAGGTCGCCAACATGGAGACCGCGGACCTCGCGCAGCTCAGCTCGTCGCAGGTCGGCGCCCTGAGCGCCGTGCAGATCAAGGCGTTGGGCACGGCCCAGGTGCAGAACCTGACCAGCACGCAGACCGCGGGCCTGACCAGCAAGCAGATCGGGGGCATGACCACCGCCCAGATCGGTGCGATGACCACGGCGTCGATCGCCGCCCTGACCACCGCGCAGATGGCCGGGCTCACGGCGACCCAGCTGGGCTCCATGTCCACCGCCGACATCACCGCGCTGGGCACCCAGGGCGTGGCCGCGCTGAGCGCGGCGCAGCTCAAGGGCGTGACCTCGGCCCAGATCGCGATCCTGACCACGGACCAGCTGAGCAAGCTGAGCACCGCCCAGATCGCGGCGCTGAGCACGGCCCAGGTCGCCAACATCCGCACCGATGGCCTGCAGGCGCTCAGTTCCGCCCAGGTGGGCGCCTTGAGCGCCGCGCAGGTCAAGGGGCTGAGCACGGCCCAGGTACAGAGCCTGACCACGACCCAGGCGGCGGGCCTGACCACCGGGCAGATCGGGGGGCTGAGCACGGCCCAGGTGACGGTTTTGAGCACGGACGTGGTGGCCGGCCTGAGCACCCGGCAGATCGCGGCGCTGACGGCCAGCCAACTGGGCAAGATGACCACGGCCCAGATCGCCAGCATTGAAACCCAGGACCTGATGGCGCTGGGCGCCGCGCAGCTCAAGGGCCTGTCCTCGGGGCAGATCGTGGCGTTGACCACCACGCAGGCGGGCGCGCTGAGCACGGCGCAGATCGCGGGCCTGAGCACGGCCCAGATCCGCGCCCTGGAAACCCAGGACCTGGCCCAGATCACCGGCACGGCCCAGCTGGCCGCATTGAGCGCCGCGCAGCTCGCCGCGCTGAGCACGGCCCAGGTGCAGAGCCTGAGCACGGGCCAGATCCAGGGCTTGTCGGGCAAGCAGCTGGCGGGCCTGAGCACGGCCCAGATCCAGGCGCTGGGCACCGACCGCATCGCGGCCCTGAGCACCGCGCAGGTGGCCGCGCTGACGGCCGCCCAGGTGGGCAACATGACCACGGCCCAGATCGCCAGCATTGAAACCCAGGACCTGAAGGCGCTGAGCGCCGCGCAGCTCAAGGGCCTGTCCTCGGGGCAGATCGTGGCGCTGACCACCACGCAGGCGGGTGCGCTGAGCACGGCCCAGATCGCAGGCCTGAGCACGGCCCAGATCCGCGCCCTGGAAACCCAGGACCTGGCCCAGATCACCGGCACGGCCCAACTGGCCGCGTTGAGCGCCGCGCAGCTCGCCGCGCTGAGCACGGCCCAGGTGCAGAGCCTGAGCACGGGCCAGATCCAGGGCCTGTCGGGCAAGCAGCTGGCGGGCCTGAGCACGGCCCAGATCCAGGCGCTGGGCACCGACCGCATCGCGGCCCTGAGCACCGCGCAGGTGGCCGCGCTGACGGCTGCCCAGGTGGGCAACATGACCACGGCCCAGATCGCCGGCATGGAAACCGAGGACGTCGCGGCGCTGACGGCCAGCCAGATCAAGAGCGTGACCACGGCGCAGATGGGGGCCCTGACTTCGGGCCAGATCGCGGCCATGAAGTACGCGCAGATCGGCGCGCTGAGCTCGTCGCAGATCCGGCAGCTCGGCACCGACAGCATCGCGGCCCTGAGCACGGCCCAGGTGTCCGCCCTGACGGCGGCGCAACTGGGCGGCTTGACCACCACGCAGATCGCCGCCATCGAGACGCAGGACCTGGTGACGCTGCAGGCCGCCCAGCTGAAGGGCCTGACCACGGCGGACATCAAGGCGCTGACCACGGCGCAGGCCGCGGCCCTGACCTCGGCCCAGGTGTCGGCCCTGTCCAACACCCAGATCACGGCCCTGGAAACCGCCGACCTGAACGCGATGACGACCACGGCCATCAAGAGCCTGTCGGCGGCCCAGGTCAAGGTGCTGACGACCGACCAGATCAAGAGCGGCCTGTCGACCACCCAGGTGCAAAGCCTGAGCAGCGGGCAGATTGCCGTCCTGACCACGGCGCAGATCCAGGCGCTGACGACCGACCAGGTGAAGAGCCTGACCACGGCGCAGGTGCAAGCTCTGACGGATGCCCAAGTGGGCGCCATGAGCTCGGCGCAAATCTCTCAACTGACCTTCCCCTGACCGGCTTTTCCAGGCTTCGGGCCTGGACGGGTCGCCTAAGCTCCCGCATACCCGGCCAGGGTGTGCCGGGGCTTTTTTTCGTGGGGAAGCAGCCTTGTCCGAGCAGCAACACATCGATTACGCGGGAATGGTCAACCTGATCTGGCAGCGCCAGCTCGAATTTCCGCAGCTGTTGCAATACGCCGATCCGCTGGCCAACGCCGGGCTGCGCGGGCTGGTGGCGGTGCTGTACCAGACCTGGCTGCAGCGCCACCCCGATTCGCCGTACAACCCCTACGCCTGGTTCAACCTGGGCGCCGTGCTGTTCAGCGACGACGACATCGCCGGCGCGGGCAAGGCCTACGAACAGGCGCTGGCCCTGGCGCCGCGCTTCGTGCAGCCGCGCTTCAACCTGGGGCTGGTGCACGAGCGCCAGGCGCGGCTGGATGACGCCATCGCACAGTGGAAGCTGGTGCAGGAACATGCCGACCCCGCCAACCCCGGCGAGCGCCCCATCCTGATCCAGGCGCTGAACAGCCAGGCCCGCGTGCAGGAAACCCGCAAGCAGTTCGGCGACGCCATGGACTGCCTGAACCGCAGCCTGGCGCTCGATCCGGCGCAGACCGACGTGCTGCACCACTGGATCTTCATCAAGGCCAAGCAGTGCCTATGGCCGGTGTACGACCCGCCGCCGGGCGTGGGCGCGCAGCTGCTGCGCGACTCCACTTCGGCGCTGGCGCTGCTGGCCCTGGCGGACGACCCGGAGCGCCAGCTGGCCATCGCCAAGGGGTATGCCGAGCGCAAGCTGCCGCACGACCTGCCCCGGCTGGCCCCCGAGGAGGGCTACCGGCACGACAAGATCCGCATCGGCTATTGCTCGTCGGACTTCTGCCTGCACCCGGTGTCCATGCTCACGGTGGAACTGCTGGAACTGCACGACCGCGAGAAGTTCGAGGTGTATGGCTTCTGCTGGTCGCCCCACGACGGCTCGCCCCTGCGCCAGCGCGTGGTGCAGGCGTTCGACCACTACATGGGCATCCACCACCTGGACGAAGAGACCTCGGCCCGCCTGATCCGGCAGCACGAAATCGATATCCTGATCGACCTGCAGGGCCAGACCGCGGGCGCGCGTATGCACATGCTGGCCCTGCGCCCTGCGCCGGTGCAGATCACCTACCTGGGCCTGCCCGCCACCACGGGGCTGCCGTGCATCGACTACGTGATCGCCGACCGCTTCCTGATCCCCGAGGAATACGCCGGCTACTACTCGGAAAAGCCCATCTACATGCCCGACGTGTACCAGGTGAGCGACCGCAAGCGCCTGTGCGCGCCCATTCCCACGCGCAAGGGCTGTGGCCTGCCGGCGGAGGGCTTTGTGTTCTGCTCGTTCAACAACAACTACAAATATACGCCCGAGATGTTTGCCGCGTGGATGAACATCCTGCGCCGGGTGCCCGGCAGCGTGCTGTGGCTGCTGTCGGACAACCCCTGGGCGCAGGCCAACCTGCAGCGCGAGGCGGCGGCGCACGGCCTGGCGCCCGAACGCCTCATCTTCTGCGAGCGCGCCCTGCCCGAGCAGTACCTGGCCCGCTACGCGCTGGCCGACCTGTTCCTGGACACTTTTCCCTTCAACGCGGGCACCACCGCCAACGATGCGCTGTGGATGGGGCTGCCCGTGCTCACGCTGACGGGCCGCAGCTTCGCGGCGCGCATGGCCGGCGCCCTGCTGACGGCGGCCGAGTTGCCCCAGTTGATCACCTGCGACCTGCAAGCCTACGAAGACAAGGCGGTGGAACTCGCGACCACCCCGGGCGCGTGCCTGCGCCTGCGCGAACACCTGGAGGGCGTGCGTGCCCACGGGGTGCTGTTCGACACACCGCGCTTCGTGCGGAACCTGGAGCAGGCCCTGGCGGGTTTGGTTTGAAGGAAATAGGCGCTCAGGCCAGAAGGGCCGTACGCTGGATGCTATCGATATAGAAGCATATTCAGCGCTGCCCCGCCATGAAGGCGGGGCAATGAATCAAGCCGGGCGCAGCCTGAACAGGTACTGGAAGGCCTGGGCGTCGACCACGGCTTCCTCGCCGTTGGCGCCTGCCGCCTCGGCAATGGCCCGGATGCCGTCCAGCAGCGCCTGCGGGGCCTGGGCGGGCAGCTGGCGGCTGAAGCCGTGCTCGATCTGCCAGCCTGCCTGGGTGAACATCTCGATCAGGGTGACGCGGGTGAACCAGCGCAGATGGGTGCGGTCCAGCAGGCCGGAGTCCTCGTAGCGGAACTGGCCAGTGGCCAGGCGCATTTGCACGCTCCAGTGCTGGGCGTTGGGGATGCAGACCAGCAAGCTGCCGCCGGGGTCTATGGATTCACGCACCATCCGCACGATGCGCCACGGGTCGCGCAGGTGTTCCAGGCAGTCGCCAAAAATCCAGCAGTCGCTGGGAAACAGGCTCTGGAAGGCCTCGGCGGGCATGGACTCGATGTCCGCGCCCAGGGCCTGGTCGCAGAACTGCGCGGCCACTTGCGCATAGCCGGGGTCGATGTCGATGCCGACGTAGTGGATGGACGGATGGGCCTCGCGGTAGGCGCGGGCCATGGCGCCATGCATACACCCGACCTCGACGATGCGGCGCGCATCGGCCGGAATCAGCTGCATCAGGTCGGTGTTGACGACGTTATGGGCGGGGGTTTGCTGCATGGGTTTTCCAGAAAATCGTTGGCGCTCGGCCTAGACCCAGTTTCTCCAGCCCGGGTCCAGTTGCTTGTAGAAATCGGTTTCCTCCGCCGGGCACGGGTCGTCCTTGAACCAGGGGGTGTGCTTCGCCTCGTATCCCGCCCCGGCCACGCGCAGCCCGGTAATGATGGTGGTGCCGTCGTAATACGCGGGATTGAAAAGGTGCAGCGTGGTGTCGATGGGGGCGTTGTAGACGCCGGGCTCCACCTCCGCCTGCCAGTAGCGCGACTCGAACGCGATGACATCCAGTTCCTGCCCCGCTTCCTTGATTTTCGGGGCGGACGCTTTCAATTCATGCGGATGGGGCAGGGTCAGCGCGGCCCCCACCTTGAAGGTCCGGTATTGGTGGGTCAGGTCCAGCAGCCTGGAAACGAAATCATCCGCCAGGGCGCCCCACGTCAGATCCGGGTCGGTGTACAGGAAGGGGCAGGGGCCGAAGACGGAGGCGTATATCTTGCCGAGGAAGAAATGGCGCGGGCCCATGTTGGCGTTGTAGTACACCGGCATGACGCGCACGTCGTCCCTGATGCGGTTCAGGTAATCCACCAGCGGCGGGTAGGTGGAACCGTTGTCGAAGACCAGCAGATTCAGGAAGCCCGCGTCCAGAAACTTCGCGACGATATTCTGGAGATAGCAGTGCTGGTTGAACGAGTTGATGACGACCGGGGTGGAGCGCCGGAGGATGAGTTCTCGGATGTCCATGGTTCATGCCGCTTCAGGAAAAATCCGGGCGCGCAGCGCGGCGAAGGCGCCGAGAAAGGCGCGGTCCTTCGTCTCGTTGTACGCCAGCTTGAGCGCATCGCTGGCAATGGCTTCGTTTTGGAACTGCGCGGTGGGCAGCCCTGACCAGGCGCACTGAAAGGTGCTGTAGGGCGCGCAGCGCCAGGGCTGGGTGGCCAGCAGCAGCGAGGCGATGCGCTCGATGATGAACACCTTGCGCGGCACGGCGCCGGGGTAGGTGGTGGGCGCGTTGGCCTGGGCGGCGGCCGGGGTGCCGTTGGCTTCGGCCACGTGGAAGATTTTTTCGCACAGCGCCAGCCACTGCCGCCAGAACGCGGGCCGCGCCACGAGGAAGTTGCTGAATACCACCTGGCGCGAGTCCATGGTCAGCGCGGCCCAGTCCACCGGGTGGCCGACCTGTGCGAGCAGCGCCTGGCAGGCTTCCAGGAAGCCGGGGTCGAAGGTGTCGCCCTGCTCGAAGACGTTGAGGAAGAACGCGCCCATGTCGGCCTGGGGGCTGAAGATGAACACATCCGCCTCGGGGCGGCTGCGGATGAAATCGATCACGCCAGCGCCGGTCAGCCCGGTCTTGCTGCTGAACTTGGGAGAGAAGAAGCCGTAGCAGGCGTTGTCGTCCAGCGCGGTGTTCAGCAGGAACTGGCGCATGGGCCAGTATTCGCGCCAGTCGGGGCGCGGGTTGGCGCTGTTGTCCAGGATGGCGATGTCCGGATCGGTCTGCGCCAGGGTTTCGGGCGACCAGGCGAGGCTGTAGAGGTGGACGTTTTCGCCCCCCCGCGCCGGGGTGGCCAGCGTGAGCGCCGCGCGGGCCGGGTCGAAACCGGGGTTTTGCGCCAGCGCCGCGGCGAAGGCCTGCCGGGCCCCGGCCAGGTCGCCGCTGTCTTTCAGCAGGACGCCCAGGTTGAAGCGGGCCGCCCAGTCCATGGGGGACTGGCTGTGCGCCAGCCACTGCCGGTAGGCCTGCGCGGCCCCCTGGCGGTCGCCCTGGGCCGCCAGGGCTTCGGCCTGGCGGGTGATGCCGGTGATGTCGGAGGGGGTCATGGAGGCCGGGGAGGTATGGGGGATTTCAAGCAAAATCGGCCCTTAGCCCTTGTACAGCAAGCGCTAGCAGCTATCTTTACGGTAGCAAACCAGGCTCACACCTGCATGTTCATGATGTCCGTATAGGCCTGCACCAGCCGGTTGCGCACCTGCAGCGTGGCCTGGAAGCCGATTTGCGCCTTCTGGATGGCCATCATGGTCTGCTCCAGGCTCACGTTGGGGTTTTCGAGTTCCACTTCGCGCTGCAGGGCGTTGGACTGGTGCTGCGCGTCGCTCACGGATTGCAGGGCGTTGCGGAAGGCGGTGGAGAAGCCCTCCTGCGAGGCGGGCGCCTCGGCGGGCAGGTTGGCGGTGGTGCGGCGGGCCAGGCCGGGGATGGAGAGGTTGTTGGTGTTGAAGTCCATGGCGGTCTCCCAAAGAGGTGTCGGATGTCGGTGAGTGATGGCGCAATCCTAGGGATACGGGGCGCGCGCAACTGCGGAAATAGATGGACAAAGCCGCGCCTTATCGGGCGAACGCGGGCAGGGGGCTCCTCGAATAATCGGCGCACCGCCCAAGGTCCCTCTGCTGTGGGGGATGGGCCATTTGGAAGTCAACAAGATGTCCGCAGTTGCCGAAGTCCCGATGAACGCGAACCTCCCCCAGGCGGGTGCCCCACCTGCGCCCTTGCCCGCGTGGCGCCAGCGCCTGAACGCGCTGGACAGCAAGCAGCGGCTGCGCCTGGGCGCGGGCGCCGCGCTGCTGGCCGCCGCCGTGGTGGCCGCCTGGGCGCTGAACCGCCAGCCCGACTACCGCGTGCTCTACTCCAACCTGGGCGACAAGGATGGCGGCGCCATCGTGGCCCAGCTGGCGCAGATGAACGTGCCCTACAAGTACACCGAAGGCGGCGGCGCCATCATGGTGCCCACCGACCGCGTGTACGACCTGCGCCTGAAGCTCTCCACCATGGGCCTGCCCAAGGGCTCGGTGACGGGCTTCGAGCTGATGGACAACAGCAACAAGTTCGGCATCACCCAATTCCAGGAGCGGCTCAACTTCCAGCGCGGGCTTGAGGGCGAGCTCACGCGCTCCATCCAGGAACTCTCGTCGGTGCAGGGCGCGCGCGTGCACCTGGCGCTGCCCAACCAGAACGGCTTTTTCCGCGAGCAGCAGAAGCCCTCGGCCTCGGTGCTGCTGAACCTGTACCCGGGCCGCATCCTCGACCGCGCGCAGATCGCGGGCATCGTGCACCTCGTGGCCTCCAGCGTGCCGGAGCTGCAGCCTTCCGCCGTGAGCGTGCTCGACGACTCGGGCAAGCTGCTGTCCGAGTCGCCCGACGGGAGCGGCCGCGACTCCAAGATCGACCCGCAGCAGGTGCAGTACGTCAAGCAGATGGAGGACCAGTACACCCGGCGCATCCTCGACATCCTGGAGCCCGTGGTGGGCAAGAACAACGTCAAGGCCCAGGTGACGGCGGACGTGGACTTCAACCAGACCGAGCAGACGGTGGAGCAGCACCGCCCCAACCTGGAGAAAGATACCGGCGCCGTGCGCAGCCAGCAGATCCTGGAGAGCACGGGCACCCCCGGCAACCAGCCGCCCACGGGCGTGCCGGGCGCCACCAGCAACCAGCCGCCGCAGCCGGCCACCGCGCCCATCAACGGCGCCAACCCCGCGCCCACGGCGGCCAACAGCCAGATGGCCCCGGCGTCGGCCCCCGGCTCCAAGCGCGAGTCCATCACCAACTACGAGGTGGACAAGACCGTGCGCGTGACGCGCCCCGGCAGCAACAACGGCGTCATCCGCCGCATGACAGCGGCCGTGGTGGTCAACTACGCCGCCGGCACCGACGCCAAGGGCCAGCCCGAGGCCAAGCCGCTCACGCAGGCGCAGCTCGACCAGATGACCGCCCTGGTGCGCGAGACCATCGGCTACAACAAAGACCGGGGCGACTCCGTCAACCTGATGAACGCCCCCTTCCTGGTGGACAACAAGCCCGCCGCCGAAGTGCCGCTGTGGAAGCAGCCCGAGGTGCTGGAGCTGGCCAAGTCCTGGGCCTGGCCCGTGGGCATGGTGCTGTTCGCGCTGATCGTGCTGTTCGGCCTGGTGCGCCCGGCGCTGCGCCAGCCCAAGCCGCCTGCCCTGGGCGCCGACGGCCAGCCCCTGCTGAACGCGCTGGAAGGCGACGACCTGGAGCGCCCGGCCCTGGCCGCGCCCGCCAAGCCGGGCGAACCCACGCCCGAGCAGCTGCGCCTGGAAGAGGCGCGCCGGCTGGCCAAGGAGAACCCGGTGGCGGTGGCCAACATCGTGAAGATCTGGGTGAACGGCGGAGAGACCGCGTAAGCGCGGCAGGAAGGACGAACCATGAACGAATCCGGCCTCAACGACGCAGCCGTGCTGCTGATGTCCCTGGGCGAAGAAGAAGCCGCCGAGGTGTTCAAGCATCTGTCGCCCAAGGAGGTGCAGAAGCTCGGCGAAACCATCGCGCGCATGTCCTCGGTGTCGCGCGACCGCATGGACGCCGTGGTCAACCGCTTCGCCGAGGACGCGGGCGCGCAGAGCCTGATCATCTCGGACACGGGCAGCTACGTGCGCTCCGTGCTCAAGCGCGCGCTGGGCGACGACAAGGCCGCGCTGCTGATCGACCGCATCCTGCAGGGCGGCGACGTGTCGGGCATCGAAAGCCTGAAGTGGATGGACCCGATCTCGGTGGCCGAACTGCTGCGCAACGAGCACCCGCAGATCATCGCGGCCATCCTGGTGCACCTGGACCCGGAGCAGTCCGCCGCCGTGCTCGGGCAGCTCACCGACCGCCAGCGCGGCGAAATCATGCTGCGCGTGGCCACGCTGGAGGGCATCCAGCCCACGGCGCTCAAGGACCTGAACGAGGTGCTGTTCAACGTGCTCTCGGGCGGCGACAAGGTGCGCAAGAGCTCGCTGGGCGGCGTGAAGGCCGCCGCCGAGATGATCAACCTGCTGCAATCGGGCATGGATGCGTCGGTGCTCGAATCCATCCGGGGCTACGACCCCGACCTGGCGCAGAAGATCATGGACAAGATGTTCGTGTTCGACGACATCGCCAAGCTCGACGATGTGGCCGTGCGCCTGGTGCTGCGCGAGGTGGCGTCCGAGACGCTCATCGTCGCGCTCAAGGCCGCCTCGACCGAGATGCGCGAGAAGATCCTCAAGAACATGTCCTCGCGCGCCGCCGAAACGCTGCGCGAAGACCTCGAATCGCGCGGCCCCATGCGCCTGTCCGAAGTGGAAGTGCAGCAGCGCGAAATCATCAAGACGGTGCGCCGCCTGGCGGAAGAAGGCCAGATAACCCTTGGCGGTGGAGCGGAAGATGCCCTCGTCTAGCTATTCACGCTTCATCCCCAGCGAAGAAATCGGGGCCGGTGCCGTCACGCAGTGGCGCTTCGCGCCGGTGGATGGCAGCGGATTGCTGCCCCTGCCCCTTCCCATGGAGGCGGCGGACGACGTGGTGGTGGCCGACGAGCCCGCGCCGCCCCCGCCCGCCCCCGTGGTGGACGAGGCCGAGCACATCGCCGCGCTGCAGCACGCCAGCGAGCAGGCGCTGGCCCAGGGCCATGCCGAAGGGCAGGCCCAGGGCCGCGCCGACGCCACCCGCGAATGGCAGCAGCGCATGGACGACTACGCGGCGGGCCCGGGCCGCGACACCGCGCAGCGCATGGCGGCGCTGGTCGGCGCGCTGGATGCCAGCCTGACCGACCTGCAACAACGCATGGCGCAGGAGCTGCTGCAACTGGCCTGCGACATCGCCCGCCAGGTGGTGCGCCACGAACTCACCGCCAACCCCCAGGCCCTGCTGCCCGTGGTGCGCGAGGCGCTGGACATGCTGGTCACCGAAAGCCGCCCCGCCACCGTGCGCCTGAACCCGCAGGACCTGGAGTACCTGCAGGCGCCGCTGCAAAAAGAATTCGCCGCCCACAAGCTGCAATGCCAGGCCGACCCCGACGTCGCGCCCGGCGGCTGCATGGTCGAATCGGGCGGCACGGTGATCGACGGCAGCCTCGACAAGCGCTGGCGCCGCGCCGTGGCCGCGCTGGGCCTGGTCTCCGCCTGGCAGGAGGCCGCCGATGACCGCTGAAACCGGCATCCAACCCGGCACCGCCTGGAGCGATTTCCTCGCCAACGCGCGCGCGCGCGCCGCCGAGCCGCAGCCGCTGGAGTCGCGCGGCACGCTCACGCGCCTCACGGGCCTGGTGCTCGAAGCCTCGGGCCTGCGCGTGCCCGTGGGTTCGCAGTGCAACGTGCGGATGCCGGGCCAGGAGCCGGTGCTGGCGGAGGTGGTGGGCTTCTCGGAAGGGCGCGCGTTCTTGATGCCGGCGGGCGACATCCACGGCCTGTCGAGCGGCGCGAGCGTCACGCCCGCCGAACCCTATGTGCCCGCGCCCCGCCTGGGCGACACGCATGTTCCGTCCGTGGCCGCGGGCGCGCTGCGCCTGCCGCTGGGCGACGGGCTGCTGGGCCGCGTGGTCGACGCGCAGGGCGTGCCGCTGGACCACGGCGGCCCGGTGCTGAACGTGTCGCCCGAACCCATGGACCGCAGCCCCATCAACGCCATGGAGCGCAGCCCCGTGCGCGAGCCGCTCGATACCGGCGTGCGCGCCATCAACGCGCTGCTCACCGTGGGGCGCGGCCAGCGCCTGGGCCTGTTCGCCGGCTCCGGCGTGGGCAAGAGCGTGCTGCTGGGCATGATGGCGCGCTACACCCAGGCCGACGTGATCGTGGTCGGCCTGATCGGCGAACGCGGCCGCGAGGTCAAGGAATTCGTCGAAGACATCCTGGGCACGGAAGACCGGGGCCGCGCCGTGGTGGTGGCCGCGCCGGCCGATGCGCCGCCGCTGCTGCGGATGCAGGGCGCGGCCTACGCCACGGCGGTGGCCGAATACTTCCGCGACCAGGGCAAGCACGTGCTGCTGCTCATGGATTCGCTCACGCGCTACGCCATGGCGCAGCGCGAGATCGCCCTGGCCATCGGCGAGCCGCCCGCCACCAAGGGCTACCCACCGTCGTGCTTCGCCAAGCTGCCCGCGCTGGTCGAGCGCAGCGGCAACGGGCTGAACGGCGTGGGCTCCATCACCGCGTTCTACACCGTGCTGTCCGAGGGCGACGACCAGCAGGACCCGATCGCCGACGCCGCGCGCGCCATCCTGGACGGGCACATCGTGCTTTCGCGCGCGCTGGCCGAGTCGGGGCACTTCCCGGCCATCGACATCGAGCAGTCCGCCTCGCGCGTGATGCACAACGTGGTCTCGCGCGAGCACTTCGACCTCGCGCGCCAGTTCCGCGCCGTCTACTCGCGCTACCAGAAGGGGCGCGACCTGGTGCAGGTGGGCGCGTACATGAGTGGCTCCGACCCGCAGCTCGACGAGGCCATCCGCCTGCAGCCCGCGATGTCGGGCTTCCTGCAGCAGGACATGTTCGAGGCCGCGCCGTTCGAGGCGAGCCTGGAAGGCATGGCCGCCGTGATGACTTTGTAGTGCATCACACGCTCTAACGCTATGTCCTCGCTCAACGCCCTGAAAGTCGCCGTGCAGGTGGCCGAGCGCCGCCGCGACGCGGCCCGGCAGGCGTTGCGCGAGGCGCAGCGCATCCAGCAGGCCGGGAAGGCGCAGCTCGACCAGCTGACCGGCTACGCCCACGAAACCCGCCACCGCTGGGGCCTGCGCGCCGACACCATCGTGCAGCCCGAGGTCATGTACCACCACTACCAGTTCATGGGCAAGCTGGAGCACGCTATTCAACTGCAAACCACCGTGGCGGGCGAGCAGGCCCAGCGCGTGGACAAGGCGCGCGCCGTGCTGGTGGCCGCCGAACTGCGGCTGGCGAGCCTGCAGAAAGTGGTGGAACGGATGCAGCGTGAACTGGCCGCCATGCAGACGCGCCGCGAGCAGAAGCAGACCGATGAATTCGCGGCGCAGCGCAGCGCCGCCCGAAGAACCTACCGCCCTGGAGAATAGATATGGAATCCGCACGCCTTCCCGAATCGCATGGCGCCCATGCCGCCCGTGGCGGCCACCGCGCCGCCCACGGCGGCAAGGCGGCCGCCTCCGTCGGTGATGCGGCGCAGCAGCCGCAGGACGCTTTTTCGGCGTTGCTCTCCCTGCTGGGCGGCGGCGACGACGCGCTGGACGCCACCGATGCATTGGCCTTCGGCGATGGCGGCGATGCGCAGGCGCCCGCCGGGTTGGCGCTGCTGGCGCAGGATGCCGCCACGGGTGCTGCGCCGGGCCACGCCGGCCATGCGGCGGCAGCGGGGCAGGCGGGCAACCCGGCGTCGGCCGAAGCTGCTGCCGCAGCGGCGGCTGGTTTGCTGGGGCTGCTGCCCGGGCACCAGGGCGCCGCCGTGGCGCCCACGCAGGCGCTGGGCGCGGGCAGCCTGGGCGTGCCCGCCGGCACGGCGGAGGGGCTGCTGGCCGGCGCCAGCGCCAGCAAGGGCGGCGTTGGCGGGTTGGGGGGCACGGGCGGCATGTGGGGTTCCTGGGGCGTGCAGGGCGCGGCGGTGCAAGGCAGTCTGGTGGCCCAGACTGCGGCGCAGGACGGGGCCGCGGAAGCCGCGCAGTTGCAGGGCCTGGCGCAGCCCGGTGAGAAAGCGGCTCCCGCCAAGAACACCAAAGGCGCGGGGCTGCACCCGGCCGCCACGGCAGCTACGGCCACAGACACATCCGTCATGGCAAAGGGCCTGGACAAGAAACAGGCCGTGGACTTGCAAACCGCCGCCACGGCATCCACCACGGGCGCGGCCGCCAGCGCGGTGCCGCGCGACACCACCGCCGCCGCTTCCGGTGCCGCGCACCGGCTGGCCGATGGCGACCTGGCGGCGCAGGCCGCACTGGCCGCACCGGGCCTGCAAGCCCTGGCGGAGGCATTGGGCGAACCGCGCCGCGCGGGCCGTGCCGAATCCAGCCAGGAAGGCACCCCGTCCGTGCACGGCGTCGCCGCCACGGGCGAGTCCGCCGCCGACCTGGCGCAGGCCGTGCCCGATGGCGCGGGCGTGGCCGCCGACGCCTCGCAAATGCAGGGCGGCGGCGATGACCAGCTGGCGCAGCAGGTGGCCTTCTGGGTCAACCAGAAGACGCAGAACGCCGAGCTCACGCTGGACCGGGACGGCCAGCCCGTGCAGGTGCACGTGTCCTTGTCGGGCAACGAGGCGCACGTCACCTTCCGCAGCGACCAGGTGCAGACCGTGGCCGCGCTCCAGTCGGGCGCCGCGCAGCTGCGCGATGCGCTCGCGCAGCAAGGGCTGGTGCTGGCGGGTGTTCAGGTGGGCAGCGCGGGGGCCGACGGCAAGGGCGGCGGCCATCCGCAGGGGGACTCCGCCGGACGCCAGGGCGCGCGGCAGGGCCGGGCGCTGGTGGGCGTGCAGGGCGTTGAGGGCGCGGTGGCGCAGGCCGCGAAGGCCAGTGGCACGTCGGGGGCGAGCGCGCTGGACGTGTTCGTCTGACCCGCTGGAAAGCCACCGATTCCACCGCTTATTCTGGCTATCATCGCGCGGCCTTTTCCCAATAATGGACGCCATGCAGACCTCCCCGAGGCGCACCTTTTGTACCGCAAGGAAGAACCAACGTGGCCACCAAGAATGAACCCGCCAAGGCGCAGGCGTCCGGCAAGAAGAAGATCGTGATCATCGCCGTCGTGGCCCTGGTCGCGATCGTGGGAGGCGCCGCCGCACTGCTCATGATGCGGCACGGCGGCGACGAAGAAGGCGCCGCGCCGCAGAAGGCCGCCAAGGTGGCGCCCACCTTCCTGAGCCTGGAGAACATGGTGGTCAACCTGGCCGATCCCGGCGGCGACCGTTTCATCCAGCTGGGCGTCACGCTCGAACTGGCCGACGCCAAGGCGCTGGAAGAGGTCAAGCAGTACCTGCCCGCCATCCGCAGCGGCATTCTGCTGCTGCTGTCGCAGCGCAGTTCGCAGGAACTGATGACGCGCGAGGGCAAGGACAAGCTGGCCGACGATATCCTGCGCGAAGTGTCGCGCCCGCTGGGCTACAAGGTGCCCAAGAAGCGCAAGCCCGCCTCCGCCGAGGCGGCGCAGGACGAGGATTCCGGCGACGAGACCCCCGCGCCCAAGAGCCTGAACCCGGTGCGCAAGGTGCTGTTCTCCAGCTTCATCATCCAGTGACCCGCGCAACACGAAGGAGCAAGCCATGAGCGATGCATTTCTGTCGCAGGAAGAAGTCGATGCCCTGCTGGAGGGCGTGACGGGCGAAAGCCAGAAATCCGTGGTCGACGAGGTCGAACAGGGGCTGGTGCGCAACTACGACATTTCGAGCCAGGAGCGCATCGTGCGCGGGCGAATGCCCACGATGGAAATCGTGAACGAGCGCTTCGCCCGCAACTTCCGCGTCGGCCTGTTCAACTTCATCCGCCGCAACCCCGAGGTGTCGGTGGGCACGGTGTCGGTGCAGCGCTACAGCGCGTTCCTGCGCCAGCTGGTGGTGCCCACCAACTTCAACATCGTCGCCATCCGCCCGCTGCGCGGCAGCGGCCTGGTGGTGTGCGACCCGTCGCTGGTGTTCGGCATCATCGACACGCTGTACGGCGGCGTGGGCAAGTTCCACACCCGCATCGAGGGGCGCGACTTCTCGCCCACCGAGCAGCGCGTGATCAAGCGCCTGGTGGACGTGATCGCCGAGGAATACAAGAAAGCCTGGCACGGCATCTACCCGCTCGAGCTGGCCTACCAGCGCTCGGAGATGCAGCCGCAGTTCGCCACCATCGCCACGCCGAGCGAGATCGTCGTGTCCACGGCGTTCCAGCTGGAGATCGGCGACCTGTCGGGCTCCATCCACATCTGTATGCCCTACTCGACGATGGAGCCGATCCGCGACATCTTGTATTCGAGCACGCAGGGCGATTCCATCGAGGTGGACAAGCGCTGGGTGAACGTGCTGTCGCGCGAGATCCAGGCCGCCGACGTGACCCTGGTGGCCGAACTGGCCAAGGCCAACGCCACGGTGGAGCAGCTGCTGGCCATGAAGCCGGGCGACTTCATCGAACTCGACCGCGAGCCGCGCATCCGCGCCACCATCAGCGGGGTGCCCATTTTTGAGTGCCAGTACGGCACCCACAACGCCAAATACGCCATCCGCATCGAGGAGTGCCTGCGCACGCCCGATCTGAACTGGCAGGGAGAAAAGCATGGCAACTGAAGACAACAAAGACGGTGACGATCCGTTTGCCGGTTGGGCCGAAGCGCTCGAAGAGCAAAAGGGCACCGAGGGCTCGGCGGGCGACGCCGAGCAGGGCGGGCCGCTGTCGGGCGGCACGCCGCCGCCGCGCAGTTTCGGGCACCACCAGGGCGGCGACGTGCCGGTGCACGACATCAACATGGTGCTGGACATTCCGGTGCAGCTGTCGGTGGAACTGGGCCGCACCAAGGTGCCGATCAAGTACATCCTGCAGCTGGCGCAGGGCTCCGTCGTGGAACTCGACGCGCTCGCGGGCGAGCCCATGGACGTGCTGGTCAACGGCTACCTGATCGCGCAGGGCGAGGTGGTGGTGGTGAACGACAAGTTCGGCATCCGCCTGACCGACGTGGTCACCCCGTCCGAGCGTTTGCGCCGCGTCAGCCGTGGATAACCTGCACATGACCCAGACCCTGGTGGTCGCGGTGCTCTTCGTGGGCGCCCTGGCCTGCCTGCCCTGGCTGCTGCGCCGCCTGCGGCAGCGCACGGGGGGCGCGGGCGGCGTGGGGTCGGCGTCGCGCGTGCTCTCGCAGGTGGCCGTGGGGCCGCAGCAGCGCGTGGTGACCGTGGAAGTCAACGTGGACGGCCAGCGCACGGTGCTGGTGCTGGGCGTGACGGCGCAGCAGGTGTCCTGCCTGCACGTGATGCCGGGGGCCGTGCCCGCGCCGCAGTCCTCCGTGGCGGCGGGCGGCCGCGCCGAACCCTCGTTCAGCGCAGAAATGGTCCGGGTGCAAGATGAGGCACGCTAAGTTCATCGCCGCTCTGGCGCTGGCCATGCTCTCGGGCGCGGCGCTGGCACAAGGCCAGGGCGGCGGCGCGAACGCGGCGCTGCCCCTGGTCATCGGCCAGGGCGGCGGCGGCACCAGCTATTCGGTGCCCATCCAGACGCTGCTGTTCTTCACCGCGCTGTCCTTCCTGCCCGCCGTGCTGCTGATGATGACGGGCTTCACGCGCATCGTGATCGTGCTGTCGCTGCTGCGGCAGGCGCTGGGCACGCAGTCCGCGCCGCCCAACCAGGTCATCGTCGGGCTGTCGCTGTTCCTCACGCTGTTCGTGATGGGGCCGACGCTCGACCGCGTGTACCAGGACGCCTACGTGCCCTACAGCACCAACGCGCTCAGCTTCGAGCAGGCGCTGCCCAAGGCCGAGGCGCCCATGCGCGCCTTCATGCTCAAGCAGACGCGCCAGTCGGACTTCGCGCTGTTCGCGCGCCTGGCCAAGCTGGACAAGGACGTCACCGCCGAGAACGCCCCCATGCGCGTGCTGGTGCCCGCCTTCGTCACCAGCGAGCTGAAGACCGCGTTCCAGATCGGCTTCATGATCTTCATTCCGTTCCTGGTCATCGACATGGTGGTGTCCAGCGTGCTCATGTCGCTGGGCATGATGATGCTGTCGCCCGTGCTCGTGGCGCTGCCGTTCAAGCTCATGCTGTTCGTGCTGGCCGATGGCTGGAACCTGCTGATCGGCTCCCTGGCCGCCAGCTTCGCCACCTGAAAGGACGGCCATGACCCCGCAATCCGTGCTCACCATCGGCGGCGACGCGCTGGCGCTGCTGCTCTGGGTGTCCATGCCCATCCTGGGCGTGGTGATGGCCGTGGGCCTGCTGGTCAGCATCTTCCAGGCCGTCACGCAGATCCACGAGGCCACGCTGGCCTTCGTGCCCAAGCTGGTGGCGGCGGTGGTGGTGTTCGCCCTGGCCGGGCCGTGGATGCTGACCACGCTGGTGGACTACATCCGCCGCATGATCGAGTCGATACCCACCGCGATGGGCTGACGGCACCTCCGCCGTGTTGTTGTGCTGACGTTTTCCGAAGCCCAGATCATGGCCTGGCTGTCGCCGGTGCTGTGGCCCTTCCTGCGCGTGCTGGCGCTGTTCTCGGTGGTGCCGGTGTTCTCGCAGCGCTCCATTCCGCTGCGCGCGCGCATCGGCCTGGCCTTTTTCGTGGCGCTGTGCGCGCAGGCCATGCTCACGGGCCAGCCCGTCATCGACCTCAATGGCCGCGAGGCGCTGGGCGTGGCCGCGCAGCAGGTGGCCGTGGGCATGGCGATCGGCTTCGCGGTGCGCTTCGTGTTCGCGGCGGTGGAACTGGGCGGCGAACTCATCGGCCTGCAGATGGGGCTGAACTTCGCCTCGTTCTTCGACCCGGCCAGCGGCGGGCAGATCAGCGCGGTGGGGCGGTTCTACAGCAACCTGTCGCTGCTGCTGTTCGTGGTCATCAACGGCCACCTGGTGGTGCTGATGGCGGTGGTGAAGAGCTTCGAGCGCTTTCCGACCGACGGCCACTTCCTGCAATCGCTGGCGCAGATGCGGCTGTACGAACTGGGCACGGCCCTGTTCGCCAGCGCGTTCTGGATCGCGCTGCCGCTGATCGCGCTGCTCACCTTCGTCAACCTGGTCATGGGCTTCATCTCGCGCATCGCGCCGCAGATGAACATCTTTGCCGTGGGCTTTCCGGTCACCCTCACCGTGGGCCTGGCCGGCATCGCGGCCACGCTGCCCATGCTGGAGCAGCCGCTGCTGAACCTGTTGCAGCAGGCCATCGACATATTTCAAAAATGATAGCTGCCAGCGCTTGCTGGATAAGCGTTGGAGCCATTTTTGATGCTTATCCGGGCTGCGCCGCGGCCGCCGCATACTGCCGCACCAGGCTCAGCAGTTCTTCTTCCGCATAGGGCTTGCCCAGATAGTGCTGCACGCCCAGTTCGCGCGCGTGCTCGCGGTGCTTGGCCGCGATGCGCGAGGTGATCATGATGACCGGCAGGTCGGCGAACTGGGCATGGGCGCGCAGGTTGCGCACCAGGTCGAAGCCGTCCATACGCGGCATTTCGATGTCGGACAGCACCACGGCGGGCCGCTCCTCCTGCAGGCGTTCCAGCGCCTGCAGGCCGTCCGCCGCCAGGGCCACGCGGTAGCCTTCGCGCAGCAGCAGGCGCTGCGTGACGCGGCGCACGGTGATGGAGTCGTCCACCACCAGCACCAGCGGGCCCTGCGCGCCGCCAGCCGCCGCGGAGAGCGGCGCCGCCGGCGCCTCGGCCTGCTGCATCCGCGCGCGCGCCTGCTCGCCGTACACCGTGGCCAGCGCCACCGGGTTGTAGACCAGCACCACCGCGCCCGACGCCAGCACCGACATGCCCGCCAGCCCCGGCAGGCGCGCCAGCTGCGGCCCCAGGTTCTTGACCACGATTTCCTGGTTGCCCAGCACTTCGTCCACGTGCAGCGCCAGGCGCTGCGCGGCGCTGCGCAGGATGACCACGGGGCGCGTCTTGCCGGCCGATTCGCCGCTGGCGCGCGAGGACTGGAGCAGCGCGCCCATCCAGAAGAAAGGCAGCGCCTCGGCGCCGTCGCCGAACTGGCCGGTCTGGTACGCCTCGTCCAGCGCGGCGGCCGGGACGCGGCGCACGATTTCGACCAGGTTGGCGGGCACGCCCACCGTCAGGCCGCCCGCGCGCAGCATGACCACCTGCGTCACCGCCGTGGTCAGCGGCAGCACCATGTGGAAGGCCGTGCCCTGGCCGCTGGCGCTGGTGGTTTCGATGCGGCCGCCCAGGGCCTGCACCTCGGCGCGCACCACGTCCATGCCGATGCCGCGCCCGGCCAGGCCGGTGATTTCGGCGGCGGTGGAAAAGCCCGGCGTGTAGATCAGTTCGGCGGCCTGGGCGGGGCTGACGTCCACGTCCGACGCCACCAGCCCCAGCGCCACGGCCTTGGCGCGGATGCGGTCCATGTCCAGGCCCGCGCCGTCGTCGCGGAATTCGACGGACACGTCGTTGCCCTCGTGCCGCAGCACTACGGTGATCGTGCCCGTGGCGTTCTTGCCCCGGGCCGCGCGCACCTCGGCGGGCTCGATGCCGTGCACCACGCAGTTGCGCAGCAGGTGCTCGAACGCGGGCGCCATGCGGTCGAGCACGCCGCGGTCCATCTCGGTCGTGCCGCCCTCGATGTCGAGCTTGATCTGCTTGCCCGTTTCCTTGGCGGCCTGGCGCACCACGGCGTAGAGGCGCTCGGCGATGCTGTCGAACTCGACCATGCGCGTGCGCAGCAGGTCGCGCTGCAGATCGCGCGCCTGGCGGCCCTGGGCGATCAGGTCGTCTTCCGCGCCTTCGAGCGCGCGCTGCAGGTTGCGGTGCACGGTGGCCACGTCGTTCACCGACTCGGCCATCATGCGCGTGAGCTCCTGCACGCGCGTGAAGCGGTCGAATTCGAGCGGGTCGAAGCCCGCGCCCGCGTCCCGCGACAGGGCCAGGCGCGACTGCATCTGCGTTTCGGCCTGCACCTCGATGTCGCGCAGCTGCTGGCGCAGGCGGTCCAGGTTGCCCGACAGGTCGGCCAGCGAGCCCTTGACCTGCCCCATGCGCGCATCCAGGCGCGAGCGCGCGATCAGCACCTCGCCCGCCTGGTTGACCAGCCGGTCGAGCAACTGGGCGCGCACGCGCACCGACTGGCTGGCCGCCGTGCGCAGCGGAGCCAGTGGGGTGGCGTGGGCAGGCGCCGCCGACGGCGCGGGCGCAGAGGCGGGGGCCGCCACGGCCATGGATTCGGCGGGCGCCGCCGCCGCTTGCGCGCCCACGCTGCGCAGCGCGTTCAAACCGGCTTGCAGGCCGTCGAAGCCGGCGAGCAGCGGCTCGATCTTCTCGGTGCTCAGGTCCTCGGTGCCCGTCTGCTCCACCGCCGACTCCAGGCGGTGCGCCTGCTCGCCCAGGCGCATGGCGCCCGCCAGGCGCGCGCTGCCCTTGAGCGTGTGCAGGGCCCGCAGCACCTCGCCGCGCGCGCCCAGGTTCTCGGGCCGCGCGGACCACTGGCGCAGCGCGGCGCCCAGCGACGGCAGCAATTCGACCGCCTCTTCCTCGAAGATGGGAAAGAGGTCGGGGTCGATCACGTCCACCGCGTCGAGATCGTCGTCCACGGCGGCGGGTTCGGGCAGGGGCGCGGGAGCGGGCGCAACTGCGTCGGTCACCGCGTCGTCGGCCCATGCGGGTTCTTCCGGCACGGCGGCCGCCGTGTCCAGCACCGCGCGCAAGGCCTGCGGCACCTGCGGCTGCGGCGTTTTGAGGAAGCCCGCAGCGAACTGGTGCAGCAGCCTGCGCATGTCTTCCGCCGCCGCCACGAAGGCCTGCGCCTGCGCGGGCAGGCCGCGCGGCTGCCATTGCACGTGCTGGAGCGCATGTTCGAGCAGGCGCGCCAGGTCGGACAGCGCCGCGAAGCCCACCGTGGCCGAACTGCCGGCCAGCGAATGCGCCAGCGCCACGGCCTGGTCGGGCAGCGGTTCGTGCAGTTCCAGCGACCATTCCTGCAAGCACGTCACCAGGCGGCGCGACCATTCGTCGGCCTCGTTGAGGTAGACGTTGTAGAGCGGGATGGGGATGCGCAGCGAATCGATGACCTTGACGGCCTCGTCGGACAACAGCGGCGCTGCCTCGGCCGGCTCGGGCTCCGGCGCTGGCTCGGGCGGGAGTTCGGGTTCCGGCGCGCTCGGCAACGGCGCAGGCTCTTCGGCGGGCGCGGCAGCGGGTTCAGGGAACGAGAGCGCGAAGCCCAGGGGTTCCACTTCAGGCTCGGGCTCGGGCTCGGGCTCGGGCTCGGGCTCGGGCTCGGGCTCGGGCTCGGGCTCGGGCTCGGGCTCGGGCTGCGGCGGTGCAACGGGCTGGGGTGCGGGCGCGGCTTCTTGCGCGGCCAGGGCTTCGGTGAAGGCGGAGAAGTCCAGGTCTTCAACCTCCGGCAGCGGCGTGGGCGCGGGCTCCGGCGGCTGCGTGGCCTCGGGCAGGTCGAATACGGTGTCGGCAAAGTCCAGCGGCTCCGACAGCGGTTCGGGCAGCGGTTCCTCCGAGCCCGGCAGCGCCAGCGGCAGGCGCTCGCCGTGCAGCCGCATGGCGTCGGCGGCGGCCTGGAACGGCGCGGCTTTCCATGCGCCCGCGTCGCCCTGGGCAATGGCCTCGGTCCACTGGGCAAAGCCTTGCAGCGCCTCGTGTGCCAGCGTGCGCAGGGGCTCGGGCATGGGCTTCTGCTCGGCCAGCCAGGCGTTGAGCAGTTGCTCCAGCGCCCAGCCCGCCTCGCCAAATGCCTCCAGGCCCACCATGCGCGCACTGCCCTTGAGCGTATGGAAGGCGCGGCGCAGCGTGGTCTGCGCGCTCAGGTTGCCGGGTTCGCGGCCCAGCGCGCCGGTCGCGGCCAGGCCCGTGGCGGTGACTTCGCGCGCCTCGTCCAGGAAGATGGAGAGCAGATCGTCCCCGGCCTCGTCGTGCGATGCCGGCAGGGGCGCCACTGCGGGCGCAGGCGCGGGGGGCGGCAGGTCAAGCGTGAGATCGGGCAGCAGCGCTTCTATCTTGGGTGCGGGGGCCGGTGGGGGTTCTGGCGGCGGCACCGGCACGGCCGGGGGGGCGGCAGGCGCGGGCGCTGCAGCCACGGGCGCTGGCGCGGGCGTGGCACGGCCCATGAGAACGCGCAACTCGCCCAGCGCATCGTCGTACACGAACAGCTTGCGCGCCATGGCACGCTGGTAGCCCAGCATGTCGATCAGAAAGCCCAGCGCGCCCAGGTTGCTGCCCAGTTTTTCAAAAACGGCCGGGCGATCGGGTTCGGGCGTTTCGTTGATGAGCAGGCGGTCCACCGTGTCACGCATACGCGCCACGGCCAGCGAGGCCTGGTCCAGCCCCAGCACCGAGAGCACGCCGCGCATCTGCGCCAACTGGCCCGGTACGGGCGCCAGCGTGGCCAGGTCGGCGGGGGCGCGGAAGAACTGGTCGAGCGATTTCTCGGCCTCGCCCAGCGTGGCGCGCAGTTCGTCCACCACGCTGCCCATGGTCTGGCGGTCGCTCACGCGGCGGTAGAGCTCCTCCATCCAGGGCTCCAGCGGCGCGGACGGCGCGCCGTCCAGCACCTGGTCGAGCCGCGCGGCCAGGTGGCGCGCGCGCTCGGCCATGCCGTCGCCGGTGGCGTCGAGGTCATCGAACGTGGCTTGCAGGTAGAGCACCGCCGTGGCCACTTCCATGGCCAGCGCGGCGGCGGGCGGCTCGCCCGAGCGCACCGTGGCGTCGAGCGCGCGCGTGAGCGCCTGGCTCAGCGGGCCGCTGCCCGGCAGCAGCCGCGCCAGCGAATCGCACACCAGGCTGAACTGGTCGGCGGCGGGCTTGAGCTTGGCGCGCTCGCCCCCCGCCAGGGCCGACCAGGTTTCGGCGGCGGCGGCGATGCGCTTGCGCGCCTGCGCGAGCAGGGCCGGGTCGAAGCGGCCAAAGCGCGGCTGGTCGTAATCGACCGGGCGGTGGCGCTCCAGCTGGAACGCGCCGCGCACGGCCTGCAGGACGGGCGCCGCGCCCTCGGCGGGCTGGGCCTGGGCGCAGAAGAACAGCAGATCCTGCACCAGGCGCTCCGCCGGCGCGGCCTCGCCCTTGGCCAGCGCCGCGTATTGCAGCAGCACGCGCGAGGCGGCGCGCTTCACGTACACGTCGGCAGGCAGCAGCCCGCCCGCCACCGCGTCGAAGAAGCCCGCGGCAACCTTCCAGAACCGGCGCGGGGCGCCCGGCGCCTGCGCGGCGACGAAGCCCAGGCAGGTGTCGCGCATCTCGGCGGCGGCGGCCGGGTCGGCGGACTTGACGATGCGCAGCACTGCGCTGTCGAGGCGCGCACGCGCCTGCGCGCCATACGGCAAGGCGGCGGCCTGCGCGGGCAGATCGGGCTCCGCGCTGCGCCGGTCCGCGGGCCAGAGGTCGGCCGGATGCACCTGCTGCGTACCCAGCAGCGCCTGGGTGTCGCGGTACTGCGGAAACAGCGCCACGGGCGACACCGGCTTGCCCGCGAGCACGCATTCCAGGTATTCGACGAGCGCGAAGCTCGCGCGCTCGATCACGCCCGCCGCGTCGTCGCTGCACGTATCGGGGCGCTGCACGTACTTGTGCACGGCAGCCTCCATCGCGCGCGCCAGCCGCGCGGGGGGCTCCATGCCCGCCATGTCGAGCGCGCCGCCCGCCTGGTGCAGTTGCTGGGAGGCGATGCGCAGGGGCGCCACGTCCAGCGCGGCCAGATCGGACTGGCGCGCCAGTTCCGTCTCGCGCACGAAGCGGCGCACGGCCTTGGCCGCGCCCGCCAGCGACTTGCGGACCTCGTCGATCACCCAGGCCAGCGGCCCCAGGTCCTGTTCGCCGGCGGCTGGTGCTGCGTCCATCGGTGCCATGGCGTTATGCGATCTTGAAACGGGCCACGGACTGGCGCAGTTCCTCGGCCATCTGCGACAGCTCGCGTACCTGCCGGGCCGTGGCGCGCGTGCCGTCGCCGGTCTGCTCGGTCACGGCGAAGATGTGCTGGATGTTGCCTGCCACCTCGTTGGCCAGCGTGGCCTCGCGCGAGGCGGAGGACGAGATCTGCTCGATCAGGTCGGCCAGGCGGCGCGACACGCGGTCGATCTCGGTCAGCGCGGTGCCGGCGCTGTCGGACAGCCGCGCGCCTTCCACCACGCCCTGGGTGGAGCGCTCCATGGCGGCCACGGCGTCCTGCGTATCGGTTTGGATGGCCTTCACCAGCGCCGCGATCTGGCGCGTGGCGTCGGCGGAGCGTTCCGCGAGGCGCTGCACTTCTTCGGCCACCACCGAGAAGCCTCGGCCCGCGTCGCCCGCCGACGCGGCCTGGATGGCGGCGTTCAGGGCCAGCACGTTGGTCTGCTCGGTGATGTCGGAAATCAGTTCGGTGATTTCGCCGATCTCCTGCGACGACTCGCCCAGGCGCTTGATGCGCTTGGAGGTGTCCTGGATCTGGTCGCGGATGGAGTTCATGCCGCCGATGGCGTTCTGCACCGCCTGCAGGCCCGAGTCGGCGGCCTGCAGCGACTGGCGCGCCACCGCCGCGGACTCCTGCGCCTGCGACGACACGCCGTTGATGCGCTGCGCCATGTCGAGCACGGAGTTGCCGGTTTCGCGGATCTCGCGCAACTGCTCGGTGGAGGCGGCGAGCAGCTCGGTCGAGGTGCTGTCCACCTGCGCCGTGGTGTGCGCCACGCGCGTGGCGGTGTTCTGCACGCTGCCCACGATGTGGCGCAGCTCCTCGACCGTGTAGTTCACCGAGTCGGCGATGGCGCCGGTGATGTCCTCGGTCACCGTGGCTTCCTGCGTCAGGTCGCCTTCGGCCACGGACTGCAGCTCGTTCATCAGCCGCAGAATGGCGGCCTGGTTGGCGTCGTTCACGCGCTTGGCTTCCTGCTCGCGGCGGCGCGCTTCCTGCTGCTGCTGCTCGGCGGCCATGTGGCGCATACGGCTGTCCAGCAGTTGCACGCGCGAGATGCCGACGCCGCACAGCAGCACGAACAGCACCGCCAGCGCCAGCGCGGCAAACTGGCCCGGGCCCATGCCGGCCTGGTCGGACAGCGCGTCCTGCAGCCCCTGGAGCTGGCGGCGCAGCGGCTCGCTGTCGGCCACCACGGCGGACTGCGCCTCGCGCGCCGACACCAGGCCCTGCAGGTTGCCCAGGATGGCGCTGGCCTGCGAGCGGGTCTGCTCATAGAGCTTGATGAGCGCCTGCAGCTGCTCGCGCGTCTGCGCGTCCCGGGTGGCGGGCAGGCGCAGTTCGCTGTTGCCGTCCAGCAGGCCCTGGGCGATTTCCTTGAACGAGTTCAAGTCCTTGCCCAGCAGGAACACGGCCTCGGGGCTCACGCCTTCGGTGGTCTGGAATTCGTTGGCCGATTTGCCGATGCGCTGCGTGAGCATCACGAGCTGGCCCGCCGCCGAGATTTCCGCCGCGGGCGCGTTCTGCTGCAGCTTGAGCGTGGCGACGGTTTCCGCGATTTCGAGCAGGTCGGACGACTGGCGGTTGATGGTGCGCAGCGCGTCGCCCACCTGGGTGAGGATTTTCTGCTGCCCCAGCACCACGCCCGCGTTGCGCTCGGCGCGTTCCATGAGCGGGGTGATCGCCGCGAGCTCGGCCTGGTAGGCGTCGCCCACGGCCTGCACGCCCAGTTCGCTGTCGCCGCCCTTGAGCGCGCGCACGTTGCGCGCGAGCACGCCGGAGCTGTCCTTCACGTCCGGGAACGCCTGCGGGCTGCCCACCAGCGCCTGCGACACCGACTTGGCCAGGCGTTGCGACTGCATCAGCGCCTGGCCCGTGGCGGCCAACTGCTGGGCCGAGCGGTCGGCGCGCTGCAGCACCCAGCCCGCGATCAGCGCCAGCGCCACCACGCCCACGGCCAGCAGCGCCAGCAGGCGGCGCTGGTGCGCGGCGGCGGGCGCGTGGCCCAGCAGCGGCAGCGTGACCTGCTCCTCGCCGGCCAGCGGCATGTCCGCCGCGCCGGCGGGATCGCCGTGCACGCTGTGCATTCCGTCGAGCTGGGGGGCGAGCGCATCGGCGCGGCCGCCAAACGACGAGGCCAGCCCGTCGAACTCGTCGGATTTGCGGCGGAACAGACTTCCGATTTGGTGGGCTATCGACATGGGCGGTCTCGTCGGCCTCGTTCAGGCACTGATGCTGAGGAACGCCGGATGCTGCGCCAGGGCGTGCAGGTCCAGCTCTTGCCAGCGCGCGCCCTGGGCATCCAGGTGCACGGCGCCGAAGTAGGGGGGCGCGTCGGGGGCGGCGGGTTCGCGGCCCGCGAAGGCATCGGCTCCGCGCAGGCCCAGCAGGCGGTCCACGCGCAGGGCGGCATTCACTTCCAGCGCCGCGCCCAGCGCCAGCAGGCTGGATTCGGCCAGCGCCTGCTCGCTGTGCGCGGTCTCGCCGCCCAGCAGGCCGGCCAGATCGGCCACGCCCACCAGCGTGCCGCGCAGGCTGGCCACGCCCAGGAACCAGGGCTGGGTGTAGGGCACGGGCTGCACGCCCGGCCAGGCAAAGATTTCGCCCGATTGGGCCAGGGGCGCCAGGTAGCGCCGGCCGGCGGCTTCCACGGCCAGCCAGGAGGAAACGGCTGCGCCCTGGCCGCGCGCCGCTTGCAGGCGATCGGCCAGGCGGGCTTGCAGTTCGCGCAGGGCTTCGCGGTTGGCCATGTGCGCGGGCTAGCTGAGCGCGTCGATCTTGGCCTGGAGCTCGGCCGGATCCACCGGTTTGGTCACGTAGCCGCGCGCGCCCTGGCGCATACCCCAGACGCGGTCGGTTTCCTGGTTCTTGCTGGTGCACATGATGATGGGCACGTCGGCATATTGCGGGTCGCGCGTGATGGAGCGCGTGAGCTGGAAGCCGTTTTGCCCGGGCATCACCACGTCCATCAGGATGAGGTCGGGTTTTTCCTCGGCCAGGCGCCTGAAGGCTTCATCGGCATTCTCGGCGGTGCGCACCTGCATTCCCTTTTTTTGCAGCACGTCGGTCAGAAACATCAGCTCGGTCTTCGAGTCGTCGACGATCAGCACTTTGCGGATGGGCATTACATCGCTCCCCGGGAGGCATTGCCGAACTGCTGTACGGCCTGGAGCAGCTGGTCTTTGGTAAATGGCTTGGTCAGATATTCCTGGCAGCCCACCATGCGGCCGCGCGCCTTGTCGAATACGCCGTCTTTCGACGACAGCATGACCACCGGCGTGTGCGCGAAACGCGCATTGCGCTTGATGATGGCGCAGGTCTGGTAGCCGTCGAGCTTGGGCATGAGGATGTCGCAGAAAATGAGCTGCGGCTGGTAATCGTTGACCTTGGCGAGCGCGTCGAAGCCGTCGTCGGCCAGCAGCACCTCGTGCCCGCCCTGCTTGAGGAAGATTTCGGCGCTGCGGCGGATGGTATTGCTGTCGTCCACCACGAGCACGCGCAAAGGAATATCGGTTGCCGTCAATTGCTATTCACTCCCGATAGAAAATCCCAAAATCGCCGGGTTCAAATCTGAACCATCTCGAAATCGTCCTTGCGCGCGCCGCATTCAGGGCAGGTCCAATTCATGGGCACCTGGTCCCACGGGGTATTGGGCGCAATGCCATGCTCCGGAGAACCTTCGGACTCGTCGTAAATCCAACCGCAAATCAAGCACATCCAGGTTTTAGGTTCGGTCACAGCTTAAAGGGGTGTCACATAGAATGCAACGATTGTATCCAGCCATGTCAGCGGTTTGCGGCCTGGGCGCTACAGACGACACTCCCTCATGACTGCTCCCGACGACGTTTCCCTCCCTCCTCCCGACGACGAAACCGCCCTGCCGGCCTGCGTGCTGGTCTTCAACGCCAACGACCCCAGCGGCGCGGGCGGCCTGACCGCCGACGTGGCCGCCATCGCCTCCGTGGGCGGCCACCCCGCCACCGTGGTGACCGGGGCCTATGCGCGCGACACGGGCAACGTGTTCGACCACTTCCATTTCGACGACGAGGCCGTGGCCGAGCAGGCGCGCGCCGTGCTCGAAGACCTGCCCGTCCAGGCCATCAAGGTGGGCTTCGTCGGCAGCCCGGCCACGCTGGGCGTGATCGCGCAGATCGCGGACGACTACGCCGAAACGCCCGTCATCGCCTACATGCCCAGCCTGAGCTGGTGGAGCGACGACCTGATCGACCAGTACCTCGACGCCTTTGCCGAGCTGCTGCTGCCCCAGGCTTCCGTGCTGGTCGGCAGCCACGGCACGCTGTGGCGCTGGCTGCTGCCCGACTGGAGCAGCGAGCGCAGCCCCGGCGCGCGCGACATCGCCGCCGCCGCCGCCCAGCACGGCACGCCCTATGTGCTGGTGACCGGCATTCCCGCCGACGGCCAGTGCGTGGAGAACGTGCTCGCATCGCCCGAGGCGGTGCTGGGCAGCGGCAAGTTCGAACTGTTCGAGGCCACGTTCACCGGCGCGGGCGACACGCTCAGCGCGGCGCTGACCGCATTGATCGCGAGCGGCACCGATCTGGGCGAGGCCACGGCGGAAGCCCTGGCCTTCCTCGACCAGAGCCTGGCCGCGGGCTACCGCCCTGGCATGGGCCATGTGCTGCCCGACCGCATGTTCTGGGCGCACGCGGGAGACGACGACGAAGAATCCGAATCCGAACCCGACCCTTTTGATGGAATGCCCCCCCATGACACCAGACACTGACAAGAACGTCCCCCTGTTCGAACGCGCCCGCGCGCTGATTCCCGGCGGCGTGAACTCGCCCGTGCGCGCCTTCAAGGCCGTGGGCGGCACGCCGCGCTTCGTGCAGCGCGCGCAAGGCGCGTATTTCTGGGACGCCAACGGCCAGCGCTTCATCGACTACATCGGCTCCTGGGGCCCGATGATCCTGGGCCACGGCCACCCCGCCGTGGTCGAGGCGGTGCAGAAGGCCGCGCTGGACGGCCTGAGCTTCGGCGCGCCCACCGAGCGCGAGGTGGAACTGGCCGAGGAAATCCTGCGCCTCGTGCCGTCGATGGAGATGATCCGCCTCGTCAGCTCGGGCACCGAGGCGGGCATGAGCGCCATCCGCCTTGCGCGCGGCGCCACGGGCCGCAGCAAGATCGTCAAGTTCAACGGCTGCTACCACGGCCATGCGGACGCGCTGCTGGTCAAGGCCGGCTCGGGCCTGGCCACGTTCGGCCACGCCACCAGCGCGGGCGTGCCGCCCGAGGTGGTGCAGCACACGCTGGTGCTCGAATACAACGACGTGGCGCAGCTGGAAGAAGCCTTCGCGCTGCACGGCCCCGAGATCGCGGGGCTGATGATCGAGCCGATCGCGGGCAACATGAACTTCGTGCGCGCCAGCGTGCCCTTCATGCGCCGCTGCCGCGAGCTGTGCACGCAGTACGGCGCGCTGCTGGTGCTGGACGAGGTGATGACCGGTCTGCGCGTGGCCCTGGGCAGCGCGCAAAGCCTGTACGCGCGGCAGATTCCCGGCTTCAAGCCCGACCTGACCGTGCTGGGCAAGGTGATTGGCGGCGGTATGCCGCTGGCGGCCTTCGGCGGGCCGCGCGCCATCATGGAGCAGCTCGCGCCGCTGGGGCCGGTGTACCAGGCGGGCACGCTGTCGGGCAACCCGGTGGCCACCGCCTGCGGGCTGGCAACGCTGCGCGAGATCAGCAAGCCGGGCTTCTTCGAGGCGCTGTCCGCCCGCACCCGCTCGCTGACCGAGGGGCTGTGCGCCGCCGCCGAGGCCGAGGGCGTGCCCTTCAGCGCCGACTGCGAGGGCGGCATGTTCGGCTTCTTCCTGCAGCCCGCGCTGCCGCAGAACTACCCGCAGGTGCTGGCCACCGACGGCGCCCGGTTCAACGCCCTGTTCCACGGCCTGCTGGAGCGCGGCGTGTACATCGCGCCCGCGCTGTACGAGGCGGGCTTCGTGAGCGCGGCGCACAGCGCGCAAGACATCGCGGCCACCGTGGCGGCGGCGCGCGAGGTGTTCCAGGGCTTTCAAAATTGATAGCTGCAAGCGCTTGGTATTCAACGGTTTGCTTATGGAAACAAGCTGAAATGCTTGTACATCAAGCGCTAGCTGCTATGCTTTTCATACCAGCTGATTGCGGATGGCGTACACCGTCAGCTCCGCGTTGTTGCTGAGCTTGAGCTTGTCGAGCACCCGCGCGCGGTACACGCTCACGGTCTTGGGGCTGAGCATGAGCTCCTCGGCAATGTCCGACAGCTTGCGGCCCGAGGCGATCTTCACCAGCGTCTGCAGCTCGCGCTCCGACAGCGCCTCGTGCGGCAGCTCGGGCGTGGGCTCGGCCAGGCTGTCGGCCAGCATCTGCGCCACCTCGGGCGTGAGGTACTTGCGGCCCTGCACCAGCGTGCGCACGGCGTTGATCAGCTCCACCGGGTCGCCCGCCTTGTTCACGTAGCCGTGCGCTCCAGCCTTCAGGCAGCGCAGCGCGTACTGGTCCTCGGGGTACATGCTGACGATCAGCACCTTGATGGCGGCGTGTGTCTCGCGCAGGCTGGCCAGCGCCTCCAGGCCGCCGCGGCCGGGCATGTTCAGGTCCAGCAGCAGCACGTCGCAGGGCGCGTGGCGCAGCGCCTCGCGCAGCTCGGAATAGCCGCCCGACTCGGCGGTCACCGTGATGTCGGGCGCATCCGCCAGCGTGTCGCGGATGCCGCGGCGCAGCATGGCGTGGTCGTCGCAGAGCATGACGTGGATCATGGGGCGGACTCCTTCAAGGGAATGGACACGATCACCGACGTGCCCTGCCCGGGCCGGCTGCTCACGTCCAGCCAGCCGTCGACGGTGCGCGCGCGCTCCTGCAGGCCCCTGAGGCCGAACGCCTTGGGCTTGGCGCGCGCCTCGGGCGAGAGGCCGCAGCCGTCGTCGGCCACCTCCAGCGTGAGCACGCCTTCGTGGTCCGACAGGTCGATGCGCACCTGCCGCGCTTGGGCGTACTTGGCCACGTTGGTCAGCGCCTCCTGCGCGGTGCGGTAGGCCACCAGCTGCACGTCGGCGGGCAGGGCGATGGCGCCGGCGCTGGCCTGCACCTGGGCGGGGATGCCCGTGCGCCGCTCGAAGCCCTCGGCCAGCCACCGCACGGCGGCCACCAGCCCCTGGTCGAGCACCGGCGGGCGCAGGTTCATCATGATGCGCTGGCTCGCGCCGATGGCGTGCTGCAGCATCTCCACCGCCGCCTGGGCGTGGCCGGCGATGGCGGCATCGCCCTGGGCATGGCGGCCGATCCAGGCCAGGTCGAACTTCACGGCGGTGAGCGCGCCGCCGATGTCGTCGTGGATCTCGCGCGCGATCGCGGCGCGCTCGGCCTCGATGGAGCGCTGCAGATGCTCGGTCAGATCGGCCAGCCGCCGCTCGGACGCCGCCAGCTCCGCCGCCGCCGCCTCGCGTGCGCGCCGCGCCTCGTGCACCTCGATGGCGCGCGCGACGACGTGCGGCAGCCGCCCCATGTCGTCCTTGAGCAGATAGTCGGCAATGCCCAGCCGCATCGCATCCACCGCCGCCGCCTCGCCGATCGCGCCCGACAGCAGCACGAACGGCGGGTGCCGCGGCTGCTGCGCCACGTGGCGCCAGGCGTCCAGGGCCGTGAAGCCGGGCAGGCGGTAGTCCGCCAGGATCAGGTCGAAGCCGGCCGCGTCCAGCTGCCGCAGCGCCTGCAGGGTGTCGATGTGCTGAACGTCGCAGGCCATGCCGCCACGCCGCAGCGCAAGGCGGGCCAGGTGGTGATCCGCCAGCGAATCCTCGATATGCAGTATCCGAAGGGGTCGATTCGACGGTTCAAAAACCATAGGGCCGCTATCATAGGAGCGATACATTCTGGAACACTCTGGAACAACTACAGAAATCCGGGAAGCTGCCGATATCAGTACACCGGCCTCGATCGCCGAAGTTTTTTGGGGCAGCGACATGGAGTCACGATGCAATCAACGCTCACAACATCCGAAGGGCCGTCAGTCCAGGTGCCGGTCATGGTGGCGGCGGAGTTGCAGGACTCCCTGCTGGTCGTCATGCGCGACCTGGAGCGGCTCGAAGGGCTGATCTCCCACGCCACCGACAACCTGCTGGCCCGCTTCGGCGAGGCCAATGGCCTGCTGACCGAGCACATCGTGGACGAAACACCCGCGCTGCTCGCGGCGCGCACCGCCCTGCGCAGCGCCGTGACCGAACTGCAATTCCAGGACATGGCCTCGCAGCTCATCTGGCACACCACCAAGGTGATCCAGAGCTGCGCCTTCCGGCTCGCGGCCGAGGCCATGGGCCATGACGAAGGCGAAGAGGCCGCCCCTTTCGCCGAAATGGCCCCCGACCGGCCCAACCCCGTCACGCAAAGCGAGATGGACGCCGGTTCCGTCGACCTGTTCTGACCTATTTCTCCATTCCAAGACACGCTGGAGCCCTACATGCAATCGATCCTCGCCGTTGATGACTCGCCGTCCATGCGCAAGATGGTGAACTTCACCCTCACGGGGGCTGGCTACAAGGTGGTGGAGGCGGTGGACGGCCAGGACGCGCTCGAAAAAGCCGAGGCCCACACCGACATCTCCCTCATCCTGGCCGACCAGAACATGCCCCGGCTCGACGGCATCGGCCTCACGCGCAAGCTGCGCGAGCACCCGCGCTACAAGACCATGCCCATCCTCATCCTGACCACCGAGTCCAGCGACCAGATGAAGCAGGCGGGCCGCGCGGCGGGCGCCACGGGCTGGCTGGTCAAACCCTTCGACCCGAACCGGCTGATCGAAGTCATCCAAAAAGTGATCCGCTGAAACCGGGGGAGGAGATAACCATGGACACCCATCAAGACGGAGCGGGCGCAGGCGCGGATTTCGACCTGACCCAGTTCTACCAAATCTTCTTCGAAGAGGCGGGCGAAAACCTCGACCAGATGGAGCAGATCCTGCTCGACCTGGACCTGACCCAGGCCAACGACGAAGAGCTGAACGGCATCTTCCGCTGCGCGCACTCCATCAAGGGCGGCGCGGCCACCTTCGGCTTTTCCGACGTGGCCGAGCTGACGCACCACATGGAGTCGCTGCTCGACCGCCTGCGCCGCCACGAGATCCAGCCCATCCCCGCGATGGTGGACGTGCTGCTCGAATCGTCCGACGCATCGCGCAGCCTGCTCGCGCGCCACCAGGCGGGCGGGCAGGGCGAGGCCCTGTCCACCGCCGACCTGGTGCAGCGCATCGCCGCCCTGGCGGCGGGCGGCGCGGCGCCGGCTCCCGTGCCCGCACCGGCACCGGCCCCCGTGGCCGCGCCTATGCCGGCGGCCGCGCCCCTGCCCGGCGGCGTGCGCGCGCTGACCATCCAGATCGGCCCGCTGGAGCGCATGGAGCAGGCCGACGCCATCAAGGACTTGTTCCGCGACATTCCCGGCCTGGGCACGGTCCACGATATCGCCTCTCACGCGCCCAACGTGCGCGCCTTCGCGGTCGAAACCACCTCCACGGACGACGACCTGCTCGACCTGTTCGCCTTCCACGTGGCCAAGGAGCAGGTGACCATCCAGTCCGCAGCGCCCACGGCCCCGGCGGCGGTGGAGCACGATGAACCGGTGACGCCCGCCGCGCCGCTGCCCGCGGGCGAAGCCTACGGGTTCTTCCACGGCGCGCCGGGCGTGCCCGCCACCGAAGCCGCGGCCTCTGCCGCCGCCGCGCCCGCGCGCCCCGCCGCGGCCCGCGAAGCCAAGGCCCAGGCATCGCAGATGGAGTCCACCACCATCCGCGTGGCGGTGAACAAGGTCGACCAGCTCATCAACCTCGTGGGCGAACTGGTCATCAACCAGGCCATGCTCGCGCAGAACAGCCGGGGACTGGACCCGGCGGTGCACCAGCAGCTGCTCGCGGGCCTGGCCGACCTGGACCGCAACACGCGCGACCTGCAAGAGTCGGTCATGTCCATCCGCATGATTCCCATGTCCATGGTGTTCAGCCGCTTCCCGCGCATGTTGCGCGACCTGGCGAACAAGCTGGGCAAGAAGGTCGATCTGGTCACGCTGGGCGAAGCCACCGAACTCGACAAGGGCCTGGTCGAAAAGATCACCGACCCGCTGACCCACCTGGTGCGCAACAGCCTGGACCACGGCATCGAAATGCCCGAAGGCCGCCTGGCCGCGGGCAAGCCCGAGCACGGCACCATCACGCTGTCCGCCGCGCACCAGGGCGGCTCCATCGTCATCGAGGTGCGCGACGACGGCAAGGGCCTGTCGCGCGACAAGATCATGGCCAAGGCGCGCGAGCGCGGCATCGACGTGTCCGACGGCATGAGCGACGCCGAAGTCTGGCAGCTCATCTTCGCGCCCGGCTTCTCCACCGCCGAGGTGGTGACCGACCTCTCGGGCCGCGGCGTGGGCATGGACGTGGTCAAGCGCAACATCGCCGCGCTGGGCGGCAGCGTGGAAATCGATTCCGCCGAGGGCTACGGAATGCGCGTGTCCGTGCGCCTGCCGCTCACGCTGGCCATCATGGACGGCATGTCCGTCGGCGTGGGCGACGAGGTCTACATCCTGCCGCTGGCCTCGGTGGTCGAGTCCTTCCAGGTCAAGGCCGACGACGTGAGCACCGTGGCCCAGGGCTCGCAGCTCGTGAAGGTGCGCGAGGAATACATGCCCGTGATCGCGCTGGAGCGCGTGTTCCAGGTGCCGCGCCAGGGGCAGGACAAGACGAACGAAATCATGGTCGTCGTCGAGTCCGACGGCAGCCGCGTGGCGCTGCTGGTGGACGAGCTGCTGGGCCAGCAGCAGGTGGTGGTGAAAAACCTCGAATCCAACTACCGCAAGGTGTCCAACGTATCGGGCGCGACCATTCTGGGCGACGGCTCCGTGGCGCTGATTCTGGACACCGGCAGCCTGGTGCGCCGGGCGCGGCATTGAACAGGAGAACGAAGAAATGACTGTGGTGGAAAAGACGGCCGTCAAGGGCCCATCGGCAGGCGCGCGCGAATACCTCACCTTCCGCCTGGGCCAGGAGGAATACGGCATCGACATCCTCAAGGTGCAGGAAATCCGCGGCTACGAGCCGCCCACGCGCATCGCCAACGCGCCCGCGTTCATCAAGGGCGTGGTCAACCTGCGCGGCACCATCGTGCCCATCGTGGACATGCGCCTCAAGTTCCACTGCGCGCAGGCCGAGTACAACAGCTTCACGGTGGTCATCATCCTGAACCTGCGCAACCGCGTGGTCGGCATCGTGGTCGACTCGGTCAGCGACGTGATGGAGCTGTCGCCCGACGCCATGCGCTCCGCGCCTGACATCGACAGCGCCATCGACAGCAGCTGCATCCTGGGCCTGGGCTCGGTGGGCGAGCGCATGTTGATCCTGCTCGACATCGAGAAGCTCATGTCCAGCGTGGAAATGGGCCTGGTCACCGAGGGTGAGTAAGCCCAGCGCCCGAGCCCTCCCATGTCCCAAGCCGCCAGCCTTTCCCCAGCAGATTCCTCCGGGCCGCTGGCCCAGGGGCGTGAATTCGTCTGGACGAACGCCGACTTCACGCGCGTCAAGTCGCTGATCTACCAGCGCGCCGGCATCAGCCTGCACGACGGCAAGCACGCCATGGTGTACAGCCGCCTCTCGCGCCGCCTGCGCGACACGGGCCACACCAGCTTCTCCGACTACCTGGGCTGGCTGGAGCACCACGACGGCCCCGAGTGGCAGGAGTTCGTGAACGCGCTCACCACCAACCTCACGTCCTTCTTCCGCGAGCAGCACCATTTCGAGATCTTCGCCCAGCAACTGCACAGCAAGCCTCACCAGCCCTGGCACGTGTGGTGCAACGCATCGTCCACGGGCGAGGAGCCTTATTCCATCGTCATGACGGCGTTCGACGCGCTCGGGCCCAGCGCCAAGAACTTCAAGCTCACCGCCAGCGACATCGACTCGCGCGTGCTCGCCACAGCGTCCGAAGGCGTGTACCGGCTCGACAACATCAAGGGGCTGAGCCAGGAGCAGCTCAAGCGCTACTTCCTGCGCGGCAAGGCGTCCAACGCGGGCCTGGTGCGCGCCAAGCCCGAACTGCGCCGCGCCATCGACTTCATCAGCGTGAACCTGATCCGCGACGACTGGCCGTTCCGCGAGCCCTTCGACGCCGTGTTCTGCCGCAACGTGATGATCTACTTCGACGCGCCCACGCAGCGCCGCGTGCTCGAACGCATCCACCGCGTGCTCAAGCCCGGCGGCATGTTGTACGTGGGCCATGCCGAGAACTTCAGCGAGTCGCGGGACCTGTTCGCCCTGCGCGGAAAGACGGTGTATGAGCGCCTTTGACCCCTCCTTCTCGGGCCCAGACCGCCGCCGCGCCCCGCGCATCGCGCCGCTGAGCGCCGACATCTACAAGCCCAACGCCGCGGCGGTGCCCAGCGTCACGCTGCAAGAACTCAAGGTGCGCCCGCGCAAGGCCGGCGAGGCCTCGTTCTTCTATTTCGACCACCATTTCCAGTTCAACGCCGCCAAGGTGCTGCCGGGCGAATACTTCGTCTCGCAGGAGAACCTGGTCATCATGACCGTGCTCGGCTCCTGCATCGCCGCCTGCCTGTGGGACAGCCGGATGCGCGTGGGCGGCATGAACCACTTCATGCTGCCCGATGGCGACTCGGGCGATTCGTCCGGGCGCTATGGCTCCTACGCGATGGAGCTGCTCATCAACGAAATGCTCAAGCTCGGCGCGCGGCGCGAGACCATGCAGGCCAAGATCTTCGGCGGCGGTCAGGTCATGGCCAACTTCACCACCATGAACGTGGGCGAGCGCAACACCAGCTTCGTGCAGAACTACCTGCAGACCGAGCGCATCCCCATCGTGTCCGAAGACGTGCTCGACATCTACCCGCGCAAGGTGGTGTTCTTCCCCGCCACGGGCAAGGCCATGGTCAAGCGCCTGGCCCACACCCACCCCGAAGCGCTGGCGCAGGAAAGCCGCGGCAATGCGGCTACAGTCGCCAGGAGCACGGCGGGCGGTTCCGTCGATCTGTTTTGAATTGATCTGAGAGACCGAGCGAGCATGAACAAGAAGATCCGGGTGATCGTGGTCGACGACTCCGCGCTGGTGCGCAGCCTGCTGGCCGAAATCATCAACCGCCAGCGCGACATGGAGTGCATCGGCACCGCCAACGACCCCCTGGTGGCGCGCGAGATGATCCGCGAGATGAACCCCGACGTGATCACGCTCGACGTCGAAATGCCGCGCATGGACGGCATCGACTTCCTGGGCCGCATCATGCGGCTGCGGCCCATGCCGGTGCTGATGATCTCCACGCTGACCGAGCGCGGGGCCGAGGTCACCATGAAGGCGCTGGAACTGGGCGCGGTCGATTTCGTCGCCAAGCCGCGCGTGGGCCTGGCCAGCGGGCTGAACGACCTGGCCACGCAGATCGTGGACAAGATCCGCGTCGCCGCCGTGGCCCGCGTGCACCGCGTCACCGCGCCGCCGCCCAGCGCTGGCGGTGCTGCCCATGCGCCCGCCACACCCTCGGCGGGCCTGATCGGGCGCGTGTCCACCGAGAAGATCATCGCCATCGGCGCCTCCACGGGCGGCACCGAAGCCATCCGCGAAGTGCTCACGCCCATGCCGCCCGACTCGCCCGCCATCGTCATCACGCAGCACATGCCGCCGGGCTTCACCACCAGCTTCGCCGCGCGCCTCAACAGCCTGTGCCAGATCACGGTGAAAGAAGCGGTGAACGGCGAGCGCATCCTGCCCGGCCACGCCTACATCGCGCCGGGCGGCAAGCAGTTCCACATCACGCGCAGCGGCGCGAACTACGTGGCCGTGGTGGACGACGGCCCGCCCGTCAACCGCCACAAGCCCTCGGTCGAGGTGCTGTTCAAATCAGTGGCCGCCGTGGTGGGCCGCAACGCCACCGGCGTCATGCTCACCGGCATGGGCAACGACGGCGCCGCCGCCATGCGCGAAATGCGCGATGCGGGCAGCTACAACTACGTGCAGGACGAGGCCAGCTGCATCGTCTTCGGTATGCCGCGCGAAGCCATCGCCCACGGCGCGGCGGACGAAGTGCTGCCCCTGGGCCAGATCGCGGGAGCGCTCGTCACGCGGCTGCGCGGCGCCACCGACCGCCTGCACCACCGCATCTGATTCAGCGGCGCCTTTACTCCGAGAGCGCCGTCCAGCGCTCCAGCGCCGCCATCAGCAGTTCCTCGATTTCGGCCTCTCGCGCGTGCAGCGCGGCGGCGCGCTGGCCCTCCTTGGCATACAGCGTGCCGTCGGCCAGCGCATCCTGAATGGACTTCTGCTCGGCCTCCAGCGCGGCAATCTCGCCGGGCAACTGCTCCAATTCACGCTGCTCCTTGTAGCTCAGCTTCTTTTTTGATAGCTGCTCGCGCTTGTCCTGCCTGGGCTGAGGCTCATTTTTGCTTGAAACCTCGGTTTTGACCGCCGCAGGGGCCAAAGCCCGGCTGCGGCGCGACTGCGTAAGCCAGTCCTGCACGCCGCCCTCGTACTCGCGCCACAGCCCGTCGCCCTCGCTCGCGATCGTGCTCGTCACCACGTTGTCGAGAAAAGTGCGGTCATGGCTCACCAGGAACACCGTGCCGTCGTAGCCTTGCAGCAATTCCTCCAGCAGATCGAGCGTGTCGATATCCAGGTCGTTCGTCGGCTCGTCCAGCACCAGCACGTTCGCGGGCCGCGCGAACAGCCGCGCCAACAGCAGCCGGTTGCGCTCGCCGCCCGAGAGCGAGCGCACCGGCGAATGCGCGCGCGCGGGCGAGAACAGAAAGTCGCCCAGATAGCTCTTCACATGCTTGCGCTGGCCGCCGATCTCGATCCACTCGCTGCCGGGGCTGATGAAATCTTCCAACGTCGCATCCAGGTCAATCGCCTGGCGCATCTGGTCAAAGTAGGCCACCTGCAGATTCGCGCCCCGGCGGATCTGCCCACTGTCCGGGGCGAGCTCGCCCAGAATCATCTTGAGCAGCGTGGTTTTGCCCGCGCCGTTCGGGCCGATCAGCCCCACCTTGTCGCCGCGCAACACGGTGCCCGAAAAGTTGCGAACAATGACCTTGTCGCCAAACGCCTTGCCCACGTCCGCCAACTCGGCCACCAGCTTGCCCTGGTAGCTGGCGCCCGCGCCCGAGGCAATGTCCATCTTCACGCTGCCCAGCGCCTCGCGCCGCGCCGCGCGGCTGGCGCGCAACTGCTCCAGGCGGCCGATGCGGCTCTGGCTGCGCGTGCGCCGCGCTTCCACCCCCTTGCGGACCCACACCTCTTCCTGCGCCAGCAGCTTGTCGGCGCGCGCGTTGATCACGGCCTCCTGCGCCAACTGCTCTTCCTTCTGCAACTGGTACTGCGCAAAGTTGCCAGGATACGAACGCAACTGTCCCCGGTCGAGCTCCACGATGCGGGTCGCAATCCGGTCAAGAAACGCCCGGTCGTGCGTAATCGTCACCACGCTGCCCTTGAAATCCAGCAGCAATTCCTCCAGCCACTCAATGGAGTCCAAATCGAGATGGTTGGTCGGCTCATCCAGCAGCAACACATCCGGCCGCGCCACCAGCGCCTGGGCCAGCGCCACGCGCTTCTTCGTCCCGCCCGAGAGCGAACCCACCACGGCCTGCGGCTCCAGGTGCAGCCGGTGCAGCGTTTCTTCCACGCGCTGCTCCCAGTTCCAGGCGTCATAGGCTTCGATCTGCGACTGGAGCGCATCCAGGTCCAGCCCCTCGGCCCCTGACAGATAGCGCTCGCGCAGCGCAACCACCTCCGCCAACCCCGCCGACGCGGCCTGAAAGACCGTGTCCGAAGGTGCCAGCGCAGGCTCCTGCGCCACGAACGCAATGCGCAGCCCTTGCTGCACCTGCAACGCGCCATCGTCCGGCTTGGCCAGTCCGCCCAGTATCTTGAGCAGCGACGACTTGCCCGCGCCATTGCGTCCAATCAGCCCGACGCGCTCGGCGCTTTCCAGAGAGAAGCCGGCGCGGTCCAGCAGCGCCACATGCCCAAAAGCCAGTTGAGCGTCCAAGAGAGTGATGAGTGCCATGCACGAATTATCAGGGGCTAGGGGAAACCCGAAAAAGCTGTGCTATAGTCGCGCCTCTTCGCTGTTGACGCCCCCTGGGGAGTCGGAGCGAAGCAGAGAAGCAGATTGAAAATTTTTCTTCTCATCCTTGCAAGCAGGTTGAAAAACGATGTACAATGCAAGGCTTCGCTGATGACTGGGTTGTTGATCTGGTTGATGGTGAAAGCGGACTGAGAGGTCTGCGGATTTCGAAAGAAATCAAAAAGTTTTGCCGAAACTTCAAAAATCGTGCTAGAATCTAAGGCTTCGCTGATTGCAGTGAGTCAGCAAGAAGGAAAGAGAAATCTGCTTCTTGCGGTACCTTAA